>NZ_JANAVO010000009.1 GCF_024213555.1 Allokutzneria sp. A3M-2-11 16 | reverse complement strand
TCCCGTGCCCCTGAGAGGCCCAAGGGCACGCGCAAGGGGCCCCAGGTCAAGCCGACCCCCACGCTGGAAGCCCAGCGACCCACGCTGGAAATCCAGCCGAGCCCGCTGGAAGCCCAGCCACGCAAGCCGGAAATCCAGCGGACCACCCACGCCCGAAGTCCAACCCCACGGGCGGCGACACCGGCCACCCCGTGGCAAGCTCTGCCCATGACTCGCACGCTGTGCCTCGCCCAGGACCCGGACTCGGACGCCCTGCTGGCCGCGGATCCCCTGGCGTTGCTCTTTGGCATGTTGCTCGACCAGCAGATCCCCATGGAGAAGGCGTTCAAGGGGCCCAAGGTGATCGCCGACCGGATGGGCGCGCTCGACGTGCACCGGATCGCGGAGGCGCCGGAGGCGGAGTTCGTCGCGATCGCCTCGGAGCCGCCCGCGATCCACCGGTTCCCGGGGTCGATGGCGAAGCGGCTGCAGACGTTGGCACGGTTCCTGATCGAGCACTACGACGGTGCGGTCGAGAACGTGTGGACGCGGGAGGACCCGGACGGCAAGGAGGTGCTCCGGCGGCTCAAGGAGCTGCCGGGGTTCGGGGACCAGAAGGCGCGGATCTTCCTTGCGCTGCTGGGGAAGCAGCTCGGGGTGGAGCCCAGGGGCTGGCGCGCCGCCGCCGGGGCCTACGGTGAGAAGGACTCGCGTCGCAGCGTGGCCGATGTGGTGGACGCGAAGTCGCTGTCCGAGGTGCGCGAGTTCAAGAAGGCCGCCAAGGCCGCCGCGAAGCAGGGCTGAGACAGCCAGGGCGAGACAGCGAGGGCGAGACGAAGCGGGCTGAGCCGTCCGGGCGCAGCCCGATCAGCCTGTCGGGCCCCTCGCGGCTGCTGCCGTTGACGTAGGTGCGACGGCCAAGCCGCAGGGTGGACCATTCCGCGTCCGCGGCATCCCGGCGGTTGCCGGAGTGGTATTCGAGTGTGCTTGTTTTTGCTGGCGCCAAAGGGGAATCCCCTTCCGGGCCCCGGGGGGATACCCTGGTCGTGAGAGCGCTCCCGCATGCTTTTCGCGGTCGTCAACCCGACCAACGTCGGTTGCCCCGTGGACCGAATGAGTCCACTGTGGACATAGACCGGCGTGCCATAGTGGATCTTTGTGGCGACGGTTGGAGGACACTGTGTTCGAGCGCATCCTGCGGCTGGTGGACGAGGTTCCGGAGATCGACCGGTTTCTCGGCGTTGACGACCTTCTCACCGGTATCAACGCCGTCGCCGAGCAGTACCGCGACTGCACGTCAGTGCGGCGGATCGGCACCTCCCGGCTCGGTGAGCCGCTGTGGTCGCTGACCGTCGAGGGCGGCCCGAGGCAGGCGGTGGTCTTCGCCGCCGTGCACCCCAACGAACCGGTGGGCGGGCAGACCGCGCTGCACCTGGCCAGGACCCTGGCCGCGGACCCGGAGCTGCGCGCGGACCTGGGCCACACCTGGCACGTCATCCCGTGCATCGACCCGGACGGGACACGGCTGAACGAGGGGTGGTTCGAGCCACCGCTGACCATGCGCCGCTACGGCAGGAACTTCTACCGGCCAGCCGGGCGTGAGCAGGTGGAGTGGTCCTTTCCCTTGGCGTACAAGGGAGTCTTCTTCGACGCGGTCATCCCGGAGACGGTCGCGCTGATGCGGCTGTTCGACGAGGTCAGGCCGGATTTCATGTGTTCGCTGCACAACGCCGAGTACGGCGGGGTGTACTACTACGCCGACTCGACCACTCCGGAGCTCTCCCGCGCGCTGACCGCGATCCCGGAGCACCTCGGCCTTCCCTTGCAAACGGGGGAGAACGAGGAGCCGTACATGCGGGAGCTGGCGCCGGGCATCTACCTCGGGCTCAGCGCCCGGCAGAGCATCGACTACCTGGAGTCCATCGGCCTCGACCACACCGACTACGAGGCGGGAGACTCCAGCATGTCCTATGTGGAGCGTTATGGAACCCGTTATCTGGTAAGCGAAGTCCCGTACTGGACCAATGAGGACTCGCGGGACACCACGCCGCTGGACGTCTCCTACGCCGCGGTGTTGCGGGAGCGGGCGAAGGAGCTGATGGAGGCGGACCTGGTGTTGTCCGGGTTGCTGGCCTCCGTGCAGGGCGACCTGTCGGCCCGGTCGCCGTACCGCCGCGCGCTCAACGCTTTCCTGCCCGGACTGGCCAAGCAGTCCAGGATCGCCTCGGCCGCCGCCGACGCCCCCGGCGCGGACCGGACCGCCGTGGTGTCCGAGCGGTTCCACTCCGCCGAGGTGCTGCAGTCGGTCCGGATGCGCCTCGGCGGCATGCTTTTGTCCACTTTGGACGGTGAGCTGGCGGTCGGCAACGGGACCCCGGCCATCCGCGCCGCGCACGCCGAGCTGACCGGGGTGTTCGAGCGGTGGGCCGACCTCGCCGAGGCCGAGGTGCCCGCGACCGCGATCCCGATCCGCAAGCTGGTCGCGACCCAGTTCGGCGCGATCCTGGCCTCGGTGGCGACTCCACGGTAACGCTGCCGTATCGAAACTTGTCGCAAATCCGGTCAACGCTGGTCACCCCGGCCGTGAGATCGCTCTACTGACGAGTATGAGCGGTTACGGCTGGGCGCACGGAGTGCTCGACGAGGCTGTCCTCGGTGGTACCGCCGCCGAGGACATCCGGTACTACCTGACGTCGCTGACCGCCAGGCGCTACGAGCGGCTCGAAGACTCCGACCAGTCGGACGTGTTCACGCCCGCGGACGTCGCCGCCACGATGTCGCTGAGCCTGCCGTGGCACGGGATCGCCGCGCTGGAATGCCTCTCCTCCAGGTTCGGCCAGCTCAGCGCCCTGCTGGCCGAGGTCGCGCACACGCCGATGCACGAGTCGCCCGCAGCGGCCTACGCCCCGGACGGTCCTGTCGACCGCCTGTGGCAGGCGCTGGCCGAGACTCCAGGGATCGCGGCACCGGTCGCGGGGAAACTGCTGGCCCGCAAGCGACCGCACCACGTTCCCGTCCACGACCCGGTGGTACTGGACGTGCTGGGGCGGCCGGAGGATTTCTGGCAGTGCCTGCACTCCTGGTTCGCCGCTGATCCCGGCCGCGCGCAGCGGGTGGCCGAGATACGGGCGGACGCGGGGATGCGCGAGGGCACGAGCCTGCTCCGGTGCGTGGACATCGCGCTCTGGATGTTCGGAAAACGTCTAAACGTAGCGACTTCCGCGCTGCGTTCGGCGACCTGACGGATAAGGTCCTCGGAATCGGCCGCTCTCCGGGGGAATCAAAGTCGTGACTATCGCCCTTCTGCTGTCCTTGGTCGCGCTCGCGCTGGTGGACAGCACGAGCTTCGGCACGCTCGGCGTCCCGATCTACCTGTTGCTGGCGCTCAAGGACCGTCCGGTCGCGCGGATGGTGGTCTACCTGGCCACGATCTCGGTGTTCTACTTCGCCGTGGGCGTCGGGCTGATGCTCGGCCTGCGCGGTGTGTTCGACCAGTTCGGCCAGCTGCTGGAGGGGCGGACCGGCTACTGGGTGTCGGCCGTGGTCGGTGTGGCGATGTTCGTGGCGAGCTTCTGGTTCGACCCGAAGCGCCGCAAGCCCAAGCCCGCGCGGGAACCGAAGGTCGGCGGCAGCCTCTTCTCGATGGTCGGCCTCGGCGTGACGGCCGCGCTGATCGAGGTCGCCACGATGGTGCCGTACCTCGCCGCGATCGGCATGCTCACCAATGCCGGGCTCGGGCCGGTGACCTGGGTCCCGGTGCTGGCGGGCTACGTGGTCGTGATGATCCTGCCCGCGTTGCTGCTGCTCGTGGTGCGGGCGCTGGCGTGGACGTGGCTGCGGCCCAAGCTGGAGCGGCTGCACACGTGGATCGTGCGCAACAAGACCGAGGCGATCGGGTGGGCGCTCGGCATCGTCGGCTTCCTGCTCGCCAGGGACGGGATCGTGAACCTGTTCTTCAAGTAGCGTGGGCGGGTGCAGGAGAACACCTCTCGGGACGTCTACGGCAACCTTGTGCAGGCTGGGGTCATCCACGGCGATGTCCACCTGCACGAAGGCCCGAAGAGCGTTGCGCGGCAACGGCTCCGGCGCGCTCTTCGTGATGCGGTGGTCACCGTCGACGGGCTTCGCGGAGTCGCCGTCGAGCCCGGGGTCGCGCTCGTCCGCGGGCCGGACGGGCTCGCGTTCGTGCAGGCCGAGACTCGTGCATGTGCCTGCCTGCACCCGGAAACGCTCTCCGGTGACGAGCTGATCCGGCTCGACGCCGAGCCCGGGGCACCGGTGCTGAACATGCGCACCGGTGGTGTGTGCGCGCTGGTCGGACCGGATGGTCCGATCGCGGTGCCAGAGCTCAGGGACAGCGCTCGCGAGTGGCTGGACCTGCTGGAACCGGAGCAGCTCAGCGCCGGTGGCTGGCGGCACGTCGGCCCGGTGCTGCGCGGCTACCTCGACGCCGTGCGCAAAGCCGATCGCGATCACCCGTATCCGAGCGTCCGGCACGCGGCGCCGCCGCTGTCGAAGATCTACCTCACCCGCCAGGCGACCCGGCAGGCCGAGGACGGCGACGACGAGGCGCTGGAGCGGGTGGACGCGGACAGCCTCCTCGAACGGCACGCGGGCGTCCAGGTGCTGGGCTATCCGGGAGCCGGGAAGTCCAGCCTGGTCAGGCACATCGCGGCCACCACGGCGGAGCGCTGGCTCACCGAGGGCGACGGCGCGTTCGTGCCGGTGCCGATCACCGCCGACGTGCTCAGCCAGGACCGCACGCTGCCGGACGCGCTGGCCGACGGCGTGGTGCGGGGGCTGAGCCACGGGCTGGACCGCGGCGCCGCTGCTGGAGCTGTTCCGCGCCGAACCGCTGCCGGGGGTGCCGTGGCTGGTGCTCGTGGACGGGCTGGACGAGGTGCTGGAACCGGCGGCGCGGCACGCGGTGCTGCGCAGGGTGGCCGACCACCGCGAGAACCCCGCGTTCCGCTTCCTGGTCACCAGCCGCCCCCTGAACGACCGCGGGTTGATCAACAGTGCGCAGTTCCCGACCTACGTGATCGAACCGTTCAGCGACACCGAACTGCACGCGTTCGTCGCGGGATGGTTGTCCGCCAGGGAGATCACCGACCCGGAGCGCGCCGCGACCGACTTCGTGGCCCGGGTCCGCCGGACGAAGCTGCACGAGCTGGCCCACGTGCCGTTGATCTCCACCATGCTGTGCCTGCTGTTCGCGGAGAAGCCCGACGCCGAGCTGCCGGACAACCAGTCGCAGCTGTACCGGGAGTTCGTGTCCTGGCTCGTGGTGAAGCTCCGCGAGGCCGATGCACGTGGTCAGCTGCGCGATCGCGTTGCCTCGTACGGGAAGCGTGCGGAGGAGGCGGCTGACGCGCTGCTCGAACGAATCCAGGAACTGTTCCAGGACATGGCTTTCGGGCATCAGCAGCTGGGCGACGATCGCACGTTGATCGAGCACGCGCTGGCGTGGCGGGGCGTGCAGCCGCCAGAGGGGGTGCCGCAGCGGGAGTGGGCGGAGGTCATCGCGGACGCGCTGCGGATCAGCGGCTTGGTGGTGCAGCGGCGGGAGGACTGGCGGTTCCTGCACCAGACCGTCGAGGAGTACTTCGCCGCCTGCCACCTCGCGGCGCGGCATCCGGACCCGCGTGCCTGGGCGAGCCGGAAACTCCTCGCCCCGCAAAAGGAATGGCCGTGGCCGCAGTTGGAGGTGATGGTCTTCCTGGTGGCGCGATGGGCCGAGGCGGGCAAGGACGTCAACCACAAGCTCGCGCGGTTGCTGGGCTGGCGGCACCGTGAGCACAACATCGGCTTCATCGCGCAGCTCGTGCGCAACGGGGTGGCGGTGGCCCCGCGCATCGTGGCGCGCGCGGTGAAGCTGCTGACGAAGGAACTGTCCAAAGAGGACGCTTCGCGGAAGCGATGGCATGACTTCGCGGGGTGGTTGCGCGACATCGACCCCGAACTCGCCACCCGAGAGGTGACGCGGGTGGTGCTGGGGCCCGCCCAGGAACACCGCCGCTTCGACGCGATCCGCTGGCTGCTGGTCAGCGTTCCGGAAGCCGGGGTCGCGCTGGCGCTGCGCTTCCTCGCGAACACGAAGAACGGCATGACGGCGCGGAGGGCGCTCGACCGCCAGCTCGGGGAGCTTGATCGAGGGCTGGCCAGGCGGTTGCTGCACAAGGTGGCTCAGGGGGACGAGCGCGACGCGGTGCGGTTGAAGGCGGCGGAGTTGCTCAAGCGCGTCGACGCGGACCTGGCCGCCGAGACTTTCGCGAAGCTCGCGGAGGCCCCGGAAACCAAGGTGGCCAGCCGATTGCTGGCCGCGCGGGCGGCGTGGGAGGCGGTGCGGGACAGTGACCGGACGTTCTCCGTGCTGGCCGAGCTGCTTCGGACGCCCGATCCCGCGTGGACTGATGCGGCCGACTTCGCGGTGTCGGTGTCCGCTGTGCGAGCTGAAATGGTGTTGCGAGGGCTCGCCGATGACGAGGTGACCGATCGGAATCTGCAACTCGAAGCCGCCCTGTTCCTGGTGGAGCGGCTTGATTTCGACAACGGGCAGCTGTTGCGGCTCGCATTGGACCGCAGGCTCGACCGCGAGCTGCGCGTGCGAGCCGCCGGTGCCGCGGTGATCGAACGGGCGGACGCCGTCGCGATCTTGTCGGGAGTGGCCGACGGGTGCGGGCCGGGCGACCAATACCTGTTCAAGGTGCTGGAAAAGCTGGCACTGATCAACACCCAGGCCGCCGTCACGCGGCTGGTCGAGGTGGCCGAGAACTCCCGGTACCCCGACGCGGACCGGATGCGGGCGGCGGGGCGGCTCCGGCAGCACCTCTCCGCGGACAAGCTGGCCAAGCTCTACGCCAGCCTCGGTCAGGTCCGGCTCGGTGCCGCGCTGGAGCTGCGGCGACGCAAACCCGGGGACGGCAACGACGAACTGGAAAGCCTTGCCATGGACCGCGGCGTGCGTGACGAGATCCGGCTCGAAGCCGCGATCGCACTGCACTCGAACCGGTACAAGCGCGGCCAGGTGGCTCTGCGCGAGATCGCGGCAGACGTCAACGCGTCGAAGTCGGTCCGGCGGCGGGCGGCGGAGCTAGCGGAGAAGTGAGCACGTAGTGGTTCTCGCCCTCGTCCATCGTGGCGAGGACCGCTTCGCCGCTGGGCAGGACCACCGTCCACCAACCGGGCGGCTCGTCGGAGCCGTAGAGCACGTTCGCGTCGAAGTGGGCGGCGAATTGCTCGGCGAACTCGCGGCGGCCGACGCGGTCGACCAGCCTGCCCTCGATGCCGATGTTGAATCCCATCGCGAAGTCGCCGGACACCTCGTGGTAGGTACAGAACGCGGCGAACACCGTGTCCCCCATGTCTTCGTCGATGCGGTCTTCGTGGCCGAGGAACAGCTCGTGCTCAGCGATGTCGAAGCAGCCCAACAGGAACGCCCGCAGCTCGGCGGCGGGGACGAACCGGGAGGACAGCCCGTCGTAGCCGGTCGCGGCGGTCATGACGCGCTCGACAACGCGGCGGCCCGGATTCCCAGTAGCAGCGGCACCGATCCATCATCGCGCACCCGGTGCGGCAGGCTCGGCGCGGCCAGCAGCTCGTGCCCGGCGCGGAGTTCTCCGCCGAGTGCGGGCAGATCAAGTTCGATCAGCACCTGCGCGGAGCTGTACAACCGTTCCGCCCTCATGGGTTTGCGCCCGCGCACCTGATCGCTGCTCACGGCGAGCGTGGTCATGCCGAAGAACTCCGGTTTGGCGCCGCGTTCCATCCAGCGACCGAATCCGAGCACGTGCGTCGCCCGCAGCTCCTCCCGCTTGATCCCGGTTTCCTCCAGCAGTTCCCGCTCCATCGCGGTGCGCACGATGGCGGTCAGGTCGGCGTTGTCCTTGGCGTCACGCGGTTCCAGCGTGCCGCTCCCCGCGGGCGCGAGCAGCAGGGGACTCGCGGAGTTGCGCTCCGACTGCACGATGGCCAGCAGGAACCCGTCGCTGGTCATGACGATCGTGCTGACTCCGACGAGATCGGCCAGTGTGCTCGCGGACAGCGGTGGGCAACGGTTCCCCATGCATGCCAAGCACAGTGCCGTTGAACAGCAACCGGCCGCGGGCCTGGAGCGGCAACACGTGCGGGGCGGTCGCGCGCAGTCGCGCGGGAAGGCGGTAGGGCTCCTCGTCGATCTCGACGGTGAACCGCCTCGTTCGCAGCGCCTTGTCCATCTCCGCGCTCAGCATCACCGTGCCACGGTTGGGAATGTGGAGGTAGTGGGCGTCGGGATAGGACACGGGCGGTTGCAGCTCCGTGGCGGGGAACGGCGCGGCGATGGTGGAGAAGTCGTAGGCCGACCACCTCGCGTTGAGCAGCCGGACGTCGCGGATCAGCGTGATCGTGCCGAGCAGCACCGCGATGACCGACAGGGCCAGCCCGAGCGCGCTGGGCAGCAGGGTGACCACGCCGAGCACGACCCCTGTCGCCGACAGGAGCACAGGCCACTCCCTCGACAGCAGGAAGGCGAGGTAGTCCGTCCTGGTCCTGGTCCGGCTGAGCAGCTTGGGCACAGTTGATCACTCTAGGACCCGCTGACCTCGGGTAGCCGGATTGTGGTGATCCCGCCGCAGAGCCGTTGCGCGCGGAACGGGAAGATGTCGCGCATGGGCGATCTCGAAGAGTGGCTCTCGAAGCCCGACCCGCGCTTATCGACCGTCCGCGACACCGCCCTCGCGGTGGTCGCGGTGTGCGAACTGCTGATCATCACCTGGCCGACGACACCGAGGGCGTTGTCGTGGCTGACCAGCCAGTCCGCCGTGTGGTGGGGAGCGGTCGGCACCTGGGTGGGCGCGTGCGCGACCACCGCGGCCGTCGTCGCCGCGCTGTGGATCGCCGGGCGCGACGCCCGCGTGCGCGAGGCCGAGCGCGCGGACCGGGACAAGGCGCAGGCGCGGCTGCTCGTGGTCGTCATGGCCAACCGGGGCCAGTTCGTGACAGTGCGCGTCGAGAACCACAGCGCGGCACCGCTGTTCGACGTGACGCTGACGCACGTGGAGCCCGCTCTGGGATGGCGCTTCGGCCCCTCGACGGTGCAGCGGCCCAGTCAGGACATCCTCAAGGCGGGCGAGCACTTCCAGCGCAACATAGAACTGCTGGGCGGCAACGGGGAACCGCAGCGCGTCCCCGACCTCGGGTACAGCTTCACCTTCGAGTTCGTCGACAGCGCGGGACTGCGCTGGAGCCGGCGGGACGACGCCGAACCCCAGCGCGTCCTCGCCGCTACCACTGGTTGACGTGCAGCACCTCGTCGAGCGGCTGACGCGGGGCGGGCTTGAACGTGGTGCCCGTGTAGTGCGCGGTCGGGAGCAGCACGCCCTGGTGCACGTCCTCCGGGATGCCCAGGACGTCGGCGACCTCGCGCTCGTAGGTCAGGTGCAGCGTGGTCCACGCCGTGCCCAGACCGCGCTCGCGCGCCGCGAGCATGTAGCTCCACGCCGCGGGCAGCACTGAGCCCCACAGCGCGGACTGGTTGCCGGGGGAGAGCGACGCGGAACCCGTGCGTGCGCACGCGATCACCTGCACGGGCACCTGGCCCATCACGTCGGCGAGGTACGCGACGCTGTCGTGCACGCGCTGCTGGACCTTCGAGCGCTCCGCGTCCTCCGCGTGCAGCTTGCCCGCGGCGCCGGGGCCGTCGAGGTACTGGTGGCAGGCCCGCTGGTAGATCTTGCCGATGGCGGCCCGCTTCTCGGCGTCGGTGATCACCACGAAGTGCCAGCGCTGCGCGTTGGACCCGCTCGGCGCCTGCAACGCGATCTCCAGGCTCTCCCGGACCAGCGCGAGGTCCACGGGCCGTTCGAGGTCGAGCCTGCGCCGCACCGACCGGGTCGTCGTCAGCACCTCGTCGGCGGAAAGCCGCTGGTAGGTCATGTTCTCGCCCATCTCGAAACGATATTGTCAGACCCCCTGTCTACCGTTGTGGCAGTCGCGTCGGACAGCGTTTCGGGAGGGGAATATCCGTGGGACGCAGGGTGTTGAGCCTCGTTCTCGCACTGGTGCTGGGCAGCGGTCTGCTGACGGTCCCGGCGGCCGCGAGCCAGGGCGTGTGGCTGGGCACGTGGTCCGCCGCGATGCAGCGGCCCACCACGGGTTTCGCGCCGAACTGGTCGGAGAAGGGCTTCGCCGACCACACGGTGCGGCAGGTCGTGCGGACCAGCGTCGGCGGCGCCCTCGCCCGTGTTCGACTGTCCAACCACTTCGGTGCGAAGCCGTTGCGCGTCGCGGGCGCCACGATCGCGCGCACGGCCGAGGGGGCGGCGGTGCGGCCGGGTTCGGTGCGCCCGTTGACGTTCCGGCTGTCCAAGATGGTGGAGATCCCGCCGGGCGGGCAGCTGCTGAGCGACCCGGTGCCGCTGTCCGTCGCGCCGCTGGAGCGGCTGACCGTGACCCTGTACCTGGCCGAGCCGACCGGCCCGGCGACGACGCACCTGTTCGCCACGACCACGAGCTACCGCGCGAGCGGTGACCACGTCGGGGACGTCGGCGCCGCGGCGTTCACCGAGAAGGCCACGTCCTGGTTCTACCTCGCCGGTGTCGAGGTGACCGGGCCGCCGCTGAGGCGGGACGCGGTGGTGGCTTTCGGCGACTCGATCACCGAGGGCGCCATGTCGACGGTCGACGGCTTCAACACCTATCCCGACGAGCTGGCCGAACGGCTCGGCAACGCGCGGGCGGTGCTCAACACCGGCATCGGTGGCAACCGCGTGCTCAACGACTCCGCGTGCCTGGGGGAGAGGGCGGGCAAGCGGTTCCAGCGCGATGTGCTCGACCAGCCCAGGGTGCGCACGGTGATCGTGATGGAGGGGATCAACGACATCGGGATGAGCGAGATCCCCGGGGAGGCGTGCGTGACGCCGAACCCGAAGGTGACCGCCGCGGAGCTGATCGCCGGGCACCACGATCTGGTGAAACGCGCGCACGCCAAGGGAATCCGGGTGATCGGCGCGACGATCACGCCGTTCAAGGGCGCTGGCTACTTCACCGAGCGCGGCGAGGCGGTGCGGGACGAGGTGAACACCTGGATCCGCACCTCCGGCGTGTACGACGCGGTGCTCGACCTCGACCGCGTGATGGCCGATCCGGCGGACCCGGACGCACTCCGCCCGGCCTACGACAGCGGCGATCGCCTGCACCCCAGCGACGCCGGCTACCGCGCGATGGCCGCCGCCGTCGACCTCAGCACCCTCTGACCCGGCTCCTCCGGCGGACGGGGCACGTGGGTTGGCCGGTCTTCAAGTACCCCCAACCCCGCCCTCAGCGGTCGCAAACGACCCCCAACCCCGCCGTTCCTCGGTGAGCCACAGAAGCAGCCGTCCAGGCCCTGTCCCGCAGATCCTTCAAGCACTCGCACACCAAGTAAACTGTGCTCATGCATCCCAACCGCCCCCAGACCCAACGCAGGGCGGCCGCAACCTAGAGAGCCCCGTTTCGTACTCATAACGGGAAAAAGAGCGCTCCCAAAGCCCGTTATGAGTACGAAACGGGTTCTTTGGGCTGCGCTGGTGATGTTTCGGGGGAGGGCGAGTGCGGGTGGCGTCTGCTAGTGCCTGATGCTGAACTCACGCGACTCGGCGAGGACCTTGCTCCCACGGCTCTCGACGAATTGCAGACGGAAGTTGGCGCCGACCGGGAAGCCGCCCTTGCGGGGATGAATGCGAGTCTTGAGCAAGGTGCCGTCGACGTTCACCGCCACGATGTGCGCGTACGGCGGTGACGAGCGCTTGAGCACGATGTCGAACGTCGGCGGATCGGTGGCGGCGCGTTTCCAGGCCACGTCCTTGGGGGTGAACGGGCCTTTCCAGTCGATGCCGGGCCGTGTCACCTCGTAGGCGTTGGCGACCGGGGTCATGACGAACATGAGCAGGACCGCTGACAGGAGTGCTGTGCGCACCGGGCATCTCCTTCGGAGTGGTTCAGTGGTCGGCCGCGTCAAGCGCGGGGGCCACGTGGCCGAGCGCCTCGCGCATGAGCTCGGCCAGGGAGCCTTGGGGGACAACGAGAAGCGGGTTCCCGGGGGCGGGGCTGACCCAGTTCTCCAGTGCCACGCGGGCCGCCGCCGAAACTGCCGCGGCGAGCACGGTGGGGGCGAGGCCGCGCGTGCCGGTCCTGGCTTCGATAGCGGCCGCCAAGGGCTGCTCGATCTCGGTGAGGGTCTGCACGAAAGCCTTGCGCAGCGCGGGATTCGACGTGATCAGCGTGAGCGCGTCACCGCTGGGCTCGTCGGTGGACGTGCACAGGTCGAGCACGGCGGCCACCACGGCGTCGGCGAGGGGTTCGTCGGCGGGCCGAGCGCGGAGCGCGGCGCCGACGCGGAGGGCTCGTTCGGCGGCGAGCGCGGCGACGATCGCCTGTTCGCGACTGGAGAAGTAGTTGTTGTAGGTCCGCGGTGAGACGCCCGCGGCCTCGGCGATGTCGTCCACGCGCACGTTCTCCGGGCCGTGCTCCAGGGCCAGGCGCAGGGCGGCGGCGCTGAGGGCCTCGCGGGTCGCGAGCTTCTTGCGTTCGCGCAGCCCACCGGGCTCGTTCGGGCTCATGCGGGCCAGTCTAGCGGCTGAGTTGCGTGCGCGCATTTTTGCGTGCACGCACTTTTGTGTACGCTGCGGTTGGCACTCGGGACGTGCGAGTGCCAGGCAGGGTGGTCGGCGCCGGTGGTGCAACGCCGTCGCGGGCGGCGGCGCCGATCACCCCTGAGCAGCAAGGGAATCCGCAATGGCCAAGATGATCGCGTTTGACGAGGAAGCCCGTCGCGGTCTCGAGCGGGGCATGAACACCCTCGCCGACGCCGTCAAGGTGACGCTCGGGCCCAAGGGTCGCAACGTCGTTCTTGAGAAGAAGTGGGGCGCTCCCACGATCACGAACGATGGCGTCTCCATCGCCAAGGAAATCGAGCTTGAGGACCCGTGGGAGAAGATCGGGGCTGAGCTCGTCAAGGAAGTTGCCAAGAAGACCGACGATGTCGCGGGTGATGGCACCACGACCGCGACGGTGCTGGCGCAGGCGCTGGTGCGTGAGGGTCTGCGTAATGTCGCGGCGGGTGCGAACCCGATCGCGTTGAAGCGGGGTATTGAGAAGGCGACTGAGGCGGTTGCCGAGCAGTTGCTGAAGAACGCCAAGGAGGTCGAGACCAAGGAGCAGATCGCTGCCACGGCTTCGATTTCCGCTGCTGACTCCACGATCGGTGAGTTGATCGCTGAGGCGATGGACAAGGTCGGCAAGGAAGGTGTCATCACCGTCGAGGAGAGCAACACCCTGGGTCTTGAGCTGGAGCTCACCGAGGGCATGCGCTTCGACAAGGGCTACCTGGCCCCGCATTTCGTCACCGACACCGAGCGGCTGGAGGCGGTGCTCGACGATCCGTACCTGCTCTTCGTCTCCGGCAGGATCGCGGCCGTCAAGGACGTGCTTCCGGTGCTGGAGAAGGTGATGCAGACCGGTCGGCCGCTGTTGGTCGTCGCCGAGGACGTGGAGAACGAGCCGCTGGCCACGCTCATCCTCAACAAGCTGAAGGGCACCTTCAAGTCCGTCGCGGTCAAGGCGCCGGGCTTCGGTGACCGCCGTGAGGCGATGTTGCAGGACATGGCGATCCTGACCGGTGGTCAGGTCATCTCGGAGAAAGTGGGGCTGCGCCTGGAGAACGCGGACACCACGTTGCTCGGCTCCGCCCGCAAGGTCGTCATCACCAAGGACGAGACCACGATCGTGGAGGGCTCCGGCGACGCCGAGGCCATTCAGGGCCGGGTCAACCAGATTCGCGCGGAGATCGAGAAGTCGGACTCCGACTACGACCGCGAGAAGCTGCAGGAGCGCCTGGCCAAGCTGGCCGGTGGCGTGGCCGTGATCAAGGCGGGCGCGGCCACCGAGGTCGAGCTCAAGGAGCGCAAGCACCGCATCGAGGACGCGGTGCGCAACGCCAAGGCCGCCGTCGAGGAGGGCATCGTCGCGGGCGGCGGGGTCGCGCTCGTGCAGGCCGGGGCGGCGCTCGCCGGGCTCTCCCTGGACGGCGACGAGGCCATCGGCGCGCAGATCGTGAAGATCGCCCTGGACGCTCCGCTGAAGCAGATCGCCCTGAACACCGGATTGGAGCCGGGCGTGGTCGCGGAGAAGGTGCGCGGCCTGCCGCCGGGGCACGGCCTGGACGCGGCGGCCTCGCGCTACGTGGACCTCGTCGAGGCCGGGATCATCGACCCCGCCAAGGTCACCCGTTCCGCGCTGCGCAACGCCGCCTCCATCGCAGCCCTCTTCCTCACCACCGAGGCCGTCGTCGCCGACAAGCCCTCGCTCCACGCGCCCGCAGACCCCGCCGCCCCCGACTTCTGACCCCCATCGTCGCCCGCCCGCCAATGCCGTGTTTGGGGCGTTGAGCGCCCTGAACGACCCGTTCAGGGAACCCAACGCCCCTAACGACCCGTTCAGGGGGAAAGCGGGGGGTGGGAGCGGCCGTGGGGGGTGAGACCCCAGGGTTTGCGGACGGAGAGCACGGCGACGGCGACCGCGAGGGCGGGGGAGATCAGCGAGAGGTGGGGGACGGCGCCGAGCGCGGCCTGGACCGAGCCGAGGGAGGCGCCGTCGGCGAGGAGTTGACTGCCGTGCTCGGGGACGTCCTGCCAAGCGATGACGGGCAGCATCATCAGCACGAGCACCACGCCGAACTTGACGGCGAGCCACCACCTCCGGAACAGCCCCCAGCGGGTGCCGAGCGCGAGCGCCAAACCGGAGAAGAACGCCAGGAACGCCATGGGGCCGAGGAAAACGCCGTCGATCACGAGCATCGCGGTGAACATCGACTCGGCGATCGGCCGCGAGGCGGTGGTCGCGGCGGTCACGCCCAGCACGCCCTGAACGGTGATCATCCCGATCCAGGCGACGGTGGTGACGGTGTGCAGGGGAAGGAGGATTCCGCGCAACCGCAAGGAAATCTGCCCGCGCGTGACCGGAGCGGGCAGCAGCGCCAGCACCGCGCCGATGACGTGCAGCGCGACCGCGGTCAGCATCACGTCCACAACGACGGCGGGCCGCTCGAACGGCTCGATCAGACCGGGGGAGCGGTGGACGAGCACGGGCAGCTGGAGCAGCACGAGCCCGACGAGCGCCGCGAGCGTCACCCGTCCCCACAGCCTGCCCTGGAACGTCATGGCGGCGAAGAACCCGAGCAGCAGTGCCCAGAACGCGGGCCACCCGACGTGCCGCAGCGGAGCACCGGCGGCCTGCTCGATCAGCATTCCCGTCAGCAGGAGCGCGGCGGCTGCCGTCGTGCACGCGGCGGCGGCCGTCAGCGTGACCGGTCGCCGCCGCACCTCATTGATCACCATGCCGCGACGCTAGGGAGCCCGACCCGAGCCGGGCTTGGAGAAATGTGCTCAGAACGGGACGACGAGCCCGGTCGCCCGGCGGAAGAACTCACCAGGCGCGCAGCCCGCGATGGCCCGGAACTCGGCGTTCAGGTGCGCCTGGTCGTAGTAGCCGGAGTCGGCGGCGACCCGTCCCCACGACACGCCGGAACCCGCGAGGCGAAGCGCGGAGCGGAACCGGAGAACGCGGGCGAGGCTCTTCGGAGCGAGACCGACCTGATCGTGGAACCGCCTGCTCAGGTGGTGGCGGCTGATGCCGATCTCGGAAGCCAGCGAAGCCACCCTGATCCGCCCGGTGCTCTCCCGCAGCCGCCGCCACGCCCACGCCACGGCCGGATCGGGCACCGCGCGCCTGGTCAGGAACCCGCTCAGCACCCGGCGCCGCGCTGCCCACGAATCCAGTGCCGCCAACTGCTCGACGAGGAGGTTCACGTGCGGCCCGAGCACGTCCGCGAGGTCGGTGACGCGGTGGCTCAGCTCGCGCATCGGAACGCCGAGCAGCTCGTAGGCGGCGAGCGGGGTCAGGTGGAGCTGCATGCTGTGCAGGCAACCGTGGTGCTGAGTCGATCCCGGCCGATCCTTGATGCCGACGACGAGCGCGTGCGCGGTGGTGGGCACCGGCGAGCGCAGGGGGCCCGCCACGGACCGCAGCGGGTCGCCGAACCGGAAAACGATCTTGACGGTGCCGCGCGGGACCCGGTGCCGCCACGTCGGCTCGGCCGCGAACCCCTCGTACCCGAAACACCGCAGGGCCATCAGGTCGGTACCGGCAGGGGTTGCTGGGGGAGTTCGTCCAGGATGAGCACGGTGTGGCTGGACACGACGTCCGGCATGGTCTGGAAGCGGTTGAGCACGAGGTCGCGCAGGCTGGACGCGTCGCGCGCGCGGACCAGCAGCACCAGGTCGTGCTCGCCGGAGACCAGGGCGCCGTGCCACACCTCCGGGATCTCCAAGATCCGCTGGCGGACGGCTTTCCACGAGTGCTGGCTGACCTTCAGGTGCACGTAGGCCGCCACGCCGAAGCCGTAGCGCTCCGGGTCCACCGTGGCGCTGTAGCCGGTGATCACCCCGTCCCGCTGCAACCGCTCCACCCGGGCGTAGGCGCTGCCGCGGGAGATGTGCAGCTTCTCCGCCAGCGTGCGCATGGACATCCGGGCATCGGAGCGCAGCTCGGCCACGATCCGCCGGTCGGTGTCGTCGAGCGGGGAGACCGGTGTGCGCTTTGCGGACACTTCACTGGACATATGGCCGACTCTAACCGTTTGCGTGAGCCATCTGCACAGAGAAGTGGCTCCCATCTGGAAGATCGGCCCTGCAAATTTCACCATGGAGGGAGACGACGGAGTCAGCCAGGTCACACGGGAGGTCCCATGTCTGTCACCGACCTTTCCGCGCGGGAGCGCTCATTGCTGCCCACCGAGCTCCCGCTGGCCCTGCTGGACAAGAACGGCATACCCGTTGACGACCCGGCGCTGGAGATGCCCGCCGACGACGTGCTCCTGGAGCTGCACCGGCGCATCGTGATCGGCCGCCGCTTCGACACCCAGGCCACCGCGCTGACCCGGCAGGGGCGGCTCGCGGTCTACCCCTCCTCGCGAGGGCAGGAGGCGTGCGAGGTCGGGTCGGTGCTCGCGTTACGCGAGCAGGACTGGCTGTTCCCCACCTATCGCGACTCGGTCGCCCTGGTGACCAGGGGAGTGGACCCGGTGCAGACGCTCACGCTGCTCCAGGGCAGCTGGCACCTCGGCTACGACCCGTACGCGCACAAGGTCGGCCCGCAGTGCACTCCGTTGGCCACCAACACCCTGCACGCGGTCGGCCTCGCGCACGCGGCGCGGCTCAAGGGCGAGGACACCGTCGCGCTCGTGCTGCTCGGCGACGGCGCGACGAGCGAGGGCGACACGCACGAGGCGCTGAACTTCGCGGCCGTGTGGAAGGCGCCGGTGGTGTTCCTGGTGCAGAACAACGGCTATGCGATCAGCGTTCCGATGAGCAAGCAGAGCGCCGCGCCTTCCTTGGCGCACAAGGGAGTCGGCTACGGCGTGCCGTCCTGCCTGATCGACGGCAACGACCCCGCGGCGGTCTACGCGACCGTGCGCGAGGCGATCACCGCCGCTGCGGCCGGTGGCGGTCCGGCGCTGATCGAGGCCAGGACCTACCGGATCGAGGCGCACACCAACGCCGACGACGCGGGCCGCTACCGCGACTCCGACGAGGTGGCCGCCTGGCTGGACCGCGATCCGCTCGACCGGATCGAGCGCTACCTGACCGGGCGCGGCCTGCTCGACGACGCCCGCCGCGCGGAGATCCAGGCCGAGGCCGAGGACTTCGCCGCGTCGGTGCGCGACGGCATGAACGCGGAGCCGGAGCTGGACCCGGCCGACCTGTTCGCCCACGTCTACGCCCAGCCGACGAAGGCGCTGCGCGACCAGGCCGCCCTGCTGGCCGAGGAGCTGTCGTCATGACCACCGCGGTGCGCAACCAGGAGCTGTCCATGTCCGCGGCGCTGAACCGCGCGCTCGCGGACGCGCTCGAGGCCGACGAACGCGTGCTCGTGTTCGGCGAGGACGTGGGCCCGCTCGGCGGCGTCTTCCGGGTGACCGACGGGCTGACCGCGCGCTTCGGCGAGCACCGCGTCTTCGACACCCCGCTCGCCGAGTCCGGCATCGTCGGCACCGCGATCGGCATGGCCATGAACGGCATGCGGCCGGTGGTGGAGATGCAGTTCGACGCGTTCGCCTACCCCGCGTTCGAGCAGATCACCAGCCACCTCGCCAAGATCCACAACCGCACCCGCGGCCGGGTCGAGCTGCCCGTGGTGATCCGCGTGCCCTACGGCGGCGGGATCGGCGGCGTCGAACACCACTGCGACTCCTCCGAGGCGTACTACACGCACACGCCCGGCCTGCGCGTCGTCACGCCGGGCACCCTCGGCGACGCCTACCAGCTGCTGCGCGACGCGATCGACTCGCCGGACCCGGTGATCTTCCTGGAGCCCAAGCGGCGGTACTGGTCCAAGGGCCCCGTCGCGCTCGACCGCTCCGGCCCGGCCATGGACCGCGCGCTCGTGCGGCGGCCGGGCAAGGACGTCACGCTGATCGCCTACGGGCCGATGGTCGCCACCGCGCTGGAGACCGCGGCGGCCGCGGCCGAGGAAGGCTGGGACGTCGAGGTGGTCGACCTGCGCAGCCTTTCCCCGTTCGACGACGAGACGGTCACCGAGTCCGTGCGCCGCACCGGCCGGGCCGTGGTCGTGCACGAGGCGGCCGGTTTCTCCGGCTACGGGGCCGAGGTCGTCGCGCGGGTGACCGAGCGGTGCTTCCACCACCTGCACGCGCCGATCCTGCGCGTCACCGGCTTCGACATCCCGTACCCGCCGCCGAAGCTGGAGGAGCACCACCTGCCCGGCGTGGACCGGATCCTCGACGCCATCGCCCGGTTGCAGTGGGACGACGAGGTGGTGGGTTTCGGTGGCTGACTTCCTGCTGCCCGACCTCGGCGAGGGGCTGACCGAGGCGGAGATCGTCAGCTGGCTGGTCGAGATCGGCGACACCATCGCGGTGGACCAGCCGGTGGTGGAGGTCGAGACGGCCAAGGCGGTCGTGGAGGTGCCCTCACCGTTCTCCGGTGTGGTCACCGCGCGGCACGGCGCGCCCGGCGAGACCCTGTCCGTGGGTTCGGTGTTGATCAGCGTCGGCTCGCAGTCCTTCGCCGAGCCCGGCGTCGTGGTTCCCGCTCCGGCCGGACCGGTCGACGAAGGCAGCGGCAACGTGCTGATCGGCTACGGCACCTCCGCGGCTCCGCGGCGCCGTCGCCGGGCACGCGTCCGGCAGTCGCAGGAAACCCCGAGGGCAAGCGCGAAACCAGGGGTGATCTCCCCGTTGGTTCGCCGCATGGCCAAGGACAACGGCGTCGACCTCGCGGTGGTGCGGGGCAGTGGGCCCGGTGGGGTCGTGCGGCGCTGCGACGTCGAGCAGGCGATGGCGAAGCCGGTTGCCTCCGGTGAACGCCGGATTCCCTTGAAGGGACTGCGAAAGACCGTCGCCGACAAGCTCAGCGCCTCGCGCCGGGAGATCCCCGAGGCGACGGTGTGGGTCGACGTCGACGCCACCGAGCTGATGGCCGCGCGCGCCGCGCTCGACGGGGTCGGCCTCCTGGCGTTGTTCGCGCGCTTCGCCGTGCTCGGGCTGCGCCGCTTCCCGGAGCTGAACTCGCGCGTCGAGGGCGACGAGATCGTGGTGCTGGACGACGTGCACCTCGGCTTCGCCGCGCAGACCGATCGTGGACTCGTCGTCCCGGTTGTGCGGGACGCGAACAAGCTCACCACGAAGGAGCTGTCCTCGGCGCTGGCCGATCGCACCGCCGCCGCGCGGGACGGTCGGCTCGGGCCCGCGGAGCTGACCGGTGGCACCTTCACGGTGAACAACTACGGAGTGTTCGGAGTGGACGGTTCGGCGGCGATCATCAACCACCCCGAGGCCGCGATCCTCGGGCTGGGGCGGATCATCGACCGGCCGTGGGCGGTGGACGGTCAACTTGCGATTCGCAAGATCACCGAACTGACGCTCGCCTTCGACCACCGGGTCTGCGACGGCGCGACGGCGGGCGGATTCCTGCGCTTCGTCGCGGACTGCGTGGAATCCCCGATCAGGGCGCTGGCCGACCTGTGAACCCGCCCAGCCCGTGTCCCACAAGCTCCGCCCGCACTCCGCACACCAAGTAAACTCTGCCCATGCACTCCACCCGCCCGTCCACCCCATCCACGGCGGGTGCCGTCTAGAGAACCCCGTTTCGTACTCATAACGGGAAAAAGAGCGCTCCAAAATCCCGACAAGAGTACGAAACGGGGATTTGGGCTGCGCTGGTGATGTTGTGGGGGAGGGGACGGGGGGCGTGCGGTCGTTGGTGACGGCGTGTGGGACGTGGCCTAGGTCCATCCGGCGGGGATCCGCCTGAAATCCTGATCTTGTCGGAGGAGGCCCGCGGCGCAGGCCCTAAGCTTGTCAGGCATGGACGACCTTGCCTGCCTGAGCCCGCCGGAGCGAGTGCGACGGTGGGCCCAGTTGCTGGAACAGGTCGATTCGCGGATCAGGGAGCGCGCGGGCGGGCGGGTGGACTGGGTGCGGCTCAAGCTGAACCTGATCCGCAAGGGCCGCGCCATGGAGGTGTACTCGGCGGCGGAGGCCGCGGTGCGCACGGCGGGGTTCGTCGCCGAGCTGCACCGCGGGGGCATGGCCGAGGAGGTGGCGGAGGTGCTGCCCTCGGCGGAGGAGCTGGTCCGCGCCTGCCTCGCGGAGATCCCGATCCCGCCTGAGCGCGCGCTGACCAGGGGCGTGCTCGACGACCTCGACGTGACCGCGATCCGCAACAGCAGGCAGGCGAGGATCTTGGTGGACGCGGCCGAGCAGCACGCCGCCCGGCTGCGCGATCCCCGGATCGCCGCGCAGCTGCGCCGGTGGACCGCGCTGAAACCCCGGCTGGTCTAACTGTCCACAGTGGACGAAATGGTTGCTGGCAACCTGTCAGCTCCGATCTGCGTACCCTGGCGCGGTGACCGATGTGCAGCCCTCGCCGCCGGCGGAGGACGAGAAGCCCGAGACGACCGAGCAGCCGAGGAAGAAATCCTCCTTCTGGCGTGAGCTGCCGATCCTGATCGTCACCGCCCTCGTGCTGGCGTTCCTGATCCAGACCTTCATCGCGCGGGTCTACGTGATCCCGTCCCAGTCGATGGAGACCACGCTGCACGGCTGCCCCGGCTGCACCAACGACCGGGTGCTGGTGGACAAGGTGGTGCACCGCTTCACCGATATCGAGGCGGGCGAGGTCGTCGTCTTCCGCGGCCCGGACTCCTGGGCGGGCAACCACCTCACCGAGCCGGACTCCGGCTGGGGCTGGCTGCGGGACCTGGGCTCGCTGTTCGGCCTGCCCGCGGCCAACGAGCGGGACTTCGTCAAGCGGGTGATCGCGCTGCCCGGCCAGAAGGTCGAGTGCTGCACGGCGGACAACAAGGTGAAGGTGGACGGCAAGCCGCTGACCGAGCCCTACGTCCACTACCAGGACGGCTTCGGCGACCAGCAGATCGCCTTCGGCCCGGTCGTCGTCCCGCCCGGCCACCTCTGGATGATGGGCGACAACCGCAACAACTCCCGGGACTCCCGCGCGGCGGGCCAGGGACCGGTGCCGATCGAGAACGTGATCGGCAAGGTCCGCGCCATCGTGCTCCCGCCCAGCCGCTGGCAGGGCATCGACCACCCGAACCCGCAGGCGGTGGCCCTCGGAGCGCCCGCGTGGCAGGCCGCGCTCCCGCTCGGGCTCGGCCTCGCGGGCGCCTGGCCCGCGCTGTGGGTGTCGCGCCGCACGAGTCGATCCCTGCGCTCGCGCATGCTCGGCTTTCCTGGAAACTGGCGCGCCCCCTGAACCTGTGACATGGGACCGGGTAGTCCGGTAAGGACATCATCCGGTTCAGGGGCGTGCTCCAGGCTTTTCTGGGGAACTTCACAGGATTCACCGGTAGTTTGCGGCTGCGGTTTCCGAATCGCATTCCACGAAATCTGTGAATTACCTGTGAGAGGTGAACGATCTCCGTGGCACATCGCGAATTCTCCCGCCGCGCCTTCGGGGCCGGTGCCGTCGCGGCGGCGGCGAGCCTGTCGCCGACCGCGGCGCACGCGAGCCAGGAACGGCCGTTCCGCGCCGCGCCGCAACGGCGGTCCGCGCGGCCGAACGTGCTGTTCATCCTGGCCGACGACCTCGGCTGGGCCGACCTGTCCTGCTACGCCTCACCCCACATCAAGACGCCCAACCTGGACGGGCTCGCCGCCCAGGGCCTGCGCTTCACCAGCGGTTACGCGGGGTCCTCGACCTGCTCGCCGACGCGGCTGAGCCTCTACACCGGCCGGTACCCGGGCCGCATCCCGGCTGGTCTCGAAGAGCCGATCAGGGGTGACGGGCCCGGTCTGGAACCCGCCCATCCCACGCTCGCCTCGCTGCTGCGCGACGGCGGCTACACCACGGCGATGATCGGCAAATGGCACTGCGGCTCACTGCCGGACCACAGCCCGACGAAATCAGGGTGGGGGGAGTTCTTCGGGAACTTCGGTGGTGCTCTGGAGTACTACTCGAAACTCGCGGGCAACGGGAAGTACGATCTTTACGAGGGCGAGACGCCATATCAGGATCTGCGTTACTACACCAGGATCATCACCGAGCGGGCGAGCGAGTTCGTCCGGCGCGGCCATGACAAACCGTGGCTGTTGAACCTCAATTTCACGACTCCGCACTGGCCGTGGATCGCCGAGGGGGACACCCAGGAGGCGGCGCGGCTGGCGAAGCTCATCAGCTCGCTCCCGCCGGAGCAGGCGGCCCTCGCGATATCGCACTTCGACGGCGGATCGCTGAACAAGTACCGGCAGATGGTGCAGGACCTGGACAGCTCCATCGGCACGGTCCTGCGCGCCCTCGAACAGACCGGCCAGCACCGCGACACCCTCGTGGTGTTCTCCAGCGACAACGGCGGCGAGCGCTTCTCCTGCACCTGGCCCTTCAGCGGCGCGAAGTCGTCGTTGCTGGAGGGCGGGATCCGCGTTCCGACCATCCTGCGCTGGCCCGCGCGCGTCGACGGCGGCCAGGTCAGCGACGTCCCGGTGTTCACCCCCGACTGGACCGCCACGCTGCTCGAGGTCGCGGGCGCACGCCCGCACGCCGCCCACCCGCTCGACGGCGTCAGCCTGGCCGGTCACCTGCTGCGCGGCGAGGCGGCTCCGGCCCGGGACCTGTTCTGGCGCCAGAACGGCCAGCGCGCCCTGCGCCGGGGCAAGTGGAAGTACTACCGCGCGGAGCGAGCGCGAATCCCGCTCCACAACGGCAAGGACGTCCTGTTCGACCTGGAGCAGGACCAGCACGAGGGCGCCGACCGGTCGGCGCACGAACCGGCCTTGGTGGCCGAGCTCAAGGCGGCGTGGGAGAAGGTCGACGCCACGCTGCTGCCTTACCCGAGGAGGTGAGCTACCTCGCGTAGTGCGCGCCGAGTGCCTGGCCCGCGGCGGACAGGGTGCGCTCGACGAGGTCGGTCGAGGTGCCCTTCCGCCAGCGCTGCGCCCATTCGGCGGCATAGTCCAGGTAGTCGCCGTACTGCTCCGGCGACCACGGGCCGTCGATGCCCCAGTCCGAGCCGCGCAACGCGTTCATCGCGATCACCACGTGCTCGTCGAGGATCAGCGGACCGGTCTTGCCGTCGAACGCCGCGAAGTACAGGACCTTGGTGAAGCCCGGGGCGGGCAGCCTGCCGAGCGCGTGGCTGCCCTTCCTGGTGAGCATGCCGAACCCGGCGACCGGGCCGTCCTCGCGCGTCCTGCGCACCGCGGCGGAGAGGTTCGGGCCGACCAGGCCGGGATTGTGGTCGAAGACCATGCCGAGCTTCACCGCGCCGCGCTGCTTCGGCCCGGACGTCCAGACGTAGGCCGCCACCAGCGTGTGCACGGCGCCGAGATCGTCGTCCGCGCGGCCGGCGATCTGGAAGATGGTGCGCCGGTCCACGGTCCCGGCGTCGAGCTCCGGCGGCCAGAACGCGGCGTCCGGCAGGTGCGGCAGCCAGTGCAGCTTGCTGAAGCCGACCCGCTGGCGGAGGAGGTAGACGCTGTCGCGGGCGGGCGGGGTCCCTCGGAAGACCTTGTCGAAGTCCAGGACGCTCACCGCCGCACGGTACCGAGGCGCACCGGCAGATCGCGTTCGGCCCACTCCGCCATCGTGTCGAGCACTTTCCGCAGCCGCGTCCCGGCCTCGGTCAGTTCGTACTCCACCCGCGGTGGCACCTCGGCGTAGGCGGTCCGCGTCACCAGACCCGTTTCCTCCAGCCGCCGCAGCCGCGCGGACAGCGTTTTCGGACTGATGCCGGGCAGTCCGGCGCGCAGTTCGGTGAAGCGCTTCGGGCCCGGGAGGAGGTCGCGGACGATCAGCGTCGCCCAGGTTCCTTCCAGGACGGCCAGGAACCGCGCGACCCCGCACTCCGGCAGATCGTGATCCAGATCACTCACGGCAGCCCCAATAGTTCATTTGAGGTAACTGATTCCCTGTCGGAAGCATAGGGGACATGACCTACATCGTTCATGGCGCGACCGGCGCCCAAGGCGCTCCTGTCGTCAAAGCCCTCGAAGCCGCTGGTCTCCCGGTGCGCGGCCTGTCCCGTGCCGAGGGCGACCTCGACGACCGCGACGCGCTCACCGCCGCTTATGAAGGCGCGACCGGCGCGTTCATCCACTTCCCGATCACGCCCGACCCGGCAGCCCCGGCGCGCTGGGCGGAGAACCTGGCCGCGGTGGCCCGCCCGGCCCGCGTGGTGATCTCCACCAGCGGCGGCGTTCCTGGCGACGCCTCCTCGCCGTTCGGGGCGCAGCGGCTGACGGCGCTCGGCGACCTCGCCGAACGGCTGCGCGAGGCCGGAGTCCTGGTGACCGTGCTCGCGCCGCGGTTGTTCCTGGAGAACCTGCTGCTGCCGCCCGTACAGGAAACCCTTGCCGCGGAAGGGGTTCTGGCCTACCCGGTGGCGGCCGACCGGCCGGTGGCGTGGGTCAGCCACCTCGATGTCGCCGAGGCGGCGGTGGCCGCGCTCACCCACGCCACCCCACCGTCCTTTGTGGACGTCGGCGCGGTTCCCGGCCTGACCGGGGCAGAACTCGCCGAACAGCACGGGGCCGGTTACCGCGCGATGCCGCCGACGGAGTTCGGCGAACTGCTCGCCCCGATCCTCGGAGCGGGTGCCGCGGCCGGTGTTCAGGGGCTCTACCAAGCGGTTGCGGCCCGGCCGGACGCGTTGGCGTTCACCGCCGAGACCGGGGCCGAGAAGCTGCTCGGGGTGCGGCCGCGGTCCGTGCGCGAGTGGCTGGCGGGATTGAGCGGTACCCCGGTCGGGTAGTCCGGACCGGTGAGTCGGCCGGAGGAGTCCGAGCAGCGGCAGCTCGCCCGCAACCTCAGCGAGCTGCTCCAGGAACTGCGCGTCGCCCAGGGCGGCGTGCAGATCCTGTTCGGGTTCCTGCTGTCCATCGCGTTCAGCGATCGCTACGAGGACGTCAACGGCTACATCCGGGTGCTGCACCTCATCACGGTCGTGCTCGCCGCGGCGGCCGTCGCGCTGCTGACCGCCCCGGCGTCGTGGCACCGGCTGCTGTTCCGGCAGGGCATGCGCAAGGAGATCATCGAGACCGCCAACGTCTTCGCCATCACCGGCATGGTGTTCCTGGCGCTGGCGATGATCGGCACGGTGCTGCTGCTCGGCGAGGCCATCGTGGGCGGCTGGCTGGCGATCGCCATCGGGGTGCTCGCGTTGGTGGGGTTCGCAACGCTGTGGTTCGTGCTGCCGCTGTTGCGCCGCAAGGACTCGTAGTCGCCAGTCCGGCAGCACTGTTGCAATGATTCCAAGAGTGAGGCTCAGCCGTTTCCGCTAGTCAGCGTCGGCATCGTTGTCAGGGTCGTCGTCGCGGGAGATCGCCCAGGCGATGCCCGCGCCGATGCCGAGCACCACCAGCGACGGCAGGATCAGGTCAAGCAACACCCACATGCGTGGTTCTCCTCTTCGGGGATTCGACAGGAATCACGCCTGCGGGGAGGAGGAGGTTGTCTGACCCGGATCAGGTTTTTTGACGTTCAGGCCGGATGCGCCGAAATCAGCAGGCTCGCCGTGCGCAGCTGTGATCACAGCGTTCGGCGCGCTGGCGGGCGGCGCGCTGATCCCTCAGCCCGCGATCGCCGAGACGGTGTCGCGGTAGATCTGCACCTCCTCCCTCGGCTCCACCACGAGCACGCGGATCTTGCCGAGCACGCCGAGCCGGTCCACGATCGCCTCGCGCACTTCCGGCTGGTCCCAACCGATTTCCCCGGTGAAGACCAGCGCGTCGATCCGGTCCAGGCTCGTCGCCGCGGCGGCCAGCTCGCGGCTCGCCCGGTGCGCGAACACCCGCAGCGCCAGGTCGGCGTCCATGTCTCCCTCCGCCGCCGCCTTCACCAGGTCGCGGGTGTCCGGGGAGCCGCCCAGCCCGAGCAGTCCGGAGCGGGTGTGCAGCCCCTCGGACAGTTCGTCGAGGCCGAGCTTGTTCTCCCGCAGCAACCACAACAGCATCCCCGGGTCGACGCTGCCGCTGCGCTTGGCCATGGGCAGACCCTCAAGCGGAGTGAAGCCCATGGACGTGTCGACACTGCGGCCGTCGCGGAAGGCGCACACTGAACTCCCACCGCCGAGATGGGCCAGCAGCACGCTCAGCTCCCGCGCAGGCCGCCCCAGTTCCTCCGCGGCCCTGCTGATCGCCCAGCCGTAGGAGAGGCCGTGGAAACCGTAGCGCCGCAACCCGAAGCGCTCGCGCCATTCCTTCGGCAGCGGGTAGGTCGCCGCCACCTTGGGGAGTCCACTGTGGAATGCCGTGTCCGGGCACAACACATGTGGCACAGCAAGCTTTTCTCGCAGCTTGTCTAGCAGGGTCAGGCTCGCGGGAACGTGCAGCGGGGCGAGTGAGGCGAACTCCCGCACTGCGTCGACCACCGAGTCGGAGACGATTGTCGGCGCGATGACATCGGGGCCGCCGTGCACGATTCGATGGCCGACAGCCTCGATGTTCGTGTTGCGGGACAACAGCTCCTCGAGTTCACGCACCGCGTCATCGGTCTCCGGGCGTTGCTCGACGTGCATGGAGTCGATCACGTGATCGTCGTCGATCACGTGTGCCTGCAAGCTGGACGAGCCTGGGTTGATCGTCAGCACGGTGCTCATGCCGACCACTCCCACTCGGTGATCTCCGGGGAGTCCGTGCCCTCGCGGTAGGCGTAGTCCTTGAGCTCGTCCCGTTTCTCGAGCAGCTCCGGCACGATCCCACCGCCCCGCGAGGACCATCCGGGCGTGCGGCCCACCGCGTCGGCGGCGAGGTCGTACCGGCTCATCTTGTTGCTCACCAACAGGTCGAAGGGCGTGGTCGTAGTGCCCTCCTCCAAGTAGCCGTGCACGTGGAAACGGCTCGGATCGGGCCTGCCGTGCAGCACCTCGTGCACGGCCGAGGGGTAACCGTGGAACGCGAAGATCACTGGGATGCCCTCGCCGAAGCACGCGGTGAACTCCTCGGCGCTCATCCCGTGCGGATGCTTGTCCGGAGTGGACAGTGTGAGCAGGTCGACCACGTTGACGACGCGCACGCGCAGCTCCGGCGCGTGCCTGCGCAACAACCACGCCGCCGCAACGGTTTCCACGGTCGGGATGCCACCGGCGCAGGCGAGCACCACGTCCGGCTCCGCGTGGCTCGCCCACTCCCAGACGCCCGCGCCCGCCCGGCAGTGCCGCTCCGCCTCGGCCAGGTCCAGCCACTGCGGCGCCGGGTTCTTGCCCGCCACCACCAGGTTGATCCGGTTCGTCGTCGCCAGGCAGTGCCGCATCGTCACCAGCAGCGTGTTCGCGTCCGGCGGCAGGTAGACCCGGCTCACCGAGGACTTCTTGGTCAGCAGGTTGTTGAGGAAGCCGGGGCCCTGGTGGCTGTAGCCGTTGTGCTCCTGCCGCCAGCCCTCGCTGGTGAGCAGGTAGTTCAGGCTGGCGACGGGTGCCCGCCACGGCACCTCGCCCGACATCTTCAGGAACTTGGCGTACTGGTTCACCATTCCGTCCACAATGGACGCGAATGCCTCGTAGCAGGGGCACAGCCCGTGCCGACCGGTGAGCAGGTAGCCCTGCAACCAGCCCTGGCACAGGTGCTCGGAGAGCACTTCGAGCACCCGCCCGTCCGGGGCCATGTGCTCGGAGTACTCGGTGAGCGGCCAGGTGAACGCGCGCCCGGTGGCGTCGAGGACGGCGCCCAGCTTGTTGGACTCCAGCTCGTCCGGGCACATGATCCGGAAGTCCCGCCGCCGCTCGGTGACGCGCATCAGCTCCGCGAGCCAGCCGCCCGTGGTCTCGGTGGCGCTCGCGGTGGCACCGCCCGGTTCGGGCACGTCGACGGCGAACTCCGCCAGCTCCGGCAGCGGCAGATCCCGGCGGAGCTCCCCACCGTTGGCCTGCGGCACCCGGCCGAGCCGCAACTCTTCCACAGGCAGGCATTCCAGGAGGTCCTCCATGGGCCTGCCGTCGTCGTGGAACAGCTCCTCCGGGCGGTAGGACCGCAGCCACGCCTCGATCTCGGGGAGCTGGTCGGCGCTCAGCGGCACCTGGTGGGCGTGGAAGGTCCCGCCGCCCGCGTCCTCCGGCAGGCCCCAACCCTTGGGACTGCGCAACAGGATCATCGGCCGACGCTGCTTGATCTCCTTGTGCGCCAAGTCCAGTGTGTCGGCGAGCACCTGATCGGGATCGTCGGTCCGCTCGACGTCGACGATGTGCGGAGTCCAGCCCGCGCCGCGGAAGTACTGCGTCAGCTCGTCGTCGGACATGGTGGCGTAGATGGTCGGCGAGGAGATCTTCGCGCCGTTGATGTGCAGCACCGGCAGGACCGCGCCGCAGGTCCGCGGGTCGAGGAACTTGTTGGCGTGCCACGAGGCCGCGGTCGGCCCGGTCTCCGCCTCGCCGTCGCCGACGATGCACGCCACCAGCAGCTCCGGGTCGTCGAGGGCCGCGCCGAACGCGGTCGCCAGCGCGTACCCCAGCTCGCCGCCTTCGTGGATCACGCCCGGCACCTCGGGGGAGAGGTGGCTGGGGAATCCGCCGGGCCAGGAGAACCCCTTGACCAGGTCGGGGAGCGTCATGCGGGGGTCGACGGCGGAGTGCGTGCCCTCCAGCCACAGGTTCGCGTGCACGGCGGGCGCCCCGTGGCCGGGACCGGTGACCAGCAGCGTCCGCTGCCCGGTGCGCCGCACGAGCCCGTTGAGTCCACTGTAGACAAACGTGATCCCGGGACAGGTGCCCCAGTGGCCCAGCAGCCTCGGTTTGAGGTGTTCGGGGCGCAGCGGCTCGCGCAGCAGGACGTTGTCGCGCAGGTAGATCATGGCCGCCGCGAGGTAGTCACAGGCCCGGCGATAGCGCCGCGAGGTCTCCGTAGCAGATGTCCGCACTGCTCCCGGTTACCCAGTGTTTTCTCCGCCGATGCGCGGGTATCGCATCAGGGAACACGAATCCGCGAGACGACAGGAGACCACATGAGCGTGATCGAGGAACAGGTCGAAGTCCACGTCCCGGTGCGCACCGCCTACGACCAGTGGACCCAGTTCGAGTCGTTCCCGCACTTCATGGAGGGTGTCGAGCGGGTAGAGCAGCGGACGAACACGCTGACCCACTGGCACACCTCCATTGCCGGGGTCGACCGCGAGTTCGACGCGGAGATCCTGCACCAGGTGCCCGACGAACGGGTGTCGTGGAGCGTGCTCTCCGGGCCGAAGCACCGCGGCACGGTCTCGTTCACCCCGGAGGACGCGACGCACACCAAGGTGTCGCTGCGGATCGAGTACGAGCCCGAGGGCGTCGTGGAGAACGTCGGCGACAAGCTCGGCATCGTGCGCGGCCGGGTGAAGGGCGACCTCAAGCGCTTCAAGGAGTTCATCGAGGAGCGCGGTACCGAGACCGGTGCGTGGCGGGGCGAGGTCAAGCCCGGGGACTCGCGGCTGTGACCGAGGTCTGCGGCCGGACCGAGGTCGTCGCCCCGGTCGACTTCGTCCGGCCGCACTGGCACCGCGTGGAGTCGTTCCCCGAGTTCATGCGGGGCGTGCGGGCCGTCCGCCGGACCCTTGGCGAGCTGACCCACTGGCAGCTGGAGGACCAGGAGGTCCCCGTGCGCGTGCGCACCAGCCGCCGGGGGATCTCGTGGTCCACAGTGGATGGACCGAGGTACGAGGTGGTCGTGCTCTGGCGCGCCTTGCCCGGCGGCCGGACGCGCATCACCTGGCGCATCTGGGTTGACCAGGACAGCGAACTGGGCACCCCGAAGGAACTCGCCCTTCGGTTCCAGGGCGACTTGGAGCGCTTCGCCGATCGCATGGTCTCGATCAGGGGACTGCGCATCGACCACGGTGAGGCGTGGCTGAAGGACCCTTACGGCGGACGCCAACCGGTTGCGCTGTGAGGAAGGCCGTTCTGGAGGACGGGGCGCGGGACAACCGCGCCCCGCCCGGCACTCTTCACCCGGAAACCGTTGTACGATAAGCACACCCCGCTTCTCTCCCGCCCGCCCCCATCCTCCGCCAGCGTGGTCGGGAGAACCCCGTTTCGTACTCATTACCGTGAATTAGAGCGCTCCAAAAGCCGTTAAGAGTACGAAACGGGAGAACTCTAGGTGGGTTGGGTTGGGGGGTGGAGGAGGGTGATGAGGGTGGGGAAGTCCTGATCCGCGGCGCGGGGGCCGAGCAGCGCGCGGAGCGGGATGAGCAGGTGGCCCAGGAGGTCCGGGTGCACGCCCTGAGCGGTGCTGGCGGCGCTGATGTTGCCGATGGCGACGGCCTGCATGTCGGACGGGGAGTCGGAGTCGTCACCGCCGGTAGCGGACAAGCCTGCCGTCGCGCTCAGCCATGAGGGCAGGAGTGCGGACAGGGCCTCTGCGTGATCCGGGCCGACCAGGGCCAGCGCGTGGCTCACCCCGGAGAACTGGCCGTACATCGCGCTGAGCAGGGCCAGGTCGTACAGCGAGGCCAGCCCGGGATCAGCGCCCACGAACTGGGCCGCGCCGAGGCCGTCGAGTGCCCGCGCGTGCTGGTCGAACGAGGACCGCGAACCGCTGTAGAGCACCAGCGACCCGGGCTGGCCGATCATCGGCGGCACCGCCATGATCCCGCCGTCGAGGTAGTCGGCGCCGATCTCAGCTGCCCACGCCGCGGTCTCGCGGGCCTGGTCAGGGGTGCCGTTGGTCAGGTTCACCACGGTGCGACCGGCGAGCGCGGCACCGGCGCCGCCGAGGACGTCGTGCAGGGTCGGGTAGTCGAGAAGGCAGATGACCACCAGCGGGCTCGCGGAGATCGCGTCCTCGACGGTGGCGGCCCGCACGGCGCCGTTCGCGACGAGGTCGTCGGCCTTGCCAGCGGTGCGGTTCCAGACGGTCGTGGGGTGTCCGGCTTTCAGGAACGCGGCGGCCAGCGCCTTGCCCATCGAGCCCAGTCCGATGACGGTCACCGGGACGTTGTTCGTATCCATGGCGCCCACTCTGCGAAAACCCGGTCTAGGTCCGGTCTAGGTACGGTGTTGCCGTGCGTTTCGGAGTGCTCGGTCCGCTTGAGGTGTGGACGGCGGACGGGACTCCGGTGGTGGTCCCGGAGTCCAAGGTCCGCGCGTTGCTCGCCGACCTGCTGCTGCACGAGGGCGAGTTCGTGTCGGCGGATCGGCTCATCGACGACCTCTGGGGCGAGCGGCTGCCGGTCAACCCCGCGAAGACCCTCCAGACGCGGGTCTGGCAGCTCCGGCGCGCGCTGGGTGATGCACGAGAGCTGGTCGTCTCGCGCCCGTCCGGCTATGCGTTGCGCGTCGAGCCGGGCATGGTGGACGCGGGGCGGTTCGAGGCCCTTCGCGGGCGAGCGCGGGCGGTGGACGATCCCGGCGCCAAGGTGAAGCTGTTGACGGAAGCGCTGGAACTGTGGCGCGGTCCGGCCTTCGCCGAGTTCCAGGACGCGGAGTTCGCGCGCCACGCCGTCGAACGCCTCTCGGAGAACCGGTTGGCCGCGCTGGAGGACCGGGCCGAGGCGTGGCTGGCGGCGGACGGGCACGACGCGGTGGACCTCCTCGGTGAGCTTGGCGAGCTGGTGGACCGGCACCCGCTGCGGGAACGCTTGCGCGCCGTGCACATGCGAGCGCTCTACGGGGCCGGGCGGCAGGGCGAGGCGCTGGAGGGCTACGACCGGCTGCGCCACCGGCTCGCCGAGGAACTCGGCCTGGACCCGGGGCCGGACCTGGTGGCGCTCCGGCAGGCGATCCTCGAACGCGATCCCGGGCTGAGCGCCGAGCCGCCGACGAACCTGCCCGCCCCGCTCACCGCGCTGATCGGCCGCGTGGCGGCGGTGGCCGAGCTGCGGGCCCTGCTCGGCGACAGCCGCCTGGTGACGCTGACCGGGCCGGGCGGCGTCGGCAAGACCCGCCTCGCCGTCGAAACCGCCAGGCAGCTCACGAAAGCGTTCCCGGACGGCGTGTGGCTGGTCGAACTCTCCGGGGCGGACCGCGGGGTGGCCGACCTCGTGTCCACTGTGGTCGGACTCCGCGAGGACACGCCCGGACCTGGGTTGGAGCAGCGGCTCGCGAGCATGCTGCGGACGAAACGACTGCTCCTGGTGCTGGACAACTGCGAGCACGTGGTCGAAGCCGTCGCGGAGCTGGCCGAGCGGCTGTTGCGCGCCGCGCCGGGCGTGCGCGTCCTGGCGACGAGCCGTCAACCCCTTGCCGCGGAAGGCGAAGCGGTGTGGCCGGTTCCGCCCCTGGACCCACCCGAAGCCGCACAGCTCTTCGCGGCGCGTGCCGCTCCGGGGTTCGTCCTGGACGAGGGCGACGCCGAGGCCGTCGCGACGATCTGCCGCAGGCTCGACGGGATTCCGCTGGCCTTGGAGCTGGCGGCGACCCGGTTGCGCGCGCTCGGCGTGCGGGAGCTGGCCGCGCGGATCGACGACCGGTTCGCGTTGCTGGCCGAGGGACGGCGCACGGCACCGAGCCGCCAGCGGACGTTGCGCGCGGTGATCGACTGGAGCTGGGAACTGCTGACGGAGACGGAGCAGACCGTGCTGCGGCGGCTGGCCGTGCACGCGGACGGCTGCACCCTCGACGCGGCGGAGGCGGTGTCCGGCGGAACGCTCGACGTCCTGGCCCGCCTGGTGGACCGGTCGCTGGTCGTGATGATCGAGACGGCGGACGGGCCGCGGTACCGGCTCCTCGAATCCGTCGCGGCGTACTGCCTGGAACGCCTGGACGAAGCAGGGGAGACCGAGGAACTGCGAGCGCGGCACCGGCACTACTACACGGAGTTCGCCGAGCAGGCCGAGCCGCATCTCCGTGGCCGGGACCAGCGACAGTGGCTTCGGCGGCTGGACGCGGAGAGCGCCAACTTCCACCGGGCGCTCGACGGCGACTCCGCGCTGCGGCTGGCCAACGCGCTCGGGTGGTACTGGTTCCTGCGCGGCAGGCTGGGGGAGGCGCGCCGAGCCCTCGACGCGGCGCTGGACCTGGGCGGCCCGGCGCCGGTTCGAGCGAAGGCCGAGGTCTGGCGCGCGGGCTTCGCGTTGCTGATCCGCGACGCGGCCGACCCGGACTCGGTCGAGCCCGGCCCCGCGTTGCTGGACGCCGTCGAGGACCGCGCACAAGGCGAATGGTTCTTGCGTTTCACCCAGAAGGGATTTGGCGCACGTGCTTCCGGCGAAAGACTGCTCGCCGATCTCCGTGCGGCCGGGGACCAGTGGGGCATCGCGGCCGCGCTGAGCACGGAGGCGTTCGCGCTGGCCGCGACCGATCTCGCGCAGGCGCGGCGGATCGGCGCGGAAAGCCTGGCCCTCTTCGAGGAACTGGGCGACCGCTGGGGACAGGTGAAAGCCGGGCAGGTGCTGTCGCAGCTGGCCGAGGTGGCGGGCGACTACGACACCGCGGTGCGCCTGCGCCGGGAAGGGCTGCGCAATGCCGAGGAACTCGGATTGTGGACCGAGGCCGCCCACGAACTGGCCGGGCTGGGCCGCAGCGCGTTGCTGGCCGGCGATTACCCGGAAGCGGAGAAATTTCACACCCGATCGATGCACATGGCCGAGGAGCAGTCCTATCGATGGGGCGTCCAGCACGCCGAGATCGGGCTGGCGCTGGGCGCCCGGCGGCAGGGCAGGTTCGCCGAGGCGGAGCGGCACCTGCTGAACTGGCTCGACTGGTGCAGGCGGTGGGGCGGGGCGCACGGCCTCGCGTTCATCCTCGCTGAACTGGGCTTCACCGCCGAACAGCGCGGGGACGCCGCGACCGCGTTCGCCCGGCACCTCGACTCCTACGCCACCGCGCGCTCGACCGGGGACCCCAGGGCGGTCGCCCTCGCGCTCGAAGGGCTCGCCGGGGCGCACGCCCTTTCCGGCGATTTTCCGCACGCCGCCCGGATGCTGGGCGCGGCGAGCGCCTTGCGGGAATCCGCGGGCGCGCCGTTGCCACCAGCAGAAAGCGCCGACATCGACCGGATCTCGACCGTCATCCGGCGGGCCGTGGGCGAGCCCGCCTTTGCCGAGGCATTCCGGCTGGAAGGCGAATTCGATCCGGACTACATCGTCCGGGTGGGGCAAGGGTTGGAGTGAGTTCTTCTTTTTTGCTAGGGTTGTTTCGTACCTGATATTCAGACAACTTCTTCTTGGGTGATGTCGCATGGCGCAGCGCACTGTTGTGCAGTTGATCGATGATCTGGACGGCACGAGCAGCGAGGACATCTCGCGTATCGAGTTCGGCCTCGACGGTCTGACCTATGAGATCGACCTCAATGAGGAGAACTCGGCGAAACTCCGCGCCGTCCTCGAACCGTTCGTCGCCAGCGCCCGCAGGCTCGGTGGCCGGGCCAAGCGCGGTACCCGCCTCGGCGCGCCCGCCTCGGGCCGCAGCAAGGACGAGACCAGGGCGATTCGTGAGTGGGCCAAGGCCAACGGGCACGAGGTCTCCGACCGGGGCCGCATCCCGAGCACGGTGATCGAGGCCTACGAGGCCGCGAACCCCGCCGCCGCCTGAGCTCTTTTGCGCCGGCCGACCCGGCGGGTGCCGGAGGGCTTTCTTTACCGAAAGCCCTCCGGCGTCCGCCGGGTTTTCGGGTGAGCGGCGTCAGCCGGTGGTGACGCGGATTGTCCCGATGTCCGGATCGGCCGGGTGATGACCTCACCAGGCAGGATCGCCGGAACACCGGGCTGATAGGGACTGATTGTCTCGGCCGCGATACGACCGACCGCCTTATCGGCGTCGACATGCCCGGCCGGGCCGAAGAACGCATCCCTCGGCGACAACGCCTGCTCAAGCTCCAATTCGCCCGGATCGGGCAAGTCGGTCGGTTTCGCCATCGGCTGGTCATCGGCGCGCTGGACCACCGCGCGCGCGGCCGCCACCAGTCCCCCAACGCGGACTCGTCGTCGGCGACCGTGATCTGCGCAGCAAGCTCTTCGTCATCGCCCGGTCGTCGAGGCCGTTCATCAGGATCACATTGGAGACGAAGACGTCCGGGCGCGGGCGGTCACCAGGCCCAGCAACACCATCGCCGCGCCGAGTCCGAAGTGGAGCCAGTCCGCGGCGGCGTTGAACGGTACGAAGTTCGCCGCGCTCGTGTCCTCCGTGAGCAGGCCGTAGCCCCACAGCGCCAGGCACACCGCGCCGCCGCCGATCAGGTACAGCCGCGCCGACGCCGGATTCCGGCCGAACACCAACCCGCCGACGCCGAACAGCAAGTGCACGACGTTGAGCAGCACGGACACCGCGAACACCCCGAACAGCAGTGCGGCAGAGTCCTGCCCCGCCATCCGCAACTTCTCGTAGCCGGTCGTCGCACCCGGGACGAACCCGAGAATGCCCAGCGCCAGGAAGACCGCGCCCACCCATGCCGCGACAGGCTGGACAGGAGCACGGATCTCAAGCGTCATGCGCTTCGGCTACCCGGGCCCCACCACCGCAAACGCCCCCGCTTACGTGCTGAATGAGTCATTGCTGCCCTCATTGCTGACCGACACGAACGGTGCAGCCGGAGCGTGAGGGGCCTGACATGGGGTTCAGCGTGTCTAGGGTGGTTGGGGACGACGTTGAGGGGGGTGGCGTGATCATGGCTAAGCGTGCCCCGAAGCGGTCGGCCAAGCGTGCCCTGAAGCGGGTGCGGGCGGAGAAGCGGCCTGAGATCCCGTTCACGCCGGACAACGACGCGGCGTTGATCTATGCCCGCGAGTCTTACACCCAGGATGGTTCCACGGCGGAGGAAGTTCAGTTCGAGAAGGGCACGCGGTGGGCTAACGCGTTCGATATCCCGATCGTGGACACGATTTCTGACCTGAGTGTGTCGGGTGCGCTGTCTGCGTTCGAGCGTCCTGAGTTGGGGCCGTGGCTGGGCGAGAATCCCCCGGCGCATTGGAAGACCTTGATCGTGACGAAGCTCGATCGGGTGGGCAGGGACACCGAAGATATTCTTGCGTTGTTTCGGTGGGCGCGTGAGAACGGCAAGCGGATTGTGTTCGTGTCTGAGGGCATTGACACATCGATGGAGCTTGCCAAGCTCATTATCACGGTGCTTGCGGCTATCGCGGAGATGGAGCGCGGTCGGATTGCCGAGCGGATTGCCGATGCGAAGGCCAAGCACCGGGAGAACGGTCGGTGGACGGGCGACCGGTACGTGTACGGCCTGATGCCGGTGCGCCGGGAGAACGGTGAAGGGCTCGAAATCGCGGTCGACCCGGTCGCCGTTGAGGTGCTACGGGAGCTGTCCGCCAAGGCCCGGAGTGGCGCGCGGCAGGCTGACCTCATGCGCTGGCTGAACGATCGGGAAATCCCGACTCCGATGGAGCGGACACGGCAGCACAAGGCGGAACGGGAGAACCTTCCGATGCCGTCGCTGGGGGCGACGTGGGCTCTACCGTCCGTGCGGGACATTTTGACGAACACCCATCTTGTCGAGTGGGGAATCTACAGCGAAGCGGAACACAAGGAGATCAAGGCGAACATTCTCCGGCCGGAACTTCAGGCACGGGGAGCGCGCCGGATCATGCCGTTCTCCGGGTTGTTCGTCTGCCCCGAGTGTGCCGGACCGTTGTGGCTCAAGCAGCGAACGAATAAGTACACCAAGAAAGACGGCACGGTACAGGTGTATGCGTCGAAGGCGTGGCACTGCCCGAAGAAACACATCACGTGTGCCGATGTCGACGGCCTTGAGGCGCTGGCGATGGCGGAGTTCACCCGCGCGTTCTCCGCTGTGATTGTCCGGGAGCGTCGGGTGGTGCCACCGACCGATCACGCCAATGACATTGCGAGGCTGGAACGCCGCTATGCCGAAACTATGGCCTCGGTGGTCAAGGCCCAGCCGGACGAGCGTGCGGTGATCATCGCGAAGGCTGAGGCGATGATGGCTGACGTGGACCGTCTTCGGGCGTTGCCGATCGATCCGGGCGGCCTGCGGTGGGTGGACACCGACACCGTGTGGTCGGACAAGGTGCGCGGCCTTGACCCGATGGTCAGGCGGGATGTGTTCCTGTCCTTCGGGGTCCGGTTCGTGGTCATGGCGGCTGATCGTGTCGTGCCCGTGATCGAGGTACCGACCGGGGCACGTGATCGGGACGTGCCGAACATCAATACGCGGGGTGGTGCCGTGATCGAGATCAGCACCGAGACCGGGGCACGGTTCGTCGGGGTGGCGCCCGGCGTGACCGTGACGCCAGATTCTGAGTCCCTGCCTGAGCACGTGGAGATGTTCGAGGAGACGCCGGAGGTCTGGCGGGACGTGGCACGCCGCACCAACCCGATCTAGAAGGGCTGTGGCCCTTGCGCACGGTGCGCAAGGGCCACAGTTTGCCGGGACTGGCCTAACACGGGGTTCGGTGTTGCGGCCATACCGCGTCGATTCTGGCGAACACCTCCTCAAGCGTGGCGCCGCTGACGGCGAACCACACGCCGCAGTCCTGTCCCGCCGTGAGCGTCACCCGAACCCGCCCGGCAACCGGTTCGGTATGCCCGCCGTCAGCTCCGGTGGTGCTCGTCCGTTCCGGATGCTGGTGGGCGTCGGGATCGGTGTCGTTGTCACGGCCGTGCTGGTCATCGTCGCTGCTTTCGTGATCGGTGCGGGTGGATGGCGGTGCGGGTGCGCTAGCTGTCATCGGCACCCCCGCCCGGCTGGGGGAGGGTGCCCGGCGACGGTGCCGGATCACCCGGTTTTCCGGGGTTTTCGGTGCTCGACCGGTTGCGCTGGTTCCGCCTCCCCCGACTGTGTTTCGCCTGGTCAGGCGGGGGAGTTTGCTGGGGGAGTCGGGTGGGGAGAACTCCCCCGCTCCCCCTGGCCTCCCCCGCTGCTTCCCCCTGTGTCTGCGCGCTCGTGTCGCTGTCGCGTCGGGTGATCGCGCGGGCCACTTCCTCGGCGATGACGTACATGTGTCCGCGAATCTTGCGCGGCCGTTCGCCGTGCGTGCCCATCTCCGCTTTCAGGTCGGAGAAGCCCCATGTGCCGTAGACATCCGGGTTACGCGCGGCCAACCGGCTGAGCACGGTCTGAGTCCTCGCACGGGTGTCGCCGTCGAGCACGGCGGCGATGTCGGCGAGATGATCGACCGGTGCGGCTTCGATCACCGGACGGCTAGAGGCCGTGATCTCACGCCCGGTGTGTTCGATGGCAGACAGGGCGCGCGCGATGACCGGGGACACCATGTCGGTGCCGTCCTCGAACGGGATGTAGAAGCCGCGCACCAACTCGAACACGTTGTCCGTCAAGCCGACCGCGACGGCGGTCCCGCGATCCTTGCCCATCCGTAGTTCGGTCGCGCGGATACCGGCCTTGTACTTGCCGGAGCCCAGCAATCCGTCATTCGCTACCTGGTCGGCGACGCTGAAGGCGGCGCCGCACATGACGTTGCGGGTGATCTCGCGGGGGATGCTGTCCTTCGTCGGCGACTGCGTGGCCAACAACAGGACGATCCCGTACTTGCGTCCGCGCTTGACCAACCGCACCGCGAGTACGGCGGCCTGCTTGCCGTACTTCTCGTGCTGGAACAACTCGTGACACTCGTCAATCGCGATGATCAACGGATGCAGTCCGAGCGAACGGCGGTCGGCGAGCTTGCGCGAGACCTTCGGCGGACGTCCCGGCTGCTCCCCGAGCACCTTCCCCCGGCGCTCCATCTCCTCGACGAGGTCCGAGAGGGCTTGCACGGCGGCTTCGGCCACCGTGTCGTCCATGCCCATCCGATAGCGGGTCAGGCGCGGCGCGAACGGATCGAAGTCCGGGGACTCGCCCATGACGAACACCCACAACTCCGCCGTGGGATCAAGAGCCGCACCGAGCAGGAGCGTCCGCAGGGCGGCGGACTTGCCCTGTCCGGGTCGGCCACCGACCAACCAGTTCGCGCCGATCAACGGCGCGTTGATGACCGCTCCGCGCTGGGAGAGTCCGAACGGGACGCCGTCGAACACATCCACGGTGCCGTCGTGCTGCAACGGCCATTCCCCGGCGCCACTGGACAACGCGCCCTTGTCGGCGATCCAGAGATCGAGGATGCACGCCTCATCACCCATGGTCGGCCACACTTCCAGGGTGGCGCGGCCGATGTTGGCGGCCAGGCGGTCCCGCCGATCCGCGACATGATCAGCCGTGACCCCGACCGCTGGGAGCCGGATTTGCATGGCGGTGCCGTCTCCGTCCTTGCGCGCGGCGATCGTGTAGTGCAGTTGGCCGCCGGTCTTGAAGAACTGGGCGAGCGGCGCGATTCCCAAGTGTGCCAACGCTTTCGACACCATCCGCTCATCCACCCACGAATCCGCGTCGTCACGATCCGGTCGCACCAACCAGCCCGCACCCGGTGAGGTGTCCCGCCCCTCCACGGTCGCGGCCACCAGCACCCCCACGAGTCCGGCGAAGGCCAGCCACGGGCCAACGGTGGCGGTGATCAACACGAAGGCATCGATCACCTCGTACACCGTCGCCAACCAGTCCCACATGTCGGCGCGATCGAGGAACGAATCGATCAGCCACAACAATCCGCCCAGCACGGCCAGTACTGCGGCCGTGGTCAGGCCACGGGTGAGCACGAGCCCGAGCCGCGCCCATCGCGCTTGCGCGTCGGCACGGATCAACTCCTGAGCCTGACGGCGTGCCTCCGCATCCCCCGCGACACGAGCGGTTCGGGCGTCGGCGCGGAGGTCGCCGTAGGTGAACCACGTCCACGCCTTGGCGGTCCACCGCCACACACCCCGCACCGTGAACCACACCAACCGCACCGCATCCACCGGGGCCTTGCGCACCCGGTAGACGGCCACTGACCACGCGTGCCGGACCGTGTCCGATGTGGACACCGCCGCAACCGCTCGCCTCCACTGCGCAGCGAGCCACATCCACGCCGCACGGCTCAGGTACCGAACCAGTGGGCGTTGTGCACTCGCGCGCGGCTCAGGCGCACGGGAGCCACTGACGAACTCAGCGTCGAACACCTTGCGCACCAACCCGTTGCACGCGTTCACGTCGCCGTTCACGGCCCGGTTGTTCTCAGGAGTCTTCACGGGCACCCCCCGCGACGTCGGCCGCGAGAGCGGCAGCCAGACGGGAGGACAGGCCACGGGAGCAGTTCGTCACCGACCGCACCCACGCCGGAGTGACCTCTGTACCGGGCGTCCACGCCTGTCGCGCCTGGTTGAGGTAGTCCGCGAACGACGTCCGTGGGGACGGGCGTTCACGGCGCGGTTGCGCCGGTTCATGAACGTCCGCCTGGTTCACGGCCTCGATGTAGGCGACCTGCACGGCTTCGGTGAGCTTGTCCCGCACGTCGGTGACCGCTTCGGCGGCCACGAACACCACCAACGGCGGCACCGAGTGCAGCACCACCCCCGCCGCAGACCCGGCAGCCCACGACGACCACGTGTTCATCACGTACGTGGCAGCGAGGGTGAACCACTTCGCGCGGCGCACCCACGGCCCAGTCCGAACCTGGTACCGGGCGGTCACCTGCTCCGCTCGCAGAATCGCCAACAACACCAGGGACACGGTCGGATCGAGCAGCCACGCGGCCAGCCACGGCAGCGACCAGGCCGCCGAACCAGCGGCGGCGAAGTGCTGCACGTTGGACATCGTGAACGCCAACCCGAGCACGATCCCCGCCCAGCACAACCGGTCCACCTGGGCGCGGATGCGCTCCACGCGCATCGCCACCACGTCCGGATGGGCCAGATACGCCCGGAATTGAGCTGCTTCGGCGGCGTCCGCGGCTAGCCGCGGAGCGCGTGATTGTGTTGTCTGCCAGGCACTTTCACTCTGTCCAGTGTGGACATAATCGACAGTCGGGGTCATCGGCGACCACCCCGCCGAGGGTCCAGCGCGGTCACCGTCAACGACCGCACCAACACGAACGAGGCCAGCAACGCGGGCAGTCCCAGCGCGGCGACCACGGTCCAGAAGTTCCGCCCCGGATGCGTGATCACCACCCACTGCACCGCCACGATCAACGCGGCCGTGAAGAACACCCGCCCCGCCAACGACAACAACCGGACACCCGACCGAGCAGCCTCCCGAGCCGCACGCGCCTTGCGCACACCCGTCAGCCACAACACGAACAGCGCGAGCAACACCACGCCAGCAACAACAAGCTGAGCGCTCGTAACGTTCATCGGCGTCACGGCTGCTCACCCCCGCCCCGGCGATCCGCCCAGGACAGGAACACCCGACGCCGGTCGTCCTCGTCGAGTACGCCCCAGATCCCGGACGTGGTCTCACCAGCGGTGCGCAGCTCCCACTCCAGACACTCGGCGGAGACCGGGCATTCCGCGCAGATCCGCGCCGTCTTCAGCCGGTCCGCCCGGTCGTCGCCGGACCACTCCGGGGCCTGCCCGGACGTGTACAGCCACTGACACAACCCATCCCGCGACACCGCATCCCGCAACTCGCCGGTGGACGCATCGGCGAACCGATCCCAACCGGCCGCCACCTCGTCGGCGAACTCCTCATGCTCGTTCACAGCGACACCCCGCCTTCAGCGGCGGCGGTGTCCACGGCCACGTGAGCCAACGCGTGCGCCGGAACCAGCATCCGGGACCGACGCCGCACCACCGGCAGACGACCGACCCGGATCAACTGGCACACATGCGAGTTATCAACACCCAGAAGCCACGCGACCTCTGCGATAGACAGCAACACAGAATCAGAGGAATTCATCATTGTTTGGTCCTTTGCTCGATGACTGCGACTCGTCGAAGTGCGAGCCGCTGCCATTGAGTTAAAGACCAAGCAACGGGCGAACCCAGTAAAGTCGCGCATAGCTTCCATGCGCGACTGGGATCAAATTAGTGCAGCCCGCGCATAGCAACTATGCGCGGGCTACATGGAGGCCAAAGCAGGGACTTACGCGGTCATCAGTTTGAGAGAGTCATTGAATGTCTCAGCTAGACTTTCAAGCGCTGCCGCGCCCTTTTCTGCGGTTGCAAGGGACGGCTTTCCGATTATTCCGTTGTCGGTGTACTCGCGCATGCCCAGCATGAGCAGATGCGGCCGATCGGGCGCATCATGGTCATTATGTGCATAACTTTCACCAACGAGGTCCGGGAAGGAATGCAGAAGTATGGACGTTTCCCATTCGCCGCCGTGCATGTCATCGCTGGCAGTCGTTAACATTCCAGCGCGCGCCCGCGCACGATCGATGTCCTTACGGGAAGGGAAGAGTGCCAAGCACGTCTCGCGCACATTGGCTTCTTGGGCTATATTAGATAGAACATAGTTGCCGCCATGGCCATTTACCATAACCAAGCGATTGACGCCGGTCCGGGCAAGTGATTCTCGAATATCCGAGATCGTGTCGATCAACGTGCGCGCCGTAATACTTACCGTTCCGGCAAATCCTTCGTGCTCATGAGAGCATGAAATCGTGATGGGCGGAAGCAGGAGCAGGGAGTATTGATTAGCTATTTTTTGTGCAATTACGCACGCCACGATAGTATCTGTCGCAAGAGGCAAATGGTTGCCGTGTTGCTCGAAACTGCCAACGGGCAGTACGGCTACCTTTGCAGCACGCTCTGACTCTTCTACTGACGTAGCGACGGTCAGCAAATGCACAGTTCTCCGGCCTCCGTTCTATTTTCGTAGAGACTTCACCCAAAGGTCGAACTGTCGCGCCTCGTCCGTGGCACCGTGGGCAACAAGAATGGACGGTATTCGAGCGAGCTGCTTTTCTGTCCTGAATGAGCCAGTTTCCCGCGCAATCTGAAGAGCATGCCCGGCGACATCTATGGAGTGCTCAACTTGTTCTCCGGCTGCATAGGCGACGGCGAGTCGCGCTAGTCCTAGTCCCAAATCGCGACGAAACTCGGATGGCCAGGTCGATAGGCCGCGCTGCAACGCGTCAATTGCCTTTTGCGCCTGCCCTAGCTCTATCCAGCAATGCGCGGCTTCCATCTCGATGTACTCAGGAGTGCAGTACTGTGCAATGTCGTTGTCATCCACTATCTCGCTACCGGCGCACTCATGCGCTTCCTCTAGCGCACGTGTGCACGCGTCCGCGTTGCCAAGTAGGGCGTGGGCATGTGCGCGCTGGCGGAGTGCAACCGCCCGCTGGCGCGGCGAAAGTTTGCCCGATTCAGCTAGGGCCTCATCTGCCAGTTTTAGCGCCAATTCAGGGCGACCGGCATCAGTGGCGATGTTACTTCGCCGCATGAGAACATAAGACGAAAGACTCGCATCTTCGCTTTCCCGGGCATAATCGAGAGCCGCGCTCGAAATCTGCATTGCACTATGAAGAGATCCAGTGTCCTGATAAATCCAGCCAGCAAACTCCGCGTATCGTGATCCTGCCCACAAAAGTCGAACTCGATCCTTGCCACGCGCGGTGGCAACAAGCTCGTCAATAAACCGCAGCTGCTCCGGTACTATATTGACAAGCGACTGAGGTCCAGCAAGATTGTCGGTCGCAGAATAGCGATCCAATGTTCCTAGAAGCGAATTTGCAAGCTCGGAACCTAGATGAAGACTTGCCGCAGGAACAAGGGGACCGCCTGGCAGCGGTATAACGCCACTCGCGGGTTTCAGGTTACGATCGGCGAAGCTTTCCGGAAACTTGAACCACAGAAGGTCTTCCGGCATTTTAAGCGCTTGCGCGTAATGAATCAGCTTCTCAAGCGTATCGACTTTATTTCGACCGGACTCGATTCGGCTCAGCTGAGACTGAGTGACAGTTCCCAGCCATCGACTCAAAGTCTCTTGAGAGAGAGGTCTGTGGCCGTGAGTGGGATGATACCTGTAAGCCCTTAGTATTTCTCCCATATCGCGAGTAGCGAATACATCCCGCATCTGATCCGTGTGCCAGAAGTCCGGGCCGAAGTTGGGGGCGTGATCAGAGCCCACCCCGTTGAGCTGGCGGCAGCGGGCGCAGAGGCTTGGGCGGCTCTCATGACTCAGGCGCCCGCCACACTTCATGCAGTAGCGACCGGTCAAGGCCATCGTCGACACCCCCTGTGGCCAGGCGACACGTACACGTCCAGCCTCCATGATAACTCTGTAGAGATCAGTATGCGCGCCGCGCATAAAGATCATGCGCGGCGCGGGCAACTTTCTAGGTTGAGCTTTCGTAACGTCCTGTCACGCCAGCGGTATACGGGCCGCACCCCGCATCGCAGTGACAGGAAGAGCACCAATGCCCGATAAGCTTGTGGAAATCGAGCGACGCGCCATCGCTGACTATCGGTTGGCACTAGGACTTGAGCTGAAGGCGCGACGCATGGCCGCCAGATACACCCTTGCCGAGCTGTCTACGCGCACCCTCATTCCGGCTGAGACTTTGCGGGGCTACGAACACGGTGGTTCTCAGCCGCAGCTAATCAGACTTGCCAGCATTGCCGACGTGTTTGGGGTATCGGCGCTAAGCATTCTGACTTCAACGGCAGAGTGCATATATCGGGCTAACGGTGCACCAATCCCCACCCCGGAGAATGTACCGAAAGACAAGATCGTACTTCGCGCGATCCTGTTCTATTGCGGCGTTCTTCCGTCGCAACTCGCGAAGATCGAAGCCGTTCCGCTAGCGCGACCTACTGGCACTCCGGATATCGACCTTTGACCCGCTGAGTGCCGATCACAAGCTTGACCTTGGTTGGACAGAACGGAATTCGCACAGCGTCTTGATCGTTCGGATTTCTTTCGTCCTCCCATATTACTAGCAACGGACACCCACTCTGCGAGGGTTGCGATGACACAAGAGGGATGGTGGGCATTGGCCCCACTAGCGCTTGTCGCACTCGCAACCGGAACGTGGATACTGATCGATGTTATTCGTGCAGTAGCCCAGCGTGCGAAAGTATCCGAACCCGCGCAGTCAGCGGAGCGGATTTATTGCAACGCGATCACGTGTAGCAAGGACAGGCTAGAGCACCGCGTTACGGATACTGATTTTTACCAGGGACAGCCTAGCGGGCGCTATGCCGCCTTGTGTGGGCATGTCGTAGAACCATTGCCTATGGCGGCGCCGTCTGGCCACCCCTGTGCGGCTTGCCTGGGGGTTCTGCGCACCTTCTCGGATGGTGCGTAATGAGAAGCCCTCTGCCTGATGACCCGAGCGCGCCGAATCAGCTTGCCAAGCCTGTGATCGACAGTCGGGCGAGTGCCGCCCGCGCTCTGTTCGGGTTGTTTATGTCCAATGTGGATGCAGGGAACGACGCGGCTAACGACGAGTTGATAGCGCTCATGGATCAGCGCCGTTATCGCACAGTTGACGATGCGTAGAAAGACAGGCGACGTGAAGCGTGTGGAAGTGACCAGGGGCCAACTGTTGCGCGGTGCGGTTCTCGTGGTTGTTATCGGGATTGAGATAGGTGTCATCGCGGGCGTGGGTATTGCGGTTAGTTTGCGGACTGTTGACGTGTGGGTGGGTGATCGGGATGTTCTGGGCGCTGTCACTGTGGTTTTGCTGATCTTGTTTGGCGCGTTCTGGACGGGATGGCTTGTGCGGCGGTGGTCGGCTCAGCGGCGCGATGCTGTGGGTGGCGGGGGCGAGCCGTCGTGATCCCGTCCTTGTTTGTTGCGGGGGAAGGGTTTCCCGCGCGCACGGTTACTCCTTTCGGTCGTGCGAGCGGGGAAGAAAGCCCTGTCGAATTGGGTGTCGGCAGGGCATGGCGCTGTTGCACGTGCGGCGCCGCGAAGGACACGCGGGCCGCGACGCGGCCAAGATGGGTGGATGGTGGCGTGGCCCGCGTGTCCGTTGTTCGTGCTCGGGATGGCGCTGCCGGAAGCCGCGTGGTGTCCCGAATGACGCGCCCTGTCTGGGCTGCGCGTGGTGCGACAGGGCAGTCAACGAATTCGTGCCCTGTCGCACTCCGCTCGGGCGCCGACTGGTTGGGGCTGTGCCCCTCGTGCGGCGGCACGGTCCAGTGGAACGGCAAGACGGGTATCTGCGAGGACTGCGGTAAGCGGTTCTCCATGCCCAAGTAACACCGGCTCTCGTTCTTCGGCGTACGCCGAGAAGACGTTTCCCGCTCCTGCGGTGAAGCGTCTTTTCGTCGCAGATAAGGGGATTCAGGTATGGGCGATGTGGTGGAAGGGCCTGTGCGCCTGCGCGGAGAGGAGTTGAGTCAGACGGTTGAGCGGTTGTGGGTGACGAAGCGGACCACGGTAGAAATCGCGGTGTTGGTGGGGGTGTCGGCTTCTCACGTCGGCGCGCTCGTTCAGCGATTGAGCTACCACACATGCGCGTGTCGGCACTCGTGCGGGCATGAGCGTGGCGTCATGACACCCCCGGTGGATGCCGCACGAATACGGCGACTGGTCAACGCGGTACCGAAGGTTCCCGAGGGCGAGCGCTACCGGTTCGCTGAGCGGTTCCCGGCGACGGTCACGGCCATGGCGGCAGCGACCAGCGCGGGCGCGACGGCGGAACAACTCGCCGAACGGGTCGGTGTCTCGCGAACGACGATTTCCGCCGCGCTCGCGCGCGAGCAGGTCCAGAGATGCGTGTGTCAGTGCCGGGTTGACCAATCCGACACTCTGCGACACCCCCGCAGACGGCGCCTGAGTCCAGACAAGCGCAACCGCATGGTCACCGAAGCTGGCGAGCTGTACGGGCAAGGGTGGCCACTGCGCGATCTCGCCGACCGCTTCGGCGTCTCCTACACCACCATGCACAACCTGATGAGAGAGGCGGGCGTGCCACTGCGGCGCCCCGGCGGCGACGTCCGGCGACGTCCGGCGACGCAACCGCACATGCCCGTGACGCCGTCATCCGATCGCCCCTCCATGGGCTCGTATTCGTTGCTATACAAGGGATCTGAGACTGTGAACGACAACGCGGACGACAACAACGACGCTGCCACATCGGTCCGCCAACACACGGAAGACAGGGCAATGGCGGCATTCCATGCCTGTGAGGCGGAGCGAGGGGCGAACGAGGAAGAGCGCGCCTACTTGGCTTCGTCGTGGTCATGCTGCTCGCGGCCCTTGCTCCGGTTCTCCGGGTGGTGGGCGGGGTGCGCCCGGTGCGACAAAGTCTCGGCGGTGCAGCCAAAGCGGTTGTGGGAGACGGACCACTCCACCGAAACCGGCGATGAACGAGCACACGACGAACTGTCCGCTACGGGCCTAGAACCGTTGGGGGACAAGCAGACATGAGCAGCGAGCTTGACCCGACGGCATACGCAAAGCTCAGCCGACCGCAACGGATCGTCAGTGCCTTCTACGACTGCGGTCGCAAAGCGTTCGTGGTGGCGAAGGCGTTCGACCTACCCCCCAAGACGGTCGTCAAAGTGTTGACCGCCAACGGTGTGCACGTGTGCGCCTGCCGGTGCAAAAACCACCCGGACAGCGTCGCCGCCCCGCCCGCCCAGCGCTCAGAAAGGACCCTGGTCGGCATCCCGCGCGGGATACACCTAGCCTCGATGTCAGAGCCGAGCGTGCGTCTGTTGGTGGCCGCGAGCATGGTCACCGCGCTCGCGGACGAACACCCCCGCGACGTGATCGCGATGCGGGCGGGCCTCAACCGCACCAACGTCGACGCACTTCTTGCCGAAGCCGCAGAGAACGGCGTGCGCCCCTGCGCCTGTCGTTGCCTGAACCCGGCTCGCTACCCGCCCGCGCCACGTGAGGATGTCAGTAGCGGCCCGGAAACGGTCAACCAAGCGCGGTACGCGATCGAGCAACAACTACGCGACCGCGCAGCACGCCGAATCGGCTTCTAGCGGAAGCCCAGGGGGACCATCTAGGTAGTTCACCGAAGCTAGACGTTCTGAAATCACATGCGGGCGCCCCCAGGGGAATTTTCCTGGGGGCGCCCGCATGTTTCTACCGGGACCACAACCCGGGGGATTCTCCGGTCCCGAGCAGCGGCGGCAACCGCACGAACGGCCTGCGGCGGTGCGGTGCGGCTCTACATGGGGGTGCAGTCGCGGAAGTCGACGATGGACCAGCCAACGCCGTAGCTGGTGCGGCGCGCGTGCACTTCGCCGATCACGATGCCGAACGGGTGCCGAACACGAGAGAAGATGTCGCCGATCATCGCTTCGCACAGAGGCATGACCGCGTTCGGGCCGGATTCCTGAACGGACAGACGCGGCCATGTCGGCCACGTCCAATCGGCGGTAATCGGCATCGGCGTCTTCGGCAGGTTCGCCCGCTCATGGAGCACGCGGATTGCCTCCATGCATCGCGTCGTGCCTCGATCCTGCTCATCGTCGGCGAGACCGTCGCGGCCGATGCCCGCGCGGTCGGCAAGGACGTGACGGGCGTGCGGGGTGATGATCTCCGGTGGGGCACTGCGGCACACCATCGCCCCGGCGTCTTCCTTGATCGCCGCGAGCAACACGTGTACGGCGTGCTCCGGGGACACCGAAAGCCCCTTCGCTCGCTCATAAGCCCAATCGAGGCGGTTCCGGTCAGCCTCAAGCTGTTGCTGCGCGACAAACCGCCACGCGTGCACGCCACTGGAGGTGAGGACCAACACCGCGCCGAGAACGAGGATGTACCAGCGCCCGGGGTACTGGCCAATGCCGACACCGAGCAGCACCAACCCCGCCACAAGGGCGCTTTGAGTCAGCTGATCTTCCGAAGCCCAGACCAAGGTGGCGTTGACCACGGCCAGAGTGACCACGGCGCCGTGGGTCTTCCACCACTGGCCTTGCCCCAGCACCGCCACGCCCAGCCGGAGCACAGCCACCACCACAACCGTGCCCACGGCAGCGGTGAACAACGCCGTCGCGTGCGGGACAAGCGCGAGCAGACACACCAGCGTGAGCAACAACGCGCCACGAAGCAGCGGCAGCGCTGCCCGATACCCGGAACCGGCGTCCGTGCTGTTCACAGCATCGATCGTGCGCCTGACCGGCGCATTCCGCATCCCACGCCTGCTCATCCCGGTCCCAGACGACCACCGCCACCAGACGGAGCCAACCAGGAACCGCCCCACCAGCCCCGCGATCAGTTGATCGCCTGACACGTGCCCACAGCGTTTCCGCTGGTCGCTCGTTTGTGTCCATCAGGGATGATTGCTATGGGGCAGTTGAGCTCCCTCAATGACTCATTCGCTCCGTTGAAGCCCCCAATGACTCATTCAGCACACTGGGGACCGTGAACGCCCTGGTCAGCGCGGTGGAGTTCCCTGAACGGGTCGTTAGGGGCGTTAGGTTCCCCGAACGGGTCGTTGGGGGCGTTGAGGTCCCTGAACGACCCGTTCAGGGCGTTGACGGACCTCAATGACCTGTTCGGGGCGGACGTGCACCTCAATGACTCATTCAGGGCGCTCAGCCACGCCAATGACTCGTTTGGGGCGTTGGGTTCCCTGAACGGGTCGTTCGGGGCGCTCAAGTCCCTGAACGGGTCGTTCGGGGCTTAACCGGCGAGGAGGTGGCGGGGTTGGTAGCTGTAGGGGCTGAGCGGGATGGAGACGCGGGGACTGGTGGTGGACAAGGGTTTCCGCGGTGGGACGAGGCGGGATTCGAGGGCGGTGAGGGTGGCCAGGTGGATCGAGGTGCGGTCCCACGCGCCGCACGGCCAGGCGACCGGGCGGCGCAGCACGGGGGTCCGGCAGCTGGGGCACGTGTAGCCGCGGCTGGGGTGGTCGACGGGGCGGTGGCCGTCGAGGATCGAACGCCACCAGGTGATGCCGAAGCGCAGCTGCTGCCGCAGCGAGGTCACCTCGGGGTCGGTCAGCACGGATCGGTCGGCCAGGGCGTTCAGGGTCGTGTAGACGGCGGCGACCAGGGTATCGAGGTAAGGGACCGGTGGAGTGGACCCGGGGCGATCGGACGAGACCGTCATCGTGCCTCCCTCTGCGGCGGTGCTCCCTGTCGGGATTTCCCGTCACCAGGGGAAAGAATGTCGGAGGAAGGCTGCGAAAGTGTCGCGGCCCCGTCACCGATGGCTAGTCGTAGCGGATCGCAGCAACCTCGGTGAGGCCGGACAGCGTAACGACCTGCTCCACTCCGCCGCCTCGGCGCAGCACCAGCTCCAGCCGCCGGGTGCGCGCGTGCGTGAAGAGCACGCGCAGCCCGGCGCTGTCGAGGTATTCCGCGCGGTCGAGTTCGACGACGATGCGCGCCCCGGCTCCGGTGAGCGCGGTCTCCAGTTCGCCCGCGTTGGCGACGTCGACCTCGCCGACCACTGTGACGGTGCGGATCTCGCCGTCGTCACGGCCGATGAACTTCGCGGTCATGTCGAGCGCCTCCTCCACATTCGGACCGTGGTGCCGTTGTTCCCGCTGTCGATCACGACGTCGTCCATCAGGGCGCGCATCATCCGCACGCCGCGCCCGCGTTCCCTCGGCGCGGGGTCCGGGGTGAGCCACCGGCCCGTGTCGGTCACGACGACCTCGACGCGCGACCCGTCGAGCCGGACCGTGACCCGGACGCGCCCGTCGGGGTCGGCGCTGTAGCCGTGCTCCATGGCGTTGGTGACGGCCTCGCACGCGGCGACGACGATCGGCTCCGCGGCGTCGGCGGTCACGTCGGCCCGGGCCAGCCACGCCCGCAGGTCGGTGCGCATCGATGCCAGCTTCTCGGCCAACGCGGGCAGCTCAAGCGCAAGCGGTGGCGGGGGATGCCGGTAGACGAGCACGGCGACGTCGTCGTCGTGGCCCACCGGGGGCAGCAGCTCGGCCAGCAGGCGGTCGGCGAGTTCGCTGGGCCGCAGCGCCGTGGAGTCGAGCACGAGCTGCTGCGCGGCGCCGATCCCTTCCAGCACAGGCACATCGCGGCGTTCGATCAGCCCGTCGGTGTAGAGCAGCAGCGTGGAACCCGGGCGCAGCTGGGCTTTCGTCTCCTGGCGCGAACGTCCTGGCATCACGGCGAGGGGCAGCGAGCGCTCGGACAGCAGCTCGTGCGTCCCGTCGAGGTGGGCGAGCACCGGCGGCGGGTGACCAGCGTTGCTGTAGCGGAGGGTGCCGTCAGCGGGGTCGATGACCGCGCAGAACAGCGTGGTGCACAGCGCGCCGGGGATCTGCGCCGCGAAGGTGTCCAGATCTTCGAGCGCCTGCGCGGGACCGTTGGCGCGCAACAACAATGCGCGCGCGGAGCTGCGCAGCTGGCCCATCACCGCGGCGGCTTCGAGGCCCCGCCCGACACAGTCGCCGACCACGACGCCGATCCGCCCGTCCGGCAGCCGCGCCACGTCGTACCAGTCGCCGCCGACCTCCAACGGCTGCACGGCGGGCTCGTAGCGCACGGCGAAGCCGGGCGGCAGGTCGGTGGGGCCGAGGATCGCGTGCTGGAGGGTCAGCGCGACCTCGCGGGCCCGTTCGTAGTCCCGTGCGCGGTGCAGCGCCTGCGCGAGGTGGCTGGAGAGCAGGCCGAACAGCGCCTCCTCCTCGGCGGAGAGCAACCGGCCGGTGCCGAGGCCGAGCCACACCGCCGCGTCGTTGCCACCGAGCGGGGCTGCGACGCCAGGCGTTTCGCTGAGCGCCACCAGCACGGTCGCCACCGGACGCGACTTCGCCGCAGTGAGGGCTTCCCGGGCTGCCTGGTGCAGGTCGCCGACCACCAACTCCGGGGCGCCGTCGGCGGAGAAGATCGCCGCGACCGCGTCCGAGACGCCCAAAGCCAGGCGCAGCGCGGCGATCCCCGAGCCCAGGACCTCGCCGACGTCGGTCGCGGCGGCCAGCACCGCGGCGAACCTGGTGATGGTGGTGTCCCGCTCCGCAGCCAGCTTCTCCGCGGTGACGTCGCGCAGCGTGCACACGAACAACCGTTCGCCGCCGTCGTCCGGCACGGTCGTCGTGCTCACCGCCACCCAGATCCGGTGCCCTTTCCGGTGCCGCAACGGAATCCGGAACTGGCCGCCGCTCTCGGCGAGGAACCGCTCGAACGCCTTCTGCTGCGCGCGGTGCTCCTCCGGCCACTCCTCCGCGTCGAAGAGCCACGGGTGCGGCCACGAGGTGGGCAGCTCGCTCGCCGGGTAGCCGGTGATCTCGGTGAACGCCGAGTTGATCTCGATCACCGCGCCGCGCCCGTCGGCGACCAGGAACCCCTCCTGGAGGGAGTCCACCAGCGCCCGCCGGAACCGCGACTCCCGGCTGCGCAGCCGGGCCAGCTCCAGGTTGGCGCGGACCCGGGCGACGAGCTCGTTGCTGGAGAACGGTTTCGGCAGGTAGTCGTCGGCTCCCGCGGCCAGCCCCTCGACGGTGTCGATCTCGCCGGAGCGCGCGGACAGCACCAGCACCGGGATGGGTGCGGTCGCCGGATCCGCCCGCAGCTCCCGCACCAGCCCGAACCCGTCCAGCCCCGGCGTCGTCACATCGCTGAGCACCAGGTCGGGCTGGTGCGTGCGGGCCATCCGCAGCCCGGTCGTGCCGTCTGCGGCCAGCAGCACCCGCCAGTGCGGCTCCAGCAGCCGGAGCAGGAACCCCCGCATGTCGGCGTTGTCCTCCACCACGAGCACGACGGCCGAGTCCTTGACGCCCACGGAGGAGGGCATCGGTTCCGGGGCGCTCCACCGCAACGCCTCTTCCAGGTACACGGTGGAGCCCCGCGGACGGTGCGTCGCGGCGCGGTCCGCGTCGGAGAGGGGGAGCAGCACGCTGAACTCGCTGCCGACGCCGGTCTCGGACGTCGCGCTGACACTGCCGCCGTGCAGCCGGACCAGTTCGTGCACCAGCGCCAGACCGATCCCCGTGCCCTCAGGCGAGCGTCCGCTGCTGCCCTGTACCCGGTGAAAGCTTTGGAACAGAAGGGGAATCTGGTCCTCGGGGATACCGACCCCGGTATCGGAGACGGTCAGCCGCGCGTGGTCGCCGGTGGCCAGCAGGCTCAGCTCGATCCCGCCGGAGCGGGTGTACTTGAGCGCGTTGGACAGCAGGTTCAGCAGCACCTTCTCCCACATGTCCGGGTCGACCCGGGCCGCGCGCGGCAGCGGCGGCGCGGACACGGTGAACTCCAGGCCCGCCCTGCGCACGGCGGGCCCGAAGGACTCGGCGACCTCCCTGGTGAGCGCGGCCAGATCGATGTCGACGGCGTCCGGCTGCAACCGCCCGGCCTCGATCCGGGCGAAGTCCAGCAGGTCGTCGACCAGCCTGCCGAGCCGCCCCGCGTTGCGCCGGATGATCCGCAGCCGCTCCCGCTGTCCCGCCGCGAGCGGTTCCGCGGCGTCGGCGAGCGCGTCCTCGGCGGGCCCGGCGATCAGCGTCAGCGGCGTGCGGAACTCGTGGCTGACGTTGCTGAAGAACTCGCTCTTGGCGCGGTCGAGCCGGGCGAGGGCCTCCGCCCGTTGCCGTTCCGCCTGGTAGTCCAGCGCGTGCGCGAGGATCTGACCGACCTGCCCGGCGACCAGGTCCAGGAACAGCCGGTAGTCAGTGTCCAGCGCGCGCCGTGGGCTGATGCCGAGGACCAGGGCGCCGATCGGCGCGGGCCTGCCGCTCGCGACGAGGGGCTGCACCACCACGTCGTCGCGCCATTCCGCCCGCCCGGACACCATGACCCTGGCCGCCGCGCCGCTCTCCGCGGCCACGTGGATCTCCGCGTGCGGGATGTCCGCGGTGAACTCGCCGAGCACCCGCCTGATCGCCTCGCACGCCGCGTCCGGGTCCACCGCACCCCGCGCCGCGGCCAGCTCGTGCAGCGCCCGCATGCGGCGCTCGCCGAGGACCTGGCGGGTGGTGTCGGTGGTGGCGACGAAGATCCCCAGCACCTCGCCCGCGCGGTCCAGCACCGGGCTGTAGGAGAAGGTCCAGTAGGTCTCCTCGACGTAGCCGTGCCGGTTGAGCAGCAGCGGGTGGTTGTCGGAGTAGGTCGCGCCCTCCCCGTCGAGCACCTTCCTGGCCAGCGGGCCGAGATCGGCCCACGCCTCGGCCCAGCACTCGGCGGCGGGCTGGCCGAGCGAGCGCGGGTGCTTGTCGCCGAGGGTCGGGACGTAGGCGTCGTTGTAGATCTGGAGCAGCTCCGGGCCCCACCACAGCAGCATCGGCACCCGGGAGGGCAGGCAGGTGTTGATCGCGGCGACCAGCTCCGGCGACCACCGTCGCACCGCCCCGAGCGGGGTCGCCGACCAGTCCTTGGCCGCGATCAACCGTCCCATCTCCCCCAGGGAGGCGAGCCGAGGTCCGTCGCGCACGCGCCATCGATACCCCGATCACCGGAAAACCAACCCTGCGGTTCACGACGAACGGCGGGGGTAGCCAGAGGGACACGTTCACGCGCGGCGAAGGAGCCCAGTCATGGATCTTCAACCGGACGACCCCGGACCGCTGCCCGTGGTGGTCAGCGCGATCGGCATGCTCCGCACCGGCGCGGTCGAGGGCACCTCGGATCAGCTGGACGCGTTGGTGGAGCAGGGAACCGACTGGGTGCGCGCGGCCACCGGGATGCTCGCCATCGCCGACGCGGACATGCTCTGCGGGCTGGCCGACAGCACGGAGGACGCGGGGCTGGACTCCGGTTTCGTCGAGGTGCTGGCCGCAGACGGAGAGCAGGTGGCGATCGACGAGGTGGCCCCGCCGCTGCGGGCCGCGCTGCGCACGGTGCTCGCCCACGCCTACGGCGACCCGGAGTCGGCCGACGAGCAGATGCGGCTGGCCTTCCTCGACGGCGACCCGGCGACCGGCAAGCACGTCCTCGCGCACACCGTGCTGTGGACGGCTCAGCTCATGGACGTCTGCGAGGAACGCGCCGTGCCGGTGCCGTCGTGGCTCAAGTCCGGTGGGTTCGCGTGATCTTCTGCTGGTGCGCGGGCTCCAGGATGATCCGCTGCGAGCGCCGCCCGGTGGTGACCAGCCACGCCCACTCGATCAGCACCGCGGCCCGGTTGCGCCAGCCCACCAGGAAAGCCAGGTGCACCACCGCCCACGCGAGCTTGCCCGCGAACCCGGTCAGCTTCAGCCCGCGCACGTCCGCGACGGCGTCGCCGGGGGAGACGGTGGCCATCGTGCCGCGGTCGTTGTAGCGGAACGGCCCCGGCGGCGGGCTCCCGGCCAGCCGCGCGGCGATCGCCTTCGCCACGTACCGGCCCTCCTGGATGGCGGGCGCGGCGACGCCGGGGATCTCGTTCAGGCTGATCATGTCGCCGATCGCGAAGACCTCGGGGTGGCCGGGGACCGCGCAGTCCGGCCCGACCAGGAGGCGGCCCTTGCGGTCGGACTCCGCGCCGGTCGCCTTCGCCAGCTCCTCGGCCAGCGGCGACGCCTTCACCCCGGCCGACCAGATCACGGTCCGCGCGGGCAGCCGTTGCGCCCCGGGCTCGTACACGACACCGTCGCCGTCGACACCGGTCACCTTCTTGCCGAGCCGGACCTCGACGCCGAGCTTCTCCAGCTTCCGCCGGGTGTGCTCGCGCAGCTTCGGCGGGAACGGCGGCAGCACCGAGTCCACGGCGTCCAGCAGGACGACCCGCACGCGGGTGGGGTCGAGCAGCCCCTGGAACTGCTTGCGCAGCGTGCGTTTGGCCATCGCGGCGACCTGCCCGGCGAGCTCGACCCCGGTGGGCCCCGCGCCGACGATGGCGATCGTCATCCAGCGGTCGCGCTCCGCGGAGTCCTCGGCGGCCGCGGCGTTCTCGAAGGCCGACAGCAGGCGGGAGCGCAGGTCGACCGCGTCGGCGAGGGTCTTCATCGGCCGCGCCACCTCGCGCCACTCGTCGTGGCCGAAGTAGCTGTCGGTGGCGCCCGCGGCGACGATCAGCGTGTCGTAGCCCAGTTTCCGGCTCGCCCCGTCGGAGAGGACGACCTCGACCTCCTTGCCCGCGGTGTCGAAGCCGACCACCTCGCCGAGCAGCACCTTCGCGTTGCGCTGCCCGCGCAGCACGTCGCGAATCGCGGGGGCCACGTCGCCCGCCGGCAGCAGGGCGGTCGCCACCTGGTAGAGCAGCGGCTGGAACAGGTGGTGGTTCATCCGGTCGACGACCGTGACCTCGACGGGAGCGCCCTTGAGCGCCCGCGCCGCGGCCAGCCCTCCGAAGCCCGCTCCGACGATCACGACCCGGTGTGCGGCAGCAGTCATGCCACGCTGGTTACCCGTGCCGCTCCCTGCTACTCGTAGTGCGTCTCCAGATCATCCAGCCCGAGTGGATCTGGCGGACGGCCGTTTCCCGACAACCCAAGGAGATCCCGTGTTCACGCTCCGCCGACGACAGCGTGGCCTGGCGGCTGTGGCCCTGGCCCTGGTGGTGGCGTCCGCCCCGGCGGCGTCGGCCGCCCCGGCCACCTTCCAGCTCCCGGCCCCGACCGGGCGGCAGCAGGTGGGCGTCGTCGACCTGCACCTGGTCGACGCGAGCCGCCGCGATCCCTGGAAGCCCGAACGCGCGCGCGAGCTGATGGTCAGCGTCCGGTATCCCGCGCGGGACGCCGATCGGTTCCCCCGAGCACCGTGGATCACCCCCGGTCTCGCCGAGGTGCAGGACGGGTTCGGCGTGGGACTGGGGATTCCCAAGGGTTCGGTCGACTGGACAGCGGCGCGGACGCACGCGCGCTCTGGCGCACCGGCCGCGCACGGCAGGCATCCGGTCGTGCTCTACACCCCCGGTCTCGGCTTCCCGCGCTCCGCGCAGACCGCGATCCTCGACGACCTGGCGAGCCGCGGCTACGTCGTGGTCTCCGTGGACCACACCTTCGAGACGAACGTCGAGTTCCCCGGCGGGCGGGTCGAGGCGCCGGTGCGCTTGGAGATCGTGCCGGAGACGATGAAGAAGATCCTCGACGTCCGGGTCGCGGACACCCGCTTCGTGCTGGACAGCCTGGCGGCTGGGCCGTTGCCGCGGGGTCTCGGTGGCGCGCTCGACCTCGACAGGGTGGGCGTTTTCGGGCACTCCTACGGCGGTTTCACCGGTGGCGAGACGATGGTGCACGACCGGCGCGTCGACGCGGGCGTCAACCTCGACGGCTCCATGGCGTACGGGTTCGGCGAGCTGATGGGCCAGCCCTACCTGCCGGGCGAGGTCACCAAGCGCGGCCTCGACCGCCCCTTCCTGCTGATGGGCTCGGAGGCGATCGACCCGGCCACCGGCGAGCTGGTCCGGCACACCCACCTCAACCAGCACGACCGTTCCTGGCCGGAGTTCTGGGCCAACCAGCGCGGTTGGAAGCGGGATCTCCTGCTCGGGCGCAGCGGTCACATCGCATACACCGACTACCAGGTCGTCCTCCGGCAGCTGAAGCTCCCGGAAGAGCAGGTCAAGAAGCTGGTCGGAACGGTCGACGCCGGTCGTTCCGTCGCCGCGCAGCGGGCCTACGTGGCGGGCTTTTTCGACCTCCACCTGAAGAAGCGCGATACGGGCCTGTTCGCCGGTCCCTCGCCGACGCACCCGGACATCGCCTTCATCACTGATTAGAGCCCGTGCGAGCAGTCCACTGTGGACAGGGGTTGCGGAGAGGAGCGATGGGTATACGGGGTGGAGTCGCGGCACGGGGAGGAGCATGGAGATGGCGGAGATCAGCAGGTTGCCCGCACCGGTGGTCGAGGAGTGGGACTGGCAGCGGTACGGCTCCTGCCGGGGCACGGAGAGCGCGGTCTTCTTCCACCCCGACAACGAACGGGGGATGGCGCGGCGGCGGCGCGACGAGGCGGCGAAGAAGGTCTGCGCGCTCTGCCCGGTGATCGTCCGCTGCCGCGAGCACGCACTGGCGGTCGAGGAACCGTACGGGGTGTGGGGCGGGCAGGATGAGGACGAGCGCCGCGCGGAGGTGCTGGCCCGCAAGGGCCGGAGCCGGACCAAACGGCGGCACCACGCCGCGTGAGCGCACCCGTGCCCTAGGATGTGACACCGGCTGACGATCATGTGGGCTAAGTGTCACATCTGGAGGGTTTGTGGCTGGTCAGCGCGTTGTCGTCGTGGGTGCGGGCATCGTCGGCGCGAGCGTCGCGCACCACCTCACCGAGTGCGGGTTCACCGACGTGCTGGTGATCGACGCCCGCTCGGAGGGCACGCTGCCGGGTTCCACCGGCCTGGCCCCCGGACTGGTCGGCAGGCTCAGCTCCGACCGCGACCTGGCCCGGCTGGCGCTGGACAGCGTCGAGCTGTACGCGCGGCGCCCCGGCCAGTTCCACCCCGTGGGCTGCCTGGAGGTGGCCACCTCCGAAGCGCAGCTGACCGGCTTCGCCGACGACGTGCGCGACGGTGCCGCGTTGGGCATCGACGCGCGGGTGATCACCGCGTCCGAGGCCGCCGCGCTGGCCCCCGGCCTCGTCGACGATTCGGCGGAGGGGGCGCTGTTCATCCCGGGCGACGGAGCGGTGGACCCGGTCGCCGTGACCGCCTCGTTGATCGACTCCGCGCGCGGGCGCGGCGCCCAGTTCCGGTGGAGCAGCCCCGTTCGCCAGCTGGAGGAGCAGAGCGGCCGCGTCACCGGTGTGCGCCTGGACAACGGGGTCGTCCGCGCCGACACGGTGGTGCTCGCGGTCGGCATCTGGGGGCCGACGCTCGCCGCGACCGCGGGCGTTCAGGTGCCGATGGTCCCCGTTGAGCACCCGTACGCCTTCACCGCGCCGAGCGACGACCTCACCGGCGAAGCGCTCACGATGCCGATCGTGCGCTACCCGGAGCACGCGGTGTACTGCCGCACCCACGGCACGCGTTACGGCTTCGGCAGCTACGACCACGAGCCCGTCCCGGCCGCGCTCGGGGCCACGGCCGGGCGGAGGTTCCGGGACAAGGTGTTCGAGCCCGCGCTGACCCGGGCGCGCAAGCTCGTGCCCGCGCTGCGCACGGCCGACGTGGAGAAGCGGATCAACGGCGTGTTCGCGCTGACCCCGGACGAGCTGCCGCTGGTGGGTCCGGCGCCGGAGGTGCGCGGCCTGTGGCTGGCGGAGGCGAGCTGGGTGACGCACGCGGGCGGCGTCGGCAAGCTGCTGGCCGAACAGCTGCTCGGCCTGTCCAGCGGCCTGGTCGACCCCGCGCGCCTCGCCCCGGCCCGCTTCGCGGGCTGGTCGGCGGATCGCGTCGCCAAGGCGGCACTGCCGCACTACCGGGGGATCTACCTCACCCACTGAGCCCGTTCACGGCGAGCGGCGGCAGAGCTGGTCGGCCAGCCGCGTCGTCTGCGGGACGCGGTACTTCGGAGTCAGTCGCAGCGTCAACGCGCACGCGCTGTCCAGGTCCGTCCGGTGGCCGACCGAGACGAAAACCGGCTTCACACCGTCCTGCGTGCGCAACGCGGCGCCGACCTCGCCGCCGTCGTCGTGCAGCAGCGGAGCGCGCTCACCCCGCTTCGGCCCCGGCATCTCGAAGCGGCCCAGCGGGGTCTTCGCGACGCCGATCGCGGCCAGTCCGGTGATCACTCCGAGGTGGCACGCCAGCCCGAACCTCCTCGGGTGCGCGAGTCCTTGACCGTCGCAGACAAGGACATCCGGTGCTTCGTCGAGCCCGTCGAGCGCGGCCAGCAGCGTCGGGATCTCGCGGAACGCGAACAACCCCGGGATGTAGGGGAAGGTGGTCTCGCCCTCCGCGACGCTGGTCTGCACCACGTCGAGGGTGGCCACCTCAAGCACGACCGCCGCCGCGACGATCCGGTCCCCGGTGTAGTCGACGTCCAGGCCGACCGCGGTGCGCGCCGCGCTCACGTCCGGTCCGGCCAGCTCCACCCGGTGCCGCAGCCGCTCCTGCACTTCGACCGCCTCGGCCACGCTCCCCGGCGCCCGCACTCCGCCCACCACTTTTGCCCGTTTCGTACTCATAGCAGGAAAGAGAGCGCTCCCAATTCCCGCTATGAGTACGAAACGGGATTGGTTTGGACCATTGGGCGGGGGAGGGGTGGGAGCGATGTGGTGTGCACGGGGGGATTTTAGCCGGTCGAGGTGCTTCGCGTGGGGCCGAAGGGGCGGCGGTGGGACGTGCGGGCCGCGTTGGATGGAGCGCATGTGGGTTGATCTTCCAGAGGCCGAGCTGCGCGCCTATCGCAGTTCGCAGACCGATCCGGCCGACTTCGACGCGTTCTGGGAGCGCACGTTGAGCGAGTCCCGGCGCTACGACCTGGCGGTCGACGTCGTGCCGGTGGAGTCGGGGCTGCGCACGGTGGACGTCTTCGACGTGACGTTCCCTGGCTTCGACGGGCAACCGGTCAAGGCGTGGCTGCGCCTGCCCGCGCACCGGGACGGCCCTCTGCCCGCGGTCGTGGAGTTCCTCGGCTACGGCGGTGGGCGGGGGCATCCGTTGGAGAGCCTGTTGTGGTCCTCGGCCGGGTTCGCGCACCTGGTGATGGACACGAGGGGGCAAGGCTCCACGTGGACGACGGGTGACACGCCGGATCCGGTCGGCAGTGGCCCGGCGTTCCCGGGCGTGATGACGAGAGGCATCGAGAGCCCCGACACCTACTACTACCGCCGCGTGTTCACCGACGCGGTCCGCGCCATCGAAGCGATGCGGAGCTTGCCGGAGGTCGACAGCGAGCGAATCGCCTTGTACGGCAACAGCCAGGGCGGCGGCATCGCGATCGCCGCGGCGGCGCTGGACGGAGCGGTGTCGGCGCTCGTGGCACGCGTGCCGTTCCTGTGCGACTTCCCACGAGCGCCCGTCATCACCAATCGCGCGCCGTACCGCGAGATCGCGCAGTACCTGAAGATCCACCGGCACGCGGTGCAGCGAGTGCACGACACGCTCAGCTACTTCGACGGCGTCAACTTCGCGCGGCGCGGCACGGCGCCCGCGTGGTTCTCCGCGGCGTTGATGGACGCGACCTGCCCACCGTCCACTGTGTTCGGAGCCTTCAACGCTTACACCGGACCCAAGACGATCACCGTCTGGCCGTACAACGAGCACGAGGGCGGTGGCGTCGAGGACGAGGCGATCGCGCTCGCCGCACTCCGCGAGGTCTTCAAGTACACCTGACCCCCGGGCGGTTCCCCCGTCTTCAAGTACCGCCCACCCCCGCTCCCGACGTCGCCAACCGCAGCGAACCCGGGGGTTGGGGGTGGTTCGCGATGCGCTGGGAGGGGGTTCGGGGGACTTGAAGACCGCCCTACTCCGGGTGATGGGAGGCGTGAGCGTCACTAGCTCGGTGGACATGTGGCCGTGGCGGAGCTGCCTGAAGCTGTTTCACGACCCATCATGGTGGGCACGCAATTGTGGAGGGTTCGCGCGCTAGGGAGGCTGGGATGGCTGGTAAGCACGCCAAACCCGATCCCACCTTGCTCGACGGCCGCTACCAGCTCGAAGAACCGATCGGCCACGGCTGCGGCGCGGACGTCTTCCGGGCCACCGACACGATGCTGGACCGGCCGGTCGCGGTGAAGATCTTCCGCGGCGGCGCGCGGCAGCGGTTCCGCACCGAGTGCTCGGTGTCAGCGCGGCTGAGTCATCCCAACGTGGCCACGGTGTTCGACGCGGGCACGGACAACGGGCGGGACTACCTGGTGCTGCGCCTGGTCGAGGGGCGCACGCTGGCCGACAAGCTCGACTGGGGTCCGCTGGAGCCCGGGTGGGTCTGCCGGATGGGCGGGCTGGTCGCCGAGACGCTGGCGCACGTGCACGCCAACGGTTTCGCGCACGGCGAGGTCGAGCCGACCAACATCCTGCTCGGCCCCAACGAGCAGCCGTACCTCGCGGGCTTCGGCAGCGCACGGTCCACTTCGGACTCCGCTGTGGACAACGCGGCCGATGTCCGCGCGCTCGGGCTGGTGCTGCTGGAGGCGGTCGGTCCCCGGCCGCCCGAGGTGATCAAGGCGATGCTCGCGGAGCAGCCGCCCGGCGCGGCCGAGTGCGCGCGGCGGTTGAGCGCGACCGCGCGGAGGCTCGGCGCCGCCCCGATGCTGCCGGTGTGTTCGGTGCGTCCCCCGTCGGCTGCCCCCGCGCCCCCGCCGGAGCCGGCGCGGCGGCGCGGGCTCGCGATGATTCTGGCGAGCGGGTTCGCCGTCACGTCATTGTTCGTCTTTCCCGCCGGAGTGCTCGACGCGACCACTCCCGCTCCCGTACCGCCGAGTGTCGTAATGCGGTAAAAGACCTGGTCAGAGCGATAATTGTCAGCTCGGTGAGTAATGCGTGACGCGCATTTTGTCATTGTTCTGATAATGCTTTATCGGTAATTTGCCGGTAACCTACCGACGAGTAGATAACCCTGTGCTCTTCTCGCCGTTGGGAGTTCTCCCGTGAACAGACCAGTGATGGCGCTCGGTGTCGTCGCCGGGCTCGGTGCCGCCCTGCTCGGGATCGGCGGGGGCGTCGCGGTCGCCGGCCCGGTCAGCACGACGCTCACCTACAGCTGCGACTTCCCGTTGATCGGCCCCTACGACGTCAGCACCAAGATCGATGTCACGCTGCCCGACTCCGGAACTGTCGGACAGCCTATCCAGGCAACGGATCTGAAGGTCACCGTCACCGTGCCCGAGGACGTGGTGGCCGCGCTCGCGATCTTCGAGGCCGCCACCGTCGCGGGCTCGGCCACCGCGGGCGCCGTGGTCACCGACAGCGGTGGCCAGGCGCAGGACCTCGTGCTCGCGCTGACCGTGCCCAGCGCGGTGATCCCGCCGACCGGTCCGCTGCCCGTGCTCGCGACCGGCACCGTGCCGCCCGCGACCGTGACCAAGGCGGGCACCGCGACGGTGGCGGTCGCCCCGACCTACAAGGCGACGCTGACCCCGAGGAAGGCCGACGGCTCCGAGACCGACCTCGGCACCTTCGACCTGCCCTGCACCGCCAACCCCGCCACCCAGGACCGCACCCTCGGCACCATCGCGATTGGATGAGGACCGCGGTCCTCGCGGTCGCCCTGGTCGCCGTCCTGGTGACCGCGTCGGCCTCGGCAGGCGGCGCCACCCGCCCAGTACCAGTGGCGCCCGCCTGCCCCTCCTGCGAAGCGCTCACCCCGATCGACTTCAAGATCGTCGGGAAGTCGACGATGGCGAAGCTCAGGTCCGACCTGGCGATGGGGCCGGGGGAGATGCGCACCCTGCTCGACGCCAAGACCGGCGACGTCACCGGCGATCTGATCCTGCCGCCGTCGCCGGGCTACTTCATCGTGTTCGGCTTCACCCCTGCTACGTCCACTGTGGACTTCATCCCCGAGGGCAGGACGGTCGGCAAGATCGTCCGTGGCGTGCTCAACACCGTCTCCAAGGTCACCATCCGGCTGCGCGAAGTGAAGGTGGCGGGCGTGCCATTGGACGTCGGCCCGAACTGCCGCACCGCGACGCCCGTGGTGATCGAGCTGACCAGCGGCCCGTCACCGCCGCCGTTCGTGCCACCGCGCCTGCTCAAACCGCTCTACGGCACCTTCACCATGCCGGCCTTCACGGGGTGTGGCGCGAAGGAACCCCTGGACTCGCTGTTGACCGGGCTGATCTCCGGGCCTGGCAACGCGATCCGCGTCGAGCTGACCCACATCCCCCGGTGAGGAACCATGTTCCAGCGGCTGCTCGGCCTGGTGCTGCTGATCGTGTTGGTCGCCGTGCCCGCGCTGACCGTGGCGGTCTACCGCGACGCCTTCACCACCTCCGTGACCGTGACCCTGCGGACCGACCACACCGGCAACCAGCTGTCCGTGGCCTCCGACGTGAAGGTCAACGGGTTGCTGGTGGGAGAGGTCCGGCGGGTGTCGAGCCGCGGCGACGGTGCGGAACTGGAGCTCGCACTGCACCCGGACAAGAGCATTCCCCGGGACTCCACCGCTCGGCTGCTGCCCAAGACGTTGTTCGGTGAGCGCTATGTGGCGCTGCGGCCCGGAACCGGCGCGCCATTGCTTGAAGGGGACGTGATCGGGCAGGACCGCAGCAGTTCCGCCATCGAGCTGGAGCAAGTGCTCGCAGGTGTCATGCCGACCCTGCGAGCACTCCAGCCACAGAAGCTCGCGGTCACGCTGAGCGCGATTTCCCAGGCGCTGCAAGGACGTGGCGCGCAGCTGGGGCGGACGCTGGTGCAGCTGGACGCCTACCTGAAACAGCTGAACCCGCATCTCCCGGAGTTCACCGACGGGCTCGGCAAGCTCGCGGAAGTGTCCACTGTGTACTCAGAAGCCGCGCCGGATCTGCTGGAGGCGTTGCGGGAGTTGACGGTCACCAGTACGACGCTGGTCGAGCAGAAGGCCAACAACGACGCGCTCTTTCGCAGCGTCACCACCGCGTCCAACGACTTCGCGACCTTCCTCGACCGCAACGAACGGAACCTCATCCGCCTCGCTGCCGCGAGCCGTCCTCCGCTGGAGCTGTTCGGCCAGTACTCGCCGTCCTTCCCGTGCACGTTGGAGACACTGGTCAAGCTGAAACCCGTGCTGGACAAAGCTTTCGGCAAGGGGACAGTAAAACCGGGACTGCGCGTGTCGGTCCGGCCCGCGTCATCGAGGGGCGCGTACGTGCCCGGCAAGGACACGCCTCGCTACGACGCCAAGGGTGGACCGAAGTGCTACCCGTTCGGCCAGTCGCGGTTCGTGCCGATCTCCGCGGACGGTGACCTCGGCGTGCCGAACTCGCCGCAGGAGCGGGATGTGGTCGCCGTGCTGGTCGCTCCGTCGTTGGGTGTTACGCCGTCCGAAGTGCCGAACTGGAGCAGCGTGCTGCTCGGACCGATGCTGCGCGGAACGGAGGTGGCGGTCGGATGAGGGGAGTGGCCGCGCCGCTGGTCAAGCTCGCGATCTTCGCCACCGTGACGATCACCATGACCGTGGTGCTCGCGGTGACGATCAACGGGGCGAGCGTTGGGGACGGTGTGGGCTACCGGGCACGGTTCTCCGATGTCACCTCGCTCAACGAGGGTGATGACGTGCGGATGTCCGGTGTCCGGGTTGGACAGGTCGACTCCATGTCCCTTGTGGACGATCGTGTAGTCGAGGTGCGGTTCTCCGTGGCCGCCCGACGAAAGCTGCCCGCGTCCAGCCGTGCGGTGATCAAGTACCGGAACCTGGTTGGGCAGCGCTACCTCGCGCTCGAACCGGGCGACGGCGAACCCGGTGCGCTGCCGCCGGACGCGACGATCCCGCTGGAGCGCACCACGCCCGCGCTCGACCTGACCCTGCTGTTCAACGGGTTCAAGCCGTTGTTCCAGGCGCTGTCGCCCGAGGACGTCAACAAGCTGTCGATGCGGATCATCCAGGTGCTGCAAGGAGAAGGCGGGACCGTCAAGAGCCTGCTGGCCCACACCGCGTCGCTGACCTCCACGATCGCCGCCAAGGACAAGGTGATCGGCGAGGTGGTCGACAACCTCAATGCCGTCCTCAAGACCGTCAACGACCGCGGTGACCGTCTGTCCACGTTGGTCACAACTACGCAGCAGCTGGTCAGCGGCCTCGCCAAGGACCGCAAGCCGATCGGCGACGCGATCAGCGCGCTCGCGGACCTCACCGATGCCACGTCGGGATTGCTGGGCCAGGCACGTGAACCGCTGCGCAAGGACCTCGACGGGCTGCGCAAGCTGTCGGCGAACCTGACCGAGAACTCCGACGTGCTGGACGGCTTCCTCAAGCGCCTGCCGATGAAGTACGAGAACCTGGGACGGATCGCCTCCTACGGCTCTTGGTTCAACTTCTTCCTGTGCTCGGCGGACGCACCCGGCGTGCAACCCGCGCCCGGCGGTCCTCCGGTCGGCATTCCCCTGACCGCCGCGAGGTGTGGCGGATGAGACGCCGCGATCCTGTTGTCGTAGGCGCGATCGGGCTCGTCCTGATCGTCGCGGCGATGCTCGTCGCGTTCTTCGCTGAGGGGATCTTCGGTGGATCGAGGCACACTGCGGAGTTCACGGAGTCCGCGGGCCTCAAAGCGGACGATGAGGTCCGGGTTTCCGGGCTGCGCGTGGGAAGAGTGGTCGCGGTCGAGCTGGCAGGGGACCGCGTGCGGGTGATCTTCCGTGCTGGCGATGTCCGCCTCGGCGACCGGACTGCGGCGTCGATCCGGATCAAGAACCTGCTCGGGCAGAAGTACCTCGCGGTCGAGCCACGCGGCGAGGGCGTTCTCGCCGGACCGATTCCCCGTGATCGTACGTACTCGCCCTACGACGTGACCGAGGCGTTCTCCGGGCTGTCGAAGACGGTTAACCAGCTCGACACCAAGCAGCTCGCGAACGGTTTCCGGGCGCTGTCCGAGGCGTTCAAGGACACCCCGGAGGAGGTGCGAAAGGCCCTCGCCGGACTGTCCGCGCTGGCCACGACGATCTCTTCGCGTGACGCGCAGCTGGCGACTTTGCTGAGCAACACCGAACGGATCACCCGCACGCTCGCCGACCGCGACGGCGAGGTCGAGCGGTTGCTGAAGGACGGCAACCTGTTGCTGGCCGAGATCAGCAAGCGCAGGCAGGCGATCCGCGCTCTGCTGACCGGAGTGCGGGCGATGTCGAAGGAGCTGTCCGGGTTCGTCGACGACAACACGAAGCAGCTCGGACCTGCTTTGCAGGAGCTGGAGAAGCTCGCGGATGTGTTGCAGCGCAACCAGAACAACCTCGACAAAGGACTGTCGCTGTCCGGGCCGTTCTATCGGTTGATCGCCAACGCCACCGGTAACGGCAGGTGGATCGACAGCTATGTGTGCGGGCTCGTCCAGGCCCAGAACGGTTGTGTCCCACCGAAACCCACGGGAGGCACGCGATGAGGCGAATCCTGGTTCTCTCCGTCGTGGTCCTCCTCGTCGCGGCCACAGGAGCCTTGTGGGTGCTCAGTCCGCCGAGCACCCGGATCACCGCGTACTTCAGCGCAGCGGTCGGGGTGCACGAAGGAACGGACGTGCGCGTTCTCGGCGTCAAGGTCGGCAAAGTGCTCTCCGTCCACCCAGAACCGCAGCAGGTCAAGGTGATTCTCGTGGTGGACCACGATGTCGAGCTGCCCGCCGACGCGCATGGGGTCGTCGTGACGCCGACCGTGGTCAGCGATCGCTATGTCCAGTTGACGCCCGCGTACACCGGCGGGCCTCGCATAGCGCACGGCGCGGTGATTCCTGTGGAGCGCACTGCGACGCCGGTGGAGCTCGACCAGCTCTACGCGAGCCTGGACCGGATGACCACGGACCTCGGGCCGGGTGGAGCGAACAAGGACGGCGCGCTGTCGGAGCTGCTGGACACCGGTGCGGCCAACCTCAAGGGCAACGGAGCCGCGATGAACGAGATGATCAGCAAGCTCGGTCAGGCGGCGAAGACGCTGAACGACTCGCAGAAGGACCTGTTCGGCACGGTGAGCCACCTCCAGAAGTTCACGTCGATGCTTGCCCGCAACGACAGCCAGGTGCGGGCGGCCGAACGCCAACTCGCTGAGGTCACCGGGTTTCTGGCAGCTGACAAGGAAGATCTCGGTGCCGCGTTGGCCGAGCTCCCCGGCGCGCTGGCGAAGGTCCAGGGCTTCATCAAGGACAACCGGGTCCGCATCAAGTCCTCTGTGGACAAGCTGGCCGAGATCACGAAGGTGCTGGTGGCGCAGAAAGCGTCTCTGGCTGAAGCGCTCGACAGCGCGCCGCTCGCGGTGACCAACTTGATGAACGCCTACGACCCTGCGCGCAAGGTCCTGGACGGCCGGGTCAACATCAACGAGTTGTCTCCGTTGTTCCCGTTGCCGCCGGTAGGGGAGACGCGATGAGGAGAACACCGGCGTTGCTGGCAGTCCTGTTGCTGACCGCAGGATGCGTTGGCGCATATGACATTCCGCTTCCTGGTGGGGCAGACGTCGGCAGCAAGCCGTATCGGGTCACCGCGCAGTTCCGGGATGTGCTCGACCTCGTGCCACAGGCTGCGGTGAAGGTGAACGACGTCGCGGTCGGCCGGGTGGAGAGCATCGACCTCGCCGAGAACGAGTGGACCGCCGATGTGCGCCTCGTGCTCAACGGTGATGTGCGGCTGCCCGCCAACGCGGTGGCACAGCTGCGGCAGACCAGTTTGCTGGGCGAGAAGTACGTTGAGCTGGCCCACCCGAAGGAAGCACCGACCGGCACGCTCGCAGACGGAGCGGTGGTCCCCGTTGAGCGCAGCGGTCGCAACCCGGAGGTCGAAGAGGTCTTCGGCGCACTGGCGATGGTGCTCAACGGCGGCGGCGTGGCTCAGCTGAGGGACATCACCAGAGAGCTGAACGCGGCGCTCGGCGGGAACGAGAAGGAGGTCCGCTCGCTTCTGTCCACTGTGGAGTCATTCGTGCGCGGCCTCGACCAGAACCGAGGCAAGATCACCGCCGCGCTGGAAGGCGTGAGGAAGCTCTCCGCGACCCTGGACGCACGGCGCGAGCCGATCGGTGTCGCGCTGGACAAGCTGGAACCGGGCCTCAAAGTCTTCGCTGAGCAACGGGAATCGTTGACCACGATGGTGAAGGCGCTCGACCGGCTCTCCGGCGTCGCGGTCCGGACGATCAACGCGAGCAAGGACGACATGGTGGCCGGGTTGCGTGCACTCGAACCCACGCTGCGCAAGCTCGCCGAGTCCGGGCAGAAGCTCCCGCAGGCCCTCGAAGTGCTGCTGACCTACCCGTTCCCCGACTCCGCACTGGACGCGATCAAGGGCGATTACCTCAACGTCTTCCTGACCCTGGTGGTGCCGCGATGAGGACCAAGATCACGGCCTTCGTGCTGATCGCGCTGCTCGGCATCAGCTACGTCGGCGCGCGCTACGCCGGGCTGTTCGGGAGCAGCGGCTATGTGGTCCACGTGCGGCTCGCGGACTCGGGCGGGCTGTTCACCAACGCCGAGGTCACCTATCGCGGCGTGGCGGTCGGACGGGTCGGGCCGATGCGGCTCATCGCCGGAGGCGTCGAGGCGGACCTGGACATCCGGCCGGACACGCCGCCGATCCCCAGCGATGTGGCCGCGGTGGTGGCCAACCGATCCGCCGTGGGGGAGCAGTACATCGACTTGCGCCCCAAGGCTTCCGTCGGGCCGTTCCTCGCGGCGGGCTGGGTGATCACGGACACCAGTACGCCGAAGCCCGTCGAAGCACTTCTGACCAATTTGGACAGTTTCGTGCGGTCCGTGCCGAATGAGTCGCTGCGCACGGTGATCGATGAGCTGGGCACGGCTTTCCAGGGCTCCGCGACGAACTTGCAGGCCCTGCTCGACGCTGCGGGTGGCTTCACCGGCGCGGCCATCGAGAACCTGCCGCAGACCACGAGGCTGCTCATCGACGCGCCGACCGTGCTGCAAACGCAGATAGAGGAGAGCGAAGCGCTGAAGTCCTTCAGCGCCAATGCAAAGCTCTTCGCCCAGCAGCTGCGCTCCTCGGACGGTGATCTCCGCAAGCTGATCACCGCGGCGCCATTGGTGTCCGAGCAGGTCAGCGCGGTGATCAAGGAGAGCGGCCCCGGGCTCGGCACACTGATCGGCAACCTGCTGACCACCTCGGAGCTGTTGCTGGTGCGGCAGAACGGACTGGAGCAGCTGCTGGTCAAGGTTCCGCAGGCGGCGGCTGCCGGGTCCACTGTGGTCGGTGATGACGGACTCCACTTAGGACTCGCGGTCACGTTCTTCTCGCCGCTGCCCTGTGTCGCGGGCTATCAGGGCACGGAGTACCGCAATGGCCTGGACATCACGCCAGGCAAGCCGCTCAACACTGCGGCGAGCTGCAAAGCCCCGGCGAGCAGCGGTACCAATGTGCGCGGTGCGCAGAACGCGCCGAAGGGGGCGAGATGAGGGTCCTCATCGTGGTTCTGCTGCTCCTCGCCGGTTGCGCCGCGCCGGAGCCTCGCGAAGACGTGCTGCGAGCCGGGCAACGCGCGCTGGCGGTGTTCAACACGCTCGACCACCGCAACCTGGGCGAGGGACTGCGGCGCTGGCTGGACGAATCCACGGACGGGCTGCACGAGGAGTTCCGCCGGATCGACAAGGAACGGATCCGCCGGGCGGCGACGATCACCGAAGGCCGAGCGACCGACACAGCGCTGCTCCACCTGGACGATCGCACGGCCAAGCTGATCGCGGCCGTCGAGGTCACGGTCACCCCGGCAGACGGTGCGCCGGTCACCAAACGCGGCCGCTACCAGGCTGATCTCCGGCGTACACCCGCCGGTTGGAAGGCGTCCGCAGTCGCGCCCGTGCCGATCTCCGCCGACCAGGTGATCACCCATGAGGGCACCGACGAGATCGTGGAGGCGATGACGACGCTGTTCTCCCATCGCTTCGACGAGCCCGACCGCGGTCGGGACCTGTTGCGCGGCAAGGCGATTGAACAGCACAGGCGGATGTTCGAGCAAATCCGGGCACAGCGGCTCGTACTGGCGTCGAAGGTCGTGCGCGCCGGAGTCCGCGTGCGCGAAGGAGATCGCGCGGTCCTGCTGGTTTTCCTGGACCAGGCGCTGGAGCGCGCCGGTCAGACGAGCCTGGCCGCCGCCCAGGTCACGGTCACCACCGAACGCATCGACGGAAGGTGGCGCGTCACCGACCTGCAACCCCGATGAGGAGACCACAATGCGACGAGTCATCACGGTGCTCGCCACCGTGCCCCTGCTGCTCGGACTGCTCGGCACAGGCCCGGCCGCGGCCGCTGTCAAGATCGACTACGAGGTGACCGGGACCGACACCATCAAGAAGACCGGCTCCGCGCTGCACCTCGGCCCCGGCAGGCTGAACACGGAACTGGAGGCGTCGACCGGCTCGATCACCGGCACGTTGAGCCTGCCGCCGGTGCGCACCACGTTCACCGCGCTCGGATTCCTCCCCGTCGCGGCGAAGGTCGAGTTCCTCACCGTCGGCCAGACCACCGGCAAGATCGTCGCGGGCGTGGTCACCTCGCGCTCGGAGCTGCGGGTGAGGCTCAGCGACGTCACCGTGGGCGGAATCCCCGCGCTCGTCGGGGATTCCTGCCAGAGCCGCACGCCGATGGTGGTGGCGCTGACCTCCGAGCCCGGCTTCAACCCGATCCGCGGCGGCAAGCTCTCCGGTACGCACGAGCTTCCGCCGTTCGGCGGCTGCTTCCTCGCCGAACCGCTCATCAACCTCCTCGTGCCCGGCCCGGACAACGTGCTTTCGTTGGAACTGAAGCGAATCACCGGTTAGGCGGCTGGTTCCGGCGGCACTGGTGGAAATAACCTTCCCATGCCGCCGTCGTCGAGACTCCTTCACCGTTGGAAGGCAGCCGTGACAAGGTTGATCGACGCGGGCAGCCCGTGGGCCAAGCTGCCGAGCGAACTCGCACCCCTGATGCGCGCCCAGGTACCCGGTGTCACCGAGCAGATCCTCAGCCGGATCCAGGAGGAGATACCCGAGTACTCCAGGCCGCTGGACGGGCCGTTCGGGCACGCGATCACCAACGGCATCGAGCACGCGCTGATCCAGTTCGTGCACCGCGTCGCCGACCCGCGGACCCCGCTCGACCCGTGCGCGGAGATGTACCGGCGGCTCGGCTGCGGCGAGTTCCGCGAGGGCCGCAGCCTGGACACGTTGCAGGCCGCCTACCGGCTCGGCGCGCGGATCGCCTGGCGCAGCATGTCGGAGTTCGGCGAGCAGGTGCAGCTGTCCACCGCGACCATGCGGGCGCTCGGCGAGGCCGTTTTCGAGCACATCGACGACCTCGCCGCGCTCGCCGTCGAGGGCTACCTCGCGGCGCAGGCGAAGGCCAGCGGTTCGCGGGAACGCCGCCGCCGCAGGCTGTTGGAGCTGATCCTGGCGGAGCCGCCGACGCCCCGGCAGGTGATCTCGGAGCTGGCCGACGCGGTCGACTGGCCGCTGCCCGCGCGCGTGCACGTGGTCGCGCTGGACCCGTCCGGGGTACCCGAACCGTGGCTGGACGGCCCGATCCTCGCCGACCTGGAGGGTCCGGCGCCGCACCTGCTCGTGCCCGAGGGGATCGACTTCGACGAGCACCTCGGCGAGCTCCTGCGCGGCGGGCGTGCCGCTGTCGGGCCGCTCGCGGGGCTGGAGGAGGCGGCGGAGTCGCTGCGCTGGGCGCGGCGCGCGTTGCAGCTGGTCCGCGACGGGGTGCTGCCGGACGAGCCGATCCTGCGCTGTTCGGACCACCTGGCCAGCCTGTGGTTGGTGAGCGAGGCTTTCCTGCGCGACGCGCTGATCCGGAAGCGGCTGGCGCCCCTCGATCCCTTGACGCCTCGGCAATGGGAACGCCTGGCCGAGACGCTGCTCGCGTGGCTGGAGACCCGCAGCGGCGCGCCCGGCGTGGCGTCCCGGCTCGGCATCCACCCGCAGACCGTGCGCTACCGGTTGCACCAGCTGGAGGACCTGTTCGGGTCTGCGCTCAACGATCCCGGCGCGCGTTTCGAACTGGAAGTGGCGTTGCGCGCAGACCGGCTGGCCCGCGGTGACAAGGACATATAGTCGTCTCACGTGGACCTGCTAGCTGATCAGACCCCGCTCCCGGACGTCATCGACGAACGGCTGCGCGCGCAGTTGACCTTCGTGATCGAAGTGGACCGGCTCAAGACGATCCTGCGCCAGTCACCGTTGGCCGCCGCCGATCGCCGCGAGAACGACGCCGAGCACTCGTGGCACCTCGCGCTGATGGTGGTGCTGCTCGCGGAGCACTCCGATTCGCCGATCGACGTCGGGCACACCGTGAAGCTGGTGCTGCTGCACGATCTCGTCGAGATCTACGCGGGGGACACGCCGCTGTACTCGGATTCCTCTGACCAGCAGGAGCGAGAGGAGGCCGCCGCCGATCGGCTCTTCGGCCTGCTGCCCGCGGACCAGGCCGCATCGATGCGGGCGCTGTGGGACGAGTTCGAGGCTCGGGCCACCCCGGAGGCGCGGTTCGCGAAGGCCATGGATCGCCTGCAGCCGTTGCTGTTGAACTGGATGGCTCGCGGTGGCACGTGGAAGTCCCCCGGCGTCACCGCCGACACCGTGCGTTCCCGGAAGGCCGTGATCGGCGAGGCGTCCTCCGCGCTGTGGACTGCCGGTCAGGCGCTCATCGACGAGGGTGAGCGTCGCGGTTGGTCCGCCCCCGGCTCTGCCCCAACCCCCACCCCAACCTGACGCTTTTCCCGTTTCGTACTCATAGCGGGAAAGAGAGCGCTCCCAAATCCCGCTAAGAGTACGAAACGGGGTTCTTTAGACGGCCTCAGCCCGGGGGTGGGGGAAGGTCACGAGAAGGCGCATTGGGCTCAGTGTAAGGGATTCGGTGTGTGCTGTGCGCTCATCGCGGCCGTGCGGTTTGACTGAAAATTTAGTCAGGATTAGGGTTCGGGTGTGTTGTGACGGCGGTTCGTGAAGTCCGGGCTGATGGCGGCGGGTGGGTTGGTGCTGACGGAGGAGGGGCAGCCGCACAAGCGGACCTGGATGGCCTTCGGGCCCAGCGAGCGGGTCTGGGGTGCGCGCCTGCTGCCGCGGGTGCGGGAGGACCTGGCCAGGATCGCCACCACCATCGCGCGTGGTCGGCCGTTGCGGGTGGAGACCCTCGATGGGCCGGAAGTGTTGCGCGCCAACGACCCCGAGTTCGGTGATCCCAAGACCGATCCGGCCACCCGCGCCACCCTGGAGCGGCTGTTCCCCGGCAGGGAGGTCGTGCAGATCAACATCGACGCCCTCGCCGCGGGCGGCGGCGGAATCCACTGCACCACCCAGCAGGAGCCGGTCGACTGATGTCGAAGCGCCGAACCCAGATCCTGCGGGCCGCCGTCCGCGTCATCGCCCAGGACGGCGTCCGCGGGCTGCGCGTGGACAAGCTCGCCACCGAGGCGGGCGTGTCGACCGCGCTCATCTACTACCACTTCAAAGATCGTTCGGGCGTACTGCACAGCGCACTCGACCACATCAACCACAACGCATTGAGCTACACCGCGATCACCCTCGCCGCCGACCCCCTGGAACAACTCCAGGAAATGCTGCTGCTCGAACTCCAGGACACCGACGACGTTCGGGAGAACAGCATCGCCTGGGGCGAACTCCGGGCCAGCGCGGTGTTCGACCACGACCTGCGCGAGGCGTTGCGCGCCACCACGCGCCAGCGGAACGCCGATGTCGAAGCGCTGCTCCACCAGGCAGGCGTCACCGACGACCCGGCGCTCACCGCCGAACACCTCACCGTTCTCGTCGAAGGACTCAGCGAACGCTGGCACAGCGGCTCGATCACGGTGGAGCGCGCTCGCGAAATCCTCACCCGGGCCGTGCGGACTCTCGCGGGTCAATAGCAGAGGGCGACGGCGTTCGACTGTTCTTTTCCGGGTAGCGGAAGGCGCACTGCTGAAAAATTTCTTTCCCGATATTCACGTCGTCTTTACGCTCGGTCGAACAACGTTTCGGGAATGTTCATCCCTGCTCAGTTCCCGCTGACTTCCGCACAACGGGATATCTGGGTTGCCAGTTCGCTGTTCCCGCATCTCCCGCAGTACAACGTGTTCATCCGCGACAGGTTCACCGGTGCGCTGGACGTCGATGTGCTGGCGGAGTGCATGGCTGCGGCGGCGCGGCGCAACGACGTCTTCCGGTTGCGGTTCGGCGAGGTGGACGGTGTCCCGTGCCAGTGGCTGGCCGACGAGGACCAGGTCACGGTGCGGCGCGTGGACTTGTCCGGGCACCGCGATCCCGCCGCCGCGGTGGCCGGGTGGATGCGGGACTCGTTCGCGGCCGTCTACGACCTCGCGGCGGGTCCGGTCCACGACCTGGTCCTGCTCAAGGAGAGCGAAACGGTCACGCACGCCTATGTTCAGGCGCATCACATTATTTCGGATGCATGGGGACTGCATCTGTTTATTTCACAGGTGCGTGCGGACTATGCGCGGCGGGTGAGTGCGAGTGCGGTCGAAGAGTTCGTGTCGCCGTCGTTCCTGGATGCGATAGCCGAGGACGAGCGCTATCGGCGTTCGAACGAGTACGCGGATGCCAAAGCGTTCTTCGGTGAAGTCCTCGCCAAGACGAATCCGGTGTTGTTCGCCAGAAAAGCGCCGGTCGGCGCGCGTTCGATGGCACGGCACGAGTTCACCGTGGAGCGGGCGCTGATCAGCAAGGGCAAGGAAGCGGGCGTTTCGCCGTTCGTGCTCTTCGCGGCCGCGGTCGCCCTCTACCTGGGGCGGGTGCACCAATCCGAAGAAGTGTCGTTGGGTGTGCTGGTGCTGAACAGGCCCGGCCCGATGGCGAAGCGGACGGTCGGGCAGTTCGCGAACGCCCTGCCGCTGCGGGTGGTGACGGCTCCGCACGTGGCGGCGGGTGAGTTGCTCGCCGAGGTCCGCGGGGCGACCAGGGCTCTGCTGCGGCACCAGCGCCTGCCGCTCAGCGAAGCGCTGCGTGAGCTGCCTCGGGCGGGGAACGCGCCGCAGCTGTTCGACACGGTGATCTCGTATCTGCGCTGGCCCAGCGCCGCGCCGACGCCCGGCGTGCGGCGGGAGACCGTTGCGCAGGCGCGGGCCCACGACCAGAACGCGCTGTCGATCTGGATCTACGAGCTGGACGATACGAGCGATCTCCTGGTGAGCATCGAATACGCCCAGGACATCTTCGACATCGACTTCCCCATCGAGTCCGCCGCCGAACACATCGTCACCGCGCTGCGTGCCTTGGTGGACGAGCCGGGACAGCGCCTCGCCGATGTGCCGCTGCTGTCCGAGGCCGAGCACGAAGCCCTGGTCCACGGCCGAAACGCCACCGAGGCGGAGTTCCCGGCCGACAAGACCTTGCCCGAGCTGTTCGCCGAACAGGTGGCGCGCACCCCGCACGAGGTGGCGGTGATCGGCCCGGATGAGGACGAAGTCACCTTCGCGGAGCTGGACGCGCGGGCGAACGGGATCGCGAAAGCGTTGCGGGATAACGGGATTTCACCCGGAGACCGAGTGGTCGTGCTCAGCAAGCGCGGGATTGACCTCATGGTCGCGATCCTCGGCACGCTGAAGGCCGGTGGAGCCTACGTGCCGATCGATCCGGGCTATCCCGCCGAGCGCGTCCGTTTCATGATCGAGGACAGTGGCGCGAAGGTCGTGCTCCTGGGAACCCGTGTGGCCGAGCCGGAAGTTGCCGTACCGGTGTGGGAAATCGCCGCTGTGCAAGAGAATCGGGAGCCGGTCGAGCCTGTCGCGGGTTCGGGTGATCTCGCGTACGTGATCTACACATCGGGCTCGACGGGGCGACCCAAGGGCGTCATGGTCGAGCACCGATCGGTGGTGAACCGGCTGTGGTGGATGCAGCGGACCTACCCGATCGGTCAGTCGGATGTGTTGCTGCAGAAGACATCCATCTCGTTCGACGTGTCAGTGTGGGAGTTGTTCTGGTGGACCTTCACCGGCGCTCGCCTCGCGCTGCCGCCTACTGGAGCGGAGCGCGATCCACGGGAGATCCTGCGCGCGATCGAGCGGAACCGGGTCACGGTGGTGCACTTCGTTCCGTCGATGCTCGGGCCGTTCCTCGATGTGCTGGAGAGCTCGCCGGGCGCGGCGGAAACGTTGCGACTGGTGGTGTGCAGCGGTGAGGAACTGCCGCCCGCGCGGGTCGCCCAGTTCTCGGCAGTGCTCGGGTCCCGGGCGCGCTTGGCGAACCTGTACGGGCCGACCGAGGCGACGGTGGACGTCTCGTTCTACGACTGCCCGCCGGGAAGCCCCGCGCGGGTGCCGATCGGGCGGCCGATCGACAACACGCGCCTGTACGTGCTCGGCGCGCACGGTGGGCCGCAAACGATGGGCGCTCCTGGCGAGCTGTGCATCGGCGGTGTCGGTGTCGCCCGTGGGTACTTGGGGCGGCCGGAGTTGACGGCGGAGAAGTTCGTCGACGACCCGTTCGTCCCTGGCGCGCGGATGTATCGGACCGGCGATCTCGCACGGTGGCTGGCTGACGGCAGCTTGGAGTACCTGGGACGGATGGACGGCCAGGTCAAGATCCGGGGGAACCGGGTGGAACTCGGTGAGGTCCGCGCGCGGCTCGCCGTGGTGCCCGGAGTCCGGGACGCCATCGTGGTCGCTCGGACGTCGGAGACGCACGGGCGTCATCTGGTGGGCTACTACGTCAGCGACGCCGAGCTGGACGTGCGGGCGGCGCTGGTGACGTCGTTGCCGGAGTTCATGATTCCCGCGTACTTCGTGCGGATCGATGAGATCCCGTTGTCCCCGAACGGCAAAGCAGATGCTCGGCGACTGCCGGAGCCCGTGGTGGACCGCGCGGCCGGTGTGGCTCCGCGCGACGCGGTGGAAGCCGAGCTGGTCGCGATCATCGCGCAGGTTCTCGGCCTGGAATCCGTTGGCGTGCACGACAACTACTTCGCGCTCGGTGGCGATTCGATCCTGTTGCTGCGGATCAGGGCGTTGGCCGAGCAGCGTGGCGTGCGGTTCGCGTTGACCGATGTGCTGGCCAATCCGACTGTGGCGCAGCTGGCCGAGCGATCTCGTTCCGCCACAACAGAATTCGATCCGCTGGTGCCCTTCTGCACGCGAGGCGGTCGCACGCCGGTCTTCCTCGTGCATCCCGTTGGCGGGCAAGTCCTGTGCTACAGGACGCTCGCGGAACAGTTGGCGCTCCTGGACATTCCGGTCTACGCGCTTCAGTCCGGTTCGGAACCGCCCGTCTCGGTGCCGGAGATGGCCGCGCGGTACGTCGCGGCGATCAAGCGGGTTCGCCCCGAAGGGCCTTACCTGCTTGGCGGGTGGTCGTTCGGCGGACTCGTCGCGGCGGAGATGGCTCGGCAGTTGCCCGATGTCGCACAGGTGTTCGCCATCGACTCCGCCGTCTCGGGACACGAGGTGGATGACGATGTGCTGCTGGCGTACTTCCTCTGGGAGTTAACGGGAATCGAGCGTGACGCCGTGACGCTCGACGACGTCGCCGAGCACGCGATCAACGCGCGCGTGTTCCCCGAGGAGACCGCGCACGACGAGGTTCGCCGCCTGTTCCACATGTTCACCGCGAACCGGCGGGCGCTGACGAGCTACCGGCCCGGAGTCATCGACCAGGACGTGACCCTGTTGCGCGCCACGGCTTCCCCACAGCGATTCGCACAGTCGGACGCCACCTACGGCTGGGCGGAATGGACCACCGGGCGGGTCGAGGTGATCGACGTGCCCGCCGACCATCTGACGATCATCGAAGAACCCCACGTCGGCGTTGTGGCAAAGCACCTCGCCGAACTCGTAGATCTCGTAAAGGACTGACCACGTGAGAAAGACCATGGGGCGCGGCGCCGTACTGGCCGGGCTCGGTGTCCACCTGCCACCGGGCGTGGTGACCAACGACATGCTCGCCGAGGCCCTGGACACCTCCGACGAATGGATCAGGACGCGCACCGGAATCCGGCAGCGGCACATCGCCGATCCCGGTGTCGGCACCGGTGATCTCGCGGTCGAGGCGGGCAGGCGCGCACTCGCGTCCGCCGGTTTGTCCACTGTGGACGCCGTGCTGCTCGCGACGACCACGCCCGACCAGTCGTGCCCGGCGACCGCGCCTCAGGTGGCCGACCGACTAGGGCTGCGCGGTTGCCCCGCCTACGACGTTTCCGCGGCGTGCAGCGGATTTCTCTACCTCCTGACGACCGGTGCCGCGCTGATCTCCTCCGGGCTGTTCGAGACCGTGCTGCTGATCGGCGCCGACACGTTCTCCACCACCCTCGACCCCACCGACCGCACCACCAGGGCGCTCATCGGCGACGGCGCGGGCGCGGTGGTGCTGCGCGCCGGGCGCGAGGGCGAGGACGGCGCGCTGCTGGGCTTCGACCTCGGCAGCGACGGCAGCCAGGTGGACCTGCTGGTCGTTCCGCCGCGCGGCCACTTCCAGATGCGGGGCAAGCAGGTCTTCACCAACGCCGTGATCCGGATGACGGAGTCCGTTGAGCGCGTCCTGTCCGGCCTCGGCTGGTCCGTCGAGTCCGTCAACCACCTGGTGCCGCACCAGGCCAACGCCCGCATCCTCGCCGCCGTGGCCGACCAGCTCGGGCTCGACCCGGCCAGGACGATCACCAACATCGGCGACGTCGGCAACACCGTGGCCGCGTCCATCCCGCTCGCCCTCGCCCACGGGGTGCGCGAGGAACGGCTGCGCCCCGGTGACCGCGTCGTGCTCACCGGGTTCGGCGCGGGCCTCACCTGGGGCGCCATCGCGCTCACCTGGCCCGGCATCAGCATCACCGCCTGAGCCAGCATCCCGTCTGAGAAGGAGAAAACACCGTGGACGCCACCATCAAGACCGTGTTCCTGAACATGATCAGCGACCAGTGCGAGGTTCCCGCCGAGGACCTCACACCCGCGACCGCCCTGGAGGAGCTCGGGTTCGACTCGCTGGTCATCGTCGAGCTCACGATGAAGCTGCGCAAGGAGTTCGGCATCGTCCCCGATGACGACGACCTCACCTTCGCCGAGACCGTCGGTGACCTCCTGGACGCCGTCTCCAAAGCCGCCGTCTCCAAAGCCGAGGCCCAGCAGTGACCGATGTGCTCGCCGAGGTGCGCGAGTTCGTCCGCACCGACGCCGACTTCCGATCCAGCGGCCTGGCGAACTGGTGGCTGCCCAAGGACGTCGGCGGTCACGGAGTGTCCCTTGAGGACAGTGTCGAGATCGCCGCGACGCTGGCCTACCGCGACGCGGGACTCGCGTTCACCTCGCTGGTGTCGACCATCGGCACCAGCCTGATCTCGCTCTACGGCGACGCGCGGTTCCGCTCGGCCAGCCTGGGCGAGTTGGCGCGCAACGGCGGGTACTGCGCGACCCTCGGCAGTGAGCTCGCCGCGGGCAGCGAGCTGGAGCGCATGGGCACCACCGCGGTCAAGCGCGGCGACGACCTCGTCCTCAACGGAGACAAGATGTTCTCCACCAACGCCGCGGAGGCCGACTTCCTCGTGGTGTTCGCCAAAGCCGAGGGGGACGTGCCCTACGTGGCGGCGGCGTTGCCCCGCTCGACACCGGGTGTCGTCATCGGGCGGCGGTGGAACACGTTGGGGCTGAACACCTCGCCGGTCTACCAAGTGTCCTTTGTGGACTGTGTCGTACCCTCGGTGCTTGCAGGACACGGGTTGCGGTTGCTGGAGGTCGGGCTCAACGCCAGCCGGGTGCTGATCGCCGCGACCGCGCTCGGCATGGCGCGTCGCATCCGGGACCTCTGCATGTCGTACGCGAAGACCAAGCAGCTGAAGGGATCGGTGCTGGCGCGGAATCCCGTGTTCGCGGCGAAGCTCGCTCAGATGGAAGTCGGTATCTTGGCGATGCGTGGCGTTTGTTTGGAGGCCGCACGGGAGTATGACGCGGTCATGGCTGGGGACGATCCGGCTGGGGAGTTCGTGCGGCGAGGAGCTTTGAAGTCGGCTTTGCTGGCGAAGGTTTTTTGTGGGCAGACTGGGTGGGGGATCGCGTCTGTGGGGTCGGAGTGTTTTGGGGGGATGGGGTATACGGATGCGAGTGCTATTGGGGGGTTGATGAGGGATATGCGGTATGTGGCTATTGTGGAGGGTGGGGAGGATGTGATGTTGGAGTTGATTTACAAGCGGTTTGTTGTGCCTGAGGGGAGGAGGGGGTGAGGTTGTTTGTGGCTTCCTGCTGGATTTCCGGCGGGGCTGGGCTTCCAGCGTGGGTCGCTGGACTTCCAGCCCGCGTCGGTACCAGCGGTGGGGTCGGCTTGACCTGGGGCCCCTTGCGCGTGCCCTTGGGCCTCCCGGGGGCACGGGATGAAACCCCGGCCCTCGCGACAAGCGTATGGCACGCGCACCCCAGGTAAAGCCGACCCATTTCCAGCCCACCCTCACCTTTTCGCTGGGGTTACGTTTTCGGGCTTTCGGGCGCCTGGCAATTCACCCTGTAGGGCCATGATCGTCTATTTTTCTGCGATAGAATGGGGATATGTTCCCTGTAGATCCCGACCACTATTTGAGGGTCATGTTCACCGCGATGGGGAAAGCTGCGGCGGACTTCGCGGTCGCGTTGATCGACTACGTGTCTCGGCTTGAGTTGTGTGATCGTGAGTTCGCCGAAGAAATCCTCATGCGACTACTCGCCATCTCCAAGACCAAAGCCGCCCGGCTATTGCAACGCGCAGAGGATTTGACCGGTCGCCCGGTGGTGTTGCGGGCGCTGGCCGAAGGCCGCGTCGACGAGGGGAAAGCGTTGATGATCGTCGACCTCCTCAGCACTCTCTCGGCTGTGCACGCAGCGATCGCCGAGCAGGACTTCCTCGCCTTCGCTGAAACCCACAACTACACCGCGACTCGCAGGCATGCGGTGCGGTTCATCACCAAGCTCGACCCCAAGGCCGCCGAACGCCGCCACAAGGAGAAGCGGAAGCAGAGGTTGGTGGAGAAGATCCCTCAAGACGACGGCATGTGCCTACTCCGGATGTTCTTCCCGGCCTTGCAGGCGTCCCTGATCTATGACCGGATCGACCGCATCGCCAGAGCCCTACCCAAGGATCACCGGACGTTGGATCAGAAACGGGCCGATGTCACCATGGATCTGTTGATGGGCAAGGAAACCGGCGCACCCCAAGGCCAGGTCACCGTCTACCTCACCATGCCAATCGGTTCGTTCCTCGGTCTCGACAACGAGCCCGCCATGCTCCACGGATACGGACCGTTGCCTGCGAAGATCGCCAGGGATGTGGCAGCGAACGGGATCTGGAAGCGCATCCTCACCGACCCGGTCACCGGCATCGCCGAGGACGTCACCACCTACCGACCGTCAGCGAAGCAGCGGGAGCTGATCCACGCCCGCTACCCCACCTGCACCGCCATCGGCTGCAACCGACCCGCACACCGCTGCGACCTGGACCACTGCTGCCCCTTCGACGGCACCAACACCACCATCGACAACCTCCGGCCGAAGTGCCGCAGGCACCACCGGATGAAGCACGAATCCAACTGGAGCTGCGAGAACCTGCCCGATGGTCGGCATGTGTGGACGACACCGAACGGGAAGACCGCCGAGACAGAAGCAGAGCCGATCGCGGAACCGGCACCGTTCTAGACGCGCGGGAAGCGAGGAGAGACCCAGGTCACTTCCGGGGCTGTCACATCGTGGTGAGCCGTCTCGTCATACCTGTGTACCCACCAAGAACAACGCTAGGGAGTGCACCAATGGACGCTCGGCTGAACCTCTTCGGCAACGCGGTCGCGGGGAAGTTCCTGAAGCACATCGTCGCCTCGGGCAAGGCGGTCTCGGACTCGGCGTTGCCCGCCGCGACGCAGGAGCTGGTGAAGATCCGCGCCAGCCAGATCAACGGGTGCGGCTTCTGCACCGACATGCACACCAAGGAAGCGACGCACGCGGGGGAGACCTCGGTGCGCCTCAACCTGATCGCGGCCTGGCGTGAGGCCACGGTGTTCACCGAGGCGGAGCGCGCGGCGCTGGAACTGACCGAACAGGGCACCCGGATCGCGGACGCGGCCGGTGGTGTCACGGACGAGGCTTGGGCCAACGCCGCCAAGCACTACGACGAGGACCAGCTCGCCGCGCTGGTGTCGCTGATCGCCCTCATCAACGCCTTCAACCGGGTCAACGTCCTCGTGCAGCAGCCCGCAGGTGGTTACGAGGTCGGCCAGTTCGGCTAGCCCGGGTAGGGTTGACCGCATGAGGTCGCACAGCTGCCCCGCACCCTCGGAGATCACTCCGGAGCGGGTGTTCCACGCGCTGAGCGACCCGGTCCGGCTGGAGATCGTCAGGGACCTGGCCAGGCTCGGCGCGGCCACCTGCGCCGAGGTCACCTACGACCGGCCGAAGTCGAGCATGTCGCACCACTTCCGGGTGTTGCGCGAAGCGGGGCTGGTGCACAGCAGGGGCGAAGGCGTGCACCTCATCAACTCCCTGCGGCGCGAGGACCTCGACGAGCGCTTCCCGGGGTTGCTCGACGCGGTCCTCGGCGCCATCGGCTGACCGGAAGAAATCAGGAAGCGTCGTAGCGCGCCAGCCAGTGCGCGTACTGCGCGGGCAGGGTCGTCGCGGCCGGAGCCTCGACACCCAGCTCGCGCGCGGCGCGGAACGGCCAGTGCGGATCGGCGAGCAGCGCGGTGCCGATCGCGACGAGGTCGACCTGCTCGTTGGCGACGAGATCGTTGGCCTGGCGGGGAGTCCGGATCTTCCAGCTGGTCGAGGTGGGCAGCTCGGCCTCCTTCCGCACGCGCTCCGCGTACGGCGCGAGCAGAGCCGGGCCCCACGGGATCTCAGCGTCCACAGTGGAGAATCCCATGCTGACGTCGACGAGGTCGAGGCCGTCCGCCTTCATCAGGCGGATGGTCTCGATGGCGTCGACGAGCGTCTCCTCGTCGTGGCCGTCGAACTCGATCACCCCCAGGCGGGCGGTGAGCGGCCGGTCCTCTGGCCACACCGCACGCACCGCGCGCAGCGTCTCGACCAGGAACCGGCTCCGGTTCTCCAGGCTGCCGCCGTACTCGTCGGTGCGGTGGTTGGCGTGCCGGGACAGGAAACTCTGCCCGAGGTAGCCGTGGGCGAAGTGCAGGTTCAACCACTCGAAGCCGAGCTCACGGGCCCGTTCGGCGGCGGAGACGAAGTCGGCGCGGACCCTGGCGATGTCCTCGACGGTCATCTCCCGCGGCACCTTGCCGAGGCCGCCGCCGAACGCGATCGCGGACGGCGACAGCGTCGGCCAACCACGCGGGTCGTTATCGGGGATGTGGTCATCGCCCTCCCACGGGCGGTTGGCGCTGGCCTTGCGCCCGGCGTGGGCGAGCTGGATACCGGCGACGGCACCGGCGGACCTGATCAGGCCGACCATCGGCGCCAGGGCCTCGGCCTGCGCGTCGTTCCACAGCCCGAGGTCCCCGGGGGAGATCCGGCCCTCGGGCGAGACGGCGGTCGCCTCCACGGTGACCAGCCCGGCCCCGCCCCTGGCCAGCCCGGCCAGGTGGGCGCGGTGCCACTCGTCGGCCACCCCGTCCACCGCCGAGTACTGGCACATCGGCGAGACGGTGATCCGGTTCCGCAGCGTGACGCCCTTGAGCGAGAACGGGTCGAACAGCGTCGGCACGAGAATCCCCTTTGTTCGAGAGTTCTCGTACATTAGAACAAGAGGGGCTCAGGCGCCAGCGACCAGTTCCAGGTACCTCCCGCGCACGCCGCCGAGGCCGGTGATAACGGCTCCGTCGCAGGTCAGCTCGCCGACGTAGCCGCCACCGGCGGAGTCCCACAGCATCAGGCCGCAGTCCATGCCCTCGCCCAGCGGCGCCGAGGGCAGATCCAGCAACCGCGCTCCCAGCAGGTCGGGCGCGAGCCGCGAACCGAAGCCCTGGAGAGCGAACTGGACGCCGAACACGGGATGCCGCCCAGGAGCGCGCGGCGGTGCGACATCGGCGGGCAGCGCCTCGAACGGCAGGCGGCCGTGATCCATCGCGTTGACCCGCTCCCGGTGCACGACACCCACGGGATCACCGGAATCGAGCTGCAAGCGCAGCAACAGCAGGTCTCGTGCGCCGCTCACGGTCAGCTCGTCTTCGGCATGCCAGCGATGAGCGACGGGCACGGCAACCGTCATGTCCGTGGCGCCGGTGGCCTCCGCCAACACCTGTCCGAAGGCCGCGAGCAGCACGGTGAACGGGGTCGTCCCGGCGGCGGCGGCCCGAGCGCGGACGGTGCGCGCCAACTCGGGCGGCACGGTGACGGGAACGCTTTCCGGCTTGCCGGGAGTGGATAGCAAGGGCAGCCCAACGGAGTCAGCCAGCCGTTGACGCCAATAGCGTTGAGCCGCTTGGGCTTCCGGGCTGGCGAGGTAGGCGCGCTCGCGGCGGACCTGGTGTTGCGCGGACGGTGGCTGGGGGAGTGACGCGCCCTTGTAGAGCGGGCCCAGCTCCTCCATCAGCAGTGCCAACGACATGCCGTCGACCGCGGTGCCGTGCACGGTCAGCGTGAGCACGTGGTCATCCGAGAGCGCGGCGGTGAGCAGCGGCGGGCGGCTCGCGTGCGGGCGCGGCGGCTGCGAGCCCGGTACGAGCGGGACCGGGCACGGCGGATGGATCAGACGGGCGAAGCCGTGCAGCCGGACGTAGGCCGTGCGGAGCACCTCGTGCCGCGCGACCAGTTCGGTCAGGGCGGCTTCGAGCGCGGCGCGATCAGGGGGACCGTGCAACGCGAACGACAACGTCCGGACCCCGGCGGGAGCCTCGGCGAAGCGCTCGTCGACGCGGCCGCGCTCGATCAACAACGCCGGAGCGAGCCGTTTTCCGCCTTCCAGCAAGGAAATCAGCTCAGCTCGCGCGGCGCGCAGGACCGTGCGCGCGGAGTCGGTGAAGACCCCGGGCGGCGCGAGGAAGCACAGCTCGCCGTCCTCGGTCCACAGCTCGACCCCGCGGTCGACCAGCTCGCCGACTGCGGTCAGGTCAGACACGGCCCGCCTGCATGGTGTCGTCGTCCACTCGGTGTCCGTCCGCGGTCAGGGCGTGCGCCAGGTCGCTCGCCAAGGTCGCCACGCTCGCACCGTCGAGCACCTGGCGCAACGCCAGCGACACCCCGAACCGGGTGGAGATCACGTTCCGCAGCTGCGTCGCCATGATCGAGTCGACGCCGACCGCGGTCAACGGCTCCTCCTCACCGAGGTCGTTGCTGGTCACGCCGACCACGCGGGTCAGGGAGGCCCACACCTCCGGGACGATTCGCAGCCGCGCGTCCTCGGTCGACATGCCCCGCACGCCGTCGAACACCGCACCGGTGACTTCGCGCCCGAGGACCGCGAGCACTTCGGGACGCGTGCGCCGCATCTCCACGTCCTCGGCGCATCCCACCAGCTCGCCGTCGGCCGCGAACACCTCGACCCGGCCGCGCAGCCCGGCGGAGTCCCTGTGCGTGATCTCCGCGCGTGCCCACAGCCGCCCGGCACTGCCCGCCGCCACGTCGAGGGAACCCATGCGCATGAACAACATCAGGCCCTCAGCGGCGGGCACCATCGCGTTGAACAGCTGCATGCACGCGTCGAGCACGCCGATCTCGAAGCCGGTCGCCGACGACGGATCGGGCTCCGAGTGGAGCCGGGCGAGGACCACGCGGTCGGACACGTGCCAGAGCCTGTCGATCAGCGCCACGCTCGGGCCGAGGTCGAGGCGGCGTTCGTCGCGCATCGCCTGGTAGAACTCCGAACCCGGGCGCGAGTCGCCGTCGAGCTCGGCCAGGTCGAGCCGCCCGGCCAAGGGCGCTCCACGAGAGGCGGAAGCGCGGGCGTGCTCGCACCAGTCACCGGCCTGCGCGTACACGCGGACCTCGGAGCCGTCGACGATCGTGTGCACCGTCCGCTCCTCGGAGACGACCAGGGCTTCGCTGATTTCCAAGTCCACCAAGCGAGAACCACCGGTCGCAGCCATGGCCAGCTCCGCGTAGACGCCCACGTGCACGAGCCCCGCGCTGTCGGCCATGTCCTGCGGCGCGAGCACAGTCTCGTACTGGGTCTGCGGCAGCGGCGAGGAAACCTTGCGCCCCAACAAGCCGTGGGTTGAACTCTGCGGACGCGCGGCGCGGTGCAGCCCGTCGAGCCACAGCTTGCGGCGCTCGAAAGGATAGGTCGGCAGGGCACACGGCCGCCCCTTGCCGGGAGTGGTGACGCCGACGCCCATGGCGTACAAGGAACCGAGGCTGCTCAGCAGCTGACGAGTGTCGGATTGCTTGCGCTTCAACGATGACAGCCATGTCACGGCGTTGGGCGCGCCGCGCTGACCGAGATCGGTGAGCGTGCTGTCCGCTCCGATCTCCACGAAACACGTGATTCCGTTGTCCAGCAACGCCTGCACGCCGTCCCAGTACCGCACCGGCTCACGCATGTGCCGACGCCAGCGGTGGGAATCGGTCAGCTCGCCGGGGGCGGCGACCGCGCCGGTGAGGTTGCTCGCGAAGGGCAGCACGGGGTTGGTGATCGCGACCTGCTCGGCGACCGCCTCGAACCGGTCCAACACGGGGTCGAGCAGCCGCGAGTGGAACGCGTGCGACACGGGCAGCCGCCGCGACGTGATTCCCAGGCGCCCCAACACCGAAGCCAGTTCGGTGATCGCGTCCACGGTTCCGGAGAGCACGATCTCGGCGGGGCCGTTGCGCGCGGCGACCTCCACCCGGCCGATCAGGTGCTCGATCTCGTCGGGGGCCGCGAACACCGCGAGCATCGCGCCCTCGTCGGCGGGTAGCTCCGCCATCAGCCTGCCGCGCTCCACGCACAACCGCAGTCCCTCGCGCCAGCTCATCGCACCCGCCGCGCAGGCGGCGGCGTACTCGCCGAGGCTGTGCCCGGCCACGGCCGCCGGAGTGACACCGAAAGAGGCCCACAAACGGGTCAAAGCGGCCTGAATGGCGAACAACGCGGGCTGGGCCACGGCCGTGTCGCTGATCGGCGAACCGTCGTTGTCGGTGCTCGACGGGTAGAGCAGGGCGATCAGCGAACCTCCGGACGCGGCGTCGATCTCCTCGATGGCCTCGCGGAAAACGGGCCGCGTCTCGAACAGCTCGCGGCCCATGCCGACCGACGCCGTTCCCTGACCGGAGTACAGGAAAGCCACAGACGGAGCCGCATCGCGCGGAACCCGCTGAACCGAACCGCCGCCCGAGGCGACTTCAGCCAGCAACGCAGCCATTTCCGCCGCATCGGAAGCCACGACAGAGGTGCGCCAGGCCAAGCGCGCCCGGCCGGTGTTCGCGGTGTGGCACACATCGGCCAGCGGAGCTGAGGGGCCACGCAGGTAATCCGCATAGCGTCCGGCGAGCGCCCGCAGCGCGGACTCCGTGCTCGCCGACACGGTCAGAACCTGTTCTGAAGCAACAGAAACCGTCTCCTCGGGAGCGGCAGCCTCCACCAGGACATGCACATTGGTACCGCTGAAGCCGAAAGCGCTCACGCCCGCGACACGACGCCCCGTCCATTCCACAGTGGACAGTGGAATGTCCGCGTCCAGAGCGGGGTTCAGCTCGCGAACCGGCTGGCCCGGCACGACGCCGTGCTGAACGCACAGCACAGCCTTGATCAACCCGGCAACGCCCGCCGCCGCCTCCGCGTGCCCGATGACGGCCTTCGCCGAGCCCAGTAGCGGCGAGCCGAGCACCGAAGTCACCGCGGCGACCTCGATCGGATCGCCGACAGCGGTGCCGGTGCCGTGGCACTCGACGTAGCCGACGTCCTCGGGCGCGAGCCGCGCGTCCGCGAGCGCGGCCGTGATCACCTCGGACTGCGCGCGCCCGCTCGGCACCGTGATCCCGTTGGAGCGCCCGTCCTGGTTGACCGCGCTGCCGCGGATCACCGCGAGCACGGTGTCCCCGGCGGCCTCGGCGTCGGAGAGCCGCTTGAGCACGACCATCCCGCAGCCCTCGGCGCGACCGTAGCCGTCCGCGTCCGCCTCGAACGTGCGGCTGCGGCCGTCGGAGGAGAGAGCGCCCATCTTGTCGAGGACCGCGGTCAGCTCCGGCAGCAGCACCAGGTTCGCGCCACCGGCCAGCGCGAGGTCGGACTCGCCGCCGCGCAGCTGCCGCACGGCGTGGTGCACCGCGAGCAGCGACGAGGAGCACGCCGATTCCACGGCCAGCGCCGGGCCGCGCAGGTCGAGCAGGTAGGACAGCCGCCCAGGGGCCATGCTGAGCATGTTGCCGGTGAACGCGTACGGGCTCAGCCGCTCGGGGTCGGCCTGGAACTGCCGGTGCAGGTAATCGGGGCTGATCAGGCCGAGGTAGACGGCGGTGTCGCTCCCGGCGAGCCGGTCGGGCGCCTGGCCCGCGCGCTCCAGCGCCTCCCAGGCGACTTCGAGGAACAGCCGGTGCTGCGGGTCCATCGCCGCGGCCTCGGTCGGGGTGAGCCCGAAGAACGCCGCGTCGAAACCGTCGACGTCGTCGAGCAGCAGGCCCTCGCCCGCCCGGCCGGAGCGCACCGGCTCGCCGTCGAGGAGGGCCGTCCAGTAGGACTCGGGGGTGGTGATCCCGCCGGGGAACCGGCAGGCCATGCCGACGACCGCGATCGGCTCGTGCGCGTGCGCCATGCTGATCCGTTCTGGGGGTGTGGGTTGGGATGGTCGGGGTGCTCTGCGACCCGAGTCGCAAATGTTTTTCGCGATTTCGGGTGCGGCACTCGCTCGGCTTCCGGAGTGAAACGGTAGCGCCCGTGTGTCCGCTCCGACAGTGCAGGTTACGGACAATGGCGCAGGTCACAGGGAAACCTCAACGGCGTGTGAAGCCCTTATTACGGTTTGCCCGGAAGGCCCTTTCCGCTTGACCGATCAAGCGGTGGCGGTGTTACCTTCCTTTTGGCTTCCGGCGAAGGTTTTGTTCCGCCCGGGTCCGGCCCTGCCTCAAAGACTGAGCGGGCTGGGCGTGCGATCCCCTGTCATGTACCTGGAGCGACGTAGCTCACTCCTGCTGTGAGGAAGAGAATGTCCCTGACCGTTCCCGAGATCACCGAGCTGCTGCTTGCCCGTGGCGAGGCGCAGGACCAGCTGTTTTCCGAGGCCCGTCGCTGTCGCGCCGCCGCGCGCGGCGACGCGGCGGTGCTGCGCGGTGTTGTCGAGGTCACCAATCTCTGCCGGGTCAACTGCGACTACTGCCCGATGCGGCGCGATAACACGGTGTCGAACTCGATCTATGTGCTCGATGTCGATCAGATCGTCGAGCGGGCACGGGAGATCCACGCCGCCGGGATCGATGTCGTCTTCCTTCAGGCGGGCGAGATCCCGAAGACCACGAAGATCGTCGGCGAGGCCATTCCGCGCATTCGCGAACTCTTTGACGACAAGGTTGAGATCTTGCTCAACCTCGGTAACAAGAAGCGCTCCGAGTACGCCTATCTGAAGGACCAGGGCGCGACGAGCTACATCCTGAAGCACGAGACGAGCGATCCCGCGCTTTACGCGAAACTCCGTCACGAAACCTTCGCGTCCCGCATGCGGTGCATGGAGGACCTGCTCGACCTCGGGTACAAGGTCGGCACCGGCGCGATGGTCGGGCTGCCCGGCCAGAGCCTGGAGAGCATCGCCGAGGACATCCTGCTGGCCAAGCGGCTCGGCGTGCACATGTCCAGCATCGCGCCGTTCATCCCGGCCCCGGGCACGCCGCTGGAGAACCACGGCTACGGCGATGTCGACGTGGCGCTGAACGCGATCGCCGTGATGCGGATCGTGCAGCCGAACTGGCTGATCCCGTCGGTCAGCGCGCTGGCCAAGACGCGGGAGGACGGGCAGCTGCGCGGATTCCAGGCGGGCGCCAACGTCATGACGATCAACTTCTCCGACCCGAAGCACGCCGGGAAGTACCTCATCTACGGCAAGGACCGCTTCGTCGTCCGGCGCGAGCACGCCACCCGCGCGCTCACCGGCTCCGGGATGTCGGTCACCGGTTCGCTGTTCCTGCGCGAGCTGACAGGTGCGTCATGAGGGCCGACAAGACCGCGATCGTCATGGACGACCAGCGGATGACCTACGGCGAGCTGGACGAGCAGGTCACGCGCATGGCGCACCTGCTGCGGTCCGCGCTCGGCGAGGGTGAGCGCGTCGCCGTGCTGCTCGACACCTGCCCGGAGTACCTGGTCACCTGCCTCGCGGCGGAGCTGGCCGGGGTGGACTTCACGCCGGTGAACGTGCACCTGACCCCGGACGAGGCCGCCTACATCGTCAACGACAGCGACGCTCACGTCGTCGTGACCTCGGTCGGCGCCGCCGGTCTGGCCAGCATGCTGGTCGACCTCACGCCGTCCGTCCGCAGGCGCCTGGTGGTCGGCGGTGCGCTGGCCGGCCACCAGGACTTCGGCCACGCCCTCGCGGCCCAGCCCACCGAGCCGCTGCCCGCGTGCGAGCCGGGTCGCGTGGTCGTCTACACATCGGGAACCACGGGGCGCCCCAAGGGAATCCACGCCGAGCGGCCGACGACGGGCGGGCCCGGCGACTGGTTCGTGCCGATGATGACCGAGCTGCTCGACGGCGACCAGGACAGCGTCAGCCTCACCCCGGGGCCGTTGCACCACGGCGCCCCGCTGCGGTGGTCGCGCGCCACGCTGAAGCTCGGCGCCACGCTCGTGCTGCTGTCCCGGTTCGACCGGCGCGGGCTGCTGGAGACGATCCAGCGGCACCGCGTCACGCACCTCCAGCTCGTCCCCGCGATGATGCAGCGGGTCCTCAAGCTCTCGCCCGAGGCGCGCGCGGCCTACGACGTGTCCAGCCTGCGCGCCGTGATGCACACCGCCGCGCCGTGCCCGCCGCAGGTCCGCGCCGAGTGGATCTCCTGGGTCGGGGAGAAGGTCTGGGACGTCTACACCAGCTCGGAGGGCTTCGGCCGGGCGATCATCAGCGCCCGGGAGACCGCGACGCGGCCCGGTTCGGTCGGCCGCCCGATCGGCTGCGAGATCCACGCGTGCGACGAGGCGGGCAACGAGCTGCCGCCCGGCCGGACCGGGGTGCTGTGGTTCTCCGGGCTCGGTGGGGCGCCGACGCCGAACCGCGTCAGCTACCACAAGGCGCCGGAGAAGACCGCTGCCCTGTACAACCAGCGCGGCTGGGCCACGGTCGGCGATATCGGCCACGTGGACGAGGAAGGCTACGTCTACCTCACCGACCGCAGGGCCGACACCGTGATCATCAACGGCGTCAACGTGTATCCGCGCGAGGCCGAGGACGCGTTGCTCGCGCACCCGGCCGTCGCGGACGTCGCGGTGATCGGCGTGCCGGACTCGATGATGGGCGAGCGACTGCTCGCGGTCGTCGAACCGGTCGACTCGGCGGTGCCGGGCTCCGACCTGGCCGCGGAGCTGATCTCCTTCTGCCGCACCAAGATCGCCGCGTTCAAGTGCCCGAGGAACGTCGAGTTCGTCGACGATCTGCCGCGCGGGGCCGAAGGAAAGCTCCGCCGCCGTCAGGTCCGCGACGCCCACCGCGCCAAAGGTGCTCTCTCCATGGTGATAAGCCGTGACGAGGCGTGCGGCCTCCGCAAGCGCAAGAGGTCGTTCGCGAAGTGATGTTCCTGGGGCAGGTCAAGGACAAGGTCGTCGAACTGCTCGCCGACGGCCGTTTCGGGGAGGCCCGCGAGCTGGCGTTGCGGGCCCGTGGCGCCTACCCCAAGCAGCGCGCGCTGACCGAGATCTGGGTCGCGGAGACGTTGTGCCGCACCGGGGACGAGGACGCCGCGCTCGCCGTGCTGCGGGACGCGCTGGACGAGGGCGTGTGGTGGTGGCACGAGCTCTTGATGATCAACCCGCCGCTGCGCTCGATCCAGGGGCGCCCGGAGTTCGCCGAGATCGTGCGGCGGTCGGAGGGATGCCGCGACCGGGCTCCGCGCGAGACGACGCCCATCGTGTTCGAACCGGAGGGAAAGCCGCGCGGAGTGCTGGTCGCGCTGCACGCCCGAGCCGACCGCCATGTTGGCTTCGCGCGCCGGTGGAAACCCTTCAGCACGGCCGGGTTCCGCGTCGTGGTGCCGCAGAGCAGCGAAGTGTCCACTTCGGACGGTGACCTCGGCTGGATCGACGACGGGCTCGCCCGCGGCCAGGTCGCCGAGCTGTGCGCGGGCGTCGCGGACGGACTGCCGCTCGTGCTCGCGGGGTATTCCCAGGGCGCTCGGTTCGCCGCGGAGTGGAGCCTGAGCGGCGTGATCCCCGAGGCCACCGGGTTCATCGCGCTGTGCCCGCCCGAGCACAACATGCCAGTGGTCACCGACGCCGCGCGGCCCTCACGCGGCGTCGTGCTCACCGGCGAGCACGACGACGACCGCCCCGCGGCGGAGCGCTTCGCCGCCGAGTTGGCCCGGCACGGTTTCGATGTGAAGCTCGACGTCATGGCGGAGACCGGGCACACCTACCCGAAGGACTTCGCCGACCGGATTCACGGTGCGCTGGCGCACGTGTGCGTGAGCAGGACGTGAACCAGGAACTCCTCCTGCGCCATCGGAATCTCGTGACCGACGCCGGGCAACGGGATGAACCGCGCGTCCGGGATCAGCCGCGCGGTCTCCTCGCCGTGGGCGAACGGGACGACCGGGTCGTCCGTGCCGTGCAGGACCAGCGTCGGCAGGCTGAGCCCGGGGAGCAGGTGGAAGCGCTCGCGGGACCGCGCGATCGCCAGGACCTGGTTCAGCGTGCCGTCCTTCTCGGAGCGGTCCAGCCCCGCCTCGACCCACTTCCGCAGCGCGACCTCGTCCAGCTTCGTCGCGCTCCCGGCGCACACCTCAACCAGCCCGACGGCGACGTCGACCCGCTCCGCCCTCGTGGTCGGCGGGTTCGCGGCCACTCGGTCGAAGAACTCGACCACCTTCGCGTTCCTGCCCGGCAAGCTCTTCCAGTCGAAGCTGACCGGGTCGAGGACGTCCGGGGTGGACATCCAGGAGGTCAGCGACAGCATCCGGTCCGGGTGTTCGATCGCCATCTCCTGGCCGATCATGCCGCCCATGGAGAGTCCGATCACGTGCGCGCGCTCGATGCCCAGCGCGTCCAGCACCCCGATCGCGTCGGCGGCCAGATCGCCGACCGTGTAGGGCGATGTGGCGAAGTCCACGCTGTCGGACAGACCGACGTCGCGGTTGTCGAAGCGCACGACGCGCCGCCCGCCCGCGGCCAGCGCCTCGCAGAAGGAGTCCGGCCACGCGGTGCCCTGGCCGCCGTGGCCCATCACCAGCAGCACGGCGGGGTCGGCCGGGTCCCCGAAGTCCTCGCACCACAGGGTGAGACCGTTGCTCGTGATCATGTGCTCCATGTGGCCAGTGTGCGGGCGGGAACGCCCTGGCCGCCGCCTACTCGGCCCCTAGGGGCAGCGGGCACACACGCATGTGTGGCCGGGTGTGTGGCGCGGCGGACCAAGATGCCGCGTTCGGGGAACAAACCTGGGGGCAGGTAGATATGTTGCGCATCCATTTCGAAGCGGACGACCTCGCGCGCGTGCGAGTGCTCGACGCGCCCGACCCGCTGTGGGAGACGCTGCTCAGCGTCCACATGCTGCAGAAGAGCGACGGTGAGATCCCGTTCGGCCAGTGGCGGTCCAGGGTGCGCAGCCAGGCCACCCCGTCCGTGCGGCTGCTCACCACGCTGGCGCCCGCGCGCGGGTACTCCGCGGACTTCCTCACGCCCACCGTCGGGGCGAAGGACCTGACCACCGCGCTGGACCGGCTGCTCAACACCTCGGGGCGGTTCCTGCACGAGGACGTCTCCGAACTGGCATCGGAGCAGCCGCTGCCGACGCCGGTCAAGCGCCTGGCGACCGGTGACTCGGAGGTGCTGGGCCTGCTCGACCGCACCGTGCGGCACTACTTCTCCTACGCGCTCCAGCCGTACTGGAACACCATGACCGCGCAGATCAACGCCGACCGGCAGACCCGGTTCCAGGCGATGCTGGGCTCCGGCGTCGAGGGCGTGCTCAACCACCTGCACCCCAGCGTGCGGTGGCGGTCCCCGACGCTGGAGGTCGACTACCCCGTCGAGCAGGACCTGCACCTCGGCGGGCGCGGCCTGACCCTGGTGCCGTCGTTCTTCTGCTGGAAGACCCCGGTCACGCTCAAGGACGCCAACCGGGACCCGGTGCTGGTCTACCCGGTCGAGCGCACCCCCGGCTGGTCGGACCCGGCGCTGCGGAAGATGTCGGGCACCCGGTCCCTGGTCGCGCTGCTGGGCAAGACCCGCGCCGTGGTGCTGGAGGCCATCGCCGCCCGGCCCGGGGTGAGCACGACCGAGCTGGCCGTGCGCCTGGCCATCTCGCCAGCGGGCGCCAGCCAGCACGCCACCGTGCTGCGCGACGCGGGCCTGATCGTCACGCAGCGCCGCGGCGGGTCGGCGTTGCACAGCATCACCGGCTGCGGCCTGTCCTTGCTGGAAGCCGCGTCACGCTAAGCTCGGGCTGTGCTCCTCGACCCCGCGCCCACCCACCCGTCGGCCGCAGTGGTCCAAACCAATCCCGTTTCGTACTCATAGCGGGATTTGGGAGCGCTCTCTTCCCGGCTATGAGTACGAAACGGGCGAAAGAGGGCTGGGCGGGGGCGGGCTTAGGGTGGGGGGATGAGTGCAGCCATGTCCCGTTATGAGCGCGTCGAGTCCCACGACGGTCAGAACTTCGACGCGTACTGCGCCGTTCCGGCCACCACGCCCGCCGCGGGGATCCTGCTGTTCCAGGAGATCTTCGGGATCAACGACAACATGCGCGGTCTGGCGGAGCAGCTGGCCGGGCAGGGCTACGTGGTGCTCGTCCCGGACGTGTTCTGGCGGGTGCAGCGGCGGTTCGAGAGCAAGGACGAGTCCGGGCTCGCCGAGGGGATGAACCTGTCGCAGCAGCTCGACCACGCCTTGGTGGCCGAGGACATCACCTCGACCTTCGCGCACCTCCTGGCGATGCCGGAGTGCGACGGGAAGGTCGGCGGGGTCGGGTTCTGCCTCGGCGGGACGTTGGCGTACCTGTTCGCGACGCAGTCCCGTGTGGATGGTCGCGGGCCGAACGCCGTGGTGTCCTACTACGGTTCGGCGATCAGCGATGTCGCGGCGGGCAGCGAGAAGGTCGACTTCCCGATGCTGTTCCACTACGGCGCCAACGACCCCTACATCCCCCAGGAGCGGGTGGACGAGGTCGAGGCCGCCTTCGCGGGGCACGCGGACGTCGAGGTGCTGCGCTACGACGCGGGCCACGCGTTCTCCAACTGGGACGCGCCGTCCCTCTACGACAAGCCCGCCGCCGACCTGGCGTGGAGCCGGACCCTGGAGTTCTTCGCCAAGCACCTGTGAACGCTGTGCGTGGGGTTTGTAGCGGTTTGCGACCGTTTTGGGTGGGGTCGGGGGTACTTGAAGACACCCGTACTCGCGGGGCGGAGTGCTGACGCGGTCATGGGGGCGGTGACTTGTGCATGATGGAGGGCGTGGACGGACAGACGGTGTTCCAGCCCTGGGTCAAGCCTGCCGAGGTCTACGCGCGCGGGCGTGATCTGCGCGGGGACGTTCGGCCGAAGCTGCACGACCACGACGCGCTCGGTGCCGGTCGGCCGACGGCGGTGGAGTTCGTCCGCGCCACCAACGCGCCACGGCTGCCGGAGCTGACGCCGCTGCGCGTGGGGCGGATGCTGGCCTCGCCGTTCGCGTTCTTCCGCGGATCGGCCGGGCTGATGGCCGCCGACCTCGCGGGCACACCGGCCAGCGGGGTGACCGCGCAGATCTGCGGTGACGCGCACGCGGCGAACTTCGGGCTCTTCGGCACCAACGAGGGCCGGATCATCATGGACATCAACGACTTCGACGAGACCGTGCCCGGTCCGTGGGAGTGGGACCTCAAGCGGCTCGCGGCGAGCCTCGTCCTCGCCGGGCGCGAGGGCGGGGTGTCCGAGGACGGCTGCGCGAGGGCCGCCGAGGACGCCGTGCGCGCGTACCGCGGGACCATGGCGCGGCTGGCCGAGATGCCGTTCCTGGAGGCGTGGAACGCGCTCGCCGACGCCGCCACGATCAGCACGCTGAAGGCGGACGAACTGCTTGACGACTTCGAGAAGGCGTCGAAGAAGGCGCGGAAGAACACCAGCGCCAAGGTCGCGGCGAAGTGGACCGCGGACGGTGGCTTCGTCGAGGACCTGCCGGTGCTGCGGCACGTCACCAGCGAGACCGCGCGGATGGTCGCGGACGGATTGTCGGACTACGTGGGCACACTGCGCGAGTCGCGGCGCGGGCTGATCACCCGCTACGCGATCGCCGATATCGCGTTCCGCGTTGTCGGCACCGGGAGCGTCGGACTGCGCAACTACCTGGTCCTGTTGCACGGCAACGAAAACGACGCTCTGGTGCTCCAGGTGAAGCAGGTGACACCGTCAAGCCTTGAGCGGTACCTGGACGTGCCGCCGCACGCGCACGAGGGCAAGCGCGTCGTGGACGGCGCCCGCCTGGTCCAGGCCGAGTCCGATCTCCTGCTCGGATGGACCACAGTGGACGGTCGGCACTACATCGTGCGCCAGTTCCGCAACATGAAGGGCGACATCGACCCGACCGCGCTGCGCGAGGACCACCTCGACGACTACGGCAGGCTCGCGGGCGCGTTGCTGGCGCGGGCCCACTGCCGCTCCGCCGACCCCCGCGTGCTCGCGGGCTACTGCGGGGAGGACGCCGAACTCGACGAGGCCGTTGGCGGCTACGCGGTCCGCTACGCCGACGCCGTCGAAGCCGACCACGCGGAGCTGGTGGCCGCCGTGCGGCGCGGTGAACTCGACGCCGAGATCGAGGACCGCGACTGAGTCAGCTGTCGGCGAGGTGGTCCTGGAACGTCGCGTGCCGGAACTGGTACGTCGAGCCGACCGCCCGCAGCAGGTGCCGCTCCCGGCTGTCTTCGAGGAACCGCATCAGGCGCGGCGGCGTGCGGTAGCGCACCGCGAACCAGACCTGGGTCACGGTCGTCATCCAGGCGCGCCCGAGGATGACGCCGATGACCAGCCCGTGGCACACCCCGCCGACCAGGACGTCCGCGAGCGTGCCGATCCCCTCGCCACCGAAGCCGTACACGGGTGCCTGGTAAGCCAGCCCCGCGTTGATCCCGCTGATGACACCGCTCGCGACCCCCACCACCGACCACAGCCGGAAATCGCCGCGCCACGACTGGACGGGGTCGGCCGGGTGCGTGCTCGCCGAGGCGGGGTCGTCGACGAACGCGCCGGTCGACCAGAGCACGGGCGTGACGATGAGCAGGCACGCGAGCAGGCCGTTGAGCCCGAACCCGAGGGCGGTCGACAGGTCGTGGACACCGCGGACCAGGTAGGCGACGGTGCCGAACGCGCCGTCCGCGAGCCCGAAGGCGAGCCCGAGCAGAACCGCCGATCGCACCCGGCGCGCGGAGGTCAGACCGCGACCGACGTTGAGCGATTTCATCGCGGCTGCGCCCCGGTTCCTGGCGGTGACGCCGTAAGCGACCGCGAACGTCAACCCGAACGTGGACACGCTCAGCGCCCAGCCGCCGAGGACGAGACCGAGCACCAGTGACACGCCGACCCCGGACGCCGCGGCCGTGACCACTCCGCGTCGGCGCTGGGTGAGGTTGAAGGCGAGCGCCACCGCGAGACTGGCCGGTGCTCCGAGGATGAGCGCGAACCAGTACGTGCTCCTGAACCAGACGCCAGGCCAGGTCTGGAATCCGCTCAGCAGCAGGCCGGCCGTGCCGAAGACGAGCCCGCTGAGCAGCATTCCGCCGAGCACGCTCAGCGCGATGCGCCGCCAGGCGGGCAGCCACGACGCGACGGTCCACCACGTGAGGTCGCGGTTGTCGTCCTGAGCGCGGAGACAACGCGCGATGTGGGTGAGCGTGCGGCGCGCGGTGTCCACTGTGTACGGAGCGGGTGGTCTTCCCGGACGCGACGTGTAGGCGGCGGGAACGGTGTGCTCCAACAGGTGCCGGGAGATGGCGTCCACGTCGCGGAAGCGGTCGGTGTCCATGAGCTCGTCGACCGGACCGGGCGCGGCCGAGGAGCCGTAGACGTCGCGGACCAGGGTGACGCGCAGCGGACTGGTCAGCGCCTGGGCCAACGGGCTGTCCGGCTGGTCGGTCAGGGTGTCGGCGAGGTCCCGCCACGCGCGCGGCGGGCGATCGGTGAAGGGCCGCAGCAGGTAGCGGGCCGCCTCCGCCGCCGCGAGCGGTCGCAGTTCGACGGCGACGGCGCTGGTCAGCGTGTGGCGCCGCGCGGAGTCGGCCAGCTCGGCCGTGCGCGAGAGCAGGACCAGCCGGAACGTGGCCTGTTCGCTGAGCGCCTGGAGCGCGGGGGCGCGGGCGGCCTCGGGCATCTCGTCCAGGCCGTCGAGGAACACCGCGACCCGGCCCCGCTCCACCAGGCTCCTGGCGAAGCGGCCTCCTCGCCGCCCGCGCAGCAGCGGGGTCTGTTCGCTGAGCTTGGCGCTGATCCAGTCGGAGACCGGGGTGGTGACCGGGTCCCAGTCCCGCAGCGTGAACAGCGTCGGGACGGGAACGCGCCGCCGCGCCTCGGGGTGGCCCGCTCGCGTTGCCGCAGCGCGTCGAGCAGGAGCAGCACCGCGGCCGAGCTCTTGCCGGAGCCCGGGCCGCCGACGATGACCAGCCGTCCCGAGACGAGCCCGCCGTAGACCTTGAGCAGGCCCGCGCGGTCGCCGTGCCGGAGCTGGCCGGGGGTGAGCCGCTTCGTGCCGGGCAGCGGCTCGAAGGAGGAGCCGTCGGAGCGGACCGCGGTGGCGTCGGCGACCGGACCGACGACGGGTTCGCCGCAGCGCCGCCACTCCACCGCCATCGGCGACGGCTCGCGGAGCAACCGGTCGGTCGCCGCCTTGGCCCACTGCGCGGACATCGTCTCGGCCAGCCGGTCGGCGATCTCGTCCAACTCGTCCAGCCTGTCCAGCTCGTCGGCGGGTGGCCCGGCGGGCCGGTGCCGCTGGTCGGCCCGCGCCGCGCGCCAGAGCACCGCCGCGCGCACGCCCTCCTCCGCACCGCCACCCAGGGCCCGCGCCAGCCGCTCGGCCTGCTCCTCGTCGGCGGGCAGCGCCTTGCCGGTCAGGATGACGTTGATCCGGTCACGGCTGTCCAGCCCGAGCTGCTTCGCCCGGCCCGCCTCGATGATCTCGGCTAGGGACGGCAGCCGGTGCGCCGCGTGGATCTCGTCGTAGTGCTCCAGCAGGGCGCGGTGCGCGCCTTCCGCGGGCCACCAGGTGCGGGTGATCGGACGGCCCCTGCCCACGACGCCCTCCAGATTTGTCCGCTCGGTGTCCGGTGATCACCGCTCTCCAAGATCTATCACAGCAGGTGGCGGGCCGGGTGACGTCCTGTCGGCAGCCGAGCGGACGTCTTGCCCCGCGGTGCGCCGGTTCACTCGGAGCCCTCATCCACTCAAGGGGGATCGCTGGGGTGAACGACGACCGGAGCTGGCTGATCCTGGCCGCGGTGGCGCGGGCGATCCTGCCCCTCGGCTGGGGCGCGGTGTCCGGCTGCGTCCAGCCGCCGGTCACCGCGCAACCGACTGAGGTTCGGGTTCTCGCCGACCCCGGAGTGGCGAACTCTTCCTGATTCGCCATAGAAGTTCTTCTTGTGCGGCAATGCGCAGTGAAATCGAACGTCGATCGATTCGTGCTATACCCGCTTTCCGGCCGCTGATGGCGGGCGTCGAACACACCGACTCGTGGGCCCTACATCGTGGAACCCGCGGACGGGCTGCGCAACGGCATGGACACCGTGCCGGAGTGCTCGCGCCGGGCACGGGCCTTTCCCCTGTGGGCCCCAGCTCGCCCGCCGCTTCGCCGACGGGCTCCGGGCGCGTGGCGCGCGGATCGGCAACGAGGTCGTGCTCAACCAGGTGCTCGTGCGGTTCGGCGGGACCGTGTGGCGGGGCCGCCGGTGGATGCGGATCTCGGTGTCGAACTGGTCCACCGCCGAGGCCGACGTCGACCGCTCGGTTGAGGCGGTCCTGCACGCCGCCGCCCGGCACGCGTAACCGGCCCGACCCGTTCAAGTGGCCAGCGCGGAGGTTTGGACGCCGATTGTGTGAGACTAGTGTTTCCGATACCTCTATTATAAAATGTGTTGAATCTTCAGTTCGAGCTTTCTGCCAATGTTCACCCGTCGGTCTTCCGTTATTCGGTGGAATGGGGTGGACTCCTGGTACCCGTTTCCGGGTGTTTTAGGAGGTGGCTCGATGCGATTCAACGTGCTCGGGGCGCTCGAAGTGGTCAGTGGCCGTTCCACTGTTTCGCTGAAGGGGATGCGGCAGCGCGCCGTCCTCGGGTTCCTGCTCTTGCACGCGAACGAGGCGGTCCCGCTGAGCAGGCTGGTCAAGGCGCTCTGGCCGGACGAGGTGCCGGCCAGCGGGCGCAAGATGGTGCAGAACGCCGTTTCCGGGCTGCGCTTCGCGCTGGCGCCGAAGAAGGATTCGTCGAGCTTTCCTGTGCTGCTCACCCGGTCGCCCGGTTATGTGTTGCGGATCGACCCCGTTCACATTGATCTGTTCCGTTTCCAGGAATTTGCAAACATTGGCAGGGCGGCGCTGGAGAATGATCCGGACCGGGCGGCCCGGGTATTGCGCGAGGCAGCGGCGCTGTGGCGCGGCCCGGCGCTGGCCGATCTGGTCGAGGCGGGTGTGGCCTGGCCGGAGCTGGAACAGCTGGAGGATGCGCGGGTCTCCGTCATGGAGGACCGCTTCGAGGCCGAGCTGTCCACCGGCAAGCACGCGGAGGTACTGGGCGAGCTGGAGGCGCTCTTCGAGGCCGAGCCGCACCGCGAACGCCTGTGCGGGCAGCTGATGACCGCGTTGTACCGCTGTGGCAGGCACGTCGAAGCCCTCCAGGTCTACCGGCGCACGCGGTCCGCGCTGATCGAGGGCCTCGGGCTCGAACCAGGTCGTGAGCTGCGGGACCTGGAGCAGGCGATCCTGGTGCACGACGTGGCGCTGCGGCTGCCCGCGCGCGACGGCGGCACGGCGTCGGCGGTGCCCAAGCTGGTGCTCGCCGAGATGCGTCCGGCCGAGAACATGGCCGAGCGCCGGTTGGTCAGCGTGCTGGCGGTCGCGGCTGTGCAGCGGGCCGACGCCGACCCCGAGGACGTCGGCCGCGCATCGCTGGACGTCACCGCGGCCGTGCACGCCGAGGTCGAACGAGCGGGCGGGGTCGTGTTCGGCTCCGCCGGGTCGATCGTGCTGGCGGCCTTCGGGGTGCCCCGCACCCACTGCGACGACCCCGCGCGGGCGGTGCGCACGGCGCTGGCCATCAAGGACCGGCTCACTCGCGAGCGGCGCGCCGATCTCCGCATCGCCGTCACCACCGGTGAAGCGCTGGTCGGGAACCAGTCCTTGGTGGGAGCGGTCGTGGACACCGGCGTACTGCGGATCTCGGCCGTGCGAGGCGGTTCGGTCTGGATGTGCGACGCGACCGCGGAGGCGGTGCGCGAACAGCCGGTGCCGGGCGCGCTGCCCTTTCTCGACCGCGAGCACGATCTCGACCAGCTCCGTGGCGTGCTGAGCCGGACCGTGCGCAGCCGCCGCCCGCACCTGGTCACCGTGCTGGGCGAGGCAGGTATGGGAAAGGACCGCCTGATCGGTGAGTTCGCCAGGTCCCTCGCGTCGGCCGATGTGGGTGCCCGCCTGCTGACGGTCGAGCTTCCGCGCCTCAGCGAGCAGGGCTTTCCTCATGCGCTCGCCCAGCTGGTGCGGGGCTGCGCGGGCATCGTCGGCACCGATTCGGTTGTCCAGGCCCGGACCAAGCTCGTGGCGACCGTGCGCGAGCTGGTCGGCGCCGGCGGCCTCGCCGACCGGATGATCGACGGACTGCTGGCGCCCGCGGTGTTCCACACCGGGACGCCCACGTGGGCCGGCGGTGGCGAAAGCGTGGCGATGCTGCGACGCCTGGTCAGAGAACTCGCCGCCCATGCCCCGCTGGTCGTGGTCATGCCCGATCTGCATCGCGCGGACGACCGGCTGCTGGACTTCGTGAGCGGCCTCGTCCGCGACGTGGGTTCGGTGCCGTTGCTGGTGATCGCGACGGCTCGGCCCGAACTGCCGCAACGGCGGCCGGGGTGGTCCGACGGCGGTCGCGACAGCACGACGATGACGCTGGCGCCGCTGTCGGACGAGGCGATGACGACGGTGCTGGACTCGATGCTGGACGGCCGGTGGACGCCCGAACGCCGTGCGGCGCTGGCGGTCCGGCTCGGGGGAAACCCGCTGTTCGCGATCGAGTACGCGCGGGCGATCCGCAACGGCGGCGAAGTGGCGCTGCCGAGCGTCGTCCGCAGAACGGTGGCGGCGCGGGTCGACACGTTGCCCCCGGCCGACAAAGCCGTGCTGCGGGACGCCGCGGTGCTCGGCGACACCGTGCGGGCCTCCGGAGTCGCGGAGGTCGGCGGGCGCGGGGCCGACGAGGTGGCGCTGAGCCTGGAACGCCTGGAACGACAGGAGTTCCTGCGCCGGGCCAGGACTCGCGCCATCAACGGTGAGCTGGTCTACGTCTTCAGCCCGGAGCTGGTCCGCGACGTGGTCCGGGCCCAGCTCCCCAAGGCCGGGCAGCCGCACCAGCAGCACCGTCATCGCCCGGCCACGCGGACCGCCGAGGCCGTGGCCGCGGTCTGAACCCTCTTCCGAGAAACGCCGAGAAGGCAGGTGGACAGTGAACGACGATCGATCCCGTTTGCCGTCGGACAACCGCGGACGGCCCCGCATCACCTTCATCTACCCGTCGCGCCCGCGGATCGTCGCCACCACTCTGGAGAGCTCGGTCGCGCGGCTGCGCCGGCTGTCGCCGGACCGCGAGTGGTTCCTGTGGAAGGAGATGCCGACCCAGGGCGTCGAGATCTTCCCGCACATCGCCGAGGAGATCGCGGGCTCGGCCACCGTCGTCGCCGAGGTGACCTCGTTCAACACCAACGTCCTCTTCGAGATCGGCTACGCGCTCGGCCGCGGGGTCGCCGTGGTGCCGATCCGGGACGGCACCTTCGACGTGAACGGGGCGAGCTGCCTGAAGATGGTCGGCTGGCTCAACTCTTTGGGCTGTGTCGAGTTCCGCAACTCCGACGAGCTGGTCGCGAAGCTGCGCGACAGCGTCCCGGTGGCGCGTCCGCTGCCGCCGGTCCGGGAGGCTGCGCCGGGACGGCGGCCGGAGCTGATCCTGCTGGACAGCCCGCACGCCGTCGAGGGACGGGTCCAACTGGGCCGGGCGCTGCGGCGGGCCGATGTCACCGCGGAGTCACTCGATCACGTCTCTTCGCTGAGGTCGCTGTTGACGAAGGTCGCGGACAGCTGCGGCGTCGCGGTGCACATGATCGACGAACGACGCGCGGGCGCGCACGAGCACAACGCGCGCTGCGTGTTCCTGGCCGGCGTGGCCACGGGTGCCGGGTTGCCCACCCTGCTGCTCCAGGAGGGGAGGCGGTGGCATCCGGTCGACTACAGCGACCTCGTTCTCGAGTACGACAACCCCTTCCTGGTGCCGGAGCTGATCTCGCCGTTCCTGCGGGCCGTCGCGGACCTCCGCCGCGAGCCCGTCGTCGACGAGGCCACCGAGAGCAGAGCCGAGGACCTCAAGGACTTCTTCCTGGTGGACGAGGACCCCGCGGAAGGCGCACTGCAAACGCAGCTCGCCGCGCACCTGGGGGTCAGCACGGCGGACCTGCCGCGCATGTGGACCGCGTTCTCCGACTCCTCCGTGGCCGGTGAGCCGATCTTCACCTTCCTGCGCAACCGGTGCCTGCCCGGCCGGAGCACCGCCTCCTCGATCATCCGGGAGACCGCGATGCGGGCGGTCGCCGACGGCCGCGAACGCATGCTGGAGACCGATTTCCTGGCGGCCGAGCGATCGGTCTCCCGGGCGGTTCTGCGCGAGTTCTCGACGTCCTGGAGCACGGAGAGCAGTTCGGCGGACGTCCAGGCGTTCGTCAACTCGCTCAACGGCTCCGACAGCATGGTCAGCCCGAGGGCCGTGGTCGAGCGCGCCGCCTCCCTCGGGGCGCCGGAGGCCGCGACCGTGGCGCTGCTCGTGCGCGCCGCCGCCGATGGCGCACTGTTCGTGTGGGACTGGCGATCCGCGAGCAGCGTCGAGGAAGCACGGCAGGTCGACGTCGAGAGCCGGAGCCCCGGCGACTGGTTGCTTGACCCGGGCTGGGTCGTGTCCGTGCACCCGGCCCTGTGGAGCGCGCTCGCGGTGCGCCGGGAAAAGGCTGGAATCGCCGCTCCGATCTGGTCGATCGGCTAGCGAGTCATGGGAGGAATGAGATGACCACACGGGTCTCGCACGTCCAAGAGGCGTGGCAGAGCGTCACCGGCCGCTCGATCGACGTCGACACCGACATCTTCGACGTCGGGGCCTCCTCGGTGTCCGTCGCGCACTTCATCGCCGTCGTGGCGAAGCGGCACGGAGTCTTCCTCACCTACGAGGAGGTGATGCGCAGCCGCACGGTGCGGAAGATGGAAGAGATCTTCCTGGAGCGGGTCGGCGACACGTCGTCGCCGAACGCGAGTCCCGGCCACATCGCGGCGAAAGGGCCGCGTTCCGAGGCGCGGACGTCGCTGCTGCAACGCCGGCGGCTGCAACGTGATCAGCGCGAGCTGCGGCGTTCCGGGCGCCGTTCGATCAAGCACGTGTCCAACATGTACGTCGCATCGGGCTCGCTGGAGCTGGCTCACGTCAGAACCGCGATGGAGGCGCTCAGCGCGCGTCACGACGTCTTGCGTTCCGCTTTTCCCTCACCGAACAAGGTGCGCGTCCTCGAGTCCGTCGAGGTCGAGCTGATCGAGACAGTTCTGCCGGACGCGCGGGACGTCAGTGACCCGGTGGCCCGCGAGGTGATCCACGAGCTCCGGACCCGCCCGTTCGCGCTCGACCGGGGGCCGTGCTGGCGGATCGGCGTCGTCCGGTTCGCGCAGGGGACGAGCGCCCTCGTGTTCGTCCTCGACCACCTGCTGGCCGACGGCCTGTCGACGAACCTGTTCGAGCAGGAGTTCGCCGCCGCGTACAACGACCTCGCGGCCGGGCGGACGCCGGACACCGATCGGCGGGAGCCCACCTTCTACGACTGGTCGGACTGGCAGTGGGAGCTGATCGACAACGGTGAGCACAAGGACCTGCTGACCGAGTGGCGTGATCATCTCGACCCCGCCGCGCCGCTGCCCGCTCTGGTTCCCTCGGGGGAGTACGACGCGCCGTGCCCGGCCGAGGTCGTCGACGAGGAATGGCACGAGGTCGTTCCCCGGGACGTGATCGGCCCCGCGCTCGCGCACGCCGTCCAAGCCGCGGAGGCGACGCCGTACTCCTGTGTGCTCGCCGCCTACGTCAAGGCGCTGGCCGAGAGCATCGGGTTCCTCGGCGGGGCGGTGAACAGCGTGCTGGTGTCGGTGGCCAACCGGCCGTATCCGCAGTCGTTCGACATCGTGGGGTGGCTCGCGAACACCTCGCTCGTGCGCTGCGGCGCCGCAGCGGACGTGCCTTACCTTGAGCTGGTGCGGCGGGTGCAGCAGGAGGTGCGTGCCTTGGCGCGCCGTGGTTCGCTGCCGTTCTGGGCCCTGACCGAGGAGCTGGAGCCGAGCCGTCATCTCGACGGTTACGCCCGGCCCAGTGCCTACTTCGACATGTTCGACAACCGGCTGGAGAGGGACTTCCGGCTCGACGGGCTCGCGGTGGAGCACGCCGACGAGCTCTACGTCTATCCGGCTCCCGGGTTCTGCTTGCAGGCCATCGTCACCCATGCCGGAGATCTCTCGCTGCACGCGCGTTCCCAGTTCGGCGACGCGACGCGCTCCGGTGTGGCGGACGTCGTCCCGGCCATGGTGCGAATCCTGACCGCGGTAAAGGGAAGCTAGCTGCCGGCCCGGTGTCGCGGCGAAGGAACGGGACGCGTCGCCTCGTCCGGGCCCGCCGGGATGAGCTCGAAGTTCGCGCGCAGCGAGCTGAGCCGGTGCACGAGGTGGTCGGGCCCCGCGACGCAGATCGTAGTGATTCCCCGCTCCAGCAACGTCTTCGTCACCCGGCCCCAGTGGACCGGCCGGGTCACCGAGTCCACCAGCGTGGATCGCATCCGATCCGCGGTCTCGATGAGGGCGCCGTCCAGGTCGGAGATCGTCGGAATTCTTGGCGCGCCAATGCTGAACCGTGCGTAGACAGTGTTTCGGTAGTGTTCCCGCAACGGTTCGAGAACATGGGAGTGCACGGCGGGCTGAAACGTGGTCAGCGCATAACCGCCATGCGCGCGAATTTCCTTCTTGAACGACTCCAAGCAGTTTTCGTGCATGCTGACCAGATGGACGTCGTGGTCGAAGTAGCCGGAGATCTCCTGCCATTCGCCGCGTTCGGTCATCTTGCCGAGCACGTCGTTCAGCGCCTCTTCCGGTGTGCGGACGATGAGCTGGCTGACGCTGGTCGTCGCCGCGCTCGGCCCGGCGGCGAAGTGGTCCAGCTCCTCCCGGGCCAGTTCGGCGGTGAGCCGGATGACGTCCTCGAAGGGCAGGGCCCCGGAGTAGGCGGCCAGCGCCCGCCCGCCGAAGCTCGGGCCGACGCAGATCTCCGGGGTGATGCCGAGCGCCGCCTCCGCCCAGTCGGCCGCCGCGAGTGAGTTGATCACGAACGCGACCTGGGAGATCTCGGTGTAGCCGTCCTCCGTGCGCTGGAAGGCGCTGAGCACGGGGTAGCCGAGCGCCGCACTGGCCAGTGCCACGCGGCGCCGGGCGAACGGGTTGATCGCCATGAACCGGCCGACCTCGGCGAAGCTCGTCGGCCCGATCATCGGGAACGCGATCGCCACACGCTGTTCAGTCATCGGACTACCTTTCCGGCACATTTCGCAGAAGCGAACACTAAAGAGCTGTGTGCTTCCGGGCAACCGTCTCCATCCATTCCTCGTCCATTGCCGATTCATTTCGTCCCGCTTTCGTGGTTCCGTGGCGGTGGAGCGTTCGAGGACGGTTGATGGAATTACCTGAAGTACGCTCGCGGGCACGTTTTCGGTGAACTTGTGCTGATTGGAGGAGTGCGGGATGAGCGAGTTCGGTGACCTTTCCGCCGACGGACCCACGCGGGTGCTGGACCTCGTGCTCGCCACGACGGCCGCCGTGCTCCGCGACCTGGCCCGGAACGCGCCGCCGAGCATCGACGCCGACCGGCCGTTCCGTGAGCTGGGGTTCGACTCGATGGCCTCGGTCGAGCTGCACGCCAGGCTGTGCGCCGCGACCGGCCTGGCCCTGCCGGTCACGATCGTGTTCGACCACCCGTCCCCGGCGCTGCTGGCCCGCCATCTGCACACCGGCTCGGCAGAGGAGTTCGCCGAGCCCGAGCCCGCGCATGCCGGCGCGGACGCCGACATCGCGGTCGTGGGCATCGGCTGTCGTTTCCCCGGGGGCGCGAACTCTCCCGAGCAGCTCTGGCGCCTGGTATCCGCCGAGATCGACGCCATCACCGGGTTCCCGGCCGATCGTGGCTGGGACCTGGACGACCTGTACGACCCCGATCCGGACAAGACCGGCAAGAGCTACGTCCGGGCGGGCGGATTCCTGCGCGAGGCGGCGCTGTTCGACGCGGAGTTCTTCGGCATCTCCCCGCGCGAGGCGACCGCGATGGACCCGCAGCAGCGACTGGTGCTGGAGGTGGCCTGGGAGGCCGTGGAACGGGCCGGGATCGACCCGATCTCGTTGCGGGGCAGTCGTTGCGGCGTGTTCATCGGGGTGAGCCACCAGGACTACGGCCCGCCGCTGCCCGAGTCGCCGGAAGGCTTCGAGGGACACCTGATGACCGGCACCTCGGAGTCGGTGGTGGCGGGTCGCGTCGCCTACGCGTTCGGCCTGGAGGGGCCCGCGCTGAGCGTGGACACCGCGTGCTCCGGTTCGCTGGTGGCGCTGCACGTCGCCGCCCAGTCGCTGCGTTCGCGGGAATGCGACCTCGCGCTGACCGGCGGCGTCGCGGTGATCAGCTCGCCGGGCGCGTTCACCACCTTCTCCCGGCAGCGGGGGCTGGCGCCGGACGGCCGGTGCAAGCCCTTCGCCGACGCGGCCGACGGCACCGGCTGGGGTGAGGGCGCCGGGATTTTCGTCGTCGAGCGGCTGTCCGACGCGCGCCGCAACGGCCATCCGGTGCTGGCGATCGTCCGGGGCACCGCGGTCAACTCCGACGGTGCCTCCAGCGGCCTCACCGCCCCGAACGGGCTGGCCCAGCAGCGGGTGATCCGGCAGGCGCTCGCCAACGCCCGTCTGTCCACTTCGGACATCGACGTGGTGGAGGCGCACGGCACCGGCACCAGGCTGGGCGACCCGATCGAGGCGCAGGCGCTGCTGGCGACCTACGGGCGGGACCGTCCGGCGCCGCTGTGGCTGGGCTCGATCAAGTCCAACATCGGGCACACCCAGGCCGCGGCGGGCGCGGCGGGCATGATCAAGATGATCATGGCGATGCGCGGCGGGGTGCTGCCGAGGACGCTCAACGTGGACCGGCCGAGCACGTACGTGGACTGGTCCGCCGGGGAGGTCGCCCTGCTGACCGAAGCGCGGCCTTGGCCCGAGACCGATCGCCCGCGCCGGGCCGCGGTCTCCTCCTTCGGCATCTCCGGCACGAACGCCCACGTGATCCTGGAACACGTCGCCGGTTCGGAGCCGGAGCGACCGTCGGCCGCGACCGCGGTCACTCCGTGGCTGGTGTCGGGAAGGACCGAGGAGGCGGTGCGGGAACAGGCCGCGCGGTTGCGGTCCTTCGTGACCGCCGATCCCGCGTTGCGGCCGATCGACGTCGGGTTCTCGCTGGCGACCTCGCGCGCGGCACTGCGCCACCGGGCCGGCGTGGTCGGGCGGAACCGGGAGGAACTGCTCGCCGGACTGGACGCGGTGGCGGCGGGCGATACCGAGATCACGGTCGCCGGGGGTGGCCGGAGCGCGTTCCTGTTCACCGGCCAGGGCGCTCAGCGTCCGTCGATGGGACTCGAGCTGTATCGGCGGTTCCCCGTCTTCGCCGGCGCCGTCCACGAGGCGTGCGGGTATCTTGATCTCCAGCTCGACCGGCCGTTGCTGGAAGTGCTTTTCGCACAAGGGGACTCGCTGCTCGATCAGACCGCGTACGCGCAGCCCGCGCTGTTCGCCATGGAGGTCGGGCTGTTCCGCCTCCTGGAGTCCTGGGACGTGCGGCCGGACTTCGTCTGCGGTCACTCCGTCGGCGAGATCGCCGCGGCCCACGTGGCCGGGGTGTTCTCGCTGGAGGATGCGGCGATGCTGGTCGCCGCCCGCGGCCGGTTGATGCAGGAGCTGCCCGCGGGTGGGGCGATGGTGTCCCTGTCGGCCACCGAGGAGGAGGCGCGAACCCTGCTGCTCGGGCACGAGGACCGGGCGAGCATCGCCGCGATCAACGGGCCTTCCTCGGTGGTGATCTCGGGCGCGGAGGACGTGGTGCTCGCGATCGCGTCGCGCCGGCAGGAGAAGGGCGGCAAGGCCACCCGGCTCAACGTCAGTCATGCGTTCCACTCGCCGCTGATGGCGGACATGCTGGCCGAGTTCGACACCGTCGCCAACCTCGTGAAGTTCTCCCCGCCGCGCATTCCGATCATGTCCTGCATGACCGGTGAACTCGCCACGGCGGAGCAGATCTGCTCGCCGGAGTACTGGCTGCGGCACGTCAGCGCGACCGTGCGCTTCTGCGACGGCATTCGTGGCCTGGCCGCGCAGAACGTCACCACGTTCCTCGAACTGGGGCCGGACGGTGTGCTGTCCGCGATGGGCCGGGACTGCCTCCCAGCCGAGGCCGACGTGGTGTTCCGCCCGGCAACGCGCAAGGGGCGCGCGGAGGAGCCGGAGCTGGTCGCGGCGGTGCTGCGGGCTCAGGAACGCGGGTCCACAGTGGACTGGACAGCGTTCTTCGGTGACGACGCGTTCCTGGTCGATCTGCCCACGTATGCCTTTCAGCACCAGCATTTCTGGCTCACCGGCTCGGCCGCGGCGGGCAGTCTCCCCGCTGCGGGGCTCGGTGCGGCCGGGCACGCGCTGCTCGGCGCGACGGTGCCGCTCGCCGGCGCTCAGGGCTTCCTGCTCACCGGGCAGATCTCCCTGGCGACGCACGCGTGGCTGGCTGATCACGTTGTGCTGGACCGAATCGTGGTGCCGGGCGCGGTGCTGGTCGAGCTGGCCGTGCGCGCCGCCGACGAAGCGGGCTGCGCGCAGCTGGAGGAGCTGACCCTGCATGCTCCGCTGACGCTGCCGGAGACGGGCGCGGTCCAGCTCCAGCTCCGGGTCGGCCCGGCCGACGAGTCCGGCAGGCGTTCGCTGCACCTGCACTCCCGCGAACAGGGCGTTCAGGACTGGGCCCAGCACGCCACCGGAGCACTGGCACCGAACGCGGTCGCGCCTTCGTTCACGCCGACCGAGTGGCCGCCCACGGGTGCTCAAGAGCTGTCCCTGGAGAGCTTGTACGACAGCCTTACCGGGGACGGGCTCGTCTACGGCGGGCTCTTCCGCGGGCTGCGTTCCGCTTGGCGCCATGGAGATGACGTCTTCGCCGAGGTCGCACTCCCGGAGCAGTTGCGCGGGAGCGTGTCCGGTTTCGGCCTGCACCCCGTGCTCCTCGACTCCGCACTGCACCCGACGAGCTTGACCGGGGCGTTGCTGCCGTTCGCGTGGAACGGCGTCTCCCTGCACGCCTCCGGCGCGACGTCACTGCGGGTTCGCGTGCGGCCCAGCGGCACCGGCGCGGTGTCGCTGGAGATCGCCGACGGTGCCGGAGCGCCGGTGATGTCGGTGAGGTCATTGGTACTGCGAGAGACTTCCGCCGAGCGGCTCCAGACGAGAACCGGCCGGAACCCACTGTTCCGCATCGAGTGGACGCCGTTGCCGGTCTCGGCCGCCACCGCGTCCGACATCGTGCTGATCGAGGCGGGCACGGACGGCGCACGCGATCCGGTCGACGCCGCGCACACGACCGTCAAGGAGGTCATGCGGACCGTCCAAGACTTCCTTGCCGACGAGCGTTCCACAGACACGAAGCTGGTCGTGCGCACGACGGGCGCGGTCGCCCTGGAGTCCGATGTGGACATTTCCGACCTCGCCGGTGCAGCGGTGTGGGGCCTGCTGCGCGTCGCACAGGCGGAGCACCCGGGCCGGTTCGTGCTCGTGGACGGCAGTGGTCCCGGTGAGCTGGTCGCCTCCGCGGTCGCTTCCGGGGAGCCGCAGCTCGCGCTCCGCGACGGCGAGGTCTTCGTGCCGCGCCTGGCATCGGCCACGGCCGGTGGGATGTCACTGCCGTCGGCCGGTGCTTGGCGGCTGGGGATGTCGGGCAAGGGGACCCTCGACCACCTGCGTCTGGAACCTGCCCCTGACGCGATGGAACCGTTGTCCCCCAAACAGGTCAGGGTCTCCGTGCGCGCGGCGGGGCTGAACTTCCGCGATGTGCTCAACGTGCTGGGCATGTATCCCGGGGATGCCGGTGCGCTCGGCAACGAGGCCGCCGGGGTGGTGATCGAGGTCGGCTCCGAGGTCGCCGACCTGGCGGTCGGGGACCGGGTCATGGGCTTGGCGCCCGGCGGCATCGGGTCGGTCGCGGTCATCGATCGGCCGCTGCTCACCAGGGTGCCCGCCGAGTGGTCCTTCGAAGAGGCCGCGTCGGTGCCGATGGTGTTCCTCACCGCCTACTACGCGCTCAGGGATCTCGGTGAGCTGACCGCGGGTGAGTCGGTGCTGATCCACGCCGCGGCCGGGGGCGTCGGCATGGCGGCCGTCCAGATCGCCCAGTACCTCGGAACGGAGGTCTTCGGTACGGCCAGCCAAGGGAAACAGGACGTGCTGCGCGCGGCCGGGCTGGACGACGCGCACATCGCCTCCTCCCGCACCGTCGACTTCGAGCGGACCTTCATGTCCACTTCGGACGGTCGCGGCGTCGATGTCGTGCTGAACGCCCTCGCCGGCGAGTTCGTCGACGCGTCGCTGCGGCTGCTGCCCCGTGGCGGCCGGTTCCTGGAGATGGGCAAGACCGACATCCGCTCGCGGGATGAGCTGCCTGCCGGCATCGAGTACCGGGCTTTCGACCTGGTGGAAGCCGCTCAGGACCGCGTCGCGGGCATGTGGGCCGAGCTGGTCGAGCTGTTCGAACAAGGCGTCCTGCGACCGTTGCCCATCACCACGTGGGAGGTGCGCAGCGCCCCCGAGGCCTTCCGTTTTGTCAGCCAGGCCAAGCACATCGGCAAGGTCGTGCTCACCATCGACAAGCCGCTGGACCCGGCGGGGACCGTGTTGGTCACCGGTGGCACCGGAGGACTGGGGAGCATCGTCGCGAAGCACCTGGTCGCTGGGCGCGGTGTGCGGAACCTGCTGCTGACCAGTCGGCGCGGGCCCGGAGCACCGGGCACGGCCGAGCTTGTCGCGGAACTCGCCGAACTCGGCGCCAGTGCCACCGTCCTCGCCTGTGACGCCGCCGATCGGGCGGAGCTTTCCGCTGTGCTGCGGGCGATTCCCGCCGAGCATCCGCTGACGGGGGTGGTCCACGCCGCCGGTGTGCTCGACGACGGGGTGATCACCGCATTGACCCCGGAACGGGTCGATCGGGTGCTCCGGCCGAAGATCGACGCCGCGTGGCACCTGCACGAGCTGACCGAAGGCTTCGACCTGTCACTGTTCGTGCTGTTCTCCTCGGCGGCCGGGTTGCTCGGGAGCCCCGGCCAGGCCAACTACGCCGCGGCGAACGGCTTTCTGGACGCACTCGCGCAGCATCGCCGCGCGCGCGGTCTCGTCGGTCAGTCGCTGGCCTGGGGGCTGTGGGCCGAAGGCATGGGCAGCGCGCTGACCGAAGCCGATCTGGCCAGGACGAGCGAGTCCGGGGTCGCCGTGCTCACCGCCGAGGAGGGGACCGAGCTTTTCGATCTGGCACACGCCGTGGGCGAGGCCGTGGCCGTCCCGGTCAAGCTGGACATCCCGCGGCTGCGCGCGCTTTCCCCGTTGCTGCACGGACTGGCCCGCCCCGCCCGGCCCACCGCTCGTCCTACCGCCCGGGACGCCGAGGTCCAGGGCCTCTCGCTCAGCCGAGAACTTTCCGCGCTGGCCGGGCCCGAGCAGGACCGGTCGCTGCTGGACCTGGTGCGGACGCACGTCTCCGTCGTGCTCGGGCACCTCACGCCGGCGAACGTGACGGCCGACCGGGGCTTCCTGGACATCGGGTTCGACTCGTTGACGGCGGTCGAGCTGCGCAACCGCCTGAGCACCGCGACAGGGCTGCGCCTGCCGTCGACGCTGCTGTTCGACTACCCCACACCGATCGCGCTGGTCGGTTACCTCCGTGCGGAACTGCTCGACGGCTCGGCCGATCCGCGGCCGCCGGAGCCCGCCGGTGACCCGCGGCCCGCGGACGAGCCGATCGCGATCGTGGCGATGAGCTGCCGGTACCCCGGCGGGGTCGGCTCGCCGGAGGACCTGTGGCGCCTGGTCACCGCGGGCGAGCACGCGATCTCGGGGTTCCCGGCCGATCGCGGCTGGGACCTGGAGTCGTTGTTCCACCCCGATCCGGACCGGCCGGGCACCTCCTACGTCAGCGCGGGCGGTTTCCTGCACGACGCCGGGGAGTTCGACGCCGGCTTCTTCGGCATCTCGCCACGGGAAGCGCTGGCCATGGACCCGCAGCAGCGGGTGCTGCTGGAGGTCTGCTGGGAGGCGATGGAGCGGGCCGGGATCGACCCGGCCTCGTTGCGCGGCAGCTCGACCGGTGTGTTCGCCGGGGTCTCCTACAGCGACTACTCCTCGGGTCCGGCCGGTGCCCCCACGGACGTCGAGGGCTTCCTCGCCACGGGCACCTCCAGCAGCGTTCTCTCCGGCCGGGTGTCCTACACGTTCGGCTTGGAAGGGCCCGCGATCTCCGTCGACACCGCCTGCTCGTCGTCGTTGGTGGCACTGCACCTCGCCGCGCGGTCGCTGCTGACGGGTGAGTGTTCGCTCGCGCTGGCGGGTGGCGTCACGGTCATGTCCAACCCGCACTCGTTCGTCGTGTTCAGCAGGCAGCGCGGGCTGGCCCCGGACGGCCACTGCAAGGCGTTCTCCGCGACGGCGGACGGCACGGCGTGGGGGGAGGGGGCCGGAATGCTGGTGCTGGAACGCCTTTCCGACGCCGAGCGCAACGGTCACCCGGTCCTCGCCGTCCTTCGTGGCAGCGCGGTGAACCAGGACGGCGCGTCGAGCGGCCTGACCGCCCCGAACGGCCCGTCGCAGCAACGAGTGATCAAGCAGGCGCTGGCGAGCGCGCGGCTCATCCCGCGGGAGGTCGACGCCGTCGAGGCGCACGGCACCGGGACGAGGCTGGGCGACCCGATCGAGGCGCAGGCGTTGCTGGCGACCTACGGACAGGATCGTTCGACGCCGTTGTGGCTGGGCTCGGTGAAGTCCAACATCGGCCACACCCAGGCCGCGTCCGGGGTGGCGGGCGTGATCAAGATGGTGCAGGCCATGCGGCACGGCGTGCTGCCGAAGAGCCTGCACATCACCGAGCCGTCCCCGCAGGTCGACTGGTCCACCGGCGCGGTCTCGCTGTTGACCGAGGCCGTGGGCTGGCCGGAGACGGGCCGCCCGCGCCGCGCCGGTGTCTCCTCCTTCGGCATCTCCGGCACCAACGCCCACGTGATCATCGAGCAGGCTCCGGCCCAGGACGCGGTGCCGGAGAGCGAGGTCGACGCGGTGCCCTGGGTGCTCTCGGGCAGGACCGCGAACGCGTTGCGGGAACAGGCGCGGAAGCTTCTGTCCTTTGTGGACGGTGATGCGGCGGTGCGCCTCGCCGACGTCGGGTACTCGCTGGCCACCGGGCGCGCGTTGTTCGACCACCGCGCGGTCGTCCTGGGCGCCGATCCGCTCGCTGGGGTTCGCGCGCTCGCGGCCGGTGACGCCGCCCCGGGAGTTGTGCGCGGGCAGGCGGGCGATGGTCGGCTCGCCGTGCTGTTCACCGGCCAGGGATCGCAGCGCCTGGCCATGGGACGCGGGCTATACGAGGCGCATCCGGTGTTCGCGAGCGCCTTCGACGAGGTCTGCGCGCACCTGCCGGGCACCCGCGAGATCGTCTTCGGCGTCGACGCCGACGCGCTGAACCAGACCGGCAACGCCCAGCCCGCGCTCTTCGCCGTCGAGGTCGCGCTGTACCGGCTCCTCGAATCCTTCGGTGTACGACCGGATTTCGTGGCCGGGCACTCCATCGGCGAGCTGGCCGCCGCGCACGTCGCGGGGCTGTGGTCGCTGCCGGACGCGGCCCGCGTGGTGTCGGCCCGGGCCCGGTTGATGCAGGAGCTGCCCACCGGCGGCGCGATGATCGTGGTCCAGGCGAGCGAGGACGAGGTCCTGCCGCACCTCACCGCGCGCGTGGGCATCGGCGCGGTCAACGGCCCGGCCTCGGTGGTGGTCTCGGGGGACGAGGCCGCGGCCGTGCGGATCGCCGAGCACTTCCGGGAGAGGGGCCGCGGAACCAAGCGGCTCAGCGTCTCGCACGCCTTCCACTCGGTGCTCATGGACGACATGCTCGCGGAGTTCGGGGAGTTCGTCGGCGGGGTCGCCGCATCGGCTCCGACCATCCCGATCGTGTCCACCCTGACCGGGACGGCCGCCACCTTCGCCGAACTGTCCTCCGCGGACCATTGGGTGCGGCAGGTACGCGAGCCGGTACGCTTCGCGCGGGCGGTCGGCACCCTGGAAGCCGCCGGTGTCACCAAGTTCGTCGAAGCGGGGCCGGACGGTGCGCTCACGGCGGCCGTCGCGGACTGCGTCGCCGAACCGGCCCTGCTCACCGCCACCCTGCGCAAGGACCGCGAAGACGCGCAGACCTTCGCGAACGCCTTGGCGGAGCTGCACGTCCACGACGGTTCCGTCGACTGGACCCCGATGCTCGCCGGGGCGCGCAGAACCGACCTGCCCACCTACGCCTTCGAGCGCAGCCACTACTGGTTGACCGCCCGTGCGGGCGCCGACTTCGGTCCGGGAGTCCTCGAACACCCGTTGCTGCGCGCGGGCGTGCCCCTGGCGGACAGCGACGGTTTCCTGTTCACCGGGCGGATTTCGCTGGCCACGCACTCCTGGCTGGCCGACCACGTGATCATGGGCGCGGTCCTGATGCCCGGCGCCGGACTCGCGGAGTTGGCGATCCGGGCCGGTGACGAGGTCGGATGCGGTGTCGTCGAGGAACTCGTGCTGCACACGCCGATGGTGCTGCCCGAGAAGGGCTCGGTGGCCGTGCAGCTCACGGTCGGTGGCCCGGGGGAGGACGGGCGCCGTTCGGTGTCGATCCACTCGCGAGGCGGCTCGGAGCCGTGGACCCAGCACGGCGCCGGTGTGCTCGCCCCGGCTCGTCCGGCCCCGGTCGCCGACCTGGCGCAGTGGCCGCCGACGGGCGCCGCACCCGTTGCGGTGGAAGGGTTGTATGAAGACCTGGCGGACTCCGGATTCGACTACGGCCCGGCTTTCCGAGGTCTCGTGGCGGCTTGGCGCCGTGACGAGGAGATCTTCACCGAGCTGGTGTTGCCGGAGGGGGAGGGCTTCGGGATCCACCCGGCCTTGCTGGACGCGGCTTTGCACGGCATGTTCCTGGGCGCCGAGCGGCAGGGCGCGATCCCGTTCGAGTGGAACGGGGTGGCGCTGTACGCCACCGGCGCGCGAAAACTGCGGGCGCGGCTGACGCCGGTCGGCACCGGCGCCATGAGCCTCGTCGCGGTCGACGACGACGGCGCTGTGGTGATCTCGGTGGATTCGCTTGCCATGCGGGCGGTTTCGGCCGAGCAGCTGGCCGTGCGGCGAACGGAGTCGCTGTTCCGGCTGAGTTGGTCGCCGATCCCCGCGGGCACGCCCGTGCCGTGGGTGCACCACGACGACGTCTCAGCCGAAGCGCCTCCGGTGGTGGTGCTGCCGGTCGACGCGGTGAGCGACGGCGAGGTGGTGGCCGCGACGCATCGGGAGACGGCCAGAGTGCTTGCCGTTCTTCAGGATTGGCTGATGCGGGAGAACTCGAAGCTGGTCGTGCTCACAACCGGCGAGGACCTCGTCGGTGCGGCGGTGCGGGGCCTGGTGCGATCGGCACAGTCGGAGGCTCCTGGCCGATTCGTGCTTGTACACAGCCACAACGCCGATGGCGACCTCGATGTGCTCGGCGCTGTGCTCGGTGCTGTGCTCGGTTCCGGTGAGCCAGAGGTGATCATTCGCGACGGTGAGCCCTTCGCACCACGCCTCGCCGCGGAGCCGACACCGCGCCATGAGGACACCGCGCCGCTGAACCCGGACGGCACCGTGGTGATCACGGGCGGCACCGGCTGGCTGGGCGTCCGGCTCGCGAAGCACCTGGTATCCGCGCACGGCGTGCGCAACCTGTTGCTGCTCAGCCGTCGTGGGCCCGCGGCAGCGGAAGCGGCCGAGCTCGCCGAGCTGGGCGCGAGCGTGACGATCACGGCATGCGATGTGGCCGATCGCGAGGACCTCGCCAAAGCCCTTGCCGGGCACGCGATCACCGGTGTCGTGCATGCCGCGGGCGTTCTCGACGACGGCCTGATCGGTTCGCTCACCCCGGAACGGCTGGCGAAGGTCCTGCGGCCCAAGGTCGACGCCGCCTGGCACCTGCACGAGCTGACCAAGGACCTCGACCTGGGGATGTTCGTGCTGTTCTCCTCCGCGGCGGGCCTGTTCGGCAACGCGGGCCAGGGGAGCTACGCGGCGGCCAACGCCTTCCTGAACGCGTTGGCCGAACACCGCCGCGCGCGCGGACTCGTGGCGCAGTCGCAGGCATGGGGCCGCTGGGCGGAAGGCATGACGGCAGGGCTCGACCAGTCCCACAAGGACAGGATGAGCCGGAGTGGCTTCGGCGCGTTGACCGAGAACGAGGGGATGGAGCTGTTCGACGCCGCGCGCGCCTCCGATGCCACGATCGCCGTTCCGATCAAGATGGACCTGGCCGGAATGCGTTCGAACGGCCCGGTACCGCCGCTGCTGCGTGGGCTGGTCCGCACGCCGAACCGGCGCATGGCGCGCAGCAACACCGACGAGGACCAGGGTTCGGCGTTGCGGCAACGCCTGGCAGGGATGGCCGGGAGCGCCCGGGAACGCCACCTCGTCGAGCTTGTCCGCGCCCAGACGGCGATCGTGCTCGGGCACCCCTCCGCGGCGGCGGTGGACGCCGGCAAGGGTTTCTCGGAGATGGGCCTGGACTCGCTGACGAGCGTCGAGCTGCGCAACGCTCTCCGCGCCGCCACCGGCCTTCGCCTGCCGTCGTCGCTGACCTTCGACCACCCGACACCCGCCGAGCTGGCCGCGTACCTGGGCGCCGAGCTGACCCCGGCCGCTACCCCAGCCGGGGTGTCGGTCGCTGACGCGATCTCCCGGCTCACCAAGGTGCTCTCGGCGGTCGGTCCGGCCGAGCGCGAAGGCATCGACGCCGGGATGCGCAGGCTGTTCTCCCTGTGGAACGAACGGACAGCGCCGACCGGCACCGACGAGTCCGACCAGGACCTGACCGCGGCGACCGCGGAAGACATCTTCGCCCTCATCGACGATGAGCTCGGGCAGTGAGGAATTGGGGCGCACGTGGCGACCGAAGAGCAGTACCTCGACTATCTGAAGCGGCTGACCGCGGAGCTGCGCGAGACCCGGCGCCGCCTGGACGACGCGCGGCAGCGGGACTTCGAGCCGATCGCGATCGTCGGCATGGGTTGCCGCTACCCCGGCGGCGTCCGGTCCCCGGAGGACCTGTGGCGCCTGGTCGCCGACGGCACCGACGCGATCTCGGAGTTCCCGGCCGACCGGGACTGGGACGTGGAGTCGCTGTACCACCCGGATCCCGACCACCGGGGCACTTCCTACGTGCGGCACGGCGGGTTCCTGCACGACGCCGCGGACTTCGACCCGGCGCCCTTCGGCATCCCCCCGCACGAGGCGCAGGCGATCGACCCGCAGCAACGGTTGCTGCTGGAGGTCACCTGGGAGGTCTTCGAGCGCGCCGGCCTCGACCCGATGTCGTTGAAGGGCAGCGAGATCGGCGTGTTCACCGGGATCTTCTACAACGACTACGCCTCAAGGCTCTCGCGGGCACCGGAGGGGTTCGAGGGCATGCTCGGCGCCGCGAGCACCGGAAGCGTCGCCTCCGGCCGCGTCGCGTACACCTTCGGCCTGAAGGGACCCGTGGCTTCCATCGACGCGGCGTGCGCCTCCTCGCTTGTCGCGATCCACCTCGCCATGCGCGCGCTGCGCTCCGGTGAGTGCCCGCTCGCGTTGGCGGGCGGGGTCACGGTGATGGCCACGCCGGGCCCGTTCGTCGAGTCCTCCCGGCAGCGCGGGCTGGCCACGGACGGCCGGTGCAAGGCGTTCTCCGCCTCCGCCGATGGCATGGGCTGGGGCGAAGGTGCCGGCATGGTGCTGCTGGAGCGACTGTCCGACGCACGGCGTAACGGGCACGAGGTGCTCGCGGTGATCCGCGGCAGCGCGGTGAACCACGATGGCGCGAGCAGTTCCCTTTTCGCACCGAACGGGCCGTCGCAACAGCGGTTGATCCGGCAGGCATTGACCAGCGCTGGACTGTCCACATCAGACATCGACGTGGTCGAAGCGCACGGTACCGGCACGGTGCTCGGCGATTCCATTGAGGCGCAGGCGTTGCTGGCGACCTACGGGCAGGACCGTTCGGCACCGCTGTGGCTTGGTTCGGTGAAGTCCAACATCAGTCACACCCAGGCGGCGGCGGGCGTGGCGGGCGTGATCAAGACTGTGCAGGCCATGCGGTACGGCGTGCTGCCGAAGACGCTGCACGCCACGGCTCCTTCCGAGCTGGTCGACTGGTCCTCCGGTGCGGTCTCGGTGCTGACCGAGCCGATCGCCTGGCCGGATACGGGAAAGCCGCGCCGCGCTGCCGTTTCGGCCTTCGCGGTCAGCGGAACCAACGCCCACGTGATCCTTGAAGGGGCCGAGCCCGGGGATCGCCGAGCCCTTGCGGCCGGCGGCGCGGACCGGGTGCTGCCGTACGTGTTGTCCGGTCAGACCGAGGACGCGCTGCGCGCACAGGCGACGAAGCTGGCGTCGCTGACGGAGAGCGACCCGGCCGACCTCGCGTTCTCGCTAGCGACAACGCGTGCTTCGCTGAGGCATCGCGCCGTGGTCGTCGCCTCGAACCGCGATCAGGTGCGCGCCGGGCTCCAGCTCCTCGCGGCGGGCGAAACCGGTGCGGATGTCGTGCGCGACGAGATAACCCAAGGCGCGCTTGCGTTCCTGATCAGCGGGCAGACGAGTTCGACCGTGGGGCGCGAACTCTGTGCGACGTTCCCGGTCTTCGCCTCGGCCTTCACCGAGGTCCGCGCGCACCTGCCGGAGGACACCGGGTTCGCGGTCGAGGTCGCGCTGTACCGGCTGCTGGAGTCCTGGGGTGTGCGGCCGGACTTCCTGCTCGGCCACTCGAAGGGAGAACTGGCCGCCGCGCACGTGGCGGGTGTCTGGTCGTTGGAAGACGCGGCGAAGCTCGTCCTCGCCCGCGAGAACCTGGCGCGGGCGTTGCCCCGCAACGGCGTGATGATCACCGTCCAGGCCACCGAGTCCGAGGTCGTCGCGCAGCTCGCCGATGGCGTCGGCATCGCCGCGATCAACGGCCCCGACGCGGTGGTGATCGCCGGCGATGACGCCGCCACGCGACGCGTCGCCGAGCACTTCGCCGCTCTGGGACGGAAAACGGAGCCGCTCCGGGTCACCCACGCCTTCCACTCGGTGATGGTCGACGGGATGCTGGCGGAGTTCGGCGCGGTCGCTCGCAGCGTTTCCTATGCCGAGCCGACAACGCAGATCGTCTCGGCCGTCACCGGTGAGATGGCGACGGCGGCGCAGCTCATGTCGCCGGCGTACTGGGTGCGACAGCTTCGGGACACGGTCCTGTTCGCCGACGGCGTTCAGGCTCTGGAAGCGGAAGGTGTCACGAAGTTCGTCCACATCGGACACGGCGATGTGCTGTCCCGGGCCGCCGCGGACAGCGTGACCGTGAACGCCACGTTCGTCCCGGTCCTGCGTGAGGACTGCGCCGAGGTGCACTCGGCGACTCTCGCGATTGCGTTGCTGCACAACAACGGTGTCGCCATCGACTGGCCCGCGTTCTTCGACGGGACCGGCGCGCGTCGGGTCGATCTGCCGACGTATCCCTTCCAGCGCGCGCGTTTCTGGCTGCGTGATCCTGCCGTCTAGTTCAACTCACGACAGCGGACGGTCGAACTTCCCTGGCACGGCCGACCCGGATCGCCAGGAGCACGCCCAGCGCGGAAAGGGCACTGCCGGCCCCGACCGCGACGGCCGGACCGGACAGGTCGAGCAGGTATCCGGACAGCGGCGACGCGAGTGCTCCCGCCGCGGTGGCCGCCGTGGCCTGCCAGCCGAACGCCTCGGCCAGCCTGCCCTCCGGCACCAGGTCACCGAGCCAGGCGTTCCCGGTCGCGATGGCCGGCGCCACGGCCAGCCCGGTGATCGCCAGCAACCCGCCGAGCAACCACGGCGACGGGTCCAGCAACGGCGGCATGACGAGCGCGATGCCGATCATGCCCGCGGTGAACAGCCCGGCGCGGCGGGCCAGGCTCGGCTCCCCCTTGAGCGCGCCCGCCGTCAGGCCACCGACCAACGAGCCGATCCCCAGCACCGTCACCATCACCCCGGCCAGCGCGGGAGTGCCGCGTTCACCGGCCCAGCTGATGATCGCGACGTCGGTGACCGTGAACGCGCCGAGCATGACCGTGGCGTTTCCGAGCAGCGGCACCACTCCCGGGCTGCGCAGGATCGAGGTCTTCGCGCGGTGGCTGGCCTGCGCGGACTCCTGGGCGGGCAGGCCGTGGCCGGACCGGTGCACGGCCCAGGCGAACCCGGACACGCCGACCGCCGAGATCGCCGCACCGAGCACCAAGGCGACCCGCCCACCGCCCACCGCGGCGGTGATCGCCATCAGCGAGGGCCCGACCAGGTAGGAGAACTCCTGGAAGATGGCCTCGACCGAGAACACCGCGTCGCGCTTGTCGCGATCCACCGCCCTGGTGCACACCGCCCGCGCGATCTGGCCGACCGGTGGCATGAACAGGCCCGTCACCACCGCGATGACCGGCGCGATCGGCCACCAGGTCCCGGGCAAGGCCGCGAGCGCGAGCAGTCCCGCGGTGTGCGGAATCCCGCTCAGCACAAGCAGTCTTGACGCCGATCCGCGGTCGGCGGCCCGGCCGCGCAACGGTCCCGCGATGCCCTGCCCGAGAGTGACCGCGCCGACCACGAGCCCCGCGCTGAAGTAGGAGCCGGTCCACTCCACCGTGAGGAACGTGATCGCGATCGAGACACCCGTCATGTGCAGGCGGCCAAGGACCGACCAGCCCAGCAGCGCCCGAAGATGCGGTATCCCGGCGAGTTCCCGGTAGCGGCTGATCACCCCCATAGTGTTGCCGCGCACCGTGTTCGTGACAACGCGGCGAACGGCGCACGCGCACACCGGCGATCCACTGGCGCGGATGTGTGAAACTGGGCAGGTGCGGAAGGATCTCGCGGCAGCCCTGGAGCGCGTCGGCCACGCCTTCGCGTCGTACCCGCGGCGCGCGGTGCTCGACGGGTGCCCGCATTGCGCGGGCGAGACGCCGGTCGACGAGCACGACCTCTTCTCGCTGTCGATCCGGCTCGGCAACACCGTCGGTGACCGGGACGACGTGAAGAGCCTGCTGCCGGTGCTGTTCCGGTCCTTGGTCGAGGCGGACGACCTCGATCCGGGCATCGTGCTGGGCAAGCTCGCGCACGAGGAATGGCGCACCTGGCCCCCGGCCGAGCAGCAGGCCGTCGATCAGTACCTCGACGCGGTGTGGCTCGCGCTGCTGAGCGATTTCCCTTCGCGGACAGGCGTTTTCGGCGGCGCGGCGGACTTTCTGGACGCTGTCGCGCACACCGGCGAAGGCATCGAGCGGTTCCTCACCGCCTGGGACGCCACGGGCGGGGTCGCGGCGGATCGGCAGCTCGCCTCGCTGGTCAACGACTTCGCCTTCCGCGCTCGTCGGCAGAACGAAGCGCTCGCCGCGTGGTTGTGCCGCGAGTCCACTCGGGACCGGTTGTTGGCGGCGTTCGAGCGCGACTGCGACAGCCCGTGGGCGGACGAGCTGGCCGACGCCCACGACCAGATCAGCCGTTAGCCCAGCAACGCCTCCACTGCGACGGCCGTCTCCGGATGACGGCCGACCAGCTCGGCGCCCGTCGGTGTTCCGGCCAGCCCGAGCAGGCTCGCCACCGCGTCGCAGGTCGCGGGGTGGGCGGCGAGCAGCGTGGCGCGCTGCGCGGACCGGCGCGCGGACCGGTTCACCAGGGGGGCGGGCTGCGCCAGCCACGGCGGCACCCACTCGTCCAGCGCCGCGAGCCGTCCGGGAAAGATCCGCCCGGCCTCCCGGATGAGCAGCGGGGCCAGCTCGTCACCACCGGAGCGCAGCGTGCTGATCAGCGTCGGCAGCCAGGGCAGCAGCACCGGGTCGGGCAGCGTCCGGAACGCGGTGGACACCGCCTCCACGACGAAGTCGGCCAGTCCCGGAACCGCCTCCAGCGCGTGCACGAAGCCGCTGAGGTAGCGCGGATACGCGGGCAACACCAACGGATTGCCGAGCAGCTCGGCACACCGCGCCCGCAGCTCCGCACGGGAAAGCGTGCCGAGGTGCACCTGCGCGCCCCACAAAAGCGCCACCTTCTGCGGCTCCCGAGGGTGCGACTGCGCGAACGCCAACTCCAGCTGCGTGCGATCGCATCCCAGTGACAGCGCCAAATTCTCCATGCTGAACAGGAAGCCGAGCATCGCCGCCACCTGGTGCACGGTCGCGTCCTCGTCGGCGAACGCGGTCGGCAGCAGCGTGCAGTAGTGCGCGTAACCGGCCTTGACGAAGGACTCGATCCATTGGGGCAGAACGGGTTCGTTCGTCCGGTAGTACGCGAGCAACCGCCGCGCCCGCCGCAGCACCTCCGGGGCGCCGTCGACGCTGCGTTCGGTGGAGAGCACTTCCAGGGCCCGCGTGCCCAGCTCGTCGGCGAGGCGTTGACCGCGCAGGTACAGCGTCGCGTCCTCGACCGCCTTCAGAACGGTCGCGGCGGTCGCCTGCGGGTCGTACGCGGTGCGGCGGAGTCGTTGCTCCAGCACCTGTTCGATGCTGACGCCCTCGTAGCCGAGCTCGATCAGCGCCCGTTGGTGAGTGCCGAGCGCCAGGTCCCACGACTCCTGGATCGGCCGTTCACCGAGCCGCCGTTCGCCCATGATCGGCCGCGCCGCGCCGTGCGGCATCAGGTACCGCAGCACCCACAGCACGTCGGAGCACGCCTTCAGCTCCGGCTCGGCGGTGATGTCCAGCAGTGCCCGCCGCACCCCGCGCTGGTCGAGCTTGAGGTTCAGCGGCGCGAGCCGGTCGTGCACGTCGCGGGCCAGCGGCGGCAGCGCGTCGTAGCCGACCCGGCCGATCCGGTCGCCGCCCATCATGATCTCCACGATGCGGCCGACGTCGCGGCGGCCGGGGACGCCGTCCTTCTCGATGCAGGTGATCGCCGCGTCCTGGAAGTCGTACGGCGTCGGCTTCGCCCGGTCACGCATCCCGGCCAGCAGGATCGAGGTCTCGTAGACCGCGATCGCGTCGGCGGTGGAGGCGAGGTAGCCGTTGCGCCGCGCGGCCCGCACGATCTCCACCGACCAGCCCAGCAACTCGGCCTCGTCCAGCCGGTCGAGGACCGGGGGCCGTCGCAGGAAGCCGGAGAGCTTGTCGCCCGGCTCGGTCGCCGGTGCGGGCGCGGGCAGCTTCGGGGGTTTCTTCGCCCCTGCCTGCCCGGCGAGCCGGAACGGTTGGACGCGCGTGCGCTTGACGTTCTTCGCCCACTCCGTCGCGGCGATCGACACCGAGCCGGAGGCGAGCCCGAACTGCGCCTCGATCGCCGCGTGGCTGGACGGGATCAGGCCGTACTGCCACGTGCTCGCGCTCCGCGGGCTGATCTCGAAGGTGTCGCTGCCGCGAACGCCGAACTCCGCGACCCGGCTGACCGCGTGGAACGCGCCACAGACGTAGAGCGCGTCGGTGGCGTCAATCCCTTGCGCGGCAAGGTGTTCACGCATCCGGGTCCACATGTAGCGCTCGCGGTCCTCATCCATCCGCACGCGCCGCGGGTCTCCCGGGGCGAGCCGCCGGAACAGGCTGCCGATCAACAGCATCACCTGCCGGTAGGTGTCGTGGTCGCTGTCGCCGAGCGGCAGCTCGACGTACTGGTGCCACCACTCCGACCAGTGCCGCACGCGGCCGTGGTGCAGCAGGTGCTCCTCCAGCTCGGCGAACCGCGGCCGCAGGTCGCCGATCTCCACCCCGACCGCGTCGCCGTGCAGTGCCGATTCTTCTTCTGCGTCAACAGGGTTCTGCTTGGGTCCGTCCCACTGGAACACGTGGTCGGAGGACCGGTCGACGAGGACCAGTTCGACGCCGGGAGTGTCCAGCGCGTACGCGATCGCCTGGTACTCGGCCGACGCCTCGGTGATCGGCGCGACCACCGACAGCGGCGCCCACTCGGCCGGGAACCCGTCGACCTCGGTCGCGAACGCCTGCACCGCAACGGGAAGACGGCAGTTGCGCAGTTCGGTCAACAGCGGAGCCATGTCCTCGCACAGCTCCAGGTAGACGACCTTCGGCTGCTTCTGCCGCAGCCGCCGCGCCATCGCCACGGCCGAGGCGGGGGAGTGGTGGCAGACCGGGAAGATCTCCAGCGGCTCCCGCTCGGCGTGGTCGACGTCGTCCACGATGCCCAGGAGGATGCCCTCCAGCGCGTCGGGCCCGTCGGCGAGCGCCGCCGCGGCCTCCCGCAGCTGGGCGCGCAGCGCGTCGAAACTCATGACAGGGTGGCGATCGCGTCGCGCCCGCCGTCCAGGAACTCCGGCCAGGCCCCGCCCTCCTCCTTGCTGCGCGGCTCGACCACGCCGTGCAGGTACTTGTTGAGGATCGCCAGGTCCTCCGGTTCGCGCCGGGCCAGCGAGCCGACGAGCGAGGACGCGAGCGCGCGGGCGGTCAGCGTGCGATCACCGAAGAAGTCCCCGTGCAGGATCGCGTCCTCCAGCACACCGATCTGTTCGGCGGTGGACAGCGCGGACTCCAGCTTCTCGTCGTCGCTGCCCGCAGCGGCCGCCGAGGCGCGCAGATCGCCGAAGCTGCGCAACAGCACGTCCAGCAGCGTCGGCGGCACGTCCAGCTCGATCTGGTGGCGGCGCAGCAGTTCCTCGGTGCGGAAGCGGACGATCTCCGCCTCGGCCTTCTTGTTCGTCACCACCGGGACGCGGACGAAGTTGAAGCGCCGCTTCAGCGCGGAGGACAGGTCGTTGACCCCGCGGTCGCGGCTGTTCGCCGTGGCGATCACGGAGAAGCCGGGCTTGGCGAAGACGATGTTGTCCCTGTCCGGGTTGTCACTGTCCAGCTCCGGCACGGAGATGTACTTCTCGGACAGGATGGAGATCAGCGCGTCCTGCACGTCGGAGGTGGAGCGGGTCAGCTCCTCGAACCGGCCGATCGTCCCGGTCTCCATCGCGGTCATGATCGGCGACGGGATCATCGACTCCCGCGACTGGCCCTTGGCGATCACCATGGACACGTTCCACGAGTACTTGATGTGGTCCTCGGTGGTGCCCGCGGTGCCCTGCACGACCAGCGTGGAGTTGCGGGAGATCGCCGCGGCCAGCAGCTCGGCCAGCCAGCTCTTGCCGGTCCCCGGGTCACCGATGAGCAGCAGGCCGCGGTCGGAGGCCAGCGTGACGATGGAGCGCTCGACGAAACTCCGGTCGCCGAACCACTTCTGCGGGATCTCCCGGTCGAGGCCGTCGGAGCGCTCCGAGCCCAGGACGAACAGCCGCACCATCTTCGGGGACAGCCGCCAGGCGAACGGCTTGGGGTTGTCGTCGATGGACTCCAGCCAGTCCAGCTCCTCGGCGTACTTGAGCTCGGCGGGGGCGCGCAACAGGTCGGACATGTCGGCCTTTCTCAGGTGAGCAACGTCTTGAGTTCGTGGACGAGCTTGTCGATCTGGCCGGAGATCACCGGGGTGCCCAGGGCCTTGAACCGCTCCCGGAACCAGGGGTTGACCTCCTGGCGGCCGGAGCTGGTCACCGAGCCGACCGGGATGAACTTGACCCCGGAGCGGTGCACCGCCTCGATGCCCTCGAACAGCGGCTGCGAGCGGTCGAACTCGTAGAAGTCCGAGATCCACACCATCACGGTGTTCCGCGGCTCGGTGATCTTCGGGCGTGCCATGGCCATGGCGACCGGGCCGTCGTTGCCGCCGCCGAGGTTGGTGCGCAACAGGGTCTCGAACGGATCGCGCACCCACGGCGTGAGGTCCAGCGCCCGGGTGTCGTAGGCGATCAGGTGCACGTCCACCCTGGGCAGCCCGGCGAAGATCGATGCCAGGATGGTGCAGTTCACCATCGAGTCGACCATCGAACCCGACTGGTCGACGACCACGATCAGCCGCTGCGGCGTGGTCTTGCGGGAGGTGTGCCGGTAGTAGAGGCGGTCGACGTAGAGCCGCTCCTCCTCCGGGCTCCAGTTGGTGAGGTTCTTCCAGATCGTGCGGTCGAGGTCGAGGTTGCGGAACACGCGCTTGGGCGGGACGGAGCGGTCCAGTTCGCCCACGCTCGCCTTCGCCACCTGCGTGCGCAGCACCTCGGCGACCTCGTCGACGAAGCGGCGGATCAGGTTCTTGGCGTTGGTCAGCGCCACACCGGAGAGATTGTCCTTGTCCCGCAACAGTTGTTCGATCAGCGACATGCTCGGGGTGAGCTGCGCGGCGAGCGAGGGGTCGGCCAGCACCTCGCGCAGCCGCATGCGCTTGACGAGGTCGGCCTCCAGGGAACCGAGGTCCAGCCCGGGGGAGGAGCCGCGACCGGCGCGCAGGTCCCCCGGCTCGTGGCCGAGCGCGCGCTCCAGCCAGCCCGCGTCGGCCTGCCAGCGCGCCAGCTGCCCCGCCGTGACCGAGCCGGAACCGGCGGTGAAGACGTTCAGCAGCACCTTCGACACCAGCGCGGCGCGGCGTACTTCCGTTGCGCGGTCCCGGTTCTCGTCGGGGTCCGGGGTCATCAGGTCGTCGAGCTCGGCGGCCAGTTCGGGGTGCCGCTGCACCACCGAGTCCACCGACACCTGCGGGTCCAGCAGGGTGGACGGCAGCCCGATGTCCTCGACGACGGCGAGGCTCGACGACTCCAGCGCCGCCTGTTCCTCGTGGTCGAAGAGCCGGGCCAGCAGCCGCCAGTACAGGACCTGGCGGCGGTTGTCGTGATGGGTCATCTCCGCAGCAACCTTCCGGCCCGCTCGCGCAGCAGGGCCGCGGCGTCGGTGGCGGCTTTCTCCGCCTTGGCACCGGCTTTGTCGGTCGTGCCCCCGGCCCACGCGCCGGCGTGGACGGCGACCGCCTTCTTCCGCACGGTGGTCTCGACGGCGAGCGGCTGGACGCTGAACACCCCGGCGTCCCAGCGGAGCAGGCCGATGCAGGCGCTCGACGCCGCCACCGCCTCCGGGGTGAGCGGTCCGGCGACCGGCACGCGATCGGTGTCCACGGCCAGGTTCTGACCGGCCAGCGTGAATGTGTCCTTTGTGGACGAATAGCCTTCGAGGAAGACGGGCACGGCGATGCGCGCCGGGTGCCGGTCGAGTGCGGCCGTGACCGGAGTCGTCGCCGTGGGCAGTGCGACCCTGGCGGTGGTGAAGGCGTCCGCGGGCTCGCCCTGGCGCGCCTGCTCGTCGTTCCAGATGAGGTCGCCCTCCGCGGTGATCGGCATCTGGGTCAGCGTCATCGAGCGCCCCTCGCTGATCGCCGCCAGCAGCGACATGTGCGGGCGGAGCAGCTGCCAGATGCCCGCCCCGAGGATCGTGTCCGGCTTGGGTACCGAGACGCTCGCCCGCACCAGCCGGGGCGTGCTCCCGTCCTCGGGCTCGAACACCGCGTGGACCTGGGCCTGCGCGGCGGTGGGGTGTTCGTGCACGTCGACGCCGAGCGGCAGCAGGCGCCCCGTGGCCGTCGCGGTCGGCGACACGTCTGCGGCACCCGGCTGCGTCAGCAGCATCGCGCGCGACCACAGGTCCGCCCAGCGGCGCTCCGGCACGCGGTCCAGGGACGCGCCGGGGCAGGACGCCGCGAGTTCGGCCACGAAACCGTCGAGAAGCGTTGCCAGACGGCGTAATCCGGGCTCCTTCAGCATCGCGGAGATCACCTGGTCCGCTCCGGAGACCACGTCGTGGTCGATGCCCCGCCACCCCGACCGCGCCAGGTCGGCGAGCCAGGATCGTGCCGCGGCAAGCAGATTCACCGCCGACCGGTCACCGACGACCTGGGGCGGCTCCTCGCCGCGAGCCCTCCCGGTCGCTTCCTCGACGCGGAGCACCAGCGCGTCGTGCACGGAGCCGAGCAGCGCGGTGCGGGCGGCGGCCAGCGCGACGAAGTGCTCCTCACCCGCGGCTCCGGCGGCGGCTTTCTCAGCGGCCTCGGCGACCCGCGCGGCCAGCGGTGTGCCCGCGACGGCGTCCGCGAGTTCGAACAGGCCGTCGGCTTGGGGACGGAGGAGCCCGGCGACGAGCGCCCGGTCGAACGCATCGACCACACCGAGGGCTTCGTCAAGTCCCGCAACGGTTTCAACGAGCAGGTCGGCGCGCATCACACCACCGCCCTGGTCGGCGGGAACCACTGCATTTCCGGCAGCGGCGCCGTTGTCGGGGCGAGTTCGAGGTAGGCGAGGTGGTGCAGGAACCGGCTGAAGACCGGTGCCGCCGCCGTGTTTCCGCCCTGCGCAGGGCTCGTCAGGTCCATCGCGGCGGTGATGCTCTGCGCGTCCTCGCCGTCGACTTTCAGGTAACGCCCGACGCGCTCGGCGCCGTACTGCACCACCGCTTCGCTGATCAGCGACCGGATGTGCTTGCAGAACGCGCCGTACGCTCCGCCGCAGGGGCGATTGTTGTTGGTACTGCACGCGAACTCGTAGTTGCCCGCCGCGACCGACGAGACGTAGACGCGTTCGACGTCCGAGCCGCTGGACACCACGCCTTGCAGGCGCCCGTCGGCCAGCTCGACGAACGGGACCTTCGCGAGCTTGCGCGGTCGTGCGGGCGGGATGACCCGCGCCGTGCTCGACCTCTCCCGATGTTCTGACAACACACCATCTCCCGTGCACCGGCTTCCACGCCTTGTCGGTGGAACGCCGGTGACAGTACGGGCGACCCCTGACAACGCCGTTCAAGATCACGTCGGCGCTGGTGGGACGGGTGTGCAGTCGGATGCCCGCGAGTCGAACGCGGTGACTCCTGATCCCAAATCAGGTGGGGTCGCCATGCCCCTCGCACCCGGGAGGGCCTGGAGCGCCCGAGGCGCGCTCCGGCCCAGCACCCCCGCCAGGACTCGAACCTGGGACCTCCGCGTTCGTAGCGCGGCGCTCTGTCCAGCTGAGCTACGGGGGTAGAGCACCGATGGAGGGATTCGAACCCCCGGGAAACGGCTTTGGAGGCCGCTCCGCTTCCGAAAGCTCATCGGCAGGAAAAGGAATTCCGGGCGTGCTCAATAGAGAAAGCCGCCCGGATCGGTTTCCCGATGGGCGGCTCCCGTGTCATGACCAGGTCAGGTCATGGTGGGGAGTAGGCGCAGGTCAGAGGCCAGAGCGCGGACGGTCGCCAGTCGCGCTGCCCTCGCTCCCGCATGCCAGTCATGTCCGCTCCTCGGTTCGGTTCGTTGATTTCATCTTGGCCCACGGTTCCGGGCGCGTCAATCATTTATCTCCCTATTCGGGGACAACACGGTTCTGGACATGCCGTTGTCGGACTGGGACGCGGTCGTGGCCACTCACCTGCGGGGAAGCTTCCTCGCTCGGTGATGACAACCGGGCCAACCACGTCGCCGCGAAGGCCGGTCTGGAAGGGCGGATGACGGCGGTGAGCGCCGCCCGGGCGGGCAGAACGGTGGAACAACACCTTGTGGCACAAGCGAAGCCCATCCCGCGCGGCCGCGTCGGCACGCCACACGACATCGCCCGCGCCGTCCTACGTTCGAGCCCTTCGGAGTTCCAAGGGGGAGAACATGAAGCACGTCATCGTCGCCGGGGTCGCGGTACTCGGTGCGCTGGTCGCGCCCGGCGCCGCAGGGGCAGCACCCGTTCCCGCCGCACAGCTGACGATCGAGTCCTACTGCGGCGGCACCGGGGTCATCAACGACCAGTCCCGCCAGATGGCATTCCACATGATCTTCACCGGTTCGGGGCCGGGCAGTCGCACGTACAACGCCCACTACCTCAGTGGCCAGTTCTTCAAAACCACGCACAATCCCTGCTAGGCACGATCTAGTCCTCCGAACACTCCGCACACCAAGTAAACTCAGCCCATGCACTCCACCCGCCCGTCCACCCCATCCCCGGCGCGCGTGGTCTAGAGAACCCCGTTTCGTACTCATAACGGGAAAAAGAGCGCTCCAAAATCCCGACAAGAGTACGAAACGGGCGCTTTGGGCTGCGCTGCTGATGTTCCGTGGGTGTCACGATCGCTACTGACCACGCGCACGACACAGCCTGGTCAGAACGGTGCGGGTTCGGCGATGGGTTCCAGTTCGGTTTCGTAGACGTCCCCGCTGGGCGTGGTCCACATGTGCCGTCCGTCCGGCAGGTTCTCGCAGCGCCAGGTCGACTCGTGCTTCATGCGGTGGTGATGACGACACTTCGGCCGGAGGTTCTTCACCGTCGTGTTGGTCCCGTCGTAGCGGCAGCAATGGTCCAAGTCGCAACGGTGCGCGGGCTGCTGACACCCGATGGCCGTGCACCTGGGGAACCGGGCCGCGATGAGTTCCCGCTGCTTCGCGGTCGGCCGGTACACATCACTGACCTCCTCCGCCATCCCCGTCACCGGGTCAGTCAGGATGCGCTTCCAGATCCCACCAGCGACGACATCCCGCGCGACCTCCGCCGGGAGCGGCCCGTACCCATGCAGCATCGCCGGGTCATCGTTCATGCCGATGACACTCGTGACGGGCATCGTGAGGTAGACCCGTACTTCGCCTTGGGGAGCGCCGGTGTCCTTGCCCAGCAACACATCCATCGCGACGTCGGCGCGCTTCTGGTCCAGGGTCCGGTCATCCTTGGGCAGAGCGCGGGCGATCCTGTCGATCCGGTCATAGATCAACACACCCTCCAACGCGGGCACCACGAACCGGAGCGAGGACATGCCATCGTCAAGGTCACGTTTCTCCACCACGCGTTCCTTGGTGGCCTTCTTGTGGCGACGCAGGGCGGCGTCGGGGTCCAGCTTGTGGATCATCGTCTGGGCGTGCCGCCGCACCGAGGTGTAGGTGCGGGTCTGCGCGTACGCCAGCAGATCCTCCTCGACGATCGCCTTGTGGATCTCGGAGAGGACGCTGATCTGGTCCAGGATCAGTAGGGCCTTCCCTTCGTCGATCCGGCCTTCGGCCATCGCCTGCAAGACAGCCGGACGCTCAGTCAACTCGAAGCCGCGCGACAGCATCCGATCGGCTTTCCGACGCGACATCGCCAACCGGGGACCGACCTCTGAACCCATGTACTGGTAATCCCATTCCGGGACCTGATCCATGTACTTCCGGCACGCGGAGGCGAGAGCGGCATCCTCGACCCCATCAAGATATTTCCCAAGGGGCATAACCACATTCTATCGCAAACAAATAGTCGATCATGGCTTTAAAGCGTGAATTCCCAGGCGCCCCAAGCGAATCCGCAAGCCAGGCACCAGCCGCTCAGCGAGGTGGAAGCGCGAGCGCGATGACGCGACTTGGCTCAGTGGCGCTGAAGTTGTTGTCGCTGACCAACAACAGGCTCCGCTCGCCGGCGGACAGGCGCGGACCCCACGTCATGCCCTCGAAGTTGTCGAGCGCGGCCAAACCACGGAGGTCGACGAGGAGCTTCTTGCGCACGGGCCGCACCGCGTGCCCGGCGAGCGCGGGAATGTCCTTGACGTCGGTCGCGCCCAGGGTGTCGATTTCGTAGACGCGGATGTCGTAACCGTGACCGGTCGCGTAGGACCGTTGCAGCACAAGGAAACGAGTGGCGGAGACGGCGAGGATCTCGGCGACGCCGGTGAGTCCGCCGATCCGGCCGGGCGGGCCGGTGGGGGTGGCGAAGAGCGGATCGAGCGCATAGGCGTACTGGGCCAGAACGTGGCCACCACGGGTTTGCAGGGTCATCCGGGTCAACGCGCCCTGCGTCGGCGTGGGGACCGCGCCGTCCTGCCCGAGCGGACCTTCGAGCGCGCTGGCGATCAGGGCACCGCCCATCGTGTAGCTCAAGGACTCCAGGGTCTGGTTGCCGCGCGGACCGATGCCCGGCGTGGAGCTGAAGCGCTCGTTCTCCGGCAGGGGAAGCTGGTCGAGGTAGCCGCCGTCGGGGCGAGCACGCCGGATCGAGGGATTGAGCGGGTGCACGCCTTCCTGGGCCCACGTGATGGCCCCGGAACGGGGATCGAACCGGATCGCTTCGGGATTGACCGGCCCCAGGTCGTCGCACGCGTGCTCGCAGCGCGCCGGATAGGTCTGTCCATCCATGCGGCGCAGAGGATGTGCCGCGATGAGGCGAACGCCCTGAGCGTCGATGTTCGCAGTGTAGAAACGCGCGGGTCCGTGTTCGGAGCGGTCATCGCTGATCAACACGTACTGGCCGGTGCGGGGATCGCGGTCGATTCCCGACAGCCCGCCGACTGTCGTCCCGGAGACCTGGACGCCCGCGGGCACCAGGTGTTCACCGAGCAACCGCGCCGGGCCGCGTTCGTGTGCCGCCGCTGAAACAGACGAACCCAGAAGTGCCGCGACAACGAGAGCTGTACGTCGCATCATGGCCGAATCGGCCCGATTCGCTTGTACCGCCCGTGAATCCAGTCGTTCATCTCCGAGTAGTACCACCGCGAGAAGCGCCGATCAGAGGGGCCGCCCGCGAGGCAGCTCTCCCAGCCGGGCACCGCGAAGTCGGTCACCATCCGATACGACGGGGCGAACGTCGTCAACCGCCCGGCGGAGCGGTAGATCTGCCCCTGGTGCGGGGTGGCGCGCCCACCGACCAGGGTGACCGGGCCGCGGTCGAACCCGGCCAGTCGCGGCAGTTTTCCACCGAACAGCATGTGGCTCAGTACAACGCCGCGCCGCTGGCCCCACGGCACTGGCCTTCCGGTCAGCGCCGCGGAGGCCGCCGCCGCGAACACCTCTTCCCGGGTCTTCCCGCCGAACCAGGGCGAGCGCTCGGAGAGCAGGACGCGGTCGAAGTTCGCGTAGAAGTCGGTGAGGATTCCGGTCTGCGCAAGGAGGAAGTCGACCGTCTCAGCGCCGAGGACGGGACCGAACACCAGCTCGACGAGCTTCGCGTAGAACCGCTCGAAGGCTTCGGCGCCTTCGGAACGGGCGTCGTACTCGAAGTTCCAGTCACCGATCGCCCGGCCGTCCGCCGTGTCGGGCAGGAACGGCCGCGCGATCTCCACGAAACGCTGTGCCTGCTTGGAGTACACGTCGTGCTGGATGCGCTTCATGTCCTCTGCGTCGAGCTGGTCGGCCGTGCCCAGCAGCTCGCTGATCCGGTCCGCGCGGTAGGAGGCCATGGGCGCGTTGATGGGGGAGACCACGCCCAGGTGGTTGAGGTCGTCGTTGGCGGTGACGATGAAGCCGCTCTCCGGGTTCTCCACCCGAGGCAGGTCCGCCGACGCGTGGAAGCCCTGCCAGTCGTTGCGGGAATCCCACCCCGGCAAGGGAATCAAGCCGCTCAGGCCGGGACGGCGGACGGGAATTCGGCCGGACATCTGGTAGCCGATGCCGCCCGAGGAGTCGGCGAGGACGAAGTTGAACGACACTTCGAGATCGCCGAGGTGCCGCATCCCCTCCGCGACGGTTTTCGCGTTCCACAGTGCGAACATCGCCTCGATGGACCGCGCGCCGCCGTGCGCGCCCGCCCACCGCGTGGCCAGCTGGTACTCACCGTCCTCCGGGGCACCGTCGAGCACGCCGTGGTTATCGGTGTCCCAGAACGTGACTGTGAGGGGCTCTTTTCCTTTGCGCCGCACCACTTCGACGCGCTGGCGCAACGGAGCCCACTGCTTCTCGCGGAGCACGCTGCCGTCCTTGACGCGCTCCACCCAAGAGTCAGTGGCGTCGGCGAAGCTGTACGTGGCGCCCCACGCCAGATCGTTGGTACGGGCCAGAAGCAGCCCGCACAGCCCGGGAATCGTCGCGCTGACCGCGTAGCGCTCGGGGGTCTCGACGACGACCTCGTACCACACGGCGGGCAGCCGGTTGATCTCCAGATGCGGGTCGTTGGCCAGCAGCGGCTGCCCGGACCGGGTGCGCCGCCCCGCCACCACCCAGTTGTTGGAGGACATCAGCCGCGTGTGCGAGGCGAGCGTCCGCACGGCGTCGGGCACGAGCCGGTCGGTGAGCCGCGTCTTCTTCAGCAGCTCCGGGTCGAGCCCGGCCAGCTGCCCCGGGAACAGGGCCTCCAGGTGCTCGGCGCCGACACCGGCGTGCACGCACTCGACGATCCAGCGCTCCAGCTCGCCCTGCGACTGGGCCAGGGTGACGTAGCCGATCATCCGCGAGACGAGCACGATGTCCTCGATCGTCCACGGCTCCGGCCGGTACCCGAGGACGCGCAGCTCCCACGGCACCGACCGGGACAGCACCAGGTTCACGCCGACCACGTAGGCGTCGAGCCGGTCCCGCGCGTCCGCGCTCAGCCCGGCGGTCTCCCGCTTCAGGTCGCTGTGCCAGTTCATCTTGCGGAAGAACAGGTCCACGTCGACCAGCTTCGGGTCGAGCAGCTCCGCGCACCGCCCGCGGGCGAGGATGCGCGTCATGAGCATCTGGAGCGCCCGGTCGGTGGCGTGCGCGATGCCCAGCCCCCGGTAGATCCCCAGCTCGCCGTCGGCCTTCACGGTGATCACGCCGCGCTCGCCGCGGTGCAGCGAGACCAGGTGATCGGAGTGGATCTCGCGGCTCATCGGATCGACCTCAGGCTCGTGACGATGTGGTGCAACTGCGATTCGGGGACCTCGTCGGCAACACCGCGGTCGGTGGAGATCACCAAGGTCGCCGCGATCCGGCCGGTGCGCACCACGACGGTCCGGATGTCGCCCTTCGCGGGAGTGCACGAGTTCGGCTGGGGAACGGTCGCGCGCGCCGTCGCCTGCGTCAGCTCCAGGTCGTTGGCGGTGAAGGTGACCGGCGCGTCCACCGTGACGGCGGGCGCCTGCCCCGAAGCCCGGAACGCGAGCTCGGCCCAGCGCTTGGCGGAGTTCGTGGCCTCGGAGACCAGGGGCCCCGGGTCCAGCTTGGACAGGCCGACCATGCCGCGCATGCCGTCGGCCTTGCCGTTCGCGTCGACACAGTGGCCCTCGCGGTACGTCGCGACCGCTCGCGCGGCGACCAGGTCGCCGCTGTCCTCGTTCTGGAAGCCGATGGCCGTCTCGGTGGCGAGGACCTTCCAGCCGGGTGGCACGTCGTAGGCGAGACCGTGGCCCTCCGAGATCACCGCCGTCCACCCCGCGACGACCGGGAGCAGCGCGGACGGCCGGATCGTCGGGGTCGGAGCCGGAGCCGCCTGGCCCGGGATGGTCGTCGTGCACCCCGTCGCCGCCAGCAGCACGAGTGCGAGCGCGGCCAGGTGATCGTGCGGCTTCGCCATGCGCCGTACCGTAGTGCCCCGCACGATGTTTGACTCTGACACCGTGTCATGGGCTGAGGTCTGATCGTCATGTTGAGCATCGGAGAACTCGCCGACCGCACCGGGGTCTCGGTCCGGATGCTGCGCCACTACGACGCCCTCGGACTGGTGGTCCCGGAGCGGGTCGACCCCGCGACGGCCTACCGCTGGTACTCGGCGTCGCAGGTCGGCCGGGTGAACAGCCTCGTCGCGCTGAAGCGGCTGGGTTTCACCCTGGACCAGTGCCGCGCCGCCCTGGACGACCAGGTCGGAGCCGAGCGGCTGACCGCGATGTTGCGCCTGCGCCAGGAAGAGCTCGAGGCGCGGATCGAGGCGGACTCGCGCAGGCTCGCCGAGGTGCGGCGGCGGCTCCGGGCCATCGAGGAAGGACAGGCCATGACCGACGACACGCTGTGCTTGGGGCCGTTGCCCGCGCTACGCCTGGCCGGGCTGAGCGCCGAGGTCAACGACACCAGCGAGATCAGCGCGATGATCGACCACCTGGAGTCCCGGCTGACCGCGGCCGGGCCCACGATCCGCACCTTCTACGGGCGCCCGGACGGCTCCAAGATCGAGGTGGTGGTCGGCGTCCGGCTCGCTCCTGAAGCCCGCCCCGGACCCGGGCTGGAGCTGGTGGAGCTGCCCGGCGAGCCTCGAGGAGCGATCGTCACGCACACGCGGTCCGAAGAGGACACCAGCGATCCGTGGCTCACCGTCGACGTCGCGCTGGGCGATCGCGGCCTGGAGTCCTACGGCCGCTACCGCCAGATCCCGTTGGGGGACCGAGTCGTCGAACTTCACTGCCCCGTGCGCGAGATCGGCTGCAATGCGCCCCACAGCGCGCCGAGGCAGACATCGCGCAGCTCCTCGCGCGAGTAAGCCTGGTTGGCCAGCCAGTCCACGCACAGCGTGCGAACGAACACCAGCCAGCTCGTCAGCACGGCTGACACGACCTCCCTTGCCGAGTCGTCGAAGCCCGCGACGTCGAGTACGCGTTGCCGCAACGTGGCCAGCTCGTCGTCGATGATCGCCTGGATGACCAGGTCGCCCGCGAGCACCCGGTTCGCGGCGAGGACGGAGTGCCGGTTGGCGGCGAAGTACTCGATGTGCGCGTCGAGGGCGGCCGTGACCTGAGCGGTGAGGGGGAGGTCGGGGTCGAACTCCGACGCCGCCAGCAACCGGTCGGCGGCCTGCTGGTAGATCGCGGCGAACAGGTCGCGCTTGTTCGGGAAGTAGCGGTACAGCAGCGCGCGCGAGATCCCGGCGGCCCCGGCGATGTCCTCCATGAGGACGTCCTCGTAGGGCTGCGCCGCGAACAGCTTCGCGCCGACGTCGAGCAGTTCGGCGCGGCGCTCGGCCGGGTCGAGCCTGCGGCGTGTGGTCACACCCGCACTGTAGTTGACATGTGTCTACTAGTGGCGTCACTGTTAGTAGACACATGTCAACTAAGGCGGTGGGTCGAGTGGTCAAGCTCCTCAGGTGGCTGTCGTGGGCCATGGGCCTCGCGTGCGTGGCGATCGGGGTCTACCACCTCGCGCTCGGGATCGACTCGGTGCCGGGCGAGGCCGCCGCCGGGGCCACTGTGGACAGTCGGGAACGCTTCTACAACGCCATTTTCCTCGGCTACGGGCTCGCCTGGATCTGGGCGGTCCGGCAGTCGCCGATCCCGTCGAAGGCCGTGCGCTGGCTCGCCGGGATCATGCTCCTCGGCGGGGTCGGCCGGGTCCTGTCGATGCTCGTCCACGGCCAGCCGCACTGGTTCCAGGTCCCGTTGACCGCGATCGAGCTGGTCCTGCCACCGGTCTACTTCTGGCTGGCCACCGCCGACGAGCGCCGGAACGTCGCGCGGTAGTGGCTCGGGCGCCGTCCCGTGTGCTTCGCGAAGAGCGCGGCGAAGGTCCCGGCGTCCCGGTAACCGACCGCGGCGGCGATGCCCGCGACCGTGCGATCCGTCGTCTCCAAGAGGTGGCGTGCGCGCCGGATGCGTGCTGCCTGAAGGTACTCGAGCGGGCTTTGCCCCGTCTCGTCGGCGAAGCGCCGCAGCAACGTCCGCGTGCTGACCGCGAAGGTCTCCGCGAGTGCACCGAGGTCGTAGCGCGAGGCTAGTTCTGGTCGAGCTGCCGCATGACCCTGCGGGAGAACTCGTTGCCAGGCTGAGGAAGCAGCCGCGCGTCGACGTAGGGCGTCTGGGACGATCGCGCGTCGTCGAGGAGCGCGATGCGGGCAGTCGTCCGAGCCACGCCGGCGCCGCTGTGTTCGTGGATCAGTTGGAGCGCGAAGTCGTACATGGCACTGAGCGCCGCCGTCGTCGTCACACCGGTGTCGGTGACGACCAGGTGCTCGGCCCGCACATCGGTGTCCGGACAGCGTTGAGCCAACTCATCGGCGAACAGCCACGCCGTCGTCGCACGCCGCTGGTGCAGGAGCCCGGCCGCAGCGAGCAGGAACGCGCCGACGCAGATCGAGACGACCGCGTTGCCCGTGGCCGCGTGCGCGCGGATCGCCGCGACCTCGGGGGAGAGCGCCGCGAGCCTCGCGTCCACGTCGATGCCCGGCACCACCTCAAACCCTGGCACCACAAGGACATCCACGTCGCGCAGCGCGGAGACTGCCAGCGCCACACCGCCCGAGGCGATGACGCGGCGCCGCGGAGACACGATCGCCACCTCGTAGCCGGCGTGGTCCGGACCCGCGACGTGCCCGGCGATCGTCAACAGGTCGGGAACGCCGAACACCTCGGACGCGAAACAGCCCGGATAGGCCAGGACACCTACGCGCAGTGCACCCACGTTGGCGAGATTACCCTGCTATACGGCGATCCCGCCCATGGCTCGCGCGCGCATCGCGGACCACGCTGTCGGCATGAGAAACCTTGACGACCCGATCACCGACTTCAGCCATCGGGCCGTGGACGTGGACGGAGTGGTGAAGACGGTGTACGTGGCGGGCTCCGGACCGGCCGTGGTGCTGATGCCGGAGATGCCCGGCATCAGCCCCGATGTCCTTCGGCTGGCGCGGTGGGTGCGCGACGCGGGCTTCACCGTCCACGTCCCCTCGCTCTTCGGCGTCGACGGCGCCTACCCCACGGCGGACGGCGGCATGGAGATCGCCAAGCGCGCGTGCGTCAGCGCTGAGTTCCGCGCGTTCGCCGGAGGCGGCACGAGCCCCGTCACGGCGTGGCTGCGGGGTCTCGCACGCTTGGCGCACAAGGAATGCGGCGGTCCGGGAGTCGGCGCCATCGGGCTGTGCTTCACCGGAAACTTCGCCCTCACCATGACGTTGGAGCCCGCCGTCATCGCTCCGGTGGTCAACCACCCGTCACTGCCGTTGGACGACCCCGCCGGGCTTGAGATCAGCGACGAGGACGCGCGCGCGGTCCGTGACCGCATCGCGCGCGACGGCCTGAAGGTTCTCGCTTACCGCTTCGAAAACGACCGCTGGTGCACCGGGCAGCGCTTCGCCGCCTACCAAGCACTTCTCGGTGATGCGTTCGACGGCCGCGTCCTCCCGGACAGCGCCGGGAACACCAATCCGCCCCCGTTCGCCCGCGAGGTCGTCGGCACTCCGCACAGCGTCGTCACCGCACATCTCGTTGATGCGCAAGGACATCCCACTGTGCAGGCGCGCGACGAGATCCTCGCCTTCCTCAAGGACCGCCTGCACTAGCCCCGCACACCACGTACACTCTGCCCATGCGTCCCACCCGCCCCCAGACCCAACGTGAGGCGGCCGCAACCTAGAGATCTCCCGTTTCGTACTCATAACGGGGAAGAGAGCGCTCCCAAATCCCGGCAAGAGTACGAAACGGAAAAAGGACGCTGGGTCAGGCGCGGGGTGGCACTACCGATTTGCCGCCGCCGCGGTGGCGACGGCCGCGGCGAAGGCGGCCATGCCCTTGGCGTTGGGGTGCAACGGGGCCGCGACGTTCACCGGGATCAGACCTTCGAGGTACCGGTCCCACGGCGCGGCGCAGATGTCGTGCCCGACCGACACCGCGGCGAAGTCCACGAAGCGCATGCCGCGGGCGCCCGCCAGCTCCCGCGCCGTGGAGCTGATCCTGTCCATGGTGCTTTGCAGGTAGTCGGCATCGCGCGCCCACACCGGCTGGACGGGATGGCAACCGCCGGGCCGGAGGTAGGTCCCGTAGCCGGTCACCAGGACCTTGGCCTTGGGCGCCCGGCGCCGGATCTCGTCGAGCGCGGCGCCGAACACCGGCCCCCACGCGTCGACCGAGGCGGCGATCGGGTCGGTGCCGCCCGCCCTGATCCGGTCCGAGCACGACACCCCGACCGGCTCCGGCAACGCGTTGACGCACGACAGCGCCCGGTCGAAGAGCCCGGAGTCGTTCGCCCCGATCGTCACCGACACGAGCCCGGTCGTCGCCGAGAGCGCGTCCAGCTGCGGAGCGGGGGCGTTCTTGCTCGGACTGGTCAGATCGGCCGTGACCGCGCCGGAACAGGTGACGTCGGTCAACCGCGCGCCGAGGGTCTTCGCCGCGATCGCGGGGTAGTTGTGGTCGGACCGCCTGCACGCCGCGTCGACCTGGAGCGGGATCCACGGCCCGGCCGCCGCCGAGTCACCCAGCGCCACGTACTCCAGCTGTTCGGCCGCCCGCGCGGGAACGGCCGTCCCCAGCACCAGCACGACGAGCCCGGTCCACAAAACGATCTTCACCTGCACATCGTGCGGGGCGCGGATCGGCCGCGCCCCCGAAAACCGGCGAGACCACCCTCACGGGACCCTCTGAGCGCGGATCGCGCTCAGAGGGCTTCACCGTCAGTGCTTGGTCAGGAATGTGCCAAGCGTGGCCCACCCGGTACCGAAGTGGGTGTACGGGGCGAGGCTGGTCCGCCCGTCGGCGCTGGTGTTGCGCCACGCGAGCAGGGCGTCTCCGGCGCGGCCGAGGATGTCGGTCTTGCCGTCCCCGTCCCAATCACCCAACAGGTGCCCGGAGACGTTCGACCACCCGTCGGAGACGTGATAGCTCCCGCCGCGGGTGAGGTTCCCTGGTGTGCTGGTGTTGGGGGTGACCCAGAAATGGTGACCCGTGGCCCGGTCGAACCCGCCGATATCGGGTTTGCCGTCCCCGGTGAAATCCGCCACTACCAGGACACCGATGGCGTTCCACCCCGACCCCAGACGCGACAACGGCGCGAACGACGGACGACCACCACTACCGGTGTTGCGCCAGGCGACCAGGTCATCCCCGCCCCGACCCAGCAGATCGGCCTTCCCGTCACCGTCGTAATCGGCCACCAGGTAGGTGTCGATGGTGTGCCAGCCGTTGCTGACATGGATACTCGGCCCCCGACCCGGGACCCCCGGACGGGAGTTGTTCGGCACCACCCAGAACTGGTCACGACTGCCGGTGTTCCAGCCCCCGACATCGACGAACCCGTCCCCGGTGAAGTCCGCGAACACCAACCGCTCCAACGCATTCCACCCCGCGCTCAGGTGCACAAACCGCCCAAACGACGGCTTCCCCGGGATGCTGGTGTTCAGCCACACCAACAGGTCATCCCCCGACCGGCCCAGGATGTCGAGCTTCCCGTCACCATCCCAATCAGCCAGATGATGCTCAAACACCCCCTGCCACCCATCACTGACATGCACACTCAGCCCCCGCGACAAACTCCCCGGAGTACTGGTGTTCGGCACAAACCACAAACTCTCCCGACTACCGGTGTTGAGCCCCAACACATCCGGCTTCCCATCACCATCGATGTCAGCGACATGCCGAGCGACCTTCACCGTCGCAGACGGCGGGAGCGGACGCGCGAACAGGGCTCCGGCGATGATCACGGCGTCGTTCGCCTCGACCGCGTAGCGGTGCCGGTACTGCGCCGCAGGCCGCTGGACATCGGCGGCGACGTCGCCGATCGATGCGGTGTTCCACGACTCGTTGGGGTAGAAGTCGTCCATGACGGCGAGGAACTTGCTCGTCGCCCACACCGGATCGGTCCGTTGGGGGAAGCTCCCCCAGGAAGCCCGCTGCTGGTAGAGCCCGACCGAGTCGCGGTCGCCGTGGTCGAGGTTGGCCATGCTCGTCTCCACGATGATCGTGGAAATGGCGATGGCGGCGGCCTTTTCGTTGTAACCGCGGTCCACCACCGTCTGGACCACCGCACGGGCGCAGGACATGTTGTAGGCGTTCAAATGCCCCCGCATCTTGGTGGACAGGCGCGGGTTCAGGTCGCGGGCGGTCTCGGTGTCCCTCGCACTGGGACCGCCGGCGACACAGGGCAACGACGCCATCTTGGCGACGTCGTGCGGCCACAGTTCGACGAGGTCCCGTAAAGGTTCCCCGTTCGCTGGTGGCGCGAAAAGGGTGAGGACCGTCGTCACGACGGCCCCCACCAAGGTTTTGGTGATCGCAGGGTTCATTTCCTTCTCCGTTCCCTGATCAGGGATCAGGTCGGAGTCAGGATTCGCGGTCGACCTATAGATTCTCTGGAGTTCTGACCTGCGTGAGCGCGGCGGTCCACGGCAGCCACCGGGGGTCCGCGCCCGCCATCGGGTTCCACGTCATGTTGGAGCACGTGTAGCCCACCGCATGCCCGCTCTCCGGATCGGCGAAGGCGAGCCGACCGCCCGCGCCGGAGTGGCCGAAAGAGGTGCTGCCCAGCATCGGCTCACCGGGCCGGGCCAGCTCATAACCGAGCCCGAACCGCTGCGGGAACGGCATGCGCATCAGGTTGAGCGGCGCGGGCGCGGACAGCGAGTCCGTCTGTGGGGTCCGCGCCCGCCGCGCAGACTCCTCGCTCAGCAGGCGCACTCCGTCGACCTCACCGATGGTGGCCGCGTACATGCGCGCGAGCGAGTGCGCGTCGCCTACGGCGTTCATCGAGGGGATCTCGGCCGCGCGGCCCTCGCGGGTGTTCAGCAGCGGCACGCACTCCCCGGCGAACGCGTATCCCCTTATAAGGGAGCGCACGGCCCGAGTGCTGAGCTTCAAAGAGGGGATTTCGAGGTCCGGCGCGGTGGAGAACTGCGGGACCACGCGATGCTCCTGCTCTTCGGGCAGGCCGATCCACAGGTCCAGTTCGAGCGGTTCGCCCACCTCCGTGCGGAAGAACTCGCCCACGGAGCGGCCTGCGACGCGTCGCACGACTTCACCGACGAGGTAGCCGTAGGACATCGCATGGTAGGCGCAGGCACTGCCGGGTTCCCACGCAGGCATGGCCGCGCCCAACGCCTTGATGCACGTTTCCCAGTCCAACGCGTCGGCCGCGACGAGCCCCGACTCCTTCGGGAAGGACGGTAGGCCCGCGGTGTGCGTGAGCAGGTGTCGCACGGTGACCGCCTTGGCCGTGAACTCCGGCCAGTAGCGCGTGACGGGCTCGTCCACGTCAAGCAGTCCCCGTTCGACCAGCATCTGCGCGCACGTCGCGACGATGCCCTTGGTGCACGACATGAGGATGCCGATCCGGTTCTCCTCGCCGGTCCACAGATCCACGACGAGTTCACCGTGCCGGTAGACGGCGAGCTGTGCCTGGCCCTCATCGTGCGCCTGTGCGGCCGCGAATGCCTCACGCACGTTCTCGTAGCCATGGGCAACTGATCCATTCACACGCGTCGTCACGCCTCCGAGGTTATCGGACCACTGGTCTGTTATCAAGAGACCGGCGGTCTGATACCCTTCGGAGGTGGTCGACTTCCAGCGCGCGAGACGCCCTGAGCAGGTGAAACAGCGGCGCGAAGCGATTCTGGACACGGCGGCGGAGATGCTCGCCGAGCGCCCGCTGGCCGAGATCAGCCTGCGCGAGCTGAGCGACCGGGTCGGGCTGGCGAAGTCGAACGTGCTGCGCTACTTCGACAGTCGGGAAGCGGTCTTCCTGGAGCTCCTCGACCGCCTGTGGATCACGTGGCTGGACGAGCTGGAACCGGTGCTGGAGCGGGAGAAGCCGCACCCCGAAGCGGTGGCGACGGCGGTCGCGCTCTCGCTCGCGCGGCACGCGCTGCTGTGCGAGCTGATCAGCTCGATGGCCGGGGTGCTCGAACGCAACATCACCGTGGAGTACGCGCGCGTGTTCAAGCGCAACGCCTCTCGTAACGCCGACCGGCTGGCCGCCATGGTGCGGCGGCATTTCCCGGCGCTGGGGGAGACCGGGACCGCGCACTTCGCGGGCGCGGTGTTCGTGATCGTCGCCGGGCTGTGGCCCTACGCGCGGCCGACCGAGGCGGTGGCGCAGGTGCTGGCGGAGATGGGCTCGCCGACCTCGCCGGAGCACTTCGTCTTTGCCCTGCGCGAGGGCCTGTGCAACCAGCTGGTCGGGCTCCTCACCCGCTCGGGCTGACCAGCGACTGGAGCGCGGGCGCGTAGAGATCGGCGATCCGCTCGGCGTCGGCGGTCGCGGCGGGTCCTTCACGGTCGATGGCGAGCGCCGCGCCGAGCCCGATCAGCTGTGCGACGAACAGCTCCGCGCGCAACGGCACGTCCTCACCGGTGAGCCGGGCGGCGACCTGGCGTACGACCTGCGTGCGGAAGCGTTCGCGCAACATGGCTCGTTCGTCGCCGCTGCCCACCGCGAACACCACGCGCAGCAACAAGTCCGCGTTGTTCTCCTGGCGGTACTGGACGAGCGCGCGCACGGCGCACCGCCCTAGCTCTTCGTTCGGCGCGTCCAGCAACGCGGCCGCCGCACCGGTGAAGTCGGCGACCTCGTCGAACAGGGACTCCTTGCCACCGAAGTGCTTCACGATCAGCGACGCGCTCACACCGGCGTCGGCGGCGATGCCCCGCAGCGTCACGGCCGCGTAGGGGTGACGCGCGAACGCACGGCGCGCGGCGAGCAGAATGGCTTGGCGACCGCTGTCCGTCATGCCGCAGCACCCACCAGTACGCGGTCCTCCACCTGCGCCGGGCGCGGAGCCGGGATCAGCAGTGTGAGCCCGAGCGCCACCAGTGCGCTCGCCCCCGCGACCACGAACACCGTGAGGTAGGCGCTCAGCGTGGGACCGTGGACCGTCACCAAGGACGCGAGCACGGTGGCCACCACGGCGCTGCACATGGCCTGACCGATGGAGCGCATGAGTGTGTTGAGCCCATTGGCGGCGGCGGTCTCCGTCACCGGGACAGCATGCATGATCAGCGCGGGCAGGGCCGAGTACGCCATCGCCGTCCCGGCGGCCACCACCGTCGCGCCGATGACGATCGCGATCAGGCTCTCGCTGGTGAACAGCCGGACCGCGTAGCCGGTGGCCATCACGCCCGTGGCGACCAAGAGGGTGAAACGGGGGCCGCGCGCCGCGGACACGCGCGCGGAGACCGGCGACAGCAGCATCATCGCGAAGCCGCTCGGCAACAGGCACAGTCCGCTCACCACGATCGACGCGCCGAGGCCGTAGCCGGTGGAGACCGGTTCCTGCACGAGCTGGGCCGTGGCAAGTGTGTTGGCGTAGAAGGAGAAACCGACCAGCAACGCGGCGAGGTTGGTGAACAGCACCGCGGGGCGCGCGGAGACCCTGAGGTCAACCATGGGCGTTCTCGCGCGCAGCTGGTGGACTGTCCACAACGGCAGGATGAGCACCGCCGCGGCGAGGAACCCGAGGGTCGTGGGCGATCCCCATCCCCACGCGCTGCCCTTGGACACCGGGACCAACAAGCACCCCAGGAACGCGCTCAGCCCCAACGCGCCCACGAGGTCGAAGCGGCCGTTGGTGCGTATTGGTGACTCCGGGACAACGAGCACAACGGCGGTCAGAGCCACCACGCCGAGCACGACGCAGAGCCAGAACAGCGTGTGCCAGTCAGCGTGCTCTACGACCAGAGTGGCCAAGGGAATCCCGAACGCCGCACCGATTCCGAGCGTCGCGCTCATCATGGCGATCGCCGCGACCACGCGCTCCCGTGGCAGTTCGTCGCGCAGCATGCTGACCCCGAGCGGCACCACCGCGAGCGCGGTGCCTTGTAAGCCGCGCCCCACGATGAGCACCGTGAGGCTGGAGCTGACCGCGCACAGCACCGAGCCGATGGTCATGGACCCCAGCGCCAGCAGCAGCACACGTCGTTTGCCGTACATGTCCCCGGCGCGACCGAGGAGCGGCGTGAAGACCGCACCCGTCAGCAGCGTCACGGTGAGCAGCCAGCTCACATCGGTCGGCGTGCCACCGGTGAGCGCGGGCAGCCTGGGGAGCAGGGGGATGACGATCGTCTGCGTCACCGCCATGAGCACTCCGCAGGAGGCGAGCGCGGTCAGGATCAGGCGCGGACGGCGGGCGGTCGGCATGGGCCTCCTCCGGAGGTGAACAACTGTTCACCCAGTAAACGCTTGTTCACCTCGAGGCTCAAGCCGTCGACCGGTGCGCATCGTCACTGTCAGGGGGTCGTGCTTCAGTCGGGGCCATGAGCGAGAAAGAGACTCTTGTGCTCGGTGCGACCGGGTCGACGGGGCGGAGGGTGGCGGCGCTGCTGCGCGAGGCGGGACGGCCGGTGCGGGCGGCCTCGCGCTCTGGGGAGGTGCGGTTCGACTGGGCCGACCAGGACACGTGGGAGCCCGCGGTCGCAGGCGCGGGCGCGATGTACCTGATGGCCCCGCACGAGCTGCCCGTGGACCCGGAGTTCGTCCGGTGCGCCGTCGACGGCGGTGTGCGGCGGCTGGTGTTGTTGTCCAGCATGGCGATCGAGGTCATGGGCGACGAGCGGCTGATGGCCGCCGAGCGCACCGTCCGCGAGTCCGGCGCGGAGTGGACCATCGTGCGGCCCGACTGGTTCAACCAGAACTTCGACGAGGGCGTCTTCGCCGGGGCGATCGCGGCGGGGGAGCTGGCGGTGCCGGTCGGTGACCTGCGGCAGGCGTTCGTGGACGCCGACGACATCGCGGCGGTCGCGGCCACCGCGCTGCTCCACGACGGTCACGCCGGGAAGAGCTACGACGTGACCGGCCCGGAGGCGCTGTCCTTCCCCGAGGCGCTCGCGCTGATCGGCGCGGCGACCGGCCGGGAGATCCGCTTCCGCGGGGAGGATGAGGACTACGTCGCCGCGATGACCGGCTTCGGCGTGCCGCGCGAGCAGGCGCTGGCCGACCTGCCCGGCTTCGCGGCGCTGCGGGCCCGGGGCGACGACACGCCCACCGACGTCGTCCGCGGGGTGACCGGCCGCGCCCCCAAGCCCTTCCGCGCCTACGCGGCCCAGGCCGACTTTCCGGGCTAGGGCTTCTTTTCGTTTGCTGGCAAGGATTTTCGCTTGCGCAGCAGGCGTTTGACGAGTCTTCCCCCTCGCCGTGGAGGTCAAGCGGCGGGCGGGGTGGACCGCGTCACCGGGGCGCGGCCGGTCTACGGTGTACGCGTGAGTGAGCTGCCCACGGTGCGCCGGATCGAGAACGCCGCCCGCGCGATCCTCGTGGACGAGGGCGCCGAAGCGGTGACCATGCGTCGCGTCGCCGCGGCCGCGGGGATCACGCCGATGGCCACCTACCGGCACTACCCGAACCGGGAGGCGTTGCTGCGCGCGGTCGCCGACGCCGCCATCGCCGAGGTCGCGCGGGGCTGGGGGCAGCGCCCGCACACCGACCTGCTGTCGCGGATGTTCGGGCTGCTCGACGACTTCCTGGACTTCGCGCTGGGCATGCCGAACCTCTACACCTTCCTGCTCACCGACCGCAGGGAAGGGGCGCGGCGGTTCCCGGACGACTTCGCCTCCGGGGCCTCGCCGACGTTCACTCCGCTGCTGGAGCTGGTGCGCCGGGCCATGGCGGAGGGCCTGCTGCGCGAGGACGACCCGCTGGAGGTCACCGTCACCGTCACCTCCCACTCCCAGGGCCTGGTGCAGCTCTACCTCGGCGGCCGGATGGGCATGTCCGAGGCGGAGTTCCGGGCGCTGTGCAGGCGGACGACCGAGCGGATACTGCGCGGGCTGGCCGCCGATCGCGGCGGAATCGGCATTTGATTCTTTGCCCGGGCCGCCGGTCCGGGGGTGTCAACCGGGGATCAGATCCCTTGCGGGAACTCACTCGAACGCAGTGATCGGCACCGGCCGCACCCGCCACGTCGAACCACGAGCGCGCACGTGGCGGACCACGCCCGCCCCGGCCCGAGGGGTCAATGCGGCTTCGAATTTCTCAGGCGCATTCCCAGAAACCATTGACCATAAGTCGCTTGTTTATCGCTTGTGTCATTGTCCACCGCGGGGATTACTCCGTTCGGACGCTGCCGGTCGACATTTCTTCGGTGCACTCTGACCGGCGACGCGCGAGCAGGCACCAGGTTTCCGCTAATCAAAGTCCCGTGCAAGCAGTTTGCCGCGCAAGGAAAAGGCGGGCGTCAGCCGCCGGAATGGGGGCGATTCCATGGAACCGATTTACCTTTCCGAAATGCTCCGGGCGCTGGCCGCCGTGCACGGCGTTCCCGGTGCCCAGCTCGCGGTGCACCGCGACGGTGCCACCCTGCACGCGACCGCGGGAGCGGGCGTGCACGAGGACACCCCGTTCGCCTTCGGAGCGGTGACCAAGACGGTGACCGCCACAGTCGCGATGCAGCTGGTCGGCGACGGCGATCTGCTGCTGGACCTGCCCGTCGCGGGTTACCTGCCGGACCTGACCGGCAGCCCGATGGGCGGTCTTCGCCGCATCACGCTGCGCCACCTCCTCGGGCACGTGAGCGGGCTGGTCGCCGACCACGAACCGCTGGACCCCCGCGACGAGTCGCTGCGCCGCTACGTGGAGGCCATCGGCGACGCCGAGTGCCTCGCGGTGCCCGGGTCGGTCTTCTCCTACTCCAGCACCGGCTACGTCCTGGTCGGCAGGCTGATCGAGATGGCGACGGGGCTGAGCTGGTGGGAGGCCGTGCGGGCGTTCCTCGCCGAACCGCTCGGGCTCGGCCTGACCCGGCTGGACGACCCTCGGCTGGCCGTGCCGCACCTGGTCTGCTCCGGCCGGGCCACCCCGGCGCGGCCCCAGCTCGCGGCGAGCTTGGCGCCCGCGGCCGGGCTGGCCGGGACGGCCGCCGACCTGATCGCGCTGGCGCGGTCGCAGGCGGGCGCCGGACCGGCGGAGGTGCTGGAGCCGGAGGTCTGCGAGCTGCTCCGCGAGCCCGTCGAACCGGTCCCGTTCGGCCTGGCAAGCGCGTGGGGCCTGGGCTGCGCGCTCTACGACGGGCCGCGGGGACGCCTGGCCGGACACGACGGGACGCTGGCGGGTTCCACCTGCTCGGTCCGCTACGACCCGCTGACCGGCGACGCGATCGCGCTCACCACCAACGGCAGCAGCGGTACGGCGCTGTGGGCCGACCTGCTCACCGAGCTGGCCGGACAGGGCTTCGCCGTGCGGGAGGACGAGCAACCGCCACCATGCGACGGGCTCACCCCCGATCCGACGCCTTACACCGGCGACTACGTCAACGGCGCCACCCGGTTCCGGGTCCGCGAGGTGCACACCGGCGACCTGCTCGTCGAGGACGGCACCGGGTTCGCGGTCACCCTGCTGCTGCACGCCGACGGGGTCTTCACCGTGCGCCACCTCGACGCCGAGCGCGGCACGAACTACGGGCGCTTCCTCCGCGACGCGCGCGGTCAGGTGGAGTCCGTGCAGATCAGCGGCAGGCTCGCCCGGCGGGTGGCGACCGCCCCGCACCGGATGTCGGTGGGAGCGTGAGCGCCCCGGCCGCAGCGTCGGCAGCGTCGGCCGCTTCGTCGACGGAGCCGCAGCGGATCCGCTTCGGTGTCCAGGACATCGCCAGGGTGCGCATCCTGGCCACGCTCGGGCCGACCGCGGAGGCGGTCTTCGCGCTGGACGCGCTGAGCCGGTCCAAGCGTGGCGACCGGTTCGGCGCGTGGGGCCAGAAGGTGGTCGCCGCGCTCGGCCCGCGTTGGGGCCAGGTGTGCGCGCTGGTCGACGCCGTCCGGCCGATCCCGGACCTGTTGTGGCTGATCAACCCGTCTGGCGGGGGGACAGCGCCGACCCGGGTCGGCGGGGTGTCCGCCGCCGAGGCCGCGTCGGTGGTGCGGACGTTCGCCCGGCTCGTGGTGGAGCCGCACTGGAACCGCATGCGGCTGTTCCTCGACGCCGAGCGCGACGCCCGCGGCCGGATCGCCGCGGCCGGGGGCAGCGACCGGCTGCTGGGCACGCTGCACCCGCATCTGCGCTGGTCCTCGCCAGTGCTGGAGACCAGGGCCGAGGGCTGCGAGGAGGTCCGGCTGGACGGCCAGGGCCTGGCGTTGGTGCCATCGGTGTTCCTGCACGACCGGGTCGCCGTGCTGGCGGGCTCCGAGTGCGGGTCGGGCTCGCCGATGCTGGTCTTCCCCGCCGTGCGAGACGCCACGGCGGCCGCCTCGCTGTGGGGCGGGGACACCGGCGAGGAGGAGGCGCTCGGCGCGCTGGTCGGGCGGACCCGCTCCCTGGTGCTCCAGGAGCTGACGGAGAGCAGGACCGCCACCGAGCTGGCCCAGCGGCTGGGCATCTCCAATGCCAGGGTCAGCCAGCACACGGGAGTTCTGCGGCAGGCCGGTCTGATCAATACGTTGCGTTACCGGAACACGGTGCTGCATTCCCTCACCGCACTCGGCACGGCATTGTTGGGTGGAAAGGCATTCGATATGGCCGAATGTGCTCCGATATTGTCGGCGCGGGCAACGGGCGACTGATTTCCTCCGATCAGGCGGCGGCGTTGTACTCGGTGACGCGTTCCTGGCCGGTGAGGGCGCGGATCGCGCTCATGACCTCGTCGGTGGTCCTCCTCCGCTCGCGCGCGGTGTTCTCCCGGCCGGAGAAGTCCAGCGGCTGTCCGAAGTGGACGGTCACCCGGTGCGGGCGGGGGAGGCGGGCGCCGACCGGCTGGAGCCGTTCGGTGCCTCGGAGCCCCACCGGGACCACGGGCGCGCCGGTGGACAGCGCCAGCCAGGCGACCCCGGCGCGGCCCCGGTAGAGCCTGCCGTCGAGGGAGCGCGTGCCCTCCGGGTAGATGGCGAAAGCGTTGCCTTCGGCGATGATCCGCCGCGAGGTCTCCAGGGACGCCCGCGCCGAGTGGTAGGTGCCGCGCTCGACCGGGACCGCCCCGAGCGCGCGGAACAGGCGGCGCACCAGCCGCCCGCGCAGGCCCTTGCCGGTGAAGTACTCGGCCTTCGCCAGGAAGACCACGCGGCGCGGCGCCACCAGCGCGATCACCACACTGTCCACAAAGGACAGGTGGTTGGCGGCGATGACGAGCGGGCCGGTACTCGGCACGTTCTCGGTTCCGAGCACGCGCGGGCGGTAGACCAGCCGGAACAGGAGCGAGATCGTCCTCACGGGCACACCATCACCTGACCGGCCCAGGACAGGCCGCCGCCGAAGGAGAACAGCAGCACGGGCGAACCGGAGGGCACCTCGCCCGACTCCACGAGCTTGGACAGCGCGAGCGGGATCGAGGCGGCCGAGGTGTTGCCGGAGCCGACGACGTCGCGCGCGACGACGGCGTCGATGATGCCGAGCTTGTCGACGAGCGCGTCGATGATCCGCAGGTTCGCCTGGTGGGTGACCACGGCGCCGAGGTCGGCGGGCGAGACCCCGGCGCGCTCGCACGTCCGCCGTGCCGCGGAGACGAGCTCGGTGGTCGCCCAGCGGAAGACCTCGCGCCCCTCCTGGCGGAAGAACGGGCGCCAGTCACCGCCGATCCGCACCGCGTGCCCCCGCGTCGGGTCGGAGCCCCAGACGACCGGGCCGATGCCATCCGGGCCGTCGGAGCCGGTGATCACCGCCGCGCCCGCGCCGTCCCCGAGCAGCACGCACGTCGACCGGTCGGTCCAGTCGGTGATGTCGGACATCTTCTCCGCGCCGATGACCAGCGCCGCGCGGGCGGCCCCCGCGCGGATCGCGTGGTCGGCCGTGGCCAGCGCGGTGCTGAAGCCCGCGCAGCCGTTGTTGACGTCGAAGACGGCGGCGGCGGGGACGTCCAGCCGCCCGGCGACCTGGGCGGCGATGGACGGGCAGCGGTCGACTGCGGAGCAGGTCGCGACCACCACCATGCCGATCTCCCCCGGGGCGAGGCCGGACTGGGCCAGCGCCTTCGCGGCGGCGCGCGCGGCGAGGTCGGTCACCGACTCCTCGCGGGCGATGTGCCTGGTCACGATGCCGGTGCGCTTGCGGATCCACTCGTCGGTGGTGTCGACGAGGACGGTCAGGTCGTCGTTGGTCAGGACGCGGTCCGGCTGGTGGTGGCCGAGCGCGGTGACGCGGGGAACGGGCATGCGCGGCAGCTTAGCGTCCGATCGGTCGGACGCTAAATGTGGCGGAGGTGGCTAGAGTGAGCGGCGTGAGTCCGCGGAGATCGGCGACCGAAGCCCGGCACACCCGCTCGGTGATCCTCGACCGGGGGGTGGAGGTGGCCTCGGTCGAGGGCCTTGAGGGCCTGACCATCGGCAGGCTCGCGGCCGATCTGGGCATGAGCAAGTCCGGACTGCTCGGCCACTTCGGCTCGAAGGAGGTCCTCCAGCTCGCGGTGATCGACACCGCCGCCGGGATCTTCGGCCAGGAGGTGCCCGGCCGGGTCACCGGCGTCGAGTCCGGCCTGCCCCGGCTGCGCGCCCTCTGCTCCGCGTGGGTGTCCTACCTGGAGCGCGGCGTGTTCCCCGGCGGCTGCTTCTTCACCGCCGCGGTCGCGGAGTTCGACGACCGCGAGGGGCCCGTGCGTGACGCCATCGCCGGGATGGTCGCGGTGTGGCGACGCGACCTGATGATCCAGATCAGGCTCGCGACGAGTGTCGGCGAACTGCCCGCGGACACCGACGCCGACCAGCTGATGTTCGAGCTGTACGGCGTGCTGCTCAGCCTCAACCACTCGCTGCGGCTGGACCGCGACAACAAGGCCGGGGACCGGGCGCGCCGGGCGATCGCCCGCCTGCTCGGTGGCTGATCACCCCTCGGGCAACGGGAGCAGCGCGGGCTGCACGGGGTCGTGCTCGCGCGGGTCGTCCGGCAGCGCGAGCTGTTCCGGGGCCGGTGCCGACCGGCGCAGTTCCGCGAGCGAGGGCAGCTCCACGGATTCTCCGCGCGCGGAGAGCTCCGCGGCGGCGCGGGCCGCCTGGGTGGCGGTGAGCGCGTCGCCGAGCCCGGCCCGCTGCGCGCTGCGCAGCACCAGCCGCATCAGGTCGATCGCGGAGATCCGCCGCAACCCCGAGCGCTCGTAGAACACATGCGGCCCAACGACATCCGGTCGCTCGGCGCGCCACGCGTCGAGATAGCCGACCACCGCCGCGGGTAACGGCAGCCAGTGCTCACCGTCGTGCATGCCGCGCCGCGAGAGATCGGCCAGCGTGCGCGTGGTGATGCGCTCCGGCCGCCACTGGGTGACCACGAGCAGGCCGGTCAGCGCGGCACCGAGGCTGCCGCCGAGCCACGGATCGCGGTGCGCCTCGGTGACCAGCGCCCGCAACGCGTCGGCGTCGGCGCCCTGGGCGGGATTGCGCGGGTGTGGTGAGTAGGCCGCCGCCGGATCGAGCGCGCGGGCCTGCTGGACGGGGTTGGCTTCGAGCAGCCCGGTCCGCACGCAGTGGGTGAAGAAGGAGCTCCACGCGGTCGCCTTGGTGGCGATGGTGTTGTGCCGCCGCAACGGGTGCGCGCGGTGGTCGAGGTCGTGGCGGTGCCCGGTCAGGGTGTGCGCGTACGCGATCACGTCCTCGGCGCGGGTGGCGAGCAGGCCGCGGCCGCGGTGGCCCAGCAGCCAGCCCGCGAGGCGGCCGAGGTCGCGGCGGTAGCGGGCCCGCGTGTGCTCCGACGGAATGGTCGCCAGCCAGGCGCTCACCAGCCGCGACACAGCCGCGCTGGTCATGATCGGTGCCGTCCTTGCCTTGTCCATGCCGCGATGGTGACACCACCCCCTGACAACCCGGCCCTGACAAACCCCCGACAACCGGCCTCCCGACAACCCGGCCCCCGACAACCCGGCCCCCTGACACCAGGCCCGCCCCACCGCCCCCCGGATACACTCCGTCCGTGCGCACTTCCCGCCCGAACCCCCCTCGATCGGCCCCAGTGGTCCAAACCAATCCCGTTTCGTACTCATAACGGGATTTGGGAGCGCTCTCTTTCCCGCTAGGAGTACGAAACGGGAAAGGCGGTGCTCGGCGGCGTGTTCGGTGCGCGCGGGCACCCGGCTGGCCTAGCGTGTGCGGCAACAAGGACACGAGGAGGACCCGGTGGCGGCGAGCAAGCAGCTGAAGCGCGTGTTGATCATGTTGCTGGGTGGGGCGCTGGTGCTGGTCGGCATCGTCCTGCTGGTGCTGCCGGGGCCGGGCCTGCTGCTGGTGCTGGCCGGACTGGTCACCCTGGCCGCCGAGTTCCCCTCGCTGGAGAAGTACGTGGACCCGGTGCGGGACCGGGCGATGAAGGGCATGGAGGCGGCGGTGTCCTCGCCGCTGAACGTGGCCGGGTCGGTGCTGGCCGGGCTGGGGCTGATCGGCCTCGGCGTGGTCTGGGGCCTGCGGTTGTTCCCGTGGCTGCCGCTGCCCGGCTGGGCCACCGGGTCGAGCCTGATCATCTCCGGCGTCATCCTCTTCGGCCTGCTGGGGTACAGCTACTACCGGGTGAGCCAGCGTCGGCGCTCGGGTGCGGGCCAGGGGTCGTAGGCTGGACCATCGCGCTCCGCGATCGCACGGGAGGCCCAGTGTCACAGTTGCCACTGAGAGTCAGTTCGGAGACCGCTGCCGTGCTGCACGAGGCCCACCACACGATCACAGCGCGGTTCGCTTATGACCGGTACGGCCTCTACGAGTACGTGCGCTCGGTGGCGGAGCGGATCGCGCGCGTGGACGCGTTCCACGTCGGCCTGCTGCACGGGACGAACCGGATTCGCTTCGTCTACGGCCACGAGGACCCGGTGTCCCGCGCGTACCCGCCGAACGGACAGGTGGCGTGGGTCGTCCGGCACAAGCAGACCTACCGGGTCTCCTACGACAACGGCGCCGCGTTGCGCGCGGAGGGCGATGCCGTCGACGTGGTCACCGTGCCGCTGTTCCGGCGGGACCGCACGGGCGGACGCCGGTTGTTCGGCATGCTGTCGATGTACTGCTCTGTGCCCGACGCCTTCGATGACGACGCCGTGCACGCCTTCGAGTGGCTGGCCGGGCTCGTCGCACGGGTGCTCGCGCGGCATCAGGAAGACCTGGAAGCGCTGCGATTACTCCCCGGCGAGACCCCCGGCCTCGCGTCGTCGTCGACACGCGATCCCGTCGTGGAGTACCTGGCGTCGCGGGTGGCCTCGCTGCGCCGCACCGCGGAGGACGTGCTCGTCGGCGGTGAGATGACCCTGGCGGCCGCACACCTGCAACAGGTCGTCACCTCGTGCGCGGAGATCCAGTCGGAGCTGGCGGAGATGTCGTTGCGCGCCGACGACGGCCCGGAACAGCGCTTCCTCGCGCTCACCCCGGCGGAACAGCGGGTCGCGCTGCTCGTCGCGGACGGCCTCAACAACCAGCGCCTGGCCCAGGAACTCGGCATCAGCGCGAACACCGTGAAGACCCACCTCAAGAACATCCTGCGCAAGTACGCCATGGACCGCGCCCAGGTCGCCGAAGACGTCCAGCGCCACCTGGTCCGCTAACCCGCCCCCTCCCAGCCGGGTTCCCCCGTCTTCAAGTACCGCGCACCCCCGCCCCACCCGTCTTCAACCGCCCCCAACCCCCCGGCACCGTCGAGGTTGGGTGCGGTTATTGGTCGTGGGAGAAGGGGTTGGGGGTACTTGAAGACTCACAGGGTGACGGGGTGGTGCAGCAGGGAGAGGACGCGTTGTGCCTCGCGGCCGCGGTTCTGCGCGGTGAAGGACTCCACAGCGCGCTCCCACGCGTCCTTGGCCTCGCGATGCCGACCGAGCGCGGTGTAGGTCTCGCCGATGTGCTCCAGGACATCGGCCTCCACGTAGAGGTTCCCCAACCGCACCGACAGGTTCCGCGCCTGCTGGAAGTAGGTCAGCGCCTCCGCGTACCGGTGGGCGTCGTAGGCGAGCATGCCGAGCCCTTCGAGCGCGCCCGCCTCGCCACCGCGGTCCCCGTGCGCTCGGTAGAGCGCCAGAGCCTCCTCGCAGTGCCACCGCGCCTCCTCGTGCCTGCCACCTAACTTGATCAGGCACCAGCCCACCGCGATGTGCCCCTGCGCGTGCAGCGCGGGCTTGCCGAGTCCTTGGTACACAAGCAAAGCAGCCTCGGCGTGGGCCAGCCCGCGCTCGTGGTCACCGTGCCGGTCGCACGTCGAGACCAGGCTGTAGTGGATGTGCGCCACCACCTCCGGCTCCTCGGCGAGCTCCAGTGCCTGCTCGACGAGGCGCAGCGCGGTGTCGTGCTCGTCGATCCGGGCGTAGGCGTCGGAGGCCGAGCGCAGGCACAGCACCCGCGCGTCCACGTCGCCGACGGCCTCCGCCGAGCGCAGGCCCGCCGACCACAGCGCGATCCGTTCGGACTGCAGGCCGCGGCGCCAGAAGTAGGTGTCCATCGCGCGGGCGATCTGCCAGACCCTGTTGTGCCACAAGAACTCCGCCGCGAGGGTTTGGGCGGCGGCGGCGTTCTGGTGCTCGGTGTCCATCCACTCCATCGCCGACTCGATGTCGTCGAAGGCGGCCGGGACGCAACCGGGCACGGGCGGCTCCATCGTGATCGGCGCCCGGCGCGGGAACAGCGTCCGCTCGACCGCGTAGGCGGAGTGGGCGTGGAAGTCGACCCAGCGACGCAACGCGTCCTCGGGCGAACCGGTGACGATCTCCTTGGCGTACAAGCGGATCAGATCGTGCATCCGGTATCTGTCCGAAGTGGACCTGGTGACCAGGTTGGCGTTCTCCAGCTCGTCGAGCGCCGCCGTGTCCGAGCCGGTGAGCGCGGCGACGGCGCTCCTGCCGATCTCCCGGCCAGGGACGAGGCCGAGCAGCCCGAACAGTTCGGTCGCCGCGGCGGAGAGCCCGCGCAGCGACCAGGAGAACACCGCGCGCAGGTCCACCCGGCTGTCGCCGATCCGCAGCCCGTCCAGCCGGGACCGGTCCTTGCGCAGGCTCCTGGCCAGCTCCGCGAGGCCGAGCCACGGGGAGGTGGCCACCCGCGCGGCGACGACGCCCAGCGCCAGCGGCAGCCCGGCGCAGAGCGCGATCAGCTCGTCGGCCGCCTCGGGCTCGGCGGCCAGCCGGTCCTCGCCCAGCCGCGAGGCCAGCAGCTCCCTGGCGTCGCCGGGGTCGAGGGCGTCGAGGGTGAGCAACCGTGCGCCGGGCAGCCCGCTCATCCGGTCGCGGCTGGTCACCACGACGGTGCACTCGCCGTCCCCGGGCAGCAGCCGGTCGATCTGCTCGACGTTGTGCGCGTTGTCCAGCACCACCAACGCGTTCCGGTCGGCGAGCAGGTCCCGGTAGAGCGCGACGCGGTCGGTGAACTCCTCCGGCAGCGTGTCGGGCGGGACGCCGAGCGCGTCGAGGAACCCGCGCAGCGCCACGTCCGGCCGGACCGGCTCGTGGTCGGGGTCGAAACCCCGCAGGTCCACGTAGAGCTGGCCGTCGGGGAACCGGTTCGGGTCCAGGTGCGCCCAGTGCAGCGCCAGCGAGGTCTTGCCGGTCCCGCCCGCACCGCTGATCACCGTCAGCGTGCCTCTGTCCAATGTGGTCAGTTCGGCGCGGCGCCCGGTGAACGTGCCCGGCGCGGACGGGAGCTGGTGCGGGACCGCCGCCCTCGGCACCGCGCCGGGGGAGTGGGCGGCGAGCTCGGGGGCGGAGGCGAGGATCCGGGCGTGCAGCTCGCGCAGCCGCGAACCGGGATCGGTGCCCAGCTGCACGGCGAGACCGCGGTGGATCCGCTCGTACTCCTGGAGCGCGTCCGCGCGGCGGTCGTTGCGGTAGAGCGCCAGCATCAGCTGCTCGCACAGGCGCTCGTCGAGCGGGTGTTCCACGGTCAGCTCGGTCAGCTCGGCGATCAGCTCCGCGTGCCGCCCGCACTCCAGCAGCGCGTCGATCCGCTCCACCTGCGCGGCCAGCCGCTCCTTGTGCAGCGTCACCCGCACCGCGTCCGCCCACTCCGTGTCGAAGCCGGCGAGCGCGTCGCCCCGCCACAGCTCCAGCGCGTGCCGCAGCAGCACGGCGCGGCCCGCCGGATCGGCCTTCCTGCGGGCTTTCGCCGCGCGGGCGCGGAACTCGTGCAGGTCGATGTTGGCCAGGTCGGTGCTCAGCGTGTAGCCGCCGGGCTGGCGGGTCAGGGTGGCCTCACCGGTGGGCGCGAGCACCCCGCGCAACCGGGAGACGTAGGTGTGCAGCGTCGAGCGCACCCCGGCGGGCGGACCGGCCCCCCAGACGCGCGTGACCAGCTGGTCCTGGGGGATGACCCGGTTGGCGTCCACCAGCAGCGCGGCCAGCACGCAGCGCTGCCGGGGGGAGCCGGTGTCGACCGGCTCCCCGTCGGCGCGCACGTGGAGATCGCCGAGTATCCCCAATTCCAGGGTCACATCGCCTGGATAACGGCTTTACCGGAGCATTTCAAGCCACCTATCAGGAACCTGACCCGCCCGTGTAGCGGCGCAGGTGCGTCGCGGTGAGGGTGCTCCCGTCCGCGACCAGTTCGGCCGGGGTGCCGGTGAACACCACCCGGCCGCCGTCCTGGCCCGCGCCCGGCCCGAGGTCGATGATCCAGTCGGCGTGCGCCATCACGGCCTGGTGGTGCTCGATCACCACCACCGTGTTGTCGTCGTCGACCAGTTGGTCCAGCAGCCCGAGCAGCTGGTCCACGTCGGCCAGGTGCAGGCCGGTGGTGGGCTCGTCGAGGACGTAGGTGGCGGCCTTCTCCGCCATCCGGATCGCCAGCTTCAGCCGCTGCCGCTCACCGCCGGAGAGCGTGGTCAGCGGCTGGCCGAGGCCGAGGTAGCCCAGCCCGACGTCGTTGAGCCGGTCCAGGATCGCCCTCGGGGCCCTGGTGGTGAAGAACTCCCTGGCCTCGGCGACCCGCATGGCAAGGACCTCGCTGATGTCCTTGCCATGCAGCTTGTGCGTGAGCACCTCGGGGGTGAACCGCTTGCCCTCGCACTTCTCGCAGACCGTGGCCACCCCGGCCATCATCGCCAGGTCGGTGTAGACCAGCCCGATGCCCTTGCAGTTCTGGCAGGCGCCCTCGGAGTTGGCGCTGAACAACGCCGCCTTCACCCCGTTGGCCTTGGCGAAGGCGGCCCGGATCGGGTCGAGCAGCCCGGTGTAGGTGGCCGGGTTGCTGCGCCGCGACCCGCGGATCGCCGACTGGTCGACCACCACCACGTCGTCGCGGCCGGACAGCGAGCCGTGGATCAGCGAGCTCTTGCCGGAGCCCGCGACACCGGTCACCACGGTCAGCACGCCGAGCGGGATGTCCACGCTGACGTCCTTCAGGTTGTGCAGCGAGGCCCCGGTGATCGACAGCTGTCCGCGCGGCGCGCGCACCTGGTCGCGCAGGCGCGCGCGGTGGTCGAGGTGCCGCCCGGTGAGCGTGCCCGAGGCGCGCAGCCCCGCCACGTCGCCGGTGTAGCAGATGTGCCCGCCGTTGATCCCCGCGCCGGGGCCGAGGTCCACCACGTGGTCGGCGATCTCGACGACCTCCGGCTTGTGCTCCACCACGAGCACGGTGTTTCCCTTGTCCCGCAACAACAGCAGCAGGTTGTTCATCCGCTGGATGTCGTGCGGGTGCAGGCCGACCGTGGGCTCGTCGAAGACGTAGGTGACGTCGGAGAGGCTGGAGCCCAGGTGCCGCACCATCTTCACCCGCTGCGCCTCGCCGCCGGAGAGCGTGCCCGACTCGCGGTCCAGGCTGAGGTAGCCGAGGCCGATCTCCACCAGCGAATCGAGCGTGTGCCGCAGGTTCTCGACCAACGGACCGGCGCCGTCGATCTTGCTCACGAACTCCGCGAGGTCGCTGATCTGCATCGACGCGCACTCGGCGATGTTCCGGCCGTCGATCAGCGACGACAGCGCCGCCGGGTTGAGCCGGGCGCCATCGCAGGAACCGCAGGTGGCGAAGGCGACCGCGCGGTCCACGAAGGACCGGATGTGCGGCTGCATCGCCTCGCGGTCCTTCGACAGGAACAGCCGCTGCACCTTCGCGGCCAGTCCCTCGTAGGTGACGTTGGTGTTGCCGAGCTTGACCTTGTGCGAGGTCCGGTGCAGGAAGTCGTCCCACTCCGTCGGCGAGTAGTCCTTGAGCTTCTTGTCCGGATCGAGCAGGCCCGACTGGAAGTAGGTCTGCACGTACCAGTTGTCGACGGTGAAGCCGGGCACGGTGATCGCGCCCTCGCGCAGCGACAGTTCGCGGTCGACGAGCTGGTCCACGTCGATGGTGGAGACCCGGCCGAGGCCCTCGCACTCCGGGCACATGCCCTCGGGGTTGTTGAAGCTGAAGGCGTGCGCGCCGCCGACGCCCGGCGTGCCGAGGCGGCTGAAAGCGATGCGCAGCAACGTGTACGCGTCGGTCGCGGTGCCCACGGTCGAGCGGGAGTTGGCGCCCATCCGCTCCTGGTCCACCACGATCGCCGCGCTCAGGTTGTGCAGCGCGTCCACGTCCGGCCTGCCCGCGCTGGGCATGAAGGACTGGATGAACGCGGTGTAGGTTTCGTTGATCAGGCGCCGCGACTCGGCCGCGATCGTGCCGAAGACCAGCGAGGACTTGCCCGAGCCGGATACGCCGGTGAAGACGGTGAGCCGGCGCTTGGGGATGTCGAGCGACACATCGGCCAGGTTGTTCTCCCTGGCCCCGCGAACCTGGATGACGTCGTGGCTGTCGGCTGCCGTGCGCAGGACAGGCTCCTCTCGGCAGAGATTTCCTTAGGGTGTAAACTGAGGCTACTTTATGGTGTAAGGAGTTTGCAAATGGTGGTGTACGCGGCGCAGGGCGACGCCCGCCGCTCGATGGGGCTGCTGTGGCGCTCCGGCGCCGGGGACCACTCGCGCCCAGGCCCGCGACCAGCGCTTTCGGTCGAGATGATCGTCGAGGCGGGGATCGCGATCGCCGACGCTGACGGCATGCCGGGCCTGTCGATGCGCGCGGTCGGCGAGCGCCTCGGTCGCACCGCCATGGCGCTCTACACCTACGTGGCGAACAAGAACGAGCTGGTCGACCTCATGTACGACCGCACGCTCGGCGAGCTGCCGACCGACTACTCCGGCCACCGGGAGTGGCGCGCCGCGGTGACCGCGTGGGCGTGGGACACCTGGGACTTCCACCTCCGGCACCCGTGGCTGCTCCAGGTGTCCCAGGCGCGTTCGGTGCTGGGCCCCAACGAGTTCCAGTCCGTGGAGACGCTCGCGGTGATCCTCGCCCGCCTGGAACTGCCCGCGAAGGAGGTGCGGCGCCTCATCGGCACGCTGACCACCTACGTCCGCGGCGCGGTGCGGCTGGTCGCGGAGGCCCGCGCGGCGCAGGCCGAGACCGGCGTCTCCGACGACGAGTGGTGGCTGACCCGGTCGGCCCTGCTCCAGGAGCTCGCGCCGGACTTCGGCGAGCGCTACCCGGCGCTGACGAAGATGGAGTCCGAGCGGGCCTTCCAGCTGGAGGACGAGACCGTGCCGTACCTCGAACAGGAGGCGCGCGAGACCTTCCGATCAGGGCTGGCCACCGTGCTCGACGGCATCGAGGTCGCGGTCCGCCGAGCCCGAATCGCCTGATCCGCCGTAGTCGGGGCGTCTTCAAGTCCTACGAACCCCCCAAACGATCACCGAAAACCGCCCCCAACCCTCTGCGGGGTTGGGGGCGGTTAAAGACCGGTGGGGAGGGGGTCCGGGGTACTTGAAGACGCCCCAACCCGAGGCGGAGTGATCAGTAGCGGCCGAAGACGAGGTTGCCCCGCGCGTCGTTGTCGTCGCCCGCCCAGAACTCGAACCACAGATCGGCGAACTCCGCGCGGGAGAGCCGTCCGTCCCCGTCGGAGTCCAGCAGCGCGAAGATCTCCGAGGTGTCCGCGTGCGAGCCGGTCCAGCCCGTGATCATCTCGCCGTACTCGGCGGCGGAGACCTCGCCGTCGCCGTCCCGGTCCACGGCGTCGAACATCGCGTTCGCGGTACCCGCCACGGCCTCGCGCATCGACGACAGCCGCACGGCGACGGCCAGCACGTCCGCCAGCGTCACGGTCTCGCCCTCCGGGTCGGCCGCCGCGAGCAGCGTCGCCCACCAGCCCATCATCACTGCGGTGAGCAGCGCGTGCGCGTCGCTGCCGGGCTCGGCGCCGCGCAGCGCGGTCCAGCGGTCGGTGAGCGCGCGGAAGTCCGCTTCGGTGAGGAGTCCGTCGGAGTCGGCGTCCATGGCGGAGAACACCCGGGCGATCTTGCGTCGTTGCAGGTCGCTGGCCATGCGTGATCCTCTCTGCTGCCGGAGCTGTCGAGGGTGCGCCCGCGCCGTGGCACAGGCAACTGGCCGGACGGGTGGCATCGCCGGTCACGCTCGGTGGTCGGGCATCTCGTCTAGGCTGGCCGCCATGACGGCGCCGCTGGCCCTGGCGGGCATCGCCCCCGCCGACGTGGCCTTCCAGGAACAGCTGACCGACGGCTTCTACAACACGCTCTACCGGTTGGAGATGGTCGACGGGGCGCGGCAGGTGCTCAAGGTCGAGCCGTCCCCGAACCAGCCGCGGCTGGACTACGAGATCGCCCTGCTGGCCACCGAGGAGCTGTTCCTCCGCGTCGCCGAGACCGGCGGCGTCCCGGTGCCCAGGGTGATCCGCGGCGACGAGGGCTACCTGCTCATGGAGGAGGTCCCCGGCCAGACCTGGCACAGCCTGCGCGCGGAGCTGGCCGAGGCGGACCAGGCCCGGCTGCGCGCCGAGCTCGGCCGGGTGGTCGCCGACCTGCACCGGCTGACCGGGCGGCGGTTCGGCTACTCGCAGCGCGGGCTGGCGAGCACCTGGCGGGAGGCGTTCCTCGGGATGGTCGACGCGGTGCTGGCCGACGCGGCGCGTTTCGGCGTGCAGCTGCCGGAGATCCGGTCCCGGGTCACGGCCGCGGCACCGCTGCTCGACGACGTGGTCACCCCCGCGCTGGTGCACTTCGACCTGTGGCCGGGCAACATCATGCTCGACGCGCCCCGGGGGACCCTGCACATCAGTGCGCTGATCGACGGCGAGCGCTCGTTCTGGGGCGACCCGCTGGCGGACATGGCCTCGCTGGCGCTGTTCGGCGACATCGAACAGGACGAGGCGTTCCTGACCGGCTACCGCCAGGCCGGGGGAGTGCTGGTCTTCGACGACACCACCCGCGCCCGCATCGCGCTGTACCAGGTCTACCTCTACGCGATCATGCTCGTGGAGGCCGTGCCGAGGAAGCGCGCGGCCGCGGCGCAGACCGGCGAAGCGCTGGACCGCGCGCTGGCCGCCCTGGGCTGATCAGGCGTCCTGACCTGGGAGCCGGGGCTGGGCGGACCCCCGGAAACCGCCCAGCCCCAGCGGCATCAGGGCGCGCCGACCTCGATGTTGGTGAGGCCGCGACCGGCGTTGCGGACCTTGTTGTCGGAGTGCACGACGGCGGGTTTCGCGCACTTGTTCTGGTTGGTCACGTTGATGGCCCACCCCTTGGCCCCGCCGAGATCGGAGTCGTTGGCGCGGAAGACGGTGCCGCAGCCGGTCCCGTCGACGACGGTGTGCGTCTGGTAGCCGTCCACCAGCGCGCCCGAGCCGTCGAAGGTGCCGCGGTTGCCCTCGACCAGGTAGCCGTCGCCCTTCACGTCCACCCAGGAGTCGGCGTAGTTCTGACCGCTGATCCCGTGCCCGTCGAAGGAGTTCCCGCGGATGACCCCGCCCGCAGTGCCCTCCTTGACGTCCACGTGCTCGGCGGTGACACCGGGGCCGATGGTGTTCTCCAGCGCCTGGTTGCGGTCGCTGCGGTCGGGCCCCTTGCCGCCGTTCTCACCGAACTTCTTCCAGTTGCTCTTGGCCGAGCCGAAGTAGATCCCCTCACCGAACTGCGGTTTCCCGCGGCCGGTGTCCCGGATCGTCGAGCGCCGGATCACGTTGTCGGAGCTGGAGGTCCGGAAGTGCACCGCCTCTTCGTCCACTGTGGACAGATGGAGGCCGTCGAGCACGACGTGGTGCGAGCGGTCCAGCACGACGCCCTTCGCCGAGCGCCGCACCGAGAAACCGTTGAGCCTCCAGTGCGCCGCGCCGTTGAGGTGCAACCCGTAGCCGCCCCCGTTGGACAGCACGGCTTCCCTCGGTCCGGTGAGCGTGATCGGCGCGGCCGCGCTACCGGCGGCGGTGATCACGAACTCGCCCTCGTAGGCGCCGGGAGCGAGCGTGATCGTGGCGCCGGGTTTGGCGTTTGCCAGGGCTTTGGCGAGTTCCTGCGGTGTGCCAACGGTGATGTCCGTGGTTGGGTCCACGGGCGCGGCGATCGCCGGAACGGCCAGGGCTGTCGCTACCAGCGACGCCGCGAGCAGGGCCGCCGGGCGGCTCCAGGTGGTCATGACGGCAAGGTAGAGACGAGCGCCGGGAGGGCTCCCGAGATGCAGTACGGTGCCTGGCACAGCGCGTGATGGGGGAGACACCGGTGCGTTCGGGGACGCTCATTGCCGGCCGGTACCGGCTCGACGAGCCGATCGGCGCGGGCGGCATGGGCATGGTCTGGCGCGCCACCGACGAGCAGGAGGGCCGCGAGGTCGCGCTGAAGCAGGCGACCACCGAGGACCGGACCCGCCGCCTGCTGCGCCGCGAGGCGGCGATCGCGGCCCAGCTCGACCACCCCAGCATCGTCACCTTCCTCGGCGAGGTCCAGGACGGCGACGAGTGGTGGCTCGTCATGGAGTACGTGCCGTCGAGCAGCCTCGGCACCCTGGTCCACGCCGAGGGCGCGATGCCCCCGGCCCGGGTCGCGCGGCTCGGCGTGCAGATCGCGGACGCGCTGGCCGCGGTGCACGCCAAGGGCGTGGTGCACCGCGACGTCAAACCCAGCAACGTCCTCGTCGCCGCCGACGACGTGGCCAAGCTGACCGACTTCGGCATCTCCCGGGCGCTCGGCACCGAGACGACCTGGACACACACCGGCCTCGTCGGCGGCACGCCCGCCTTCCTCGCCCCCGAGGTCGCCAACGGCGAGGAGCCCACGGCCGCCTCCGACGTCTTCTCCCTGGGCGCGACCCTGTTCACCGCGGTGGAGGGCCGCCCGCCCTTCGGGGACGCGGAGAACCCGCTCGCGCTGCTGCGCCGGGTGGCCACGGCCCCGATCCCGCTCGCGGACAACGCCGGGCCGCTCTCGCCCGTGCTCGTGGAGCTGATGCGGCGTGATCCGGCGGCCCGGCCCGACGCCAGGACCGCGCGCCGCCTGCTCCAGGACGTCGTCGACGAGCGCCGCACCGGGCCCGCCGCGTGGAAGCGCTGGGCGCTGATCGCGATCGTCGTGCTCGCGGCGGCGGTGACCGTGCCGGTCCTCTGGTCCAAGGCGCCCGCGCTCGGTGCGGGTGACCAGACCACCGCCGACCCGTGCGCGCTGTTCGACCTCGACGCGATCCGGCGGTTCGGCACAGCCGACCTGGACGTGGCGTACTCCGGGTTCCCCCGCTGCGACGTGCTCGTCCGCGGCGAGGGGAACAGCTACGTCGACCTGTCGGTGGAGCTCAAGCCGCTGCTGGGCGCACCGCCCGGTCCCGCGGAGCAGATCGGGCCGATCACCGTGGTCCAGGGGCGCAACGAGAGCAAGGTCTGTGACCGGACGGTGGTGCTGCCGGACAACGTCGGTGTCGTCGTGGAAGCCGACCACGACGGAGACGGCCGCGTGCCGCCCGATCTCTGCGTCATGGCCGACGAGGCCGCCCGCCACGTGGCCACCCTCGCCGGACAGGCCCCGCTGCCGCGCCGGAACGCGCCCTTCCCGGCCCGGTCGCTGGCGCGCCTGGACGCCTGCCTGCTGCTGCCGGGGGACGCGCTCGCGCGGGTCCCCGGCGTGGACCCGGCGGTGCGCAAGGCCGGTTTCGGGAACTGGGACTGCACCTGGCGGAGCAGGACCAGGAACATGGGCGTGGAGCTGTACTTCGACCGGGGCAACAACTCGTTCAACGAGCAGCGTGACGGCCGGTTCGCCTTGGTCGGCGGCTTCGCCACCTACACCGAGCCGGGCGGCACGGGCGACGACGCGGGCTGCGACGTGCGCGTCGTCGACCACACCTACTCCCTGCCAACCGGAAAGACGAAGGCCGAGACCGTGGTGATCGCCGTGGGCGGGGGAGGCGAGACCGCCGAGCGGCACTGCGGTGTCGCGGCCGACCTGGCCAAGGCGCTCGTGCCGGTCCTCGCGGCGAGACGATGACGGAGGTACCCGCAGAAGTGGAACCGGACAAGGACGACGACGTCCGCAAACTGTCCTCCGCGCACGACAGCCTCGCCTTCGGCGTGTCCTCCGCGGCACCGCCGGGCACGCTCTACGCCCTGGCCACGCTCGGCGGCGTCTCGGTGCGGCCGAAGGACGAGCGCAAGGTCCTCTTCGGCCGCAACCGCGAGGATGTGCACGTCTGCGTCGGCGGGGACGACACCAAGGTCAGCCGGGTGCACGGGGAACTGGTGTACGGCGGAAAGCTGTGGCAGGTGGTCACCACCGGCAAGCTGCCGATCCGGCTGCCCGGTTCCCGGATGCTGTTCCGGGGCGAGGAGCCGATCCCGCTCGGCGAGGGCTACACCCCGCTGTTCGTCCGAGGGTCCAGCGGCCGCGAGCACCTGCTGGAGATCTACGTGGTCGGGGCGGACGGGCAGCGCCCGGTGTCCCGGCACCGCGACGTCACCCAGCCGCCTAAGACCTGGCGGTTGAGCCAGGCCGAGCGACTGGCCCTGGTCGTGCTGGGGCAGCGCTACCTGCTGCACGAGGCGCGCCCGCAGCCGCTGGCCTGGCGGCAGGCCGCCGACCAGCTCGCGGAGCTGAAACCGGACGACGGCTGGACCGCCAAGCGCGTCGAGCACCTGGTCGTCGCCGTCCGCACCCGCCTGTCCAGGGGCGGCGTGCCCGGCCTCACCCGCGAGGAGGTCGGCGAGCCGGTCGGCAACTCGCTCAACGACAACCTGCTGCGCGAGTTGATGCTGTCCACCACGCTCGTGCCGCCGGACCTGGCCGTGCTCGACGGCGACGACTTCTAACCCACGTACGCAAGCGATCACCCACGACCGCGACACCCCGCACACCCCTCCCCCGAAACATCAGCTGGGCAGCCCAAAATCCCGTTTCGTACTCAAAACGGGTTTTTGGAGCGCTCTTTTTCCCGTTATGAGTACGAAACGGGGTTCTCTAGACGGCGCCCGCGGGGGTTGGGGTGTGCGGGCGGGTGGGGTGCATGGGCTGAGTTTACTTGGTGGGCGGAGTGCGGGCGGGTTTGCGGGACAAGGGTTAGGCGGCCTTCCCGAAGTCGACCGGTAGGGCGGTCAACCGGCTGCCTTGGATGCCGCCGAGGCCGACCTGGCGCAGCTCGGAGTACGGGACGGCGAGCCGCGCGTGCGGGAAGTCGGTCCGCAGCACCGAGAGCACCGCCCGCAGTTCGAGCTGGGCGAGCTGCGCCCCGATGCAGAAGTGCGGCCCGGCGCCGAACGTGAGCTCCGGTCCGGGCCGGGCGTTCACGCCCTGGATGTCCACCAGCACCGGAGCTCCGACGGGCAGCCGGGTCCCGGCCAGCTCCACCTCGGCGGTGGCGAAGCGCCACAGCGAGAACGGCGCAGGCGGGTGCTCCCGCAGGGTCTCGCGCACCGGGTCCTCGGTGGGGTCGCCGAGGACCCGGGCGATCAGGAAGCCCAGTGCCGTGTCGGTGGTGATCTGACCGGCGAAGATCAGCGAGAACAGGTGGTAGTACTCGTCGTCCGGGGGCGCGACGCGGCTGGTCCTGGCGATCTCGACGAGCCTGCAGAGTGCCGCGCCCTGCTGTCGCGGGTCGAGTATCGCGAGGCACGCGTCGGCGGCCTCGTCGACGTGGTCGAGCGGGATGCCGAGCAGGTCCAGCACCACGGTGAGCGGGTAGCGGACCGTGAAGCCCGCCATCAGGTCCACGACGCCTTCGCAGCGGCCGAGCAGGTCGCGGGCGATCTCGTGCACGCGGTCGGAGTGCTCGCGGACGTGCCGGGCGTTGATCAGCGGGGCGTGCGCGCGCCGCAGCGCCGTGTGCTCCGGGCCGTCGGTCGTGGTCAGCGCGGGCTGCTCGGCCGCGGTCGGCTCCAGCCCGATCCAGCCGGGCGGGGCGAGGGCGGTGTCCTTGGCGAGGTCGGGGTGGGTGAAGACGGTCCTGGCCAGCTCCTCCTCGGTCACGATCCACACCGATCCGCCCTCGGGCGCCGCGACCTCGACGATCGGTCCGGCGGCGCGGAGGGCGGCGCGGGCGGGGTCGGGTTCGGTGAGGCCGCGGGGGATGACGGCGAACGGGTCCGGCCCGGAGTACATGTAGACTCCTGTCTTCGCGATGAAGTAGCTTCACCATGAAGCTACTTCCCCTTCGGGCGCGATGTCAACGACGGGGAGACGGGCATGGACGAGGCCGAGGGGATCCTGGACGGGCTGCGGACGTTCGGTGCGATCTACACCGAGCTCACCAACCGGTTCGCCGCCTGGCTCGGCCTGCACGCCACCGACGCGGCGGCCCTCGTGGAGATCCTCTACGCCGAGGACAAGGGCGCGCCGCTGTCGCCGACCGCGCTCAGCCAGCGCCTGTCGCTGACCACGGGCGCCACGGCGAACCTGTTGAACCGCCTGGAAAAGCTCGGGCACGTCGTGCGCACGCGCGAGGAGACCGATCGGCGCAAGGTGACGGTGCGGAGCGCGAAGACCATCGAGGCACCCGCGCGGGAGTTCTTCGGGCCGTTCAGTGAGCGGTTCGCCGCGGCGGCCGGGCGCTTCTCCCCGGCCGAGCTCAAGCGGTTCGAGGAGTTCCTGGGGGAGTTGCGCGGGGAGATGAACTCGTTGCTGGAGTCCGGTTTCTACTCGCGCTGAACCCGGTCAGGCGGTGTTGATGTGCAGCACCGCGTCAGCGCCGTCGAGGAGCGCCTGGTCGATCGGGAAGTAGCCCTTCATCGGGTCGATGGCGGCGCGCTTGCGTCCTGAAGCGACCTCCGTCGTCAGACCCCAGGTGGGAAATCGGCTCTGCAGAAGGCTTTCGTAGGTGCCCGCCTCCGGCTCCGGGAGTTCGATGGTCCCGCTGCTGCCCAGGCTGCCGACGATCACGCTGTATCGCTTGCCCAGCAAGGAATCCACGATGGCGCCCGCCGAGAGCCAGGTCCCCAGGCTCCGCTTGAGGTGGAGGTTGTGCGAGAAGACCAGCGTCGGGCCGCGTCCGGCCTCGATGCTTCGGATGTCAAGGAGGTTCTGCGCCATGAGCGCGTCCCGCGTGGCCGCCAGGAGTGGGTACCGCTCGGCCCGGTCCAGTCGCCGCGCGCACTGCTTGTGGTAGCGCAGCAGGTCGAGTCCGGCGGAGAGGTGCGTCTTGACCTTGATCCACTCGTCGCGCGCCATCTCCGGTGCGCGCGCGTAGAGCGTGATGAGCATGTCGTCGGCGATCACCCGCAGTTTCCCGGCCTCCGCGGTGGCGCCGACCGACATGGCCGGGTCCATGACCGCTTCCGTGCGGCTCCACCGTTCGTCCTCGCCGAACAGGCCCGCGAAGTCCAGGTCGAGCTTCAGGTGATCGCGGGCGTGTTCGAGGTAGCAGCGCGGGCTGGGCGCGCTCATGGTCTCCATCGGAGCATCGAAGCCGTGGAACGACAGGCGTTCCTCCACAGGCCGGTTCTCGTTGTACTCGCGCATCCAGGCGACCAGGCGCCTGTTGCCGTCCAGCTCGCCGAAGTCGTGGGAGAAGCCCTCGCGCATCACCGAGTCGAGCGTTCCCGCGCCCTCCCGGACGAAGTCGTTCACGGCGAGCGCGGCCACCCGGTCGGTCTCCATGGCGAACGACCGGAAGCCGTGCTCGACCAGCCGCGGGAAGAGCTCGTTGCGCAGCCGCGCGAACGCTGGTTCCTGGTGGGTGGGCTCGCCCAAGCCCAGCAGCTCACACGACGCGGGCACGAAGGCGCTGATGTCCTGACTCATGAGGCTCAAGCGTATCGTTGAAAGTTCGAGGAAGACTTTCATTGGATGACTCTCGCTGTGCTGAGGTAAAGTCTCAAACCAGTGATAACCCTACGGCCGACCGACCTCGCGCGTGAGCACCACATCTCGACCCAGGCGGTCCGCAACTACGAGCGCGACGGCTTCATCCCGGCCGCCGCGCGAACCCCGAGCGGCTACCGCGTCTACACCGAGGTGCACGCGGCGGCGCTGCGCGCTTTCCTCGCGCTGGTCCCGGCCTACGGCCACTCGGCGAGCGGGCAGATCATGAACGCCGTCCACTCCGACGAGATCGACCAGGCACTGACGATCATCGACCGCGGTCACGGACAGCTGCTCCGCGACCGCGAAACCCTTGCCGCCGTGCGGAAAGCCGTCTCGGAGGTGGCCGAGGTCTCCCCCAGTCGCTCCGGTGTCCGAACCATCGGCGAACTCGCGCACCGGCTCGGCGTGACCCCGGCGACGGTGCGCAACTGGGAGGACGTCGGCATCCTCACCCCCGCGCGCGATCCCGCCACCGGGTACCGCGTCTTCCGCGCCGACGACGTCCGCGACGCCGAGCTCGCCCACCTCCTCAGGCGCGGGGGCTATCCGCTGGACCGTGTGTCCACTGTGGTCCAACAGATCCGGTCGGCCGGAGGCACCGAGGCGCTGACCCGCGCTTTGCGGGAATGGCAAGGAAAACTGACCGCTCGCGGGCTCGCGATGCTCACCGCGGCGACCCGGCTCGACCAGTACCTCAACCTCACCGGCCGCTGACCGCCCTGACGCCGCGGTCGCCGTGTGAGAGTTGCAGAACGCAAATCGACTACGGTCAGTTACCCGGCGATTTCCGTCCGTTCTCCGCTACCCGCGGGTTCCGGATGGGAGGACGGGGTGGGGGAAGGCGGGGTAAAGCGAGCGCTGGCCGGGGTGAAAGGGCAGGTCAGCGCCGAGGGGAGCGGGGTAAAGGGGGTGCGGAAGCGGGGGGTATTCCCCGGTCCTTCAGGAGGCGAACCTGGATCACATGCACCGGCAGCAGCAGAACGTGGGAGCGACCACCGTTTGTGGCGATGAACTCGGCGTGACCGGGGCGAGCCGGAACGGCAACGGGACAACCCACGCCAAGCCGCGCTGCCACGCGTGCGGGCAGCCGGTGGGGTTCTGGGCGACCGACAAGCTGACCGGGCTGCTGGACCGCTGGGGCTGGGACGAGCAGGCGCCGCGCGCGCTGGCCGGTTCCGCCGAGCGCGGCAGGGGCGCGGCGCTGCTGGTGATCGACTTCGACCACTTCAAGCAGGTCAACGACTTGCACGGGCACCTGGCCGGGGACGCGGTGCTGACCGCGATGGGCAAGGTGCTGGTGGAGAGCACGCGCGCGGGCGATGTGGTGAGCAGGCTCGGCGGCGACGAGTTCGCGGTGCTGATGCCCGACACCTCGCTCCACGAGGCGGTGGCGGTCGCCGAGCGCGTCGGTGCCGCCGTGCGCGGGCTGAGCGTGCTGATCCCCTTGGGGGTCAACGGAACCGCCATCGGACGGCACAGCGCCTCGATCGGCCTCGCCACCACCGGCGAGCACGAGGGCGACCTGCGGGACCTGCTGCTGCGCGCCGACTCGGCGCTGCTGGCCGCCAAGCGGCAGGGGCGGGACCAGGTCCGGATCGCCGACTAGCCCCGGTCGGCGATCCGGACTCTCTGCCTCAGCTCGGCGGCAGCTTCCCCGGGTTGAGCAGGCCCTCGGGGTCGAAGCGCTGGGCCGCCTCGCGGATCTCGTTGAGATTGTCGTTGTGCAGCAACCACGTGTGCGGGTCGTGCACCTCGACACCGACCGCGTTCAGGCCCTCGATGCCCGCGTAGAGCGCGTCCGCGCCGTCGAAACGGCACAGCAGCATGCCCACGAGCCCACGGCCGTCCACACCGGCGGTGCGGTCGACGCGGAAACCATCAAGGTGCAGCAGGGTTTCCGGCAGCACGGCGCGCACTTCGTCCGGGCGCGTGGTGAGCGCCTCGCCGTGCACCTGGAGGTGGCACAGCTCCGGACGGGCTTTGCGGGCGCGGTGCGTGACGTGGTTGAAGGACAAGGAAGCCAGGTACGCCGCGCCCTTGTCCCGCACCGCCTCGACGGTGCCGCCGTGGCAGGTCACGGTCCGGCTCGCCGACGTGGTGCTCGACCGGTCGATGACGGCGCGGACGCTGAACCGCCCCGCCGGGATGGCCTTGTCCTTCGGGTAGGTCTCCAGCACCCCGGGCTCGTCCACGGAGAGGATGCGCGGCGCCGGGTCGAGCCGCAGCAGCTCGTGGGCCGCGGCGAGAGCGGCCTCCTCCTCGGCGAAGGAGGCGAAGAGCCCGATCCAGTCCCGCTTCGGCACCAGGGTCACCGTCGCGGTCGCGATCACGCCGGTCACCCCGTAGGCGTGGATGTGCGGGGCGCACTGTCCACTGTCGACAGTGATCAGCGAACCCTCGTCGGTGCACGGGGCGATGTCCATGCTGTGCACGTACTCGTCCCAGGTGAACCCGTTCTCGATCGAGCCGGTCCCGCCGGAGCCGCCCGCGATGAACCCCGCGATGGCGCTGCCCACGGTGGACGGCATGATCGCGATCTCCTGGCCCTCGCGCCGCGCCGCCGCCTCGATCGCGGCCAGCGACACCCCGGCCTCGGCCCGGATCCAGCCGGGGCCGATGTCCAGGACGCGCGCGCAGCGGCTGGTGTCGACCACCAGCCCGTCGCGCAGCGGGATGCCCTGCCCGTAGTTGCCGGTGCCCTGGCCGCGCGGGGTCACCGGGACGCGGTGCCGGTGCGCCAGCCGCACGGTGCCCGCGATCTGCTCGGGGGTGCCCGGGTAGGCCACCACGTCGGCGAGCCCCGCGGGCAGCTTGGCGGACAGGATCGGGGACATGTGCGCCCAGTCGGTGGAGGCGACGCGGCGCGCGGTCGGGTCCACCGACACCGCCTCCGGGCCTAAGAGGTCCTCCAGGTCCCCGATGAGCGCCGCGAGATCGGTCACGGCCGCGCTCACGGGGTCAGGCCGATGGCCGGGTCGATGAACTCGTTGGTCGCGATGTCCTCGACGGTCAGGTTCTGCCGCATGGGCTTGCGCTGAGCGGCCGCGATCGGCGAGACCACGTCGATGATCCGCTTGACCCGGTCGGCCTGGAAGTCGCCGAGGGTGGCGTTGGGCCCGTTGCCGACGATCTTCAGCTTCTGCTGCTGCTCGGTGCTGAACGCCGCCTGCTCGGCGGTGTAGGAGACGCCGACGCGGTACTTGCGGTCCAGTTCGACGATGAGCTTGTTCACCGGCTCCGGCGCGCGCAGGTAGTCGACCTGCGCCCGCTGGATCATCGGCACCAGCTTCTTCAGGCAGGGCGCCAGCTCGGCCTTGCGGTTGGAGCGGATGGACAGCGCCTCGGGGTAGAGCGGGAAGCCCGCCTCGTGCAGCAGCTGGAACTTCACCGGCTTGCGCCACTGCGCGAGCTGCTTCTCGTAGAGGAAGGGCTCCATCGTGGCGAAGCCCTGCTGGGCGACCGCGCCGCCCGCCGCGACGAACGCGGCGGGGGAACCGTCGTAGCTGCCGTCGACCTGGCTCGGCTTGAGGATGCCCGAGCCTGTCAGGTAGTCCATCAGCGTCGCCGAGGAGTAGTAGAGCACCTTGGCGTCGGAGCGCCCGATGTCGGCGATGGTGTTCCAGGTGGGGTGCTTCCGCGGGTCCCACATGATCATGTGCGGGCCGATGTCCAGCGGGGCCACCACCGCGGTCGTCGGCTGGGTCCCGGACAGCATCACGGCCTCGTCGGTGTTGATCTGCCCGAGGGTGATCGCCGGGTCCTGGTACATCAGCGAGGTCGCGGTCTGGAAGCCGATCGCCGGACCGCCCGCGCGGATCTCCAGCTTCACCCCGGTGTCGGCGCCGCCGGTGACCAGGCGCCCGGTCACCCGCTTGCGGTCGGCGTCGACGGTCGGGTTCGGGCCCAGCAGCTGGTAGCTCGCGCCGTGCTCGGCCTCGGGGATCCAGTCGGTCTGGAGCACGACGGTCTCCGGGCAGACGCCCTTGAGCACCTGGTCGCCCGTTGCCGAGGACAGCTGCGCGGGCGCTTTGTCCGGCGTGCCGCCGCAGGCCGAGAGCGCCAGCGCGGCCACGAACCCGCCCGCTGCCAGCCTCAGCGTTGTGCCCCTGTACATCCGACTCCTCACGTTCGCGGTCACGAGACCGCCGCGGGATCGCGCACCGACTCGTGCCACGACCCCACCACTCGTCTTGCCAGAAATCCGAAGAACCAGAACACGGCGATGCCCAGCGCCGAGGCCAGCAGCACCGCGGCGAACATCTGCTCCGACTGCAACCGCGAGCGGTAGAGGTCGATGAGGATGCCGATGCCGGGCTCGCCCTGTTTGAAGAAGAAGTCACCGACGACCGCGCCGATCACCGACAGCCCAGCGGAGATCCGCAGCCCGGTGAAGATCGCCGGGAGCGCTGCGGGGAACTGGAGCTTCCACAGCCGCGTCCACCGCCCGGCGCCGTGCAGCGCGAACAGGTCCAGCTGCGCGCTGTTCACCGAGCGCAGCCCGAACAGCGTGTTCGCGATCAGCGGGAACAGCGCGATCAGCACGCACACCAGCACCCTGCTGCCGAAGCCGAAGCCGAACCAGAAGCCGAACAGCGGCACCAGGGCCAGGACCGGGATCGTCTGGAGCAGCACCGCGTACGGGTAGAGCGAGCGCTCGACCCACTTGGCCTGGCTCATCGCCACCGCGAGCCCCACCCCGACCACGAAGGCGATGACCAGCCCGCTCATGGCCACCTGGGCGGAGAGCGCGAGCGCGGTGAGCAGCTCGGCCAGGTTGTCCGGATCGCCGAAGCCGATCGCCAGCACGTCGTGCGGCAGCGGCATCAGGAACCGCTCCTCCTCGCTGAGCAGCAGCAGGCTCGCGGCGTACCAGAGCCCGGTCGCGGCGAGCAGGACCAGCACCGGCGGGGCGAAGCGGCGGATCACCCGGCACCTCCGCGCAGGCAGGCCGAGATCTTCCCGGCGAGGTGGGTGAAGTCGTCCTCGAAGCGCAGTTCCGGGGACCGGGGATGGCCGAAGGGCACCGCGAAGTCGCCGATCACCCGCCCGGGGCGGTCGGAGAGCACGAGCACGCGGGTGGAGAGGTAGACCGCCTCGGTCACCGAGTGCGTCACCATCAGCCCGGCGAAACCGCGGAGCCTGAACAGCCGCAACAGCTCGTCGCCAAGGCGCTGCCGGGTGATCTCGTCGAGCGCGCCGAAAGGCTCGTCGAAGAGGAACAGCTCCGGATCCACCGTGAGCGAGCGGGCCAGCGACACCCGCATCCGCATCCCGCCGGAGAGCTGGCCCGGCCGGTGCCCGGCGAAGTCGGAGAGCCCCACCAGTTCGATGGCCTCGTCGGCGCGCTCGCGGCGTTCCCGCTTCGACAGGTGCCGCAGCTCCGCGAGAAGCTCCACATTGGACTGAACGGTGCGCCACGGCAGCAGCGTCGGGTCCTGGAAGACGTAGCCGACGCGGTCGGTCTCCCGGCGCACCGTGCCCTCGCTGGCCGTGCTGAGCCCGGCCGCGATGCGCAGCAGGCTCGTCTTGCCGCAGCCCGAGGGGCCGACGACGCTGACGAACTCGCCGGGAGCGACGTCGAAGTCGATGTCGGCGAGTGCGGTGGTGCCGTCCGCGAACCGCTTGCCGACACCGGTGAAGCCGAGCATGGTCACGTGCTTTCTCCGGGTCCAGAGAAGGGCTGCACAGAAGGGAATTCGCGGGTCAGCCTGGTGCGGCTGACCACGCGACCCCGGTGGATCACGACCCGGTCGGCGCTCGCCCCGGCGACGGCCTCGGCGACGCTGGCCGCGCGGATCGCCAGCAGCTCGGCCGGAAACCCTTGGCGCACCTGGACTTCCGGGAGGCCCATCGCGGCGCGCGCACCGGAGCTGACCGCGTCGTAGGCGACGACCGGGTTCAGGTGGCCCGCCGAGACGAGCAGCGCCGCGGCCTCCAGCGGGTCGCCGCGGCCGATCGGGTTGAACGGGTCCTGGACGTTGTCGCCGCCGCCCGCGATCGTCGCCCCGGCGGCCAGCAGCTCGCGCAGCGCGGTCAGACCGCGCGGCGGAGCACCGGTGTGCTCACGGCTTTGCAGGCCGAGATTGGTCTGTGGCAAGCAGATCACCGCGATGCCCGCGGCGGCGACGCTTTCCGCCACGCGCGTGGCGACCTCCGGCGGTTGCATGCCCAGGCTCACGCAGTGGCTGGCGGCCGCCCCGTGCGCGAACCCGGTGGAGCGCACCAGTTCCGCGAAGTACTCCAGGTAGAGCACGTCGGGATCGGTGGTCTCGTCGGTGTGCAGGTCCACCGGCACGCCGAACTCGTCCGCGATCGCCAGGCACACCCGGTGGCACTCCTCGGGATCCGGGTCCGCGTAAGGGAAAGCGCCGATGGCGTCCGCGCCCATCTCGATCGCGGTCCGCATCAGCGCGCGGTTGCCCGCCCCGGCCTCGCCGCTCAGCGGCACGTCGACGAACGCGACGAGCTGGAGGTCCAGCCGGTGGCGCAGCGACTCCCGCACCTCCAGCAGCGCCTTCAGGCAGCGCAGGTCCGCGACCCCGCCGACGTCGACGTGGCTGCGGATCGCGGTGGCCCCGCTGGCCAGCGACATCAGCGCCGCCTCGGTCGCCCGCCGGACGATGTCCTCGTGCTCCATGGACGGGCTGAACCCGCGCCACAGCTGGATCGCGGTCAGCAGGTCCCCCGCCGGGTTCTCCACCCGCGCGGTGGTCAGCGCCTTGTCCAGGTGGGCGTGCGGCTCGGCGGGCGCGGGCAGCAGCAGGTAGCCGCCCAGGTCCAGCTCGTCGGGCCCGGCCGCCAGCGACCCCGCAGGGCCGACCTCGGCGATCCGGTCGCCCCGGAGGCCGACGTCGACCACCTCACCGTCGGCCAACCGCACGCCGCGCAGCAGCAGGCTCGTCTCCACGCGCGTGGACTCCTCAGTCGTCATTTCCGGTCTGTCGTCATTTCCGGGTCGTCGTGTTCCGCGGGGACAGTCCCAAGTGGACCAACCGCTCGTCGAACTGCTTCACGTCGGGGGAGTGGGCCCAGGGCTGGAGGCTGCGGCGGACGTCGAACATCCACTCGCCGACCCGGACCGAGCTGTGCCCCGCGGCGATCTCGGCGATCTCCTCGAGCACCCGCACGGCCTCGGGGATCTCCTTCTGCAGCACCAGCGCCTTCGCCCGGTCGATCAACCGGAACCCGCGGTTGCGCACCAGGTCCGGCGCGGTCAGCTCCAGCGCGCTCTCCGAAGCCTGGAGCGCGCGCTTGGACTGGTTGAGCCGCACCCACGACCCGGCCTGGAAGCCGACGGTGAAGCCGCGGTCGACGAAGTACAGGTACTCGGGGTCGTCGTCGGCGAGCCGGTCCGGCAGCAGGCTCTCCATCCGGTTCAGCGCCCGGCTGGTGGCGACCTCCTGGCCGTCGGTGGAGTAGCCCCAGGCCGCGATCTGCTCGGTGTAGGTGGCCAGCAGCGCGCTGCCGGACTGGGCGGCCCAGCCGCGCGCGGCGAAGACGTGGTCCAGCGCCTTGGGGATCTGCTCGCGGAAGATCGCCATGTGGGCCAGGCAGCAGTGGATGAAGGTGATCGTCCGGATGTCCTTGATCTCCTGCGCGGCGGCCAGGCCCTCCCGGAAGTAGCGGTCCGCCGCCGGGTACCGGCCCACGTCGTAGAGCAGCCAGCCCGCCAGCTGCGAGAGCTCCGCGTAGACCTGGACCAGGTCCCGTTCCAGCCCCGAGCGGGACACGGTGCCCAGCATCTCGCCGACCACCGAGCGGTACCGCAGCACCGCCTTGAGCACCGGCTCCGGGCCCTTGGAGTCGTCGAGGTGGCGGCACATCCCGGTGACGTTCTTGAAGATCTCGATGGTGGTGGCGTCCGGCCGGTGCGGCGAGAACGTGGCGTTGGCCAGGCGCTCCCGCTCCTCCGGCCGCAGCCTGCGGACCACCGGCAGCCCGGAGACCCCGCCGAAGACCTGGGCCAGCCGGAACAGCGTCTCCTGGCGCCCGGGGTCGGGCTCGGTCCTGGTGACCGCGCGGAACAGCTCGAAGGACTCGTCGCGGGTCGGGACCAGCAGCTGGTCCAGCCCGTTGGGCTGCGCCGGGGTCGGCAGGACCAGGTCGTCGGTCAGCCGCCGCTCGGGGGACTCGGTGGGCGCGGGCGGCAGCGGTGCCGGGCGGGGCCGGTGCTGGTCGAGGTGGCCGTAGTCTGCGGCGTCGACCCGGGCCTGGTCCTCGGCGCTGTAGCTGGCGTAGGTGGCGTCGGTGACCAGGTCGCGCGCGGCGGCGCAGTACATCCTGGCCAGTACGGGCAACACCCACACCGAGGGCCGACGCCCGCCGTCCGGCCACATCTCGTAGTCGTAGAGGCGCTGCACGCGCAGGGTGGCGGTGGCGGCGGGGTCGAGCCGGTTGAACTCGTCCACCACGTGCGCGGCGCTGCGGTTGTGGGCCAGGCGGTACAGCCGCAACGGGCTCGACGGAATGTCGAATGCGAGCACGTCGACGATCTGCGCCCAGGAAAAGCCTTTCTCGCGGAGCTCGCGAGCGCGGAGCTGGGCGCGCGTGGTGTCGCCGTTGTTCGGGCTAGCCGCGACCATCAGAACCGACACCTCCCGCTCCTTCCGGCCGTGGCTGTGCCCCATCTCGTGGAGGCACATCCTGTCGGCAGGGGACCCGTCTCGGCCACGACGCGGTCGGCTCACCGGGAAATTGGGGTAATCCACGCCACCCGTTGCGGAGAAGGCACAGGTCAGCGCCGCGGGAACGGGGGTACGCCGCCGGTGATCGTCGGGGGTATGCCGCCGGGCGCCCGCACGCCATCCTGGTGGTGAGCGTCGTCACCCTGGACCCGCCCGCGGGGTCGAGCAGCACCGCCGAAGACCCGCTCGCGGGGTCGAGCATCACGATGGACGGATACATGTGGTTGAACTCTTGCCTTTTCGGCTCACCCGGTTTTCGGCCGATCATGACGATACCCGTCCAGGGGTGCCGTGTCTTTCCTCCGGTGGTCGGCTGATCGGTCATGGCTGACCACACGGGTTTGCTCGTCTTCTGCCTGGCAATTGTCGCCGTGGTCGGTTCGTCCGAATGGTGGCATCGGAAATTTGAGAGAAGGACCGGGCTGCACTGCCTGTTGTGCGGCGCACTTCGACTTCTTGAAAATGTGCTCCTCGGGACCGGGCACTCCACCAGGTGGGCGCGGCGCGCCGACTCCGCCCCCGACGACGTGTGGCACGCCGTGACCAACGCCGGTCAGCGCTACGCGCGGATGTGCTGCGGCGCCTCGTTGCACGACGTGGACGTCGACGTGGTGGCCCGCCGTCCGCGCGGGCGCAAGTGCTCGCGCTGCTCCGAACGGGTCACGACGAGCGGACGGCGCTAGGCCCGGGCGTAGCGGGCCAGGCGCTGGGCCAGCCGCGCGCGCCCGGTCGTCGTCGGGAAGACCGGTTCGGCGGAGCCCGCTTCGCGCCCGGCCACCACGTCGGCGACGAAGCGGGCGACGACGGCGGGTGCCGGGGCCACGTGCTCGCTGCCGAGGTGCGCCAGCACGGCGCTCGGTTCGCCGGGACCGGGCTCCACGGCGACGGCCCACCCGTGCCCCTCGCTCCACACCAGCATCAGGTCCCTCGTGGGGCGCTCGCGTGAGCGGTGGGGCAGGCCGAGGTAGGCCGTCGCCGTGTCGCTGATCTCGAAGGAGGTCGCCTCGGCCGGAATCCCGACCGCGTCGGCGACGGCGTTCAGATAGCCCGCCAATCCGCGGTCGAGCGGAATACCGGGGGCCGCGACGTCTTCCATGTCCGCCAGGTTATGTGCGGGCACGGCAATCGGTCGACCGCGGGAATCAGATCACCGGGAGTGGCGCCGGGGCGGGATGGTCACGTCACCGGAGAAACGGACGCCGGGCATGTGCCGGGCCGGGTCGCGGCGAACTGGTCGGGCGGTGGATTCCTCCGCGGCCGGGTGGCTGAAAACGAGTGCGGCGACGGTGGTGCCGCGGGTCGGATAACAGGTGATGGTGATGAAAACTCCTTGGAAAGTGATGGGCCGCGCCGCGCCGATCTCCGGGAAACCCTTGAGGCAAGGGGGAAAGGCGTCGTGTCGCGGTCGGAGCAGGGGATCCGGGTGCCGGTCTTCGGCATCGTCCGCGCTGCTCGTCGCCGCCCACTGTACGCCACCCGGACCCGGTCCGTGGTTTTCGCCTCGCTTGACGGAATTTTCGGGACGTGCTCTACTGGTTTTGGTTGAAGGTTTTTGTGTCGTCATTCCCTGGCGCTCGCAAGGATTTTTGAGCGAGCGTGTCAGGATGTCTTGGGTTCACCGAATTCCTGGTCTGCGCGCTTGCCGCCCGGCCCGCTCGATCGAGCGCCGCCGCAAGTTTGACGCGATGGGATTTACCAGCATGGCTGAAGGCACCGTGAAGTGGTTCAACGCCGACAAGGGTTTCGGGTTCATCACCCCGGACGACGGCGGCGCTGACGTGTTCGTCCACTTCTCCGAGATCAACGCCGGTGGCTACCGCAGCCTCGACGAGAACGCCCGGGTGAAGTTCGACATCACCCAGGGCAACCGCGGCCCGCAGGCCGCCGCGGTCAACCTGATCTGACGGCGCGCCCTTCCGAGGGCGCGGCACTTTCGAGGGCACAGCCCCTCGAAGGACACAGCACTTCCGCGAAGGGCGCCCGCCACCGGTGGGCGCCCTTCGCCGTGCCCGAGGTACGCCGGTCTTCAAGTACCGCGAACCCCGGCCCCAGCGACCGCTAACCGCAGCAAACCCCCGGCGCAACCGGCCGGTGTCCGGGGTGGTTGGTGACTCCGGGGAGGCGGGTTCGCTGTGCTTGAAGACCGCCCGACCACCTCAGCCCAGGGATTGCTGCGCGATCACTGGCGTGTGGCGGCTGGTGAAGGGGTCAGGTAGGCCATGGCCATCTCGGTGGTCTCGTCGGCCCATTCGGCCCAGCTCAACCCATCCGGCCAGGACCGGCAGGTGGCGGCCCGGTGCACGCACGAGCTGATGATGGTGCGGGCGGCCATCCGCAGGGCACGCCCGCGGTCCGCCCCGCGGATGTCGTCCCCGTACGGCTCGGCGGCTTCGACGAGTGCCTCCTGGATGACCGCGAGTGCCCGCAGGCCGCGCTCGACCCCCTCCGCGCGCTGACCGCTGAGCAGGTCGGGGAAGACCCGGTCGTGCTGGGAGAACGTGTGCGCCATCGCGTGGGTGAACGCGCCGACCACGCCGTCCAGGCCGGGTTCCGCTGAACCGAGTGCCTCCGCGACACCGGTTTCCAGCTGGCCGAGCAGCTGGTCCTTGACCGCGTGGAGCAGCTGTTCCTTGCCGGTGAACCGCCGGTAGATCGCGCCGACGGACACGCCGGCCCGCTCGGCGACCGCCGCGACCGTGAACTCCTCGATGCCGCCGGTGGCGAGCACGCGCTCGGCCGCGGTCAGCACCTTGTGCAGGGACTTCCGGCTGCGCGCCTGCTGCGGGGGGCGGAAGGCGGGATCGGCGTGCTGCTGCTGGCTCACCGGTCTGACGGTACTGCTCGCCGGGCGAGGGCGGACCGGCCCCCAGATGCGAATGGTAATCTGCGTTCGCATCTGTCGACACGAAGGGACACCCATGCGAATCGACCGCGACGTGACCGTCACGGCCAGGGACGGCACCTCGATCGTCATCGACGTCTTCCGGCCGGACGGCGAGCAGCCGGTTCCGGTGATCGCGTCGATGAGCCCCTACGGCAAGGACGTGCACTGGCCCGAGCGCTTCCCCATGTACGAGCTGGTCGACCAGGGCGAGCACATGGTGTGGGAGACGCCGAACCCGGAGTGGTGGACCGAACGCGGCTACGCCGTCGTCCGTGCCGACGCGCGCGGCACCGGCAAGTCCACCGGTCGTCTCGACGTGTTCAGCCGCAAGGACGCCGAAGACTTCTACGACGTCATCGAATGGTGCGGTGTGCAGCCGTGGTCCACCGGCAAGGTCGCCAGCAGCGGCATCTCCTGGTACGCGATGATGGGCTGGCACGTCGCCGCGCTCCGGCCGCCGCACCTGGCCGCGGTCGTCGCCTGGGAGGGCTGCACCGACTTCTACCGTGACTGGGGCCGTCAGGGCGGCATCCACACCAACGCCACCGAGACCTGGTGGCAGCGGCAGATCATCCCGCAGCTCAACGGCGAGGGTCACGCGAGCATGCCCGACGACCTCCGATCACGTGAGCTGCTCGACGACTGGTATCGCGAGCGGACCGTCGACCTCGCCCAGGTGCGGGTGCCCGTGCTGTCGGCGGGGAACTGGGGCTCGATCCACCTGCACCTGCGCGGCAACATCGAAGGGTGGCTCGGCGCGGCCTCCGAGCACAAATGGCTCGTGGTCCACGTCGGCTCCCACATCGACCCGTACTACGCGGACTGGGCCAAGGACCTCCAGTTGCGGTTCTTGCGACGGTTCCTGTGCGGCGACCAGACCGCGATGGACGGCGTCCCACCCGTCCGGCTCGCGATCCGCCGCGGCCACGACGTCGAATGGCGCGACGAACGGGACTGGCCGCTTCCCCGCACCGAATGGCGTCGGCTCTACTTAGGACAGACGGAACTCGTTTGGCACCAACCGGCCGAGGACCGGACGTCGTACCCGGCCACCTTCGACCTCACGGCGACCGAGCGGCTGGAGATCACCGGCCCGCTCGCCCTTCGGCTGTGGGTCTCGCACAGCGCCGAAGATCTCGACGTCTTCGTCCAGCTCGAACAGTACGACGTCGACGGTCAGCGCATCCCCGCGATCGGTCCCGGCGGGGTGGCCACGCCCGTGCCGATGGGCATCGGCTGGTTGCGCGCCTCCCATCGCGAGCTCGACCCCGAGCGGACCCTTCCGCACCGCCCGTGGCACAGCCACGACGAGATCCAGCCCCTCGAACCCGGCGTGCCGACCCTGCTCGAAGTGGAGATCTGGCCCACCTCCATCACGCTCGAACCCGGGCAGCGCCTCGAACTCCGCGTCCAAGCCGACGACGACGACATGGGGCAGCTCGCCCACAACGATCCGGCCGACCGCAAGAGCGGCGACGGGGCCACCATCCACCTCGGCGGCGCCCACGCCTCGCACCTCTTCGTCCCGGTCATCCCGGCTTAGGCCCTGTCCTGTAAGTCCTCAAGCACTCCGCACGCCACGTAAACTGAACCCATGCACCCCACGCGCCCGGCCACCCCATCCCCCGCGCGCGCCGTCTAGAGAACCCCGTTTCGTACTCATAACGGGAAAAAGAGCGCTCCCATAGCCCGTTTTGAGTACGAAACGGGAATTTGGGCTGCGGTGGTGATGTTTGGGACGGCGAGCACGGGGGCGTCACGGTTGCTGGGGACCACTTGCAGGACACGGCCTAGCCGAGGGGTTTGCTGCGGTTAGCGACTTCTGGGAGGGGGGTTCGTTGTACTTGAAGACCGCCCGACCACCTCAGCCGAGGGGGGTGCTGCGCCAGGTCCACGAGGTGCGGCGGGGGTGGCCGGGGAGGTCGCCGCGGCCGGTGGCCCAGAGGAGGGTGGGCCAGGGGATGGTCGTGGTGGGGGCTTCGGGGAAGAGGCGGGCCAGGGCGCGCGTGCACAGGCCGCTGGGCGGACTCCAGCGCAGGCCAAGACCTTCGGCCAGGTCGTGGGTGTGCACGAGGGTCTCGACGATGCCCATCGCGGTGAAGCCCTCGGGGTCGGAGACGCCGTTGCTGTGGTAGGCGCGGGTCCCGGACGCGGCGGTGCGGACCATCGCGACGAGCAGCGCGCCGCTCGCTTCCAGGACCTGCAACAACCCCGAAGGTCCTGCCGAGCGGTCGGCGTGCACGGCGTTGCGCGGGCCGCCGGTCCTGCGCGCCTCCCACACGAACGGCACGTTGCCGGTGAGCGGCGGAGACTTCGGTCCCAGTTGGACGGCGTAGGCGAAGAGGTCGTCGCTGAGGTGCTCAACGGTCTCCCAGCAGTCCCACTCCAGCGCACCCGCCTTGGCGTCCCACGCGTCGGCGGGTGCCTCGCGCAGCGTCCGGACGGCGAGGTCGACGGCCTGGGCCAGGTGCTCGGGCAGCACGGGAGGCCGTTCGCTGACGGTGTTCAGGTACGTGGTGATCGCGTCGCGGTTCCTGGCGAGGCAGGCGACGCGGGCGTCCAGCTGGTCGCGCTCGTGGCGCAGGGTCGTGAGCAGCTCGGCGGAGGCGTCGGTGACCTGGATGGAACAGGGCGTGTCCAGGCACGGCAGGATGTCTTTGATGATCTTCGTGGGCACTCCGGCGTCGAGCAGCCCGCGGATCTGGATGACGCGTTCGACCAACGCCTCGGGGTAGTCGCGGTAGCCGTTGGCCTCGCGCTGCGGGGCGAGCAGTCCCTGCTCCTCGTAGTAGCGCAGCAGGCGCGCGGGCACGTGGGTGCGGTCGGCGAGCTCTCCGATGCGCACGGCACACCACCTCTCGATCAGGGCTTTCCTTCACACTAGTGTGAGGGTTCGAGCATGGGCGGCATGACCCTCGCACTGCTGTCCCTGGCCCAGTTCCTCATCGCGCTGGACTACTCGATCATCTTCATCGCGCTGCCCAGCATCGCGGGCGAACTGGCACTGGCTCCCGCGACCGCGCAGTGGATCGTCAGCGCCTACGCGGTGCTGTTCGCGGGCTTCCTCGTGGTCGGCGGGCGGCTCACCGACCGGGTCGGCGCCAAGCCCTTGTTCGTCCTCGCCATCGCCGGGTTCGGCCTGGCGAGCCTCGCGGGCGGGCTCGCGGAGGACGGCGCGGTGCTGCTCGCCGCGCGCGCCGCGCAGGGGCTCGGCGCGGCGCTGCTGCAACCCGCGGTGCTCGGCCTGATCGGGACGACGTTCCCGGCCGGGCCCGCGCGGAGCCGGGCGCTGGTGGTGTGGGGCTCGGTCGGCGCGTCCGGCCTGGCCGCGGGCGCGATCCTGGGCGGCCTGCTCACCGTCGTGTCGTGGCGGCTCACCTTCATGATCAACGTGCCGCTGACGCTGCTGTGCGCGCTGGGTGCGCTGGTGTGGTTCGCCCCGGCGACAGCGCGCAGCGCCCAGCGCATCCCGGTCGGCGCCTCGATCCTGGGCACCGGAGCGGTGCTGTCCCTGGTGCTCGGGCTGACGCTCGCCGCGGAGCAGGGCTGGAGCTCCACGCCCACGGTGATCAGCCTCGGACTCGGCGCGGTGCTCCTGGCAGCCTTCATCCGCAACGAGCGGACGTCGAGCGCCGTGCTGATCGAGCCGCTGCTGCGCCGCACGTCCTCGCTGAGGGCCGGCGCGCTGGCGACCGCGCTCTACATGGCCAGCGTCGGCGCCGAGTTCTACCTGCTGACCTTGTTGCTGCAGAAGATGAAGGGCTACACGCCGTTGGAGGCGGGCCTCGCGTTCCTCCCGTTGGCGATCATGGTGACGGCGGGCAACGCCGCCGCCGGACGCGCGGCTCAGCGGTTTGGGGCGCGTGCGGTGCTGGGTGCCGGGTTCGCCTTCGCCACGATCGGTCTTCTGTGGATTTCCCTTGCACTGCAAGGAGATTCCTATGTCATCCACTTGTTGCCGGGCATTCTGCTGAGCGGCTTCGGGCACGGCGTCATCTACACGGCGATGTTCACGATCGGCACCGGTGACGTGCCCGCGGCGCACCAGGGCACGGCGGGCGCGTTGCTGACCACGTCGCAGTACCTGTCGGGGGCGATGACCGTCGCGGTGCTGACCCTCGCGCTCGGCGCGTCGCCGGGGCACGGGAACTTCCAGGTCGCGTTCCTGATCACCACCGCGGCCGCCGCCGGAGGGATCGGGCTGAGCCTGCGCCCATTGACAAAACGAGTTTTTACGTAAAAACTCAGTTTTGCGATGAGAGACGTCCAGTACCTCGACGAGATCGAGCAGGCCGAGACCCTGCTCAAGCCGCAGCGCGTGGACGTGCTGCGGCAGCTGGCCGAGCCCCGGTCCTGCACCGAGGTCGCCCAGGCGCTGGGGCAGACCCCGCAGCGGGTCTACTACCACGTGAAACGCCTGGTGGAAGCGGGTTTGGTGGCCCAGGTGGGGGTGCGGCGGATTCGCGGCATCACCGAGGGGCACTACCAGGCGACCGCCCGCTCCTACTGGCTCTCGCCGCGGCTCGTCGGGCGCATCGGCCCCCGCGCGGCGCGCGACGAGCTGGGCCTGGGCCACCTCCTGGACCTGATGGAGGAGGTCCAGGCGGACGTGGCCGCGCTCGACCCGGACCGCGAGCGGCCCTCGATCGGGGTCTCCGGCGAGATCCGGGTCCCGCCCGAGCGGCGCCAGGAGTTCTTCGAGGACCTCAAGACCACGTTGCAGGAGCTGTTCGCCCGCTACGGCGGGTCCGAGGGGGATGCGTTCAAGCTGGCCCTCGCCTGCTATCCGAAGGGAAGAACCGATGAGTGATCCGATGGTGCACCGGGCCCGGCTGGAGGCCGGAATCGCGGAGGTGCGGCGCGCGCTGACCGAGCCGGAGGCGCTGCGCGTCTGGCTGGCCGAGCACGTCGAGGTGGACCTCCCGCACCGCTTCCAGTTCTGGGGGCGCCACACGCCCGAGGGCGAGGAGCCGCGCCAGCGCCTGCTGCACGCCGACGACTCCGGGATCGGCTTCGTCTGGCCGTTGGCGGGCAAGGACACCACGGTCACGATCGCGCTTGCTGAGGACGAGGACGGCTCGACGATCCTGACGTTGTCGCAGACCGAGCTGCCCGGTTTCCCGGAGATGCTGACCGACGGCACCTCGCTCGGCTTGATGCACACGTTCTGGGCGCTGGCCGTGGCGAACCTGGGCGAGTACCTGGAGGGGCGCGAGCTGACCCCGAAGTGCGACTTCAGCACTCCCGTGATGCGCGAGCAGGTCACCGTCGCGGCGTCACCGCGGACGGTCTACGAGTCGTTGATGGACCCGGCCACCTTCGCGCGCTGGTTCGGGGCGAACATCGAGGTCGAGCCGCACGTGGGCGGCCGGTGGGCGATGGGCAGCTTCGAGATGGACACCGATCCGGCGCGGATCATCGCGTTGGAGCCCGGTGCGCGGATGGCGATGCGCTGGCCGAACGGCATGGTCGCGGACTGGGAGCTGGAAGGCTCCGAGGGGCGCACGCGGCTGACGTTCGTGCAGAGCGGGTTCGACGAGAGCAACCCGCCGTACGACGCGTGGATGGGCTGGCTCAGCGGTGTCGCCGAGCTGCGCCGCTTCCACGAGGTGCCGGACTGGCGGCCGTGCGCGCTCACCGTCGAGGTGGAGGGCATGCCGGAGGGGTTGCTCAGCTCAAGGTGAAACACCCTTGCCGCTCAAGGGTTTCCAGCACGTCGGTGGACTCCACCCCGGTCCACCGCAGGTCCAGCTTCTCCAGCGACGGCAACCGCGTGACCCACTCCGGCAGTGCGCGCACGCGGTTGCCGCGCAGGTCGACGTGACGGAGCCGGGGAAGCCCTTCGAGCTGGCCGGGGAACTCGCTCAGCCCGTTGTCGCGCAGTTCGAGCACCCGGAGCTGGCCGAGGTCCGCGAAGGACTCGGGCAGGCGCGTGATGTTGTTGCCGCCCAACCACAATTCGCGCAGTTCGCGGAGCACTCCGATGTCCTCGGGCAGCGAGGTGAGGCGGTTGTGCTGGGCGCGGAGTTCGAGCAGCCCCGATGGCGCGCTGAGCGTGGTGAGCTGGTTCTCGCCGACGTTGAGGTAGCGGAGATCTTCCATGTGCGCCAACGACTTCGGCAGCTCGGTGAGCCGGTTGTCGTGCAGGTAGAGGAAACCGGTGACCTCCGGGAGATCGGGCACCGCCGTCAACAGGTTGTGCCCGAGGTCCAACGTCCGCAAGCGCCCCAGTTCCGCGATGCGCGGCGACAGTTCCGTGAGGGCGTTGTCGGCGAGGATCACCACGTCCAGATCGCGGTGCTCCCACACCGGCTCCGGCACCGCACCGAGCCGTTGCCGCCACAGGTTCAGTTCAGCCACCGGGGCAACCTACGCCCATAATCACCGGGTGGTGATCGCTGCGGAGATCGTGGCGCTGGTGGTGACCGTTCTCCTGGTCACCTCGGCGGCCCGCAAGTTCGACTGGCCCGCGCCGTTGTGCCTGATCGGCGTGGGGGTGCTGGCCTCCTTCGTGCCCGGGGTGCCCGAGGTGCACCTGCCGCCGGAGGTGGTGCTGGTCGGGCTGCTGCCGCCGTTGCTCTACGCCACGGCGATCTCCACCTCGGTGAGCGACTTCCGGGCCAACCGCGGTCCGATCGCGTTGCTGTCGGTGGGCCTGGTCGTGTTCACCACGTTCGGCGTCGGCCTGGTCGCGTGGCTGGTGGTGCCGGGGTTGCCGCTGGCGGCGGCCATCGCGCTCGGCGCCGTGGTGGCCCCGCCGGACGCGGTCGCGGCGACCGCCGTCGCGCGGCGCGTCGGCCTGCCGCGCGCGATCGTGCGCATCCTGGAGGGCGAGAGCCTGGTCAACGACGCGGCGGCCCTGGTGGCGCTGCGCACGGCCATCGCGGCGATCGCCGGATCGGTGAGCGTGTGGCAGGTCGGGGCGGACTTCCTGCTCGCCGCGGGGGCGGGCGTGCTCGTCGGGCTGCTGGTCGGCCTCGCGGCTTCGATGATCCGGGCCCGGCTGACCGACTCGGTGACCGACACCGCGCTGTCCTTCTCGCTGCCGTTCATCGCCTACCTGCCCGCCGAGGCGGTCCACGGCTCGGGTGTGCTGGCCGTGGTGCTCTGCGGGTTGATCATGGGGCACCGCGGGCCCGCGCTGCTGTCCGGGCCGTCCCGGCTGGCCAGCAGGCTGAACTGGCAGACCGTGCAGTTCCTGCTGGAGAACGTGGTCTTCCTGCTGATCGGGTTGCAGATCCGGCCGATCCTGCGCGATGTGGCCGAGAGCGGGCTGAGCGCGCCCACGCTGACGGTGATCTGCGCGGCCGTGTTCGCCGCGACGATCGTGACGCGCGTGGTGTGGATGGTGGTGATCGCCACCGTGCGGCGGGTGCTGCGGCTGAAGGCGTGGCGGTGGGGCTACACGGCCGTCGTCGCCTGGGCCGGGATGCGCGGCGTGGTCACGCTGGCCGCCGCGTTCGTGCTGCCGCCGGACACCCCGCACCGCCCGGTGCTGCTGCTCGCCGCGTTCGTCGTGGTGGCCGGAACCCTTGTCCTGCAAGGAACAACGCTGCCCGCACTGGTGCGATGGCTGAAGCTGCCCGCTCCCGATCCGGCCGAGGACGCGTTGCAGCGGGCCGCGTTGCTCCAGTCCATGACCGACGCCGCGCTGACCCGGCTCGACGAGGTCACCGGCCCCGACGACCCGCCGGAGATCGTCGAGCGGCTGCGCGATCGCGTGCGGCACCGCGCCGACTCCGCGTGGGAGCGGCTGGGCAGGCAGGGCGCGCTGGCCGAGACGCCGAGCGAGGCGTACCTGCGGCTGCGACTGGAGATGCTCATCGCCGAGCGCGAGGTGTTCCTCGAAGCGCGGGACGCCGGACGGGTCGACGACACGGTGCTGCGCTCGGTGCTGGAGACCCTGGACATCGAGGAGTCGATGCTCGACCAGGCGGCCGACGAGCAGGAGGCCGTCGAGGGCGAGCTGAGAACGCCCACCGCGACCGCGGGCACCTGCAAACACCTCGTGAAGCAACGAAAGCCGGTCCTGCCGAACGCGGACGGCTGCGCCGAGTGCATCGCGGAGGGGCACACCTGGGTGCACCTGCGGATCTGCCTGTCGTGCGGTCACGTCGGCTGCTGCGACTCGTCGGTGGGCAAGCACGCGGCGGCGCACTTCAAGGAGACGCTGCACCCCGTGATGCGCAGCCAGGAACCCGGCGAGACGTGGCGCTGGTGCTTCGTCGACCAACAACTGGGGTAGGAGGTAGGCATGGACCCGGTGTGGGCTCTGCGCCAGATCGCTTTCCACCTGGAACGCGCCGCCGAACCGACCTATCGCGTGCGCGCGTTCCGCCGAGCCGCCGAGGTGGTGGCCGACCTCGCGCCGGATGAGCTGCGCACCAGGGTGCAACGGGGGCGCCTGAAGGATCTGCCCGGCATCGGGGCCACCACCGCGTCGGTGATCAGCGAGGCGGTGAACGGCAAGGAGCCGGAGTACCTGACCAAGCTCCTCGGCCGCGCCGCGCCCGTGGTCGAGGGCGGCGAAGCGCTGCTGGCCGCGCTGCGCGGGGACTGCCACACCCACTCCGACTGGTCCGACGGCGGCAGCCCGCCGCGCGAGATGGCCGAGGCCGCGCGGGACCTCGGGCGGGAGTGGATCGCGCTGACCGACCACTCGCCGCGGCTCAAGATCGCCAACGGGCTGAGCGCGGAGCGGTTGCGGCAGCAGCTGGACGTGGTCGCGGAGATCAACGCGGAGCTGGCGCCGTTCCGGGTGCTGACCGGGATCGAGGTGGACATCCTCGACGACGGCTCCCTCGATCAGGACGAGGAGTTGCTGGCGCGCCTGGACGTGGTGGTCGCCAGTGTCCACTCAGGACTCCGCATGCCGCGTGCCGCGATGACCCGGCGGATGCTCGCGGCGGTGGCCAATCCGCACGTGGACGTGCTCGGGCACTGCACCGGCAGGCTGCGGGTGGGCAAGAAGCGGCCGGAGTCGGAGTTCGACGCCGAGGCCGTCTTCGCCGCGTGCGCGGAGCACGGGACCGCGGTGGAGATCAACTCGCGGCCGGAGCGGCTGGACCCGCCGATGCGGTTGCTGCGGCTGGCGGTGGAGGCGGGCTGCGAGTTCGCCATCGACAGCGACGCGCACGCGCCCGGTCAGCTGGACTGGCTGGGCTACGGCTGCGCCCGCGCGGAGGCCGCAGGAGTCACCGTCGACCGCGTGATCAATGCCCGGGAACACCCCTGAGAAAGCGAAGAGGAGGGGCCACCGGCTCCCTCCATATACAACTTATAGCGCACAGGGGGGCTTGCGGCAAGACCCCGGTCGTGCCGCACACTCACCGTCCTAAACGCATCTACCTGCGGAAATGGGAGTGGCTGAGTGCGCGTGTTGTTGTCGACCTTCGGGTCGCGGGGGGATGTCCAGCCGATGGCGGCGCTGGCGGTGCGGCTGCGGGAGCTCGGCGTGGAGGCCGTGGTGTGCGCGCCGCCCGACGAGGAGTTCGAGGCGCTGCTGGCCGGGCACGGCGTGCGGATGGTGCCCGCCGCCTGGTCGGTGCGCGGGATGGTGACCGGGAAGCCACCGGAGCAGCACGACTTCAACCAGGTCGCGACCAACCTGGTCAACGCCCAGTACGAGGCGGTCGCCACGGCGGCGCGCGAGGGCTGTGACGCGGTGGCGGCGACCGGGCTGTTCCCGGCGGCGGCGGCCGCGCGGGCGGTCGCGGACGAGCTGGGCGTCGGCTACGTGCTGGTGGCTTTCTTCCCGTCCCTGTTCCCCTCGCCGCACCACCGGCCGCACGACTACCCGGGCCAGCCGCTGCCCGCGGACGTGACCGACAACCGGGTGCTGTGGGAGCTGGACGCGCAGCGCATGAACAAGACGTTCGGCGCGGTGGTCAACACCCACCGGGAGTCGGTCGGCCTGGCGCCGGTGGACAACGTCCGGGACCACGTCTTCACGAACAGCCCCTGGGTGGCGGCGGATCCGCTCCTGGCGCCGTGGAAGGAGCCCGCCGACCTCGACGTCGTGCAGACGGGCGCCTGGATCCTGCCCGACGAGCGCCCGCTGCCCGCCGACCTGGAGGAGTTCCTGGACGCGGGTGAACCGCCGGTGTACGTGGGCTTCGGCAGCATGCCCATGCGCGCCGCGGCGGACGCCGCCCAGGTGGCGATCGAGGCGGTCCGCGCGCAGGGCCGTCGCGTGCTGATCGGTCGCGGCTGGGCCGATCTGGCGCTGATCGACGGCCAGGACGACTGCTTCGCCGTCGGCGAGGTCAACCAGCAGGCGCTGTTCCCGAGGGTGGCCGCGGTCGTGCACCACGGTGGCGCGGGCACGACGACGGCGGCCGCCCGCGCCGGAGCGCCCCAGGTGATCGTCCCCCAGTTGGTGGACCAGCCGCTCTGGGCCGCGCGCGTGGCCGAACTGGGCATCGGCGTCGCGCACGACGGTCCGACGCCGACGTACGACTCCTTGACGGCAGCAGTCAAGGAGGTGCTGGAGCCCGAGGTCCGGGTGCGGGCGGTCGAGGTGGCCAGCAAGGTTCGTACCGATGGGGCCGCGGTGGCCGCGAAGCTGCTGATCGAGAAGTTCGCTTGAACCGTAGAGGGGCGCTTGTGGCAGAACAGGGCTATGACGAGGAACTGCGGTCCGAGCGGGGTTACGTGGCCGGGCTGTACTCGCGGCTGGACGCCGAGCGCGCGCGGGTGAAGGGCGCGCTCAAGGAGGCGTTGGGCGGTGAGGGCCGCACCGCGATGGAGCGCGACGACGAGGTGCGCGCCCTGGGCAAGGAGCTGAAGCGGCTGCACGTCGCGGACGGCGGGCTGTGCTTCGGCAGGCTGGACAGCGTCGACGACGAGACCTCCTACATCGGCCGGATCGGCCTGTTCGACGAGAAGGACGACTACCGGCCGGTGCTGCTCGACTGGCGGGCTCCGGCGGCCCGCCCGTTCTACGTCGCGACGGCCGTGACCCCGGAGAACATGCGCCGTCGCCGCCAGTTCCACACGCGCGGGCGGCAGCTGGCCGACTTCACCGACGAGGTGTTCGGCCGCCCGGGCGGGGGAGAGCGCGGGGACGCGGCCCTGCTCGCGGCGGTCAACGCGCCGCGCGGCGAGGGGATGCGCGACATCGTCTCGACGATCCAGGCCGAGCAGGACGAGATCATCCGGCTCGACCACCCCGGCGTGCTGGTGATCGAGGGCGGTCCGGGTACCGGGAAGACCGTGGTGGCGCTGCACCGCGTCGCGTACCTGCTCTACACCCACCGGGAGCGGATGGAGCGGCACGGCGTGCTCGTGGTCGGGCCGAACCCGGCGTTCCTGAACCACATCGGCCGCGTCCTGCCGTCGCTGGGCGAGTCCGACGTGGTGTTCATGACCCCGGGCGACCTGTTGCCCGGCCTGCGCGTCACCGCCGAGGACGCCCCGGAAACCGCGCGGCTCAAGGGATCGCTGAAGATCCTGGACGTGCTCAAGGCGGCGATCGCCGATCGGCAGCGACTGCCGGAGCAGCCCGTGCCCATCCAGCTCGGCGAGGTCACGGCGCGGATCGACGCCGAGACCGCGGAGTGGGCCAGGGAGGAGGCGCGCGCGAGCGGCCTGCCGCACAACGAGGCCCGCGCTGTGTTCACCGAGATCATCACCTACGTGCTCACCGAACGGGCGATCTCGCGGATCAGCCGGGGTTGGCTGAGCCGGAAGGACCGCGACGAGTGGGAGCGACTGCGGACGGGGCTGGTCAAGGATCTCGCCGAGGACGAGAAGTTCACCGGCGCGATCGACGCGCTGTGGCCGATCCTGAAGCCGGAAGAGCTGCTGGCGGAGCTGTACTCATCGCCGGGCGCGGACCCCGAACTGTCCAGAGCGGACGGTGCTGCCTGGACGGTGTCGGACGTGCCGCTGCTCGACGAGCTGATCGAGCTGCTCGGCCGGGACAAGGCGGCCGACAAGGCGGCGGAGCAGGCCGCCGAGCGGGAGCGGAAAGCGAAGGCGGAGTACGCCGCCGGGGTGATGGAGGGCCTCGTCAAGCGCGAGGACTCGATGGACGACGAGGACCACCTCTTCGCCCACGACCTGCTCTACGCCGAGGACCTGGCGGACCGGTTCGTCGAGCTCGACACGAGGGATCTCGCCGAACGCGCCGCGGCGGACCGGGACTGGACCTATCGGCACGTCGTGGTCGACGAGGCCCAGGAACTGTCCGAAATGGACTGGAGGGCGCTGATGCGGCGCTGCCCCAGCCGATCCTTCACGGTCGTCGGTGATCTCGCACAACGCCGCGCGGCGGCTGGGGCGAGGTCGTGGGACGCCATGCTGGAGCCCTACGTGCCCGGTCGCTGGGTCTACCGGTCGTTGTCGGTGAACTACCGCACCCCGGCGGAGATCATGGACGTGGCCGCCGCGCTGCTGGCGGAGTTCGCGCCCGGCGTCAAGCCGCCGGAGTCCGTGCGCGCGTGCGGTGTGCAACCGTGGGCTAGGCGGGTCACCGACGACGAACTGTCCGGCGCCATCGAGGAATTCGTCCGAGACGAAGCCGGTCGCGCCGGTACGAGCGTCGTGATCGGTCCGCCTGGTGTGCCGGGCACGGTGCCCGCGTCGGAGACGAAGGGACTGGAGTTCGACGCCGTCCTCGTGGTCTACCCGGAGCGCATTCTCGCCGACGGCCCGCGCGGTGCGGCCGAGCTGTACGTGGCACTCACCCGCGCCACGCAGCGCCTCGGCGTACTGCACCAGGGCGCGCTGCCGGACGCACTGACCGGCCTTCACTCGGAGTAGAGGACTGCTGCACTCGGCGTCATTTTCGCGGGAGGTGATACGCCGGGTCGCGCGGCGGCGATAGCAGGGCAGAGCGGCCGGGGGGCCGTTCCTGGGGGGAGCACTCATGAAACGTCTCTTCTTCGTTGCTGCCTGTTTGCCGATCGTCGCCGCGCTGACGGCCGTTCCGGCGGGCGCGAAACCGGAAACCGGCACCGTCCACGGGCGGATCACCGACGCGGGCGCCGCGGCCAAAGACGCCCAGGTCTACATCACCAATGTGGACCAGCATTGGTCGACCACGGTCAGGACGGGGGCGGACGGGACCTACTCGTTCACCGGCCTGGCGCCGGACAAGTACCGGCTGTCGGTCAGCTACGGCGACCGTTCGCAGTGGGTGCACCAGAAGTCCAGCTTCTTCGACGCGGACACCTTCGACGTCGCCTCGTCGACCACGGTCGTGGTCGACGAGGCGATGCTTCCCTACGGCGCGGTGAAGTTCGTCGCCGTGGACGAGACCAGCGGTGCGCCGGTTCGCGACGCGTGCGCGTGGATTCACGGGGGAGGGAAGGACGAGCGGGGCTGCACGTCCGGTGACGGCACAGTCTTGATCAAGAACCTGCCCGCCAACGGCTACTACGGCGCTTCAGTGTGGGACGCCGCCGGAACGCACTACACGGTCAGCGACCTGCGCCCGTCGGTGGTCGAGGGGAAGACGGTGGAGCTGCGCGTGGCGTTGAGGCCCGCCGCCGCGTTCCGCACGACCGTTGTGGACTCGCGGACCCAAGCCCCGCTCACGGGTGTTTGCGTTGAACCGCACACGGTTCCCGTCGAGGGCATCGTCGACCGCGACTACTCCTGGTACTGCACCGACGACTCCGGGACGTTGATCATCGGGCCGCTCAACCCCGACACCTACCAGTTCTTCGTCAAGCCCAACGACAAGAACTTCGGCATGCAGTGGGTCGGCGCGCGGGGTGGGACCGGCGACATCCGCCAGGCGCACAAGGGAATCGGGCGGCTTCGGGAAACCACCGTCCTGCCGCGGATCGCGGTCGACCCGGCCGGGGTGATCACCGGAACGGTGAAGGACAACGCCGGTGCCGTGCTCCCCAGCGTCTGCGTGTTCCCGTTCGCGGCCGACCCGCGCAACGGATTCCGGTTCCTGGAGAACTGCACGAACAGCAACGGCCAGTACCGGATCAAGGGGCTTGGCCCGTACGCGTGGCCGCTGGAGTTCTTGCACAACACCGGGAAGTACGCCACGCAGTGGTCGGGCGGCGCCGCGGACCGGTTCGGCGCGACCCCGGTCACGGTGTGGGCCGGTGGGACTACGGTCTCCGATGCGAGCCTCGTGCCCGCTGGGCGGATCACCGGGCGCACCTTGGACCGCAACGGGAAACCGGCGTTTGGTTACGTCTACGCGTTTAGCGCTCGCACCGGGGACATCATCACCTGGGGCACCTCGGACAACGATGAGAACTTCGAGGTGGACGGTCTGGGTACGCAGGACGTCAGGATCAAGTACGTGATCAACGACAAGGCCTGCTGGTATCCGAAGCCGATCTCGGTGGTGGCGGGCGAAGTCGTGAAGGGCATCGACCTGGTTGAGTGTTAGGGGGTTCCAGCTCGCGCGGCTGGTTTCCGGCTTGCGCGGGCTGGGGTTCCAGCGTTCGCGGGCTGGACTTCCAGCGGTGGGGACGGCTGGGCTTCCAGCCCGCGTCGGTACCAGCGTGGGGTCGGCTTGACCTGGGGCCCCTTGCGCGTGCCCTTGGGCCTCTCAGGGGCACGGGGATGAAACCCCGGCCCTCGCGATGAGCGTATGGCACGCGCACCCCAGGTAAAGCCGACCGGTTTCGTTCGCGGCTTTCTGTTGCTGGGAGGCGCTTTTCTTGGCGCCTGGGTGCTGAAACTGTTGGTGTGCTTGGGAAATTCACTCCGTAGGGACATGATCCACTATTTTCCGTTGGTAGAATGGGGGCATGTCCCTCGATGAACTCCTTGCTGATGTCGAGGATAAGCACCGCTTGTTCTGCCGGGCGAAAGCGGAACTCGCGGAATCCTTGACGAACTTCCAGGACCACAACGCCGACCGTGATTATCGGTACGTGCAGAACGAGATCGCGGCCGCCCTGCACATCTCGCGGCGGGGCGCGGATCGGTTGCTGTCGCAGTCCAGCGAGCTGACCGAACGTCCTGCCGTGCTGAAAGCCTTGGCGCAAGGGCTGATCGACGAGAGCAAGGCGTTGCTGATCGTCGACCAGGTGCGCCTCCTGAAGGAACCCCAGGCATCCGTCGCCGAAGCGGATCTCCTGGAGTACGCGCCGACCCGGACCTACACCTCGGTGCGCAGGCACGCGCAGACGTTGATCCACAAGCTGGACCCGAAGGCGGCCGAGGCGCGCCACGAGGAGAAGCGCAAGGCCCGCATGGTCGAGAAGGTCAACCTCGACGACGGCATGTGTCAGCTGAACCTGATGATGACCGCGTTCCAGGGATCGCTGGCCTACGCCCGCATCGACCAGATCGCCCGCGCCCTGCCCAAGGACGGCCGCACCCTCGACCAGAAGCGCGCCGACGTCACCCTGGACTTGTTGCTGGGCAAGGAGACCGATGCTCCAGCGGGACAGGTCCTGGTGTACCTCACCATGCCCATCACGTCGCTGATGGGCATGAACGACGACCCTGCCGTCCTCGCCGGATACGGGCCCATCCCCGCCCCGATCGCGAGGGAGGTCGCCGCCGGTGGCATCTGGAAGCGCATCCTCACCGACCCCGTCACCGGGATGGCCGAAGAAGTCAGCAATGTCTACCGGCCCACGGCCAAGCAACGGGAACTGATCCACGCCCGCTACCCCAGGTGCACCGCGATCGGGTGCCAGCAGCCCGCGCACCGCTGCGACCTCGATCACTGCTGCCCGTTCGACGGCGCCAACACCACGATCAAGAACCTGCGGCCGAAATGCCGTCACCACCACCGGATGAAGCACGAGTCCAACTGGGCCTGCAAGAACCTGCCGGACGGGCGGCACGTGTGGAACACACCGGCCGGACGCGTCTACGAAACCGAACCGGAGCCGATCGCCGAACCGGCCCCGATCCCTGAGCCAGCACCGTTCTGATCGGCCACCTGCTTCAGGAACGCGATTCCGTCGGTGTCGCGCAGGTGCTCCGGGTCGAACGGGAAGTAGCTCGCGGTGCCCTTGCGCAGAGCCAAGATCTTCCCATCGAGAACATCCGCGAGGCGGCGCGAATCGAAGAAGTACGCGTCGCCCGGCAGGGTGGACAACACGCCCTCGAAGGTGTCCTCGGCCGGTGCGGCGACACCGTGGCGGGGTGCGGAACCCACTGCCAGAGCCACGAAAGCGTACTCGTCGCCGATCTGCGCGGACATGATCGCCCCGGCACTCCACCACTCCAGGCGCTGCCCCGCCAACTCCCAGACACTCAGCCTCCGCTGGAGGTGGCTGTTATGGGCGAAAACGAGCGTGCGGTACGGGAGAGCGGCTAGGTTCTCGGCCATCATCGCGTCCCGCAAACCCATGAGCCGGGGGATGCGCCGCGGCGACGTGTCGGCCAGGCCCGCGTGGTAGCGCAGAAGGCCCGCGGCGGTGCGCGCGTGCAAAGCGGCCCGGTGCCACAGTTCCCGCGAGGTCGCGGAGATCAAACGCGGCGACTCGGCCAAGAGCAGTGCCCGCATGTCGTCGGCGATCAAGCGCAGCCGCGCCACTTCTGCGGAACCACCGAGGGACTTCGCCGGGTCCATCATCGCCTCGGTGGCGGTCCACAGCGCGTCATCGCCGATGAGCCGGTCGATTTCCTCGATGGGGCAAGGAAGAACAGCCGCGTCGAGGTGGGCGGCGAGGTATCGGTGCAACTCGGTCAGCGTTTCCCGGGGGCTCGCGGCGGAGATCATCTCCAGCGGCGCGTCGAAACCCGCGAAGCGCACCCGGTCGGCGAAGGGGTGATTCCGGTTGAAGTCCCGCAACCAGATGAGGAGTTCACGGGTCGCCTCGTACTCGCCCACGCGGTGGCTGAAGCCGCGCCGGAGCACATCGTCCAGCGACCCCGCGCCGCCGGTCACGTAGTCATCGACCAGCAGCCCGGCCACGCAGTCGCTCTCGATCGCCACACACCGATAGCCCTCGTGCTCCACGAGATACCGGAGCATCCTGTTGCGCAGACGCGGGAACGCCTCCTCCAGGTGCGTCGGCTCACCGAGCGCGAGCAAACGGGGCCGCGAGGGCAGCGAGTCGAGGAGATTCGCGAGCGCGCTGTCGAAGTCGTCGAACGGCCAGCCAGCGTCTTCAAGTCCCATGCTTCAACCGTATCGTTGAAGTACCTGTTGGCAGTTCGGCGCAAATTGCCCAGAAGCAAGCCGGAAAACCCTCAAACAGAGGTGTCACGCCGGGGGAGCAGCAGCGGCGTGGCGAGCAGGAGAAGACCGGCGACGATGATCGCGGCGCGCGCACCCACGAACCCGGCCAGCACGCCCCACAACGCGGTCAGCGCGGCGGTTGTGGCCTTGCCGCTGATCGACCACGCGGACAGCACCCGGACGACGCGGTCCTTCGGGACCCGGTCGAGCCGGTAGGTGGCGAACACGGGGTTGAACACGCCCGCGCACAGGATCAGCATCAGCTCGACGCCGATGACGAGAACGAGGCCGCCCGCGCCTGGCTGGACGAAGGCGAGCCCGACCGACCAACACGCGCGCAGCGCACCTGCGGTGACCATGACCTGGTGCCGCCCGAAGCGTGCGACGAGCGGGTGGGCCAGGCGCGAACCGATCAGGCCGCCGAGGCACGCCACCCCGAACGCGAGGCCGTACTGCCACGGGGCGAAGCCGAGCTCTCCGAGCATCAGGACGGCGAACGGCGGCGACATCGCCATGATCAAGCCGTTCACCAGGAGCGTGTTGCAGAACAGCGGGCGCAGCACGGGATCGGCCAGCACGAACCGCCACCCCTCGACCAGGTCCGCGAAGCGGAACCGCGCGGCCCCGGAGCGCACGGGAGCCGGTTCGGAGCGGACCATCCGCAGCGCGAACGCGGAGAGCGCAAAGCTGATCCCGTTGGTCACCACGGTGATCACCGGGCCGAACACGCCGAGCGCCGCCGTGCCCAACGGTGGCCCGAGCGCGGACGCGGTCCAGGTCGTCGCCTCGAACCGCCCGTTCACCCGGAGCAGCTCCTCCGGCCGCGCGAGCGCCTTCACCAGAGCACCACTGGCCGCGCCGAAGGTGATGTCGGCCGCCACGACGACCACCGACACCACCAGCAGCTGGGCGAAACCGAGCAGGCCGAACGCGAACGCGACTGGCACGCTCAGCACCGCGGCGAAGCGGATCAGGTCCATCGCGATCATCACCGGCCGCTTGCGGCGCACCTCGACCCAGGGGCCGAGCGGAACCGCCAGCACCGCGCCCACCGCCAGACCCGCCGCCGCCAACGCGGACACCTGAGCCGGGCCCGCGTCGAGCACCAGGATCGCGATCATGGGGAACGCGTCGAACGCGAGCCACGTGCCCGCCGTGCTCACCGCGTACGCCGTCCAGAGCCACCACACAGCGAGAGATCAAAGCCAGCGAACGACGCCCGGGGCAAACAACCACCGCACAACCACCGGTTGTGAAGGGCTCAACCGAGCCCGGCCTCGTGCGCCAGGATCGCCGCCTGCACGCGGTTGGCGCACTCCAGCTTGCCGAGCACCTTCGTCATGTAGCTCTTCACCGTGGCCTCGCTGGTGAACAACCGTCCCGCGATGTCCGCATTGGACAGGCCCTGGGCCAGCAGCTCCAGCACCTCCCGCTCGCGATCGCTCAACGCCGCCACCCGGCGCTGGGCCTCGCTCGCGCGGGAGCCCGCGCTCGCGCCCCCGCTGCGGCCGATCACCCACTTCGTCACCGAGGGGGACAGGAACGCCTCGCCCGCCGCGATCGCCCGCACCGCACTGATCAGCTCCTCCGCGGCACGGTCCTTGAGCAGGAAGCCGACCGCGCCCGCGTCGAGGGCCCGCTCGATGTTGCCGCTCTCGCCGAAGGTGGTGAGCATGACCACCCTCGTCCTCGGCGAGAGCCTGCGGATCTCGGCAAGCGCGTCCAGGCCGTCGAGACCCGGCATCCTGATGTCCAGCAGCACCACGTCCACCACGTGCGCCACCACCGCGGTGACCGCGGCCCGCCCGTCCGCGGCCTCGGCGACCACCTCGATGTCCGGCGCGGACGAGAGCACGAGCTTGATGCCCGCGCGGACCAGCTGTTCGTCGTCGGCGACGATCACCCGGATCATGTTGCCTCCAGTCAGAAAGGTCGCCCGACCACGACGCGCCTCTTGTCGCTGAGCTTCCCGTCGGCGAAGCAGAACCGGAACGCCTCGGCCCCGCTGTCGGCGAAGAGGTCGCCGTAGTAGTAGACACAGCGCGAGTTCGGCGGCTCGGCACCGACCTGCGTCGCCAGGATCGGCTGCACCCGGGGGTGCGGCACCTGCAAGCCGTTCACGACCTCCTGTTCGGACTGTCCGATGTGGACCCTGTCGAACTCGGTGGCACCGATCAGCGGTCCCTGCCTGAACACCACGAAGAACACGGTCACCACCAGCGCGGCGAGCGCGGTGACCAGGACACCGGTCACCATGAGGCCGAGGACCACCGGTCGCCCGCGCAGCCGCTCGAAGATGGTGTTCGTCCCTTCGGCGGCCAACGGGTGCACCGGCTCGGCGGGCAGGGGTTCCTCCTCGGTTTCCTCGGCCGCGACGGCGTTGTGCGGTAGCACCGCGGCCAACCGGAACCCATTGTCCTCTGTGGACGCGTAGTGCAGCACTCCGCCGGCCAGCCGGACGCGCTCCCGCAGCCCGGTCAGCCCCTGGCCGCCGCCGAGCCCGGTCTCCGGTTCCCCCTCGGCCGGGCCGTTGACCACCTCGACGATCACGCCGTCCGGTTCGTGGTTCAGCCGCACCGAGACCTCGGCGCCCGGGGCGTGCCGCGCCGCGTTGGTCAGCCCCTCCTGCACCACGCGGTAGATCGCGTTCTCCGTGACACGGGCCACCGGCACCGCCGTGCCGGTCTCGACGTGGTCGATCACCGCGCCGCTCGCCCGCGCCGACCCCAGCAGCTCCGGCAGGTGTTCGAGCACGCGCGCGTGCTCCGGCTGGCCGCCCAGCACGCCGATGATGTCGCGCAGCTCCTCCATGGCGCGCTGCGCGGTGCCGGAGACCAACGCGGCCGACTCCGCCTGTGCCGTTCCTGGCGGCGAGGTCAGCTTCATTCCGCCGGCCTGCAAGGAGATCAGCGTCAGCTGGTGCCCGAGGTTGTCGTGCATGTCCACCGCGATGCGGGAGCGTTCGCGGACCCTGGCCTGCTCCGCGACCGAACGGCGTTCGCGTTCCAGGTGCACGGCTCGGTCGCGCAGCGCGTCGACCAGCAGCGCGCGCCGCGCGGCGTTCCTGCCGATCAGCATCGGCACGATCACCTGGATCAGTTCGCCGGTCGCCACGATCATCAGGCTGGTGGGCAGGGAGGTCCACTCGCCGAACAGCAGTGGCAGGGCCACGCTGACCGCCACGTCCCCGGCGACGGCGGCGCAGAGCGTGGACAGCCTGGTGATCCGGCGGCCCGCGTTGTAGGCGAGCACGATCGCGGCGAACCACACCGTGAACCCGCCGATCACCAGTGCCACGGCCGGATGCCGGTGCCGCAGCGCCACCGCGGTGACGGCCAGTACCAGGGAGGTGAGCAGGAGCCAGATCGACTCCGCGCTCATCAGGGAGGCGAAGAGGACGGTTCCCACGTAGATCCAGACTTCGCGGGACTTCTTGGGGCGCTGCGGCACCGGGGGAGAGTAGGCCGGGTTCTCGGTCATGGGGCCACGCTAGGAATTTTCCTTATGTCGAAACGACCGTCCAAAGTCGAAACACTTTTCGACGAAGGTCTAAAGTCACCCCCAGGGAATCTGTTCCGATCGGTAGAAGTTGATGCCTGTCTTCGAAGGACCTGAGGTGCTCTGACCACAGTGGAGCCTCGACACCGAGCACGGACTCCTCCGGCACGCCCTGGAGACAGCTCCCCGGGTCCCAGTCGTAGACGTCGCGGACGTCGAGGTACCCGGCCCACTTGAAGCCGATCGGACTGTCCACTGTGTACTTCATGTCGAGGTAGACCTTGTTGGCGGGAGACAACAGGATCTTGTGTCCCCGCGCCGCCGCGGCCGCCACGAGGGCTCGGTGTCACTGGTTCCCCAGAACTGCGGCACGGCGGAGACCGGCGGTTCGGCTCGGCGCAGCTCGTGCCAGCCGATCGGTCGCCGTGCCGACCCTGGTGAACATGGGCGGGGCGGTGCCGTCGCGGTTGAGCTCCGAGTAGGACGACAGCGCGGCGTTGCTGTGGCCGGGCCGTCGATCTCCGGGATGTCCGTCACGTGCCGCGCGGCGGCGTACTCGACGATCTCGGTGAACTCGCGGTGGGTGTAGAACCCGCCGGGACCGCCGCCGACCTGGGTGCTGCCGCCGTGCGAGGTGAGCAGGGGCCAGCCGTCGATCTCCAGCCGCCAGCCCTGGTGGTCCGCGCCCGCAGGAGGACGCGTCGCGCGGGCACATCCAGCCGGTAGCCGGAGCCGCCGACGGACGGATCGGGGTCGAGCCGCAGCTCGACCCCGTTGTCGCCGTCGTCGCCGGGTCTCGGCAGGACGCGCACGGGCACGGGCACAACACTGATCATGTCCAGAGGTATTGACCTCCGGACATGATCGGCGTAAGCGCGAAACCTTAATCCGGGGTGTAGTCCAGGTTCGGCCGCAGCCAGCGCTCGATCTCCGCCAGCTCCACGCCGCGCCGCCGCGCGTAGTCGGCGACCTGGTCCCGGCCCAGCCTGCCCACGGTGAAGTACCGCGAGTCCGGGTGGGCGAAGATCAGCCCGCTGACCGCGGCCGCCGGGGTCATCGCGAAGGACTCGGTCAGCCCGATCCCGAGCGCGTCCGCGTCCAGCAGCTCGAAGAGCTCTCGCTTCTCGCTGTGGTCCGGGCTGGCCGGATAGCCCAGCGCGGGCCGGATGCCGCGGAAGCGCTCCGCGTGCAGGTCCGCCAGCACCGGCTGCGCGTCCGGCTCGAACCAGTCCCGCCGCGCCTTCAGGTGGATGTACTCGGCGAACGCCTCGGCGAGCCGGTCGGCCAGCGCCTTCACCATGATCGCGCGGTAGTCGTCGTGGACGGCCTCGTACTTGGCCGCCAGGTCCTCCGCGCCCTGGATGGCCACCGCGAACCCGCCGAGGTGGTCGCCCTCGGGCGCGATGTAGTCGGTGAGGCAGCGGTTCGGCCTGCCCTCCGGCTTCTTGGTCTGCTGGCGCAGCATGGGGAAGCTGGTGCCGTTGTCGAGCACGATGTCATCGCCCTCGGAGCGCGCGGGCCAGAACCCGTAAGCGCCCTTCGCCCGGAACGACCCCTCGGCGATGATCTGGTCCAGCAACGTGTTCGCGTCGTCGAAGAGCTCCCGCGCCACCGGCTGCTCCAGGATCGCCGGGTACTTGCCCTTCAGCTCCCAGGCCAGGAACAGGAACTGCCAGTCGATCATCTCGCGCAGTTCGGGGATGCTCGGCTCGATCACCCGCACGCCGGTGAACACGGGGGTGGGCAGCCCGTCGAAGGACACCTTCTCCGCGTTGGCGCGGGCGTCCGCGACCGTCAGCAACGGCAGGCGCTGCTTGGCCGCGTGCTGCTCGCGCAGCCGCTCCTGCTCGGCGCGGTTGGCCGCGTCCAGCTCCTCCGCGCGGTCGGCGTCGAGCAGGTCCGACACCACGCCGACCACCCGCGACGCGTCGAGCACGTGCACGGTGCTGTGGTCGTAGGCGGGGGCGATGCGCACGGCGGTGTGCTGCCGCGAGGTCGTCGCGCCGCCGACCAGCAGCGGCAGCTTCAGGCCCCGGCGCTCCATCTCCGCGGCCACCGAGACCATCTCGTCCAGCGACGGGGTGATCAGCCCGGACAGCCCGACCACGTCGGCGCCCTCGGCCACCGCGGTGTCCAGGATGCGCGCGGCGGGCACCATCACGCCGAGGTCGATCACCTCGTAGTTGTTGCAGCCCAGCACGACCCCGACGATGTTCTTGCCGATGTCGTGCACATCGCCCTTGACCGTGGCGAGCACGACCTTGCCCTGGCCGCGCTCGACCTCGACCCGGCCCTCCAGCCGCGCCTTCTCCTTCTCCGCCTCCATGAACGGCTCCAGGTAGGCCACCGAGCGCTTCATCACCCGCGCGCTCTTGACCACCTGCGGCAGGAACATCTTGCCGGAGCCGAACAGGTCGCCGACGATCTTCATGCCGTCCATCAGCGGGCCCTCGATGACGTTGAGCGGCCGGTCGAACTGCTGCCGGGCCTCCTCGGTGTCGGCCTCGATGAAGTCCACGATCCCGTGCACCAGCGCGTGCGAGAGCCGCTCGGCGACCGTGCCCTCGCGCCAGGACAGGTCCACCGTGCGCTTGGTGCCCTTGCCGCTGACCGTCTCGGCGAAGGCCACCAGGCGGTCGGTGGCGTCCTCGCGGCGGTCGAAGATCACGTCCTCGACCAGCTCCAGCAGGTCGGCCGGGATGTCGGCGTAGACCGCGAGCTGACCGGCGTTGACGATGCCCATGTCCAGTCCCGCGCGCACCGCGTGCAGCAGGAACGCCGAGTGCATCGCCTCGCGCACCACGTCGTTGCCGCGGAAGGAGAACGACAGGTTCGAGATGCCGCCGCTGGTCCGCACGCCCGGGCAGCGCCGCTTGATCAGCGGCAGCGCGTCGATGAACGCCTTGCCGTAGCCGTTGTGCTCGGGGATGCCGGTGGCCACCGCGAGCACGTTGGGGTCGAAGATGATGTCCTCGGCAGGGAACCCGGCCCGCTGCGTGAGCAGGTCGTAGGCCCGCCCGCAGATCTCCACCTTGCGCTCGGTGGTGTCGGCCTGGCCCTGCTCGTCGAAGGCCATCACCACCACGCCCGCGCCGTAGTCGCGGATGCGGCGGGCCTGCTCCAGGAACTGCTCCTCACCCTCCTTGAGGCTGATGGAGTTGACGACCCCCTTGCCCTGCACGCACTTCAGGCCCGCCTCCAGCACGCTCCACCGGGAGCTGTCGATCATGACGGGGATGCGGGCGACCTCGGGCTCGGTCGCGATCAGGTTCAGGAAGGTGGTCATCGCCCGCTCGCTGTCGAGCAGGTCGGCGTCCATGTTGACGTCCAGCAGGTTCGCCCCGCCGCGCACCTGCTCCAGCGCCACGTCGACCGCGGCCTGGTGGTTGTCGCCCTCGATCAGCCTGCGGAAGCGCGCCGAGCCGGTCACGTTGGTCCGCTCGCCGACCATGATGAAGCCGGTGTCCGGCCCGATCTCGAACGGCTCCAACCCGCTGAACCGGCTGCTGTGGCGGGGCTTCGCGACCGGGCGCGGCGCGAGGTCCTTGACGGAGGAGGCGATCTTCGCGATGTGCGCGGGGGAGGTGCCGCAGCAGCCGCCGACGATGTTGACCATGCCCTCGGTGGCGAAGTCGCGCAGCAGCGCCGCGGTCTGCTCCGGCGTCTCGTCGTAGCCGCCGAAGGCGTTGGGCAGGCCCGCGTTGGGGTGGCAGGCGGTGTAGGTGTCGGCGAAGCGCGCCAGCTCGGCGACGTGCGGGCGCATCTCCTCGGCGCCCAGCGAGCAGTTCACGCCCACGACCAGCGGCCTCGCGTGCTCGATCGCGGTCCAGAACGCCTCGACGGTCTGCCCCGACAGCGTCCGCCCGCTCAGGTCCACGATGGTCACCGAGATCCACAGCGGCAGCTGCGGGGCCACCTCGCGCGCGGCGGCGATCGCGGCCTTGCAGTTGAGCGTGTCGAAGATCGTCTCGATCAGCAGCAGGTCCACCCCGCCCTCGGCCAGCGCCTGGATCTGCTCCGCGTAGGAGGCCTTGACCTGGTCGAAGGTCACCGCCCGGTACGCGGGGTCCTCGACCCTGGGGGAGAGCGAGAGCGTGACGTTGAGCGGGCCGATCGAGCCCGCCACGAAGCGCCCGCCCACCTCGTCGGCCGCCTGCCGGGCCAGTTCCGCGCCGCGCAGGTTCATCTCGCGCACGCGGGACTCCAGGCCGTAGTCGGCCTGCCCGATGCTCGTGGCGGTGAAGGTGTTGGTGGTGGTGATGTCCGCGCCCGCGGCCAGGTACTGCCGGTGCACGTCGAGGACGACGTCCGGGCGGGTCAGGTTCAGCAGGTCCGGGTCGCCGGTGACGTCGTGGGTGTGGCCGGCGAGCCAGTCGGCCAGGTAGTCCTCGGGGGCGAGCTTGGCGTTCTGCAGCATGGTGCCCCACGCGCCGTCCAGCACGGCCACGCGGCGGTCGAAGAGCTCACGAAGGTCCTGGATCCTGCTCACGGCCTACCTCCCTTGATGGGAGGCGCCCTTGCTGCGGATCGACGGAACCGGTCGAGCGTGGCGGGCCGGGTGTCGTCCCCGTCGCCCGTTGCAGCGCCTCTCGACCTGATCATCAACTCTACCGGAGTCACCCGGGCGCACCGAGCGAAACTCTTCGATGTCGACGGGACGGATGACCCCCTCGGCCGCCGCCGTGGCCCCCGTCACTGTTAGCCGGATTACGCGCCCTTGCCTCGGATCGCACCGCTTCCAGCTTTCTTTCGGGGATTGTTCTTGGCATCCTCTTGATCGAGTCAGCTCCCGCCGCCGTCGCTGGGCTTAGATGTTGATTCGTGATTGCTTCCCACGGGGTTGAGCAACCGTTGATAAACATGCGGCCACGCTGGTCGGCGTTTGTCTTCCACGAGCTTCAAGGTCGACCGGAAGAGCAAGGGCAAGGTGAAGATCGAGGAGCGCGCCGCCAAGGTCGCCGGGGGTAGGACCCAGCGCTCCTGCTAGGCCGTTCATTCCTTCCGGGAATCCGCGCGCGAGTCTTTGGCGCAGGACGAAGTAATTGCCTTCGGTGACGATCTGTGTACGGTTGCGCACAGATCGGCTATCGGATTCGCCGAGGCCGTTCTTCTTTTCCTGAGAGGGACTCATGATCAAGCGTTTCGTGCTGGCCGCCGTCGTCGCGGCCGGTGTCGCCCCGGCCCTCGCCGGTTCCGCCTCCGCCGCCGCGCCGGAGGGCTGCGGTGAGTGGACTCCCGGCGGCCTCCGGGTGTGCCTGGAGCACAAGAAGGGGCAACTCGTCGCGACCGCCTTCGCCCGCAACGGCGCGGGTAGCGGCGCGAAGGTCCAGATCTGCCGCGTGGGTCAGAACAAGTGCACCAGGATGGTCGACGGCCTGAAGACCACCGGCTGGCCGGACGATTCCCACTTCGGCAACTTCGTCGCGGTCGTGTCCAACGGCAGGAGCTCCGCGAAGAGCCTGCTCCTCTCGATCCCGTTCAGGACGCCCGCCTGACGAGCCCGGCGACCAGGGCGGCGAGCGCCGTGTGGGACTCCAGTTCCAGGTGCCCGCCGTCCGGTCCCGGTCCGGCCACCGCCCCCGCCTCACCGAAGATCACCCCGCGCTCCGCCGCCAGGTCCCGCAGCGCCCCGGCCAGCCCGCGAGCGCGCTCCACCAGTGTTGTCGCGTCGAAGCCCCCGCCCATGATGTCGGCGAACAGCGGCTTGCCCGGATCGGGCACCACCGGCGACAACAGGACAGCCCGCGCCTTGAAGCGGTCGATGACGTCGAGCAGCCCGCCGATCGCCGCCGCGACCTCGGCTGGGCCGCGACCGAACACCGTCTTGAGATCATTGAGCCCGAGCATCAGCACGACCACGTCCACCGGTAGGTGGCTTTCCAGGCACGGCACCAGGTAGGCGAGCCCGTTCCGCCCCGGCCGCCCTGGCTCGTCGAGGTCGGTCGTCCGCCCGTTGAGGCCCTCCTCGATCACGTCGTGGTCCGCGCCCAGTGCCTCCTGGAGCCTGCCCGTCCACCGCACGTCAGCGGGCCACCGCCCCTCGTCCGGCGCGTCCGAGCGCACTCCGAACGTGTTCGAGTCACCGAAGCACAGCACGCGCACCGCTTCCGGATTCGTGTTCATCGCGTCCCCACCGTTGTCCAGACCCCAAGCATGCCCATGCGTCTGGCGCCGCAACGCCGCTCCTGCCCCAAAGGGCGCTCAGGCCGCACGCGCACCCCAGGTAAAGCCTCGGTCCCGTTGCGCCCCTTGCCTTCCGGCTACATTCTCAGTTGTGGGTCGAGTCTGATGTTGCGCATGGGTTGTTGGTCGGGGTCGACCCAGCGTGGCGGGATGAACGTCGGGATGCCGTGTTCGAAGATGATCTCCCAGTCTCCTTGGTGCACAACGTGATGGTGATGTGAGCAGAGCAGGACGAGGTTGCCGAGGTCGGTCGGTCCGCCGTCGATCCAATGCACCACGTGATGAGCTTCCGTCCACGCGGGTGGCCGATCACACCCGGGGAAGGCGCATCCCTTGTCCCGCACCGCTAACGCCCTGCGCTGCGTCACCGTCGCCAGCCGTCGACTCCTCCCTACGTCCAGGGGTTGGCTTTCGTCGCCGAGGACGACGGGCATGACCTCGGCATCGCAGGCCACCAGCCGCAACGACCCCGCTGAGACTGGGTCGTCCCATTGGGTGTATCCGGCGCCGGTCCACTCGTGCAGGTTGTCCCAGGACATCGTGACCACCACCCGGGGCCGCTCCTCACCACAGGTCGGCAGATCCTGGGAGGCCATCGCGATCGCGATCACCTCCGCGAAGGCGTCGGCATACCGCTGCTCGGTGGTGCGCGGGTCTTTCTCCCCACCCACCGGGCGGGGCTTGGCGAGGGCGTGCAACACGGTCTTGATCTTCGCGCCGGTGATCGGGTCGAACGCCGCTTTGATCATCAGGTAGCCGTGTTCGTTGGTGCCCATCCGCAGATACCGCCGCGTATACCCTTCCTGCTCGTCGCGGTGCACACCTTCGGGGTCGATCCGCGACCGCAACACCTTGCCCGCATAGGTCAGCTGACGCGGATTCAACCGGGGTGCGTGCTGGCAGAGCACATCTTCGGCTTTCCCGGCCTTCTCCGCCGGGACCTTGCCCACCGTCCCAGAGATGATCAACGCACGACGGCCACTGATCTTCCCCTCCCGCAACAACGCCTGCGTCCTCGGCAGAGACGGGAGTTCGCGCACCAGACGAGCACGCTGACCGGCCTCACCGGAGTCCAACTTCAACTTCACCCGCAACAGCACCGCGAGATCCTTACACCCGTAATCGGAGTGCATACCCTGCGACTCGGCCTCTGCCGCACCATCGGTGGCGGCGGCGGTGACCATGTTGGTCAGGGTCTCCATGTCCTGCATCCACTCCAGCAACGCCTCACCCGTCAACCTGTAGGTATCCGACGCCACGAAGTGCGCCTTCAGGGACGCGATGGCTTCCTTGGGATCAAACACAATTCACCTCCTTCGACTCCTTCAATTATCTCAGCAGTCAAGATCGAAATCGAAGTACCAGCGGGTGAACTCCAGCAATACCAACAACTTCAGCGCGTGACCGCACTATGTGCACATATCGTGAAAATCCATTGTGGACAATCAGAACGCCAGGCGCCCCAACAGAACCCCGCCGCGTCCGAAGCCAAGAAACGCAAGCAAAGGCCAACCGCAGCCCGCGAGCGGGACGAAGGCACTGCCTGACAAGCGCGAAACAAAAGTCCACAATGGACTGGATGGCGGCGCCGACGCTGACGCCACGCGGCAAGTGGATCGAGGAGGGCCTGCGCGCCCTCGCCGCGGGCGGCCCGGAGACCGTCAGGGTCGACCCGCTGGCGAAAGCGCTCGGGGTGACCCGCGGCGGTTTCTACTGGCACTTCACCAACCGGCAGGCGCTGCTGGAGGAGATGCTCGACGCCTGGGAGCGGATGGGCACCGACGAGGTGATCGAGCGGGTGGAGACCGAGGGCGGCGACCCCAGGGGCAAGGTGGTGCGGGCGGGCGCGCTCACCTTCTCGGCGGCGCTGCTGCCGGTGGACCTGGCCGTGCGCGACTGGGCCAGGCGAGATCCGGAGCGTGCTGGCCTTCTCGCTCGTGGTCGGCAACCACTTCCTGGCCGCCGACCACGGCGCGAGGAGCCGTCAGGACGTGCTGGACCTGGCGATGAGGCGCCTGCTCATCTGACGGTCGCCCAGAACGAGCACTTGTGCCCGGATGCGACGTCGACCGGCTTCACCGCGCCCGGCGCCAACTGCATGGCCTGCTCGCCGTCGGTGGTCTTCGGCCAGGCCGGAGTGCCTTCGTGGTTCGGATTTCCGGTGTGCGCGAACGCGGTCCAGTAACCGATCATCGTCTTGGCCAGGTCGCGCTGCGGGCCCTGGGGGAGCAGGTCGACACCGTTGAGCTCGAACAGCGAAGGCAGTTCGCTCGCGTGGGTCGGTCCCATGGGCAGGCCGGGGACGTTGATCTGGTTGACATTGGGCGCGGCCTCGTCGGCGAACTCGTAGGAGTACACGGTGGTGTGCCTCGCGAGCAGGCGGTTGGCCTGCTGGGTCTGGCACGCCCAGGACTGGTCGCCCACCACTGTCGCCCACGCCAGCCCGGCTGAGCCGTACCTGGTGATCGGGTACTCGCGTGCCACCGCGTCGGCGTGGCGGCCGTAGGCCTTCGACAGCAGCGCCGGGTAGGTCTTCTCGGTGATCAGCTCCGGCTTGTACAGGATGGCGCCACCGACGAAGGACCTCGCCTCGTCCCTGGTGCCACCGGAGATCACCGGGATCTTGGCGACATCGCCGTCGCGCAGAGCGGCCTTGGGATCTTTGGGAAGCAGGTCGGTGCCGAACGCCACGTGATCGGCGAAGGACCGCATCACCGGCATGAGTTCCTTGACCGGCTTGCCGCGCATGCACTCCAGCCGCCGCGCCGGTCCGCAGCCGAGCCCGTCCGCCGCGGTGACGCCGTCCGCGATGCCCTGCTGCACCGGCAGGTAGGGGCTGTGCGCGCGGTCGCCGGGGAAGAGCCCGCCGTGGGGCCAGGCGAGTTCGCAGGAGCCGGAGGACACGATCGCCTTGTCGATGAGGCCGCGGGCCTTGGGTGAGGTGATCATGGCGCAGGTCGACATCCCTCCTGCCGACTGGCCGAACACGGTGACGTTGTCCGGGTCCCCGCCGAAGGCGGCCGCGTTGCGGTCGGCCCACTCCACCGCCGCGAACTGGTCGGCGAGCCCGAAGTTGCCGGAGCCCGCCAGCCCGGGAAGACCGAGGTAGCCGAGGACGCCCAGCCGGTAGTTCGCCGTCACGACGATGACCTGGCCCTGGTCGGCCATCCGTTCGGCGTTGTACAGGTTCCCGCTGTCGATGGTGAACCCGCCGCCGTGCAACCAGACCATCACCGGCAGCTTCCGGCCAGGACGCTGCTCGCGAGGGGTCGTCACGTTGACGAACAGGCAGTCCTCGGTCAGCACGGGCGCGCCGCCGGGGCGGGTCTGCGGGCACATGTTGCCGAGGCGGGTGGCCTCGCGCACCCCCGTCCAGGTGCCGGGCGGCCGGGGGAGTTGCCAGCGGAGCTCACCCACGGGTGGTTCGGCGTACGGAACGCCCAGGAACTGGCGGCTTTTCGTGGTGGCGGTTCCGCGCAGTTCTCCGGACTCCACCCGCACGGTCAACGGTGCCGCCCCCTGGGCCTGGCCCTGGGGCGAACACCCGGCCAGCAGGGCGACGGCCAGCGTCGCCGCCACCCCCAGTGCCATCAGACGGGATTTCGTGGAACGCATGTCCTGCTCACTTCGGTCGACGACTGTCGTGTCGGTTCAAAAGTTAGCAGGGCTGTTTAACTTCTGGCAAAGCTGCGCGAACATAGGCCTTGAGCTGCTGTTATTCCTGGCCGGACGTGGTTGCGGCGTCGAAGATCGCCAGGAGTTCGGCGGTGTACGGTTCGACCTCGCCGCCGTCTAGGACGTGGCTCAGCGCTCCGTCCAACGCGCCCCGGATGGTGCGGCACATGACGTCGACGTCGAACGCGCGGAACTGTCCCAGCTCCTGGCCAGCGCGCAGAATCCGCGCGAGGTCCGAGATCTCCCGCTGGTGGCGACTGTCGTCGGAGCGGTTGCCCGCGAAGATCTCGGTGAGCGCCAGCATGTGCCGCGGATGGTCGGCGTAGAGCTCGACGCTGCCCCGGATGAACGTCAGCAACGACTCGCGCGGCGACCGGGCGAGCACCATCTTCGGGCCGATGGTCTCCGCGCCGAGCGCGTACACCTGCTGGACGACCTGCTCGATCAGCTCCGCGCGGTCGCGGAAGTGGTAGGTGAGCACCCCACGACTCACGCCGGCTCGCTCGGCGATCCGCACCGTCGAGGCGTTGGCGAGCCCGTGCTCGGCGATCACCTCGATCGCACAGCCGACCAGCTGCTTGCGGCGTGCCACGTGGATGAACGTGTCGTCAGCGGTTCTTGTCATGGTGAGTCAGAAAGTAGTAGCGCTGGTCAAACCCGTGCAAGAAGACGGCCCGGCGCCGCCCGTGATCGACGGGGCGGCGCCGGGACGGGCTCAGCGGCTGGGCGTCAGCTCGGTGCCCAGCGCCTGCCAGTCCAGCTGACGTCCGGCGAAGTCGCGGATCGACGCGAGCAGGCCCAGCCGCGCGGCGCGCACGTCCGGGTCCTCGGCCATCACCATGACGTCGTCGAAGAACGTGTTGATCGGCGTGGTGAGCACCTCGGCCACGTCGACGAACACGCTCAGCGGGGCCTCGGCGGGCAGCGCGTCGCGGGCGTCGCCGAGCGCGTCGAGCACGGCGACCTCCGCGGGCTCTTTGAGATGCGCGCGGTCGAAGGAGGACGAGGTGCCCGCGGGCACGATGCGCCGCACCCGCTGCAACGCCGCGACCAGCTCGCCGAACGACGCGTCACCCGCGCGCCGCGTCAGCTCGGCCAGCGACCGGTCCGCCGCGGCGGGGCAGTCGGCCAGCGGGAGCACTGCGGCGACGAACTGGTGCGGGTTGCCCGCGTCGATCAGGTGCAGCTCGTAGCGCCGGAGCACGAACTCGCGCGCGTCGGTCAGCGCCGACTCGCCGATCTCCACGCCCTGCGCCCGGAACTGCTCCGCCGCCAGCTCCAACGCCGCGCTGAGCTTGATGTCGCGCAGCGCGGGAACAGCGCGGAGCACACCGATCGCCCCGAGCGCGGCGCGGCGCAGGCCGAACGGGTCGGAGCTGCCGGTGGGGTTGGCGCCGACGCCGAACAGGCCGACGAGCAGGTCGAGCCGGTCGGCGAGCGAGAGCACCGCGCCGGGGACCGTCGAGGGGAGCGTGCCGCCCGCGGTCCTGGGCAGCTCCATCTCGAACAGCGCCGTCGCGACCGCGGCGGGCTCGCCCGCGCGCACCGCGTACTCGCGCGCCATCACGCCCGCGAGGCTGGTCAGCTCGACGACCATCTGCGAAGCGAGGTCGAACTTCGCCAAGGCGGACGCGCGTTCCAGCGTTGCACTGTCCTCAGTGGACAGTTCGATGCCCAGAGCCCTTGCGATGCCCGCGATCCGCTTCGCGCGGTCGGCCATCGACCCGAGCCGCTCCTCGAAGGCGAGCTTGTCCAGACCGGCCTTCATCGTCTCCGGGCTGACCTGGAGGTCGGCGCGCCAGAAGAACGCGGCGTCCTCGTAGCGGGCCCGCAGCACCGCCTCGTTGCCCGCGCGCACCACGTCCGCGTCGCAGTCGCCGTTCGCGACCGCGACGAACCGCGGCCGCAGCGAGCCGTCCGCGGCGCGCACCGGCAGGTACCGCTGGTGCTTGCGCATCACCGTGGTCAGGATCTCCGCGGGCAGCTCCAGGTAGCTCTCCTCGAACGAGCCCAGGATCGCGTTCGGCCGCTCGACCAGGTTGGTGATCTCGTCGAGCAGCGCGTCCTCGCCCTCGACCACGCCGTCCACCGACGCCGCCAGCTCGGCCGCCGCGGCGACGATCTGCGAGCGACGCGCGACGGGATCGGCCACGATTCCGTGCTGTGCAAGGAAATCCAGGTAACCGTCCGCGCTCGGGACGGGCACGGTCGGCGATGCGGCGGTGCGGTGCACGCGCGTCTCACGACCGCTGGACAGCGACGAGACGGCGACCGGCACCTCCACGTCGCCGAGCAGCGCGACGAGCCAGCGGACGGGGCGGGTGAACGACAGCTTCGGGTCGTTCCACCGCATGTTCTTGTCCGCGCGCAGCTCGCCGACCACCTGCGCGAGCTGGTCGCTGAGCACCTCGACCGCGGTCCGGCCGACCTCGGTCTTGACCACGCCGACGTGCTCGACGCCGTTGACGTCGATCTTCTGGAGCGCGCCGGGGTCGATGCCCTGACCGCGTGCGAAGCCCTGCGCGGCCTTGGTGGGGTTGCCGTCCGCGTCGAAGGCCGCGGAGGCGCGCGGCCCCTTGACCGTCCGCTCCGCGTCGGCCTCGCGCGGCGCGACAGCGTCCACGGTGATCACGACGCGGCGCGGCGTCGCGTAGGCCCGGACCTCCCCGTGCTCCAACCGCGTCGCGGCGAGCCGGGTGGTGATCGACTGGCGGACCGCGTCGGCCGTCCGCGCGACCTCGGCCGCGGGCAGCTCCTCGGTGCCGATCTCGAACAGCAGCGTCGCGGGCTCGGTGACCTCCGGCAGCGTCGCGGGCAGCGCGGCGGCGGCCGGGGCGTCGGCGAGGCCGAGCGGGTGCCCCAGCTCCTCGCGGCGCTCGGCCCACAGCTTCGCCACGCGCCGCGCCAGGCCGCGCATCCGCCCGAACGCCTTGGCGCGCTCCGTTGTGGACACCGCGCCGCGCGAGTCGAGCACGTTGAAGGTGTGCGAGCACTTGAGCACGTAGTAGTGCGCGGGCACCGGGAGCCGCTGTTCGAGCTGGCGCTCCGCCTCGGCCGCGTAGTCCTCGAACAGCCTGCGGTTGGTCGCCACGTCGGCGTCGTCGAGGTAGTAGCGGCTCATCTCGTACTCGGCCTGCCCGAACGCCTCGCCGTAGGAGATGCCGGGCGCGTAGGCGATGTCCTTGAAGTGGTCCACCCCCTGGAGCGCCATCATGATCCGCTCCATCCCGTAGGTGATCTCCACCGAGACGGGGGCCAGCGTCATCCCACCGGCCTGCTGGAAGTAGGTGAACTGGGTGATCTCCAGCCCGTTCAGCCACACCTCCCAGCCCAGACCCCAGGCGCCGAGCGCGGGGGAGGCCCAGTTGTCCTCGACGAAGCGCACGTCGTTGGCGTCCACGTCGATGCCCAGCGCCTTCAGGCTGCCCAGGTACAGCTCCTGCGGGTTGCCCGGGTCCGGCTTGAGGATCACCTGGAACTGGGTGTGGGTCTGCAACCGGTTCGGGTTCTGGCCGTAGCGCGCGTCGTCGGGCCGCACGCTGGGCTCGACGTAGGCCACCCGCCACGGCTCGGGGCCCAGCACCCGCAGCACCGTCGCCGGGTTCAGCGTGCCCGCCCCGACCTCGGTGTTGAACGGCTGCACCATCATGCAGCCGCGGTCGGTCCAGTACTTCGTCAGCGCGAGCAACGCTTCCTGCATCGTGAGCACGGTGTGTTTCCTCGATCGGTCCGGTCGGGTCGTGGTGAACGCTGTTGTGAACGCTACGGTGGTCCCATGATTGACTTCCAGAAGGCGTCGGTTTTCAAGCTGTCCCCGTGTCGGGTGGAAGACGTCCTCGGGTCGATCGGCCCCCTGATCATCCCTGGTGAGGAGGTCGTGGCCGCGTTCAAGTCGGTCCGCGACTTCGTGGCCTTCACCACCAAACGGTTGATCGCGGTCAACGTCCAGGGGATCACCGGCAAGAAGCGCGACTTCACCTCGTTGCCGTACGGCAAGATCCAGGCGTTCTCGGTGGAGACCGCGGGCACCTTCGACCTCGACGCCGAGCTGGAGCTGTGGTTCAGCGGCCTCGGCAAGGTCCGGCTGGAGTTCAAGGGCAGCTCCGACATCACCGAGCTGAGCCGGATGATCGCCCACTACGCGCTGTAGAGCGCCCAGTCGGCGCAGGACACCACCTCGAAGCCCCGGCTGGGGAAGACGGCGTCCACGAAGAAGTCGTGCATCGCCTGGTCGCCGTCGGCGCACCCGTCGCGGAGCACGGTCACCCGGTATCCGCGGTCCGCCGCGTCGTAGGCCGTCGCGGCCACCATCGCGCTGGTCGCGACCCCGGCGATCGCGAGGGTGTCGACGCCGCGGGCGCGGAGCACCAGGTCGAGATCGGTACCGGCGAACGCGCTGGCCCGGCGTTTCAGCACGACGACGTCCTCATCGGCGACCGGCAGGTCCAGTTCCGTCCCGCCCGATCCCTCGTGGAAGGCGTCCCCGGCCTCGTAGAACGACCGCAGCAGCTCGCTGTCCGGCGGCAGGACCTGCCTGGTGAACGGGTAGTTGCCCGTGATGCCCCGCTGGAGGTCCCCGATGATCAGCGCGGTGCTCAAATTCGCCTCCCCGTGTGTGTCGATTTGCGTCCCCGGCGTTCGTGTAGAGGGTGGAACTGCCCGAACGAGCCGTTGGAGGCACGCAGTGAAGCAGTACATGCTCAGCATCTACCAGCCCGATGGTCCCGCTCCCGCCCCCGAGGTGCTGGAGCCGATCATGCGCCAGCTGGACGCGCTCAACGAGGAGATGCGGGCCAAGGGCGCCTGGGTCTTCGCCGGTGGCATGCACGAGCCGGGCACCGCGACCGTGCTGCGCTCCAAGGGGGACGAGGTGCTGGTCACCGACGGGCCCTTCACCGAGGGCCGCGAGCACCTGGGCGGGTTCACCATCATCCGCGCCGCCGACCTGGACGAGGCGTTGGAGTGGGGCAGGCGGCTGGCGAAGGTGATCACGCTGCCCATCGAGGTGCGGCCGATGCAGCACGGGTCCTGCTGAACCCGTGCTGTTGAGCACAGACATCGCGCTCATCTTCTCTCAGGAGTACGGGCGCGCGGTGTCGGTCCTGGTCCGTGTCTTCGGCGATATCGACATCGCCGAGGAGGCGGTCCAGGACGCCTTCGCCGTGGCGCTGCGGAAGTGGCCGGAGGACGGCCTGCCGCCGAGCCCGGCCGGATGGATCATCACCACCGCCCGCAACCGCGCCCTCGACCGGCTGCGGCGGGAGGCCACGCGGGACCAACGGCACGCCGAGGCCGCGCTGCTGCACGCGGGGAGCGAGCCTCCGGAGGAGGGACCCGTGCGCGACGAACGGCTCCGGCTGATCTTCACCTGCTGCCATCCCGCGCTGGCCCCGGCCGCCCGGGTCGCGTTGACGCTGCGGCTGCTCGGCGGGCTGTCCACGGCGGAGATCGCCCGCGCGTTCCTGGTGCCCGAGGCGACGATGGCGCAGCGGCTGGTCCGGGCCAAGGGCAAGATCCGGGACGCGCGCATCCCGTACCGGGTGCCCCGCGACGCCGACCTGCCCGACCGGCTGCGCGCGGTGCTGGCCGTGGTCTACCTGATCTTCACCGAGGGGTACGCGGCGGGCCGGGAACCGTTGTGCGGTGAGGCGATCCGGCTCGGCAGGCAGCTCGCCGGGCTGATGCCGGACGAGCCCGAGGTGACCGGGCTGCTGGCGCTGATGCTGCTGGTCGAGTCGCGCCGGGCCGCGCGCGCCACGGGCGCGGGGGAGCTGGTCCTGCTGGCCGACCAGGACCGTGAGCTGTGGGACTCCGGGCTCATCGCCGAGGGGCAGGCGCTGGTGCGGATGTGCTTGCGCCGCAACCAACCCGGGCCCTACCAGATCCAGGCCGCGATCAACGCGGTGCACAGTGACGCGCCGACCGACTGGCACCAGGTGGTGCTGCTCTACGACCAGCTGCTCGCGGTCACCCCGAGCCCCGTCGTCGCTTTGAACCGAGCCGTCGCCGTCGCCGAGGTCGAGGGGCCCGCGGCTGGACTGGAGCTGGTCGACGCGCTCGATCTCGACCGCTACCACCTGTTCCACGCCGTCCGGGCCGACCTGCTGCACCGCCTCGGCCGGGACGCGGAGGCGGTGCGCGCCTACGACACGGCGATCGAGCTGGCCGAGCACGTGGCCGACCGGGACCTGTTGCGGCGGAAGCGGCCCACGTAGTTGCAAACCCGGCTTTGCAAAGGCTAGTTTGTAACTATGGCCGAGCCGAGGGAGATCACCGATCCGGACGCGCTGCGGACGCTCGCGCACCCGCTGCGCCAGAGCATCCTGCGGATGCTGTCCGAGCGCGGGCCCGCGACCTCGACCTCGCTGGCCAAGGCGCTCGGCGAGAACACCGGGGCGACCAGCTACCACCTGCGGCAGCTGGCCGAGCACGGGTTCATCGAGGAGGCACCCGAGCTGGCCAAGGGGCGGGAGCGGTGGTGGCGCTCGCCGCCCAAGGACCTGCGGTTCCCCAGGCGCAGCGCGCAGACCCCGGAGATGAGCGCGCTGCTCGACGAGATGAACCAGCAGCAGTTCGCCGCCGACCTGGAGCTGTTCGCGCGGTTCCAGGCGCAGCGGGACTCCCTCGGCGAGTGGGGCGACGCGGTGCCGTACTCGCGCGGCTCCATCCGCGTCACCGGTGAGCAGCTGATGGAGTTCTTCGAGGAGTACATCGCGCTGATGAAGCGCTTCCAACCGTCCGAAGAGGACGCTCCGCCGGGTGCGCGCCGCATCCTCACCAGGTTCATCGCCTTCCCGGCGCCGCTGCCCGAGGAGGACTGAGAAAAAGGGTCCGGGACACCGAGTTGCCGCTCGGTGTCCCGGAGAGGAAATCCGCACGATCACGCCTGAGGTACGCACTTCCACGGAAAGGAGAGCACTTCGTGCTGCTCCAACGCAAACGCGCAGCCCTGATCGGGTTGGTCGCGCTGTTCGTCTTCCCCGCCGCGGCCCACGCCGCCGACCTGACCCTCGACCTGGGCGACGTCAAGACGCCCGCGTCGCTCTTCGTCCCGCCCGGCGCGGGCCCGCATCCCGGTGTCGTGCTCGTGCACGGATCAGGGCCCGGCAAGCGCGCGCAGTACCAGCACGTCGCCGAGGCGTTCGCGCGGCAGGGCATCGTCGCGCTGCTCTACGACAAGCGCACAGTCGGCTATTCCCAGTCGCAGCGCGACTATTCGCAGCTCGCCAATGACGCGTTGACCGCGTTCCGTGTGCTTCGCGCGCGGCCCGAGGTCGATCCCGCGCGGGTCGGGTTGTGGGGCTTGTCGGAGGGCGGGTGGACTGCGCCGCTGGCCGCCTCGCGCTCCGACGACGTGGCCTTCCTGATCACCGTGGGCGCCAACGGTGGTACTCCTAGCCACCAGCAGGCTTGGGCGGTGCGGGAACGCCTCGTGCGCATGGGGGTGTCCGGCTCCATGGTGGACGCCATCGCGGACAAGGGAATGCGCCAGATCGTCCACAATGGACTGTTTCCGGAGGCGGCCTACGACCCGGTTCCGGTGCTGCGGCGGCTGAAGCAGCCCACGCTCGGGATCTGGGGTGCCAAGGATCGGCTCACCCCGCCCGGCGAGAGCCTGCGGGTCTTCCAGGAGAACGTGCGGCGGCACACGCTGCGCGTGTTCCCCGACGGCGAGCACGCCGCGCACCGGACGATCACCGGCTTCGAACGCCTTCCCGAACTCGTGCCGGGTTACGCCGAGCTCGTCGGCTCCTGGGTGCGCGATCTGCCCACGTCCAGCAGCGCCGATCCCGCGCCGCACCAGGACGTGACGACCAGGCCGCTCGAACCGCTCGCGGAGTGGGAGACCGGCAAGGTCCAGATCACCGTGTTCGCGGTGCTCGTGCTGGCGTTCCTCGGCTACGTGCTGAGCGGTTTCGTGCGGCGGTGGCGGCCCGGTCCGGGGAGCCTCGCGCCCTGGCTCGCCTCGGCCGCCCTCGCCGTGGTGGGCGGGTGGATGGTGTACGTGTTCTTGTTGCTCACCAACGGGAAACTGCCGTTGGGCCCGCTGGTGTTCGGGCGCACGCTCCCGTGGCTCGGCATGCAGCTGCTCTCCGCTGGTGTCGTGGTGCTACTCGTGCTGACCGTGCTGCGCACCGGGCGTGAGCTGGCCGAGGCCGGAATGGGCGCTCGCATCCGTCGCACCATCTTGCTGACCGGCGGCGCATTGTTCGTACCCTGGGCCTTCTACTGGGGACTGCTCTTGCCTTAACGCCAGAACCGTGGCTGCCCATCACGTAAACTGAACCCATGCATCCCAACCGCCCCCAGACCCAACGCGAGGCGGCCTCAACCTAGAGATCTCCCGTTTCGTACTCATAGCGGGGAAGAGAGCGCTCCCAAAACCCGGCAAGAGTACGAAACGGGAGATCTTGGCGGCCTCAGCGCGGGATGAGGGGTGGGGGCTACCGCGTGTCCTGTAAGTGGTTGAGCTGAGGTTCTGGTGACGGTGCCGCCCGGGGTTGGGGTGTCTTCAAGTACCCCCAACCCCCCCGCTCGATCATCGTTAACCACCACCAACCCCGAACACCGCCTGGGGGTTTGTCGTCGTTGAAGACTGTTGGGGCGGGGGTTGGGGGTACTTGAAGACCGGCGTACCCGAGGGCTTGCAGGACGGGGGCTAGTGGTCCTGGGCCCATGCGGCGACGGGGAGTGACAGGTAGACGCCGAAGTCGCTGAGCCCGGTCGCGGTGGCGATGGCCTCGTGCAGTCCGTCGACGCGGTCCTGGCGGTCGGCGGCGCGGCTCGCGAACCACTTCGAGCGGACCTCGATCACCACGGGCAGGCCGCAGCGGTCGAAGGGGCCGTGCGCGCGGAAGCGGATCTCCACGTCGCCGGGCTGGAGATCACCGTCGTACGGCTCCTCCGGGCACTCCACGGCCACCGACACCAGGTGCGGCAGCACGGACCCGAGATCACGGAGCGTGCGCTCGGGGACGCTGGGAGCATGAGTGACTTCCACGAGGGGCACTCGATCAGCCTAGCCGCGGTCACACAAGTGTTACCCCAGGCGCGTGCGCGACGCTTATGCTGTGCGCGCGGGCCGGGGGCCCGCCACCGCGGCTGGCTGCTCGACCACGTCCCAGGGAGGCGTGCTCGGTGAGTGAGAAGAAGCTGCGGGACTACCTGCGCCGCGTGACGGTGGACCTGCACCGCGCCCGCCAGGAGCTGCGGCGGACCAGGGAGCCGATCGCCATCGTGGCGATGAGCTGCCGCTATCCCGGCGGGGCGAGCTCACCGGAGCAGCTGTGGCGGCTGGTGGCCGAGGGCCGGGACGCGATCTCCGGGTTCCCCGACGACCGCGGCTGGGACCTGGACCGGCTGATCCACCCGGACGCCGGTCGCCCCGGGACGACCTACGTCGCCGAAGGTGGTTTCGTCGACGGCGTCGCGGAGTTCGACGCGGCGTTCTTCGGGATCTCCCCGCGCGAGGCCCTGGCCATGGACCCGCAGCAGCGGCTGCTGCTGGAGACGGCGTGGGAGGCGATCGAGCGCGCGGGGATCGACCCGGCCACGCTGCGCGGCACCCGGACCGGGGTGTTCGCCGGGGTGATGTACCAGGACTACCGGTCGCGGCTGCGGCAGGAGCCGGAGGACGTCCAGGGCTACCTCGGCGCGGGCAGCTCCGGAAGCATCGCCTCCGGCCGCATCGCCTACGCGCTGGGGCTGTGCGGGCCCGCGATCACGGTGGACACCGCGTGTTCGTCGTCGCTGGTGGCGCTGCACCTCGCGGCCCAGGCGCTGCGGCGCGGGGAGTGCGAGATGGCGCTGGTCGGCGGGGCGATGCTGATGTCCTCGCCGGTGGCCTTCGTCGACTTCGCCCGCCAGCGCGGGCTGGCCCCGGACGGCCGGTGCAAGGCGTACTCCGACCAGGCGGACGGCACCGCGTGGGGCGAGGGCGTCGGCATGCTGCTCGTGGAGCGGTTGTCCGAGGCCGAGCGCCTCGGGCATCCCGTGCTCGCGGTGCTCCGGGGCTCTGCGGTGAACTCCGACGGGGCCACCAGCGGGCTCACGGCGCCGAACGGGCCCGCTCAGCAGCGCGTGATCACCGACGCCCTCGCGGACGCCTCGCTGGAACCGTCCGATGTGGACATGGTGGAGGGGCACGGCACCGGGACCGCGCTCGGCGACCCGGTCGAGGCGCAGGCACTGCTGGCGACCTATGGCCAGGATCGCGATCGGCCGTTGTGGCTGGGCACGCTGAAGTCCAACATCGGTCACACCCAGGGCGCGGCGGGGATCGGCGGCGTGATCAAGGCGATCATGGCGCTGCGCAACGAGATCATGCCGAAGACGCTGCACGCCGACGTGCCTTCGTCCCATGTGGACTGGTCGGCCGGGAACGTGCGGCTGCTGACCGACGCGCGGCCCTGGCCCGCGGGGGAGCGGCCGCGGCGCGCGGCGGTATCGGCTTTCGGCTTCAGCGGCACCAACGCGCACGTCATCCTCGAAGAGGCGACCGCTCCGCCCGTCGAGGAGCGCGTGCTCGACGACCGCGTGGTGCCGTTGCTGGTGTCGGGAACGACCCCGGAGGCGGTGCGAGCGCAGGCCGAGCGCCTGTCGACAGTCTCCGCGCATCCCATCGACGTCGGGTACACCCTCGCGACCGCTCGCACCTCCTTCGCCTACCGCGCGGTGGTCCTGGGCGATGAAACCCTGGAGATCGCCGAGGCGGTTCGCACGCCGAAGATCGCGGTGATCTTCCCCGGCCAGGGAGCACAGCGCGTCGGGATGGGGCGCGAGCTGGCGAAGCGCTTCCCAGTCTTCGAGGTTGCCCTGACGCAGGTGTGCGCCGAGCTGGACAGGCACCTCGATCGGCCGCTCCTGGAAGTGATGTGGGGCGACGACGCGCTCAACCGCACCGAGTACGCGCAGCCAGCTCTGTTCGCGGTCGGGGTCGCATTGTTCCGGCTGGTCGAATCCCTTGGTGTACGGCCGGATTTCCTGATCGGGCACTCACTCGGAGAGATCACCGCCGCACATGTGGCCGGGGTGCTCTCGCTCGCCGACGCGTGCACCTTCGTGGCCGCGCGTGGCCGGTTGATGCAGCGGCTGCCCGAGGGTGGGGCGATGGTGTTCGTTCCCGCATCGGAGGCGGAGGTCCTGCCGACGCTGCGACCGGGCGTGTTCCTCGCGGCGGTCAACGGCGACCGGGCGGTGGTGATCTCCGGGGAAACCGAAGCCGTGGCGGAGATCGGCGCGCGGTGGCCTCGCGCGAAGCGTCTGCGGGTGAGCCACGCCTTCCACTCCGCGCGCATGGACCCGATGCTCGACGAGTTGCGGGAGGTGGTCGCGGGGCTGACCTTCGCCGAGCCGCGCATTCCCCTTGTGTCCAATGTGTCCGGTGACGTGCTCGGCGCCGAGATCGCCTCGCCGGACTACTGGGTCCGGCATGCGCGCGAGTGCGTTCGGTTCGCCGACGGCACAAGGACATTGCGGGAGTTGGGCGCGACGGCGTTCGTCCAGCTGGGGCCCGGAGCGGTGGGCACGTTGGTCGACGCGTACCTGGCGATGGGGCGCTCCGAAGAGCTGTCCGTGGTGCGGGCGCTCGGCAAGCTGCACGCGCACGGGTCCACAGTGGACTGGGCGGCGTTCTTCGCTGGCAGCGGGGCGAGGCGGGTCGACCTGCCGACCTACCCCTTCCAGCGGAGCAGGTACTGGCTCGACCCAGGCCACGATACCGCTGACGCCTCGGCGCTCGGGCTCGACCCGGTCGATCACCCTTTGCTCGGCGCCGCCATCGCCAACGACGGCGGAGTGGTGCTCACCGGCAGCCTGTCGGTCGCCACGCGTCCGTGGCTGGGGCAGCACGCCGTTGACGGCACGATCATCCTGCCCGGAACCGCTTTCCTGGAACTGGCCGTAGAGGCCGGGCGGCACGTCGGACGCGACCGGGTTGCCGAGCTGATCATCCAGAAGCCCTTGGTGCTGCCCGGTTCTGGATCGGTTCCGATCCGGATCACCGTGGACGACGAGGGCACCTTCACGATCGGAGACCACGCGAGCGGACTCCTCGCCTCCTCGCCTGCCGTGTCGGCGGTGATCGAGAAGTGGCCTCCCGCCAATGTGGAAAGCGTTGCGGCGGAAGAGGTGTACGAGAAGTTCGCTGAGCACGGGTTCGACTACGGCCCGCTCTTCCGAGGACTGCGGCGGGTCTGGGTGCGGGGCGAGGAGATCTTCGTCGAGGTCGAGCTGCCCGAGGCCGCGGATGTCCACGGCTACCACCTGCATCCGGCCTTGCTGGACGGAGCCTTGCACGCCAAGGGCTTGGTGACGCTGTCTGCCGCGCCTGCGCGGTTGCCGTTCTCGTGGCGTGACGTCACCGTGCACGCCCGCGGCGCGACACAGCTGCGAGTGCGGATCACGCCGACTGCCTCGGGGATCGCGCTCGACGCGACAGACTTCGCTGGTCAGCCGGTGATCACCGTGGGGGAGTTGACATTCCGCTCGCGCACGCAGGTCGCGGGTTGCCTGTACGAACTCCAGTGGGACCGCGTCGACCTGCCCGCTTCGGGAGCGGAGGCATCGATCCTGCGTCCGGCCGACGTTCAGGAAGCGTTGGTGGAAGTCCAAACCGCGCTGGCCGAAGATCGCGCGCGGACCGTGATCGTGACGCCCGGCGGGACCGGAACCGACGTGGCGCAGGCGGCCGTGTGGGGCCTGGTGCGGTCGGCGCAGGCCGAGCACCCCGGCCGGTTCGTCCTGGTGGACACCGAGGCGCCGGACGACGTGGTGCTCCGCGCCGCCGCACTCGGCGAGGACGAGATCGCCATCCGCGACGGAGTCGCCTACCGCCCGCGTCTCGCCGCCTACTCGGGACCGATCGGGTCGGCATGGCGCGTCGACGTCACCGAGCGCGGCACCCTGGACGATGTGTCCTTTGTGGACGTGGCGCCGAAGTCGCTGGCGCCGGGTGAGGTGCGGATCGAGGTCCGTGCGGCGGGGCTCAACTTCCGCGACGTGCTCACGGCCCTGGGCGCCTACCCCGGTGAGTCCGTTCTCGGCAGCGAGGCGGCGGGAACCATCGTGGAGCTCGGCCCTGGTGTCACCGGGTTCGCGGTGGGGGACCGGGTGATGGGGATCGTGCCCGCGTCGTTCGGCCCTGCCGCTGTGGCTGATCACCGCATGCTCGTGAAGATTCCGCGCGGGTGGGACTTCACGCAGGCCGCGTCGATGCCGTTGGCGTTCCTCACCGCGTACTACGGCCTTGTCGACCTCGCCAGTGTGCGGCCCGGTGAGGCTGTGCTCGTGCACGCCGCCGCTGGTGGAGTGGGGATGGCGGCGGTGCAGCTCGCGCGCCACCTCGGCTGCACCGTGTACGGCACGGCGAGCCCGGCGAAGTGGGACGTCGTCGACCTGCCCGCATCGCAGCTGGCCTCATCGCGCGATCTTGGCTTCGCAGAGCGGTTTCCCCAGGTCGACGTGGTGCTGAGCGCGCTGGCCGGTGAGTTCGTCGACGCCTCGCTCTCGTTGCTGCGCCCCGGTGGGCGGTTCGTCGAGATGGGCAAGACCGACCTGCGAGCCCCGGCGGACGGCTACTTCCCGTTCGATCTGTTCGAGACGGCGGGGCCCGCGCGCATCGGGGAGATGCTTCGGGAGCTCGTCGAGCTGTTCGAGCGCGGTGAGCTGGTGCTGTCGCCGATCACCACGTGGGACATGCGACGAGCCGCCGACGCACTGCGATTCATGCGCGACGCCAAGCACATCGGCAAGATCGTGCTTACCCTGCCCGCGCCCGTCGACCCCGATGGCACGGTCTTGATCACCGGCGGGACGGGCGCCTTGGGCACGCTCGTCGCCCGGCATCTTGTGGAGCGGCAGGGTAGGCGGAAACTGGTCCTGCTCAGCCGCAGCGGTGGCACAGCGCCGGAAATCGGCGGTGCCTCGGTACGCGTGGTCGCGTGCGACGTCAGTGATCGGGACGCGGTCGCCGCGGTACTGGCCGAGATTCCGGACCTCACCACGGTGATTCACACCGCAGGCGTGCTCGACGACGGTGTGGTGACCTCGTTGACGCCGTCGCGGCTCTCGGAAGTCCTACGTGCCAAGGTCGACGCCGCGTGGCACCTCCACGAACTGACGGACGGGCTCGCCGAGTTCGTCCTGTTCTCCTCGGCGGCCGGGATCGTCGGGGGAGCGGGACAGGCCAACTACGCTGCCGCGAACGCCGCCCTGGACGCCCTTGCCCGGCACCGGCAGACCCTCGGGCTCCCCGCGATTTCGCTCGCCTGGGGCCTCTGGGAAACCGGCATGGGCAGCGGTGTCAGCGGCTCGGACATCCAGCCGTTGACGGTCCAGCAAGGTCTTGAGCTGTTCGACGCCGCACTGACCACGGGCGCGGCAATGCTCGTGCCGATGCGTCGGCGTGCACGACAAGCCTTGGTGCGCAAGCAGTCTGACGATCCGCTCAGCCTGGTGCGCGCGCACGCCGCCGCGGTGCTCGGGCACGCGTCGCCCTCGTCGATCGGTGTCGATCAGGCATTCAGCGACGCCGGGTTCGACTCGTTGACCGCCGTCGAGCTGCGCAACCGGCTGAGCGCGGCGACCGGAGTGCGGCTGCCCGCGACGCTGGTGTTCGACTACCCGACGCCCGCCGCCCTGGCCGCGCACCTGGCTCAGGAGACGGTGACGCCGCAGGTCGTGACCCCGGAGGAGAGCGGCGATCCGATCGTGATCGTCGGAATGAGCTGCCGTTTCCCCGGTGGTGTCAGCTCGCCGGGGGAGTTCTGGGACCTGCTGCGCTCCGGCGGCGACGCGATCACCGAGCCACCCGCGGACCGGGGCTGGGCGATCTCGGCGACGGGCGGATTCCTCGATGGCGCTTACGATTTCGACGCCGCGTTCTTCGGGATCTCGCCGCGCGAGGCGCTGGCGATGGACCCTCAGCAGCGCGTGTTCCTGGAGTTGTGCTGGGAGGCGGTGGAGCGAGCGGGGATCGACGTGGCCGCGCTGCGCGGATCACGCACGGGCGTCTTCGTGGGCACGAGCGGCCAGGACTACACGCGCCTGCTGATGTCCAGTTCGGACAGTGCGGACCTGGAAGGGCTCATCGCCACCGGGAGCACGGTCAGCGTGATCTCCGGCCGGGTCGCCTACGCGATGGGGCTGGAAGGTCCCGCCGTCACGCTCGACACGGCCTGCTCGTCTTCGCTGGTGGCCCTGCACCTCGCCGCGCGGTCAGTGCGCGACGGTGAGTGCTCGATGGCTTTGGCCGGTGGTGTGACGATCATGTCGGACCCGGCGGTGTTCACCGAGTTCGGCAGGCAGGGCGGAGTCGCGTCGGACGGCCGTTGCAAGGCGTTCGCCTCCGGGGCCGATGGGACCGGCTTCGCCGAAGGAGCCGGGGTCGTCGTCATCGAGCGCCTGTCCGACGCGCGCAGGCTGGGACACGACGTGCTTGCCGTGGTGCGCGGCTCTGCGATGAACTCGGACGGCGCTTCCAACGGTCTCACCGCGCCGAACGGCCCTTCACAGCAACGAGTCATTCGCGCGGCGCTGTCGGCTGCCGGCCTCTCTCCGTCCGATGTGGACGTTGTCGAAGCGCACGGCACCGGGACCGCGCTGGGCGACCCGATCGAGGCTCAGGCGATCCTCGCGACCTACGGCCAGGACCGCGATCAGCCGGTGCTGCTGGGTTCGGTGAAGTCGAACATCGGTCACACCCAGGCCGCCGCCGGGATCGCCGGAGTGATCAAGACGGTGCTCGCGTTGCGGCACGGCGAGCTGCCGAGCACCTTGCACGTCACCGAGCCGACGTCGCAGGTCGACTGGTCCTCCGGCGCGGTTGCCCTGCTGACCGAGACCCGGGAGTGGCCCGAGCGCGGACGGCCGAAGCGGGCGGGTGTGTCGTCGTTCGGCGTCAGCGGGACCAATGCGCACGTGATCATCGAGCAGGCGCCGTCTCCTCCGGCCCCGGCGACGGCGGCCGAGGACGTGCCGTGGCCGCTGAGTGCGCGCACGCCGAAAGCATTGCGGGCAATGGCGAGCCGTCTGTCTACTGTGGATGGATTGCGGAGTGCCGACGTCGGTCTGACGCTGACGCGGCGGCGGGCCTTCGAGCAGCGGGCCGTGGTGTTCGAGCGCTCCGCCCTCGACGCGCTCGCCGAGGGGGGCGAGCATCCCGCGTTGGTGCGCGGTGCCGCGTCGGCTACGGGCAAGATCGTCTTCGTTTTTCCCGGCCAGGGGGGTCAGTTCCCCGGCATGGCCAAGGAGTTGCTGGAGCGCTCGCCGCGTTTCGCTTCCCTGCTCGCCGAGTGCGACGCGGCGCTGCGCCCGCACGTCGAGTGGTCGCTGTTGGATGTGCTGCACGACGGGGCCGAGCTCAATCGGGTCGACGTCGTCCAACCGGTGCTGTTCTCAATCATGGTCAGCCTCGCGGCGCTCTGGCGGGACCACGGAGTCCGTCCGGATGCCGTGGTGGGGCACAGCCAGGGGGAGATCGCGGCGGCGTGTGTGGCCGGTGTGCTGCCACTCACGGAGGCCGCTCGTCTTGTCGCGCTGCGTTCGCGCCTCTACCGGAGGTTGAGCGGCCACGGTGCGATGGCGGTGATTAGCTTGCCGCGCGCGGAAGTCGAAGCCCGGATCGGAGGCCGTCTCGACATCGCCGCCATCAACGACCCCGCTTCGGTCACGGTCTCCGGTGAACCATCCACTGTGGACGGACTGGTCGCTGAGTGCGAGGCCGAAGGCATCCGGGCCAAGCGCGTTCCCGGCGTGCACGTCGCCGGGCATTCGCGGCAGACCGAGCGCGTCCGCGAAGAACTCCTTGCCGGGCTGGCGAATCTGCGGCATTCAGCGGGAGAACTACCGTTCTACTCCACGGTCACCGGTGACGTGCTCGACGGAGCGCGGCTCGACGCGGAGTACTGGTACCGCAATCTTCGTCAGCCCGTGCTCTTCGCCGACGCCATCGCTTCGCTTGCCCGAGACGGCCACGACGTCTTCATCGAGTCCTCACCGCATCCGATGCTGACGTCATCCGTGCAGGTCGTGGCGCCGGACGCGGTCACTTTGAGCACCCTGCGCCGCGATGACGGCGCGCGATTCCCGAAGGCGCTCGCCGAAGCGTTCGTCAGCGGGGTCGCCGTCGACTGGTCCGCGGAGTTCACTGGCGCGCGCGTGGTCGAGCTGCCGCCGTATCCGTTCGAGCACGTCCGCTATCGGCCTTCGGGCGTGATCCACCAGGAACAGTCCGTTGTGGACTCGTGGCGCTATCGCGTGCGGTGGAAGCCGTTGGTGAGCAAGCAGGATCGACCTTCTGGACGATGGCTCGTCGTTGCTCCTGATGTGAACCACCCGTGGATCGACGCCGCTGCGCAGGCGCTGGGCGAGCAGGCGGTCGTCGTGTCACTCGCCGAGGTCAGCGCGATGAGCGACTACAGCGGAGTGCTGTCGTTGCTGGCGTTGGACGAAGACACGGGGCTCGCCTCGACGCTCGAGCTGATCTCGGTGGTCACCGCGCCGCTGTGGATCGCCACTTGCGGTGCGGTTTCGGTCGGGCGCTCGGATCAGGACGTTCGGCCGACGCAGGCGCAGTTGTGGGGGCTGGGCCGGGTGTTCGGCCTGGAACGCGTTGAGGTCTACGGCGGCCTGATCGACCTGCCCGCAGACACGGGGGAGCGCGCCCGAGCCAGGCTGCTCGCGGCCCTTGCCGGTGCTGAGGACCAGGTGGCGGTGCGGTCGAGCGCCACCTACGCCCGGCGGCTCGCGCGCGCCCCGCTCGGAAAAGCCAAGCGGTCGTGGACGCTCCGCGGTACGACGCTGATCACCGGTGGCACCGGGGCGATCGGGCAGATGATCACCGAATGGGCCCTTCGCGAGGGCGCTTCGCGGGTCGTGGTGCTCAGCCGCTCCGCTTCTCCTGAGCTGTCTCGCGACGGCGTCACCGCGGTGCGGTGCGACGTCACGGATCGGGATGCGCTCGCGGCGGTGCTGGCGGCGATCCCGGACCTGACCACGGTGATCCACGCCGCTGGTGTCATCGAGCCGACTCTTCTGCCCGAAATGGACAGTGCTGCCCTCGAGCGCCAGCTGGCGGCGAAAGTCTTGGGGGCGAAGCACCTCGACTCGTTGGTGGGCGAGCTGGACGCGTTCGTGTTGTTCTCCTCCAACTCGGGTGTCTGGGGTGGTACCGGCCAGGCTGCCTACGCGGCGGCGAATGCCCACCTCGACGCGCTCGCGGAGAACCGGCGAGCCCGCGGGCTGACCGCGACATCGGTGGCGTGGGGCGCCTGGGCTGGCGGAGGCATGGCGGCAGGCGAGCAGGCGAAGCGGTACCTGGGCCGGATCGGCATGCGCGCCATGCCCGCCTCCCTCGCGCTGACCGCGCTGCGCCAGGCCGTTGAGCACGACGACGTCACGGTGTCCGTGGCCGACATGGACTGGAAGCGCTTCGTCCCCAGCTATTCGGCTGGTAGGCACCGACCCTTCCTCGAAGAGTTCACCGATGTGGAGCCCTCCGCGGAGCCGGTCGCTCGCTCCCGTAGCGAACTCCTGGAGCTGGTCCGTGCCAATGCGGCCACTGTGCTCGGGCTGGCTTCGAGTGAGGAGATCCCGCCCGGCAGGGCGTTCCGCGAAGTCGGGTTCGACTCCGTAACCGCCGTCGATCTCCGCGACCGGCTGAGCACGGCGCTCGGCACCCGGTTGCCCGTCACCGTGGTGTTCGACCACCCGTCTCCGGCCGCGCTCGCCGATCACCTCGTCGGCTCGGTGCCCGCGCCGGAGCCAGTGCTGTCCGCGACCACCGAGCCCATCGCGATCGTGGCGATGAGCTGCCGCCTGCCCGGAGGCGTTCGCGGGCCGGAAGACCTGTGGGAGTTGCTGTCCAGGGAGACCGACGCGATGACGGGTTTCCCGGCCGATCGCGGTTGGGATCTCAGCTCCACGAGCACACCCCGAGTCGGTGGCTTCCTCGATGACGTGGCGGGGTTCGACGCGGCGTTCTTCGGGATCTCGCCGCGCGAGGCCCTGGCGATGGACCCGCAGCAACGCCTGCTGTTGGAGACCGCGTGGGAGTGCGTCGAGCGAGCGGGCATCGACCCGAACTCGTTGAAGGGAAGCCGAACCGGCGTGTTCGTCGGCGGGGCCTCCCAGGGTTACGCGGGCTTGGTGACGGAGGCGGCCAAAGGATACTTGACCACCGCCGACGTCGGCAGCGTGATGTCCGGTCGGATCGCCTACCAGTTCGGTTTGGAGGGACCGGCGCTCACGGTCGACACGGCGTGCTCCTCGTCGTTGGTGGCGCTGCACCTCGCGATCAAGGCTCTGCGCAACGGGGAATGCTCCTTGGCGCTGGCCGCCGGAGTGGCCGTGTTGCTGACGCCCACGGTGTTCGAGGAGTTCGACAGGCAGGGCGGGCTCGCGGCGGACGGCCGGTGCAAGGCGTTCTCCGACTCGGCGGACGGGACGAACTTCGCCGAGGGCGTGGCCGTGCTCCTCGTGGAGCGCCTGTCCGACGCGGAGCGCAACGGGCACGAGATCTTGGCTGTGCTCAGGGGTTCCGCGATGAACTCCGATGGCGCTTCGAATGGTTTGACCTCGCCCAACGGGCCCTCGCAGCAGCGGGTGATCATGGCTGCGCTGGCCGATGCCGGGCTTCGTCCGTCCGAAGTGGACCACGTGGAGGCGCACGGGACCGGCACGCGCCTTGGTGATCCCATCGAGGCGCAAGCGCTTCTGGCGACCTACGGCCGCGATCGAGGGCGACCGTTGTGGCTCGGATCGGTGAAGTCGGTCCTTGGCCACACCCAGGCGGTGTCCGGCCTGGCCGGGGTGATCAAGGCGGTGCTGGCGATCCGCAACGGCACGCTGCCCGCCACCCTGCACGTCACCGATCCTGCGTCCACTGTGGACTGGTCGGTCGGAGATGTGCGGCTGCTGACCGAGTCCAGGCCGTGGCCGGGGCCGAGACGGGCCGGGGTCTCCTCGTTCGGGGTGAGCGGGACGAACGCGCATGTGATCGTCGAACAGGCTCCGTCCGTGCCTCGGCCTCCCGCGACGCCTCCGCCCCGCGCACTTCCCTGGGTGTTCTCGGCCCGCACCGAAACCGCGCTCCGGCAGCAGATCGAGCGCATCACCGCGGCGGCTGACGGGCTGGACCCCGCTGACGTCGGACTTGCCTTGAGCAGGCGGGCGAGCATGCCGCACCGGGCCGCGGTCGTGGGCGCCGACGTGCTCGCCGGAGTGGCCCGCGGGGAACCCGGCCTGGCGATCATGTTCTCCGGCCAGGGCAGTCAGCGAATCGGGATGGGACAGGGGCTGTACGAGGCGTATCCGCGGTTCGCGGAGGCGTTCGACGCGGTTGCCGCGCACCTCGACCGGCACCTTGATCGTCCGCTGCACGATGTCCTGCACGACCCGGTGATCAACGAAACCGGCTATGCGCAGCCCGCGATCTTCGCGGTGGAAGTCGCGCTGTTCCGGCTCGTCGAAAGCCTTGGCGTGCGGCCGAGTCAGCTGATCGGCCACTCGGTCGGCGAGGTCGCGGCAGCGCACGTCGGCGGTGTGCTCTCGCTGGCCGACGCGTGCGAGCTGATCGCCGCGCGCGGCCGGTTGATGCAGCGGCTTCCCGTCGGGGGAGCCATGCTCGCCGTGCGGGCCAGCGAATCCGAGGTCGAGGGCGTCGCGATCGCGGCGGTCAACGGCCCGACGTCGGTCGTGCTCTCCGGTACTGCCGATGTGATTGCCTCGCAGGAGCGTCTGTGGAGTGCCCGTGGGCGCAGGACGAAACGGCTCAACGTCAGTCATGCGTTCCACTCCGAGCTGATGGAGCCGATGCTGGCCGACTTCTGCGCCGTCGTGTCGGGCCTGACCTACCGCGAGCCGTCCACCCCCATCGTGTCCACTGTGGATGGAGAGATCGCCAGTCCGGAGTACTGGGTGCGCCAGGTCCGGAGAACGGTGCGGTTCCACGACGGGATGACCCGGCTCGTTGCCCAGGGTGCGACGGTCTTCCTGGAGCTCGGGCCGGACGACGTGCTCAGCTCGACGGACGTGGACGGCGTGCTTCTCCCCGTGCTGCGCCGGGACCAGCCCGAGGACGTGACCTTCGCCCGAGCCATGGCCGAGCTTTTCGTGAACGGGGTCCCGATCTCGCTCGACGCGTTGTTCCCGGGCGCGCGGCTGGCGTCGTTGCCGACCTACGCTTTCCAGCACGAGCGGTACTGGCCCGGGTCCTCGTTGTCGGTGACGCTCTCGCCCGAGCACGATCCGTGGCTTGCCGATCACCGTGTCGGCGACCGTTTGTTGTTCCCCGCCACTGGCTTCCTCGACTTGGCTTTCCAGGCTGGCAAGGGCATTCGGGTGGCGGAGATGACCCTCGAATCCCCGCTCGTGCTGCCGGAGAGCGGCGAGGTGGAGCTGCGGGTGGAGGCGTCGGAGCACTCACTGGTCGTCGAGGCGCGCGGTGAGCAGGGGTGGGTCCGGCATGCGACCGCTCGCCTGGAGCCCATGTCGGGACCCCCGCCCGTCGAGTGGACGACCTGGCCGCCGGAGGGCGCTGAGCCGGTGTCGCTCGACGGCTTCTACGATCGGCTGGCTGACGCGGGATTCCATTACGGTCCAACGTTCCGCGGCCTCCGGACAGTGTGGCGACGCGGGCCGGAGGTCTTCGCTGAGGTCTCTGTCGCGCCCTCTGGCCACCGGTTGCACCCCGCCCTGGCCGATGCGGCGCTGCATGCGATGAGCTTGGCCGAAGGCGCCTCTGACGTCGCTGGTCTGCCGTTCGTGTGGCGTGGGGCGTCCTTGTACGCGGAGGGAGTCTCCGAAGCTCGGGTGCGGTTGTCCTTTGCGGACGGTGCAGTCTCGATGTTGCTCACCGACATGTCGAATCGCCCCGTGTCCACTGTGGATGGACTGGTGCTACGCCCCCTTGGGCCGCGTTCCGACTCGCTGTATCAAGTGGACTGGGTGGAAGTCCCTAACGGCTGCGGAGGCGCACTGCCGGAGACGCGCTTGGTCCGCGATGTCTACGAGGCGCTCGATCTGCTCCGATCGTGGTCTGGCTCGCGACTCGTCGTGCTCATCGAGGGCGCGAACCTGGAGGCAGCGCCGGTGCGGGGCTTGGTGCGCTCGGCGATGGCTGAGCACCCCGGCCGGTTCGCTTTGCTGGACATCGATTGCGCGCCGGACGAGATCCCGGCGCACGCGTTCACGGCCACTGAGCCGGAAGTCGCGCTGAGAGCGGGTCGCTTGCTGGCTCCGCGCCTGGTCCGGGCAGCTCCCGAGGGTGAGGCGAAGTGGGAGGCGGAGAGCACCGTCCTGATCACTGGAGGCGGTGGCGAGCTCGGCCGCACAGTGGCCCGCCACCTCGCCGAAGCCCACGGTGTGCGCCACGTGGTGTTGCTCGGCCGGGCCGAACCGGAGGCTCTTGATCTCGGGAGCACTCGTGTGTCCACTGTGGCTTGTGACGTCGCTGATCGCGCGGCGCTGTCCGCAGTGCTGGAGGCGATTCCGGACCTCACCGCTGTCGTCCACGCGGCGGGTGTCGTGGATGACGGTGCCCTGGAGATGATCACACCCGACCGCCTCGCCGCCGTGCTCGCGCCGAAGGTCGACGGTGCCCGCAATCTGCATGAGCTGACGCGGGATCGCGACCTGTCGGCATTCGTGCTGTTCTCGTCTTTCGCCGGAGTCGCGGGCAGCGCGGGTCAGGCCGCTTATGCCGCTGCCAACACCTACCTGGACGCCCTCGCCCAGCACCGGCATGCGACCGGACTCGCGGCGACCTCCGTGGCGTGGGGAATGTGGGACGGCGAAGGCGGAATGACCGATCGCCTCGGCGAGGTCGAGCGATCACGGTTGGCGCGCAACGGCATCATCGCTCTGTCCACTGTGGAAGCATTGGAGCTGTTCGACGCCGCGTGCGCCGGAACTCGCCCGTTCGTCGTAGCGGCCAAGCTCGGCGCTGTTCGGCGTGAGCCAGACCCCACGACCACGTTGGAGTTGGTGCAGACCCACATCGCGGACGTGCTCGGTTATCGGGGCCCCGTGGACCCGGCGGCTCCGCTGGCCGAGCTCGGGTTCGACTCGATGACGGGGGTGGAGCTGCGCAACCGGCTCAGCCGTGCCACGGGTGTGAAACTCCCGGCCACCATGGTGTTCGACCACCCTACGCCCGCCGCGCTCGCCGAGCACATTGAGCGCCCTGAGTCTGAAGAAGATCCGATTCGGACGCAGTACCGGCGCTCCCACGAACTCGGGCGCGTCGATGAGTATGTGGAGTTGCTGGAGGGGATGTCGCAGTTCGCCCCACGCTTCACCACGTTCCTGGCTTCGCCGCCGGTTCGCCTCGCCGCCGGCCCGACCGCGCTCAAGCTCGTCTGCGTCCCGTCCCTCGTGCCGCCGGTGGGCACGCAGCAGTTCGCCGGGTTCGCCTCGGCCTTCCGCGGCCGACATGAGGTGTGGGCGTTGAATTCGCCCGGCTACCGCGCGGGAGAACCCTTGCCTGCCACCGTGTCTGCTCTCGCCGAGCATCACGCGTCCGCTCTACAGCGTCAGTTCGGCGATGCCCGGCTGCTCCTGATCGCGCATTCATCGGGCGGTTGGACAGCGCACGCGGTCGCCGAACACCTCGAACGCATCGGCCGCCCCGCGCTCGGCGTGGTGTTGATCGACACTTTCGCACCCGATCAGGAGCTCGACCGCCGGTTCCGCGTCGCCATGTACGGCAGGCAGATCTCCGGTTTCGACAGCATGGCGGTCGACGGCCCGCAGCTCGTCGCGATGGGCGGCTACCTGCGGATCTTCCGCAACTGGCGGCCGGGGGAGTTGTCCACTCCCGTCCTGTTCGCGCAGGCGACCGAGTGCATGCCCGAGGTCTCCGACCTGGTCGCGGAGGGTGTGGCGTGGCGCGCTGTCTGGCCCGGCCCGCAGACCACGATTGCCGTTCCTGGCAACCACTTCACCGTGGTCACCGAGCACGCTGAGCGAACCGCCGACGTGATCTCCGACTGGATCGGCGGGCGTTCCGGCGTTGGGTGATCAGAAGGGTGCGGGTTCGGCGATGGGTTGGATCTCGGTTTCGTAGGTCTTGCCTCTGGGCGTGGTCCACATGTGTCGTCCGTCGTCCAGGTTCTCGCACGTCCAGTTGGATTCGTGCTTCATGCGGTGGTGGTGGCGGCATTTCGGCCGGAGGTTGTCGATCGTGGTGTTGGTCCCGTCGAAGGGACAGCAGTGGTCGATGTCGCAGCGGTGCGACGGCTGGTTGCAGCCGATAGCCGTGCAGGTGGGATACCTCGCCTGGAGCAGTTCGCGCATCTGTGCGGTGGGGCGGTAGGTGGTCTTGCCGATCTGTTCGGCCATCCCGGTCATCGGGTCGGTCTTGATCCATTTCCAGACACCGTTGGCGGCGGCGGTGCGTGCGAGTTCGGCGGGGATGGGGCCGTATCCGGCGAGTTCAGCGGGGTCGTCGGTGAGGCCGAGGGCTGTGGTGAGGGGCATGGTGATGTGGACACGCACCTCGCCTTGCGGTGTAGCGGTTTCCTTGCCCAGAAACAGGTCCGTCGCTACGTCGGCGCGTTTCTGGTCCAGGGTGCGGTCGTCTTTCGGGAGGGCGCGGGCGATCCTGTCGATGCGGTCGAAGGCCAACGCTGCGTCAACGGCGGACATGACCAGACGCAGTGAGCACATGCCGTCATCCAGGACGAACTTCTCCACCAACCGTTGCTTGCGCTTCTCCTGGTGTCGGCGCAGAGCGGCCTCGGCGTCGAGTTTGTGGATGAAGCGCTTGGCATATCGTTGGGTGGCGGGGTGGTTGTTGGCGGCGGCGTGGGTGATCAGGGCGGGTTCGGCGGTGGTGGCGTCGACTGCCGAGAGGACGCTGAGTTGGTCGACGATCATCAACGCCTTGCCCTCATCAATCCGACCATCCGCCAGGGCTTCCAGCACACCCGGGCGCGCGACGAGGTCAAGGGCCCGACCCAGCAACCGGTTGCCCTTCACCTGCGTGACGCGCAGCAGGGGCATGAGGATGTCGGCCGCGTACTGCTGATCATGCGGACTGAGTTGGTGGAAGAAGGCGGCCACGATTTCGTCGAATTTCGCGATCGCGGCGCCGATCCCGATGTAGGAGTCGAGGATTTGGTCTTCGATGTCGACAGGGGGCATGTCTCTATTTTAGCTGGTCAGGATAGGTGATCATGGCTCTACAGAGTGAACTTCCCAGACGTGCCAATGGTTTCACTAACGACGAACAGCGAAAAGCAAGCCCCAGCAACAGAAAGCCGCCAACGAAACCGTCGGCCCTGTTGCCTCATGTCAAGATGCCCGCGTGGGGTGTTCGTTGCCTCGTTTCGGGATGCCCGCGGGTGGGGT
>NZ_JANAVO010000008.1 GCF_024213555.1 Allokutzneria sp. A3M-2-11 16 | reverse complement strand
GGCCCAAGGGCACGCGCAAGGGGCCCCCAGGTCAAGCCGACCCCCACGCTGGAAGCCCAGCGCCCCCCGCTGGAAGCTCAGCCAACTCCGCTGGAAGCCCAGCCCACGCAAGCAGGAAGCCCAGCCGACCCCGCTGGAAGCCCCAGCCCGCACAAGCTGGAAGCCCAGCCCCCTCACGCCGGAAGCCCACACAAGCCGGAACCCCACCAACACCCCCCCACACCCCCAAAGCGATAAAATGCCCCGACCCCAACCCCGAGGAAGTCGGTGGAAGACACAGAAGACGGCTACCTGGACGACGTCGCCTGGGACCGCCTCCCCGCTTACCGCCGCCGTGCCGCGCTCTCCGAGACCAACATGAGCACGGTCTACCTCGCCGAGGACCGCACGCACCACGACCGCCTCGTCGCGCTCAAGGTGCAGGCGTCCTCCCCCGGGCTCAGTGAACGCTTCGAGCGCGAGTCCCGCATCGCGGTGACCCTCAAGCACCCCAACGTGGTCCCGGTGTACGCGGCCGGGGAGATCGGCGAGCTGCGCTATCTCGCGATGCGCTACGTCCAGGGCCGGAATCTGCGGCAGTTGCTCAACGAGCGCGACGGTGTCCTGAGCTTCCAGGAGACTCTGCGGATCGTCGGCCAGGTCGCCGCCGCGCTGGACAGCACGCACGCGCTCGGCCTGATCCACCGCGACGTGAAGCCCGCGAACATCATGATCGAGGAGGGCACCGGGCATGTGTACCTCTGCGACTTCGGCATCGCGAAGGACGTCGGGCTGACGGGGCTGACCGCGGCGGGGGTGTTCGTCGGCACTCCGGACTACTCGTCCCCGGAACAGGTTCGGGGCGGCACGATCGACCACCGGACCGATGTGTACTCGCTCGCGGTGGTGATCCAGCACTGCCTGACCGGCTCGCCCTCCACCCGGCTCAGCGCGACACCGGCCGTCAACCGCGTGCTGGCGAAGGCGTTCGCGCCGAATCCGGCTGACCGCTACGACTCCTGCGCGGAGCTGGTCAACGCGCTGGCCACCGCGAGAGCACGCCGCACCAGGGCGGTCACCATCACCGCGGTCGGCGTCGTCGCGGTGGTGACCGCGGCGTCGGTGTTGTTCGGCAGCAACAAGACCCCGGTCCCAGTGGAACGCATCCCGGAAGCGCTGCGTGGCGACTGCACGGCGACGACACCAACGACAATCGCTTGCCACACCGGCGAAGGACAGGAAGCCGTAACGGACCTGTTCGCCGATCAAGCCGGAGTCGATCAGGCTTACACGCGAGCAGTACAGGCAGCCGGTGTCACCAAGGGCGGTGACTGCACGAGCGGGAGCGGCGGCGAACACCGCTATCCGTTGACAGGCAAGGCGAAGGGGCGCGTTCTCTGCTACACGCGGGACGGCGTGACCAACGTCGTCTGGACCGACGCCGCCGCGCGCACGGTGACCCGCATGGAATCGCGGCAGGACGAGCCGCTCCTGCGGGCGTGGACCACGTGGACCGGTGCCGCTGCGGCGTTTCCGACTGAGGAGGAGCGAGCCACGATCGCGGTGGCCTCTGGCGCGAACTGCGCGCGGGCGAACCTGGACGCGTTCCCCACCGCCGTCGCCGCAGTCACCTGCACACCGCTCGGCATGGGGCCGCAGCAGGTCAGCTACTACCGCTTCGCGTCGCTGCCGGAGCTGCGCGGCCAGTTCACCGGCATGGTCGACGAAGCCAAGGCGCCCGTAGGCGTCTCGTGCGCGTCCGCCCCGGGTTTCCTTGGCACGCAACGACATGACTGGCTCGGCACGGACATCGGCCAGCTGTTGTGCCGCCCGGCTCCCAACGGCGCGTTGAGCATCGCCTGGACGACGGAGCCGCTGTCGATCATCGGCGTGGTGACCGGTGCCGATCCGCGCGCGGTGCACGGCTGGTGGTCGCAGTGGCACCTCGCGCCGCTGGACCGGATCGTCGCGGCGACCAACGCGCAGTCGAGCCCGCCGTTCCCGACCGCCGAAGAACGGAAGCTGCTCGACCACGTCCCGCCAGCGTCGCGGAAACACTGCGTGCGCACGGCACCCGGCCTCAAGTGGCAGGACGTCGCGGCGGTTCCGGCGGTCGGCATCGCGTGCGGCCGGACGAGCGGCGCCGAACTCGTCGCGTACTACCAGTTCCAGGACGTCGCGGCCATGCGCACGTCGCAAGGCCCCGGCGGTTCGGGCGACAAGGACTGCCGGAACTTCCCCGAGGGCTTCAACGGCGAGAGCAGTTACTCGCGCGGGGGCAGCACCGGGAGCCTGCGGTGCTACACCTACAAGGAAACCGGCGAACGCGGCATGTCGTGGACCGACGAGCGGCTCGCGATCCGCGTCGTCGCGCACCGCGGCACCTCACCGGTCGCGATGATCGACTGGTGGACCCACGACGCAGGGCCCATCTAGCCCCTCTCCTGCAAGTCCTCCAAGCACTCCGCACACCAAGTAGACTGTGCTCATGCCCCACACCCGCCCGCACATCCAACGCGAGGCGGCCTCAACCTAGAGAACCCCGTTTCGTACTCATAACGGGAAAAAGAGCGCTCCAAAAACCCGTTAAGAGTACGAAACGGGTTGTTCAGGCTGCGCTGGCTGATGTTGGGGGCGAGCGCGAGGGGCGTTACGGTCGTTGGCGACCACTTGCAGGACGCAGGACCCGGCCTAGCCGTTCACCCTGCCGCCGATCGACGCGCCGCCCGTCATCTTCGTGTTGCCGGTGCCGCCGCCCCCGCCCGCGGTGCGGCCCATCTCCTTGCCGTCGTAGAGCGCGAAGACGTCCAGCTTGGCGCTGCGACCGGCCGTGTAGGTGATCGACAGCTCCCAGGAGTGCGGCAGGCCATCAGCGGGCACGCTGAGCGACTTGCGCCAGGGCAGCTGTGTCGCCCCCTCCTCCTGGACCTGGCCGTCCAGGCTGTACTTGATCTTGTTCAGCATCGCGTCGCCGCTCCCGGTGGCGTTGAGCACCAGCGTGTGCGGCTGGCGGTCCGGGATCGGCGGCGTGGTGGTCACCGCGACCGTGGTCGTGACGACCGGCGGCGCGGGTGGCTGCGGCGGCGGTGGCGTGCCGCACGCGACGACGGTGAACAGCAGCAACGGCAAAGCCGACAATCGCATGCGCACAAGCTATCCCTGGGTTCGTAGGATCATGAAGGTGAACGTCGCACGCATGGAGGGTCCGGGCGAGCTGCCCCGGGCCAAGCCGTGGACCCTGCCCGGCGCGCTCGTCGTCCGGACCGTCGCGGGCGCAGCGGCCGCGGCACCCGTCGAGGGCGCTCGGGTGCGGTTCGGCCGCGGCCGCCCCGACGACCCGGACAAGCCCGCCGACGTCACGGTCGGCGCGGACGACAAGAAGATCAGCAGGCAGCACGGGTTGCTCGTGCACCGCCAGGGCTGGTGGTACCTGAGCAACACCGGCAAGCTGCCCGTCGAGGTCGGCGAGTACGTGCTGCGCGGCGACGGCGAGTCGGTGCCGCTGCGCGCCGGGGTGACCTCGGTGTTGATCACCACTCCCGCGGGCCGCCACCACGTGGTGGAGCTGTACGTCAACGGCGGCGACGGCGCGCTGCCCCCGCCGCTGTTCGGCCAGCACACCGCGCCGGGGCACGTCTGGTCGTTGAGCGAGCGGGAACGGCTCGTGCTGGCCGTGCTCGGCCAGGAGTACCTGAGGAACAACCCGCGCGCCCAGCCGATCGGCCGCAACCAGGCCGCGACCCAGCTCGCCGAGCTGCGGCCGGAGGACGACTGGAACGTGCGGAAGATGGACCGCGTGGTGGAGGCCGTGCGCCTGCGGCTGTCCCGCAAGGGCGTGTTCGGGCTGGTCGAGGCCGACCTGCCGCAGCCGATCGGCAACCTGCTCAGCCACAACCTGCTCTCCGAGCTGATCGTGCGCACGCCGAGCATCACCCACTCCGACCTCATGGTGCTGGAGGATGACGACTAGTCCCGGGACCCCTCCCGGGCGTCGACGGTAAGGGGCATCTCCGCGAGCAGCCGCGCGAACCCGTCCTCCACCACCACGGGAACGCGGTAGTCCCGCGCCTTGCGGGCCTTGGTGGACAAGGAGTCCGGGTCGGCCGCGACGAGCACCCTGGTCCACTTGCAGATGTTCGGCGGGGACACCACGAGCCCGGCGGCGCGCGCCTCGTCCTGCCACAGCTCGCGTGGCTTGACGGTCTCGCCGGTGAACGCGATCCGATCGCCCGGCCGGAGCGCGAAGGTCCCCCACACGGCACCCTCGGCAGGACGGTCGGCCAGTTCCGCGGGAAGGCCGAGCAGGTCGGCGACGGCCGCGCGGTCGGCCGGGCTCGGCGGCGCGAACTCGGCGAGATACCTGCGGTGCAGCGCATCGGCCGTGGTGCGGTCGATTCCCCGCAGTACCGCCGCTTCCACCAGCTCGTCCTGTTCGCTGGCGCTCAGCACGCGGTCAATCAGCGTGCGGTCCAACACTTCCAAGTAACCGTCCACATCGGACAGTCCACTCGCGACGTGCGGTATGCGCTCGACGAACAGCCCTGTCTCAGCCGCTCCCCTGCGCACGGTCGGCACGGCCGGACCATCGGGACTCAACGGCCAGGGCCGGAGCACCGCGCCGTCCACCAGGTCCGCCCACGGCTCTGGGCGCGCGGCCTCCAAACCGAGATAGGTCACCATCAGCCCGGCGGCCGCGTAGGCGTCGTCAAGCGCGGAATGCGCGCGCTGCAAGGGAATCCCGGCCACCGCGCAGCACGCCGCGAGCGAGCGGGACGAGGTCTTCAAGTAGCTCTTCGACAGCTCCATCGTGCACAGGCCGAGGTCCGAGCGCACCGGCACCGCCATGCCCGCCCTGGCGAACTCGGCGGCGACGAAACGCGCGTCGAAGGCGAGGTTGTGCGCGACGATCACCCGCCCGGCGAGCAGCCCGGCCAGCTCGGCGGCGATCTCCGGGAAGGCGGGTGCCCCGCGCACCTCCGCGGCCGTGATGCCGTGGATGTGCTGCGGCCCCAGGTCGCGGCCTGGATTGACGAGCGTGCACCAATCCCCCGTGACCGCGCCGTCGCGGTCGAGCAGCACCACGCCGATCTCCACGACGCGGTCGTGCCACCCCGAGGACAGGCCCGTGGTCTCCACGTCGAGCACCGCGTAACCGCCCGCCATGCCCCTCCCCGCTCGCCGTGGTGATCCACTTATCAATACCGGGCGCTGCTGCGACCGTCGCACTCCGGGTGGCGCAGCGGGGCTTACGGCGGACGGCCCGAGTTGGCGATTCCGGGCCGCCACAGCGTTTTCGCAGGTAGTGTCCGCACGTGCGCCTCCCTTGGACCCGTGCTCCCCGCGCCGCGCTGGCCAGCGTCTCGACCGTGCTCGTCGCCGCGCTGGCCGGACTCGTGCTCGCGTTCGTGGTGACGGCCGCGATCAGCCACACGGTGGCGAGCGGTTCGGCCGCGGTCGCCTACCAGACCGGCCGCGGCTGCCCGATGATCGTCACGCCCACGGTCGACGGCGACCGGCTGCGCCCGGCGCAGGTGGAGCGGGCGGTGCGGATCGGCGCGGGCGCCGCGGCGCGCAACGGCTTCGATGGCGTGCTCACCGGCCGCTACACGGCGGTGGCGCGGATGGACTTCAACGGCAAGACCCCGTGGCTGCGGCTCGGCCACCGCGACGGCGCGGCCGACCACGTCAAGATCATCTCCGGTGGTGAGCGCTCCGGGGTGTGGCTGCCGAGGAGCGTGGCCGAGGCCGGTGCGGTGAAGCTCGGCGACCGGGGCCTCGGCGGCCTGCTCCCGCCGGTGACGACGATCTTCGAGGACATCGCGGCGCCGAGCGGGAACTGGTGGTGCAGCGAGGAACGCTACGTCGTGGCCAATCCCCTCGCGGGCGAGGGCACGACGGCCGCACTGGGATTCCTGCCCGATCGTGCGGAGTTCGACCGGCTCATGGCGAGGATGCCCGTCCAGTACACGCTCACGATGCGCTTCCCGCACCAGCTACCGGCGACGCTCAGCGAAGCTCACGAGCTGTCCGGGCGATCGACCGCGCTGCTGAACGAGATCAACGAGGCCGGGCTCACCAAGACCGATTCGCTGCGCCGGGGCATCGAGCTCTCCGAGCAGGCCCGGACGAGCGTGCTGCTCGCGGTGCTGCCGCTGACGGCCGTCACCGTCCTGGTCGGCATGGTCGCGGTCGGCGCGGTCGCCGTGCAGTGGTGTCAGCGCCGACGCGCCGAGGTACGGCTGCTGTGGGTGCGCGGGGTCTCTCCCGCCGCACTGGGCGGCAAAGCCGTGTTGGAGCTGATCGTGCCGTTCGTGCTCGGCGGCGCGGCCGGTGTCGGGCTCGGCAGGCTCGCGCTGCCGTTGTTCGCGCCCAGCACCGCGTTGGAGCCCGGCACGCTCGGCCTCGTCATCGCGATCGTCGCGGGAGTGCTCGGCGTCGCGGTGCTCGTCGTCGGAGCGACCACGGCCGTCCACGTGCGCCACACTTTCCAGGCCAAGCCCCGGAATCGCCGCGTTCTGCGTTGGATTCCTTGGGAGCTGGGCACTTCCGCGCTCGCGGTGTGGTCGTGGACGCGGCTCCTGGACGGCGCGCTCACCGTGCAGCGCGGCGAGGTGCTGCCGCGAATCGACCCGATCGCGCTGGCCTTCCCGCTGCTCGTGGTGCTGACCGCCGCCGGGCTGATCTCGCGCGTGCTCGGCGTCTCCCTAGGCGCTTCGCACCGGCTCGACGCGTGGTCCTGGCCCGCGGTGCAGCTCGCGGTGCGGCGGCTGGCGATCTCCAGGACGACCGCGACCGGAGTGCTGACCGTGGCCGCGCTGGCGGTGGGCACGGTCGCGGTCGGCTACGGCGTCGCGAGCGCGCAGCAGAACGCCCTCAACGACAAGTCCGGCATGATCGTCGGCGCGAACACCGCCGTGCAGCTGCCGCTCGCGGTCGCGGAGGGCAAGGTCCGGATTCCCCAGGAACTGAGTTCCACCACCACGTTGGTCGGTGACGCGCCCGGTCTGGTCAACGGCAACCAGGTCCGCGTGCTCGTGGTCGACCGCGCGAGCTTCAAGCGGATCTCCTCGGTGGACATCGGCGACGCGCTCACCAAGCTCGGTCCACGCGACGCGTCCGGCACCGCGCCCGCGCTCCGGGTCGGCAAAACGCCTGAGGGCCAATGGGAACCGGTGAGCGGGGTCAAACTCCGCACAGTCGCGTCGGTGCCGCAGTTCCCCGGTTTCGGCGTCGACAAGGGCTACGTGATCGCGCGCGAGGCACTGCCGAACGCCTATGACGCCGCGGCATGGCGGCTGTGGAGCACATCCACCGACATCAACGAGTTCACCGCACAGCTCACCGCGGGCGGGGTTCGCTACTTCAACCCGCAGAGCCGGACCAAGGTGATCGACGCCCTGCCGTTCTACGTGGTGAGCTGGACGTTCTCGTTCATCACCGCGCTCGGTGCGGTCCTCGCGGTGCTGGCGGCCTGCTCGCTGCTGCTCTCCGTCGAAGTGCGCAGGCGGCAGAACGCCTTGTTCAGCGCGTTGGCGACGCGGATGGGGCTGCGGCGGCGAACCCTGGTGTCCAGCCACCTCGTGGAGCTCGGCGTGATCGCGGCGCTGGCCACCGCGGTCGGCACGGCGGCCGGGGTGATCAGCGCGGCCCTGTCGGCGGCCCGGCTCGATCCCGCGCCACGGCTGGCCCCGCTCCCCGCTGTCCCGAACCCGGTCCCGTTCGTGCTGCTGACCACGCTCGCCGCCGCTGCGGTCGTGGTGCTGGCGGGCGCGATCGCCGTCCGGGCGGCCCGAACCGCACGAGCCGGGGAGCTGCTGCGTGGCTGAGCAATACGCTGGGAACGTTCTGGAACTGCGCGGAGTCCGCGTGGACTACCCGACACCGTCCGGCCCGGTCACGGCCGTGGACGACGTGCACCTGACGGTGCCAAGGCGCGGGCTGACCGTGCTCGCCGGACCGTCGGGTTCGGGGAAGTCCACGCTGCTGCGCATGCTCGGCCTGGTGGAGCAGCCGACCGCGGGCACCGTGTTCTACGGCGGCGAGGCGGTGACCGGGCTGCCCCACCGCAGGCTGCGGCGGCTGCGCAGGGACCGCGTCGTGATGATCTTCCAGAATCCGGCGGAGAACCTGTTCGACTACCTCACCGTCGGCGAGAACCTGCTCGCGGCCGCGCAGCTGGCCGGGCGCTCGTCGGCACCGCCGGACCTGTTGGCGCGCTTGGGTTTGCCGGGCACCGAGGACTGGCGGACCAGCGCGCTCTCCGGTGGCCAGCAGCAGCGGCTGGCCTTCGCGTGCGCGCTGGCGACGGGGGCGGAGGTGCTGCTGGCCGACGAACCGACCTCCCAGCTAGACGCCCGTTCGGCCACGCTGGTGCTGGAAACCCTTGCCGAGCTGGCAACCTGGGACGTGACCGTAGTGACCGCCTCGCACGACGACCGGCTGATCGAGCTGGGCGAGCCGGTGGTGCGCCTGCGCGACGGGAGGATCCACCGATGAGCACTGTCCTGAGCGCGCACGAGATCCGTCGATCGTTCGGCACCGTCGAGGTGCTCAGCGGCGTGGACCTGGAGGTGGCCGCGGGCGAGTTCGTGACGCTGGCCGGTCCGTCCGGCTCCGGCAAGAGCGCGCTTTTCGCCGTGCTGAGCGGATTCGACACCGCGGACTCCGGCGAGGTGCTGTTGCTCGGCGAGCGGATGACCGCGCCGCCCGCCTGGACGGACTGCGCGGTGCTGCCGCAGGTGATGGGCCTCGCCGACGAGCTGACGGTCGCGGAGAACGTGGCGCTGCCGTTGCGCCTGCGCGGCGAGGAGCACGCGGCCCGCGTCACGGAACTGCTCGACGAGCTGGGGATCGGCGCGCTCGGCGACCGCTACCCCACCGAGCTGTCGTTCGGGCAGCGGCAGCGCGCGGCGCTCGCCCGAGCGCTCGCGCCCCGTCCGCGCCTCCTGCTCGCTGACGAGCCGACCGCGCACCTCGACCACGCGACCGTGCCCCTGGTGCTCGGCCTCCTGCGCCGCGCCGCCGAAGAGGGCGCCGCGGTGCTCGTGGCCACCCACGACAAGGAAGTCCACGAGGCGGCGCACCGGCAGCTCCGCCTGGTCGAGGGGCGTGTTTCCTAGGCGAAGGTCCAGACGGCGCGAGCACCTGGGCCGACGACGAGCTTCGACCGGCCGACCCGCTCCTCGTGGCGGTCCACCGCCCTGTTCAGCACGAAGTCGATCTGGCGCAGGCCAGCTCGCGCGCGCGGAACTGTGTCGAGTCGCATCGTGGTCGCACCGCACCGCGCGACAACACCGGTCGGCACGGACTGGAGCGCACAGCCGCCCGCCCGGAACAACGGCGTCGAGATGGCCAGGTCTTCCTTGGTGACGGCCATGTGGATGCCACTCACGTCGCGCATCAGGCGATTCTGGTAGCCGTCGGACAGGTAGCGCTCCCGGCCGACATCGCCGGGGCGGCTGGCCGGTTCGGTCTTGCTGCGAGGGTCGGCGAAGTACTCGGGCAGGTACTCCATAACCCAGGCGTCGAAGGCCGTGTACTTGTCGGCCGCGCGGGTGGTGTCGAACCACGGAACCGGGACGCCGTCACCGAAATCCCGTGTCTGGCGGTACTTGACGGGCTTCGTCAAGCGCGCGTCGACCTTGGCCAGCTCGCCCGCGTTCTCGGTCGAGACCGCCAGCCCGGCCGAGCCGAGCTCGCCGTCCTTGCCGGGCAGGTCGCCGACCCCGAACAGCTCGAAGTAGGTCTCGCGCCCGTACAGGTAGCGCCCCGTCCAGGTCAGGCCACCGCCGCTGCTCGTGCGGACCTCGACGTTGGCGAAGTCGCGCAGGTAACGCGAGTGCTCGACCGCGTCGGCGGTCTCCCGGTCCACCACCGCGTACGCGTGGTTGTAGAAGGACACCTGCTTCGGCGCTTCCGCGCCGGCCACCCCGGTGAGGGAGACGGTGAGGACAGCGGCCAGCGCCGTGGCCGTTCGGCGGATCAGCATGCGGGCGATCCTAGGGATCATCCGGCCACGTCCCCCGGCACTTCGCCTCGCACCGAAGTCCACAGTGGACAGTCCTCGGGCCGGGCTGCTCGACCCGCTCCACGAGCACGGGAGCACGACCCACCGTCCTCACTGTGAGGGACGACGCAATTCGCGGTCGGCTCATTGATCCAAGCCTTTCCCCTTGCCCCAGTCGAACAGCCAGGAGTCGGCCAAGGAATAGGCCGTCGTGATGTGCGTTCCTGTTTCGCGGACCCTCGCGAAGCAGGTCTCCCGCAAGCCGGAACCCGCCGCTCGACTGCGGCGTTATCCCCGGCACAGCCCCGATAACAGCCTTATCCAGGCCCCTTGGAGCAGCCCAGCGGAAAGAGGTGCGGATCGTTTCTCTGCGTGATTGCGCATAAGCGGGCGACACGCGCCGTGGCGACCCGGTCACGGCCCGCCCATATCCGTTCGTGACGAAGATCGCATCGACATCAAGGACATGCGATCGCCGGAACTCTGAGTTAGCCTGCCCAGGTTCCGATTAGACCAATAGGGGGACCTCATGGAGCAGTCAGCAGCCACACCGATCTACGACGAGCTGGTCGACGAGATCTTCAAGGGCATCACCGCGACCACCGACGAGCCCGCCGAGGCCGAGGCGGAGACCACGGGCCACCGGCACCGCGAAGCGTCCTGAACCAGCCTGAGAAGCACTCGAAACGCCCAGTCTCCGCGCCGCACGCCTCGATAGACTCGACGCGATGCGCGCCCGAGACCGTTTTCGCCCGCTGCGGCTGGTCCTGTTCACGCTCGCGGTGCCGGTCATCGGGGCGAGCGTGCTGGTGGCGGACGGCCGCGGCCCCCTGACCCCCGGCCCGCCCGCCGAGGCCCCGCACGCGGTGGTGGCCCTCGGCGACAGCTCGATGTCCGGCGAGGGCGTCGGCGACTACGAGCCCGGCACCGATGGCGAGGGCGGCAACTGGTGCCACCGCTCCAACCGCGCCCTGGTGCACCACACCGCGCTGACCAAGCCGATCACCACGATCAACCTCGCCTGCTCCGGTGCGGTCGCGCGCGATGTCGGCCTGACCGACACCGCCCACCACACCGAGCGCTCGCAGGCGCAGCGCCTGGCCGAGGTGGCCCGCCGGTTCCGGGTCACCACCGTGGTGGTGCAGATGGGCGCCAACGACGATCCCGGCTTCGCCCGGACGGTGACCGACTGCGCCGGGGCCTGGCTGCTGGGCCGCGCGGCCGGGTGCGCGGCGAACCTGACCGAGGACTGGCCGAAGCGGGTCGAGCGGATGGTGCCCAAGGTCGGCAAGGCCCTCAGCGACATCCGCGCGGTGATGCGCAAGGCGGGCTACCAGGACTCGGCCTACTCCCTGGTCGTGCAGTCCTACGCCGCCCCGGTCGGCCCCAACGTGATGTCCAGCCTCCAGAGCCTGGCGGGCTGCCCGTTCCGCGTCGAGGACCTGCAGTGGGTCCGCACCAAGGCGGTCTACCAGCTCGCCGACGGCCTGCGCCGCGCCGCCGACAGCGTGGGCGCGCGCTTCCTCGACCTCGCCGAGGCCGGGGTGGGCCACGAGGCGTGCACCTCGGTGGCGGAGGGGAAGTCGGAGTGGTTCACCCGGCTGACGGTGAACTGGGGCGACCTCCGCCACGACGACCGCGCGCGGCACGCGATGCAGGAGTCCTTCCACCCCAACGGCAACGGCCACGAGCAGATCGGCCGCTGCCTGGGCCGCTTCCTCCGCACCCCCGAGCGCATCGGCGCGTGCGTGCCCTCCCCCACCGGCGATCTCGACCTCGTCACCGGAGAGGCCGCCCTCAAACGCGCCTCAGGCTGAGGGGAGGTTCGGCGGTCTTCAAGTACCCCCAACCCCCACCCCAGAAGTCTCCAACCGCCCCCAACCCCCGCCGCGTCCGAGGGTTGGGGGCGGTTTGCGACCGTGGGGGGCGGGGTCGGTGGTACTTGAAGACGCCTCAACCCGGGGGTGCCGGGGGATGAGTATCGGGCTTCGGGTTTTGCCTTACGGAACGAGGCGCGGGCGGGGTTCTGGACGCCCGGCCCGCGCACTACGGTCGTGATCATGGAACCGCTGGTGAGCGTGATCGTGCCGACGAAGGACCGCGCGGAGCAGCTGGCCGCGGCGCTGGAAAGCGTTGCGGCGCAGACGTTGTGTGATCCCGGCTCCGGCCACCGCGTCGAGGTGGTGGTGGTCAACGACGGCGGCGCGAGCGTCGAGGACGTCGTGGAGAAGGCCGGGCTGGACGAGGTCAAGCTGGTCGAGTCGCCCGGCTCGCACGGGCACGCCACCGCGCGCAACACCGGCATCGAGGCCGCGGACGGCCGCTACCTGGCGTTCCTCGACGACGACGATCTCTACCTGCCGGAGCACCTGGAGACCGCCGTCGCCGCGCTGCGCGAGGCCGACCTCGTCTACGCCTTCTGCCGGACCAGTGACCACCGCGTCCAGCCCGGCGAGGAACCCTTGCACGCCAAGGCGTTCTTCGACGTGGAGTTCGACGCCGGACTGCTGCTCGTCGGCAACTACATCCCCACCTCGGCCATCGTGTGCCGCAACGACCGCGCCGCGCGCTTCGACCCGTCGATCCCGGTGCTCGTGGACTGGGAACTGTTGCTGCGCTTGGTGCACGGCCACGGTTGGCGGGCCGCGGCGACCGGACGGCCGACCGTGGTCTACCACCGCATCGCCGACCAGCGCAGCGACACCGTCGACTCCACGCAGATCGTCGCCGGGCACGACCGGTACCGCCAGGGGTACCCGGCGCTGCTGGACCGGTGGCCGGTCGCCAAGGGCTCGCCGATCGAGGTGCTGCGCGAGCACATGACGACCTTCAACGACGAGTGCCACGAGCGCCTGGTGCGCGGCGAACCGCTGCCGCACTTGTTGTACGAGCAGGCTTTCCAGGTGCTGCACGCCGCCTACACGGGCCGGATCACCCCCGCCGACGTCCCCGCCCGCCTGACCGCCACGCTCACCTAGCCCCCATCCCGCGCTGAGGCCGCCAAAGATCTTCCGTTTCGTACTCTTGCCGGGATTTGGGAGCGCTCTCTTCCCCGCTATGAGTACGAAACGGGAGATCTCTAGGTTGCGGCCGCCTCGCGTTGGGTGCGGGGGCGGTTGGGGCGCATAGGCACAGTTTACGTGGTGTGGGGCTAGACGGCTGGGGGTCGGGCCTCGTAGGGGGTGGAGAGCACCACGGTGGTCTTGGTGGAGACGTTGGCCGACTCGCGGATGCGGCGCAGCAGGTCCTCAAGTGCCGTGGCGCGGGCGACGCGCACCAGCAGGATGTAGGAGTAGTCCCCGGCGACGGAGTAGCACGCCTCGATCTCCCGCAGGTGCTCCAGCCGCTGCGGGTAGTCGTCGGGCGCCGAGGGGTCGATCGGCGTCACGGAGATGAAGGCCGTCAGCGGCAGGCCGACCTGCTCGTAGTCCAGCTTGCCCTGGTAGCCGCGCAGCACCCCACGCTGCTCCAGCCGCCGGACCCGTTGGTGCACGGCGGAAACGCTCAGCCCGACGCGCTCGGCGAGGTCGGTGAAGCTGCACCGGCCGTCCTCGCTCAGCTCGCGCAGGATGGCGCGGTCGATGGCCTCCAGCGAGGTACTCATAGCTCCACCAGTTCGTGCGGCTGGTTGTTCAGCGACCGGGCGCCGTGCTCGGTGACCACCACGATGTCCTCGATCCGCGCGCCCCACCGGCCGGGCAGGTAGATGCCGGGCTCGACGCTGAACGCCATGCCCGGCTCCAGCGAAATCTCGTTGCCCGCCACCACGTACGGCTCCTCGTGCACGTCGAGCCCGATGCCGTGGCCGGTGCGGTGGACGAAGTACTCGCCGAACCCGACGGCGGCGATCACGGAGCGGGCCGCGGCGTCGACGGACTCGGCGGTGGCGCCGGGGTGGACCGCGCGCACGGCGGCCGCCTGGGCCAGCTGGAGCACCTCGTAGACGTCGGCGACATCGCTCTGCCGCGGCGCGCCGATCGAGTAAGTCCTTGTGCAGTCGGAGTTGTAGCCGCTGGGCATCGGCCCGCCGATGTCGATCACCACGACGTCGCCGGGCTCGATGACCCGGTCGGAGACCTCGTGGTGCGGGCTCGCGCCGTTGGGGCCGGAGCCGACGATCACGAACTCGGCCCAGGCGTGCCCCTCGGCGACGATCGCCGCGGCGATGTCCGCCCGGACCTCCGCCTCGGTGCGCCCGGCGCGCAGCCACTCGCCCATCCGCGCGTGCACCCGGTCGATCGCCGCGCCCGCCTCGGCCAGCGCCTCGATCTCCGCGGTGTCCTTGCGCATCCGCAGTTCCCGCACGATCGGTCCGGCCAGCTCCTGCCGCGCCGAGCCGATCGCGTCGCGCAGCCCCAACGCGTGCAGCGCGGGCATCATGTCCGAGACCGCGAAGGCCGCCGCGCCCGTGATGTGGTCGGCGACCATCCGGAACGGGTCCTCCCCGTCCACCCACGTGCGCAGCTCGACACCGAGGCCGTCCAGCGGCAGGTGGGCGTAGCCGGGCGCCTCCAGCGCGGGCAGCAGCAGCACGGGCGCGCCGCCGGTGGGCAGCACCAGGCAGCTCAGCCGCTCGTGCGAGCCGCCGCCGACGCCGAGCAGGTAGCGCAGGTCCGATCCCGGGGAGATCACCAGGGCGTCGGTCCCGGCCTTCCCGGCGGCCTCCGCGGCCCGGCCCAGGCGGGCCCGAAACGCTGGGACGTCAAGCGTCCCGGTGGTTGTGGACATGCGTACCAGACTAGTCGAAGTCAACCAAAGTTGACGCGGCTTTCAAGTCAACCTAGATTGACGACAGGACGAGGACGTAGGTTGGGCGGATGGAGGTCGACAGGTTGGCAACGCTGGTCGGGCAGGCGGGCGACGACGACCCGCTCAAGGCCCTGCACGCCGCCGCCGAGATCCGGCACGAGGCCGAGCGCATCGAGGCCGTCCAGGTCCGGCGCGCCCGCACCAGGGGTGTGCCGTGGGCGCTGATCGCCGAGGCGCTCGGCGTGTCGAAACAGGCCGTGCACAAGAAGTACGGCGGCAGCCGCTTCACCAAGCGCGGCTGACCGCCGTACGTCCACTGTGGACTACTGGCGCGCGTCCATCTGCCGCCAGATCGGGAACACCAGCGGGCACAGCGTCGCGACGAGGTAGATCACCCCGCCCGCGGCGAAGGTCAGGTGCACCTCCCAGGTCTCCACGGCCAGCCCGCCCAGCAGCGAGCCCAGCGGCATGCCCACCAGGGCGCAGGCCCCGATCGCGCCGATCACCGTGCTGCGGATGTGCACCGGGATGCGCCCGTACTCCACCACCGCGAGCAGCGGGTTGATCGAACCCGCAGCGAACCCGGCGACCGCGACCACGAGCAGGATCGCGGGCAGCCCCGGGTCCACCGTGTAGATCAGCAGCCGCACGGGGCCGACGAGGATGAACGCCGTGGTGAACAACAGCCTGCGGTGGTGGATGCGGTGCCCGATCCAGCCGTACACCAGGGTTCCGGTGAGCGCGCAGGCGCCGAAGACGCCGATGATCATCCCGAGCGCCACGCTGCTGTGCAGCACATCGCGGGCGTAGGAGGGCATGAGCACCGTGATCGTGGCGCTGTCCAGCGCGTTGGTCACCGCGATCATCCCGGCGATGGCCGCGATCAACCGGTCCGAGCGCAGGTACGACAGGCCCTCGCGCAGCTCGCCGAAGTAGTGCCTGCGCAGTCCGGGCTCCGCGTCGAGGTGCCGCACCCCGACGGCGATCACCATGGTGGAGAACAGGAACGTCACCGCGTCGATCACCAGCACCTGCGGCGGCCCGGTCAGCGCGATCAGCGATCCGGCGAGCGGCCCGCCCAGCATCCTGGTCGCCCGGCCCGCGCCGTCGTAGCCGCTGGCCGCGCGCTCCATCGTGGTCCCGGCGAGCTCGGTCAGCCGCGGCAGCATGCTGTAGCGCGCGGTGTCCCCGGGCGCGCGGCTCAGGCCGAGCACCATGGCCAGCACCACCAGCTGCCAGAACGGCAGCCCGGTCGTGCTGTGCAGCAACGGGATCAGCCCCACCGCGACGGCGGCGACCAGGTCGGAGAGCATGCTCACCCGCCTGGCGCCGAACCGGCCGACCAGGGGGCCGCCCAGCACCGAGGACAGCACGAGGCCGACCGCCTCGATCGCCCCGACCAGGCCGGTCTGGGTGGCGCTGCCGGTCGTCTGGAGCACGAACCACGGGATGGCCATCAGGGTCATGGTCGTCCCGCACCCGGACACCGCGTTGGCGACGAGCACCGCGGCGAGCGGCCCCCTGGTCCGCACGGGGGCCCGCGCCGGGAACGCCCCGACGGCGGCTCGCGGTAGCGGGGCGGGTTCGGCAAGGGTCAAGGCTGCTGCTCCTCATGGCGGTTGCGGGGAAACGCCTGCAGCTGCACCCGGACCGCCTCGTCCCCCTCGGCCCGTGGCCTGCGGTAGCGCTCGATGACGGCACCGAGCTCCTCGACGAGCTCGGCGAGTTCCGGTGCGGTGAGCCGCAGGTCCCAGTCGGACAGGGTCGAGGCGCACACCCATTCGCGGCGCCAGGACTCCACGGCGGCGACGAACGCGGCGGCGTGGCCGAAGTCGCGGTTGACCACCTCGTGCATCAGCACCTGCAACGCGCACCACGAATCGGGGTCGTCGAGGAACTGGGCTTTGTCGAAGACGGTCACTTCGTGGCGGGCCCGCCACCAGCGGTCGCGCCGGTTGCCGCGGTCCGGGTCCTCCTCGATGAACCCGTACTCGGCCAGCTGGCGCAGATGCCAGCTGGTGCTGCCGGAGCTCTCGCCGAGACGGGCGGCGAGCCCCGAGGCGGTGGCCGGGCCGTCCTCGCGGAGCAGCCCCAGGATGCGCAGGCGCAGCGGATGCGCCAGCCCCCGGAGGCTGCGGGCGTCGAGTGGCTGCCCCTGCCGCGTGGGATCGGTCGTTGTCGGCACCCGCGGAAAGTTAGTTCGCCAAGGACGCTTTGCAATGGGTTCTTGGCAAATCAGTTACCGAAAGCGATCGGTAGTCGTAACCGAAGTAATCCGATCGGAGTAGTTGCCAACCCGCCAGACGACGCTCGCCCGCCCCGTGGTTACGCGGAGCGGGCGAGTGAACACGACCGAGTGGCGCAGTCGAACCCTCATGACCACCGACCATCACGACGGCCGACCATCACGACCACCGGCCACGTCGGGGCGTCTTCAAGTACCCCCTACCCCCTTCCCAGCGATCGCCAACCGCCCCCAACCCCCGGGAGCTCCGGGGGTTGGGGGCGGTTGAAGACGATCGTGGGCGGGGTTCGCGGTACTTGAAGACCGGCCTACGTCGGCGTCAGCGACGCGAGTAGGAGACCTCGCGGCGGTGCGGCTCGGGCTTGGGCTTGAAGGTGAAGGACAGCGAGTACGCGCCGTCGGCGAGCATGATGATCGTCCAGAGCCTGCCGACCTCGACCAGCTCCTCGGCCCGGGCCATGTCCCAGTCGGCCAGCCAGAAACCACCGACGAGCAGGCTGCACCCGAGCGCCCAGGCCCCCAGGTGCTGGAACCACCCGCGACGCAGGTACCGCGCGTGCTCGCGGCCGTACTCCGGCTTCGGGCGCGGCGGCGGGCCCCCGGCGAAGCGGTGGTTCATCCGCTCGTCGGCCCAGCGGATCATCCGGTGCCCGAACACCACCGAGATGCCGAGGTAGATCGCGGCGATCGCGTGGTGGAACTCGGCCCTGCCGCCCGCCGAGAGGTCGTAGCCCGCGACCGCCAGCAGGAACAGGTCCGTCAGCGGGGTGCAGATCAGGAAGAAGACGCCGAGCTTCGGCTTCTTGAGGATGTAGCGGGACAGCAGGCCCAGTGCGATGAATAACCAGAACCCGATCTCGGCTCCGATGATGGCCGCGTAGATCATGCGTTCTCCCCTGTGACTGACGACAGAAACACGCGACCGAGCTGCACGTCGACGGCGTCGACGACCACCTCGGTCGCGATGTGCCCGGCGGCGAGCAACGCCTGCTGGGCCAGCCCCTCGGCGAAGGCGAGCAACTGCAGCGCCTCCCCGGAGGGGTCGAGGCCCGCTGGGATCTCCCCGGCCTCCTGTCCGCGCCGCACGGCGTCGGACATCTGTTCCAGGCGCCGCAGCATGGCCGTCTCGTAGACCTTGGCCAGCTGCGGCGTGCCCACGCTGCGCGCGCAGAAGGCCAGCCAGACCCGGACCTCGTCGGCCCGCTCCTGGTCCAGCGGCATCAGCTGCAGCAGCACCTCGCGGACCAGCGAGCGCACCGGCACGTCCTCCGGCCCGCCGCCGGTGGTCTCCAGCCACGCCCGCAGGCGCTCGTCGAAGCGCTCGTCGATGGTGTGGAAGGCCAGCAGCAGCATCTCGTCCTTGTTCGCGAAGTAGTGCTGCACCAGTCCCACCGACACCCCGGCGGCCGCGGCCACCTTGGCGACACTGACCTCGTCCAGCCCGCGCTCGGCGGTGAGCCGCAGCAGGGCGTCCACCACCTGCCTGCGCCGGAGTTCGTGGTCGATCACCTTGGGCATGTTTTTACAATATGACCATATTGCAAAACGCGCAAGGAGGTGGCCCTCACGCGGTTGTCGGGGTGCGGTGGCAGGCTGTGCCGCGTGACGAAGCTGGTACTGCTCGACTCCGCGAGCCTGTGGTTCCGTGCCTTCTACGCGCTGCCCGAGTCGATGACGGCGCCGGACGGCACCCCGGTCAACGCCGTGCGCGGCTTCGCCGACATGGTCGCCAAGATCATCACCGAGCGGCGCCCGTCCCGGCTGGTCGCCTGCCTGGACGCGGACTGGCGGCCCGCGTTCCGGGTGGAGGCGCTGCCCTCCTACAAGGCGCACCGCGTCGCCGAACCGGACATCAACGCCGAGGAGGTGCCGGACACCCTCACCCCGCAGGTCCCGGTGATCCTGGAGCTGCTGGACGCGCTCGGCATCGCCACCGCGGAGGCGGCGGGCTACGAGGCCGACGACGTGATCGGCGCGCTGGCCACGGCCGAGGACCGCGACCCGGTGGAGGTGGTGACCGGCGACCGCGACCTGTTCCAGCTCGTGCGCGAGGAGCCGACCGCGGTGCGCGTGATGTACACCGGCAAGGGCATCGCGAAGGCGGAGTTCTTCGGCCCGGTGGAGCTCGCCGAGCGCTACAGCCTGCCGGTGGACCGGGCGGGCCCCGCGTACGCGGACATGGCGGCGCTGCGCGGCGATCCCTCCGACGGCCTGCCCGGCGTCGCGGGGATCGGCGAGAAGACGGCGGCGGGCCTGATCACCGCAGTCGGCTCGGTGGAGGACCTGCTCGCCGCGCTCGACGATCCGGCCGACACCCGCATCCCGGCGCGCTCGCGCGGCAAGCTGGAGGCGGCCCGCGACTACCTCACCGTGGCCCCGAAGGTGGTCCGCGTGGCCGTTGACGCCCCGGTCAGCCTGGACCGCGACGACGTGCTGCCGAACGCCCCCGTCGACCTCGACCGCGTGCGCGCGCTCCAGGAGCAGTGGGGCCTCAGCCGCTCGGTGGACCGCATCGTCGCCGCCCTGTCCTAGCCCTGGATGGACAGGATCGACCTGCGGCCAACGAGCTGACCCGTTGATCACCGCGGCGTTCGTGGACCGTCAGAAGAACGTCCCCGAGTTCGGCGAGCGGTCGGCGGCGAAGAGGCGGTCGGCCCGGGTGAGAGCGGACGGCTCGTGCACGGTGAGCCGACCCGTCGCGGCCAGCGCGGAGGCGGACACATCGCCCAGGTAGAGCATGGCCAGCGAGTCGACCGGCAGCTCCAGGTCCGCGGAAGCGTCCGAGCGCTCCACCCCGTCCGGCCCGACTCGGTAGCGCCCGGAGTTCTCCGGCAGGAGGCGGTCGTGCACCTCGACCACGACCGGCTCGGCCGCACCGTACGTGCGCGCGGCGAGCGCGGCGCGCACGTCGACCAGCCGCAGCCAGGTCTCGTCGCCCAGCTCGACCGTCCGGCAGTCTCCCCGGTTCGGCAGGATCAGCTCGACGTGCTCGTCCAGCGGCCGCCCCCACGCCCGCACCCAGCGGACCAGGTCGGCGGCGAGCAGGAAGCGCCACAGGCCGAGCACCACCCCGAGGGACGCGCCGTGCATGTCGTGCACGTCGAGGCGGCGGTCCCGCTCATCCGGCGAGATGTTCACCATCGTGGGCTCGTAGAGCGCGTACCCGTCGTCCCCGTCCGGTCCACTGTGGACGGCCGCGACGAGGTGGTCCTTCAGCGCGATCCTGCGCTCCAGCTGCATCCGCCACCACCCGCGCGGACGGCTCATCATGCCGGGGCGGTGCAGCCCGATCCGCTCGTAGATCCTCGGCAGCTCCGCCGCCAGCTCATCGGTCTCCAGCAACCGGATCTCGCCGTCACCGGGCAGCGGGGGCACCGCGCGGCCCCTGGTCGTGCCCACCTCCACGGTGCGACCCCGGCAGGCGACGCCGTAGCCGAACCGGCCGTAGATCACCGGCTCGGTCGCGTGCAGCGACGCCAGCGGCTCTCCCAGCTCACGCACCTGCCGCAGCTGCGCGCGCATCAGCTCGGTCAGCACGCCGCGGCGGGTGTGGTCGGCGCGCACGCCCACCCGGCTCACCGCGGCGAGCGGGAGCACCGCGCCGCCGGGCACGGCCATGGACGAGGCGAAGGACTGGGCGGTGCCCACGATCCGGCCCTCGCGGAAGGCGCCGAAGCAGCGCTGCGCGGGGTAGCCGTCACCGCTGTACTCCCACGATTCGTCGGTGGCTGGGCCGACGTGCAGGCTGCCGAGGAACACGCTCTGCGCGGCGCGCTTCTCGTCCTCCTCCAGCACCCGGATCAGGTAGTCGCTCACGCGGTGATCCTCTCCGGAAAAGGCGAACGGGGCGACCGGATAACCGATCGCCCCGCGCTGGCTGTCCGAGCGCTACTTCGGGTAGCCGACCTCGTAGCGGCCCTCAGCGGTCTTCACCGTGATCGGGATGACCTTGTCCTTGCCGTCGATCTTGGCCTTGCACTCGAAGGCGGCGTTGACCGCGACCTTCTGGCCCGCCGGGCAGCTCACCGACTCGGTCTTGGTCTGGCCGTACCGCTCGGTGAGCATCTTCTTCACGTCGTTCTGCATCGCCGTGTTGTCGAAGACCTTGCTCACGAAGAAGCCCGGGGTGACGAACCCGGTGACGCCGACCGCGGCCAGCACCACGATCGCGACCACGCCGATGATCAGCGGCGTCTTGGACTTCTTCTTCTCCGGCTGCGGCGCGCCGTAGGGGTTCTGGCCGAACTGCCCCGGCTGACCGGGCTGGCCGAACTGACCGGGCTGCTGTCCGGGCTGCGGCTGACCGGGGTACTGGCCGGGCTGGGGCTGACCGGGCTGCTGGCCGAACTGACCCGGCTGCCCCGGCTGCTGCGGGTAGCCGGGCGGCGGGTAGCCACCGGGCTGCTGCGGCTGGCCGGGCTGGCCCGGGAACTGGCCGGGCTGGGGCTGGCCGGGCTGCTGGCCGAACTGGCCCTGGTTCGGGTCGTACGGGGGCTGCTGGCCGGGCTGCTGGGGGAAACCGCCGGACGGGGTGCCCTGCTGGCCGTACCCCCCGCCGTAGGGCTGCTGACCCCACTGCTGCTGGTTGGGGTCGTTCCCTCCGGGCGGGCCGTAGGGGCTGGTCATTCTCTGTTCGCCTCCGGAATCGAGGTCGCGCCATGGACGACTTCGCGCGCCCGGCACAGCTGGTCGGACTGGCCTCTAGTCGGCTGAGCGTCGCTTCGCGCGATCCAACCACAGCTCCGCCGTCATTTCGCAGCGGACCGACGAATTGGGTCTGTATTGCCGTTCACCACGGTATCCGTGTCCCGCTCACAGCGTGCCCATCGCCACCACGCCCCTGCGCAGGGAGAGGGCCGCCTTGGCCGCGGTGGCGCCGACCGGATCGGCCCGGCCGACCACGTCCCGCACCTGGTCGAGCAGGTCGATCACCTGGCGGCACCAGCGGACGAAGTCACCGGCGGAGAGCTCCTGGCCGTTGGCCTCCGCCGCGGTGAGCACCTTCTCCAGCGACTCCCCCCTGGCCCAGCGGAAGATCGGCCAGGCGAAGCCGATGTCGGGTTCCCTGGTGCGGTTGTGCAACCGGAACCGGCCCTCGTCGTCCTCCAGTTCGGCCCACAGCCGCACGGTCGCGGCCAGCGCCTCGGTGACCGGTCCCGCCGGGACGCGGGGAGCGCCCAGCGGGTCCCGCCGCGCCTCGAAGACCAGCGCGGAGATGACCGCGGCCAGCTCCGGCGCGTCCAGGCCGCGCCACACCCCGTGCCGCAGGCACTCCGCCGCGAGCAGGTCCGACTCGCTGTAGAGCCGGGTCAGCCTGCGGCCGTGCTCGGTGACCTGCTCGTGCTCGCCGTCGCCGTCGAGGTAGCCGCGCTCCCGCAGCAGCGCCCTGATCCGGTCGAAGGCGCGGGCCAGGGAGTGCGTGGTCCCGGCGACCTTGCGTTCCAACTGCTCGGTCTCCGCAGTCAACCGCTGGTGCCGTTCGCCCCAGCGGGCGTGCTCCTCGCGCTTGTCGCAGCCGTGGCAGGGGTGCGCGCGCAGGGCCCGGCGCAGCGCCGACAGCTCGCCGTCCTCGTCCAGCCCGGACCGCTTGCGCCCCGGCCGCGTCGGCACGCTGATCCCGCTGGCGCGCAGGGTGGAGGCGAGATCGCGGCGCGACTTGGGCGAGCGCACGTCGACCTGCTTCGGCAGCCGCACCTGGCCCAGCGCCTCCACCGGCGCGGGGAAGTCGGCCGCGGAGAGCCGACCGGCCCAGCGGTCCTCGTTGACCACCAGCGGCCGGGTCTCCCCGCGCTGGTCCAGCCCGGGGTCGATGACGATGGCCAGCCCGCTGCGCCGCCCGGTCGGCACGGCGATCACATCGCCCTTGCGCAGCCGCTCCAGCGAGGTCTCCACCTCCGCGCGCTTGGCCGAGCTGTTCTGCTTGGCCAGCGCCTTCTCCCTGGTGGAGATCTGCTTGCGCAGCCCCGCGTACTCGACGAAGTCACCGAGGTGGCACCGCATCGACTCGGCGTAGCCGTCCAGCGCCTCGCGGTTGCGCTCGATCTTGCGGGCCACGCCCACCACCGAGCGGTCGGCCTGGAACTGCGCGAAGGACTGCTCCAGCATCTCCCGGGACTGCACCACGCCCAGGCGCTGCACCAGGTTCACGGCCATGTTGTAGGCGGGCCGGAACGACGAGCGCAGCGGGTAGGTGCGGGTGGAGGCGAGGCCGCCGACCTGCTTCGGGTCGATGCCCGGCTGCCACACCACGACCGCGTGGCCCTCGATGTCGATGCCCCGCCGCCCGGCGCGCCCGGTGAGCTGGGTGTACTCCCCCGGCGTCAGGTCCACGTGGGCCTCGCCGTTGTACTTGACCAGCTTCTCCAGCACCACCGTGCGGGCGGGCATGTTGATGCCCAGCGCCAGCGTCTCGGTGGCGAAGACCGCCTTGCACAGGCCGCGGACGAAGAGCTCCTCGACGGTCTCCTTGAACGCGGGCAGCAGCCCGGCGTGGTGCGCGGCCACGCCGCGCTCCAGCGCCTCCCGCCACTCCCAGAAGCCGAGCACCGTCAGGTCGCCCTCGGGCAGCTCGGCCGTCTTCTCCTTGATGATCTCGCGGATCTGCTCGACCTCGGACTCCACCGTCAGCCGCACCCCGGCGCGCAGGCACTGGCGGACCGACTCGTCGCAGCCCGCGCGGCTGAAGATGAACAGGATCGCGGGCAGCAGCCCGGCACCGTCCAGCCGCTCAACCACGTCGGGCCGCGACGGCGGGCGGTAGCGCTGCCCGCGCCCGCCCCCGCCCCCGCGGGGCCCCCTGGCTCGGGAGAACGGGGTGTAGTGCCGGTCCAGCTCGCCGACCTGCCGAGCCAGCTCGGGGTTGATCCGGGTGTCACCGGAGTTGGCCGCGTCCTCCGCCGCGAACAGGTCGTACATGCGGTTGCCGACCAGCATGTGCTGCCACAGCGGTACCGGGCGGACCTCGTCGACGACGATGGCGGTGTCCCCGCGCACGGTCTTGAGCCACTCGCCGAACTCCTCGGCGTTGCTCACCGTCGCCGACAGGCTGACCAGCCGCACGTGGTCGGGCAGGCTGAGGATGACCTCCTCCCAGACCGCGCCGCGGAAGCGGTCGGCCAGGTAGTGCACCTCGTCCATCACCACGTAGCCCAGGTTGTCCACAGTGGACGAACCGGAGTAGAGCATGTTGCGCAGCACCTCGGTGGTCATCACCACCACGGGCGCGCCGCCGTTGACGGAGGTGTCCCCGGTCAGCAGGCCGACGTTGTCCGCGCCGTAGCGGGCGACCAGGTCGGCGTGCTTCTGGTTGGACAGCGCCTTGATCGGCGTGGTGTAGAAGCACTTGCGGCCCTCACCGAGCGCCATGTGCACGGCGAACTCGCCGACGACCGTCTTCCCGGCGCCGGTGGGCGCGCAGACCAGGACGCCGTGCCCCTCTTCGAGCGCCTCGCAGGAGGAGCGCTGGAACGGGTCGAGCTCGAAGGAGACCAGCTGTTCGAAGTCGGTGAGCCGGGGGAACCTGGCGCGTCGCTTCGCCGCTGTGTAGGCCTCTGACGGGGAAGAACCACTTGCTGACACCCGTCCAGGTTGTCACACACCCCCGACAGGACCGCGTCCGCTGCCGCAGCGCGCCGCAATCTTGATCATTCCGGCACCAGGACCCGCAGCGCGCCCGGCACGGAGGTCACCGCCAGCGGCAGCTCCGCCTGGCGCTCCCCGTCCGCGTAGGCCACCCAGTCGTTGTCCCCGCCCAGCCGCACCGACCGCGCCCGCAGCGTCCGCACCTCGGGCAACTCCACGTGCCTGCCGGACCGCAGCCTCGGCAGCATCTTCACCATCAACGCTCTGGGCGCCGCGGTGACCACGGTCAGGTCGAAGAGCCCGTCACCGGCGTCCGCATCCGGACAGACCGGGATTCCGCCGCCGTAGCAAGCAGTGTTGCCGACCGCGACGAGCGTGGCGTCCAGCTCCAGGCGCTCGTGCTCGGTCTCCACGACCAGCGGCCGGGCGCGCAGGTGCGCCAGCTCGGCCAGGATCGCCAGGTCGTAGCGCTTCGGCCCGCGCGGCCAGCGCATCCGGTTGGCGCGCTCGTTGACCGCGGAGTCGAAGCCCGCGCACAGCACCGTGGCGAACCACGCGCCGCCCTCGACCCGGCCCAGGTCGAGCCGCCCCCACGAGCCCCTGGTCAGCGCCGCGGCGAAGGCGTCGGCCGCCGCGAGCGAGGTCTTCGGCCAGCCCAGCGCCGTCGCGAGGTCGTTGCCCGTGCCCGCCGGGATCACCGCGAACGCGGTCGCGGACTCCGCGCACGCCTGCAAACCCGCGTGCGCCGCGCCGTCCCCGCCGAGCATCGCCAGCACGTCCACACCGGACTCCACCGCGCGGTGGGCCAGCTCGATCGCGTGCTCCCCGCTGCTCGCCACGGACTGCACGAGCTCCCCGGCCGCGGGCCTGATCCGGGCGACGACGCTGCCCGCCACCCGCGCCGCGGCACCGGCTCCGGAGGCAGGACTGACGACCAGAGAGACTTTGAGCCCGTCCCTGTGCCGAATGGGTTCGCTCGTAAACTCGCTCACGTCGCGTCGTCGTAGCGGTTTCGCGGCGGCTCGACCGAAGCCACCGGCTCCGGCGTCGCCTGTTCAGGAGCACTGGGGCCGAGGTCCAGCGGCGCGGCCTCGTCGGGCGAGATGTTCGCCCACTTCGAGGTCTCGTCCCGCTTCGCCTTGCGCTTGTCGTGCACCCGGCACAGCTGCAACGCGAACTCGAAGAGGATGGTCAGCGCGAGCGCCAGCACCACCATGCCGACCGGGTCGGTGCCCGGCGTGGCCACGGCCGCGAAGACGAACAGGCCGAAGATGATGCCGCGGCGCCACTTCTTCAGCTTCTCGTAGGTGACCGCGCCGATCCGGTTGAGCATCACGATGATCAGCGGCATCTCGAAGCTCACGCCGAACACGATCAGCATGGTCAGCACGAAGCTGATGTAGGACGAACCGGTCAGCGCCGTCACGAAGAAGTCACCGGAGAAGCTGACCAGCACCGACAAGCCCGCCGGGATCACCAGGTAGGCCAGCGCCGTGCCCAGGACGAACAGGAAGCTCGCGGAGAAGACGAAGATCCGCGCGAACTTGCGCTCACGCGCGTAGAGACCCGGGGTGATGAACGCCCACAACTGGTACAGCCACACCGGGCTGACCAGTGCCGCGCCCGCGCCGAGACCGACCTTGAGCTGGATCATGAACGCCTCGAACGGCTGCTGCTGGATCAGCACGCACTTGTCGTTCGGGAACCGCTGCGCCGCCGGGATCGCGCAGTAGGGCTCCCGCAGCAACGACTCCAGCGTGGGCATGCCGCCGATCCTGGTGGTGAACCAGATCCAGCCGATGATGCCGCCGACGGTCAGCGCGAAGGAGATGACCGCCACCCGGTGCCGCAGCTCGTAGAGGTGCTCCAGGAGCGTCATGGTGCCGTCCGGGTTGTGCTTCCGGCTCCACGGCTTGCGCTTGCGGCCGCTCGGGATCAGGCGGCGGAGCGGGTTGCTCGCCACCGTGTCGCCCCGACCTCTCTCAGCGGGTGTCGGTGCGCGGCTGCTGCTGCTCCAGCGGCGGCGCCACCTGCGGGGCGGGCTGCTGCTGGACCGGCTGGGCCGGCGGCAGCGGCGCGGGCTGCTGCTGGTAGGCCTGCTGCTGCGGCTGGGCGGTCTCCTCGGCCTGACCGTCCTTGTTCATGGCCTTGGTCTCGGCCTTGAAGATGCGCATCGACTGCCCGATGGATCGCGCCATCGTCGGCAGCTTGGCAGCGCCGAAGAGCAGCACCACCACGAGCGCGATGATGATGATCTCGAAGCCTCCGAGATTGGGCACGGTGTCCTCCTCGTCTCTCCGCTAGATGGTACGTGCGGAAGAGTCGTCGCTGTCGGTGCTCTTGGTGGACCTGCGTTCCGCGATGGCCACCTTCAGGGCGGCGGACCGGGCGCGGAGCAGGCCCGCGCGGTCGTCGACGTGCCTGCCCGCGGCCGCGTACGCCGCGCCGAAACGGCTCAGCGAACGGAAGACCTTGACCGCGACGACCACCAGGACCACGAGTCCCGCGACGACCAGCAGCAGGCTCAGCAGGTACGGCACTGGCACACCGTAACCGCCCGGGGCCCCGGTGAGAACACCGGTCCTACCCGGTTGGCCCAACGTTCGTCCCAGGTTGTCCGGCCTGCCGGAATCCCAGTCCTGATCTTCACAAGCACCTCACACGCGGGCCTCCGCGGCGGCGGCCCGGCGCAGCGCGGTGGCCGCCCGGTCGGCCACCAGCCGGGCCAGCGAGGCGGGCTCCTCCACCCGCACCCGCCCGCCCTGGCCGAGCAGCAGCCGCACCATCCACGACTCGTCGCCGTAGCGCATGACGACCCGCATCCGCCCGTCCGGCAGGTCCGCGGCGTCCTCGACGGGGTAGTACTCGGCGATCCACCGCGCGTCCGGGTCCAGCAGCAGCACCGCCGTCCCCTGTCCCTCCCTGGCGCGGAAGACGCCCTCGGAGAGGTCGGTGGGCCGGGCGTGCGGCGGCGGGGCGGTGCGCTCGTCCAGCGCGGTCACCTCGTCGACGCGGTCCAGCCGGAACAGCCGGACCCCCTCGGCCCGGCGGCACCACGCCTCCAGGTAGCTGCGCCCGTCCACCAGCAGCAGCCGCATCGGGTCGACCACGCGCTCGGTGATCTCGTCCCGGGAGACGGTGTAGTAGCGGATGCGGATCGCCACGCCCCGGTGCAGCGCCTCCTGGATCGGCTCGCGCATCTCCGCGGTGGCCTGGGCCTCCCGCCCGGCGAGGCCGACCGCGACCCCGGCGGGCTTGGCGTTGCCGACCGCGGACTCGACCTTGGCCAGCGCCCGCTGCACCGCGTCGGTGTCCGCGACGCCCGGGGTCTCGCCGACCGCGCGCAGGGCCACCAGCAGCGCCGTCGCCTCCTCCGCGGTCAGCCGCAGCGGCCTGCGCATGCCCGCGTCGAAGGCGACGGTGATGGTCTCGCCCTCGAAGGAGATGTCGATCAGGTCGCCCGGTCCGTAGCCCGGCAGCCCGCACATCCACAGCAGCTCCAGGTCGCGGCGCAGCTGCTTCTCGGTGACGCCGAAGTCCTCGGCGGCGTCGACGACCGGGATGCCCGGCCTGGCCAGCAGGTACGGCACCAGCGCGAGCAGCCTGGGCAGCCGGTTCTGCGCCGAATCCATGATCAGTGCACTCCCTCGGCGAAGCCCGACATCAGCATCCGGACGTGCGCGCGCAGCGAGTCCGGCTCCAGCACCACCACGTCCGGCCCGTACCCGGCGATCCAGCTGGCCGCCGAGTCCGGGTAGATCAGGTCGATCTCCACGACCTCGCCGGGCTCGCCGTCCAGCTCCAGCGCCTCGATCGGCTTGGCCCGCCTGCGCAGCCCCTGGGCGCGGCCCGAGGCCACCCACAGCCGCGCGGTCGCCGAGGCGGGCGGCTGGTCGTTCTGCTTGGCCACCATGCCCAGCAGGTCCACCTCGGGCGGGCGGTGCACCACGCCGTCCTTGCCGCTCGCGCGGACCGTGCCGACGATCCGGGAGAGCCGGAAGCAGCGCGGCGCGTCCCGCACGCGGTCGTGGCCGACCAGGTACCACCGGCCGCGCCAGGACACCACGCCCCAGGGCTCCACCGTGCGGCGCGCCGGTCGCGGCGAGGACTGCTTGCGGTAGTCGAACTCCACCACCCGCCCCCGGTTCACCGCGGTGAGCAGCGGCGCGAACGCGGGCTCGGAGGTGCGGACCTTGGGTTCCACCACGGCCGGGGTGTCCGGGTCCACGTCCACCCCGGCCGCGCGCAGCTTGATCAGCGCGCCGTGCGCGGCGCCGGTCAGGTCCGGGGAGTCCCACAGCCGCACCGCGAGCGCCACCGCGGCCGCCTCGTCCGGCTCCAGGTCGATCTCGCCCAGCTCGTAGTCGCGGCGCGCGATCCGGTAGCCGTCAACGGAGTCGAACACGGAGTTGCGCCCGGTCTCCAGCGGGATGCCCAGGTCGCGCAGCTCGGCCTTGTCCCGCTCGAACATCCGGAAGAACGCGTCGTCGCTGGGCGCGTCGGTGTAACCGGGGACGATCCCCCTGATCCGTTCCGCGGTGAGGTACTGGCGCGTGGCCAGCAGGCACAGCACCAGGTTCACCAGGCGTTCGGCACGTACGGTCGGCACCCCGCGAACCTTAGCCCCTCATCACCCAGCGTGTGTCGAACACCTGTGCTAACGATCTCCACCCCAGGTCCGGCCCCCGTCACTGGCCCGGTAGAGGTCGCGCAGCGTGGCCACCTCGGCCCCGTGGTGGATCACCTCGCGGTTGATGTGCAGCACGAGCGCGGCGAAGGGCTGGTCTCCGTAGGGGCCCTCCTTCTCACCGATCTCCCTGGCCAGCGCCTCCTCGTCGAGCGCGGCCACGCCCGCCGACCACGCCCGGTAGCCCTCCTCGACGTAGGAGATCGCGGCCGCCGCGCTCCCCGGCCAGGCGATCGCGCCGATGTCGAAGGAGCCGTCGCCGAAGTGGTTGGACGCCCGCATGCCGAGCACCACGCTGCCGATGTGCGCCAGCCGCCACGCGATCGTGGTGAACGGCGGCGGCTCCGGCGCGGGGAAGGCCCACTCGCAGGCCATCCGCCCGTCCGGCCCGGGGCGCACCGACCAGCAGCCGGGGACGGGCTCCCAGAAGTACTCCTCGTCGGTCAGCCCCGCCAGCCGCGGCCGGAACATCTCCGTCCAGTACCAGTCGAGCTGTTCACCGAGTTGGTTGTGCCAGGGTTGGTTGTGCCAGGTCGCTTGCCCTGAAGTCGCTGCCATGAGCTGAGCGTATGGTCGATTCCCGACAGGGCTGTGACGGGAATAGCGATGACCTACGAACAGGTGCACCTGGGCGCGCCGCTGGTGGAACGCCAGCACCGGCTCATCGAGGAACTGCGCGCGAGCGCCGCGCGCCGCCTCTCCGGCGAGACGCTGGCCCGCCGCCTCGGCGTCAGCGTGCGCACCGTCGAACGCGATGTCGCGCGCCTGGTCGAGGCGGGCGTGCCCATCCGCGTCCGCCGTGGCCCGCGCGGCGGCTACGCCTTCGACGGCCGCAACACCGTCGACCCCGTCGCCCTGACCCCGGGCGAGATCGCCGCCCTCGTCGCCGCCGTGGTCGCGGTGGGCCCGTACTCCTCCGCCACCGCCCGCTCCGCCCTGGACAAACTCCTCGCCGCGTTGAGCCCGAACGAGGGACAAACGAGGGACATCAGCCGCAGACCCAGGCGCGGAAGTCGCACTCGTTCGAGTGAGTGATCGTGCTCTGGCGAGTGGACCGGCGCCGGGCCGCGCGGGGTTCAGGGCACGCTGCCCGCCATGTGGTTCATGATCACCATCGTCGGTGCCGGACTCGGCGCGGTCTTCTTACTGCTACTCGCCGTCCGGTTCGTGCCCGCGCTGTGGGAGGGCGACCTGCCGCCCGCCGCGAACGCGCTCAACCAGCTCATCCGGACGCTGTTCTCCTTCGTGCTCGCGCTGTCCATCGTCTCGGCGTGGACGAGCCTGAACTCGGCGCGGGACAACGCCGTCGACGAGGCGGTCGCGCTGCACGGGGTCTACTTCGCCGCGCACGGCATGCCCGAACCCGCGCACAGCAGGATCCAGGACCTGACCGAGGACTACACGAAGAGCGTCATCGCCGTCGACTGGCCGCTGATGGCCCAGGGCCGGATCGGCGACGAGACCTTCGACAAGCTGATCGCCCTGCGCGATGAGATCCAGCGGCTGGAACCGGCCAACGCGAAGGAGGCCGCGCTGCAGAAGGAGGCGACCGACCGGGCTCGGGAGGTCTCCGAGGCGCGGCGGAAGCGATCGGCGAAGCTCAGCGACGAGATCCCGGTCTTCCTCTGGATCGGCCTGATCCTCTGCGGCGCGCTGGTGGTGCTGATCCCGGTCCTGGAGTACCGGAAGGTCACCGGCGGAGCGGTCGCGATGGTCTTCCTGCTCGGCGCGGTCGTGACGGCGCCGCTGGTGCTGGTCTCGGAGCTGAACCACCCGTACTCGGGGATCAGCGTGGCCCCCGACTCGTTCGTCCTGCAGCTCGAACGCTTCGCCAGGATCAGCTGACCCCCGCACGCGGGTAGGGCCGCCGCGACCACGCGACGGCCCTACCCGGCGAACACCGGTCAGAGTGAGGAGATCAGGCGTTCGACGCGTTCGTCGACCGCGCGGAACGGGTCCTTGCAGAGCACGGTGCGCTGGGCCTGGTCGTTGAGCTTGAGGTGGACCCAGTCGACGGTGAAGTCGCGGCCCGCCTCCTGCGCGGCGGCGATGAAGTCCCCGCGCAGCTTGGCCCTGGTCGTCTGCGGCGGGGTGTCCTTGGCCGCCTCGATCTCGCTGTCGTCGGTCACCCGCAGCACCTGGTCCTTGCGCTGCAGCAGGTCAAAGATGCCGCGGCCGCGCCGGATGTCGTGGTAGGCCAGGTCCAGCTGCGCGACGCGGGGGCTGGAGAGCTCCATGTCGTGCTTGGCCCGGTACCGCTCGATCAGCCGGTGCTTGATCGCCCAGTCGATCTCCCGGTCGATCAGCGTCAGGTCCTGCCGCTCGACCGCGTCCAGCGTGCGGCCCCACAGCTCGATCACCCGGTCGGCGACCGGGTCGGCCTGCCGCTGGGCGACGTGCTCGACCGCCTTGGAGTAGTACTCCCGCTGGATGTCCAGCGCCGAGGCCTCGCGCCCGCCCGCCAGCCGGACCAGCCGGGTGCCGGTCAGGTCGTGGCTGATCTCGCGGATGGCCCGTATCGGGTTGTCCAGGGTGAAGTCCTTGAACTGCACCCCCGCCTCGATCATCTCCAGCACGAGGTTGGCGCTGCCCACCTTGAGCAGCGTGGTCACCTCGGACATGTTCGAGTCGCCGACGATCACGTGCAGCCGCCGGTAGCGCTCGGCGTCGGCGTGCGGCTCGTCGCGGGTGTTGATGATCGGGCGCGAGCGCGTGGTGGCGCTGGAGACGCCCTCCCAGATGTGCTCGGCCCGCTGCGACAGGCAGTAGACCGCGCCGCGCGGGGTCTGCAGGACCTTGCCCGCGCCGCAGATCAGCTGCCGCGTCACCAGGAACGGCAGGAGCACGTCCGCGATCCTGGAGAACTCCCCGGCCCGCGCGACGAGGTAGTTCTCGTGGCAGCCGTAGGAGTTGCCGGCGGAGTCGGTGTTGTTCTTGAACAGGAAGATGTCGCCGCCGATGCCCTCGTCGGCCAGCCGACGCTCGGCGTCGATGAGCAGATCCTCCAGGATCCGCTCCCCCGCCTTGTCGTGGGTGACCAGCTGGGCCAGGTCGTCGCACTCGGCCGTGGCGTACTCCGGATGCGAGCCCACATCCAGGTAGAGCCGGGAACCGTTGCGCAGGAACACGTTGGACGACCTGCCCCAGGACACCACACGACGGAAGAGGTAGCGCGCCACCTCATCCGGCGAGAGCCTGCGCTGCCCGTGGAAGGTGCAGGTCACCCCGAACTCAGTCTCGATGCCGAAGATCCGCCGCTGCATATGTCCACAGTAGGGGGTCTTCGGGCGATCACCTGTGCGCCGATCGGGGAGAGAAGATCCGCGTGTCCCAAACGTCACCGCCACGGCATACAACCGGGGCCGCTGTGCACGCACACGTGACATTGCATAGCGTCGTGGCGTGATCGAGAAGCTGCACGCGGCCACCGAGGCCGTCATCGAGCTCGACCAGGCGCTGGTCCGGCGCAGTGCGAGACTGCCGCGCAGCAAGGCCGACCGCGCGCTCAAATCGCTGTCCAGGGCCGCCAACCACGGCGTGCTGTGGTTCGCCGTCGCGGGCCTGCTCGCCGTCCGCAAGGGGCCGACCCGGCGAGCCGCCGCGCGGGGTGTCGCGGCGATCGCGGGCACCAGCCCCACCGTCAACCTGGCGATGAAGCTGCTGCTGCCGCGCAGGCGCCCGGCCGCCGAGCTGATGCCCCCGCGCCGCAGGCTCTCCAGCCCGCCGACGTCCTCCTCCTTCCCCTCCGGCCACGCCGCCTCCGCCGCCGCGTTCACCACGGCCGTGGCCATGGAGTCGCCGCTGACCGGCGCGGTGATCGCGCCGCTGGCCGCCGCGGTCGCCTACTCCCGGGTGCACACCGGCGTGCACTGGGGCAGCGACGTGGTCGCGGGCGCCGCGGTCGGCACCGGCATCGCGCTGGCCACGCGGCGGTGGTGGCCGGTGCACCCGGACGAGCCCGCCGAGGTCCGCCAGGACGTCGAGGCCGCGGCGCTGGACGAGGGCCAGGGCATGCTGGTGCTGGTCAACCCGAACTCCGGGATCGACGGCGAGGACCCCTCGGAGCAGATCCGCAGCGTGTGGCCGAACGCGCGGATCGTGAACCCGAAAAAGGGGATGGACCTGATCGAGCAGATCGACAAGGAGATCTCCGACTCCACCTACGAGGTCAAGGCGCTCGGCGTGGCGGGCGGGGACGGGTCGGTCGCGGCGATGGCCTCGGTCGCCGCGCGCAAGAAGCTGCCGCTCGCGGTCATCCCGGCGGGCACGCTGAACCACTTCGCCCGCGACATCGGGGTCGAGGGCATCCTCGACGTCGACGACGCGGTGCGCGAGGGCCACGCGGTCGGCGTCGACCTGGCCACGGTGAAGGTCGACGGGCAGCCCAAGCGCTGGTTCATCAACACCGCCAGCCTCGGCGGCTACCCGGACATGGTGTCGCTGCGGGAGAAGTGGCAGGGCAAGTGGGGCAAGTGGCCCGCGGCGGCCGTCGCGCTGGTCCGCGTGCTGCACCAGGCCCAGCCGCTGGAGGTGCGGGTCAACGGCAAGCGGCACAGGGTGTGGCTGCTCTTCGTCGGCAACGGGCCCTACCGGCCGAGGGGGTTCGCGCCGACCCGCAGGCCGCGGCTGGACGACGGGCTGCTGGACATCCGCTACGTCCGCGCCGACATCAAGTGGTCGCGGATGCGGTTCGTGGCCTCCGCGCTGACCGGGACCCTGCACCGCAGCCGCACCTACGTCCAGCAGGAGCGGCCGAACCTCGTGGTGGAGGTGCTCGGCCCGCCCGTGGCCATCGCCACCGACGGGGAGGTCGGGCCGGAGGGCAACCGGTTCCGCTTCGCCGCGCACGAGGCGGCCCTGCACGCCTACCGCGAGGAGCACGGCCGGAACAACCTCACCTGATCCCGGGATGCGGTGACGACCGGTGAACCCGGCCGCGCCGCAGCACCCCCCGTTCAGTGGATTGCGGCCGGGCGTTCACGTGTTCGCAGGGTGATGTTCGGTGGCGACGAGGGAAATGCCGTCACGCGCACGGGCAATACCGAAGCCGGGATCGCCGCTCTACGTTGGGCGAGTGGCGATGAATCCCGGAGTTGTTTCCCGTTGTTCCGATCCGATTGTCCGTCCCTACACGGAGCGGTGCGCCGACCTGCTCAGCACCGGCGAGCACGCGTTGCTGGGAATCAGCTCGTTCAACAGCTACTACACCGACGAACGGGTGGAGCAGCTGCTGAGTTGGGCGTTCTGCGAGTTCTCCCGTGTCAACGTGCTGCTGCCCGGCGCCGAGGCCAGCTGGATCCCCAGCATGCGCGGCGCCAACCCGGGCCGGGCCAGGAAAAGGGCCAGGCAGGAGGTGGCCAGGGTGCGCAGGCGGGTGCAGCGCACGCTCGCCGACCTCGGCGTCGACGACCCCGACGCGGTGACGTTCACCTGGACCGAGATGGCCGACAACGCCCACTACGACCGGATTCTGGAGCAGGCGTGGGCCGGCTACCAGGACAACGAGGAATTCCGCGCCGCGTGCGAGTCGATCTCCACGCGTGTTCTCCAGACGAATTTCGGTGAGGCCAACCCGGACCCGTGGACCCGGGAGTCCTTGATCGGTTACCTGCTCGCCGAACTGCCGTTCCTGGTGGACACCCCGCACATTCTGGGCGTGCCGAACTCCGTTTTCTGCTACCACCGGGAGAGCCCGATGGTGGAGCTGCTCTCGCGCAGCTCGTTCTCCCCCAGGATCAGCCCGGACCAGGGCCACGTCGTGGTCTCGATCGAGGCCGAGCCGATCGTGCCCGCCCCCCGCGCGGCGGCCGACTCGGTGCGGGAGGGGTTCGCGGTGCGATGACCGCCGCACCGGCCACCCCGGCCCAACCGGCGTGGCCGAGGGTGGACTACCCCTTCGCCAGGGACCCGCGCGGCGGGCCGCCGCCGATCTTCGACGACCTGCGCGAGCGGTGGCCGGTGTGCCCGATGCGGATGCCGGACGGGGAGCGGGTGTGGCTGGTCACCCGCTACCGCGATGTGGCGACCGTGCTCTCCGACAACCGCTTCTCCCGGGCCCTGACCTGCGCCGGTGACGCGAAGGTGCTGCGCGTCGGGGTGTTCGGCGACCCGGCGAACATGTTCAACATGGACCCGCCCGACCACACCAGGCTGCGCCGCATCCTCGCCCCCGTCTTCGCCCCGGGGGCGGTGCGCGGCCTGCGGCCGTTCGTGGCGCGGGCGGCGGGCGCGCTGATCGAGCACCTCGCGCAGCTGACGCCGCCGGTGGACCTGATGACGCAGCTGGCGATCCCGCTGCCCACCTCGGTCAACTGCGATCTGTTCGGCATCGCCGAGAAGGACTGGGCCGAGGCGGCGATGCTCGCCTCCGGTTTCAACGCCACCACCACGGCCGCCGCCGACCTGCGGCGGCAGTACCGGCGGTTGCGCGCGCTGCTGGAGCGGCTGGTGGCCGAACAGCGCGCGCGGCCCGGGATCGGCGTGCTGTCGATGATGATCGCCGCCCGGGACGAGGAGGACCGGCTCAGCGACGACGAGCTGCTGGCCACCGCCGCGGTGCTGCTGGTCGGGGGCACCGAGACGGTGTCGTCGGTGGTCGGGCTCGGCGTGCAGGCGCTGCTCAGCCACCCCGAGCAGCTGGCGGCCTGCGTGGCCAACCCCGGGCTGTGGAAGACCGCGGTCGAGGAGATCATGCGCTACCGCCCCGGCTTCGACCTCAGCGCGCTGCGCGTGGCCCGCGAGCCGGTGGAGCTGTCCGGCACGGTGATCCCCCGGGGAGCCTCGGTGTGCGCCCCGGTGCTCGCCGCCGCCTACGACCCCTCGGTGTTCCCGGACCCGCACCGCTTCGACATCCACCGGGACAACGCGTCGCCGATCCACTTCGGGCACGGGCCGCACTACTGCATCGGCGCGGGGCTGTCCCGGCTCGAACTGGAAGTGACGTTCTCGACGCTCTTCGAGCGCCTGCCCGGGCTGCGCCTGGCCACCACCCCGGAGCAGATCCCGTTCCAGCGCGGCTCCGCGCATATGCGACCGACCCGCCTGATGGTCGCGTGGTGACGAGGTCTTCAAGTCCCCCCGACCCCGCCCCGGCACATCGCAAACCGCCCCCAACCTCGGCGTGGTCGCCGGGGTTGGGGGCGGTTTGAGACCGTGGCAGCGGGGGTTGGGGGTACTTGAAGACCGTCCTACCGCGGCTGGGTCAGGACTTGGCGTCGTCGCCGCTGGGCTTGGTGTCGTCGCTTTCGGGCTTCTTGTCGTCGGGCTTCGCCTTGGGCTTCTTCTCCTTGGCGGGGGCGGGGAACAGGGCCTCCAGGTCCGCGCCGACGATGCGGCGGAAGGCGCGCTGCGGCCGGGTGCGGTCCAGGATCGCGACCTCCAGCTTGCCGCCGGAGCCGCCACCGCCCTTGGCCGCGGGCGCGGCGGGCGCCGCCTGCTTGGCGTTGGCCGGGGTGCTGGGCGTGCCCGCGGCCAGCGCCGCGGCGGCGACCTGGACCGCGTCGGCCAGCTCCATGTTCTCCCGGTAGGACTCCTTGAGCGCGGTGCTGATCACCTCGGCGTGCCCGCCCATGACCACGAACTGCGGCTCGTCGAAGATCGAACCGTCGTAGGTGAGCCGGTAGAGCTGGTCCTCCGCGGCCGAGGCGCCGACCTCGGCGAGGCAGATCTCCACCTCGAACGGCTTGACCTGCTCGGTGAAGATCGAGCCGAGGCTCTGCGCGAACACGTTGGCCAGCGCGCGGGCGTTGACGTCGCGCGGGTGGTAGGAGTAGCCGCGCACGTCCACCCAGCGGATGCCCGCGGTGCGCAGGTTCTCGAACTCGCTGTAGCGGCCGACGGCGGCGAAGCCGATCCGGTCGTAGATCTCGGAGACCTTGTGCAGCGTGGTGGACATGTTCTCGGCGACGAAGAGCACTCCGCCGGCGTAGCTGAGCACGACGACGCTGCGGCCCTTGGCGATGCCCTTGCGGGCCAGCTCCGAGCGGTCCCGCATCACCTGCTCGGCTGAGGCGTACAACGGCATGGTCATGGCGAGCTCCAGGCGTGAAGAGAACGGTCAGGGCCAGGGGTGGTCGGGGCTCAGCCGCCGGGGCGTTCGTGGCGCCCGCGCACCACTGCCTCCGCGACCTCGGCGACCTCGTCCGCGCCGAGCCGTACCGAACCGTTCGCGTCGACGGTCGCGATCACCGGGAAGATCCGCCTGGTCAGGTCGGGCCCGCTGGTGGCGGAGTCGTCGTCGGCGGCGTCGTAGAGCGCCTCGACCGCGGTGCGCACGGCCGTGTCCCGGTCCGCGGTCACCTCGTGCCGCTTCTTCAGCGCGCCCTTGGCGAACACCGAGCCCGAGCCGACCGCGTGGTAGCCGCCGTGCTCGTCGTAGCGCCCGCCGGTGACGTCGTAGGAGACGATCCGACCCACCTGGGCGTCCACGTCGTAGCCGACGAACAGCGGCAGCACCGCCAGTCCGGCCATGGCCGCCTCCAGGTTGCCGCGCAACATGGTGGCCAGCTTGTTCGCCTTGCCGTCCAGGGACAGCGGGACGCCTTCGAGCTTCTCGTAGTGCCGCAGCTCGACGGTGAACAGCCGGACCATCTCCACCGCGAGGCCCGCGGCGCCCGCGATGCCCACGGCCGAGTACTCGTCGGTGAGGAAGACCTTCTCCATGTCGCGCTGGGCGATCACGTTGCCCATGGTGGCCCTGCGGTCGCCCGCGATGAGCACGCCGCCCTCGTAGACCAGCGCCACGATCGTGGTGCCGTGCGGCGCGTGCGCCCCCGGCCCGCCGTGGAGATCACCACCGGGGGCGTGCCTCCGCCCCGGTAGCAGTTCGGGCGCGGCGGCCTGCAGGAACTCGCTGAACGACGACACGCCCGGGGTGAAGAAGGCGGACGGCAGGGCTGCGCCCGGGTAGGACCGGGCCGAGGGGTTGTCCATCGGCTGTCTCTCCATGGGTTGTTCGGCGGGACGGGAGGCGTCGGGCGTGCGCCCGGTGCGGCTACTCGCCGCCCTTCTGCACGTAGGCCCGGACGAAGTCCTCGGCGTTCTCCTCGAGGACGTCGTCGATCTCGTCGAGGATCGAGTCGACGTCCTCGCCCATCTTCTCCCGGCGTTCCTGTCCGGCCGCCGCGGCGTCGTCCGACTCGTCGTCGCCGTCGCCGCCGCCCTGACGCTGCTTCTGCTCCTGTGCCATCTCGCCCTCCGGTTCGATAGGCGCCTGTGTCCAAACAGTACCGATCGGGACCGACAGTCGTCCCGCCCCGGGCATTGCTCCGTCTGATCGATCTTGTTACGGATCAGCGTCGGGTCAGGGTCGCCACCAGCTGTTCGGCGGTTTCCGAGTCCTGCAACAGCTGCTCCACGTGCGCCTTCGTCCCGCGCAGCGGTTCCAGGGTGGGGATGCGCACCAGCGACTCCCGGCCCAGGTCGAAGATCACCGAGTCCCAGGACGCGGCGGCCACCTCGCCGGGGTAGCGGGACAGGCAGCGGCCGCGGAAGTAGGCCCTGGTGTCCTGCGGCGGCTCCTGGATCGCCTCGCGGATCTCCTCCTCGGTGACCAGCCTGCGCATCGAGCCGCGCGCCACCAACCGGTTGTAGAGGCCCTTGTCCAGCCGCACGTCGGAGTACTGCAGGTCGACCAGCTGGAGGCGGGGCGAGGCCCAGTTCAGGCCGTCGCGGGCGCGGTAGCCCTCCAGCAGCCGCAGCTTGGCGGGCCAGTCCAGCCGGTCGGCGCACTCCATCGGGTCCCTGGCCAGCGCGTCCAGCGTCTCGCCCCAGACCCGCAGCACGTCGAGGGAGGACTTGTCGCCGCCGTGCCGGTGGTAGAACTCCACCGCCCGGTCGTGGTAGGCGCGCTGGATGTCCAACCCGGTGTACTTGCGCCCGCCGACCAGGTCGACCCTGACCTTCAGCGAGGGATCGCGGCTGATCGTGTGCACCGCGCGGACCGGGTCGGACAGGCGCAGGTCGTCGAAGCGCATACCGGACTCGATCATGTCGAGCACCAGCGCGGACGTGCCCACCTTGAGGTAGGTGGAGTACTCGGCGAGGTTGGCGTCGCCGATGATCACGTGCAGCCTGCGGTACTTGTCCGCGTCGGCGTGCGGCTCGTCGCGGGTGTTGATGATGCCGCGCTTGAGCGTGGTCTCCAGGCCGACCTCGACCTCGATGTAGTCCGAGCGCTGCGAGAGCTGGTACCCGGCGTCCTCGCTGGAGGCGCCGAGGCCGACCCGGCCGGAACCGGTGATCACCTGGCGGGAGACGAAGAACGGGGTCAGGCCCGCGATCACCGCGGTGAACGGGGTGGAGCGGGACATCAGGTAGTTCTCGTGGGTGCCGTAGCTGGCGCCCTTGCCGTCGATGTTGTTCTTGTAGAGCTGGATCCGGGGCTGGCCGGGCACGCTCGCCGAGCGCAGCGCCGCCTCCTCCATGATCCGCTCGCCCGCCTTGTCCCAGATCACCACGTCCCGCGCGTTGGTCAGCTCGGGGGTGGAGTACTCCGGGTGCGCGTGGTCGACGTAGAGCCGCGCGCCGTTGGTGAGGATGACGTTGGCCGCGCCGAGGTCCTCGACGTCCGGGTCGGTCGGGGGCAGACCGGGCGCGCCCAGGTCGAAGCCCCGCGCGTCCCGCAACGGTGACTCCACCTCGTAGTCCCAGCGCGCGCGTCGCGCCCTGGGGATCTCGGCCGCCGCCGCGTAGGCGAGGACGACCTGGGTGGAAGTGAGCACCGGGTTGGCCGCAGGGTCGCCCGGCACGGAGATGCCGTACTCCACCTCGGTTCCCATGATCCGCCGCATGTGTTGCACCTTACGGCCTCCGTGTGACGATCAGGGGGTGGCAGTGATCGACGAGTTGGTTGCGATCTTCGACGCGCGCGGTAACAGGGTCGGCTCACGGCCGCGATCGGTCATGCGCGCGGAGGGGTTGTGGCACGCCTCCACGGCCGTCCTGGTGCGTTCGACCGACGGCGCCCGGGTCTACGTGCACAAGCGCAGCGACACCAAGGACTTCGCGCCCGGGATGTACGACTGCTGGGCCGGTGGGGTGCTCAGCGCCGACGAGGACCCCGCCACCTGCGCGGAGCGCGAGCTGGCCGAGGAGCTGGGGATCTCCGGGGTGCCGGTGGAACCCCTGTTCACCGCCACCTACCTCCGGCCCCCGGTGCGCGCGCACATGTTCGCCTTCGAGGCGCGGTGGGACGGGCCCGTGGTGTGGCAGCCGGAGGAGGTGGTCGCGGGCGGCTGGATGGAGCTCGCCGAGCTGCGTTCCCGCCTCGCCGACCCCTGCTGGCCGTTCGTGCCCGACGGCCGCCAACTCATCGAACGCTGGTTCACCCGCCGCGACACCCCCGGCGTTTCGTGCTGAATGAGTCATTGGGGTGGTTGAGTGCCCTCAATGACTCATTCAGCACGTTCAACGGAGCGAATGGGTCATTGGGGGTGGTCAGGCGAGGAGGAGGGCGGCGAGGGTGAGGGCGCCGGGGATGACCTGGACGAAGAGGATGCGCTTGGTGGCGGTGGCCGCCCCGTAGACGCCCGCGACGATCACGCAGACGGTGAAGAAGATCTTGAACTGGAAGCCGGTGTCACCGCCCGCGACCAGTCCCCAGACCAGGCCCGCCGCCAGGAAGCCGTTGTAGAGGCCCTGGTTGGCGGCGAGCGGGGCGGAGGCGGCGGCGAACTCGGGGTCCGTGCCGAAGGCGGCCCGCGCCCGGGGGGTCTGCCAGAGGAACATCTCCAGCACCAGGATGTAGCCGTGCAGGACGGCGAGCGCGCCGACCAGGATGTCCGCCAGGAGCTGCATCGGGGCAGCCTCCTTCTCGAGTCGGAATGGTTTCGCTACGGTAGCGTAGCGGAACCGAGCGCGTGGCGCAGCTCCGCCCGCGATGTGATCCCCAGCTTGCGGTAACTGCTGGTCAGGTGCACCTCCACAGTGCGGCGGCTGACGAAGAGGGCCTGCGCGATCTCGCGGTTGCTCGCCCCGCCCGAGGCCAGCCGGGCGACGCGCAGCTCGCTCCCGGTCAACGCGGCGGGCCCGGTCAGCGCCTCGCGGCGGGGCCGGGCACCGCTGGCGACCAGCTCCTCGTTCGCCCGGTCGGTCAGCGGACGCGCGCGCTGCCGAGCGGCGAGGTCGAGCCCGCGGCGCAGGTGGTGCTGGGCCTCGCTCCGCCTGCCGAGACGACGCAGCGCCGCGCCGTGGTCGACGAGCGCCCTGGCGAGTTCGACCTCGCATCCCGTGCCGTCGAGCACGGCGACCGACTCGGCGAGGCGCGCCAGCCCGGCCGCGCCGCCCTCCACCAGCCCGAGGACCCGCAGGGCCACGCCGACCGACCGCGCGGCACCGAAGGACGAGGCGAGCGCCAGTTCCTCCGCGACCAGGGCGTGCGCGGCCTCCACCTCGCCGAGTGCGAGGTGCGCCAATGCCGCCTCGGTGCGCCACATCCCGAAGCTGGGGTTGGTGTATCCGTTGCCCGCCAACGCTTTCCCGCAGGCCAGCAGGTCGTCGAGCGCCTCGCGGTTGCGGTTCTGCCGGACGCGCAGCCGTCCGCGGCCGATCAGCGCGAAGTGGTCGATGAGCATCCGGACCGGCAGCTCGCCCTGGAGGCCGTGTTCGTCGAGGACGCGTTCCGCCTCCGCCAGTTCGCCGCGGTCGACGAGCGCGTCGATCAGCACGCCCGCCGCGAGCGCGGCCTCACCGCTGCCCGGTTCGTGCAGGTCCAGGGCGGCGCGCCCATCGGCCTCGGCCTCCAGCAGCCGCCCCGCCTGGCTCGCCGTGCGGGAGCGCAGCACCGACAGGTAGCGGAACTCGCCGAGGTGACCGCGGGAGCGGGCGCTGTCGAGCCCTTCGTCGAGCACGGCGAGCGCTTCGTCGAAGCGGTCCGAGATCACCAGCGCGGTGCTCACGAAGTTGGCCAGGATCCACTGGTCCGCCATGCCCCTCGGCCACGACCAGGCGCGGGAGGCCAGTGCGGCGACCTCTCCGGCGGGCCGGTCCGCGGCGGCGCACGCGGCGAAGGCGAGCGTGGCGAGCACGACGGCGTCGGCGGGGGTGTCCCCGCGCAGCCGCGCCGCGACCGGGTCCAGCCGGGCGATCCACTCGCGGGGCGGGTCCATCGCGACGAACCCGGCCATCGCCAGCGCGGCCTGCAGCCGCAGGGGCAGCTCGGGATCGGTGCCCGCCAGTTCGCGCCGGGCCACGTCGAAGGTGCGCCGGGCTTCGGCGGGGCGGCCGGTCTGGACCATGAGGCTGCCGAGCTCGAGCGCGAGGACGCCGCGCGCGGCCGGATCGGGCTCCAGCTCCAGTGCGGTCCCGAACGCCTCCGCGGCGGCCAGCGGGTGGTTGCCCATGCCCATCGCCCGCCCCAGGTCCGCGTGGAGGCGGCTGCGGTCCTCGGGCCGCGGGGGTTCGGCGATCGCCCGGCGCAGGTAGGCGGCGGCGGCCTCGGGTGAGCCCCGGTCCGACGCGGCGCTCGCCGCCGCGCGCAGCCACTCCACGACGAGCGGGTCGGCCTCGGGTTCGGCGAGCAGCAGGTGCGGGGCGAGCAGTTCGGTGGGTGCCCCGTCCTCGGCCAGCAGCAGCGCGGCGCGGCGGTGGTCGGCGGCCCTCGGCACCTCGCCGCGGTCGGTGTAGATCGCCGTGCGGACCAGGGGGTGGACGAAGTCCAGCGGCCGTCCCGATCCGATGATCGCCTCGTCGACCAGCGCGGCGACGGCCTCCGCGGCCCGCTCCGGGGTGAGCTCGGCCAGCCGCGCGACCCACCGCAGCTCGCTGGTCGGCCCGAGCACGGCCAGCGCCCGCGCCAGCCGGACCGCGTCCGGACCCAGGCCCGCGAGGCGGGTCAGCACCACGCGCGCGATGGTGTCCGGCCGCAGCCCGCCGATCCGGTCGGCCTCGGCGGCGACCGGGCTGATGCCGTCGGCCACGATCGCCGACAGCGCCTCGGTGAGCAGGAACGGGTTGCCGCCGGTCACGCGGGCACAGGCGCGGCAGAAGGCGTCCTCGGCGCCGGTGCCCAGATTGCGGCGGATCACCTCGCCGACCCCGGCCTCGCTCAGCGGATCGAGCACGATGCGCTGGACGCCGGTCAGTGCTCGCGCCAGCAGGTGCTCGGGTGGCACGGGCCGTCCGGCGAGCACGAGCAGCACCGGCAGGTCCGCGATCCGTCGCGCCAGGTAGGACAGGAACCGCACCGAGGACTCGTCGGCCCAGTGCACGTCGTCGACCACCAACAGCACCGGCCCGTGCTCCGACAGGTTGGAGCAGAGCCAGTAGAGGCCGTGCGCGACGGCGTCACCGTCCCCGCCGAGCCCGAACACGGGCTTGGCGAAGCGCGCGGCCCCGCTGAGGACGTCCGGCCCGGCCAAGCGGAGCACGGGTTCGAAGAGCTGCCTGACCACGGCGAAGGGCAGCTCCTGCTCCAGCTCTCCGGCGACGGCCGCGCACACCTGGAACCCCGCCTGGGCCCGAACCCTGGCCAGCAACGCCGTCTTGCCGATGCCCGCGACGCCCTCCACGCACACCGTGCGGCCGCGCCCGGCCTCGGCATCGGCGAGGGCCGCGGTGATCTCGTCCAGCTCGCGTTCGCGTTCGACCAGCATCACCCGCGGACCAATCATTTCGGTGGGCACCACGATGCCGGCGGCGTTGCCCCCGGGACACCGTTGGTCATGCCCTCCGAGCCTGCACTGCCGCTGTTACGGGTCGAACTCGATCTCGTCGCCGATTCGGAGCCGATCCGCGGCCACCTGCGCGATCCCTCCGGCGAACGGCACGGTTTCCACGGCTGGCTGGAGCTGATCGAGCTGCTGCGGCGGGCTGGGAACACCTCGCCCGGACGGAGCCCGGAACCATGATCACCTGGAACCGCGCCCAGTGGCGGAACCACTTCGCCGAGATCCTGCTCAGCGGCGACAGCGCCGAGATCGAGGCCGCCACGGCCGCCGCTTTGGCCGCCGCGGCGCGGGGTGCGGACCCCGCCTCGGCCAAGCGGGAGGGCAAGGCCGCGGCCAAGCGGCACCGCGAGCGCCCCGCCACCACCGCACTCGCGTGGCGGGAACAGCTCGCGACGCGTTTGTTCGCGCTACCGCCCCGGTGGGGTTGGCGGGCTGCCCCGCTGGCCACCCGCCCGGCCGCTCCGATCTCCCCCGCGCCACCGGCTCCGCGGCCGATCTGGGCGGAGCCGCCTCGGCCGGACACCAGCGCGCTGCACGGCGCGCGGGCCAAGGCAGCTTCGCGCCTGAGGTGGCAGGTGGCCTTCACGGTCCTCGCGGTGGTCGCGTTCTTCGCCTTCCAGACCCGGATCGAACGCGAGGTCCGGGCTCTGGGCCGGGAAACGCGCGAGGTCTACGAGGTCGGCCTGATCATCGTCGCGATCCTGCTCGGGCTCAGCGTGCTCGGCGCCCTCAGCGGGCTCCGCCGCGCTCAGCGTGACCTGCGCGCGTTCGAGCAGCCCTACCTCGCCTTCCGCGCTGAGGAACGGCGCCGTCACGAGGCGGCGCACCGGGAGTGGGAGCAGGCCGTGCGCGCGCACGCCGCGGCGGCGGAGGCCGCGCGGTGGCAGGCGGCGCAGGCAGCGGCCGGGCCGCAGTGGTTCCCGGTCCGGCCCGCCGGTGACCCGACGCGGGTGGACGTGCTCGGCGGCGATCCGCGCAGGCACGGGTGGGCGAGCCTGCTCGTCACCGTCGGCGCCTCGGTGCTGGCCGCCGGAGAACGGATCACCGTGCTGGACATGACCGGGCATGACGTGGGCGGCGGGCTCGCCGGAGTGGCTCAGGCGCGGGGATATCCGACGCACCGCGTGGATCTCGACGACGACGGCGCGGAGGTCGAGCTGCTGGCCGGGATCGACCGCCGCGACATCCCCGAATGCCTCGCTCACGCCATCGCGGGCCGGTCCGACCGCGACGATCCGAAGCAGGAACGCGCGCTGCTGACCGAGGTCCTGACCCGTGTCGTGGCCGTGCTGGCTCCCCCGCTCACCTTCGCCCGCCTCGCCGCCGGAGCCCGGGTGCTGCGCCAGGGCTCCGGCGAGGACGCCCTGCGCCCGGAGGAGGTCTCCGCGCTGGCCGGGCAGATCGGCGACATCGACCAGAACGAGTGGACCGCGCGCCAGCTCCGGTTCCTGGCCGCCAGGCTCGACCTGCTCGGCGCGCTCGCCCCGGGCACGCGGTACCCGTGTCCACTGTGGACACCCAGGGCGGTGTCGGTCGTGGCGACCGATGGCGGGCGCGGTGACCGCAAGGAGCTCGTCGACCGGTTGCTCGTCGAGCTCGCGATTCGCGCGCTGGACAGCTCGGCCCTGGGCGGTTTCCTGGTCGTTGCCGGGGCCGATCACCTCGGCGCGCACGTGCTGACCACGCTCTCCGATCACGCCCGGCGTGCGGGAGTGCGGCTGATGCTGATGATCGACCAGCCGCGGGGCGAGGTGGAGCGGACAGTCGGCACGGGCGGCGCGGTGTGCGTGATGAAGATGTACAACCACCGCGACGCCACCATGGCCGCCGAGTTCGTCGGCCGGGGACACCGGTTCGTGGTCAACCAGATCACCCGCCAGACCGGCAAGACCTTCAGCGACGGCGGCGGTGACAGCTTCGGCGCCAACACCAACCAGGGCACCAGCACCGAGCGGAAACGCCGCAACGGCAAGTCGTTGTCGGATTCGCGGGGCCATGCCTGGACCGGGACCCGCAACTGGTCGGTGGCCGACAACCTGAGCACGTCGACGTCGGAGAGCCGCGTCTACGAGTTCATCGTCGAACCGCAGGAACTGCTCGGGATGCCCGAGACCGCGTTCCTGCTCGTCGACAACTCCGGGGCGGGGCGACGCGTGACGGTGGTCGACGCCAACCCGGGGATCAGTCTGCTGCCGCGCGTCTCCACCGCTGTCATCGAGTGAGGGGCAGGCGATGTTCACCTGGCACGGTTTCCGCTTCCACGAGCTGACTGAGCTGCCCCGGCCCGCGGCGGAGGACAAGCGGCCCGAGGCCGAGCGACGGGCAGACCGACTCGCGCCGCTGCTCAGCTCGCTCGCCGGATCGCACGCGGACCTGCTCGCCGCCCCTGGAGCGCCCGCGCTGGTCACCGCGTGGATTCGGCCGCCGCACTTCACCCACCTGCGCCTGCTGCTCGGAGGTCGGCCGCACCTGCCCGCAGCGGGTCCGCGCGGCCAGGTGCTCTTCCCTCCGGGAGCGCGTGGGTCCGAGCTGGCCGACCGCGACGCGGCGGGCCTGTTCGGGCTGATCGAGTCGTGGGTTCCCTGCGCCGCCCGCCCTGACGCGTTGTGGTCACCGGCGCCGGACAAGCGGGATCTGCTCCCCGCGCGGCGCGGCTCCTTCGACCAGCACGTGGCGCACCTGCGGGAACCGTTCGCCTGGCTGGTGATCGCCGAACCGCTCGGCCCCGCGGCGGTGCAACCGGAACTGGACCGGCTCGTCACCGAGATCCTGCCGCTGACCCGGGGCGAGGTCGGCGAGGGCAAGCGAATCATGTTGGAGCGCAAGCAATCCCGGCATCGGGAGCTGAGCAGGGCCCAGGTCGGCGGCGCGTGGCGGATTCGGGTGCTCGCCGGGGGCGCCGGGCCGCGCGCCGCCGGGACGGTGGCCGGGATGCTGTGCGCGGCGGCGGATCTGGGCGAGCTGCCGTACGCGCTCGCCCCGGTGGACCGGCCCGCCCCCTTCGAGGTCGCGAGCGCCGATCGCTACGCGTTCACCGCGGGCACCGAGCTGTTGGTCGCGCTGACCCGGCCGCCGGAACGGGAGCTGCCCGGACTGCGCCTGGTCGAACCGCACACCTTCGACGTCACCCCGGAACGGCCGGACGCTGACGGGGAGGGGCCCGCGATCGGGCTGACGCTGGGCACGATCCTCGACGAATCCCGCACCGGAGTGGGAAATCTGGTGCTGGACGGGCGGTCGCTGAACCGGCACACCTTCGTCTGCGGCTCGACCGGGGCGGGCAAGTCGCAGACGGTGCGGCACCTGCTCACCGAGGCCGCGCGCGCCGGACTGCCGTGGCTCGCGGTGGAACCGGCCAAGGCCGAGTACGCGCGGATGGCCCGGCGGCTGGCCGGGATCGGCGAGGAGGTGGTGGTGATCAGACCGGGGGCGTCCGGGATCGCGCCCGCCGGGTTCAACCCGCTGCGCCCGGCCGAGGGCTTCCCGTTGCAGACCCACGCCGATCTGGTCCGTGCCCTGTTCCTGGCCGCCTTCGACGCGCAGGAACCGTTCCCGCAGATCCTCACCGCGGCGCTGACCCGCTGCTACGAGGAGCTGGGCTGGGACATGACGCTGGACTTCGCTCCTGTCCACAATGGACGGACGCCGCGCTGCCCGACGCTGGCCGACCTCCAGCGGGTGGCCGAGGCGGTGGTCGACGAGATCGGCTACAGCAAGGAGATCACAGACAACGTCCGCGGTTTCATCCGGGTCCGCCTCGGCAGCCTGCGGCTGGGCACCACCGGGCGGTTCTTCGACGGCGGTCACCCGCTGGACTTCGCGGAACTGTTGCGGCGCAACGTGGTCCTGGAGATCGAGGACGTCGGCGACGATTCGGACAAGGGCTTCCTGATGGGCGCGGTGCTGATCCAGCTGACCGAGCACCTGCGGATCTCCGCCCGCCGCCCCGGCACGCGACCGGGACTGCGCCACCTGACCGTGATCGAGGAGGCGCACCGGCTGCTGCGCCGGTCCGAGCCGGGCACCCCGGCCGCGCACGCGGTCGAGATGTTCGCCGCCCTGCTCGCAGAGGTCCGCTCCTACGGCGAGGGACTGGTGATCGCCGAGCAGATCCCCGGCAAGCTCACCCCCGAGGTGATCAAGAACACCGCAGTCAAGATCGTCCACCGGCTACCCGCGCTGGACGACCGCGAGGCCGTGGGCGCCACGATGAACCTGGACGAGGCCCAGTCGCGTTACCTGGTCACCCTCGCGCCCGGCGACTGCGCGGTCTTCGCCGACCGGATGGACCGCCCGGTGCTCGTCGACGTCCTGGACGGCTCGCGGCTCGAACGCGAGGGCTCCGCCGAGCCCGCCCCGGTCGACGGCCTGATCGCGCGCCGGAGTCGCGGCTGCGGGCGGGAATGCCTCACGCGCGCCTGCACTCTCGGCGAGATGCGGCAGGCGCAGCGGCTGATCACGACGCGCCCGTGGCTGAGCGCGTGGGCCGAGCTGACCGTGCTCGCCCACCTGACCGGCGACGAGGTGCCGGTCCCCGACGAACACCAGCTCCGGCTCATCCGCGCGCTCCCGGCGCGGGAGCTGGACTGCGCGATCTCGCACGCCGTGGACGATGCGGTCGCGATCCGGGCGGCCTTGCTCCAACCAGAAATTCCCCCTGAGGACTTCGCGGTCCACTGCACAACGGTGCTGCGCGCGGTGCTGGCCGGACAGTCCGCCTGCGCGGGCGCGGAACCGCATTTCCTTGCGGCGCACTATGTGTGGAACGACGTCCGCAAGGCGCTGCTCGACGATCTGACCGAGCCCGGCCCGCATCCCCGGACCGCCGAATGGGAACGGCGCTTCCACCGGCCGCTCCCCGGTAGTCGCATCCAGCAGTTCGACCAGGTCTCGGTGTGGTGGCGCGCTGCCCTCTTCGACGAGCCACGGCGCGACGCGGTCACCTTCGGCACGCGGCGGCCCTCCGCGTTGGAGACGGCGATCGACGCCGAACGCGGCACGCCCGCCTGGGAATCGCGCACCAACCAACTCCTCCTCGGCTTCACCGGCGCCGACTGGGCCCGGGACTACCTGATGGCGCAAGCGAACGGAGCGTGACGCCGTGCCCACCGACTTCCCCCAGCCGCCCCAACCGGAACAACGGCGCGTCGAGCAGCCACCACGGCCGCCCGTCGACACGGAGGCGGCCAACCGGGCTCTGGCCGAGGGCGCCGACAAGCGGATGCGCCCGGAAGCCGCCAAGCCCGCCGAGAAACCCACCGACAACGGCAGGGGCCTGCCGCCGATCCCCCAGGACCGTTCGAAGTACGTGGAAGCGCCCGTGTTCCGGCTCCAGGACCAGATGCAGAAGTCGGGGATGAGCGACCAGAAGATCGAGGGACTGCGCGCCGAGCTGCGCGCCAACCCCGACCTGGCCGACAAGATCGCGGGCGGCGACCGGGACAACGCCGCGCTGCTGCGTGACTTCGCCAAGATCGACACCTCGCCCCGCGAGCGGTTCATCCAGCCGACTCCCGAGGTCGACCGCCTGCTGCACCAAGCGCTGGGCAAGGACCCGGGACGCTATGTCTCCCAAGAGGATCTGAACAAGCTGACCAACGACAGGGACCTGCGCGGCAGCGGGCTGTCCCAGTCCGATGTGGCGTCGGTCCAGAAATACCTGAAGGAGACCGGTCGCCAGCTCCACGACGACGGCGGCGATCCGCTGGTGATGGCCTCCGACGGCAAGACCATGCCCAAGAGCGAGTACGGGGCGCACCAGATGAACCGCGAGATCAACGCCAACCACAACGCCCCGATCACCGACCTGGGCGCACGGGCCGCGGGTGCTCCGCTGGAGATGCGCGAACACATCACGGAGCTCTCGAAGACGATCACCGAGGCCGCCGGTGCCGCGGTCTCGCACGCGCAGACGGTGCGCGAGTCGGCCAAGCCGACGCCGCTCGACCCACCCGGGATCCCCCGGACGGTGAACGAGAAGCCGCCCGCGGCGCCCGAGGTCCGCATCCGCACCGCCGAGTCACCCGGCCCGAAGCCCGAGGGGATCGCACCCCGCGACGGCGGCGTCAAGATCGTGTCGGAGAACGCCGTCCGGATCCCGCCGGGAATGAGCTACAACGAGGTGATGGAGGACGCCTCCATCAAGCGCTACGACCCGGGCGCCACCCCGACCGTGCTCAAACAACCCGGCGTCGACTGGGTGCGCGGCGACCGCAAGATCACCACCACCCAGGACGTCAGCCCCGACGGCCAGATCCGGGTCCAGCAGAACGTCTCCGGCGGCGAGTGGGTGGCGGCGAAGCGCCTGGACCCGCAGGCCGCGCCGGGCACCGAGGCGGTACGCGGGCTCACGGCGAAGACACCGCCGGAGACGCGGGTCGCCAGCGCGGTGGACAGCGCCTGCAAGAAGTTCGAGAACCCGGTGCAGGGCAACGAGGCGCGCGCCAGCGTGACGATGGACGACGGTACGAAGCTGACGATGAGGCTGACCGACCCGACCGCGCTGGTGATCCACATCGAGGTGCCGAACCTGAGCCAGATGCCCCCGGCGCGGCAGGCCGACCTCCAGCGGATCGCCACCGAGCGGGTTCTGCACAAGACCAGCGAGACCCCAGGTTTCATCCACGGCAAGCCCATCCACGCCCGAGTGGTCGAAGCACCGTGACCACGTAACGTCTGTGCTCGTGAACGAGCTTGTCGCGGGGCGGTTCGCGCTTGTCGACCGGATCGGCGCCGGAGGCGCGGCGACGGTCTGGCGCGCCTACGACCAGCGGGAGCGGAAGTACTGCGCCGCGAAGCTGGCCAACGGGCAGAGCGCGGATGTGCTGGTCCGTGTCGTCCGCGAACAGGGCGTGCGCCTCACGCATCCGCATGTGCTGAGCCCTTATACGTGGGCAGCGGAGGACAACGGCGTCCTGGTCGCCAGTGAGCTTGTGCGCGGCGGAACGCTGCTGGCGCTCATTCGCGACCACGGCGTGCTCCCCTGGCGCTACGCGGCGGAGATCGTGCTCCAACTGCTTGACGCGCTCGATCACGTCCACAAAGCGGGACTGCTGCACCGAGACGTTAAGCCGTCCAACGTGCTGATGGAGGCGACGGGTGCCGGAGCGCCGCACGCGCGCCTGGCGGACTTCGGCATCGCTTATCCGGCTGACGGTCCGCGTCTGACCGAGGTGGGGTTCGTCGTGGGCACTCCCGGCTACCTCGCTCCGGAGATCCTGGCGGGCCACCCACCGCAACCGAGCCAGGACCTGTTCGCGCTCGGAGTGCTTGCGTGGCAACTGTTCGCGGGCGAAGAGCGACCGGAACGGCGCGCGGGAACCACATCGCCGCCGGGAGTGCCGGGTCCAGTGTGGACGGTGATGAGCCGGTTGCTGGACACCGATCCGACGCGCCGGTCCGACGCGGGCGAGCTGCACGCGCACCTGGCGCACGTGCTCGCCGGGACGCCGTTGGAGCTGCCCGCGCTGAGCCCGATCACCGAAGAGCCGATCGAGGTCTACGACGTCCTCGGCGCGCTGCCTACGGGCTGGAACGACCCCACGACGGCATCAGCACTACCAATGACCAAAGTGGACACACGTTCACAGAAGCCTCGGCGGGCCTTGCTCCTCGGCGGGATCGGCGTGCTCCTCGCCGCGGCCGCGACGGCGGGAATCCTGCTATTGCGCGAGGAAACTCCCACCACGCCGAACACGGGGACACCGCGGGCGGACATCACAGTGGACGGTCTGTGCGACTGGCAGGACGTAGCGAACCAGGAGACCTCCTCGACAGGCGTCCTGGTTCGCTGCGTCCTGCAACCCAACGGCGACTACCGTTGGAAACCCGTGGGCTGACGGCGTCTGCTCCGCACCACGAACCAGATCACGAGGAGCACCACCAGAACCGCGGCGACCGCCACGACGATCCACACAACGGCCGCGGAGCCCTGGGAAGCCGTGTTCTCCACGGTGACCGGAGTATTCCGCTCCGGAGCCGCGGCAACGCGGTACTCGGGCCCCGGTTCCTGTTCTCCGGCAACGGTCAGGTCCAGGTGCACCGGCACGGCCTTGGGCGGCTGCTGGTCCGATGCGACGGGGCGGCCGAGCTTGACCGAGATGTAGTACCAACCGGCGATGTTCGCCATCCGGTCCTTGTTGTCGTCGGCGGTGCGGTTGGCGTAGCGGACCGGCTTCGTCGCGAGCGCGCGCCCGTTGCCGGGAAGGACGGTGCCGCTGCCCGTGTAGGCCGTGCGGTCGCTCACGATCGGGCGGCGGAACGGCGTGTAGAGCGTCGTCTCGACGTTCACGATGTTCGACGTGTCGCGGCCCGGCGTCGAGTCGTAGCGGATCTGGTAAGCCAGCCCCTGACCCCAGTTCAGCCGGACCCGGTAGAAGATGAACTCCCCCTGCTGCAAGGTGTCCGTGTAGTGACCGCTGCCGTTGAGGGTGCCCGCGACGGCGAACGAACCGCCTCCGGCGACAGGCAGACCAGGACCGCCTTCGGCGCGCAGCGCGACCTTGTCCGCGGCGACGGCCGGGCCGGGGTTGCCAGCGAGCGGGGGCTCCACGCCGACGAGCAGTTCCAGCGGCAGCCGCTCGGGCTGGTCGGTGGACGCCGGGCCCCACTCGACCTGGAAGGCGTAGCGGCCCGCGCCCGCGCAGTTCCTGCCGGTCTTCTTGGCGCCTTCCCAGGTGATCGCCGCCGAGACGGTCTCGCCGTCCTTCGACATGGTCGCCTGCTCGCTCTCGAACTTGTGGCAGTCGCTGCCGTTGGCGTCGAAAACGCGCAGCCGCACCCCGTTGATGTCCTGCCGGTCGGGCACAGTGCCACGCGGGTAGGACATGGTCGCGCTGAAGTACGCCGTGGCGCCCCCAGGAACGTCGACCGCGTAGAACCGCTTCTCGTCGCGGCCGATCGTGTCCAGGTACTGCCCGGGGTTCAGCGCCGGAGCGCTCGGTGCGTCGGCCGTTCCCGCCACCGGCTGCCCGGCGTGCTCGTAGTTGCGCAGCGCGCTCGCGGTGACGCGGGGCAGCACGCGCTCCAAGGACTTCGAGTCGGGCGCGTCGGTGTAGGTGCCGCCCGTGCTCTGCGCGATGCACATGAGCTGCTTGCGCGCGGCGGCGTCGACGCCGAATCCGATGGTGTGCGCGATCAGTTCCACGCCCTGCTGCCGCAGTTCCTTGGCGACCTCGCACGGGTCCGGCGGAGCGCACGTGTCGATGCCGTCGGAGACCAGCACGATCGAGCGCGGCCCGGACTTCGGCAGCGCGTCCGCCGCGGTGCGCAACGCCGCGCCGATCGGCGTGTAGCCGCGCGGGGCGATGCCGTTGACGGCAGCCGTCAAGGCGGCCTTGTCGATCACCTCCGCCTTGCGCAGCACGCTGACGTCCTTGCAGCCCGCGGCTTTCTCCGCGTCCGAGGAGCCGGTCGAGGTGCCGTAGACGGTCAGCCCCATCCGGGCTTCGGCCGGGGCCGCGGCGACCACCGAGCGGACCGCGTTCTTGGCCGCGTCCATCCGCGTGACGCCCGCGTCCGCCTTGGTCATCGACCCGGAGGCGTCCAGGACGAGCATCGTCGGCGTGTACTCCCGGGGTTGTTCGGGCTGCTCAGCGGCGTACGCGGGAGCGGAGACGGTTGCTAGCGCCAGCACTCCCACCAGCAGCGCGGTCCTTCTCGGCATGGGTCCCTACTTCACGATCGACTGTTACGCTTGTGAACACCTCAGACGCACCTGCAAACGCATCGGTTCCACTTGAGAATAACCCGGGGGCAAGATGGACGTCGTCGCACGCAACCAGCGGTTGCAGGAGGAGTGGTACGGCGAGCAGCTGGGCGCGAAGGTGCGCAGGCTGCTGCCGCCGCTCGGGCTGTCCCAGTCGGCCTTCGCCGAGGTGCTCGGGCTGTCCGCGCCGATGCTCTCGCAGCTGATGTCCGGCCAGCGCGCGAAGATCAGCAACCCGGCCGTGCTCTCCCGGCTGCTGGCGGTGCAGGCACTGGTCACCGATCCCGGTTTCGACCGGCTGCCCCAGGGCGAGCTGCGGGAGCGGATCGCCGAGATCCGCGCCGACGCTCCCCCGACCTCCGCGACCTTGCGGCTGAGCACGGGTACCCAGCCCCTCGACCCGGTGCCCGCGATCCAGGCGCTGCTGCGGGCGCTGGCCTCCGCCGCGGAGATCGAGGCCGCCGCCGCGCGACTGGAGTCGGAGGCGCCGGGCCTGGCCGAGTTCCTCAGGGTCTACGGCAACGGCCGCACCGACCACGCCCGCGAGCACTACGCGAACACGCTGTAGCACGAAGAAAAGACGCCCACCATCCACAGTGGACGGTGGGCGTCTTCGCATCGGTCAGTCCGCTGCCAGCGCCTGCAGCGGACTGGTCCTGGCCGAACGCCGGGCCGGTCCGACCGCCGCGACCAGGGTCAGCAGCAGCAGGCCGCCGCCGACCAGGGCCAGCTGGCCGTACGGGATGCTGACGATGTCGAACTCGCCCAGCGACCGGATGCCGAGCGAGCCGTAGAGCACGCCGAGCAGCAACCCGAGCACCGCCGCGCAGGCGCCGAAGACCACCGCCTCCCACGCCAGCGTCGCCCGCATGCCGCGCCTGGTCAGGCCGAGCGCGCGGAGCAGGCCGTTCTCCTGGGTCCGCTCCACCACCGACAGCGACAGGGTCACCGCGACGCCGACCACCGCGACGAGCACGGTCATCCCGACCAGGCCGAGCGCGATCAGCGTCATCTTGTTGAACATGTCCTCCATCTCGGCCTTCTCGTCCCCGGGCGCGGTCACCGACAGGCTCGTGGTGCCCGCGAGCGCGGACTTCACCGCCGACTGGAGCTTGTCCTTGTCCGAGCCGCCCGCCGGGTCCACGAGCATGGCGCCCGCCTTGCTCCTCGGCGAGACCTTGGCGAGGTCGTCGGGGTGCAGCACGGCCGCGCCCAGTGCGGCGTTGCCCCGGTAGATCGCGATCACCTTGGCCTGCACCGGCTGCCCGCCGCCCGAGCTGTCCGGGGTGACCGGGAGCGTCTGGCCGAACTTGATCCCGAACTTCTCCGCGAAGACGCGGGAGACCGCGACGGTCCCCGGCGCCAGGTCCTTCAGCGCGCCCTCGTCCGCGTTGGTCTGGGCGACCGGCGGGTAGGAGGCCACGTCCATGCCCGTGACGGAGACGTTGGCGTTGCCGAGCTTCACCGAACCCCGGGAGACCAGCGCGAAGGAACCGGTCTCCGGCAGCGTGCGGACCTTCTCCGCCAGGCCGGGGTCGATTCCCTGGCTGCCGGTCGCGCTGACCTGGACGGCGGCCGGGTACTGCGAGGCCAGCCGGTCGGCGCTGCTGGCCTGGATCGAGCTCATCCCGACCAACACGGCGCTCACCAGCACCACCCCGAGGGTGAGCACGGTGGTGGTGTTCGCCGTGCGCTTGGGCACCCGCAGCGCGTTGCCCACGGCGAGGCGCCCGGGAGTGCCGCCGACCAGCCGGACCAGGCCGCCGAGCAGCCGGGCCAGCAACGGCATGATCACCGGACCGGCCGCGATCAGCGCGAAGAACGCCATCAGCCCGGAGACCGCGACCACCGCGAGCGAGAGCAGCTCGTCCTTGCCGCCCAGCGGCAGCATCAGCAGGCCGACCGCGGCGAGGGTGAACAGCGCGGCGAAGAACAGGCGCGTGGTGAACCGCGCCTGACCGGCGTCGGTGACCTTGGCTGCGCCGAGCGCGGCGATCGGCGGAACCCGGGTCCCGCCGATGGCCGGGGACAACGCGGCGATCATGGTCACGACGGTCGCGAGCAGCACGCACAGCAGCAGCTCCGGAACGGAGACCTGCAACGGCGGCAACGGGTCCTCGGTGAAGTTCCCGGCGATGGCCAGGCCCGCGTAGCCGAGTCCGACCGCGGCCAGCACTCCGACCACGCCCGCGGCGATCCCGGACAGCGCGGCCTCGAACATCAGCGACCGCAGCACCTGCCCCCTGGTGGCGCCGACGCAGCGCATCAGCGCGGTGCGGCGGCGGCGCTGCGCCACCACGATCCGGAAGGTCGACGCCACCACGAGCGCCGCCGCGACGAGGGCGACCCCGGTGAACACCGACAGGATCGCGAAGATCACGTCGACCACGCTGAGCGCGGCCTTGACCTCCTTGGCGCGCTGCTCGGTGCCGGTCTGCACCTTCACGTCGCTGCCCGCGACGGACCGCACGGAGCTCAGCAGCGCGCTCTCCGAGACACCGCTCGCCGCCGCGAGGTCGACCTGGTTCCAGGTCAGCTGCGCGCCCATGATCGCCTTGACCGCGGCCGGGGTCCCGACGACCGTGGCGCCGTCGTCCCGCTTGCCCTTGACGATGGCGGTCACGGTGACGTCCTGCGCGGCCTTCCTGCCGTACACGGCGATCGACAGCTTCGCGCCGACCGTCAGGCCGCTGGCCTTCGCGCTGTTCTGGGTGAGCGCGACCTGGTCGGGGGCGGACGGCGCCGTTCCGGTGACCACGGAGTAGCGCGCCAGCTGGCCCTTGCCGATGTCGGACCGGATGTCCCAGTAGCCGGGCTCGGCGGTGCCGCCCGCCCTGGCGATGGTGATCGAACGATCCGTGACGGGCGTGGCCTCGGCGACTCCGGGGACGGCGCGGAGGCTCTCCAGCAGCTCGTCGTCGATGGGCGTGCTCGATGCCGTCACCACCACGGCCGTGGCCTGCGGCGTCACGCTCGCCTGGAGTTCCAGGCCCTTGCGCAGGGTGTCGGCGAACATGAACGTGCCCGCCGTGAACAGGGTCGCGACCACGACCGCGAGACCGGTCAGCAGCAACCGGGTCGGGCGCTGCCGCGCCTCGGCGAGAACGGCCGAGGTGAGTGGGGAAGCCACCGCCGCCTCACACTCCCAGGCGGCGCAGCGCGTCCAGCACGCTGTCCTGGGTCGGGCGGAAGATCTCCCCCGCGAGCTTGCCGTCGGCCAGCAGCACCACGCGGTCGGCGAAGGTCGCCGCGACCGGGTCGTGGGTCACCATCACCACGGTCTGGCCGAACTCGTGCACCGAGCGCCGCAGCAGGGTCAGCAGCTCGTGCCCGCTGCGCGAGTCCAGGTTGCCGGTCGGCTCGTCGGCGAAGACCACCTCGGGCCGGGTGACCAGGGCGCGGGCCACCGCCACGCGCTGCTGCTGGCCACCGGAGAGCTCCGAGGGCCGGTGCCCGAGCCGGTCACCGAGGCCGAGCACGCCGACGAGCATGTCCAGCCACTGCCGGTCCGGCTGCCTGCCCGCCAGTTCCAGCGGCAGCAGGATGTTCTGCAGCGCGGTCAGCTGCGGCAGCAGGTTGAACGACTGGAAGACGAAGCCGATCCGGTCCCGGCGCAGCGTGGTCAGGTCCCGGTCGGAGAGCCGGGTCAGGTCGGTCTGGCCGAGGAACACCCCGCCGCCGCTGGCCTCGTCCAGTCCGGCCAGGCAGTGCATCATCGTCGACTTGCCGGAGCCCGACGGGCCCATGATCGCGGTGAACTTGCCCGCGTGGATGTCGAGGTCGACCCCGTCCAGCGCGCGCACCGCCGCCTCACCGCTGCCATAGACCTTGACGAGACCGGCGGTGCGCGCCGCCACGCGCAGTTCGGTCCGGCCTCCGACCGGCGGAGCTGAAGTCACTGGTTTCTCCTTGTGTTGCTGCCACATTCGACCGTCCACTTCGGACCAGACCGAAGTGTCGGGGCCCGTCCGGTGCACAGTCTCCGCACCGTAGCTGAGCCCGTCCTCAGGTGCTTCCCCGAGACAGACCCGGAATTCGCCGCCGAGGTCCCCTGACGACCCGCAACGAGACCCGTTTCACAGCCCTGCCGCGCAACAGCAACGCACCCGCGGACATCGCCAGCGCCAGCACCGCGACCCCCGTCAACCCCACCCTGAGGTCGCTGGCCTCGGCCACCACCCCGATCAGGACCGGGCCCAGCAGCAGCCCGGTGTAGCCGAGCGCGCCGACCTGGGCGATGGCCACCCCGGAGATCCGTTGCGGCACCACGGTCCCGGCGAGGGAGAAGGTCAGCGGCACCGCCACGCACACCGCCGCCCCGACCACCGCGAAACCCAGCAGCGCCAGCGCGGGCGCCTCGGCGAGCACGACCAGGACGAAAGCCCCCGCGGTGGCGATTCCGGACCACACCAGCAGGTTCCGCGCGCCGAAGCGGGCGCTGGCCCGGTCGCCGACCAACCGCCCGGCCAGCATCGCCACCTCGAAGGCCGGATAGCCAAGCGCGGCAAGGGAATCCCCGGACCCGAGCACATCGCGCAGGTACAGGCCGCTCCAGTCGGCGACCGAGCCCTCGATCAGGAAGGCGACGAAGCACAGGGCCCCGACGAGGTAGACCGCCGCGGGCAGCCGGACACCGCCGCCGGTCGCGGGCTCGACGCCCTCCGAGGAGGTCGGGTCGCACAGGTAGTCCCGGCCCAGCACCAGGGCGATCGGCACGCTCAGCGCACCGGCGAGGGCCAGCGTCGGCGTGAAGCCCAGCCCCAGCGCGGCGGCCCCGGCCCCGGTGAGCCCGCCGGACACCGCGCCCGCGCTCCACCCCGCGTGCATCCCGCTCATCACCGGCCTGCCCATGGCCAGCTCCACAGTGGACGCCTGCGCGTTCATCGCGATGTCGGTGAGGCCGAAGGCCATGCCGAACACGACGACGGCGGCGAGCAGCACCGGGTAGGAACCGGCCGCCGACACCGCGAGCACGCCCAGCCCGACCGCGGGCGCCGCCAGCCGCAGCACGGTGCGACTGCCCACTCTGGACAGCACGGAACGGGACAGCTGCATGCACAGCAGCGCGCCGGTGCCCCACGCGAAGACGGTGAACCCCACCGCGCCCTCGCCGAGCAGCAGCCGGTCGGCCAGCGCGGGAATCCGCACCGTCCACACCCCGAAGACGAAACCGACAACGGCGAACGTGGCCACGGTGGAACGCCGCGCGCGGGTCACTCCGGTGGTGGCCACCTCCGCATCACCCTTCCCCTGGGTGAGCGCCGCTGTTTGGGGACACGCGAGAAGAACACCACGGAGACCGGGAATTCGCGCCGTGAAATCGCCTGACTACGCGAAAGGGTCCAATCCGGACACGGTGAGTTCTCGCCGAAGCGGCGCTGGCACTCCCAGGCTCAGCATTTCAGGGGACGCCACTGTAACCCAGGAGTGGGACGCCCTCGGCCGACCCTCCGGGTAGCGGCGAATGGCCCCCCGACCGGCGGGTCGGGGGGCCATTCGCGTGCGGGTGACCGGTACCGGCTACAGGTACTGGCCGGTGTTGTTCGCGTTGTCGATCGCCCGGCCGGTCTCCTGGTTCTTGCCGGTGATCAGGGTGCGGATGTAGACGATGCGCTCGCCCTTCTTGCCGGAGATCCTGGCCCAGTCGTCCGGGTTGGTCGTGTTGGGCAGGTCCTCGTTCTCGGCGAACTCGTCCACGATCGCGTCCAGCAGGTGCTGCACGCGCAGACCCGACTGCTGCAGGTCCAGCACCGACTTGATCGCGTACTTCTTCGCCCGGTCCACGATGTTCTGGATCATCGCGCCGGAGTTGAAGTCCCGGAAGAACAGGACCTCCTTGTCACCGTTGGCGTAGGTGACCTCCAGGAAACGATTGTCCTCGGACTCCTCGTACATCCGCTCCACCGTGCGCTGCACCATGGCGTCGATGCAGGCGCGCTTGTCCCCGTGGAACTCGGCGAGGTCGTCCTCGTGGATGGGCAGGTTGTCGGTCAGGTACTTCGAGAAGATGTCCGTCGCCGCCTCGGCGTCCGGCCGCTCGATCTTGATCTTCACGTCGAGCCTGCCGGGTCGCAGGATCGCCGGGTCGATCATGTCCTCGCGGTTGGAGGCGCCGATGACGATGACGTTCTCCAGGCCCTCGACACCGTCGATCTCGCTGAGCAGCTGCGGCACGATCGTGGTCTCCACGTCCGAGCTGACGCCGCTGCCGCGGGTCCGGAAGATCGAGTCCATCTCGTCGAAGAACACGATCACCGGGGTGCCCTCGGAGGCCTTCTCCCTGGCCCGCTGGAAGATCAGCCGGATGTGCCGCTCGGTCTCGCCGACGAACTTGTTGAGCAGCTCCGGGCCCTTGATGTTGAGGAAGAACGACCGGGCCTGGTCGCTGTTGGTGTCGCCCCTCGCCGCCGCGACCTTCTTGGCCAGCGAGTTGGCGACCGCCTTGGCGATCAGCGTCTTGCCGCACCCGGGCGGGCCGTAGAGCAGGACGCCCTTCGGCGGCCGCAGCTCGTACTCGCGGAACAGGTCCGCGTGCAGGAACGGCAGCTCCACAGCGTCGCGGATCTGCTCGATCTGCCGGAACAGGCCACCGATGTCCTCGTAGCGGACGTCGGGCACCTCCTCCAGCACCAGGTCCTCGACCTCGGCCTTGGGCACCCGCTCGTAGGCGTAGCCCGCCTTGCTGTCCACGAGCAGGGAGTCACCGGGTTTGAGCGGCGCGTCCAGCAACGGGTGCGCCAGCAGCACCACCCGCTCCTCGTCGGCGTGCCCGACCACCAGCGCCCTGGTGATGCCCTGCACGTCGGACTCGGTGTTGAGCAGTTCGCGCAGGGTGCAGACCTCGCCGATGCGCTCGAAGTCGCCGCCCTCCACCACGGTCAGCGCCTCGTTGAGCCGGACCGACTGCCCCTGCTGGAGCGATTCGGTCTCGACCGCGGGGGACACCGCGACGCGCATGCGCCGCCCCGAGGTGAACACGTCCACGGTGTTGTCGGGATGCCTGGCCAGGAACACGCCGTAGCCGCTGGGCGGCTGGGCGAGCCGGTCCACCTCCTCTCGCAGGGCGAGGAGCTGACCCCGGGCCTCCTTGAGCGTCTCCACGAGCTTGGTGTTGCGCTCGGTGAGCTGGCTCACCCGGTTGGACGCCTCGGCCAGCCGCTGTTCCAGCAGCCGGACGTGCCGGGGCGATTCGGTCAGTTTGCGGCGCAACAGCGCCACTTCGTCCTCGAGAAAACGAATCTGCGCGCTCAACTCGGCCGCGCTGCCGCCACTCTTCCGCTCGCCGCCCTGCTCAGGGCGGCTGCCGGGATGGTCGTGCTGCATGTCGGCACCCTCCTCCCGCACTCGTGTGACCACGGTACCGGCGATCACCGACAACGGAGATGTCCGCCAGGCCACTTGGGCGTAACGAAGCCGATAAACGCCCGCTCGGCGGGATGAACTGCTCCATCTCGGTCACGGTGGGAACCAGGTACCCACTACCGTGCGTCCAGTAGCCGTTCGACAGCGTCCGATCGGGCGTTTTCCAGACAGAGCCCTTCAGGAGACCCGATGTCGACACCGCCTTGGCAGGGTGAGCACTCCGGGCGAGTGCCCGGAACCCCGCCCGAGCTGGGCAGTCAGCAGCGGCGGGGATCGGTCGGCATGCGGTGGCAACACCAGCCGCGGCAAGGGAATCCCGCGATCGGAACGCATGGAGTTGATCACGGAGCGCGACAACCGGCACCCGGTGGCGGCGACCGCCGGACCTGGCCGTGGATCGCCGTCGGCGGTGCCATCCTGGCCGCTGGAGTGGCGGTGACCTCGGTGTTCGTGCTCAATGGCTCCGAAAAGGACGATCCGAGGGCGGTCGCGGAGGCCTACGCCGCCGCACTGTCCAAGGCGGACGGCAGTGACCGGAAACTGCTGTGCGGCAAGGACAGAACCGCCCTGGAGGCGATGGATCAGGTGACGAAGGGACTGGGCGAGCTGACGAAGAGCCTCGGGCTCGGCGGCGGACCGCTCACCCCGGAGAGCGCCGCCGTGACCTCGGTGACCGCCAACGGGGACACGGGAACGGCGACGGTGGAAATGAGGGTCAGCGGCTCCTCCCGGCCGGTGACCGAGACCTACGACCTCGTCACGGAGGACGGGGGCTGGCGGATCTGCGGTGTGACCAGGGGGCTCGGCCTGCTCGGGAACCTGGGTGGCCTGGGCGGTGGCCGTTGATGGTGGCCGTTGATGGTGGCCGTTGATGGTGGCCGTTGATGGTGGCCGTTGATGGTGGCCGTTGATGGTGGCCGCTGTTGTCCGACAGTGATCGACGAGTGAAACAGGAACGGTGATGACCTACCCACCCCAGCAGCCTTACGGTGGCCAGCCCGACCCCTACAACCAGGGTGGCCAGGGGCAGCAGCCCTACGGTCAGCAGCCCCCCAACACCGGGGGCTTCAACCAGCCCCAGGACCCCTACGGCCAGCAGCCCCAGCAGCCGGGCGGCTACCCGGGCTACCAGGGACAACCCGGTCAGCCGGGGCAGACCGGGCCCTACGGCTACCCGCCGCAGGGCCAGCCCGGTCCCGGCGGACCGCAGGGTCCCTACGGCCCGCCGCCCGGCTACGACGGCTACGGCACCCCGCCCGGCGGCCCGAAGAAGCGCACCGGCCTGATCATCGGCATCATCGTCGCGGTGGTGGTGCTGATCGGCGGTGGCATCGGCGCATACTTCATCTTCTCCGGCAGCAGCCCGGACACGGTCGCGCAGCGCGCCGCGCAGCTGATGTCCGAGAGCTACGGCAAGGACGTCACGGAGTACCCCATCGACCAGTTCCGCGAGGGGCTCTGCGCGTCGGACATGGAGGCGCTGCAGAAGCGGATCGACGCCGAGAAGAAGCGCAAGGAGACCAACACCCGCACCACCTCGCCGCGCAGCACCACGGCCTCGACCGCGAAGTTCACGGTCAAGGAGGTCAAGGCCGAGGGCGAGACCGGCAAGGTCATCTTCGAGCGGACGACCTCGCGGGCGGGCAGCGAGGACAAGAAGCAGGACTTCACCTACGACCTGCTCACCGAGGACGGTGACTGGAAGGTCTGCGGCCTGTTCAAGTCCGCCTCGGGCGGTGGTAGTTCGGAGCCGAGCAGCAGCTCCGCCCCGAGGACCACGGGCTCGCGGCCGTCGTTCAGCTTCCCGTCGTTCACGATGCCGACGTTCCCGTCGTTCAGCTTCCCGTCGTTCCCGGTGCCCACCAGCTGATCCGGGCCCGACACCGCGAAGGGCGCCTCCCGAGCCGGGAGGCGCCCTTCGCGGGTTTTCTCAGCCCTTGCTGGGGCGGCGCTGCGGCTTCGGCGCGGTCACGCCCTCGGCCAGCAGGCGCGCGGTGAGCAGGAACGCGGTGTGCGCGACCATCCGGTGCTCCGGCCGCACCGCCAGCCCGACCGCGTGCCACGGGCGCATCAGCGTCTCCCAGGACTGCGGCTCGGTCCAGCAGGTCTGCTCGCGCAGCGCCTCGGTGATCCGGGAGAGCTGCGTCGTGGTGGCGACGTAGACGGTGAGCACGCCGCCGGGCACCAGGTTCTGCTTGATCATCGGCAGCATGTCCCACGGCGAGAGCATGTCCAGCACCACCCGGTCCAGCTGCGGCCCGGTGTACTCGGCGGCATCGCCAAGGCGCAGGTCCCAGTTGTGCGGGTGCTCGCCGAAGAAGCGCTGGACGTTGCGCACGGCGTGCTCGTGGTGGTCCTCGCGCACCTCGTAGGAGGTGACCTGGCCCTTCTCCCCGACCGCGCGCAGCAGTGAGCACGTCAGCGCGCCCGATCCGGCCCCGGCCTCCAGCACCCGGGCGCCGGGGAAGATGTCGCCCCACATGACGATCTGCGCGGCGTCCTTGGGGTAGATCACCTGCGCGCCGCGCGGCATCGACAGCACGTAGTCGGCCAGCAGCGGCCGCATCGCCAGGAACAGGGTGTTGCCGGCCGAGGTGACCACGCTGCCCTCGGGCTCGCCGATCAGGTCGTCGTGCGCGATCGCGCCGCGGTGGGTGTGGTAGTCCTTGCCCGCCTCCAGCACGACGGTGTACTTGCGGCCCTTCGGGTCGGTGAGCTGGACCCGATCACCGGGCTGGAACGGGCCACTGGTCCTGCTCACTGCTGTCTACCTCCGGGGGCGGTGCGTGCGTGGTTCGGCGCACGATCGTCGCATCCCCGGTCGGCCTCCCCGGTCAGCGGCCCCGCGCGGAGGCCAGCGCGGCCCGCAGGTCCTCCCGGCGCAGCACCCCGCTCGGCCTGCCGTCGGCGTCCACGACGAGGAACTGCCAGGCCGCGCCCGCGCGCACCCGCTCGGCGATCTCCTCGCCCGGCTCGGAGTCCAGCAGCACCGTGTCGGCGGTGATCGGCTCGGCCGCCTGCTCCGCCGGGGTGTTCGGCTGGGTGGCCGCCAGCCGCTCCGCGACCGCGGTGTCCAGCAGCCCGACCGCGATCCCGTCCGCCCGGACCAGCACCACGCCCCGGCCCGCCGCCGCTGCCAGCGCGTCGGCCACCGGGCTCTCCGCGGGCAGTTGCAGCACCGGTCGCAGCAGCTCGGCCAGGGTCAGCCCCTCCGGCCAGGCCGTGCGGCGCTCCGCGGCGAACTCCGCGCTCGCGCCCATCACCACGAACGCGGCCATGAGCACGCACACGCCCAGCCGCAACCACTGGTCCGGCGCGCCGTCGACGAGGCCGCGGACCGCCCACAACACCAGCCCGGCGGCGACGATCCCGGCTCCGATCACCGCGGCCCTGGTCCCGGCGCCGCGCCGCCCGGTGACCTGCCAGACCGCGGCGCGCACGATGCGACCGCCGTCCAACGGCAGACCCGGCAGCAGGTTGAACAGCGCGACCGCCCCGTTGGCGATGGTGGCCTGGAGCAGCACGACCCAGGCCACCGTCTCCGGCTCCGCCAGCAGCAGCGCGATGCCGAACACCCCGGTCAGCAGCAGCGACACCACCGGCCCCGCCGCCGCGACCACACCCTCGTGGGCGGGGGTGGACGGGGTGCGCACGACCTCCGAGACCCCGCCCAGCATCTGCAACCGCACGCGGCGCACCGGCAGGCCCAGGCGCAGCGCCGCGACGCAGTGCCCGAGTTCGTGCAGCAGCACCGAGACCGCGAGCAGGATCGCGAAGACCGCGGCGAGCAGAGCGGAGACCCACAGCGGACTGCCCGGCAGCAACAGGCCGACCAGCGGTGTGTAGAACAGCACGACCAGCACGGCGAAGACCCACCACGACGGCGCGAGCAGCACCGGGACACCGGACAACCGGCCGAGGAGCAACCCTCCTCCGCCGTGCCCGCTCCACCGTCCCGCGGTCGTCACGCACAGCAGCGTAGGGGTGACCGTGTTACCTCGCCGTATCGCCCGCCGCCCACCACCACCTCCGTCCGCCGCACCCCAACCTCGTCCACCCTCATCCGCCCCGACCCCCCTCCTCCCCCTCGCCCCTCGAATCCCGTTTCGTACTCATAGCCGGATTTGGGAGCGCTCCATTTCCCGTTATGAGTACGAAACGGGCGAGATCTGGGCTGCGCGGCCCGGGTCAGGTCCGGGCGGGCCGTGCGGAGGCGGGGTTCATGGGCCTGATTCTCCATCGGGAGACTCGTCCGGATGGTGCGCGCACGGCTGTCACGGGGGCAGGTGCGGCTAGTTGTCCACATCGGTGGGGCTTGTCCACAGCGCGGGCCTCATCGGTGCTCGGCGCCGCCGAGCGGTGGGAGGATGGTTGCGGGGTCGCCCCCCAGGGCGGGTGGGGGCTGGGACGGGGGCGGGCCCGGTGATCTTGTCGGGGGACTGGCCTAGGGTGCGGGGCGTGGCGGAGATCGCGAACGACCCCCCAGCAGGCGCACCGGACAGCCCTCGGGCGGACGAGCCTGCGGGTTCGGCTGACGAGCGCGGGGCCCGGCGGCCGATCCGACGGCCCGCGTTGTCGCCCTCCCGGGCCAGCGACTTCAAGCAGTGCCCGCTGCTCTACCGGTTCCGCGCGGTCGACCGGTTGCCGGAGAAAGCGACCAGGGCGCAGGTGCGCGGCACCGTCGTGCACTCCGTGCTGGAGCGGCTGTTCGGCATGCCCGCGGGCGAGCGCGTGCCGGAGACGGCGAAGAACCTGGTCGAACCGTCCTGGTCGGACCTGCTCGCCGAGCGCCCCGAACTGCTCGCGGAGATGTTCGACGGCGCCGACGACCCGGACCTCGCGCACTGGCTGGACTCGGCGAAGTCGCTTGTGGACGGTTACTTCCTGCTCGAGGACCCGCGCAGGCTGGAACCCGAGGCGTGCGAACAGCTCGTCGAGACCGAACTCCCGTCCGGGGTGCTGCTGCGCGGCTACATCGACCGGATCGACGTCGCGCCCACCGGCGAGATCCGCGTCGTCGACTACAAGACCGGCGCCGCGCCCCGGGAAATCGGCGAAGCCAAGGCGCTGTTCCAGATGAAGTTCTACGCGCTGGTGCTGTGGCGGCTGCGCGGAGTGGTGCCGAGGCAATTGCTGCTCATGTATCTCGCCGACCGGCAGAACCTGGCCTACACCCCCGACGAGGGCGAGCTGCTGCGCTTCGAACGCACCCTCGACGCGATCTGGCAGGCGATCCTGCGGGCCGGTCGCACCGGCGATTTCCGGCCCAATCCCGGCAAACTCTGCGCCTTCTGCGACCACCAGGCGCTCTGCCCGTCCTTCGGCGGCACTCCCCCCGCCTACCCCGGCTGGCCGGAACCGGACGCCGGAACCGAGACGATGGCCGATCGCGCGGATTAAGAAGACCTAACAGTCGCGCGAAAGTGCGGGGTTTCCCCTCGGTAGGCGGTATTCGGCGACGGTGGTGCCAAGGTATCCATTAATGGCACCCCAAAAGCCGGTTGCCACTGTCTCGGGGGAGGGGCAATGAGCTCTGGTATCGACGTCTCGCGACATCAGGACGTGAACTGGTACGGCGTGCGCGACGCCGGATACGAGTGGGCCTACATCAAGGCCACCGAGGGAATCGGTTATGTGGACCCGGTTTTCGACGCGCACGTGAACGCGGCCCGCTCGGTCGGCTTCACCATCGGCGGCTACCACTTCGCCCGGCCCGACACCAACCCGCCGGAGGCCGACGCCGAGCACTTCGCCACCGAGCTGAACGCGCGCGGTCTCGGCGGCGAGGGGAACCTGCCGCCGTGCCTGGACATCGAGCGCGACAACGGCGGCGACCTCGCGGAGTGGGTGCGGGTCTTCATCGCCGAGACCCGCCGGATCACCGGCAGGCACCAGATCATGGTCTACGCCAGCACCAGCTGGTTCCGCGACAAGCTCAACCCCGAGCACTGGCTCGACGACGGGGTCCGGCTCTGGGTCGCGCACTACGGGCGGACGCCGGGCAAACCGGGTTACCTCACCGACAAGGTCTGCGCGCACCAGTACACCGACAAGGGCCGCCTGCCGGGCATCGACGGCCACGTCGACCTCAACCTGTGCATGGTCGAGCTGGACGAGCTCACCGCGCACTAGGGCGGAAGCGGTAACGGCACAACGGGAGAAAGGACACTCCTATGTGGACGAAACTGTTCTGGCTCGGGACGTTCGAGCGCGCGATCAAGACCTTCGCGCAGGCAGCGGTCGCGGTGCTCGCGGCCAACTCCGTCGGGTTGCTGGACGCGCCGTGGGGCGCGGCCGCGTCGGCGGCGGGCATGGCCGCGGTGCTGTCCGTGCTGACCTCCATCGGGTCGGCGACGATCGGTGAGCACAACAGCCCCAGCCTGGTCCGCACCGCGGCACCGGCCGGCTCGGCGACGCTGACCAGCACGCCACCGGCCACCCCGACGGTGCCACCGGGACCGATGCCCTGAGTCGGTCGACCCTGAGTCAGGGAATGACGCCCTTCGAGTCCAGAGCGTCCTGAATGGACGTTCGGAGCCGGGTCGCCGCGGCGGCCGGATCGAGGCTCGCGGGGTCCGCCAGGAACGTGGAGACGTTTGACGACACGGTCTGGTAGGACGGGACCTTCGGGCGCACGCGCGACGTGCGCAGCGTGTCCAGGATCGCGTCCTTCATCGGCACCGCCCCGGCGAAGCCAGGATCGTCGTAGACCGACTCCAGGGTCGGCGGCACCCCGCCCTCGATCGCTCCGATGCGCTGGTCTCCTTGTTGCGCAAGCACAGCACGGCGTCGATGCCGCCGACTGTGACCTTCGCGGGCGTGTCGGCGGTGATCCTCGGGTACGGCGCCCAGGCCAGGTGCGGGAACAGACCCGGGTTCTCCGAGCGCATCGACTGGTAGACGAACGGCCAGTTCACCATGAACGCCGACCGGCCGGACTGCATGCTCCGCCTGCCGCCGTCCTCGGCGCTGCTCGCGAAGGCCGGGTTGGTCGCGGGCGCCGACGCGATCTCCTTCAGCTGCTTGATGGCTGCGACCGCTCCGCCGTCCACAGTGGTCTCCTGCCCGTCTGCGCTGACCAGGCTGCCGTTGGCAGAGTTCACCAGCGTGTTGACGAGCACGGTCAGTCCTTCGTAGGACTTCCCCTGGGCTTCTACCCGCGCTCGACCTCCTCGCGCACTCCCGGTAGCACCTTGCGAATCCAGCGCGCCTCGGCCATCTCCGCGACGAGACCGGTGAGGCGAACGGACATCTGCGCTCCCTTCTGTCAGGATCGCGGCGGCGCCGTGGTCCCCCGGACGACGAGCCGGACCGGCAGCACGACCCGCTCCGGTTCCGTCGCGCGCTGGCCGCCGATCTGGCGCAGCACCAGTGACGCGGCGGTGCTGCCCTGTTCCGCGACGGGCTGGGCGACCGTGGTCAGGTCCAGCACCTCGGCCATCTCGTGGTCGTCGAACCCGATCACCGATACGGCACCGCCGGGGTCAATGCGGTGCCTGCGCAAGGCTTTCAGCGCGCCGACCGCCATTTCGTCGGACATGGCGAACACGGCGGTCGGCGGGTCCTCGCGAGCCAGCAGCTCCGTCATCGCACGTTCCCCGCCCGCGTACGTGAAGTCGCCGACCACCTCCCCCGCGTCGCGCAATCCGTTGGCGCGCAACACTTCCTGGAACGCGGCACGCCGCATCCCCGGGACGGTGAAGCCCAGCGGATCGCCGTCCCCGGAGATCAGCGCGATGCGCTTGTGGCCGAGGTTCACCAGGTGCCGCGTCGCGACGCGCGCCCCGGCTGCGTCGTCGATGCCCACCGAGTGCAGCCCGGCCACGTCGTGCCCGACCAGTCCGATCGGGACACCGAGCCCTTCGAGCAGCCCGACCTCCGCCTCCGTGACCGGCAACGCGAGCACGAGCACCGCGTCGGCCCGCCCGCGCAGGGGGAGTCGCGCGAAGAACCGCTCGCGCGACTCCGTGTCGCCGATCGAGTAGAGCAGCACGTCGTAGCCCGCCGCGCGCAGGACGGCCTCGGCGCCGCTGATCACCTTGGCGAAGAACCACCCGGTGACGTGCGGGACCACGATCGCCACGGTGTCGGTGCGGCCGGAGGCGAGGCTGGACGCGGACCGCGAGACGGCGAAGTTCAGCTCGGCCGCGACCCGGCGCACGTGCTCGCGCGTCGGCTCGGCGACGTTGGGCAGGCCACGCAGCGCCCGCGAGACCGTGGCGGTGGAAACCCCGGCTCGCCTGGCGACATCGTCGATGGTGGCCATGGCGGCACGCTAACCGCCATGACGCTCGACTGCAAGCGCTTGCATCTTTGAGTGCAACGTAATCGACCGCTAGGCGGGCGCGGTTGTGCAAGCGTTTACGGCGAGCTACGCACGGACCTGACCGGCGGTACTTGTAGCGTGTGGACTGTGAGCCGCCGCGTCGTGACCTTGGTGTTGAGTGCGTTCCTGGCCGCGGGGCTGGCCCTCGGTTCGACCGCCGTGACGGTGCCTTACGTGGCGCTGGGCCCCGGCGAGATCCGGGACACCCTCGCCTCGGTGGACGGCAGACCGGTCGTGGACGTCACCGGCGCGCCGACCTACCCGACCACGGGCTCGCTGTACCTGCCGACCGTCTCGGTCACCGACGAGCTGACCCTCTTCGACGCCGCGCGGATGTGGGCGTCGTCGCGGTACGCGCTCGCCCCGCGGGAGCAGATCTTCCCGCCGGACAAGACTTTCCAGCAGGTCCAGCAGGACAACACCAAGGCGTTCACCGGCTCCCAGTCGGTTGCCGAGGACGCGGTGCGCACCTACCTCAAGCCCGCTTCGCCGCTGAAGGTCACCATCGACCTCAAGAACATCGGCGGCCCGTCCGCCGGGCTGGTCTTCGCGCTGACCATCGTGGACAAGCTGACTCCCGGCGACCTGCTCCGCGGCAAGTCCGTCGCGGGCACCGGCGAGATCAGGCCGGACGGCGTCGTGGGCGGGATCGGCGGCATCCGGATGAAGATGATCGCCGCCAAGGAGGTCGGCGCGACCGCGTTCCTCTCCCCCGCCGAGAACTGCAAGGAGGCGCTGCAGACGGTCCCGGACGGGTTGCGCCTGGTCAAGGTGAGCACGCTGACAGAGGCGGTGAACGCGCTCGCTGCACTCGGCGAGGGCCGCGACGCCCCTTCGTGCTAGCCGGGTCGGACCGTCTTCAAGACCACCACACCCCCCTCCGCCACGGTCTTCAACAGCAGCGCACCTCGCGCGCACTGCGAGGTTTGTGGTGGTTGGCGACCGCTGAGGCGGGGGTTGGGGGTACTTGAAGACCGGCGAACCACGGTGGCGGGGGTTGCCTGCAGTGGGGTGGAGGCTTACCGTGCGCTCACTGGACATCCCACGTCCTATGTCTGGAGGCGGCATGGTCGGGTTCAGCAGGCGCGCGTTCGCGGCGGCCTCACTCCTGCCGCTCGTTCCCGCGACCGCGCGGGCGAGCACGAGTCCCGGCGCGGGCTGGTCGCGGCTCGCCCCGCTGCCGCCGAACCCGACCGCCTGGCACCCCGCGATCCCCGTCGGGAAGCCGTACTGGCGCCAGCTCGGCCTCGCCGGTCCGGTCGCCGGAGTGCACGCGGGACACCTGATCGTCGCGGGCGGCGCCAACTTCCCCGAGCCCGCGAAGACCTCGAACCGGCAGAACGCGCTCGGCAAGGTCTACTGGAACGACGTGTTCGTCATGGCTCCCAACGGTTCTTGGTCACCGACGACGTTCACCTTGCCCAACAGCCTCGCTTACTCCGCCTGCGTGAGCACCTCGCGTGGTGTCCTGGTCATCGGCGGCGAAGGATTCCCCCACGGCGCAGGAGGCTCCGCGCTCACGCCGGTGCGGAAGTCCGCCGAGGTCTTCTACCTGCGTTACGACGCGCGGCGGCGCATGATCGAACAGGAACAACTACCGCCGTTGCCTCGTCCCATGTCCTACGGGGTGGCCGGGATCGTCGACGATGTCGTGTACGTGGCGGAGGGAGCGGACTTCTACTCGCTCGACCTCGCTCGTCCTGGCGACGGGTGGCGAACTCTGCCGTCCTGGCCGGGTGATCCGCGTTCAGTCGCGGTCGGAGCGGTCCACAATGGACGGTTCTACCTGCTCAGCGGGCGCGCGCAGACGCCGGAGGGCTGGCGGTTCCATCGCGACGCCTACGCCTATTCACCTCGCCGGAAGTCGTGGCGGCGCATCGCCGATCTGCCGTGGTGCGTGACTGCGGGGCTGGCCTACCCCACGGCGGACGGGCTGCTGGTGCTCGGCGGGGACCGCGACCTGGAGCGGTGGAACCTCATCCAGGAGCAGACCGCGTCGCGCGACCGCGAGCCGAAGAACTCCCCTCGCTGGCACGAGCACAACGATGTGATCACCTGGATCTACGACCACCACACCGGGTTCACCACGGAGGTGCTGCGCTACGACCCGGCGCGCGACTCCTGGCGCACCACGGGGCACTTCCCCGGCCCGCCGCCCGCGACCACGCCCGCGGTGCTGTGGCGGGAGCACCCCGTCGTGGTCAGCGGCGAGATCAGGCCGGGGGTGCGCACCCCGGTGGTGTGGAAGCTGTCCTAGAGGCGGCAGGAGCGGATGTCGGAGACCAGGATCGCCTTGGCGCCCAACGCGATCAGCCGGTCCATCACCAGGTTCGCCTCCTTGCGGGCGACCATGGCGCGCACCGCGACCCACTGCGGGTCGGCCAGCGGGGACATCGTCGGCGAGTCCAGGCCCGGGGTGATCTCCACCGCCGCGTCGAGCAGGTCCTGCGGGCAGTTGTAGTCCAGCATCATGTACTGCTGGGCGAAGACCACGCCCTGCAGGCGCCCGGCCAGTTGCGCTTTCTCCGGTGAGACCGGGGAATCCGCGCGCTCGATCAGCACTCCCTCGGAGCGGCAGATCTCGTCGCCGAAGGCGGCCAGCCCGTGCTGGCGCAGCGTGCGACCGGAACCGACCACGTCCGCGACCGCGTCGGCGACGCCGAGCTGGATGGAGATCTCCACCGCGCCGTCGAGCCGGATCACCTCGGCCGCGGTGACCCCGTGCCGGGCCAGGTCGGTGCGGACCAGCCGGGGGTAGGCGGTGGCGATCCGCTTGCCCTCCAGGTCGCCGACCTTCCACTCGCGCCCGCTCGGCGCCGCGTAGCGGAAGGTGGAGAAGCCGAAGCCCAGCGACAACGTCTCGGCCACCGGCGCCCCGGACTCCTGGGCGAGGTCCCGGCCGGTGATGCCCAGGTCCAGCTCGCCGGAGCCGACGTAGATGGCGATGTCCTTGGGGCGCAGGAAGAAGAACTCGACCTCGTTGACCGGGTCGAGCACGGTCAGGTCGCGCTGCTCATGCCGCTGCCGGTAGCCCGCCTCGGTGAGCATCTCGGAGGCGGCACCGGCCAGTGTGCCCTTGTTGGGCACAGCGACGCGCAACATCGTTTCTTCTCCCGGGTCTCAGAGGTAGTGCCGTGCTAGAGGTAACGGTAGACGTCGTCGAGGCTGATGCCGCGGCCGATCATCAGCACCTGCAGGCGGTAGAGCAGCTGCGAGATCTCCTCGGCCAGCTGCTCGTCGGACTGGTACTCGGCGGCGATCCACACCTCGCCCGCCTCCTCCAGCACCTTCTTGCCCTGCGCGTGCACTCCGGCGTCCAGCGCGGCCACTGTGCCGGACCCCTCCGGGCGAGAGGCGGCCCGTTCCGTCAGCTCTGCGAACAGCCCGTCGAACGTCTTCACGCCCTGAATCCTTTCATCTCACTGGACCGAACGGATGCCTTGGGTGGCCCGCCTCACCCGGGTTATTCTGGCCGACTGCCCTCAGGAAGGAACACGACCATGACGAGCCCGTTGACCGAGGCCGAGATCCTGGCCGCGCACGTCGGTGACGACCCCGCCCACAACTCCACGATCACCCTCGCCGAGTACGACCCCGAGTGGCCGAGGCTGTTCGAGCGGGAGGCGAGACGCCTGCGTTCGCTGCTCGGCGACACCCTGGTGCTGGCCGAGCACGCCGGTTCCACCTCCGTGCCCGGCCTGGCCGCGAAGCCGATCATCGACATGGTGGTCGCGGTGGCCGACTCCGCCGACGAGGCCGCCTACGTGCCTCGGCTGGAGGCGGCCGGGTACCGGCTCTCGGTGCGCGAACCGGAGTGGTTCGAGCACCGGCTGTTCAAGGGTCCCGACACCAACATCAACCTGCACGTGTTCTCGCCGGGCTGTTCCGAGATCGACCGGATGGTCCGCTTCCGCGACCACCTGCGCACCCATGACGAGGACCGGGAGCTCTACGAGCGGACCAAGCGCGAGCTGGCCCGGCGCACCTGGAAGTACGTGCAGAACTACGCCGACGCCAAGACCGAGGTGATCCAGGAGATCATGCGGCGCGCAGGCGGCTGACCAGGTCGCTCGCCGCGGCGGGCCCGACGACCAGCCAGGGTTCGCCGCCGGCGTCGGCCCGCCGCACGCACAGGTACCGGCCGCCGCCGGTGTCGAAGTAGTGCACGGCGGTCCCGATTCCGCCGGGGGTCGCGGAGAAGATGAGGCCCGCGCCCGTCCTGGGCCGTTCGAGCAACGACCGGCACCGCCGCAGCTCGGCCTCGTCGGGGTGCACCTGGACGAGCAGGGAATCGCGTGCCCGCGGTCTTTCGGGCATCGAGAAGACCGCGCCGCGCCCCGGCGGCATCGGCGGCAACGCGGAGATCAACGCCTCGGCGGCGCGCGCGGCGGGCACGGTCTCCAGCGTGACCTGGTCGCGGTCGACCACCACGCACAGCGCCGCCCGGTGCCCCGCCGCGACGTGCGCGGACCAGCTCCGGTCGATGCCGCCGAACCACCCGAAGTACTCCACGGACGGCGCGCGCAGCAACGACATCGCCGCCGCCATGTCCCCGTGCGGCGTGAGTTCCCGCCAGGCCAGCCGTTCGAACTCGTGCCGTTCCCGGGCGGTTCGGCCCGGCGAGGGTCCCGTGGCCAGCGCGGGTGGCTTCGAGCCGAGGGCGTGGTGCCGCCACAGCACGTCGAACGCGAGCGTGGAGATCCTCACTCGCATGCTCAGGGCTCTTCGCCGATGACGGGCGGGGCGACCCTCTGCATGTCGTTGGTGAACACGTCGTCGACCTCCACCAACCACGACGGCCGCTGGTGCTCCTCGTCCTCGGCCCTGTTGGGCTGTCCCGCCATCGGTCCGGCCATCGGTGTGGCCCCGGGCTTCGCGCTGCCCCGAGCGTTGGGGGCCGTTCCCGCGCCGCCACCTTGCTGCGCGCCACGGCCGCCTTGTCCGGTTCCGCCGCGCGCGCTGTCTCCGGCGCCGAGTCCGACGCCTGCCCCGAGAGCGCCCAAGCCGCCGATCGCACCGTTGAGGCCGCTCTGGTCCGTGCCGCTCTGACCGCCCTGCTCCGGGCGCCACGGCTGTGGCCCGCTGTGCTGCGGCGGAGGCGGAACGAACGAGGCGTTCTCCGATCCGCCCTGCTGTTGTCCGGTTCCGCCCTGTCCGGTTCCGCCTTGCTCGGCGTTGCCCTGTCCGGCGTTTCCTTGGGTCACGCCGCCTTGCCAGGCGCCTCCGCCGAGGCCGCCGCCGCGCGGGTCGTTGCCACCGGGCGGGATCGATGGCGGACTGGGATCACGCGGTGGCGTCTCCGGTGGCTTCACCTCGCCGCCGCCTCCTACGGGTTGGGCGAACTCCGCCATGGCCTGGACGGCGGTGGTGCTGCTCGTCCCGTAGCCCTCGGCGACGCGGACGTTGTGCTCCTGGTTCGCCTGCCACTGCTTCACCGCGTTGACGAAGTCGGTGGCGCCGGAGCCGCTGAAGCCCATGAACCCGAGGGTGATCTTCCGCGGGTCGGGCTCGGGCTGTGGCGGCTCCACGCTGTTCTTGGCGCGGAAGAAGGCGTCCCGCAACAGGGTGACCTGCTTCTGCGCTCCGTCGGCCACCTGCTTGATCTGGTCCGCCCACGCCACTATCGGGCTCATCCCACCGCGCGCGGCGTCGGCGGCCCCACCGGTCCAGAACGCCCGCGACTCCTCGATCCCCCGCTTGAGGATGCCGTGGACGTCCGCGTGGATCTCGGTGATCTGCTTCAGCATCGCCTCGGCTGCCGAGCAGGCGGGCTGCGGCCCCTGGTGCTTGTGGAACCAGTCGTAGATCGTCGCCGCGTCGTAGCCCGCCGGTCGAGGCTCGCCCACGATCGTCTTGGTGAACACCGCTCAGCTCCCCGCCTTCAGCTTCTCCAGCACCCACAACGCCACCCGGTCCGCGGGCTTGCACGGCTGCTCGTAGTCCGGGTGTGGCTTATGCGCGTACGCCTGCACCTGGTAGGCCAACAGAGGGGCGATGCCCACCGTGGTGTAACAGCTGGCCACCGGTGTCGTCCGCCCGATGGGCTGGGCGTTGTCGGTGTTGAGCGCCGGGTAGCCACCGATCGTGGTCTCCGCGAAGTAGCCGTCACGATCCTCGTAGGCCGGTCCCAGACCAGCGCCGTTGGCGAACAGGGTGACCGCGATGCTGGTGTCCATCGACTTGTCTGCCTGCCACCTGCATCCAGGACCTAGGGGATACGAAGTCATCCTGCCCGGGTCCGTGAGGACGCCGATCATCGCCAACTGCTCACGGGTGAGGACATCGCACGGCTTGGCGAGGAATTTCTCGAACGACAAGACGGGCTGGGTGAACGGCGGCGGGCCGTCTGACCTGCGGGCCACCTCCGTCGGCTGCCCTACCGCGGCCTGACTGCATCCTGACGCCACCAACACGACCGCACAGCACAACCAGTGAAGCCGCATCACACCCCCCGACCGAACTTGCGACGGTTCCGCTCCTCGACATCCCGATAGATCTTCAGCGACGCCTCCAGCTTCACGATCAACGCATCCAACTGCGCGATCGCTGCCTTGTTCGCCCAAACATAGCCACCGGGCTCGGAGCCCAGTCTCCGCTCGATCGCCTCGACAGCGGCGATGCTGTACGGATCTCCATCAGGCTTAGGCACATGCCTGAAATGCTCGTCGATGTCACTGAGTTCGACGAGCTTTTCTCGCGCCTCGCGCAACGCCTTGAGCAATCGCGGGGCGCCGTCCGGGTCGACGGTATAGCCGCCGCCCGCGCCCGTCCCACCGACGCTGACCTGCGGAATCTTCGAACTCACATAGCCTGCGTCGCCCTGCCCGGAACTCGATCCCGACACGGTCCAGCCCTCCCCCGTTTGCATCTCCCGCAAACAGGAAAGCAGAAACGGCGAATCAGCGGGACAGGACTACAGACAATTCGGCGAGGTCCACTCCGACAAGCGATTCGCGGAAAATCCGGCGTTCGCCTGAATCGACGGCGACCTCACAGGGAATTACCAGAACAGTTGCCCCGGATGCGACTCCGGCGGCCACTCCGGTCGGGGAATCCTCGACCACCACGCATCGGGTGATGTCGACGCCGAGCCGGGCGGCGGCGGTGAGGTAGGGCTCCGGATCGGGCTTGGGGTTGGTGACCTCGTCGCCGCAGAGGGTGATGTCGAAGTGCTCGCGGCCGATGGAGTCCAGGGCCACCTCGGTCAGTTCGCGGACCGTGGAGGTGACCAGCGCGGTGGGGACGCCGCTCGCGCGGATCGCCCGGAGCGCCTCGGGGGCGCCGGGCCGCCAGGGCAGTCCGGCCGCGAACAGCTCGGCGGTGCGCGCGACGAGCCAGTCGCCCGCGTCGGCCAGCGCCGGGGGGTCGGCGGGCAGGCCGAGCGAGGCGAAGAGCAGCCGCAGGGTGCGCTCCTGGTTGGAGCCGACCATCTCCGCCCTGGTCTCCGCCGACAGCTCACCGCCGAGGCGGACCGCCAGTTCGGCCAGCGGGATGTCCCAGATCTTCTCCGAGTCCACCAGCGTGCCGTCCATGTCCCACAGAACGGCCGCCGGGCCGTCCACAGAGGACGGTCTGGTCACAGGGGTCTCCTCACGCGTTGAAGTACTTGGCTTCGTGGTGGTGCAGCACGAAGGCGTCGGTGGACTGCTCGGGGTGCAGCTGCAGCTCCTCGGACAGCTCGACGCCGATGCGGCCGGGCTCCAGCAGGTCCACGAGCTTCGTGCGGTCCTCCAGGTTCGGGCAGGCGCCGTAGCCCAGCGAGTAGCGGGCGCCGCGGTAGCCGAGCTTGAAGAACTCCTCCACGCTGTCGGGGTCCTCCCCCGCCACCGTGCCACCGCCGGGCCAGACCAGCTCCTCGCGGATCCGCTTGTGCCAGTACTCCGCCAGCGCCTCGGTCAGCTGCACGCCGAGGCCGTGCACCTCCAGGTAGTCGCGGTAGGCGTCCTTGGCGAACAGTTCGTTGGCGAAGTCGGCGATCGGCTGGCCCATGGTGACGAGGTGGAACGGCAGCACGTCCACCTCGCCCGCGGCCAGCGCCCGCTCGCGGGGGCGAATGAAGTCGGCGACGCACAGCCTGCGGTCGCGCCGCTGGCGGGGGAACTCGAAGGTGTGCCGCACCGGCGCGTCGGGTCGCGGCTCGGTCAGCACGTGCACGGAGTTGCCCTCGGCGACCGCGGGGAAGTAGCCGTAGACCACCGCGGCGTGCTGGAGGATGTTCTCCGTCGCCAGCCGCTCCAGCCAGTAGCGCAGCCGCGGGCGGCCCTCGGTCTCCACCAGCTCCTCGTAGCTCGGGCCGTCGCCGCGGCCGCCGCGCAGGCCCCACTGGCCGAGGAAGGTGGCGCGCTCGTCCAGCAGCGCCGAGTAGTCGGCCAGCGGGACGCCCTTGACCACGCGCGTTCCCCAGAAGGGCGGGGTCGGCAGCGGCAGGTCCACGGCGACGTCGGAACGACCGAGATCGACCGACGGCTCGGGTTCCGCCTGGGCCTTGCGCTGTTCGGCGATGCGGCGCGAGCGTTCGTGGCGGGCCTTGCGCTCGGCGGCCTTGGCCTGGTCCTCCGGCGAGAGCGCGGGGTGCCCGCCGCCGCGCTTGGTCGCCATGATCGCGTCCATCAGCCGCAGGCCCTTGAAGGCGTCCCTGGCGTAGCGGACCTCGCCCTCGTAGACCTCGGAGAGGTCGTTCTCCACGTAGGACCTGGTCAACGCGGCGCCGCCGAGCATGACCGGCCACCGCCCGGCCACCCCGCGGGAGTTCATCTCCTGCAGGTTCTCCTTCATGATCACCGTGGACTTGACCAGCAGGCCGGACATGCCGATCACGTCGGCGCTGTGCTCGGCGGCGGCGTCCAGGATGGTGCTGATCGGCTGCTTGATGCCGATGTTGACGACGTCGTAGCCGTTGTTGGACAGGATGATGTCGACCAGGTTCTTGCCGATGTCGTGCACGTCGCCCTTGACGGTGGCCAGCAGCAGCCTGCCCTTGCCGTCGTCGTCGGTGCGCTCCATGTGCGGTTCCAGGTGGGCCACCGAGGACTTCATCACCTCGGCGGACTGGAGCACGAACGGCAGCTGCATCTGCCCGGAGCCGAACAGCTCGCCGACGGTCTTCATCCCGCCGAGCAACGTGTCGTTGATGATCTGCAAGGCCGGGCGCTGCTCCAGCGCCGCGTCGAGGTCGGCCTCCAGGCCCTTGCGCTCGCCGTCGACGATGCGCCGCTCCAGCCGTTCGAACAGCGGCAGCGCGGCCAATTCCTGGGCGCGGGTCTCCTTGGAGGAGGAGGCGGTCACGCCCTCGAACAGCTCCATGAAGCGCTGCAACGGGTCGTAACCCTCGCGGCGGCGGTCGTAGACCAGGTCCAGGGCGACCGCGCGTTGCTCGTCGGGGATGCGCGCCATCGGCAGGATCTTCGACGAGTGCGCGATCGCGGTGGTCAGCCCGGCCTGCACGCACTCGTGCAGGAACACCGAGTTGAGCACCTGACGCGCGGCCGGGTTGAGGCCGAAGGAGATGTTGGACAGGCCGAGGGTGGTCTGCACCTCGGGGAAGCGGCGGTTCAGCTTGCGGATCGCCTCGATGGTCTCGACGCCGTCGCGGCGGACCTCCTCCTGGCCGGTGGAGATCGGGAAGGTCAGCGTGTCCACCACGATGTCGCTGACCCGCATGCCCCAGTTGGCGGTCAGGTCCTCGATCAGCCGCGTGGCGACCCGGACCTTCCACTCCGCGGTGCGGGCCTGGCCCTCCTCGTCGATGCACAGCGCGACGACGGCCGCCCCGTGCTCCTGGACGTGCCGCATGATCCGCTGGAAACGCGAGTCGGGGCCGGCGCCGTCCTCGTAGTTGACGGAGTTGACGATGCTGCGCCCGCCGAGCCGTTCCAGGCCCGCGCGCAGCACGTCGGGCTCGGTCGAGTCGAGCATGATCGGCAGGGTCGACGCGGTGGCCAGCCTGCCCGCCAGCTCGGACATGTCCTCGGTGCCGTCCCGGCCGACGTAGTCCACGCAGAGGTCGAGCATGTGCGCGCCGTCGCGGGTCTGGCCGCGGGCGATCTCCACGCAGTCCTCGACCTTGCCGGAGAGCATGGCCTCGCGGAAGGCCTTGGAGCCGTTGGCGTTCGTCCGCTCGCCGATCATCAGCACGGACGCGTCCTGCTGGAAGGGCACGGCCTGGTAGACCGAGGAGGCGCCCGGCTCCGGCCGCGGCCTGCGGCGCGCCGGGGTGAGGTCCTTCGCGATCTCGGCGATCGCGCGGACGTGGTCGGGGGTGGTGCCGCAACAGCCGCCGAGCAGGCGGACCCCGAACTCGGTGGCGAAACCCGCGAGCGCCTCGGCCAGCTCGTCCGCGCCGAGCGGGTACACCGCGCCGTTGGGGCCCAGCTGCGGCAGACCCGCGTTGGGCATCACCGACAGCGGGACGCGGGAGTGCTTGGACAGCTGGCGCAGGTGCTCGCTCATCTCGGCGGGGCCGGTGGCGCAGTTCAGGCCGATCAGGTCGATGCCGAGCGGTTCGAGCGCGTTGAGCGCGGCGCCGATCTCGCTGCCGACCAGCATGGTGCCGGTGGTCTCCACGGTGACGTGGGCGATGATCGGGACGCGCCCGCCCTCCTCGGCCATGGCCCGCTTGCAGCCGATGATCGCCGCCTTGGCCTGCAACAGGTCCTGGCAGGTCTCCACCAGCATCACGTCGACGCCGCCCGCGAGCATGCCCCTGGCCTGCTCCTGGTAGGCGTCGCGGAGCTTGGCGAAGTGCACGTGGCCGAGGGTGGGCAGCTTCGTGCCGGGCCCGATCGAACCGAACACGAACCGCGGCCGGTCGGCGGTGGCGAACTCGTCGGCGACCCCGCGGGCGATCCTGGCGCCCGCCTCGGCCAGCTCGAAGATCCGCTCCGGGCAGTCGTACTCGGCCAGGTTCGCCCAGTTCGCGCCGAAGGTGTTGGTCTCGACCGCGTCGGCGCCCGCCTCGAAGTAGGCGCGGTGCACCGAGGCGACGACCTCGGGCCGGGTCACGTTGAGCACCTCGTTGCAGCCCTCCAGCCCCTGGAAGTCGTCCAGGGTCAGCGGCCACGACTGCAACATGGTGCCCATCGCCCCGTCTGCGACCAGAATGCGCTGGTCAAGGACGTCGAGCAGCGGCGATGCGAGGCGATCAGCCATGCCGCCAGCGTAGTGGGAGCGCTCCGCCGCGGCCCACGGCGCGGACCAACGCGTCCGCAGGGTGGGATTTCCGGCTGAATGAGTCATTCGGTGCGCTCAAGTACCTCAATGACTCATTCAGCCCGCTCAAGTACCCCAATGACTCGTTCAGAGTGGTTGGGGAGTGCGGTGTGGGGGTCCACGAGCACCTCGACCTGCCCGTTTTGTCACGTTTGCCCCCAGTTTGCGGGCGGAGCCAATGACGCGTTTGGTGCGTTGAACGTGCTGAATGAGTCATTGAGGGCGTTCAAGTACCTCAATGACTCATTCAGGGCACAACGGCGGGTGGGGTGTCCGGGTGGGGTGTGGTGGCGGCGGTGGCGAAAGCGGTCGGTGCGGGGTCGTAGGCTGACGCGGTGACAGATCCAGACCTCACGCGCGACGCACACGGGGCCTCCGGCGACCCGGGTGGTCTGCCGAAGCTGAACAACCCGGTGATGGTGGCGGCGTTCGAGGGGTGGAACGACGCCGGCGACGCGGCGAGCACCGCGATCGAGCACCTGCTGCTGATCTGGGACGCCGCCCCGCTCGCCGAGATCGACCCGGACGAGTACTACGACTTCCAGGTCAGCAGGCCGTCGGTGAAGAACGTCGACGGCGTGACCAGGCGCATCGAGTGGCCGACGACGCGGCTGTCGGTGTGCCGCCCGCCCGGCTCGGACCGGGACATCGTGCTGGTGCACGGCATCGAGCCGAACATGCGCTGGCGGGCCTTCTGCGCCGAGCTGCTGCACTACGTCAACGAGCTGGAGATCACCACGGTGATCACGCTCGGCGCGCTGCTGATGGACAACCCGCACACCCGGCCGGTGCCGGTGACCGGGACGGCCTACGACGCGGAGTCCGCGGCCAGGTACTCGCTGGAGCGCTCGCGCTACGAGGGGCCGACCGGGATCGTCGGGGTGTTCCAGGACGCGTGCGTGCAGTCGGGGGTGCCCGCGATCTCCTTCTGGGCGGCCGTTCCGCACTACGTCTCGCAGCCGCCCGCGCCCAAGACCACGCTGGCCCTGCTGCACCGGGTCGAGGACGTGCTGGACGTGGAGGTCCCGCTCGGCGCGCTGCCGGAGCAGGCGGAGGAGTGGGAGCAGGCGGTCAGCGAGATGGCCGAGGAGGACGAGGACGTGCGCGACTACGTCCGGTCCCTCGAGGAGCGCGGTGACCAGGACAACAAGCTGACCGAGCTGGGTGAGACCAGCGGTGAGGCGATCGCCGCCGAGTTCGAGCGCTACCTGCGCAGGCGGTGGGGCGGGGACGGGCCGCCGAGACCCAGTCTGTGAGGCGGGCCTGGCTGACGGCCGGGCTGTACGCGGGCGGGTTCCTCGGGCCCTTCGGCGGCGGTGTGGTCACCGCGATGCTGCCCGAGCTGGGCGTGGCGTTCGGCGTCTCGGCGGGCGCGGCCTCGGCGTCGCTGACCGTCTACATGATCCCCTTCGCCGCGCTCATGCTGGTGTCGGGGACTTACGGCGAGCGCTGGGGTGCCCGGCGCACCGTCGTGCTCGCGTACGTGGTGTACACGGCGGCGTCGCTGTGCTGCGCGTTCGCCGACTCCGAGGCGCTTTTCCTTGCGGGGCGGGCGCTTCAGGGCGCGGCGAACGCGTTCACCACCCCGTTGCTGTTGTCGGCGGTCGCGGCGGTCACCCCGAGGGAGCGGCTCGGCCGGGCGCTCGGGTGGTTCGCCTCGCTGCAGGCGGCGGGGCAGACGTTCTCGCCGTTGGTGGGTGGGCTAGCGGCTGAGCTGTCGTGGCGCTGGGCCTTCGCCGGGGTCGCGATCGTCTCCGCCGCGCTCGCGGTTCTCGGTGTGCCGCAAGGGGAACCGGCGACCCGGCCGAGCCTGCGCAGCGCGTGGCGGCCACGGGTGCTGCGATCCGGCTTGGTCGCGATGGTGTGCTGGGGTTGTCTCGGCGGACTGTCCTTTTTGGTCTCATTGCGGCTGACCGACGCTTTCGAGCTGGGCGCGGGAGCCCGGGGCGCGCTGCTGACCGGCTTCGGCGTGTGCGGGTTGCTGACGGCGCGAGCCGCGGGCCGGGCCGTCGACCGCTTCGGCTCTACGCGGTGCGTGCTGGTGGGCGCGTTCGTCGGCGGTGCGCTCGTGGTGTCGGCCGGGCTGCTGCCGTGGCTGCCGACGGTCGCGCTGGCGTGGGCGCTCGCGGGGGCGGCGACGCAGTTGATGCTGGTCGGCCTCAACGCGCTCGTGCTGACCTCGCACGGCGGGAACCGGGGCGGAGCGGTGTCGGTGTTGCAGTCACTGCGTTTCCTCGGCGGCGCGCTCTCCCCCGCCGCCCTCGTCCCGGTCTACCACCTCAGTCATGGGGCGGCGTTCGTGCTGCCCGCCGTGGTGCTCGCGATCAGCGCGCCTGTCGTTCTACCGCGTAGTCCTTGACGACCATCGAGTCGTGCATGCGCACGCCCTGGGTGTTCAGTTTCGCGATGGCCCGTGCCGCGCTCGCGGGCAGCGCCGTGAGCATCCGCGCCCCGGTGGTCAACCCCCACATCCCCAGGCGGGATTTCGGGATCAGCGTCTTCGCCGCTCGCAGGGCGAACACACGGCTCTTCCTGACCAGTTCGGCCATTTCGCGTTCGTAGGCGGCGAAAGCGCGCTCGTGGTCACCGCCCGCCGCGGCGAGTTCGCCCGCGAGCACGTACGCGCCGAGGACGGCCAGGCTCGTGCTCCCGCCGACCGCGGGCCCGGGGCAGTACCCGGCGTCGCCGACGAGCGTGACGCGCCCCCGCGACCAGGCGCCCATGCGCAGCTGGGTGATCGAGTCGAAGTAGAAGGCCGGAGTGCGCTCCAGCTCGTCCAGCCAGCCGTCCACCTCCGGGTGCACGCCCGAGAACGCTTGGCGCAGAAGCTCTTTCTGCCTCGGCACGTCCCGGTGGTGGTAGTCGAGCGGCGGGCTGTGGAACAGGAAGATCGCCCTCGCGTCGTCGAGGTGCCGCGCGCCGTAGAGCCCGCTCATCCGCCCCCGCCCGAGGTGGCCGCGGAACTCGCCGTCCCCGGCGAGGCCCTTGGGCACGGAGACCACCGCCAGGTAGGCGCCGATGTGCACCTCGGGCACGTCGCCGAAGACGAGCCGCCGCACGTTCGAGTGCAGGCCGTCCGCGCCCACGACCACGTCGAAGCGGCGCGGCGGCGCGTGCTCGAAGCGCACTTCGCCGTCGTCGGCGATCGCGGTGATCGAGTCGCCGAAGACGTACTCCGCGTCGGCGCGGCTCGCGTCGTAGTAGATCTCGCTCAGGTCGTCTCGCATGATCTCGACGTGCCGGTCCGACATGGCGCCGAAGAGCTTGCCGAGATCGATGGACGTCGGCCGCCGGACGCCTTCGCGGTGCACCGTCATCCACTGCGTGCCGGTCGCGCGCTCCTCGATCGACGGCAGCACGCCCATCCGCTCCGAGATGTCCATGGCCGGGCGGAACAGGTCGACCGCGTGGCCGCCGGTCTTGCGCAGCGCGGGCGCGCGCTCCACCACAGTCACCTCGAACCCGAACCTGGTCAACCAGTGCGCCAGCACCGGCCCGGCGATGCTCGCCCCGGAGATCAGCACCCGCATCGGAGCCCTCCTTACTTAACGGTCAGTAAGCCGTCATGCTGCCACTTACCGACCGTTAAGTAAACACGTCGAGGGCGTCCGAACCGATCAGCGGGATCACGGCCGGCGTCAGGCAGCGCGAGCCACCGCTCGTGCTGGACGACCTCCCGGACGTGCTCGCAGTCCGCGACCTCATCTCCAGCGGACGTCCCGCGGCGGAGCCCGGCGCCCGTTCCTCGACTCGGCGGACATCGTCATCGTCCCGTTCACGGCGGCGCTGTTCGGCATCCGCCGCGAGAGCTCGGCCTGCCTCCGCGACCTCGGTTCGCCGGTCCTGAAGAAGCGCGACGACGCCCGCGTCCTGGCGCCGGTCCGGCGGTGAGGCGGGGCGAAAGTACGCTTGGCGGGTGGCGAGGGCTTCGGACACCAGACAGCGCATCCAGGCGGTCGCGCGCGATCTCTTCCGCAGGCACGGCGTGCAGAAGACCAGCCTCCAGGCCATCGCCGCCGAGCTGGGCATCACCAAACCCGCGCTGTACTACCACTTCGCCTCGCGCGAGGAGCTGGTGCGCAGCATCGTGCTGCCGCTGATCGAGGACGGCGAGGCGTTCCTGCTGCGGCAGGAGAAGCTGGCCGAGGTCGACCAGCGCGCGCTGCTGGAGGGGTACTTCGACTTCCACTTCGAGCACCGCGACCTGATCGTGCTCGTGCTGACGGAGCTGACCACGCTCTCCGAGCTCGGCCTGATCGAGATCGTGCTGAACTGGCGGCAGCGGCTGGCGGAGCTGCTGTTCCCGCCGACGCCGACCCTGGCCCAGTCGGCGAGGGCGGTGGTGGCGCTCGGCGGGTTGCAGGACTGCACCATCCAGTTCCCGCACGTGCCCAGGGAAGAGCTGCGCGAGGTGGCCGTCGACGCCGCCTACGCTGCCCTCACTCAGTAGGCCTTCCGCAGCGCCTTGGTGAACGCCTTGAGCGGGTCGCCCTTGTAGTACCACGGGTACTCGTAGGCCCGGTTTCCTATGCGGGAGAACAACTCCCGCGCCTCGGGCCACCGCTCGGCCTGGGCTAGGGCGTAACCGACCACGGTGAGGTCGTGCAGTGCCATGGCGTGCCCGGGTTCCGGACCGCTGAGCCAGGTGAGCGCGGTGTCCAGGTCCGCCTTCGCCTCGGGCGAGTCCTTCCAGAAGTCCGCGACCTTGTAGGCGTGCTTGAACCCCTTGCCCTCTTCGATGAGGACGTACTCGATGTGCGCCTGCAAGGGCAGCACCGCGGCCCACGGCGCCGTCGCCTTCCGCGCGAAGGCGTACATCTGCTCGTGCGAGCCGTGCCACTTCTCGGCGAGGTACTGGAGCGCGGCGATGTGCCCGAGGCGGTTGTGCGGGTCGCGCGCGGCGAGCTCATTCCAGCGGCGGTGGAACTCGTCGGGCCGCTCGTCCTGGCCGATCGCCAGCCAGAGCATCGCCGCCCACGGCGTCGGGTCGTCCTGCCCGAGCTCGATCGCCCGCTCGCACAGGCCACGCGCCAGGGTCAGCCGCTCGAAGAAGCCCTGGAACGCCTCGTCGCCGGTGTTGTCCGCCCAGTCCGCGCCGCGCACCGCCCACGCGCGGTGCACCTCGCCCCAGCCGCGCACGGCGGCCGCGCCCGCGTCGGCCGGGCGTTCGGCGCACCACCGGTCCGCCCACCCGGCGTCGGCGACGGTGGCCTGGGCGAGCACGTCGATCGCGTGCCCCCTGCGGTCCCAGTCGTCACCGGCGTCGCGGAGCAGCTCCTCCGCCGGGTGCCAGTCGCCCCGGTTGGCGTGGTCCCGCGCCACGCGGAGCCCTTCGTCGTCCAGGGCGGGATCGTTGACGATCACGCCCGCGGGGGCCGCTGAACGGCGGCGGAAGAATGTCACGCGAGCATCATGCGAGCGCGGACGACCTCGCGCACGGCGGAGGCCACCACATCGGGGCGGTCGACGCCGAGCAGGTGTCCCGCCCCGCCGACGATCTCGTGCCCACCGATCGGGCTCACCGCCGCGAGATCGGCGTGCGCGGCGAGCAACCGGGCCGCGGACCGGCCTCCGCCCATGGCCGAGGCGGCGGTGAGGACTGTCCACGGAATCGGGGGCACGGTCCTTGATCTCGCACGCATCTTTTCCAGTTCCCGAATCCGGTCGGGATAGCTGGCGAACTCGGCGAGGATTTCGGTAAGGAGGCCGGAATCGGCAAAACGGGCGCGCGTGGCCACCGGGTCGGGATCGGGCTCCGAGAGGGTGCCGAAAGTCATCATCAGCGAACGCAGCGCCGGGCCCAGCCGCCGAGCCAGCCCCGGGGGCACCGCGCCCCGCCGCAGCAGCACGCGCACCGCCTTGGTCAACGGGTCATCGACGGCCGTGCTGCCGGGCGGTTCCGGGCTCGGGTCGACCAGCACGGCACCGGCGAGCAGCGTCGGGTGCGTCCGGGCGTAGGCCTCGACCGTCATCCCCGCCATCGAGTGCCCTACCAGCACAAACGGCAGCCCGGCGGAGTAGCGGAGGCGGATGTCCTCCACCGCGGCGACGCACTCGGCGAGCGGACGGCCGCCCGGGGTGAGCTCGAACGCGACACCGGCGATGCCCGGCTCCAGCAACCGCGTCACCGGGCGCCAGTCCGACGCGAGCCCGCCGAGCCCGGAGCACAGCGCGACCACCGCGCGCACCGGCTCCCCGGTGACCTCGACGTGGACGGCACGGAGATCCTCGGAATGTGCGGGGGCGCTGCTTCCCATTCGGCTAGTCTCGCCCAGAAGGTGACCGCGTGACGAGCTGGAGAAGTCGGAACATGGGCAGTAATTCCGCCGACGCCGGGAATCGGACGGCCACCAATACCGCCGCTGATACCGCCGGGAAGCCGAAACGCGGCAGCCGCCCGCGGCGCCACGAGGTGCCCGCGTGGAAGCACAGCGCGGCGGCGATCGTGGCCACGGTCGTGGAGCTGGGCGCGCTCTGCTCGCTGGTGCTCGTGCTGCTCGGCGACGACTACGCCGACTTCTCCGACGCCATCCGGACGGTCTTCGACTACACCGGTCTCCCGGTGGACAGCAACATCTTCATGGTCCTGGTGCTCGCGGTGCTCGGTGCCGCGCTGCGCAGGCGCAAGCGGGCGGCGCTGTGGGTGCTGGTGCTGTTCCAGGTGCTCTACGTCGTGGTCTACAACGCGATCGTGGCGCTGATCTGGCTGTACCTGCTGGCCGTCGGCGACACCACGGTGTCCGAGGACGACCTGCGCGAGCTGGCCGTCTCGGACACCCTGTGGGACCTGGTGATGGCGAACCTCGTCGGCATCGGGCTGATCGTGGTGCTGCTGATCCTGCGGCCCGCGTTCCCGGCCCGGCTCAACGAGGGCGCGGGGTGGCGGGCGCTGGGCTCGCTGGCCATCGGCATGGTGCTGATGACGCTGATCGGCTGGGGTCTGGCGCCGTTCTCGGCGAGCACCCCGGCGGGCACGCTGGAGCAGCTGCTCTGGTCCTTCAGCCAGGTCACCGGCAACTGGATCCCGATCGACCAGATCGGCATCGACCAGGCGGCCAGCTCGTGGCTGACCTTCCTGCTGGACCTCGGCGGCACCCTGGTCGGCGCCTACGCGCTGGCCCGGTTCTTCCGGTCGGCGCGCAGCAAGCGGATGCTCTCCCAGGAGGAGGAGCTGGCGCTGCGGGAGCTGCTGGCCGAGCACGGCGACGGCGACTCGCTGGGCTACTTCGCCACCCGCAGGGACAAGTCCGTGGTGTTCGCCCCCTCCGGCCGCGCCGCGGTGACCTACCGCGTCATCGGCGGCACCTGCCTGGCCAGTGGCGACCCGATCGGCGACGAGGACGCGTGGCCCGCCGCGATCGGCGCGTGGCTGGCCGAGGCCTACAGCTACGGCTGGGTGCCCGGTGTGCTCGGCGCGAGCGAGGAGGGCGCGCACGCCTACACCGAGGCCGGGCTGAAAGCACTGGAGATCGGTGACGAGGCGATCCTCGACGTCCGCGACTTCACCCTCACCGGCCGGGAGCGCCGGGGCGTGCGGCAGGCGGTCAGCCGGGTCGAGCGCGCCGGGTACCGCTCGCGGGTGCGCAGGCACGGCGAGATCCCGGACGAGGAGATGGACCAGCTGATCGCGGCGGCGCGGGCGTGGCGCGGGGAGGCGACCGAACGCGGCTTCTCGATGGCGCTCGGCAGGCTCGGCGATCCCTCCGACGCGCGCTGCGTGATGGTCGAGGCCTACGACGCCGACGACACGCTGCGCGGGCTGCTCTCGTTCGTGCCGTGGGGCCGCACGGGTCTGTCGATGGACCTCATGCGCCGCGACCGCACCGCCGAGAACGGGCTCAACGAGTTCATGATCTGCGAGCTGGTCGAGGCCGGTGGACGGCTCGGGGTGCAGCACATCTCGCTGAACTTCGCGATGTTCCGCGCGGTCTTCGAGGAGGGCGCGCGCATCGGCGCCGGACCGGTGCTGCGGTTGTGGCGGTGGGCGCTGAGCTTCGCGTCCCGGTTCTTCCAGCTGGAGTCGCTGTACCGGTCGAACGCGAAGTACGGGCCGAAGTGGGACCCGCGCTTCCTGTGCTACCGGAGCACCCGGCAGCTCGCGCGGGTCAGCCTGATCGCCGGTGTGGCCGAGGGATTCGTGCCGAGCAGGCGCGCGTTGCTGCGGCCGAGCGCGGCGCGGCGGGAGCTGCTCACACCCGAGGTGGCCGAGGAGTTCGTGCGGCAGGTCCACGCGATCGAGGACCGCGTGCGTTCGCCGAAAGCCTTGCGGCGCTTGCCGGAACAGGTGCGGGTGCGGCGGGACAAGCTCGACCGGCTGCGCGCGGAGGGCGTCGACGCCTACCCCGTCGGTTTCACCCGCGGCTGCTCGCTCAGCGAGGCGCGCGAGGCGGCGGGTGAGCTGCCGCCGGACACCAGGACGGGCACCCGGGTCAGCGTCGCGGGCCGGGTCGTGGCCAAACGCGAGGTCGGCAGGCTGTGCTTCGCGGTGCTGCGCGACTTCACCGGCGAGCTGCAGCTGATGCTCTCCGAGGACCAGCTCGGCCGGGAGCGGCTGACGGCGTGGAAGGCCGCGATCGACCTCGGCGACCAGGTCGGCGTCGAGGGCGAGGTGATCACCTCCAAGCGCGGCGAGCTGTCGGTCTCGGTTACCGAGTGGATGATCACCGCGAAGTGCCTGCACCCCTTGCCGGACAAGCGCAAGGGGCTCGCCGACGCCGAGGCGCGGGTGCGCAGGCGGTACCTGGACCTGGTGGTCAACGCGGAGTCGCGGACCATGCTGCGCGCACGGTCCACAGTGGTCAGGACGCTACGGGAGTCCTTGCACTCCAGGGGTTTCCTCGAAGTCGAGACGCCGATGTTGCAGGCCGTGCACGGCGGGGCGACCGCGCGGCCGTTCATCACCCACATCAACGCCTACGACATGCGGATGTACCTGCGGATCGCCCCGGAGCTGTACCTGAAGCGGCTCTGCGTCGCCGGGGTGGACCGGGTCTTCGAGCTGAACCGCAACTTCCGCAACGAGGGCGCGGACGCCACGCACAACCCCGAGTTCACGATGCTGGAGGCGTACCAGTCCTACGCCGACTACAACACCATGCTGCACACCGTCCGCGAGCTGATCCAGGAGGCGGCGGTCGCGGCGCACGGCGCTCAGGTGGCGCGGCACGTCGACCCGGACGGCACGGTCACCGAGCACGACATCAGCGGCGAGTGGCCGGTCGTCGGCGTGCACGAGGCGTTGGCGGAGCGGCTCGGCGAGGAGATCACCCCGGACACGTCGCTGGAGGACCTGCGCAAGTACTTCGACGCCGCCGGGGTGCCGTTCCAGGACGGGTGGAGCCGCGGCAAGTACGTGGTGGAGGCGTTCGAGCACCTGGTCGAGGGGCAGACCATGCGGCCGACCTTCTACCGCGACTACCCCACCGACGTGTCCCCGCTGACCCGCCAGCACCGCGAGGACCCGAGGCTGGCCGAGCGGTGGGACCTGATCGCGTTCGGCGCGGAGATCGCCACCGCCTACTCCGAGCTGACCGATCCGGTGGAGCAGCGCGAGCGGCTGCTGTCCCAGTCGATGAAGGCGGCCAGCGGTGACGTCGAGGCGATGGAGCTGGACGAGGACTTCCTGCGGGCGCTGGAGTACGGCATGCCGCCGACCGGCGGGCTCGGCCTCGGCGTGGACCGGCTGCTGATGATGCTGTGCGGCGGCACGATCCGGCAGAGTGTGCTGTTCCCGTTCGTGCGCCCCGAGGGCTCGTCGGTATGACGCGCTGGTTGTTGCTGCTCGGCACGCTCGTGTATTCGGCGTGGCTGCTGGAGTTCGTGCTGCCCACCGATCTGAGTCTGTTGCACAGCTACGTTTCCGAGCACATGGCGAGCGACCAGCCGTACCGCTTCCTGTTCCGCACCACCGACGTCATCGCGGGCACGCTCTTCGTCGCCGCCGCTTTTTCCTTGCGCGACAAGCTCGTCGGCATCGGGCTCGCGGTGTTCGGCGGGGTGACGGTACTGGACGCGCTCGTGCCCATGGACTGCGCGCCGAGCATCGACCGCGCGTGCCGCCAGCGGGAGATCGACAACACCGTGTCGCTGTCCCACGAGATCCACCAGGCGTCGAGCGTGCTGGTGTTCTGCGGGATCTTCACCGCCGTGATCGGCCTGCTCGTCCTGCGCGAAACCCTCGGCCCACAAGGACGTTTCGTTCTGTGGACGTGCTTCGCGGTGTTGGCCTTGTCCGGACTGCTGTCAGCACTGCTGGTCGGCGGCCCGTGGGTCGGATTGGTGCAACGAGCCCAGCTCGTGGCCACCGACGCCTCCCTCGTGCTCACGATCGTGATACTCACGCGAACGCCGCGTTTGGGGCGTTAGATTCCCTGAACGGGTCGTTCAGGGCGTTAGATTCCCTGAACGACCCGTTCAGGGCGCTCAACGCCCCGAACGGGTCGTTCGGGGCATGTGTGTGGGATCAGGAACTGGCGTCGTGGGGGCGGCACGCCTCTGCCGGGTTCCGGGGTTGTGGTGGGGTCTTGCCCAGCGTCAGCAGCGACTCCCGCACGGCCCGGGTGGTCGAATCGCCCAGCTCCCCGAAGATCTCCTCGGCACCGCGCAGGTGCCTCTGCGCCGCCTCGGTGTCGCCGAGCGCCGCGTACGCCTGTCCCAGGTGGAACAGCACGTTCGCGGTCTCCCACGGATCACCGACCTCTTCGAGCAGCGCGAGGAAACCCCGTCCGCGCGAGACGGCTTCAGCGGGGTTTCCCTGGCGCAGCAACACTTCGGTCAGCCTGCCACCGGCCCGGCCCTCCGCGTAGATGTCGTGCAGGGCGTGCGCCAGCAGGATCGCCTGGTTCAGGTACGCGGAGGCGTCGGTCAGCTCGCCGCGCGCCAGGGTCGCGTCACCGAGCCCGAGCAACGCGAGCGCCTCGCCCCACGGGTAGCCCTCCGCGCGGAAGGCACCGAGGGCGCGCCGGTTGCACTCGATCGCCTCGTCCATCCGCCCGAGGCCCGCGTAGGCGTCGGCGAGCCCGATGAGGGCCATCGCCTCCTCTGCCGCCATCCCTTCGGCGCGCTGCACCGCCAGCGCGAGGTCGCAGGCGGCGATGGACTCGTCGAACCGGCCGAGCTGCCGCCACACGATGCCGAGCGCGTAGTTCATCCTGCTCTGCGCGAGGCGGTCCCCGCTGCGCCAGGTCGCGGCCAGCGCGGCCTCGTAGACCGCGATCGAGTCGGACCAGTGGCTGCGCAGGTACAGGTAACCGCCGAGCGACCACGCCAGCTGCCAGGAGTAGGGGTGCACGTTCTCCGCGGCGGCCGTGCGCGCTGAGGCGACCAGGTTGACCCGCTCGGTCTCACACCACTCCAGAGCCTCTTCCGGAGTCGCGAACGGATATGGCCCGGCCTCCTCGTTGGGCTCGGGCAGCGCCAACGGCAAGCGGTTCGGGTTGAACAGCCGCTCGGCGCGCACGGCGCCCTGCACGCAGAACTCGAACATCCGCCGGAGCGCCTGTTCCCGTTCTGCCACGGGGATCTCCTCGCGGGCGCGGTCGGCCGCGTACGCGCGGACCAGGTCGTGGAACTGGTAGCGGCCGGGCGCGGGCTGCTGCAACAGGTGCGCGTCGACCAACGATTCCAGCAGGTCCTCCGCCACCGTGTCGGGAACCCGCGCGAGCGCCGCCGCCCGGAGCACGTCGATGTCGTCGCCGGGAGCGAGGCCCAGCAGCTGGAACATCCACTGCTGCTCGGTCGTGAGCAGCTTGTAGGACAAGGAAAAGGTCGCGGCGACGCTGCGGTCACCGACCTGGAGTTCGGCCAGCCTGCGGTGCTCGTTCCCCAGGCGCCGCACCAGGTGTTCTACTGTCCACGATGGACGGCTGCGCAGACGCGCCGCGGCGATCCGGATGGCCAGCGGCAGGTATCCGCACAGTCGCACCGCCTCGCGCACGGGGTCCCCGTCCGGCACCGCGGCGACCGTGGTGAACAGCGCCGTGGCCTCCTCCGGCGTGAGGACGTCCAGCGTCAGCGTGCGCACGCCTTCGAGGTCGAGCAGCCTGCGCCGGCTTGTGATCAGCACGAAGCACGTGGGGCTGCCCGGCAGCAGCGGCCGGACCTGCGCGGAGTCGATCGCGTTGTCCAGCACCACGAGCGCCCGGCGGCCCGCCATCGCCGCCCGCCAGGCCCCGGCCCGCTCGTCGATGTCCTCGGGGATGGCTTCGCCGGGCGTGCCGACCGCGCGCAGCAACCGGTCCAGAGCGGCACCCGCGCTCAGCGGCTGCTGTCCCTCGGTGTGCGCGTGCAGGTCGATGAACAGGTGCCCGTCGGGGAAACGCTCGCGCATCCGGTGCGCCGCGAGCACGGCCAGGGTGGTCTTGCCGATGCCGCCCATCCCGTCCAGCGCGCTGATCACCAACCCGCCCAGCGGCGCGGACTCCCCCGGCAGCGCGGCCAGCAGCCGCTTCAGCTCGGTCTCGCGCCCGGTGAAGTCCTCGACCACGCGCGGCACGTCGAACTGCGGCTGGGCGAGAACCGGTTCCGGGTCCGCCGGGATCTCCCCGCTGGCCCGCACCCACATCCGGTGCAGCTCGATCAGCTCGTCCCGGTCGGCGCCGCAGACCTTGGCGAAGCGCTCGGCGAAGCCGAACTCCGTGGGCACGGCCGCGCCGGAGCAGTAGCGGTGCAGCACCGAACGGCTGATCCCGGCCCGCTTCGCCAGCACGTCGTAGCTGCGCCCGGACCGCTGCTTCAGCTCGCTGAACCGCTCGGCCAGCCGCACGGCCCACGCCCGCGAATCCACCCGTGTCCCTCCGTCTCCCCGGCGTCCCCAAGAACGGTGTTATCGCAGGCCAGAGGCACCTTTTTATCCCGCTGTCCCAGTTTAGCGCCACGGCTTGGCACGCACTCCGGCCACGCTGGAAGCTGGTGGAGCCGGTCGCGGACGAGGGGACGGGGCGCAGGGGGTGTCCCGCACCGCGGCCGAGAGCTCATCGGCGTGAGCCGGTGGCACTGGGGGGCGACAGGGGTGGCCGATATTCCCGCATCGGCCACCCCTGTCCCAGACAACCACCGGAACCCCGCAGCAGAACCCCACCGCAGAACCACACAGCCTGGGGTTCCGCAGTCTTCAAGTACCCCCCACCCCACCGAAAAACGTCGCTAACCGCTACCAACCCCCGAGCAGCGGCCGGGGTTTGCCGTGGTTAGCGACTTCCAGGGGCCGGGTTGGTGGTACTTGAAGACTGCGGAACCTCGGCGAGGCGTCGGCGCAGGAGCTGGGCGAGGTGCAGCGGTCGCCGGTCCCCGAACTGCTCGATCTGCAAGCGGCACGAGAAGCCGTCCGCGAGGACCAGCTCCGAGTTTCCGAGGTGCGGCAGGAAGGACTGCTCAGCGCACGTCTTCGACACCTCGAAGTGCCCCTTCTCGAAGCCGAAGTTCCCTGCCAGGCCGCAACACCCCTCCTCCACGCTGTCGAGCGACACCCCGGCCCGCGAGAGCACTTCGCGATCGGCCTCGGTGCCGAGCACGGCTCGTTGGTGGCAGTGGAACTGCGTGACGGCAGTGATCGGTTCCTGTTCAGCGAACGGCAGGCCGCGCACCATCTCGGCCAGGGTGCGGATGCGGGAAGCCACGCGCCGAGCCCCTTGCCCCGCAACGAGTTCGGGCAGATCCGCACGCAGGGCCACGGCACAACTGGGCTCCAGAGCGACGATCGGGCGAGCGTCCGAAAGACCATCGAGCTTGCGGACAGTCCTTCGCAGAACCCGCTTCGCGACACCGAGCTGCCCGGTGGAGATCCACGTGAGACCACAGCACAACCCGGGCGCGGAGGGCCGCACGCGATAACCGGCTGCCTCCAGCACGGCGATCGCGTCGATCACGACCTCCGGAGAGAACGACGACGTGAAGGAATCGATCCACAGCACGATCTCCTCCCCGTCACGCGACGCCGTACGCCGACGCAGCCATGGGCGCAACCGCAGCGTCGACAGCCTGGGCAGCGCGCGCTGCTTGTCGATGCCTCCCAACCACTTGAGGCCCGGCAAAGCCAGCAAAGCGTTCGCGACGCGAGGCATCAGCCGACCGGCGGCGAGCCACAACGGAAGCCACCCCATGCTGTAGTGGCTGGCGGGGCGGATTCGGCCGCGATGGTGCTGGTGCAGGAACTCCGCCTTGTACGTCGCCATGTCGACGGTGACGGGGCACTCCGACCTACATGCCTTGCAGCCCAAGCACATATCGAGCGCTTCGGCGACATCGGCGGACTTCCACCCGGACTCGATGTGCCCGTTCAGCATCTCGAAAAGGATGCGCGCACGCCCACGGGTGCTGTGCCGCTCGTCGCGGGTTGCGCGGAAGGACGGGCACATCCCGCCTCCCTCGGTGCGACGACACGCGCCGACCCCCACACATCGGCGCAGCGCCTTGCCGAGATCGCCACCATCGCTCTCGTAGGCGAAGCCCAGATCAATGGTGTGCGGGCGGCTCAACGCGACACGGAGATCCGCGTCGAGCGGAGCGGGATCGACGAGCACACCGGGATTGAAGAGCCCCGAGGGGTCGAACGCGTGCTTGAAGGCGGCGAACGCGGACAGCATTGGCGCGCTGTACATCCGCGCCAGCAACTCCGATCGGGCCCGGCCGTCCCCGTGCTCTCCGGAGAGCGAACCTTCATGTGCCACAACGAGATCCGCGGCGTCGGTCTGGAACGAACGATAGTCGGCCCGACCCGAAGGACTGAGCAGGTCGTGGTCGATGCGGACGTGCACGCATCCCTCGCCGAAGTGCCCGTACACAACTCCAGCTCGGCCGTATCGCCCCAGCAGCTCACGGAAATCGCCGAGGTAAGCGGCCAGGTGTTCGGGTGGGACAGCCGAATCCTCCCAACCCGGCCAGGTCTCCCGCCCGTCCGCCGTGCGCGTGGCCAGGCCCGCGCCCTGCTCCCGGATACGCCAGAACGCCGCCTGATCCGACACATCCGTGACGACGGTTGTCGCTCCGCCCGCGACGTCGGAAACCTGCCGGGCCCGATCCATCGCCTCGTCGAGGTCGTCACCGCCGACCTCGACCAGCAGCCATGCTCGCCCTGGCGGCAACGCCGGTCGACCGCCAGGGCGCGGGCGGCTGTCGAAGGCACGCACAAGCTCGTCGTCCATGCCTTCGACCGTCAAAGTCCCCATGCCAGCCAGGCGTGGTGCCGCAGCCGCAGCCGCTACGGCATCGGGAAAGCCCACAGTGACAAGCACACGCGCCTTCGGCGGCACCACAAGCCCGACCGTGGCACTGGTGACGACAGCACATGTACCTTCGCTGCCGACCACGGCGCGAGCGAGGTCAAATCCCTTCTCCGGCAACAAGTACTGCAAGCCGTAGCCCGAGATCTGCCGCGGAAAACGACCGAGTTCGGTACGGATCAACGCCAACGACGAATCCCTCAGCGCCGTCAAGCGCTCCGCCAGAGGCCCAGCAGAGGACATTGTCAGCGAAGTCCCATCGGCCAGCACCACGTCCAGCGACTCGACGTTGTCCGCAGTGGTCCCCCACGCCACGGAGTGCGAGCCGCACGCATTGGTACCGATCATCCCGCCGAGCGTGCATCGGCTGTGCGTAGAGGGATCGACACCGAACGTCAGCCCGTGCACGGCCGCCTGCCGCCGCAGGTCGTCGAGCACAACGCCGGGCTGGACGACCGCGGTGCGCGCATCAGGATCGATCCGTTGCACCGCACGCAAATGGCGGCTGAAGTCCATCACCACGCCGGGACCGATTGCGTTGCCCGCGATGTTGGTGCCCGCGCCGCGCGATGTCAGAGGAACACCAGCCTCGGCACAACGCTGGACAACACGAACAACGTCCTCGGTATCCCGCGGCAGCACCACACAGCGCGGAAGAACGCGATGGTTGGAGGCATCGCAGGCATACGCGGCGCGGGTGCCGTCGTCGTCGAGCACGTCACCCGCGAGCTCAGCCCGCAGTGTGCGGACGAACGAGTCCGTGGACACGAATTCTCCTGCCTCAGTTGAGAAACAGCTCGGCGGGCACGGTCGAAGCAGCCTCCGCGAGCGTCCGCCGGTCGACTCCCGCACGCGCGAGCGCGTCGATGAGTTGGCCAAGCGCCTCCGGCGGCGGAGGCGAGTCCGGCTGGCCCGCATCGGAGGACAACACCAGCCGTGACCCGGCCGCACGCGCCACCTCGGCAAGCATCTCGGCCGAACAGCCGGGCTGATGCAGCAGTTGGTACGCCGTGATCTCGACGAAGCCCCCGGCATCGGCCAGCTCCCTGACCTGTGCGGGATTGAGACCGGGAACCGTGTAGGACGGGTGGGTGAGCAGAACGCGCCGAATACCGTAGTACTTCGCCCGATCCAGCAGCCACGCGCACTCCGCGCCGCTGAGGTGACCGGTGGCCAGAACCGCGTCGTGATCAGCGATGAGCGCGAGAACCTGTTCTGCCGCAGTAGCCGCAGCGGGCTCCACAGGCGGCACCGCGAACACTGTCCTTTCGAGACGGTCCTCGCGATCGCACAACCGGGGCAGCCCAGCGGTCTCCTGCGTGTGCGCGTCGGCAGTCGGCATCCACACCACTCGTCCACCAGCGATCAGCGCAGCGGCCGCGCTCGCGGGGTTGATCCCTCCTGCCGCCTGGTTGAGCGTGACACCGCCGACGACGTTCATCCCGGACATCCTGGCCAGCGCCCGCGCACGGCCCACCGTGGACTCGTAGTGCCCCTTGAGCACGAAGCCGTCAAACTCGGATTTCCAGTAGTGGTCAAGGACATCGACGTCTTCGCCGATGCGGTCGAGCACATCGGGGGCCGCGTGCACATGGCAGTCGAACACGCGATCACCCGACCACGGTGACGCGACGCGCGGTCTCCGTCGCGATCAGGTCGAAGCCGGAATCCCTCAGCAGCGGCCATTCCCGGCGAAGCTCCCGGAGCCCTTCCAGGTCGATCTCGGCCACTGCGATCCCCGGCTCGGCACCGAGCTCGGCGATCACCTCACCGTCCGGCCCGACCACCCGCGAACCACCCCAGAAGCTCTGTCCGAGCTCCGTTCCACAGCGGTTGACGAACACCACGTAGGACTGGAGGGCAACGGCCGCATGGGTGATCAACACATCCCAGACCCGTTGCGCGGGCGGGGAAGCATCGCTGTGCATGCTGTTGGCGATCACGACCAGGACCTCCGCGCCGGAGTGCGCGGCCAGCCAGGGCAACGCGGGCTGCCACAGGTCGTTGCAGACCAGCACGGCGATCTTGGCGCCGCGAACCTCGTGGCAGTCAAGGCGATCGCCCGGCCGGAACTGGTCGCGCTCGCGCCAGCCCCGGTACTGCACGAGGTAAAGCTTGCGCTGCACGACCACGTCGGTGCGATCGATGACGGCCGCGCTGTTGTAGGGCTGACCGCCTTCACTGGCCTCAGCGAACCCGACAACGACAGCGGGTCCGTGCTCGCCGAGATCGACAAGCTCTTTGGCGGACAAGGGATTCGAGTCGATGTGGTAGCCGTGGACGGCGAGTTCGGCCGCAACGGCGAGATCGACATCCGGCACTCGGCGCAGGCCCGCGTGCAGCTCGGCCACGTTGTGCTCGACCATCCCGAGCACGGGATCGGTCTGGAGCAGCGCGACGCGGAACCCTGTCATCGGATGAAACCCTTCCGCACCAACCAGTCGTGGGCCACCTCTTCCTCCGTCAGCCCCTCGACGTCCACACCCGCGTTGAGCTTGCGCATGGTCGCGTCGTCGACAGCCTGGGTGATCGGCGCCATGATCGCGGCCAACGCCGGGTGCTTCTCAGCGACCTGACGGCGGACGGTCAGCGACGGGTTGAACGGGGTGAAGTGCTTCTTGTCGTCGTCGAGCACGGTGAGCCCGAGCGCTTCGATCCGGCCGTCCGTGGCGAAAACCTCGCCGAAAGTGCAAGGGTTGGCGGTGTCGATGGAGTTCGGCACGGCTCCCAGCGCGAGTTCGGCTTTCTGCGCCCTGGGCAGTACGAAACCGTAGCTGCGCTCCAATCCGGGCCACCCGTCGTCCCGGCCGAAGAACTCCGCCGCGGCACAGAAGGACACCTTGGCCGGGTCGGCCCTGGCGAGCGCCGCGTAGTCGCTAATGGTCCGCACCCTCAGCTCCGCCGCCTTCTCCTTGCTCACGGCGATGGCGTAGGTGTTGTTGGCGGGCGCGGGATCGAGCCACCGCACACCGTTGGCTTCGAGGTCACCGCGTGCGACGGCTTCGAACTGCGCACGCGGGTCGGCGATCGGCGTCGTCTTCCCGAGATGGGTCACCCAGCCGGTTCCGGTGTACTCCCAGTACATGTCGATGTCACCGCTGAGCAATGCGGAGCGCACGCTGCCCGTCCCCGACATGCCGCAGGACCGTGTCACCTTGGCACCAACGGATTCCAGCGCCTTGGCGGTGATCTCGCACAGCACGAGCTGCTCGGTGAACTCCTTCGAGCCCACGGTGATACTCGCCCCCGCCAGGGAACCCCGCTCGGCGAGGGAGCCAGGGTGGGCGACGCTGCCGGGAGCCTGGCCGAGGACGCAGCCGCTGAGCACCGACGCGGCCAGCACGACCACGATCGACAGCCGAAGTCGTTGACGCATAAGGGTTCCTCTCAGATTCCGCGTGGGCGGAGGCCGCGTTCGCACACCCCGGCGAGCCAGTCGACGGACAGGGCGAGCGCCACGGTGAGGATGCTGCCCGCCAGCACGACGGGCATGCGGTTGAAGACGATGCCGCTCTCGATGAGCGAGCCCAGCCCGCCCGCGTTGGTGTAGGTCGCGAGGGTGGCGACGCCGACGTTGAGGATCAGGGCGACCCGGATGCCCGCGAGCATCACGGGAACCGCCAGTGGCAGTTCGATCGTCACCAGGACCTGGCGCGCGCTCATCCCCATGCCGCGCCCCGCGTCGATGAGCGCCCGGTCCACCTGTTTGAGGCCGACCATCGTGTTGCGCAGCACGGGAAGCAGCGCGTACAGCACGAGCGAGATGACCGCCATCCAGATGCCGACGCCGAACAGGATGGCGAGCAGCACGAGGATTCCGATCGACGGGATCGCCTGCCCCGCGTTGGCCACGGCCAGCACGGGCGCTCCGAGCAGCCGCATGCCGGGTCTGCTCAGCAGCACGCCGAGCGGGACCGCGAGGAGGATGACGGCGACAGTGGAGATCGCGACGAGCCGGAGGTGTTCACCGACCCGCGCGAGGATCTCCTCTCCGGAGAGCAGCCGCGCCTCGATCGAGTCCAGCTCGCGGGCGTTGATGGAGGCGAACACGATGACGACGAGCGCTGCCGCGATCACCGGCAGCACCCAGCTCTTCGCCTCCCCGGTGGCGTTCGCGACCTCGTCCCTGGTGCTCACCGGGCGCTTCCCGCCATCAGCAGCTCCCGCAGGGTCAGCTCGCGATCGTCCTCTGTGGACTCTCCCTCGATGATCACGCGGTCGGCGCCGTCGCGCAGCATGCGCTCCAGCACCGAGTGCACGGAGTCGCCACTGGAAACCCGCAACGGCAGACGGTCGGCAGGTTCGGGCTTCCGCAGATCACCGACGTTGAGCAGGCCGAGGCGGCGCACCGCGGCCCCCGAGCCGAGGAAGTCGCGCACGTAGTCGTCGGCGGGGTTGGTGAGGATGCCCAGCGGGGTGTCGAACTGCACCAGTCGGGAGCCCTCACCGAACACCGCGACCCGGTCGCCGAGCCGCAGCGCCTCGTCGACGTCGTGCGTGACGAACACGATCGTCTTGCGAATTCTCCGTTGCAGGGCGAGGAACTCCTCCTGCAACCGGGCCCGGGTGATCGGGTCGATCGCGCCGAAGGGCTCGTCCATGAGCATCACCGGCGGGTCGGCCGCGAGGGCGCGGGCCACCCCGACCCGCTGCTGCTGGCCGCCGGAGAGCTGCTTGGGGTAGCGCCCGCCGAACGCGGCCGGGTCGAGACCGACCAGGTCCAGCAGCTCGGCGGTCCTGGCCTCGATCCGATCCCGTTGCCAGCCGAGCAGTTTCGGCACCAGGCCGACGTTCGCGGCGACGGTGAGGTGCGGGATCAGGCCGACCTGCTGGATCACGTAACCGATGTGCTTGCGCAGCTCGTCCGGGTCGACGTCGGTGACGTCCCTGCCGTCGATCCAGATCCGCCCGCCGCTGGGCTCGACCATCCGGTTGATCATCCGCAGCGTGGTGGTCTTGCCGCAGCCGGAGGGGCCGACGAACACGACGAACTCGCCCTCGCGGATCTCCATCGACAGCGGGGCGACGGCATCGCCCGCCTGCCCGTCGTAGCGCTTGTGCACTTCGTCCAGCCGGATCATGACGTCAGACATGGAGACCTCGCGGGGTGGTCAGGCGTCCGATGAGGACGAAGGACAGGTCGAGCAGGAGCGCGACGACGACGATGCCGAGCACCCCGCTCAGCGCCTCGTTGAGCGCGTTGGCCCCGCCGATCCGGGCGAGACCGCGGAAGATCAGCTCTCCGAGGCCGGGGCCGCGCACGGCCGCGCCGATCGCCGCGATGGCCACCAGCATGATCGTGGAGACCCGGATGCCGTTGAGGATCACCGGCCACGCCAGGGGAAGCCGGACCATGCGCAGCCGCTGCCCGGAGCGCATGCCCATCCCCTTGGCCGCGTCGACGACCGCGGGCGTCACGGTCTCCAGCCCGGTCACGGTGTTGCGCAGGATCGGGAAGATCGCGTACACCGTCAGCGCCACCACGGCGGGCCCCAGCCCGAGCCCGAGCACTGGCACGAGCAGGCCGAACAGCGCGAAGGACGGCATCGTGAGCAGGACACCGGTGGTGGACAACAGCCAGGACCTCAGGCGGGGCGCGCGTTCGGTGGCCAGTGCGAGGCCCACGCCGATCGCCGTGGCGACCGCGACGCTCAGCAACACCAGCTGAACGTGTTGTGCCGCAAGGAACATGATCCGGTGCGCGTTGCGCAGGACGTACTCGTGGAAGGGCATCAGCCGAGTCCAGCCCGGAAGAACTCCTCGATGAGGTCCACAACGGACTTGAAGGTCGGGTGGTCGTCGAACATCCACTCGGTGTGCCCCTGCCCCGGCAGCAGCTCCAGCCGCTTGCCCGCACCGGCCCTGGCGAACAGGTCCTGCGCCTCCTCCGGCCGGTGCAGTCCGTTGCGGTCGCCGTGCACGATCAGCAGCGGGCGCGGCGCGATCCGGTCGACCACCTCGGCCGGGCGGAACCGGAGCAGGTAGTCGGCCGACTCCAGCGACACCCCGGAACCGAAACCCGGTGCCTGGTAGAGCTGTTCGTCGACGTAGCCATCGGTGGCGCCGTCCAGGTCGAGCCGGACGATGTCCCAGGGCGAGGTGATCTCGGAGCGCCCCGTCCGTGAGCGGACCGACCGATCCGCCTCGATCCGGTCCACCAGGCCGTCCCAGGACGTGGCGTCGTGCATGGCCTTCGTCGAACGGTACCCATCTGCGATCCCGTTGCAGGACACCACGGCCCGCACGCGGGGATCGTCGGCGGCCTCGGCGATCACGACGCCGCCGCCGAGCCCCCAGCCGAGCAGCGCGATCCGGTTCGCGTCCAGCATCGGGTGCGAGCTGACGCGGTCCACCGCGGCGCGGACGTCCTCGGCCCACTCCTGCGGGACGAGCCGGCCGCGTTCGCCGTCGCTGTAGCCGAACCCGCGGTAGTCGAAGGCGAGGACCGCGTAACCCCTGGGCGCCAACGCCCTCGCGAAGCGCTCCGGGTGGATGACCTTCAGCCCCTGGTAGCCGCTCGCGGGCACGACGACCGGGTAGGGCGCGCCCGCCCCGTCGTCGTCCGGCAGGTGCAGGTCCGCGTCGATGCGCAGCCCGCTGCTGAAAAAGGGCAGGGGAATACTCGGCATGGCGATGCTCCGAACGTTTCTGCTCAGTGGTCGGCTTGCGAGGAAATGGCCTTGGAGAGGTGAGCGGCGGCGGAAGCGACCTGCCGCCCGGTGTGCCAGAGGCGTTCTTTGAGCCGGTAGGCGGGCGCGGAGACGTTGATCGAGGCCACGATGCGGCCGCTGAAGTCGCGCACCGGGGCCGCGGCCGCGACGAGGTCGACGTCGAACTCCCCGTCCACCAACGCGTATCCGAGCTTGCGCGCCTCGCAGAGGCGGCGCAGGAAGTCCTCGGCGGTCGCCGGGGCGGCCGAGGACCGGACGGCCAGCCGCTCGTCGCCGAGCAGGCAGCGGACGTCGTCGTCGCGGTGGTCGAACAGCAGCACCCGGCCCGAGGAGGTGCAGTGCACCGGCGCGGTGCGGCCGACCCAGTCGACCGCCTCGATCATCTGGCGCGAGCTCTCCGAGAGGATCGTGAGCACTTCCCGGCCGTGCAGCACGCTGAGGTGCACGCGCTCCCCGGAGAGGTCGGAGAGCCTGCGCATCACCGGCGGCGCCAGCAACAGCAGGCGCTGGTCACCCGCCCGCGCCGCGAGGGTGAACAGCCGCCAGCCGAGCCGGTGCCTGCCGTCGGGACCGCGCTCCAGCACGCCGAGGTCCACCAGCGGCCGCAGCTGGCGCGACGCGATCGACTTGTCCCGCCCGAGCGCGCGGGCGAACTCCGCGACGGTCAGCCCGTCCCGGGAGTTGCTGATCGCCTCCAACGCCGCCAGCAACCGGGCGGCGGTGGAACGCGCTCCTTCGGACATGCCGTGCATCGTGTGCGCCCGGACGCGTCAGAGCAACGCCGCGTTGCAATAAATGCAACCCGCTTTTCCTTGTACGCTCAGCCATTCCCCGCTACAAAACCTGCCCCGCACAAACTGCCCACTCGAACACTCCACGCCCACCGCGCAGTGGTTCCCCCGTCTTCAAGTACAACGAACCCCGCCCAAAACCGTCGCAAACCGCCCCCAACCCTCGGCGGGGTCAGTAGCGGTTAACGACAGTTGGAGCGGGGGTCGGTGGTACTTGAAGACGCCCGAACCGGGCTACGCGAACAGGTTGTAGAAGCCGAACAGCCAACCCGAGCCGACGATGAGCCCGGCCAGCAGCAGTCCGCCGACGATGCCGAACAGCACGTCGCCCGCGCTGGTGGGGCGGTAGCACTCCGGGCAGTAGCAGCTCTCCGCCGGGTGCGTGATGTGGGTGGGACGGGCGCGGAGCGCCGCGCGCTGGGCCTGCGCGGCCCGCCTGCGGCGCTGCGGGACGCGCGCGGTGGGGCCGTACCGGTAAGCGTGAACCGGAGCGCTCATCGTGTGTCCTCCCCCTGAAGTCCCCATCAAGTGATCACCAGTAAGACGTGGACTTCCTCGGAGCGGTTGCGTGGCAAGCGTCTCGTAACAAGATCGTTGCTGCGCGCAACCCAGACGCACCAACGGCGCCCGTCGCAGGAGAAAACGACGGGCGCCGCGGCGGGGTCAGAGCGCGATGCCGAGCAGCGCGTCGACGGCGTCCCGGACGAGCGCCGGGGCACCCGCGTCCGTGCCGCGCCGGGTCAGCGCCTCCGCCGCCCAGCCGTCCACCGCCGCGAGCGCGCGCGGGGTGTCAAGGTCGTCGCCGAGGTGATCGCGCAGCCGCTCCACAAGGGACTCCGCGGACGGCCCGGCAGGCAGCGACACGGCCTCGCGCCACCGCCCGAGCCGGTTCTCCGCCGAGGCCAGCAGCGCGGCGGTCCACGACCGGTCCGAGCGGTAGTGGTCGGCCAGCAGCGCCAGGCGCACCGCCATCGAGTCGACCTCGTCGGCCCGCAGCTTGGACACGAAGACCAGGTTCCCCTTGGACTTCGACATCTTCTCGCCGTCCAGGCCGATCATGCCGCTGTGGCTGTAGTGCCGGGCGAACGGCGCCTGGCCGGTCAGCTGCTCCGCGTGCGCGGCGCTGAACTCGTGGTGCGGGAAGATCAGGTCCGAGCCGCCGCCCTGCACGTCCACCGTGGCGCCGAGGCGGTTGACCGCGATCGCCGTGCACTCGATGTGCCAGCCGGGGCGGCCAGGACCCAGCTCGCCGTCCCACGAGGGCTCCCCGTCCCGGGCCGCGCGCCACAGCAGCGCGTCCAGCGGGTGCCGCTTGCCCGGCCGGTCCGGGTCCCCGCCGCGCTCGGCGAAGTACTTCAGCATCGTCGGCTCGTCGTAGCCGGACTCGTAGCCGAAGCGCCCGGTGGCGGCGTGGTCGAAGTAGACGTCCGGGTGCTCGTCGTCGATCCGGTAGGCGGCACCGGAGGCGAGCAGCTTGCCGACCGCCTCGATGATCTCCGGGATGGCCGCGACCGCGCCGACGTACTCGCGCGGCGGCACCACCCGCAGCGCCTCCATGTCCTCCCGGAACAGCGCGGTCTCGCGCAGCCCGAGCACGACCCAGTCCTGGTTGTCCCGCCGCGCCCGCTCCAGCAGCGGGTCGTCGATGTCGGTGACGTTCTGCACGTAGTGCACCTCGTGGCCGTTGTCCAGCCAGATCCGGTGCACCAGGTCGAAGGCCAGGTAGGTCGACGCGTGCCCGAGGTGCGTGGCGTCGTAGGGGGTGATCCCGCAGACGTAGAGCTTGGCCACCTGACCCGGCGAGGTCGGCCTGACCTCGGCGGATGCGGTGTCGTAGAGCCGAAGCGGGCGGGGCGTGCCGGGCACGCGCGGGACCGGGACGGATGACCAGGGTTGCATGGTTACGACCCTAGACAGTTACCTGGCTCATTAACCACCTGGCTCATTAACCACCTGGCTCGTCGTCATCCCGCCGCCGAGGTGGTTCGGCCCGCCACAGCCGCCCCGGCCACCACACCGACCGGCCGATGTGGATGGTCAGCGCGGGCACCAGCAGCGAGCGCACCACCAGCGTGTCCAGCAGCACACCGAAGGCCACCAGGAACGCCAGCTGCGCCAGGAACAGCAGCGGCAGCACGGCCAGCGCCGCGAAGGTAGCCGCGAGCACCACCCCGGCGGAGGTGATCACGCCGCCGGTCACGGTGAGCCCGCGCAGCGTGCCGGTGACCGTGCCGTGCTTGACCGTCTCCTCGCGGACACGCGTCATCAGGAAGATGTTGTAGTCGATGCCGAGCGCGACCAGGAACACGAAGGCGAACAGCGGCACGCTCGGATCGGCGCCGCCCCAGCCCAGCAGGTGCTCGAAGATCAGCCCGCTGACGCCGAGGGTGGCGGCGAAGGACAGCACCACCGTCGCGGTCAGCAGCAACGGCGCCAGCAACGAACGCAGCAGCAGCGCGAGCACGAGGACGATCACCACGAGCACCGCCGGGATGATCACCCACCGGTCCCGCGAGGACGCCTCCTGCACGTCGTACTGCAGCGCCGTGAAGCCGCCGACCTTGGCCTCCGCGCCGGGCACCCTGTGCACCGCCTCGCGCAGCGTGCGCACCGTCGCGACCGACTCCGGCGAGTCCGCGGGCGCGGCGAAGGTGGCGAAGATCTGCACCTTGCCGTTGACGACCTTGGGCTTGAGCTGGCTCACGTCCGCGGGCGGCGGGGCACCGGGCGGCAGGTCGAACCCGAGCGTGACGTCGGCGATGCCGGGCACCCTGGCCGCCGCCATCACCGCGGGCGCGGCCTGGGCGTTGGCGATGATCGCCGCCGGGCTGCCGATACCGCCCGGGAAGTGCGCCGACAGCGCCTCCTGGCCGGTGACCGACTCGACCTTGGTGAGGAACAGGTCGGTCTGCGAGGTGCCCGCCGACTTGAACTGCGGCAGCAGCGCGGCCCCGCCGAGCAGCACCAGCGCGGTGAGCATCCAGGTCAGCCGGGGCCGGTTGCCCACGCCCGCGGCCACCCTGGCCCAGGAGCCGTGCTGCTCGACGTCGCTGGGCACCTTGGCGTGCTTGCCGGTCACCGCCATCGGCCGGAACGGCCAGAACGCCACCCGGCCGAAGATCACCAGCACGGCGGGCAGGAAGGTCAGGGAGGCCAGCAGCGACATCACGATGCCGGTGGCCGCGACCGGGCCGAGGCCGCGGTTGGAGTTCAGCTCGGAGAGCAGCAGGCACATCAGGCCGAGCACGACCGTGCCCGCCGAGGCCAGGATCGGTTCGAAGGACGCCCGGTAGGCCCTGCCCATCGCCACGTAGGGCGACGCGTGCCTGCGCAGCTCCTCGCGGTAGCGCGCGACCAGCAGCAGGGCGTAGTCGGTGGCGGCACCGAAGACCAGGATGAACAGGATGCCCTGGCTGGAGCCGGAGAGCGTGAGGACCTCGTTCGCGGCCAGCTCGTAGACCACGAACGTGGAGCTGGCCAGCGCGAGCCCGGCGGAGGCCAGCACCAGGATCGGCAGCAGGGGGCTGCGGTAGACCACGACGAGGATCAGCGCGACCACCGCGGCGGTCACCCCGAGCAGGAGCTCGTCGATGCCCTTGAAGATGTCGGCGAGGTCGCCGAGCAGACCGGCCGGGCCGGTGATGTAGGCGTTGAGCCCGGCGGGCAGGTTCTTGCCGATCACCTCGCGCAGCTCGGCGATGGTCCTGGCCAGCTTCGCCCCGTCCTGGGCGTCCAGCGCGGCCACGGCCTGCACCGCCTTGCCGTCCTTGGCCAGGTCGGGCGGGGTGATCTGGCCGTTCACGCCGGGCAGCGCGCCGAGCTGGACCAGTCGCTCCTGCAACGCGTTCTGGTCGGTCATGGTCAGCCCGGTCGGGCGCTCGAAGACCAGCACCGCGGGCAGCACGCGCTTGTCGGAGAACGTCGCCTGCAGGTTCGTCGCCTCGGTGGACTCCGCGCTCGCGGGCAGGAAGGAGGCGTTGTCGTTCTTCTGCACCTCGGCGAGGCGGCTCTGGAACTGGCTGCTGAACCCCCCGAAAACCAGCCACGCCAGCACCATCAGCGTTGGCAGCACCCACCGCCACCGCGGTCTTCGCCGCTGTTCGACCTCCACTGGGGAAGTCCTCCCCTCCGGTGTCGCCGATCTCCTCCGGACCCTCATCATGCCGTGTGATCAACTGTTCTGCGCAACGACACAGCGATCTTTCGAGTTGTCCTAGTTGGACAGTCGGTCATCCCCGCCGGTTGCGCAGGTAGTCCGCGACCACCGCGGCGCCGAGCCCGTCCGTCGTCGGTGCGAGCACCCGGCCGCCGGTCCGCCGCGCCACGGTGTCGACGAAAGCCGCCAACCTGGGGTTCTCGCCCAGCATGAACACCGTGATGCCCACGCCCCTGCGGGCCAGCGCGTCCACCTCGACCATGGTCTTCGCGATGGTCTCGCGCCGCGGCGGGTAGTCGAAAACGGCTTCGCCGTCGGGTTCGAGGTGCGCGGTCGGCTCGCCGTCTGTCACAACGAGTACCACCGGATGCGCGTCCGGGTGCCGCCGAAGGTGGCGTCCCGCCAGCATCAGCGCGTGGTGCAGGTTCGTCCCCTGCTCGTAGGTTCCTTCCAGGGCGGTGAGTTCGCCGATATCCACGCTCATCGCGTGCCTGCCGAAGGTGATCAGTTGCAGCTCGTCGGTGCGGAAACGCGTGCGCACCAAGTGGTGCAGCGCGAGCGCGGTCCGCTTCATCGGCACCCAGCGGCCGTCCTGGATCATCGACCACGAGGTGTCGACGCACAGCGCCACCACGGCCCGCGAACGCTGCTCCGTCTCGGCGATCTCCACGTCGCCGACGTCGATCGACAGCGCCTCACCGGTTCCCGCCGTGCGCAGAACCGCGTTCCCGACCGTGCGCGCCGCGTCCCACGGCTCGGTGTCACCGAAGCGCCACGGCCTCGTGGAGCCGGTCCGCTCCCCCGCCGCGCCCGCGCGGTTGGCATCGCGCTCACCCCGCACGCCGCGCAGCTTGCCGAGCACATCGCGCAACGTGTCTTCCCCCAGACGGCGCAACGCCTTGGGGCTCAACCGGAGGTCACCGTCCGGACCGCGCTCCAGCATTCCCTGGGCGCGCAACTGTCGTTCCAGGTCAGCGAGCGCTCGTGCGTCCACAGTGGACTGCTCGCCGAGGTGGCGCTCCAGCAGCTCGGCGTCGATGTCCTCCAGCCGCGCGCCCGGATGCGCCTGCGCCAGCTGTTCGGCGAGCTGGTCCAGCTCGCCCAGCTCCTGCAACGCCGCCGTCGCCTCGGCCATCCCCATCGGCTGGTCACCGCGGAACCGGCCGCGCCCCGCCCAGTCCTCGCCCGGCCGCAGCGCACGCAGCTTGTCGTCCACTTTGGACAGTGCTTCGGCCAGCCTAGGGTCGCCGAACGCCTGCCGCGACAGCTCCGCGAGTTCGGCGCGCTGCTGCGGGGTCATCGAGTTCAGCATCCGCTGCGCCGCCGCCGACCGGGCCGCGAGCGAATCGATGAGTTCGTCGGTGGTGCGCGGGTTCTCCGGGAAGAACTCGCCGTGCTTGCGCATGAACTCCTCGAAGCGCTGCTGCGTGTCGGCGCGCCCCTGCGCGTGCGCGGACAGCAGGTCGTCGAGGTCGGCCAGCATCTCGCGCACGCGCTCGGCGTCCTCCGGCCGCGCCTGCTTCAGTGCCTCGGTCATGCCCTTGAACCGCTGCTCCACCATCTGCTGGCCGAGCAACTGCTGGATCTCCTGGTAAGCCTCGGCCGCATCGGCGGAGCGCCAGTCGTAGTCCGCCAGCTCGCGCACGGCCCCGCCGACGTTGTTCGGCACCATGTCCAGCCGCATCTGCCGGAACTGGGCGTCCTCGCTGCTGTCCGAGTCCAGCTCGCGGCGCTCCGCGGCCATAGCGCGATCCAGCAGCCGCCGAGCTTCCTGCAAAGTCCCGTCGAGCCGGTGCCTGCGCTGCAACGCCGCACGTCGCTGCCACACCTGCCGCGTCAGCTCGTCCAGCCCCCGGGTACCCGGCACGCCCTGCCGCAGCAGCTCGCGCAACGCGGACTCCGGTGAGGTCCCCGCCATCACCTCGCGCCCGATCTCGTCCAGCGCCGCCCGCAGGTCCGGCGGCGGCGCGAGCGGGTCGCGCCCGCCCTCCCACGGTCCGTACCGGTAGCTACCGGGCTCAGCCATGGCCACCTCCCTGCCCCAGGCTGCCACGCCCGACCAGCGCGGGACCACGTGCATTCCCGGCTGCGCCGTTCGGCAACCCCGGGGTGCCGATCAAGAACCAACCGGGTGATGATGGGCAGCGTATGCACAGCCTCACCTGCCCCCTCACCGGAACCGAGGAGCGCCAGTGACCAACTGCGCCGTCCTCGCCGCCGCCGAACCCCTCGCCGGGACCGCCCCGGTCGCGGCCACCTGGCTCTGCCTCGAACAGCCGGGCCCGTGGGGCAACGACGCCCTGGTCGACAGCCACCTCGACCGGCGAGTCGGCGCCGAGCTCGCGCGCCGCATGAAGGAGACCGGCATCCGGATCGTGCTGATCCGGCGGCCCGGCCGCCACCCCGACCTGCACCACCCCCGCCCGCGCCGGGTCTACCTCGCCTCCACGCGCCCGGGCACGAGCTGGCTGCGGCGGCACACCATCGAGGACCCCGAGGAACTCCTCGACCTCGACTTCACCACCCCCTTCGGCACACTGACCACTGATCCGCTGCTGTTGGTGTGCACCAACGGAAAACGCGACCGCTGCTGCGCCCTCCTCGGCCGCCCCATCGCCGCGGAACTCGCCGCCGAACACGGCGAGGCGATCTGGGAGAGCACCCACACCGGCGGGCACCGCTTCGCCCCCGCCGTCGTCGCCCTGCCGACTGGTTATGTGCACGGAAGGCTCGATGGCCCGCAAACCCGGGAACTGCTGAAAGCGACGGCTGCGGGGGAAATGATGCTTCAAGGCTGTCGCGGCCGGGCGACGTGGAGTCGGGAGGGTCAGGCCGCCGAGCTAGCTGTTCGCGGGATTATTCGGGAGGTGGGCGCGGACTCGCTGTCGGTTGTTTCCGCGACGTCGGATTTGGTTTCTGTTCGGCATGTTGATGGGCGGGAGTGGGTGGTGCGGCTTGCCGCTACGCCGTTGCCCGCTTGGCCGAATAGTTGTGGCAAGGCGGCGGTGGAGGGGCTTTCTTTTTCTGTTTCTGATGTTCGGTTGGTTTAGGCTGGGCTTTCAGATCGCGTCGGTACCAGCGTGGGGTCGGCTTGACCTGGGGGCCCCTTGCGCGTGCCCTTGGGCCTCACAGGGGCACGGGATGAAACCCCGGCCCTCGCGACAAGCGTATGGCACGCGCACCCCAGGTAAAGCCGACCCATTCTCGTTCGCGGCCTGCTGTTTCGTGGGGGTTGCGTTTCGGGCTTTTCGGGCGCCTGGCAATTCATCCTTTAGAGCCATGATCGACTATTATTGTGCGATAAAATGGGGACATGATCCTCGATACTACTGACGCGCGAGTCAAATCAACCTTCACCGGCATCGGCACAGCGGTCGTTGCATTTCTGGTGGCGTTGATGGAGTATGTCGCTCAGCTCCGGCCCGCTGAACGTGAGTACGCCGAAGAGCTACTGATGCCACTGTTGCGGATCTCCAAGGAGAAAGCATCACGACTCCTGGCCAAAGCCGCCGATCTCACCGCGCGCCCCGTGGTCTTGCAGGCGCTGGCCGAAGGCCGCGTGGACGAGGGGAAGGCGTTGATGATCGTCGAACTCCTTCAGGGTCTCTCGGCGGTGCAGGCCGCCACCGCTGAGGAAGCTCTGTTGGCGCATGCGGAGAAGAACGCCTACTCCGCCACTCGCCAGTACGCGCGCCGCTACATCGACCGGCTCGACCCCAAGGCGGTCGAACACCGTCATGAGGAGAAGCGCAAGCAGCGCAGGGTGGAGAAGACCAACCTTGACGACGGCATGGCATCACTGCGGCTGATCCTGCCCGCCCTCGACACCGCCCTGGCCTTCGATCACATCGACGCCATCGCACGCGGTCTGCCCAAAGACGGCCGCACATTGGACCAGAAGCGCGTCGATGTGGCCCTGGACTTGTTGTTGGGTAAGGAAACCGGTGCCGCGCAGGGTCAGGTGACGGTGAACCTCACCATGGCGATCAGCTCCCTGATCGGCATGGACGACGATCCGGCCATCCTGCAAGGGCACGGGCCGCTGCCGATCAAGATCGCCCGGGATGTCGCCGCAGGAGGGATCTGGAAGCGCATCCTGACCGACCCGGTCACCGGGATCGCCGAGGACGTCACCACCTACCGGCCCACCGCGAAGCAGCGGGAACTGATTGCCGCCCGCTACCCCCACTGCACGATGATCGGATGCCGACAGCCGGTGCACCGCTGCGACCTCGACCACTGCTGCCCCTTTGACGGAAGCAACACGTCAGTCGACAACCTCCGGCCGAAGTGTCGGCGGCACCACCGGATGAAGCACGAAACCAGCTGGCAGTGCCAGAACCTCGAAGACGGACGCCACGTGTGGACCACGCCAGATGGCACGGTCTACGAATCAGAAATCGAGCCCATCGGAGAACCCGCGCCCTTCTAACATGATCCTCCGAGGGGGATCACGATGACGAAGACCGGCAGAACAGTGCTCCTGGGCGGGATCGCGGTGTACGCGGCGGCGCTGCTGGGGGTGTTCCTCAGCGGACACACGGCGTTGCGGTACACAGCGGACCACGATGGGACGCGGCCGTTGTGGCTGATGTGGACACCGGTAGTCGCCGGACTGGTGGCGGCGATGCTGCTGGCACCGAAAAAACCGGCGGCCGATCCGTTCACAGGGACGGAACCGCGTCGGATCGCCTGGCAGGCATGGGCGTTGGCGGGGTTGGCCGCCGCGTTCGCGGTGGGCTACTACCTGTCGCCGCGTGGCGATCTGTGGTTCCTGGGATTGAAGCTCGCGTTGCTGTTGGTGATCCCGCTCGCCGTTGTGCGGGTGGGCTGGCGGGAATGGTCCACTGTGGACCTCCAAGGGCGGTGGCTGCGGCCGATCGCGGTCGTGACCGTCTACATCGGACTGATCACCGTGCTGATGCCGTGGAGCGGGCCGTCCGCGCCGATCGTGGTGATGGTGACGGTGTTCCTGGCGAACTCCTTGCTGGAAGAGGTGTTCTACCGGTTCTGGTTGCAGACGCGGTTGGAATCCCTCTACGGGCGGTGGCCCGCGATCATCGTGTCCGCGCTGCTGTGGGCCGCCTGGCACGTGGCGATCCAGGGCGGCGGCAACGGCCTGCCGCTGGACCTGGCCTCAGTCGTGGCCAACCAGGGGGTCACCGGGATCTTCCTCGGCTACCTCTGGTCCCGGCACCGCAACCCCTGGGCGCTGATCCTGGCTCACGGGCTGGTCAACGCCCCGATCGCCATGATCATCGCAGCGGTCTGAGACACCGGGGACGGCGGCGGCGAACAGGCCGCGGCCGAGGTCGTGCGGGTCGTCGAGGCCGAGCTTGCCGAGCGCGTCATCGGGCAGGGCCAGCAGGGAAATGGAGACACCGAGGAAGTACGCGTCCAGCAGCGCCGCGTCGCGCGGAGTGGTGTCCAGCCCGGCGGAGCGGTGCACGGCGATCACGCCCTCGGCGTTGGCGCGGACCATCTCCCCCAGGGCCTCGCGCACCTCGGGGCGGCGCACGCCCTCCAGGTACAGCTCGAACAACGCCAACGTTTGGGTGCGGTCACCGGAAACGGCCCTGGCCAGCATCGCCGGGTACAGCTCGCGGACCTGGTCCGGGCGCACCCCGACGGGCGTGGTCTCGCGGAGCACCTGCACGGCGGCGCCGTGCTCGTCGGCCATCCGCCGCGCGGCGGCGACGAGCAGCGCGTTGCGTGTGGGAAAGTAGTTCTTGGCGGTACCAAGGGGAACTTCGGCCTCGCGATCCACCGCGCGATGGGTGAGACCGCGGCCGCCCTCCCTGGCCAGCACCTCGATCGCCGCGTCCGCCAGCAGCTCGCGGCGCGAGTGTGCCCGTACTCCAGAAGCCATATCCGTCCCCGCCCAACTACCACAACAGGGGTACCCTAACTGTGGTGCCGCGGGTTCGGCCACTCGGGCCCCGCCGAAACCAGGTCGTGCGTCCTTCCGCGCTGTGCCAAGGTCTGCGCCATGTCCGTTTCCCGTTGTGCCCTGCTGCGCTGGCAGTTCGACTTCACGTGGTCGCTGTTCGAGTACCACCTCGACCGCGTCGAACCCGAGGATTTCCTGTGGGAGCCCGGAAAGCTCTGCTGGACCGTGCACCGCGGCGAGGACGGCGTGTGGCGCCCGGACTGGGACGAGACCGAACCGGACCCGATCCCGGTACCCACGATCGCGTGGATCACCTGGCACATCGGCTGGTGGTGGAGCACCGCGATCGACCACGCGCGCGGCCGGACCCCGCGCGAGCGCGTCGAGATCACGTGGCCGGGTGACGGCGCGTCCGCGGTGGCGTGGCTGCGCGATCTGCGCGCGGAGTGGGTGACCGTGCTGGACGGGCTCTCCGAGGCCGATCTCGACGTCGAGGCGCGGTTCCCGTGGCCGCCCGGCCCCGAGCACCAGGTCGCGCACATGATCGCCTGGCTGAACGCGGAGCTGATGAAGAACGTCGCCGAGATCGGCGAGCTCTGCCTGCTCCGCCGAGCGTCCTAAGTAGACGATCAGCCCGCCATCGCCGCGTCCGGCGCGCCCGCCGTGCCGATCAGGGTCTCGCCGAGCAACACAAGGCGCAGCCCGCAGACGCAGTGCGCGTAGCGGACCGCGCCGGTCGAGGTGTGGTGGGCGGAGGTCACCGCGTCCCCGGCGGGCCATCCGCAGTTCGGGCAGGTCACCGCGTCCGGAATCTCATTGCGCTGCATGCCCCCAGCCTGCTGTCATGGGCTAGTGCAGATCAACCCTTACGGCAGCGACAAGGCGTCGTTGGCGGTCGGCCTGGTCAACGCCGACCCGGACATCGACCCGCGCGGGATGAACGAGCTGCTGCTGGCGTACAAGACCACCAAGCCCTCCGTCGACGCCGAGGAGACCGCGGATCTCCTTGTGTGGGCGGCAAAACTGCGCGTGGTCTTCGAGACCACCGACCTCGACGAGCGCATCGCCGTGCTGAACCGGCTGCTCGACGAGGCCGCGATCCGGCCGACTATCGCGCGGCACGAGGGCGAGATGACGCCGCACCTGCACTACTCGCTGGACACCGACAGCACGGTGAAGCGGGTGAAGGCGCGCACCGCCACCGGACTGGCGCACGTGATCTGCGCCTCCGGTGGCGGGCGCCTCGGCTGCTGCGACCGCGAGGGCTGCACGGTGGTGTTCATCGACACCTCGCGCAACGGGCGCAGGCGGTTCTGCTCGACGCAGTGCGCCAATCGCATCTACGTCGCCGACCACCGCGCCCGCTCGCGGTCTAGCGGCGGCCACGGAGGATGAGGCGGGCGCCGAGCCCGATCGCCAGGCACAACACCGGCAGCAGGATGAGCGCGAAGGGCAGCGTCACCGCCTCCGACAACCCGCCGATCGCCGTGGGGCCCAACAGGAAACCGGGCCAGGCGATCGCCGAGACCGCCGCGATCGACTGGGCGGCGTGCCGACCGGGCAGCTCCGCCGCGCTGGAGAACACCACCGGAACGCCGCACGCGACTCCCAGGCCCAGCGCGGCGAAGCCGAGCAGCGCCGCCCACGGCTGGGCAACGGCGAGGCCCGCCGCGAACACGACCGCGGCCAGCACCGAGAGGCCGCCGACCACCAGGCGCGGGCCGTACCGGGCGACCCACCGGTCCCCCAGCCCCCGACCGACGAACATCGCGATCGCGAACACCGAGTAGCCCGCCCCGGCGAAGGACGCCGTGGTGCCGAGCCAGTCGCGGAGGTAGATCGCCGCCCAGTCCGCCGCGGCGCCCTCGCACAGCAGCGCGGCGAACATGAGCGCTCCCAAGGCGAGCAGCCGTCCGTCGCGCAGCACGTCGCGGGTGCGGACCTTCGCGTCGGCCTCGGTGTCCCCGGCGTGGTCGCCGGTCAGCAGCACCCGGTTCACCCCGAAGACGACAACGACCAGCAGCACGCCCAGCACGAGCATCTGCACCGTCAAGCCGACGTTTGCACCCACTGCGAGCGCTCCCACGCCGGCCCCGACGAAACCGCCGAGGCTCCAGAACCCGTGGAAACTGGACATGACCGGGCGGTCGTAGTGCCGCTCGACCAGCACCGCCTGGGCGTTCATCGCCACGTCGAGCGCGCTCTGGAACGCGCCCCACACCATCAGCGCGAGGAACAGCGCCACTCCGGAACCGGCGAGGCCGAGCAGGAACGACACCCCGCCGTAGCCGACCGCGGTGATCATCATCATCGGTCTGCTGCCCCAGCGGGCGATCATCGGGCCCGCCGCCAGGATGGCCAGCAGCGCGCCGATCGGGGCGCCGAGCAGCAGCAGGCCGAGCACCCCGTCACCCACCGCGAGGCGCTCCTTGACCAGCGGGATGTGCGGCGTCCACGCGGCGAACAGGCCCGCGTGCATGCCGAAGACGAGCGAGGTCGCGCGCCGGGCCGTCCGCACTGCGGCGGGAACAGCGACTGTGGCGTCAGGCAAGGTGAACCTCCACACCGGCCTCGCGGAACCGGTCGAGTTGATCTGCGGGCGCGTCCCGGTCGGTGACCAGGACGTCGAGGTCGGTGATCGGGCAGACGCGGCCGAAGGCGACCCGGCCGAGCTTGGTCGAGTCGGTCACGGCGATCACCCTCGCGGAGGCGCGGATCGCGGCCTGCTTGGTCTCGGCGTCGCACAGGTCGAACGAGCTGACCCCGTCCGTCACGGTCAGCCCGCACACGCCGAGCACGACCGTGTCGAACCGCATCCGGTCGAAGGCGCCGCGGGTCAGCTGGCCGTAGAAGGCCATCTCGCGCGGGCTCACCTCGCCGCCGGGCAGGACCAGGCGCATCCCCGACCCCTCGGCGAGGACGTTGGCCACGTGCAGGGACAGCGGCAGCACGGTCAGCCTGCGGCCCACGACCACGCGCGCGACCTCCAGCGTCGTCGTGCCCGCGTCGATCACCACGCTCTCGCCGTCGTCCAGCAGTTCGGCGGCGAGCTTGCCGATGCGCTGCTTGACCTCCACCCGCTGCCGGGCGCGCACGCCGTAGGGCGAGCCTTCGCCGCTGAGCGTGCTGACCGCGCCGCCGCGCACCCGGCGCAGCAGCCCGTCGCGCTCCAGCACGTCCAGGTCCCGCCGGATGGTCATCTCCGAGCAGCCGGTCAGCTCGGCCAGCTCGGCGACCTCGACGCGGTCCCGCTCACGCAACGTGCTCGCGATCAGGTCATAGCGTTCCGCACTCTCCACATGTTCATACGAACACACTCCCTGTTCGATCCGCAACCAGATTCCAGCGCAGCTCCGGCCGCTCGTACGGAACCTTCGGCGGCTTGGCGGGCACCACGCCGACCCGGCGCGCGCCCGTGCGCAGGTAGAAGCCCTCGGCGGGCGGGTGCGACACCACGCGCACCTCGCGCAACCCGAGGTCCCGAGCGCGCTCCAACATGTGCTGGACGAGCCGCGCGCCCAGCCCGGTGCCCTGCGCCGCGTCGGCGACGAACAGCAGGTCCAGCTCGGCGTTGCCGGGCACCAGGCTGTAGCACCCGACGACCGCACCGACGTCGTCCTCGGCGACGAACGTCACCGTCGCCTCCACCTGCGCGCCCGAGACCGCATAACCGTCCAAAATGGACGCATAACTGCCCTGGTAGGCCGAGGAGGCGTGCACCAGCTCGGTGATCGCCTCCGCGTCCGCCGCCCGCGCCGGGCGGATCCGCGTCTCCCGCATGCCCCGAAGCTACGGCCGACCCCTGACAAGATCAGCGGAGTCGCGGCCTCCGCAGGAACCAGCCGACGATGAGCCCACCGGCCACGGCCAGCACGAACCACCACGCGGACGCACCGGCGGGGCGGGCCCGGTAGTCCGGCACGTCGGCCGGGTTCCCGTAGCTGCCCCTCCGGGCCAGCGTGCCTCCCTCGGCCCAGCCGCCGCCGAGGTCGCAGTTGATCCGATCACGCGCGGAAACCTTGCCGCGCAAGGACATGTCCGGGATGTCGGCGGAGGGGCTGCGGAGCCCGCCGTCGGCCCTGCTCTCGGCGAGCTGCCGGGCGAGGAGGTACCCGCCGAGCGCGAGGCCGTCGGCGGCCCAGCCGTCGCTCGCTGAGGTGAGAATCCGCCGGGCCTCCTCCCGCGCACCGGAGGCGTACGCCGTGGCCGCGCGTCGCTCCACCGCGCTCAGTTCCCCGAGGATTCGCGCCTCGAACCCCTCCAACGCCCGGGTGACCTGCCCGAGGTACTTCCGCGGTCGCGCGCAGGTCGCGTAGAACAGGCGCTTGTAGGTCTGTGTGGCGTACTCGGTCGCCTCCTGCTCGGCGAACTCCGGGTCGAGGTACGTCCTCGCCGAGTTGTGGGTCAGGTACCGGTGCTGGCGGTACTCCGGCGGCACAGACCGCGTGCCGATGTGCACCGGGAGGTAGGGCGCGGTGACCGCGGAGGTGACTGCCACCCACAGCGTCGCCAGCTCCGGGTCGCGGACCGACGCGTCCAGCTCGGCGACGTGGCCGTATCCCGCGCGGTCGTCGGCCCAGCGCGGATCGCGCACGATGCGCATGACGTCCTGGAGCGTGACCGGTGCCAGCCGCCGGAACTCGGCCTCCAACGAAGGCGGGTGGCGGTAGGGCCCTTCGTCATCGGGCGAGATCTTGGCCCCGACCGCGAAGGGCGCGCCCGGGAACGGCGTGCCGTACACGGCCCGCAGGTCGAACGGCTGCCCCGAGTCGGGCCGCCACCAGCCGCGGTCGACCGCGTAGCCGACCAGGTTCGGGGACGACAGGTGATCCGCGCCGGGCGTGGTCGGGAACGCGCCGATGTAGCCGGGATAGGAGACGCGCACCTCGTCCGGGCCGAGCCGCTGCGCGGCCCACAACCCTCGGCCGCCCGCGAACTCGATCAGGACCCAGCCCTCGTTCGCGTCGGCGAACAGGTGGGAGTTGCCGCCGTAGGTGGTGTAGCCGTACCGGTCGATCAGCCCGCCGACGATCTCCACCGCCTCGCGGGCGGTGCGGGCGCGCTCCATCGCGATCCGCGAGAGGTCGCTGTAGTTCGGGCCGCGCTGCGGCGTCGGTGTCTGTTTGACCGGCTCGGGCCGCGAGGGCGACCAGACGTCGCGGGCCGCGACGCCGTGCTCGTTGAGGCCGCCGTTGGTCAGCGGGGCGGGGAACCCGGCGAACTCCGAGTAGTTCGACGTGATGTAGCGGGCCGTCTCCGGAACCTGGGGGATGCGCGTCAGCTCACCGGGGATGTTCGCCTCCGCGGTGGCCCCGACCTCGATGGTGGAGCCCTCGGGATGCCGCTTCCTCGGCACGATGTCGATCCAGTGGCTCGACGGCTCGTGGCCGAACCCACCGAGGAACGGACGGCCGTTCCGGGTGAGGTTCTTGCCGACGTAGACCGCGAAACTCTTGTCCGGGGCCGTCTTCTCCCGCGCTCGGGCCCCGGCGGGCGGACCGGAGGTCATCAGCACCGCGAGGCAGAGGGGAAGAATCAGGGCGGCCCACCGCATGCGCGCTCCTCGAAGGTCGACGGCGCGGCAGGCTAACCCCTCGCGACCGGGCGCGGCACGCTGTTCAGACGAACACCTCCCCCGGCCCCGGGTTGACACCGGTGCGCCGAGTGGTTTAGACCACATGCATGGGATACGCGGGCACGGTGCACGAGCACCTCGACAGGCTGGAACGGCACAACGCCGAGGCGGTCGAGCGCGCCGTCGACGCGCTGACCACGGCGATCACCAAGGACGGGCTGATCGTCACCGCGGGCGCGGGCCACTCGCTGGCCGCGGTCGCCGAGACCTTCTACCGCGCGGGCGGGCTGTCCTGCGTGCGCCCGCTCTACCACCCCGACCTGCTGCCGATGCACGGCGCGAAGTCCAGCACCGACGCCGAGCGGCGCTCCGGCCTGGCCGCCGAGGTGCTGACGGCCGACCCGCTCGGGCCGAACGACGTGCTGATCGTCTTCTCCACCTCGGGCGTGAACCCCTACCCGGTGGAGCTGGCCAGCGCCGGGCGCGCCGCCGGGCTGCCGGTGATCGGGGTGACCTCCGGGCCCGCCAGCTCCGCGGCGCCGAAGCGGTCGGGCACCACCCTGGCCGCCGAGTCGAGCATCGTGCTGGACACCCTGGTGCCGCCCGGCGACGCCGCGCACCCGGCCGCCGCGCCGGTCACCGCGCCGCTGTCCTCGCTGGCCACCATGTTCGTGTGGAACCTGCTGCTGGTCTCGCTGCACGCGCGGGCCGAGCGCGACGGCCTGGACCTGCCGCTGTGGCGCAGCGCCAACACCGAGGGCGGTGACCAGGCGAACAAGGACCTACTCGCCCACTACGGCAAGCGGGTCCCCCGGCTCTCGTGAGCGCAGCGCCGCGGTCGCCATCTCGTCGAGGACGACGGCCGCGGTCTCCGGCACGTCGGTGTCCAGCACGAGCCGGTCGCCCTCGCGCGTCACCGTGAAGGCGAAGAACGGGCAGCACACCTCTTCCGCACGGACCAGCTCGCGCAGTCGCGCCTCGGTTCCCTTGTCGCCGTCGAGCACCATCCGCAGCCGCGTCGGGAACAGCCGCTGCACCTGCACCAGGCTCTGCCGCCACAGCGCGCCGAAGTCGTCGAGCGCGTGCGGCAGCGCCACCGGCGCGGCGGGCTCGGCTTGGCGGAACTGCGTCCGGTACAGGTCGGCGTAACGTCCTTCTGCGGCAAGGAGTTCGTCGTGAGTGCCGCGCTCGACGATCTCGCCCGCCTCGACGACCAGGATCTGGTCGGCGGCGCGGATCGTGGACAGCCGGTGCGCGATCACCAGAGCGGTCCGCCCCGCCAACGCCTCGGCGAGGGCTTCCTGCACCGCCGCCTCCGACTCGGAGTCCAGGTGCGCGGTGGCCTCGTCCAGGATCACCACGCGCTGCCGCGCCAGCAGCAGGCGGGCGATGGTCAGCCGCTGCCGCTCACCCCCGGAGAGCCGGTAACCCCGTTCTCCCACAACGGTTTCCAAGCCGTCCGGGAGTGAGCGCACCAGGTCGGCGAGCCTGGCTCCGCGCAGCGCGTCCCAGATCTCCTCCTCGGTGGCGGCGGGGCGCGCGTAGAGCAGGTTCGCGCCGATCGTGTCGTGGAAGAGGTGCCCGTCCTGGGTCACCACGCCCACCGTCTGCCTGATCGAGTCGAACGACAGCTCCCGAACGTCCACATCGGACAGCCGGACGGCTCCGGAGTCCACGTCGTAGAGCCGCGGCACCAGGCTGGCGATGGTCGACTTGCCCGCACCCGAGGAGCCGACGAGCGCGACGAGCTGACCGGGCTCGGCGCGGAAGCTCAAGCCGTGCAACACCTCCTCGCCGCCACGGGTGTCCAGGGTCTTGACTTCCTCAAGGGAGGCAAGGGAAACCTTGTTCGCCGCAGGGTAGGCGAAGCGCACGTCGTCGAACTCCACCGCCACCGGGCCGTCCGGAACCGTTGCGGCGTCGGGCTTCTCGGTGATCGCGGGTGGGAGGTCGAGCACCTCGAACACGCGCTCGAAGGAGACCAGCGCGCTCATCACGTCCACGCGCGCGTTGGCCAGCGCGGTCAGCGGCGTGTAGAGCCGGGTCAGCAGCAGCGCGAGCGAGACGACCGTGCCCGCGGCGAGCTGTCCCTCCAGGGCGAGCCACCCGCCGAGGCCGTACACCAGCGCCAGCGCCAAGCTCGACACCAGGGTCAGCGCGGTGATGAACACGCGCGTGGTCATGGCGGTGCGGATGCCGATGTCGCGCACCCGCGCGGCCCGCGCGCCGAACTCGTCGGCCTCGTCCTTGGGGCGGCCGAAGAGCTTGACGAGGGTCGCGCCCGGCGCGGAGAACCGCTCGGTCATCTGGGTGGTCATGGTCGCGTTGTGCCCGGCCGCCTCCCGTTGCAGCGCGGCCATCCTGCGGCCCATCCGCCGCGCGGGCAGCACGAACACCGGCAGCAGCGCCAGCGCGATCACCGTGACCTGCCAGGACAACGTCAGCATCACCGCAAGCGCCAGCGCGAGCTGGATGACGTTGGCGACCACACCGGACAGGGTCGAGGTGAACGCCCGCTGCGCGCCGATCACGTCGTTGTTGAGGCGGCTGACCAGCGCGCCCGTGCGCGTGCGGGAGAAGAAGGCGACCGGCATCTGCTGCACGTGGCCGACGACGGCGCGGCGCAGGTCGTAGATCAGCCCCTCGCCGATGCGCGCGGACAACCAGCGCTCGAACAGCCCGACCCCGGCCTCCACCACGGCGAGCCCGGCGATCAGCAACGCGATGCCGACCACGACGCCGGAGTCCCCGCCGCCGCTGATCTCGTTGACCACCCGGCCCGCGAGCACCGGCGTCGCGACCGCCAGCACCGCGGTGACCACGGTGATCGCCAGGAACGCGATCAGCGTGCGCCGGTGCGGCCGGGCGAAGGAGAGGACGCGTTTCAGCGTGCCCTTGCGAATCTTGTTCGGTACGTCAGCGCTCTCCATCGCGCTGCGCATCAGCATCCACGTTCCGTCCACGGCGGTCCTCTCCCCAGGTTGCGTCGAGCACAACAGCAGGAGGTCCCGATATCTTCCCGCCCGAGAGACTTCCACGTCCCGCCCGGGGTAAGCCGGTCTTCAAGTACCCCCGACCCCACCCCGAACGGTCTCAAACCGCCCCCAACCCCCACCCCACACCCACCGCCAATGCCGCATTTGGTGCGTTGGAAGGCCCTGAATGAGTCATTGGGGGAGTTCAAGGCCCTCAATGACTCATTCAGGGCATACAGGCGGGGGGGTGGGGGCGGTTTGAGACCGCGGGGAGGGGGGTTCGCGGTACTTGAAGACCGGGGAACCCCGCAGGTCGGGTGGGGTTCGGGTCAGGAGGGGTTGAGGAGGGCGCGAAGGTCGGCCAGGCGGCGGATCTGCGCGGCGCGCTCGGCGGAGAGCTGGAGTTCGGGAACGGGGTTGTCGGCCGCGGAGTGCAGCAGCGCCAACGTTTCCCGCGTGGCGCCGGGCTGCGGGACGAGCAGCGCGCGGACCAGGTTGTCCACCGCGTCGTCGAGCTCCTCGACCGGTGTGACGGAGTTGACCAGGCCGATCCGCTCGGCCTCCTCCGCGCCGACGCGACGGCCGGTCAGGCAGATCTCCACCGCCCGCGCGTAGCCGACGCAGCGGACCAGCGGCAGCGTGCCGCCGAGGTCGGGGACCAGGCCGAGCCCGGTCTCGGCCATGGCGAACTTGGCGTCGGTCGCCGCGACCCGCAGGTCGCAGGCGAGGGCGAGCTGGAAGCCCGCCCCGATCGCGTGGCCCTGCACCCCGGCGACGGTCACCCGCGCCGGATCGCGGAGCCAGCTGAACGCGCGCTGGAACTCGGCGATGACCGCGTCCGCGCGCTCGGTGGGCATCGTCGCGATCGACATGAGCCCCGGGCCGCCCTCGCCATCACCGGCCGTGAACAGACCGCGGTCGAGTCCGGCCGAGAAAGCCCGGCCGGACCCGCGCACCACGACCACCCGCACCTCGGGGGAGAGCGCCTCCCCGATCCCGCGCAGCGCCGCCCACATCGCGGGGGTCTGCGCGTTGAGCACCTCCGGACGGTGCAGGGTGATGGTTGCCAGGGGGCCGTCCAGCGCGAGCTGGACGCCCCCGGCGTCGAGCAGGCCAGCGTCGACGATCGACACTCGGGCTCCTGTCCGTAACAGTGAGAAAGGTTGCGCTGCCTCGCCGGGTCTACTTCTTCTTGCTCCGCGTGGCGCCGCCACGGCCGCGGAGAGTCACCCCCGATTCACTGAGGACCCGGTGCACGAAGCCGTACGAGCGGCCGGTAGATTCAGCGAGGGAGCGAATGCTCGCCCCCTTCTCGTACTTCTTCTTGAGGTCAGCGGCAAGCTTGTCCCGGGCCGTCCCCGTGATCCGGGCGCCCTTCTTCAGGTCAGCCACCTTGTCCCGCCTTCCGATTGACCAGTGGGGCCGATCATGGCCCCCGTCGCCGCAATGATCGAACACGGAAGCCGCAAACGCCAGGCGATCATGAAAAATCATCGCCACGTGATCGGCGAGTCACGCCCTGTGGATCATCCGGACGCGCTAAAGGCGGTGCCTGGCCTCGGCAGTGGTGGCCGGCCTGGCTGATCAGGCCAGCTGCACCAGCTCTAGGTAATCGGCCGACCAGTGGTCCTCGGTGCCATCGGGCAAAAGGATGACGCGCTCGGGCTCCAGCGCCTCCACCGCGCCCGGATCGTGCGTGACCAGCACGACCGCGCCCTGGTAGCTGCGCAGCGCGTCGAGCACCTGCTCCCGGCTGGCCGGGTCGAGGTTGTTCGTCGGCTCGTCCAGCAGCAGCACGTTCGCCGCGCTGGAGACCAGGCCGGCCAGCGCCAGCCGGGTCTTCTCACCGCCGGAGAGCGTGCCCGCGGGCTGGTCCAGCTGCTCGCCGGTGAACAGGAACGCGCCGAGCAGCGAGCGCAGCTGCTGGGCGTCGGTGTCCGGGGCGGCGTGCCGGATGTTCTCCCAGACCGACGCGTCGTGGTCCAGGGTCTCGTGCTCCTGCGCGTAGTAGCCCAGGCGCAGGCCGTGACCGGGCACGACCTCCCCGGCGTCGAAGGTCTCCGAGCCGCCGAGCAGCCGCAGCAGCGTGGTCTTGCCCGCGCCGTTGAGGCCGAGCACCACCACGCGGGAGCCGCGGTCGATCGCCAGGTCCACCCCGGCGAAGATCTCCAGCGAGCCGTAGGACTTGGACAGGCCCTCGGCCATCAGCGGCGTCTTGCCGCACGGGGCGGGCTGCGGGAAGCGGATCTTGGCGACCTTGTCCGAGACGCGCACCTCGTCCAGCCCGGCGAGCAGCTTGTCCGCGCGGCGGGCCATGTTCTGCGCGGCGACGGCCTTGGTGGCCTTGGCGCGCATCTTGTCGGCCTGCGCCTTGAGCACGCCCGCCTTCTTCTCGGCGTTGGCGCGCTCGCGCTTGCGGCGCTTCTCGTCGGCGGCGCGCGCCTCCTGGTAGCGCTTCCACCCCATGTTGTAGATGTCGACCTCGGCGCGCACGGCGTCGAGGAACCACACCTTGTTGACGACGTCGGCCAGCAGGTCGACGTCGTGGCTGATCACGATCAGGCCGCCGCTGTGGCCCTTGAGGAACCCGCGCAGCCAGGTGATCGAGTCGGCGTCGAGGTGGTTGGTCGGCTCGTCCAGCAGCAGGATCGTGTCGGACTTGCCCGAGCCCGCCTCGGTCGCGGCGAACAGGATGCGGGCCAGTTCGACGCGGCGGCGCTGACCACCGGAGAGCGTGCCGGTCTCCTGCGCGAGCACGCGGTCGGCCAGGCCGAGGTTGGCGCAGATGCGGGCCGCCTCGCTCTCGGCGGCGTACCCGCCCAGCGCGGCGAAGCGGTCCTCCAGGCGACCGTACTTGCGCACGGCGGCGTCGCGGGCCTTCTCGTCGACCAGTTCGGCCATGATGGCCTGCGACTTCTCCATCTCGCGCAGGATCTCGTCCAACCCGCGCGCCGACAGCACCCGGTCCTTCGCGGTCATCGACAGGTCGCCCTCGCGCGGGTCCTGCGGGAGGTAGCCCAGCTCGCCGGAGCGCAGGACGGTGCCCGCGTAGGGCTCGCCCTCGCCCGCGAGCACGCGCAGCGTGGTGGTCTTGCCCGCGCCGTTGCGGCCGACGAGGCCGATCCGGTCACCGGGCTGGACGCGAAGGGTGGTGTCGGACAGCAGGATGCGGGAGCCCGCGCGCAGCTCCAGGTCCGTGACAGTGATCAAGGGAAGAACTCCAGACGAATCGCGTGGCGGAAGACAGGGGGCATCCGCCCACCTCCCTCACGAAAGTCGGGGGTGGGCCACGCGCGCCGCTAATCCATCAAGACCACGCTGCCAGTTTACGCGACGCGTTCGACCGGTTTTGCCACGCGCCCTGGCTACTGGCCGGTAACCGGCCCTAGAGTGCTGGCATGACCACGCCGAACGACTTCGCCGGCCGGACCGCGCTGATCACCAGCGGCAGCCGGGGCATCGGGTTCGCCATCGCCGAGGAACTGCTCTCCAGGGGCGCCTCGGTGACCATCACCGCGCGCAAGGCCGAGGAGCTGGACGCGGCCGCCGCCAAGCTCGCCGGGACCGTCGACGGTGGCGCGGACCGGGTGCTCGCGGTGGTCGCCAACACCGGTTCCGACGAGGCGCGCGCCGAGGCCGTCGGGCGCACCGTGGAGCGTTTCGGCTCGCTGGACGTGCTGATCAACAACACCGGGATCAACCCGGTCTTCGGCTTCCTGATGGACGCCGACCTCAACGCGGTCCGCAAGATCTTCGACACCAACGTGGTGGGCGCGCTCGGCTTCGTGCAGCAGGCGTGGAAGGCGTGGATGGGCGAGCACGGCGGCGCGGTCGTCAACGTCGCCTCGGTCGCCGGGCTGCGCTCCAGCGGCGTGATCGCGGCGTACGGCGCGAGCAAGGCGGCGATCATCCGGCTGACCGAGGAGCTGGCCTGGCAGCTCGGCCCGAAGGTCCGGGTCAACGCGGTGGCCCCGGCGGTGGTGAAGACCAAGTTCGCCGAGCACCTCTACACCGGCCGCGAGGACGAAGCGGCCTCGGCGTACCCGCTGAAGCGGCTCGGCGCCCCGGAGGACGTCGCGGGCCTGGTGGCGTTCCTGGCCTCGGACGCCGCGGCGTGGATCAGCGGCGAGACCGTGCGCGTGGACGGCGGCCTGCTGGCCACCGGCACCCTGTGACGAGTTGACAGGTCACCGAACTCCCGACATTGTATCGAGTACTCGGTACAAAGTCGGGAGTTCGTGATGAGTCTGTTCTTGGCCATTCTGGTCCTGTTGGTGCTCGCCCCGCTCGCACTGCTCGTCGTGCGCGTCCCGGTCGGCCCGCAGAAGCTGCTGACCACCTGGGGCGCGCACGAGGCGGACGAGGGCGACCTCGCGCTCGCCGGCGCCTACCTCAAGCGGCGCCGCCTGCTCTACCTGGCGGCGGTGGCGCTCAGCCTGGTGGTGTTCCTGCTGACCGGCAGCAAGCTCGACGGCGTCGGTCCGTTCCTGCTCTGGGTGCTGCTGCCGCTGTCCCTGGCGCTGCTCGCCTCCGAGCTGACCCTCGTCGGGCACCGGCCGGGCGAGGCGACCACCCGGCGCGCCTCGCTGGTCCCGCGGTCCCGCCGCGACTACGTCCCGCGCTGGGCGACCCGCACGGTGCTGGCGTTGCTCGTACTCTCACTGCCCTCGGTGTTCGTCATGGCCCCGTTCCGCGAGAGCTTCTCGCTGCACCTGGACTTCTGGATCGCCACGGCCTTCCTCGTCGGCCTCGGCGCGGTCGCGGAGACCACCATCCGCCTGGCGGTGGCGCGGCGGCCGGTCGTCGAGTCCGCGGCGGACACGGCGATGCGGGTCCGCAGCGCGCGGGCGATGGCCGGGCTGGAGCTGGGGATCACCGGTTTCACGTTCCTGATCACCTGGGCGGGCTGGGGGTTCGCGATGGGCTTCTTCGCGGGGAGGGAGCCGCTGGCGTGGATCATGATCACGTTCGCGGTGGCCGGGTTCGTCACGGCGCTGACGGGCTGGGGCTTTCTCGCGTCACCGCCGAGGACCGTCCGTCGGCCCGTGACGCCAACAGGGACGGCAACGGAGACGGAGACGGCGTGAACCTGCTGATCGAGGTCGACACGACGAACGGGCAGCCGCCGTGGCGGCAGGTGCACGACCAGCTCCGCGGGCTGATCACCTCCTCCGCCCTGGCCGCGGGGACCCGGCTGCCCACCGTTCGCCAGCTCGCCCGCGATCTCGGGGTGTCTGCGGGCACGGTGGCGCGGGCCTACCGGGAGCTGGAGACGACGGGGATGCTCAGCACGGCGGGCCGCAGGGGCACGGTGGTGGCGGAGATCACCGAGGAGTACACCCCCGCCGAGCTGACCGCGCTGGCCAGGGACTTCGTCGCGGCCGCTCGGCTGATCGGTGTAGACCGAGCGGACGCACTCTCCGCCGTGACCGCCGCTTGGCAGGCCGGCGCGGACTGATCTCTGGGTAGCCTCGAACGGGACTAGCCATGGGGGTGTGCGTGTCCCGACGGTTCGACGCTGTGCTCTTCGATTTCTCGGGGACCCTGTTCGACGACGGCAACGTGCTGACACCGTGCGGTTTACAGCTCCAGGCAGCAGAACGCGGGGTCTTACTCGGGTTCGACGAGGCCGCGACGCTGATCCACCGCACGAGGCAACGGGTGGACGGCCCGCGCGGGCTCGCCGAACGCGAAGGTTGTGACCGCTCCGCCGAGCGGCACCGCGCGGTGTGGACCCGGATGATGACCGAGTCCGCCGACGGTTTCCGCGCCGACGCGGACCCCGAGGTGCTCGGCGAGTCGCTGTACGCGTGCCTGGCCGATCCCGGCTCCTGGCCCGCCTACCCCGACACCGCCTCGGTGTTGAAGACCCTGCACGCGGAGGGCTTGAAGCTCGGCGTGGTGAGCAACATCGGCTGGGACATCCGGCCCACCTTCGACGAGCTGGGCGTGACGGACCTGATCGACTCGTTCGTGCTGTCCTGCGAGCACGACTCGGTCAAGCCCGAGCCCGACCTGTTCCGCATCGCCTGCGCCGAACTGGGCGTTGAGGAGTCCCGCGCCCTGTTCGTCGGCGATGACCCGGTCAAGGACGGCGCGGCGGCGCGGGTGGGGCTGGCGGTCTACGTCCTGCCCAGCACCCGGCACCGAGATCAGCCCCGCGGCCTGGAGGCCGTCCTCTCCCTAGCTGCCTGAGACGAGTGCCTGCTCCAGCCTGGCGAGGATGCTGGTGAGGGTTTCGCGTTCGGCGGCCGTGAGCGTGCCGATCAGGTCTGCTTCGTGCTCGAGTAGTTGGCGCACAGTGGGTTCGATGAGGTTGTGACCGGCTTCGGTGAGCCGGACGGCGACCGCGCGATGGCAGCTCGCGATCCCACGACGCGGCGATGTCGGCCGCGGGCCACGCGGAGCTCGATCCCAGCGGATAACCCTCGTCACGTGAACCCATCCACCGCTCCCTGCACGTCAACGGCGGCGCGTACACCACCCGCTAGGGGTGGATGAGGGTCTTGCCGAGGGGGCGCGTCACGAGCTGCGTGCGAATGGTGCCGGGCAGCGCGGTCAGCGGGATCTCCTCGGTGATCATCCGCTCGACCGGCAGCGCCGACGGGTCCAGCTCGACGAGGGCGCGGATCGCGGCGCCGAAGTCGTCCTGGACCGTGCCGTAGCTCCCGCCGACGCGCACCGGTTTGCCGTCCCAGGACGCCGAGGTGACCAGTTCGCCGCGGCGCACTCCGTCGAGGTCGCAGTCCAGGCCGGGTAGCGCGTCGCCGGGCGCGGTCCCGCCGTAGAGCAGGACCAGGCCACCGGGCACGACCGTGCGCAGCGCCTCGCGCAGCACTTCGGGCAGCACGAAGCTGGTCGCCACGATCGCGATGTCCAGGCCGTCAGAGGGCATCTCCTCCAGCGGACCGATCGGGGCGTCCAGTACCGCGCGGTCGCGGAGGAAGTCGGTGCGGTCCTGGCTGCGGTTGCCCAGGACGACCTCCGCGCCGAGGGCGTGCGCCAGCCCGGCGATCAGCGCGCCCGCGGTCCCCGCACCCAGGACGCCGACGCGTTGTCCCGCGAGGTCTTCGCCGATGTGCCGGGCCGCGGCGCCGAGGCAGTGCTGCGCGCAGGCGAGCGGCTCGGTGAAGATCAGGCGGCGGGCGTCGACGTCGGCGGGCACCACGGGCAGCGCCGCGCGGAGCTTCCCGGCCGGGCCCGCCGCCCACATCGAGGTGGCGAAGCCGGTCCCCCGCTCCAGCGGCACGTTCGGGTCGAGGGTGACGCGGTCGCCGGGCCCGAGTCCGTCCACAGTGGACTCCTCGACGACGCCGACCAGTTCGTGGCCGAACTGGCTGACGCCGTGCCGGTTGCCCGCCACCTCCTTGAGGTCCGACCGGCACAGCCCGGCCAGCTCGACGCGCACCAGGACCGCGTTCTCCCCCTTGGGGCGCAACGGTTCCGCGTCGACCAACGCCGGGCCGCCCGGACCGAGTTCGACCCTCACGACACCACTTCCAGCGCCTCGCCGAAGCGGTCGGCGATGAGGTGCGCGTCCTCCGGCGTCAGTACCAGCGGCGGCCGCAGCTCGATGACGTTGCCGAGGCCGTGCTCGGAGACCCGGGTGATCGCGCCGCGGTCGTGCAGCGCGCGCTGGAACTCGTGGGTCTTCTTCGTCGCCTTGCCGCCGTCCGGTTCGACCAGCTCGACACCGAGCATGAGCCCGACCCCGCGCACGTCGCCGATCACCGGGTTGTCCTTCTGGAGGTCGAGCAGGCGCTCCATGAGCACCTTGCCCGAGGCGCGCACGTTCTCCAGGAAACCGGGCCGCTGCACGATCTCCAGGGTCTTGACCGCCGCGGCGGAGGACAGGGTGTGGCCGCCGTAGGTGAATCCGTGCAGCGAGCGGTCGAAGTTCGACATGCGCTCCTCGGTGAGGATCGCCGCGAGGGGAAGGCCGCTGCCGGTCAGTCCTTTTGAGACGGTCATCATGTGCGGCTGCACGCCGAAGTGGTCCGCGGCGAACATCTCCCCGGTGCGGCCGAAGGACGTCTGGTTCTCGTCGAAGATCAGGACGATGTCCCGTTCCTCGCAGAAGGACTTCAGGTCCTCGAAGTAGCCGGGCGGCGGGACGATGTTGCCGCCCACGCCGCTGATCGGCTCGATGAGCACGCACGCGACGCTGCCGGAGCTGGCGTAGCTGATGAAGTCCGCGATCCGGTCCACGCACAACTTGGCGCAGCTGTCGGGTTTCTGCGCGTAGAAGCAGCGGTAGCAGTACGCGTCCGGCACGTGCGTGACGCCGGGGAACTGGTACGGGAACGGGGCGCGCATCCGGCTGCTGCCGTTGAAGCTGGTCGCCGCCATGGACTGGCCGACCTGACCGCGGAACGGCACGATCACGTCGCGCTTGCCGGTCTGCAGCTGGGCGATCTTGATCGCGCCCTCGTTCGCCGTGGAGCCGCCGGAGCTGCGTAGGTTCACCCTGGTCAGGTTGGCCGGGCTGATCTTGACCAGCTCCTGCATGACGACGTTGGTCGGCTCGGTCTGGAACGAGGAGCTGGCGAAGACCAGGCTCTCGGTCTGTTCCCGCACCGCCGCCATCACCTCGGGGTGGTTGTGCCCCAGGATGAGGTTGAAGGTGCCGGACACGCAGTCCAGGTACTCGCGGCCGTCGCTGTCCCACGACCGCACGCCCTCGCCGCGGACCAGCTTCGCGTCGCCGATCGCGTACTGCGCCACCAGGTGGGGATCACTCATCGCGGGCCTCGTGATCGGCGGTCAGGCCGTCGAGCTGCATGCGCACCCACGCTTCCAGGGTCCACGGCTCGGCCACCTCGCGACGGCGCTTGGCCGCCTCCGCGCGCTCCTCCTCCGGCGCGGTCAGACCGTCCACAATGGCCTGTGCCTGCTCGACGAGGTCGAACGGGTTGACCGTGTCGCACACCGGCGCGAGCACCTCGGCAGCCCCGCACATCTCCGACAGGATCACCGGTGCGTTGCGCTCGTTGACCAAGGGGGCCTCGAAGGTGCTCAGGTTCTGACCGTCCACTGTGGAGTTGAACATGAGCAGGTCGGCGCGCTGGAAGCAGGCGACGCTGTGGTCGACCTCGTTGTCGCAGTGCGAGCGCACGGTGTCCGCGCCCAGCTCGGCGTTGGCCTCGGCGACCGCGGCCTCGACGCGGCGCACGTACTCCGCGTTGGCCTCCACGTAGAGCCGGTTGGGGTTCATCCGCACCAGCATCTTCACGCCGCGCAGCCGCTCGTCGGAGCGCACCGCGAGCACGAACGCCCGCACCGCGCGCTCGGCGTTCTTCATCGGATCGGTCCGTCCACTGTGGACGACGAGCTGGCCGTCGCCCGCCCATTCCGCGACGCCCTCCGGCAGCCGGGGGTTGCGGCCGTGCAGCGTCAACGGGCTGTAGCCCAGCGGCATGGTGCGCACGTGGGTGCGCCGTCCGCGCCAGTGCACTACACCGGACTCGCGGTCGACATTCGCCTCGGGCAGGAGATCCGCGACGCAGTCGAGGAAGTTGCGGGTCCAGCGGTCGGCGAAGAAACCGATCGTCGTGGCGGGCAGCATGCCTTCGAGCAGCCTGACGCGCATCTCCTTCGGCAGGATGCGCCAGTAGTCCGGCGACGGCCACGGGATGTGCACGAACAGCAGGATCGGCGCGTCGGGGCGCTGCGCGCGCAGCTTCGCCGGGACACCGACGAGCTGGTAGTCGTGCACCAGGTACACCGGGTCGTCCACACCCGCAGAGCTCTTCAGCATGGCGTCGGCGAAGTCGTCGGTGAACTCGCCGAAGCGGCGCATCGCCTCGTAGGTCTCCGCGCCGAAGGTCGGCGTCCTCCACCGGTCCCAGCCGTAGTTGTTGGCCGCCCACAACAGTTCCGCGGTCAGGAAGTTCTGCACCACGTCGAAGGTCGTGCGGTCGTGCTGGATCAGCCGGACGTTGATCTCGCGGCCGGAGTGCAGGCTCAGCATCAGGCCGTCGGGGTTCTCCTGCGCCGCCCTGCGGTCGTCGTCGGTGTCGGCGCTGGCGATCCAGGACACGTTGAGCACCCCGGCCTGCTCCGCGACCACGTTGCCGGTGCCGCCGGGCGCCAGCCACGGGCGCAGCTCCCCCGTCTCCGGGTCCGGCGCGTAGGTGACTGCGGCCCGCTTGCTGGCCAGGAAGAGATGGGTCACTGCGAATCCTCCCCTGTAGCGATGAGTGTGCTGCTGGCCTCGAAAACGTCGACAGGGTCGAGGCCCTTCAGTTCGGCGATGCCCGCGGCCCGTTCGCTGTGCAGGCAGGCGTTGCGCGGGCGGCAGGCGTAGGCGGTGCTGCTCTGCGGCGCGGCGCTGACCAGGTCCGGGTCCACGCCGTAGCCGGTGGCGATGTGCCGCGCCCACTCCACCCTGGTCAGCCTGCGCGGACCGCCGAGGTGCACGACGCCGGTGTACTCGGAGTGCAGCAGCGCCGCCGCCCACGCGGCCACGTCGTCGACGAGCACCGGGCTGTTCCAGTGATCGCCCGGCACCGCGACCGGTTGTCCCGCACCGAGTTTCTGCGCGCAGGTGGTGAAGAAGTTCGGCCGCAGCCCGGCCCGGTCCCAGCCGTAGACCAGGCTGACCCGCAGCGCGACGGCGTTCCCGGTGGCCAGCAACGTGTCCTCGGCGGCGAGCTTGACCCGGCCGTAGACGTTGGCGGGCTCGACCGGCTCGGACTCCGCGCAGCTGTCCCGGCGGCCGGGGAAGACGTTGTCGGTGGAGATCATCAGCGCCCGCCGCCCGCCGAGCGCCTCCGCGAGGTGCAGCGCGCCGCCCTGGTGCGCTGCCATGGCCCCGGCGGGGTTCGCCTCGCACCAGGTGATGTCCGAGGGCCCGTGCACGGTGACGACCGAGTCCGGCTCCGCCTCCGCGAGCGCGGCGCGGATCGTCTCCGGCGCGGACACGTCCACCGGCAGCCAGCCCAGGTCCCGGGCCTCCGGCGTCGCGGGGCGCCGCCGCGAGCTGAGCACCGCCGTGTGCCCCAGTGCCCGCAACCGCTGGCCGATGTGCCCGGCGAGGTAGCCCGCCCCGACGATCAGAACGCGTTCCACAGATCCTCCCCCAGTCACGCGGTGCGGGCCGGTGTCGGCAGCAGGCGCAACGCCGCCGCGCCCGCCATGACGACGAGGCCGAACAGCGCGACGATCATCAGCACCGTCGGCAGGCCCAGCCACCCCGCCAGTGTGCCCACAAGTGGCGGGCTCGACAGAAAGCCCGCGTAGCCGACGGTTGTCACCAGCGAGATCGCCTTGGAGCGCTGGTCGTGCGCGACCGCCCGGCCCACCGCGCCCATCAGCGTCGGCACCACCGGGGCCAGCCCGATGCCCGCGACCGCGAACCCGATCAGCGTCGTGGCCGGGCTCCAGGCCGCGGCGCCGACGACGAGCCCGACCAGCCCCAGCGCTCCGCCGGAGATCACCAGCGTGCGGTCGCCGAGCGCCGCGCCCTGCCACTGCGCCAGCAGCCGTCCCGCGGACAGCCCGGCCATGTACGCCGCCGGGCCGAAGCTCGCCAGCAGCGGCCCCGCGGCCAGTTCCTGCTCCAGGTGGATCGCGCCCCACTGCTCGACCGCGTTCTCCATCAGCAGCACCATCGCGGCGACGGCACCCACCAGCAGCAACGGCGTGTAGAACTGCCGGGGACCGGCCTGCGAACCCGTGTGCCCGGCCTTCTCTCTCCAGCCCGCCGGATCGATCGCCATGATCGCGCTGAGCCCGACCAGCACGGCGATCACGACGAGCACTGCCAGCGACGAGGCACCCAACTGCCTGGCCAGGCCGACGCACGGCGCCGCCACCACCATGGCCAGCGGGGTCGCCGCGTGGACCTTGTTGAACAGTCGCTCACCGTCGCGGGCCTCGCGCGCGGCCATGGTGGCGTTGAGCGCGACCTCGATGGCTCCGCTGGCCGCGCCGACGAGCAGCAGCGACGCGGTGAAGGCCAGCTGCGACCCGGACAGGCCCACCAGCAGCACGCCTAGGGCGAAGACGCCGGTCACCACCGGGAGCGTGTGCTGGGCGAGGCGCTGCGCCAGTCTGCCGGTCAGCACCATCGACGGCACCGCCGCGACCGGGACGGCGAACAGCGCCAGTCCCAACTGCTGGTCGGTCAGCACGAGATCGGCCTTGATCTCCGGGATGAGCGCGGCCCAGCCGCCCCAGAACAAGCCCCAGCTCGCGGCCACCGCGAGGAGTCCGAAGACTCCGTTCCCTTGCCGCACAAACACTCCGTCTCACGGGTCCCACTCATGTGATCCAGCTCGCTCCACGATACTGCGCAAACGATGGCCGGGCCGGGCCCGCACCTCCGGTAGCGTTGTCCGGGCAGAGATCGGGATGGTGCGGGGGTGCGGTGACCTACTGGGCGATCGACGCGGGCGGCAGCAGCACAACCGCCCTGCTGGAGAACGGAACCCGCTGGCGGCGGGGCTCGGTCAACCCGGCGTCGGTGGGGGCCAGGGCGGCCGACGACGACCTGCGGGAGCTGTTCCGGGCGATCTGCTCGGCGTCCGGCGATCGGATGACAACCGGGTGGCTGGCCACCGCGACTGTGGACGCGGGAACGGTGGACGCGAACGCACCCGAACGCGAGCTGGACCGGTTGACCCGGCTAGCCCGCGAGGCCGGGCTGACCGGGACCGTGGTGATCTCCCGCGACATCGTTCCGCTGCTGGTGGCGCCGCCGTTGCGCGGGCGCGGTGTGGCCGTGGTGTGCGGGACCGGCTCCGGGTTCATCGCCAGTGACGGGGAGCGGGAGCCGATCTCCGTCGGCGGCTGCGAGTACCTGGGCAGCGATGAGGGAAGTGCTTTCGCCATCGGCCTTTCCGGCCTACGGGCAGGTGTCCGCGGTACGGACGGGCGTGGTCCGGCGACGGCGCTGAGCACGGCGTTCGGCGGCACGTCCGTTCAGGACCTCGCGCGCTCGCTCGCGGCCGAGGCGTTCCCCAAATCCACTGTCGCCGCATTGTCTTCGGTGGTCTGCCGGTGTTGGCTGGACGGCGACGCGGTCGCGGGCGAGGTCGTGACCGGGGCGTTGACGGACATGGTCGACGGAGTGCGCGCGGCACGTGATCGCGCGAGCCTCACGGGATCGTGGTCGGCGACGTTGACCGGGGGCGTGTTCCAGGGCTGTCCTGAGTACGCCAAGGAACTGGGCGCTCGCCTCGTCGACGAGCTGGGCGCGGATGAGCCCACGCTGGTGACCGATCCGACCGCGATGGTGCTGGCATCGTTGCGCTCGTACGGCTCTGCGGTCCCGGCCTCGTTGAACGGGTGGGCGTGGACGCGATCTTTGGGAGGGAACGGCTGATGGCTCATGGACCGATCCGGCTGGGCCTGTGCTTGGCGGCGTTCGCGCCCGCCGGGCTCGACGGGGCGTTGCGCTCCGCGGGACAGGCCGGGGTGGACGTGGTGGATCTGCCAACCGACAGCACGTTCAAGCTCGTCGACCCGCAACGGCTCGACGATCCCGCGCATCACGCGGAACTGCGCGCGGCCCTTGATTCGGCGCACATCCGTGTCGGTTGTGTGAGCAACAGCAGGGACACCCAGCTCGTGCTCGGCCCGCACGGCCCGCACACCGATCCGGTGCTCGCGGGGACCGCCGAGGAGAAGCGCGAGTACGGGATGCGCGCGGCGCTCGGCACGGTGCGGCTCGCTGCCGGGCTCGGCGCGCCGTTGGTGCGGCTCATGCTCGGAGTGCCCGATCTGGGCCGGTGGTTGTCCTGGTGGGGCAGCGATGTCAGCTGGGCGGACAACGTGCAGGCGTGGTGCTCCGCGGCGAAGCCCGCGTTGGAGCTTGCATCGGAGTTGGGCGTTCGCGTTGTGGTTGAGCCACATCCGAAGCAGGTGGCCTACGATCCGGCGAGCGCACGCGCGTTGCTCGCCGTAGCCGAGAGTGTCGGCCTCTGCGTCGATCCGGCGAACCTCGCGGCGGTCGGGCACGACCCGGTGAACGCGGTGCGCGGCTGGGGAGCCGATCTGGCGGCCGTGCACGCGAAGGACCTCCAGGTCTGGCAGGAGCCGTTCGAGCCGCGTGGCGCCGGGTGGTCGCGCTACGGCCCCGGCCCGGCGATCCGCTTCCGCGCCCTGGGTTCCGGTTCGCTGCCGTGGGCCGAGATCGTGGCGGCGCTGCTCGACGAGGACTACCGGGGAGTGATCTACGTGGAGCACGAGGACGCGTTGCTGCCGACCGATCAGGGGGCGACGAACTCGCTCGCGGTGCTGCGGCGGCTGCTGCCCTCGGCGGGAGCGCAGGGGAGGACCTGGTGAGCCTCGACGGTGTGCGCGCGGGACTGCTCGCGGGCGGCCTCGGGGAACGGATGGGCCCGCTGACCTCCCGGGTGTGCAAACCCCTTGTGCCGTATGCGGCCTCGTGCCGCCTGGTGGACTTCAGCATGATCAACTCCGTGCGCTCGGGCATGCCCGAGGTGGTGCTGCTGTCGCTGCACCGCGAGGCCGATCTGGTCCGCCATCTGTTGGAGCACTGGGACTCCTCGCCGACCCGTGTCCACTTCGGACCGCACGACTCCTGGGTGCGGACCTCCGACTTCGACATGCTCCCGGAACGACCCGCCGAGCGGGGTACGGCCGACGCGCTGCTGTCCAACGCCGAGTACCTGTTCGCACCGGGTGCTTCGGATGTCCTTGTGCAGCACGCTGATCACGTCTACCTGTTCGACTACGCGCCGATGGTCGCCGCGCACCGCGCGTCCGGCGCGCACTGCACCATCGGAGTGCAGCGCATCGAGCTGAAGTACGTGAAGCTGTTCGGCATGGTCGACGTGGACTCCGACCTGCGCGTCCGCGCCCTGGTGGAGAAACCGCAGAACCCGACCTCCGATCTGATCTTCACCGCCTTCTGCCTGTTCCGCATCGACGCGCTCCAGGAGGTGCTCTCCGATCTGGTCGCGCGCGGCGAGGACGGTTGGCAGCACGACATCAGCCGCGACGTCCTGCCCGAGATGATCCGCCAGGGCCGTCCCGTGACGGCGTTCCCGATCGAGGGCTACTGGGCCGATATCGGGACCGTGGACCGCTACCACTCCGAGCAGCTGAAGCTGTTGTCCGGCGCCATGGACCCCGCCCTGCTCCCCCGCACCCTGTCCCCTTCCGCACCGACCTATCTGTCCGATGTGGACACTCTGTCCGGCGCTCCGGTCCCGCCGGGCGCGGTGGTGGAGTCCAGCGTCCTGCACCCCGGCTGCGTGATCGAACCGGGTGCCAAGGTCCTGCGTTCGGTCGTGCTCCCGGGCGCAGTCGTCCCCGCCGGGGTCACCGTGCGCGACAGCATCGTCCTGGCCGATGAGCACCTGCGCTCCGACCGAGACGGTCTCGCTTTGTGAGCCCGTGATCGGGACGGTGAGAACCTGAAGGATCTCCGGGACGCCAGCGGGGTCGACGCCAACGACGCGGAGAGCTACCGGATATCCTGTTGAGCGCCCGTATTCCGCTATTCCACGGAGCGACATCCACAATGCTCAAGTCGATTCACGTTCTCGGTTCCGCCGCTCTGTTGACGTTCACCGGCGCCACTCCCGCCGTAGCCGCGGCCGTCGACTGCGCGCAGGACCACGTGTGCATGTGGGAGGACCCCACGTGGTCCGGTAGCCGCTACGTCCACCAGGTGGGCGTGACCGGCGACTACGGCATCGGTGGCTGGAACGGCGACAACGAGATCAGCTCGGTCGTGAACTACTCGGCGTGCACGATCACGCTCTACAACAACGACAGCCCAGGGTCGAGCACGCGCCAGTGGACCATTCGCCGCAAGTCGGAGATCCGCAATCTGAAGACACTCAAGGATCGTGACGGGGTCAACGCCAACGACGACGCGGAGAGCTACCGGATCTCCTGTTGACCTGACGGCGAAAGCACTCGGCGGCGGCCGGGAATCCAGCCGCCGCCGAGTGCTTCACGGTGTGCCGATCAGCTGCCGGAGATGTAGAGGCGCCAGGGGCGGGGCTTCCCCTTCTTGTACTCGCACCAGGCGCCGTTCGCGGTGTCGCGGATCTCGGCGGCCCGCTTCTCGCACGCCGACTTGGTCTTGAACCACTCATTGGTGGGACCGGCGAACGCGCTCAGCGGAGTTCCCGCGAGAAGCCCGGCGACGGCAGCGCCCACGAGAAGAGACTTTCCCACTCTTGCCACGGATTTCCCCTACGGTGGAGTTCAGGTCGGACAAGGGGTGGACGCACGGCCCGGCAAGCAGGTTCCCGCGCCTCGCGGTTCCGGCTGTCACGGAAAACAGGGACTGGCCTCACAACCCCAACTCAGCAGCCGAAATGAACGACGTGTGCGTCCCAGCGGAACGAACCGCGTGCGCACCCGCCGCCGCCCCAGCACGAGCACACGCCCCCCACTCGCGCCCCATCAGAAACGCGTACAAGAACCCGGCCACATAGCTGTCCCCAGCCCCATTGGTGTCGACAACGCACTCCACCGGGACAGGAGGAACATGAAGCGGAGCAGAATCAGGCAAGCACAGGTGGCTCCCCCGCCCTCCGTCCATCACCACGACCACTTTCGCGCGCCCGCGGCGAAAGATGTCGTCGACGACGGCGGGCATTCGGTCGCCGAGCTTCCCCGCTGACAAGAAGACCAGATCGGCCCCGTAGGCGAAGTCCTGCCGGAACTCGCTCACCCCGTCCCAGTTGTGCAGGTCGGTCGACGTCGACACCCCCTCGGTGGCGGCCAGCGCATCCCGAGCCCAGTCCACAATGGACACGTGCACGTGCCGGGTCCGGCGCAACAGGGGCCGGTACAGCGACGGGTCGACGGTCATGCCGTCGGGGTGGCGGCCGTCGTAGAGCGAGGTCCGTTGGCCGTTGCGATCGACGAGGTTCACGGCACAGCGGGTGCCACTGGGGTGAACGTGGTGGGAGAACGGCAGCCCGACGCGGCGGTAGTGCTCCAGGACGAGAGCGCCATCGGGGTCGTCGCCGATCACGTCGGCGAAGTGCGTGCGCAGCCCGAGGGCGTGGCAGCCCATCGCGACGCCGTTGCCGGTGTGCCCGACGTAGCGGCGGATCGGCGGGACCTTGATGGTGTCCTCGACCGGCAGGGGCAGATCGCCCACTCGCACGATCGTGTCCACACCGACCCCGCCGACCACGACCACGTCCAGTTCCGCCACCCGGTGATCATCCCACGATGGCGGTGCGGCTACAGGTCCCGGACCTGCCGGAGGAAGTCCGCGGCGAACGCCTCGAACGCGTCGGGCAGCTCGTCGAGCGGGACCTGCGGCGGGTAGACCAGCACGCGCGTGACCCCGATGGCGCGCAACTGTTCCACGCGCTCCGGCGTCACCGGCGACGCCTCGGCGATCAGGTCGATCGACGAGGGGTCGCGGCCCGCCTCGGCCGCCGCGGCGCGGCACTCCTCGAACAGGGGAACCGGATCACCCACCGCGGGGAAGAAACCGTCCGCCAGCCGACCGGCCCGTCGCGCGGCGGCGACGCTGTGACCGCCCATGATCAGCGGGATCGAACCGGCGGGCTTCGGGTAGCAGCGCGCCGCGGCGAACGAGTGGTAGGCGCCGGAGAAGGTCTCGTCGCCGCTCCACAGAGCCCGCAGCACACCGACGTACTCCTCGAACCGCGCGGCCCGGTCCGCGAAGTCCACGCCGACCGCGGCGAACTCCTCCCGGAACCAACCGAGGCCCAGTCCCAGTTCGAGCCGCCCGCCGGAGAGGTGGTCGATCGTCGCCGTCTCCTTGGCCAGCACCACCGGGTTGCGTTGCGGCAGAACCAGCATTCCGGTGACCAGACGAACCGACGACGTCACTCCGGCGACGAAGCTCAGCCACGCCAACGGATCCGGGTACGGCCAGTCGGCGGCCACCGGCATGCGCCCGTCATCGGAGTACGGGTAGCGCGTCGTGTAGTTCTCCGGCAGCACAACGTGTTCCGGCACCCACAGCGAGTCGACGCCGTGCGTGTCGGCGAGCCGCGCCAGGGTCTTCGCCGCCTCCGGGTCGGTGAACGGCGGCATGCTCGGCGAGAGCAGCCCGATCCTCATCGCAGTGCTCCTTCCAGCAGCAGCGCGGACAGTCGGTCCGCGACGGCCACCGTCGTGAGGTGGGTGTTCGCCCGGGGGATGACCGGCATCAGGGAGGCGTCTCCGATGTACACATTGGACAGACCGTGCACCTTGCCGTCTCCGCCCGCGACCGCCATCGGGTCGTCCGCGGGCCCCATCGCGCAGGTGCCGACCGGGTGCCAGTAACCACTGGCCGCGGCGAGGATCGAGGTCTGCTCGCGTTCCTTCTCCGCCCACGGGGTCAGCCCCGTCAGCCCGGCGAGCCGCTGGGTGCGGGCGAAGTCGTGGGCCAGCTCGACGCCCTCAAGGATGATCTTCGTGTCGTAGCCCTCGGCGTCGGTGAAGAAGCCGTGGTCGATCTTGGGCGAGGCGGCCGGGTCGAGCGAGGCCGCGCGCACGGTTCCCCTGGAGCGCGGCGACATCACGAACACGTACAGCCCGGCCGAGAGCGGGCCGGTGTAGAAGCCCTGCGCGTCCTCGGCGGGGCCCGCCGACGGCACGATGTGGATGTCCCAGAACTCGTCGGACTCGCTGGAGCGCGCCTTCACCACGGTCTGCGCGAAGTAGGACTCCGCCGCGTTGGGCATCTCCCCGGCGAGCGTGTCCAGCGGGTCGAGCATGAGGCCGAGGGAGCTGTGGTCGACCAGGTTCTCCCCCACTCCGTCCAGCCGCAGCGTGACCGGCGCGCCGAGCTCGGTGAGCACGTGCTCCGGCCCGATTCCGCTGCGCATCAACAAAGGCGGGGTGCCGTAGGTACCCGACGCGAGGACCACGTGGTCGGCCGTGACGGTGTATTCCTTGCCGTCCCGGACAGCGACGACGCCGGTCGCGCGGTCGCCCTCGATGATCAGGCGAGCCGCGAGCGAGTCCGGCAGGATCTTCAGGTTCGGCCGCCCGCGCGCCGGGTCGAGGTAAGCGAAGCCGGTGTGCCAGCGGGTCGCTCCGACCGCGTTGAGCGGCACCCAGCCGATGCCCTCGCGGGCGTCCTCGGCGTTGATGTCGTCGAGGAACGGCATGCCCAGCTCACCCGCGGCGTCGATGACCGCGTGGTGCCAACGAGTCTGGTCCTCCTCCGGCACCGGCCGCACGCGCAGCGTCTCGATCGCGCTCTTCAGGTACGGGCGAAGCTGCGAGTAGTCCCAGGCTCCGTCGGAGTACTTGCTCCACGCGTCGTAGTCCGCGGGCGCGCCGAGCGTTGCCCAGCAACCGTTGTGCGCCGAGGAACCACCGATCACCCTGGCCCGCGCGCAACACGGCGGGGCTTCGAGGTCCCAGTCGTGCCCACGCGCGGCGGAACGGGCGTTGAGCAGTTCGGCGGGCCAGCGCCGCGGGTCGAAGGGACCGTAGTCCGGCCCGGCTTCGAGAAGCCCCACGGTGATCCGCTCGTCCTCGCTGAGCCGGGCGGCCAGCACGCAGCCCGCCCCACCCCCGCCGACGATCAAGACATCCACATGCACGAGATTCCCCAGTCGTTGTGCCCTGAACGGGTCGTTCGGGCGTTGGATTCCCTGAACGACCCGTTCAGGGAATCTAACGCCCCAAATGCGGCGTTGGTGCGGGGTCAGGTGGTGAGCGCCATGTCGAGGTCGGCGGCGGTGATGAACGACGTGTGGGTGCCCGCGGTGCGGACGGCGTGCGCTCCGGCGAGTGAACCCGCGCGCACCGCCTCGTCCCACGATCGACCGGCCAGGTGCGCGTAGAGGAAACCCGCCACGTAGCTGTCACCGGCGCCGTTGGTGTCCACGACCTCCTCCGGCGCGAGCGGCACCGGCGGCACGTGCTTGAGCGGCCGGTCCGGCAGGTGGAGGTAGCTGCCTTCGCCACCGGCCATCGCGATCACGGCGCGCGCCCGGCCGCGGTCGAGGATGTCCGAGGTGACCTCCTCGACCCGGTCACCGAGCGCGGAGGTCGACACGAACACCAGGTCCGCGCCGTACGCGAAGTCCTGGTGGTAGTCGTTCTTCCCGTCCCAGTCGTGCAGGTCGGTCGACGTGGTGACACCGGCCGCGACCGCGTCGGCCAGCGCGTGCCGGGCCCAGTTCATGATCGAGACGTGCACGTGCCGGGTGCGGGCGATCGCCGGGCGGTACAGCGACGGGTCGACCTCCATCTCGAACGGGTGCCTGCCGTCGTAGAGCGAGAGCCGGTTCCCCTGCCTGTCCACCAGGTTCACGCTGCGCCTGGTGCCGCTGGCATGCGTGACGTGCGCGAAGGAGAGCCCGACCGAGGCGTAGTTCTCCAGCACCTTCGCGCCCTCGGCGTCCTCGCCGATCACGTCGGCGAAGTGGGTGCGCAGCCCGAGGTGGTGGCAGCCGAGCGCGACGCCGTTGCCGGTGTGCGCCAGGTACTGCTCGATCGGCGGCACCATGATCGAGTCCCGCATCGGCAGCGGCAGCTCCGGCACTCGCACGATCGTGTCCACCCCGACCCCGCCGACCACGAGGACGTCCAGCTCAGACATTGGTCTCCTTCACCTCTAGTTCGTCCCACACGACCCTGCCGTTGGTCAACGTCAGCAGCAGCACCGCCGATCGCTCCGCCGACGCGGGCACCGTACCGCCGAACCCGCCGTCCCCGGTGGGGTAGAGCGGCCACGCCCTGCCTTCCCGCACGAGGTCGGCGGTGCGGACGGGACCGAAGCGGTAGCTCACGCGCCACTGTCCGATCTCGTCGACGACGGAGCCACGCGAGGCCAGTTCGGTTTCGTACTCCGGGAAAAGCGCGCAACCCGCGACGTCACCGCGCTCCCGAGCGGCCTCGAACAGGGCCCGGTCGTCGGCGATCCCCAACCTCCGCGCCAGCTCGACGTCGCCGGTGCTCAGCGCCTGGTCGCGAGCTTCGACGGCGTGCCGGGCCAGCGCCTCGTCGTCCAGCAGATCGCCCCAGCCCCGGCGCAGCAACGCCACCGGGTCCGCCGAGAGTCCACTGTGGAGTGTCGAGTCGAAGATCGCGTGGAAGTCGGCCGCCACCTTCTCCCAGGTGAACGAGCGCGCGACCCGGACGGCGTTGGCGCGGAGCGAATCCAGCTCCATGGCCAGCAAACGGCGCAGCTGGGACTTGATCTCGTCGACCAGCGCCCGGTCGTCCGCACGGAAGGAACGTGGTACTGAGGCCCCGGTGGTACCGAGTACGTGTTCGAAGTGCTCCATGCCGCGTTGCGCGGTCGCCACCGGGACGGCCCCGCAGGCCATCGCCTCGCCCATCGCCAGCAGGAACGTGTCCATCTCGAACTTCGACGGGAACAGGCAGAGCTCCGACGCGCACGCCAGCTCGATGAGCTCCGGCTCGGGCATCGGCCCGGTTTCGAGCCACACCACGTCGGGATGCGCCGCCGCGAGCGGGTTCAGCTCCGGATCGTCCATAGGGGACGGTGACAGGACGTGCAGCACCGCGTTGAACCGCAGCCCCTCGTCGAGCAGTTCGCGCAGCGCCCGCGCGAGCTCCCGCTGTCCCTTGTGGTGGATCGCGTACCGCGCGTTGTGGAAGATCGTCGGCAGCGCGGGGTCGAGTCCCCGGCGCCGCAGCACGGCCGCTCTGTCCACTGTGGATCGATCGGCCTCGCGCCACGTGCTGCCGACCGCGCACCCGCCGACCACGAGCTTGTCCGCCGCCGCCCGCAGTTCCCGCCGCACGGCCAAGCACTGGAAGAGCGCCTCGGCTGGCGTGTCCCCTTGGGTCACAACGTGTTCGAGCTGGCCGGGCGAGAGGAAGTCCAGCGCGGAAGCGGTCCTCGCCACCAGCGCGAGCCCGCTGACGTAGTCGTGGCCCGGACGTTCGGGGTACTCGTTGTACAGGTGGGTCGTCGGCAGGTAGGCCCGCATCTCCCGCTCCACCGCGCTGTCCAGCGGCGGGTCCTCCAGGCCGTCCGCGGCCGACGCGTCACCGCCCAGGAACGACACCAGCTCCCGGACCTCGCGGCCGTAGACCTTCTTGTTCACCGGCATGTTGCTCTGCACGGTGCACACGACCTCGGCACCGGCGGCACGGAGTGGCTGCGGCATCAGATAGTGGTAGTACGGCTCGTGCAGGTGCACAACCGTGCGCGGAGCCATCGTGCGGACCAGGTACCGGGTCGCCGCGAGCTGGAAGACCAGCGGTTTGAGGAAGGCCAGGTCGCGGCCCTTGGTCTCGTACGGCGGGTAGAACGTTTCCGGGTAGGCGTCAAGGATTCCGCCCGCGAGGACCACCACGTCGACGCCGCGCACGCTGACCCGGTGCGCGGTGATCCGGGCGGAGATCTTCGCCGACTCGCCGAAGTCCTTCCACACCAACGGGTCCAGCGGCACGTCGACGGTCAGGTCGTCCACGTAGTCCAGGTCGGTGACGTCGTAGTCCTGACGCAGCAGGGGTAAGGCACCGTGCGCCGCCGTCAGACCGCTCACCCCGACACCGCGCGCGGACAGCGCCTGGCTCAGGTTCCACAGGTAGACGGAGATGCCACCCTTGACGAGCCGGTGGTCGAACCCACCGAACTCATAGTGGCACTCAACGACGTTCACAAGGTCCCCTTCAGGAAATCAGCGAGTGAAGCCCACATCAGATCGGCGTAGTAGTCCGCGTCGGGATCACCCGCACGCTCACCGTGATAGCGCAACTCGTGCAAGGTGCGCAGCAGATACGGCACAGCGAGCGCGCTCGGCTCGATGCCCGCGGTCAGTTCGCGGTTGACCTCCGCGGCCCACTCCGCACCGGGTGCCGAGCGCAGCTCGCTGGCGTAGCGGAACTTGTCCACGCCCAGTTCACCGGCGGTGCGCGCGACCTCCTCGTCCGCCGCGAAGCACTCCACCGCACGGCACAGCGCGGCGAAGTCGTCGAGTGGACTGCTGGCCTCCACCGGCTGACCGTCTGGATCGACGAACCGGACGCGGAGCGAGTCGTCGATCAACACGTGCGCCAAGTGCAGGTCACCATGGCGTGGCCCAGCCGGGTAATCCGCCTCCAAAGCGAAGGCAGCACACCGGTCGAGCAGCTCGCGACGACGCTCAGCGCTGCGGGGCAGCGTGTTCCGCACCTGGCTCACCAGGCATTCCAGGTCGGCCAGGCGATCGGTCAACGGCATCGTCTTGGCGTCCGCCCCGTCGGCGAGCCGATCGTGCAGGGCGGAGAGCGCCTCGCGAACCGCGCGCAAGAGGGCGCTGGGCGGACTCGTCCCGCTCCGCAGGGCCGCCCGGAGCGCGCGGTCGAGCGGAGCCCCTTCCACAGCGTGCGTGATCAGGGCGAGGCAGCCGCTGGACAGACCCTCGTACTCCAAGTACCCCAATGGTTTCGGCAGCAGGTCACACCCGTCCATTGTGGACAGTAGCGTCGGTTCCCCGCGATCGTCGCCGAGCATCCGGTAAACCTTGATCACCAGGTTGCCGGCGGCTCTCCCGACCGCGTTCGTCGCGGTGGTGTCCAGGACCTCGTCCAGCCGCAGTCCGGGCCGCACCGGCCCTCTCCATCGGACGACTCCCCCGGCCCTGGTCGGCCAGGACTCGCGCCCGGCCAGGGCCAGCATCGCCCGGAGCAACGCGGTGTCGTTGTCCCCGAGGACAAGGGTCGCGGTTCGGTGCTCACCTCGGACCTCCACCCAGTGCAGTGTCGTTCCCTCGACCTCAAGCTCGTCCAGCACTCGGAGGCTGTCCGGGTCCAGGGTGGTGCGGGAGAACCAGGGCGCTCGTCGCAGCGCGTCGTGCAGGCTCACGGGCCCACCGCCTCGAACCGGCGCACCCCACGGGACCACGCCAGCAGCGCCAGCGCGGTCAGCACTCCGGCGATCACCGGAGCCAGCCAGGTCAACACACCGGCACCGTGCAGCAGGTAGTCCGCGGGCACGAAGCCGGTGAGCGCGAACGGGATCACGCTCGTCAGCACCACCCGGATCGGCACGGGGAACACGTCCAGCGGGTAGCGCGCGGTGTCGGCCACCTCGTAGACCGCCGTCATGACCTGCAAGCTCGTCGTCGTCCAGAACGCGAGCGCCGCGAGCAGCAGCTTCACCGCAGCGAACACCAGCGCGCCCACGAGGAGCAACAGTCCGAAAAGGACGATCCTGCCCGCGCCCAGGTCCAGCTCGAGCCCACCGGCCGCGTAGAAGATCACCGCGAGCCCGGCCAGGACCTCGCCGATCCCCTCCGGGTAGCAGAACCGCTCCGACAGCAGGCTGAACAACGGGTGCACCGGACGGACCAGGTAGCGCACCAGTTCTCCGCGCTGCACGAGCTTGCGGCCCAGTTCCCAGAGCTGGTCGGTGAACGCGTGGTCCAGCCCGCGCACGAGCATCGCGACGCCCAGCAGCAACAGGGCCTCGTCGAACGTCCAGCCCGCGATGTCCGAGACGTACTGGTAGATCACGCCGAGCAGCAACGCGTGCATGACCACGCGCAACGCGAACGCGCCGATCCCAACGAAGAAGTCCGACCGGTAAGCCAAGATCCGGCGCAGCCCCACGCCGGTCAGCAGCAGGGACAACGAGAGGTAGCGCCTCATCCTCCGCTCACCTCGCCCCGCTTCAACGCGCCACGCCACGCGAACACGCACACCAGCAGTCCCAGGCCGACCCACAACAGTTGCACCCCAACGGCGTGCAGCGCCGCGAGCCCTTCGAGCCTGCCGAGGAGCAGGCGCACGGGTGTGTTCACCATCGCCGCGAACGGCAGCCACTCCATCACTCCGCGAACCGCCGCGGGCATCAGCTCCAACGGCACGAGCTGGCCGGAGCAGAACGCGACCACGGTGCCTTTCAGATACCGCAGGCCCCACGTGCTCGTGGTGATGAAACCCGCCAAGCCCACCAACAGGTTCAGCAAGATCCCCAGTGTGGTGGCCAGCACCGCTGAGACCGCGAACCACGTGAACCCGGCAACGGTAGGTGTGGCGAGCGGAACGAAGACCAGCGCGAAACCCAACAGCGGCAACACAACCAGGGTCAGCCGCACTGCCAGGTAGGGCAAGGCGACCGCCGCGTGCGAGCCGAGGAAGCCGATCGGCCGCAACAACCCGACCACGTGATCACCGCGGTAGATGTCACCGGAGAGCGTGTCGTCGATCTGATTGGACAGCAGCACCGCCAACAGGTTCCCGGCGAGCAGATACGTGGTCATCGTCGTCGCGTCGTAGCCCTGAATACCCGACCGACCGTCGTATACCGCGTTCCACACCGAAAGCTGCACGGCAAGGGAGAGCGCCGTCGTCAGCGCGGTCAGCATCAGCGCGCCGCGATACGCGAGTGCAGTCCGCCAACCAGCTCCGAGAATCGCCCCGTAGCCGCGCGCCTGCACGCGAAGCGTCGTCACCGTGCACCACGAGCGGGCTCGGCGGTACGGACGTACAGAGCGCGCAGCACTTCGCCGAGCGTGGGTTCCGGCGCCACCAAGTCCGTCACCGTGACCAAGCCCGAGACCGCGTTCAGCACCGCCTGCGGTGTCGCGAGATCCGGCGGGCCCTCCACCTTGATCCGCCGCCGTCCCACGATTTCGACCTGAACCAAACCGATGTAGTGCCGTACATGCGAAACGAGCGATTCAGGAGAGATGTCACCGGAGTAGTCCAAGCGCACGGTCCGCGTCGGTGCCTGGCGCAGGAGGTCGTCCAGGTCGCCGGTGTACACGTCACGCCCGGAGTCGACCACGACCACGCGCTCGCAGATCGCGGTGATGTCCGCGACGTCGTGACTGGTCAGCAGCACCGTGGTGCCGCGGTCGGCCACGACCCGGTTGACCAGCTCGTGCACCGCTTCCTTCAACAGCAGGTCCAGTCCGATCGTGGGCTCGTCCAGCAGCAGCACGCGCGGGTTGTGGAACAGCGCCGCGGCGACCTCGGCGCGCATCCGCTGGCCGAGGCTGAGTGTCCTAACAGGACGGTGAGCGATCTCGCCGAGGTCCAGCACCTCGTCGAAGAGCTTGCGGTTGAGCGCAGCGTCCTCTTTGGACATGTCGTGCAGTCGCGCCAGAATCCGGAACGACTCCTCGACCGGCAGGTCCCACCACAGCTGCGTGCGGTGGCCGAACACCACGCCGATCGTGCGCGCGTGCGCGTAGCGGTCGGCGCGCGGGTCCCGACCGGCCACCCGGCAGTGCCCGGAGGTCGGGGTGAGCACCCCGGCCAGCGCCTTGATCGTGGTGGACTTGCCCGCGCCGTTCACGCCGAGGTACGCGGTGCGTTCACCGGCGGGCACGGAGAAGCTGACCCCGTCGAGCGCGCGCACCTCCTCCACGTCGGCGGAGACGAGCCCGCGCACCGCGCCCCACAGGCCGGGGCGCATCTTGCGGACCTTGAACACCTTGCTGAGTTCGTGTGCCTCGATCATGAGGCGTCCTCCCGGTACACCTGGTCGATCGCGCGGCCGAGACGGCGCACCGCGTCCACCAGCTCGTCGGGCTCGATGAGAAACGGCGGGGCGATGCGCAGCACCGAGCCCCCAGGCATGACGCGCACCCCCATGTCGAGCGCGCGCTGGAAAACCCGTTCCACAGCGGAGGGATTCGGCGCGCGCCCAGGACCGACCAGCTCGATCGCGTGCAGCAGACCGAGCCCCCGCACCTCACCGACGAGCGGGTGTTCGGCCACAGTGGACAGTTCGTCGGCCAGCAGCAGACCGAGCTTGCGCACCTTGTCGACCAGTGCGTCCCGGTGCAGCACGGTGAGCGTGGCCGTCGCCGCGGTGAGCCCGACCGGACCACCGCCGAAGGTGCTGCTGTAGCCGCCCACCGCGCCCCACGTGGCTTCGGTGAGCAGGTCCGGTCGCCCCGCGAGCACCGCGACGGGGTGCCCCGAGCCCAGGCCCTTCGCCAGGGTCACCAGGTCGGGTGCAAGCCCGTAGTGTTGTGACGCAAGGAACTCGCCCGTGCGACCGCCGCCGGTGAGCACCTCGTCGGCGATCAGCAGCACGCCGTGGTCGGCGCACGCTTTGCCGACCACCTCCCAGTACTCGCGCGGCGGGACGATCACTCCGGCGGCGCCCTGGATCGGCTCGGCGAGCAACGCGGCCACGTCCGGGCGCGCGATCGCTTGCTTCACCGTCAACCGTGCGCACAGCATGTCGCAGGCCGGATAGGTCAGTTCGAACGGGCACCGATAGCAGTACGCCGGGTACCCGAGCAACGTCGGTCCGGGTGGCTCGGTACCGATGTCCCACTGCACCGCCGCACGAGAACCCCGTGTCTTGCCGTGGAATCCCCGGCGCAGTGCGGCAATTCGCGTCCGGCCGGGCTCCGCGGTGGCGTGCGCGACCCGCAGCGCTGCTTCGACGACCTCGGTGCCGGTGGTGAAGAACCCCATCGCACCAAGGTGTTCCGGCAGCAGCCGGGCGAGCGCACGCGCCGCGTCGAGCCGTTGCGGCGTCGGGTTGTCGTGCACGTTGGTGAGCGCGCCGACCTGTGCGGTGACCGCCTCGACGACCTCGGGGTGGCTGTGCCCCAAGGACTGCGTCATCGTCCCCGCGGCCAGGTCGACGTACTCGCGGCCGTCGACGTCCACCAGCACGCAGCCGCGCCCGTACGCGAAGACCCGGCGGCCGAGGTCCGCCTCCTGGCTGGCCCCCAGTGCGACGAACTCCCGCTCCCCCTCCAGGTGCCGCTCCCCCCGCGTGGTCACTCGGCCAGTTCCAGTTCCAGGAGGTGGCGCTCCACCGGGATCTCCGGATCGTGGGCGAGTTTCCAACGGCGGACGGCATGACGAAGGGCCGTGGTGTCCGCGCAGCACAGCTCCGCGACGAAGCGGGCGAGGTGGGCACCGGCGCGCGCTTCCTCCGGCGTCGGGACCGGCTCGTCACTGTCCACAGTGGGCACTTCAAGCGACGAGAACAGGTCCCTCGCCTCAGCCCTGCGCGCGGGCGAGAGCAGCTTGCGCACCAGCAGCTCGTCCGCGTGCCCGGCGACGGAGGGGATCTCCGCGACCGGGAGCGAGGAGAACAACGCCAGCAAACCGGCCGCACGATTCGACGGCAACACCGAGAGAACGCGGGAACACCACGACGCCAGGCGATCGGCCGCCTCCGCGTCGCGGAACCACATGGCCTCCCAGCAGTCGATCTGCACGTCCAATGCTTCGGCGCACAACGAAGATCCGTCCAAAGCAGGCAGGGTCTCCGAGTACAGCAGCCGAACCAGGCGGTGCGGACTGCGGTGCACCCGCCAGCAGTCGTCGTGCGAGTGGTCGGCCAGCAGCTCCGCCACGCTGATCACTCCGAAATCGGTGCGCACCAAGCCACCCACGGCTTCGAAGTGGTACAGCTCGTCGAGGTGGGTTCCCGGGCGCATCGACGCGGTGCGCGCTTCAAGATCGGCCAGCAACGCCTCGCTGCGCTCCAGCAGCCGCTGCTCGTGCTCGGGGGCGAGCGCGCCCGCGAACCGCTTGAGCTTGATCAGCTCCTCGGAGAACGCCTGCACCAGGAACGGCGTGGTGAACCGGTAGCTCATCGGCAGGCCGAGGTAGGGGAACACCGCGCAGGTGCGGCAGCCCGGCCGCGAGCCGACCTCCTCGTCGCGGACGCGGATCAGCTCGGGGTCGTTGACGATCTCCCGGTACGGCCGGTCCCAGGCGATCGAGCCGTCCCACTCGTGGTAGCACGGCAGCATCACCTGCCCGGACGGGCCGATGGTGAGCACGCGCGAGTTCGCCCCGCACGCGGTCACCGTTGTCGGGTCCATCGTCCGCAGGTGGTGCAGGAACGCCAGACTGACCACAGTGGACGGTTTGTAGCGCTTCTCGGCGACCCGCTCGATCAGCACGGACGCCGGAACCGAGGTTTGCACCGGGGCGGCGGCGGCCGAGCGCCCGTTCACCGCGGCCAGCTTCAGCTGCTTGATGGAGCCCGCCGGGCGCACCTCGCTCTGCGTGGAGAAGTAGCTGAACATCGGCGAGAGGTAGACCGGGACGTCCTGCCGCTGGGCGAAGGCGACGACCTCGTCGAGCTCGTCCACGTTCTGCCCGGAGACCACGCAGATCAGCTTCAGGTTGCGCGCGCCGTCCGAGCGCAGCGCGCCGACCAGCTCGATCGTGCGGTCGAGCGTGTCCGTGCCCCGGATGTCGTGGTAGCGCTGGGCGTCGAGGGTGTCGATGGAGATGTTCATCGTGCTCACCAGCGGCACGATCTCCCGCGCCTGCTGCGGGAAGCGGATCGCGTTGGTGGTCACGTCCACGGCCATGCCCAGCGAGTGGGCGTGGGTGACCGCGGCGACCATCTCCTTGTGCAGCGCGGGTTCTCCACCGGTGATGTCCACATAGGACACACCGAGCGCCGCCAGTTCGTCCAGGCAGCGGCGCAGCCCGTCCGCGGTCAGCTCCTGGTGCCCGTCGAAAACCGGGTCCTGCCAGACGTTGCAGTACCCGCAGCGCGCGTTGCACCGGAAGGTGATGTACAGCCGGCCGTGCCGGAACCGGGTGGGGGCGGTCGCCACCGCGTCCTCCAGAATCAGTGTGGGCAAGGGCAGTCGGTGGTCAGCGACGAGCGGATCTCGTCGTCGGTGACGTCGTCGGCGATCACCGTCTCGCCCAGTTCCACGGGTAGGACGAACCGGATCAGCCCGTCGCGGATCTTGCGGATCTGTCCCATCGCGGCGATCGTGCGCTCCGCGTCCAGCCGCGCGGGCAGCTCAGCGAGCGTGGTCGGCAGCCCCACCGCGGTCAGCAGGCCGATGATCCGGTCCAGCGCGCTGACGCTGAGCAGGCCGCGCCGTTCGGCGATGCGCGCGGCGCAGGCCATGCCGAAGGCCACCGCCTCGCCGTGCAGCACCGGTCCGTAGCCGGTGACCGTCTCCACCGCGTGCCCGATGGTGTGGCCGAAGTTCAGCGGCCGCCGCAGGTCCTCCTCGTAGGGGTCCTTGGCGATCAGACGGCACTTGATGGCGCTGGCCCCGTGCACCAGCCGGGCCAGCGTGTCGGGATCGGCGGCCAGGATGTCGGTGTGCTTGAGCTCGATCAGCTCGAAGAGCTCGGGGGAGGCGATGACGCCCTTCTTGATCGCCTCGGCCAGCCCGGCGCGCAGCTGCCGCCGGTCCAGCGTCGCCAGGTAGCCGACGTTGGTGACCACGGCCTTGGGCTGGTAGAAGGCGCCGATCAGGTTCTTGGCGGTGGGGTGGTCCACGGCGACCTTGCCGCCGAGCGCGGCGTCGACGTCGGCGAGCAGCGTGGTCGGCACGTTGATGTAGGGGACCCCGCGCATGTAGGCGCTGGCCACCCATCCGACGGTGTCGATCACCACCCCGCCGCCCACCGCGACCACCACGTCCCGGCGCACCAGCCTGGTCCCGGCGAGCCAGTCCAGCAGCCCGGTCGCGGTGTCGACGCTCTTGTGGGCCTCACCGGCGGGGAAGGAGGTCAGCGAGACGTCCACACCGGCCGCGCGCAGCCGCCGCGCCAACCCGTCCCCGTGCAGCCGGGCGACGGTGTGGTCGGTGATCACGGCGACGCGCCTGCCGTCGAGCTCGGCGAGCAACCTGGCGACCGCATCCCGCTCGGAGCGGCAGACGTGCACCGGGTACCGGTCACGCCGATCGGCGGTTCCGATCACCGCCGCGTCCGGGTCCTGTGGCAGTGTCAGCCTCTCGGACACGCGGACATACGAACTCATCGCTCCCCCAACCCCGTCGCAACTCGGCCAGTCGCCCTCCCCCAGTTGTAATGACTGTTCAGGTTCGCTCAAAGCCCGTTGATTCCGCATTCTTGTGCCAGCGGACGGGCTGGAACGCGTGGCGGCTCCGTATAATGACGAAACTCGCGGGTGGGGGGTCAGGCAATTGACTTACACCCACCACTACTCCACTTGGCCCACGATGATCTTGGCAACCGTGGGCTGTGCGCTTAAGCGTTTCTCATGCGCGATTGACAATCGCCGTTCGGGCAAAAGGTGAAGGACCACCGGTAGAGATCTCAAAGCACCTACCGGTCAAACAGGACGATCTCCACGGCACGCGCCGACTCCGCGGCCTCGTCCAGCACCCGCCTGCGCGGTTCGGCGACCGGGAGCACCCTCGGCTCGGCCCTCGCGAACAGCCCGCCCAGCCGCCGGTCGGCGCGCAGCGCGTCCAGCGCCTGCCGGTCCCCGCCGAGCACCACGGCGTCCACCGAGCCCAGCTCCGGCAGCAGCACCCGGGCCACGGTGTCGGCGGCGTCGGCCAGCGACTGCCGGGCCTGCCCCTCGCGCCGCCGGGCGAACCGCTGCTGCGACCAGCCGCCCGCCTTGTTCCTGCCGTGCACCTGCCTGCGGTCGGTGCTGGAGGAGACGACGCGGCCGTTCTCCGCGACGCCGACGCTGTGCCCGCCGAGGCGCACCAGGACCAGCGCGATCCGGCGCGGTCGCGACGCGTGCTCCAGCAGCTCCGCCACGGCCAGCCCCTCGCGGCGCACCGGCTCGGGCAGGTCCAGCCCGCCGAAGCCGACCTCGACCTCCGCCCGCGCGCCGTCGCCCGCGGTGACGATCACCTTGTCCGCGCTCAGTTCCGAGGTGGCCGCGCCCTCGTGCCGCGCCGCGAAGCGCTCGAACCACCCGGCGAGCCGTTCCGGGGAGACCTCCACCGCGCGGCCGCCGCCCGCGACCTCCCGGGCCCTCATCGAGGTGCGGCCGCCACCCACAGCGGCAGCGGGTGGCCGGTGTCCTTGGGGGCCAGGCGTTGCACCGCGACGAACCCCGCCTCGGCCAGCACGCGCTCCATGTCCTCGGCGCCCAGGACCTGGTGCCGGGTGGAGACGGAGCTGGCGACCTCCCAGCCCGACTGGCCGCGCACCAGCTGCACGACCTCCAGGCCGTAGCTGGAGCCGTCGTCGGCCCAGTCCCACAGCTGCACGGTGACCTGGCGGTCCGGCCCCTGGCCGGTCACCCTCGGCGGCGGCGCGGTCGGCCGCAGCGGGCCGAGCCGGTCCAGCTCCGGAACGGCGGCGATGAGCAGCCCGCCCGGCGTCAGCGAACGGCAGGCCCTGGTCAGCGCTCCGGTGAGGGCGTTCTCGTGCGCGAGCCTCGGCAACAGGTCGTCGCCGGAGCGCACCACGTCGACCGGGACGGGGACCAGGCCGTCGAGCAGGTCCACCAGGTCCACCGTGCGGTGCCTGCCCGGCCCGAGCACCGCGGCGGCGACCTCACCGAACACCTCGGTCGCGCCCGGTTGAAACGCGAGTCCATCCCGCACGCTGGTCACGGCGAAGAGAGTAGGGCCACCGGGCGGTTCAGCCCAGCCCCACCCCGCGGTTCCAGCACAGGTTGTCCCGTCTTCAAGTACACCCGACCCCCGCCCCAGCGGTCTTCAACCGCCCCCAACCGGTGTGCTGCTGTTAGCGACGTTTGCAAGCCGGGTCCGTGGTACTTGAAGACGCCCGAACCGCGCCCGCCCAGGTGGAGCGCACCGGGGCGGGCGCGGTCGGTCACGCGGGTGGTGCTAGTTCACGTAACCGTTGAGCCGCAAGGAAACCGTGCGGATGGAGCCCTTGTCGGAGGACACCGTGTCGACGGCCTTGAACGTCCAGGTGCCGTCCGCGGAGGACTTCGCCAGCTGGCCCAGCGCGGTGGTCGGCCGCCACGTCCCGGTGAACGGCGCCTGGGTCTGGGTGACCGACGAGAACGGCTGCGCGGCCGTGTCGTCGAAGACCACCTGGCACAGGTTGTTGCCGTTGCCGCCGTTGCGCTGGAACAGCGTCGCAGTCACCCCACCGGGTGAAGTCAGCGTGCCGACCAGATCGCTGGCGTAGGTGTGGTCGATGCCCACCGTCGTCGACCCCTCGGTCGCCGAGCAGGTCGCCCCGTCCACCGAGAACGCGAGCTTCGAGGGCAGGCCGACACCCGAGACCGGCAGCTGCACGCTGACGCCCTCGGTGTTGCCGTCCGGGATCGCCACCGGGGCGCCGGTGTAGCTGAAGGTCTTGGTCTCGCTGGAGGGCTGGCCGACCGGGATGGCGAAGCGCTGCGTGGTCGGGGACAGCGATCCGGCGAAGCTGACCTTGGCCTCCAACGTGACCGGGACGCCGACCTGGTGGCTGGCGGGCACGGTCAGGGTGAAGGAGTTCAGCGCGGTCTGGCCGGGCTCGATGGTGCCGTAGGACTTCGAGCGCGGCCCCACCGTCACACCGGGTGTGGGACTGGTCAGCACGACGCTGACCGACGCGGCCGTGCCGTCGCCACCGTTGCGCACGGGGAGCTTGACGTCGGCGGTGTTGCCCGGCTTCAGGTACGGGTTGCCGGTGGTGGGCACCACGGTCGGCGACTCTGCCTTGGCCAGCGGCTGCGGGCTGGCACCGGTGTAGGCGAGCACCTTGTCCGCCATGACGATGCCCGCGCCGGCGCGGTTGTCCACGCCCGGCGCCGCGATGTCCAGCGCCGTCCTGGTCAGCGCGTCGCGCACGTCGGCGCCGCGCATCCCGGGGTTGCCGGAGAGCACGAGGCCCGCGATCGCCGCGGCGTGCGGAGCGGCGGCCGAGGTGCCGAAGAACGGCGAGAAACCGGGCGTCTTGGTGGCGACGCCGTCCGCCGCGGTGATGTCCGGCTTCTGGCGCACCTCACCGGCTGGCGAGGCGACCGGGCTGCCGTCGGCGTTGAAGAACACCCGGCGCGGACCGTCGGAGCTGAAGCGCTCCAGCTTCGAGGAGCCGCTGAAGGTGTCCGGGTACGGGCCCGCCGGGTTGGCCGGGTCGCCCGGCTCCTGGGTGCCGGTCCACGCGCCCGCCGCCGGGGTCGCCGCAACGCTGAACGCGTCCTTCGCGGCGGAGTGGCCACGCGTCACGCCCGGCGTGTTGTAGCCCTTGAGGTCGCCGTTGTCGCGGAAACGCCCGCGCAGCGCGGAAAGCGATAGGTACTTGTCGTCGCCGCGGAACTTCACGACCGCCACGTTGAGCCCACCGGCGGAGGGGTTGACCCGCTCGTACGGGTCGGCCTGGCCGGTCTGCACGTTCTGGCTGAAGCCGACCACGTTGCCGGAACCGTCGAGCAGGTACAGGTCGTAGTCGTTGGTGGAGCGGGCGAGCGCGTCGTTCCACCACAGCAGCACGGGAATCCCGCGCGAGCTGGCCGACAGCGGGTTGACGATCTGCGTGCCCGCCGGGGTCGCGTCGAAGTCGTGCGCGGAGCCGGCGTAGCGGCCGACGCTCTTGCCCGAGTCGACGAAGTTGCCCTCCCAGTGGCCCGCGCTGCCGTCTGCGACGTTGCCCTCGTTGCCCGCGGAGGAGAAGAACAGCGCGCCGTCCTTGGTGACGTCGTTGACGGCCTGCGCGATGATGCCGTCCTGGAACGGCGACTCGTTGAAGTACAGGACGTCGTCCACGATCACGTCGCACTTCTTCTCGAAGCGCAGCGCGCGGATGTTGTCGGCGAAGCTGGCGTCACCGTTGAACGCGGTGGCGAAGCCCAGCTCGGCGCCGGGGGCGACGTCGTGCAGGATCTCCAGCATCGCCGAGCCCTCGTCGCCGCTGCCCTCCTGACCGGCGAGCACGTCGACCTCGGGCAGCTCACCCGCGGCCTGGAGCGCGACGAGGGAGTCCACGCCGTCGGAGAGCGCGCAGAGCTTCACGCCGAGACCGCTGATCTTGAACTGCGAACGCGCGGTGTCCGAGGCGTGCGCGCGGTCGCCCTGCGAGGTGAGCGCGGCGGAGCGCTGGCGCACCGCGGCCTTGGCCTGCTCGGCCAGCCGGTTCGCCCTGGCCTCCTTGGACTCGCCCTTGGTGGTGCTGGTCTTCAGCTCGCCCGGCGAGGTGGCGCGCGAGGTCATCGCCTCGCTGGCCGCGTCGATCAGCAGCACGTCCTCGCGGGCCGCGATGCCGTTGACCGCCCCCAACGGCAGCTCCGCGCGCACGGTCCCGGTCTTCGGCGAGGTGTGCCGGACCGCGCCGCCCGCCTTGCGGATCGCGCCGGTGAGCAGGTCGGTGACCTTGTCGGCGCGGATGTCGACGAGCACCGTCTCCGCGTCGGTCACGGCGACGCCGGTGTTCAGATGCGGCAGATTCGCGGTCAGCGCGCCGCGCCGGATGCGGTTCTCCACCACCAGCCGGCTGTCCACTTTGGACTCTGCCTTGGACAGCGAACCCTTGATCCGCTGCAACTCGGCGATCTGGGCGGCACTGGTGTCGTTGAGCCGCCCGGGATCGGCCTTTCCCTGCGCCTGTGCGGGACTCACCACGCCGATCGCCAACAACAGCGCGGCCGCACCGGCCGTCACCATTCCGATGGAACGTGACGGTCGTAAAGCTCGTGCCACGGGCCCTCCCCCGTGTCGTGCGTGCCCCGACTCACGCGAATCCAAGCGGGCCGGTGATCCGGCCGAGGGCTAAAACTAAGCACCGGACAACCGCAGGTCAGCGGCCTTTCGGGTGACATGCCACAAACCGCAACAGTGAACTGTCAAGCATTGACAAGCGCGATTTACGCCATTTGGCGCCACTCCCGGGGAAATGACCGCAGGGAATGACACCGAATGGCGGTCACGAGTGTTGGCCGGGTTCGGCGGTCTTCAAGTACCCCCGACCCCCTCCTCAGCCGTCTTTAACCACCCCCAACCCCGGCCGGGGTTGGGGGTGGTTAACAGTGATCATCGGCGGGGTTCGTCGTACTTGAAGACACCCCGACCACCGCGGCGGTGCGCGCTAGAGGACGAACGCGTCCGTCCACAGTTGCCCCGTGCGCCCGGAGAGCGCGTCGAGCATGGCCACCGCCTGGGTGTCGGTGAGCGAGCACACGAAGTCCACGATGGCGCGTCCCCGGGCCAGCGCCCGGATGGCGTCGCGCCCGCTGGGCTGTTCACCGGTCGCCCCGACGAGCGCGTCCGGGACGTGCTCGGACAGCGCGGTGTACTCCGCGTCGGCCAGCTCGACCAGGTCGTGCAGCCGCCTCGGCAGCCGCGCCGCCTCGTGCCGATCGGTCAGCCACTGGTCCAGCGCCTCGACCAGCGTGGTCAGCAACCGGGCCTGACCCCGTTGGTGCAGCGCGAGATCCGGCCGTTCCAGGACGAAGCGGTGGTGCACGAACTTGAGCACCTGGACCTCGTGCCATTGCTGTGGCGCGAGCGCGACGTGCCCGGAGCGCGCGGACGGATCGGCCAGCACGGTCAGCCCGTCCACCAGCCGCCCGGTCCACCGCGCGGAGAACTCCGCGACGCTCTGCTCGGCCTCGGCGGAGCCGTCGAAGGGCACCGCGAGCAACCCGTCCACCAGCTCGTGCCGCACCCGCGCCACCGCGAGCGTGAAGGCTTCGTCATCGACGATCCACGCGTCCTTCAGGTGCAGCCTGCGCCGCAGTTTCTCCAGCGACCGCCCGGGTTTGCGGATCTCCGCGGTCAGCTCCGCCGGGGTCAGCGCGGCGAGTTCCGGTGCTTGGTTCAACCAGGTACTCAGTTCCGCGGACACCGTGGCGTGCTGGAGCACCCCGACGCGGTGGAAGTCCTCGACGTCGTGGATGGCGTAGGCGATGTCGTCGGCGTTGTCCATCACCGACGCCTCGACCGTCTGCTGCCAGGAGTCGATCCGCCCGGCGAACGGCATCCGCGACTGGATCATGTCGTCCAGCTCGGTGACGTAGACGGAGAACTTCGCCGACCCGGCGCCCTTGGCGTCGGCGGGTTCCGCGGCGCCGCGCGGCGGGACGGGCATCCGGCGGGGGTGCTCGCGCGGGTGCGAGAGGCGGGTCCACGGGTACTTGAGCATGGCCGCGCGCACCGCGACCGTCAGGTCCAGCCCGACCGCGGACGGGCCGCGCACGTCGGTCGTGGTGACGATGCGGAAGGACTGCGCGTTGCCCTCGAAACCGTCCGGCAGGCCGAACCGGTGCCGTGCGACGCGGTCGAGCACCTGCTCGCCGAGGTGCCCGAAAGGCGGGTGGCCCAGGTCGTGCGCGAGGGCGGCGGCCTCGACGACGTCCGGATCGCAGCCGCCGAGCTGCGCGATGAGCTCGGCGTGCGCGGGATCGGCGACGAGGCGCTCCGCGACCGCGCGCGCGACCTGGGCGACCTTGATGCTGTGGGTGAGCCGGTTGTGCACGAGCAACCCGGAACCGGACGGGCTGATCACCTGGGTGACGCCGCCGAGCCTGCTGAAGAACGGCGAACTGGCCACGCGGTCGCGGTCGGCGCGGAACGGGCTGGCCGCGAGGTCCACGGCGGGCGGCTTCTCACCCTCCGCCTCGGAGCGGCGCAGTTCCCTCGGGTCCTGGCTTGGATCGTGCATGCCGCCACGTTATCCCGGCGGGCCCGGTTCAGTGCTCGTTGACGTACTCCTTGCCCTTGTACTTGATCAGCACTCGGTCGAGGTTGGCCTTGAGGGGCTGGTACCCCCACGAGGTCTTCTTGTCCTTGGCCACGTCGCGCCAGTCCGAGTCGAAGTCGTTGTTGATCACGAACTTGACGCTGACGGTGCCCGCGCAGGTGTTCTCGGCGTGCGCCCTGCGGCCGAGGAACTCGCTGGAGTCCTTGGTCTTGACGCAGTTCAGCCGCGATGCGGCGGAGGCCGGGGACCCGGCGAGCAGCAGGCCGAGCGTGGCGGCGACGGCGACGGTGATCCGAGCGGTCCTCATCGGTTGACGTACTCCTTGCCCTTGTACTTGATCAGCACCTTCTCCAGTCCGGCGAAGGGGGAACCGTAGGGACAGGACAGCTTCACGTCCTTGCCCGCCTTCCGGTACGGGCAGTCGGTGTCGTTGTTGATCACGAACTTGAACTCGGCTGGCCCCGCGCACTCGTTCCTGGCGTGGGCCCGCCCACCGATGGCGGCGTTGTCGTCCCACACCTTCACGCAGTCCAGCTTCTTCTCCGCCGCACTGGCCGACGGACAGAGCAGGAGGGAGCCCATGATCGTCAGCACACTGATGATCTTCACCCGATCAGGGATAGCAGACCGCTCGGCGCGGGCGACAGCATTGCGCTCTCGACCGAAAGGCGAAAGTCCTTCTGGGCGCCCGAAAAACCGGTCGCACTCCGGCGCACCCACGGCTACGGTGCGCGCGTGTTCTTCTTCATGCACCGACGCTGAGCTGCCGCCGGTAGCGCGCGGATCTCCCGCCACCGGCGATGCGGGACGGCCACGTTTGGGCCGCCCCGAGCCTCAGCGTGGGAGAAGAACCTGTGCGCCTTGTGGCGCGGACACTGCGGGGGATCGAGGACGTGCTCGCCGAGGAGATCGGCGGCACCGTTGAGCGAGTCGGGCACCGCGAGGTGTGGTTCCGCGACTACCTCAACCCGCTCGCCCTCCGCACCGCGGATGACGTGTTCGTCGTCGCCACCGTCGCGAAGGGGATCGGCAGGACGCGTGCCGACCTCACCGCGTTCACGGCGGCGGTCGACCTGATCGACCTCGACCAGACGCTGCGCGACAGAATCCTGTGCGGCGGAAAGGAAACTCACACCGGCGTCGATGTCTCGGCGTCGGCGCTCGGCAAGCGGAACTACTCGCGCTTCGACATCGAGGACGCGGTGGGAGCCCGTCTCGCGCGGCGGTTGCGGCTGCCCTATTGGGCACGCAGAACCGGGGCGCCACCGGCGAACTGCCTGTCGTGGCGGGTGACCGTGACGGGCGACGAAGCCACGATCGCGGTCCGGATCGCCGAGCGGCCGCTGCACCGGCGGGAGTACCGCACGACGAGCGTCCCCGGCTCGCTGCACCCGCCGCTGGCCGCCGCGATGATCCGGCTCGCCGGGCTCAGGCCGGGCGACGTGCTCTTCGACCCGTGCTGTGGGGCGGGCACCATCCCGATCGAAGCGGCTTCCGTCCCGGGAGTGATCGCGGTCGGTGCGGACATCGACCCCCGCGCGGTCGCGGTGGCCAGGAGCAACGACCCGGCGGGGCGCGTGCACTGGGCGATCGCGGACGCCGGGCGCTCGCCGCTGCGCAGGCCCGACGTGATCGTCAGCAACCCGCCGTGGGACCGGCAGGTCGCGACACGGGGAACGCTTCGGTTCTCCGCGCCGCGCATGGTCCTGTTGCTGCCGGAGCACATCGACCTGGGCGGCGAGCGGCGGCAGGTCAGCCTGTTCGGTCAGCGGCCGGTGATCACGGTGCTGGACCGGTAGGCGGCGGGGGTGATGCCGTAGTAGCGGGAGAACCAGCGGGTGAGGTGGGGTTGGTCGGCGAACCCCACCTCGGCCGCGACCTCGGCGGGCGGGCGGCCCCGCTCCAGCAGCCGCCTGGCCGCCCGCAACCGCACCTGACGCTGGTAGTCACTGGCCGCCATCCCATACGTGGCAAGGAAACCACGGTGCAAGGCGTGCCTGCTGCACCCCGCGACGGCGGCCAGCTCGGCGGCTCCGATGTTGCGGTGGAACTCGGCGTGCAGCAACTCCCGCGCCCGGTCCACCGGCGCCGACTCCGGTCGCACCACGGGCGGGCTCGTGTTGCCCCGCCTGGCCATCGCGAGCACGGCGGCGGTCACCGCCTCATCCTGTTCCAAGCGGCCCCTGTTCTCCACCAGCGCCGCGCTCAGCCTGCGCAGCGCCGCGCCCAGCACGGGATCTTCCAGCACCGGCGCGGAGAACAACGGCGCGTCGCGGTGCCCGGTCGCGTCCGCGAGCACATCGGCGACGAGCTCCGGTCCAATGTGGACGATCCGGTAGGTGAACCCCGGCTCCGTCGCCGAGCGCCCGTCGTGCGGGTCGTCGGGGTTGAACGCCATCACCATGCCCTCGGCGCTGACGTGACCGCCACCCCGGCAGGTGAAACCCTGCGCCCCGCGTTCGGTGATCCCGAAGGAGTACCCGTCGTGGCTGTGCCGGTGGTAGACGTGCCGGTCGAAGCGGGCACGCATGACCTCGATCGGCCGGTCCGCCGCGCGCCAGTAACAGCTCCACTCCTTGGGCACCCCTACATTGTGCGCGCCAGCGTTCAAGACGGCATGCACAGGATGGACGGCATGGGAACGAAGACCAAGATCGCCGTCGTGGTGCGCGAGGACCTGGCCGTCTGGCAGAAGCTGAACGTGACCGCGTTCCTCAGCAGCGGCGTGGCCGTCGGCTGCCCGGAAACCGTCGGCGAGCCCTACGAGGACGCCTCCGGCGTGAAGTACCTGCCCATGTTCGGCCTGCCCGTGCTCGTGTACGCGGCGGACTCGGATGGGATCAAGGAAGCACATCGGCGGGCCTTGGAACGCGATCTCGCGGTGGCGGTGTACACGGAGGAGCTGTTCGCGACGAGCAACGACTCGGACAACCGGGCGCAGGTGCGGGCGGTGGAGACTGCGGAGCTGAACTTGGTCGGGTTCGCGGTGTTCGGGTCGCGGAACGCGGTGGACAAGGCTTTGAAGGGGTTGTCTTTGCAGGGTGAGGTTCTTGGGGCTTTTGGCTTGGCTTCCGGCTTGCGAGGCTGGGCTTCCAGCTCGCACCGGTACCAGCGGGGGTCGGCTTGACCTGGGGCCCCTTGCGCGTGCCCTTGGGCCTCTCGGGGGCACGGGATGGAACCCCGGCCCTCGCGGGGGAGCGTATGGCACGCGCTCCCCAGGTAAAGCCGACCGGTTTCGTTGGCGGCTTTCTGTTGCTGGGGCTTGCTTTTTTTCGGTGTTGGTTTCTGAAACCGTTGGGGTGCTTGGGAAGTTCACTCCTTAGAGCCATGATCACCTATTCTGACCAGCTAAAATAGAAGCATGCCCCCTGCTGATATCGAAGACCACATCCTCGCCTCCTACATCGGAATCGGGGCCGCGATCGCGAAATTCGACGAACTCGTGGCCGCCTTCTTCCACCAACTCAGTCCGCATGATCAGCAGTACGCGGCCGATATCTTGATGCCGCTGTTGCATGTCACGCAGGTGAAGGGCAACCGGTTGCTGGGGCGGGCCCTTGACCTCGTCGCGCGCCCGGGTGTGCTGGAAGCGTTGGCGGATGGTCGGATTGATGAGGGCAAGGCGTTGATGATCGTCGACCAACTCAGCGTCCTCACCGCAGTCGACGCCACCACCGCCGAACCCGCCCTGATCACCCACGCCGCCGTCAACAACCACCCCGCCACCCAACGGTATGCCAAACGCTACATCCACAAACTCGACGCCGAAGCCGCCCTCCGCCGCCACCAGGAGAAGCGCAAGCAGCGGTTGGTGGAGAAATTCGTCCTGGATGACGGCATGTGCTCACTGCGTCTGGTCATGTCCGCCGTTGACGCAGCGTTGGCCTTCGACCGTATCGACCGCATCGCGCGGGCGTTGCCTAAAGACGACCGCACCCTCGACCAGAAACGCGCCGACGTCGCCACCGACCTGTTTCTAGGCAACGAGACCGCCGCACCGCAAGGCGAGGTGCGTGTCCACATCACCATGCCCCTCACCACAGCCTTGGGCTTGACCAACGACCCCGCCGAACTCGCCGGATACGGACCCATCCCCGCCGAACTCGCACGCACCACCGCCGCCAACGGCATCTGGAAATGGATCAAAACCGACCCGATGACCGGCATCGCCGAACAGATCGGCAAAACCACCTACAAGCCCACCGCGCAGATGCGGGAACTGCTCCAGGCTCGCTACCCCACCTGCACCGCCATCGGCTGCAACCAACCCTCCCACCGCTGCGACATCGACCACTGCTGCCCCTTCAACGGGACCAACACCACCATCGACAACCTCCGGCCGAAGTGCCGCCACCACCACCGCATGAAGCACGAATCCAACTGGCGATGCGACAATCTTCCCGACGGCACGCACACCTGGACCACACCCAGAGGCAAGACCTACAAGACGGAAATGGAGCCGATCGCCGAACCCGCACCCTTCTGAGCGCGCTCGGGCGAGGAGAAGCAAATGTTGGACGTGCTAGTGGCGGGAGCAGGCCCTGCCGGAAGCGCCCTCGCCAACGCAACCGCGCGCCTCGGGCTCCGCACGGCCATCGTTGACCCTGCGGCGGGGAAGCCGTGGCGGGCGACGTACGCGTCCTGGGCTGACGAGCTGCCGCAAGGCGTGCCGCTGGCCTTCCGCAGCGAACGCACACGCGCGGGGGCGCTCACCGAACACATCGTCGACCGGCAGTACGCGGTGATCGACAACGAAGCCCTCCGCGCGGACATGGACGACGACAGGATCGCGGTTCAGCAGGCGCGCGCGCTGAAGGCGCATCACGACCGAGAAGCGACAACAGTGTTGCTGGACAACGGAAACCGGATCAGAGCCCGAATCGTTGTCGACGCGACCGGGAGCCAGCAGGCGCTCCTCGGCACAACGCGGCGTCGCCCGCCCGCCGAGCAGTCAGCGGTGGGAGTCGTGATTCCCTTGCGGGAACAGGGGTTCGTCCAGAAGGACGAAGCACTGTTCATGGACTGGCGCGAAAAGCACGAAGGCGCGCCGAGCTTCCTGTACGCGGTGCCGCTCAACGCCGACGAAGTACTGCTCGAAGAGACCTCGCTCGCCGACCGCCCCGCGATGAGTCACCGGGAACTGCACGACCGGCTGATGAATCGGTTGCGGCGCAACGACATAACCTTGTGCGGGGACGAGCGGTGGGAGCGGGTTCGCTTCCCGATGGACGATCCGCTCCCCCGGCCGCAGCGCGTCGTGCCCTTCGGCGCTGCGGCGCCCTTCGTGCACCCGGCGACGGGTTACAGCGTCGCGGGCTCGCTGACGCTCGCTCCTCGCTTGGCGCAGGCGCTCGCGCTGGGACTCGACAAAGGGGAAGCGTCGCGCGTTGGTTGGCGGACGGTGTGGCCTGCGCGTGCGCTCGCGGTGCACGGGTTGCGGCGGGTGGGGTTGCGAGTGTTGCTGGGGTTGTCGGCGGCCGAGGTTCCGCAGTTCTTCGAGGCGTTCTTCCGCACTTCTTCCCACTTGCAGAACCGTTACCTGGCAGGGCGTTGCGACCTTCCAGGCACCCTGCGCGCGATGACCGCGGTGATCAGCGCCGCACCGGCCCCGTTGCGCGCGAGGGTCGCCGCCCTGGCCATCGGAATGACGTCTGCGTGAACAAGCGATGAATGCCCTCGTGGGTTTCGGCGAGACCCGGCATCATCGGCCCCGTGCCTGCGTCGCTGGAGAACCCGCGGTGTGCCTTCCAGCCCTTGGTCAACCTCAACACCGGTGGCGTCGTCGCCATCGAGGTGCTGGTCCACCCGACCCCCGACGACCAGCCCGCCGAGCGGTCACCCGAACTCGACATCGAACTCGCGGTGTTCGCCGCGCGCGCCAGCGCCGAGCACGAGACGCTGCTTCCCTTGCACCTCAACCTGCTCGCCCGGACCGTGGCGACCTACCCGGCCGGGGTCGAGCGGTTGCACCACGTTCTGTGCGAGCTGGGACGGCGCCCGCACGAGCTGGTGATCGAGGTCGGCGGACAGCTGCGCGAAACCGACTACGGGGAACTGCTCGACGAACTGCGGCGATTACGGGCGGCCGGGTACAGGGTCGCGTGGGACGGCGGTGACGTGTCGCTGTCACTGCTGCTGGCCGCCGAAGTGGACATCGTCAAGCTCGACCCGCGCACCATCGCGGGACTGCCGGACCAGCAGCGCGGGCTCGCGTTCGTGGAAGCGATGGCGCTCTTCTGCCGCCGCACCCGAACCACCCTCGCCGCCACCGGCGTGCACACGGCGGCTCAGCTCAAAGCGTTACGGGGCAACAGGATTCAGCTCGTCCAAGGCGATCTCGTCGCACCTGCCGCGAGGCGCCCGACGACCCGGGTCTCGCTCGCCGCCGAGGTCTCCGACGTCGCCGAGCTGCCGATCGCGGCCGGACCGGTGGTGACCGAGTTCCTGCACCCGGCGACGATGCTCTCCGTCGAGGCGACCGCGGACGAGGTGCGCTCGGTGCTGGTGAACCGGCCCGAGGTGACCAGCGTGGTCCTGGTCGACGAGAACCGCAGTCCACAGTGGAGCATCGATCGGAACCGCTTCCTGCTCGCGGTGACCGGGCCGTACGGGCACGCGCTGCACGCCAAACGGCACGCGTCGCGACTGGCCGACCACCCGGTGCTGGTGGCGACCAACAGCACCGCGATGGACGCGCTGCACCTCAGCATGAGCGGTTCCGAGCGGCGCTACGACGATATCGTCGTGGTGGACAACTCCTTGCGCTGCATGGGAATCGTGCGGCTGTCGGACCTGTTCCGGGGGCTTGCGGAGATGAAGGTCGAGGAGGCCGCCGCGCTGAGCCCGCTGACCCGGCTGCCCGGCAGCGACGCCGTGGCGCGCGAGGTGGACCGCCGGATCGTCGCCGGGCAGATCTTCGCGATGTGCTGGCTGGACGTCGACGGGTTCAAGTTCGTCAACGACGCCGCGGGGTTCGCGGCGGGCGATGACCTGATCCGCTTGGTGGGCAGGCGTTTGGCCGATTCGGCCGCGGCGCTGCGATCGGCCTACGTCGGCCACGTCGGCGGGGACGACTTCCTCGCGGTGGTCGACGTCGACGACCTGGTCGGCTTCGCGCGGGCCATGCTGGACGGGCACTACCAGGTGGAGGGGCGCGCGGTGACGGTGTCGCTGGCGACGCTGGTGTGCGCGGGCGGGACCGTGCCGGGCTACCGCGAGGTGTCCCGGCTGCTCGCCCCGTTGAAGCGGCAGGCGAAAGCGCTGACCGGATCGAGCTGGGTGCTCGGCCGCCCCGGCTCCGACCGGGTCGACGTCCTGCGCGGCACCGTCGCTCAACCGCGCAGGAGCAGCGCCTCCGCCCCCACCGGGCGGTAGCCGGAGGCCAACACGGCCCGCGCCGAGGCCGCGTTGCCCGGCGCGACCTGCGCCCACACCGGCTCACCCGGCGGGACGAGCATCCGCGCCGCGGTGAACAGCGCCCGGCCGAGGCCCCTCACCCTGGCGCTCTCGTCGACCTCGGCCGCGACCTCCCACCGGCCGCCGAGCCCGCGCCCGATCAGCACCATGCCGCCGGGGCACGTCCAGACCCGGACATCGGTCCGCAGGCCGTAGGCGCGGACCGCGCGTTCGTGCGAGGAGTCGATCGCGGGCGCCAGGTCGAGGTCCGGGGTGCCGTCGAGGGAGTCCGCGACCAGGACCTGGTCGATGTTGTTGACCACCCGCCCGGTCTTCGCGCACAGCTCGGTGAGGAACGGCGGGTTCAGCGGAGCCGAGAGATCGGCCGGGAGTACCGAAGCGACCCAGTCCGGATCGGCGTCGGTGACGATCACGTGGTGCGCGCTGAACGCGATCACCGCGGACAGCGCGTCCGGTCCCGGCGGTACCACGCGGAACGAGCCGTCCGGCGCCGGGTACTCACCGCGAGCGGCACGGGAGAACAGGTCTGCGAGCACTCCGATTGGGTACCACATCAGGGCAACCGCCGAATGGGGAAAACACTGATGGGCTCCGCAAGTGCGCTTTGAGGAAAGTGCTGGCAGATCTAAACATTCACCGGCCGGGTTCCGTCCAACGCGCCTCGCCAACATCATTTGTCACTCCTAGCATCGGATTGGTCACGCACCGCACTCGCACCCGAGGGCGGGCGGGCAACCTTGGGGAGGGCAATGTGACCCAGGTCGAAGTTCCCCACGCTCCCGATGGCCAGGCCAAGGCACGGACCGCGACGACGGTCGCGGGCGGCCTGGTGACCGTGGGTGTGGAGGAGGAGTTCCTGCTGGTGGACGAGCTGAGCCGGAGCGTGGTCCCCGGGGCCGCCGCGGTGCTCGCCGGAGCGGCCCACCTGGGCTCGACGGTGCAGCAGGAGATGACGTTGTTCCAGGTCGAGACGACCTCGTCGGTGTGCTCGACGATGAGCGCGCTGCACGACGAGCTGACCGCGCTGCGCCGCACCATCGACGGGATGGCCAGGCGCGACGGCATGCGCATCAACGCGACGGGCACGGCCGTGCTCGGGCACCCGGCGACCCCGCCCATCACCGACGCTCCGCGCTACCGCCGGATCGCGGAGCGCTACGGCGCCCTCATCGACGGGCAGAGCATCTGCGGCTGCCACGTGCACCTCGGCGTCGCCGACCCGGAGAGCGCGCTGCGGGTGATGAACCACCTGCGGCCGTGGCTGCCGACGCTGCTGGCGATGAGCGCGAACTCGCCGTTCTGGCACGGCAGGGACACCCGGCACGCCAGCTGGCGTTACCTGATCTTCGGGCGCTGGCCGACCGCCGGGCCGCCGCCGCACTTCGACTCCGTGGACGACTACGACGCCGCGGTGCGCACGCTGCTGCGCTCCGGGGCCGCGCTGGACCGCGGCATGATCTATTGGGACGTCCGGCGCTCGTGCCGCCATCCCACGATCGAACTGCGCGTCTGCGATGTCGCGGCGACCGTGGACGACGCGGTGCTCATCGCCGCGCTGACCAGGGCGCTGGGCACGCAGGCACTGCTCGGCGGTGGCAGGCGCAGGACGGTGCCGCAGTCGGAGCTGCGCGCCGCGTTGTGGCGGGCGGCGCACGACGGCCTGGAGGGGCGCGGCGTCGACGTCTTCAGCGGCCGCACCGTGCGGGCGTTCTCGCTGGTGGAGCGATTGGTGCAGCAGGTACGCGGTGAGCTGGCCGACAGCGGTGACCTGGATCTGGTGATCGACCTGGTGGCGCGGCTGCGGGCCCGCCGGTCCGGTGCGCACCGGCAGCGGGTCGCCTTCGCCGAGCGCGGCAGCCTGGTCGACGTGGTGGATCTGCTCTCCGCGCAGACCGTGGCGTGAGCGCCCGGTGCCCACCCTCAACGTCGCGGGTGGGCATCGTCTCGCCGTCGTTACCGCCGAATGGATTGTGACTGACAACCGTTTCCATTAACTTGCCGGTGGTGAGCACGCAGCCAGCCGGGTTCGGCCCGGTCTTCGACGCGACGCGGCGGCACTTCGTCCACTGGACCCCGCCGCTGTGGGGGCCGCTCGGCGCCGCCACCACCGAAGTCTCCGCCCCGCTGCCCGGGGAACGCGTGCTCGACGTGTGCTGTGGCGCGGGCTCGTCGGCGCTGCCCGCCGCGGCCAAGGTCGGCCCGACTGGCGCGGTGGTGGGAGTCGATCTCTCGACCTCGCTCCTCGACCACGCGAGAACCGTTGCGGCGGAACAGGGTCTGGCCAACGTCGAGTTCGTCGAGGCCGACATCACGCAGTACTCCGCTGACGAGCCCTACGACGTCGTGCAATCGGTGTTCGGCGTCTTTTTCCTGCAACCAGACATGAACGGCGCGGTCGCGCGCCTACTCGAACTGCTGCGGCCCGGCGGCCGGTTCGCCGCCACCGTGTGGGCGCGGGACTCGGTCGCCGCGGTCGGCGGAGCGATCTTCGACGCGGTCCGCGAGCTGCGCCCGAACCTGCCGACCACCTCGCCGGTGACCGAGTCCGCGAAGGGATTGGATACCGAATCGAAGCTGCGGTCGTGGCTTGAGTCGTTCGGGCTCACGGACGTCGAGGTCACCGAGATCCCGTTGCGGGTGCCGCTGCCCGCCGAGGAGGCGTGGTCGTTCGTCCTCGGCACAGGTCTGCACGCGCTGATCCTCGGTCTGAGCGACGACGAGCGTGAGCGCGCCCGCGCCCGGTACCTGGAGTTCCTCGCGGAACGCGGTATCACCGAGGTCAAGGCGGATGCTCTCGTCGGACTGGGGCGGCGCGCGTGAGGACTCTGTTCGCACTGGTACTGAGTGCCGCGTTGCTCACCGGCTGCGCGAGCGCGCCGACCGCGCCGCCGGACACGCTGCGGATCGTCACGCCGTACAAGGTCAAGAGCCTCGATCCGATCAAGCAGGGCCTGTGGTCCCCGGAGTGGGGCTACGGCGAACTCCTCATGCGCGGCACGGAGAACGGCGGTGTCGAGCCCTGGCTGCTGCAACGCCTTGAGCCGGTGAACGCCATGCAGTGGCGATTGGTACTGCGGCCCGGCGTGACGTTCTCCAACGGCCGCGCGCTCGACGCCGCCGTGCTCAAGACCGTGCTGGAGCGGCATCTCGCGGAGAACACGCTCGTCAAGGCGAACCTCCCCGGAGCCAAGATCGAGACGCCGGACGCGAGCACGGTGCTGCTCACCACGAGCGCCCCGGTGGTGAACCTGCCGAACCTGCTCGCCGACGAACAGTCCGTGACGGTATTCGACCCGCAAGCACAGGGTGTCTACACAGGACCATTCACAGTGTCCAAATTGGACGACAACGAACTGTTGCTCGCCAGGAACCCGAAGTACTGGGACGGCCAGGCGAAGCTCGCCGAAGTGCGCGTGCGCTTCGTCCCGGACGGCCAAGCACGCCTGCTCGCCGTGCGCACGGGCGAGGCCGACATCGCGCTGTACCCGCCGACGGACACCCTGGGATCGGTGAAGGACGCGACGACCGGTCCACGCATGGCGACCGCTTCCCAACCACTGCAACAACTTCGGGCCATCCCGAACCTTCGTCGAGCACCGATGAACGACGTGGCGGTGCGCCGGGCCTTCGCGCTCGCGATCGACTACGACCAGATCGCCAAGCAGGTGCTCGACGGGCTTTACCGCACTCCGAAGGGGATCTACCCCGACGTCGTCCCCTACGCCCTGGAGACGCAGCGCACCAACATCGCCGAAGCCAGGCGACTGCTGGACGACGCGGGATGGATGCACAGCTCCGCCGGGGCCCGGGTCAAGGACGGGAAGCTCCTGCGGCTCACCGTGCTCACCTATCCGCAGCAGCCCGACACGAAGGCAGTCGCCGTCGCGATGCAGGCGCAGCTCTCCGCGGTGGGCATCGGTGTTCAGGTCACCGAGGTGCAGGACAACTACGAGGCCCTCAAGGGCGACGCGTGGGACGTCGGGCTCTCCTTCGACGGAACCCTTGGCTACACCTACGATCCGATCGGCCCGCTGCGTGACTTCTTGACGTCACAGGGCTCGAAGAACTTCGGCCACATCGCAGATCCGGAACTGGACACCCTGGTCTCCACCCTGCGCAACACCCCCGACGCGACCGCCAGAACCCCAGTCCTGCACCAAATCCAACGCGTCATCGCAGATCGCGCATACCTCACAGTCGTAGCCCAACGCAGCTCCGCAGCCGTAGTAGGCGGCGCGTTCACCAACTACCGCCCCTCCTCGGTCCTGCACCACGTCACCGCGACCACTCAGGCAGGCTAGGTGCTCCTAGCTCTCCTGCGACGGGCAGGCCAGGCGGTGCTCACGTTGTTCGTCGGCGCGGTCGTGGTGTGGTCGCTGCAACTCGTGGCGCCCGGTGATCCGGCGCGGCGCGTGCTCGGGGCGCTCGGGTTCGCCAATCCGAGCGATGATCAGATCGCCGCGACGCGCCACGAACTCGGCGTCGACATGCCTGCACCGCAACGGTTTCTCCAGTGGCTGCTGGATGCGATGACGGGCGGCTTCGGCACGTCGTGGCGCACCGGAAGACCTGTCACCAATGAGCTGGCCGACCGACTCCCGGCAACGCTGCGGCTCGCTGCCGTCGCGTTGCTCTTCGCGCTCGTGCTGGCGATCCCGCTCGCTTTGATCGCCGCACGGTGGCGCGGCCGGGCTCCCGACCTAGGAGCGCGGGCGGTGATGTTCCTCGGCGCAGCTACCCCGAGTTTTGTTGTGGGCACAGTGGTTCTGGAACTGATCGTGCTACGCGGCGGCATGGGCCGAGTCCTCGCTGACGGCTCGTGGGGCGGTGCGGTGCTGCCCGCGATCCCACTGGCGCTCGGGGCCGGAGCAGGATGGGCGCGCGTGTTGCGGACCTCGCTGGTCGAAGTCTCCGACGCGTCGTTCATCCAAGTCTCCCAAGCACGTGGGGCCACTGCCCTGCGCAGGCTGCTCGTGCACGCGGTGCCCAGCGCACTGCCCGCGTTGCTGGCGGCGATCGGGCTCACGGTCGGTTCGCTGCTGGCGGGAGCCGCTGTGGTGGAGACGGTGTTCACCTGGCCCGGCATCGGCCGTTACCTCATCGAGGCGATCGGCGCGCGGGACGTTCCCGTGGTGCAGGCGACAGTTTTGCTTGGCGTGCTTGGCTATGTGGTCGTTAGCACCATTGTGGACGGTGTGACGATCGCGATCACCGGAAAGGCGAAGCGGTGAACCGCGCGCTCGGGATCGGACTAACCGCGCTGCTCGGCCTGCTCGCGTTCGTGGTGCCGCTGCTGACGCCCGAGCCGAACGCGACGGACTACGGCGCCAAGCTCGCGGCGCCGAGCTGGGCCCACCTGTTCGGCACCGACCAGGCGGGGCGCGACGTCCTCGCCAGGATCGCCGCGGGGACATGGGTTTCGCTCGGCACAGCACTGCTGGTCGCGGCGATCACGTTCGCCGTGGGGCTCGTGGTCGGGCTGCTCGCGGCGGTGGCCGGTGGCGCGGTCGACGCGGTGATCTCGCGGGTCATCGACGTGACGCTGGCCGTTCCGCAGCTCGTGCTCGCGCTGGCGATCGTCGGCGTTCTCGGACCCGGCCACGCGAACCTGGTGCTGGCGATGTCCGTCGCGGGCTGGGCGCACCTCGCCCGCTTCGCCCGCGCTTTCGCCGCCCGGCAAACGGAACGGCCGTTCGTGCTCGCGTCGCGGATGGCCGGGGTCGGCAGGTGGCGCAGCGCGGCCCGGCACGTCATGCCCGCCACCGCGACCGGGGTTCTCTCCGTGGCGACACTGCACATCGGCGAGATCGTGCTGAGCCTCGCGGGCCTGTCCTTCCTCGGCCTCGGCGTGTCCCCGCCCACCGCCGAGTGGGGCCAGATGGTGGCTGAAGCGCGCGGATACGTGGACCGCGCGCCATGGCTCGTGATCGCGCCCGCGGTGGTGCTGCTGATCAGCGTGGCGGCGGCGTCGCTGCTCGGAGACGCGGTGCAGGACAAGGGGAAGCGATGACTCTGATCGTGCGCGACCTGACTGTCTCCTATGGACCGCGTGGCGTCTCGTTCTCCGTCGCGGATGGCGAGACCGTTGCCCTGGTGGGCGAGTCCGGCTCGGGCAAGAGCACGCTCATCCGAGCCGTTCTGGGCGCTCTCCCCCGCTCCGCCGAGGTCGAAGGCGCGGTCGAACTGGCCGGCCGGAACCTGATCGGCCTGCCGGAGAAAGAGCTGCGCGCGTTGCGAGGGCGCGAGATCGGCTATGTCGCGCAAGACCCCTTCGGCTCCGCTGATCCACTGTGGACAGTCGGCCACCACGTGCGGGAAGCCTGGCGCGTCCACGGCGAACGTCCCCCCGCAGTGGAAACAAGGCTGAAAATCCTTGGGGTAGCGGACAAGTGGCTCAAGCGTCGACCGCAGGCGTGGTCCGGCGGGATGCTGCAACGCGCTGACATCGTCGCCGCGACCGCGCACGCCCCGACGATCGTGCTCGCGGACGAGCCGACCTCGGCACTGGACGCGGAGATCGCCGAAACCGCGCTCGCCACGCTCGTCGCACAAACCAGGTCGCTGCTCATCGCCAGCCACGACCTCGCGTTGGTCTGCCGTCACGCCGATCGAGTCCTGGTGCTGCACAAGGGAGAACTCGTCGAGGACATCACCGTGGAGCGCGGCGGAGTCGAGGTCCTCAAGGCGCGGGCCCGGCATCCGCACACCCGAGCACTGGTCGACGCCTTGCCCACCGAGGCGCCCAGGCGGCCACGCCCAACGGGCGAAGTGGTGGTGCGGCTGGACAACGTCACCCTCGGGTACCGGGGAACGGAACTGATCACGGGGTTGGACTGGGAGATCCGCGCGGGCGAAGCGGTCGGCATCTGCGGCCCGTCCGGCTCGGGGAAAACCACGCTGCTGCACGCGATCGCCGGACTGGTCGAGCCGATGCGCGGTGCGATCAGCCGTAGCGGCAGGGTGATGCCGGTCTTCCAGGACGCGACCGCGAGCCTCAACCCGCGCTGGCCGGTGTGGCGCACGATCACAGAACCTATGAAGGGCGCGGACGCACGCGAGCTGATGGACCGCGTCGGGCTGACCGGCGTGGAACTCGACCGCAAACCGGCGCAGCTCTCCGGTGGGCAACGGCAACGCGTCGCGATCGCCAGGGCCCTCGCTGGCTCCCCCGCGCTGATCATCGCCGACGAGCCGACCGCGTCGCTCGATCCGACCGTCGCGGCGAGCGTCGCGGAAACGCTGCGCGCGGTGACGGACTCCGGCTGCGCACTGGTCGTCGTCAGCCACGACGAGGCGAGACTCAACCAGATCGTGGACCGCGTGCACCGGTTGGACGCGGTAACTTCAGGCTCGTGAAGGAGTCGCCGAACCCGTCCCCACCGTCAACTCCCATGATCATCGACACGGACGCGGGCGGTGACCCTGACGACGCCTTCGCGCTCATCGTCGCCGCCGCCGAACCGGCACTGGCCCTTGTCGTCACGAGCGACGAACTGAGCGGGGAACGCGCGCGCTTTGTGCGGCACCTGCTCGATCTCCTCGGCCGCCCGGAGGTTCCGGTGGTCGCCGGGGCCGATCTGGGCAACACCCGCCTCAACTGCATCCACGGGCTGACGCCGCCCGAAGTGCCTCGCCAGCCGACGAACGTGCTCGCGGCCGTCACGGAGGTTTGTTCGTCCACAAAGGATTCTGTGCGCTGGGTGGGCATCGGAACGGCATCCAACCTGGCCGTGCTGTTGACGGAACGCCCCGAACTGGCGGAGCGACTGGTCGTGACCCAGGTGGGCGGTGCGCTGCGCTACCGCGACCCCGAGCGCGCCGACCACAACTTCCGCACCGACATCGAAGCGGCGACCACGCTGCTGGCCAGGTCGCGGACCCCGCGGCTGCAGCTCTCCGAGATCACTTTCACCCCCGAGGTGGAGATCGGGAAGGGATCACCGCTGCACCTACTGCTGAGCGAACCGGCCGGTCCGCCGTGGGCCCGCCTCGTCGCCGCGCACCTGGACCAGTGGTACGAGCGCTTCCACCACGCGACCATGCAGCACGACGCGCTCGCGCTCGCCGACGCGCTGGGCCTGCCCTTCACCGACTACCACCGCGAGCGCATCGTGATCGACGAACGCGGTCGCACGAACGTTGCCACCGAGGGTGGAACCGAAGTGCTGCTGTCGGGCCAAGCCAGGCTGGAGCCGTACATGCGCTGGCTCACCGCCAAGGTCGAGGCCGCGCACGGGTTGGAGCGAACAGCATGATCGAGGGAACAGCATGATCGAGGGAACAGTCGCCGCGGGCTTCGAACCGGTGCGCGAGGAGTTCGCGCGCAACTTCGCCGAGCGCGGCGAACTCGGGGCGGCGTGCGCGATCCAGGTCGACGGTGAACTCGTCGTCGACCTGTGGGGCGGCTACCGCGACCGCGCGGGAACCCAGCCGTGGCAACGGGACACGCTGGCCACGGTGTACTCCTCGACCAAGGGCGTCGCGTCGATGGCGGTCGCCGTAGCGCACTCGCGGGGACTGTTCGACTACGACGCGCTGGTCACGAAGTACTGGCCGGAGTTCGGCCAGGCGGGCAAGGAGAACGTGACCGTCCGGCAGCTGCTGGGCTTCCAGGCCGGGCTGCCCACAGTGGACACTCCGCTGACGCCGGAGCTGCTCGCCGACCCCGACCGGCTCGGCGAGGTCCTGGCCCGGCAGGCGCCCGCGTGGGCACCCGGTACCGCGCAGGGCTACCACCCGCTGGTCGGCGGGCTCTACGTGAGCCAGCTGCTGCGCCGCGTGGACCCGAAGGGCAGGCTGATCGGCCGCTACCTGGCCGACGAGGTGCTGGTACCACTTGGTATCGAGTTCTACATCGGCACCCCGCCGACCATCCCGGAGGAGCGGATCGCGGAGCTGGTGCCCGCCAAGCCCGCGCTGCGGGACTTCACGACTCCCGGCGGGGTGCCCACGCGGATGCTGCTGGAGTTCATGCTGCCGTGGACGCTCACCGCGAAGTCCTTCAGCAACCCCAGGTTGCGCGACATCACCGCCCTGAGCCGCCCGCCGTGGCGAGAACTGGACCTGCCCGCGGGCAACGGCGTCGGCACCGCCCGCTCGCTCGCCGCGCTGTACGGCGAGTTCGCCACCGGCGGCAGTCGGCTCGGCGTCGACCGCGCCACGCTGCGGGCCATCGAGGCGGACCCGGTTCCGCTTGGTACCGGGTCCCGCGATCGCGTCATGCACCTCGCCGAGGCCCGGTTCTCCCTGGGCTTCTGGAAACCGTTCGCGGCGTGGCGCTTCGGCACCGACTCCCGCGCCTACGGCACACCGGGCGCGGGCGGCTCCTTCGGCATGGCCGACCCCGCGACGCGGAGCGGCTTCGGCTACGTCCCCAACCGCCTCGGCAGGCGCCTGTGGAACGACCCGCGCGAAGCCGCACTCCGCGAGGCTTTCCAGCGCTGTCTCTAGTTCTGGTGGACCGCTATCCCTGGTGCACGCGGACCCAGTCGACGAGCAGCTGCTGCGGGAAGCGCGTTGAGCCGTCCGGGCTGCCCGGCCAGTCACCGCCGACGGCGAGGTTGAGGATCATGTAGAAGGGGTGGTTGAAGACCCACTGGCGGCCACCGAGATCGGCCGGGGTCCTGGTCTGGTAGACGCGGCCGTCCATGGACCAGACGATCCGGTTCGGCGACCAGTCCACGGCGAAGGTGTGGAAGTCCTCGTGGAACGGGCGGCCGTTCTGCACGGTCGCGCCGATGCCGCCCGCGCCGGAGTAACCGGGGCCGTGCAGGGTGCCGTGCACGGTGTTCGGCACGCTGCCGATGTTCTCCATGATGTCGATCTCGCCGCACTGCGGCCAGCCGACCTGGCCGATGTCCGTGCCGAGCATCCAGAACGCGGGCCAGATGCCCTTGCCGGTGGGCAGCTTCATCCGCGCCTCGATCTTTCCGTAGGTGAAGGCGCGGGTGTTCTTGGTGATGAGCTTGCCGGAGGTGTACTGGCAGGGTTGTCCATTCCAGCACTGCACGCCGGAGTTCTCCCTGCGCGCGGTGATGACGAGCTGGCCAGCACCATTTGTGGAAACGTTTTCCCGGCGGGTCGTGTACGCCTGGAGTTCGTGGTTTCCCCAGCCGTTGTTGCCGTTGCCCGGTTCGTAGGACCACTTGCCCTGGTCCGGGGCGCCCCCGGCCGGGCCGTTGAACTCGTCCGACCACACCACGGCCGCCTGAGCCGGGGCGGGAGCGAGCGGAAGGGCGGCGAGAACGGCGGCGAGAACGAGTAGCGCACGACGTGATGACACGCTCGACTCCATTCGTCACGAGCGCGAGAGAGCGCTCCCACAGAGGCGGCGGACCACCATTTGACAAGGCCGAGGGGCGCCCGTCAACGGGCGGAGGAGCACATTAGCCCGAATGCCGAGCGTTTATCCGTAAATCACGGATGTGAACCTCCGGTCGGCTTGAACCGTATGGAGGGTTCGTAGCTGCACGAATGCCGTTAGTTTCCTCATCACCACGGGGCGCGCAAACGGTGACGGCGAGAACGAGGGAGATCCTCCAGTGTCAAAGTCGATCAATACCGTGGTCCTGTCCCTGTCCAGGGCGGTCGTCGGCCTGCTGTTCGCCTGCCACGGCGCGGCGTCGCTGTTCGGCGTGCTCGGCGGGGCGGGTGGCAAGGGCGGCACGGTCGCCTTCGGGGTCTGGCCGAGCTGGTTCGCCGCGGTCATCCAGTTCGCGGGCGGCCTGCTCGTGCTGGTCGGCCTGTTCACCAGGCCCGCGGCGATCATCTGCTCCGGCTCCATGGCATACGCCTACTTCGTGGTGCACCAGCCGCAGGACCTCTTCCCGATCCAGAACGGCGGCGTCTCCTCGGCGCTCTACAGCTGGTTCTTCCTGCTCATCGCGGTACTCGGTCCCGGGAGGTACGCGGTCGACTCCCTGCTGGCCAAGCGCGGGAGAACAACGGCGGAGGCCGTCCCCGTGTCCGCGTGAGCTCGGTGCCGCCTGCCGGTTCCTGCCACGCGGTCGTTCTGCGTGGCAGGATCGGCGTGGTCGTCGGGCTCGGGGAAGGAACGCGATGAGCCGCTTGTCGGTGCTGGACGAGGAATCCCTCCGCGTGCGCCTCCCGATGGGCACGGCGATCGAGGCGATCCACTTGGCACTGCGTTCCGGCCTCGACCCCGCGGCCGATCCGGCGCGCACGGTGCTGCCCGCCGACCACGGTCAGATCCTGTTGATGCCCTCGCTCACTCCGGCCCACGCCGGGGTCAAGCTGGTCACGGTCACCCCGGACAACCCCGAGCGCGGCCTGCCCCGCGTCCAGGGCGTGTACCTGTTGCTGGACGCGCTGACGCTGACCCCGCAACTGCTGCTCGACGGCGCGGCGCTGACCGCGATCCGCACTCCCGCGGTCAGCGCGGCCGCCGCCGACCTGATCGCGGTGAACGAGGCGTCCCGCCTGGTGGTCTTCGGCACCGGCCCGCAGGCGTGGGGGCACATTGAGGCGCTGCGCGTGGTCCGCCCGATCAGCGACGTGACAGTGGTGGGGCGCAACGAAAATCGGGTCGCCGAGCTCGTCGCCCGGTGCGCCGCGGCCGGTCTGCGCGCCACCTCGGGAACCGCCGACGCGGTGGCGGACGCGGACCTGGTGGCCTGCTGCACGACGGCTCGCACCCCGCTGTTCGACGGCGGCAAGCTCGCCCCGCACGCGACGGTGCTCGCGATCGGCTCCCACGAGGCGGACGCCCGCGAGGTGGACACCGCCACCGTCACCCGGTGCGAGGTCGTTGTCGAGGACGTCGCGACGGCCCTGCGCGAAGCGGGCGACGTGGTCCTCCCGATCACCGAAGGCGCGCTCCGCCCCGACGACCTGATCCCGCTCACCGCCCTGGCGCGCGGAGAACGCCGCCTGGACCCGAGCACCCCGAAGCTCTTCAAGTCCGTCGGCATGGCCTGGCAGGACCTCGCCGTGGCCGCCACCCTCGGCTGAGCCAAGGCACACCACATCCCCGTTTCGTACTCCTAGCGGGAAAAAGAGCGCTCCCAAAGCCCGCTATGAGTACGAAACGGGGATCTCCGGCACGCTGGGGCTAGACGGTGAAGCCCAGGGCGCGGAGTTGTTCGCGGCCGTCGTCGGTGATCTTGTCGGGGCCCCACGGCGGCATCCACACCCAGTTGATGCGGACGTCGTTGACCAGGCCGCCGCCCGGACCGCCCGACAGCGCGGCGCGGGTCTGGTCCTCGATCACGTCGGTCAGCGGGCAGGCCGCCGACGTCAGCGTCATGTCCACGATCGCGATATCGCCGGACTCCTCCGACTCCACGCGGATGTCGTAGACCAGGCCCAGGTCCACCACGTTGATGCCCAGCTCGGGGTCGACCACGTCGCGCATGGCCTCCTCCAGGTCAGCCAGCTCCGGCTGGTCCGCCTTGGGCGCGGGGTCCGGCATCCCGGCAGCTCCCCGGATCACGTCCTCGGTCATGACTCAGTCCCTTCAACGCGTGCCACGGCGTCCTTGAAAGCCATCCAGCCCAGCAGCGCGCACTTCACGCGCGCCGGGTACTTCGCGACACCGGCGAAGGCGATCCCGTCCTCCAGGACGTCCTCGTCCGGCTCGACCTTGCCACGCCCCTGCATCAGCCGCAGGAACTCCTCGTGCTTGGCGAAGGACTCGCCGACGGTGCCGTCCACCACGAGGTCGGTCAGCACCGAGGTCGCCGCCTGGCTGATCGAACAGCCCTGCGCGTCGTAGGAGACGTCGACGACCTTCGCCTCGGCGCCGGAGCCCTCCAGCTTGACCCGCAGCGTGACCTCGTCGCCGCACGTCGGGTTCACGTGGTGCACCTCGGCGTCGTACGGGTCGCGCAGGCCGCGGCGGTGCGGGTTCTTGTAGTGGTCCAGGATGATCTCCTGGTACATCTGTTCCAGTTGCATCAGCGCATTCCCCTCACGCCACGCCGAAGAAGCGCTTCGCCTCGCGCACGGCCTCGACCAGCACGTCCACCTCTTCGAGGGTGTTGTACAGGTAGAACGAGGCGCGCACCGACGCCGCGACGCCGAGCTTGCGGTGCAGCGGCCACGCGCAGTGGTGGCCGACCCTGATCTCCACGCCGAGGCTGTCCAGCACCTGGCCCGCGTCGTGCGCGTGCACGCCGTCGATCACGAAGGACACCGCGCCACCGCGCTCGGTGAGATCGGTCGGGCCGACGATGTGCACACCGTCCACTTCGGACAGTCCGCGCAGCGCCGCCGCGGTCAGCGCCATCTCGTGCGCGTGCACCCGCTCCAAGCCGACCACGGACAGGTAGTCCACCGCGGCGGCAAGGCCGATCGCCTGCGAGGTCATCGGAACGCCCGCCTCGAAGCGCTGCGGCGGCGGCGCGAAGGTGGAGCCCTCCATCCGGACCAGCTCGATCATCGAGCCGCCGGTGATGAACGGGGGCATGGCCGAGAGCAGCTCGAAACGCCCGTACAGCACGCCGATCCCGGACGGGCCCAGCATCTTGTGCCCGGAGAACACCGCGAAGTCCACGTCCAGCGCCCGGAAGTCCACCGGCATGTGCGGGACCGACTGGCACGCGTCCAGCACCGTCAGCGCGCCGACCTCCTTGGCGCGCTTGACGATCCGCGCCACCGGGGTGATCGCACCGGACACGTTGGACTGGTGGGTGAACGCGACGACCTTGGTGCGCTCGTTCACCAACGAGTCCAGTTCGGACAGATCAACGCGACCGTCCGAGGTCACCCCGAACCAGCGCAGCGTGGCGCCGGTCCGCTCGCAGACCTGTTGCCACGGAACGAGGTTCGCGTGGTGCTCGACCTCGGTGATCACGACCTCGTCGCCGGGCCCCAGCCGGAAACGCGCGGCTGAAGGACCCGACGTCGAGGAGTTGCTCATCGCGTAGGCGACCAGGTTGATGCCCTCGGTGGCGTTCTTGGTGAACACCACCTCCTCCTGGTCGACGCCGACGAAGGACGCGATGCGCGCACGCGCGCCCTCGTAGGCGTCGGTGGCCTCCTCCGACAGCTGGTGCGCACCGCGGTGCACCGCCGCGTTGGAGGTCTCCAGGAACGTCCGCTCCGCGTCGAGCACCTGGCGCGGGCGTTGCGAGGTCGCTCCGGAGTCCAAGTAGACCAAGGGCTTTCCGTCGCGCACGGTCCGGCCGAGGATCGCGAAATCCCCGCGGATCGCCGCCACGTCAAGCGGGAGCGGGCCAGCTGCGACAGTCATGTCGGCCCTCCTCTCAACGAATCAACGAACGCTCGTGGTGGTGGGAAGAACAGTCAGGCGGAAGCGGTGTAGCGCACGTAACCGTCGCGCTCCAGCACCTCGGCCAGCTCGGCGCCGCCGGACTCCACGATCCGCCCGCCCGCGAAGACGTGCACGAAGTCCGGGGTGATGTGCTTGAGGATGCGGGTGTAGTGCGTGATCAGCAGGACCCCGGTCTCGCCGTTGGCCCGGTAGCGGTTCACGCCCTCGGAGACCACCCGCAGCGCGTCGACGTCCAGGCCGGAGTCGGTCTCGTCGAGCACGGCGAACTTCGGCTGGAGCAGCGCCAGCTGGAGGATCTCGTGGCGCTTCTTCTCACCGCCGGAGAAGCCCTCGTTGACGCTGCGCTCGGCGAAGGACGGGTCGATGTCCAGCTCGGCCATGGCCTGCTTGACCTCCTTGACCCAGTGCCGCAGGGCCGGGGCCTCCTCACGCACGGCCGTTGCCGCGGTGCGCAGGAAGTTCGACATCGACACGCCCGGCACCTCGACCGGGTACTGCATGGCGAGGAACAGGCCCGCGCGGGCGCGCTCGTCCACGCTCATCTCCAGCACGTCCTCGCCGTCCAGCAGCACGGAACCGCCGGTGACGTCGTACTTGGGGTGTCCGGCGATCGCGTAGGCCAGGGTGGACTTGCCCGAGCCGTTGGGGCCCATGATCGCGTGGGTCTCGCCCGCCCTGATGGTCAGGTCGACGCCCTTGAGGATCTCCTTGGCGCCGTCCTCGGTCGCGACCGTGACGTGCAGGTCCTTGATCTCCAGCGTGGCCATTGTTTCGTTCTCCTGATGTGGCAAAAGAAAGTCAGCGGTTGGTCGGTGTGGTGACGTCCACGTGGACATCGCCGTCGTGCACGGAGGTCGCGTAGACGTCCACCGGGTCGAACGCGGGCGGGCTGAGCGCTTCGCCGGTCTCCAGGTCGAAGCAGGCACCGTGCAGCCAGCACTCGATGCCGTCGCGGCCCACCTCGCCCTCGCTCAGCGCGACCTCGGCGTGCGAGCACTCGTCGCGCAGCGCGTGCACCCGCTCGCCCCGGCGGACCAGGACCACGGGGGTGCCCGCGACCTCGAAGCCGACGGGCTTGCCGTCGGTCAGCTCGGCCAGCGGGCAGACCCTCACAGTCACGGCTGCGCCTCCGCGGAGAAGATCACGTCGGCGCGCATCAGACGCCCACGGCTTCCAGCTCGGCCTCGATGGCGGCCTCGAGCCGCTCGCGGACCTCGGGCACGGCGATCTTGGCGATGATCTCGTGGAAGAAGCCGCGCACGACCAGCCTGCGCGCCTGCTCCACCGGGATGCCCCTGGCCTGGAGGTAGAACAGCTGCTCGTCGTCGAAGCGGCCGGTGGCGCTGGCGTGGCCCGCGCCCTCGATCTCGCCGGTCTCGATCTCCAGGTTCGGCACCGAGTCGGCGCGCGCGCCGTCGGTCAGCAGCAGGTTGCGGTTGAGCTCGAAGGTGTTCGTGGCCTCGGCCGCCGCCCGGATCAGCACGTCGCCGATCCACACGGTGTGCGCGTCCTCGCCCTGCAGCGCGCCCTTGTAGACCACGTTGCTGCGGCAGTTCGGCACGCCGTGGTCGACGAACAGGCGGTGCTCCAGGTGCTGGCCCGCGTCGGCGAAGTACACGCCGAGCAGCTCCGCGTCGCCGCCGGGACCGTCGTAGGCCACGGTCGGGCTGATCCGCACCAGGTTCCCGCCGAGGGTGACCACGGTGTGCCGCAGCGTCGCGTCGCGGCCGACCTTGCCGTGGTGCGAGGTCACGTGGACCGCGTCGTCGGCCCAGTCGATGACGGTGACCACGGTCAGCTTCGCGCCGTCGCCGAGGACGACCTCGACGTTGTCCGCGAGCACGCCGCTGCCCCGGTAGTCCAGGACCACGACGGCCTCGGCGAACTGCTCCGCGCGCAGCTGGATGTGGCCGTAGGCGGTGACGTCCTTGCCCGCGCCGGTCACGGTGACCAGCACCGGCTCGGTCGCGACGACCTCCTTGCCCACGGTGACCAGGGTGGCCCCGGTGAAGGAGTTCCACGCCTGCGCGGCGACCCGGTCGCCCGGGGTGCCCGCGACACCGAGGCGGGCGTCGCCGCGCTCGACGGTCTCCACCGTGACGCCGTCACCGGCGACGACCTCGACGGTGGTGCGGCCCTTGTTCGCCGCCTCGCCCAGGTGCAGTCCCGCGATCCGCTTGAGCGGGGTGAAGCGCCAGTTCTCCTCGCGGCCGCCGGGCACCTCGAAGGCGTCGACGTCGAAGGAGGTGAACCACTCCGACCGGGTCATGCCGGGGGCGATCCGGCTGGCCGGGGCGGTGCTGTTGGTGTCGGTCGAAACGGCCATGTCAGCCGACGGCCCCTTCCATCTGAAGCTCGATGAGCCGGTTCAGCTCGAGCGCGTATTCCATCGGCAGTTCGCGGGCGATCGGCTCGACGAAGCCGCGCACGATCATCGCCATGGCCTCGTCCTCGGTCAGGCCGCGGGACATCAGGTAGAACAGCTGGTCCTCGCTGACCTTGGACACGGTGGCCTCGTGGCCCATGGCCACGTCGTCCTCGCGGATGTCCACGTACGGGTAGGTGTCGGAGCGGCTGATGGTGTCCACCAGCAGCGCGTCGCACTTCACCGTCGACTTCGAGTGGTGGGCGCCCTTGTTCACCCGGACCAGGCCGCGGTAGGAGGTGCGGCCGCCGCCGCGCGCCACCGACTTCGAGATGATCGTCGAGGAGGTGTGCGGCGCGAGGTGGGTCATCTTGGCGCCCGCGTCCTGGTGCTGGCCCTCGCCCGCGAAGGCGATGGAGAGCACCTCGCCCTTGGCGTGCGGGCCCATCAGCATCACGGCCGGGTACTTCATGGTCACCTTGGAGCCGATGTTGCCGTCGACCCACTCCATGGTCGCGCCCTCTTCGGCCTTGGCGCGCTTGGTGACCAGGTTGTAGACGTTGTTCGACCAGTTCTGGATCGTGGTGTAGCGGCAGCGGCCGCCCTTCTTCACGACGATCTCCACGACCGCGGAGTGCAGCGAGTCCGAGGAGTAGATCGGGGCGGTGCAGCCCTCGACGTAGTGGACGTAGGCGTCCTCGTCGACGATGATCAGCGTCCGCTCGAACTGGCCCATGTTCTCGGTGTTGATCCGGAAGTAGGCCTGCAGCGGGATCTCCACGTGCACGCCCTTGGGCACGTAGATGAACGAGCCGCCGGACCACACGGCGCCGTTGAGCGCGGAGAACTTGTTGTCACCGTGCGGGATCACCGAGCCGTAGTACTCGCGGAAGAGCTCCGGGTGCTCCTTCAGCGCGGTGTCGGTGTCCAGGAAGATGACGCCCTGGGCCTCCAACTCCTTGTTGATCTGGTGGTAGACCACCTCGGACTCGTACTGCGCGGCGACACCGGCGACCAGGCGCTGCTTCTCCGCCTCGGGGATGCCCAGCCGGTCGTAGGTGTTCTTGATGTCCTCGGGCAGGTCCTCCCAGCTCTGGGCCTGCCGCTCGGTGGAGCGCACGAAGTACTTGATCGAGTCGAAGTCGATCCCGCTCAGGTCGCTGCCCCAGCTCGGCATCGGCTTGCGGTCGAACAGCCGCAGGCCCTTCAGCCGCGACTCCAGCATCCACTCCGGCTCGTCCTTCTTCGCGGAGATGTCGCGGACGACCTCCTCGCTCAGACCGCGGCGCGCGCTCGCTCCAGCGTCGTTGGCGTCCGCCCAGCCGTACTCGTAACGACCGAGGCTGGCGATCGTCTCTTCCTGAGTGAGCGGCTCGGTCACCGTGGTGGGTGTGCGCTGTTCGGCAGCGGCAGTCATACGGGCTCCCTGAAGGAATCGGGGCAGGTCTCATCCGCGTCCGGTGCGGCTTCCGGACCCTGTGTCTTCTGGTGCTGGGTCTTGTGGTGCTGGTCCCGCGACGGGGCGGGAAGGTGGGTGGTGCACGCCGCGTCGCCCCTGGCGATCGTGGCCAGTCGCTGCACGTGGGTGCCGAGCAGGTCGGCGAACGCCGCCGTCTCGGCCTCGCAGAGTTGCGGGAACTCCGCGGCCACGTGGGCGACCGGGCAGTGGTGCTGGCACAGCTGCTCGCCGGCGCCGACCTGGCGGGTCGAGGCAGCGTAGCCCTCGTGCGTCAGCGCCAGCGCGAGCGCCCTCGCCCTGGCGTTGGGGTCCGGGTTGGCCAGCACCGACGCGCGGTGCCGCTCCACCAGGGTGGCCATCCGCTGCTCGGCGAAGGCGCGCACGGCCTGCTCCCCGCCCGCGTCGGCGAGGAAGCGCAGCGCGGCGACCGCGAGGTCGTCGTAGGCGTGCCCGAACCGGCCGCGGCCGGCCTCGGTGAGCAGGAAGAGCTTCGCCGGGCGGCCCCGTCCCCGCTGCACCTTGGTCGAGGCGTCGCGGGTGCGGACCTCGCCGTCGGCGAGCAGCGCGTCGAGGTGGCGCCGCACGGCGGCCGGGCTCAGGCCCAGCTCGTCGGCGATCACCGCGGCGGTCAGCGGGCCCCGCTCCAGGAGCAGCCGGGCCACGCCCTGGCGGGTGCGGCCGTCAGCGTGCTCCCGCTGCGCGGGCTGCGCAGGCTGCGGAGTGGGCCCGACGTTTTTCACAACACAAGTCTTGCTTATTTCCTCCGGCGGGGCAAAGCGCCCCCCTCCCAGCGTGACCCGACTCACCCCCGGCCCCGCTCCCAGCCCAGGTGGGGGCGTCTTCAAGTCCCCCCAACCCCACCCAAAACGGTCGCAAACCACAGCGAACCCCCGCGGCTCCTCCGGCGGCGGCGGGGGTGTGCCGTCGTTCGCGGTCGCGGCGGCCGGGGTTGGCTGTACTTGAAGACCGGCATACCCCGGAGCCTGCTCACCCGGTCCGGGATCGATAGTGTTCAGCGGCGTGAGGGCGGGCGAGAGAACACCACCGGCGGTTGACACCGGCGGGCTGGACGCTGGACCTCTGGACACCGCCGAGCTTCGTCAGCTCGACTGGGTCCGGCGGCTCGGGACCCTCGGCGCGCTGCTCATGGCGGTCGGGGCGGCGGGCGCGGGCGCGGCGCCGGTGTTCAACCCGGTGCCCAGGGTGCCGCTGATCGGCCTGCTGCCGAGGGTGCCGACGGTCTCGATGGCGATCGTCTACACCGGCATGTTCCTGGTGATCGTCTCCTGGCTGTGGCTGGGCAGGCTCACCGCGTCCGGGCGGCCGAGGGTGATCTCCCGCTCGCAGATGGACCGCACGCTGGTCATGTGGATGATCCCGCTGGCCGTCGCCCCGCCGATGTTCTCCCGCGACGTCTACAGCTACCTGGCCCAGAGCAAGATCGCCTTCCTCGGCCTCGACCCGTACGAGGTCGGCCCCGCCCAGGCGCTCGGCGTGGACGACCCGCTGACCAGGGGCGTGCCCAACGTCTGGCGGGACACGCCTGCGCCCTACGGCCCGTTCTTCCTCACCCTGGGCAAGCTGATCAGCTGGATCGCCGGGGACCACGTGGTCACCAGCGTGCTGCTGCACCGGGTGATCGCGCTGGCGGGCATCGCGATGATGCTCTGGGCGGTCCCCCGCCTCGCCCGCCGCTGCGGGGTCCGGCCGGTGACCGCGCTCTGGCTCGGCCCCGCCAACCCGCTGGTGCTGTTCCACCTGGTCAGCGGCGTGCACAACGAGGCGCTGATGGTCGGCCTGATGCTCGCCGGGCTGGAGATCGCGCTGCGCCCGGGGCTGCGCTGGATCCTGATCGGCGCCACGTTGATGACCTGCGCCGCCGCGGTGAAGGTCAGCGCCGCGCCCGCGCTGGGCTTCCTCGGCGTCGCGCTGGCGCTGCGCTGGGGCGGCACCTTCAAGGACCTCTTCCGCGCGGCCGGGTTGCTGATCGCGGTGTTCGCGGGCGTGCTGGCGGTCATCGTCCTCGGCAGCGGCCTCGCGCTGGGCTGGGAGGACTCGCTCGTCGCGCTGGAGAAGATCCAGTCCTGGAAGTCGCCGATGACCTGGCTCGGCGGCCTCGGCGGCTCGCTCGGCGTGCTGCTGGGCTTCGGCGACCACACCGTGGCGGTGACCGAGGCGTGGCGCGTCGCGGGCGCGATCGGCGCCGTGGCGGTGCTGGTGTGGCTGCTGTGGACGTGCTTCCGCCGGGGCGAGAAGTACCTGCACCCGATCACCGGCCTGGGCATCGCGCTGGGCACGATGGTGGTACTCGGTCCCATCGTGCACCCGTGGTACCTGGTGTGGGCGGTGGTCCCGCTGGCCGCGTCCACGAACTCGCTGCGGTTCCGGGTGGTCGCGGTGGTACTGAGTATCGCGATGTCCGTGGTGGACACCCCGCCGGGCGCGAACTACGGCGGCCGGGAGTTCGTGGTGCCGTGGGCGATCCTCGCCGGGCTCGCGATCGCCGGGCCGCTGCTGCTGGCCGTGCGCAAGCGGATGCCGGGGCGGGTGCGGGCAACCCGGTCCCAGTAGCGAGTGCGCCAGCTCACCCGCTTAGGCTCTGCTTTCGTGGATCCCAGAGCCGACTCCGCCGCGCTGGACGTCAGCGGGCTGGTCAAGCGCTTCGGCTCGACCACCGCCGTCGACGGGCTCGACCTGCGGGTGGCCCGCGGCACCGTGTTCGCCCTGCTCGGCCCGAACGGCGCGGGCAAGACGACCACCGTGGAGATCTGCGAGGGCTTCCAGCGCCCCGACTCCGGCACGGTGCGCGTGCTCGGCCTGGACCCGGTCGCCGACTCCGCGCGGCTGCGCCCCCGGATCGGTGTGATGCCGCAGGGCGGCGGCGCCTACCCTGGCCTGCGCGCCCAGGAGATGCTGGAGCTGGCCGCCTCCTACGCCGCCAGTCCGCTCGGCGTCGACTGGCTGCTGCACGAGCTGGGGTTGTGGGACGCGCGGCGGACGATCTTCAAGCGGCTCTCCGGTGGCCAGCAGCAGCGGTTGTCCCTGGCCTGCGCGCTCGTCGGCCGCCCGGAGCTGGTGTTCCTGGACGAGCCGACCGCGGGGATGGACCCGCAGGCGCGTCGCCTGGTCTGGGAGCTGATCGGGGCGCTGCGCGCCGACGGGGTGACGGTGCTGCTGACCACGCACCTGATGGACGAGGCGGAGCAGCTGGCCGACCGGGTCATGATCATCGACAGCGGCCGGGTGCTGACCGAGGGCAGCCCGAACGAGCTGACCAGCCGCGACGCCAGCTGCCGGACGCTGACCTTCCGCTCCCGCGCCGGGCTGAGCCTGGAGCTGCTCTCCGGCGCGCTGCCGGAGTCCTGCACGGCGGTGGAACCGAGTCCCGGCAACTACCTGGTGGAGGGCGAGATCGACCCGCAGGTGGTGTCCACGGTGACCTCCTGGTGCGCGCAGCAGGGAGTGCTCGCCGACGAGCTGCGCGTGGGCAGGCGCGGCCTTGAGGACGTGTTCCTGGAGCTGACCGGACGGGAGCTGCGGTCATGAGCGGCAGGTTCGCGGAGGGCGCGTTCCGCCCCGCCCCCGGCCGTGCGCCGCTGGGCTCGATGCTGCTGGCGCAGACCCGCGCGGAGACCCGCCTGGTGCTGCGGCACCCGGAACAGCTGCTGCTCAACCTGTTGATCCCGATGGCGCTGCTGGTGGGCCTGAGCCTGCTGCCGCTGCTGTCCCTGCCCGAGCCCAGGGTCGACTCGGTCGCCCCGCGCATCCTGGCGCTGGCGGTGATGTCCTCGGCGTTCACCGGGCAGGCGATCTCGCTGGGCTTCGACCGCCGCTACGGCGTGATCAAGCGCCTCGCGGCGACCGCGCTGCCGCGCTGGCTGCTCGTGGTGGGCCGGGTGGCGGCGGCGTTGATCGTCGTCGCGGCGCAGCTGGTGGTGCTCGGCGTGCTCGCGCTCCTGCTCGGGTGGCAGCCCGCGGCCTCCGGCCTGGTCGCCGCCGTCGTGCTGGTGGTGCTGGGCACGTTGGCCTTCGGCGCGCTCGGGGTGCTGCTCGGCGGCGCGCTGCGCGCGGAGGTCGTGCTGGCGCTGGCCAACGTGGTGTGGTTCGTGCTGCTGCTCGCGGGCGGCATCATCGTGCCGCTGGACCAGCTCCCCGCCGGGCTGAGCGCCGTGGTGAGCTGGCTGCCCTCCGGCGCGCTGGCCCAGGGGCTCCAGTCCGCGCTGGCGGCGGGCGGCTGGCCGGGCTGGCACCCCGTCGCCGTGCTCGCCGCCTGGGGCGCCGCAGCGGGTCTGCTCGCCAGCCGCACCACCAAGCTCGCCTAGGGGTCCAGGCGGGCGACGAGGGTTCTCGGGGCGACCATGCGGTAGGCCTCCTCGACGATCTCGCCGATCTCCACCCACTCCACCTCCACGTCGAGGTAGACGCCGAGCCAGCCGCGGTGGCCGACGTAGGGCGGCCGGAAGAAGCGTTCGGGCTCCTCGGCGACCATCTCCTCCTGCACCCCGGGCGGCGCCGCGCACCAGAAGCCGAGGCGGTCGTCGTGGTGGTGGTTCGCGTACATGACGAAGGTCTTGCGGTCGCGGACGAACCAGGTCGGCTCGCCGTGGCTGAGGCGCTCGGTGGTCTCGGGGAGGGCGAGGCACAGCTTGCGCAGCTGCTCCAGCGGGTCGGCTGTCATCGACCGATAGTGCACCCAAACCGTCAAGATCAGCAGTGCAACCTCGGCGGCAACCCGGCACGATCCGGTACTCGGTCCCGATAGGTGCTCACCGACCAGTCGACGAAGCGGCGGACGTCGGCGAAGGTGCTCGCCAGCCCGAGCGAGACCCGGACGCCGCCGCCGTTGGGCACGCCCATCGCGTCCAGGTAGTCGTCCACGGTGGACATCCTGCTCTCGGTCAGCGTGGCGAGCTGGTTCACCGAGAGCGACAGCGCCGCCTCGCCCGCCCCGGGATTGCAGAAACACCCGGTGCGCAAGGAGATCCCGGCCGCGGCCGATTCCCGGCTGACCAGTCGCTCGTCGACGAGTTCGCCGTCCGGGGTGAGGAAGTTGAAGGCGATCGTGCCGCCGCGCCCCTCGGTCGTGCGGGGTCCGTAGACGAGCACCATCGGCGCGCCGTTGCCGTGGCGCAGCTCGCCGAGCGCGTCGAGCAGCCACCCGGTCAGGCAGCGGACGCGGGTGTGGATGGTGCCCATGCCGATCTGGCTGATCCACCGCAGCCCGACCGAGACGTCGGGCAGTTGCAGGAAGTTCAGCGTGCCGTCCTCGAAGGCGCCGGGGGCGGGGTCGAGCCGGTGCCAGTCGCCGAGCGTGCTCGCGCCCCAGATGGTGCCGCCGGAGAACCACGGGCGGATCAGCTCCTCCACCGCGTCCCTGCGGGCGACCAGCGCGCCGACGCCGGTGGGGTAGCCGAAGACCTTGTACCAGCTGACCGGGACGAAGTCCGGCTTGTGCACCGAGAGGTCCAGCGGGTTGGTCGGCGCGAAGGCCGCCGCGTCCAGCAGCACCCGCCAGCCGAGGCGCTGCGCCTGCTGGGCCCATTCGAGCGGGTGCCGCACGCCGGTGAAGTTGCTCTGCGCGGGGTAGGCGAACAGCCGCGGGCCCCTCCGCTCGCTGTCGAGCGCGGCGAGCACGGCCTCGTCCGGGATGCGCATCTCCGGCCCGGCGAGGTGCACCAGGCCCAGCGCGGCGCCGCGGTTGCGGGCGTACTCGCGGATGCCCACCACCGAGTTGTGGTTGTCCTGGGTCAGCAGCAGCCGCCCGTTCGGGCCGAACGGGAACGCCTCGCCGACCAGGCGGCACGCGCCGGTGGCGTTCGAGGTGAAGATCACCACGTATTCGTCCGGGTCGGCGCGGAAGAACCGCAGCACGTCGCCGCGGACGGCCTCGACCAGCTCGGTGGAGCGGGTGGAGGACGGGCTGTCGGAGTGCGGGTTGCCGTAGACGCTGGAGCGCAGCCGGGTCAGCTGCGCCCGTAACTGCGCGTCGGAGACCAGCCCCGAGCCGGTGTAGTCGAGGTAGCAGTGCTCCTCGGCGTCCAGGTGCCGGTACTCGGTACCACGCAGCCGGTCCAGGACGGCGGTACCGGAATAGGCCGGATAGCGCCGCAGGAAGGCTTTCTCGGCGCGCCGACCAACGCGAAACGAGGACATTTTACGAATCATGTTCCACATTCGCACCAGCCGCCTTTCCCGCGTACTCGCAGAACAGAGGGGGTCAGGGCCAGGATAGGGAAATATCACCGACGAGATGATCACGATCAGGCTTGCCAATAAAGCAAACGTTTGACGGTGACTCCTGGAATGCAATGCGGATATCTGCACGTTGCACTCGGCCGGGCCGGGCGGGGCCGCCCGCGCGCGCCGACCTACCATCGGGGGGTGCCGGGTTCGGGTTCAGCAACGCCTCTGCTCCGCGTCGCCGCGATCGTCAACGTGGTGATGCAGTCGATCATCGCGGTGACCGGCTCGGTGGTCCGGGTGACCGGCTCCGGTCTCGGCTGCCCGACGTGGCCGAACTGCCAGCCCGGCAGCCTGGTCCCGGTGCCGCACCCCGAGTTCGACCAGGTGCAGCAGTGGATCGAGTTCGGCAACCGGCTGCTCTCCGGCCTGGTCGGCGTGGTCGCGCTGGCCTGCCTCTACCTGGCGTGGAAGCGCCGGCCGCGGGGCACCAGGCAAGTCCGCCTCGCCGTGATCGTCCTCGTCGGCGTGCTCGCGCAGGGCGTGGTCGGCGGCATCGTGGTGCTGCTCGGCCTGGTCTGGTGGACGGTCGCGTTCCACCTGCTCGTGTCCATGGCGCTGGTGTGGGCCTCCGTGCTGTTCCTGCACTCCGTGGTCGAGGGCGTCGAGGGCGAGTACCGCTCGCTGGTGCCGGGTTCGCTGCGCAAGCTGCTGATCGTCGCCACCGCGGCGCTGGCCGTGGTCCTGGTGCTGGGCACCATGGTCACCGGGGCCGGTCCGCACGCGGGCGACCCGGAGACGCCGCGGCTGAACCTGCCGATCGCCCCGCTCGCGCAGTTCCACGCTGACGCGTTGTTCCTGTTCCTGGGCATGCTGATCGCGCTCGGTTTCGCCCTGCACTCCACGGGCTGGACCCGGCTGATGCGCCGCTGGTACTGGGTTCTCGTGGCGACGGTCCTTGCTCAGGGCTCGCTGGGGATGGTGCAGTACTGGACCGGCGTTCCGGAGACGCTGGTGTCCTTCCACGTCCTCGGCGCCGCGGCGGTCACGGCCGTGATGGCGGGGTTGTGGACGATGTGCGGGGAACGCGTACCAGTTCAGCGAGATCAAGCAGCAGAGCTTCCGAACGAGCCTCGTCGTAAGACTCCCGCGACGACGCTGTGACCGCTCCGCGGTCGAGGTAGCTCCCGGACTCGCCCGGTCGCGGACCGGCGACGGCGGCGGCGAGCAGCTCTCCGGCGGTCCTGGGGTCGGACGCGAACGGTGTCGCCCGCAGCAGCGGCAGGACTGAGCGGAAAACGAAGCGCCCCAAGGCGTTCGCGTCCCGCGCCAAGCCGGTGCCGGGCACCAGACCGGGGTTGTGGGTGTAGATGTCCACACCCGGCGGCAGGCGCCGTGCGAGCGCGTGGACCAGGTAGATCACGGCCAGCTTGCTCGTGGCGTACGCCCTTCGCCCCTTGCCCTGGGTCCCCGGCGTCGCGAGTCGTTCGACACGGTCCCATTTGGGCCCCGGTACCAGGCCCAGGTTGTGCCGGAGGTCGCCGAAGTGCGTATCGCTGCCCGTGATTACGATCCGGGCGGGCGCGGCGAACTCCAGTTCGGTGAGCAGCACGTAGTTGGCGAGCACGTTGACGGCGAAGGTGGTCTCGAACCCGTCGACCGTCGCGGTGTCCGCCCTGGTCAGCTGCACGCCCGCATTGCCGAGGAAACCGTGCAGCGGCGGGATGTCCCCGCGGCCGACCTGCTCGTTGACCCTCCTCGCGGCGCGGCGGACCTCGTCGAGCGAGGTGAGGTCGCAGTCCTCGCGGGTCAGCAGCACCAGGTGCAGGCCGGGGTGGTCCCGGCGCAGGCTCCGCACCGCGTGCGCGCCCAGACCGCGACTGCCCCCGGTGATCAGCAACGTGCGTTCCATGCCCAGCTCCTTCTTGGAACTCGATTCCTTTTGGTACTTAGTACCACAGCGAACCAGGTTCCGGTCGTCTAGGCTGGTGACGTGGCTGACCTCCGGGACCGCAAGCGCCAGCGCGCACGGGAGAAGATCGTGGAAGCCGCCTTCGCGCTGTTCGCGGAGCGCGGTTTCGCCGACGTGACGGTGACCGAGATCGCCGAGCGCGCCGAAGTGGGCAGGACGACGTTCTTCCGCTACTTCGGCGACAAGCAGGAGGTCGTCTTCGCCGATGAGCAGGGCTTGCTGGAGGAGATGACCGAGCACCAACGCTCGCTCGGCATGATCTCCGCCCAGGACGTGATCACCGCGCTGCGCCAGCTCCGCGGAACCGTGCTCGCGCTGTGCACGGCGATCACCAAGGACGAGAAGCACTACGTGGTGCACGAACAGCTGCTTGAGCGGACCCCGGAGCTGCACGACCGCAGCGTCCGCAAGCTCCAGCGCTACACCGAGACCATCGAGGGTGTCCTGATCGACCGGGGGACGCCGCGTGAGGTGGCGGTGCTCGCGGCGCAGTTGGCACTCGGCTGCTTCCACGCGGGACGCAGGCTCGCGGGCTTCGACCCCACCCAGCTCGTCGGCGAGGTCGATGCCGCCTTCGAGCGCCTGGTGGGGAAGCAACGGCGATGAGCACGCGGACCCGCATCCTGGAGGCCACGGCTGAACTGCTGGCGAGCTCGCCGTCCGGTGAGGTGTCCACGCGGGCGATCTGCCAGGCGGCCGGGGTCGGGCAACCGGTGCTGTACCGCCAGTTCGGCGACAAGGCCGGCCTGCTCGCCGCGGTGGTCGACTACGGATTCGAGCAGTACCTGGAGGCGAAGCGGGCGCGCGTGCCCTCCGAGGACCCGGTCGGCGACCTCCGCGACGGGTGGGACGGCCACATCGAGTTCGCCTTGGCGCACAAGAGCTTCTACCGCCTGATGTACTCCACGTCGGCCACGTCCTCGCCCACCGCGGGCGCCGAGGCGTTCCGCCTCCTTGAGCGAACCCTGGAGCGCTGCGCGGCGGCCGGTCGCCTGCGGGTGCCCCCCGTGGTCGCGGCGCGGATGGTGATGTCGGCGAACGTCGGCGTGGCCCTGATGTTGATCACGCGCCCGGAGAACTTCGACGATCCCGAGCTGTCCCACCGGGTCCGCGACGCCGTGCACGCCCGCATCCTCTCCGGCCCCGCCCCGGTGCTCTCCGCCGTCGCCCCGGTGGCCGCCCACCTCAACGCGCTCCTGGCCGACTCGTCCACGACCGCGCTCACCGAGGCCGAGACCGCGCTCCTCCGCGACTGGCTGACCCGCCTCTCCCGCTAGGCCGCGTCCCGCAAGCGGTCCGGAACGACCGCGACGCCACCGTGCTCTCCCCCAGAACATCACCAGCGCAGCCCAAATCCCCGTTTCGTACTCTTGTCGGGATTTTGGAGCGCTCTTTTTCCCGTTATGAGTACGAAACGGGGTTCTCTAGACGGCGTCCGCCGAGGATGGGGTGAGCGGGCGGGTGCGGGGCATGGGACAGAGTTTACTTGGTGGGCGGAGTGCGGGCGGGGGCTTGCAGGACCCGGGCTAGACCGGCGGGCGGCGGTAGCCGACGAGGAGGCGGCCTCCGACGGTGTCGAGGACGTCGGAGTTGGTGCGGTGGAAGGGTTCCGGGGCGTTGGTGGTGACGAGGGTGCGGTAGGTGGACAGGAGCGCGGAGCAGACGGCCGGGTCGGCCTCGCGGAGCCTGCGCAGGAGCCATTTGCCGTTGCCCAGCCACTTTCCGCGCACGCTGAGCACCAGCTCCGCGGTGCTCGTGAGCAGGCGGTCGGCGATGAACAACAGCTCGTCGGGGTCGGTCGCGCCAGCGAGGTCGTCGAGGAGGTCGGTGACGCGGTACCGGATGTCCTCCAGCTCGGTCGGGCTCAGCGGCGGCGGACCGGCGGCAAGGCGGTCCCGCGCGGTCGAACACGCCCACTCGCCGACACCGGAGTGGTCGAAGAGCAGCGTTCCCTTGGCGCACATGTGCAACAGCGGCGACCGACGCAGCGCCACTTCACGGTCCACATAGGACTCGAAGGTCTCCGGAGTGTGCGCGAACAGCTCGACCGGCCACCCGTCGTGTTCGGCGGTCTCGCGGAACGGGGGCGGTGGGTCGGTCAGGAACACCACGATGTCCAGGTCCGAGGTGGCCGTCCGAAGACCCGAGGTCGCGCCGCCGCCCAGGATCGCCGCGACAGCCGTGGGGTGATGGGCCGCGACGAAGGAGCGGGCCGAATCCTGCGGAGTGCTCATCGGCGGCGGGAATGGGCTTCCCAACGGCCCCGCAGCTGGGAGAGCTCCCCGGAGAGCCACGAGTAGAACTCGTCCACTTTGCGCATGCGGTCGGCGCGGTCGCCCTGGCCGCTGAGCATGCGCAGGCCGCCCGTGGTCAGCTCACTGACTTCGGCGACCGATTCCAGGCGGCGCAGCATCACGTTCGCCCACGCGTCCTCGCGGACCTGGTAGACCGCCGCCTCGCGACCGCGGCGCGTGGTCTTGCTGATCAGGCCGCGCGCCAGCAGCAGGCGGACGTTCGTGCTGATCGATCCGCTGCTCGCGGACAGCGCCGCGCCCAGCTCGGCCGCCGTGCGCTCCACGGGATCGCAGATCAGCAGGAACGCCAGGATGCGACCGGCGATCAGCGGCATCCCTTCCTGCGCCTCGAACCGCGCCGCGAACGACTCGATCCAGTCCGACGGCTGCCGCCCGCCGACTCGGCTCGTGTCTGACACCGCTTCCCCCTAGCTTCAGTCTGCACTGAAGCCACGATGGTATCGGAAGCGGGTTCAGCGGCGCGCGAGCTCCGCCCGCACGGCGGAGGCGAAGCGCAACAGCGCGCCCGGATCGGCCTGCCGGAACCCGAGCGAAGGCTCCGCCAGCTCCAGTTCGAGCAGCACCGGGGCACCCTCCGTGCCGGTCAGCACGTCCACTCGCGCGTACAGCAGCTCCGAGCGCTCGATGCCGTGGACGCCGCACGCGGCGTCCAACGCGTCCTCGGCGAGCACGCGCCGGGCAGCGTCCGGGATGACCGGCTTGAGCCGCTCGTCCACGAACAACGTGGACATCTCGACTTCACCGCGCGGCAGCATCGGCCCCTTCACGAACCCGTGCGAGTACCGGCCGCCGAAGAAGACGAGCGCCGTCTCCCCCTCCTGATCCACCGCGGGCTGATAGGGCTGGAGGACCACGGTGCGGCCCTGAGCGTGCAGTGCGGCGACGTGTGCCACCGCGCGTTCACGCTCCTCCGGCAAGAACCGGCCCGCGCCCTGCGAACCCGCGCCCACGGCAGGCTTCAGCGCGATCTCGGTGTCGTATGGCTCCAGCTCCGCACCGGGCGGCAGCAAGCGCGTCGGCACCACGGGAAGGCCCGTCGCGGCGAGGTCCGCCATGTACGCCTTGTCGGTGTTCCACCGCACCAAATCTGCACTGTTGGACAGAGCGGGAATGCTGTCGCACCACGTCAGGAACTCGTCGCGGCGCAGTGGGTAGTCCCAAGTGGAACGGAGTACCACGAGGTTCGCAGGCTCACGGATGGCATCCCACGGCATCCACTCGGCCTTGATGCCGACCTCGGCGAGCACCGCGGGGAGCGGCGTGTCATCGCCGTCGCTTTCCGGGAGTTCCGCACACGAGGCCAGCAGGACGCGAGGGCTCACCGGCGGGCTCTGGAACCGGCCATCTTGCGGCGGTGCTCGGGGCCGATCACGGTGGCTGCGACGGTCTCGCGGTCCCACTCCGAGACCCGGACCCCGTCGACAGCGGCGCAGACCGCCTCGGCGGTGGCCACGTCGGCGACGACCACGTCACCGAGCGCGCCGTCGGAGCCGACGAGGGTCAGCCGGACCCCCGCGTTGCCCATGTACTGGATGACGGCACGGGTGGGGTCACCGTGCTCGGCGACGAAGGCGTTGACCACCGCGACCGTCTTGGAAGGGGCGGCGGTGACAGTCTGCTCGCTCATCTCGAAGAGCCTAAGGCCGTGATCGCCGCAGCAGATGTGTCTTGAAGTACAACAAAACCGGGCTGGCGTTGTGCTCTTCAGCAGAGCGGCCGAGACATAACTCGTTAGAGAAGCTAAATTCCCGGGGGTGACCGAACTCCGAACCCTCCTTGACTCCTTCGTCGAGTGGCACCTGGACGCCTACCCGGTCCGCGCCACGCTGCTGGGCGCCACCGGTCGCGAGGACACCCTCGGCGACCAGTCGGCGGCCGCGTGGAACCGCCGCGACGCCGAGACCCGGGCGTGGCTGGACCGCTTCGCCGCGGTGGACGCCGCCGGACTGTCCCTGGACGACTCCGTTGACCGCGACCTGGTGCTCGCGACGCTGCGCGGCGAGGTGATCCTGTCCGACGAACCCGACTGGCGCCGCGACCCGGCCGTCTACGTCGGGCCGATCCTGTCCGGGCTGTTCACCCTGTTCCTGCACCGGCTGCGGCCCGAGGCGGAGCTGGTCTCCTCCGCCGTGGCGCGGCTGCGCGAGGTCCCGGGCGCGCTGGCCGCGGCCAAGGCGAACCTGGACGCCTCGATCTCCCCCGCGCTGGTGGTGAAGCGGGCGCTCGGGCAGGCGCGCAGCGCGCGGACCTTCCTCACCACGGCGCTGCCGGGCGAGGTCTCCGACGAGTCGCTGCGCGGGAGGCTCGTTGAGGCCGCCGGGCCCGCCGCCGACGCGTTCGACGAGTTCGCGACCTGGCTGGCGGAGTTCGCCGAGCGCGCCGGGGGCGACTGGCGGCTGGGCGAGCGGAAGTACTCGGCGCTGCTGCGGGAGCGGGAGCTGCTGGGCTACGGCGCGACCGAGCTGCACGAGCGCGGCAAGGCCGTCTACGCCGACCTGGACGCCGAGATGCGCCAGCTGGCCACCAAGGTGCCCGGTGGTTCCGAGGACTGGCACGCCGTGATGACCGCGTTGCAGAACGATCACCCGCCGACGCTGGAGGCGATGCGGGAGGAGTACGCGGCCGAGACCGAGCGCGCGCGGCGGTTCCTGATCGACAACGACCTGGTGCCCTTCGCCGAGGGCGAGGACTGCCGCGTGGTGCCCTCCCCCGGTTTCCAGCGGCCGATCCTGTCGGTGGCCTTCTACATCGCCCCGCCGCCGCTGACCACCTCGCGGCTGGGCCACTTCTTCGTGCCCTTCACACCGGAGGACTTCACCGAGGAGCAGGTGCGGCAGCGGCTGGCCACCAACGCGCGGGCGCAGATGCCGACCATCGCCGTGCACGAGGCGTACCCCGGGCACCACTGGCACCTGTCGTGGATGGCGGGCGGCGAGCGCACCGTGCGCAAGCTGTTCCGCACCCCGTACTTCTCCGAGGGCTGGGCCCTCTACGCGGAGCGGCTGCTCAACGAGAACGGGTACTTCGCCGACCCGGCGCACGAGCTGGCGCACCTGGACGCGCGGATCTTCCGGGCCGCGCGGATCGTGGTCGACACCGCGCTGCACTGCGGTGACATGAGCATCGAGGAGGCCGAGCGGCACATGGCCACGAAGGCCTCGCTCACGCCGGGCACCGCGGTCGGCGAGGTCAACCGGTACTGCGCGTGGCCGACGCAGGCCCCGTCCTACCTCACCGGCAGCCTGGAGATCGAGAAGATCCGCGCCGACTACCTCGCCGCGGGGCGGGGCGACGTGCGGTCCTTCAACGCCACGATCGCGGGATCGGGTGCGCTGCCGCTCGGGCTGGCGCGCAGGGTCGCGCTCGGGAGCTAGAGCCGCGTGGGGGCGTCGGCGCCGACGCCCCCACCACGCTCACAGCAGCTGGAACGCGTACGAGAACCGGTTGAGGTGCAGCAGCAGCGCCGAGAGCTGCGCGCCGTGGTCGCGGTACTCGGAGAGGTTCACGTAGTTCACCTCGAAGGCCAGCGTGGCCGCGATGTCCTCGATGCGCCGGTTCTTGGCGACTTCCCGTTGGTACTCCTCGGTTCCCGCCCGCAGGTCGTGCACGTGCGAGGAGTTCAGCCAGACGTTGTGCAGCCGGACCGAGCCGCACGCCCCCGCTCGACAGTCCTCAATGGACACTTGAACGATCTCGGTGTGCCGCTCCAGCGCGGCGAGCTCCGCCCGCTCGAAGAGCTCGGTGCACACCAGCGTCTTCTCCTTGGTCAGCGGGAAGAGCACCTGGTCGAGGCGGGACAGCCCGGGATCGGTGAGCGCGAGCCGGACCACCTCCATCTCGAAGGCGCCTTCCATCCAGTCGTAGGTCTCGGGCTCCGAGAACCGGCCGTGACCACCGGCGTAGACGTTGCCGCGCAGGTGTTTCAGGTCCGCCTCGCCGCCGAAGCGCCCCTCCGGCACGTGCGTGCGGTAACCCATCGCGCGGAAGAAGTCGGCCCCCACGGCCGCCTCCGCGCGCCGGACCTCGTCTGCCTGGTTGGAGATCACCACCGTGTCGCGCTCATTGAGGTGTTCGAGCACCACACCGAGGTTCGCGGTGAAGACCAGGTCGGGCACGCCGGTCAGGCCCGGCGTCGGCAGGACCGTCACCAGCGCCTCGGCCGCGACCAGGTGGTAGAGGTCGAAGAACTGCGCGAACGCCCGCCGCGGCCGGGGCACCCGCTCCGCGGGCTGCGCCCTCGGCACCGGCCAGGAGAACGGCGCGTTCATCAGGAACGCGGGCCGCGTCAGCTGGCTGGGGTTGGCGGGCAGCAGCGCGGGCTCCCACGGGTCCAGGGAGGGCTGCGGTGGGACAACGGCGATCATGCCGCTGTGCCTCCTTCCTGCTCGTGGTCGGGGAAGCGCACGCGGACCAGGGGGTCGACCCCGGCCTGCACGTGCGTCCCGGTCCGCTGCAGCGGCACGAACTCCACGTGCTCCGACAGCGGGATGACCAGCTCCACCTGGGAGCCGTAGCGGATCTGGGAGAACCGCCGCCCCTGGAACACCGGCCGGTGCTGGCGCAGGCCGAACGGGGTGATGGCGTCGACGTCGTGGTCGGCGATCTGCAGGACGTAGTAGGACTGGCGCAGCGCGGGCACGTCGATCCGGTTCACCATGCGCTGGTTGTGATGCAGGTATCCGGCCCGGTCCGGATCGATGCGCAACTCCGTCAACAGGTCCTGCTCCATCGCCAGCATCGGATGGTTGAGCGTGTCGATCGGCTCGACCGCCCGCCAGGACAGCCTTCCAGAATAAGGAATTCTGTTGACGTGGACGTCGAAAAACGTCATGAAGATCCCGATGACGAGGCTGAGCCGGTCGAAATCCGGCTCACGTAACGCCACGCGGGGCGTGTACGGCACGCCCTTGATCTCCATGACCGGCTCGTCCGGCTTGACGACGCCCTGGTAGAGCAGGATGCCATCGGCCGGGGAGAAGAACACGCCGGGGTCGCTGGACACCGGCCTTGTCGGATCCCGAAAGAAATGATATTGAGACAAATACGACAGCGATTTGTCCTCGAAGGGCCGGACGTCGGATTCGATCCACGACTCCAGGGATTGGGCCATCACACGCAGCTTCCGGTTTTCACAGGGATGATCAACGTGGTGCAGGGGGTCACTGAAGGAATCGTCAAATACGGGCGTGGGAAACGCAAGAATCCGGGTTTCCACTAACCCGTTCGAGTTAATTGCCGGGGCTCCCGGGCCCCAGAGCGGCACCCGAGAGAATCGTTCGTTCGGCCGCGGCCACCAACCCGCTCGCCTCCGGTAGCGCCGAAGCGATCACCACGAGGCCGTCCGCCACCGTCAGGAACGCCAATGCCAGCGCTTCGGGGTCGGCCGGAGGGTTCGGCGTCACCCGGAACCGCTGGGCCAGCGCGCCGACCACGTCCCGGTACTTCGCGGTGGCCAGCGGCGCCAGCTCCGGGCTGCGCATCACCGCGATCGTGAGCTGGAGCTGCCCGAGCAGCACCCCGGAGCGCCGCACGGCGCGCGCCAGCAGGTCGCGCACGCAGTCCTCGAGGCTGCTGCCCTCGGCGGAGGTGGTGCGCACCGCCTCCACCAGCGCGCCGGTCGACCGGGCGAGCACCTCGGCGAACAGCTCGTCCTTGGTGGCGAAGTGGTAGTGGATCAGCCCGACGGTGACCCCGGCCTCCGCCGCGATGCGCCTGGTGGTCGCGGCCGGCACGCCCTGCTCGACGAGCACCTGGTGCGCCGCGGCCACGATCTGCTCGCGTCGTCGCGAAGCCTCCAACCGCGTCACGCCGCGACTCTATCGCCCGTGGGCCAAAGGGGTGCGTTCCCGAGGCCTGGTCCGGGGGCGTGCACCAATGCGGTCGCGGCCCGGCCCCGGCAGGGTCGTCGGTATGACGATGACCTCGACCGAGAACGGTCCGAAGCCGCTGCTGGAGGGCACCCCGGCCGCCCACCTCGCGGTGCGGCTGTTCGTGCTGATCCCGCCGACGCTGGCCTTCCTGGTCGCCGCGCCGCTGGCCTGGGGCTGGGGCCTCGGCTGGGTGGACGTCGCGCTGTTCGTGCTGTTCTGGGTGGTCGCCGGGCTCGGCATCACCATCGGCTACCACCGCCACTTCACCCACGGCTCGTTCAAGGCCAAGCGCGGCCTCAAGATCGCACTGGCGCTGTGCGGCCACCTCGCGGTGCAGGGCGAGGTCACCGCGTGGGTCGCCGACCACCGCAGGCACCACGCGTTCTCCGACAAGGAGGGCGACCCGCACTCGCCGTGGGCTTACGGCACCACTCCGGCCGCGCTGGCGAAGGGCTTCTGGCACGCGCACATGGGCTGGATGTTCAACAACGAGGTCACCAACGCGGAGCGGTTCGCCCCGGACCTGGTGGCGGACAAGGACATTCAGCGCATCGACCGGCTGCTGCCGTTCCTGACCGCCGCGAGTTTCCTGCTGCCCGCGCTGCTCGGCGGCCTGCTGACGTGGTCGTGGTGGGGCGCGCTCACCGCGTTCTTCTGGGCGGGCCTGGTCCGGGTCGCGTTCCTGCACCACGTGACGTGGTCGGTGAACTCGATCTGCCACCTGATCGGCGAGCGGCCGTTCAAGTCCAAGGACAAGGCCGCCAACGTGTGGCCGCTGGCGATCTTCTCCTTCGGCGAGTCCTGGCACAACCTGCACCACTCCGACCCGACCTGCGCCCGGCACGGCGTGCTGCGCGGGCAGATCGACATCTCCGCGCGGACGATCTGGATCTTCGAGAAGCTGGGCTGGGTGTGGGACGCGCGCTGGCCGACCGAGCGCAGGCTGGCCAAGCTGCGGACCGCTCCCTGAGCCGGGAACACCGCGCGGGGCGGGAGTGTTGGCCCTGGTGACGTGTCCTATCGAGGAGGCAGCATGCGGGCGGTAGTCGTTCGATCGCACGGTGGACCGGAGGTTCTCGTCGCCGAGGAGCTGGACCGGCCGGAGCCGGGACCGGGCGCGGTGCTGGTGGACGTGGCCGCGGCCGGGGTGAACTACATCGACACCTACCACCGCACCGGCGCGTACCCGATCCCGACGCCGTTCACCCTCGGCCTTGAGGGCGCGGGCACCGTGGCCGCGCTCGGCGAGGGCGTCACCGAGTTCGCCGTGGGCGACAGGGTCGCGTGGGCCTCGGCGATCGGCAGCTACGCCCAGCAGGTCGTCGCCCCAGCGGCGCAGCTCGTCCCCGTTCCGTCCACTGTGGACCTGGAGACGGCGGCGGGCGCGATGCTCCAGGGCATGACGGCCCACTACCTGACCGCCTCAACGCACCCGGTCGCCGAGGGCGACGTCGCGCTGGTGCACGCGGCCGCGGGCGGCATGGGCCTGCTGCTCACCCAGATGATCAAGGCCCGCGGCGGACGGGTGATCGGCACGGTCTCCACCGAGGACAAGGAGAAGCTGGCCCGCGAGGCCGGGGCGGACGAGATCATCCGCTACACCGAGCAGGACGTCGCGGAGCGGGTGCGCGAGCTGACCGACGGCGTCGGCGTGCACGTGGTCTACGACGGCGTCGGCAAGGACACCTTCGACGCGAGCCTGGCCAGCCTCCGCCCGCGCGGCCTGCTGGCCCTCTACGGCGCGGCCAGCGGCGCGGTCCCGGCCTTCGACGCGCAGCGCCTCAACTCCGGCGGTTCGCTGTTCCTGACCCGTCCTTCGCTCGGGCACCACACCGCGACGCGCGAAGAGCTGCTGTGGCGGGCCGGTGAGGTCTTCGACGCGATCCAGGCGGGCAAGCTGGACATCGCCATCGGCGGGCGCTACGCCCTCGACGACGCACGGCGGGCCCACGAGGACCTCCAGGGCCGCAAGACCACCGGCAAGCTGCTGCTCACGACGAGCTGAGCCCGGGGACCCCGGCCCCGAGCAGGACATCGGCGGCCGGGGTCCGCTGGTAGAGCACGAAACGCCCGGTCCGGTGCGAGGTGACCAGCCCGGCCTCGCGCAACAGGGTCAGCTGCTGCGACACCCCGCCCGCGGTGATCCCCGTGCGGCGGGCCAGCTCCGAGGTCGAGGCGGGCGCGTCCAGCTCGGCGAGCAGCTGGGCGCGAGAAGGCCCGAGCACCGCCGCGAGCGCGTCCGGAACGGGATCGCGGCCCCGCTCCCAGAGCGTGGCGATCCCGCGCGGCGGATAGCGCAGCACCGGCTGCCAGGAGTCGGTGATCTTGGAGAACACCTTGGGCCAGACGAAAACCGAGGGGACGAGCACCAGACCGCGCCCCTCCAGTCGCAGTCGCTCGGACGTTTTTCGTTGCACCACAAGGGTGTCACCGGCCCAGCTGACCGCGGGGTCCAGATCCGCGAACAGCCGTTGCGCCCCGCCCTCCGCGAGCCGCCGGGAGCGGTGCAGCACTTCTCCCTCCAGCAGCGCGCGAATCCGCGGCCAGTGCGGGAGCAACGCGGTTTCCCAATACACCGCAACGGTTTCAGCCAGCTTCGCCAATCCCGTTGGCGGATCGTCGTAGAGCTCGTCGAGCACGGGCGGGCGGTTGAGCAGCTCGACGCCCGCCCTGACCTCGTCGGCGGCCACGGCGCGCAAGGCGTCGAGCTCGTCGGCGATGTCCGGGACGGGCGTCGTCGGCGTGGGCGCGAGGAAGGCGGGCAACCGCCGCGCGGGCACCGGGATCAGCGCGTCGAGCAGGCTCAGGTCGAGCGCCCGGACCCGCTCCGCGGCGGTGGAGATCCACGGCAGGTGCAGCGCGTGCGCGGCGGGTTCCTTCAGCACCCGGACGCTCGCCACGACCTCCCACAGCGGGGAGAACGCGAAGCGCGTCCGCGCCAGGTCCTGCGCCGTGAAGCCGAGTTCGAGCACACGAGGAGACTACGACTTCTCCGGCGGCGGGGTGCCGTACAGCCTCGGGTCACCGAGCGGCAGCACCGGCGCCTGCCCGTGCGCGGTGGGCTTGTCGACGTCGAGCGCGGACGTCCAGCCGCCGTCGCCGAGCGCCGTCCCGTCGGTGAAGTTGATGATCTGCTTGTTGAAGGCGCCGTTCTCCTCCTCGACCGGGAAGGCCTCGGGCACCGGCATCCCGTCGAGCCCGTCCGCCTTCAGCTCCTCCACCGCGGCCAGCCACTGCTTCTGGTGCACGTGGTCGCGGGCGAGCAGGAACTTGATCATCTTCCGCACTCCGGTGTCGTCGGTCATCTCGTAGAGCCGGGCGACCTGGACGCGGCCCTGCATCTCGGCGGTGGCGTTGAGGTGGAAGTCGGCCATCAGGTTGCCGCTGGCCGTGATGTACGCGCCGGTCCACGGAACGCCCTGGCTGTCGTGCGGATAGGCGCCGCCGCCGTTGACGATCGCGTGCTGCGGGTTGGCCGCGCCGTACACGGCCGCCAGCATCGGGTTCTCCGTCTGCGCCGCCTCCCGGACGCTGAGCGGGGCACCCTCCTGCAACCGCGCGATCATCGTGCAGATCATCTCGACGTGGGCCAGCTCCTCGGTGCCGGTGGCCAGCAGCAGGTCCTTGTACTTGCCCGGCAGGCGGCAGTTCCACCCCTGGTAGAGGTACTGCATCGCCACCGTCATCTCGCCCCACTTGCCACCGAGCACCTCCTGCAACCGCGCGGCGAACGCGGCGTCCGGTGCGTCGGGACGGGCTTCGAACTGGAGGTCCTGGGCGTGGTAGAACACGAGCGCTCCCGAGGTCGGGGGTTCAGGGCCCCTCCGGGATACCCGTGCCGGTGACCCCGGTGTGCCAAGGAAGACCTCGCGGGGCCACGCGTATCCGTTGCCGGGACGGGCATTCCTGGGCCATGACGAGGGCGCGGGTACGACTGGCAGTGATCGACACCGAGCCGACTTTCGCCAAGGGGCTGGAGATGCTGTCCTCCGCTCCGGACGCGCCGATCGACCTCGTCGCGAGCACGGACGCGGCGTCGGCGGCGGTGTGGCTGGTGCGCGAGGCCCGCCCGGACGTCGTGGTCGTGGATCTCGGGCTGGCGCCGCCCGGGGCGCTGTCGGCGATCACCGCGATCCGGCGCAGGGCGCCGTCGCTGGCGGTCGCCGCCACCACCGCGCGCAACGACCGCGGCCTTGTGACGCAGGCTTTGCGGGCGGGCGCCAGCGGCGTGCTCCCCCGCAGCTGCGCGCCGGACGTCCTGGTTCAGGGACTGCTCGCGCTCGCGCACGGATGGCTTTTGCTACCAAGGGAAATCGCCCCGTTGCCCGCGCCGGGGACTCCCCGGCTGAACACCTCGGAGCTGCGACTGTGGCGGTACCTCGCGGAGGACCGCAGCACCACGGAGATCGCCGTCGCGCTCAGCGTCTCCCCGCGCACGGTGAAGCGCATGACCGCGGCGCTGTTGCGGCGACTCGGTGTGCGCAGCAGGACCCAGGCCGCCGCGCTCGCGGGGCGCGACGGCCTGCTCGACGGCTAAACTCGCCCCCATGCCGCACTCCGCCCCCGCCCTCCACATCGGCCGGGCTGGCTAGAGAACTCCCGTTTCGTACTCTTAACGGGAAAGAGAGCGCTCCCAAAGACGGCCAAGAGTACGAAACGGGCGAAATGTGGGGCTGGGTCAGGACTCCTGCTTGGCCTGGTGGTCGGCGACCTTGCGGTGCACGTCGGCCATGTCGACGGCGCGCGCCTGGGAGATCAGCTCCTCCAGGCTCGCCTCCGGCAGCGCGCCGGGCTGCGCGTAGAGCACGACGCCCTCGCGGAAGACCATGAGCGTGGGGATCGAGGAGATGTTGAACGCGGAGGCGATCTGCACCTGCTCCTCGGTGTTCACCGAGCCGAACACGATGTCATCGTGCCGTTCCGACGCGGCCTCGTAGACCGGCGCGAACATCCGGCACGGCCCGCACCACGACGCCCAGAAATCGACGAGCACCGTGCCGTCCCCGCTGACTACCTGCTCGAAGTTCTCGGTGGTCAGTTCGACAGTTGCCATGTGTCCGGCTCCTCGCTCGTCGGTCCCCCTGGGGTAACCCGCGACCGGGGGTCGCTATTCCTCACGTTTAGCTCGCCCGCGATCTGATCGCCGTCGCACTAAACTCGGGTCATGACCGAGCCCTCACTGCGCCTCGACGACCAGGTCTGCTTCGCGCTCTACGCGGCGTCCAGGGCGGTCACCGGCTTCTACCGGCCGGTGCTGGACAAGCTCGGGCTGACCTACCCGCAGTACCTGGTGCTGCTGGCGCTGTGGGAGAACGGCGCGTGCCCGGTGAAGGACCTCGGCGCGGCGCTCCAGCTGGACTACGGCACCCTCTCCCCGCTGCTCAAGCGGCTGGAGAAGGCCGGGCTGGTGCGCAGGGAGCGCAGGCGGGACGACGAGCGCTCGGTGCTGGTGACGGTCACCGAGGAGGGCGCCGCCCTGCGCGAGCGGGCGCTGGAGCTGCCGCCCGCGATCGGCGCGGCAATGGGGCTGGAGGACGCCGAGTTCGACCAGCTGCGGTCGTTGTTGCGGAAGCTGACCACCTCGGTCGCCGAGCATTCCGGATAACGCCGATATTCACATTCATGAATTCCGAAGACATTCTTGAACAATTCGCGCAGGACCCCTACCGTTCATTTCGGACCGCCGCGGCAGTGACGCTCGTCGACCGAAGGGAACGACCATGTCTCTGGGTTCTCGGCTGCGCGGAGGTCTTCTCGCTTTCGCGGTGCTCGCCGGAATGACGACGGGAACACCCGCCACCGCGGCACCCGCACCGTGGAGCGGCGGGTTCTCCGGCTTCCCCTCGACCTCGTGGTCGGCGGGCTGGGGCATCGACCACCGCGGCAAATGGGGCTTCAACGACATGAAAGCCTCCGGGAGCACCCTCGACGTCACCTACGGCAAGGGGTCCTCGGCGCCCTCGTGCAAGAACTGCCCGACCACCGGCGGCGGGCAGTTCTACCAGGACCTCAACCGCGTCGGGCGGGCCGACCTGCAACGCGCGAACACGCTGTACCTGCGTTACCAGGTGCGCTTCCCGACCGGCTACGACTTCGGCAAGGGCGGCAAGCTGCCCGGCTTCTACGGCGGTGACCCGGGCAGCCAGAGCGGCGGCAACCACGGCGGCTGGTCGACCAGGTTCATGTGGCGCGGCGGCGGCAAGGGCGAGGTCTACGTGTACACGCCCAAGGGCAACGGCTACGGCAAGGACGTCGGGCTGGGCAGCTGGAGCTTCGCCGCGGACGGCCGGACGCACACCATCGAGCAGGCGATCACGCGCTCGACCGGCAACGTGACCGTCTGGTACGACGGCCGCCAGGTGCTCTCCGCCAACGAGGTGGACGGAATCGGCTCGATTCCCTTCCGCGGCGTTTTCTTCTCCACCTTCTTCGGCGGCCACGACACCAGTTGGGGACCGAAGTCGACGGTGCACGCCCATTTCTCGAACTTCACCGTCTCGGCCTCGCGATAAGGCTCAGCCGAGCCCGTCGCGGCGCGCGAGCCATTCCTCGCGCAACACCCCGAAAACGAGTCCGTCGTAGGCCACCCCGTCCAGCACGCGGCCGTTGCGGAACCGCGCCTCCTCCGTGAACCCGAGCTTGCGCCCGACCGCGGCCATGCCCGGGTTCCCGGAGTAGGTGGCGAAGTCCAGCCGCAGCGCGTCGGTGGTCTCGAAGAGGTAGCCGGTCCACAGCCGCAGCGCGTCGGTGCCGTAGCCGCCGCCCCAGTAGACCTCGTCGAAGATCACCACACCCATCCGGCGCCAGCTGGCGGGCTCGGCCTCCCAGTACCAGCTGACCTCGCCGATCAGCCGGTTGGAGCCGGTGTCCAGCACGGCGAGCGAGGTCCGGGGCTCGGGCAGGTCCTCGGGCAGCGAGCGGGCCCGCTCGGCGATCCGCCGGACCTTGGCGGCCAGCTGCTCCTCGGTCGGCCTGCCCAGGTACGGGCCGTTGGTGTCGTGCCACGGCCGGTGCGGGGCGAGCAGGTCCGGCAGCACGGCCTCGTCCTCGGGCGCCCAGTCGCGCAGCGTGGCGCGGTCCCCGGTGATGCGCAGGCTCATGCCGGACGCACCGCCCTCGTCCAGAGGTGGTAAGGGATCAGGTCGTCCCGCCTGCCCTTCATCTCGAAGACCGGCTCCCGCATCGCCTCGATCACCAGCCCCGCCGTCTCCAGCGCCCGCGTGTAGGCGCTGAGCGGATTGGTCCAGCCGTGGAAGGTCATCAGCATCCCGTCCCGCTCGATGGTGTCCTCGACGCGCTTGCGGGCGAAGTAGGACTCCTCGATCACGAAGCGCCGCCGCCCGTCCGGACCGGTCTCGAAGCGCCCGGCGTCGTTGAGCGGATGCGTGGTGGCGACGCACATCCGGCCGCCTGGCGCGAGCACGCGGGCCGCCTCGGCCATCGATCCGGCGAGGTCGTCCACGTCCATCAGCGTGTTGTAGGCGATCACGATGTCGAAGGCGCCGTCGGCGAAGGGCAGCTCTCGCGCGTCGCAGACCCGGTAGTCGCCGTCAGGGTCGGCCTCGGCCGCGAAATCGATCATCGTCTGCGAGACGTCGACCCCGGTCACCCGGTGCCCGCGCGCCCGCAGGTCCCGGCTGACCCGGCCCTCGCCGCAGCCGAGGTCGAGGGTGGCCGCGCCGGGCTCGCCGACCAGGTCGAAGAAGCCGTCGCGGTAGTACCAGTAGGAGTCGAAGTCCGGCTTGCGCACCCAGGCCACCCAGTTGCGGGCCTGCTCCTCCCACCCGGCGGCCGCCGTGGTCCCGCTGCTGACTGTCGCGTCACTGCCCACGGGCGCGACAGTAGCCAGGTGGGCGGGGCGCGGCACTCGATTTCACCGATCGGGCAATCCACTTCACCGCCGCTGGACCAGATTGGACAGCTCCGACGAGAGCGCGTCCGCGTTCGTCCCGCCCGGCCAGCCCCTGACCAGGGCACCGCCCTTGGCCACCAGGGCGACCAGCGGCGGTTCCCGCAACGCGAACGCGCGCCCGGCGCTCTGCCCCTCGTCGTCGCGGGCCACCGGGTAGTTCACCCGGTGCTCGTCGAGGTAGCGGCGCAGGTCCGCCTCGGAGTCCCGACCGGCGACGCCGAGGAAGGTGACCGCATCCCGGTGTTTCTCGGCGAGCGCGGTGAACTCCGCCTGCGTCTGTCCGCACTGGCCGCACCAGGAGCTGAAGAACACCAGCACCAGCGGGCGGTCCCGCCACAGGTCCTCTGTGGACACTCGGGTTCCGTCCACAAGGGACAGCGTGAGCTTCGGCGCGGCCGCTCCGGTCGCGTCGCGGTAGCTCACCCCGGCGGGCACCGGGCCGGGCAACGCCTGCTTCCCGCCGCGCGGCGGCTCCGACGAGCAGGCCACCAGGACGAGCGCGAGGAGCGCCACCGCGGCGCGCTTCACGGCACCATCCCCACGAGCTGGTTGTCCTTGCGCTGCAAGCGAATCGGCTCTCCCTCAACGACGAGGTCATAGGTGTCGGCCACAGGCAGTGAAACCGCGAAGGTCAGCTCGCAGAACGTCGGCACGCGCGGCACCTTGAGATCCTCCTCAAGCGCCGCAACGGCTTTACCCGCGGGCAGCACGCCCTCGGCGACCTGTTTGCCCTCCGCACCGCGCACCGTGAACTTCGCCGATCGGTGCAGCGCGGCGTAGGCGCCGGTTCCGGAGCACTCCGAGCCCACAGCCCGCACCGTGCCGTCCCGCACGAGCAACTTCACCTCCGCGCTGGCGTTGCCGCACCCCGCCGCCAGGACCAGCGCGAGCACGCCTGCGAGCTTTACCGAGCGGGGATGAGGCATTTGGCGGTCGCGGTCTTGGTGGGGTCGCTCTCCGACGTGGCCGTGAGCGTGGCCTCGGCGAGCACGCCCGCCGGGTTGCCGGTGCGGACAACGTTGAGCGGGATGTCGACCTTCTTGCCCACCTTGACCGCGGCGAGCTCGTTGGGCAGCTGCACCTCGTACCCGGCGGGAGCGGTCGCGCGCAGCCGGTACACGTCACCGTCCACATAGGACGACACGTCCTGCGGCTGGCCGGTCACCGGCAGCGTTCGCCCGGTGTTGGAGAGCGGGAACGTGCACTGCGCGACGCCCGCGCGATCCGGGCGCGAGGCCCCCGAGGGACCGAGTACCAGTCCGCGGGTGTGTGGCCCGGCTCCGTCGAGCGAGCGCACCGCGACGGTGTAGGACAACACGCCCTGCTGGTCGCGGTGGATGTCGGTGACGTAGAGGTGCAGCCGGTTCGCGGTGTCCACGTACTCGTACTTGCTGCCGGAACCGGTGCCCGCGCGGAACGGCGCGTCGGCGAGCTGGCGCGGGTCGCCGATGGTGACCTTCACCGGGGTGCCGTCCGGGCGGTAGAAGTCCACCAGGTCGATGTCGGCCGGGTTCGCGTCGATGATCCACTCGAACGGCGCGGCGTCGGTGTTCTTGGTCTTGGTGAACAGCACGCCGCTGTCCGGGGTGAACGAGTCCGCGCCCATCCGGTCGACGACCTCGACGGTGTAGTTGTTGTACCCGCCGCCGTCGCAGAACGGATCGGTGCTCTGGCTGCACCTCGGCGACTTGTCCCCGGTCTTCAACGCGACGTTGAGGCCCATCAGCCCGTTCTTGCCCGGCTGCACCTCGCGGGCGGTGACCCGGGCGGTGATGATCCCGGACTTGGCCAGCGCGTCGCGCTCCAGCTGCAGGACGTGCGCCGGGTCGATCATGCCGAGCTTCGCCTTGGTGCGCAGCATGTGGTGCGAGCCCATCGCGCCGCCCGCGTCCGGCGGGATCTTCCAGCGGGTGTGCGTGCCACCGGGACCGTTGAACGTGCCGCGGCTCATCATCTCCCACGGACCGGTGTAGGCCCGCACGGGCGGTTTGCCGAAGGGGTTGTTGTAGTTGTCACCGATGCCCAGGATGTGGCTCAGCTCGTGCGCGAACGTGCCGTGCCCCGAGCTCTCCGCCTGCGTCGAGGACCCGCCGCCCGCGTTCGGCCAGATCGCCGACGCCGCCTTCCAGGAGGTCCACTCGACGTAGCGCGTCTTCGCCCAGTTCGGCAGCTTCGGGTCCGGCGGGCCGAACGAGTCCGGCACGTCCTCCTTGCGCTGGAACAACATCTCGCCGAACTCCTGCCAGGTCGACGACTCGTCCTGGCCCGCGCTGAGGAAGAACACGAAGTCGAACTGCTTGGGCACCTCGTTGCCGACCTCGGCCCGCCACGCGTTGCCCGCGTCCGTGCGCAGGTTGCGGTTGCAGGTCGAGCCCTCCGGGCACGCCCCGGCGCCCTGGAACTCCATGCCGTACTCGTAGGACTTGCCCGGCAGCCGGTAGGCGCCGAACGCGGTCAGCTCGACCCCGATCCGGCCACCGGAGGCTTCCATCCAGTACTCGTGCAGCGTGTGCCCGCGGTTCACCGCGTTCGGCTTGTTCAGGAAGTCCTGGTAGAACTTCCCGACCTGCGCGCGCGGGATGTTGTTGGCCAGCTGCGACGGGTTGCCGAAGACGTCCGAGCGCGGCGGCTTGGTGACCACGAAGTCCTGGTCGGGGTAGTCCGCGAGCACCAGCGCGCCCTTGAACGTCCGCTTCGTCGGTTTCCCTGCGGGGTCGGACCAGTTGGTACCGGGTACCTTCCGGTAGTCCGACCACGTCATGTCCTGGGGGTTCTCCCAGTTCTTCGGGTCGATCGGCGCCAGCCGGTTCCCAGGGGCCGCGGCCGCGGGCGGGACCGTGAAGGCCACCACCGTGGCAGCGGCGAGGACCAGCAGCCTCGACAACGACGAGCGCACTCGCACCACCCACTCCCACCGGGGACCTTCCCCAGCGGAATCTATTGAGCGGCAAGGCATTTCGACCATCCGCCGAAAGCCGGACAAGTTTCACAAACAGCGGGGCGCGCTAGGCCGTTCGGCCCCGGCCCGTTGCTCGCGGAATACCATGTGCGGGTGACCTCAACCGGGCGAACCGCACGCGGACGGATCGACAAGCGCAAGGCGATCCTCGACGCCGCGTTCACCGTCTTCGCGCGCCGCGGCTACGACCAGGCGTGCGTGCAGGAGATCGCCGACGAGGCCGGTGTGGCCAAGCCGACCGTGTACAACCACCTCACCGACAAGGAGAACCTGTTCCGCCACGCGACCGAGGCCGTCGCCGACGCGGTGCGGGCGGACAGCCTCGCGATCGTCGAGCGGCTGCGCGATCCCGGCGACCTCCGCGCGGCACTGGAGGAGGTCGCTCTCGGACTGCTCCGGATCTACTCCGACCCGCGTTCCACCGCGCTGCGACGGCTGACCGGGTCGGCCTGCTGGGTCGGCGAGGCGCTCGCGGATCGGTTCGCGCGGCTGTGCCTGGCCGGGGCGTTGCGGCAGTGCGATCCGGCCGTGGCCGCGGAGCAGTTCCTCGCGCTGCTCACCGGCCCTTGGGAGGCACGGGCGCTGCGTGAGTCCACTGTGGATCTTCGGGCCGTTGTCGAGGCCGGGGTGGACACTTTCGTTCGGGCTTATGGGGTTTAGCTGAGTCTCGCGTGACTGGGCTTCCTGCTTGCGCGGCTGGGCTTCCTGCTTGCGCGGGCTGGACTTCCAGCGGAGTCGGCTGGACTTCCAGCGTGGCCCGCAGGGCTTCCTGCGTGGGGTCGGCTTGACCTGGGGCCCCTTGCGCGTGCCCTTGGGCCTCTCAGGGGCACGGGATGAAACCCCGGCCCTCGCGGGGGAGCGTATGGCACGCGCACCCCAGGTAAAGCCTCGATCCCGTTGCGCCCCTTATGTTTCGCTGGGACTTGCGATTGGTGTCGCCCACTTGCGGGACCCTCCCCGAATGCCGAATTCGGTGACACGCTGGAACCGTTGACGTGCAGGGATTCACCCACTGGTACTTGGATGTCGATCTTGCGTCTTGAGATAATGGAGGTATCCACGGAGAGGGGGTGAATCATGTTGGATACCAAAGCAATCACAGACATGCTGACGACCGAGATCGAAGTCAACGACTCCTACCGACTCTCCGAGAAGGACCATGTCGCGCTGTTGAAGGAGCTGGAGCGGATCAGTAATCTGCTCACCGCCGTGAAGACCGATGTCGCCACCCAGGCTGAGGAACGCGGACTACATGCCTCGCGTGGGTGTAAGGATCTCGCGATCCTGCTGCGCAGCGAACTCAACATCACCCCTGCCGAAGCCAACCGCCGCAAGCGATTGGTCCACGAACTACCGAAGCTGCCCCGCACTCGGCAAGCCGTCTACACCGGTGTGATCAGTGGTGAGCACGCGCTGGTGATCTCCGATGCGATCAAGCGCATCCCGGAGGAATATGCGGGCAAGGCCGATGCGGCGTTGGCGAAGGCGGCGCCGAATCTGAACCCGCGTGATCTGATGGTGGTCGGTAAACGCGTGCGGCAGCACGTCGACCCTGATGGTGTCTACCGGGATGAGCAGGAGGCGATCGCGCGGCGATCGGTGCGGATGGGTCGGGATCAGGACGGGTGTCTGCATCTGAAGGCGATGATTGATCCGATCAACGGTGAGAAGGTGTGGAACTTCCTCTCGGCGTTGGCCAAGCCGAAGTCCGTCAACGGGGAGAAGGACCCCCGTACCTCGGAGCAGCGGTTGGCTGATGCCTTCATCGAGGCGATGACCATGGCGATGTCGGTCCAGGACATGCCCGGACTGCCGCGTACCCTGTTGATCGTCACCATGGGGTTGGACGACCTGGAGCGCAGGACCGGTTGCGGGGAAACCCAGACCGGGCAGCCGATGAGCGCGGAGCTGCTGCGGCAGACCGCCTGCGACACCGGAGTCATCCCGATGGTGCTCGGCGAGGAAGGTGAACCCCTCGCCTACGGACGGGAGCGGCGCCTGGCTTCCCTCGCTCAGAAACGGGCGCTCGCGGTGCGGGACAAGGGATGCGCCTTCCCCGGATGTGATCGGCCACCCTCCTGGACAGAAGCTCATCATGTGGTGCATTGGATCGACGGCGGGCCGACCGACCTCGACAACCTCGTCCTGCTGTGCGTGCATCACCATCATGTGATCCATGATCAGGACTGGGAGATCGTTTTCGACCACGGGATACCGGCGTTCATCCCACCAAAGTGGATCGACCCTGACCAGGAACCTCTACGGAACATCAGGGTGGATCACCCACTGAAGCTATAGACCCCGGGACGTCCAGAGTAGACGGACGTTCCAGCGCAGGCTGGAAGGTAAGGGGCGCAACGCAACCGAGGCTTTACCTGGGGTGCGCGTGCCATACGCTCGCGCGCGAGGGCCGGGTTCCTCCCGTGCCCGCCCGGCAGGCCCTCGGCACGCGCGAGGGACCCCAGGTCAAGCCGACCCCGCGCCGGAACTAGCCGACCTGCACGACGGAGAGGACGAAAACCAGCGTCTCGTTGGCCTTGATCTCCTGCTGCCCGCGAGCGCCATACCCCTTGGCGGGCGGCACGACGACCAGCCGCATCTCGCCGGTGCTCATCCCGATCACGCCCTCGTGCCAGCCGGGGATGCCGGTGTTGTCGCCGACGACGAAAGACACGGGCTCACCGCCGAAGGAACTCTCCAGCTCCCGCCGGTCGGACCAGGTGGCGAGCGCGTAGTGCATCCGCACAGCGGTGCCGCGGCCGACGAACGACGAGCGCGAGCCGGGAGACAGGTTCTTCGTGGCGAGGTTGGCGGGCGGGGCGCAACCGGACGGGACGGTGATGCTGGGGCGATCAGAACCGTTGAGCCGCACGGAGATCTCGGCAGTGGAGCACACCGGGCCCGCGGGGGTGATGGGCGGAGCGGACTGCCGGGGCCGCGTCGGGCTGGGGCGGGTGGTGCCGAGGCTCGCGCCGCCGTCAGGGAGGTCCGAAGGAGCTTCAGCGGGCGGGGAACAGCCCGCCAGCAGGGACACGGCCAGCAGAAACCCCGGCGCCGTCGAGCGGACGGCGCCGGGGTGCCGGGTGTTACGCGCCGACCTTGACCGCATCGACGACGAAGACCAGGGTCTCGTTGCCCTTGATCGAACCGTCCGAAGTGCCCTTCTCCTTGTAGCCCTTGGCGGGCGGCACGACGAGCAGGCGGCGGCCGCCCTGCTTCATGCCGACGAGGCCCTCGACCCAGCCGTCGATGAGCTGGCCCTTCGCCAGGGTCGCCGAGAACGGGGCGTCACCGAAGGAGGCCTGGTTCTCCTTCTTGGTCGACCAGGTGTAGAGCGCGTAGTGCATCTGCAGCTGGTCGCCCGTCTTGATGGCGGCGCCGGTGCCCGGGATGAGGTCCTTGGTCAGCAGCTCCGCGGGCGGCGAACAGGTGGCCGGGATGGTGACTGTGGGCTTCTGGCCCGCGGCGCCGGTCGCGGTGACCTGGTCGATCGTGCACGGCGGACCGGCGGGCGTGGTCGAGGTCGGGGCGGCGGCCGAGGAAGCGGCCTGGCTCGAACCCGCCCCGCCTTCGGGCAGGTCGGAGGGGCGCTCGCTGGGCGTGCAGCCCGTCACCGCGAGGACGGTGCTGATCAGGAGAGCGGTCATCGCCGCGGTCTTCCGCATGGCGGAAAGCCTAATCGGAGCGGCCGGAGCGGGCGTCACCGGCAACCCTGCGCGGCGAGCAGCGCCTCGGCGCGCCGCAGATCCTCGGCGGCCAGCTCGTCCTCGCCGAGCGCCTTCCTGCCGTTGCCGACCTCGCGCAACGCCTTCGCCTGGCTCCACGTGTCGCCGTAGTGCTCGAAGACCTTGGCGGCGCGGTCGTACTGCTCGACGGCCTCGGCGTGGCGGTCGAGGGCGGCGAGGGCGAGGCCGAGCCGGATGCGGGTCCGCGCCGCACCGCGGTCGTCGCCGTGCCGCTCGAACAGCAACAGGGCGTGCTGCTCGAGTTCCAGGCCCCGCGCGGGCTCGCCCAGCCGCGTCAGCGCTTTGCCGAGCCGGCTGGAGCAGGTGGCGTGCTGCCACCAGTCACCGCGCAGGGACACGGCCCGCGCGAGCGCCTGCCGGGCCGCGTCCGGGCGGTCCAGCACGAGCAGGGCGCGGCCGAGGCAGTCGAGCGCGGCGATCTCCGCGACGGCCATCCCGTCACCGTGGGCGAGGCCCGCGGCGGTCTCGGCCAGCTCGCGCCCGGTGTCCGGCTGCCCCGACTTGACCGCCGCCAAGGACAGCGCGGCGAGCGCGTAGGCCTTGTGCTCGGTGTCCTGTTGCAGCTGGGCCTGTTCGAGGACGAGCTGGGCCAGCGCCCGCAGATCCGGCCACGCGCACCGCAGTTCGTAGTACCAGACCATCCGCAGCAGGGGGGCCAGTCCGCGGCCGGGGTCCAGGCGGGAACTCCGTTCCACGGCGGCGAGGATGGCGGGCCGCTCGGTGTCGAGCCAGCACACCGCGGCCCGGAGCCCGGGGAAGGCCGACTCGCGCCCGCTCACCGCCGTGGGGTCGAGCCAGCTCGCCGCGTCGGCCGCGGTGTCCAGCAGGGTCCGCACCAGGCGCAGCTCCACCTCGTCCCGAGCGGGCTCGTCCTGGTCGGCGCAGAACCGCGCGAAGCTGCGGACGATGCCGTGCATCCGAGCGCGTCCCTCGCTCGCGGTGGGCAGGAGGAATCCGGCCGCGCACAGCCGATCCAGCTCGCGGCGGGCCGAGCGCGGCGGGACGCCGAGCGCGCTGGCCGCGGTCTCCACGGTGAAGCACTTGCCCGGCGCCAGGGCCAGGCGCCGCAGCAGCCTGCGCGCCGGATCGTCGAGCTGCCGGTAGGACACCTCCAGCACGCTGCGGACGGCGCGGTTGTCCGCGGGCAGCCAGGCCAGCCGGGCCTGCTCCCGCTCCAGGTCGTCGGCGGCGTCGGCGAGCAGCCCGCCGGGCCAGTCGACGAGGCGGGCCGCCGCGATGCGCAGCGCCAGCGGCCAGCGGTCGCACAGCCCCGCCATCCGGCGCGCCGCGGCGGGTTCGGCGTCCACCCGGGCCCGCCCGAGCACGGCGGCGATCAGCTCGACGGCGTCGTCCTCGGGCAGCGCCCCGATCCGGCAGCGCCGCACCGCGCGCCGGGCGTCCAGGCCGTGCAGCGGGCTGCGGCTGGTGACCAGCAGGGCGCAGCCGGGCGCCGGGGCCAGCAGCGGCAGCACCTGGTCCTCGTGCGCGATGTGGTCGAGCACCACCAGCATCCGCCGCTCGGCGAGCACCGCGCGGTAGCGCGCGCCGAGTTCGTCCACATCGGACGGAAGGGCGCGGTCGGCGACCCCGCAGGCGCGCAGGGCCTTGCGCATCGCCTCGACCGGGTTGGGATCGCACAGGCCGAGCAGGATCGCGCCGTCGGGGAACTCGTCGGCCACCTCGACGGCGACCCGCGCGGCCAGGGTGGACCGGCCCGATCCCGGTGGCCCGCTGAGCACCACGAGCGCACCGCCGGTGAGCAGGCCGCACAGCCCGTCCAGCTCCGCGTCCCTGCCGACGAAGTCCTCGGGGGGCGGCGGCACCGCGGCCGGGGGCGGGGACACCGGCGACGGTTCGGTCGGGGCGGGTTCGCGTTCGGCCACCGCCTGGCGCTCCTCGGCCAGCTCGGCGAGCTCGGCCGCGGCCCGCGCCCGCAGCGCGCCGAGGGCGGCGGCGATCGCGCCGTCGGCGTCACCGACCGCCTCGGCGAAGCGCGGGACCAGCCCCTCCGGGATGATCCGCCTGCCGCGTTCGTAGTCGGCGAGCGCGCTGTGCGCGCTGAGGCCGATGGTCCTGGCCAGCCGCCGCAGCGACAGGCCGGAGGCCGTGCGCCAGTGCCGCAGCGCCGTGCCGAGCTCCACCAGTGACGTCTCGTCCTGGAGGGGGCCGCTGATCATGTCACTCCACGCGTTCAGCCGACGGACACGCGGCCGGCGCGCAGCACGCTGAGCCGCTCCGCCAGCAGTTGCTCCAGTTCGGGTTCGGAGCGGCGGGAGCACAGCTGCTCCCAGTGCGTCTTGCCGGTGCGCGGCACCGCGTTCTGCTCGCCGCCGCCGCTGGTGTCGGAGTACCAGACCCGGCTCTCCGTCCCGTGTTTCGGGCACTCCCACACCTCGGGGGTCTCGGCATCGGCCGCGAAGGTCAGCTCTACGTTGTGGCCCTGCGGGCAGACGAACACCACGGTTCGCCGCGCAGCGGGGGCCTCGGTGGCGGGCTGCGGGTACTGCGGGCCGCCACCGGCCCGGATCGCGCGGATCACGACGCCTCCTCGACGTGTTGGGGGCTTGCGAGTCGTGCGAGGGTGGCGCTGCGACTCGCCTGCGGGGTCGAGCGTCAGCAGCGATCCGCGGGTGCGAAGCGTATGGGCAGCCGTTCCCGTTGCCCATACACCACCGGAGTGAATATTCACCCTGTCTTAGGCTGAGCGCAAACGTGCACAAGGAGGCACCTGAATGCCCGGCACCAGGACCCGCCGCAAGCGCAAACTCGGTGCCTTCCTCAAGGAGCTGCGGGAACGCGCCGGGATCGGGGCCGAGGAGGTCGCGGCCCGGCTGCGCAAGTCCCAACCAACGATTTCGAAGATAGAGAACGGTCACGTGCTCTGCGGCTTCGCCGAGCTGGGCGCCATGCTGGCCCTCTACGCCGCCTGCGAGGAGCAACGCCGGGAGGCCGAGGCCCTGTGGGACGACGCCAAACAGGACGCGACCCGTATCGAACACTCTTCTGCGGTTCCACCCAAGTTCCGTACGTTTCTGCGCGCCGAGGCGGACGCCACGTCCGTACAAACGTTGGAGTCCACCGGCATTCCGGGATTGTTGCAAACCGCAGATTACGCGGCGGCGGTGCGCAGGGCCGCGCGCGGGTTCAGCGATCCGGCCGTGGGCCTGGAGCGGGCCGTCGCCGCGCGGCTGAGCAGGCAGAAACGGCTGCACGGGCCGGGCGCGCTGACCCTGCACGCGCTGATCGACGAGGCGGTGGTCCGGCGGCTGGTCGGCGGGCCGAGGGTGCAGCGGGAGCAACTGGTGCACCTGCTGGTCGCCGCGGAACAGGACAACATCACCGTTCAGATAATTCCATTCGATTTTGGGGCGTACGGCACGATGTCCGGCTCGGCGACGATCCTGGGCTTCGCCGACGACGGCTATCCGGACGCGGTCTATTTGGAGTACCCAGGCGGCGGGGAATGGGTAGAGAATGACGACGACGTTCGGAAGTTCCGGGCGACCTTCGCCGACATCTCGACCGAAACCCTGACGCCCGAGGAGTCGGCGGCGGTGATCCGCGCACACGTCGACGCACTTGAGGGACGATGACCCCATCGCGAACCTGGAGAAAGAGCAGCTATACCGGAAATGACAACAACTGTGTGGAACTGTCCTTGACAGAGTTCGAGTCTGCTATCCGTGACAGCAAGCAGCCGAATGGACCAGTCCTCACATTCACCCCCTTGGCTTTCACTCGCTTCATAGTTTTTTTGCGTACAATGCGCTAACGCGATGATGCCCGGACGACGAGTTCGGGCGCCAGCAACCGGGACCGGGCGCGGCCGCCGTCGATACGGGCGAGCAACTCCTCGACGGCGGCCGCGCCCATTTCCCGTATCGGGCTGCGAACGGTGGTCAGCGGCACGGTGAGCGAGGACGCCAGCGGGATGTCGTTGAACCCGACCAGCGCGATCCGCTCCCCCACCCCGATGCCGTTGGCCCGCAGCACCCCGGCGGCGCCCATCGCCGCCACGTCGTTCACCGCGAACACCGCGTCCAGCTCGCGGCCCAGGCCCAGCACCTCGCTCATCGCCTGTTCCCCGCCCCGCGAGTCGTAGCCGCTGTGCACCACCAGCTCCTCCGGCACCGGGTGCCCCGCGGCGGCGCAGGCGCGCAGGAAGCCCTCGGTCCGGTCGGCGCACGTGCTCGCGTAGGGCTGTCCCGCGAGGACCGCGATCCTGGTGCGCCCCATGCCCAGCAGGTGCTCCGCCGCGAGCTCGCCGCCGCGCTCGTCGTGGCAGGTGACGGCCGGGTGCCCCCCGGACCGCCTGCTGACCAGGACGAACGGGATGTCGTTGGCCACCAACGAATCCAGGCCGTTCCCGTCCAGCCGCGCGTCGCCGATGATCAGCCCGTCCACGCCCCAGGACAGCAGCGCGTCGAGCCCGGCGATGTGCTGCTCGGCGCTGTCGTGGGTGTTGGTGACGAAGGTCCGGTAGCCGCGGTCCAGGGCGGCCTCCTGGATGCCCTCGTACACGGCGGCGAGCACGTAGTCGGTCAGCGTGGGGACCAGCACGCCGAGGATGCGCGTGCGTTGTGTGCGCAGGCTGGCCGCGTACTCGTTTCGGATGTAGCCGAGTCTGCGCGCCGCGGCCCGCACCCGTTCCTCGGTCTCCTTGGTGACCTGGGCGGTTCCGTTGAGCACCCTGGCCACTGTGGACACGTGGAGGTTGGTCGCCTCCGCGACCGCGCGCAGGGTCACCCTCGGCCTGGAGGTCACGGCAACTCCCGTCGCTGGTGCGGCTGCGGATCGTCCATCGTGCCGCACGTCTGGCACAGCGCACTTTGGGGCACCCTGGAGCGCATGCGGCTGCGTGAGGACCTGGTGCGGGCACTGACCGACAGCGGCGACCTCACCGAGCAGTGGCGGGAGGCGTTCCTCGCGGTGCCGAGGCACGCGTTCCTCCCCGACACCGTCTGGCACTCCGAGTCGCTGAACCGCTTGTCGCGCAACGAGGACCCCGCGAAGTGGCTGGCGGTTGCCTATGCCGACGACTGCGTGGTGACGCAGCTCGACGACGGTGCGCCGGACGGCCCCCGGCTGGCGACCAGCTCCGCGAGCATGCCCGCGGTGGTGGCCACGATGCTCGACCTGCTGGACGTGGAACCCGGCATGACTGTTTGCGAGATCGGCACCGGCACCGGCTACAACGCGGCCCTGCTCGCCCACCGCCTCGGCGCGGACAACGTGACGACGGTCGAGGTGGACCCGGTTCTGGCCCGTCGCGCCCGCATGGCCCTCGATGCCGCTGGCTACGGAGGAGTGACCGTGGTGCAGGGCGACGGGCTTCAAGGCTGCCCGGACCGGGCTCCGTTCGACCGGGTCATCGCGACCGCCAACGCGCAACGCATCCCCTACGCGTGGGTGGAGCAGACCAAGACCGGCGGCCGGATCGTCAGCCCGTGGGGCACGGCGTTCTTCTCCGGAGCACTGGTGTCACTGGCGGTCGGTGCTGACGGAGTGGCGCACGGCGGCATCGCCGGGCGAGCGTCCTTCATGGACCTGCGGGCGCAGCGGGTGAGCGCGATCGACCTGGACTCCGACATCTATGACGAAGACCGCGCGGTCGTCACGCGCACCTCGCTGCGCACTGCGGACGTGATCGGCACCTACGACGCGAACATCGCGCTCGCGGTGCTCGTGCCGGACTGTCACGCGCTGCCAACCGCGGACGGGTTGTGGCTGGTCGACCCCGGCTCGCGGTCGTGGGCGTGCCAGTTCGACGGCGAGGTGCGACAGCTCGGCGGGCGGCGGCTGTGGGACGAGGTCGAAGCGGCCTACCGCTCGTGGGCCGACGCGGGGAGCACACGCGCGACGGGCTGGCGATTCACGGTGGGACCGGCTGGTCAGCGCATCACCCAGCGGCGGTAAGTTGACCGGCATGACCAAGACCGCCGTGCTCAGCCGCTTCGTGGACGAGGAGTCCCGCGAGGAGTTCCTCGCCCGCTACGGCGAGGCGATGGGCGCGTGGCCGCAGGACCGCGTCGAGTCCGATGTGGACACTCGGTTCGGCAGCACCCACGTGCACCGCCACGGCGACGGCGACGGCACGCCAGTGGTGCTGCTGCACGGCGGCAACACCACCCCGGCGACCTGGCACCCGAACGTGGCCGCGCTGGCGGAGGGTCGGGCGGTCTACGCGGTGGACGTGCTCGGCGAGCCCGGCAGGAGCACCCAGACCGCGCCGATGATCAAGTCCGCGGACACCGCGGAGTGGCTGACCGCGGTCCTGGACGGCCTCGGGCTGGAGCGGGTGCACCTGATCGGCATGTCCTACGGCGGTTGGATCGCCGCGAACCAGGCGCTGCACACGCCGGACCGGCTCGCCTCGATCACGCTGATCGAGCCGTCCCGGGTGCTCGCGGAGGTGCGGCCGATCTTCGCCGTGCGCACGGTGTGGAACCGCCTGCTCGGCGCGGAGAGCCTGTGGCGCGAGTACCTGGAGTGGTCCTCGCGGACCGCGCCCGCCGTGCGCGACCTCCAGGTGATGGGCAGCATGCGCTTCCGCAAGCGCCTCATGCCCCCGCGCAAGCTCAGCAAGAAGCAGCTGGTCGGCATCACCGTGCCCACGCTCGTCCTGCTGGGCGCCAAGAGCCCCGTCCAGCGCGTGCAGAAGGCGGCGGGGCGGGCCGCGCTCATCCCGAACGCGGAGGTCACGGTGATCCCCGGCACGGGCCACGCCCTCCCCACCGAGAACCCGGAAGCCGTCAACACCCGCATCACCGACTTCCTGGCCCGCCACTGACCCTCCGCCGCCAGGTTCGGGCGTCTTCAAGTACCACCAACCCCCTCTCCAGCCGTCTTTAACCGCCCCCAACCTCCCGACCGGGCTACGTACCCAATGTGGCATCGGTTACGTCAGACGTAACGAATGCCGCATTGGGTTCACAAGCGCGGCTGGGGATTGACGTGGCGGGGGCGCATGACGGACAGTTGAGCGAACGTTCGCGCGATCGTTCGTTCTGACGGGGGGGGGGCGGGCGCGTGCCTGGTGCGTGAGGGGGTTGGTGTGGAGCGGGTTGTCATGATCGCCACGGGGGGCACGATCGCCAGTCAGCCGACGATGAGCGGGCTGGCCGCCAGCCTCCAGGGGCGCTCGGTGATCAGCGCGCTCCCGCCCACCGCGGGGCTGCGGGTGGACGTGATCGACCTGTGCACCGTCGACAGCTCGTGCCTGACGATCGGGCACCAGCTCGACCTGGTGGAGCAGGTGCGCGTCGCGCTGGCCGACCCCGAGGTCACCGGCGTCGTGGTCACGCACGGCACGGACACCTTGGAGGAGTCCGCTTTCCTGCTCGACCTGCACCACGACGACCCGCGCCCGGTCGTCCTCACCGGCTCACAGCTGCCGTTGGGGCACGAGGGCTCTGACGCGCCGCGCAACCTCTCCGACGCGTTCCTCGTCGCACAGCAGGCGCGCGACCTCGGCGTCCTGATCGTCTTCAACGGCCACGTGCACGCCGCGCGCGGCACGGTGAAGCGGCACACCCTGGACGCGCACGCCTTCGGTGACCCCTCGCACGAGCCACTGGGCCGCATCCTCGGCGGCGAACTGCTGTTGCGGCCGGATGTGCAGCGCCGGAGCACTCCGCTTCCGATGCCGCGCGGCGCCACACCCCGCGTGGACATCGTGACGCACCACAGCGACGGGGACTCCGTGTTGCTGCGCGCGTCGATCGCGGCGGGCGCGCGCGGGATCGTCCTGGTCGGCGCGGGCACGGGCAACGCCACGCCGGAGATCGCGGAGGCTGTCCGCGAAGCGACCCTCGCGGGAGTCGTCGTCGCGGTGACCTCGCGGTGTGCGGCGGGTCCGGTCGCTCCTGTCTACGCATCGGGTGGTGACCTGCTCGCGGCGGGCGCGATCCTCACGGGGCACTTGCGGGCGAGCCAGACGCGCATCGCGCTGCTGAGCGCCTTGATGCACACCGACAGCCCGGAGCAGTGCCGTGCGTTGCTGCCCGCGCTACTCGGTACCTGACGCGCGCATGTAGCGGCGACCGAGTTCGCGGATGTGCTCGACCAGCTCGGGCGGCTCCTGCACCTCGAAGTCCACGCCCGTCATTCCCAGGTACACAGCCAAGGACTCCAGCGAATCGGCTCCGGTCACGAACACACAGTTGTTGTCGTCGATCGGTTCCAGGGCGCCGTAGGACTTGAGCCCATCCGACAGGGCTTCGGCGGACGCGTGCATCAGGATGCGCGCGCGGAACCGCCACGTCGCCGAATTAACACGTGCGGACACGTAGGTGGCGACGTCCGCGCCATCAGGGAGTTCGCGCGGGGTGAAGCGCGGACCTGTGGGCGTGCGCGGTTCGATGCGGTCTACGCGGAACGTGCGCCAGTCCGCGCGATCCACGTCCCACGCGACGAGGTACCACCTACGACCCCAGTTGGCCATGCTGTGCGGTTCCACCACACGCAAGCTCGCGGTGCCGTTGTGGTCGCGATAGTCGAAGCGGAGACGCTCGTTGTCACGGCACGCGCTCGCGATCGTGGTGAGCACGGCGGCGTCCACGGTCGGCCCCGGCCGCAGCGGGATCGGGACGGTGTAGGACTGCAATGCGTTGACACGACGGCGCAGTCGCGACGGCAGGACCTGTTCGAGCTTGGTCAGCGCGCGCAGCGACGTGTCCTCGATCCCGGAGATCGGGCCGTTGGTCGCGGTGCGGAGACTGACCGCGACAGCGACGGCCTCGTCGTCATCAAGCAGCAGCGGCGGCAACGCGGCCCCCGCGCCCAGCCGGTAGCCGCCCGCGGTCCCGGTCGTGGCGTTGACCGGGTAACCCAGGTTGCGCAGCTTGTCGATGTCGCGGCGCACAGTCCGCACATCGACCTCCAGTCGCTCCGCGAGGTCCGAGCCGGACCACTCACGGCGGATCTGCAACAGCGAAAGCAGGCGGAGCAGGCGCGCGGAGGTTTGCAGCATGCGAGGAGTCTGGCACCCGATCCGGACAGCTCCTGTCCTCAAGCCGGTTCAACTCTGAATCACTGCGTCGAGTGGCTTTCCTTGCCAAGGTGGGCAGCGATCGCCAGCCTCGACCGCATGGTGATCAAGACGCGCCCCGCGGTCACTGCCGCCGGGTGTGTGCTCGGGCTCATCCTCGGCGCGAGCACGGCTACCGCCCAGCCCCAGCAGTACACCGCTGACCAGGTACGGAGTTTCCTTGTCGGGTTCTACGGCAAGCACGGCCCGAGCCAGCACGACCGCGAGCACCGCGTCACGCCCGAGCTGAAGAAGAAGGCCGCGGAGACTCCGGACTACGACTTGTTGCTGTGTGCGCAAAACGAACCGCGCCGAATCGGCATCGGCCGGGTCACCACGGCGCAGTCCGCGGGCGTCGGCTGGGCGACGGTGACCACGCGGTGGAGCGGCCCGTCACAACGGTTCACCGCGTACGTGGGCCTGGACGCGAGCCAGCCGATGAAGCTCTACGACATCGAGTGCAAGGCCGAGCGGTGACCGAACCCGAGAGCGTCGCGATCGGTGAGAGCACCACGGTGTGCCACGACTGCGCGGGCGCACAACACGCGGCCCGCGAGTGCCTACGGCTCAACGGAGAGACCGGGGCGACCGTCGCCGTGCCGCGCGCGTGCCGCACGTGCTCCGGTATCGGGGCGCTGCCCGGTCTCCTCCCACCCGTCTAGCTAGCTCGAGAGGAGCTGTGCGCAGCGGATGAGTCCGATGTGGGAGTACGCCTGGGGGTGGTTGCCCAGGGAGCGTTCGGCGATGGGGTCGTATTCCTCGGGGAGCAGGCCGGTGGGTCCGGCGCAGTCGACCATTTGTTGGAAGAGTTCTTCTGCTTCGGTGCGGCGTCCGGTGAGCAGGTAGGACTCGATCATCCAGGCGGCGCAGATGTGCCAGCCGCCTTCGGTTCCGGGGAGTCCGTCGTCGCGGTGGTAGCGGTAGACGGTGACGCCGGAGCGGAGTTCGGCTTCGGTGGCGGTGACGGTGGCTTGGAAGCGCTCGTCCTGGGGGTCGATCAGCCCGGACAGTCCGATGTGGAGAGTCGCCGCGTCCAGGTCCACGCCGTCGTAAGCGGTGGTGAACGACTGCGCCTCGACGTTCCAGCCGTTCTTCAGCACGTCCTGGGCGATGGTGTCGCGCAGGACCGCCCAACCGGGGTCGATGCCGCGGCCGTAGGTCTCGGCGAGCTTGATCGCGCGGTCCAGCGTCACCCAGCCCATGACCCGCGAGTACACCCGGTGCCGCGGCGCGTGCCGCTCCTCCCAGATGCCGTGGTCGGCCTCGTCCCACCGCCGCGTGACGGCCTCGGCCATCGCCTCGACCATCCGCCAGTCGTCGTCGGTGAGCGCGCCGCGCACTTCGGCCAGCTGCGCGACGAGGTCGACGACCGGGCCGAACACGTCGAGCTGGACCTGCTGGTTGGCCAGGTTGCCCACGCGCACCGGGCGCGAGCCCGCGTAGCCGGGAAGCGTGTCGATGACCGCTTCCGGCCCCAAGTGCGTGCCGTGCAACGTGTACAGCGGGTGCAGCCGCTCCGGCCCCGGCAGCGTCGCGAGCACGCCGTGCAGCCACTTCAAGTAGTTCTCGGCCTCGGCCGTGGAACCGAGGGAGACCAACGCCTGCGCGGACAGGGCCGCGTCACGAATCCAGCAGTAGCGGTAGTCCCAGTTGCGGACCCCGCCGATCTCCTCCGGCAGCGACGTCGTCGCCGCGGCGAGGAACGCCCCGGTCTCGTCGTGCTGAAGGCCCTTCAAGGTAAGGGCGGAGCGAGCCACGAGGTCACGTTGGACCTCGGGCAGCCTCAACGTCGCCAGCCAGTCGGACCAGTAGGTCCCGGCGGCGACGCGGCGCTCAGGCTCGCTCCGCGGACTGGCTGAAAGATCGTCGCTGCCACAACGAAGTTCCAGCACAAAGGGTCTTTCGGGGGTCACCTCGACCACGGCCCGCGCGGACTCGTGCTGGCCGTCGGAGGTGATCGTCCACTCCACGCCCGGCGCGCGCAGCACCATCGGGTCGGACATGCCGACCACGCGCAAGCCCTCCGGCTCGGCGACCAGGCTGACCGGGACCTGGCCGAACTCGGGACGCGGCGCGAAGTCGATCACGGCGCGGGTGTTGCCCGAAATGACCCGGACGATCTCCGTGCGGTGCGGCGGCGCGTAGTGGTCGAGGTAGTCGGTGACCAGCAGCTTCGACCAGCGGGTCTCCACCGTCATGGTGCCCGGCAGGTAGCGCTGGCCCAGCGGCAGGCCGTTGCGCTCCGGCTTGATGCCGAAGACGCCTGCGGTCGGGCCGCCGAGCAGGTCGGCGAACACCGCGCCGGAGTCCGGCTCGGGGTGGCACAGCCAGGTGACCTTGGCGTCCGGTGTCAGCAGCGCGACCGAGCGCTCGTTGGCCAGCATGGAGATGCGCTCGATCGGCACCGCCTGCTCGCCGTGCAGCCAGGTCCGGCGCACCTCGACCAGGAACGCCAGCACCGCGGCGACATCGGCGGTCTCGGTGACGCGGAACGGCGCCACGGTCTCGCCTTCGCCGACCTTGATGCCCAGGTCCGGGCCGGCCAGCGTGGCGAACGCCTTCTCGTCGGTCACGTCGTCGCCGAGGAAGATCGCGGCGGTCGCGCCGACCTGGCGGCGCAGCACGTTCAGGGCGTCGCCCTTGTCGGTGCGCACGACGGCCAGCTCGACCACGGCCTTGCCCTCGGTGACCTGGACACCGTCCCAGGTGCACGGGCCGCTGCGCACCGCGGCCAGCAACCGCTCGCCCACCTCGGGCGCGGCGCGGCGCACGTGCACGGCGACGCTGGCGGGCTTGTGCTCCAGGTAGACGCCTTCGAGCCCGGCGGCGAGCTGCTCCAGTTCGGCGCGCATCCGCTGGAGCAACTGGCGGGTCGGGCCTTCGAGCGCGTGCACGAAGCCGACGTCGAACTCCGAGCCGTGGCTGCCGACCAGGTGCACCTCGGAAGGCAGCCGGGACAGCGTGGCGAGGTCGCGCAGGGCACGCCCGGAGATCACAGCGACCGTCGTGGAGGACAGCGCGGCCAGCGACCGCAGCGCGTTCACCGACTCCGGCAGCGGACGGGCCTGCTCCGGGTCGGCGACGATCGGCGACAGCGTCCCGTCGTAGTCGCAGGCCACGAGCAGCCTGGGGGTTCTGGCGAGCTGCACCAGGGCCCGGCGCAGCTCGGCGGGCAGCGCCGCGGCCCCGGCCGGGGCCGGCGCGGGCGTTGCTGCGAGCACCATGGGGAACCTTTCGATTACCGTGCGCCACCGTGCGAATCACGGCTGTGCCTGTCCGCGGAACATAATCCGTTACCCGCGGGGAACCAAACACGTACCGGAATTCGTAGCCTGGGCTTGATGCCCGCTTAGGATTTGACGTTTTCTTAGGAATTCGCCCAGTTGCGGCACATCGAGGAAGTCGAACGGGCGGCGGAGACCACGGCCTGCCACGGCGGGAGGTCGTGGCCGGGGCGCGGGCGCACCACCCAGCGCGAGCCGGGCTCGCCGGAGGTGCGCGGCGGCAGGGCCAGCCGGGTGCCGGGCGCGAGCAGCTGGACGTCTATCCGGACCAGGTCCAGCACCGTGTCCACGCGCACGGGGGTGACCGGGCCGGTGAGGAAAACCCAGCGCTCGGGGTGTCCGGGGATGCCGAGGACCGGGCCGGTGAGCAGGTGGAGGGAGAGCATCGCGTTCGTCTCGGCGCCGAGCCCGGCGCGCATCGAGATCGCGCCGACGGCGTCCCCGACGACGAGCTCGGCCGGGCCGGGGGCGAACCCCGGGGCCAGAGCGGGCAGCTGGACTGAGGCGGGAGGCTCCGAGATGAGCGTCATGGCTTCTATCCCCTCGTGTGGCGAGGTACGTGATGTACCTCACTTCCACCAAGGAAAGCATCTGGTTCCACCATTCGACCGTCAACCGGTTATTAACGCTCTCAAAGCGATGAAATTTGCACAAAAGTACCGACCTGCGTGCATTAGCCCGATGCATTTGACGGAGGTGCTCGACGGTGACGGACCGGCCACGATCCGTGTCCAATCGAGGCCGTCCTCCTCGACGCGGGGCCGCGCGACCGGTACTCCCTACCTAAGTCCGAGCCACGTAGTCCGAGTCCGGACCGCGCGAGGAGGTTGTGATGGCAGGGATCATCAGTGAACCCGGGATCCGTTCGATCCCCGGCCTCCTGCACGCCAGGATCCGCAGCACCCCGGACGCCGAGGCGTTGCGCTTCCGCGGCGCGTCCGGCTGGGAGTCCCTGACCTGGGCCGAGACCGGCGTCCGGGTCCGCGAGCTGGCGCTCGGGCTGCTCGCGCTCGGCGTCGGCGAGGGCCGCACGGCGGCGATCCTGTCCGGCACCAGGGTGGAGTGGCTGCTCGCCGACCTCGGCGTGCTCGCCACCGGGGCCGCCACCACCACGATCTACCCGTCCAACACCGCGGACGAGTGCGCCTACGTGCTCGCCGACTCCGGCAGCGCGGTGGTCTTCGCCGAGGACGAGGGCCAGGTCGCGAAACTCCGCTCGGTGCGGGAGCGGATTCCCGGCGTCGCCAAGGTGATCGTCATCGACGGGACGGCGGGCGCGGACGACGACTGGGTGCTCACCCTCGACGACGTCGTCGAGCTCGGCCGCGAGTCGCACCCCGCCGGCTACGACCGGGCCGTCGAGGCGATCACGCCCGACCGGCTGGCCACGCTGATCTACACCTCGGGCACCACGGGCAGGCCCAAGGGCGTCGAGCTGACCCACGACAACTGGCTCTACATCGCCGAGGCCGTCGACCCGCTCGACCTGATGCGCCCCGACGACCTGCACCTGCTGTGGCTGCCGATGTCGCACGTGTTCGGCAAGGCCATCGAGATCGCCATGATCAACGGGGGCACGCCGACCGCCGTCGACGGGGCGGTCGACCGGATCGCGGCGAACATGGCCGAGCTGCGGCCGACCGTGCTCGGCGCGGCCCCGCGCATCTTCGAGAAGATCTACAACACCGTGCTGGCCACCGTGCGCGCCGAGGGCGGGGTGAAGCTGCGGCTGTTCCGCTGGGCGCGCGGGATCGGCCTGCGCCACGCCGCTGACCGCCGCGCGGGCCGCCGGTCCCCGCTGTGGCTGCGCGCCCGGTTCGCGGTCGCCGACAAGCTCGTCTTCGCCAAGCTGCGGGCGCGCTTCGGCGGGCGGGTGCGCTACTTCGTCTCCGGCTCCGCCCCGCTGTCCCCGGAGATCGGCGAGTTCTTCGACGCGGCGGGCCTGCAGATCCGCGAGGGCTACGGCCTGACCGAGACCTCGGCCGCCTCGTTCCTGGCCCGGCCGGACGAGCTGAGCTTCGGCGCCATCGGCAGGCCGCTGCCCGGCACGGAGGTCCGCATCGCCGACGACGGCGAGGTGCTGATCAAAGGAAGGGGCGTCATGCGGGGCTACCGAGGGCTGCCGGAGGCCACCGCCGCCGCGCTGGAGGACGGCTGGCTGCACACCGGCGACATCGGCGAGCTGGACGAGCGCGGCAGGCTGCGGATCACCGACCGGAAGAAGGAGCTGATCAAGACCTCCGGCGGCAAGTACGTCGCGCCGCAGGCGGTGGAGGGCAAGATCAAGGCGGCCTGCCCGTACGTGGCCAACGCGCTGGTGCACGGCGACCGGCGGAACTTCTGCGTCGCGCTGGTGACCCTGGACCCCGACCTGGTGGCGAAGTGGGCGGGCGCGCGCGGGCTGTCCTGCGACATGGCCGAGCTGACCCCCAACCCCGAGCTGCGCGCCGCGGTCCAGGAGGGCATCGACGCGGTCAACGCGACGCTGGCCAAGCACGAGACCGTGAAGGCCTTCGCGATCCTCAGGGACGACTTCACCGTGGAGCGCGGCGAGCTGACGCCGAGCATGAAGCTGCGGCGGCGGGTGGTCGAGGAGCACTACCGGGACCTGCTGGACGGCTTCTACGACGGGATGATCGAGAAGGTCTAGCAGCGACCGTCACCGCCCCACCCCCGCAATCTTCACTCTTCCGTGTCGCCATGCGACCCGATCGTGTTCAGCGCGACCTTTCGGCACGCCGAACGATGCGCTCGGTGACGCGCCCCCGGGGCAATTCCTTCGTTAGAGTGGCCGCCTGGCCGAATGCCTAACAGCGGCCCCCGTGCCGAAGATATACCGGCAACGGTAATTAATGATCATGTCACGCCGTTTACGGAACACGAAAGACCTGCTGAGAAGCCTTCCGCCGGTAAGAATTAGGTGGCGCATCAAGCATGCGGTATAACGCCAAAACTTGCCACGGCGTCCACGAGTGCCCGCGTCTCAACCCGCCCCCGCGCACACGGTCGGGTTGTACGATGGCCACACACAAATCAGGGCCTCCCGTTCCCGCGGGAGGCCCTGATTCCCCCGATGCGAACATCGAAGGTTGTAAACGCAAAATGAGTATACCGCAGAACCGGGGAACCATTTCACCAGGTCACCCCATCCGAGCTACCCGTTCACCACTACGGAGCAATAGCGCCGCGCCGCACGGCGGTCCGGCGCTGGAGCAGGTCACGATCGGCCGGGACCTGCTCGGCAGGCCGAGGCTGTCCCGCACCACCGTCGAGACCTTCCCCGCCGGGACGCGGTCACGGCTGCGCGCCGCCCCGCTTGCGCAGTGGCACCCCGGCATCGAGCAGGATGGTCCGGATGACGTGGTAGGACAGCCCCGAGCTGGCGGAGAGGGCGCGCAGCGTCTCCCCGGCCAGGTAGGCGTCGGCCAGCGGGGCCACGTCGACGGAGTAGGTGGCGGCGGGCGCGAGGACCGGTTCGACCCCGGCCTGGGCGAGCAGCAGCCGCAGCGTGCGCCGGTCGATCCCGGTCTCGTGGGCCAGCTCGCGCATCGAGCGACCCCGGCCGTACGCGCTCGCGACGGCCTCGGCCGTCTCGTCCACCGTCTCACGCAGGCAGGTCGCGTCACTCGTGCGCACCCCCGCCTCCAGTAGCAGCTGACGCACCTGGGCGGGGCGGCGGTTGACCTCGCTGGCCAGTTCCTGGATCGGGCTCCGGCTGCGCAGGAAACGGGCGGCGAGTTCCAGGGCGATCTCGCGCCGCTGCTGCCCGTAAAGCCGGGGCGGGTGCTCAGCCATGGGACCCGTCCCGGCGCACCAGGGACACACTGCCACCTGGCCGAAGAAAGGACCCAGCGGAAAAAGACTCGTATTTCGCAGCGAAACAAGAATAGGATTCCACCCGAGCTGCCGTCACACCCGCAGCGCCTCCAGTCCCCCGACAGTCCCCCGACCCGGTGACAGCGCAGGTGGCGAACTCCAGCTATCTCGCTAGAGAACCCCACCGATACCGTCACAAGCACATTGCGCCCTCGGCAAGGCTATCCAAGGATTAACACGGGTGTCCAGACGGTCATCCACTGTCCACTCGGACAGCCGCGGATGGATTCGGGGGTCCAGCGATGTACAGAACCGGAAAACCCGTTGTTACCGAGGCCGCGTTCCCGGAATCGGAATGGCGCACCTCGGCCGACTGCTCCGGCAAGGGCGACGACTGCGTCGCCGTGAACCTGGGCCGGACCGGCTGGGTGGGGGTGCGCGACACCAAGCGGCCCGACGGCCCGGTCCTGAGCTTCACCGACGACGAGTGGAGCGCAAGATCCTTCAGGACCTGCGCAAGGCGCGCGGCCTGGTCCAGAAGGCCGTCGGCGAGCAGGCGTTCGCGAAGAAGATGAGCCAGAAGTTCGTCTGCGACCTGGAGTCCGGCAAGATCGACAACGCCGCCCTGCCCCGCTACGTCGCGGACCTCAAGGTCTTCTTCGGCGTTGATCCCGGCACCGCCGCCATGATGGACCGGCTGTGCCAGACGCCCACGACGATGCGCGAGTGGCGCGGCGAGCACGAGAGCGTCCCGACCTACTTCCGCTACTTCATGGCGCAGGAGATCTGGGCCGTGGCCATCCTGCAGTGGCAGGACAACCGCATCCCCGGGCTGATCCAGGCACCGGGCTACATGCGCGCCCTGTTCGCCGAGGACCACGATCCGGAGAAGGCCGAGGCGCTCGCCGCCGCCCGGCTCGGCAGGCAGCGGCTGTTCGAACAGGAGGACCCGCCGCGGTACGAGGTCGTCCTGCACGAGAACGCCGTGCGCCGCCTGCACCGGGCGTTCGAGGCGGCGATCGCCACGGAACAGCTCCTGCACATCGTCGCGCTGATGGAGAAGTTTCCCTCCGTCACGGTGCGAATCCTTACCCGCGACGGTGAGTTCCCCGATCTGCCGCAGGGCTTCGCGGTGATGCGTTTCCCCGACGCCCACGGGGATTGCGTCTACGTGGAGCCCAGCGGCCGCGGCGACTACGAGGACGACGAGTCCTATGTGGACGACAACGCGAGGGACTTCGACCGGTTGCGGGACGCGGCGTTGAGCCGGGACGAGAGCGTCGAGCTCATGCTGCGGCTCGCGGGCTGAGCCCCGCACTCATTCCTCGATGGCGCCGCCAATCTCGCGCAGGTGCCTGCGGAAGGTGTGCGCCGGGTCCGCCGCGCGCCGGGCCAGGTAGTCGTCGAAACGGGTCTGCTGCCGCAGGGTCCGGCCCGCCCGGATGAGATCGGCCTGGTCGCGCTCGGTCCGCCGGATCCGAGCGGCGACGGCCAGCACCTCGTCGACGCGCTCGGCCGGAACGAACACCACGCCGTCGGGATCACCGAAGACGACGTCCGCCGCGGAGATCAGGTGCGGGCCGAACCGCGCGGTGCTCAGCGCGTCGGGCTCCTGCTCGTCCAGCCGCACGGGGCCGGGCGGGTAGCTGCCGTAGCTGAACACCGGCAGGCCGATCTCGACCAGCTCCGGCGTGTCCCGGTGCAGGCCCCAGACGGCGAGGCCGGACACGCCCGCCGCCGCGGCTTCGAGGACGGCGAGGTCGCCGACGCACGCCTCGTCCTCACGCCCGCCGTTGTCGATCACGAGGACGTCGCCCGGCGCGGCGTTGCCGAAGGCCTCCAGGAAGACGTCGACGCTGCCGTAGTGCCGCACCGGGAGCGCGCGGCCCGCGAGGCGGTGTCCCGGGACCACGGCGCGAATGCCCGAAGGGGCGGATCTGAGCGGCACGTTAGCCCGAAGGCATGCGTCTGCCACCAATGGCGTTGACAGGTCTGCGAAAGCGTCCAACATGACGTTGATGATGACCCTCCGCTACGAGGACGCCGCGCACCGGGCAGTCGCCTGGCTGTTGGAGCGGCGGCGGCCGGACGACCTCGCGTGCTACTACAAGTCCCCCGCGGTACTCGGTCTCGCCGGGCATCCGCGTGAAGCCCGGGACGTGCTCGACGAGGCGGTCGCGAAGTTCGGCACCGCGGACGGTGACTTCGCGACGGCGGCGGGCGTGAAGAGCCACAACGCGATCTTCACCGAGTTCTGGTCCTATCCGAACGGCTGGATCGCGTTGGCCGCTCAGCGATTGGGACGTTTCGGCGTCGCCCAAGCCACCTACCGGCACCTGCTCGGCTACCGCGGTGCCGATGGCGGGTTCCGGTCGAATCCCGCCGCCGAGCCGGATGTGCTGACCACGGCGCACATCGGGCTGGTCGCACTCCAGCTCGGCGACCTCGACACGGCTCGCGCGGCGGGCCGATGGCTGTCGCGGTTCCTCGCGTCGGGGCCCGAGCGGGGGCAGGAGTTCCTGCTGCGCGCCAACGGGACCGGGGCCCTCCAGGTACTGAGTACCGGAAAGCCCGACCAGCCGTACTTCATGATCGGGTATCCGATGGCGTTCCTCGCCAAGCTGCACGACGCCACCGGCTCGGCGGACGCCCTCGCCACGGCCGAGGCGTTCGCCGACTACGCGCTGCGGTGCGGCGAGAACCTGCGGAGCTGCCTGTTCAGCCACAAGGTGGCGTGGGGCGCCGCGCTGCTCGCGAGGGCGACCGGCTCGGAGAACTACGCGGAGCTGGCCACGGACATCGCCGAGCACCTGCTCAGCCTCCAGTCACCGGACGGCTCCTGGTCGCCGGACGCGCCCGACCACGCGACCTTCGACGACACGGCGGAGATCGCGCACTGGCTGCTGGAGATCAATGCCGAGCTGCCGGGTTTGCAAAAGCAATGAGTTATGTGCGTATGGGGTCCCCGGCCTCCTACCGTCGTCGGCATGCCGGAACTCCTCGTCGAAGCCGAAGCCGATGTCCTTCTGTGGAGCCAAGATCTCGGTGATCCCGCCGCTCCCCCGCTGTTGTTGATCACGCCGGACGTGTCGTCGTCGGAGCACTGGCCCGACGATCTGCTCGCCGGGTTCGCCGCGGCCGGGTTCCGGGTGCTGCGCTACGACCAGCGCGACACCGGGCGGTCCACCCGGCGGGACTTCGAACAGCACCCGTACACGATCGACACGCTCGTCAAGGACGCGATTCGAATCCTCGACGACTGGGGGATAAACCGCGCTCACGTTTTCGGTTTCGGGATGGGTGGGGCGATCGGACAACTCCTCGCGATCGAGCACGCCGATCGGCTTCTTTCGGTGACGCTGGCGGGGAGTTTCGCGCTCGGCGTGGACTTCTTCGGGAACTGGGAACGGGCGCTGAACGGGGAACCGTCCGCCGACGGTCTTCCGCCGCCCCGCATGGAGTTCCTGGACGCCGTCGCGGGCGGCGATCACGAGGACCACCCGCACGCGCACCTGCCCGACACGCTCCTCGAACGCGGCCCTGACCTGGCCCGGATCACCACCAGGACGCTGGTCGTGCAGGGCGCGCTCGACCCGATCTGCCCGCCGCCGCACGGCCGCCACCTCGCGGACCGGATCAGCGGGGCCGATTTCGTGGAGATCGCCGATCTGGGCCTGGAGTTCACCGAATCCAATCGCGGGCCACTGGTGCGCGCGGTCGCCGGGCACTGCCTGCGATAATTCGCCGGTGAGCACCGGCACCGACATTCGGCAGGAACGCGCGTGGATCACGCCCCGGATCGCGTGGAGCGTTTTCGGCGCCGCGATCCTGCTGCACGCGCTGACATTTCTGATCTGGCCGAAGGCGGCTCCGGTCGGCGTGGACCTGAACGTGTACCGGGCGGCCGGGGAGACGGTGCTCGCCGGCCGCCCGCTCTACGAGGGGCCGATCACCTTCCAGATGGAGTGGACCTACACGCCGTTCGCCGCCCTCGTGTTCGTGCCGTTCGGCGTGGTCCCGGTGATCCCGCTGGCCGCGGTGGTCACCCCGGCGCACTTCCTGCTGGTGATCCCCGCGGTGATGCTGTCGTGGCGCACGCTGGGCTACAAGCGGGACCGCGCGCTCGTCGCGACGTCGGTGCTCATGGCGGGCGCGGCGCTGTGGCTGGACTCGGTGTGGCTGACCACCGCGCTCGGCCAGGTCAACCTGGTGCTGATGATGCTGGTGCTGCTGGACGTCAGCCGGTTCCGCGACTCCCGCTGGCAGGGCGTGTGCGTCGGGATCGCCGCCGGGATCAAGCTCACCCCGCTGATCTTCGTCGGCTACCTCGTGGTCACCGGGCGGTTCCGCGCGGCGGCCACCGCGCTGGCCACGTTCGCCGCCACCATCGGGCTCGGGTTCCTGCTGCTGCCCCGCGACGCCGCCCGGTACTGGGGCGGGGTTTTCCTGTCCTCCAACCGGATCGGCGACACCGCCTCGTACAGCAACCAGTCGATCAGCGGGATGCTGGCGCGGCTGACCGGGAACAACAACGCGACGTCGGCGACGTGGCTGGTGCTCGCCCTGATCGTCGGCGGGCTCGGGATGGGCCTCGCGGTGTGGGCGCACCGGCGCGGCGAGGAGCTGCTCGCGGTGACGGTGGTCGGCATGACCGGGACGGCGGTGTCGCCGTTCTCCTGGGAGCACCACTGGGTGTGGTTCGTCCCGCTGCTGGTGTACCTGGTGCACCTCGCGCGCACGGCCGGACGGCCCGGGTGGTGGGTGGTCGGCGGGGTGTACGCGCTGACCTTCGCGTGGATCGTCAGCTTCCCGCCCGCCGGGGGCAGGACGCAGCCGGAGATCGGGTTGTTCGCGCTGCGTTCGTGGCCGTGGCTCGAAGCGGTCACCAGCAACGTCTACCTGCTCGTGTTCGCGCTCTCCTCGGTGTGGATCGTGTTGCGGCTACGGAAAACCACTGTCGCGCGACCGTCCTGACGTGGTTCGGTCGGCCATGACCTCGCTGTGGAGCGGAGAGCTCGTCCGGTTGCGCGCCGTCGAGCCCGAGGACTGGGCCGCCTTCGCCGCCTTCGACCGCGACACCGCCGACCAGCGCGCCACCGACCGCGTCTTCCCGCCGCGCTCGGAGGCCGGTTACCGCGCGTGGGCGCAGGAGCAGTCCACCGACTCCGACGCCTTCCGCCTGGTGATCGAGGCGATCGCCGGGAGCACGTTCGTCGGCTCGATCAACACCTTCGACGCCCGCCCGCTCGACGGCTGCTTCAGCTACGGCCTCGGCGTGCTGCGCCGGTACCGCCGCAAGGGCTACGCGCGCGAGGCGATCACGCTGCTGCTCGGCTACATGTTCGGCGAGCGCAGGTACCAGAAGTGCGACGTGGGCGTCTACGCCTTCAACGAGGATTCCCTTGCGCTGCACCACAAACTCGGGTTCGCGGAGGAGGGCCGCCTGCGCCGCCAGGTGTTCACCGGCGGCACGCACCACGACCTCGTGCGCTTCGGCATGACCACCGAGGAGTTCACCGCGCTCATGCCCTGAACGGGTCGTTCCGGGCGTTGAGTTCCCCGAACGGGTCGTTCAGGGCATAACGACGTCGGGTGGGCGAGGGTGGCTTTCGCACGCTCCGAGGGACCCCCCGCTTTCAAGCATTGCCTGGGCTGTGATGAAGGGGCAAGCGCAGCGGCGGGGTGGGTGGAGTTCCACTCAGGGCGGCCCATCGTCCACTGTGGACGATGGGGTAACCAATGTGGCATTCGTTACGTCCAGCGAAACAAATGTCACATTGGGTACAACCGGAGGGGTCAGGGTAGGCGGGCGATGAGGACGCCGCGGCGGTCGAGGGTGACCTGGTCGCCGAGGTCCTGGCCGGTGAACGCGTCGGTGGCGTCCGGCGGGACGGGCACCGGGACGGCGAACACGTTGTGGTTGAGCAGGAAGAGGAACCGGGTGCCGTCCTCGGTCCTGCGCACCGTCACCTCCACACCCGCCGGGGCGCCCGGGAGGACGGGGGCCGCACCGGCCGCCGCGGCGGCCTTGCGCAGCAGGGTGCCCATGGTGGTCGCGTCGGGCTTCGTGCCGAGGTAGTAGGCCACGCCCGCGCCGTAGGAGCGGCGGGTGATCGCCGGGCGGCCGGAGAGCTCACCGCCCGCGAAGGTGGCGAGGGCCTCGGCGCCCTCCAGGTTGATCCACTCCGACCACAGGGTGCCCGTGCCGTGGTGGCCGTCGGTGAGGGCGAGGCCGACCGCGCCGTGCGGGGGCAGCGGCCAGAACTCCTCCACGTGCACGCCGAGCAGTTCGCGGAACGGCGCCGGGTAGCCGCCGAGGTGCACGCGGTCGTTGCCGTCGACGATGCCGGAGAAGAACGACATCACCAGGTGGCCGCCGGTGCGCACGTACTCGATCAGGTTGGCCGCCACGTCCGCGTCGACGAGGTACAGGTTGGGCACCACGACGAACCGGTAGCGGCTGAGGTCGGCGGCGGGGTGCACGATGTCGGTGGTGATCCGCGACTCCCACAGCGGGTGGTAGTGCGCGAGGTTGGCGTCGACCTGGCTGAGGTCGGTCGCCGGGTGCGACTCCGCCTCCAGCGCCCACCAGCTGGACCAGTCCATCAGCAGCGCGGCGTTCGCCTCCACCCGCGAGCCGAGGATCTCCGGCAGCTTGGACAGCTCGGCGCCCAGGTCGGCGACCTCGCGGAAGATCCGGGTCTCCGGCCCGGCGTGCGGCACGATCGCGGAGTGGAACCGCTCGGCGCCACCGCGGGACTGCCGGAACTGGAAGTAGAGCACCGCGTCCGAACCGCGGGCCACCGCCTGGTAGCTCCACAGCCGCATCTGCCCCGGAGCCTTGGGGGCGTTGCGTTCCCGCCAGTTCACCGCGCTCGGCGCCTGCTCCATCAGCAGCCACGGGCGGCCGTCGCCGAGCGAGCGCATCAGGTCGTAGTTGAACGCGACCTCGACGTGGGTGTCCGCGCGGTGCGGGTCCGGGTAGGAGTCGTGGGAGATCACGTCCTGGTGCCGCGCCCACTCGAAGAAGTCGACGGACTTGGCCAGCCCGAGCAGGTTGGTGGTGACCGGAACGCCCGGGGTGTGGGCGCGCAGCACGTCCTTCTCCAGCAGGAAGCACTCCAGCATCGCGTCGGAGGAGAACCGCTGGAAGTCCAGGTTCTGCGCGGGGTTGGGGATCGCCGGGACGGTGCGCGGCGGCAGCACCTCGTCGAAGCTGGAGTAGCGCTGCGACCAGAACGCCGTCGACCACGCCTCGTTGAGCCCGTCGACGTCGCCGTAGCGGCGGGCCAGCCAGCCGCGGAAGGCCTCGGCGGAGACGTCGCAGTAGCAGGTGGACACGTGGCAGCCGTACTCGTTGCCGATGTGCCACAGCCGCAGCGCGGGGTGCCGGGCGTAGCGCTGCGCGATCCGCTCGACGAGCGCGACGGCGTGCTCGCGGTAGACCGGGCTGGACGGGCAGTAGTGCTGGCGCCCACCGGGCCACAGCCGGGTGCCGTCCGCGGTGACCGGCAGCGTCTCCGGGTGCAGCCGGGCCAGCCACGGCGGCGGGGACGCGGTCATCGTGGCCAGGCAGACCCCGACGCCGTTGTCCGCGAGCTTGTCCAGCGCCCGGTCGCACCACCCGAAGTCGAAGGTGTCCGGGCCGGTCTGCACCTGGGCCCAGCCGAACACGCCGACCGTGGCCATGGTGACCCCGGCGCGGCGCATCAGCTCCATGTCGGAGTCCCACACCGCCTCGGGCCACTGCTCCGGGTTGTAGTCACCCCCGAAGGCGAAGGCGTCCAGGCGCATCGCCGTTCGGCATGTCCCAGTCCGGTCGTCGCCGCTCATCGACTCCACTCGACGATGTTGCCAACGCCGCGGCACAGCGTCGAGCACCCAAGCAGGTTGACCTGTTCGGCTCAGGGCCTGCGTGTGGGGCCCGTTCGATGAACACGGGCCTCGCACACAGGCCCTACAGGTCTGCCGGGAGGACCAGCCACTCCAGCAGCTCGGCGTCGGCCAGCCGGGCCAGCGCCGCCCGGACCTCGTCGCGGTCGGCCGCCCAGCCGCGCTCGGCGAAGTAGTCGGCGACGGCACCCACGTCGAGGGTGTCGTCGAACTCGTGGCTCAGTTCCACGTGCACCAGGACCGCGAGGTCCAGCGGGCTGTCCACCTCGTCGAACTCCGCCTGCTCGATCTCGGCGACTCTGCTGTGCTTCTCGGCGGCCTGCTTCTCGGGCATGGCGCAGACCTTAGCCCGCACCGCGAACCCGTGGGCCGGACCGGGTAACCCGTCGAGACCGCGGTCAAACCCGGTTCGCGGCGAACGCCCGATTGGACGACTCCCGTACCGGGTACCTCGCGGGTACGCGGAAGACGCGACCCCACCCGGTGGATGGCGCGCGGCGCCGGGGAGGAGACTGGCCGGGCCGTGCGTGCCGATCGACAGGATGACCAGGATGACCGATGCCGGCGGAGCGGAACCACCCGCGCGGGAAGGCCCGCGATGATCGGCGAGGACGGGCTGCGCTGCCGCATCGAGGACGACCCGCCGCACGCGATCGTGGAACTGCACGGAGTGCTGGACACGCGCACCGCGCCGCTGCTGTGGGCGGCGGCGGCCAAGGCGCTGGCCACCCATCCGACCTGTCTGATCATCGACGCCACGGCACTGCGGCTGGCCGACGACCGCGCCGTGACCGTGCTGCCGACGATCGCGGTCAACGCGGCCGTGTGGCCGGGCAGCGCGGTGGTGCTGTGCACGACCTCATCCGAGCTGCTGTCCCTGTTGCCCCACCAGGGCGCGCACCAGCGCATCGCGGTGTGCCACACCCTGGAGCAGGCCAAGGACATCGCAGGCGGTCAGCCGGTGCTGCCCCGGTTCCGCCAACGCCTTCCGCGGAGCACGAGCGCCCCGCGGCGCGCCCGCGACCTGGTCGACCGGGCTTGTAGGTCGTGGGGACTCACCGAGACCGTCAACGCGGCGCGCACCGTCGCCAGTGAGCTGGTCGCGAACGCCGTGCTGCACGCGCACAGCGAGTCCGTGCTGACGCTGACGCTGCGCGACAGCCACCTGCACCTCGCGGTCAGCGACTGCAGCAGGCACCGGCCTCAGCCACGCACTCCCGAGGTGACCGGGGGCCGGGGTCTGGTCCTGGTCGAGGGGCTCAGCATCGCGTGGGGCGCCGAGGTCACCACCGCCGGGAAACGCGTGTGGGCCATGCTCGACGCCGTGTAGCGGCTTCCCGCTGAGCCGGAAGCGCCGCTCCGCCTGGTCAGGTGATCGGAGATGACAACGGTTCCCCCGTAGGCTTCTCGCGCGGACGATCAGGGATGGGGTGCTTGGCGTGGCTGAGGCTTTCCGGGCGAGCGTGCGCCTGCGGCGGATCGCGCGGCAGTTGCGGCAGTGGCGCGACGCCGCGGGCAAGAAGGGGCAGGACATCGCCCCGCAGCTGCGCTGGTCCCCCGCGAAGCTCAGCAAGATCGAGAACGCCGCGCAGCCCATCTCCCCGGTGGACGTGATCGCCCTCGCGCTGATCTACGGGGTGTCCGATCCCGAGCGGGACCAGCTGTTCCAGGACGCGGTGGCCGCGCAGGAGCGGCAGTGGTGGGAGGACTACAACACCGAGGCCCTGGTGCAGGTGGCCTACGACTTCGTCGAGCAGGAGGCCGAGGCCGCGCGGCTGTCGACGTTCAAGACCGACCTGATCCCCGGGCTGTTGCAGACCCACGGCTACGCCGAGGCGCTCGCGCTGGCCGATCTGCCGAAGGTCAGCGAGGAGATCGCCAAGCAGCGCGCCGAGGTGCGCACCGCCCGGCAGGCCCGGATCCGCGGTGAGAACCCGCTGCGCTTCGCGGCGGTGATCGGTGAGGCCGCGCTGCGCCAGGTGGTCGGCGGCCCGAAGGTGATGCTCGGTCAGCTGGAGAGGTTGTTGGAGCTGACCGAGCTGGAGACCGTGCTGATCCAGGTGCTCCCGTTCTCCGCGGGTGCCGTCCCGGCCATCGGATCGCCGTTCACGGTGCTGTCCTTCGACCAGGATCACTACCAGGACACGGTGTACGTCGAGAACCTGGTTTACGGCTTCTACCTGGAGGAACAGGCTTCGGTGGAGCGGTATAAGCTCAGTTTCGCCGGCCTACAGGAGGCCGCGCTCGACTCCGACCGGTCGATCGACAAGATCACCGAGATCGCGGGCGGACTTCGATCCTCATGAGGGAGCCCCCAGATGCGCGTCCCGGATTCTTCGGGAGTGTTATGGCGCAAGAGCAGCCGTAGCAACGGCAGCGGCAACGAGTGCGTGGAGATCGGCTTCGCGCGCGCCAGGATCCTGATCCGGGATTCGAAGCACCCGGACGGCCCGGCCCTGGCGTTCGGCCCGGCCGCGTGGAGCAGGTTCCTCTGCGCGGTCAAGGCGGGCTGTCACGACGCGGGGTGACCATCGGGGGTTCCCGTCGGGGCTGGTCCACTCGGACCGGCCCCGTTCTGCTACTCGCGGGCTTTCTCGTCGGTGATCGTCCACACCAGCTGCAGCCAGTCCGAGGCCGTCAGCACCGTGAGCACCGATGCCGCCACCCGCGTCGGCCTCGGCGCCAGCACGAGCGCGGCCACGAACCCTCCGGCCGCCCACGCCCCGACGCAGAACGGGCACGTCAGCAACTCCCCCACCGTCCGCCGCAGTCCGCTCCCGCGCGGCTCCTCCCGCACCTCCGCCGAGCCGGCGGGCCCCTGGTACCGGGTGAAGGGCGCCCGCAGGAAACTCGTCACGCGTTCTTTCGACAGCATCCGGGATGCCTTGTGCGTGGCCACCCCGAGCAACGCCAGGTCGCCCCAGTGAATCCGCTCCGGCAACCGCCGCCCGCCGCGCCGCGCCGCAGTCACCACCGCCCCCGCCAGCACGGCGTACGCGGCAGCGCTGGACGCGTAGCCACGCAGATTGATGTCTTCGCCGTCGCAGTAGTCGTCTGTCATGGCGCAGGGCTACCCGCCTGGATTGCCGTTGAACGTCTCTAGAAGGGCGCGGGTTCGGCGATCGGTTCGGCTTCCGTCTCGGCGGTCTTCCCGTTCGGTGTCCTCCACACGTGGCGACCGGCTTCGCCTCCCTGCGCGCCAACGCCACCGACGCCGAGGGCAGCACCGTCCGGCTGAGCGTGGTGAAGGCGTACCGGATCGGCGGTTGGCCCCGGAGTGCCCGAACTGACGTGGCTCTTTACTCCGCCTTAGGCGATCCGGCCTAACTTCGCGAAACCGGCACGCGTTCCCCCTGCAACGCGTGCCAGGAAGGATCAGCCATGAGGAAAATCCCTGCCCTCGGACTGACGACCCTCATCGCGGCCGCCGGGCTGCTGCTGGGTTCCGGTGCCGCCACCGCGTCGCCGTCCGGACAGGATCCCGTCTTCACGCCCGAGCGCGGCGACGTGGTCTCGATGGTCAACAAGCTCTCCCACTCGACCGCGACCAGCAGGCTGCGCGCCGCCGGGATCACCTGGTCCTCCAGTGGCGGGTGCAGCGACCGCTACAAGTACAACTGCACGTCCTTGGAACAGGTCAACTCCGCCACCATCCAGGGCGCGATCACGTTGAAGAACGCCTCCCGGTGCGCGCTCAACGTGACCGGCGGGACCGAGGTCGGCCACGCTTCGGGCACCTACAGCCACTGGAACGGCTACAAGCTCGACTTCGCCTTGAGCACCTGCCTCGGCAACTACATCACGGGGAACTTCGCCTCCATCGGTGGCAACAAGTGGAAGGCGCCGTCGGGCAACATCTACTACCGCGAGAGCGACCACTGGGACGTGGTTTTCTACAGCTGCGGCTGTTAGTCAGGGAAGGTGGGGGCGCTCGACAGCGCCCCCACTCTCCTACCTGTCGAGCAGGTCGATCACGTCGGCGCGCCCGAAGTGCTCGGCCCAACTCCTTGCGTCACCGCCGAATCGGTGGTCGCGAACGCCCGGATCGGCGCCGTTGTCCAACAGCAGCCGGACCAGGTCGATGTCACCGATTTCGATCGCGGAGTGCAGCGCGGTCTGCCAGGGCTCTTCGATCGGCAGATCACTGCGAGCGCGGGCGTTGACATCGAAACCCTTGCGCAGCAACAGTTCCACCGAGTTCGGGCGACCCTGTGCCGCCGCCCAGACCAGCAGCCCGGGTCGGGCGTTGCGCGCGGCCTCGACGATATGCGCGGGCATGGCCTCGACGACGGCTTCGTCCCCGGCGAGTGCGGCGGAGATGAACGCGTCGACGGGAGCCAGCTCGATCTCGTGCGCACCGAAGCCGCGCAACAGTTCCGCCATCTCACGGCGTCCGTTGCGCAGCGCGGTCTCGATCGGCGTGAACCCGGTGCCGAGCGGGCTGATCACGTCGATCCCGTTGTCGGCCAACAACTTCACCCGATCGCGCTGATCGTGCATGACCGCCCACGCCAACAGCTTGCGCACCGAATCCTGTGGTGAGTCAACGAGATCCGGCAGCAGCCGCCGCCACGGCCCGCCGTCGCCCCGCCCGAGGCCGAACGCCAGCAGGAGCTCGAACGCGTCATCCGCCTCGGAGAACATGCGGTTGTAGAGCGCCTGCCCGTCATTGGGATCAGCGCCCGCGGTGAGCAGCAGCCGCGCCAGCGGGATGGCGTGCGGATGCGGCGGCTGGTCGTCCTCGCCACCGCCGAGCGCTCCGGTCAGCACCGTGAAAGGTGTTGGCAGGCCGAGGAAGAACCGTCCTTCGTTGGGATCGGCCCCGGCGGCGAGCAGCATTCGCGCCGCGGCGAGGGTGTCGTCGAGCCCGACGTCCACGCGGGCGTAGCTGAGGTACATCAGCGGCGGCCAGTCGTACGGACCGGTCGGCTTCGTCGCCGAGGCACCGGAGGCCAGCTGCCGTCCGAGGTGATCGACGTCCGCGCACGCGGCGGCCACCGCGATGCCCTCAGCGGGCAGGTCGGGGTGTTCTTCGAGCAACCGCGCGGCTTCGGCCCGGCGCGGCGGGGCGTCCTCGGCGAAGTTCAGGCACGCCAGCCGCAGGAAGCGGTCCGCGAGCGGCTCGTCACCGCTCGGTTCGGCGTAGACCCAGGAGCGGGCGGTGATCGCCTCGACGTGCCGCACCAGCCGCGTCCAGCTCGCGAACCCGTAGCGGCGGGCGACCGCGCGCTGCGCGTCGGCGAGAGTGCCGCCCGGGAGGGTCCGGCGCAGCTCCTTGGCCTGCTTGCGGAGCTGGCCCAGATCGGGGCGTTCGGGCAGGGGAATGGTCGACATCGCGACCTCCTTCCATGGCCCCGTGGTCCGCGTTACGGGGTGAAAGGAGGTGGTGACCAGGGCACTACCCGTTTCCGCTGGGCAGGCTCAGCCTTTTCCGCGGACCCGGAGGCGACCCAACTCGCCTCCGGGCAGTGTACCCGCCGGGTCAGTTGGTGTCCGGCAGGTTCTCCATCACCATGCCGTCGACCTTGAGCGGCTTCGGCAGCAGGCCGTGCACCGTCATCAGGTCGGCCACCCGCTGGATGCGCACGGTGTCCAGCCGCGTCGGGAACGCGCCGAGGTGCACCAGGCTCGCGGTGACCTGGTCGATGCCCTTGGCGTAGCTCGGCAGGATCTGCTCCACCTTGCCGCGGTCGGACGCCTCCTTCTGGGCGCGCTGCAGCGCCTTGCGGAAGGCGTTCACCGTCTTCGGGTTGTCCTTGGCGAAGGCCGCCGTGGTCGCGTAGCCGGAGATCGGGAAGTCGCCGGTGGCGCCCTGGGCCACGTCCAGCACCGGCAGCGCGCCGAAGTTGCGCTCGGCCTGGGTGATGAACGGCTCGACCATCACGGCCGCGTCGACCTGCTTGTTCTTCAGCGCGGCGGGCATGGCCGGGAACGGGATCTCCACCCAGCTCACCCCGCCGTGGTTCACGCTGTGCGCGTCCATCGAGGCCTTGGCCAGCAGTTCGGCGATGGCGCCGCGGATGGTCACCGCGATCTTCTTGCCCGCCAGGTCCTGCGGGCTGGTGATGGAGGAGCCCTGCGGCACGACGATGACGAAGTTGTGCGGGCGGGCCTGGTAGCCGTCGGCGACCAGCTTGAGGTCGGCCACCCCCTTGGACTGGGCCTCGAAGAAGGACATCCAGTTGCCGACCGAGACGTCGAACTGGTTGCCCACCAAGCCGGTCACGCTGGTGGCGCCGCCGGGGATGGTCACCGTCTCGATCTCCAGGCCCTCCTCGCGGAAGTAGCCCTTCTGGATCGCCATGTGCAGCGGCGCGAAGTCGATGATCGGCATCGCGCCGATCTTGATCCGGGGTTTCTCCAGCTTGGACGTGCCGTCTCCGTCGGCTCCGGTGTCCCCGCCGAGCAGGCCGCAGCCCGTCGTGACGAGGAGCAGTGAGAGAGCGGCGAGGAGCGCCCGCACTTTTCGTCCACAGGTACTACGCGACATTTTTACATTATCTTTCGACGGGGGGCCTCAATGATCGCGAGAGTTATACCAGGCGAAACTGGGAGCATTGCCGGATGACAAGCCGGACGGGGATGTAACACCCTCGGTCTCAACTATTCACACTCCTCCGCCATACGAGTGACCGGGACCGGGGCGATTCCACGTCGCGAATACGCCCCCTCGGCCGGGGTACCAGGCCACATAGACAAGTCTCCACCTGTCGTTTCCGCTCAGCCCGAATAGCCCCGCCTCCCCCTGGACACACCTCTCACCAGTGCGTATTTCACCCGGCCTGACCGGTGATGACTCTTCTACGAACGTTTCGACCAGCACCGAATGTGGTCCGATCGGACGATCTTGTGGAACGTGCACACCGCAACGGCGCCCGTGATCACCCCGACGAGTGCTTCCCGGCCGCTCCCCCACCGGGATGAGCAGCCCTTATGCGCGTGACTAATCGATCAAGCTAGGCCGCCGGGAAATGTGTCGCTAGGGTCTGCCCGCCAAATGCAGACCAGTACAAGTGGCTTGTGAGGAGCAACGTGATCGCTCTCGGCGGCAGGCGCGTCGTGGTGACCGGAATCGGTGTTGTCAGCGCACTCGGCAACACGGTTGAAGAGTTCTTCAACAATCTGTGCGATGGTCAGAGCGGGGTCGGCGAGCTGACCCGTTTCGACACCTCGCGTTGTCCGATCAAGCGGGCCGCCGAGTTGCCGGACTTCAATCCGGCCGAGCACGGCCTCTCCGAGCGGGACATCCGGGTGACGGCCCGGTTCCAGTGGCTGGCCATCGCGGCGTCCCAGGCCGCGGCCGCCGACGCCGGGATCGACCTGCCGCGCAACGAGATCCACTCGGACGCCACAAGATCGCCGAAGAAGCTGGACCGCTTCGGGGTGGCCGTCGGCGTGGCCTACTCCAACGCGGAGATCCTGCAGCGCCAGTACAAACTGCTGGAGCAGGGCGGCAGCCGGGCGCTCTCGGCGCGGCTGTGCAACCTGACCCTGCCGAACTCGCCGACCTCGGCGGTGTCCATCCGGCACGGCCTGACCGGCCCGCTGGTCACGGTCAGCGGCGCGTCGGCCTCCGGGGCCGAGTCGCTGATCGCCGCCTTCGACAAGATCAAGTACGGCCGGGCGGAGCTGATGCTCACCGGCGGCGCGGAGTCCGCGGTCAACGAGATCACCATCGGCGCGTTCGCGCAGAACCGCACCGGCTCCCGGATCGGCATCTGCCGCCCGTTCGACAACAAGCGCGACGGCACGATCCTCGGCGAGGGCGCGGGCATCGTGGTGCTGGAGGAGCTGGAGCACGCCAGGGCGCGCGGCGCCCGGATCTACGGCGAGATGCTGGGCTACGGCCTGCGCGGCGACGCCTACGACATGTCCGACATCCGGCCCGACGAGGCTCCGGGGATGCGCGCCTGCCTTGAGGAGTCGCTGCTCGACACCGGCGTCAGCACCAGCGAGGTCGGCTACATCAACGTGCACGGCACCGGCACCAAGATGAACGACCCGGCCGAGGCTTTCGCCATCCGCAAGGTCTTCGGCTCCGACCCCGCGTCCAGCCCGCTGGTCAGCGGCACCAAGGGCGCCACCGGGCACATGCTCGGCGGCACCGGCGGCGTCGAGTTCATCACCGCGCTGCTGGCCAGCCACCACAACCGGGTGCCGCCGACCTACGGCCTCGAGGACCCCGACCCGCGCTGCGCCGACCTGAACCACGTCGTCGGCAAGGGCATCCCGGCCTCCGTGCCGACCGCGATCACCACCAGCGTGGGCATGGGCGGGAACAACTCCGCCATCATGGTCCGCGGATGGTCCGGCGGCGAAGAGCCGGTGTAGCTGCTTGAGCGGGAGTGTCATGCGTGACGTGGTGATTGTCGGGGCGGGTCCGGTCGGTCTGTGGCTGGCCGCGGAACTGCGCCGGACCGGGGTCGAGGTGACCGTCCTGGAACGGCTGACCGAGCCCGTGCCGCACGCCAAGTCGTTGACTATGCACCCCCGCACACTCGAACTGCTGGCGATGCGCGGGCTGGCCGACCGCTGGCTCGACGAGGGCAAGCGCATCCCCAGCACGCACTTCGCCTTGCTGGACAACAGGTTGAGCTACGCCGGCCTGGACACGAAGTACAAGTTCGTGCTGTTCCTCCCGCAGTCGAGGACCGAGGCGCTGCTCGCCGAGCACGCCTCGGCCCTCGGCGTGGAGATCCTGCGCGGCCGCGCCGTGACCGGGGTCCGTCCTGGTGGTGACTCGGTCACCGTGGAAACCGACACCGGTGAGACCTTCCGCGCTCGGTGGGTGGTCGGCTGCGACGGCCCGTCCAGCACCGTGCGCAAGGCCGCGGGCATCGACTTCGTCGGGACCCCGTCAACGCTGAGCGTGCCGCTCGGCGACGTCCGCCTCGCCGAGCCGCCCGAGGCGGTGTCGTTGACGGTCAACGGGGACAACGGCGCGCTGTTCCTGGTTTCGTTGGGAGACGGCAGGTATCGCGTTTCGCCGACTGACCACTCGATGCTGCACGTCCCGAAGGACGAGCCGTTGACGCTGGAGGAGCTGAAGGAGAGCACCCGGCGCGTCGTCGGCACCGACTTCGGCATGTACGACCCGTCGTACCTGGCGCGCTTCGGCAACGCCACGCTCCAGGCCGCGCGGTACCGCAACGGCCGCGTCCTCCTCGCCGGCGACGCCGCGCACATCCACATGCCGTTGGGCGGTCAAGGACTCAACCTCGGCATGCAGGACGCGACGAACCTGGCGTGGAAGCTCGCCGCGGTGATCCAGGGTTGGGCGCCCTCGACGTTGCTGGACACCTATGAGGCGGAGCGGCACCCCGTGGGCGCACGCGTCATCGAGGACACCCGCGCGCAGACCGCGCTGGTCGTATCGACGTCACCGGAGAACAAAGCCCTGCGCGCCCGGTTCAACGAGCTGCTGGCGGGGCATCCGTCGCTGAATCACGAGCTGGCGGTGCAGGTTTCCGGGCTCGGCGTTTCTTACGGCTCTTCTGGGTGGCGAATGCCGGACCTGGACGTGGGTGGGACTAGCGTTTTTTCTTTGTTGCGGGATGGGCGGTTTGTGTTTTTGACTACGGGGGATGCGCCTTCGCTGGGGTCGCGGGTTGATGTGACGCGGGTGGAGGGGTTGCCTTGGGGTGGGGTTCTTGTGCGGCCTGATGGGCATGTGGCTTGGGTTTCTGAGCCTGGGGCTGGGTCGGTGTCGGACGCTTTTTCTGGGTTGCTTGGGTGGGGTTCCAGCGGGGTCGGCTGAACTTCCAGCGGGGCTTCCAGCGGGGTCGGCTGGACTTCCAGCCTGGGCTTCCAGCTCGAGTGGCTGGGCTTCCAGCGTGGGGCGCTGGGCTTCCAGCGGGGGGCGCTGGGCTTCCAGCGTGGGGGTCGGCTTGACCTGGGGGCCCCTTGCGCGTGCCCTTGGGCC
>NZ_JANAVO010000007.1 GCF_024213555.1 Allokutzneria sp. A3M-2-11 16 | reverse complement strand
GACGGCGCCCGCGGGGGTTGGGGTGTGCGGGCGGGTGGAGTGCATGGGCTGAGTTTACTTGGTGGGCGGAGTGCGGGCGGGGCTTGCGGGACCGGGCGGGGGCTTGCAAGGCACGGTGTGGGTCACTCGAACGTTTGACTGGCTGAACTTGACTCATTCAAGAAAACGGGCGAGACTGCGGCCGTGCCCACCACCGCCGAGTTCGAGCGCCTGCTGCGCGGGGCCGACCTGCGCGTGACGCGCCCCCGGCTGGCGGTCCTGGACGCGGTGCACGCGCATCCGCACGCCGATACCGACACGATCATTGGCGTCGTCCGCGAGGACCTCGGCGCGGTGTCCCACCAGGCCGTCTACGACGTCCTGCGCGCGTTGACCACGGCCGGTCTGCTGCGGCGCATCGAGCCGCCGGGCTCCGTGGCCCGCTACGAGGCGCGGGTCGGCGACAACCACCACCACGTCGTCTGCCGCTCGTGCGGGGTCATCGCCGACGTGGACTGCGCGGTCGGCGCGGCGCCCTGCCTGAGCGCATCCGACCACCACGGCTTCGTCATCGACGAGGCCGAGGTCCTCTACTGGGGCCTGTGCCCCGACTGCTCCTCCACCACCACGACAAGCACCACGACAAGTTCCCGGAAGGATTCGCGTGGCTGACAGCCCCAACGCCGTTGTTGGCGAGATGAACGAGGAAGCCGCGGGCGGGTGCCCGGTCTCGGCAGGCCGCTTCAACCACCCGACCGAGGGCGGCGGCAACCGTGACTGGTGGCCGAACCAGCTCAACCTGAAGATCCTCCGGAAGCACCCCGCCGTGGCCAACCCCATGGGCGAGGACTTCGACTACGCGGAGGCGTTCCTCGGCGTCGACCTGGACGCGCTGGCCAGGGACGTCGACGAGGTGCTCACCACCTCCAAGGAGTGGTGGCCCGCGGACTTCGGCCACTACGGGCCGTTCATGATCCGCATGGCCTGGCACAGCGCGGGCACCTACCGCATCCAGGACGGCCGCGGCGGCGCTGGCGCGGGCATGCAGCGCTTCGCCCCGCTCAACAGCTGGCCGGACAACGGGAACCTGGACAAGGCCCGCCGCCTGCTGTGGCCGGTGAAGAAGAAGTACGGCCGCACCGTCTCCTGGGCCGACCTGATGATCTTCGCGGGCAACCGCGCGCTGGAGACCATGGGGCTCAAGACCTTCGGCTTCGCCGGTGGCCGCGCCGACGTGTGGGAGCCGGACGAGGACGTCTTCTGGGGCCCGGAGCGCACCTGGCTCGGCGATGAGCGCTACACCGGCCAGCGCGACCTGGAGAACCCGCTCGCCGCGGTGCAGATGGGCCTCATCTACGTCAACCCCGAGGGCCCCAACGGCAACCCGGACCCGCTGGCCGCGGCGCGCGACATCCGCGACACCTTCGGCCGGATGGCGATGAACGACGAGGAGACCGTCGCGCTGATCGCGGGCGGCCACACCTTCGGCAAGGCGCACGGCGCGGCCGACGCCGACAAGTTCGTCGGCGCCGAGCCCGAGGGCGCCCCGCTGGAGGAGCAGGGCTTCGGCTGGCGCAACTCCTTCGGCTCCGGCAAGGGCCGCGACGCCATCACCAGCGGCCTGGAGGTCACCTGGACCTCCACGCCGACCAGGTGGGGCAACGGGTTCTTCGACAACCTCTTCGGCTACGAGTGGGAGCTGACCAAGAGCCCCGCCGGTGCCAACCAGTGGCAGCCGAAGGACGGCGGGGGCGCGAACACCGTGCCGGACCCGGAGAGCGGTGAGCTGAACCGGCCGCCGACCATGCTCACCACCGACCTGGCGCTGCGCTTCGACCCGATCTACGAGCCGATCTCGCGGCGCTTCCACCAGAACCCGGAGGAGTTCGCCGACGCGTTCGCCCGCGCGTGGTTCAAGCTGACCCACCGCGACATGGGCCCGCTGCAGCGCTACCTCGGCCCGCTGGTGCCGCAGGAGAAGCTGCTCTGGCAGGACGTCATCCCCGAGGTGACCCACGAGCTGGTCGACGACGCGGACGTGACCGCGCTCAAGGCCAAGGTCCTCGACTCCGGCCTGTCGGTCTCCGAGCTGGTCTCGGTGGCGTGGGCCTCGGCCTCGACCTTCCGCGGCAGCGACAAGCGCGGCGGTGCCAACGGCGCCCGCATCCGCCTGGAGCCGCAGCGCTCCTGGGAGGTCAACGAGCCCGACACGCTGGCCCGCGTGCTGGGTGTCCTCGAAGGCATCCAGGCGGAGTTCTCCGCCTCCGGCAAGCAGATCTCGCTCGCCGACCTGATCGTGCTCGCCGGTTCCGCGGCCGTCGAGCAGGCCGCCCGCCGCGGCGGCGTCGACGTCCAGGTCCCGTTCACCCCGGGCCGCGCGGACGCCTCCCAGGAGCAGACGGACGTGGAGTCCTTCGCCGCCCTGGAACCGACCGCGGACGGGTTCCGCAACTTCCGCGGCAAGGGACACCGGCTGCCCGCCGAGTTCCTGCTCGTCGACCGCGCGAACCTGCTGACCCTCAGCGCGCCGGAGCTGACCGTGCTCGTGGGCGGTCTGCGCGTGCTCGGCGCGAACTTCCAGCAGTCCGAGCTGGGTGTGTTCACCGCGGAGAAGGGGTCGCTGACCAACGACTTCTTCGTGAACCTGCTCGACATGGAGATCGAGTGGAAGCCGACCTCCGGCTCCGGCTCGGAGGCCGAGACCTTCGAGGGCCGCGACCGCGCCACCGGCGAGGTCAAGTGGACCGGCAGCCGCGTGGACCTGGTGTTCGGCTCCAACTCCGAGCTGCGCGCCGTCGCCGAGGTCTACGCCAGCGATGACGCGCGGGAGAAGTTCGTCCGCGACTTCGTCGCCGCGTGGGCGAAGGTCATGGATCTGGACCGCTACGACGTTTCCTGATCCCAGCACCGAAAGCGGCCCCCGGGTTCTTGCCCGGGGGCCGTTTCACGTGCCGGTGTGCAGGTAGGCGGCCCACTGGGTGGGCAGCCTCGGGTAACGGTCGCGGTGGCGCCGGATCGTGTGATGCAGGGCCGTGGCCGCAACGTCGGTGTCGCCAGCCAGGCGCGTGTAGAAGTCCGCGGCCACCACTGTGGCGGCGTGATCGTTGATTGGCCACAGCGTCCCGATCACACTGCGGTACCCGGCCAGCTGGAACGCGGTGGTGATGTGCGTGGCCTCGTCGGCGTGCCAGCGCGTGGTGTCGGTGGTGCTGCACGCGGAGAGGTACGCCAGCTCGCAGTGTTCGAGGCGCAGCCTGGCGATGGTGGCGACGCTGAGCGGCCGGTCGAGGTGGTCGTGCAGCAGCAGCCTGCTCTCGGCGGGCGCGGACAGGTCGGCGACGCCGTGGCACGCGAGGTGCGCGATCCTGTGGCGCCCCAACGCTTCCGCGACGTCGTCGTGGGTCGGGTGAGGCAGTCGCACCGCGTTGGGGAACAGCTCCTGGAGGAGTTCGGCTTCGCGGGTCACGCCCACCAGCGGGGGACTGTCGGGCGCGTCGGGCACGGCCACGATCAGCATCGACGGCGACCGGCTCGCCCGGCCGGAGGCGCGCGCGTGACCGAGCGCGCGAATCGTTGGTGTGTAAGAGGAAACTACTCGATCCAGCACTGTGTCGCCGGACCGCCGCGTGTGCTGTCCGGCGGCGTGCAGCGGCAGGGAGGCGGTGATCCCGACGGGGCACCACCAGACCCTCGGCCAGGGCTCTCCGGCGGGTGGGGTGGCGTCGTGGCCGAGCTCCGCCAGGATCGGTTCGGTGACCGCGTCCCACAGCCACCCGAGCACTCGAAGCATTTTCTCTTGCGCCGCAACGCGTTCGGCGGCCGTTCGGTTCGAGGCGGAGGCGGTTCGCCGGGCGTCGCGGAGGAGATCTGCTTGCTCCGCGGCCGTTTCGTGGGTGAACTCCGGGAGCTTGACGACGCGGACCGGCTGATCAGGGTCGTCGACGAGGATGAGCCCGTGCCCGCTCTCCCGGTGCGCGGTGACGTAGACGATCGGCCCTTCCCTTGCCTCACCGCGGAGTTGCGCGATCAAGGGCGTCAGCAGGAAGTCGGCGTGCCCGGGGAGTTCGCGGATGCGGGCGAGGAGTTCCGTCCAGCGCCGGTTCAGCTCGGCGCGCTCGTCGGGATCTTCGGCTCGCTCGATCGCTTTGCCAACGGCGGCGAACTTGCGGGCGAGCTTCGCATCGGTCGCTCGGACCGCGGTGAGACTGCCGCGGGTGTCGAGGAGGTCGGCCAGCACGATCCCCCGGGTCTGTTCGAGCAGTTCCACCGCGCGGTTCGGCTCGCCCGCCGCCACGAACACCGCCGCCGCGGTGGTGGCCAACCCGGTGAGGGCGCTGGCCTGGTCGCCGCGGTTGGCCCAGTCGAGTCGGGGCGAGGCCACGCGCGGGATCAGCGTGACGGCCAGTTCCACCTTCGCCTTCGCCTGGCGGAGATCACCGGCGCGCAGCTCCAGGTCGGCCGCCATCCGCAGCGCGGCGATGCGGCGCGCCGCCGGTTGCCCCACGATCGCCACGCTGCGGCCGAGCACTTCGTGCGCCTCCTCCGCCAACCCCAAGTGCAGCAACGCATTGACGAGGGGAACTGACACCAGGCTCCGTTCGGTGCTGTTCCCGGGCAGGATGGCGAGAGCGCGCCTGCCGACTCGCGCGGCTTCCTCCCACACCTGTTCGTCGTCGTCGCGTTCGCCGAGGCGTTGCAGCGCGGCGCTGAGCGCGGCGAGTCGTCTGCCCAGCCCGGGATCGTCGTCGAGGGTGGCGTCGACCGCCCGCCGGGAGAACTCGACGGCCTCGCGGAGCACGGCCACGTCACCGGTTCGCCTGCCCAGCATCTGGAGCGCGGTGCTGAGGTTGGCGAAGCACATGGCTCGAAGTGGGCGATCGGCCCGCACGTCCGCGCTGGCGACGGCTTCCCGGCCCACCGCGATGGCCTCCTCCAACGCGGCCGTGTTCGCGGAGCGCGAATCCTCCGTCGCGAGGGCCGCAACGAGGTTGGCCATGCGCTCGATCCGCATCGGGTCCTCGCGGTCGGTCGCGGCTAGGACGGCGCGGGTGATCCGCACCAGCTCTTTCTGGATGGTCCAGTCCCCGGTGAGCTCGAACCAGAGGTAGAGCGGGAACGCCAGATCCGGCAGCTCGCCGACCTTGGAACCGTCGTCACCGGGAGCGGAGGAGAGCACTTCCCTGACCCATCGCACCGCCTCTTCCAGCACTTCCTCGTCCCTGTTCCGGGTGTACAGGATCGTCAGGGCGCGGGCGAGGACGGCCAGGTACGTGGTCCGCGACGGATCATCGGGCGCCGTGAGGCGGATCGCGTCGCGGCCGACCCGCACGGCTTCTTCGACGAGCTCCACGTCGTCGACGCTGTTGGCCAGGAGTATCAGTGCGTCGCACAGGGTTATCAGGTACTTCGGCCGATCCGGGTGCGTCAGCGGGGTAACCGCGACTACCTGCCTGAACACCGAGACGCTGGCCTTGACCTTGTCCAGGCGCTTGGAACGGATGGCTTGGGTGTGCAGTTTGCGAGCGTGCCGCCAGAGCCTGGCGTGGTCGAAAGGCGCTGCTGCCCTGGTCGTGATCACCCTGTGCGGCCTGATGATCAGCAACGCCACCGGGAGCAGGAGCCACCACGTCCCCCACGTCGCGTGGACGAGCATGCCGATCGCGTAGAGGGACACCAGGAACCCGAGTCCGCCGCCGATGCTCATGCTGGTCAGCACCACCAGCGTGATCGCCAGCCACTGCGGGCCGCCCACGACCCGGGTGACGATGAAGGCGATGATCAACACCGCGCTGAAGCCCGGACCACAGCCCGGTCTCAGCAGTGCCCAATCGGCCTCCGCGGGTATTCGGTCGGCCTCGTTCGTCACACGTGCCCCCCAAAGCCCGAACGCGGACGGTAGTCGTCTGAGTACGGTACTCGTGTGGGTGAGGCGGGGGAGGGAGTTCTGATGGTGAAGGAACGCCTCGGGCGGCTGTGCCTGAACCTGGCGCGAGATCCCGGGTTGTCGGCGGTGCTCGACGATGCCGGGCTGCCCGCCGAGCACTGGGACGCCCTGGCCGACGCGGTCCGCGCGGGCGCCGATCCGGACGCGCTGACGCGGGTGCTCGACGCGGTGGAGGAGGCGGCGGCTGCCGCGGGCATCGACGGGCTCACCAGTACTGATCGGCGTTTCCAACCGTTGCCCGGCGCCGCGTCCGGGGTTCGGGTCGCCCACGGCTGGCGCTGTCCGCACGCGCATCCGTGCGGCCGGGTCGAGGTGCGTGCTGACGGCGCGCCCGAGTGCTCGCTCACGGCTGACCCGCTGACGCCGGTGAAGGTGGTCAGCGGGTGACCGCGTTCCTGGAGTCGCTGAGCAAGAAGCTCGCCGAACGTTGGCTCACCCTGCTGGTCCTGCCCGGCGCGCTGTGGGTGGCGACCGCCGTTGTGGCGGCGCGGCTGCACAACCACGGCGCGCTGAATTTCCGTGCGCTGATTGAGGAAATCAACCGTTGGGCAACGCGTCCGCACGGCACGGGAGCGGTCGTGCTCGTGATCGTCGGGCTCCTCCTGGCCAGCGCGGTGGCGGGGTTGGCGGCCACCGGGCTGGGCGCCGTGGTCCGCCGACTGTGGATGACGCGCGGTCGCCGCCGACCAGCTCGATGGCTCGTCGGCTGGCGGCAACGGCGATGGCGGACGGCGTCGAAGGAGGCCGATTCCCTGGTGGCGGAAGCGATCCGCGCCGAGACGCGCGAGGACGTCGTGGTCAGCGGCCCGGAGATCGCGGACGCGCTCGCCCGCCGTGACGCCATCGCACTGGAGTTCCCGCAGCGACCCACCTGGATCGGGGATCGCTGGCTCGCGGGCACCGTGCGCGTCCGGCGGGCCTACGGGCTGGACCTGACCGTGGCCTGGCCGCGCCTCTGGACGGTGCTTCCGGAGCCGCTCCGCGTGGACATCGCCACGGCCCAGGCGTCCTACGTCGCCGCGAGCACGCTCAACGGCTGGGCCGTGCTGTACGGAGTGCTCGGTGTCTGGTGGTGGCCCGCTCTGCTCTGCGGTGCGGCGACCGTGATCGCGGGCGCCATCCGGTCCCGCGCGGCCACGGCGACCCTGTGCGTTCTCGTCGAGACCGCCGCGGACCTCCACGGCGTCACGCTCGCCGAACACCTGCGGCACCCGCTGAGCGCGAGCGAGGGCGACGAACTCACCAGCCTGCTCCGCAAGGACGACCACCCGCCCCCGGGCTCGTGAACCCGGGGGCGGGTGCGGTCTAGCGGTACCAGAGGCGCCAGCCCAACGAGAACGCCTCGCAGTAGAACTCCGACCACCGGCCGGCGGCGATGCCGTTGTTGCCCGCGAGGGCGCACCCCTCGTAGCTCGGCCACGCGCCGTGCGGATAAAGCGTCCACTGAGCGACCTCGGCGGTCACCGCGGGCCGCGGACCGGGTTCCACCGGCGCGGCCGAGGCCATTCCCGCCGCCGCGACCAGCGCGGGCAGCATCAGCGCGGGCAGGAACAGAACGACACTGCGTTTCATTTCTTTCTCCCCTTGCCTGAATTCCCCTGTCGGAAATCCGTTGTGCGACACGGGAATCGGTTTACCGCAATCAGGTTGTCCGGTATCGACGTCGTGGACGCCGGACAACAACGGCTGGACAATGGGCCGCCGACACACAGGGGGCGACACGCGATGCCACGGTCCGAGCGACCACTCGACACGGACGGCTCCACGCTCACGGAGTTCGCCGTCGACCTGCGGAAACTGCGGGTCCGCGCCGGGAGCCCGCCCTACCGGGAGCTGGCGCGGCTGGCCCACTACTCCGCCACGACGCTGTCGGACGCGGCGTCCGGGCGGAAGCTGCCGAGCCTCGACGTGACCGTGGCCTACGCGCGGGCCTGCGGCGGTGACCCCGAGGAATGGGACCGGCGCTGGCACGAGGTCGCGGCCGCGGTGCGCGCGGCCGAGGAGACGGTGGAGGACGCGGATACCGAAGAATGGGACGACGTCGTCTCGCCCTATGTGGGACTGACGGCGTTCGGACCCGAGGACGCCGAATGGTTCTTCGGCCGGGAAAAGCTCACCGGCGAGTTGCTCGACCGGCTCGGGGAACGGCGGTTCCTCGCGGTTTTCGGCGCGTCCGGGGTGGGGAAGTCCTCGCTGTTGCGGGCCGGGCTCGTACCGGCGACCCGCGGTCCGGTCGCGATTTTCGTGCCCGGAGCGCGGCCACTGGAGGAATGCGCGATCCAGCTCGCCGGATTCGCCGGTGTGTCCTCCGGGCGATTACGCCAGGAGCTGGCCGACGATCCACGCGCACTGCACCGGGTGGTGCGCGAGGCGCTCACCGGGCGGCCCGACCTCGCGGACCTGACCCTCGTCGTCGACCAGTTCGAGGAGGTGTTCACCCTCTGCGACAGCGCGGAGGAGCGGGCGCGCTTCATCACCGCGCTGATCACCGCGACGACGGAGGAGAACAGCCGGTGCCGAGTGGTGCTCGGGGTCCGCGCCGACTTCTACGCGCACTGCACGGGCCAGCCCGGCCTGGCCGAAGCGCTCCGCGACGCGCAGTTCCCGGTGGGGCCGATGACCACCGACGAGCTGCGCAGCGCGATCGTCCAGCCCGCGCGGCGCGCGGACTGCGCAGTCGAGGGCGCGCTGCTGGCCACCCTCATCGCGGAGACCAACGGCCAGGCCGGAGTGCTGCCGCTGCTGTCCCACGCGCTGTTGGAGACCTGGCGGCGTCGGCGCGGCCACACGCTCACCCTCGCCGGGTTCCACGCCGCGGGCGGGATCGACCACGCGCTCGCGCAGACCGCGGAATCCCTTTACGCGGCAATGGATTCCGGGCAGCAGCGGCGTACGAGGAGCCTGTTCCTGCGACTGGTCGCGCCCGGTGACGGCACGGAGGACACCAAGCGCCGCGTCCGCTTCGACGAGCTGGACCCGGCCGAGCCGGACACCGCGGCCGTGCTCGACCGGCTGGCGCGGGCGCGGCTGCTCACCCTGCACGAGGACAGCGTGGAGATCACGCACGAGGCGCTGATCCGCTGCTGGCCCCGGTTGCGCGAGTGGCTCGCCGACGACCGCGCGGGCCTGCGTGTGCACCGCCAGCTCACCGAGGCCGCCGACGCGTGGGAGGCGCTGGGCCGCGATCCCGGCAGCCTCTACCGGGGTGCCCGCCTCGCGATCGCGCGGGACTGCCCGCACGAACTGTCCACAAAGGAGCGTCAGTTCCTCGGCGCGAGCTCGGCCGCCGAGGCCGCCGAGCTGTCCTCGGTCCGCCGGAGGACCCGCAGGCTGCGGCAGCTCGTCGCGCTGCTCACGGTGCTGCTCGTGGTGGCCGGGTCGTCCACGATCTACGCGATCAACGCCGGGCGGGACGTGGCCGAGCAGCGCAACACCGCCGTCGCGCGGAAAGCCGCCGGGGACGCCGAGGCGCTGCGTCGGAACAACCCCGCGCTCGCGCGGCAGCTGAGCCTGGCGGCGCACCGCCTCGCGCCCGGCCCGGAGACCCGCGACACGCTGCTCGGCGTCGCCGCCGACCCGTACTCCAGCAGGCTGATCGGGCACACCGGCGACCTCTCCGGGAACGCGCTCACCCCGGACGGCCGGACGCTGGTGACCGGCAGCGGCGACCGCACCGCGCGGGTGTGGGACGTCAGCGACATCCTGCGTCCGCGCGAGCTCGCCGCGCTGCGGCACGCGGAGGGCCTGCGCTCGGTCGCGCTCGGCGCGGGCGGGCGGCTGCTGGCCACCACGGAAAGCCGCTCGGTTGTGTTGTGGGACATGGGAAATCCGGCGAGCCCGAGCCGCGTCGCCACCCTCGGCGAACCGGCTCGGATCCGCTCGGCGGTGCTCGACCCGGCCGGTGGGACCGTCGTCACTGCGGGCGAGGACGGCATGATGCGGCTGTGGGACGTGGCCGATCCGCGGTCACCGACCCGGCTCGCGACGGTGCGCGGAGAAGTCGGCTGGCTCTCGTCCCTTGCCTTCAGCCACGACGGGAAGTGGCTCGCCGCGGGCGGTCGCCAGGTGCGGCTGTGGGACGTCGGTGATCCCCGCGCACCGCGACCGGCGGGTGTGCTCGGCGAGCACGGTGACGCCGTCGCGGCGATCGCGTTCAGCCCCGACCGGCGCACCGCGGCCACCGCCAACTTCGACCACAAGGTGCGCCTGTGGGACATCGCCGATCCCGAACGGCCGCGCAACCTGGCCACGCTCACCGACCACAGCGGGATCGTCTGGTCCGTGGCGTTCAGCCCGGACGGCCGCACGATGGCCTCGACCGGGGACGGCACCAGGCTGTGGGACGTCACCGACCCGAGCAGGGTGAGGAGCCTGATCACCGTCCCCGGCGGCATCTGGGGCGCGGTGTTCGGGCAGGACGGCGCGCTGCTGGTGACCGGGGAGGACGACCGGTCGGTGCGGCTGCACGACCTGCGCCAGTTCCCGTTCATGGGGCACACCAACGTCATTTCCTCGCTGTCGCTGCGCGGGGACGGCCAGGTGCTGGCGACCGGGAGCTGGGACGGCACGGCGAAGCTGTGGCACGTCGGTGATCGACGGCTGATCGCCACCATCCCCGGTACCGGCGGCTTCATCAGAAGGGTCGCGTTCAGCCCGGACGGCGCGACCCTGGCCACCGCGAGCGACGACGGCATGGTCGGCCTGTGGGACGTCGCCACCCCGGCCGCGCCCCGGCGCGCGGCGGCTTTCACGGCGCACCGGGACGAGGTCACCTCCCTGGCGTTCCGCCCGGACGGCGGGGTGCTGGCCACCGGAAGCGATCGGAGCGTCAAGGCGTGGGACGTCACCGACCGGGCGAATCCGCGCGCGCTGGCCGACCTCGACGGGCACCAGGGAGTTGTCTGGTCGCTGGAGTTCAGCTCCGACGGTCGCGTCCTCGCGGCGGGCAACGACGACAGCGGCACCAAGCTGTGGGACGTCGCGGATCTCCTGAGCGCCCGGGAGCTGCCGTTCCCCTTCGGGGCCGATCACACCGTGCCGAACGGCGGCTTCAGTGCGACCGGCCGGACGATGGCGGCTGTCGACGCGAACACGGTGCGCCTGCTCGACCTGACCGAACCGGGCCGCGCCACCGCCCTCTCCGTCCTCAACGGCCACACCGACATCGTGTACGCGGTCGCGTTCAGCCGGGACGGCCGTTCCCTCGCGACCTCCAGCGCCGACAAGACCGTGCGGCTGTGGGACATCAGCGATCCTCGCGCGCCGCGGGCGCTGGCCGTTCTCACCGGCCACACCTCGCACGTGGGGACGGTGGTGTTCCACCCCGATGGGCATAGGGTGATCTCCGGCAGCAACGATCGGACCGTTCGGGTGTGGGACATCAGGATCGAGCGTGCGGTCGAGCACGTGTGCGCGGTGGCGCGTCCGGGGATCACACAACGGGAGTGGGAACGGCACTTCCCCGGAATGTCGGAGTTTTCCCTTTGCTGACAGGAGATCCTTCTTTGGTGCTGGAAGACGTCAAGCGGCTCGAAGACCGGTCGTACAAGACGTACCTGGCCCGGGTGCAGGCCCACCGGCGGCTGACCCGGATGCACGTCTCGTGGAACACCTCGCTCATCTCGTTGTCCACCTCGACGACCATCGCCTCGACCGGGCAGCTGGTCGAACCCAAGATGTACGGTGCGGGCGGGAACGCGTTGATGGTGGTGCTCGCCGTGCTGTCCCTCGTCGTCTCCCTCGTCGTGTCCAGCGTCAACTACGGTGCGCGGGCGCGGGCGATGGAGGCCAGCTACAAGCGGATCCAGCAGATCTCCCTGATGGCGGAACGGCTTCCCCGGGTCGTCGGGGCGGACGAGCTGACGCAGCGCTACGTCGAACTCCAGAAGGAGTACGAGATCGCCGTCGAGGCGTCGGAGAACCACGTGAGCGCCGACCACGACCGAGCGCGCGGGGTGCTGTCGATGGCCACCGCGAAGCACTTCACGCTGGACGTGCTGCCATACCTCACACTCCTCATCCCGGTGCTGTTGATGGTCCCGTTCGTCAACTGGTTCTTCCGCGTGTTCTAGCTCAGCCGAACCAGGGGCGGCCGACGAACGCCTCGGCACCGTCCGGCAACCGGACGTCTTCGCCCGCTGCGAGGCGACGGCACAGGTCGATCGCCACGGCGTGGTCCGTGCCGCCACCGGAAACCCCGCCGCCCGGGTACCACTGCGCCTGCCAGCCCGGGCCGCGCACCACGACGAACGGCCCGCCGATGACGCTGACGATCGCTTCGTCGATCGCGTCGAGCAGATCGGCCGAGCCCCAGTCGCACGCGTCGCACCCGCAGTCGGGCAACGTCGTGATCACCAGGTCCGGGCGGGCCACGGCGACGCGCAGCACGGCCAGCGTGGCATCCTCGGCATCGGTCACGGGAACGTTGTCGGTCAACAGAAACAGGGACAGCGCGCCCGGCCGCGACGAGGTGATCCGGACCCCGTCCTCGACCGAGACCCCGGGGAGCTCGCCCAGGTGCTCGGCCCAGAGCCGGGCGCGGGCGTGGACGATCTCGTACCGCTCCGGGTTGGTGACTCGTGTGTACTCCTCGTCGCGTGCGGGTGCTCCGTCGGCGTGCGGGTTGGGCCAGGAGGGCAGGTCGAAGCTCGCCGTCACCCGCGCACGCACCTCGGTTGAAGTCACCATGGGTCCACGATAGGGGCACGGTGTTGGTTCGCCGCGTGATTGCAGCGTTCGTGGGCTGGGTTTCCGGCTGGGGGCTGGGTTTCCTGCTTATGTGGCTGGGCTTCCAGCGTGGTCGGCTGGGCTTCCAGCTCGCGTCGGTACCAGCGTGGGGTCGGCTTGACCTGGGGCCCCTTGCGCGTGCCCTTGGGCCTTTCAGGGGCACGGGGATGGAACCCCGGCCCTCGCGGGAAGCGTATGGCACGCGCTCCCCAGGTAAAGCCGACCGTTTCGTGGGCGGCCTGCGGTGGGGCGGCGCCTGGGTTTTTCCTTGTGTGGCACCGATTTGACATCCTGAGAAGTTGTGATTGAGTGGAGGTATCCGCACTGGAGGGAGGTGTGATCATGTTGGATACCAAGGCAATCAAGGATCTACTCGCCGCGCAGCTGGCGGCCAACGACTCCTACCAGTTGCCCGAGAACGAGCACCTGGAGTTCCTGCTGGAGTTGGAGACGATCGGCAGGCTCCTGACCGCGGTGAAAACCGACGCCAACACTCAGGCTGATGACCGTGTCCTGCACGCCACCTACGGGTGTAAAGACCTGGCGATGCTGTTGTGCGGCAAGCTGAAGATCCACCCGAGTGAGGCGAAGCGGCGCACGAGGTTGGTGCGGGAGTTGCCGAATCTCCCCCACACCCGCGACGCGATGTATGCCGGGGAGATCAGTGGCGAGCATGCGTTGGTGATCTCGGATGCGATCAAGCGTCTCCCGTCGGAGTATGTGGCGGATGCGGATCGGGTGTTGGCTGATGTGGCGTCGACGTTGGACCCGCAGTTCCTCATGCGCGCCGGAAAATACGTGCGGACCGTGGTCGACCCCGATGGTGTCTACCGCGATGAGAAGGACGCGATTGCGCGGCGTGCGGCGCGGATGTTCCGGGACAAGGACGGGAGCCTGTCTTTCAGTGCCATGGTGGGTCCGCTCGATGGTGAGAAGATTTTCAACTTCTTGTTGGCGTTGTCCAAGCCCAGGTCGGTGGATGGGGAGAAGGACCCGCGTACGTTCGAGCAGCGGTTGGCTGATGCGTTCGTTGAGGCGATGACGATCGCGATGACCGCCCGCGACATCCCGGGTCTGCCGCGTTCCCTGCTGGTGGTGACGATGGACGCGGACAACCTGGCGGACAAGACCGGGTGCGCTCGGACCGACACTGGGCAGCCGGTGTCCCCGGGACTGGCCCAGCACACCGCCTGCGACGCCGACCTCGCCCACATCGTCCTCGGCGGAGAGGGCGAACCCCTCGCCTACGGACGCACACGACGACTCGCCTCACCCGCCCAACGCAGAGCCCTTGCCGTGCGGGACAAGGGATGCGCCTTCCCGGGTTGTGATCGGCCTCCGGCATGGACGGAAGCTCATCATGTGGTGCATTGGATCGACGGCGGGCCGACCGACCTGAACAACCTTGTTCTCCTGTGCGTGTATCACCATCATGTGATGCACGAACAGGATTGGGTGATCGTTTTCGAGCAGGGGATACCGAGCTTCATCCCGCCGAAATGGATCGACCCTGATCAGGCACCGTTACGGAACATCAGGGTGAATTGCCCATTGAAGCTGTGACGCTGGAAGTCAAGGGGCGTAAGGGAACGGAGGTGTGCGAGGATCGGTGGATGGCCGTGCCCGCGTAAGGCACTGGAGCACGCGCGAGGGACCCGGGTCATGCTGACCCGCGCCGGGAACCCCGGCTCGCTACGGTGATCGGCGAGAGAACGGAGAGCCCGATGACGCAGCTCGACCAGGCCGAGTCGGTGTTCGCGGAGGTGCGGCCGAGGCTGTTCGGCATCGCGTACCGGATGTCGGGCAGCGTCGCCGACGCCGAGGACCTGGTGCAGGAGGTCTGGCTGCGCTGGCAGGCCGCCGACCGCGCGGCCGTGGTGAACCCGGCGGCGTACCTGGCGACGGCGGTCACCCGGCTGGCGATCAACGAGAGCCAGAGCGCGCGGGCCCGCCGGGAGACCTACGTGGGGCCCTGGCTCCCGGAGCCCGTCGACACCTCCGCCGACCCGCAGCTCGGGGCCGAGCGGGGTGCGGTGCTGGAGCTGGCGGTGTTGGCGCTGCTGGAAAAGCTCACTCCGACCGAACGCGCGGCGTACGTGCTGCGCGAGGCGTTCGACTACCCGTACCCGCAGATCGCCGAGATCGTGCGGACCACCGAGGTCGCGGCGCGGCAGCTGGTCAGCCGCGCGCGCAAGAGGCTGGCGGGCGAGCGGCGGGCGCGGGTGGGGGCGGCCGAGCAGCGGCGGTTGCTGGCCGCGTTCGTGGCCGCCGCGGAGGCCGGTGACCTGGCCGGTCTGGAGCGGTTGTTCAGCGAGGACGTGGTGAGTTACTCCGACAGCAACGGCAAGGCGCGCGCCGCGCGGGTCCCGCTGATCGGCGCGGCCACCCTGTCGAAGGTCGTCGCCGGATGGGGCCCGGAGTTCTGGCGCGGCGCGGAAACCGAGTTCGTCGAGGCGAACGGGCAGGCGGCGGTCGCGCTGCGCCGGGAAGGCAAGACCTACGCGGTGGTGACCGTGACGGCCTCGGAGGCGGGGATCGACCAGGTGCTGTGGCTGGTCAACCCTGACAAGATCACCGCGTTCGGCGCGGTGTGACCGGGTCCCGTCACAACCGCGACCGCTGCCTTGTCCTAGCTCGTGAACGCCCGCGCGTCAGCGGGCTCACGAAGGGACGAAGGCCATGAGGATCGTTGTCATCGGCGGAACCGGGCTCATCGGCTCCAAGGTGGTTACCCGACTCGACGAGCACGGCCACGACGCCGTGCCCGCCTCCCCGACGAGCGGGGTCGACACGCTCACCGGGGAGGGTGTGAAGGAGGTGCTGCGGGGCGCCGACGTGCTGGTCGACGTGTCGAACTCGCCCTCGTTCGCCGACGACGACGTGATGCGCTTCTTCCGCACCGCCACCACCAACCTGGTCGAGGCCGCCAGGAGCGCCGGGGTCGGCCACTACGTGGCGCTGTCAGTGGTCGGTGCCGACCGCCTGCCGGAGTCCGGGTACCTCCGCGCGAAGGTGGCCCAGGAGCGGCTGATCACCGAGTCCGGGCTGCGCCACTCGCTCGTCCGGGCCACCCAGTTCTTCGAGTTCGCGGGCAGCATCGCCGACGCCGCCACGGAGAACGGCACGGTGCGGCTGTCCGGCGGGGGCGTGCAGCCGATCGCGGCCGAGGACGTCGCCCACGTCGTGGGCCGGACCGCGGCGGGTGATCCCCTGGACGGGGTGCTGGAGATCGCCGGGCCGGACGCGTTCGGGCTCGACGAGTGGGTCCGCGCCGTGCTCACCGCCCGAGCCGATGCGCGCCAGGTCGTCACGGACCCGGGTGCGCGGTACTTCGGCGCGCTCCTCGGGCCGAACTCGCTGCGGCCCGGCCCCGGTGGCGAGGTGGCGCCGACGAGCCTCGCGGAGTGGCTCGCCCGCTGAGCGCGTGCCGTCCGGTTCAGCCGGTGTGCGCGAGGATCTCCTCGACGATCTGGCCCTGCCGGGCGCGCGGCATCTCGTGACCGACCCCGGTCAACGGCACCAGCCGCGCCCCCGGCACCAGGCGGGCCATCTCCTCGGCGTGCTCGAAGGGCACGATCGGGTCCTCGGTGCCGTGCAGCACCAGAACCGGGAGAGTCAAGCCGCGCAACAACTCCCGGCGGTCGCGGGAGCCCGCGGCGGCGAGGCTGTGGTTCGTCGTGCCGTTGTTCGACGGAGCGCGCTGGAGATCGTTCTCGACGAGGCGGCGCACCGCGTCCTCGTCGAACTCCGTGCCGCTGCCGGTGACCGTGCGGGCCAGCCGCACCATGAAGTCGACGTGCTCCGCGTGGGACTTCGGCGGACTGGTGGCCATCTCGGCGGCGATCGCGACGACCTCCGGCCGCCTGCCCGGCAACGTCCGCCAGTCCATCGTCACCGGGTCGACGGTGTCCGGGCTGGACATCCACGACGTCAGCGACAACACGCGAGCGGGGTGCTCGATCGCCATCTCCTGCCCGACCATGCCGCCCATCGACGCGCCGACCACGTGCGCCGCGCCGATGCCGAGCGCGTCCAGCACACCCACGGCGTCGGCGGCCATGTCGGTCATCGTGTACGGCGAGGCGGTGAAGTCGACGCTGTCGGACCGGCCGGTGTCGCGGCTGTCGAAGCGCACCACGTACCTGCCGCCCTCGACCAACGCCGAGCAGAACGACTCGTTCCACGACGTGCCCTGCCCGCCGAGGCCCATCACGAGCAGGACGGCCGGGTCGGCGGGATCGCCGAAGTCCTCGCACCACAACGTGATCCCGTTGCTGCGCACCATGCGTTCCATCTGCTTCAGTCCTTGATGTCGAGAAGGTCGGCCGCCGCGCGCACCATCGCCGCCCGCACCGCGTCGTGTTTGTCGGCGAAGCGCGCGGTGAACATCACGCCCCACAGAGCAATGTCCACCCGGACACCGGCGTCCTGGCCGTCATCGGCGCGCAGCAGTTCGCGTAGCCGCATCCCGGCTTCGGCGAGCGCGTGCAGTTCGGCGTGCCTGCCGGACAGGTCCAGCAACGCGCCAAGTTCGGATCGGGTCAGCGCGAGGTCGACATAGCGCTCCACCGCGTGGCGCCGGGCGTCGTCGCCGGAGCGCGCGGCGTCGTCGTCGACGATCTCGGTGATGCGCGCGGCGGCCTCGCGGAGCACTGCTCCGAGCAAGGCGTCCTTGGACGGGAAGTGGTAGAGCACCGCGGCCTTGGAGTAACCCATGGCGTCGGCGATCTGCTGCACGCTCGTCGCGCCGTAGCCCTGGGAGCCGAACAGCCGTCCCGCGATCGCGACGATCTCCGCGCTGAGCTGCTCCTGGGTCTGTCGTGGCATGGGGTCGCCCTTTCGTTCGCCACCAAGCTACCTGACCGTGTGGTCAGCAATCAACCATGTGGTCAGTACGGGGCTTCTGCCTGGCGTGAAAGGATGACGCCATGACTTCCGCGCCCGAGGGCACGTCGGCCAGGTACGTCGAGCTGCTTGAGGCGGCCTACCGCTACGTCCTGGACCGCGGCATCAGCGAGTTGTCGTTGCGTCCGCTCGCGACCGCGATCGGGTCCAGCCCCCGGGTCCTGCTCTACCTCTTCGACAGCAAGGACGGACTGGTCCGCGCATTGCTGGCGCGCGCACGCGAGGACGAGCTGGCGCTGCTCAGGAGCGAGGCGCACGGCACGCTGGCCGAGGCCGCGCGGCACGTGTGGTCGTGGCTGGCCTCCGCCGAACACGCGCCACTGCTGCGCCTGTGGCTGGAGGCGTACTCCCGCTCGGTGATCGACCCGGACGGGCCGTGGGGCGAGTTCGCGCGGTCCACAGTGGAGGACTGGCTGGCCGTGCTCGCCGCGGCGCAGCCCCCGGCAGTGCGCAGGACCGCGCGCGGCTCGGCGGAGCGCACCCTTGCCCTGGCCGTGCTGCGCGGTGCCCTGATCGACCTGCTCGCCACCGGCGACGCGAAGCGGATCACCGCGAGCGTGCACCGGTATTTCGCATGAGGGAGACGCGCACCCGGCCGTTTCCGACGGCGAACTGTTCGTCTGCCGAGTCCTGTCCGACCGTGACCCCGTCCGCGCCGACGTCCCGCGCGAGCCGGTCGCGCCACCGGTCGAGCATCGCGGCGATCTCCCCGTCCGGGTCCCGCTCCACCGCCACCCGGAGCACGATGCGCTCGCCGCGCCGCAGCCCGCTGCGCCTGCGCAGGTCGTTGACCGAACGGGCCAGCTCCCTCGCGTGTCCTTCGAGCCGCAGGTCCTCGTCCAGCGTGACGTCCAGCGCGCAGCTGAACGGGCCATCGGTGGCCACCTGCCAGCCGGTGAGCGGCTTCTCGATCAGCTCGACCTGATCCGCGGTCACCGTGACCTCGGCGCCGTCGACCACCACCTGGAAGGAACCGCCGCCCGCCACCGCGGCCGCGTCCACCTCCCTGATCGCCTGCGCCACATTCGGTGTCGCGCGCCCGAAAACCTTGCCGAGAGCCCGGAAATTCGGCTTGAGCTCCACCGAGTGCTCCAGTCCGCCGAGGTCGACCTCCTTGACGTTGAGCTCGGCGGCGAGCACCTCCGACACCGCGCCGAAAGCCTCCCGCCACTGTTCCGGCAGCGTGATCGAGGCGCGTCGAAGTGGTTGGCGCACAGGGATTCCCGCCGCGCGCCGGGCGGCCCTGCCGAGCGTGACGACCCGCCGGGCCACGGCCATCACCGCGCGCAGGTCGTCGTCGCGCAGCCCGTCGTCGGCGGTGGGGAAGTCGGTGAGGTGCACCGACTCCGCCGCGTCCGGCCGCCACGAACGCACGAGGTTCTCGTGCAGCTCGTCGGCGAGGAACGGGACGAAGGGGGCGAGCAGCCCGCTGAGCGTCACCAGGCACGTGTGCAGCGTGGCAAGCGCTCCCGCGTCTCCGGCGAAGCGCGCCCGGCTGCACCGCACGTACCAGTTCGAGAGGTCGTCCACGAACCGGGCGAGGCGGTCACCGGCCCCATTGGCGTCGAAGTCGGCTAGTGAACTGTCCACAGTAGACACCGCATCGGCGAGTTCGGCCAGGACGTAGCGGTCCAGCACCGATCGCTGCGGCACTGGGGGAGCGCCGCGATCGGGCGTCCACCCAGCCTGGTTGGCGTGCTCGACGAAGAACAGGTAGGTGTTCCACAGCGTCAGCAGGAGCCTGCGGGTGATCTCGCGCAGCGACGCGTCACCGACCCGCCGCGACTGCCACGGGTTGCCCTCCACCAGCAACGACCAGCGCAGCGCGTCCGCGCCGTGCCGGTCGATCAGCGTCCACGGGTCGACGGTGTTGCCCGCGGACTTCGACATCTTCCTGCCGTTGTCGTCGACGATGTGCCCGAGGCACAAGGCCCGCTGGTAGGCGTGGGTGCCGAACACCGAGGTCGACACCGCCTGCAACGAGTAGAACCAGCCGCGAGTCTGGTCGATCGCCTCGCAGATGTAGTCGGCCGGGGCCATCTCGGCGAACCGTTCCCGGCTGCCCTCGGTGTGCGGGAAACCGAACTGTGCGAACGGCATCGACCCCGAGTCGTACCAGGCGTCGACGACCTCCGGCACGCGGTGCATCGTCGCCCCGCAGTGCGAGCAGTCGAAGGTGATCCGGTCGACGTGCGGGCGGTGCAGGTCCATTGTGGACAGATCATCCCCTGCGAGCTTGCTGAGCTCGGCGCGTGAGGAGACCGCCTGGACGTGGTCGCAGCCCGCACAAGTCCACAGTGGCAACGGTGTTCCCCAGTACCGCTCCCGCGACAACGCCCAGTCCACGTTGTTGGCGAGCCAGTCCCCGTACCGCCCCGTGCGGATGTGCGGCGGGCGCCAGTCGACCTCCGCGTTGTCCTCCACCATGCGATCCCGGACGGTCGTCGTCGCGATGTACCACGACGGCTTCGCGTAGTAGATCAACGCGGTGCGGCAGCGCCAGCAGAACGGATAGGTGTGCGAGTAGTCGTGCTCGAAGACCAGCAGCCCCGCGTCCTCCAGGTCCCGCACGATCGACGCGTCCGCCTCGCGCACGTCCATCCCCGCGTACGGTCCCGCGGTGTCGTCGAAACGCCCGTCCCGGCCGACGGGGTTGACCACCGGCATTCCGTTGTTCCGCGCCACGCGCATGTCGTCGGCACCGAAGGCGGCGCCCGTGCTCACGATCCCGCTGCCCTGATCGGTGGTCACGAAGTCGTCGACCACGACGGTCCGCCAGCTCGCCGGATCACCATCGGGATCAGCCGGCGAACCCGGGCCCACCAGGTCGAACGGCCCCCGGTAGCGCGCGCCGACGAGCTCGTCGAGCGAGACCTCCCGGATGATCTCGGCGTCCGCGCCCAGCGCGGCGGTCACCCGCTCCTCGGCCACGACGACCGGCCGCTCACCAGCCCGGCCGCCGCGCGCGAGGACGTAGCGGATGTCCGGCCCGACCACCGCCGCGGTCGTCGCGACGAACGTCCACGGCATCGTCGTCCACACCAGCAGGTCCACGTCCTGGGCCAGGGGACCGGTCAGCAGCGGCAGGCGCACGTACACGCTCCGGTCGTCGACCTGCTGGTAGCCCTGCGCGACCTCGTGCTCCGACAACGCGGTCCCGCACCGCGGGCAGTACGGGCTGACGCGGTGGTCCTGGTACAGCAGGCCCTTGTCGAACAGCTGCGCCAGCGACCACCAGACGCTCTCGACGTAGGTGTCCGACATCGTCCAGTAGGCGTCGTCGGTGTCCACCCAGAACCCGATGCGCTCGGTCAGCCGCCGGAACTCCGCCACGTACCGGGTCACCGACTCCCGGCAGCGCGCGTTGAACTCCTCGACGCCGTACTTCTCGATGTCACCCTTGCCGGAGAAGCCCAGGTCCTTCTCGACCTCCAGCTCCACCGGGATGCCGTGGCAGTCCCAGCCCGCCATCCTCGGCACCCGTTCGCCCTTCATGGTGCGGTACCGGGGAAAGACGTCCTTGAAGACCCGTGCCTCGACGTGGTGCACGCCCGGACGGCCGTTCGCGGTGGGCGGCCCCTCGTAGAACCTGAACAACGGCCCGTCCGCCGTGCGCTCCAGCGACCTGCGGAAGATCTCGCGCTCCCGCCACCGCGCGAGCACCCGCTCCTCCAGCGCCGGTAGATCGACTTCGGGGGACACCGGCTCGAACGCCATCCTCGACCTCCACTGACACGAGTGTTTCAGTTGGCGAGCATAGACCCAGGTGTTTGGCGATCGCGACCCGCTGGATCCGGTTGGTGCCCTCGCCCGCTCGCACGGCACTGCCCTTTGGGGCCGATGCGCGCGCGAACGCCGAATCTCCGGCAGCCGCGCTGGTGTACTCGACGTCCGCGCCAGGGCGAGAGGTCAAGAGCCATGAACCGTCGAGCGGACGTGCGCCGGAACACGACGCCTGAAGTGCCCCAAGCCGTGCACTCGGTGCTGTCCTCCTCGGGAGCACCACTGGAGGCGGCGACCCGCACCCGCATGGAGTGCTTGTTCGGCCAGGACTTCACCCAGGTCCGCGTGCACACCGACGACCGTGCCGCGGAATCCGCGCGAGCCGGTGAGCGCGCAGGCGTACACCGTGGGCCCGCACGTCGTCTTCGACTCCGGCCAGTACTCGCCGGGATCAGCGGCCGGTGACCGGCTGCTGGCGCACGAGCTGACCCACGTCGTGCAGCAGGGGACAGCTCCGGTGAGGCCGAGTGCCGTGGGCGGACCGCAGGACTCGGCGGAACGGGACGCGTCGGCGCTCGCGGACAGGGCCGCCGCCGGAGTCGGGGTGAGCCGGGAAGCCGCGCGGACGCGGGCGAGCCACGACGGCGTCATGTGCGTCCGGCGCCAGCACCGGGAGTCCCCGCAGATGACCGAACCGCTGAGCCCGCGGGAATGGCAGAGCGTGCAGGCGTGGCAGAGCGCGGGCCAGATCGGGGTCGACCCGCTCACCGAGGACTCCGCCCACAACGTCCTGCTGGTCGCGGACGCCATCTTCTGCGATCGCTTCATGGTTCGTGGCAACCCGCACACCGAGGACCCGCTGCTCTGCATCGACCGAGCCGTCACCCAGGCCGATCCCCGCGTCAAGGAGATCGCCAAGCACGTCGCCGCGCGCGGGGAGATCGTCAACTGGGCACGCGCCACCAGCGATCAGCGCATGCTGCGCGTGATGACCCGCCTCGTCACCAAGCACGGCTTCACCCCGCACGGTGCCGCCGGGCTCGTCGGCAACCTCTCGGCCGAGTCCGGCCTGATCCCGAACCAGGTGGAGGGAACCGTCATCGGCGCGGGCACGCCGATGACCGCGCCCGACAAGTCCGGCAAGCAGCGGGCGTTCAGCGCGCAGGAGGTCATGAACCGCACCGGCACCCGGGGGCCTGACAAACCCGGTGTCGGCCTCGCGCAGTGGACGTCGCCGTCCCGGCGGGAGGCGCTGTTCAAGCACCAGAACCAGGGCGCCTCCATCCTGTTCGACATGGACGCGCAGGTCGACTTCCTCGTCGCCGAGCTCCAGGGCTCGTTCTCGTTCGTGCACAAGGCGATCGTCCGCTCGGCCTCCGAGAGCGCGTCGAGCGACCTCGTCGTCAAGCGGTTCGAGGCCCCGGGAGCCCTCCTCAACGCCTCCGGCAGGCTCAAGCCGGACTCCGATCCCGGTGTCCAGAAGGTCCTCGCGGAGCGCAGAAGGCTTGCCCAGCAAGCACTCCGCGTGTTCCAGCAGAGCCAGAAGCCGAAGCCTAGCCCTGGCGGCGCACCATCTCCGTGATCCAGGCGGGCGCGAACGGGGACGTGCAGTTCGGGGGAGTCGGGTAGTCCTTGAGCACCTCCAGCCGCTCGCCGATGTCGAGCGCGCGCGGGCGGTGCTCGGCGTGCTCGATCCCGATCTGCGCCAGGCAGTGGTTCATCGCCCACTGCAGGCGGTCCGGGGCGTGCTTCATCTCCTTCTCGATGATGTCGAGCAGCCCGACCAGGTCGAGGCCCTCGGGCTTCTTCGCCACGCGCTCGGTCGTCAACGCCCAGCCCGCGCTCGCGACCACCGGGTCCGGATCGGTGAACCAGGCCACGCGCAGCTCCTCGGCGTGCGCGTTCTTCTTCACCACGTAGTTCACGAGCCAGTCGTGCACCTTGGGCGTGCGCGCGTCGCGCAGCATCCCGTCCAACTCCTCGCGCGCGAACGCCTTCGGGCGGCAGATCAACAGCGCCAGCAGCCTCGCCGCGGTGTCGCCCGTCGCCCACAGCTCAAGCGCGAGTTCCTGCTGCGTCTTCAGCCGCTTCGCGATCGCGCGCAGCTTGCCGAGGTTCACCCCGTGATCGTCGCCGTGCTTCTCGTTCACCGCGCGCATCTTCGGGTCTTCGAGCTCGGCCAGCTCGGCCAGCACCTCGGTCACCGTCTCGGCCACCTGAACCTCCAGTCCGTCACGTGCGCGTCAGCCTACGAGCAAGGACTGACAAGCGCGTCGAGGCAGCGCAGCACCGGCACCGCCCACAGAACCCCGTTTCGTACTCATAACGGCTCAAGAAGCGCTCCAAAGCCCGCTATGAGTACGAAACGGAAACAGGGGCGAAGCGCTTGTCCTGCAACGCCTCCAAGCACCCCGCACACCACGTAGACTGTGCCCATGCGCCCCACCCGCCCCCGCACCCAACGTGAGGCGGCCGCAACCTAGAGATCTCCCGTTTCGTACTCATAACGGGGAAGAGAGCGCTCCCAAATCCCGGCAAGAGTACGAAACGGGACTTGGGGCGGCGCCGGTGATGTTTCGGGGGGCACGATCGGTGGGGACCGTGTGCGCTTGGTTTGGGTTCCCAGTGCAGCGCGGGAAGTCACCGTCGTTCGTGCGCCCCGGTATCACCGTTTCGCTGATTCACCTGGGGGCAGGGTGAGGGACACGGTCAGACCGCCGTCTTGACGGGGCTGGGCCTCGACATCCCCGCCGTGGGCGTGGGCGACCGATCGCACGATGGACAGGCCGAGTCCGCTGCCGCGCCCGGTGGCGAGGCGGTCAGCGCCGAGGCGGCGGAAGGGTTCGAACAGCTGGGGCAGATCGTCGGCGGCGATGACGGCCCCGGTGTTGCTGATCGTGAGGGTGCCGGGCGGGCCGCAGCGCACGTGCACCCAGCCGCCGTCGGCGGCGTTGTGCCGGATACCGTTGTCGACCAGGTTCTGCACGGCTCGTTCGAGGAGTACTGGATGGCCGTTCACCGGTGTCGGGGTGAGGCTGAACCGCAGGGTGATCCCGGCCGCTCTCGCCTCGGCACCAGCCTGATCACCGACCCGGCGAGCGATCTCGGCGAGGTCCACCCGCTCCGTCTCGACCAGTTCGCCCTCGCTGTGGGCGAGGGTGAGCAGCCCTTCGATGAGGCGTTCCTGCCGTTCGTTGACGACCAGCAGCGCCTCGCCCAGCCCGCGCACCTCGGGCGGGGCCTGCCTGCGGCGCATGGCTACCTCGACCAGGGTTCGCTGCAGGGTCAGCGGGGTGCGCAGCTCGTGCGAGGCGTTGGCGACGAACCGGCGCTGGCCGTCGAAGGAGTGGTCGAGCCGGTCGAGCATGGCGTCGAAGGTGTCGGCGAGCTCTTTGACCTCGTCGTCCGGGCCGTCCAGCGCGATGCGCTCGTGCAGGCTCCGGCCCGCCACCTGCCGGGCGGTGTCGGTGATCCGGCGCAGCGGCCGCAGCATGCGCGCTCCCGTCACCCAGACCAGCACCACCGTCGCCGTGCCCACGACGGAGAACGCGATGGCGCCCTGCGACAACAACGACTGGAGGGCCTCGGCCCGCACGAGGGCGCGCTGGTCGGCGAGCAGGGCGGGGATGCTCACCTTGGGCGCTGAAACGGGCGCCATGTCGAGACTCGGGGTGGCCATCCGGTCGAGGCTGTGCCCGACGAAGAGGTAGGTCAGTCCGAGCAGTGCCGCGCTCGCGCCGAGAACGAGGCCGCCGCACAGCACGGTCAACCGGAGCCGGATCGTCCAGCGCTTCACCGGACGCGGTACCCGGTGCCGGGGAGGGTCTCGATCACCGGCGGGTCACCGAGCTTGCGGCGCAACTTCATCACCGTCACCGGGACCACGTTGGTGAACGGATCGATGTGCTCGTCCCAGACCCGCTCGAGCAGCTCCTCGGCGGACACCGGCAGCCCGTCGGCCCGCAGCAACTCCTCCAGCACGGCGAATTCCTTGCGGGACAACGAAAGCGGCCGTCCGGAGCGGTATGCCTCCCTGCGCCCGGGGTCGAGCTGGATATCGGCGCGGACCAGCACCGGGGGCGCGGCGGGACGGCAGCGGCGGCCGAGCGCGCGCACCCGGGCGACCAGCTCGACGAAGGCGAACGGCTTGGGCAGGTAGTCGTCGGCACCGAGGGCCAGGCCGTCCACGCGCTCGATGACCGAGTCCGCGGCGGTGAGCATCAGCACGCGGGTGGCCGCACCGGAGCCGACCACCGTGCGGCAGACCTCGTCACCGTGCACCGACGGCAGGTCCCGGTCGAGGACGACGACGTCATAGGAGTTCACGGCGAGACGTTCCAGCGCGGTGGCGCCGTCGTAGGTCACGTCCACGGCCAGCGCCTCTTCACGCAGACCTTCCGCGATCGCCTCGGCCAGCATCCGTTCGTCCTCGACGACCAGCACCCGCATCCGGATTCTCCTCTTCTGCTCCATTCGGACACTAGCCCGCCGGGGATAACCACGCGATAAACGTCAGTGGTTATCGCCGATTTATGTCCGGTGTTGCTGAATGTGTGCTCGCGAATCCATTTCCGTTGGGGAGGCACACTTGCGGTTCACCGCTTTGGGCGCGGCTCTCGTGCTCGGCGCCACGCTGTTGTCCACCGCGACCGCGCGAGCCGGGCAGGAGCCACCTCCGCTCACCGGCCCGGTGCGCTGGGTGACCTTGGTGACCGGGGACCGGGTGGGCGTCGCACCGGGCACGATCGCGGCCAGCACGATCACCCCGGCTCCCGGGCGCGAGCGGATGCGGTTCAGCACGCAGCAGATCGACGGACGCCTGCGGGTGGTGCCCGAGGACGCCGCCGATCTGCTCGCCCGCGGTGTGCTGGACGAGCGGTTGTTCGACGTCACCACCTTGATCGAGTCCGGCTTGGACGACTCGGCCAGCACCGATCTGCCCTTGATCATCAGTCAGCCGCGGGACCGCTTCCGCGACGCCCCGGGTGCGCGGGTCACCGCTGATCTGCCCAGCCTGCGCGCGGCGGCGGTGACCGCGGACAAGCGCCAAGCCCCACAGCTGTGGACGAGGCTCACGGCCTCCGGCGTCGACCGGTTGTGGCTGGACGGCGTCCGAAAGGCCACTTTGGACCGCAGCACCGCGCAGGTCGGCGCGCCCACCGCGTGGCAGGCGGGGCTGACGGGGGCCGGGGTGAAGGTCGCGGTGCTGGACACCGGGGTCGACCAGACCCATCCCGACCTCGCCGACCGGGAACTGGCGGAACGGAACTTCACCGACGAGGCCGACGCCGTGGACCGCAACGGTCACGGCACCCACGTCGCCTCGACCATCGCCGGGACCGGCGTGAAGTCGGGCGGCGCATACCGGGGTGTCGCCCCCGGCGCGCGAATCCTGGACGCGAAAGTGCTCAACAGGGCGGGGTCCGGCCGTGACTCCTGGCTCCTCGCGGGCATGCAGTGGGCCGTCGAGCAGGGGGCCAAGGTCGTCAACCTCAGTCTCGGCACCCGCGACACCCCGGGCACCGATCCCGTGGAGCAGGCGGTGGCCACCCTGACCGCCGAGCACGGCGCGCTGTTCGTCGTGGCCGCCGGAAACTCCGGTCCCGACGCGCGGACGCTGGACTCGCCGGGCACCGTCGAGGCCGCGCTCACCGTCGGCGCCGTGGAGCGCGACGAGAAGGTCTACGCCCGCTCCAGCCGGGGACCGGCCCCCTTCGACGGAGCGATCAAACCCGACATCACCGCTCCCGGCGTCGGCATCGCGGCGGCCAAGGCCGCCCACGGCACCATCGGCACACCCGGCGCGGACGGGTACGTGGCGCTCACGGGCACGTCCATGGCCACCCCGCACGTGGCGGGCGCGGCGGCCCTGCTCGCGCAGCGCAATCCCGGGTGGAAGGCCGACGAGCTCAAGTCGACGCTGACCGGCTCCGCCACCCCCAACCCGGCGCTGGGGCTCTTCGACCAGGGTTCCGGCAGGCTGGACATCGCCAAGGCGCTGACCCAGACCGTGACGACCACCCCCAGCAACCTCGGGTTCGGCGTCCAGCGCTGGCCGCACGACGACGACAAGGCGGTGACGAAGCCGGTCGTCTACCGCAATCCCGGCGCCGTTCCCGTCACGGTCGACCTCCGGGTGGAGGCGACCGGGCCGAATGGGAAGCCCACACCGCAGGGGATGTTCACCCTCGACCGCTCCACCGTGACCGTGCCAGCGCGGGGCGAGGTCACCGTGCAGGTCACCGCGAACACCGCGATACCGGGAGCAGACGGGCAGTACACGGGGCGCCTGATCGCGACCTCCACGGCGACGACCGTGAGCGTTCCCCTTGCCGTGGACAAGGAAGTGGAGAGCTACGACGTCACCATCGACCACATCGACCGCGCGGGCGCGTCCGCCCCGGCATTCACCGACACCATCGTGAATTCCACGGCGGAAAGGTGGCAAGCCACGGGCAGGCCCGACGGCAAATCCACTTTCCGGCTACCAAAAGGCCGTTACAGCGCCTGGTCGGAGGTGAAGAGCGACGACGACATGAGCCTGCACCTGAACCCGGCACTTGAGGTCGCCGGCGCCACCACTGTCACCGTCGATGCCAGGCGCGCCAAGCCGATCGTGGTCGGCCTGCCCAACGCCGCGGCCAGGAGCAAGGGCGTCGACGTCGGCTTCACCAGGCACATCGGTCAGGAACACCACTTCGTGGCCTCCGTCTTCCGCGACGACTTCAGCGGGATCTACACCGAACAGACGGGCCCCGCGATCGGCGCGGAGGAGTTGATCGGCAAGGTGGCGGGCCACTGGGCCGAGCCCGGCCCGGACGGCGGCTTCGCCACCAGCCCCCGCACCTACCACCTCGCGTGGTACGAGCACGGAGGGATCTCGACCGGGCTCCAGCGCCAGGTCCGGGACAGCGATCTCGCCGCCGTCCATGCCGATCACGCCAGCACGTCCAACGCTCGCCTCGGCCAGAAGAACGTCTTTTCCCTTCCCGTGCGCGGTGAATGCCCCGTGTACATGCCGCCGCTGGAGGTGTCGTTGCCGTCTCGGCGGACCGAGTACTACCTCGCCGAAGGCAACCGGTGGTACGCCACGCTCACGCGGCCCGACCTCAGAGATCCGGAGATGTCGCTGGAATCGACTCCGACCCGGTACCGGCCGGGGGAGTCACGGCAGCAGCGGTGGAACGGCGCTGTGGTGAGCCCGGGACTGCCCTCGCTCATCCGCGACGGTGACCGTCTCGCAGTGCACGCGCCGCTGTTCACCGATGGGGCGGGCCATCGTGGTGGCCCCACCGCGTCCGATCGCGGGACAACCACGGTGTACCGCGACGGCACCAAGCTCGCCGAGGTTCCCAGGCCCGGGGCCGGTGACTTCACCCTGCCCCCTCAGGAAGCCGAGTACCGCGTCGACACCGAGGTGACCAGACCCGCGACCACACTGTCCACAAAGGTCAGTGCATCGTGGACGTTCCGATCGGGACACACTGGCGAGCAGGTGGTCCTTCCCGCGCTGGCCGTCCGATTCGCCCCGAAGACCGACGAGTTCAACCGAGCACCGGCGGCGACGCGCTTCACCATCCCGGTCATCGTCGACCACACGCCAGGCTCACCGGCGGGCCAGCTACGCGACCTGGCTGTGGACGTCTCCTACGACGACGGCAAGACGTGGCAACGGGCACAGCTCGGAAACGACCAGTCCGCTGAGGTGAACCATCCCGCGGGGCCCGGATTCGTCTCGCTGCGCGTCAAGGCCACCGCCGCTGACGGCACCACATTCGAACAGACGACGCTCCGCGCCTACGCGCTGACCTCGTGATCAAGGAGAAGATTCGTGCGCAAGACGACCATGCTCGCCGCCATGTCGGTGGTGTTGACAGCCAGCGGGACGGTGTACGCCGAAGTGCGGGCCGCCGGACTGTCGTGGCAGCCCTGCAACGGTGTCTGGCAGGCGCCCCGGGTGGAGTGCACGAGTGTCGAGGTGCCGATCGACTGGGAACACCCGGGGAAGAAGATCGCGCTGACCATCGGCAGGCTCAAGCACACCGGCACGGGGCCGAGCCGAGGCGTGGTGTTCAGCATCCCCGGTGGGCCGGGCGGCTCGGGAATCCGGGACCTCAAGGAGCACGAGGCGAGCTTCGCCGAGATCCGCAAGGACTTCGACGTCGTCTCCTTCGACCGGCGCGGCCACGGGTACTCCGACCACCTGCCGAAGGAGTGCCACCAGCTCGGGATGCCGGTGGACGCCCCCGTCACCAAGGCCGACTTCGACGCGCTGAGCGCCACGAACCGCGCCGCCGTGCGCGCCTGCCAGGACCGCGCTCCGAAGGACTTGCTGCACCACGTGGACTCCGCCGCCGTCGCGCGGGACATCGACGCGGTCCGCGCCGCCCTCGGGCAACAGCAGCTGCGGATTCTCGCCAACTCCTATGGAGGCGTGCCCGCCACGACCTACGCGCGCCTGTTCCCGCGGCGGGTGGCGGCGCTGGTGATGGACGGCGCGATCGGCCACGTCATCACCCTCGACGAGGACGAACAGGAGGAAGTCACCCGTTTCGAGAAACTGTTCAACGTGTTCCTGGCGTGGTGTGAGGCCAACACCTCCTGCGCACTGCACGGCCGGGATGTGCGGGCCGACTGGCGCGGCGTGATCGACAAGGCCGAGCGGGAACCACTGCCCGTTCTCGGCACCGACATCACCTACACCAGCGCGGAGCTCCAGCGGGTCGCGGGCGCCTACCTCGGTCGGGGCACCAGGAACCAGGAGCTGTCCGTGGCGATCGACATGGCCATGAAGGGCAACGCGAAAGCCTTCCACGACACCTTCGGGGCGAAGCCCCTCGGGTCGCCCTGGCTGATCAGTGTCGAGTGCGGCGACGAGATGAACCGGACCTGGCGCGACCACGCCGACTACGAACGCTCCCAGCAACGCATGAAGGTCCTGCTGCCGGAGTTCTGGGCGATGCCGTTGCGCGGCGCCATGTGCATCGGCACCGACTACCCGGTGACAACCCCCGCGCCCCGCTGACCGGGACCAAGCTGCCGCCGATCATGGGTGTGCAGAGCGTCGGCGATGGCCACGGGCCGAGCCAGGCGACGGCGCAGGTGCCCGGCTCCGGGATGATCCGGATCGACGGCTACGGCCACACCATGTACCTCTCGGGCAACACGTGCGTCATCGACCACGTCAACCGGTACTTCCTCGACGAGAAGGTGGTCAGCACCACCTGCAAGCCCTGATGCTGGGGGCACCGCCCGCGAAACCTTTGCACGGCAACGCGATGCGGGCGGTGCCGACCCCCTTCCCGTGCTACGGACTCGTTCTGCTCGCCCATCGCTGCGCGGCGAGGTAGCCGAGGGTGGCGAGGATCGCGATGCCCATCAGGATCAGGGATGCCTGGTACAGACCGGGAATCGAGTACGAGTAGTAGCCCAGCAGCACCGTGCCGCAACCCCACAACGCGGCCCCGAGCGCGTTCGCGGGGAGGAACCGCTGGTAGGGCATGCGTCCGATGCCCGCCAGCAGCGGCATGATCGTGCGAATCCACGGGTACCAGCGCGCGATGACCACGGCGAACCACCCGTGCCGCCGGTAGAGGTCCTCGGCACGGGCCAGCAACCGTTGCCGCCGGGGTCGCTGGGACTGCCGCTCGACGGCGCGCCTGCCGACGACGCGGCCGATCCGGTAGCCGACGGAGTCCCCGGCGACCGCGGCCACGAAGACGAGTGCCACCAGGATCACCACCGAGGCCACCGAACCGGAACGCGCGACGAGCAGCCCGGACATGAACAGGATCGAGTCGCCGGGCAGGACGAGCCCGATCAGGACACCGGATTCCAGGAAGATCACCGTGAACACGACGAGGTGGACGACGATCATGCTCAGCTGCGTGAGGTCGATGGGGATCACGGGCCGAACCTCACCGGCAGCGCGCTCGGCCCGGCGAGGATTCCCGGCGGCCACACCAGTTCCCGCGCCGCGCAGGTGAGTTCCGGCCGGGGCAGGTGGCGCAGCAGGACGTCGAAGGCGACCCGCGCTTCCATCCGCGCCAGTGCCGCGCCGAGGCAGTGGTGGACGCCGGGACCGAAGGCGAGGTGGTTGCGCTCGCCCGTGGCGGCGGCGAGATCGGCCACGACGGGTTCTCCTCGCGGGATCAGGACTCCGCCGACCTCCACGTCCTCCAGCGGGTAGCGCTCCTGCACACGGGGGAAGGGGGGATCGGTGCGCAGCACCTCCTCGACGAAGGCGGGGACCTGCTCCGGCGTCGCGCGCAGGCGACTGAACAGTTCGGCTTCGGTGAGCAGGCGGAGCATGCCGTTCACCATCAGCGTCGCGGTGCTCTCGTAGCCGCCGACCAGAATGGACCGCACCATGGCCACGAGGTCGTCCTCGCGCAGGCCGGTCCCCGCGGCGGTGGCTGTGATCATCGCGCCGAGCAGGTCCTCTTGCTGGCTGCCGAGTCGGCGTTCGTCGATGACGTGCTGGATGTAGTCGTCCATCGCCTCGATCGCCGCCACGATCCTCCGGCCGCCTTCCGGGGTCGGGTCGATGCCGTGCACCTCCCGCACCCAAGGCGCGAACAGCGCCAGGTCCTCAGTGGGCAGGCCCACCAGGCGGCACATGCCCGCGGCGGCCAACGGTGTGGCGAACTCGCCGGAGAGCTCCGCCTCCCGCTGAGCGCGCAGCGCCGCGTGGAGACCTTCGGCCTCCTGCTCGATCCACGGTCGCAACCGCTGCACGCGTCGGGGCACGAACGCGAAGTTCACCGACGCGCGCAGCGCGGCGTGCCGGGGCGGATCGCAGTCCAGCAGGGTCACACCGCGACCGATCCGGCGATCGGGCAGCGGGGGCAACCCGTGCTCGGCGCGAACCCTCGCGGCGCGGCGCACCTCCCTGGTGAAGCGCTCGTCGGACAGGATCAGCCGCACGTCGGCGGGGCGGGTCACCCGCCACGCGCGAACCCCTTCCGGGAGGGTCTCCCATCGCGGCGGCCCGAGTTCGACGTCTTCCCGCAGCACCACGCGATCCTCCATCTTCACGACACCATGTCGCGAAGAATCATTACGACGCGGCGTCGTGAAGTCAACCGTGCGACGATGCCGTTCGTGCCGAAGATCAGCGCCGCCTCCCTCGCCGAGCACCGGGAGGCCACCCGGAACCGCATCCTCGACGCCTGGGGTGAGCTGCTGCGGCGGTACGGCTACGAGAAGCTCACCCTCGCCCAGGTCGGCGCCGAGGCGGGCATCGCGCGGACCGCGCTCTACAACTACTTCGCGGACAAGGAGGCGCTGCTCATCGCGCACACCACCCGCGAGTCCGCGACCTTCGTCGAGATGATCAGGCGGGAGCTCGGCGACAGCGACTCCGCGACCGAGCGGCTGCGCCGCTACATCCGGCTCAACCTCGCCGACTTCGCCACCCGGCCGCCGATCCCGGGGCGCGATCTCATGCACGTGCTCACCCCGGAGAAGTACCGGGAACTGTTGTCGCACACCGAAATGTTCGAGGCGCCCCTGCGCGAGATCATCGACGCCGGGGCGGCCGACGGCGAGTTCGACACCGACGACCCGGCCATGACGACCGCGTTGGTGCTCGGTTGCCTCTTCGCCGAACGCACACCGCTGAGCACGGGCAAGCACGACCTCGAACGCGCCACCGAGCACGTCACGACGTTCCTGCTCCGCGCACTGGGCTGCCCCCCGGGCGGCAGGGCTTCGGCGGGCTCGGGCAGCCAACGGTCCGGGTCGAAGCGGTAGGGGTCGGGGTTGTGGTGCATCCCGTGGGCGGTCCAGCACAGGTCCGTCCCGGCGGGCAGCCGGACCCCGCCGAGGTCGACATCGGTCAGCGTCCGGCGGGCGAGCATCCAGTTGGGGGGATAGCGCCGCAGCGCCTCGGTGAGGATCCGGCGGGTGTACTCCAAGCGCGGGAGGTCCTCCGCCGTGACGGGGTGGTCACTGGAGGGCTGATGTCGTTTCTGGGCGAGGCGTTCCAGCTGGTCGACATCTTCCAGGACTTCTCGATCGACCTGCCGCGCGGCCGGTGCTACCTAGCAACTTCCTGCCCTGGCACACCGCCTACGCGGAACTCGTCTTCACCGACGTGCTGTGGCCCGACTTCGACCGCCGACACCTGCTGGACGCGGTAACCGAGTACTCACGACGCCGACGCCGTTTCGGCGTTGACCAACCGCACCGGTTGCGTGACGGCGTTCTCGACCGTGCCTCCCCCGGGAGTCCTGCATGATCGCTTACCGGCCTGAGCGGGACCTGTCAGGCTGAGCGAGTTCGATCCTCACGCCTTGGAGGTTCTTATGCGCGCAGGTGTCGTAGTCGCCGCACAGCCCGGCGTGGAGGAGCTCGCCGTGCAGGCCGAGGAGTTGGGCTTGCACAGCCTCTGGATCAACGACACCCCGATGGTCCACGGCGACCCGTTCGTCGCCTTGAGCCTGTGTGCGAAGGCCACCCGCCGCATCAAGCTCGGCGTCGGCGTGACCTCACCGGCGCTGCGCTCGGCCCCGGCCACCGCGAGCGCGCTCGCCAGCCTCAACGCCTTGGCACCGGGCCGGATCTGCTGCGGGGTCGGCACGGGGAACACCGCCCGACGCACCCTGGGCATGCCGCCGACCACGGCGGCCGCGCTCGAGAAGTTCACCGCCGCACTGCAGGATCTGTGCGCCGGACGCTCCACCGAGTACCGCGAAGGTGATCGGGTCAGCGACATCCGCTTCCTGCACACGGGGGAGCACGTGAACACCGCAGACCCGATCGAGTTCGTCGTGGCCGCGCTCGGACCGAAAGCCGCCGCTGTCGCCGGTCGCCGCGGCACCGGCCTCATCTCCTTCGGCTTGCTCGACCCCGCCGCGTGGCGGGGACTGCACGACGCACGCCGCGTCCCCGGCTCCCACGCGGACTCCTACCTCGTCACCGCGCTCCACCTACTCGACGAGAACGAGGACCCGCACAGCGACGCAGCCCGCGACGCGACCGGCCACCTCGTCCTGTCCCTGCTGGCCTTCGCCGCCGACGCCCCCGCCTTCGCCAAGCAACTCGGCCCTGAGGAACGCGAGGCGGTGCGGCGATTCCTCGACCGGCGCGGCACCACCGCCACCGCGGCAGATCGATACACCAAGCTCTACCCCAACTACCTCGGACGGATCGCACCGCAGGACCGGGACCTGGTCGTGCCCTCGCTGATGAACACCCTGGCCCTGGTCGGCACCCGCGACGATCTCCTCGCCCGCATTGCCACCCTGGAACAGGCAGGTATCGACGAACTTCTCATCCAGCCGGTGATCGACCCGCCCACCGAGATGGCCCAGCTCGCGAAACTCCTCACCTGAAAGCCCAGGATGGAACCCATGACGACGTCAAGAACGGCGACTCTGCTTTCTCTGCTGGACGCCTACGACGAGGCCCCGGAGGCGACCGCGCTGCGCGCCCGTTCGTACGAGCTTCTGCGCCTGTCCCCGGGGGCCTCGGTGGTCGACGTGGGTTGTGGTGGCGGGCGCGCCGTCGCCGAACTCCTCGACCAAGGCGCACACGCGGTCGGCGTGGACGTCGACGAGGAGATGGTCGCAGCCGCCAAGCAACGCCGACCTGACGCGGACTTCCGCTTGGGAGACGCCTACGCCCTGCCCTTCGACGACGGGGAGCTCTCCGGCTACCGGGCAGACAAGGTCATCCACGTCCTGGACGACCCGGCGCGCGCTCTCAACGAGGCCCAGCGCGTCCTCGCCCCAGGGGGACGCATCGTCCTCCTGGGCCAGGACTGGGACGCGTACATCATCGACTCCGACCACCCCGAACTCACCTGGACGATCCTCCGCGCCCGTGCTGCGCAGATCAGCACCCCACGAGCCGCCCGCGCCTACCGAAGCCTCCTCCTGGAGGCGGGTTTCCACGACGCCAAGGCGGAAGTGCACACGAACGTCTTCACCGCGTCGATGCCCCAGACCCTCACCATGCTCTCCAACATCGTCGAACGCCCGCGCGCCGCCGGAGCCATCTCCGACGACGAAGCCGAAACCTGGCTGGCCGACCAACACGCCCGCGCGAAGCAGGACCGGCTCTTCCTGGCGATCCCCCTCATCCTCGCGTCCGCCTCCAAGTAGGGACCGCCTCCGCCGCTCGTTGTCGCAGACCTGTCACACGATGGTCGCGCCACGCGCGCAAAGACCGGGCAGCGTCATCCGCGTGCGAAGTCGTTCTCGGCTGACCGGGAAGGGATCATGATCATGAATTCGGGTTCGGCACGTGGTATCGACCGGCGGCGGCTGCTCGGCTGGGGCGGGGCGGCGGCCGCCAGCGTGGCGGCCGGGCCGCTGGTGGGCGCCGGACTCGGTCACGCCGCCCCGGCACCGGCTGACGCCGACATCCCGCCGGACACCCGGCCCGGCGGCGCCTACGACCGGTTCGTGGCGAACCTGGCCGCGCAGGACAAGTTCTCCGGCGTGGTCCTGCTGTCGCATCGCGGCCGGACGGTGCTGTCGCGCAGCTTTGGCATGGCCGACAAGGAGAAGAGGATCCGCAACCACGACGGTGTCGCGTTCAACCTCTACGGCGGGCCGTTCATCAGCCTGTCCATCGTGCAGCTGGCGCAGCAGGGCAAGGTGAAGCTGTGGGACACGGTGGGCACCTACCTGACCGGTTTCGCCAAGGAGATCGCTGAGCAGGTGCGCATCCACCACCTGCTCATCGGCACCTCCGGGCTGTCCTTCCCGGAGCACGACTACCAACGCGTCTTCCACAGCGAGGACGAGCAGCGCGAGTACTACCAGCGGCACACCCGACAGGCGAAGCTGGTGGCCGCCCCCGGCGCAGGTTCGAACAAGCCCGGCTGGGGCGCGGATGTCACCGTGCAGATCGTCGAGGCGGTCACCGGCATGACGTTCTGGGACTACGTGCACGAGAACGTCTTCGGACGCTGCGGCATGACCGGCTCGGCGTACTACACCAGGCCGCAGTGGCTGGCCGAGGAACACATCGCGCACTCGTACATGAAACAGGCCGACGGCAGCCGGGCGGACGCCGTCCGCAACCTGGACAAGGGCAGCCCGAGCCCGGACATGCCGGACCAGAACAACGCTCGCAACTTCGTCCCGGACGGCGGGTTCATCACCGCGCCGGATCTGGTCCGGTTCGCGGAAGCGTTGTACGACGGCACCGTGCTCGACCCGGCCTGGGCCGACGTGTTCACCTCGGTCAAGGCCCCCAACTTCCGAGGTTCCCCCGGGTTCAGCACCTATGGACCGACAGCCCACATCGTCAACGGGAAGTGGGAGCTGGCGCGCAGCGGCGTCCACCCCGGCAGCTCCACCCACTGGAGCATCTACCCGAACACCGGGTGGGTCGGCGTCGTCCTCAGCAACTACGACGACATACCGCTGCGGGAGATCATCGGACAGCAGACGCGAGCCATCACCGGGGCTTCGTCCGGCGACAGCAGCGGTGGTGGCTGACGACGGTACCCGTGGCGGATCGCACGGTCGAACTCCCGCGCCAGTACCGTGACTTCGGATGACCGAGCTCGAGATCACCGCGGACCTGGTCCGCGACCTGTTGCGGGAACAACATCCAGACCTTGCGGGGCTGGCCATCCGTGAGGTGGCGGGCGGCTGGGGCAACCAGATGTGGCGTCTCGGGGACGAGTTGGCCGTGCGAATGCAGCGCATGGACGCCACGCCGGAGCTCCAGCTCAAGGAACGGCGATGGCTACCTGTGCTGGCCCCGCTCCTGCCGCTCCCGGTGCCCACCCCGGTGCGGTTCGGCGAACCGTCCGAGCGCTTCCCCAAGCACTGGACCGTGATGACGTGGGTTCCCGGCGAGCCGCTCGACCACGGCTCGATCAGCCGTGGCGCCCACGCGGCCGACACGCTGGCGGGTTTCCTCCGCGCTCTCCATGTGGAGGCGCCCGCCGAGGCGCGGATCGCTACGGATCGCGGTGCCCATCCCAGGAACTGCACGGGCGGCTTCGAGAACTTCTTCCGGGCCGTTACCCCCGACGACATCGCTGCCGACGTCCGGGCCGTCTGGGACGACGCCGTTGCGGCCCAGGCGTGGGAGGGCCCGCCGGTGTGGGTGCACGGCGACCTCCATCCCGCGAACGTCGTCGTCTCGGACGGAACGCTCTCGGGCATCGTCGACTTCGGTGACATGTTCGTCGGCGATCCAGCGTGGGACCTCGCCGCCGCGTGGGTGGTGCTACCCGCGGGCACGGCCTCGAGGTTCTTCGACATCTACGCGCGGGCAGATGAGGCGGCGATCCGGCGCGCCCGCGGGCTGGCCGCTATGAAGAGCCTCTTCCTGATGCTCATGGGGCAGAACGGAGATCGCGGTCTTCCCGGCGGCAAGCCTCACTGGGGACCCGCGGGTCGGGCGGCACTTGATCGCGTTCTGAAAGGTGTTTGACCGTAGGAGTTCCCGCCTGTTCGCAGGTCCACCAACCCGTTTCGGCGGTCTGTCGCGTGTGGACCGTGAAGTCGGGTAGGCGCAACGTAAGGTCACCTGTCATGGACATGGGTGCGGACATGAACGTCGTCGTCTTCCAAGTGAACGGCGATGATGACGATCTCTTGCAGGGGGCCGCGCCCGCCCAGGCGGAGGATGCCGTTCGGCAGGCCTGGCGCCAGGTGCAGGAGGAGCGGCAGGTTCCGGCCTCCGAGATCACCCGGGTGCACTGCACCTGGCAGCCCTCAGGAGTGGACCGGGTCTTCCTGGCAGGGACCTTCCGTGGCGCGGAGTTCACCCACGTGTTCGACCGTCCCCGGGGCGGTGATTGGAGTGCCGCCCTCGCAACGGCGGCCCAGGTCTTCGCGCGGGCCCATCTGGAGCGCGGCGTTCAGACGGCCGCGAAGGCCGAAGCGGAGGGGGAATGGCTGCCCATCCTCCACACCTACGACGGTCCGTTGAAGATCTACGCGTCCTTCCCGGTGGCGGGCGACCGACTGCACATGGGGTTCGCCAAGGTGGTCATCTCGGACACTGGCCGGGTCGGCATGTCCCACCTCCTGCGGAACCGGCTCGCGGAGATGAGTGCGGACGAACTCGAGGAACTGGCCGCGGAAGCGAGTGGCAACCTCTTGGACGGGCTTCGCTTCGCGGTGCACGCGGACGAGAAGAAGGGACGCCTGGTCACCCTGGAGCGCGGCGAGGACAACCTGTGTGCCGCGTCCGCGGTTGTGATGGACGACTTCCACGAGGAGGCCGCCGCGCAGGTCGGTGAAGACGAGTTGGTCGTTGGGTTGATCAGCCCGGACCACATTTGTGTGGCGGGCGCGAACTCGGGCTGGGCCGAGGAGATCAAGGGCTGGGTCCTCGCCTCGCCCGACACGAGCGGTGACCTGGTTCCCTCCGTCCTGTTGATGGACGGTTCCGGGACTAGGGAGATCCTCGCCGAACGTCCGACTGGACGGCAGCCTGCGGGTTGAGAACACCGCCGGTTGCTTGAGCGAGTCGGCGAGCGGGCTTCCCCTGCCACCGAGGTGCGTCCTGGCCGCAGCGCCCGGACCGAGCTGAATGTACTGAGGAGATCGCCGCGTCTCGCTGGGTGGGAACCCCTGATGCGAATGGTGCTCGCCTGGCTGACGTCTGGCGGGAGGTTGCCGGGTTCATCCTGAACCTGGCGCAGGGGCCGAGTTCGCCCCCCATCTAGGGTGATCGCATGTCGCTGGTGGGAAGGGACGTCGAGCTAGCGCGGATTCAACGCCTGCTGACAAATGCGGGCGACGCGCGCAGCGGCGTGCTGGCGCTGCGGGGCGCAGCGGGAATCGGGAAATCGGCCCTTCTCGACTTCGCTGTGTCGATCGCCGAAGCCGAGGGCATGCGGGTGGTCCGCGGGGCTGGGATCGAGTCCGACTCCGAGCTGGCGTACGGCGGCCTGAACTCGTTCCGGGTTCGCCCGTCCTGACGACGTTGAACTGGTGGATTGGACGGTTGTTCGATCCGGAGAACCGGGACCAGACGGTGAAGGCCCTGGTCGCTCGCAGCAGGGCACCGCGAAGGCGCATGTCTCGCGTGAGGCGGCACGGAAGCGGTTGGACGCGGCGCTACCACTGAGCTCGAACGCTGGCAAGGCACCGTGCGCCTCGGCCCAGATATCCAGTTGGTCACTGCTCAGATCCGTGCCGCACCGCGCGGGGCGATGCGGCACGGAATTCGGCGCGGCTGAGCGTCACCCTCCAGTCAGAGAGGACAGTCGAACCTTCAAGTCCTCTCTGCCGAAACTGGAGAAGGCATTGCCCAACAACAGCACCAAGCGCTCACGAACGGCGTCGTCCGCCGTCGTGAGGAGTTGGTCCACGAGCGTCTCCGGCGACTCGGGCTCTTCCTTAGGGGACAAGATGTCCCGTAGTTGCTGGAAGTGCTGGGTGATCACCACGGCCTGTTCCGGACTGTCCTGGTTGTTGATGAACCACGAGGCGGTGGCACTGAGCGGATCGAGCAGCAGCGACCGTGCGCGCTCCTCCTCGCGGAGGCGTTGTTCCACGTGCCAGGACAACGCCGCGCGACGACGGTTCGCTTCTTCCCGCGCCTCGACAACGGTGAGCATCTGCACGTCCGTCCGGATCGACGTGCAGTGACCGCGCGCCCGCACGAGCACCCCCGGAATTGGCATCCAGCTGAACAACGCCGCGTTCAGCTCCCCTTGCAGCCGCTCCGACTGGGTCAGGGAGCGCTGCTTGCTCACCTTTTCGGCACGGAGGGTCACGCGTGCCTCCGCACTGCGGAACATGGCGGGGTGGAGGCTCCGCCGCCCACCACTGCTGGTGAGATCACCTCAATCATCCTTCCGTGTATTGCGATGAGGACGCGATAAGGGTTGGTGCGGCGCGCGTAATCGGGTACCTCTGGCTGTGCTGGACGTGTCAGAAAGAGAATTTCCCGTCCCGTTCACGATTCCTCCATTTTGAGGAGTTCGCCCGCCTTCGACTGGAATCCGAGTCCTTGAGCTGCTGTGACTCTGAAGAGAAAAGTGCTTTCTGTAGCCGCTTGTTCTTCGGGGTGACTGGTCCGATCGGGTTGTCGCGTTCTGTCCGGGGTGGTTCCCGAGGCGCGGTCCGATGGGGGTATGTGCCTAGGTACTTCGGCGTGTCGGGGCATTGGGCCGCAGCGCTTCCGGTGTCAGGGTCTTGGTGGTGAGTCCGCACCGCTGCGGGAGGCGACGCGTTTTCTCTAGAGAGGTTTTGTTGTCGTCCTTGGCGCTGATTGCGGTCGTATCGACATTTTGGTAACGGCATGGAGACGCGGAAGATAGTGAGTAACGCGATCTGAGCAGTCCGCGATGTGCTGTCACAGTGGCCTAATCGTTGCCATGTTCGGCCGGTGTTGGCTTTTTTCGTCACTGTTCTCGGTGTGGGGAGAAGATAGTGGTGGAGCGTTCTTCACGTGAGGATCCGATGCACCAGCTGCCGGTGCGGCTCCAGCGCGTCGTCGAGCTGGTCGGTGAGTTCGAGTCGGGGTTGACCCGGGCCCAGCTCGGTGACCTCGCGCGTCAACGTGGCCTCCCGGTGCACCAGAGGCTCGTAGAGAGGCTCGTTCTCGATGCCTGTGCCGCCGGCGTTCTGACTGAGACGGACGGCGTGCTGTCGGTTCTCGCCCGTGCGGGCGGCGACTCTCCCGATGACCACAACGCTGTTGGACGGGAATGCGGCGACCAACGGAGTCAGACAGCTCGCGCCGTCGTCATCGACCTGGAAGCGGTGGTTCGGACCACAACTGTCGAGCCCTACACCGACAGGCGCGTGTTCCAGATCGGCGCGGTTCGCATCGGCACGGATCCCGACTGGGTTGCCGCTCAGCCGACCTTCGGCAGGTTCCTCGCCCTGCCCGACGAAGCATGGGAGATCCGCTCCCAGGAAGTACGTCGCCGCCACGCTCGTGAGGCGATAGAACCCGTTGCAGCACTGCGGGAACTTCGCGACTACTGCGCCGGCGCGGACCTGATGGTCAGCTACAACGGGCACGAGTCCGACCTGCCACTGCTCACTGCCGCTTATCAGCGAGAAGAATTGCAGGCGCCGGACCTCGCACATGTGGACGCCCTCTATCTTGCGCACGCGCTGTGGCCCCGAGCCTCGACGCACCGGCTTGCTCCCTTGGCTGCTCAAGTCGGGATTGATCGCGAAGGACTCAACTGGCACGACGCCGTGGATGACGCCGTGCTTCTCGCTCGGCTCCTGCATTGCGCCGCTGAGAAGGTGCGGCAGTGGCCGAGCGGCATCATGGACTTGGTCGCGTCTGTGTGCCCGGATTCCGATGCGTGGGGACTGCTTCGCCGCTTGGCTGCCGCGGGCAGGCCAGACGGGGTGATGCTGGGCGAATCTCGGCCGCACGGTCATGCTGATGTCGCCGACGTTCTGGCGGCGCACCTTGGCACGCACACGCTTCGTCGAACCGCCCACGGCCCGCGCACCCATCGGTCCGGTCTTGTTGTGGGCGACGAGCTCCGAGGTGCGGATCGGCGCGTTGATCCAGCCGCGCTCGCGACAGCCGCCAGGGGTGTGCCAGCTGACCGTCGAGCCGCGCAGGAGCGCATGGCGACAGAGCTGCACGAGTTGGCACAGGCCGGTACTCCCGCGTTGATCGAGGCGCCGACCGGCACCGGCAAGAGCTTCGCGATTCTGGCGGCAGCGCTGGACTGGCTGGCTGGCGCGCCACAGCGGACCGCGGTCATCACGACGTTCACCAAGCAGCTCCAGGCACAGCTCGCCAAGGACGTCGCTCGGCTCGATGGTGCCATCCCGGGGCTTCTCGCATCCTGTGACGTGGTCAAGGGGCAGACGAACCGGCTTTCGTTGCGGTCGTTGGCGATGACCCTCGCCGACGCCACCGCTGCCCCATCGCTGCACGGCCACCCGCGCGCCAGCTCGGGGGGCCGATTCCTCGCCCGCCCCGCGTTTCGTGAGCTCGCGGTGTTCCTGCTCCTGCGTCTCATCGAGACCGACAACATCCCCTCGTCCTGGCGCGCGAGGTCTGTCGACCCTGTCGACCTGCCGCCGTTCTTCCTCACCTACAGCGACCCCGCGCTGCCAGTGTGGCTGGACTCCCTTTCCCAGGCCAGCAACGGCGAGTACCCGGCGAAGGCGTCAGCGGCCATCGCCGATCACACCGACTCGGTTCGGGAAGCTCTCTCCTCCCACCGGCTGCTGCTGGCGAACCACGCCCTGCTGCTGGCGCACCTGGACGATCTCGGATCGCTGGGCGGGGACACGTTGTTGGTGATCGACGAAGCGCACCAGCTCGAAGACGCGGCCACCTCAGCGCTGACGACCACAGTGGACTATCGCGCTGTTGAGAACCTGGTGGAGGAACTGGGAATCTGGTGTGAGAACGCCCAGAGAAGCCCCGCGAGCGACGCGGTGGCGAAGGCTCTGAAACACGTGCGGTACCTGCTTGAGCACGAGCAGCTTCCCCGCATTGCCGGTAGGGCCTTTGACTCCAAGGGCACCGGCGCGGGTGTGGTGGTGGGCTCGCGAACTGTGACGCTGGCGAGCTCATACTCGGGAAGCGCCGGAGCGGAGCAGGTGCGGCAACTGTCGTCGCTCCTGCGGCGATTGGGCGGTCACTGCAACGCGGTTTCCCGCGCGCTGGGTGGGTATGTCGCTTCCCACGAGTCGGTTCTGGACTTCTTCGAACACGAACGCGCCACCGCTCTGCGCGCACGGTGCACGGAGGTCTCGGAGTCCGCCGGGAGCGTCGTCGCCGACATCGAGAATACAGTCGGCCCAGTTCCGGTCCACGATGTCGTTGCCCCAGAAGGGGTAGCCGACTCGGGCGTCGAGGATCAGGACGACGTCGAGGATGACGGTCCGAGCTTGGAACTGCACTACACGACTGACGTGGACGACGGTGAGTCCGACGAGGAAACGGACGAGCTGGACGATGATCCGACCGCGTCGATGTCGATGGTGGTGCTGCCGGACACCTCGAACCGGGTGGTGTACGCGGAAGAGCTCGGAGTGCTCAGTGCCGGGTTGCGCCGCTACAGGTTCCGGATCGCCAGCAGCCCTGTCGAGCTTTTCGCTGACGCCACCTGGCAGCGGTTCCTCACCACCTTCGCGAGGACTTACTACGTCAGCGCCACGCTGCGCGTCGCTGGACGGTGGCAGTTCATCAAAGACCGGCTCGGTCTGCCGGCGGGCATTCGCGCGCTTGAACTGGAGACGCCGTTCGACCTGGACAAGCAGGCTGAACTGATCTGCTTGTCAGACTTTCCTTCCTGGGCCGAGCAATCAGAAGGGGCGATGCGCACGGTCGCTCACCAGCTGGCCGGGTACTCGCGCGAGGTCATCAGTGAGGTCTCCTTCAACGATGACGCCGAGGAGCGCCGAGGGGGCTTCGACGGTGGTGCGTTGGTGCTCACCACCGCGCGTTCGACCGCGGGTGGAATCGCCGATCACCTCGCAACGGAGCTGCGTCGTCGCGGTGACCAGACCACGGTCGTCTCCGCGCTGGTGCTGGGAAACCCGCGTGCGGTGGACCAGTTCACCGATGACGAGCATGGTGGCGGGATTCTTGTTGGCACAAAAGGGCTGTGGCAGGGCGTTGACGTCGCGGACCACCGACGACTGCGGTTGGTCTGGATCAACAAACTTCCCTTCGCGCCCTTCGCGGCCCCCGTCATCGAGACCCGGCGCGCCGCCGTTGCCGCCCGGGCCGAAGCCGCCAGGGCGGATGATCCGGAGGCGGTGGCGACCGAGACCTATTACCTCCCGCTGGCCGCATTGCAGTTGCGGCAGGCGGTTGGACGGCTCGTCCGATCGAAAGAACATCGCGGCGTGGTGGTGATCAGCGACCGGAAGCTGGCCGGTCAGGCGACCCTGCGGCGGATGTACCGCAGGACCTTCCTGGAGTCCCTCGACGGTGGGTTGCTGCGAGCCGATCCGATCACCGGGGAGCCGGCTGGCGGCAACGTGGTCACCATGGCCGAAGGCTGGTCGAGGATATGGGCGTTCCTAGCTGCCGAAGGTGTGCTCAGCGAGGAACGGGCGGCGGAGCTGAGTTCTCCGGAAGCGTTGGAGGAACAGACTCTGCTGCCGGAGACGCGCGAGATCAGGAAACTGGAGCTGACTGCCGACGAAGTCCGCCGGCACCGTGATGCCGGCACCCTCGAAGAAGTGGTGTTGTGCCGTGCAGCGAAGATCGGCGGATTGCTCCGCCTGTCCCAAGAACCCACGGAACTCAAACCGGCGCAGCGCAGTGTCATCGCCGCGGTGGCTCGCGGACAGAATGTCCTTGGACTTCTTCCCACCGGTTTCGGCAAGAGCTTCTGCTTCCAGCTGCCCGCGCTGGTGTTGCCCGGCGTGACCGTGGTGGTGTCGCCACTCATCGCTCTAATGCACGACCAGGCCCTCGAACTCAACCGCAGCATCGGCGGAGCGGTGCGCGCACTGGTCGCGCCGCTTCGGGAATCGAACTCGCGGGCGGGAAAGACCGAGGTCGCCGAGCAACTCCTGGGGCGTACCGACCACGGGATTCGCATGGTCTACGTGTCACCGGAACGCTTGTGCCAGCGTCGGTTTCGGGAGTTGGTCCGAGGAGCTGTCGAGAACGGGATCGTCACCCGGATCGTGCTGGACGAGGCGCACACGTTCGTGCAGTGGGACGATTTTCGTCCTGCGGTGAGCCGGGTCGAGCACTTTCTCGCCGAGCTGCGCCGGGACTTCGACTTGCCGGTCACCGCGCTCACGGCGACCGCGAACCGCACAGTGTGCTCAGGACTGCGTTCCGGTGTGTTCGGCGTCGAACCCGAAGCGCCCGGCGGGGCCTCCGGCGAGGTGGCCGAGGCGGCGATCGGTGCGCTGCACACCGTGCGGGAGAACCCGTTGCGCCCGGAGTTGGCGATCCACCGCAGGAGCATCAAGAACGCTGGGCCGTCGATCTCCGCCGGACTGGCCGAAGTCGTGCTGGACGCGGTGAGCGACCACGCGATCTTCTACTGCCTCACGGTGAAGGAGGTCGTCGCCCTGCACGCGCACCTGCGCGACTACCTCGGGGATGGCGGCGTGCGGGTGCGTCGATTCCACGGCAGGCTCACCGAGGTCGAGAAGTCCTCGGTGATGACCGAGTTCCGGGAAGCGCCTCGAAAGGACGACGAGGGGTTCGTGCCCCTGGTCATCGTCGCTACGAGCGCCTTCGGCCTGGGAGTGAACAGGCCCGACGTTCGAACCGTGTTCTGTGTGTCAGCTCCGACCGATCTTGCGGCCCTGTACCAACAAATCGGGCGTGCGGGTCGTGACGGGGCGGGAGCGGCGACGGGTGCTGACACCTCCGCGCCCGTGAACATCGGACTCGCGCTGATGACCAATCGGGGTTTGCGGACGATCCGGTTCATGACGACCAGCAGCATCCCGGAACCGCTGCTCGAAAGAATGGGACGCGCGGTGCTGGCGTGCGACGGGGTGCTCGACGCCGTCGCTGTCGCTGACGGGCTCATCGGCGAAGACCTCAAGTCGGACTTGCTGACCGCTGACGAGGCGAGGAGGAGCCGTACCAGCGAGAACTACCAGAGCACCGTGATGCGGGCGTTCGCGGTGCTCTCGGAGCGGGGCCTGGTGGCGGACCTCGGGGATTTTCCGCCGCTGTGCACTGTGAAGGCCGGTGAACTGCACGGCGTCAGGATCCAACGCGGCCAGGTCGATGCCGTGAGCACCGAGGACGCCGTTATCGCGGCGGTTCTTGCCTTGCCGGTTCGCGCCGAGCGGGCAAACGGCCTCCGTCGTGAGCGACTGGATGTTGTTCGACTGGACAACCAACTCGCCAAGGTGGTGCCGGAGTACCGGACGCTCTGCGAGGACGCGGCTGGCACTTGGCAGCTGTTGGCCGACCTGCACGATCGGGGGCTTCTTGATGTCTCAGCCGCCCCGTCTCGCCGACTGGTGACCGGAGTGCGAGTCGAAGACATCGAGCTTCCTCACGACTTCGTCGATCACATGTTGGCCAAGGCGTATCGCGTCGCCCAGGAAGTCCATCTGCTGGAGGAGTTTTTCGGGAACGACGGGACATGCGCGAACCAGAGGCTCGCCGACTACTTCGGAGTCGACCTCCCCGCAGGGTGTTGTTCTCATGCCGGCAACAGATGCTCTGGGTGCTGGAACGCGGGCGACTGGCCGCTGGGGGAGAGCATGCCGGGAATCGTCGATGCGTTCCGGACACCGAAGCCAAGACCCACCGGAGCGGGAGGTGATTCGGTGCAGCGGAAGCGACTTCTCGACAAACAGGTCTCACAGCTGGTCTGGTTGATGTTCAACGGCATCCGTGCCAGTGAGTTGTACCGGGCCCTGCGCGGTGAGGACTCGTACTTCAATCCGTACACCCGCCGACGAGTTCCGATTCGGGTCAAGCTCACCACCAGCCGTTACTTCGGCGCCAATCCCGCTGTACGCAGCAAGGAAATCGACAGCTCGCTCACTCGGCTCGTCGCCGCCGGTCGTGTGGTCGCGGACGGAAAGCGTTGGCGGGACGTGGCAAGCGCAGGCCAGCAAACGACCCTTGCGCTGCGGGCGAGCACGCCTGAGCAACCGCGACGTTCGAACGGAGAGGAGACGGTATGACCGAAAACGGTGTGTGGAAGCCGTACATCGATGTGGCGTTGTTGACACCTCCGATGGTGTTCGGTTTCGACAAGGCCGAGGCGCGCGACCAGGAAAGGCTGCTGGCGTACCTCTCCGCGCTGGTGGCGACGCGGACCGCGCCGGTCCACGTCAACGTCGCCTTCAACGCGGCGTTCTTCGGGTTCGACCTGGCGCAGCGGAGCTATGTCGGGGGTCCGGTTGATCCGTTCGCTTTCCCGGTCGTGCCGCCGACCGACGTGATCGACGCCCTGCCGGTAGGGGCGATGGTGCGGGTTGACGCTGGGGCAGAGCACGTCTACGCGGAGGTGGTCTACAAGGAAGGCGCACATCCCACACTCGGTGATGACGGCGAGGTGCACCCGTGGTTGTCCGGTGCGCCGCTCGGCGCTGTTGGCCCAGGGCGCGTCGACGATGAGGCAGATCCCCTGTTGTCCGAGCGACTTGTGGTCGACAGTGATGCGTTCGGATCAGGCTTCTCGCTCAGTGGCGAGAAACTGCACCGGTTGCGGCGGCTCGGTCGTGGGTTCCGCGGGGACGGTCACCTCGTTCGGCAATCGCGTTATCCCACTCGCGCTGATGCGGACCTCGACGACATGTCGTTCTACGCGCGATACCTGCTCACCCGGGTTGAGCCGCAGATCATGAGTTCCGCCGCCCCCATGCCGATGGAGGACGTGCTCGAAGGCAACGCCGACAGTGCTCAGTGGGAAGGTGCGATTCACGGGTTGTTGCGCACGATCCGCGCGGCGCTGGAACATTTAGAGGACGTTCGCATGTGGCGTGGCTACGCCTTCACCCGAGCGTCGATGTGCGCACGTCTCAACGATTCAGGCGTGCTCGGTGGTGGTGACATGACCGACATCGCTTCCCAACTGGCCCGCAGTCCGATCCCGTCGAGTCATCGGCGCCGGAGCGCGGAGCGGTGTGTGTCGTACACGGCGGTCGGCCCGCAGCTGCGCGGTGTGCAGGGCGCGGAGAGTCGACTGACCGGCCTCGACTACGCGCTGGCGGTGTGCCACGCCAACACCGTTCTGAGCGACTACACCCATCGTGAGGTCGACCAGGAAACGAAGCTGTTGGCCGGTGATGTCCACTTGCGACTCGACGATGAGTGGCAGGGCGGCGGTGTGTGGCGCGCCGAACGGCCTGGGAGCGCTTTCGCGCGCGTGGACGTCACCGAGCCGCTCGGCAGGGGATGGCTGGAAACGCTGGCTGGGCTTCCGGAAGCCGTTGTTCTCCAAGAGGAACGTGCACTTGAGTGGTTGTCCGAACCGACAGATGTCACTGAGGACGAGAACATGGCACCCGCTGATTGGGAGGTCACTGACAGCCAGCTGTCGTGGTCGCAACCGCTGAGGCTGGTGCACCTGCTCGAAGGACGGTTGCCACTACCCGATCGCATCGCTGACGCCATGGTCGCTTCGCGGCTCGCGGGAGTCGGTCTTCGTCTGCTGAGCAAACACGAGGGTTACCAGCTCGATCCGCAGGAAGCCGGACAGAACGTGCGGGCGGAGCTGCACGGTCCGCGACGAGAGATCACCTCGATCGACTGGCCGTTGGAGTTCTTCCCGGGAATGGTTCTGACCTGCTCGTGGACCAAGGACGGGACCTTGGTCCGGGTGTGCTCAACGCTGCTTGAGGTGCCGGTTTCCGTTGACGGGCAGACGATCGAGCACAGGTACGCGGCGTGGATCTTGGCTAGGGACGCCGCTCCCGGGGAACCTCGTTGGGGTAAAAGGGATTCTCGGTCGGTGGGGGTGCTCACTTTGCCGCAGCGAGTGCTTCGGGCCGTGCGCAGGAACGGAAAGGTGCACAGCGACGGCCGGACCGTGCTGGGGCGTTCCCAGCTCAGTCGCTCCGTGTACGGGGCGGAGGGTGCGGTCGAGGTTTCTCTCGACGACGTTGTCACGAAGCTCATTGCTTCCCAGGACCTCCGGGAAGACATCGCGAGCGTCGACGCGAACGGCGGCCTTCGTTTTCCCGCGGTAGCTGGTTTTTCCACCGTTCCCGTCCTGGTCTACCAGCCCTCGATCGTGCCGAGGGGGAGCGGACCTAGTCGAGAACCGGCGTTGCCGCACCTGGACTCGCGGTTCGTTCGCGAGCACCCCGTCACCGGCCATCTGCGCCGCATCGGTCATCTCGGCAAGCGGCCTACGGCGAAGGCGCGAGAGCTCTACCGGGCCGAGTGCGCACAACGCGGCGTCGTTGACGCAGAACTACCGGCGGACAGCACTTTCGTCTCCGATTTTCGGCGACGTCCCCGACGTGCGCTTGAAGCAACCAATCACTTCACGACGGAGGACTGATGGCCCACCACCGTTCGCGACAGTCGTGCCACTGCGGGCAGACCGCGATCATGGACTCGGTACTCGCCGTGCCCCCGCAGGAGCGTGCTGACAACCCAGAACTGAACAGCGCGCTGGTGGAGCTGTCCGTCGCGTTGACCGCGGCCCGTCCCGAGCTGCCGACGGTCGTCGCGGACCTCACGGAGCAGGACGTGCGGCGCGCTCTCAAGGTCATTCCTGTTGGCAGGCGAGGGGACGTGCTGCGCCCGCTGGGGATGACGATCCTTCCGAGACGGATCGCACTGCCCTTGTGTCAGGACGTCGTTGCCCGGTTGCATCGAGCGACCGGTCACACCGCGCGGCATGCTTCGCTGGCTCTGACCAGCGTGGTCCGTCGCGATCTCGCGCTGTGGGTCTTCGCGGACCAGCTCGGCGGTGACCTGAGCGCCCCAGAGCGGGGCCCGGAGGAGATATGGGGACCGACGCTGCTGCGCTTGACCCTGTGGGCCACCGGCAAAGCAACGATCCAGGATGCTCGATTGTGGCACTGGGCGGCGGACCGGCCATGGTTCAGCGCGAGCGGGGAAGCCGGTCCCTGTGCTGCTGTCCACCGGGCCGCGGAGCGGGTTGTTCGCGAGTCCGCTGCTTACCGCTTCCAGCCGAAACTCAGTGCACGGAGCAAGGGCAGCAAGGGGAAGTCCACTGTGGATGATCAGCCGCCGCGAGAGGTGAACGAAGCCGCGCACGCCGAGGAAAGCGTTGTGCCTTTGCCTGACACGAGTGTGGAATCTGAAAGGGAGAAGTCCACCACGGTTGACCTGCGGGCGGCGTGCGAAGCACTCGACGGGGCGTTCGCTGAGGCCCTGACAGCGGCCCGCCGTGTGGCGGAGTCGCTGGCGGCGTCATGCCCTCCCGCTCGGGACGACCTGACCGTGTTGGTGTCCGCGAGGTCCTCCTTCGACCTCGTCATCAACGCGCTGGGTGAGGCCGGTGCGGAGATCGCGGAGGAGAGTTCGGCTGCGGTTCGTGAGGCCGTCAACCTGATCGCCGCCGCTTCACGGGACGGTGACGTGAGAGCGTCGCTGACCTTGTTGTGCTCCTTGACCGTTGCCGATAACAACGTGTTGCTGGCGCAGTTGGCCTCGGTACGCGCCGAGGCCATAACTCTCCTGGAGTTGAGGGAGTGGGGCGATGCGGACAGGATGTCGGCGACGGTGCTGGGCACGCTCGTGTCGCTGGCGGAACCCACGGTTGACGTGCAGACCAGGATGGAAGCGATCCAACTGTTCACGACCGCCAAGCCGGAGTTCGCCGCGCTCGCCGTCCAAGCATCGCTGCTGGTTCTGAACACCGACGGAACCGATGCGGTTTCGGAGGCCGATGCCGATCGTTCAACTCCTGATCAGTCCATTGTGGATGAGCTGTCCGGTCCTCGGCGGTCCGAGGAGTCCGTCGCGGCGACGGGGCGGGAGGAGACGGACACCGCACCCGCGGAGACGATTGCCGCGAGCGCTCCAGTTCCCGTTGAGCGCCCGGAACTCGAACGCCCAGTGCTGAGCGAGACGGTCCTGGAACACAGCCGCCTCGTAGCGACTGTCGCGGATCTGGTCGCGGCGCAGCGGTTCGGGATGGCGGCGCTGCTGATCACCGCAGACGGGTGGCCCGTCGCCAAGCGGTCTGTCCTGCGTGTGGCCGCGCTGGCGGATGTGGTGCACAGCGAGAAGAGCGCTTGCGCCGTTGTTCTCCGACGTGAGCTGAGCACGGTCAACATGGACGAGGTTGTTGGCGACTTGGCGAGTGTGCTGCTCGCCATTCCTGCCCTCGTGCGCGCCGCGTTCGTCACTGGTGACCCGAACACCGGAGCGCTGCTCGGGGAGCTCTCGAACCGGGTCGAACCCAATCTCGCTGGCCTGGCTGAGCAGGTCGGCAAGCGCGCGCTTCAGGGCGCGCTCGTTGGGTCACCGGTGTTGACGGTGCTCGCGGACGTCAACGAGTCCGAACGCGTCCTTCGGGACGTGACCGACAAGGCGGCGCAGGTGCTCGGGCGCCATCGGTCGTTGCGCTTCAAACGAGCGACGGACATCGCGAAGACCTGGCTGGCCGTTGATGGAATGCTTGGCCGCCCGCTGACCCTGGTCGCCACCAACAACCAGAGCGCGGTCAACGAGGTCAGCACCGCGCTGGTGACCTTGAGCGACAGTTCCGCTGTGACCGGTGAACTCGACCTGCTCGACCGCAAGCTGCGCGGGTCCGGCGGCAAACCCGTTGAAGGTGCGGGACGGCAGGCGCTGCTCAACCTCGTGCAGGAGGCGTTGCGGCCATTGGCCGAGTGGACCGAGACGGTCCTTTCCCTGACCAGAGCGAATCGCCGGGACACGTGGAGCACCGGCGAGGTCACCGCCATGCGGGAAGCGCTGTTGACCAGCAGGCCCGAGGTTGTTGAGGCGCTGACGAAACAGGCTCAGCACAGCGACCGGTTGGTCGCCGCTGCAGCCCGTGCCGCGATCGGTTCTCTCACAACGACGTTCTCGGTGCTGGAGGGGAAGCGGGCTCTTCTGGCGCGTGAGCCTGCTCCGGAATTCGTGTTGACTGGCGAGCTGCTGAAGGTTCCCGGCGCAAGCATCGACCTGTCCCTGAGCAAGGTCACCGCGCCGGAGAACACCACCTCGGCCGAACTCGTCGTCGCGGCGGAGCGGGACTGGAACGAGGCCATTGGTGCGCAGATCGAAGCGGAGAACTACGCCGCGGCGCGATTCGTGCTCGATGCCGTGCAAGGAGGCGGGATCTCGAACGCGGACAGAGGCGATACGCCACTGGCGGTGTCGGAGGCAGAGCTCGACGTGGCGGAGCGCGCCAGTCGTAACGAACTGACCGCGCGGCACGCACAACTGACCATCGAGCTTCGTCAAGCGCGGTTGAACGCCGAGATCACCGACGAGCAGGACGGCGAACTCACCGGCCTTCTCAACGACGCCGCGCCCATCGGGCAAGACCTGGGGACCGTGCGCACCAAGTTGGCGCGCGTCGCCGAAACACAGGTGCGCTACCGCACCGAAGCCGGTCTGCGCCTTCAACAACGCCTCGCGGATCTGCCCAATGTCGATGAGGCGACGATCGAGCGAGTCACCCGGCTGATCAACACTGGCCAGCTCTCCACCGCGGAGGAGCTCACCTATTTCCTCGAAATCGGTGTCCCGGTGCCGAAAGTGCCCAAGCGCAAGGACCTGGTGCGCTACTTCCCGACGGTTCCGGATGCGTTGCCGCGAGGGCTCACTCCCGAACTCATCGCCGTGATCCGCGGCAGCCGCCAGGTGCAGGGGTGCGAGGTCCTGAACTTCTCGAAACTCAGCTCGGATGTTGCCGCGACCACGGCAGAGGCGTTGTCCGGCTGGCTCCAGATGAGCACGACGCCGCCGGAAGGACGATGGAACCGCATCAACGAGCGGCAGCTGTTGCTACCGGCTCTCAGGGTCATCGGGATCGAGTGCCGCAGGATTGAGCGGGTCACCGAGGTGCCGCACGGGCCGAACCGACGTTTCGTGGACGTGTGCGACATCAAGGTCCATGGCAGCGCCCTGGTGCCGGCGTTCAGCGAGAAGAAGCTCAACAAGCGACTCCGGGTGTTGCTCGCATGGGGGCAGCACGGCGCGGAACAGCTCATGGGTTTCGCTGACCAGGACCACTCCGAGGAATGTCTGTTGATCGCGTACTTCGGGACGATGAGCACGCAGACGCGGCAAGAACTCGCTAGGCGGGCGGTGCGCAGCGCGGCTCCCGTTCTGGTGCTAGATGACTCCGCGCTCGCCTACCTCGCGGCACAGGGCAATGGGCAGATGGACGCGACGATGAGCGTGCTGTTGCCCTTCTCCAACGTGAACCCGTACCTCAGGCAGAAGCGCGGACTGGTCGCGGAGGAGATGTTCTACGGCCGTGACGCGGAGCGGAAGAGCCTGCTCGACCCGGACGGCACGCAGTTGATCTTCGGCGGGCGTGGGCTCGGCAAGAGCGCGCTGCTACGCAACGCCGCAGCGCGTTTCGAGCACCAGAAACGACACGAGCACGTCGCGATCTACCTGAGCCTGGACACGGTCGGCATCGCGCCTGATTCGGCGATCGGGTCAGACGCCATCTGGAGCGCGTTGGCGCGGGACCTGATCGAGCGCGAGGTCATCACGCGTCCACGAGGCCGGAAGTCGGTGGCACCGTACGAGCAGGTTCGTTCGGGTCTGTTGGAGTGGACGAAGACCAACCCGCAGCGCCGTCTGCTGATCCTGCTGGACGAGTGTGACCGGTTCTTCGAGGCCGACGCTCCCCGGTTCTCCGAGACGACCCGACTCAAACACCTCGGCGAGTCCGCCAACAGCAAAGTGAAGGTCGTTTTCGCCGGACTGCACTCCGTCCAGCGCTACACGAAGAGTTCGCCGAACGGTCCTTTCAGCCACCTGGCGCAGCGCCCGACGGTGATCGGCCCGCTGCGCCCCCAGTTCGCCTCGGATCTCCTGACGCGTCCGTTGCAGGCACTCGGATTCGACTTCGCGGAACCCGACTTCGTCAACCGCGTCCTTGGCTATTGCTCGTACCAGCCGTTCCTGCTGCAAATGTTCGGCAACAGGCTGGTCGAGGCGATGCACGTGAAACGCGCGACGGTCGAACCCCTTGGTGAGGGCCCGCCGTTCAACATCACCCGTGCGGACGTCGAGAGCGTTGAGGCCAACGCTGACCTGAAGGCCGACATCAACGCGGCCTTCCGCGACACGTTGCACCTAGACCCGCGGTACAACGTCATCGCGAATGTGTTGGCGCACAACGCGCACGAGAGCGGCCTGGACGCGAGGCTGACGGACGTGCAGGTGCGCGAGGAATGCCTCGGCTGGTGGCCGGCCGGGTTCACCACACTGGACATCGAGGGTTTCCGGGCGTACTTGCAGGAGATGGTCGGCCTGGGTGTGCTGGCCCCGAACAACGACGGCAGGGGCTGGCACCTGCGCAGCCCGAACGTGCTGTCGATGATCGGTTCCCGCAAGGACGTGGAGACGCAGCTGGTCGGCGCCGAGACCTCCCTGCTCCCGGAGGAATTCACCGCGTTGGAGCAGCGCCTGGAGCTTGCGGACGGTCGCTGGTCCCCGTTGACAGCCAGTCAGGTCAACGACCTGGTGGGCGTGCACACGAACCAGGTCCGCGTTGTCCTGGGAACGTCGGCGACCGGGATCCAGATGGCCGCGACCGGGATCAGGAAGGCGACCGGCGAGGGAGGTCTGTTCACGGTGCCGTCCATCTCGATGCGTCGCCACTTCGAGGAAGAGCTGATCGCGGGAAAGCCCGGGGAACGACGGGTGATCATCGACGACCTCGTGGTGCCCGCGCCGAACGACGAGGCGTGCCTGGAGGCCCTCGCCGCCGCCGTCGAGCGGGTGCCGACAGTGCCCGGCGTGACACGCTCCGCCGTCATCATCGCCGGACCGGACCAGTTCAGCGTCTGGCGTGCGGTTCTCGGCGCCGCTCCTGCCAAGGGTGCGACGTCCGTGGGCGTGGTGCTGCTGCGTAGGTACGACAGGTCATCGCTGCGGGTGTGGACGTTGTCGAGTGGTCACTTCTCGCACGAGGAGCGCTTCGAGAAACTGCTTGAGGTCACCGGAGGGTGGCCGATGCTGGTCGAGGAAGCGGCGATGCTGGTGTCCACCGGCAGGGACGAACAGGAAGCCCTTCGGCGGGTAGCAGAGCGGTTGGCGCAGCCAGAAGGGGCAGCGGCCCTGGTCGACGCGGTCGGGCTGACCGCGGAGGAATCCCTCCTCCGGGCATTCGAGGTGGTGGTCGTGCTGGCTGACCTCGGCCCGATCTCGCGCTCAGATCTGCTGGAAACTGTCGAAGAAGTGCTGGAGGAACCAGAAACCACCCTCGATTGCCTGATCGCGTTGCAGTTGTTCGACATCGACGCTGAGGGCAGATACGAACTGGAGTCCCGAGTGCTCGCGGCCTGGCCACATCGAACGCGCTGACAGGCACGATCCATCGTCCACTGTGAACACCACCGGCCGACGTATTGCACTCTTTATCGAATAGGTGTTCGATAAAGAGTGCAATACGTCGGCCACAAGGCAAGTTGTCCCCTGAGCGGGCGAGCCTGGAAGGTGTAGGGAAGGATTGCGCCGTGCGAACTGCCCCCTACCCTTCCCTCACGGCATCGCGCCGGACGCGATGAGCTCTCCGCTGGCGAACACGATCCAAGTGGAACCGGGCACCGCACGCGACCTGCGCGAGGCCCGTTCAGTGAACGCGCGGATCTTCGACACCACGGCGACGATCGTCCACCGCCGCAATGATCTTGAGCATGAACGGCGGCGCAGCGCCGGCCTCGTCGATCTCAAGTCGATGGAGCTGCTCGATGTGTAGTACGGATCGTTGGCTCGGCGGGTGCCGTCAGAGACAACTGGGATGTAGGCCGAGAACGTCGTCGGCACCAGCTTCCGCACGACCGGTACGGGGAGAAGCTGCTCGATGGAGACGCCCATCCGCTCCAGCACGAGCCGGGCCGCTTCCACTTCCGGCGAAGCTCCGGACGGCGCCGTCATAGGCGATCACCGCCCAGCAGCTCGACGTGACGCGCCACGAGCAGCTCGTCCAGCGCGACAGGCGGGTGCACACCACCAGCACGTTCTGGTCGGGGTCGGCCACGAGCAGGACACGATCGCCCGGGACCAGGCCGCAGCAGTGCCGCACCGACGCGGGCAACCGCAGATGCCCCTGCTTGGTCACCGAACACCCCACCCGGAACCGCGTGGACAACCAGCAACCCGCAGGCCTCGCGAATGTTCAGCCGCGTTTCCGGACTCCACCGCAGCACGGTCATCACGGCATGGTTGGCGACACGGCCTCGGCTGTCCACCGCCGCCAACCCATAGACGACGCTGCTCATGCGCGAAGCCGGGATCGCCGACGGCGGAAACGGAGAACGAGCCGTCAACCGCGTAGACGAGCGGGGTGTGGTAGTTGGAAGCACAACAGGTGCGACCACCGGGCCGGTCCGAGGACCACGGCCACGCACAACAAACCAGCCCGGAAGGGGCTAGTTCAGTGTTTTGGAGCGCCTTCGAGCACAGGCGCGTCAGACGAGCATGTATGCGACGTTTTTGTGTCCGAGGGGGGACTTGAACCCCCACCCCATTTCTGGGACTAGCACCTCAAGCTAGCGCGTCTGCCATTCCGCCACCCGGACCTGGTGTGTGGGCACACAGTAGCCCACGGGGGCCGGGGCTGGGGCACCGGCCCCCTTCTGTCCGAAGAGGACGGATCAGCTGTGGCGGAGGAAGCGGTCCAGGACGCGGGTGCCGAACTGGAGGGCTTCGACGGGGACGCGTTCGTCGACTCCGTGGAAGAGGGCGGAGAAGTCGAGGTCGGCGGGCAGCTTCAGGGGGGCGAAGCCGAAGCAGCGGATGCCGAGGCGGGAGAAGGCCTTGGCGTCGGTGCCACCGGAGAGCATGTAGGGCACGACCTTGGCGCCGGGGTCCTCGGCCATGATCGAGGCGGACATGGTGTCGACGAGGGGGCCGTCGAAGCTGGTTTCGAGGGCGGGGAGGTTGGCGATCCACTCGCGTTCGACGTCGGGGCCGAGGATCTCGTCGAGTTCGCGTTCGAAGGCGGGCTGGCGGCCGGGGAGGATGCGGCAGTCGACGACGGCCTCGGCGCTGGAGGGGATGACGTTGGCCTTGTAGCCGGCGTTGAGCATGGTGGGGTTGGCGGTGTCGCGAAGGGTGGCGCCGATGATGCGGGCGAGGCCGCCGAGCTTGGCGACGGCGCCGTCGATGTCGTCCTCGCCGAACTCCAGGCCGGTCATTTCCGTGATGGCGGCGAGGAACTCGCGCACGGAGTCGGTCATGACGAGCGGGAATGTGTGCCTGCCGAGGCGCGCGACGGCCTCGGAGAGCCGGGTGACGGAGTTGTCGTCGGTGAGCATGGAGCCGTGCCCAGCGCGCCCGCGCACGCGCAGCCGCATCCAGGCGATGCCCTTCTCGGCGGTTTCGATGAGGTAGGCGCGGACGCCGTCCTTGACGGTGATGGAGAAGCCGCCGACCTCGCCGATTGCCTCGGTGCAGCCGTCGAAGAGCTCGGGGCGGTTGTCGACGAGCCACTGCGCGCCGTGCAGGCCGCCTGCCTCCTCGTCGGCGAGGAACGCGAAGACGATGTCGCGGGGCGGGACGATGCCGTCGCGCTTGAGGCGGCGGGCGGTCGCCAGCGTCATGGCGACCATGTCCTTCATGTCGACGGCGCCGCGGCCCCAGACGTAGTCGTCCTGGACGGCGCCGGAGAAGGGGTGCACCGACCATTCGCTGGCGTCGGCGGGGACGACGTCGAGGTGTCCGTGCACGAGCAGCGCCGGGCGGCTGGGGTCGGCGCCTTCGAGGCGGGCGAAGACGTTGCCGCGGCCCTTCATCCCGGTGCCGGACTCGACGTAGGTGGTGTCGTAGCCGACGTCGGCGAGCTGCGCCGCCACGTACTCGGCGGCCGCGCGCTCCCCCACCACGGTGTCGGGGTCGCCGGTGTTGGTGGAGTCGATCCGGATGAGCTCGCTGGCGAGGGTGATCACCTCCTCCTCGGCGAGTCGGAGGGTGTCCTGCGCTGTGCCGTCGTTGTCGCTGCCCACCTGGCCTTTCTACCACCCGGGGCGCCCGCGCGGAGGGTCGGCTTTTTCCACGGTTTCCTCTCATCGTCCTCTCGTGCCGATCTGCGCGCGGGAGAGAGTGCGGCGAGAGCACGGGGAGAGCTTTTTTCTAGCGTCACAAGGAAATGTCTGAATCTGAGAGGAGGTGTCAGTGCCGATATCCGCCGACACAGCGCGAGCCGCCATCGTCGGGGCGGGCCCGGTCGGATGCCTTGTGGCGATCGAGTTGCGGAAACGCGGGTTCGACGTCGAGGTCTACGAGCGGGGCGCCGACATCCGGAAGTCACCGCCCGCCCGCGGGCACTCCTTCAACCTGACGCTGACCCGGCGTGGCCTGAACTCCCTGAGCGGCCCCCTCGTCGACCTGCTCGCCGCAGCGGATCGTGCACCGCGCCGACGGGACGGTCTCCTACCAGCCCTACGGCCGAGCACCACCTGCTGTCCATCCCCCGGCTCGCGCTGCACAACCTGCTGCTGGAGGAGGCGGAGTGCGCCGGGGCGCGACTGTTCTTCCACCACGAAGCCGTTGCGGCGGACCCGGTGTCGGCGAGCGCGACGGGAAGCCGGTGCTGCTGAACGCTTCCCGCGGGCACGGTCTGCACTCGTGGCCGCGCGGAAATCTGATGCTGATCGCCCAGCCGAATGTGGACGCCACCTACACGACCAGTTTGTGGTTGCCGTTCGCGGCGGAGGACCCGGCGCGGCCGAGCTGGGCGACGATGCGCACACCGCAGGATGTGCGGCGGTTGTTCTCCGAGCATTTCCCGGACACTCGGCAGTTCTTGCCGTCTTTTGCCGAGGATGTGCTCTCCGCTCACCCTGGCGCGTTGAAGACTGTGCGGTGTTCGCCGTACCACCACGAACGCACGGTGTTGCTGGGCGATGCGGCGCACACGCTTGTCCCGTTCTTCGGCCAGGGGATCAACTACAGTTTCGAGGACGTTCGCTGCTTTTTCGAGATCCTGGACCGCAACCTCGCGGAGGTGGACGTCGACACCGCGCTGCGGGGCACGCTGCCGGAGTTCACGCGGCTCCGGAAGCCCGCGGGAGATGCGATCACCGATCTGTCGCTGGCGATGGGCGCTCAGCTAAAACGGCACTCCGCCACGGCGGGTTTCCAGGCGCGGGCAGTCCTGGAACGGCGTCTGCACGAACGGCACCCGGACCTCTACATCCCGCTCTAGAACGCGGTCGCGGTCACGAACACGCCGTACCACGAGGTCGTGGCCAGCGATGAGCGGCAGCGCGCGGTGCTGGACGGTCTGTGCCGGCGCTTCGACGCGACCACCGACGCCGAGCGCATCATCGACAGCTTCGCCGCCGCGTTCCGCGGTGGACCGGAGCCGGTGCTCTCCGACGTCTCCGCGCTGCCGGATCTGGATCTGGCGCCCGCGCAGTGCAAGGACCTCTTGGACGAGCCGGTGGCGCCCCGGACCGGACCGCGGCTGCCCGAACTGCTGGATACGGTGTTCGACCGTGCGCTGCCCAGCGGAATGATGCACGCGCACCCGGGTTTCATGGCGCACGTGCCCTCTGGCGGGCTGTTCCAGGCCGCTGTGGGCGAGTTCCTGGCGCGCAGCCTGAACCGCTTCGCCGGCGTGTGGGCCGCGGCGCCGGGCTTCGCGCAGATCGAACTGGACGTGGTCCGGTGGTTCTGCAACGCCATGGGCTACGGCGAAAACGCCTTCGGCTCCAGCCGAGCCCAGGCGCAGGCAGGATCGAGATCCCTGCTCCGAACATTTGACGCACCATCACCCGCTTTATATACGCCCTGCAGGCATAATCGCCTTACCAAAACTTCACACGCCGAGCCCACTCCACGAAAGCCCCGCCAAACAATCACTGTGGAATCGTTCAACACCACCATCGCGCCGAACCGGGCGAAGCCCACCCGTCGACACCCGGATCGGACCGGCCACCCGGACCGACGTCCACCTGCGGCTTCCACCCACCGCCGCCGACCCCCGGACCCCGATTTGGAGCCCGCCATGTTGATCAGCTAACCTGTGACCACACGCGGCGGGGACAACCGCCAAGTGGGTACGTCCGGGTGGCGGAATGGCAGACGCGCTAGCTTGAGGTGCTAGTCCCAGAAATGGGGTGGGGGTTCAAGTCCCCCCTCGGACACCAGCACTAACCCTACTCAGGGGGCGGATGGTCACAGCGACCGTCCGCTCTTCTGCGTTGTAGGCCCCTTCGAGTCGCCATTCGGCGAACAGCTCTTCCAGTCTCGCCGGGTTGGCGGCGCTTCAACTCCGCGCGGATGTCCCCGAGGGAATCGAGCATCGCGTAGACCTCGGCGTCGGTCAGCAGCTCCGGCGCGCGGCAGGCGTTCAGTTCGGCGCGAGCCGCCGTGCGCTGCGCTTGGGCGTCGTTGATGTCCTCGACCAGCGCCGTGGGGTCGACTCCCGCGTCGATCGCGGCGCGGAACCGCTTCAGCCGTGCCTCGGCCGCATTCAACCGCTTCTGTGCCGCATCCCGCGAGACGTGCGCTTTCGCGGTTCCGCCCTGTGAAGCGACCAGGGCCTTGACCGTCTCATCCCGGTTCTCCGGATCAAACAACCGTCCAATCCACCTATTCAGCGGCGGCAGGACAGCGAATTCTGGGAGATAGACGTTCTTCGGGTGGTTCTCCAGGACAGGCGAACCCGGAACGAGGGTTCGAGCCGAGCATCGGTAGTAGGTCCGCGTGGCCCGTGGCGTGCCCTCCATCCGTCGTTTACAGATGACACAACGGATACGGCCACGGAGCGGGTACGCGCGCTTGGTGCGCTTCGGTCCGCGTTCCAACTTCCGGCCAGCCGCCAACCCACCAGCCGCCCGCGAGCGCCGCAACAACTGTGCCTCGACGAACTCCTCTACCTCCACGATCGTCGGATGAGCGGGCTTTCGCGACCGAACCACCTTCTCCGGCGCTGACCGGCGAAACCGGACGGTGTGCCCAGCGGCAACGTCGTCAGGGTCGATCAGCGTTTCCTGTCGGGTCCATCGGCCGAAGAACGCGAACCCGGTGTAGCGCGGGTTCTCCAAGATCGACCGGACCGTGCTGCCCTGCCACCCGTCCGCGAGCCGGTGTCGGTTCTGGTCCGGTCGCCGCGCGGACGGACACGGAATGCCATCCCGGTTGAGCCCGTTCGCGATAGCGCGGTCGCCCTTCTCACCCGTCAGGTACTCGGCGAAGATCCGCCGCACCACTTCCGCGCTCGGCTCGTCGATCGCGAGAACCCGAAGGCGGTAACCCTCAGCCGCCTTGCGCGGGTTCGGATGCGGACCGCCGTCAACCACCACGTACCCGTACGGCGCACGTCCGCCCTGATGCCGTCCCTCGTTGAGCACCTGGGCATCCATGGCCGCGCGGACACGCGCCTGCACGTGCTGGCGCTCGGACTCGCTCATCCCGCCGAGCACGCTCATCAGCATCTTGTGCGACGGGTTCCGAGCGTCGAACTTCCCGCCCAACTCCGGCACCCACAGATCAACCCCGTATGCGGCGAACCGAGGCGCGATCAACGAGAACTGGTTACCGAACCAGCACCGCGTCCCCTCACCGACCACGACCGCGTTCCAGCTCCGGTCAGGGCTCTTCAGCGCCGCCAACAGCCGGGACGCCTCCTCGCGCCGCTCCCACGGCACCGACCGCCACTGACCGATGTCGAAGAACTCCTCGACCACCCTCCCGCCGAGCGGTTCGACGAACTTCCGCGCGTTGCCGACCTGCCACCCGCGCGAGGTCTCGGGGTCCTGGTTGTCCTCCGTCGAACACCGCCCGTAGACCGCCAGCGGACCGATGCCCTCGTCACCCGCCGTGACGATCTCGACGCCGAGCAGATCGTCCAGCGCAGACCACGGATCGCGGCTGATTTCAACAGTCACGGTCACCCCCTTCCGAAGGTCCGTCCAGGACCTTCACCTCGGTCAGCTCGACCAGTATGGCAAGCAGAATACGGCTGCTACGAGTAGTAAGCACGGGAGGTGAGGCGGGAACACGAACCTCCTCGTCGCGGTTAGTGTTCATGACTGCTCGACATCCGAAGAGCCGATTTCATCAGCGATAGCCGCTCGGAGGTCCGCAGTGAGGCAGCCGCGCACCCGCCGCGTACTGTCGCCGTCGGGCACGTACTGCCGCAGCGGCCGACAGCCCAGCTCGCCCATCTCGCGCCCAAAGGCAGTCGACTCGACGTCCAGCGCGTGGACCAGCTCCGCTGTCGGCACGAACTCGCGCTCGTCCAGCTCGTCGCCGAGATAGCTGATGACTGACGCCAGCGGTTCGGGCAGCTCGATCCGACTGCCAGCGCCAAGCGCCTTGACCACCGCCGCCGAGTCGACCGCGTTCGCAGTAACGTCGCCAACCGCGTGACCGCCGAGCGTTCCAGCGGCTTCGCGAAGCGCTCGACCGCGAGCGCAGATTGCCCGCCAATCGACGTTCGGCATGTAGTACGTCCGCACGGTCATGGCGAGCAAGTCCGCCCCTGCCGTCTCGCCGTCCGGCCGCAGGATGCCGACTCCCTTGTGGCTCGGCAGCAGCGTCGAAGCGTCGTACCCGCGCGTGTTCATCTGCTCGCCGAGCACGATGTTGGAGTCCCGCCAATCCATCACCCGCAGCGCGAACCGCGAGCCGAGCACCGCCCGCAACCGCGACGGGATGGTGTTGGAGTCTGGCCGCTGCGTGGCAAGGACGACCACCACTCCGGCCGCAGGTCCCTTGCGCACCAAGTACGTCAGCAGGTCCGCGACGTACGCGCCGAGCGTGGTCTTCTTGCCGCCGACCTGTTCGCGTGCCGGGTTCTGTAGGAAGACCTGAACCTCGTCGATGATCACGGCGGTGATCGGCATCCCAAGGTCGACATCCCGCGAGATCGTCGGGGTGATCTTCGACTCCGGGCAGACCTCATCGTCCAAAGTAGACATTCGCGCATACCGAGATTGAACCTCTGCCACCAGTTCCACGAGATACCCGCACACCGTCCTGATGTGTTCGAGTTCGTCACCGCATACGAATCGGTAAGCGATACGCTCCGCGGCTTCCCAGTCCTTCCCGCCCTTGCCGTCGAACACGTACAGCCGTGCGTATGGGTCCAGCACCACCCCAGAGGCAGCAAGTCGGGTCGCGAACGTCTTGCCCTGCCTAGGAATCGCGCCCACAAGCAGCGAGGTCCACACCAACGGAAGGTCCATCCGCCGATTGCGCGCGTCGCGACCGAACGGCACCGGCCGCCAGGCGTCCCACTGCTCCACTTCGAGCAGCGGAGTCCGCAAGGACGGACCGGCGTATGGGTCTTCGTCCGCCACCCACAGAAACACTCGCCCGGCGTGCCCACCGCGACCACGGACGCGCTCGACGATGAGTTGAACCTCATCGACCGCCAGGGCCGACGGCGAGCGCATCCCGATTCTTGATCACGTCGGCCGCCTTGCGCGTCGCCGGAAGGTCGACGGTCACCGACCATCCGTCGCCAACGCGCGCGGCACGCTCGACGAGCCGAAGGGTCTCGTCCTTCCCGATCAGCTTCACGTCCCGGAACGCATCAACGAGCACCTGCGGGTCCATCGTCCACGTCAGCGTGCGCGGACCAGCGAGCACCGCCTTCCGTCCAGGCGAACCATCCTTCCGCCGTCCAGCAACAGCCAGCGCCACCGACGCGACTCCCGCCGCCGGCGACAGTGCCTGCCCGCCGTAGAGCACGTATGTGACGGTGAGCGCCGCCGATGCGACCAGCGCGACAACGCCGGTCACCTTCCACCGGAACAGCGTCAGCTCACGGATCTCGACGAACTTGTCCGCCAGCTTCTCGGACTGCTCCGCCGCCTCCCGGTAGTCGTGCACTCGTACCCACCGTCGCCACGCTCGGACCACGACGACAGCGCCTCGACACACCGCACCGAAGAACCGCGCGGGCATCCGAACCAACCATGCGAGCGCGTCCTTCCGAGCTTGGCGAGATTTCAACGCGGGCGGGATCACTCGCGAGCGCCGCCAGCCGTTCTCCAACCGCTGCACGAGCTTCGGCTGCTCGACCAACTCGCCGTCGTACACGGGAACCAGGTCACCGTTAATGAACGGCCCCTGTTCTTGACGAGCGCCGCAGCGAGCCGCGACGACAATCCGCGCGAACACCCGGTCACCTCACGGACCCACGCGGGCGTCACCGCCACACCCGGTGTGCGTGCCGCCTTAGCCATTGCGAGGTAGTCCGCAAAGGACGTTCACGGGGTCTTCGGCACGGCGTTCACGACGGCAGCGCCGAGCTTGTCCCGCAGCTCCGTGACCGCCTCGGCAGCAACGAACACGACCAACGGCGGAACGGAGTGCAGCACCACCAACGCCGCCGAACCGGCCGTGAACGCGCTCCAGGTGTTCATGACGTAGGTCGCCGCGAGCGTGAACCACTTCGCGCCGCGCACCCAGCCGCCCATGTGAACGCCGTGCCGGGCGGTGACCTGCTCGGCGCGCAGGACCGCGAGCAGCACCAGCGACACCATCGGGTCGAGCAACCACGCCGGAGCACCAGCCGCCGCGAACTGCTGAACGTTGGTCATGGTGAACGCGAGTCCGAGCAGGATTCCGGCCCAGCACAACCGGTCCACCTGCGTCGCCACACGTTCGATCGGCTCGCTCATCGCCGCTCACCTCGGCGGCGCGGCACCTCGTAGGCGGTCACAGTCAGCGCCTTGGTCACCGCGTAGGCCGCGAACAGGGCAGGCACGGCGAGAACCACCAAGAGCAACCACCCGTTGCCGCCGTAGGTGATCACCACCCACTGCGCACCGACTATGAACGCCGCGTTGAACGACACCCGACCCGCGAGCGACAGCAGGCGAACGCCGCTCCGCTTAGCACCGGCTTTCGCTCGGCGCGCACCCGCTCGCCAGACGAGAACGAGCACGAGGAGCAGGCCCAGGCAAGCCATGATCTGAGTCGCGTTCATGGCTTCGACCACCGTTCACCGCGCTGAAGCCAGTGCCAATGAAGGTCGCGCCTGTCCTCATCGGACAGTGCGCCCCACACACCGACCGTGTCTTCACCGGCGGTCCGCAGTTCCAGTTCCAAGCACTCGTCCTGAACCGGGCAGCCCACGCACAACCTCGCCGCGAGACCTCGGTCAGTCAGTTCTTCGTCAAGCAGTCCATCGGCGGACTGCCACATGCACGAGCCGTCGCGTTGGACAAGGTCATTGAGTACGTCGGTCGGCACCCACTGCAGGCGGTCGAGCCGCCAAGCGATGCCGATCAGCCAGAGGTCCGCGTCCGTCAAGGCATACCCCCGGAGCTGGGCTCGCCGAGAAGTCGAGCGAGCACGTGCGCCGGGATGACGGGGCGCCCGTGCCGCCAGACGACGTGCACCGTGCCGAGCCGAATGGCGCGGGAGACGGTGGAGGGCGCAACGCCGAGCAGCCAAGCGGTTTCGCGAACGGAGTAATGGGCGTTTGACAGAGAAGTGCGCATGAGAAAGGCCCTTCAAGAAGAATTGATGATTTCAGCAATATGCTGATGATTTCAGCGCCAACGAGGGCGCGTTTGTCCGCGACCGACACGAGAAGCGCCGTGTCACGCCACGCGAGAGCGGAAGGCAGCTAATCTCAGCGCTGAGGCGGAGCGCGGAGGAATACGTGTCGGAGGATTGGGCGGCAGTCGCCAAGGCCATCAACGAGCGCGTGAACGCGCTTGGTTGGCGTCAACGAGAACTCGCGGAACGCTCGCACGTTTCGCAAGCCATCGTGCGCGAGGTCCAGCACCACACCGTCGAGCGCCGACGGAGTCCGCGGACGCTGGAGTCGCTGTCCACGGCACTCGGCTGGCACCCGCAGCACCTCGAAGCCGTGCTCCACGGCCGCAAACCGCCGAACTTCGACGAGCCGGTCACGGACCCGACCGACACCTTGTGGTCGCGCCTCGACACCTTCGAGGACCGCCTGAGTGACATCACCGAGCGACTCAGCGAACTCAAGTCGGATCTGTCGACGGTGATTGAGCATGTCCGCAAGAACGGGTAGCTGTTCCTTGTGGAATCGGCTGTTCTTCATGTCGATAATTCCACTGCGAATCAGCGTCCAGTCCCATGCATCGTCGATGCACATTCACCGCACATCCAGCGCAGGTCGGCTGGTGGCAGCGTGAGCTTGGCCAACGGTTGGACCGGCGAAACGGCCTGCGCGTTGCAGAAGGCGCTTCGGCTGAGCAACGAGACGTTCGCCGAGCGCCTGGGCATCGGTTCGCGAACCGTCGCCGCATGGCATCAGAAGCCGAGCCTTCGCCCGAAGTCGGAAATGCAGCAGCTCTTGGACACGGCGCTTGAGCAGGCGTCCGCGTCCGTCCAGGAGCGGTTCGCCGAGCTCACGCAGGACTCGCCTGCGCAGGTGCCCGAAGGTGCGGCGGCTGACGCCGAGCGGCGGCTCAGCTCGGACCCGAACATGGCCGCCGCGCTCGACTGGTTGGACGAGAAAGCCCGCTGGGAACCGGGAACTGCCCGGCGAGAAGTCGCGGCACGGCTCGCCCAGTTGGATGTTCGCGACCTGCACGACCGAGGCGTCCGCCGAGGACGCGTGGATCAACGTCGCATCGCTCAGGCGCTCGGCGATTACTACTGCGGCACAAGGGAAAGCCACGGCCGCTACGGCGCGCACTTCGGCTCGGACACCGACGTCACGACGAGCGTTCTCACGCACCCGGACTGGCTGGACCTCGACTGTCCGCTGACTGCGAAGCACGACCGGCTCAGGCTCACCAGCACGACGCCCCAAAGCGGGCTCTCGCTGAATGACGAGACCGCGCGGCAGGCTGCTCAGCGCTTGGCGGAGACGCTGGCACTCGGAATCCGCCTCGTGGACACGCCGCTGTATCGGCTGCTCCACATCGGCGTCGGCAAGCAGCTCGTCGCCGGATCAGTCGGCGTGACGCGGTTCGTCGAGTACGCGGTCACGATGGACCTGCTCGAAGGGGAGCTGATCGACGCGCTCAGCTCCGGCGCGTCGACACAACCGGGTTCGCTGCCGCTCCGTGATCGCTATCTGCCGAACCTCGCGTCGGTCCTCGGCGTCTCTGGTCGCCTCTGCTCGGGCGGTGCGCTCGCGCTGACCGCAATTGCCCGCCCCGCAAGGGCATTCCACGGCGAAGCCGACTACCTGCTCCTGGTCCAGGAGCGCTCGGGGAGCGTGCTCAACGCCGCCCGCCGACTCGCGGTGATCCCGAAGGGCTTCCACGAGCCGCTGAACGACCTGCGAGCTGGCGCGCAGTTGGGCGCGACGCTGCGCCGCGAGATGGAAGAGGAGCTGTTCGGCCGCGACGACATCGACAGCACCCTCGGCGACCAGCGCCACGCCGACCCCATGCACCCGAGTCGGCTGTCCGAGCCGATGCGATGGCTCATGGAGGAACCGGGCAGGCTCCGCATGGAGTGCACCGGCTTCGGCCTCAACCTCGTCAGCGGTAACTTCGAGTTCGCTGGCCTGGTCGTCATTGACGACGAGGAATTCTGGAACCGTTTCGGCGGGCAGGTGAAAGCCAACTGGGAGTCCTCGATGCTCCACCAGTATTCGAGCCTCGACGCCGACCTTCTAGAGGAACTCGTCGGTGATGTAGCCTGGAGCAACGAGGGGTTGTTCGCGTTTCTCCAAGGACTTCGACGTCTGCGCGAGATCGGCGGACACCGCGTGAACCTGCCAGAGATTGAATGGGAGATACGGTGACCGCGAACTGGCACATCGGAAACGCTGCCGATGAGGGAAGCGGGAACCGCGGCTGGGTGGTCGGACACTTCATCGACCCGCCCGAGGACGTGCGCTCGTCGAAGGACGTCGAAGTGAAGTGGGGCGTTCACCCGGCGGGCGACAAGCGTACACAGTGGACCGCTGACGACCAGCGCACGACGATGGCTCTGTTGGTACAGGGCAACTTCCGCGTCGACCTCACCGAGGGAAGCGCCTCGCTGACGCGCCAAGGCGACTACGTGATGTGGGGACCGGGCGTCGACCACTCCTGGGAAGCACTCGCCGACTCGGTGGTCATCACCGTCCGTTGGCCGTCCCAAACATGACGTCGATGCGGGGCAAATTCACACGCTCGTCACCAATCGCGCTCAGTCGCCACAGCCCCTGAAGAAACGCGAACAAACCCTCGTTGCTCCAGTTTTCCTGCGACACGAGATCGCTGATCAGCTCACCGTCAAGGCTGGAGTACAGCCGCAATCCAGCCGTTTCCCAGTTCGCTTCAATCTCGCCGCCGTACCGTGCCCAGAACTCTTCGTCATCAATGACGATCAGGCTGGCGAACTCGTAGTTTCCGCTGATCAGATTCAGCCCGAATCCAGTGCACTCCACGCGCAAGCGACCGGACTTGTCCATGAGCCACCGCATCGGCTCGGACATCCGGCTCAGGTGCATCGGCACGGCCGCCTGATCTCCGGCAGCGGTGCTGTCGATGTCCTCGCGACCGAACAGCTCCTCTTCCATTTCCCGTCGCAGCGTCGCAGCCAACTGCGCGTCGGCGCGCAGGTCAGTCAGCGGCTCGTGGAAGCCCTTCGGGATCACCGCGAGTCGACGTGCCGCGTTGAGCACGTGGCCAGACCGTTCTGGCACAAGGAGCGCGTAGTCCCGCCCGCCCCGGAACGGATCGCTTGGTCGAGCGATGGCGCACAGGGCGAGCACTCCGCCAGCGCACACCCGGCTCGACACGTCGAGCGCGGACGCCAAGTCACTCAAGTACTTGTCCCTGAGCGGCAGGCTTCCCCGCCTCACCTCGGCTCCGCCAACAACGGCGTCGACAAGCTCGCCTTCAAGCAGATCCATAGTCAGCGCGTACTCGACGAACGGGACAAGCCCGACCGTCCCTTCGATCGCGGGACCGACGTTGACGTCTAAGAGCCGGTAGAGCGGCGAGTTAGTGATCCGCACGCCAAGCACGGCCGACTCTGCGAGCCGCGACACGGCCGCCGCTGCTCCCACCTCGTCGAGGCGGGGCCGAGCCTCGAACTGACGATCGGTGAACGCCAACCGATCACCACCTGAGAACAGCGGCTGGGCCAAGTCGAGCCAGTCAGCGCGAGTCAGCACGCTCGTCGCGATTTCCCTTTCCCCGCAACGTATCCGGTACGGCGCGTACTCCGCGATGCCGCCGCCGTAGTAGTCGACCAGCGCCCGCGCGAGCTTCGTCCGGCTCACACTCGCGCGCCGCACACTCCGGTCGAGCAGCTTCCCCTCGTCGAGTTCCGCGAGCCGCCCGTTGACCTTCCTCCGGCTCGTCCCCGGTGACCATCCGGCGCGTTCGTCAAGCCAGTCGAGCGCGACCGCGAGGTCCGATTCCGCGCGCTCCCGCGAGGCACGAACCGGAACGGTTCTCTCCGCGGTCGCTCGTCGCGGTTCGGCAAGCAACTCGTCGACGCTCGTGTCGAAGATCCGCTCCAGCAGCCGAGCAGTCACCGGCTTGATCGACCCGAGGGGCTCGCCGGACGGCTTGCGCCCCGCGATCAGCCGTTGCAGATGACGGACGCCAAGCGTTCCGGGCTCCTTGTGCTCGCGAGCGAACACCTCGGCGTACTCGGCGAACTCCTCCAGCGTCAGCCGCCGTTCCCAGATCTTCTGCTCCAGCACGGTGCGAAACGTCCGCATCGGTTGCCCCCGTCCCAGGTCGCCGCATGTCGTCGCCAAGTCGCCCACAGGTCGTTCCAGCTGACCAAGCGCTGATCGAAGCTTGATTTCAGTCTGACACGAGCCGCCTTCACGCGGTCCCTTGATTGTCCGGCGGCGCACCGTTCCGCCCCTCGACGCGCCGCCGGACACCCACTCCACGCGGGGGTTTCCGTGACACAAGTCCGATGGTGGGCTTTGGCCCCACTCGCCCTCGTCACTTTCGTAACCGGCGCATGGGCTCTGATCGACGCAGTTCGCGCGATCCCTCGCCGACGACGCTCGACGACTTCCCGCCCGGTGGAGCACCGGATCTACGCCAATCCGATCACGTGCGGATACGACGGCCAGGAACACCACGTCACCGACGCGGCATTCCATAAGGGCCAGCAAGCCGGGCGCTACCTCGCTCTGTGCAGACACCTCGTCGAGCCGATGCCCATGGCAGCCCCATCCGGCCGACCGTGCGCAGACTGCCTCGGCGCCCTGCGCGCGCCTTCGGACGGTGCACGATGAGCGGCAGTCCACCCAAGCCCGCCTGCACTCCTGTCGAGCCGGTGATCCGCAGTCAGGCGAGCGTCGCACAGGCACTGTTCGCGTTGTTTATGTCCAATGTGGACGCCGAAAACGACGCAGCGAACGACGAACTGATAGCACTCATGGACCAGCGCCGCTACCGCAGGTCTAACTAGCAATAGCGGAACGTCTGTCGTCCTACCCGTTGCGATGTCGTATTCGCGCAGCCCCAACACCCTCTAGAAGAGGCACAGACTGCGTGAAACAGCGCGAACACGACCATGCGCAGTATCTAATACTGAATAGCTTCACGAAGAAATTCGCTCATTGGATTCCGTTAATCGCTACCCAGTGCCCCTTTGTCGGGATCCAACAAGCGCTCGACTTCCACGCGCTTTTGTCCCAGGTAGGTGATCAGGGAATTTTCATTATGCCGATGAATGAGTGCCTTTGATTCCAAGGTGCGCAACGTGCGCCGGAGGTTTGCCCTCATGTGACTTGGCACCCATTGCTGCAGTTCCGACGTTCGAGCACCTTCTGGGCCGACGTGATAAAGCAAGACGAGGACGTAGTCACCTGCCCGAAGGTCCGTGCGCAGAATCTTTGGGAAGCTCCCAAAGTCCTGTACCACCGGAAGCTTTCGAGTTACTAGATTCTCAACTAGTCTTTGCGCAACATCGGCGGATGCGGAGCCACTCAGCCTAATAAACTCCGCGAGAACCCAGTCCAACACTGACACGACAAGGGTCGCGTCTTGCAGATTTGGATCTATGCCGTCGCCCAGGTGAGCCGCATCCCTACTGTTGCGAATATCGTAAACAACACGCAAGGCTCGCGGAATGTAAATGCGCAAAGACTTCGAGTAGCTTGCGCCAGGCAGGCCAGACAACCGCTTGGCCACTCGTTCGGTGTCTAGAATATCACCGATTGGGGTAAATTTCGCCGTCGTGACGAACTCTAGGATGCGGTACGCCGCCTCACAGAATCGTCCGCCCTCGACCGCGCTTAGGCGATGCCCGCCAAGATAGTAGTTTTGCTTTGCCTGCTCGTATGCGGCAAGAATTTCCTTTACAAGTGATTTATCATAAGCAGCTTCTAGTACTGCGACCGTAGATTCACTCATGTCTTAATCCTTGGTCGATGCTGTCGTTTTCTTCCCTGCGGTCGAGGGCCGCTTCGGTCGGTAGGCATGTTCCTGCAGAACCAGCTTAACCGCTTCTCGGTCAGGTAGTGCTACAACTAGCGCCTCGCCGCGAACAGTAATCTGCTTCGCTCCGTTTCCCGCCGAGACGATATATCCATTCTTTCGATCTGCATTGTCTACATCCCGCGATGGGTTGGCGAACTTGTGAGATGCAGCCTCCGTGTTCAATGCGACGATGTCGGGCGCCCTGAAGTGTTGGACATCCCGATAATGGGCCAGATAATAAGCAAGGCAGGCAACACGTTCAACGGCGGACTGGGGCTTCTTTTGGCCGATGAATTCCTTTGGGTCAGGAGAGTCCTGGCCCGGAGGCAGCACTGCCGCTCCGCTGGCGGCTGCAGCCTCCACCCTCGGCACAATTGGAACACTCTCTGCATTACCTGTGAAATCCAGTGCATCCGCCAACCATTTAAAAGCCCTATTGCGAGCTTCATGGTCCAGCAAAGCGAGCGCGGCATACGCGCTCTCCATTGCCTGCAACTCTGCAAAGCGTGCGTTACGCTCTTGCACTTCCCCCGTTAGTCCATCCTGCTCGCTCGCCTGCCGTTCAGGAGTCTCTTCGATCACATGTTCGACTAGCTCGGCAACGTAGCCATCGGGTCCCGTCAAGGTGGTTCCTCCAACTGTCCAGTGCTGTACGTCTACCTCCGACGCGTGGATCCGATCTCACAACAGATCTGTCGCGCTTATGTCGCACCGCGGGACTTCCGAAGGCCAGGGACTGTATCTTCGCAGCTAGTGACCTACGTTCATCACTCTTTCGAGGGAGCAAGCATGCTACCGGCCCACTACGATCTCTGAAGGACCTTGGAGGTGACTGTATTGACGCAGCCCGACCGAAACATCTCGGCAACTTGCGCACTCCTTCGAGATCTGCTTACCCACGATCCTCGGTACCGGCGGCACTGGCGCACCAAGGCTGAAAGAAGGCGAAGCGAGCTGAGCCAAGCCGCAGTTGCCAGGGTTGTGGAATCCTACTTGGTCGATAGTGGTGAACGAGGCGAGTTTGAAAGCGCCGTTGCACGTCAACTGAAAGACCGAGTATCGCGTGCCCTGACCGGTACGGCACTTTCCGCGCAGACGCTCGGATGGCTTATAGCCGCATTCAATATGGACGAAAATGACAAAGATCGCCTATTTGAGATCTTCTCTGGTCAAGAAAATTCAAGGACTGGAATCTCGCACACCTTGCGACGCAGGCGGGCAATGGTGAGGAATCAGTGCCATCGGACCGTTAGTCTATTTGAGCGGTACGCTATCGCCATGGATGGCTCTTTGGTCGGCAGGCGCACATTGCACACTATTCGCGCAGTACAGGATGGCGTAGATATTTATATCTTTAATCATGAGCCGCAAGCCTCCTGCATTAAGGTAATCCATGGCGGCCGTGTTGGGCAAAGCTTCGCATATGGCGACGGATTGTCGAGCGCGGAAATAGTTCTTGACAAACCGCTCCTGAAGGCGGAAACAACCGCGCTTGAGTATCAGGCCAACTTCATTCCCGGCACGGTTCGTCCGACCGAGGTGCGTCGAGCAGCATTTGCCCGATCTGAAAATGTTGATCTGGCAATAGAGTTTGAGGGCAGGGTACCGCAAGCTGCTTGGTGGTGCATTTGGGATGACCAGATTGACGGAGGAAGAATCTGGGAGGAGAGAGTGAACTTCCAGGGAAATGCCGTGCGGCAATACGTACCCTTTATCGAAGAAACAGTCGTGGGCTTCCGGTGGGAATGGTGAAGTATGGAAATAGGGGTGATTATGCGCTGGCGGTATACGCCACAATTAGCCATTGCCGCGCGGGGACAATCTCCTAAGAGTCTCGCACACCAGCAGGAGCTTGAGCGTCGAGGATGCTGAGACACCTCGTCTTTCAGGTAGTTGTCAGGGTGATCGATTGTGGTCGTCCCGCCCGAGTGATGGCCGTTGTGTCGGAGGGGGAGTACGACCGCTGGTGGCCTACTCCCAGCTCCTCGCTGCCGTGCGACTGTGACCTCTGACGGGTCCGAGACATGCACCGGTCAAGCCGCCACCGAATCACCGCTCTGTAGCCGAAAGTGTGACTAGTGGGACGCCTACGCGGCAACCTGTCCCGCCTGTGGCAGTGATGTATCCGCAGATAGACGGCTTTCCGCCCGTCCTGTGCGGCGGGACGGGTGGCGGCCTCATCGATCATTATGGGACGGCTGGTATCACGCACGGCCCGTGAGGGCGAGGCGGGTGGATAGTGCGCAAGTCGCTCCTCGGACACCAGCACTAGCCCTACTCGGTGGGCGGATGGTCACAGCGACCGTCCGCTTTTCTGCGTTGTAGGCCCCTTCCGATCTGGCGTGGATGGCACCGTCAACGAGTTCGTCGACGGAGACGGCACGCGCCGTCGCCGCTACCGCGGGTTCAGTCGTAGAACGTGACAATCGAGTCCAGCGGTTCTCGTGCTGCTGGCTTGAACGCTCCACCCCTTGTGTAGGCAACCGGAATCAGCGCGACTTGCCAAGTCGTGTCGTAGGATATGTCAAGAATGTCTGCGGCCTCCTGCTCGAAGAACAGGTGGAGTGTTGTCCAAGCGGTACCGAGACTGCGAGACCTGGCCGCCAGGCAGAAGCTCCAGGCCGCGGGTAACAGCGACCCCATCGCAGAGGCCACGCCGGGTCTCGACGGACTTTCCTCTGGCCAGCCAGTGAGGCACGGCACAACCATGACGGGTGCTCGATGGAGATTCTCGGCAAGGTATTCGGTCGAGGACGCCACTCGTCGTTGAGTCTTGTCGTGAACCCGATCGCCGGTCGCCAGGTTGCCCGCCGCGAACGGCAGATCGCGATAGATTTCGAAGCCTTTGCGGTAGAGTTCCGCAAGCGCCTTCCTCCTCTCCTCGTCCTCCACTACCAGGAACCGGGACAGGGAGAGATTGAAGGCCCTTGGTGCCTGAAATGCGAGGCTCAGGCATTCTCGAACGAGCTCGCGGGGCACCTTGCGGTCGAAGTCCAGTCTCCTGCGGACCGACCGCGTGGTGGACAGCAGTTCATCGGTCGACAGGTCACGTGACGCTGACATGGCCCGTGATCTCCGAATTGCCCCGCATCCAGGTCTTACGCACGCTGCGATGGGCGAACCGCCAGCCACCGGGTGTGCGCCGCAGCCGGTCGACGTAGGCGCCCGCGACGATGAACTGCTCGCCACCCGGCAGACCGCGTCGCACGTGCTGGGCCTGGAAGTAGCAGGTGTGCTCGGCCTCGTCGCCGTGCACGGTGACCACGTGGTTGGTGTTGATGTGCTGGGTGGCGTCAAGCGGACCGAGCACGGCGCTGATCAACGCGACGATCGCGGCGGGACCTTCCTGTCGTTCGAATCTACCCGCGAACTCGAAGATCGCGGCATCGGTGAACAGCGAGCCGAGCAGCGCCCAGTCTTTCGTGTCGAGGGCCGTGGCGTAAGCGACCACGACATCCACCACATCCAGCCGATCCGCAATCTCCTGAACGCGGCTGCTGGTATTCGGAAGGGCTGACATGGCTCGCCACGGTAGCAGCTTGAATCAGGCGCGGATGTAATTTGTTTTGGGGACACGGGCGAGCAAGAGCATCAACACAGGCGATTGTGTCCAGTCGACTCGTCCGCTAGACATCTCAGTGCGTCTGGTTTTCGCAGCCGAGCCACCCAAAAGGACGAGTGAGCCGGGTATGCCTTCCTCCCCATCAAACACGAAACGACTTGCGAGACTCGGTTTCCTCGCCACTGTCCAGGGTTTTCGTCGCGATCCGTTCAAGCTGTTCACCGACATCGCCGCACTTCCGGACGGGCTGGCTACCGCGAGTGCGCCCGGAATGCGAATTGTATTCATCACCCATCCGGATCACGCGCACCACGTATTGCAAGAAAACCACCAGAACTACGACAAGAACGCGATCATCTACAACAACGCACGACCCTTCCTGGGCAACGGCCTGCCGGTCACTCACGGCGGTGAGGACTGGGTTCGCCGCCGCAGGCTGATGCAGCCGGCGTTTCAATGTCGTGGTGCTCTGACGCTTCGCTAGAGCCCCGATGCCGTGGCGCATAACGGAAGAACGCTCGTTTCAGCGGGTGAGGTGGCGTCCGCCGGCTACCGAAACCGCCTCACCGTTGACGTGGCTGTTGGCGGCGGAGCCGAGGAACACGGTGAGGGCGGCGACGTCCTCGGGTGTGCAGATGCGCAGCGTGGGCGTCTTCGCGGACTCCGAGTCGACGGCCTCCTGGCCGAGACCCGGGCTGGTGAGCGCGCGCTCGGTGAGGGTGAAACCGGGGCGCACCACGTTGGTCAGCACGCCGTGCCGGGCCTCGCGGGTGGCGAGCACGCGGGCGGCGGACTCCAGCGCGGCCTTGGCGGCGGGATAGGCCACGCCCGCGGGCAGGGGCTGTTCCACGATGTCGGTGGAGATCACCACCACGCGGCCCCAGCCCGCGCGCCGCATTCCGGGCAGTGCTCGCTCGATGGTGGCCATGGTGCCCGCGACGTTGCTGGTCAGTCCGTCGATGAGGGTCTCCCTGGTGTCGGTGCGCGCGGTCGGCCACGTCACCGCGTTGGCCACCAGCACGTCGATCTCGCCGAGTTCGCGTTCGACGTCGGCGATCGCCTGGTGGACGGAGCTCTCGTCGCGCTGGTCGACGCGCACGGCGACGGCCCGGCCGCCTGCGCCGGTGATCTCCTCGACGAGGGCGTCCGCCCGGTCGCGGTTGGTGTGCCAGGTGAGGGCGAGCGTGGCGTGCTCGGCGGCGAAGGCGCGGGCGATGGCGGCCCCGATATCACCGGACGCGCCGGTCACGAGCACGACGCGATCGCGAAGTCCCAGGTCCATGCGGTTCCTCCAGGTAGTTAGTCGGCTAGCTATTAGTCGACTATACAGATCGGTAGGCTGGGTGTGTGGACCTGTCGGAGGCGATGCGCGTCAACCGTGCGCTGAACAAGATGAGCAAGCTCTACCGCGAGGCCAAGACCCGCAGGCTCGCCGCGCTGGGGCTGCATCCCGGCCAGGACGTGCTGCTCTGGCTGCTCGCGGGGGAGGCGGAGGGGATGACGATCTCCCGGCTGGCCGCGCGGCTGGGCATCGAACCGCCCACCGCCACCCGCAGCGTCGCGCGGTTGGAGGGCGGGGGCTGGTTCCGCCGCGAGCCCGTGCCCGGGGACCGCCGTCAGGTCCGCATCGTCGCCACTGAGGCCGGGCGCGCGCTCGTGCCCGAGATCGAACGCGTGTGGGCGGAGCTGGCCGAGGACGCGCTGGGGCCGGTGCCCGCGGCCGGGCTCGACGCCTTCCTGAACACGCTCGAAGAGGCCAACGACCGGCTCCGCGCGCTGATCGGCGACGAGGTCCTGGCCGACGGCTGAACTCCGGGCAGAGGGAGTTGACCCCGCCCCAGGGTCAGGCTGAAGCCTGGCCGCATGAGGAACAACATCACTTTCACGGCTCGGCTCGCGGTCACGGCGCTGGCGGTCACGTTGCTGGTCGGGGTGGCCGCTCCGACCAACGCGGCAGTGCCGGGAGCGGCTGCCGGGCGGGAGCGCCCGGAGTTGCGGGAAGCCATGCAGGCGTTCGTCGACATCGGTTTCGCCGGGATGCAGCTGCGCGTGCACGACGAGCGGGGCGAGTGGGTGGGCAGCGCCGGGGTGCGGAAGTTGGGCGAGCCCGCGAAGCCGGCGACGAACGGACGGTTCCGGATCGGCAGCAACACCAAGACCTTCGTCGCGACAGCAGTACTGCAACTGGTGGCCGAGGGCAAGGTCGGCCTGGACGCTTCGGTGGACGACTACCTGCCGGAGTTCCGGCTGGACCGGCAGATCACGGTGCGGATGCTGCTGGCGCACACCAGCGGAGTGTTCAACCACACCGGCGACTACTACAACGGGACGGCCATGCCGGGGCTCCCTTCGACGGGCCAGGAATGGGTGGACAACCGGTTCCACACCTACCAGCCCGACGAACTGGTCCGGTTCGCGTTGTCCAAGCCGCCGGTGTTCAAGCCGGGGAGGGACTGGAACTACTCCAACACCAACTACACACTGGCCGCACTGCTGATCGAGAAGTTCGCACCGAGCCACTCCTACGCCGAGGAGATGGAGCGGCGGATCCTGCGGCCGCTCGGGTTGCGGGGCACCGAGGTGCCGGGCGCCCGGACGGGAATCCCCGGCCCGCACGCCCACGGCTACTACCACTACCAGGACGCTGGCCAGTGGAAGACGGTCGACGTCACTCGCCAGAACCCCTCCCTGATTTTCGGTGCCGGTGACATGATCTCGACCACCCAGGATCTCCACACGTTCTTCTCCGAGCTGATGAGCGGCAAGCTTCTGCCGGCCCCGCTGCTGGCCGAGATGCGCACGCCGCACCCGAAGAGCGGCTACGGCCTCGGGCTGTACGTGGAGGACGCGGGCTGCGGCGTCACCGTCCTGCGCCACAACGGCAGCACCATCGGCTACGGCGCGTTGATGTACAGCACCCCCGACGGCAGGAAGACCCTGACCGCCTCGGTCACCGGCGGAGACACCGAAATCGACCTGGCAGAGGGGTACCCGAAGGCGTTGCGCAACCTCCTCGACGAGGTGTTCTGCGGCGGGCTGGCCTGACGGGCCCAGCAGGCTCAGTCGACGGGGGCCGAGCACCACGGCCCCCGTGCGCGTTCGGGGGTGCCGGGCGGGTTGACCTTGACCTCGGGTCAGGCTTCACACTCCTCGCATGGCTCCCTCGACGGGAACGACGACCGGCGGCGTCACGATCGGTCAGGCGGCGGCGTTCGCCGGGGTCACGGTGAAGACCGTGCGGCACTACCACCAGCACGGGCTGCTCGACGAACCACCACGCGACAGCTCCGGCTATCGACGGTACGGATCGGCCGACCTGCTGCGGCTGGTCCAGGTCCGGACCCTGGCCACCGCCGGCGTACCACTGGCCGAGGTCAGGCCGCTGCTCGACGCCGACACCGAGCAGTTCACCGCCGGGCTCGTCGACGTCGAACAGCGCCTCACCGAGCGGATCGCCGACCTGATCGCCCGGCGCGACACACTGCGACAGCTCACCGAGGGCGACCGGCTCCTACTGCCCGACCGCGCTCTCGCGATCCTGGACCGGCTCACCGATCTCGGCTTCGACCCGGACTACGTGGCCAGCCAACGGGAAGCCCTGGTGCTGGCCAGGGCACTGGCGCCGGAGCTGTTCGACATCTTCCTGACCCAGCTCGAACACCGGCTCGACGACCCCGGGTTCGTCGACCTGACCAAGCGCGGCTGGGACGCGCGGTCCTGGGATCCGGACGACCATCGGATCGACGACCTCGCGTCCGCGCTGGCCGACAACCTGCTGGCCAACCCCGAGCACCTGGCCTTGCCAACGGACTACCAGCCCCGGCCCGACGACGTCACCCGATACGGGCTGATCAATCACCACCTCGAAGATCACGCACCGACCTGGACACGGCTGAACACGCTCGTCGAGGCCAAACTGCGCGCCGCGGGCGTACCCATCCCACACCAATGACAGCGACCTGACACCCTGTGGTGACCGACCGTTGGGAGCCCGCATGACTGTTCCGCCGCACCACTCGCAGCAGCAGTTCACCCCGTACTCGCCAGCACGGTCGCGCTCGGTGCTGCTGTGGGCAATCGTCGGTGGCGCGGGTGTCGTCGTGGCCGTCGTGGTTGCCGTGCTGGTGGCTCACGCTGGGGGAGACCGTGGCGTCACCGACAGCCACGCGGCCAGCGACCGCGACGGCGAACCCGGGACTTCCTACGACCTCAGCACTCCGCAGCGAGCCGCGCGGTCCGTGGCCACTGCCTCGAAGGCCGGTGACGGAAACGCACTGCTGAAGCTGACCTGCGTCGGTCATCCCGATTGCGTCCGGCGATTCCACGCGGACACCACCGACAAGGAGGTCACAGCCTCCCAGGACAAGATCCGTGACGGGGTCCACGAGCTCGCCGCAAAGCTCGACCAAGCCACGTTCGCCCCGCCCAACAACGGATCGAAGCCCGGTGTGAAGGAAGTCCGCTACCTCACTCCGAACATGAACGGAGACCAGTACGGTGCGATCTCGTTCGTCGAGTTCAACGGCAACTGGCTCTACTACAACGCGCGGTGAAATCCACTGATGGGGGCATGACGGCTGGTCACTACGCCCATCTGGGCAGCTACAGCGATTGGGTTCGGCACACCGGGATCGTGGAGCGCAGGAGCGTGCGGCCCGACCCTCGGCACGTGCGGGAGGTGGTTCGCGACAGCCTGCGAATCCCTGCCTTCGGGGAGGAGGCTTTCCCGGCGGACGTGCGCGTCGAGCGGCGCTGGGCCGCTGATGGGCTTGTCGGGGAAGAGCTTTCCTACTCCGCGGGCTTCGGCCCCCGCACGAGGGCGTGGGTGCTCAAACCCGCCGACGCGGGCGGCCCGTTGCCGGGAGTGCTGGCGTTGCACGGCCACGACGGTGTCAAGTACTACGGCAAGGAGAAGATCGCCGACGGCCCCGACCCCGTACCGGCCGCGGTCACCGCGCTGCGGGCCGGTCACTACGAGGACCGTGCCATCGCCAACGACCTCGCCCGCGCCGGCTTCGTCGTCCTCGTCTCCGACGTGTTCGGGTGGGGAAGCCGCCGGTTCCCGCTGCACGAGATGCCACCGCAGGTGCAACGGCTGGGAGAGCTCACGGCCGGAGCAGCCGCAGCGCCGGGAAACCCCGCCGAGACCGAGCTCTACGACGCGGCCGCCTGGCACCACGAGCACCTGCTGGAGAAGTACTGCGCTCTGTTGGGCACCACCTTCGCCGCCGTGGTGGCCAGGGAGGACCGCCTCGCCTTGAACTACCTGCGGTCCCGGCCTGATACCACCAACCGGACCGGCAGCGTCGGTCTCTCCGGTGGCGGCTGCCGCTCGGCGTTGCTGCGCGCCGCCGCTCCCCAGCTGACCGCCGCCGTCGTGGTCGGAATGATGAGCAGCTACGAGGCTCTGTTCGACCACAACGTCATCGACCACACGTGGATGGTGCTGCCGTCCGGTTTCGCCTCGCACGCCGACTGGCCGGATCTCGCCGCCTGCCAGGCCCCGGCGCCCCTGCTCGTGCAGTACAACCGCCAGGACCACTTGTTTCCCCTCGCCGGGGCACGCGCCGCGCACGACCGCATCGCCGAGCACTACGAAGCGGCAGGTGCCGCCACCGCCTACAGCGGCCGGTTCTACCCGGGCCCGCACAAGTTCGACCTCGCCATGCAACGGGACGCCACAGCATGGCTGCGCGACCGGCTGGTGGCCGACGGGCCGTCAGGCTGTGTCGAGGCGGGGGAAGAGCACTTCTTCGGCGAGCAGCAGCACGGCCGCGGCGACGGGGATCGCGACCAGGGCGCCGATGATGCCGAGCAGCGTGCCGCCGAGCAGGACGGCGACGATGGTCACCAGCGCCGGAACCTTCACCGCGGAGCCGATGATCTTCGGGATCAGCAGGTAGTCCTCGAGCAGCCGGTAGACGACGACGAATCCGACGGTCGCCAGGCCCACCGGTGGCGACACGGTGAACGCGACGAGGCTGACCAGCACTCCGGCGACGGTGGAGCCGACGATGGGGATCAGGTCCAGCACGGCGACGGTGATGGCCAGCAGCACGGCGTAGGGGACCCCGAAGCTCAGCAGCCAGATCAGTGTGAGCAGCCCGGCGATGGCTGAGACCGCCAGGTTGCCCAGGACGTAGCCGCCGACCTTGGCGAAGATCTCATCACCGATGAGGACGGCGCGCGGCCGGCGGGAACGCGGGATCAGCCGGTACAGGGCGGTGCGGAACCGGGGTAGGTCGGCGACGAAGTAGATCGTGAGCACGACCAGGATGAGGACGTTGGTGACGGCGTTGAACACAGCCTTGCCCGCGCCCAGCACGCCTGTGAGCCCGGCGCCGCTGAACGCGGTTTCGACGAGCTGCTGCAGGCGGAGGCGTTCGTTGAGCTGACCGAGGATCGTGCTGTGGTCCTGGACCTGGCGGAAGTACTCCGGCGCCGCGGTCACCAGGGCGGTCGCCTGGTCGACGAGGACCGGGATCGCGGCGGTGAGGAAGCCGCCGACGGCGACCAACGCGACGGTGACGACCGTGGTGACCGCCAGCCAGCGCGGCAGGCGCCGCCCGACCAGCCACGACACGGCCGGTTCCAGGCCGATCGCGAGGAACAGCGCCAGACCGAGCAGGATCAAGATCTCCTGCGCGCCGATGACGAGCTGGATCAGCCCGTAGGTGACGGCGACACCGGCCGCGGCGGCCATGCCGACCAGGAACGGCGACCGGCGGTCCAGTCGCTTGCCCAACGGGCCCAGCGGTTGGTGTGGCGTGCTGATCTCGGCGGCCTCGGCTTCAGCCTCGGCGACCGTGCCTTCGTCATCGGTGTGCGGCTGGCTGACCAGTTCGTGATGTCCGTCAGCGGCGGACTCGGTCTCATCGGCGGGGTCGGACGAGGACGTCATCGGGACACCGTTCTGCCAGCACCGGACAACAGGGAGCACATACCGGAACGGCAACGGAGACCGCGTCGCCCCGATGTCCTGACGGACGGGCCGTGTACTCCACGCGCGCGCAGCCTAGCGAGCACAGGGACTCGGCGCCGACTTGAGCCGTTGGGAAGCAAGGGTTTTCGAGCGCGAGCAGCGATATGACCCGCTGCGGGTTGAGCGCGACCGCGGTCATGGTGTCGCCGGTGCTCTTCGGCGATGCGGGAGCAGGAACAGTTCGTAGTCCACGGAGACGCCGAAGGTGCAGAACATGGACGCGTTCCTCTTCGCAGTGGTGCCGATCACGTCCTGAGCGTCGTAGGCTGCCCGTATCGTCACCCGGCCGTGGGTCACCCGATTGGGGAGTCACAATGCATCCGGAGCTGCTGAAGAACTACCTGAATCGCCGCGAAGCCCTTGGTCTCGCGGGAAAGGCCGGCGTGGTCGCGGCGACGGTGGGCACCGCCGGCGCCTCGACCGCTGACGGCTCTCCGCGCGGCGGGATCAACGACGTCCCCTTCGACTACGGCAACCTCGCCGCCTGGGTTCCCGGGCCGTACGGACCCGACGACCAGCGCGGCAGCTTCAACGAGGTCACCGAGGAGAAGACGGCCAAGGCGCTGCGCGGCGTGCTCGGCGCCCGCGAGGTCAGGACCTACAACCTCGGCCAGCTGATGTGGAACGGCATCCCGGCGTTCATCACGACGCCGGTGCGCAGCTACGAGCAACGGCTGACCATCGGCGGCTACCGCTCGCCCCGGTTCGAGGCGGAGGGTGGGATCGTCCAGTTCCGCGACCCCGGTGGAACCAACCGGTTAAGCCTGCACGAGGAACGCTTCGCCGCGGTCCAGACTCCGGGCTACGACCGGCCGTACTCGACGACCTACCAGATCGGTACGCAGCTCGACAACCTGAACCACATCGGTTACGGCGAGTACTTCTACAACGGCCACCGCGGCCCGGACATCGACCAGCTCTACGGCACGTCCAAGCTGGGCGCCGAGCACGCCGGCCCGATCGTGACCCGCGGCGTTCTGCTCGACATCCTCGGCCTCAAACTGGCCAAGGGGGACAACCGGGCGCTCGGCCGGCCAGCAGCCAACGGCAAGCCGGTGCTGGCCAGCAACTACCGGATCACCGTCGAGGACATCAAGCAGGCCATGGAGTTCGGCCACATCCACCGGTTCGAGCCTGGCGACGCGATCGTGTTCCGCACCGGCTGGAACCAGCTGCTGCACCGGGTCAACCGGCAACCGAATCCGGCCGACATCACCCGGTGGGGCGGAGCCGAGGGTCTTCCGGGCATCTACCTCAGGGAAGCGCGCTACCTGGCCCAGTTCCGTCCGGCGCTGATCGGCAGCGACACCTGGGCACTCGAAGTGGCCGGCAACGTGGCCAACAACGACGGCACCGCGTTCCCGGTGCACCAGGACCTGATCATGCGTTTCGGGATCCGGATCGGCGAGTCGATCGTGCTCGACGGCCTGGCCCGCGACCGGGTCCACGACTTCGTCTACATCGTGACTCCGCAGTTCGCTGAGGGCGCCACCTGCGGCAACACCCCACCGGCCGCACTCGGCTGTCCCCGTACCCCGAGCTGACGGCTCGTCGGGCCTGCTGATGGTGGCGGCGCTGCCGATGGACACCGTCGCCGCGCATCTCTTGGCGAATCGGTGTACCATGTTACCATGGTAACAGTCGAGCGAACGCAAACGGGAGTCCGGCTGGAGCGGAACCTGTTGAAGGTGCTCAAGGGGTTGGCCGAGTACTTGGACATCTCCTTGGGGGAACTCCTGGAGGGGATCGTGTTGAACGCGTTCGAGGGCAAGCAGCCCTTTGAGGAGGCGACGATGGACAAGATCCGGCAACTCAGCGCGGTGTACGGCATGTCGCTGTCGGCGGCGGACACGCACAAGCTCAAGGAATCCCGGTGAGTCCCGGCGCCGAGTGCCGCCTCGTCGGCGCACTGCGGGTGCCGCTGCCGCCCGCGGAGGCGTTCCGGCTGTTCACCCCGCGTGGCGAAGAGAGCTGGGTGCCGGGATGGCGACCGGAGTTCCCGGTACCGACCGAAGATGACACGGCACCGGGAACGGTGTTCCAGACGCGCGCCGACGGAAGGACGACGACGTGGGTCGTCCTCGCGCGGCAACCCGGCCACTTGCTCCGCTACGCCCGGCTCACCCCGGAAGTCTGGGCGGGCACCGTCGAGGTCGAACTGACACCGGCCGGCGATGGCAGCGAGGTCAAGGTCGCCTACGAACTCACCGCGCTGAGCGAGCCGGCACGAACCGAGTTGCGCGAGTTCGCCGATCGCTACCCGGAGTTTCTGGCCACTTGGTCAGAAGCGATCACCGAAGCTCTGACCGGCGTCCACCGTTGAGGACAGGAAAACCGGTCTACTGTTCGAGCAGTTCGGCCAGCCGCAGCGGAGTGCGGTCCTCGAACATTGGACCGATGAGCTGCACTCCGACCGGCAGGCCCTCGGGGGACCGGCCCGCGGGTATGGCGGTGGCGGGCAGGCCGGGCATGGTGGCCAGGCCGGCCCAGACGAGCTGGTCGAGGTACGGGTACTCGACGCCGTCGATGTCGATGCGCCGCTCCAACAGGTTGGGTTCGTGGTCGTGCGGGAACGCGGGCGTCGGCGTGATCGGGCACACGACGGCGTCGAACTCGGCGAACAGCTGCCGCCAGCCGTGGCGGTGGAGCTCGCGGCGGTTGTTCGCCTCAATCCAGTCGCCGTGGCTGAACACCATGGCGCGCAGCCGAGTAGCGTCCAGGCTCTGGTCGTCAGCGCGCAGTCCGGCGGCGCGGGTCCGCAGCTGCTCGTGCGACTCGATGGGAAAACGCGCAACGGAGCCCGAAATCAGCAACTGCATGTAGATCGTCGCGGCTTCGGTCAGATTGGGCAGCAGTGGACTGTGCCGTTCGACGCGGGCGCCGCCGTCGACGAGCGCGGCGGCCACCCGGTTCACGCCCGCTCGCACGGCGGACCCGGTCGGAATGAGCGGATGCTCGTCGAGGACCAAGACCCGGAAATCGCCGAGCCGCTCGTGGCGCGCGGGCGGCAGCCTCACGTCGTGCGCGACGCCGAGCGTCAACGGGTCCGGCCCGGCCATGACGTCGAGCAGGAGCGTGAGGTCGCGGGCGGTGCGCGCCATCGGCCCGACGACGGCGAGGTCGAGGTCGACCGGCAATGCGGGCGCGGGCGGCGGGACCATGCCGCGGTTGGCCGCCAGCCCGAGTGTCGGCTTGTGTGCGTAGACACCGCAGAAATGCGCAGGGGTGCGCAGCGAGCCCGCGATGTCGGAACCGATGGACAGCGCGCCGAATCCGCACGCCAGGGCCGCCGCCGACCCGCCTGAGGAACCGCCCGCCGTGCGACCGTGATCCCACGGGTTGTTGGTGGTGCCGTAGATCTCGTTGAAGCTCTGGATGTCTTGCGGTCCCAACGGCACATTGGTCTTGCCGAGCACCACCGCGCCCGCGGCCTTCAGCCGCGACACCTGTACCGCGTCCTCGGGCGGCACGTAGTTCCGGTGCGGCGGCATGCCCCAGGTCGTGGGCAGCCCGGCGATGTTGTAGGACTCCTTGACCGTCACCGGAATACCGAGCAGAGGCCGGTCCTCGCCGCGGGCGCGAGCCTGGTCGGCACGGCATGCGGCGGCCCGCGCACGGTCGAAGTCCGGCACGCAGATCGCGTTGATCACCTTGTCGTCGCGCTCGATACGGGCGATCGCCTCGTCGGTCAGTTCCACCGAGGTCACTTCACCGGCACGCAAAGCAGCCGAAAGCTCGTCGGCCGATTGAAAATTCCACTCCATGAATCCGACGCTATCGACCTGCCTCAGAGGACATAAAATTCCGCTTCGCGCAACGGAATGGATGTCTCAGCGCTCATTGTTCTCCTTTCCGGCCACAGACTGTCCGGTGGCGCTCAGCGAGTGCCAGCGACGTCGATGCGATGATGTCGACCCATGGAGAGGGTGGCTGAGTTCATCGAGGCCGAGGTATCGGCCGACCGGTTGCCGGGCGCTGTGGTGGGGGTCGTGCATCGCGGCCAGGTGGTCTTCTTCGAAGCCTTTGGTTATCGGGACAAGGCCAGAGGTGCCCCGATGACGACGGACGCCTTGTTCTGGATCGCGTCGATGAGCAAGCCGATCACGGCGGCCGGCGCGATGCTGCTGGTCGAACGAGGTCAGCTCGTACTGGATGAGCCGATCAGCACGTACCTTCCCCAGTTCGCCGGGTGGTCGGTGCAACCGACAGTCCTCGACCTGCTCAGGCACACGGCGGGCATGCCTGAGGGGTTGCTCGGCGACTCGGCGGTGCACAAGCTGTACGCGGAGGCAGTGGGCGACGGGATGACGGACCTGACCGGTGAGGAGTTCGTCAGCAGGTTGAGCGCGCTGCCTCTGCTGCACGAACCGGGCACGATGTGGCACTACGGCTGGGGGCTGGACCTCACGGGACTGATCATCAAGTCCGTGGTGGGCGCGTCGCTGGGTGACTTCCTGCGGGGCGAGGTCTGCGCGCCGCTGGGGATGTCGGACACCACCTTCGGTGTTCCGGAGGGGCGTCGAGACCGGTTCGCCCGCCCGTTGCCGCCGCATGTGCTGCCCGATCTGTCGATCGCGCGGTTCCACTCCGGTGGGGCGGGTCTGGTCAGTACGGCGGGTGACTACCTGCGGTTCGTCCAGATGTTGCTGGACAAGGGAAATCCGCTGCTCGGCCGCAAGACCGTTGAGTACATGCTGTCGGACCAGCTTGCCCCGGGCACGGACACCAGCAGCCTGGAGAAGCCGGGCTGGAACCCCGGGCACGGTTTCGGCATCGGGCTCGCGGTGCGGCGGCGGATCGGTGGTTCGCCCACCCCGGGTTCGGTGGGTGAGGTGACGTGGCCGGGCGCGGGCGGCACGACGTGGTGGGCGGACCCGAGCGAAGACCTGGGTGTCGTCGTGATGGCGCACACCACGGCCAAGATCGAACCGCAGCTCAGGGCAATCGTGCAGCGATCCCTGCGATGAACGCCCGGCGATCGTCGGACGGTCAGATCGAGGACAGGAACTGACCTTTATGGTCGGCAGACTCGTCTCCACACCACCCTGGAGCCTGGAGGTCGAACAATGTACGCACCTGCCCAGCACGACGAGGTCACCGGCCTGGTCAACTACATCGACGAGCAGCTCACGGCCATCCGCGCCGCCGCGTTCGGTCTGACCGAGGAGCAGGCGCGCGAGACGCCGTGCCGGAGTGCGCTGTCGGTCGGGGGCATCATCAAACACGCGGCCTACGTCATGCGGGGAGCGCTGGAGCGGTTGACAACCGAAGTCACCGAGCAGCCGGTCGATGCGGCGGCGTACGCCGCGTTCACCGACAGTTTCACCGTGCGCGATGACGAGACGGTGGCCGGGACCATCGAGGACTTCGACCAGCTGCGGGCTCAGCTGCTGGCCACGGTCGCCGCGACCGATCCGGCCGGCGACACCACAGCGCCTCCCGCGCCGTGGCACGGGATCTTCGACGCCCGGCCGATCCACGCTCGCTACTTCCTGGTGCACCTGGTCGAGGAGTGCGCCCGGCACGCGGGGCACGCCGACATCATCCGCGAGCAGATCGACGGTGTGGCGGTGCCGACGCTGGCCCTCACCCTGGCCGGGGCGAGCGCCAACGACTTCTTCCAGCCGTACCAGCCTGCCCCGGGCACGCTCCTCGCGTGAGGTGCGACGCCGGTCTCACACCACTGCGACCGCGTCGGTCACTGGCCGGTGGCCGCTTTGCGCCCGAGGATCAGGGCGCCGCGTTTGGTCAGCCACAGCGGGACGTCCACCTGGTCGGCCGCGGTAGCGGCGGCGCGTGCGGGCACGAAGCGGGCGCGGAGGTAGTCCTGGACCGCTTGCCGATCTGGCAGTCGCAGAAGGGGCTCGTCCCAGGGCCGCACATCCACCTCGGCGAAGACGGTGGCAACGATCTCGGGTGCGTCTTCGGAGTCGAACGGCGACGGGGCCGGTGTCCAGACGTGGGCGAGCTCGGGGGAGTCGTGCCGGCTGATGCACGCGGCGATCAGCAGTCCGCCTGGGCGCAGGACCCGGTGCACCTCGATGAGGGCCTCCGCCGGACGGGGTAGGTGGTCGAGGATGTTGACGGCCACCACCGCATCGAAAGCGGCTTCGGCGAAGGGCAGCGCCGCGGCGTCGGCCTGCACCGCCGGGAAGGTGACGGTGGCGAGCATTTCGGCGGAGGCATCGGCACCGGCCAGCCACACCTGGTTCGAGGTGATCGCCGAGGACAGCTCGCCTTCACCGCAACCGAGATCGAGCACGGTGCGCGCACCCTCCTGGTGGAGTGCGCCAGCGATGGTCGCGTACAGGCTCACACCGGGTTTCAGGTGCTCGCGCGTGGTTCGCATGCCGAGCCGATATCGATCGGGATCGGCATCGTAGTCACGTGGTGTCGTCATCGCCGCACGATGATCCCATCCGGCGCAGGGGCGCGTTCTGTCCCCGATCACGCGGGCTTTTCAGGTTGGCTAGCTGCGGGGCAGCTGGGGCAGCGGGTCACCGTGACGTGCGGGGGCCGGCGAAGCGCTGGAGCAGCGGCGGACCGGCGATCGCCAGCGCGACGACGCTGCCCATGAGCGCGACGTGCGAGCAGGCGAGGTGCGCCGCCTGCAGCACGTTCAGCCGGACCCCGCCCACGTCGAGCAACTGGACGCGCTCCAGAAGACCGCTGTGCAGGTCGAAGGGGTAAGGCCGGAACAGGTCACCGGCCGACACGATCGCCTCCGGGATCGTCACCGCCACCGCGATCAGTCCTAAGAGGACGGTCGCGGGCCGTGCGGCGGCGAACCCCGCGAGCCGCGACGGCGCGAACACCAGCAGCAGGCCGATCACGGGGAAAGCGATGTGCTGGACCAGAAAGTGCTCGATGATCTTCGCCTGGCCGGGCACCGACGGTGGCTCGACGAATGGCCGGACGAGGAGCTTGAGCTCGAACAGGCCCTCCACGAGAAGGCCGAGGGCGCCGATCAGGACGGCCAGTTTCACGGCTCGCATGAGCCAGCGGTCGTGTCGCACGAGCCCTCCTCGATCAGTCGCGGGTGCGTGGCAGACTATACATACTAGTAGGTACAGAGCTAGGGTGTGCGGCCATGGTGATGACGAGACGGCTCGGCCGGTGGGACGTGGAGGTCCCCGCGCTGGGCGTGGGGACCTGGGCCATGGGTGGCCCGTTCCGCTTCGCGGGGCAGCAGCTGGGCTGGGGGAGCGCGGACGACGCGGAGTCCATCGCGGCGCTGCGCAAGGCTTTCGACCTCGGCGTGCGGTTGTTCGACACCTCCGACGCCTACGGGGCGGGCCACGCCGAGCGACTGCTGGCGGTGGCGTTCTCCGGGCACCGCGAGGAGGTGGTGCTCGCGACGAAGTGGGGCTACACCCTCGACGCCGCGCGGCGCGAGCTGACCGGTGAGGACGCGACACCGCAGTACCTGCGGCGGGCGTTGACCGCGTCGTTGCAGCGGCTGGGAACCGACTACGTCGACATCTACCAGTTGCACCTGGGCGACCTGGAACCCTTGCTGGCGGCCGAACTGCGCGATGCCTGCGAGGGCTTGGTGCGCGAAGGGCTCGTGCGCTGCTACGGCTGGAGCACCGACGACCCGGCACGGGCCGCGGTGTTCGCCGAAGGACCGAACTGCGCCGTGGTCCAGGCGGAGGCCAACGTCCTGCGGGACCGACCCGAACTCTACGAGCTGGCCGAGCAGCGGACGCTCGCGCTGCTGTGCCGCAGTCCCCTGGCGATGGGGCTGCTGGCGGACCGGGACTGGCGGCACATCACGTTGCCCGCCAACGACATCCGCGGCGACCCGCCGGAGTGGCTCGTGTACTTCCACAATGGACGGCCGACGCCGGAGTTCCTGGCTCGCCGCGATGCGGTGCGCGACATCCTGACCGGCGACGGCCGCACCCTCACCCAGGGCGCGCTGGCGTGGTTGTGGGCGCGGAACAAGAACACGGTGCCGATCCCCGGGTGCCGCACCGTCCGCCACGTCGAGGAGACCGCGGCGGTGCTGGAACGCGGTCCCTTGACCGAGGCCGAGCTACTGGAGATCGAACAGCTGCTGCGGCCTGTCCACAGCGCGTGAGGAGTGGTGTCATGCGACGGCTTCTGCTGACGTTGATCAGTGTTCTGCTGGTGCTGCCCGCGTGCGCGCCCGCTCCGACCGCGCCTGCCGGGGCGGACGAGGTGCCGCCGGAGCGGGTCGCCGAGGGCGGAAGCCTGAGGTGGTCGCTGTCGGAGTTCCCGTCGACGTTCAACCGGCTCAGCGTGCACGCGAACCTGGGCATCCACGAGCTCGCGCCCGCCCTGCTGCCGACGGTGTGGCGGCACGGCGCGGACGGGGCGGCCGAGCCCAACCCCGACTACCTCACGTCGGCGCGCCTGACCGCGACCGAGCCGCGGCAGGAGGTGGTGTACCGGATCAACCCGAAGGCCACGTGGAACGACGGGTCGCCGATCACCTGGGAGGACTTCCACGCCCAGTGGCGGGCGATGGTCGATCCTCGCTTCGAGGTCAACTCCAGCGAGGGCTACACCGAGCTGGCCTCGGTGGAGCGCGGCGGTGACGACCGCGAGGTGCGGGTGGTGTTCCGCAACCGCTTCGCCGACTGGAAGAGCTTGTTCAGCCCGTTGCTGCCCCGATCGCTGACCCGGGACCCGGTGGTCTTCAACGACGGCTGGCGGGAGCGGCCCGGCACGACCGCGGGACCGTTCCGGTTCGTCGAGGCCGATCCGGGGCAGAAGGTCGTCGTGCTGGCGCGCGACGAGAGGTGGTGGGGCGAGCGGCCGAAGCTGGACCGCCTCGTCTACCGGGTCATCCCCTCCGAGCAGGCGACCGAGGCGCTGGCCGCGGGCGAACTCGACGTCGCGAACCTCGCGCCGGACCTGGTGAGCATGAGGCAGGCACAGGCGGTCAACGGTGTGCGCGTCACCGTGGGGCCCACCCGCACCAGCCGCCACCTCGACGTCAACGGCCGACCTGGCGCGCTGCTGGCCGATCCGGACCTGCGCCGCGCGGTGGTGCAGGGCCTCGACCGCGGTTCCGTGCTGCGCGCCCACTACGCCGAGCAGGTCCCGCACGCCAGGCTGCTCAACAGCCTCATCCTGCTGCCGGGCGCCCGGCACTACGCCGACAGCCCCGCCGCCATCGCGCACGACCCCGACGCCGCCAACCGGAAGCTCGACGAGCTCGGCTGGCGGCGGGAGGGGGCCGTGCGCCGCAAGGACGGCCGCGAACTGGCCCTGCGCTACGTGATCCCGATCGGCGGCGGCGCGGCCGAGCTGGAGGCGAGGCTGGCCGCGGACCAGCTCGCCCGGATCGGTGTCCGGGTGGAGATCCTGCCCGTCGCCGTGGACCGGATGATGGAGGACTACATCGGCGCCGGCCGCTTCGACCTCAGTTCCACCAGCTGGATCGGTTCGCCCTTCCCCGTCTCGGAGAAACGGCGCTTCTTCACGAAGCTGCCGTGGAAGCACGATTCCGCCGAGGGTGAGGGAGATCCGGTGATCCGCGACCTGTTCGCCCGCGCCACCGAGGAACTCGACGAACGGCGCCAGGCCGAGCTGATCCACCAGCTCGACCACCGGATGTGGACGATCGCGTACAAGATCCCGCTGCTGCAGCGGCCCGGCATCGTCGCCGCCCGAGCCGGGGTCGCCAACGTCCACGCCTTCGGTTACGCGCACCCGATTCCCTACTCGCGCCTAGGCTTCCGGAGGTGATCATCAAGTGGGTCAGGTGCCGCGCGGTCGACGCGGGCGCCTTCGACCGGGGACAGCGCGCGTGGTCGGAGCTGGCGGGTCTGCCGGGGTTCCTCGGGCAGTTCGGCGGGTGGAGCCGCGGTGAGCCCGATATCGCACATGTCTTCGCATTCTGGGACAACCAGGCGGACCACGAGCGGTTCATGGCCGGGGAGCACGACCGCGTCGCGGCCGATCAGGCGGGCGCCTACGACGCGATCCAGGTCGGCCTCTGGGAATCGCAGCTGGTCATCGGCGCGGGCCTGCCCGCCGACGTTGCGCCGGGGTCGGTCGTGCGACTCGCGCACTGCCACGTGAAGCCCGGCCGTCAGGAGCACTTCGTCCGGGCACAGGCCACCGTGTGGAACCCGGGCATGGAGGCCGCGTCCGGCATGCGGGGCGGGATGTTCTCCCGACGTGGCGAGGCGGAGTTCCTGGTGCTGTCGCTGTGGAACTCGCAGGCCGACCACGAGCGCTACCGCACCGATCGCTTTCCCGGTCTGCGCGACAGGTCGGAAGCGATGAGCGACCTCCGTGACATCACCGGCGACCTGATCCGCCTCGACCCCGCGTGGACCGTCGAAGCTCACTGAAACAGACCTTCGACAGCGGGGGACTCGACGTTCGGCTACAGACTGACCGCCCCGCCGCATCGTGACCGGCTCTTCCCCCGAGCCCACGGCTGCGCGAGCAGGGGTGCGTGACGGCGGCCTATGCTCGCTCCGTGGACTCCACTGTGGACGGTTCATGGCCGCGGCAGCTGTTCGGCCCACTGACGCGATGCCCCTACCCGCGGCTGGTCACCGGTGATCCGGCGCGCTGGAATCCGCACACGACCTTCCGAGAACTGCGCGAGCGAGCCCCGGTCCAGCGGGTCGTGCTGCCGGGTGAGCTCGTGGTCTGGCTGGTCACCGGTGCCGTGCAGGCCCGGCAGGCCCTGGCCGAGGCCCGTCTGGTCCACGACATGCGCAGACTGCCCGATCCGCGGCAGGGCTTCGGGGGACGCCGGTATCCCGACGACATCTTCGCCGTCGAGGGCCGCCACCTGCTCAACAGCGACGGGGCCGACCATCAGCGGCTGCGCGCGGTGTTGACGCCGTTGTTCTCGCAGGCGGCCTCGCTGCGCTGGAAACCGTTCATCGAGCAGACGTGCGCCCACCTACTGGACGGTATGGCGGCTTCGGACGAAGCGGACCTGATCGCCGACTACGCCCGGCCGCTGGCCACCCGGGTCACCGCCGCGATGCTGGGCATCGCCACCGAGTACTCGCCCCGGCTCAGCGCGTTGACCCTGTCGCTGATCAACGCCCGCGACCCCGATCACCCGCAAGTGCGACAGGACCGGGTCGAGGTCTTCCGGCTGTGGGCGCGGATCATCGGGGAGAAACGACGCTCGCCCGGTGACGACGTGCTCACCCACCTGGTGCGGGCGCACCAGCGCGGGGACCTGTCGGCACAGGAGCTGACCTCGGTCGCGTGGGGCCTGTACTCCGGCGGAATCTCGCCCGCCACCACGTTGATCGCGGTCGGCGCGATGGAACTCATGCGCGCCCCCGAACTACGCGCGGCCCTGTGCGAGGAGGCCAGCGCGGCGGACCTCACCGAGGAACTGCTGCGCCTGGCCAGCCCATTCACCGTGGCCACTTGGCGTTTCGCCCTGGACGAGGTGACGATTGGCGACACCGTGATCCCGCAGGGCGCGGTTGTGCTGGTCAGCGTGGCCGCGGCCAACCGGGATCCTCAGGTGTTCCCCGACCCCGACGCGGTGCGTCCGGGCCGCGACCGGGCGGCCGCACACCTGGCCTTCGGGCTCCGGCCGCACTACTGCCCGGGAGCGCCGCTGGCCCGCCTGCAAGGCACGATCGCGCTCACCGCGCTGTTCACCACTTTCCCGGGCCTGCGGCTTGCGGTCGCCGAGGCGGAACTGCGCTGGCACGGCGTGCTTGTGGAGCGCTGCTACGACAGCGTTCCCGTCTACACCACCTCTGGCTGACGTGAGTTGTGTGGAGAGGTTGTGCCCGTTGTGGTGAATCGGGCTGATTTCAGGACGCCGTGCGGTGGGTGCTGGGCGGACAGTCAGGTGTTTGTCATGCGGCAGTGAGGAGCGCGGTGATGGTGCAGGACAAGGCATCCGGCCGGGTGGTGTCCCGGCGTTCGGTGCTGACCGGTGGTGCGGCGGTGGTGTCGGCGGCGTTGGCAGGGCCGGGTGTGGCCACGGCCGGGGCCCGTGCGGCGTCGGCGCGGCCGATCAAGGTGGGTGTGCTGCTGGACCTGTCGGGGCCGGGTTCGGGGCACGGTGAGCGGCAGCTGCTGGGTCTGCGGCGGATGCGGGACATGGTCGAATCGGGGGCGCTGCCCGGGCACCGGCCGGTGACGTTGGTGGAGCGGGACACCAAGGGCACGGCGGCGGCGACGGCGGCGGCCGCGGCGGCGTTGATCGAGCAGGACCGCGTGGACGGCCTGATCGGCACCTCGTCGCCGTTCACGGTGGGGCCGTTGCGGGATGCGGCCCAAGCGGCGGGGGTGCCGATGGTGAACCCGCTGATCACGGGTCTGGCCGACCCCACCAACACCTTCGTGTTCACCTCGCGGGCGCCGTTCGGTCTGGATCTGATCAAGGCGATCGCCCGGGACGCCCGGCGCGACGGTCTGCGGCGGACGGCGACGCTGATCGGCTCGGCGTGGACGGGCCCGAAGTTCGACGAGGACCTGGCGCGGCTGGCCGGGTTCGGGCTGGACAACGCAGGAGTGGCGCAGTTCGGGAACACCGAGACGGACTTCCGCCCGCAGCTGAAGCAGCTGATCGCGGCCCGGCCGGACACGATCTCGGTCTTCGGCTTGCCCCCGTCCAACGGCCTCGCGGTGGCCCAGGCGCGCGAGCTGGGCTGGACCAAGCGGATCTACTGCAGCCCGTCCGCCTCGCACCCGTTGTTCTTCAGCACCGCGGGTCCGGCCGCCGAGGGGGTGCGAGTGCTGGTTCCGTGGGCGACGGTGCACCGTGAGGCGCCGCCGGAGCTGCCGAACCTGCGGACGATGCGGTTGTTCGCCTCCACGTTCGAGGAGCAGCACGGCCAGCCGGGGGCGTACCCGTGCTTCGCCGCGGACGCGCTGGGGATGCTGACCAAGGCGTACGCGTCCACCGACGACCGCGCTCAAGCACGGGATCGCCTGGAAACGTTGTCCTACAAGGGAGTCACCGGTGTCTACACGCCGGGCAACAACCACGTCGGGCTGCCCGAGGGCACGTTGACCACGGCGATCGTGCGGGGCGGGCGGTTCGTGCTCGACGCGTAGCTCACGCGGTCCGCACCGGCAGCGCCTGGAGCGCGCGGATGGTGAAGCACGGCTGCCGCAGCGTCGGTGTCCCGGCGAGGCGGAGCCGGGGGAACCGCCTCGCCAGCGCGGCCAGCACCACGGCGGCTTCCATCCGGGCCAGCTGGGAGCCCACGCAGTGGTGCACGCCGAAGCCGAAGCTCAGCGGCCGCACCCCGGTCCTGGTGATGTCGAACCGGTCAGGATCGGGGTAGCGGTCCGGATCGCGGTGCGCGGAGCCGTACACCAGCCCCACCACCGCTCCTTCTGGAATCACCGTTCCGGCGACGGCCATCGTGCGCCCGGCCAGGCGCGTGTTGACCTGTACGGGGCTGTCCCACCGCAGTACCTCCTCCACCGCGGCCTCGGCGAGTTCGGGGCGGTGCGCGAGCAGCCGTGCCTGGTCGGGGTGCAGCGCCAGTGCTCGCGCGCCGTTGCCGAGCAGCCCCAGAGACGTCTCGAACCCGGCCAGCATCAGCCCGGCGAGCATGCCCGCGACCTGTCGCGGTGACTTCCCGCCGCCGACATCGCTCCAGTGCGCGACCAGGTCGGCGAACCGGCCTGTCCGCGCGGCCGCGATCCGGTCCAGGTAGTAGGCGACCAGGCGGCCGTGGCTCGCGGCCAGGCGGCGGTTCTGCGCCTGGGACAGCACCACCTCGAACAGCAACGAGAACTCCGACATCAGCTCCACCAGCGTCCCGACGTCCGCCGCGGGCAGTCCGAGCACGTGCACCATCGTCCGCATCGGTACCGCGGCCAGCACCGGAACCAGGTCGACCGCCGTGCCGTCGCGGCCGTGCCGGGCGAGTTCGTCCAGGGCTCGCTCGCACTCCCGCTCCACGAACGCGCGCAGCGCCGCGACCCGGCTCGGCGTGAAGTAGGGCGCAGCGGCCTGGCGCAACGCGGAGTGCCCAGGAGGATTGCGGTACACCGGCCACTGCTCGATCGAGGCCAGGATCTCCGGCGGCCACTGCCCCACCCGCCGCCGCCCCTGCTGCACGCCGTTGATCACCCGCAGGCTCCGGTCCCGGTGCAGCGCGGCGCAGTCGGCGTGCCGGGTCACCAGGTACGCGTCCAGCGGCGCGAAGTGGTGCACCCCCGGGTCCGCCCGCAGCGCCTCGTACACCGGGTACGGGTCAGGCGGAGTCCGCGCCAGCAACAACGACCTGATCAACCCCACGGCATCTGCCACGGCTCACCCCCGCGCCCGCACTGGCTTCGACTTTCGCACCGCCGCTGACCGGCAGCGCGGTGAGAACCAGATCGAGTGACCGCTGTGGACACAGCGATGGGGAGGTTGTCGCTCCTTGGCGACCAGGGGGCTCGGGCAGCGAACGTGGTTCGGGTTCAGCGCCTGCGGGAGTGCGTCAGCGCCTGGGACAGGGCGTTGCGGTCGACCTTGCCGGTCGGTCCCACCGGCAGCGTCGGCAGGACGAGGACGTGGTCGGGGACCATGTAGCTGGGCAGGTGTTCCGCCAGGTGGGCGCGGACCTCGCGCGGGGTGAGCGCGGCCGAGGCCACCGCCCCGAGCAGCTCCGGGCCGTCGTCGCCCGGCGTGGTCACCACCGCGCAGTCCACCGCCCCGGGGAGCTGGCGCAGCGCCGCCATGACGTCGCCGAGCTCGACGCGGTAGCCGCGGATCTTGACCTGGTCGTCGCGGCGGCCGAGGAACTCCATGTTGCCGTCGGGTTTCCAGCGCGCCCGGTCCCCGGTGAGGTACATGCGCTCGCCGGGGACGCCGAGCACGGTGTCCGGGAGGAACTTGCGGGCGTTGAGGTCGCCGTCGCCGACATAGCCGTCAGCGAGGGCCGTACCCGCGATGTAGAGGTCGCCCTCCTCGCCGATCGGGCAGACGCGGCGCTCGTCGTCGAGCACGTAGTAGCGGGCGTTGTGGATCGGCTTGCCGTAGGGGATGCTCGCCCAGCCCGGGTCGATCTCGGCGACGTCGAAGTAGTTGGACCAGATCGTGGCCTCCGTCGCCCCGCCGAGCGCCACCACGTGGGCCTCCGGGAAGTGCGTCCGGACGCGGTCGGGCAGGGTGAGCGGAACCCAGTCGCCGCTGAGGAAGACCAGGCGCAGCGCGGGGATCGACGAGGGCGGCAGTTCGTCCACAATGGACATCACGAGGCTCAGCGCGGCCGGGGCGGAGTCCCAGAAGGTGATCGGCTCCCGCGTCAGGACCTCCGCCAGCAGCACGGGGTCGCCCAGCTCGGCCGGTGGCGCGACGCGGATCGCCGCGCCCGCGGCCAGGGTGCCGAGGAGGTCGTAGACGGACAGGTCGAAGGTCAGCGCCGTCACCCACAGCAGGGTGTCGTCCGGGCCGATGTCGTAGCGCTCGTTGACCCACTGGATCAGGTTCACCGCGCTGCGGTGGCGGACCGAGACGCCCTTGGGCACTCCGGTGGAGCCGGAGGTGAAGATCACGTACGCGGTGTCGGTCGGCCCCGGGCCCTCGGCGGGGACGGAGCCGGACAGCGACGCCCAGTGCGTCACGACCGGCTCCGCCGCGACAGACTCCGTGCCACGCCGGAGAACTACGTCGTAGCGGTCCTTGATGAGCGGGTGCCATTCTGGGCCGGACCGCCTGCGCACCTCGACCGAGACGGCAACACCCAGAGCCGTGCCGAGCCGGGAGAACCACTGCGGTGACACGCCGAATAGGGTCCCGCCGGTAGCGGGGTCGACGACATCCGCGAGCACCACGGCGCCACCCGGGGCGACGGTGGCGAGCGCGTCGCGCAGCACGGCACGCAGGTACTCGAAGTCGGGGAAGAACTGGGTGACACTGGCCAGCAGCACGACATCCGCGCCGCCCGGCGAGACGAGCCGAGGCAGGTCGAGCGCGGTGCCGTGGTGGAACTCGCCGGAGGGAACCTCACGGGCGGCACGCTCGACGGTGGCCGGGGAGATGTCGATTCCCTTGTAGGACTTGGTTTTCAGCGCTTTGGCGATCAGGCCCGCGCCGCAACCGACCTCCACCACGCGCGAGGCGGGGCCGACAAGGTCGCGGACGTGCTCGACGTAGGTCTGGATCTGCGCCGGGGAGAACTCGTCGGTGAAGCCGGAGGCGCGGGCCAGCTCGGGTTCGTTCGCTAGTTCGTCCCAGAGCATGCTCTGGATCTCGTCGGTCAGGTCAGGTTCCGGTGCTGGTTCGAAGGACGTGCACACGAACCGGGTCGCAGTCCCGGCGAGGTCCGCCGCCTCCTCCGCGCGCCGCAACCAGGACCGTGAGGTGACCGTCCACTTGACACTGAGTTGCTGGAGTGGTTGTGCCACACGGGAAGCGGGCCAGCGCGTGTCGAGCGGCACGTACGCGGCGCCGGAGCGGAGGACGCCGAGCACCGCCACGACGGAGGTGTAGGAGTTCTCCACCAGGATGCCGACGAAGTCACCGCGCCCGACCTCGTTGTCCTGGAGGAACTTCGCCAGTGCGCCGGAGTCCGCCCACAGCTCGGCGTAGGACCTGGTGGCGTCGCCGCCGAGCCGGACCGCCGGGGCGTCGGGGGCCTTGTGCACCTGGCGTTCGACGAGGTCCACCATGGACAGGTCGTCGTCGAAGGCGCGCGCGGTGTCGTTCCAGGAGGCCGGGGGCAGTCGATCCATCTGCAGACTCCGTCACTGGCGTGGCGGGCGGGCCCCCGAGAGCCCGCCCGCCCCTCGGGTGGGTCAGGGCTTGTCGCGCAGGATGACGCGGGCGCGGATCTTGAGCTCGCCGTTCTCGCGCACCAGCAGGTCCTCGACGCTGGAGGAGGAGAAGAACTTCACCTCGTCCTGGGTGTTGGTCTGGGTCACCAGCGAGTAGTAGGTGACGCGCAGGACGCCCTCACCCGCGTCCTCGATCAGGAAGTGGTCGAACCAGTGCCGGGTGACCAGGCCCTGGTACTGCGGCAGCATGCTGTGCATCTTGGCGCGCATGGCGGTGCGGCCGGAGACCTTCTCGGTGCGGTGCGGGTGCTCGACCGAGCCGTCCTCGGTGAAGGTCTCGGTGAAGCGGTCCACGTCGAGCTCGTCGAGGATGCGCATCTGCCTGGCGTAGAAGTTCTTCACCTCCACGTAGAGGTCGGCGCTGACGTGACCGGACACCTGGGTTGCCTGTGACACGAGGAAAATCCCTTCGGACGTGGTGGTTGACTAGACGCCGGGTGGTTCCTCGACGATCAGGAACGCGTTGGTGCCCCCGACTCCCGCCGACATCAGACCCGCGACGCGCGACCGGCCCGCGGAGTCCCACGGCCGACCCTCCGGCAGGATGCCGAAACGGTCGCCGTGCCTGGTGAGCTCCGGGATCGGGTCGCGGGTGTTCGGTGTCGCCGGCAGGAAACCCTCGCGCACGGCGAGGGAGGTCTTGATGAGCGCGGCCATCCCGGCCGCGGTGTCGCAGTGGCCGACCGACGCCTTGACGGAGCCGACGGCCACCGGAGGCCCTTCCGCGCCGAGCGCCTCGGTGAGCGCGGTCGCCTCGATCTGGTCGTTGAGCGGGATGCCGACGCCGTGCGCCTCGACGTAGCCGACGTCCACACCGGACAGTCCGGCGACGGCCAATGCCTTACGCACCACGCTGACCTTGCCGTCCACGCCGGGGATGACGAAGCCGGGCTTGTTGCCGCCGTCGTTGCCCACGGCGCTGCCGCGGATCACCGCGTGGATCGGGTCACCGTCGCGGAGCGCGTCGGCCAGCCTGCGCAACAGCACCGCGCCCGAGCCGTCGCCGGGGATCACGCCGGTGGTGCGCGGGTCGAACGGTCTGCTGATCCCGTCGGTGGCGTGGATGCTGCGCGGCGGGCGCAGGTACCAACCCTGGACGTCCTCCTGGACCGCGACGGCCCCGGCGAGGGCGTAGTCGCAGGCGTGCAGCCGCAGGCTCTGGCAGGCCAGGTGCACCGCGACCGCCGACGTGGCGCACGCCGAGTCGATCATGACGCTCTCGCCGAGCAGGTTCCGCAGGTAGGAGAAGTGCGGTCCGGCGAAGGTCGGGTCGATGTTCATGACCTCGTCGAAGGCCGCGCGCGGCACGTGCTTGGTCCGCGCGCAGCCCGCGTAGACCGCGGTCCGCTCGTTGATCTCGCCGAACTTCAGCCCGGCGTCCTCGACGGCCTGCCACAGCGACTCGTAGAGGATGCCGTGCTGCGGGTCCAGTTCGGCGGCGCCGACCAGGCCGGTGTCGTACCGGTCGCGGTGCGGCATCAGCCCGTAGGAGTGCACCCGCAGGGTGTCGTCGCCGACGTCCTCGACGACGGGGTCCTCGGCCCTGGTGAAGCAGTCCCGCCCGGAGCGCAGGTTGGCCCAGAGGGCCGGGATGTCGGGCGACTTGGCGAACCGGCCGCCCATCCCGATGATGGCGACGGCCTCGCCTGGCACGTCAGTGTCCACAGTGGATCCCCTAGTCGAAGGTGAGTCCGACCTTGACGACACCGTCGAGCCGGTCGTGCGCGAGGTCGAGCGCGGTGGCGATGTCCTTGATGTCGAAGGTGTGCGTGATGTGGTCCTTGACCGCGATCCGGTCCTCGACCACCAGCTGGAGCGCTTGGCGGAAGGAGGCGAGGTCCGGCTCCATCTGCGCGCCGACCGCGGTGGTCAGCGCGACCTGCCTGCCGAACAGCGCGGCGTAGGGCACCGAGAGCGTGTAGTCCTCCGGCATCCCGAAGAAGCCCAGCCGCCCGCGCATGCCGACCATCGCCATGGCGTGCTCGCGCGCGGAGTCGGTCCCGGCGGCCTCGATCACCAGGTCCGCCCCGAGCCCGCCGGTGAGCTCCTTGGTGGCCTCGCCGACGTCCTGGCCCGGCGCCAGGACCGCGTCGTCGGCGCCGAGGGTCTTGGCCAGCTCCAAGCGGCCCGGCTCCAGGTCCACGGCGATCACGCGGTCGAAGCCGAGGTGCTTGAGCATCTGCACGAACAGGATGCCCGCCGACCCGGTGCCGACCACCGCGGCCGTCCCACCGGTGACCGGACGCGGCCAGAACTGCTTCAGCGCGTAGATGACCGTGCCGAGCTGCTGCGCCATCAGGTAGTGCATCGCCGTGCCGTTGACCGGCACGTGCAGGAGGAACTTGTCGGAGATCGTCTGGTAGCGCGCGAACGAGGCCATGTAGGCGTGGTTCGGCACGGTCAGCACCCGGTCGCCGGGGGAGAACAACGGCGACCGGCTCTCCACGACCTCGCCGAGCCCCTCGTGGCCAGGGTAGCCGGGCGGGCACGGGTACTCGTGGTCGCGCATGTCCCGGAAGAACGGGGACTCGGCGCGCACCCGGTGCACGTCGCTGCCGCAGATGGCGCCGACCGCGTTGCGGACGAGCACCTCGCCCTCGGTGATGTCGCGGAACGCGACCTCCTCCACCTCCACCCGTCCGGGCTCGACGAGGATGGCGGCCTCACCGCGTAGTGCGGGCATGCTGAGCCTCCGTGCTCTTGGTAGTGGCCCAGGACAGGGGATGTCCCGGGAGGTGCACGCGTCGTCCTCCGGTGGACAGCGCCACGTCGACGCCCCGGCACCACAGGGCGGCGACAGCGGTCATCAGCGCGCGGTCGTCGGCAACGCCAGGCGTGAGGGTGGGCACGACCACGGCGTCGGCGACGGTGATCTCCGGCGATGGAGCCGTTCCGATGTCGAGCAGGACGGTGGGCCCCAACTCGTGGCAAGCGACCTTCGCCAGGTCGGCGAGCCCGGCCGTGTCGGAGAGGCCGTCCTGCTCGGTGGTGATCCAGCGCAGCTTCGGGACGCCGAGGGCAGTCGCTCCGCGCAGACCGTCCGAAAAGGACAGTGCGCCGCTGACGGTCGCCGCGGCCAGCCTGCCCGAGCCGGTGCCGCACACCGCGGCGGGGGAGACGCCCCACTCGATGAACTGCTCGGCGATGCCGACCTGGAGAGCGTAGGCCAGCTCGGCCCCGGTCCTTCCCTCGGCAAGCTCACGGATCTTCGGGAACAACCGGTAGGAATCACCAAGCGGCGCAACACAATCACCGAACGCGAAGACAACCGACTCGGAGCGCGTGACGGTTCCCTCGCCGACGGTGAGAGCCGCTGACGCGAGGTCGTCGGTCACCACGGCGAACCGGTGTTCGAAGCGCTCGCGGCCGTCGAGCGTCCTGGCCACGTCCTCCAGCCGCACCCCGCGAGTGGCGGCGAGCTGCTCACGGGCCACAGAGAGCGCATCTGTGCTGCGTGCGGAGAGCGCGAGCACGTGGTGGCGACGCTCATCCTGCGGTGCCGCAACGGCCGCTGACACCTTGACCGTTCGCTGCTGCGGGGCCTCCGCGTAGACGGTAGCCGATTGTGCTTCTCCACCAAGGAGATTCGCCTGCGCACGCACGGTCACGTGCCGCATCAGGTCCATGATGGACGGTTCGGTTCCGGTCGCCGCGCGCAGCTCGTCCTGGAGCCTGACCAGGAGCAGCGAGTGGCCGCCCGCGTCGAAGAAGTTCAGGTCGAGATCGGTGATGTCGTGGTCCAGCACGCGTTTCCACGCCGACCGCACCTGGTCCAGCACGCCCGTGGTGCGCACGACCGGGGCCGCGCCGAGGTCCGGGACGGGCAACCGGCGGCGGTCGATCTTCCCGGTCGGGGTCAGCGGCAGCGCGTCGACGACCACGATGTGCCGGGGGACCGCGAAACCCGGGAGCCGGGTCTGCGCGTACTGCCGCAGCTCCGCCGGGTCGACCGCGCGCGTCGCCACCACGTAGGCGACGATCTCCTTCTCCTCGCGCGGGTTCCGGTGCACGGTGACGAAGACCGACGTGACCGCGGAGTGCCCGTCGAGGACGGCCTCCACCTCGCCCAGCTCGACCCGCTGACTGCGGATCTTCACCTGGTTGTCGTTGCGACCGATGAACTCCAGCAGCCCGTCGGCGTTCCACCGCACCCGGTCGCCGGTCCGGTACAGCCGCGCGTCGGCGGTGACGAACCGGGAGGCGGTCAGCTCCGGGTCGTTGAGGTAGCCGTCCGCCAGCCCCACGCCCCCGAGCAGCAGCTCACCGGCGACACCGCGTGGAACCGGGGTGGTGGTGCCCTCCAGGACCACGCGCGCCTCGGTACCCGGAACCGGCCTGCCCATCGGCAGCGTGCGCGCGTTCGGGTCGACCTCGTTGATGGCGAACCACGTGGAGGTGAAGGAGTTCTCGGTCGGACCGTAGCTGTGCAGCAGCACGTTCGGCCCGCACCAGCGCAGCGCCCGGCGCATGTGCGCTACCGAGATGATCTCGCCGCCGAAGTACACCCGCCGCAGCGACTGCAACAGGTCCGGCGCGTCCTCGATGATCCGGTTCAGCAGCGGCGTCGTCACCAGCAGCGTGGTGATGCCGCGTTCCCGCACCACGGTCCGCATCTCGCGGGGGCTGAGCACCAGGTGCTTGTCCAGCACGACCAACTCCGCGCCGTGGGCGAGGGCGCCCCAGATCTCGTAGGTCGCCCCGTCGAAGTTCAGCGGGCACAGCTGCGCGATCACGTCGGAGGGGTCGAGCGGGATGAAGTCCGGCCGCTCCATGAGCCGGGCCATTCCCCGGTGCGGCAGCACGACTCCCTTGGGGCGCCCCGTGGTTCCCGACGTGTAGAGCACACAGAAGGTGGAGCCCCCGTCGCGCTCGACCACCGGGGCGGGCCCGGCGGGAGCCTGCGCGTACAGGTCGGTGACCGTCACCACGATGCCTTGCGGCTGCTTGACGTCGACCTCGCAGCCGGGGTCGACGACCAGCACCGGCGGACGGGCGTCGTCCACGATCAGCTGGAGCTGGGCCTGCGGGTAGGCGGGGTCCAACGGCAGGTACGCCGCGCCCGCCAGCACGCAGCCGAGCCAGAAGACGGGCGTGTCGGCGCCGGGTGGCAACAGCAGTGCGACGGTCTCGCCAGGGCGAGTTCCGTTGTCCCGCAACCAGTTCGCGACCGCGCTCGCCTGCTCGACCAGCTCCCGGTAGGTGAGCACGTGCTCGCCGTGCCGGACCGCGATGGAGTCCGGCCGCTCGGCGGCGTGCCGCAGCACGAGGTCGGGCACCAGGTCGGCGGTCGGTGCGACGGGCGCTCCGTGCGACTGGAGCTGGGCGAGGCCGGTGTCGCACACCGAAAGCAGGTCACCGCACGAGCGATGTGGCTCGGCGACGGCCGACGTGATCAGTTCCCGGAGCTGTTCGACGAACAGCCGCGCGGTTGCTTCCCGGTAGCGCGACGAGTCGTAGTAGAGGCACAGCCGGATGCCCTCCGCGCCTTCGATCGCGTTGATCGAGAACTCGTACTTCGTGGTGTCGTCGGGGTGGTCGAAGCGCCGGACCGTGGTGTCCCCGACCCGCCATTCGCCTTCGTAGGCCGGGGTGTACATGAACACCGTGCGCTCGGTGCTTTCCCGACGGATCTGTTGCAGCAGCTGGGCGGGCACCGACGAGTGCTCCAACGCGTCGAGCAGCTGGTCGCGGAGACCGGCGAGCACGTCCTGGAACGACCGGTCGGCGTCGAGCCGGTCGCGCATCGGCAGCACCCGGCTGCGCAGGTCGATCTCGTCCTCCGCGCCGTATTCGCGCCCGGAGAAGACCATGCCGAACGTGCCGTCCGACCGGCCGCTCCACGCGTGCAGCAGCACCGACCACGCGCCCAGCAGCACGACCGACGACGAGCCACGCACCTTCTGCGCCAACGCCTGCACGTCCGCCATGACCCCGGCGGGCAGAGCCAGCTCGACATCTGCCGACGGTCCGGGCAGACCGTCCTCGGCGACGAGGTCGTGCAGCGGGGCCAGCGGAGCGGGGGCGTCGCGCAGCACCGTGGACCAGTGCTGCTCGGCGGCCTCGGCCAGCTCCGGGTAGAACTCGGGCTCCTCGGCCGAAGACCGCACGGACAGCCCGGTTTCCCCACGGGTCCGCGCGCGGTAGGCAGTGATCAGGTCCTGCGTGAAGACGTTGGTGGACCAGCCATCGGAGATGATGTGGTGCATCGTGACCGAGAACAGCGCGCCGTCGTCCTTGACCAGCAGCGCGGCGCGCAGCAGCGGCGCGACGGCCAGGTCGAACACCGCTTTGCCGGAGACAGCCGCCCATCGCAGCGCCTGGGCGCGGTCAAAGGGGCCGGGCTCGCGGTGCTCGACGAACGCCACCGGAGGGGCGGGTTCGACCACGCGGGTCAGCCCACCGTTGTCGGTGTCGAATCGGCTGCGCAGCGCGGGATGCGCCGCGAGCACGTCCCGCAGCGCCGCCCGCAGCGCGGGCACGTCGACGCCCGGGGTGAACTCCAGATCGACGTTGATGTTGTAGCGCCCGGACTCCGGTTCACGCTGGCCCGCGAGCCACACCTCCAGCTGGGCCGGTGTGGCGGGCACCCTCGGCAGAGTGCTCAACTGGGCTGTCCGCCCAGCGAGCGGACCAGGTCGGCGACCGTCCGCACGGACCGGAAGTGCTTGGGGGAGAACAGGGTGTCGTCGATGGTGACCCGGAACCGCTGCTCGCACTGGGCGCGCAGCTCCACGAAGCCCAGCGAGTCCAGGCCGAGCACGTCCTGCAGCCCGTCGTCCTCGCCGATCTCCTCGGCGGGCACCTCCAGGTAGAGGTCGTGGACGAGGATCTCCCGCAGCTGGTCTTCCAGGCATCGCGCGGAACTGACGGTCATCGTTGCCTCCGGATCTGCTTGACGAGGGTGGTGATCGACGGTGTGGGCACCCCGTGCGCGGTGGCCAGGCGCAGCACCGGATCGGTGAGCGCGGCCAGCTCCGTCTGCTGGGCTCCGGCGACCACGTCGCGGTGCAGCGACGTGTCGGTCCTGCCGGGAAGTCCCTCCAGGGTGCGGATGTTCTCCTCAGCGGAGAGCGAAACCGCTTGTGTCGCAGCGACTGCGCACAGTTCGTGGGCGGCGGAACACATCAGCTCGCGCACCGCCGGTGTGCGGCGCACCACGCCGAGCGGACCGTCCGCCGCGGTGGTCGCCAGCGCGAGCGGCAGCAGCATGGCGAGCTTGCGCCACAACACGTTCAGCGGGTCGGTACCGACGACGCAGTCGATCCGCGTGCCGCGCAGTGCCTCGATCACCGGCACGAGCCGCGCGTCATCGTCCCCGGCGAGCTCCACCGCGGCGCTCATCGCGTGCCACGTCACCGAACCGGGGGCGGTGCGTTCGGCCTCGATACGGATCGAACCGGCGACCACCCGGTCACCGAACCGGCCGCGCAACGGAGACAGGTGGTCCAACCCGTTGAGCAGGGAGACCACCGAGCCCACCGACACATCGGGAATCACGTTGCCCAGCGCGGATTCCAGTGCGGGTGCCTTCACCGTCACCCACAGCACGTCGACGTCCTCGCGCAGCGGCGACGCCGTGGACACCGGCAGCTCAAGCGCGCCGTGGAGTCCACTGTGGACTGTGATGGAGCCCGGATGGTCGGCCCGCGCGGGCTCGCGCAGCACCAGCACGACCTCGTGGCCGTGCTCCGCCAGCGCGGCGCCGACCGCGAGGCCGACTCCACCGGCCCCCAAAATGGCATGTCTCAAGGCGTTTTCCTCGCATGATTCCCCGCCGCCACGGTCCTCGTGATGGGCGGAGCACTCCCCAGTCGTGATGCGAGCAGCGGCTTCTCCAAGCGCATTGTCGCCTGCTTCGGAAGCTACGCAAACGTCGTCGGCGGCGTCAACCCGCAACAGGACTTTCGATACGGGGGGCTGTCGCAAGAAAGTCCTTGTAACTTGAGTGGAGTCGTTGTCACCGGCGCCTGAACGCTTCCGGCTGTCCTGGACTGGACCTCGTGGCCGTGCGTGCCGAAGTGACTGGATTTTTTACTCTTGGTTTACCCATGGGGGCCGGGTGACTGGTCCGTATGGCCGAGTTTTCACGGGAAAGACCGGTCGCCCGCCCTGGATGGCGCTACGCTCCTCCAGGAGCGGCCTTCTTCCTGTTTTTGCTGGTCAGGACGTTATTCTGGGGGAGGCGCTGTGAGCTGGGGCGCGGAGGTCGACGCGCACGTCGTGCCCGCCGAGGCAGGCGGGAATTCGCAGGAGTTCGACTTAGAAGAAGTGATGGGGCACTTGCGCGAGGTCTGGTCCGAGGTTCTCGGGCATGCCGACTTCGATAACGGGACCAACTTTTTCGAAGTTGGTGGACATTCCGTGAAAGCTACATCGATGCTCATCAAGCTCCGTCGCCGAGTCGGCGCACTGCTGCCCGTTCGGGAGGTATTCGACCACCCGACCATTCAGGGGCTGGCCGTTTTGGTGCAAAACAGGATCGCGGCATCGGGTTCGGTGTCCGGCCCGCGCCCCGGGCGCAGTTGAACTAGGAGGATGTGCGCTGTGACTTCGGTGAGCGCTTATTATGGAGTGAACCCCGACGACGCCGGTATCGAGGTTATGCCGGAATGGTCGGGAACGGCGGTGACACCGGTCACCGCGGACACCGCGTTCAACGGGTTCGTCTGCACGAACGTCGTCTTCGCCTTCGAGCGGCTGGGCGTCTTCGCCCGCTTCGCGGAGGCCGGGAGCCTCGACGTGCAGGAGTTCTGCGCCCAGGACGGGATCGACGAGCCGGTGTTCCGGGCGCTGGTCGCCGCGGCGGAGTCCTTCGGGCACGTCACCGTGGCCGCCGACCGGGTGCTGCCGACCGAGCACGGCGACGAGGTGCGCCGCCAGCTCGGCTTCTTCACCTGGGCCGTCGGTGGGTACCACGACGTCTTCGCGGCCGCCGCGCCGATCGCCACCGGCAAGCGCGCTTTCGGCACGGACGTGCTGCGCGATGAGGCGATGGTGGCGCTGGGCTCCGCGCAGGCCGACACCGCGCTGATGCGGCACATCCTGGACGCCGAGATCGCGCAGGTCGACTTCACGGTGCTCGCCGACCTCGGCAGCGGCACCTGCGAGCGGCTGTCCCGCCTGGTCAAGGACCGGCCAGGGGCACGCGGGATCGGTCTGGACATCAGCTCCTCGGCCACCGAGCTGGCCGAGCGCACGGTCGCGGGCTACGGCCTGCGGGACCGGGTCGAGCCGGTGTGCGCCGACGTCCGCCAGGTCATCGCGGGCGAGCTGAAGCCAGAGGGCGCGGCCGAGGTCGACGCCGTGATGAGCTTCATGTTCCTGCACGACCTGCTCGCCGACCCGGCCACGCGCTCCAGGGTCATCCCGGACCTGCGCGAGGCGTTCCCGAACGCGCGGACCTTCCTGTTGGCCGACACCACCATCCGGCCGAGGGAGGCGGGTGAACGCACGCTGCCGATGTTCTCCAGCGGCTTCGAGCTGGCGCACGCGCTCATGGGTGTCCCGCTGCACACCCGGCAGGGTTACGAGCAGCTGTTCCTCGACGCCGGGCTGACGATCCGGCGCACAGTGCCCTTTGGTGCACCGCACACCTACCTCTTCGTGCTGGAGGCGTGATGAGCGCGCCGGAGATCCACCCGGAGATCCACACGGACCTGCCGATCCCGCTCGCGGTCGCCGGGCACCACCAGCCCGCGCCGTTCTACCTGACGTCGGAGATGTTCGGCGGTCTCCCCGTCCAGCTCGCCGGGGGCGAACTCAGCGAGCTGGTCGGCAAGCCGGTCGCCGCGCCGCACACCCACGAGGTCGACGAGATCTACTTCCTGGTCTCGCCGACGCCGGGGGCGGCGCGCATCGAGGTGATGCTGGACGGGCGGCGGCACGAGCTGGTCTCGCCCGCGGTGATGCGGATTCCCGCGGGCAGCGAGCACTGCTTCCTGACGCTGGAGGCCGAACGCGGCAGCTACTGCTTCGGCGTGCTCATCGGGGACAAGCTGTGACGTACAACACCAGCGTGCCGGACGCGGACGACCTCGTCCGGCTGCACCTGAGCGAAAGCCCTTACGGGGCAAGCACATCTGCGGTGAGAGCCGCCGAACGCGAACTCCGCAGGGTCAACATCTACCCCGACCCGGAGCGGGGGGCGCTCGTCGGCGCGCTCGCCGAACACTGGGGTGTGCAGCGGGACCGCGTCGCCGTCGCCAACGGCAGCGACGAGCTCGTGCTGGCCGCCGCGCTCACCCTGGGCGAGAGGTCCCGGCCCGGACTGGTCACCACGGGCACGTTCCCCGGGTACCGGTCCTGCCTCGACCGCATCGGCCGGGGCTGCACCGCCGTGGCGCTGGACGTGGCCGAGTTCGCCGAGCAGCTACCGGAGCACGGGATCGGCTACGTCTGCAACCCGCACAACCCCAGCGGTTCCGCACTGTCCAAAAAGGACATGGACCTCCTGGTGGCCCAGGCGGACCGCACCGGGGTGCCCCTGGTGTTCGACGAGGCGTACATGGACTTCGCCGACCCGGACACCCCACAGGTGCGGGACTACCTGTCATCCGGCGCGCCGATCATCGCGCTGCGCACCTTCTCCAAGGCGTACGGGCTGGCCGCACTGCGCGTCGGCTACGCGGTCGGCGCGCGGGAACTCATCGCGGAACTCACGGAAACCTTGCGCACCTTGCCTTTCAGCGCGAACCGGCTCGCACAGGCAGCCGCGCTCGCCGCACTCGCCGACCAGGAGTTCGTGCGCGGGGTGCGCGAGGCCAACGCCGCACAGCGGGCCTGGTTCGGCGACGAGCTGACGCAGCGGGGACGCGGTTTCCTCCCCTCCACCACCAACTTCATGGCGGTCGCGGTCGTCGACACCTCGGCAGCGCAGAACCGGCTCGCCGCCGAGCACGGCATCCTCGTGCGCGACGCCGGGCTGTTCGGTTTTCCCGGCTACATCAGGGTTTCCCTCGGCAGCCAGGACGACCTGCTGCACCTGCTGAAGGCGCTGGACGAGCTAGCCCTCTAGACCTCCTGCACTCATCCAAGGAGCAACACGTGTTCCGTCAGGACCCGTTGAACACCATCATGGCGCTGGCGTCGGGGTTCACCCCGACCGCGCTGCGACTGGCCGCGACCCTGAAGCTGCCCGACCTGATCGACGCCGGGCACACCACCGTGGACGCGTTGGCGGAGCAGACCGGCAACGACCGCCAGTCCCTCGGTCGCGTGCTGCACTACATGAGCCTGCTCGGGTTGTTCACCGAGACCCCGGACAAGACCTACGAGGTGACCGAGGTCGGCCGCGTGCTGCACAGCGAGCACCCCTCGGGACTGCGGCGGTGGCTGAACCTCGACGAGCCGAGCAGGCCGATGGAGGCGCGCTTCGAGCCCGCGATCGCGCTGCTGCGGGACGCCGTGCGCACCGGTGAGCCGGTCTACGAGAAGGCGTGGGGCCGCCCGTTCTGGGACGACCTCGCCGCCCACCCCGACCTGGACCGTTCCTTCAACTCCGGTATCGCCAGGATCGCCGCGCGGCTGGTGCCCGAGCTGGCGCGGATCTACGACTGGGGCTCGGTCAAGCACGTCGTGGACGTGGGCGGCGGCACCGGGGCGCTGCTGGCGACGCTGTTGTCGACCCACCCCCACCTGAAGGGGACGTTGCTGGAGCTGGAAAGCGCGGTCGAGCAGGCCAAGGACACGCTGGCCCCGGTGATCGACCGGTGCGAGCTGGTCGCGGGCAGCTTCTTCGACCCGATGCCCGCGGGCGCCGACGTCTACCTGATCGCGAACACGCTGCACAACTGGGGCGACAAGGACGCGCTGAAGATCCTGCGGCGCTGCGTGGAGGCGGCCGGTCCCGGCGGCAAGGTGGTCGTGGTGGAGCGGCTGCTCGACAGCGGCAAGGACCCGGTGATGGCCAGCTACGCCGACCTGCTGATGCTGGTGCTGCTGGGCGCCCGGGAACGCAGCGTCGAGGACCTGCGCGAGCTCGGTGCCGAGGTGGGGCTGAAGCTGACCGGCACCATCGGTTTCGAGCTGCCCGGGCACTGGGTGGTCGAGTACGTGGTCCAGGGGGACTAGGTGAAGCGAACCCTGAACCCGCGGGAGACCAACTCCTCGCTGGCCTACGAGTACGACCGGGGCAGCAACTACGAGTCCGTCCTGCGCCTCACCGACGCGCTCGGCGCGCTGCTGCCGGAGTCCGAGACCGGCCACCCCGACCTGCACTTCTTCCAGGTCACCCACCTGATCAGCGAGTACGCGTGGGCGCAGGTGCACTTCGAGCTGCGCCGGGTGGTCGAGCACATGGACGCCGACCGCCTGCAGCAGGCGCAACGGCTGCTGGGCCGGGTGATCGGGCTCAGCGAGATCACCGTCCAGTCGGTGCGGCTGCTGGGCGCCAACCTGCCGCAGCACAGCCTGCTGATGATGCGCAACGCCCTGCCGGAGAACGCCACCGGCCTGGACTCGCCGGGCTACCGCAACCTGCGCCGCGTCGCCCGGCCGGTGTGGAAGAGCTTCGAGGACGCGGTCACCAGGGCGGGGCTCACCCTGCCCGAGCTGATCGCGGCGCAGAACGACGAGACCGGCGTGGACGACAAGGGCGGCATCCAGGCGCTGGCGCTGCTGCGGGAGTCGTTGCTGCGCTTCGACAGCAACGTGCTGGAGTGGAAGCAGAGCCACCTGATCATGGTGTGGTCGCAGCTCGGCGGCCAACCGGGGCTGCGCCACGAGGAGGGCCGGGGCGAGCTGCCGCAGAGCCTCGGCGGCCGTTCACTGTCCACAATGGAGGCGCGGGCCAACTTCACGCTGTTCCCCGAGCTGTGGCGGGCGGCCGAGGAGACCTACTGGACGCTGGGCACCCGCCACGAGGGCGCGGACGGCTCAGACGGCACCGGCGGTACTGGCGAGCCGCGATGTCCGGTGCGGCACTGATGGACACCGACCGGGCCGCCTGCGTGACGGGCATGGGGTGGACCACCGCGCTCGGCGATGACATCGACGGGGTGTGGCGGCGCCTGGTGAACGGGGACAGCGGAATCCGCGCGCTGGCCCCGGATACCAGGGGTCGCGCGCGCTGGGCGGCCACCCTGCCCGGCACGGGTGGCCCCGCGACCGAACGGCAGGTCTCACTGGCCGCGTCGACGGCCTCGCTCGCCTTGGCGGACGCGGGATGTGGCGCGGAGAGCGTGGACCTGCTGGTGCTCGGCAGCAGTCTCGGCCCGCACCTGGACGACGGTTGCGACGAGTCACCGCACGCCTGGTCCCGCGCGGTCGGCGACCGGCTCGGTGTGCGCGAGAGCCCGGTCACGGTGAGCACGGCGTGCTCGTCGGGCTCGGACGCGCTGCTGGTCGCCGCCGCGATGATCAGCTCGGGTGCCGCGCGGCGCTGTCTCGCCGGTGGTATCGACCTGCTGAGCGAGGCCAAGCACCTGGGTCATGCGGCGCTCGGAACGGCGTCCGCGACGGGAATCCGGCCGTTCGCCGACGACCGGGACGGCACGGTGCTCGGTGAGGGAGCAGGGTTCCTGGTGCTGGAGACCCGGGACGCGGCCGAGGCCAGGGGCGCGCGGATCTGGGGCGAGCTGCGCGGCTGGGGCTCCTCCAACGACGCGACCGGCCCCACCGCGCCGGACCTCTCGGGCGGGGCGGCGGTGCTCGCGGTCGAGCGGGCGCTGAGCAAGGCCGGGATCGACGCGGGCGAAGTGGCGGTGATCAACGCGCACGGCACCGGGACCTCGGCCAACGATGAGACCGAAACCGCCTGCTACACCAAGCTTTTCGGTGACCGGACCGTGGTGTCGGCGACCAAGCCCGCCTTCGGGCACACCCTCGGCGCCACCGGAGCGATCGAGGCCATCGCCCTGATGCTTTCCTTGCACCACAAGCAAACCCCACCCCTCCTGCCGCACGGGGACGTGCTCCCGGTAGCCGGTTCGGTGGGGATCAGCGTGACGCTGGGCTTCGGCGGTTTCAACACGTGCCTGGTCCTGGAGCGTGCCCGATGATCCTGGCCAGGGCCACCACCGAGGTCGACGACCCCACCACGGCGCCGCGCCGGATTCCCGGTGTGTACGCCGATCCCGTCGCCTGGCTGCTCGCCGACGTGGTGCACACCGCGCTCGCCGACTGCGAGACCACCAGCCCGTCGCGGGTCGGCGTGATCGCGGTCAGCGAGTTCGCCACCCGGGACACCCTCCGCCAGATCGCCGACAGCGCGGCCAACGGCCGGGTGTCACCGATGCGCTTCGCCGCGGCAGGACCGGGTTCTCCCGTCGGCCTGATCTGCTCCGTCTTCGGCTTCCAGGGGCCGACCGCCGTGCTGCCGATGCCGAAGGAGAGCGCCCGCACGGTGATCGAGGCGTTGCTCGCCGACTGGCTCAGCGGCGCGCGGCCGTGCGTCGAGCAGGTCGTCGTCGTCACCCACGAGCTGACCGAGGACGGCGGCCACCGCGCGGAGTGCGTGGTGCGCGGGAGGACCACACCGACGCCGAGGAGCACCGACCGATGACCGACCTCGACCAGATCGCCGGGTTCCTCGACGGCGTCGAGGAGGCACAGCCCGGACCGGACGGCGGTCAGGACTCGCTCGTTGAGCTGGTGGCGCACTTCGCGGCGCTGCCCGCCCGGCCGGGCTCGGTCGTGGTGATCGCGCTGCCCAACGGGACCCGGTTGCTGCGCCTGTTCTTCGCGGTCCACCTCGCCGGGCACACCCCGGTCCTGCTGTCGCCGTCCACGCCGCGGTCCCGGGTCCGCGAGATCGCCCGGCACCTGGGCGCCTTCGCGCTGGTCCGGGCGGCGATCCGGCCCGGCGACCACGGCGAGGCCGACGTGCGGCGGCTCGGCGGCGTGGACCTCGCGATCTTCCCCGGCCCGCACACCGCACACGGTCCCGGCAACGTGATCCTGATGAGCTCGGGCACCTCGGGCCTGGCGACCGGCTGCCTGCACGGCATGGACGCGCTGCTGCGCAACGCCCGCCGCCACATCGCCTCGATCGGCCAGAACGCCTCGGACACCGTGCTGGTCAGCCTGCCCGCCTACTACTCCTTCGCCCTGGTCGCCCAGGTCCTCGGCAGCCTGGTCGCGGGCTCCAGCCTGGTCCTCGCGGGACCGCCGTTCTCCACCGCCAACTACCTGTCCACCGTGCGGAGCCGGCGGGTGACGGTCTCCTCGCTGACCCCGATCCTGGCGAAGTCCCTGGTCACCGCCGGTGAGGAGCTGCCGTCCCCGCTGCGTTCCCTGACGGTGGGCGGCCAGGCCCTGGACGCCGACCACGTCGCCCGGCTGCTCAAGCTCAACCCGGACCTCGGCGTGTACCTGACCTACGGCCTCACCGAGGCCGGTCCGCGAGTGTCCACCCTGGCCGCGCACCTCGAACCGCCGCACCGGCACGGCTCCGTGGGGCTGCCGCTGGACGGTGTCGAGGTCACCGTGCGCGACAACGAGCTGCTGGTGCGCTCGGACACCGTGTACCGCGAGCGGGTCGGCGAACCGGCCCCGTCCAAGCGCGGCCAGCTCATCGAGCCGGGCCTGGTCGCCACCGGCGACATCGGCTTCGTCGACCCCGACGGCTACCTCGTGATCCGTGGCCGCTCAACGGATTTCACCGTGGTGCAGGGGGAGAAGGTGTCGATGGCGGCGGTCCGCCGGGCCGCCGAGTCCCTGCCGCACGTGGTGCGCGCGGCGGCCAGGGTCCTCGACGACGACGATGCGGACTCGGCGCGGCTGGAGCTGGACGTCTACGTCGACGACGGGAACTGCCCGAGCGAGGCCGACATCCGGCGGCAGCTGCGGTCCCTGCTCACCCGCGGCGAACGCCCGGGAGTGGTCCGCGTCCACCCGTTGCCCGCGGGGGAGTTCCACAAGTGACCCTCGACCTGTTCTGCGTCCCCCACGCGGGCGGCTCGGCGCGGACCTTCCTGGCGTGGCAACGGACTTTCCCGCCGGAGATCCGCGTCCGCCCCCTGGAACTGGCGGGCCGGGGCCGCCGCACCCGCGAGCCCCGCCAGCCCACGGTGCACCAGGTCGCCGCCGACCTCGCCACCCTGGACCCGCCGCCCCGCTACGCGATCCTCGGCCACAGCATGGGCGGCCTCATCGCCTACGAACTGGCGCTGACCCTTGTCTCCCAAGGAAAACCGCCACCGGAGTTCCTCGTCGTCGCGGCGACCCGCCCACCCCACCTGCTCTCGCCGGTCGACCAGGCCACCCTGGCGGAGCTGCCCGACGACGAGCTGCTCGACGCCCTCGCGGCGAACGGCACGATCCCGCCGACGTTGCGCAACTCCCCGATGCGCGAGCTGTTCGTCCCGATCGTCCGAGGCGACCTCCGGCTGATCGCCGCCTACCAGCCGACGATCGCCCGTCTCCCGCTGGACATCCGAGCCTGGTTCGGCGAGGACGACCCGATGACCCCGGAACCGGTGATGGCCGAGTGGCGGCACTACACGTCCCGGACCTGCACCCCCCGCAAGTTCCCCGGAGCCCACTTCTTCCCCCACACCCACCTCCCGGCCCTGCCCGAGGACGCCCTTCGCTCACTCATGACCGCGTGAGAGCGAATCGGCCTGGCTCGGTGTCCTCAACGCCGTGGCGACACAGTCGAGCAGCGCTCTCGCGCGCTCGCGTCCGCCCTTGACGCGACCGTTGAAGGCAAGTGTGATCAAGCCGTGAGCCTGTGCCCAGAACAGGTCCGTCGCCGCGTCATCGTCCACAGTGGACGCGAAATGGTCGGGCGCGGCCGCGGTGACGGCGGCCTTGAGCAGTTCGAAACACCGAACGGCGGAGGCGGGGGTGCCGGAGGTGCCGAAGGGCACGTCGGCGAGGCTGTGCATCAAGTGGTACCGATACGGTTCCTCGACGGCGAAGTCCCACACGACAGCGGCGGCGGCCTCAACGGTGGGCTCTGCCGCGTCCAGTCGGTCGGCGAGGTCGGCGAAACCGTTGGTCACCACGGCGTGGAGCAAGTCGCGCTTGTTGGCGAAGTACTCGTAGACCACGGGGGCCGCGTAGCCGACCCGGTCGGCCACCTTGCGGATCGTCACCGCTTCGAAGCCCTGCGACTCCTCCGCCAGCTCCCGCGCCGCGGCCAGCAGCGCCGCACGCAGTTCCTTCCGCGCCCGCGCCCGTTCGCCCTGGCTGCCCTTGATACGTCCTGCCCCGCCCCGCGGCATGCCCACCTCCAAGTTTTCTAACGGTGGTAGACACTAGCTCCCGCGCGGATTACCGTCTCCTCCGGACGAAATCTAACGTTGATCGGAATCGGGAATGCCCACGGAAGGAGGACGACAGTGCGTGACCGCGACATGTGATCCAGGTTGATCAGGGGCGCCCTCCACCGAGGCCGCCTCCGCACCGAGGAGTTTCGCGCGGTCGTGGTCACCCGGAGCGTCCGAACGATCACGACCGCTGCGCCGGTGACGCTGATGCGTCAGCCCGCGGCACTTCGGCAGCGTCCTGCAAGCGCTCCCCACCGATCGTGACCGCCCTCCCTGAACCATCCCCAGCACAGCCCAAATTCCCGTTTCGTACTCAAAACGGGTCTTTGGAGCGCTCTTTTTCCCGTTATGAGTACGAAACGGGGTTCTCTAGACGGCGCCCGCGGGGGATGGGGTGAGCGGGCGGGTGTGGGGCATGGGACGGAGTTTACTTGGTGGGCGGAGTGCGGGCGGGGGCTTGCGGGACACGGCGTAGTTGACGATCAGTGGTTTTCCAGGACAGCAACCGGTTTCTCGGCGGTCACCGGCCGGGTCCTGCGCAGCGCGATCATGCCGACCACCGCGAACACCACGATGATCGCGGCACCGGTGGCGGCGACGGTGTGCAGTCCGGACGAGAACGCGTCCCGTGCGGTGGCGAGCACGTCGTCGGCCAGCGAGCCGGGAAGGGTGCCCGCCGCCTGGAGGGCACCGGCCATGCTGTCGGTGGCCAGCGCGGTGGCCTCGGCGGGAACGTGTGCGGGCACGGCGACCTGGTCGCGGTAGACGGCCGTGCCGACGCTGCCGAACACCGCGATCCCCATGGCGATGCCGAATTCGGCGCTGGTCTCCGACAGCGCCGAAGCAGCTCCGGCCCTCTGGGGCGGCACCGAGCTCACCACCATCTCGGTGCACAGCACGCCCTGCGGCCCCATCCCGAAGCTGGCGATCGACATGCCCGCCACGACGAACGCCACTCCGCCCGTAGCGGTGGCCTGGGTGAACAGCAGGATTCCGCCCGCCGCGACCAGCATTCCGAACCCGAGGACGAACTCCGGCCGGAAGCGCCGCGCCAGCCGCGGCGCGATCAGCGATCCGACCACCACGGCGCCGGCCTGCGGGACCAGCCAGAGCCCGGCTTCGACCGCGGTCAGCCCGGCGACCATCTGCAGGTACTGGCTGACCAGCAGGAAGACACCGCCCATCGTGAGCGCGCCGACCAGCGTGATGCTCACCGCCGCGCTGAACGCCCGCACCCGGAACAACCGCAGGTCCAGCATCGGCTCGGCCAGACCGCGCTGACGGCGGACGAACACCGCCCCGACCGCCACGCCCACGGCGAGCACGACCACCTTCACCAAGGACACGCCGTCCTTGGCGGTCTCCTTGAGGGCGTAGACGATCGGCAGGATCGCGCCCAGCGACAGTGCCACGCTCGCCAGGTCGAGCCGCCCGGCGGCGGTGTCGCGGTACTCCGGCAGCAGTTTCGGCGCGGTGGCCAGCAGCAGGACCATGACCGGCACGGCCATCAGGAACACCGAGCCCCACCGGAAGTGCTCCAGCAGCACCCCGCCGACCACGGGCCCGATCACCATGCCGCCCATGAAGCAGCTCATCCACACCGCGATCGCGACGCCGCGCTGCTGGGGGTCCTGGAACATGTTGCTGATCAGCGCCAATGTGGACGGCATCAGCGTCGCTCCGGCGACCCCGAGCACGGCCCGCGCCGCGATCAACATCTCCGGACTGGTGGTGAACGCCGCCACGACCGACGCCACCCCGAAGGCGGCGCCACCGACCATCAGCAGTCTCCGCCTGCCGAACCGGTCGCCCAGGGTGCCCATCGTGACCAGGAAACCAGCGATCATGAAGCCGTAGATGTCGATGATCCACAGCAGTTGGGTGCTGCTCGGCCGCAGGTCGGCGGCCAGGTGCGGAACTGCCAGGTGCAGCACGCTCATGTCCAGCGACAACAGCAGCGTCGGTAGCGCCAGCACGGCCAGCCCCCACCACTCGCGGCGTCCTGCCCTCATCGTCGTCTCCCGGGGTCTCGATCGTGGTCCGTCACCCTGTCGTCGAACCGCGACCGCCCAGATCGACATCGCGGAGAAGAATCTGCCGGGAAATTTCCGCGGCCTCCGGCGCGAGCCTCGCCGAGATGAGGATCTTGGATCACTACGCAGATCCCGAAACCAAGAGATGGGGCCAGCACAACCGTCGGCGGCCGTGCGGGGCGTCGCTGTCCACGCCCCGGCCCAGCCGCACCGCGTATCCCTGGACATCGCCCAGGTGGTTGTCGATCCGGACCAGCACGATCTTGTGCCCTGACTCGCCCCGGTAGGTCTGGCTCGCGGGAGCCGCGTCGACCTGGAGCCGCACCCGGGACGCGCGCGTCGTCCAACCACCACCAGGCAACGGCCAGGAGAACACTGAGCACCAGACCGGCAAGGTCACCAATCCGACAGGGTGCTCCCGCCCGCTGGGACCACCTGCGTGCTCAGCCTCGGCTGACCACTCGTTCCCCTGCCAGCCAGCTCCACCGTGGGCGCGGCACGGCCATCACCGGAGATTGTCCAGCCCCACGCTGTAGGCCATGGCGTGGGTGTTTTCCCGGAGAAAGACATCGGCCCCGCCGAGGCGGGTCAGCCAACTGGTGGGCATGCGTTTGGCGGCTCGATCGGCGATTTCATTGTAGTACACCTGGGATTGAGCCCAGATGTTCTCCGGGTCAATGCCCTCCCCCACATTCGGATCTTCCCTGACCTCGCGGGTGGCTTCCCTGGTGGCGGACTCCAGGTCGGACAGGTATCGCCCGTACTCTTCGATGTCCGCGCGGGTGCCGTACCAGCCCCCATGGCCGCCGGTAAAGGTCTCGAAGTCGTAACCTGGAATGATCTTGTTTACCACGTCAAAGTACAGGGGGACGTAGTGAGCGAGCCCAAGTTCGAAGTACGGTGCCCATCGCGGTGCGATGACGTCGACCAGCATCAGTGTCTTTTGCTCAGGAGCAAAAATGAAGATGTTGCCCTCTTGGTGGATGTTTCCGTGATATTCCAGAATGAGCCGCTTTCCGCCGACGTTGAGTACGTGCCGACTTCCGGAGAAGGTTATGTCAGGTACCGGCCTGCCTGGATCCTTCGCCTTTTTCAGCTTCTCGGCGGTCAGCTCGTGTGCCACATAGCGAACCTTGTCGCCGAAGAAGCTCGCGCCACCCACGTGATCGTTGTGCGAGTGGCTGTAGATGAAGTGGGTGACCGGCCGGTCGGTGACTCCTCGGATGGCCGCCATGACGTGCTCGGCCGAGCGCCGCCCCGCATCGATCACCACGACACCGGTCCGGGTCACGAGAAACATGCTCTGCATGCCTCCGTTGCGGAATCCGTACAGGCCGCCACCGAGGTCATCGACCAGGTACCCGGACGGCGGGAGCTTCGGCGGCCGTGCCCGGTCCGGAACCGCGACGTAGGGGGATGGGTTCTGCGGAGCCATCGCCGCTGACGGCGAAGCGCAGGCCTGGGGCAGCAGCGTGGCGGCGGGCAGTGCACCCGCTGCGAGCAACAAGCTTCTGCGCGAGGTGACCGGCGTCCGCGAGGGCTTGGTGAAGGTGCGCCGGTCTTGGGGTTCGGGCACGGGAACTCCTGTCGATCCACTGTGGCGATCATGGGATGCCACAGCCTGTCCCGGACCGCCCCCCAGAAACATCGACTGAGCGATCAACCATTGTCAGCGTTACGAAAATCTTCGTAGTGGGTCTTGGCCCAGAGTGCGATCTGGATTCGCGAACGCTTTCCCACCTTGTCCCGGACGTGGTTCAAGTGTGTGGCTACCGTGCTGGGGGAAAGCCTCAGCCTCGCGGCGATCTCCCGGTTGGTCAGGCCCTCGGCCACCAGGGTCACTACCTCCAGTTCCCGCTCGGTCAGCAGGGGGTCCTTCTGGCTTTGACGGGAGGGCTCCCGCCGAACGCAGGACAGCAGACGTTCTCCCTGAAGGTGTCGGCTGGCGGCCAGCGCCGCGTCAGTTCCGGCGGGGCCCAGCCCGTTCCGTGCCTTGCTCGCCGTCTCCTCGACCCGGTGCAGCCATTCGGCATCGAGTGGAATGTTGATTTGACGCCGGAGCTCGGCGGCTACCGTGACGAAACACAGGCAACGATGTAATTCACCACGTCGGCCGGCCACGATCGCGAGCCCTTCCAGTGCGAACGCGACGCCGCGGCTGTCCTTCGGCGTCAAGCACAGCTCCTCCACGAACGCCGCCTCCGCCGCGACGAGATCACCGGCTGTCAGGCGCAGCAAGCCCACTGTGTGCAGTGCGGATGCCAGATAAGGATCAGAGCAGAATGCCCGGATTCCAGGAAGGCACGCGTCCATCAACTCTCCGGCCTCGGTCAGCTCACCCGCCCTGAACAGCGTCCAGGCGAGGCTTTTCTGGCAGAACGCGATGTCTTGTGGCCGGTTGAGCGACCGGACGAGCTCAAGGCAATCCCGATACGAGGCGACCGCGCCGGCGAAGTCCTGGCGTCCGGTCAGCGCCAGTGCCCAGGTATCCGTCGCGTCGGCCAGTTCGCCCACGTCGGCGCGTGCCCGAGCCAGGGTCATGGCCCGCTCGGCCAGTCGCAGCCCCTCGCTGTGGTCAACTTGGAGGGTGGCCATGCGCGCGGCCAGCGCGATCGCGTTGACGTGGTAGGAGGAGTCCGCGACCCGCTCCAGTGCGTTCGCCAGCACCTGTCTGCCCGTGGTCCAGTGGTCTCGTTGAAGCCACAGGCAGGCCAGCGCCATGGCGAGCAAGAGATGCCGGTCATCCGGCCGGACGGCGGTGTGGTCGACGGCGGCGGCGAGGTTGTCCAGTTCGTGCTGGAGCTTGTCGGTGAGTTGCTCGCCATGGAACTGCGGTCCCGCGGGCCGCGGGATCTGCCCGGCCAGCCAATCGGCTGCCCGTTCTTTCGCCTCCGTGAGTTCGCCTGCCGCCTCAAGCCGTTCCAGCCCGTAGGTGCGAATCGCGTTCAACAGCCGGAAGCGTGCCGGTGGCCCGGCGCCGCTGTCGGCGACGACCAGGGATTTCGCTTCCAGGACGTGTACCAACCTCGGTACCGCGTCCTGTCCGAGGTCGGAGTCGGCGCACACCGCGGACGCGCCATCGAGGCTGAAACCCCCCGGCAGCACCGCCAGCCTGCGCAACACCGCCTGCTCCGCGGGATCGAGCAGGTGGTAGCTCCACCCGATGGTCGACCGCAGCTCGTGGTGGCGTTCCGGCGCGGTTCGGCAGCCTTCGGTGAGCATGGTGAACTGGTCATCCATCCCGGCGAGGATGTGGTCGAGTGGGAGAGAACCGACGCGGCGTGCCACCAGCTCGATGGCCAGGGGCAGGCCGTCTGCCTGTCGGCAGATCTCAGCCACCGCCCGGGCGTTGTCGGCGGTGAGTTCGAATCCGAGGTCGCATGCCTGAGCCCGGCGCGTGAACAACTGGACGGCGTCCGAGCGCAACAGCGCGGGGATGTCGTCGCTTTTCGGCAGTGACAGTTCGCCGACCCGGAACAAGGACTCCCCGGGGACGCGCAACGACTCCCGGCTGGTGGCCAGGATCCGCAGACCAGGGCAGCGGCGTAACAGCACGTCGGCGAGCCGGGCGCAGGCGTGCACCAGGTGTTCGCAGTTGTCCAGCACGAGCAGGGTCCGGTGCCTGCCCAATGCCTGGCACAACGTCTCGTGCATTGACGTGCCGTTGCGCTCGCCGATACCGAGTGCGACAGCGACGACATGGGGCAGCAGGTCGCCGTCGCTCAGCGAGTCCAGTTCCGCCAGACCGACGCGATCGCCTCGGATCTGACGGGCGAGTTCCAGGGCCAATCTGGTCTTACCGGCACCACCAGGCCCCACCAGAGTGAGCAAACGAGCGGATCGCAACCGTGACCGCAGCTGGGTCAGCTCTTCCGCGCGTCCCACGAACTCATCGAGCGCTGATGGCAGTTCGGGCAATTCGTCGGGCGTTTCCACCGAGGTCTTGCCACGCCGCCGGTAAGCCCGCTGGCGGCAGACGTTCGAGCAGTACCTGGCGGGCCTGCCGGCTTTCGATCTGCGGCCAACGGCCAGTTCGGCGCCACAAGAAGAGCATTTCGAGATGCTGATGGGGCTCGCCACGCGTCGACTTTATCAGATGTGATCAGTGCATATATCTATTTGACGACGCAGTGAGGTTGTTCGCGGCCGACAGGAGAGAAAAATGGTCAGGCGGATTTCGTAACGCAGAAGCCGTTAGTCATTTGGGGGATGTCGTTGGCGAAGGTGTGTCTCATGATCTTCCGAGTTCCAGTCAGCCGGGTGGTGTGGCGGCGAAGCGCGTATTCAGGCTTAGCGCGGTCGTAAGGCCGTCGTTGCATTCCGTCGGCCTTCGACACCGCCATGAGGCGTGCTACTACGAGGAGATATGCCAGTGTCAGCGAAATCGATCGGCGACGTCGTCCTGTCCCTGTCCAGGGGGGTTGTCGGACTGCTCTTCGTGTGCCACGGCACCTCGGGCCTGTTCGGCGTGCCCGCCGGGGACCCCGGCATGGGCGGCGTCTCCGCGTTCGGGTCCTGGCCCGGCTGGTACGCCGCGGTCATCCAGGTCGTCTGCGGGCTGCTGGTCACGATCGGGCTGGCCACCCGCCCGGCCGCAATCCTGTGCTCGGGCTCGATGGCTTTCGCCTACTTCGTCGTGCACCAGTCCTACGGCCTGCTCCCGATCGACAACGGTGGTGAGACCGCAGCGCTCTACGCATGGTTCTTCCTGCTCATCGCGGCTCTCGGCCCAGGCAGGTACGCGGTTGACACGCTGCTGGCCAAGCACCGCCCGCATACCGGGCCGCGAACCTCGACCCTCACCTGAAGGCGGCTTGACCTGGGGCCCGTTGGAGATTCCACGGGAGGAACTGCGCGCCGAGATCAAGGCTGACGACAACGCCCTGGCCATGTACCGGGGCATCGTCCGGTTCCTGGTCGAGGACCAGTGGAACTCCGCCTACGAGGGCACCAGGTCCGCGCTGCAGCGCGAGTGCCGGGCCCGCGCGTACGGCGTGGTCGGCCGCAGCCGCTCCTCGGTGAACGGCGGGCAGGGGCTGAACACCGGTCTGGCGGACGCGTTCAACCTCATGTGGAAGATCGGCATGGTCGCGGGCTCCGGTCTGCCGACGGAGATCCTGCGAACCTATGAGCAGGAACGCAAACCGGTCGCGCTGAACGTGGTGCAGGCGTCCGGGGCGCTGGTGCGTGCGACCAAGTACTCCGACAACGGGACGCACGCGGTGGACTACGTCAAGATCGTCGAGCGCCGGGCGGGCTACATCACCGGCATGGGAATCCGGTACGGCGACGAAGGACCGGTCGGTTCCCGGTTCTTCGACTTCCGCGTCCGCAACCACGACGAGCAGGAATCGCGGAGGGAGTGGATGCGGCAGTGGCGCTTGTCCACAATGGACATTGCGTTCGTGTCCTGTGAGGACCGTCGCGACGCTGGGGTTGTCAGCACGAGGGGCGGAGGAACTGCGACACCGCCCAGCCCTGTCTGCCGTCGGGGGTGTGGACGTAGACCCAACGGCGGTCGTGGTCGGAGTCGGTGACCTCGATCCGTTCGCCCCGCCGTAGAGCGGCGACGGTTGTCTTGCTGCGTGGTTCCGGGCGCAGTGCCATGTCCTGTGCGCAAACCGTTCGCATGACGGCGCCGGTGTCGACGTAGGTAAGCGCTACGGCTACAGCGGTGACGGCGAGCAGTCCCGCGGCCACGGTCGTGCCCAGCCAACGGCGTCGGCGCCGCGGGAGCCGGACGCGCTGCCCCGAGACCGCCGCGTCCAAGGCCGCACGGACGTGGTCGGCTGAGGCGAATCGCCGCCCGGGTTCGCGAGCCATTGCCTTTGCCACCACGGAGTCCAGCTCGACGGAGACCCCGGGGGCTTGGACGCCGTCCACGATGACGTCGTGAACGAGTTCGGGCAGAGTGCGCGCGGTGAAGGGCGGTCGGCCGGTGAGGACGGCGAAGAGCAGCCCACCAAGGGCGTAGACGTCGGTGCGCGGCCCGACCTGCTCGCCGCGCCACTGTTCGGGCGCCATGTAGGCGTAGGTACCCCCACCGGTCCCGGCGGTCGGCGGCGCCGCGTCGCCGGTGTGCAGCCACTCGGAGTCATGGGTGAGGCCGGTGGCCACGTCCTCGTCCACTGGGGGCTCGGCCAACCCGAAATCGGTGAGGACGACCCGGTCTCCGGCGCACAGCACGTTGGCGGGCTTGATGTCACAGTGCACGACTCCGGCGTCGTGCAGTGCCTGGACCGCCGACGCGATCTCCGCGACCAGCGCGGCGGCGTCGGCTGGTGCGAGCGGCCCGTCCCGGTCCAGGCGTTGTTGCAGGTCCTCACCTCGGACGTGGTCCATCACCAGGTACAGCACTCCGTCGTGCTCGCCATAGTCGTGGATGCGCACCAGAGAGCGGTGCCCGATCGCCTGCACGACCGTGGCCTGGCGCAGGAACCGCTTCGCCCGCCCGCCTCCGGCGGTGACGATCTTGATGGCGACGGCGCGGCCGGTATGGCGCTGTGTTGCGGCGAAAACCGTGGCTGTCGCGCCGCGGCCGATCTCCTCGCGGAGGATGTACCCGGGCACCTCGGGGGGCACCGTCATAGCGGCCGATGCTAGCGACACCGCTGGGGCGGCGGCACCCCTGTCGTCACCCCTCATGTGCGTCTCCGGCAAGTCGGAGCAGCACCGGAACCACGTCGGTGATCGCGGCGAGGCAGTCGTCCGCGGTGGCCGTGCCCGCGTCGAGGACCCGTTCCAGTGCGGTCAGCAACCGCTCGCGTTCCGCGCCGGACGCGCATCCCCGCACCGCTGTGACCACGTCGGCCAACTCGGCGTGAGCGCGGGCGAGCAGTTGTTCCCGGGGCCGGTCCTCCAGTACGAGCGCGGCCAGCCGCAGGAGCCGGCGGACCGCGCGGCGGGCGAGCTCGGCGTCCAGCGGCTCCTGCGTCTCGTCGGCGTATCGGGCGCGGATCTCCTCGATCCAGGGCTCGATCGTCCGGCCGAGCCACAGCGGCCCCGAGGCCAGCTCGTCGTCGGGTTCGGGCATGTTCCAGCTGCGCCGCCGACGCCACACCGTGACCAGCTGCCGGTTGAGTCCGAGTGCGTCGGCGATCTCGGCGATGCCGTAATGGCGGCGACGCGGTTCAGGCACCCGCCAACTGTACTCAGAGATGACAGGTCTTGTCGTCAACCATGTCGGTCGCTATCTTCGCCGACAGCAAGCGTCATCTCTAGTGACACGTTGGACTGCCCAGGAGGCACCCATGACCAGAGCTCTGCGCGTCCTCGCCATGGCCGTTGTGGCGGCGGGTGTGTCGTTGCCCGCGACCGCGGGAACCGCCCTGGCGGATCTGCCGCGCGGCGTGGTGCGGGCGAAGGTCGTCTGTGACAGCGCGACCTTCTACTACGGCCGCAACCCGGCCTTCCACGGCACGCACAACAACCCGCACCGGGTGCTCGGTCGCGGCAACAAGATCGGCGAACAGACCCTGGCCACCGTGCACGAGGGCTGGGCAACGGTGATCGACATCGGTCCCAGCACGTGGGGCTGGATGCGTAAGGAGTGCATTGGTGACTACAACTCCTGGGGCTGAGCGCCGCGGGTTACCGGACTACTGAGGAGGAACACCATGGGCGCTATCCAGGTTCTCGCCCGTCACACCCTGACCGTGGTCCTCGCCGGGGCGACGCTGGGGATCGTTTCCGCGGCCCCGGCCCAGGCCGCCGAGGTCGTCACGGTCTGCCGGGCGGACGACGTCCACATGAGGGAATGGCCCCAGGGGCCCTCGTTCGACAAGCTCCCCCGGGGTTCGCACCTGACGGTGCACGAGCGGCGGTCGGGCTACACCAAGGGCCGCTCGCACTGGAACCGTCAGATCGGATGGGTGGACAGCAGCTACCTGTGCTGAGCCCCCCGCTCGTCGCGACGGCGTTTCGTGGTCGGCGCCGGGAGAACACCCGGCGCCGACCGGATGATGTTCGACCGGGACAAGGTTGCCGTCGAACTCAGCTTCCCATGGCCCGCACCGGTTACCGGCATTGAGCGTTGTGGTGGGAACGCCGGTAGGTGCCGGGAGGTTGGCCGCAGAGCCGGTGGAAGCAGGCGTAGAACTGGCTCTGTGAGTGGAATCCGACCGCGTTGCCGATCTCGCTGGTCGTGAGATCGGTGGTGATGAGCAGGCGCTGGGCCTCGGTGATCCGGCACTGGGTCAGGTAGCTGAGCAGCGTGGTTCCCACCACGCGACGGAATACGGTCATGGCGTAATGCGGATGGAGTGAGACCGCGCCCGCGATGTCCTCGACGCGGAGCGGGTCGCTGTAGTGCTCGGCGATGAACCGCGCCATCGCAGCCGCGCGATGGATGTTCAGGTCCTGGTAGCGGCGGTCTGGTTCGGTGGCGCTGGGTTGCGACGCGGTCTCGTGGGCCAGTCGGCGCAGTCGCGCCTGGATTTCCAGGTTCGCGGTGACCTGGTCGTACTCGGAGTCCGACTCGAGGTCCCGGGACCATTGCGCGAACCGGAGGGAATCCTCGCGCCGCACCGTCTGCCCGGTCGAAGCCAGGACGTGTCCCTGGAAGATCTGCTCGACGAACTCCTCCGGTAGCCCCCAGCGCACGAAGTAGGACAGGGGAATGGTGAGCCAGTGCGCGGAGGACTCCGGCGGGCAGTGGACCAGCTGATGGGGCATCGCGCCCCAGAACGCGGTCACCACTCCGGGGAGGATCACCACCTCCTCGCCGCCGAAGAGATACACCAGCTCGCCGGATTCGGCGAAATTCAGCTCGATGTCGTCATGGCGATGCGCACTGGGCATGGGACGGGTCCGCCCTCGGCGGCACCGAGTCTGTTTGCCCACGATCGCTGATGGCTGGAAAGGAGGATCCCGGAATTCTTTACGAGACACGCGGAAGCATATCACGATCCTGTGGTCGTAAGGTGGTGTCGAGATGGGCGTTGTTGGACACCCCTCTTCATCTGCGCGTCGAGGAGTAGAAATGGTCCGGCCTTCCACTTTTCATTCCGCTGCCCTTTTCGAGCGGCGTCCGTACCACCTTTCCGAGGAGGAGGTTGATTTCTTCGACGGCTACGGTTACCTGATTCTGCGCAAGCGCATCCCGGATTCCCTGCTGTCGCGATTGCAGGATGCGACCGCGAGTTGGATTGCCCGGGGGGAGGCCGCGGCGCCGGACGATCCGTGGCGGAGTGACTTCAAATACTCCGAGCGTCCCGGCGGTAGGGTCATGTACCGCGTCGACTATCTGCACGACAAGGAAGAGCCCGCCACGCTGGAACTCCTCGGTTCCCCGGCCATGCTCGGCATCGTCGAAAGCCTGAGCGGTCCGAACTTCGTTCCGACCTACGAGGCCGTCGTCTTCAAGAACGAGGGCGAAGGAGTGGCAGTGGAGTGGCACCAGGACGCGGTGCACCCGAGGAAGAGTCGAATCTACAACGTCGGTGTGTACCTGGATTCCGCTCGCAAGGGAGAAGGTGAGGTGCGGGTGCTGCCGGGCTCCCAGCACGGGCCGGCGGATGTGTGCCAAGTGGGCGAACGTCATGGTTGGAATCCTCCCGGTGTCGTGCAAGCCGAACTCGAACCGGGTGATGTTCTGATTCACGACGTGATGGTCGTGCACGGGTCCCAGGACGTTGTCGGTAATGCCCTGCGACGCACCATCTACTACGAGTTCCGGCCTGTTGAGCAGATCCTGGCCGAGGGGCCGTGGGACCGGGACTGGGTGGACAAGCGGTTGCGGTTACTGCGGCTCGGAATATCGGCCTATGCCGATGCTCATCCCGATGCCGAGGCGTTCCACTGGAACGCTCCGACCGACTACCGGCCGGCGGTGACCGGTGACCTGGCCGAGGAACTCCGGGTTGTGCACACCGCGCACACTCCGGGCTCCTATTGCAGCGCGGGAAGTGTCGTTCCCGCCAAGATCCGGCGGTGAAGTGGCTGAGTTGACGCCCAAGCCCGGGACCCGTCCCGGGTGGGCGTTCCTAGGCTCCGTACGTGGTCGGTGCCGGTGTCGGTGAGAGCAGGACGGCTGAGGTTTCCAGCGTCTGCGCGGTGTGGCTGAGATCGGCGATCATCATGGTGTCCGGCGTTCTGAGCGTGGCGACAACGGTCCCGCTCGTGCTCGTCTGCGCGGTGGGCGCCTGGTGCGCCTGGCGGGCCGTGCGCAGGTTGTCCGGCCCGGCGTCGGTCTGGTGCGCGGTCGGCGATGTCGCGGTGGTGCTGCTGGTGAGCGCGACCCAGGGGACGTCGAGCTGGGCGTTCGCCGTGGCGTCGATCACCGCGATCACCGCGCACCACGACTGGGCCGGGCGTTCGGCAGTGGCGTGGTCGGTCTGCGTGGCGTGCGCGGTGGGCTACGGCGCGGGCAACGTGCTGGCCGGTCCTTCCGACGACCTGGCCGTCCTGCTCGCGCGGCTGGTGGTGGAGCCGGTGCTGGCGAAGATCGCCCTCGTGCTCGTCGTCGGTGGCGCGCGCACCGCGGACCGGATCAACCAGCGGACGGCTCTGCGGCGGCGCCGGTCGGCGGTGGCTGCGGCCCGGCGTGCGGCTGAGCGGGACTACCTGGCCGTGCTGCACGACACGGCGAGCGCCACGTTGTTGATGGTCGCGGTCGCCAAGCCGGGCGCGGACCTGGGGTGGCTGCCGGAACGGGCACGGCGGGACCTGGAGGTGCTCGGCGCTGTACCCGCGGTGGCCGAGGGACGGGTCGACGTCGTCCCGCTGCTGCGCGATCTCGCGAGCACCGCTGTGGTGCGGGTGGGGATGGAGCTGCCCGCGGCGCTGGAGTTGCCTGCGCGCCCAGCGCTCGGGCTGCTGTTCGGTGCGCGGGAAGCGCTGAACAACGCCGCGTTGCACGCCCGCGTGGACGAGGTGGAACTACGCGGAGGGCACGACGAGTCCGGCCGCGTCGTGGTGCAGTTGTCCGACCGAGGCTGCGGCTTCGCCACGGACCGGATTTCCCTGTGTGGCAGGGGAATCTCAGTGTCCATTGTGGACAGAATGCGATCCTGTGGGGGTGTCGTGACGGTGACGTCGGTCCTGGGTTCGGGTACGACCGTGCGGTGGACGTGGCCCCGTGGCTGACGTGGGCACAGTGCTGGTCGAGACCCGGCTGCTCATGGCGATCCGGGCCTCTCTGCTCGTCGTCGCGCTGACCGTCCAGTTCGTTCCCGCGCTCGCGACGTTGGTGCACAACACCCGCGCACAAACGCTGGCGTGGGAGCTCGTCGCCTTCGCCCTGCTGGCCACGGTGGGTGTGGTGGGCTCGCGATCCCTGGTGCGCGGCACCCCACTGACGGGCACCGGGCGGTGGAGTTGTGCGGCCGCGGTGGTCCTCGCCGCCGTGGTCGCCTCGGTCGCGCTACCGCTGGAGTCCTTGCCGCGCGGGGAGAACTGGTTCATCGGCCTGGTGGGCTGGTACTGGCTTTTCCTGCTCTTCGACCTGAGCCTGCCGGTGGTGGCGGCGTTCCTCGCGGCCCCGATGCTGCTGGCCGTCCTCGGCGTGGTCCTGGCCGGGTACTCCGCGGTGCGGACGGCCGACTTCGGCACCTCTGTGGTGTCGATCTTCGGATTGCAGCTCGGTGTCGCGATGACCGCGTCGGTGGTGCGCCGCATCGCCGTCGACGCGGAGGTCGCGCTCCGAGCGGAGGACGAAGTCCGCACGCGCGAGGAGGCCGCCGCCCACACCCACCGCGACCACGAACGGCGTTACGGCGAGCTGGTGGCGACGACGGTGCCGTTGCTGGCGGCGCTCGCGCACGGCGCGCTTGACCCGGCGGCGGACTCCACGCGGCGGAGGTGTGCTGTCGAGGCCGCGCGGATGCGGCGGCTGTTCGCCGAACGCGACACCGTCGCCGATCCGCTGCTGCACGAGCTGGGGGCCGGGATCGACGTCGTCGCGCGACGCGGGGTGTCGGTCCAGCTCGCGGTGCGCGGGGAGGCGCGTGAGCTGGACGTGGTCGTGCGCCGCGAGCTCGTCGAGCCGATCGCCGCGGCACTGGCCTGCGCGGCGAGCGCGGCGCGGGTGACCGTGCTGCGCCGCGCGGACGGGGTCCGGCTCAGCGTCGTCACCGACCGGGTCTGCGAACTGCCGCCGAGGGCGAGCCCCCGGCACACCCTGGTCAGCGCGGCACGACGGGAGGGAAAGTTATGGCTGGAAACTGTGTGGCCGAGGCGGTGAGCGCGGTCGTGATCGACGACCACCCGGCGATCCGGGCCGGGGTCGCGGCCTGGTTCGCGGCGGCGGACCCGCCGATCACGGTGCTCGCCACGGGGGCGACCGTCAAGGAGGCGTTGCTGGCGCCCGGTGACGCCGCGCAGGTGGTGGTGCTGGACCTGCAACTCTCCGCGGAGCGCACGGAGTGCTACGGCGAACTGCGCAGGCTGGCCGACTCCGGTCGCGGTGTCGTGGTCTACACGATGCGCGAGGACGAGGGGATCGCGCTGAACTGCCTGGAGCTCGGGGCGTTGACGTTCCTGACGAAGGCCGAGGGCGAGCAGCACCTCGTCGCCGCGACCCACGCTGCGGCGCGCCACCGTCCGTACGTGCCGCCCGCGCTCGCGGGGGCCATGGCCGCCAACTCCCGCCGCAACCGCCCGCACCTGTCGCTGCGAGAGGAAGAGGTCCTGGTCAAGTGGTTCCAGAGCGAGTCCAAGGACCTCGTCGCCGACCAGCTGGGCATCGCCGTGAGCACGGTCAACACCTACCTGGACCGCGTGCGGCTGAAGTACGCCGCGGTGGGCAGGCAGGCGCCCACGAAGGTCGCCCTGGTCATGCGCGCCATCCAGGACGGGCTCATCGCGGTCGACGAGTTCTGACCGGTTGTCCTGGCCGGTGATGAGGTGCGTCCGCACGACACCACGCCCCGCGCCGGCTTCCTAGGCTCGCGCCACAGCGGACGCTCTGGGGGAGCTGATGAGCCAACTACGTATCGGTCTGCTCGGGAACTTCGAGGTCACCACGCGCGATGGCGCGAAGGTGACCCCCACCGGCAAACAACGGGTGCTGCTGGCGTCGCTGGCGCTGCGGCGTGGCAGGACCGTCTCCGTTGAGGAGATCACCGAGCGGCTGTGGGGCGACGGTCCGCCCGCGGCGTCGGCGACCACGGTGCGCGGCCACGTCAAACGGCTGCGCCAGGCACTTGTCGTCGACCGCGCCGATTCGGTGATCCAGTCCATCGACGGTGGGTACCGCTTGGAGGTCGACCGCGAAGCGCTCGATGTCTGCGCGTTCGACCTGCTGGTCCAGCGCGCGGCGGAGACCGACGATCCGGACGCGGAGGCGGAGCTGCTGCGCACGGCCCTGAACCTGTGGCGCGGCCCGGCGCTCGCTGACGTGCCGTGTGAGTCGCTGCACCGCGAAGTCGTTCCCGCGCTGGAGGAACAGCGCCGCCAGGCCCTGCACCGACGGATCGAGCTGGACCTCGCCGCGGGCAGGCTGGCGGGGCTCGTGGCGGAGCTGCACACCGTGGTGGCGGAAGACCCGTTGCAGGAACGCTTCTGGGCGCAGCTGATGCTGGCGCTCTGCCGTGCCGGACGTCCGGCGGAGGCGCTGACGCAGTACGAGCGGTGCCGAGAAGTGCTGGCGGGACAGCTCGGCGTCGATCCCGGCCCGCGGCTGCGGGAGCTGCACGGCCGCGTGCTGGCCGAGGACCCCGCGCTCATCAGGGCCAGGGACCGGGTGGAGATCACCGTGCCGCGTCAGTTGCCCTCCGAGGTGACGCCTTTTGTGGGGCGGGCCCAGGAGATCGCGGCGCTCGACGGTGTGCTGGCCGAGCGGCGGGGCTCCGGTGTGGTGGTCGTGGACGGGCCCGCGGGTTCCGGCAAGACGGCTCTGGTGACGCGGTGGGCGCACCGGGTCCTCGGTGAGTTCCCCGACGGGCAGCTCTACTGCGATCTCGGTGGATTCGGTCCAGAGGCACCGACGGACCCGTTCACGGCGCTGGGAACCCTGTTGCTGGGCATGGGAACGCGCGATCTGCCGCCCTGTGCGGGCTCGCGCTCAGCCGCGCTGCGCAGTGCCGTCGCCGGACGCCGCGTGCTCCTCGTCCTCGACAACGCCCGCGACGCCGAGCAGGTCCGCCCCTTGCTGCCGGGCAACGGTGTTCTCACGGTGATCACCAGTCGGAATCAGTTGCGCGCCTTGGTCGCCGGGGGAGGCGCGCGGCGCATAACGGTCGAGGAGCTAGCTGAGGAGGAGACGGCGGAACTGCTCACCGCGTTGCTGGGGCAGGACGCGCGTGAACTGGCGGCGGTTGCAACGGGGTTGCCGTTCGTGGTGCGGCTGCTGGCCGAACGCGCCGACCGGCTCGGCGACGTGCCGCTGGCGGAGTTCACGGCGGGGATGCGCGAGGACGCGACGCGTGCGGCGGTCGTGGGCGAGCACCAGGTTTCCGCGCTGCTGCGGTGGTCGTGCGCCGCGGTTCCCGACGATGCCGTGGCTCTGCTGCGCCTGCTCGGCACTCGCGCGGACTCGGTCGGGCTCTGCGAGGCGGCGGAGCTGCTGGGCCGTTCACGGGCGGAGACCGACCGGATGCTCGACCGGCTCGCCGAGGTCCACCTCGTCCGGGTCAGCGGTCGCGGCCGGATCACCGTGCCCCCACTGGTGCGTGCGTTCGCGCGCACGGCAATGCCACCGGATCGCCACAGCGAGATGTGAATGTTGTTGCACGGCAGCACTTTCCGACAGGAACAGAAAGAGGTGCACCGATGGACAACGACATCCTGGCCTACGAGCCCCCGGCGCTGGTCGAGGCGGGGGAGTTCAGCAAGGTCACCCTCGGCCCCAAGGGCTGGGGCTTCGAGTGGGACGTGCGCTGCCTCACCTGGTGCGACTAGCACCGCCGCGTTCCGAGCAACCACAAGACATCGAGGTGTTGACGATGAACGAACAGACGACCTACGAGCCCCCCGCCCTCTCTGACGCGGGCAGCTTCGACGAGGTGACCCTCGGCGGCGGTGGCCGCGGATACGACTACAGCAGGCAGTGCTGGATCATCTGCTGATCCCGCACCGGGGGTGACCACGTGCCGGTGCGGGCGCCCTGCTCCCGCACCGGCACGGCAGCTGTGCACGACGGTTCTCTGGAGGGTGGAGTGGACTTCCTGGTTCTCCCGGACAGCGCGGCGGGTGCGCACGTTGCCGGGCTGGTGGTGAAAGGCGTTGCGGCCCAGGTGGTCCGGCACCCCTCGGGGCGCCCGTGGATCGTGGGTTCCTGGCGCGAGGACGAGATCGTCGTCGCAACCTGCGGCAGCCGCGTCGTCGTGCTGCTCGGGCACGCGCTGACGACGGAGACCCGACTGCAGTCCATTGTGGACAGTTGTGGTGCCCTCTCCGAGCTTTCCGTGATCCCCGCGCGGGTTCCGGGGAGCTTCCACATGCTCGCCTCCTACGCGGGCCACATTCGCGCGCAGGGCACCGTCTCCTCGGCCTGCCAGCTCTTCCACGGGCGCGTGCACGGCGCCACCGTGCTGGCCGACCGGCCACAGGCGCTCGCCGCGCTGGCGGGCACCGGTGTGGATGACGCGCTCGTGCCGATGCACCTGCTCTCCCCGGCCCCACCACCGCCGCTGGAGGAGCGCTGCGTGTGGACCGGCGTCGTGCGGGTCCCCGACGACAGCCACATCTCCGTCCAGCCCGACGGGAGCACGCGGATCACCCGCTGGTGGTCGATGCCCGATGCCGTTGTGCCGCTTGAAGAAGGCGCGGCGTGGGTGCGCGAGGCGCTTATCGACGCCGTGGCCGCGCGCGCCGACAAGCCCGGCAAGACCAGCTCCGACCTCTCCGGCGGAATGGACTCCACCAGCCTGAGTTTCCTGCTGGCGGCCAGGACCACCGGGCAGATCACCACGCGCGCCGAGGCCGCCGACCCCGCCAACGACGACGCCGTGTGGGCCCAGCGCGCCGCCGCGGACCTGCCCGACGCCGAGCACGTGGTGATCCCGCGCGAGGGAGTGCCGGAGAACTTCGCCGGTGCGCTGGACCCGGTGCCCGACGCCGAGGGGCCCTTCGCCTGGCTGCGCACCCGGGCGGTGCTGGAGCACCACGCGCGCCTGCTCGCGGACATGGGCGTGTCGCGGCACCTGACCGGACACGGCGGCGACGAGCTGTTCTACGTGATGCCCGCGCACGATCACAGCGCGGTCCGCGTCGCGCCGTTGACCTATCTCAAACACTTGCGCGCCAACAGGAACCTGCGTCGGTGGAGCCTGCCGAGGACGCTGCGGTTCCTCGCCGACAACGGCAGCTACCAGTCGTGGCTCACCAGGTCGGCGGCGACGCTCTCCGCGCCGCTGGGCCACAGCTCCGACCCGAGCATGGGCTGGGGCGACCCGCCCCGCCTGCCCCCGTGGGTGACCCCGCGCGCCGAGGAGGCCGCCCGCGCGTTGCTCCTGGACGCCGCGCGGCGATCACCGGAACCGTTGTCCCCCTTGCGCGCCCAGCACTCCACGCTGGAGATGGCGCGGGCCTGCGGGGCCGGGCTGCGCCGGGCGAACCGGGTCACCGCGCCGCTGGGGGTCAGCTGGCACGCGCCCTTCGCCGACGACCACGTCATCGGGGCCGCGCTGTCGGTGCGGCTGCCCGACCGCGTGGATGCCAACCGCTACAAGCCCGTTCTCGCCGCGGCCATGCGGGGTCTGGTGCCCGAGCACGTGCTGGGGCGTCCGACCAAGGGCGAGTTCAGCGCCGACGTCTACGCGGGGCTGCGGCGCCACAAGGGCGAACTGCTCGACCAGTGCGCCGATCTGGAGCTGGCCCGGCTCGGCCTGGTCGACGCGGAGGCGTTCCGGGCCGTGCTGCTGGCACCGCACCCCGCCGCGCGGACGCTCATCCCGGTGATCACCACCCTGGCCTGCGAGTCGTGGCTGCGCTCCGTCGCGGCCGCGCGCACGGCCCCCCTCCTGGAAGGACAGCGATGAACCCGACCCTGGCCGACCACGTGAGCACGACCGAGACCGACGGCGGCATGGTGTTGCTGGACCTGCGCACCGGTCACTACTGGCAGCTCAACGCGACCGCCGCCGCCGTGGTGACCGGGTTGCGCGCGGGCACGCCGGTCGACGCGCTCGTCACCGAGCTGCGGCTGCGCTTCCCCGAGCAGGCCGAGCGCCTTCCCGCCGACGTCTCCGCCTTCGTCACGGCCCTGCGCGAACGGAAGCTGGTCTCGTCATGAGCATGCCGATCACACTGGAGAACACCACCGAGGTCACCTTCGGCAGACGCCTGCTCGCGCGCGCCGCTGTCGGTGTGGCACGGCTGCTGGTCCGGAGATCTCCCTTGCGGCTCAAGCAGATCCTGGAACGGCTGAGCCGGGGAGCGGACCCGGCGTCGACGGCGCGGGCACTGGCCGCGCGCCAGGCCGTCGTCACCGTGAGCAGCCGCTGCGCCAGCCAGCAGTGCCTCCAGCGCTCGGTGGCGACCGCGCTGCTGTGCCGGATCTCCGGGGTGTGGCCGGACTGGCGCACCGGGGTGCGCACCGAGCCGTTCCGCGCCCACGCCTGGGTCGAGGTCGACGAGCACGCTGTCGGGGAGAACGAGGACATGAGCCTTTACCGCGTCATGCTTTCCGTGCCTGCCAGGAGGTTTTCGTGTTGACACCGCGTTTCGGGGTTCTGCTCAGCTCGCGCCGCGACGCGGGCCAGTCCGACGCCGACGTGCTCGCCCGCACCGTCGCCCTCGCTCGCCAGGCCGAACGGCTCGGCCTCGACGAGGTGTGGGTGACCGAGCACCACTTCCTCGACCACGTCGTCGCCCCCTCCTCGCTCACCCTGGCCGCGTACCTGCTCGGCGCGACCGAGCGCGTCCGCGTGGGAACGGCGGTCACGTTGCTGCCACTGCATTCCCCGCTGCACGTCGCCGAACAGGCCGCGCTGCTGGACCACGTCTCCGGTGGCCGGTTCACCCTCGGCGTCGGCCGAGGCCAGCCGCTGGTGGAGTACGAACTGATCGGCAAGGGCATCGACCGCTGGCGCGACGGGATGGCCGATTCGCTGGCCGAAACGCTCAACGCCTTGCGGGGCAAGGTTTCCGGCCGCGAGGACCTTCCTGTGGTGCCCCTGCCGCGCGAGGACGGCGGGCCCGGCGTGTACCTGGCGGCCAACTCCGAGGACTCCGTGCGGCTCGCGGCGGAGTCGGGGGTGCCGATGCTGCTGTACTTCGACAAGAGCCCGGACGTGAAGGCGCTCATGATCGAGGACTACCGGCGCAACGGCGGCCCGGAGGAAGCCGACCACGCGTTCGCGCTCTACACCGTCCCGACCGACGACCCCGGTGTGGCGCGGCGGCTGATGCGCGAGCGCGCGGCCGTGATGTTCAGCGGGCAGAACCGCCACCGCCACCTCATCCCGGTCACCCACGAACCGCCGACCGGGGATGAGTTGGAGCGCATGGTCGAACGCCACACCGACCAGCTGCTCGACACCCACGCGGTCGGCGACGTCGAGACCTGCGTGCGGCGGCTGGCGCACAACATCGAGCGCTCCGGCTGCACCAGGGTGCTCTGCCAGGTCGAGATCGACGGCCACACCGCCTCGGCCGCGTGGAACCTGGACCGGCTGGCCACCGAGGTGCTGCCCGAGGTCGCGAAGCGACTGGCCGTGCACGCCTGATCCACCAGAGGAGACGACCGTGGGTTCTCACCGGCTCTTGCTCGGCACGCTCCGCTCGGCCGGGTGGTACGGCACGGGCCTGGCCCTGGTCGCGTTGGTCGAGGTGAGCACCGCGCTGGCCCTGCCGATGGCTGTCGCCACGGCCGTGGACACCCTGACCGGCTCGGCGATGGTGGTGGTCGCCGTTCTGCTCGCAGCGGCCACCGTCGCCGAAATGGCCGGTGTGGTCCTGGAAAAACGCGCCGAGGCGCACGGGGCACTGCGGCTGCGGCGGTCGCTGCTGAGCCGCGTTCTGGGGTTCGACCTCGGCACCGCGCGCCGCTTCACCACGGGAGACCTGGTGAGCCGCACGCTCCAGTCCACCACGGCCGCCGCGACGGTGACGATGACCGCGGTCTCCCTGTACGCGTCCCTGCTGACCTCGGTCGGTGGCGTCATCGCCCTGGTGCTGATCGACGTCTGGCTCGGCGTGGTGCTCCTCGCGCTGGTTCCGGCGGTGTTCTTGTTCTCGGGTTGGCTCACCCGCCAGCTCAGCGCGAATACCGAGCGGTACCAAGGTGTTTTCGCCGATCTGCTCGCACGGCTGGAGGACTCCCTGCGGGGCGCGCGCACCATTCGCGCCAGCGGCACGGTGGAACGCGAGACCGATCGGGTGCTGGCCGTGCTGCCCCGCCTCAGCGCGGAGGGCCGGGAATTCTGGCGGGTGCAGGAGAAAGCGATCTGGCGCGCCAACCTGGTGATGCCCCTGCTCCAGGTGGCGGTGCTCGCCGTGGCCGGGCACGCCGCGCTGCTCGGCCGGATCACTCCGGGAGAATTCCTTGCCGTACAAGGGTATTTCGGGTTCGCCACCGAGGTGTTCCGGCAGAACGTGATGCTCGCGCGGCTCGCCAGGGCGCAGGGGTCCGCCGAGCGCGTCGCGGAGGTGCTGGGCCAACCGCTGCCGCCCTCGGGGCCCGCGCCACTCGCTCCCGGACCGGGATCGCTGAGCCTGCGCGGGATTCGGGTGGACCGCGACGGCCACCGCGTGCTCGACGGCGTGGACCTCGACATCCCGGCGGGCAGCACGGTCGCGCTCGTCGGCCCCTCCGGCTCCGGCAAGTCGACCCTGGCCGAGGTCGCGGGCGGCCTGCTGCACCCGGACTCCGGCGCGGTGAGCGTCGACGGCCAGCGGCTCGACGAGCTGCGCCGCGAGGACGTGCGCGGCGCCATCGCCTACGCCTTCGAACGGCCGCACCTGCTCGGGGAGACCGTCGCCGACGCGGTGGGCTACGCCGACCAGCCACCTCCTCGCGACCGGCTCGTCGCCGCGCTGCGCACCAGCCGCGCCGAGGACTTCGTGAACCGGCTGCCAAAGGGGAGCCGCACGCCGCTGGCACGCCTCCGCCTGTCCGGGGGTGAGCTGCAACGCCTCGGCCTCGCCAGAGCGGTGTGGCGCGAGGCCCGGATCGTCGTGTTCGACGACGCGACGTCCAGTGTGGACACTGCGACCGAGGCCGACATCACCGCAGCGCTCGGACGGGCGCTCACCACCAGGACGCGCCTGGTGCTCGCCCACCGGCTCGGCACCGCCGCACAAGCCGACATCGTCGCCTGGCTCGACCGAGGACGGCTGCGGGGCTTCGCGCCGCACCACGAGCTCCTGCGCGAACCGGACTACCGCGCGGTGTTCGGCGCGCACACCGCGGAACTCGCGGGGACGGCCTGACATGCCCATCGCGTGGACTCTCCTGCGTCCGGTCGTCGTCGAGCACCGCCGCGTCCTCGTCGCGGTCGTCGCCTGGTCCGGGCTCGCCGCGCTTCCGGTGCTGCTGTCCGGACGACTCGTCGCGCTCGCCCTGGACCGCGGTTTCCTTGCTGGGCGCGGAGATCTCGGCCTGCTCGCGCTCGGCTGCTACGGCATCGCACTCGTTGTCGCGGCGTTCGGCACGCGCAGGGCCGTGCGGTCCATGGGCGGTTTCACCGAGGCGGTGCGCGACCACCTCGTCCGCTCGGTGGTGCGCGGTGAGCTGCACGCGGCGGTGAACGGCAAGGAGCCGCCCGCTCCCGGTGTCGCGGCGAGGATCGTCAACCAGGTCGAAGCCGCCAGGCAGATCACGGCCAACCTCGTCATGTCGGTGACCTCGGCCGCGCTGATGGTGGTCGCGGCGGTGGTCGGCCTGTGCGCGATGGCGCCCGCCGTCATCGTCGGCCTCGCACCGCTCGTGGTGGTCTGTTCGTTCGTGCTGGCAGCGCTGTCGCGCACGTGGAGGCGTCGGTACGAGGCCGCGCTGACGCGCGAGGAAGACCTCGCCGCGGACGTCGGCGAGGTCTTGGAAGGTCTGCGGGATGTCGCGGCCTGCGCGGCCACGAACCGGGCTCTTGCCGATCTCGACCGGCGCGCACGTGCGCACACCACCGCCTCGGTCGCCGTGGCCGATCTGGGCGGAATCCGGATCGGCGTGATCGGCCTCGCGGCGCGAGCGCCGTTGGTCCTGTTGCTGGCCCTGGCCCCCTCGCTGCTCGCGGGCGGTGCGCTCAGCACCGGCGAGCTCGTGGGCGCGGTGGTCTACCTCGCCTCCGGCCTGGAGCCCGCGTGGCGCGCGGTCGCGGAGATGCTGGGCAACCAGGGCGTCGAACTCACCACGCTGCTCGCCCGGCTCGCTCGCGCGAGCAGGACGACGGAGGGCGTCGACCACGACGGAATGCCCGCCAGACCCGGAGATCTGGTGCTCCGCGACGCCACGTTCCGCTACGGGCCGCACTCCGAGCCCGTCCTCGACAACGCCAACCTCGTTATCCGGCAAGGTGAACGGGTCGCGGTCATCGGAGCAAGCGGTATCGGCAAGTCCACCCTCGCGACCGTCCTATCAGGACTGGAGACCCCTGAGAACGGGACGGTCGAACTCGGCGGCGTCGCGCTGGCGAGCCTGCGGACCACCTCGCTGCGCAGCTCGATCGCCTTGGTGCCCCAGGAGTCCTACGTCTTCGCCGGGACCTTCCGCGAGAACCTGACCTATCTCGCTCCCACTGCCGACGACGCGGCGTTGGAGCACACCGTCGCGGAGGTGGGACTGGCCGAACTGCTGCACCGGCACGGCGGTTACGACGCCCTTGTGCGGCCCCACGAGCTGTCGTTGGGGGAGCGCCAACTCCTCGTCATCGCACGCGTTCACCTCTCGCCCGCCGCCGTGGTCGTGCTCGACGAGGCAACCTGCCACCTCGACCCCGTTGCCGAAGAGCGGGCCGAACGCGCCCTGCACCGCCGAGGCGGAACGCTCGTGGTGGTGGCCCACCGCATCAGCTCGGCGCTCCGCGCTCCCAGGGTCCTCGTGCTCGACCGTGACGGCCTCGTCAGCGGAAGCCACGACCGGCTCGCGCGGTGCTCGCCCACCTATGCCCACCTCGTCGGCCACTGGATGAGCACCAGCGACGCGTCGCGCATTTATGAGCGTTCAACCGGGAGAAGTCGCACTTGAACGCTTGCCGCGAACTGCCGATATAGCGACGTTATCGCTTCGCGTGCGGGATGATCATCGGCTTGACGTCGAGACGCCTTTCAAGCGTCCCGTAACTGTGCATCAAGTCCGGTACGCGTTGGATGCGTTCTGGCTCCAGCATGCCCGGGAAGCCCACCAGGGTGAGAATCGACGCGGTTTGCTGGTCAATTCCGGAGTAGCCGATGAGGGCCGCTTCCACTTTGCTGCGGTCTCTGTTGGCGATGTCGACGCCGGTGGACAGTGCGCGCTGGAACGCCGCCACTGTCTTCGGAGAGCTCGTTGCGAACTCCTCCGTGGTGGCGTAGCCGGAAATGGCTATGTCGGCCGTGGGGCCGGAGGCGGCATCGAATACCGGTAGTGCGCCGATCTTCTTCATCGTCTCGGTGATGAACGGTTCCGAGAGCAGGGCGGCGTCCACTCGTCGGGCGTTGAGCGCTTCCCCCATCTCGGTGTAGGGCATCTCGACGAACGTGATGGACTTCTCGTCTCCGCCGTTGGCGCTGACGGTGGACTTGATGGTCAGGTCGGCGAGGCTGTTCGTCGTCGTCACGGCCACCTTCTTGCCCACGAGGTCGGTCGGCTTGCTCAAGCGGGAGTTCGGTCCGCTGAGCACCATCCACGTGTTGGGTTTGGCGAAGTAGCCGTCCGCGACCAGTTTGACCTTCGCGGTCTGCTTGACTTCCGCGGTGAAGAAGGAGACGTAGTTCCCGAAAACGATGTCCAAATTTCCGGTGGCGAGGTCCGGGATGGCCGCACCGGCTCCCTGGATCGTGACGAGGTCGACTTCGAGTCCTTCTCGCGCGAAAGCCCCTTCTTTGATGGCGAGATGCAGTGGGGCCGCGCCGAGTACCGGAAGAACTCCCAGTCGGATTCTCTTCTTCTCCGGCGCGGGTGAAGGGGAGCTCGACGGGTTCTGCGTGCCGCCCGGCGCGGTGCAGGCGCTGCCGAGCAGGAGAGCCATGGCGGCGAGGACCACTACCGCCGTTCTTCGCGGTCTTCGTCTTGGCGGAGCGTCTTCGAGGCGATTGGGGAATTTATTCTCTGGCATATGCCGACTCACCCGGACCCTTTCCTCTCGTGACTTGCCGCATGAATGACAGCACAGGCGGGCCGCCGTGTCACGCACGGTCCGGTTGCATATCCGTCGCGGTGTTCGGGGGAGATGAGTCATGGGTGAATTGAAACCGCATAGTTTTGCTGTCGTTATCTTGAGTTCTTGTGCGAGCCGTCGAGGTCTCGGGGTCGACGTGTTGCGGCGGGGACGCGCACGTGCAAAGCTTAGCAAGGTTGCTAAGTAACTTTGCCGGACGACAGGGGATGTTGATGATCACTGGCACGCACGCGATCATGTACAGCGAGGACGCCGACGCACTGCGCGCGTTCTTCCGGGACGTACTGGAGTTCGACTCGGTCGACAGCGGAGGAGGATGGCTGATCTTCGCGCTGCCGCCCGCCGAGCTCGGCATCCACCCGACCGAAGGTGCGCCCGCGCACGAGCTGTACCTGATGTGCGACGACATCGAGGCGACGGTCGAGCAGCTGGAGGGCAAGGGAGTGGAGTTCACCCGGCCGGTGGAGGACGCGGGATGGGGCCTGATGACAGCGTTGCGGCTGCCCGACGGCGGCGAGCTGGGGATCTACGAGCCGAGGCACGCCTCGCCCGAGCAGCCCGAGGCGTGAGCCCGGTTCGGACGGAGCCGCGCAGATGAGTCCTCGTCGAACCGTCCGGAAGCTGGGCGAGCTCGACACCGTCTTCAGCGCTCTGGCCCACCCGACCCGGCGCGAGATCGTCGAGGTGCTGCACGCCCGGGGTGGTGAGGTCACCGCGGGCGTCCTCGCCGCCCGCTTCGAGCAGAGCTGGCCCACCACCACGCGTCATCTGACCGTGCTGGTCGACTCCGGCCTGGTCACCGTCCGCAAGGACGGCCGGGAACGGCTCTACGCGCTCTGCCGGGATCACCTCGTCGGTGGGCTCGGCCTGTGGCTGCACAACGTGGAGATCGGTGTCATCGACCATCGGCGCGGCCGCTCGCCGGAGCACCCGTCGAGCGAGTGAGGGGCACCGCGCTCACAGGCGGCGCTGCAACCACAGTGAGCTGATGTAGGCGCCGCGTTTGGTGGCGTACTCGTCGAACACGCCGACCCGGGTGAACCCGAACTTGCAGTGCAGTCCCACCGAAGCCTGGTTGGGCAGGGCGATCGCGGCGACCGCGAGGTGCACCTTCGCGGAGCTGAGCCGACCGAGCAGCGAGCTGTACAGGGCGGAGCCCACGCCCTGGCCCCGGTGTCCGGGGGCGAGGTAGATGCCGAGCTCCACGGTCTCGGCGAACGCCGGATGCGATCGGTAGGGGCTGCTGTACGCGCAGCCGAGAACCCGCTGGCCGGAGTACGCGACGAGCAGGCGGTGCGGGCCCGTGTCGGAGAACGACTCGAACCACGGGGTCCGGCTCTCCGGCGACGCCGGTTCGGTGTCGAAAGGGACGAGCGCGTGCTCGACATAGTGGTTGTAGATCTCCACGAGCGGGGCGAGATCACTCGGGCGTGCCGGGCGAATCACTACCATGTCGACTCTCCTTGCTTTTCCCGGACGATTTCCCGGCGAGTATACATACCAGTAGGTACAGCGTGAGTGTAACCCGCTGACCAGCCGATACTGGTTCTCAGCTTTTCTCAGAAAGCGTTTGGGAACATGCTGCGCTCCCGGGGGATGAACTCGGGGTTGTGTATGCCTTTTGGCAGATGTGCCCGTGGTGTCGGCTTTTTAGGTTGGCCCCGGAAGCAGTTGTCGCAAGGGAGAGTCGTCATGGTGTTCACACGTGCTGCGGTCCTGGCCACGGCGGCCGCCGTCCTGTGCGGGGGGTCGCCTCCGCACAGGGCGGCGCGCCGGACCTGAGCTGGAAGGCGTGCGCGGGCGAGTGGCAGGCGCCCCGGGTCGAGTGCGCCGACGTCGAGGTGCCCGTCGACTGGGAGCGGCCCGGCAAGAAGATCGCGCTCACGGTGGGGCGGCTCGGGCACACGGGCACCGGGCCGAGCAAGGGAGTGGTGCTCAGCATCCCGGGTGGGCCCGGCGGCTCGGGGATCATGGACCTGCGGAACTACGAGGCGAGCTTCACCGAGCTGCGCAAGGACTTCGACGTCGTGTCCTTCGATCGGCGCGGGCTTGAGACCTACGACCACCTGCCGCAGGAGTGCCACGAGTTCGTGGTGCCCTTCACGGTGGCGAGGACCCGGGCCGAGTTCGACGCGATGGCGCGCAGCAACAAGGAGATCATGGCGCCCTGCCGGGCGGCTGGGCCCGAACTGATCGACCGGCTGGACGCGGCGACCGTCGCGCGGGACATCGACGCGATGCGGATCGCGTTGGGACAGCAGAAACTCCGGCTGCTGGCCAACTCCTACGGCGGGGTGAACGGCACCACGTACGCGCGGTTGTACCCGCACCGCGTCGCCGGTCTGGTCATGGACGGCGGCAACGATCACATCAGCACGCGGCAGCAGTTCGACCGCGACCGGGTGGAGCTCACCAAGGCCCAGTTCGGGGACTTCACCTCCTGGTGCGCGGCCAACAGCTCGTGCGCGCTGCACGGGCGGGACGTGCGCGCGGAGTGGCGCGGCCTGGTCGAGAAGGCTGATCGGGAACCGGTTCCCGTTTCGGGGACATCGGAGCGGATGACCAGCGTCGACCTCCAGCGCGTCGTCCGCGCGATGCTCACCGTGGACGTCGCGGCGCAGCAGCTGTCCGAGGCGATGGACAGGGCGATCAAGGGCGACGCGCGGGGCTTCTACGACGCCACGGGCATGCCGCGGATCAACGTCTGGCTGGTCAGCGCAATGTGCGGTGACGGGGAGAAGACCTGGCAGACCTACGAGGACTACCGGCGGGCGTTGGAGCACGCGAAGGAGGTCCTGCCGGAGTTCTTGACGGTGCCGATGTACGGCGGGATCTGCACGGGCATGGATGTGCCGGTGCGCAACCCCCGCGCCGCGCTGACCGGGCTGCCGTTGCCGCCGATCCTGGGGGTCGGCGCCACCAAGGTCGACATCGGTGGGCCGCGGCACGCCGTCGCGCAGGTCCCCGGCTCTGGGCTGATCAGCTTCGAAGGCTACGGCCACACCCTCTACCACCGCGGGAACCGGTGCGTCATCGAGCACGTCGACCGCTACTTCCGCACCGGCGAGGTCACCACCCGCACCTGTCCGGCGTGACGCGCTCAGTCTCCCTTGGAGTGGAAGTGGCCGCGCCACCAACTCCACAGCGCGGCAGGCAGTCTGGAACGACCCGGCGGAACGGCCCTCTGCCGGTGGCTCCCGTTCACGTCGGCCGGGGTGCTCGATGCGGCGGGCTGGGACACGTCCCGTCGTGGCGGGAATGCCACGGGGAGTTCGCTCAGACCCCGGCTGAAAGGGCTGGCGCGCCACGGCAACCGTTCCACCGGGCAGGACAGGGTCAAGCCCGGTAGTTGTTCCAGGACCCGCTGAATTGCGGTGGTGGCGAACAGCAATCCCATCTGCGGCACGGGACATTGGTGAGGTCCGGCGCTGAACGCCAGGTGCGCTCGATTGCCGACGTGGGTGAAGTCGCGGTTGGTCGCGGCCGGATCGGCGTTCGCCGCGGCGAAGCTGATGACCACCGGTTCCCCCGCGGGGAGCATCCTGCCGAACAGGAGGTACGGCCGGACCGGGTAGCTGATGCCGTAGTTCGACACGGGCGGTCGACGCCACAGGATCTCGTGGATCGCGGATCTGATGGCGACGGTGCCGCCGGTGAGTCCTTCCGACAGGGCGGGATTGGTCAGCAGTTCCACCAGCGCGGCTGTGAGGAGGTTGGCGACGGGCTCTGATCCGGTGCCCATCAGCAGCAGCACGGTCTGCCTGAGCTCTTCCTCGGAGAGCTGTCCGTGACTTGCCAGCAGCCGGGTGACGACATCGTCCCCAGGGGTGCGGCGCTTGTAGTCGAGCAGTTCCGCGAGCACCGAGTCCAGCGCGCGGGCGGCGCCTTCGGGATCGTCACCGTCGAACAGGCGCTGGACGCCGAGCATGACGCGTTGGGCCAGCGCGTCCGAGCTGCCGAACATGCGCGTGAACACGATCATCAGCAGCGGCAGGGCGTACTCGTTCACGAGATCGGCGCTGCCGCGGTGCGCGATGTGGCCGATGAGCCCGTCGGCCACGGTGGTGATCTCGCGGGACAGGACCTCCTGGTCGACCGCCTTCAGCGCCTCGGTGATCGCCGAGCGCAGACGGCGGTGCTCGGCGCCGTCGCTGAACATGGCGTTGGGTCGATAGCTCATCGTGCCCAGGACCGAACTGGTCTGAGGCACGGTGTACTGCCAGGGACGCGGGTCGCGGCGGAAGGCGTGCGGATGGCGCAGCACCTCCAACGCCGCCCGGTAGCTGAGGGTGAGCGTGGCGCGAACTCCGGGTGCCAGTTCCACCGGCGCGCTGTCGCCGAAGCTGGCCCGCAGGTGATCGTAGGTCTGCTCCGGCGCGGCGGTGAAGCTCGGACCGTACAACGGGGTCAACGGGAGGCGCGCGGAGTGCCTGGCGCTGTGCCGTGGTCTGGGATCGGAGGTCATGGAGTTTCCTGGTGAGTGCGGGCATCGCGGCGGCGGCGGTCAGGACACGGCGGCGTTGATGCCCGGGCCGGGGGTGAGGATGCGCGCCGGGTCGTAGAGCATCTTGGCTCGGACGACGTCCGACCACGTGTCGCCGTAGTGGTGCCGCCAGTCGTCAGGGGTGTGCCGCTGGCTTCCGATGGGGTAGGACACACCGCCTACCGCTCGCGCGGCGTTCAACCAATTTGTGTTGCGCACCAACATGTTCTCGGCGTACCCGGGTTCCGGGTCGGCGGGCGAGGAGTTGAGCACGTCGAACAGCCACACCAGTCCGTCCGGGTGCTCGCGCGGCAAGCGCAGGCGGGGGCGGTGGAAGGCGCCTGCCCGGTGCGGGTGCAGCAGCACGAAGCCTTTCCCGTGCGGCAGAGACCAATCCTCCGCGGTCATCCTGCCCAGGGTCTCGGTGACGAAGCCGTCGATCTGGGCGTCGTTGTGCCAGACGTCGAACCACGGCTTGTGCCGCTCGTCCCAGCCCTCGGCGCGCCACTGGTCCATGAGCGCGGAGTACCTGGTGACGTGGGCGACGTAGTCGAGCCGCGCCTCCTGGACCGGACCCTGCGGGTCCAGATCGTCGAGCAGGTCCTCCGACGCGGAGCCCGCACCGTACTCGTGCAGCCCGACGTGCACGAGAAAGGTCGGCGTGGGAGCGAGCGCGCCGGGCGGCGCGATGATGCAGAAGAGTTCGTCGAGGGCGCCACGGCGGTTCACCTCGCGCATGGCGCGGAACGCCGCGGCGCTGTCGGTGTAGGGCAACACCCAGGACCGCACGGCTGTCGGCACCGGGGCGAGCTTGAGCACGGCCCGCGTGATGACACCGACTTGGCCGATCCCGCCCAGCGCCGCGTCGAAGAGGTCGGGGTGCTCGGTTTCGGAGGCCCACTTGACCTCACCGCGTCCCGTGACGATCTGGATGCGGGCCACCGAGTCGATCTGCGCGCCGTACTTGTAGTCGGGGCCGATCCCGCCCGCGCTGAGCGTCCCGCCGACGCTGATCGTCACGTAGCCGGTCAACGCGCCGGCGAACCGCCTCCCGGCATTGGCCAGCACCGTCAGCAGATCCGACCACAGCACCCCCGCGTCCACGTCGACCTCGTCAGGTCCTTGCCCGTGGACGGTGTCGAGCGCGGTCACGTCGATGGCCAGTCCGGCCTCCACCAGCCGTTGCCCGTGAGTCATGTGGCCGGTGCCCTGGGGCGCCAGGGGAATCCGGTGGTCGTGGCAGAACTCGACCGCCTTCGCGACGTCGTCGACGGTCCGTGGCCGCAGCACCGCGCGGGGGCGGCGAGAGACGATCCGGCCGAAATCGCGCGATGCCTCCGCCACGGCACCCGGGTCGATGATCAGCTCCCCGGCGAACGCCGGTACCGCGACAACCGCGCCGGTCGCTTCTGCCGTCCAATCGCGGCTGGACGGGTTCCAATACAGGGATGGCTGCGTCATGAGCTCTCCGGATATCGATCGGATTCACCCGGAGTGTTGCCGTGAACACGGAGCGCACACATCCGTGAAAACCACACACTCCGCACGGAGAACGCTTCCCGCGGCGAAGCGCGCGCGTCGCGTTCAGGCATCTGCCTAGGTGTGCACGTACGTGTGGTCCGCGAGCGGGCTCGGCCGCGCTCCCGTGAATTGTCCGAGGCGTCCCGGACAACGGATTCCGTGAAGATCGTGTGAAGGGAACCGCGGCGAAGTCGGAGCGTTCGACTGTCGACTCGGTGTCCGGCCGACCGGCAAGGCGCTGAGCAGGCACTTCTGTTTTCCATTCAAAGTTCAACGAATGGGCGGCCGGGTTGTGCGACCATTGCGGAAAACGGCATCGTTACGTTACGGACCGGTGTTGATCATGGGCGGGAAAGCTACTAACCTGCTGCACGCATCGAGGTGCCGGGGGAAGGGATATCGCCCCAGGTGGCGCGGCTTCGTGCCCGCCCCCTTCTCCGGTACGTACGGAAGATTGCGCGTTCACGCGATAAGAGAAGGTCACGATATGGATTCCAAGATCGCTACGATGCTGCAAGACTTCGCCACGTTGGATGCCGCGCAGCGGTTAGAAGTTATCGCGAAGTTGAACGAGTACGTTCAGGATTGCCCGGAATCGGCCGTCCACGCGATACGCGGGTCACAGCGGTCCACGCGCTTCGGCATCACATCCATAGCCGGCGGAATTTGAGTTGTGAGCCCGGCCTGCGCTCAGCGGCGAACCGCTGAGCGCAGGCCGTTCGCGTGCCGGGGGCGGGCGGGAAATCGGGAGGTGCGGACGGGACTCGATGCGTACCGTCCCCGCTCATGCAGCCGATCTCGACCGTGACACCCGGCCAGTTGCCGGAGGTGTTGCTCAACGTCGCCGTGGTGCGCCCGGTGTTCCTGTGGGGCGCGCCCGGGATCGGCAAGTCCTCGCTCGTGCGGGACTTCGCGGCGTCGTTGGGCCTGGAGTGCGTGTCGCTGCTGGGAACCCAGCTCGCGCCCGAGGACCTGATCGGGGTGCCGCAGATCGTCGACGGGCGCAGCCGGTTCTGCCCGCCGGAGCAGATCGCCCGCGCCGAGCCGTACTGCCTGTTCCTCGACGAGCTCAACGCGGCGCCGCCGGATGTGCAGAAGGCCTTCTACTCGCTGATCCTGGACCGCCGGATCGGCTCCTACGAGCTGCCGCCGGGCTCGGTGGTGATCGGCGCGGGCAACCGGGCCACGGACCAGGCGCTGGCCCGGCCCATGGCCTCCGCGCTGGTGAACCGGTTGGTGCACGTGCACCTGCGGGCTTCGGCGGCCGACTGGCTGGTGTGGGCCGCGGACAACGACATCCACCCGTGGATCGTGGACTACCTGACGCAGCGCCCCGACCACCTGTGGAGCGCGCCGCCGAAGACCGAGGAACCGTTCTCCACGCCGCGGTCCTGGCACATGCTCTCCGACACGATGCGCTCCTACGGGGAGGACATCGGGGATGACGCGATCGCCCTGCTGGCCAACGCGACGCTGACCCCCGCGCACTCCGCGGCGTTCCGCGCCTACCTCAAGACGGTGCGGCACGCCTACGGCCTGGACGCCATCCTCAAGGGTGACGCGCGCTGGCCCGCCCAGCCTGGCGACCGCGACCTGCTGTACTTCCTGGCGGAGACCTTCCGCGCCCGCATGGTCAAGCAGCTGCCCGCCGACCGGCGGCACGCCTCGTCCTCGGTGCGGCAGTTCGCGTTCCGGGCGAAGACGCTGCTGGTGGAACTGGCGGAGATCTCCCTGGAGATCGCCCAGCTGGTGATCGCCACCGACGACGACGGCGATCCGGTGCTGCCGTCGTGGTTCATGGTCGAGGCCGCGCGGGACCTGCCCCGCCTCGTCGCGGTGCGCGCGTGAAGCAGGACCGCAAGCGCGTCGCCAGGGACGCGGGCTGGGCTGCGGTCCGGGGCTCCGTGGTGCTCGGCGGGCTCGTCGGGCGCGGTCGCGGCGGCTCGATCGTCGAACCCGTGCGCGGTGACGGGTGGGCGGTCCTGGGCAGCAACGGGCAGATCGACGTGAACACCGACCGCGGCGGCGATCCGGCGGAGTGGGCGTGGGTCTTCGCGCACCTGCTGCTGCACCTCGGTCTCGGGCACGTCGACGAGGACCGCCTCGCCGAAGCCCGCGCGGTGCTGCCGGACGGCCGGATCGACCCGGTGTACTCCGCGGTGTGCTGCGTCGCGGTCAACCGCCTCGCCGAGGTCGTCCGCGTCGGGCGCTCCCCGACGTGGCTGCCCGACCCGCCCGGCGGCGACGAATCGGACCTGCTCGCGCGGTGGCGGGAAATCGGTGTGCCACAAGAGTTCCGCGGGTGCGGTACCGGCGGGTCCGGCCCGTGCCTGGTGGCGGCGGTGTGGTCGCCCTACAGCCAGCCGGTCGACTGGCAGGCCGCCTTCGCCCGAGGCTTGGCGAAGGCGGCCGACGACGCGATCGAGCAGGCCGCCCAAGCGCGGGGCCAGCGGGTCGGTGACCGCAAGAACGGCCCGTGGGACCGCGCGCTGTCCTGGTTCGTCTCGTCGTACCCGCTGCTCGGCGCGCTCGCGGCGGGCATGACCGTGATCGCGGACGCGGACCTCGCGCGGTCGTGGGAGATCTCGATCGCCGCGGTGGACGCCGCGAGCGGCGAGATCTACGTCAACCCGCACGCCGCGCTGTCCGCCGAGGAATGGCGTTTCGTGATGGCGCACGAGATGCTGCACGCCGCGCTGCGGCACGGTGACCGCTCGGACGGCCGCGACCACTACCTGTGGAACGTGGCGTGCGACTACGTGATCAACGGGTGGCTGATGGCGATGGGCGTCGGCGAACTCCCCGACGGCTCCCTGTTCGACCAGGCGCTCACCGGGCTGTCGGCGGAGTCCGTCTACGACACGCTCGTCACCGACCTCCGCCGCGCACGGAAGCTGGTGACACTGGGCGGGAAGAAGGCCGGTGACGTCCTCGGGGACTGGCTCACCGAACCCGGCGCCGCGCAGCGCCGAGGCTCCCGCCGCGCCGCCGTCCCGGGCCGGCTCGGCGGCGTCGAGCTGGACGACTTCTACCGCCGCGCGCTGACGACCGGCCTCGAATACCACCGCGCGCAGGGGCGTGGGCTCGTTCCGGCCGGGTTGGAACAGGAGAGCCGCGCACTGGAACACCCGCCGCTGCCGTGGGATGCCCGCCTCGCCCGCTGGTTCGACGAGTACGTCCGCTCGCCGGAGATGCGCCGGAGCTACGCGCGTCCGTCGCGGCGGCAATCGTCCACTCCGGACATTCCTCGTCCCGGCGTCGTGCATCCGTCGGACCCCACTCAGCTGCCCACCTTTGGCGTCGTGCTCGACACATCGGGCTCGATGAACGCGGAGTTGCTCGGCAAGGCGTTGGGCGCGATCGCCTCCTACGCCCTCGCGCGGGACGTTCCCGCCGCGCGCGTGGTCTACTGCGACGCGGTCGCCTACGACGCCGGATACGTTCCTGTGCAAGACATCTCCGGCCGGGTGCGGGTGCGCGGCCGCGGCGGGACCGTGCTCCAGCGCGGGGTGGACGTGTTGCAGCGGGCCGAGGACTTCCCCGTCGACGGGCCGATCCTGGTGATCACTGATGGAGCCTGCGACGTCGTCCGCGTTCGCCGTGAGCACGCGTTCCTGGTGAGCGGACGATTGCCGTTCGTACCCCGAGGACCCGTTTTCCGCGTCAGCTAACCCACGCCCCGCAAGCGCCCCCCACAACCGCAACGCCCCTCCGCACCCACCCCCAGAACCATCCCCAGCGCAGCCCAAATTCCCGTTTCGTACTCTAAACGGGTTTTGGAGCGCTCTTTTTCCCGTTATGAGTACGAAACGGGGTTCTCTAGACGACGCCCGCGGGGGTTGGGGTGTGCGGGCGGGTGGAGTGCATGGGCTGAGTTTACTTGGTGTGCGGAGTGCTGGGTGACTTGCAGGAGATGGTTTGGGGCGATTGTGGACGGTCCGTGGGCGGAGATCTCGGTTGACTTGGAGCGCGCTCCAGGATGGAGACTCCGCTCGGCCCCGGATCAGCCGGGGGAGTGAGGGGAATCCGCATGAAGTACCGCACGATCGGCAAGGACCCGCGGACTCGGCGCGAGGTCAGCGTGCTGAGCCTGGGCGCGATGTTGTTCGGGACGGCGACCGACGAGCCGACGTCCTTCGCGATCCTCGACCGGTTCGTCGAAGCGGGCGGCACCTTCATCGACACGTCCAACAACTACGCGTTCTGGAAGACCGGGGGCCAAGGCGGTGAGAGCGAGGCCGTGCTCGGTCGTTGGCGCCGCAGCCGGGGGATCACCGACGAGGTCGTCATCGCCACCAAGGTCGGCGCGCGACCACTGGCCCCGGGGACGTCCTTCGTCGACAACGCGGAGGGCTTGTCAGGCAAGGTGATCCGGGAGTCCGCCGAGCGCAGCCGGGAACGGCTCGGCGTGGAGAAGCTGGATCTGCTGTACGCGCACATCGAGGACCCCGTGGTGCCGCTGGCGGAGACCGTCGAGAGCTTCGCCGGCCTGGTCGCCGAGGGAACCGTCGGCCTGCTGGGGGTGAGCAACCACTGGGCTTGGCGCGTGGAGCGAGCGCGTGCACTCGCCGCTGCTGCCGGGTTGCCGGGCTACGAAGTCCTGCAGTACCACCACAGCTACCTGCGGCGGCGCACCGATCTGCCGGGCGTGCTCTCGCCGGACGGCGATCATGCCGCTGTCGGTGGGGATCTGCTGAGCTACCTGCGTGCCGAGCCCGAGCTGGCGCTGGTCGCCTACACCCCGCTGCTGTCGGGCGCGTATGTCCGCGCGGACCGGCCGCTCGGCCCTCGCTACGACCACGCGGGCACGCCGGTTCGCTTGGCGGCGCTGGGAGAAGTGGCCGAGGAGACCGGAGCGAGCGTCAACCAGGTGGTGCTGTCCTGGCTGATCGGCGGCGAGATCCCGGTGATCCCGTTGGTCGGTGCCTCCTCGGTGGAGCAGTTGGAGGACAGCCTCGCCGCGGTCGACTTGGAGCTGACCGCCGACCAGCGCGCGAAGCTGGATGCCGCCGCTGGTCCATGATGAGCACGTGTCTGATGCCGCGGCCGCTCGACTGGTCCTGAGGGCGCCCACCGGGGCGGACTCGGCATGTGGATTGCGAGCAACACCAACGGTTTTGTCGGCATCGGCGGCTGATTCGTCCGCTACGGCGTCGCGTGGAACCTCGGCGGAACCTGACGCGGGAAACCCCGATCCCACGGCCGTTCGCCTGCTCTACGGCGACCGGCCGTTGCCACCAGGCGTCGTGAACGCCTTGACCGAGCGCTGATCCTGATAGGCTTGCCGCGATGCTTACCTACATGTGCAGATCGGGGGTTCCATTCGCCAAAGGTGAGTGCTGATGCACCCTTTGACCGCGAATGAGAACGTCCGTCTTCTTTTCTGGTCGCGCGTGCGCGAGTTCGCCGTGCCACCGTCGATGATCGAGTCAGCGACCGCCCGCCGGAAGACGGGTGACTGGGGCGGGGCCTGCGCCGCCGCGCGGGTCGACGTGGATCTGAACCTCCGTGCCGTGGGGCGCGCCCATGGCCCGGAGTTCGCGGCACAGGTCCGTGCCGATCTGCGTCATCTGGCTCCTGACCTGCTTCGCTGGCACTTTCCGCGGATCGGTCCTGGCGGCCTGCTGCGGCCGGGGCTCACCGTCTCCCTGGCCCGGTACCGCCCGCCCACCGGGAGCGGCGACGCGATACACCTGGTGGCGCGAACACCACCGGCCTGGGCGGATGCCGGTCAGCGGATCAGCCTCGCGTTGTGGGAGCCGTCCCGGCCCCGGGCCGGAGCGGGCGCCCATCCCCATCCGCATCCTGACCGGCGGTTCCGCCTGGATCTGCATCGCCACCTGTGGGACGCGCGCAGGGCCGGTGAGCTGGGGGAGCGGTCCGGGGCCGGGCAGGTTCCCGCAGGGGCGTCGGCACATGCCGTGCACCGGTGGGTGGCCGAGGCGGCGCTGCTGCTGCGCGCGGATGACTGTGCGGACAGCGTCGTCACCGTGCGACTCAGTTCCCGGCGTCGGCTGGTGGTGAACCTGGAGTCCGCGCCGAAGATCACGGAGCCTCCGCCAAGAGGTCGTGCCCGTGCGCGGCCGGTCCTGCCCGACGCGGCGACCTGGGTGCTACCTGACCTTGAGCTGCTGCACGCGGGGTTGATCGACGCCGATCGACTGCACCCGCTCGTCGCGTCGGCGCTGCTGCCGGACCATCGGCCCGGCGGCGCGTCACGAAGTCCAGGCAGCTCAAGGACTTCGCGCTCGGTGGAGTGCCGCGGAGCCACGCACCGGCTCGGTGTGGTGGACGGGGCGCTCGCCCCGTTGGACCACGACCCCGACGAGATACGCCGCGAGGAGCTGCTGGTCGCGTTGGGCGGTCCCGGACTGCCGTGCCTCCGAGCGATCGATGAGGCACACCGGCGTCCGGAAGATCTCGTGGACATTCGCGCCCGGCTGGACCACGGCGACGCGGCCGGTGCTTTGGCCGCTGTCGAAGAACTGCTCGGGCCGGACGTGCTCCTGCGCAACGGCGCACTGCGCGACGAACTGGAGACGGCGGTGCGCCGCCAGGTGGTTCACGGGTTGTACAGGGCAGGACTCGCCGGGCTCGGACCGGCGCCGTCCTCCAGGGACACCTGCCGTCGCCACGTCCGCGCCCACCCGCGCCACGCGATCTCTCGCTGACTCGCACACCTCGCTCGGCCGACGCACGGCCGCCGACTCGACCACAAGGTGATCAACTATGCCTACTTCTCCTGTCCGACCGCTGGACATCGCCGCCGATCTGCTTGCCCTGCTTCGCGACGCGACAACCGAGCCCCGTGCCGACACCCAGCTGGAAGCCTTGACGCTGGCCGTGTCCGCTGATCTGCCGGTGCTGCTGTGGGGCGAGCCGGGGATCGGCAAGACCGCGGCCCTGAACCAGCTCGCCGACGCGCTCGAACTGCCGCTCACCACGGTGATCGCCAGCGTGCACGAGCCGTCCGACTTCTCCGGCCTGCCGGTGGTCGGCGACGATCCCGCGGAGCAAGGTGTTCCGATGGCCCCGCCGGACTGGGCCGTGCGCCTGGCCCGAGCCGGAGAAGGGCTGCTGTTCCTGGACGAGCTGTCCACCGCGCCGCCCGCCGTCCAGGCCGCGCTGCTGCGCGTCGTGCTCGAACGCCGGGTCGGCGCCCTGACACTTCCGCCGGGCGTGCGGATCGTGGCCGCGGCCAATCCCCGTTCCTCCGCGGCGGACGGCTGGGAGCTGAGCCCACCGCTGGCCAACCGCTTCGTCCATCTACAGTGGACATACGACCACGACGTCGTGGTGCGCGGACTGGGCGGGACGTGGCCGAAGGCGGTGTTGCCCGGGCTGGCCCCGGGGCAGCTACCCGAAGCCGTGGCGTTCGCGCGCCGGGCAGTGTGCGAACTGCTCGCCGCCCGTCCCGGGCTCGTGCACCAACTGCCGAAGAACGAAGCGCGCCGCGGTGGTCCGTGGCCCTCACCGCGCAGTTGGGAGATGGCGCTGCGCCTGATCGCCTTCGCCACCGCCGCGGGCGCCTCCCGGGAAGTGCTGTCCATGTTGGTGCGGGGCACTGTCGGAGACGGGCCGGGGCTGGAACTGCTGGCCAGTCTGGACCGGATGGACCTGCCGGACCCCGAGGTGCTGCTCGCGAATCCGGCGGCGGCCGTCCTGCCCGAGCGCGGCGACCTGCGTCAGACGGTGCTCGACGGCGTCGTGGAGGCGGTGCGCAGGCGGCCGGAGGAATCTCGCTGGAACGCGGCGTGGTCATTGCTGGTCCTGGCCTTGGAAACCGGCGCACCTGACCTGGTGGTGGTACCGGCGTCCACCCTCGCCGCGCTGCGCCGCGACGACTGGCAGGTCCCGGCTGCGATCGAGCGGCTGGCCGGGGCGGTGTCGCTGTCGCAGCGAACGGACCGAGCCGGAGCACGAGCCAGCGCGGGTGCCCGCTGATGACGCCGGGGAGCCTGGACGAGGAGAAGCTGTTCGCCGCGCGGTTGCACGCGGTCCGGTGTCGGCCGTACCTGGCGACGGCGTTGTTCGCCTTGCACGCGGTGGAATCGCGGCGCGTGCCGACGATGGCCGTGGACCGGCACTGGCGCTGCTACGTCTCACCAGTGTTCGTCGACCGCACTCCGTTGGAGGAGTTGGCCGGGGTCTGGGTGCACGAGGTTTCCCACCTGCTGCGCGACCACCACGGGCGCAGTGACCGGTTCGCGGCGAAGCACGAACTGACCGGGCCGGGCGAGCGGTTGCGGATGAACATCGCCGCTGACTGCGAGATCAACGACGACGTGTTCGGCGAGGGATTGGTGCGACCCGAGGGCGCCGTCCAACCGGGACTGCTCAGGTTGGACGAGGGGCAGCTGATGGAGGACTACCTGCGCCAGTTCCGGCTCGGGCCGCACACCGACGACCTGGCCTGGCTGGACTGCGGCAGCGGCGCGGACGGGCTGGAGCGGGAATGGGATCTGGGAGCAGACGGCGCGCACGGGCTCGCCGAGCAGGAACGGGATGCCGTCCGGTTCCGCGTGGCACAGGGCATCTCCGCCAGCCCGGGGAACGTTCCGAAGGGCTGGCAGCGGTGGGCGGAGGAGGCGTTCCACCCGGCGCAGCCATGGCGGGAACTGCTGGGAGCGGCGGTCCGCACGGCGATCTCCGGTCCCGGTGTCGGTGAGGACTACACCTACGGTCGGCCGTCGCGCAGGTCGGCCGGTGTGCCCGGCGTCGTCATGCCGAGCCTGCGGCGCAAGCCACCTCGCGTCTGCGTCATCGTCGACACCTCCGGATCGGTGAGCGACGCCGAGCTGGGCAGCGCCATCGTCGAGATCGCCGCGATCGTCCGCGCCGTGGGCGGGCGGCGTGATCTTGTCTCGGTGCTGTCGTGCGACGCCGCCGCGCACGTCACGCGTCCGCTGTGCCGCGCCGAGGGAATCCCTCTGGTGGGCGGTGGCGGCACGGATCTGCGCACCGGCTTCGCCACGGCCCTGCGCGCGGGTCCCCGCCCCGACGTCGTCGTCGCACTGACCGATGGGCAGACACCCTGGCCCGACGCGAGACCGCCCTGCCGGACGGTCGTGGGCCTGTTCCCCCGGCCGCGGCGATCGGGCGAGAACGATCCCGACTACGTGCCGGACACACCACCGGCGTGGGCGCGGGTGGTCACCGTCGGCTGACCCACCCCCTTCACGCCGCAAACCCCACCCGCACTCCGCCCACCAAGTAAACTCAGCCCGTGCACTCCACCCGCCCGTCCACCCCATCCCCGGCGCGCGTGGTCTAGAGAACCCCGTTTCGTACTCATAACGGGAAAAAGAGCGCTCCAAAATCCCGGCAAGAGTACGAAACGGGATTTTGGGCTGCGCGGGTGATCGGTGGTGGGGCGCGGTTCAGGTGCGGTAGCCGGGGTGGACGCCTGCGGTGAGGCCCTGCTCGTCGGCGATCAGCCGGAGCAGTTCGGCCAGCCGTGACCGCTGTTCCTGGTCCAGGGCCGCGAAGAGGTCGTCCTCGTGCGCGGCGGCCAACGGGCGCATCCGGGCCAGCACGCGCCCGCCCTCTTCGGTGAGGTGCAGCTCGTAGTTCCTGCGGTCCTCGGCGCTGCGTCGCCGTTCGACGAGCCCGCGCCGGTCCAGCTGGTCGATCAGCGCGGTGACCCTGCTGGGCACGACGCCGAGGTGGTCGGCGAGCGCGCGCTGGCTGAGCCCCGGGTCGGTGGCGATCATCCGCAGCAGCCCGACGTCGGCGGGTGTGAGCCCGAGTTCGCCGACCCGTTCCGCGAAGCGGTTGGCGGCGTGCGCGCCGAGCTGGGCGAGCAGGAAGGCCGCGCTTGCACGGTGATTGCGAGATGTCGTCACAGGGGCTACCGTACCGCCCACTGAATCATTCACCAAGGTGAATCATTTAAGCCAAGAACGATTGAGTGGAGAGGAGTGTTCTCGTGACGACATCCATCCGGCCGCGCCTCGACGGCAAGGTCGCCCTGGTCACGGGCGGCTCGCGCGGGATCGGCGCGGCGACGTGCCACGCGCTGGCCGCACACGGGGCCGCGGTCGCGGTCAACGGGCGGGACGAGGCGGCGATCAACGCGGTCGTCGAGTCGATCACCGCGACGGGCGGCCGCGCGGTCGCCGCGCCCGCCGACGTCACCGACCCCGCGGCGCTCGCGAGCCTGCGCGAGGCCGTCGAAGGCGAGTGGGGGCCCGTGGAGATCCTCGCCGCCTTCGCCGGGGGCGACGGCAGGCCGACGCCGACCGCGCAGCTGCTGCCCGAGCGGTGGCGCGCCGTGCTGGAGACCGACCTGACGTCGGCGTTCCTCACCGTGCACGAGTTCCTGCCGGGCATGGTCGAACGACGGGAGGGCTCGATCGTGCTGATGTCCTCGACCGCCGGACGATCCCCGTCCTCGGCGAACGCGGCCTACGCTGCGGCGAAGGCCGGTGTGGTGATGTTCGGCAAGCACCTGGCGAACGAGGTCGGCCGGGACGGTGTGCGGGTCAACTGCCTCGCCCCGTCCGCCGTGCTCAACGACAAGATGCGCCAGGCCATGTCGGCGGAGCAGTTGCGGCACCTGGCCGAGGCGTTCCCGCTCGGCAGGCTCGGCGACGCCGAGGACGTCGCGCAGGCCGTGCTGTACCTCGTTTCCCCCGCCGCGTCGTGGGTCACCGGCGCGACGCTGGACCTGACCGGTGGCCGGGTGATCGCGTGAACACCCAGCGCACCCAGACCCAGGGCGGTCCGCCGCTGGGAGTCCTCGCGATCGTGTTCACCGCCCTGTTCGTCGCCGGGCTCGTGCTCAGCATCGTCATCGCGGGCGGAGCGGTGTTCCCCTCGCCGTTCGGCCAGGAGGCCGACAGCGCGGCCTACTTCCGCGATCACCAGCTCGCCGTCAGGATCAGCGCGTTCTTCCAGTTCGCCAGCGCGATCCCGCTGGCGATCTACACCGCCACCGCCAACGCGAGGCTGCACCGGCTCGGCATCCGCGCGCCCGGCGCGACCATCGCGCTGGCGGGCGGGCTGCTCGCCTCGGTGTTCATGGCGTGCTCGGGGCTGCTGACCTGGGTGCTGTCCCGGCCGGGTGTCGCCGACGAGCCCGTTCTCGTGCGCCTGCTGCAGAACCTGGCCTTCGGCACCGGCGGCCCCGGACACGTTGTGCCGCTCGGGTTGCTGATCGCGGGCATCAGCGTGCCCGGACTGCTCGCCGGACTGCTGCCGCGGTGGCTGAGCGTCGCGGGGCTGGTCATCGCCGGACTCGCCCAGCTGACCACGCTCGCCCTGCTCGTCGAGGGTGCCGCCTTCCTGCTGCCGATCTCCCGGTTCACCGGGCTCATCTGGCTGGTGGTCGCCGGATTCCTGCTGCCACTCGAGCGTGAGCGGAAAACCCGGTGACACCCCGGAAAGCCCCGCGCAGGCGTGGACGACGTCGTCCCAGACTCGGTGCATCGGCGACCAACCGGTCATGATGTCCAGGACGGCTCCCGGGCGGGCCGGTGGCGTGAACGCTCGTGCGGCGCCGGTCCGTCCACTGTGGACAGCGGTGGCTGCCGCTTCGCGACCACCCCCTGGTCGGTCGCGAAGCGGCGGACGGGGACGAGGATGCGCGCCCGAACATGTGAAACGCTGGCAGAGTTTCTGCAACGCGCAGGTCGAAGTGAATGTGGGGGATGCCGGTGGTGTTGCGTCTGCTGGGGGAAGTGCGCGCCGAGATCGACGGGCGGCCGGTCGATCTGGGTTCGCCCAGGCAGCGGTGCGTGCTGGCCGCGCTCGCGGTCGACGTCGGGCAGTCCGTGTCGGTGGACCGGCTCGCCGAGCGGGTATGGGGTGCGGACGCGGCACCGCGAACACGCGCGACGCTGCACAGCTACATCTCCCGGCTGAGGCGGGCGCTGGCGGAAATGGACGGCGTGGCGATCGTGCGCCGCACCGGCAGCTACGCCCTGCTGGCCGAAACCGTTGACCTGCAACGGTTTCGCGAACTGTGCGCCCGTGCGCGCGGTGCGGACGAGGTGCCGTTGCTGACCGAAGCGCTGGAGCTGTGGCGCGGGGACGCGCTGACCGGTGTGGACGGGGAGTGGGTGCGGGCCGAGCGCGAACGGCTGGAGCAGGAGCGGCTGGCCGCGGAGCACGACCTGGTCGACGCCCGGCTGCGCGCCGGAGACGGCGTGGAGCTGATCGTCGAGCTGTCCGCGCGCGCCGCCCGGCACCCGCTGGACGAGCGCGTGGCCGGCCAGTACCTGTTGGCACTGCACCGAGCCGGGCGCACCACCGACGCCTTGGAGCACTACCGCCAGGTGCGCGCGCTGCTGGTCGAGGAGTTGGGCGCCGACCCCGGCACCGCCCTCCAGGAGCTGCACCAGCAGATCCTCGCCGCAGATCCCCGCCTCGACTCCGCACCCGCCGCCGCGGTGGTGCCTCGGCAGCTGCCCGCCGCTCCCTCGTCGTTCGTCGGTCGCCTCGACGCGCTGCACTGCCTGGACGACGCGACCTCGGCGGGCACGGTCGTCATCTCGGCCGTTTCCGGCGCGGGCGGCATCGGCAAGACCTCGCTGGCCCTGCACTGGGCCCACGCCAACGCCGACCGCTTCCCCGACGGGCAGCTGTTCGCCGACCTGCACGGGTTCAGCCCCACCAGCGCGCCCGCGTCCCCGATCGAGGTGCTCGGCGGGTTCCTCGACGCCCTCGGAGTGGGCCGCGATCGCCAGCCCGGCGACCTGGACCGCCGCGCCGACCTGTACCGCAGCCTGATCGCCGACCGGCGCATGCTGATCGTGCTGGACAACGCCGCGACCGCGGACCACGTCGTCCCGCTGCTCCCGGGCAGTCCGGCCTGCACCGTGCTGGTCACCGGCCGCACCAGGCTGGCCTCGGTGATCGACCGGTACGGCGCCCGCCACGTGCCACTGGACGTGCTCACCCGTGCCGAGGCCCGCGCCCTGCTGGCCGCGCGCCTCGGCGACCGGCGGGTCGGCGCCGAACCCGGGGTGACCGACGAGCTGATCGAGCTGTGCGGACGGTTCCCGCTGGCCCTGGCGATCACGGCCCGGCACGCCGCCACCCGCCCGCGCGTCCCGCTGGCCGAACTCGCCGCCGAACTGCGGGAACTGGGGCTGGAGGTGCTCGACCACGACACCGACCCCACGGCCAGCCTGCCCGCGGTGCTCTCCTGGTCGCTGCGGCACCTCACCGAGCAACAACGCGTCGTTTTCGCGCTGCTGGCCATCGCGCCCGGTCCGGACATCGACGTGCCTGCCGCCGCCAGCCTTGCGGGCCTGTCTGAAGCGAACACGCGCAAGACCTTGCGCGCCTTGGAGGAACACAGCCTGCTCGACGCGCATCCGCACGGCCGCTACGCGATGCACGACCTGATCCGTGCCTACGCCACCACGCTGGCTCACGACCTGCCGGAGCCCGTGCGCGATGCGGCGCTGGAGCGGGTGGTGGACTTCTATCTGCACACCGCTCACGCGGCCGACCGCCTCCTGAGCCCCCACCGCCCGACGCTCCTGATCGACCCTCCCGCCGATGGCACCCGCCCACTGGCGGCACGCGGTCAGCCCGAGGGGCTGGCCTGGCTGGACGCCCACCACGCCCACCTGCTCGCCGCCCAAGCCGTCGCGGCCGGCCGCGACGACCACCAGGCCGTGTGCCACCTGGCCTGGTGCCTGGACAGCTACTACCACCGACGCGGTCTCTGCCAGGGCCAGCTGAGCACCTGGACGGCAGCGCTCGCCGCCGCCGAGCACCTCGACGACACCGCCATGCGAGTCCGTGCTCACCGCAACCTGGGCAACACCCACTCCGTCCTGGCCCAGCACGACCTCGCCGTCGAGCACCTCGAACGCGCACTGGTCCTGGCCGAGGCGGTCGACGACTGGAGGCTCCAGGGCCTCCTCCACCTGACCCTGGCCAACGCGTGGGACCGGTGCGAGGACCACACCAAGGCGTTCGCGCACGCCAGCCGCGGCCTGGAACTGCATCAGAACCACGGCTATCACACAGGGGCGGTCCATGGGCACCTCCTGGTGGGCTGGAACGCGGCGCGCATGGGTGACTACTCCACCGCCGTGGAGCACTGTCAGGCGGCGCTGGACATGTATGCCCGAAACGGTGGTGACGCGGACATCCCGGCCGCGGTCCAGGACTGCCTCGGCTACGTCGCCCACCACACCGGCCACCACCACGAATCCGTGGAGCGCTACGAACAGTCGATCGCGCTGCGCCACCGCACCGGCCACACCTACATGGAGGCGTTGACGCTGGAGGCCGTCGGCCACCCCTACATCGCCCTCGGCCGCCACCGCCAGGCCCGCGCGGTCTGGGAGCAGGCGCTGAAGCTGTACCGGCAGCACGGGCAGGACGCCGACGCCGATCGGATGCGACACCAGCTCGACGACCTCGACAACACCAGGCGCTTCGCCTGACGCTCGCGAGCCGCGTCAGCGAGATGTGAAACAAGCCTTTCTCGGCACCCCCGCGCGTGTATAGTCCGCCCGTGGCTATGGGGGAATCACTGGGGAAGAATTACGCGAAATTGTGGGCGGCCAATACTGTCACCAATATCGGGGATGGGGTCAGTATCGCGGCCGGGCCATTGCTGGTCGCCGCGATCACCGACAATCCGGCATTGGTGGGCGGTGCGGTCTTCTGCCAGCAGCTGCCGTGGTTGCTGTTCTCGTTGGTCAGCGGGGTCTACGTCGACCGCCTCGACCGGCGGAAGCTGGTCGTGCTCGTCAACCTGCTCCGCGGCGCGCTGATGGGGCTGCTCGCCCTGTTCGTCGCGACCGGGACGGTGACGATCCCGCTGCTCTACGCGGTGTTGTTCCTGTTGGGGGTGGGGGAGACGCTGGCGGACAACGCGTCGCTGGCGTTGCTGCCCGGTGTGGTGCGCCCCGATCAGCTCGATCGCGCCAACGCGCGGATGACCGCGGCGACCATCGCGGGCGGGAACCTGGCGGGACCACCGTTGGGCGCGTACCTGTTCGTGATCGCCGCCGCCGTTCCCTTTGGTTTCGACGCCGCCACTTTTGTGATCGCCGCATTGTTGGTGTGGCGCGTCCGGCTACCCGCTCCGGTGCGTGAGGAGTCGGCCGGTCGATCGAATTCCTCGGTGCGCTCGGAAATCGCCGAGGGAGTGCGGTGGCTGTGGGGTCAGCCGGTGTTGCGCTTGCTCGCCCAATCCATTCTTCTGATGAACCTGTCGTTGAGCGGCGTCATGGCGATCATGGTTTTCTTCGCCAGGGAGCGGCTGGGCCTCGGCGAGATCGGCTACGGCCTGCTGCTGACCGCCTCCGCGCTCGGCGCGCTGCTGGGGACGGCGCTGATCGGCGCGCTGCGCAGGAGGTTCACCCCGGCCAGCCTGCTGCACGTCGGCCTCCTCATCGAGACGGCCACCCACCTGGTGCTGGCGCTGACCCGGTCCCCGCTGGTCGCCGGGGCGACACTGGTGGTCTTCGGCGTGCACACGGCGGTGTGGGGCGTGCTGATCGTGGCGCTGCGCCAGCGGCTGGTGCCGGAACACCTGCGGGGGCGGGTGAACAGCGTCTACTTCCTGTTCAGCATCGGCGGGTCGGCGTTGGGGGCGCTGCTCGGCGGCTGGATCGCCTACGGCTGGGGCGTCACCACACCGTTCTGGCTCGCGTGCGGCCTGATGGCGGTCGTCACCGTCCTCACCTGGCGGCCGCTGACGCGGTCGATGGGCACGCTGCCCCAGACCGCGGACCTTGTGAAGGAGCACTGAGATGATCCAGTCCGGTCCGGACCCGCTGGACAGGTTCCGCGCCTGGGTGACGGCCACGCCCGACGCCACCGCGGTCTCCGTGCGCGCGGAGCACATCTCCTACGCGGAGCTCGACCGGCTAGCCGACGCCTTCGCCGAGCGGGTGCTGGCCGCCGGACTCGTGCGGGGGCAGCGGGTCGGCGTCCGGCTGAGCCGGTCGGTGTGGCTGCCCGCGGTGATCATCGGCCTGTTCCGGGCCGGAATCGCCTACGTCCCGTTCGACCCGGCGCACGACTCCGGCCGCGCCGACCGCATCGCCGAGTCGGCGGGTCTGGCCGCACAGGTCATCGACGGCGCCGGGGAGCCGGAACTGACGGCACTGGACGTCGACGCTCCGGTCGACCCGCGCGACGTGCGCTATGTGATCTTCACGTCGGGGTCCACCGGCACGCCCAAGGGTGTTCCGGTGACCAGGCAGAACATGACCGCGCTGTTCGAGGCGGCGCTGCCGTTGTTCGACTTCGTCCCCGCGGACCGCTGGGCGTTGAGCCACTCCTACGGTTTCGACGTCTCCGTCTGGGAGATGTGGGGCGCGCTGTCCACCGGAGCGTGCCTCGCCGTGCCCGGTGAAGAGGTGCTGCGCTCCGCCGAGCTGACCGTCCGGCACCTCGTCGAGGAGCGGGTGTCGGTGCTGAACCAGGTGCCCAGCGTCTTCGCGCACGCGGTGCGCTACTGCGCGGCCTCCGGAACCACGCTGCCGGAGGTCCGCCACGTGGTGCTCGCGGGCGAGGCGATGCAGTGGGACTCGGTGCTGGCCTGGCGCAGGCTCGGCAACCGGGCGGAGGTCACGAACATGTACGGCCCCACCGAGACGACCGTGTACGCGACCTTCCGCCGCATCGGCGCGAGAGAACGGCCGCACACCCATCGGACCCCGCTCGGCGCGCCGCTGCCGGGCTTCGAGTTCCGGGTGGTCGGCGAGGACGGTTCGGACGTCGCGGAGGGGGAGATCGGCGAACTCCTGCTGCGCGGCCCGCAGGTGTTCGACGGCTACCTCGGGCTGCCGGGGCCGTTCGTTGCCGACGCCGCGGGCGGGGCGGCCTGGTACCGCACCGGCGACCTGGTGACCGAGCTCGGCGAGCTGCTGTTCGTGGGTCGCGTCGACGGGCAGGTCAAGCTGCGCGGCTTCCGGGTCGAGCTGGGCGAGGTCGAGCACGCCGTCCGCGAGCTGGGGCTGGTCGAGGACGCCGCGGTCACGGTCGGCCGGACTGCCACCGACGAGCCGGTGCTGGTGGCCCACGTCGTCGCGAGAGCGGGGGAACGGGGCGGGCTCGTCGAGCAGGTGCGCGAGGCACTCGCGGCCCGGCTGCCCTCCTACATGGTTCCCGGGCGGATCGAGCTGGTGGAGCGGCTGGCGCTGACGGCGTCGGGCAAGCTCGACCGCAGGGCGCTCGGGTAGCGGGATTGATCTCGCGAAGTTCAGTACTTCGTAATTGAGAAAAAGGAGGTGCGGGGGATGTCCGTGACATCGAGAAAACGACCGACATGCCGAACCTCATTATCCCCGAAACCGCGCTTCCTCGTTCTTGCTTGAAAGCAGTTCCGGGAGCGGATGTGGTGTGTTACCCTCCCGCGCTCGTCAGTGGTGATCTTCGTTCGGCGGCTCAGATAATTCTATTCTCTGCTCCGCAAAAGCGGCCGCGGCGCCGGAGCGGAATGCTAGTGTTCGGCCCGAAGTGCACTGGGGCGCTTCGGAGAACGTGGCGGTTCCGGCGGACGGATCAGTCGGCCGGGGCCATCTGGGGGCTGTGAATGAATACTGGGGTGGTGCGCTCGACCCTCCGATCGAGTCGACGGAGAGTGCGTGCGCGTGTTTGCCGATGCTGATGCGGTGACCGGCGCCGAACCGGAATCCGCGCTCGCCGCGCTGCGCCGGACCAGGACGGTCCTGCCGGGGCTGCGGTACGCCGCGCGGGCCTGCGGCGACCGGCTCGCCGTCGCCGGACCCGACGCGGAGCTGAGCTTCCGCGAGTTCGACGAGCTGTCGGACCGGCTGGCCGGGGCCGTCGCGGCCGCGGGCGGGCGGAGCGCGACCCTGGTCGCCGTCCTGCTGCCGAGAACGGCCGAACTCGTCGCGGCCTTCGTCGCGGTGCTCAAGTGCGGTGCGGCCTTCGTGCCGCTCGACCCGGAGCAGCCGAGCCCGAGGATCGCGGCCATCCTGGCCGAAGCCGGGGTATCCGTGCTGGTCACGACCTCCGAGCTGGCCGAGCGGCACGCCGTTGGCGGTGACCTGCCGGTGCTGGCGCTCGACCGGATCGACCCGGCGGCGCCGACCGGTGCCCTGCCGCGGGAGCCCGCCCCGGACGACCTCGCCTACGTGATCTTCACGTCGGGCTCCACCGGGACGCCCAAGGGCGTGCAGATCTCGCACCGCTCGCTGGCCACCTTCTTCCTCGGCCTGGACGAGGCGGGGGTGTTCGGGCCGGTGGGCACCAGGGTCGGCTGGAACGCCTCGGTGTCCTTCGACCCGTCGGTGCAGCAGTGGGGCCGGATCTTCCGCGGCGACAGCGTCGTGGTCTTCGACGAGGCCGCCCGCCGCGACACCGCCCTGTTCGCCGGGCTGGTCGAGACGGCGCGGATCGACGAGTTCGACACCACCCCCTCGCACGTGCGGGTACTGCTCGACGAGGTGGCCGCGGTCGCCCGCCGATCGGGGCGCAGCATCCGCGTCCTGGTCGGCGGCGAGGCGATCGACCAGCCGCTGTGGGACCGGCTCAGCGCGCTCGGGAAACAGGGCCTGATCGAGCCGTACAACATGTACGGCCCGACCGAGGTCACCATCGCCGCGACCAGCGCCCGCATCACCGCCGGGGTCCGGCCACACCTGGGGGAGCCCTTCGCCGAGGTCGGCGTCCGGGTGCTCGACGCCGCCGGGCGGCCGGTCGCGGACGGCACCGAGGGCGAGCTCGGGCTGGTCGGCCCCATGCTCGCGCGGGGGTACCTGCGCAGGCCGGAGCTGACCGCGCGGCGTTTCGTCGAGGACCCGCTGGAGCCGGGGTCCCGGATGTACCTCACCGGTGACCTGGTCGTTCGCACCGCGGACGGCGCACTGGAGTACCGCGGTCGGATCGACGAGCAGGTCAAGATCCGCGGTCACCGGGTGGAGCCCGGCGAGATCGAGAGCACCCTGGGCCGGGCACCCGGGGTCGTGCAGATCGCGGTCGTGCCCGACACCCGGTCCGGCGCGCTGCACGCGTTCGTCGAGCTGAGCGGCCCCGCGGCGCTGTCCGCGGTCCGCGACCACGCGGCCCGCCACCTGCCCGAATGGATGTGTCCTTCGGCGTACTCGGTGGTCGCCGCGATCCCGAGGACGATCGCGGGCAAGGCCGACAAGGCCGCGCTGGCCGCCCTGCTGGACCAGCGTGCGGCCCCGGAGCCGGTGGCGACCGGGGGCAGCGGTGTCTCCGGGCTGGTGCTGGCGGTGTGGGGAGAGGTCCTCGGTTCCGAGATCGGCGCCGACACCGACTTCTTCGACAGCGGCGGGCATTCCCTGAGCGCGATGCACGTGGCGACCCGGCTCACCGAGAGCCTCGCTTTCCGCGTTCCCACGCGGTTGCTTTTCGAGAACAAGAGGTTCGCGGAGTTCGAAGCCGCGGTATGCGCTCTGGCTCAGCGGGCCGGGGCCGAGGTGGGCTGAGCGCGAATTGCGCTCTCGCCGATTTTCGGCACTCTTTCATGACTGGGGATGGATAGTGCACAAGGGCCTGACGCGCGTCGTCGACTCAACAACCGTCGCTGCGCTCATTCGCGACGTGGGGCTGAGCGCCTTTTACGAATTGGTGACCGAACGGCTGGACGAGGCCCTATCGGCTTATCGGCCCGATGTGTTCGACGTGCGCAAGCGGGACGGTTTCCACCGGTTCGGGCCCCGTCCGGGGCTGCTGGAGTGGATGCCCGCGGCGCGGCTGGGCGGCACGGTCGCGCTGAAGATGGTCGGCTACCACCCGCACAACCCGGCCGAGCACGGCCTGCCGACGATCCTGTCCAGCCTCTACGGGTTCGACTCCGACTCCGGCCGCCTGCGGATCATCGCCGACGGCACGTTCGCCACGGCCGTGCGCACCGGGGTCGCGTCGATGATCGCCAGCCGGGCGCTGGCAGACCCGGACAGCGAGGTGTTGGGGCTGGTTGGCGCCGGGGCGCAGGCGGTCACCCAGCTGCACGCCCTGGCCAGGCGTTTCCCGCTGCGCCGGGTGCTGGTCAGCGACCCCGACCCGGCCGCGGTGGCCTCCTTCGCGGCGCGGTCGCGCTTTCCCGCCGGGATGATCGAGGCCGTTCCGCTCGCCGTGCTCGAACGCGAGGCGAACATCATCTGCACCTGCACCTCGGTGCTGCCCGGGGCGGGCCCGGTCATCTCCGGGGCGGAGCTGCGGCACGACGTGCACATCAACGCGGTCGGCTCGGACATGCCCGGCAAGGTCGAGCTGCCCCTGGCCCTGCTGCGCCGCGCCACCGTGTGCCCCGACCTGCTGGCGCAGGCGATGCTGGAGGGCGAGTGCCAGCAGCTGGCCGCCGACGAGGTGGGCCCCTCGCTGTTCGACCTCGTCCAGGACCCCGCCGCGGGCGCGGCGGTGCGGGGAGGGCCGACCGTCTTCGACTCCACCGGCCTGGCGCTGGAGGACCTGGTGATGGTCGAGGTGCTGGAGGAGCTGGCCGAACGGCACTCCCTCGGCCGGTTCCTCGACATCGAGGCCAGCTCGGGGGATCCGCGTGATCCCTACGCATTCCTGGCCGAGTCCGACGCGGCCGGCCTGTTCGCGGGCATCACGGCGTGAGCGCGCCCCCGATCCCGCTGGGCAGGCACGGCCCGGTCGTCCCGCTGGCCGCGGTCACCGTGCTGGAGCTGATCGACGGCTGCGTCGCCGCCGGGCCGCACCGGCCCGCCGTGGTCGAGGCGGACCGGTCGATGACCTACGCCGAGCTGGACCGGGCGGCCGACGCCGTCGCGCACCGGCTGCGCGCCGAGCACGGCATCGGGGTCGGCGACGTCGTGCTGGTCGCCGCGCACGCGGGCGTCGAGTTCACCTGCGCGGTGCTGGGCATCATGCGCGCGGGGGCCGCCTACCTGCCGGTCGACCTGAGCTATCCGAGCAGTCGCCTCGACTACATCCTGCGCAGCTCCGAGGCGAGCCTCCAGGTGCTCGGCGGGGTGGGGGCCGCCGGTGACATCCCGGCCGTGCCGCTGGCCGATTTGGTGCGGGCGCCGCATCCGGCCGAGGTGGTGCCGCGGCCGGAGCTGGGGCCCGACGACCTCGCCTACGTGATCTTCTCCTCCGGGTCCACCGGGCGGCCCAAGGGAATCCTGCAGACCCATCGGTGCCTGGTGAACTTCGTGTCCTGGCAGGTGCACGCCTCCGGGCTGGGCACGCGCAGGCGGGTGTTGCAGGGCGCGGCGCTGAGCTTCGACGTCTCGGTGCAGGAGATCTTCTCCACCCTGGCCTCCTCGGGCTGCCTGCTCGTGCCCGACGCCGCCACCCGGCGGGACGCCAGGGCCCTGGTCGGCTTCCTCATCGAGCACGGCGCCGAGGTGGTGGACTTCCCGCAGTCGCTGATCGACCTGGTGCTGACGCTGCCGGTGTCCTTCCGGGACGCTCCCGCGCTGCGCCACGTGATCAGCGCGGGCGAGACGGTCCGGATCACCCCCGCGCTGCGCGAGCTGCTGGCCGCCCGGCCCGACATCACCGTGCACAACCACTACGGGCCCGCCGAGAACCACATGGTGCTGAGCCATTCGATGAGCGTGGCCAGGCAGAACCTGGAGGACCGGCCGCCGGTGGGCGCGCCGGTGTGGAACACCTACGTCCGGTTGCTCGACGCCGAGCGGCGGCCGGTGCCCGACGGCGAGGTGGGCGAGATCTACATCGGCGGGGTCGGCATCGCGCGCGGCTACACCGATCCGGAGCTGACGGCCGCGGTGTTCCTGCCGGACCCGTTCGCGCCGGGCGCCCGCCTCTACCGGACGAGGGATCGGGGCCGCTGGCGTCCGGACGGCACCCTCGACCTGCTCGGCCGGATCGACGACCTGATCAAGATCCGCGGTTACTCGGTGGAGCCCAGGGAGGTCGAGGCCGCGCTGGCGGAGGTGCCGGGCATCGACGAAGCCGCGGTGTTCGGCCGCGAGCACGACGGCGAGATGAGGCTGCACGCGGTGCTCACCGGGACGCCCCCGGGCGCGCGGGAGCTGCGCGGGCTGCTGCTGGAGCGGCTGCCGGAGTACATGGCGCCGACGCACTGGTGGATCGGCGAGGCCATGCCGATCTCGCCCAACGGCAAGCTCGACCGGGCCGCCTTGCCGGGGCCGGGCGCGCGGCCGACCGGCTGAATGTGTTGGGAGAGAACGGATGCGCTGGAACAACGTCTACCTCGCCGGGCTCGGTGTCGACCTGCCGGAGCGGGTGCTCACGGCCGAGCAGGCCGTCCGCGACGGGCTCTACGACGCGCGCAGAGCCAAGATCAACGGCATCCGCGCGGTCCGGATCGCACCGGACGACGAGCCGCCGCCGATGATGGCGGTCCGGGCGGGACGGCGGGCGCTGGCCCGCTCCGGGCACCGCGCCGAGCAGGTCGGGCTGCTGCTGCACACCTACATCAACCACCAGGGGCGCGACATGTGGAGCCCCGCGCAGTACGTGCAGCAGGGCACCGTGGGGTCGAGCTGCCAGGTGGCGATGGAGGTGCGGCAGGGCTGCAACGGCGCGCTCGGCGCGCTCGAACTCGCAGCCTCCCACCTCAGCGCCCGGCCGGACGTCGACGCCGCGCTGATCACCGCGGCCGACGCGTGGAAGCAGCCCTACGTGGACCGGTTCACCACCGACGAGCAGGTGGTCTTCAGCGACGGCGGTTCCGCGGCCCTGCTCTCCAGCCGGTCCGGTTTCGCCCGGCTGCTCTCCACCGCCAGCCGGTCCGAGCCGAGCCTGGAGCCGATGTACCGGGGCGAGGGCCCGTGGACGACCGCGCCGTTCCTCGACGGCAAACCGCTCGCCGTCTCCGAGCGGCCGCGCCAGTGGCTGATGCGCGAGGAGAACGTCTACGACGACACGCTCGGCCTGATGGACCGCCGCTTCGCCGAGGCGATCGCGCAGGCCCTCGCCGACGCGGACACCGAACTCGCCGACGTGCGGTGGTTCGTGCACGCCAACGTGATCCGGCCGATCGCCGAGTGGGGCTTCGTCCGCAAGATCGGCTTCGACCCGGCGCGCACACCCTACGAGTGGGGCCTGGGCGTCGGCCACCTCGGCAACAGCGACCAGTTCGCCGGGGTGGACCACCTCATCGAGGCCGGGCTGCCGCGGGCGGGCGACCGCCTGGTCATGGTCGGCATCGGCACGGGGTTCATGTGGACCGCCGCGGTGCTGGAGCTCCTGGAAGTGCCCCGGTGGTGACGCGCGACCACCCCGCTCCCCGCAAGCCCGTCAACCCGGCAAGGAAGTGCTGGCCATGCTGAAATCCACCCGACTCGGGGCCGTGCCCGTCGACGACTACGACCTGGCGCCGGACCTCGCGGTGATCGACTCCGTCGAGCCGGAGCCGATGTACGACGAGTTCACCTACGGGGCGTGGTCCAGCCTCGTGCTGGCCAACGGGTCGGGCAGCGGTTCGGACAACGAGTTCCGCCCGCACGACGGCGGCCTGCGACCGACCGAGCTGGGCGCCCGGCTGCCCGCGGTGATGAGGTTGGTGACCGACCACTTCGACACCGACCGGTTGCAGTGGGCGCGGATCTTCGTCCTCAGCGACGGCATCCTGGCCCCGCACGTGGACTTCCTGGAGTTCGACGAACCGGGCACCAGGGTCCAGGTCCCGTTGCGCACCACCGAGGAGTCGCTGCACTCCGAGGACGGGACCGTCTACCACCTGCGCCGCGGCGAGGTGTGGTCGATCCACACCACCAGCCCGCACTCCGCGCGCAGCCTCACCGGGCCCGCCCGGCTGTCGCTGTGCCTGGACTTCGGCGGCTCCGGCCATGACGTCTGCGCGCCGGGAGTCGTTCTCGCGCAACCGGAACAGCCCGTGCGGATCTTCGACCTGCCGCCGCTGCCGGAGGCCGAGCGCGCCCGGCTGCTGGGGCTGTCCTCGGTCATGCGCGCGGACACCCTGCGCGATGTGTTCCAGAGCTTCGCCGCCGCGCACTTCGTCAGCGACCTCTCCGCCGCGGGCAGCTACGACCTGTTCATCGAGGCCGCCGAGCTGACCGGGGACCCCGAGCTGGCCGAGAAGGCGCGTGCCTACAAGACCTACTGCATCGAGAAACGCGCCTTCGGTCAGCGGTTCGAGTGGTGAGCGCGATGGACGTCGAGGGCCCCGGGCTGCGGGCGATGCGCTCCGCGCTGCGGAACTGGGACGAGCGGGCGGGGGTGCGGGCCGATCCGCGCCGCCTGCTCGGCGGCCCGCACGAGCTGAACGGGAACTTCTTCCCGAAGCACCTCGTCGCGCACCTCGGCCACCCCGTCGTCGAGGCGGCCCACGTCGACGTCCGGCGTTTCCTTGAGGCGCAACACCTTTACCAGTTCCTCCGGTTCACCGCGAACTTCGAGACCCGGGTGGTCAACCGGGCGGCGGAGTGGATCGCCAACGGCAGCGCCGGGGTGCACCTGCCGCCCGCGCTCTCGGCCGAGGCCTTCAAGATCTACGTCGACGAGGGCTACCACGCGCTGTACAGCATCGACGTGCAACGGCAGATCGAGGCCGCGTCGGGGATTCCGGCGGTGGACTTCGAGTTCGAGCGGTTCCTCACCCACCTCGACGGCGTCGGGGTCGCGGAGTTCCCGCAGCACACCAAGCTGCTGCAACTGCTCCAGGTGGTGGTGTTCGAAACGCTGGTCACCTCCGTGCTGACGCAGGTGCCCGAGGACCCCGACCTGATCCCGCTGGTCCGCGAGACCGTGCGGGACCACGCCGAGGACGAGGTGCGCCACCACGCCTACTTCGCCGGGTTCTTCGAGCACCTGTGGGCGACGCTGGACCACGGCACCAGGACCGAGGTCGCCCGCTTCCTGCCGGAGCTGATCGTGTCCTCGCTGCGGCCGAGCAAGGCGCCCGCCGCCCGCGCCCTGGCCTCGGCGGGCTTCGCCCCGGCCGTGGTCGCCGACATCGTCGAGGACAGCTACGGCGCGGAGGCGGCGGTCGCGGAGATCCGCAGGTCCGCGAGCAAGACGATCGGGCTGCTGCGCCGGGCGGGCGTGCTGGAGCTGCCCACGGTGCACGAGCGGTTCGTGGCCTCCGGGCTCATCGAGGACTGAAGTGGGGAACGAGGCGATGAGGAACCTGATCTCGTTGGCGGACCTCGGCGAGGACGACCTCGCCGAGATCATCGACGCCGGGGTCGCCGCCGCCGGGGACCCGCGCGCGTTCGGCACCCCGCTGCGCGGGCTCATCAGCGCGATCCACTTCACCAAGACCTCGACCAGGACGAGAACCGCGTTCAGCGCGGCCACCCTGCGCCTGGGCGGGGACGTGCTGACGTTCGGGCCGGGGGACCTCCAGACCAACACGGGGGAGACGCGCGGCGACACCGCCCGGGTCCTCGCGGGCATGGTCGACCTCCTGGTGACCAGGACCGCGGGCCCGATGGCGGAGATGCGCGAGTGGGCCGGGGACGGGCGGATGGGCGTGGTCAACGCGATGAGCGCGGAGGAGCACCCGACGCAGGCGCTCGCCGACCTGACCACGCTGAAGCGGCGTTTCGGCACGATCGAGGGGCGCCGGGTGCTCTACGTCGGCGAGGGCAACAACACCGCCGCCGCGTTCGCGCTCGCCCTGCCGCGCTTCGCCGGGACGAGCCTGGAGCTGCGGTGCCCGCCGGGCTACGGGCTGCCGTCGGAGGTGCTTGCGCAGGCTCAGAAATCGGCTGCTGACAACGGGTCCAGGGTCGAGGCGCGGGAGGACATGGCCGCACTGCCCGCCGACGCCGAGGTCGTCTACACCACCCGGTGGCAGACCACCGGCAGCATGAAGGCACACGAGGACTGGCGCGTGCGCTTCGCACCGTTCCAAGTGGACGGTTCGGTGCTCGCGGCGAGCCCCGGCGCGGTGTTCATGCACGACCTCCCGGCGCATCGCGGCGAGGAGGTGACCGCCGACGTCCTCGACGGACCGGCGAGCATCGCCTTCGCCCAGGCGGAAAACAAACTCTTCAGTGCCATGGCGGTGCTCCGCTGGTGTGCGCGCACTGCTGGCGAAAGGTGACGTGGTGAGGGTTACGACATTGCCGGACGGGGCGCTGCCCGCGGTGGTCGAGGGTGCGGAGGCGTCCGTGGGGGCGGCGCACGAGCTGGTCGCGGCGAACCGGGCGGAGCTCCGGGAGCTGCTCGTCGAGCGCGGAGCCTTGCTGCTGCGCGGTTTCCCCGGCGGCCTCGACGAGCTCGACCTCGTGGTGCGGGAGTTCTCCGGGGAGGCGCTGGTCTACACCGAGCGGTCCTCGCCGCGCAGCACGCTCAAGGGGAACATCTACACCTCGACGGACTACCCGAACACCGAAGAGATCTTCCTGCACAACGAGCACTCCTACCAGGCGAGCTGGCCGCACGTGCTCTACTTCCACTGCCTCACCGAACCGGAGAGCCGGGGCGCGACCCCACTGGCCGACATCAGGCAGATCCACTCCGCGATCGACGCTTCCGTGCGCGAGGAGTTCGCCCGCAGGCAGTGGATGTGCGTGCGCAACTTCCACGCCAACGTCGGCGTGTCCTGGCAGTCGACCTTCGGCACCGAGGACCGCGACGAGGTCGAGCGCTACGCGGCGGAGAAGGGCATCGCCACCGAGTGGCGGCCCGGGAACCTGTTGCGCACCAGGACCGTTCGACCCGCGATCCACCCGCACCCGGTCACCGGCGAGCAGGTGTGGTTCAACCACGCCACGTTCTTCAACGTGACCACGCTGCCCGCGATGTACCGCGACGGCCTGCGGGACATGTTCGCCGACGAGGACCTGCCGACCCACACCTACTACGGCGACGGCGAACCCATCCCCGACGACGTGATGGAGCACCTGCGCGAGTGCTACCGCGCGGCGAGCACCCGCTTCGACTGGCGGCGCGGCGACACGTTGATCGTCGACAACATGCGAGCCGCGCACGGACGCGAGCCCTACACCGGGCAGCGCAAGATCGCCGTCGCCATGGCGGAGCCGTCCTCCGTACCCAGCAGCGAGAAGGTCGTGACATGACGGACGGCGTGTACGAACAGCTCATGCGGCTGCCCGAGGCCGAACGGCACGCCGCGTTGCGGCAGATCCTCGACGACCCCGCCGCGCGGCGGCAGGTCGGGCTCTCCGCGGCCCAGCGCCGGTTGTGGTTCCTGGAACGCATGGGTACCAACGGGATCGCCTACAGCTCGCCCGCGGTGTTCCGCTTCCGCGGCGAGTTCGACCTCGATGCCTTCCGCGGGGCCTTCACCGAGGTGTGCCAGCGGCACGAGGTGCTGCGCGCCCGTTTCGTCGACGTCGACGGCGAACCCGTCCAGCTGGCATCGGGCGAGGTCCCCCGGGTCGAGGTGACCGATGCGCCGGGCGGCGCTGTGGAAAGCCTTGTGCGCCAGGAGGTCTACCGCCCGTTCGCGGTCGGGGAGGAGCTGCTGCTGAGGTGTCGGGTGTTCGTGCTCGGACCGGCCGATCACGTGGTGGTGCTGAACTTCCATCACTCCATTGTGGATGGTTGGTCGATGGGCATCGTCTATCGGGAGCTGGCCGCTCTCTACGGTGGGTTCGTCGTCGGTGAGCCGGTGTCGTTGCCGCCCTTGGGTTTCCGCTACGTCGACTTCGCCGCGTGGGAGAGCGACGTCCTCGACGGCGAACAGTTCGGCCGCGATCTGGACTTCTGGCGGGGCGCGTTGGCCGGGGCGCCCCAGGTGCTGGACATGCCTACGGACTTTCCCCGTCCGGCGCGGCAGAGCTTCCGTGGCGCCACGGTGTCGGCGGTGGTGCCCGCCGAGGTCACCGCGCGAGTCCGGGAACTGGGGCAGCAGCGCGGAATGACGTTATTCATGGTGCTGGTCGCGGCGTATTCCGCTGTCCTGTCACGGTATTCCGGCCAGGATGACGTGCTCGTCGGCGCGCCGGTGGCCGGGCGGTCGCGGCCTGAGTTCCGCGATGTCGTCGGCCTGTTCGTGAACACGGTCGTGCTCCGCGCAGACCTGTCCGGAGCACCCACCTTCGACGAGCTGCTTCTCAGGGTCCGCCGGATGATGCTCGACGCCTACGACCACCAGGACGTCCCGCTGGACCGGGTGGTGCAGGAGGTGGGCGTCGAGCCGCGTCTAGACCGCAACCCGCTGTTCCAGGCGTTCATCCACCAGGACGAGCGCGGTGGAGAGCTGCCCGGTTTCGGCGCGGCGGTCGCGGAAGCGGTGGAGATCCCCTCGGAGATCGCCAAGTTCGACCTCAACCTCTTCGTCGCCGAGCGAGCGGACGGCGCGCTGACGGTGCGGGTGGAGCACGCGAGCGACCTCTTCGACCCGCGGAGCGCGGCGGAGCTGCTGGACTACCTGGCGGCGACCCTCGCGGCCATGGCCGAGCGGCCGTCCCAGGCGGTCGCCGACCTGCCCGAACCCAGGCGCGGCGGGGAAACCGCGGCGGCGCGGGAGAATCCCGCGCGGGCCGGGCAGGACCGGCCACCGGCTTCGGCCACCGAGCTGGCCATCGCGGAGATCTGGCAGCGCCTGCTCGGCGCGACCGTCTCTTCGGTGGGGGACAACTTCTTCAGCCTCGGCGGCCGGTCGCTGGTCGCGCTGCGGCTGGTCTTCGAGATCAAGAAGCTGCTCGGCGTCGATCTCGAACCGGCGCTCGTCTTCGAGGAGCCGACCCTGCTCGCGCTCGCCGAGGCCGTCGACCGCGCGCGTGGCGGCCCTGAAACCGAGGAGGCCGTGAGCCCGGAAGCCAGCGGGGAGGCGGAGAAGGTCTCGCCGCTGTCCTTCGCCCAGCGCCGGATGTGGTTCCTGGAGAAGCTCGGCATGGACGGGGTCGCCTACAGCGCTCCCGAGGTGTTCCGGATCAGCGGCGTCTTCGACCTGGCGGCGTTCCGCCGGGCGTTCACCGCGGTGTGCGCGCGGCACGAGTCGCTGCGCACCCGCTTCGTCGACGTCGGCGGCGAGCCGGTCCAGGTCGTCTCGGAGGACGCTCCGCAGGTCGTCGTCATCGATGCCGCGGGCCGGTCCTGGGAGACCGTCCAGGGCCCGGTTGAGGAAGAGCTGGCCCGCCCGTTCGCGGTGGGCAGCGAGGCGCTGGCCCGGTGCCGGGTGTTCGTGCTCGGACCGGCGGATCACGTGGTGGTGCTGAACTTCCATCACTCCATTGTGGACGGTTGGTCGATGGGCATCGTCTATCGGGAGCTGGCCGCGCTCTACGGTGGGTTCGTCGCAGGTGAGCCGGTGTCGTTGCTGCCCTTGGGTTTCCGCTACGCGGACTACGCCGCGTGGGAGGCCGAACTCCTCCAGGGCGAGCGCTTCGCCCGCGATCTGGACTTCTGGCGGGGCGCGTTGGCCGGGGCGCCCCAGGTGCTCGACATGCCGACGGACTTCCCCCGCCCCGCCCGGCAGAGCTTCCTCGGCGACGCGGTCGAACTGACCGTCGACGCGGCGGTGGTCGACGGGGTGCGCGAGGTCTGCCGCGACCGCGGGATGACCTTAATCATGGTGGTGGCCGCCGCGTACTCCGCTGTGCTGTCACGGTATTCCGGCCAGGACGAGATCCTTCTCGGCGCACCCGTGGCCGGGCGGTCGCGGCCGGAGTTCCGCGACGTCGTCGGGCTGTTCGTGAACACCATCGTGCTGCGCGCGGACGTCTCGGGCGACCCGTCGCTGGAGACGCTGCTGGACCGGGTGCGGCGGATGATGCTCGACGCCTACCGACACCAGGACGTTCCGCTGGACCGGCTGGTGGAGGAGCTGGCCGTGCGGCGGCGCCTGGACCGCAACCCGCTGTTCCAGGCGTTCGTCTCGCACGAGGAGCCCGGCGAGGAGTTCTCCTTGCCCGGCACGGAGATCGAGGGCGCCGACTTCTCCGGGCGGATGTCGAAGTTCGACCTCGACCTCGCCGTCTCCGAGCGCGGGGACGGCAGCGTGCACCTGGTGCTCGGCTACGCGACCGACCTGTTCGAGCGCGCCACCGCGACCCAGCTGCTCGACACGCTGGTGTTGGTGCTGCGCCAGATCCGGTCCTCGACGGAGCTTTCGGTCGGCGACGCGGTGGCCGCTGCGCTTCCCCGGCCCGTGCGGGAGGAGCAGGTGTCAGCTTCGGCCGCGACGCTGCACGAGCTGATCGAGCGGCAAGCGGCAGCCACGCCGCATGCGGAAGCGTTGGTGCACAACGACAGCACGCTCAGCTACCGGGAACTCGACGACGCGGCGAACGCGTTGGCCGCCCGGTTGCGCGCGGCCGGTGTCGGGCGTGATGTGCCTGTGGGTGTCTGTCTCACCAGGACTCCGCGCATGGTGGTGGCGATCCTCGCGGTGCTCAAGGCGGGCGGTGGCTACCTGCCGTTGGACCCGGAGTACCCGGACGAGCGGCTGGCCTTCATGCTCGCCGACTCCGGTGCCCCCGTGATGGTGACCGAAACCGTTCTGGAGCAACGATTCCCGAGCTTCTTCGGCGTCGTCGTCCTGGCCGATCAGCCGGAGTCGGTGGAAGCTCTGGAGACGGCCCCGGCGGATGCCGCGAGCCTGGCGTACGTCTTGTATACGTCCGGCTCCACCGGCAGGCCGAAGGGCGTCGCCGTCGAGCACCGCAACGTGGTCAACCTCGTCGAGGCGTACCGGCAGCTGTTCGCGCCGGGCGAGCTGGACCGGATGCTCGGCGCGACCTCGGTGTGCTTCGACGCCTCGATCCTCGAACTGTTCGCGCCCTTGGCCACCGGGGGCACGCTAGTGCTCGTCGACACGCTGTTCGACCTGCTCACGCCCGTCGCGGACGGGGTGACCGCGGTGCAGTCCGTGCCGAGCATGATGCAGGAGCTGCTGCGCGCGGGAGCGCTGCCCGCCTCGGTCCGGCTGCTGTGCATCGGCGGCGAGCCCCTGCCCGCGACGCTGGTCGAGCGGATCTACGCCTCCTCGGCGATCACCCGCATGATCAACATCTATGGCCCGACCGAGACGACGGTCGACACGACCTGGGCCGAGGTGCCAAGGGGCACAACGCATCCGCTGATCGGCAGGCCGATCGCGAACGCGCGCTGCTACGTGCTCGACGACCAGGGCAGGCCGCTGCCGCGTGGAGCCAGGGGTGAGCTGTACATCGGCGGTCCCGGGGTCGCGCGCGGGTATCTCGGCCGCCCGGACCTCAACGAACGGATGTTCCTGCCCGATCCGTTCTCCCAAGCGGAGAACGCCAGGATGTACCGCACGGGCGACCTGGTGCGCGAGCAGGCCGACGGACAGCTGGACTTCCTCGGCAGGACCGACCGGCAGGTCAAGATCCGCGGTGTGCGGGTGGAGGTCGGCGAGATCGAGGCGGCAGTGCTCCGGCAGCCGGGCGTCGCCGCGGCGGTGGTCGCCGTCGTGGACGGCGACACCGGGGCGCGGGTCATCGCCTACGTGGTGCCCGCCGCCACGGGCCTGGACCACCCGGCGCTGCTCGCGGCGCTGCGTGCCGAGCTGCCCTCGTCGATGGTGCCCTCCGACGTGCTCGAACTCGACGCGATTCCCTTCACCACCAACGGAAAGCTCGACACGGCCGCGCTACCGCGAGCCCCGATGGCGGTGGCCGGGGCGGGTGCCCCGCTGAGCACTCCGGTGCAGCGCCAGGTCGCCCGGCTGTGGGGGAGGTTGCTCGACCGCGAGGTCCTTGACGCCGACCAGGACTTCTTCGGACTCGGCGGGCATTCGCTCGCGGCACTGCGGATGGTCTCGCTGGCCAACGAGGAGTTCGGGGTCCGCGTCGGGGTGTCCGACCTGATCACCGGTCCCACGGTGGCGGAGTTCGCCGAGCAGGTCGAGCTGCGGCGGCTCGGGGCCGGTGACGGTCCGGTCGTGGTGTTCCGGCAGGACGGCGCGGCGGCCCCGGTGGTGTTCGTGCACGCCGTGGGCGGCAGCGTCCTGGGCTACCGCGACCTCGCCGGGCTCGTCGAGCCCGATCGGCCCGTGTTCGGCGTCGAAGCACGCGGGTTGCTCGGCGGCGACGCCCCGCTGAGCTCGGTGGCGGAGATGGCCGAGGACTACCTCGACGCGCTGGAGAAGGCCGGGGTCCGCGGGGACATGGTCCTGGTCGGCTGGTCGATGGGCGGCGCGGTCGCGCACGAGATGGCCGTCCGGCTCGCGGCGCGGGGCGCTCGCGCGAACGGTCTGGTGCTGATCGACAGCTCGCTGCCGATGGGCGCCAGCTTCGCCGACGAGGCGGACCTGCGCGCGCAGTACGAGGACTTCCTCGCCGCGTCGGCCTCCGCCGGTCGAGGCGTGCACCGGCTCACCGCCGCCGAGCACGAGCGCGGCTACGCGGTCTTCGCCGCCAACGTCCGCGCCCTGGACGCCTACCGGCCGGAGAAGGCCGACGTCGACGTGCTCTACCTGTGCGCGCGGGAGAGCGCCCCCGCCGAGCACTGGCGGAACTGGGAAGCGGTGGCCGGGCGGTCCTTCCGGCTGCGCGAGATCCCGGGCGACCACTTCGGCGTGCTGTCGGTGCCCGCCAACGTCCGCGTGGCCGACGAGACGCACACCTGGCTGACCTCACAGGAGCACGGATGACCACGACCCCCGTCGCCGCGATCGAGTTCACCGGGATCGCCGCGCACCGCCAACTCGCCGGGGTGCTGCCCGAAGGAGCCGCGCTGACCAGGCTGGACCCGCTGGCGCACTACTTCGACGGCAATCCCGGCCTCGCCGAGCTGGCGCGGACGCTGGCGGGCGCGATCGACCCGGCGACGGCGACGATCGTGGCGAACTGCAGCGGGGCGAGCCTGGCGCTGGCCGTGGCGGCGGAGCACGGGCCGGTCGAGGTGCTGCTGGTCAGCCCGGAACGGATCACCGACGACACCGTGCGCGCGGAGTTCGACGCGAGCTACCGCTCACTGGGCGGCGATCCGGCCGGGGTGACGGGGCCGCTTGACGGCCTGACCCGGGCGCTGGAGGAGCTGCGGGAACCGCTGGCGGAGTCGATGGGCGGCGAACCGGCGCTGGAGGCGGTGACCTACCTGCTCTCCCGGCACCGCGCGTGGCTGCGGTACCTGACCCAGACGGCGCGCACCGCCCCGGTCAGCACCGCCTCGCCGGTCCGGGTGCTCACCGAGCTGCCGGAGCTGGACCTGTCCTGGCTGCTGGCCGAACCGGGGCAGGCGCGGGTCCGGCACTTCGACACCGACCGGGACGGGATGTTCACCGACGAGCGGGTGCGCGCCGCGGTCGCCGCCCTGCTGCCCGCGGGCTGAGTCCCGGTGTCACGCGACGGGGTCGAAGCGCACTGGGACGGCGCGCGGCATCCGCAGCTCGCCTTCGAGGTCCCAGAGCACGTCCTCGGCGGGGATGTCCAGGCGCAGCGTCGGCAGCCTGCGGAAGAGCACCTCCAGCGCGATCTCGCCTTCCAGCCTGGCCAGGTGCGCGCCGAGGCAGACGTGCAGCCCGTGCCCGAAACCGATGTTGGAGGGCTTGCCGGGGTCCGGGTCGAACAGGTCCGGCTCGGCGAAGCGCTCCGGGTCCCGGTTCGCCGCCGCGAGGGAGAGCACCACCCGGTCGCCCCTGGCGATGGTGACCCCGGCGATCTCGATCTCCTCGACGGCGAAGCGGTCGACGCTGGCCTGGACCGTGCCGTCGTAGCGCAGCGCCTCCTCGACCACCGCCCGGCGCTGGGCGGGCTCGCCGAGGGAGAGCGCGCGCACCTCGGGGTGCTGCAACAGGCGCAGGCACGCGGAGGTGATCAGCGACATCGTCGTGGTGTGCCCCGCGCCCATCAGCAGCGAGACGATGCCGACGACCTCACGGGGATCGACGAGCTCGCCCCGGTCCAGCGCGGCGAGCAGCGTGGTGATCACGTCGTCGCCGGGGTTCGCGCGCTTGTAGGCGACGATCCGTTCGACGAAGCCGTCGGCCTCCGCCACGGCCGCGGGGTTGCCCGCCTGCTCGGAGGCGAGGGTGAACAGCCGGACCATGTGCTGGTTGTCCAGGCGCTCGGCGTCCGGGACCCCGAGCGTCGCCATGATCACGCCGATCGGGATCGGCGTGGCGTAGTCGCGCAGCAGCTCGCAGGAACCCTTGTCGGCGAAGGAGTCCACCGCCTCCTCGCAGATCGCGGTGACCAGCCCGCGCATGTTCTCCACCGCGCGCGGGGTGAACGCCGCCGTGACCGTCCGCCGCAGCCGGTCGTGCCGGGGCGGGTCGCTGTCGAGCATCCCGCCGTAGGTCTTCGCGCTCGTGCCGTGCACGTGGGCGTCGTTGCTGAGCCGGGGATCGGTGAGCAGCGCCCGGCAGTGCCGGAACGAGGTGACGAGCCAGACCGGTCCCGTCGCGGTGTGCAACCGGGCGACCGGCATGCTCTCGCGCATCCAGGCGAAGTCCGGGTACGGATCGGGAAAAGCGGCCTTGTTCTCCTCGGTGGTTTCCATGCTATTCCCCCTGATGCCTCTTCGAATGGAGTCCGTTAGTCATGGATGTTCTTCCCGTCGTGATCGGCGTGCTGGAGGAGGAAAGCGGTTCCTCCGGCCTGGACGCGACCACCAGGCTGGCGGTGCTGGGCATCGACTCGCTGACGGCCACCAGGATCGTGGTGCGGCTGCGCGTCGCGCTGGGGGCCGGTGTCGGCATGCTGGCCCTGTTCGAGGACGTCACCGTCGCGGAGTTCGCGGCGGTCGTCGGCGCCGTCACAGGTGGTCGACCACGGTGATCGACAGGCCGTCGTAGCCCTTGTCGCCGATCGTCTGGAGCGCGGTGGAGCGCAGCCGGGGATCGGCGGCGACGAGGTCGAACATGGCGCGGGTGCCGAGCACGTCCGGATCGGTGCTCGCCGGGTCGGCGACGAGGCCGCCGTGCACGACGTTGTCCACCACGATGATCGTCCCGGCCCTGGCCAGCGGCAGGACCGCGGTGAGGTAGGCGGCGTTGGCCGACTTGTCGGCGTCGATGAAGACCAGGTCGAACGGCCCGGCCCCCTCCTCGGTGAGCCGGGCGAGGCCCTGCTCGGCCGGTCCGGTCCTGACCTCCACGACCTCGGAGAGCCCGGCCCGCGCGAGGTTCGCCTCGGCCAGCCGCGCGTGCCGCGGCTCGTGCTCCAGGGTGATCAGCCTGCCGCCCTCCGGCAGCACCCGCGCCATCCAGATCGCGCTGTAGCCCGCCAGGGTGCCGATCTCCAGAATCCGCCGCGCCCCGACCGCCCTGGCCAGGACCTGCAACAGCATCGCCTGGGTCGGCGAGAGGTGGTCGGCGGGCAGCCCGGCCTCGGTGGCCGCCCGGACCACCTCGGTGAGCACCTCGTCCTCCGGGGCGAGCAACCCGCCGAAGTACGCGTCGACCTTCGTCGAGGTCCACATGCCAGCGTCTCCTTTGTTCTGTCTCAGTCGAAGGTGAATCCGCCGAAAAGGCCCGCGCCGGTGTCCTCGGCGGGTTCGAGGAATTCCGCGAGCTTGTCCAGGACGTCGGCGCCCAGCCATTCCGCCGTGGTTCTCGCGTAGATGTCCCGGTCGTACTGGACGACGAGCCGGAGTCCCGTCTCGTGTTCGACGAAGATGAAGGTCAGCTCGAACTGGCCGTGGTCGAGCAGCAGCGCTCCGCCGGAGAGCTCGACAGTGTCCCCGGTGCGGATCCACGGGTAGAACAGGACCATCGCGTCGAACCACGGGGTCCGGCCCGGCTGCCGCGCCGGCCGCAGCTCGGCGACCAGGTCACCGAAGGTCACGTCGCTGTTGTCGATCGCGTCGGCCAGCCGCCCGGCCACCTCGCCCACGGTCTCCGCCGGGGTGGCCCGCCGGTCCACGGCCAACCGCACGGGCACCGTCGCCACGTGGAAGCCGACCTCCTCGTCCAGCCCGAGCAGCGGCCTGCGGTCGACGACGGTGCCCAGGCAGAACTCGGTCGCGCCGGTCGCGCCGGCCATCGCGTGCGCGACGCCGCTCAGCAACGCGGCGAAGGGACCGGCGTGCGCCCGCCGCGCGGCCTCGGTGACCGCCCGCACCGAGGCGGCCGGGATCTCCAGGCTCACGTGGCCGACCACGTGCCGCGGGTCGGCGGCGCGCGGTCCGAGCACGGGCAGCGACAACGGCGGCGGGGCGGGGCGGAGCTGCCGCCGCCAGTACGCGAGGGCGTTGGCGGGCCGGGTTCGTCCGACGGTCGGAGCGGGCGCGGAGAAGGCGCCGGACTCGGCGAACGCGGCCAGGTCGGCGGCGATGATCTCCAGGCCCCGGCCGTCGCACACGCAGTGGTCGGCGACGAGCAGCAGCGCGTGCTCGGGGCCACCGTCGCCATCGGTGATCAACAGGGTTGCCCGGAACAACGGCCCCACGGCGAGGTCGAAGGGCTCTCGCAGCGCGGCCCGGACCACGTCGTCGACCTCAGCGCTCCGGCCGCGGAGGTCGATCACGGTCATCGGCTGGACGCGGTCGCGCACCAGCATTCGGGGAACGCCGCGGTGCTCCACGAAGACCGACCGCAGGGTGGGGTGCTTCCACTGCACCAGTTCGACGGCGAGCCCGAGGCGGTCGACCGCGCCGCGCACCCGCAGCAAGCAGGGCACCGTGTACGCCGAGGTACCGCCCTGACGCCGTTGCACCTCCGCCCACAGCCAGGCCACCTCCGCGCTGACCGGCTCCTCCGGAAGGGGATCGCCGTGCTCCCGGTCGGGGACGGGCTCGCGGTCCACCGCGGGCCTACCCGCCAGCAGTTCGGCGAGCGCGGCGGGCGTCGGCCGTTCGACGACGTCCCGGCCACTCACCGGTTTGCCCGTGGCGTCTTCGATGGCCAGGCACAACCGCACGGCGGTCAGGCTCTGCCCGCCCGCGAGGAAGAAGTCCGTGTCCGGCTCGACCTCCGGCAGGCCGAGCACCGCCGCGAACTGTTCGCGGACCCGGTCGGTCAGCACGACGCCGATCCCGTCGACCCCGCCGAGCGCAGCAGCGAACCGAGCAGCCCGGCGTCCCCGGCGGACGGAGCGATGGTCCGCGCCGTGTCGTCGGCGGGCACGGCCCCCTCGATCAGCGCGGCGATCTCGGTGACGGTCGCGGCCATCAGGAACCGGTCCAGGCTCACCGTCACCCCGAGCCGCTTCTTGAGCTCGGAGATCGACGCGAGCGCCAGCAGGCTGTGCCCGCCGAGCCCGAAGAAGTTGTCGTCGGGACGGACCACGGGCTGGTCGAGCGCTTCGGACAGCACGGAGACCACGACCGCCAGCGCATCCCTGCCGGTATCGGATCTTGGCTCTGCCACGCCGTTTCCGGTGCTGAACCCGCACGGTCGCAGGGTGCCGTCCGGGGCCCACCACGCCAGCTCGCCCCGGCTCCACCAGCCCGTCCCCGGACCGGAACGTCGCGGCGAAAGACCAGCGGGCTCGCCATTGGCCACGCGGTACTGGACCTCGCCGACGAATCCTGGCGGCACCAGCGCGCCCGCCGCGTCGACCACGGCCACCTGCTCGGCGCCCGCGACGTCGCCGAGCACCGAGGCCGCCGTCCCGAACCGCCTGGCCAGGTCGAGGTCCTGCGGCGCGCCCGAAGCCACGTCGACCAGCGGCAGCCGGGGCTCGCTGAACCCCGCGAGCGTGGTGACCAGACTCCGGCTCAGCAGCTCGGCGAACCACGGGTCGAACAGCTCCGCGTCGACACGGCCGCGCAGGACCCTGGCCTCGGAATCCACCGCCGTGCCGAGCGCGAAGTCAACGTCACCGTGCGCACCGCCAGCGCCGACACCGTCCCTGCTGACCACGACGCCCGCGACGCCCTCGGTGGGCAGCCCGCTCCGCAGCGCCTGGTCGGTGGCGATCACCAGGTCCCGCACCGTGTCCACTCCGCCGAGCCCGATCCGGCACAGCACCGGCCCGGACGGCCCGCGCACGGTCAGCGCCACCTCGTCGACGCGCTCGGCCAGCGACAGCACCCTGGCCACCGCGGCGGTCAACACGACCAGCTCCTCCACCGGGCGCCCGCCCGCGATGGCGCTCAGCCCGGAATGCAGCGGAACTGCGAGCGCGGGGGCGGAGTCCGTCGGCGTCGCCGTCGTCCTGCGGGGGCGCGGACGGACGGCGTGGTCAGAAGTCATAGCGGAGCTCATCCCAGTTCTGCTCGGTGTCGGTCCGTGCCGCCGTCAGGGGCAGGGCGGGGTCGGTGGTGAGATCGGCGACGAGGGCGCACAGCTCGCCCAAGATCTCCTCGGCCTCGGCGTCGGTGATGACCGCCTCGTCGGTGGCCAGGTTCAGCAGCAGCCGGTCGCCGCTGGGGCGGGCGTAGAGCCAGACGTCGTTGGTCGCCATCCGCCCGGCGGGCAGCACCTCGGAGACCTCGAACGCCTCCTCGCCCAGCGTCGCCGACTCCCAGCTCACCCCGATGTCGGTGATGAGGTTGCGTCCTGGGCGCGCTCGCGGCCGCAGCCGCTGCACCACTTCGCCGTAGGGCACCCGGGAGTGCTCAAGCGCTTCACCGATCCGCTCGGTGACCTCCGCCAGCGTCGCGCCGAGGTTCGCGGTGCGGTCCAGCCGCAGGCGCAGCAGCACGGTGTTGACGAAGTAGCCGACGACCGAGTCCAGCTCCGGGTGATCGCGCAGGCTCGCCGGGAAGCCGAGCACCAGATCGGTGAGCCCGGTCCGGCGATGGGTCAGCGCGGCGAAAGCGGTGACCAGGACGGCGAACGGCGTTCCCGCCGCCGAGGACACCGCGCCGACGTCGAGGGTCCGGGCGGTCACCCGCATGCGACCGCGCTCGGTGGGCCGGGGACGTGCGGGAACCAGGTCGGGCGACGGGGGAGCCCCGCGCAGCCGCTTTTCCCAGAAGTCGACGGAGTCCCGGCCCGCGGTGCCGCCGAGCCAGTCCGCCTCCTCCTCGGCCCACTCCCGATAGGTCCGGCCGGGCCCGGTCAGCACCGGGTCCTCGCCCGCGATCACCTTGTCGTACAAGGAGAACAGGTCACGGAGAACGATGTCGCTGCTGGCCGCGTCGGTGATCAGGTGGTGTGCCCCGAAGATCAGCAGGTCGCCGCGCAGCAGGCGGAACTCGAAGAGCGGGGCGGTGTCCGGGCGGAACTCGGCGCGGGCCGCCTTCGCGATCTCCGCGGCGACGGCGGCCTCGTCGGGCGCATCGACCACGGTGAAAGGCAGCTGTGGCAGCTCGGGCAGGACTTGTTGCTCCAGTTCTGTTCCCTGCCAATGGAAGCGGGTTCGCAGCATCTCGTGCCGCCGGGTCAGCACGAGCAGTGCCGTGCGCAGCGCGTCGGGATCGACCGGTCCGGGCAACCGGACGACGCCGGAGACGAGGAAGGTGCTGGGCGGAGTGTTCCTGCTTGCCAGCCACAGATCCCGCTGGAGCGCGGAGGCCAGGTTGCCGGGGCTCCGCCGAACAGTGTCCCGCCGGGTACTGGGCGGCGCCTGTCCTGCAACGCGGGCGAGGCCGCGGATGGTCGGGTTCGCGAACACCGCGCGGACCGGAATGCCGAGCTCGTGGGCGATCCGTGCCGCGACGAGGCTGTGCCCGCCGCGGTCGAAGAGGTTCGCCTCGACGTCGGTTTCGGTGTGCCCCAACGCCTGTGACCACACCTCGGCCACCAGTCGTTCGGCCGGGCTCGTCGCGGGCACCGGAGTGCGCTGCGCCGGTGTCCGGCCGGGCTCGGGGAGCTCGGCGCTCAGGAGCTTGCCGGAGCCCGAGCGCGGCAGCCGGTCGAGCACCACGATCTGGTCGGGAACCATCGCAGGGGGAAGGAGTTCCGCCAGCCGGGCCCGCACCCCGGCGGGGTCGACCGCGCCGGCGACGTAGCCCACCAGCCGGATTTCCCCGTCACGCCGGGCGATGACCGCGCAGTCCTCGACGCCGGGAACCTCGGCGAGCGCCGCGCGGACCTCGCCCGGCTCCACCCGGTGTCCCCGGATCTTCACCTGCTCGTCGGTGCGGCCGAGGTAGCGCAGCCGTCCGTCCGGCAGCCGTTGCGCGAGGTCACCGGTCCGGTACATCCGCGTGCCAGGCCGTACCGGATTGGCGGTGAACACCCGCGCCGTGCGCTCCGGAGCGCCGAGGTAGTCGCGGGCGAGCCCGGGACCGCCGATGCAGATCTCCCCGGTGGCACCGAGGGGGACCAGCCGCCCACCGGCGTCGAGCAGGTCGACGGTCTTGCCGGCGATGGGCGAGCCGATCAGCACGCCCATGTCCTCGTCGAAGGGCGCCGTGACGTGGGAAACGGTGGTGCAGACGCTGTCCTCGGTCGGCCCGTACTCGTTGTACAGGGCGCAATCCGGTGCCGCCGCCACGTGCTCCCGGACCAGCTGGGGCAGCACCTGCTCGCCGCCGAGCACGACCTGCCGGAGGCCGGGCAGGCCATCCGCGCGGAGCAGGTGCTGGTACAGGCCGGGGCCGAGGACGACGTGCCGGACCCCGGCGGCGGCCACCACCTCGGCCACCCGCTCCGGGGAGAGCACGTCCTCGCGGGGGAGCAGCACCAGTGCCGCGCCCGCGCACAGGGCGTTGAGCAGGCTCAGCATGCCGCCGTCGAAGTGCGTCGGCAGGACCTGGACGGCGGGCGTCCCGGGACCGAGGCCGTAGTACCCGGTGCGGAACACCACCGTGTTGACGATCCCGCGGTGCTCGACGCGAACCCCCTTGGGCTCACCGGTCGAACCCGAAGTGAAGATCACGTACGCGACCCGGCCGGGGCCGATCTCGTTGGCAGGAGGGAGTTCCACGTGGTGGTCCGGCTCCTCGTCCGCCGAGCTGACCACCGCGACGCCGAGGTCCAGTGGGGTATCGGCCACCACAGCGGTCACACCGGCGGCCCGCAACAGCCGGTGCACGCGCGCGGCGGGAGCCGCTGGATCAAGCGGAATCAGCGGGCAGCCCGTGCGCAGGACCGCCAGCACCGCAACGGGAAGCCGCTCGCTCGGCTCCATGAGAATGGCGACCGGACTGTCCTCGCCCAACGCCGAGACCGACGCGATGCGACGGGCCAGCCGAGTCGCGCGCGCGTCGAGTTCGGCGAAGCTCAGCGTCCGCGCGCCGAACCGCACAGCCAGGGCGTCCGGACGGAGTTCGACCTGGCGCCGGAAGAGATCGAGCAGTGTCAGGCCCTCCGCCCGCGCGGAAGTGTCCGCGGCGCCAACGTCGAGCAGGAAGCGCTCCTGGGCGGCGGGCAGCACGGGGATCGAGGCGACCGGCTCGTCCGGTGCCGCGAGCAGACCGGGGATGAGGTGCAGCAGCTGCTCGCCGAGCCGCACCACGGTCGCCCGGTCGAACACGTCGTCCCGGTAGCGCAACCGCACCGGTAGCGGGCGCTCCGCCGTGGGCTCGCCGAAACTCAGCGCCAGGTCGAAGTCCGCCACCGGGCTCTCCAACGGCAGGTGCCGCGCGGCCCCCGCCCTGGCCACCAGTTCGTCCCCGCCCATCTCGACCAGCACGTCGAACAGGGGAGTGCGGTTCGCCTCCCGGTCCGCGGCGAGGTCGTCCACGACGTGGTCGAACGGGTGGTCCTGGTGGGGCCGCACCGCTTCGGCGGTCCGCAGGCACCGCTCGACGGCGTCCCGGAAACCGGCGTCCGGGTCGATCGCCGTGCGGAGCACAAAGGTGTTGACGAACAGGCCGACGCTGTCGGCGTAGCGGGGGTTGTCCCGCCCGGCAGAGGCCGTGCCCAGCGGCACCACCGGGCTCGCGCACCACCGCAGGAGCAGTACGCGCACGGCCGCCACGAGCACGACGAACGGAGTCGTGCCCCGCTCGCGGCACAGAGCGAGCAGCGCGCGGGTGCTCCGCTGGTCGAGGGTGAGTTCGACCGTACCGCCCGCTGAGCCGCGCACCGGCGGGCGCGGGCGGTCGAGCGGCAGCGGGACATCGGTGAGGTCGGCCAGCTCGCGGCACCAGAACTCCCGCCCGGTCGCGAGTTCGTCGGCCGATGCCCGCTCCGCGCTGTACTCGCGGTACTGCGCGGGCCGGAGCGGAGCGGGCGGACCGAGTCCCAGCTCCGCGGCGAGATCACGCACGATGACCGCCATCGACCAGGCGTCGCAGGCACTGTGGTGGGCATTGATGACGATCACGCCCGCGCCGTCGCGCTCGGCGAGCCAGCACACCCGCAGGACCTCGCCGGAGGCCAACGAGAAGCGGTGCCTGAGCTCCCGGTCGGCCACCTCCGCCAGGGACACGCCCTCACAGACCTCAAACACCTCGGAGACCGGCAGAACGTGTTGGTACAGCGCGGAATCCTCCAGCACCAGCGCCGTGCGCAACGCCTCGTGCCGCTCCAGCACCGCCGCGACGGCGTCGGAGACGGCCTGCGGGGAGACCGGTCCCGGCAGCCGGTAGGCGTTGATCACGTTGTGCGGCCGGAGTGCGCTCTCCTCGTACTGCTCCAGGAACCACATCCGCCACTGCGCGCTGCTCGCCCGCTGACGCGGACCCGGTTCGGCAGTGGCGGGCACCGGCGTCTCGGCGGTGGCAAGCAGGTCGCGCAGCCGTGCCGGGGTCCGCGCGGCGAACACGTCACGGACCAGAACGACGTCTCGCCCGGCGTACTCGCAGATCGTGACGGCGAGCTGGGCGGCGGTCAGGCTGTGCCCGCCGATCTCCAGGAAGTCGTCGTCGGCCGAGGGCGCCGTTCCGAACACGGCCGTCCACGCGCGCACGACCAGCTTGCCGTGCTCGTCGGCCGGAATCCACGCCACCGCCGCGGTGTCCGGCACCGGGTGTTCGGCGCGGTCCAGCTCCAGCGTGCCGTCCTCGCGCCAGCGCGCGCGGACACCGGTGCCCACCGAGTGCACGTGTGCTTCGCCGAAGACGCCAATGGGCGCGAGAGTGCCGCGTGGCGTCAGCACCGTGACCTCGACCCCCGGTGCGGACAGCCCGACCTCTCCCTCGGTGGGGACGGTGACCATGAACCAGTCATCGCCCAGGCTCGGCGCATAGATGTTGTGGGTCACCCGCGCATCCAGGCCACCGCGCACCCGCTCACCGCGGACAACGCAGTGCGCCAGCACGGGAACACCGTCCTGGGGCGCCGAATCCAGCAGTTCGGCGACCACGGCTGCCGAGGCGTCGACGGCCGTGACGCGGCCTTCCCGAACCGCCCGCCAGAACGACGTGCCGTCGAGTTCGTACGGAGCGCCGACCGGAACCAGGCTGCCGCCCGCGGCGAGGGTGGCCAGCACCTGGATCGCGAGCGCGGCTGTCCCGGTCTCGGCGAGCATGGCCTGGCCCTCGCCCCCGGCGAGGGCGGCGACGGCGAGCGCGTGCTGGGCCAGCGCACCATGCGTGAGCACAACCGGCTGCGGGACACCGTCTTCGTCGGCGAAGTACAACACTGCGGGCTCTGTCGCGGTGGGCTGGTCCAAAGCACCCTCGTCGCCGACAAGGTCGTCCGGGCGCACCCAAGGCGTCCCCGCGGTCGGCGTCTCGTCGGCGATGAGCAGCACAGCTTCGCTTCGGCGCACGAGAAGCCCTTGCCGCGCAGGGGATTGCGTCGGATCGAGCGGAACGAGGCAGGCACCGGCGCGCCACACCGCGAGCGCGCACACGACGAGGTCGGCACCCGCGGGCAGGGACAGCGCGACGCGGTCTCCCGGACCAACCGAGTAGCGCTCGCGCAGCACCGCGGCCATCGCCCTCGAACGCTGCCGCAGAACGGATCGCGTCCAGCTTCCCGCCGCCCCGTCGTCCACGGCCACCGAGTCCGCATCGCCGCTGTCGGCCAGGGTCACCGCGGTCTCTGAGATCGCGGAGTCCACAGTGGACAGACGCGACAGTTCGGCGCGTTGCCGGTCGCCGAGGGTGTCGACCTCTTCCCAGGGCTGGTGCGGATTCCCCGCCAGCGAGCCGAGCGCCGCGGCGACGCCCAAGACCAGGGCACGGCCCAGGGACGGCGCTCCGGGCGCCGCGCCGATGACCAGCTCGTCACCGTCGACCCGGGCGGTGACCGTCAGCGCGACCGGCGCGAGCAGTCCCGCCGCATGAGCGCCCTCGGTGACCACTGCGATCTGGGAGAGCGCCACGCCCGCCGCCGAGCCGATGGCGTCGAGCCGGGCCGCCAGGGCAGCCCGGTCCGGCCACGCCATCGGCGCTGTCTCCGCCCATTCCCGGTGCAGCGCGGCCAGGAACGCCGACACCGGCGCCCCCGGCTCCGGCCGAGTCGAGATCGCCAGCTCGCCGCCGCTCCCGCCAACAGGGGCGGGCATCAGCACGAGGTGGTCGTCCCGGCCGGTCAGCGCCGTCAGCACCAGCCGGGTCGCGGCGACCACGAGCAGGTGCAGTCCCACCGGGCTGCCACCGGCCATGGCGGTGAGCAAGCGGGTCTCCGCCACCGGCACCCGTTCCCCTGGCGGGGCGGTCGACGCTCGGTCGAACGCGGGCTCGCCCGTGGCGCCCGCGACGCGGCCCAGCCAGCGTTCGACAACCGCCTGATCCCGCACGCCCGCGGGAGAAATGTCTACCTGCACCACAGTGAGCCAATCGGTCAGGCGCCCGAACGCACGGCGAGGGAGTCCAGCGCCTGTGCGAGGTCGTCGATGAGGTCCTCGGGATCTTCAAGACCAACGGACAGCCGCACCGCGTTCGCCGGGATCACGCTCAGCGACTCGTTGTCCGGACCGCCCTGGGCGTGCGACATCAGCGCGGGCGACTCGATGAGGGTCTTCGTGCCACCGAGGCTCACCGCGAGCGTGCACAGGCGCACGCCGTCGAGGAACGCCGCGAGACCGTCGCGGTCGGTGCGGACGCCGAAGGCCAGCACCCCGCCGAAGCCGTCCATCGTGCGCGCGGCGACCTCGTGCGAGTCGTCCTCCGGCAGCCCCGGGTACGCCACGAACTCGATGTCCTCGCGGTCTCGCAGGAACTCCGCGATCCGCTGGGCGGAGCCGTTCTGCCTGCGCACCCGGACACCGAGCGTCTGGAGGCCGTTGAGGACCTGCCACGCACCGTGCGGATCCATGCAGATCCCGGTCATCGTGCGCATGTGGTGCAGCCGCGCGGCGGTCTCCGCGTCGGTGACGAGCACCCCGCCGATCACCGAGTAGTGCCCGCCGAGGTACTTCGACGCGCTGTGCACCACGATGTCCGCGCCCAGCTCCAGCGGCCGTTGGTTGACCGGCGTGCCCAGCGTGCTGTCCACCACCAGCCGCGCGCCCATCGGTCGCAGCACCGACGACAGCAGCGGCAGGTCCACCACCCGCACCATGGGATTGCTCGGCGTCTCGGTCACGACCATGGTCGGCCGGATCGAGTGCACCGCGTCGATCCCCGCAGCGCTGGAGAGGTCGATGACGTGCAGCTCGAAGCCGATCCGCGCGGAGAGTTCCCGCAGCACGCCGATCGTGTCCGCGTAGCTGTGCGTCGCGGCCACCACCCGGTCCCCGGGACCGAGCAGCGTCAGGAAAACCAGGGTCAGCGCGCCCATCCCGGACGGGGCGGCCAGCCCGCACGCGCCGCCCTCCAACTCGGCGACGGCGCTCTCCAGCCGCTGGACGGTCGGATTGGCCACCCTGGTGTAGCTGCTGACGCCGTCGGCCATGTTCTCCAGGTCGACCGCCTCGCGCACCGACCTGGCGTAGATGACCGAGGACTGGTGCAGCGCCGGGGCCAGCGCGGGCTTTGCGGGGAGTTCCGTTCCCGCGTGCACGTACCGCGTCGCGTCCCGGTGCTCAGCCACGTGAACCGCCCTTCCTCGCCAGTTCCGGGAGGGTGTGGCCGAGCTCGCCGATCCGGGCCGTCGTCGTGCCCGCGTCGATCTGCCGCGCCATGTCGCGGAACTGCCAGAGCAGGCCGGTTCCCGGTGGCGAGCTGGCCTCGACGGCCGCCCGGTAGTGGGGATCGCGCAGCCGCAGCCGGTGGGCGGCGGGCAGGTTCCAGAACGGGATCTTCGTCGAGAGGTGGTGGTCGAGGTGGTATCCCTCGTTGTGGATGCCGAGCAGGTGCCGGGAGAACCAGCCGACCGCGCGCGGCCGGGAGGCGCGGATGTCCACCCGTTCCCTGCCGACCAGCGGGAAGTGCTCCAGCAGCTCGATGTACCAGTTCACCAGCGGGAACACCAGGAACAACGGCACCAGCCAGTAGGCGAGGAACAGCCGTCCCGCCCCGGTGGCGGTGAACACCGCGCCAACGGAGCCGACGTAGAGCAGCACGCCGAGCCCGGCGGTGATCTCCGACCGGTTCCCGGCCAGCCTGCTGACCAGCAGCTCCTTGACCAGCGCCAGCGTGCGCACCCCGACCAGCGGCGCGAGCAGGTACCGCAGGGTGAACGCCCGGCCCGTCATCGGCCGGTACAGCCCGCTGGCGATGTGCGCCCGCAGGTCGGGATCGGTGCGGGGGTTGCCGAAGCCGCCGTGGTGGTCGCGCAGGTGGCTGCGCTCGTAGGTGCGGTGGCTCTGCAGCACCAGGTGCGCGGAGGGCACCGTGCCCAGGAACATGTTCAGGGCGCGGTTCTTCGCGAGCACGCGGTGGGTCGCCTCGTGCAGCAGCGTGGCCAGCGCCCGCTGCCTCGTCCCGATCACCGGCAGGGCCACGACCAGGTACACCGGCCACCACGCCCAACCGCTGAACCGCTCGGTGACCGCCGCGGCGCCGATGATCACGGCCCAGTCGGTGAGCAGGGCCAGCGGCCCGTGCCAGTTGTCCAGTCCGCGCAGCCGCGCGAGGGAGCGCTCGACGTCCTCGGGAAAGCGGTGGCGGGTGATGCCCGGGACGTCCTCACGGAGCCGGTCGGCCTCGCGCAGGCTCATATCAGACGCCGCTCGGCGGACCCAAGGGATTCACGCCTGAATATAATGAATGCATCGAAGAAGTTCATGTGAAGCCTCTCCCCCAGAAGAAACTCGTCACTTGTCCGCGGCATGCCGCGGTGCGTCCCCGCTTCAGATCGGCGGGACCATAGCATGGCGTTCTGCGGCACTCAACGGACTTCAAAGACGGCATGATCGACCACGCTCGAGTATGTGTCCGGTGGTCGGTGATTTCCACTTTCTGAAGAGATTCGCTATCTCACGGACATGGGGTGAACGGTCGGCTAGACTCCCGCCGCAGTCACGGTCATCTGGGGGTCGTGGCGGTCTGGGGGAGACGTGTGCACGCCCCTGGCCTGCTTCAACCATGGCTGTGCGCGAGCAGAACAGGAAACCACCACATGGAGCCTGATAAGCCGGTTATCGGCTTGCTGGGGATCGGATTCGGACCGTCGAATCTCGCACTCGCCATCGCCGTCGCCGAGGCTGAATCGGGCTCGGTGAATGGTGCTCCGGGCCCGGCCGTCTTCCTGGAGAAGCAGTCCAGATTTGGCTGGCATCGGGACATGCTCATCGACGGCGCGACGATGCAGGTGTCTTTTCTGAAGGATCTCGTATCGCTGCGGAATCCGGTCAGCGAGTTTTCCTTCGTCTCCTATCTGCACCAGCGCGGCAGGCTGGCCGAGTTCGTCAACAGCAAAACGATCTTCCCGTTGCGGGTGGAGTTCCACGACTACCTGCACTGGGCCGCCGAGCGCTTCGCCGAGCAGGTCGAGTACGGCTGCGAGGTGACCGCGGTCCGGCCGGTGCTCAGCGACGGCGTGGTGAGCTGCCTGGAGGTCCTCGCCCGCCGCGGCGGCGAGCAGGTCGTGCGGCGGGCGCGCAACGTCGTGATCGCCGCCGGGCTCACGCCGCGGCTGCCCGAGGGCGTCCTGGTCTCCGACCGGGTCTGGCACAGCTCCACCTTGCTCAGCAGCGTCGAGCGGATCGCGCCGAGCGCCCCCAAGCGGTTCGTGGTCGTGGGGTCCGGGCAAAGCGCCGCCGAGGCCACCGAGTACCTGCACCGGCGTTTCGCCGACGCCGAGGTGCACGCGGTGTTCGCCAGGTTCGGCTACAGCGTCGCCGACGACAGCCCGTTCACGAACCGGATATTCGACGCGGCCTCGGTCGATGAGATCCACGGCGCTGAGGAATCGGTGCGACGGCGCCTGTTCGACTACCACGCCAACACCAACTACGCGGTCGTCGACGGCGATCTGGTGGAGGAACTGCACCGCCGCAGCTACCTGGAGTCGGTGACCGGCAACCGGCGGCTGCACGTGCACGGCACGTCTGCGGTGCGGGAGATGAGCGACCTCGGTGACCGCGTCCGGCTGACGGTGGAGTCCCTGCCCACCGGCAGGCACCGCGTCATCGAGGCCGACGCGGTGGTCTACGCCACCGGTTACCACCCCAGCGACCCGGCGCCCATGCTCGGCGGGCTGCTCTCGCAGTGCAAGGTCGACCGCGAAGGCCGCCCGGTGCTCGGCCGGGACTACCGCGTCGTCACCTCGGCCTCGATGGAGTGCGGGATCTACCTGCACGGAGCGATCACCGAGCACTCGCACGGGATCTCCTCCGGGCTGCTGTCCAACATCGCGGTCCGCGCGGGGGAGATCGCCGAGTCGGTCCGCGCCGCTTCCGCCGTGAACGAGGTGAGGTGACGCCGTGTTCGTACCCCCTGAGTACCAGGTCGGCGATCCGGACCGGCAACGCGCGGTGATCCGCGACAACGCGCTGGCGATGTTGGTCAGCAATGGTTCGGGGCAGCCCTTCATCACGCACCTGCCGGTGATCTTCCCGTTGGCGGGCCCCATGTCGGGCGAGTTGGTCGGGACCACGCTGCTCGGTCACCTCAACCGCGCCAACCCGCACTGGAAGGCCCTCAGCGACGGCTGTCCGGCCACCCTGGTGTTCACCGGCCCGCACGGCTACATCTCGCCGGAGGCCTACCGGGTCACGCCCGCGGCACCGACGTGGAACTTCGTCTCGGTGCACGTGCGGGGAACGGTGCACCCGATCGACGGCATCGACCCGACCCTGGACGTGATCCGGCAGACCGTGGCCACGCTGGAATCCCGCTTCGGCAAGGGCTGGGACCCGGCGGACTCGCAGGAGTACTTCCGCAGGATCGTCCCGGCCGTCGGCGCGTTCCGCTTCCAGGTGGCTGCGGTCGACAGCATGTTCAAGCTCAGCCAGGAGAAGTCCCCCGACATCCAGGAGCGGGTGATGGACTACTTCTCCGCCGGGGGGAAGCAGCCGGTCACCGACTCCATGCGCGCCCAGGGCCTCGGCTGCGGGTACGCGACCCGCGGCGAGAAGGAGTAGCAGGACGTGGACACGACGCACGGACACCTCGTCGGCCTGTGGGGCGGAGACGCCGCCGCGCCCGCGCTGCTGGCCTCGCTGGCGGCGACCGCGCGAGCGCGCGCGGAGGAGATCGCGATCGTCGACGAGACCCGCGAACTCACCTACGCGCAGCTCTCCGGCTGGATCGCGCAGATCGCGGAAACGCTGACCGCGCAAGGGATTCGGCCCCGAGACCGGGTGGCGGTGACGGGCAGGCGCGGCGCCGAGGCCGTCGCGGCGTTCCTGGCCGTGCTCAGCGTCGGCGCGACCTACGTCCCGCTCGACCAGGAGTACCCGGTCAAGCGCCTGCGGCACATGCTCGGCGACAGCGAGGCCAGGCTGGTGCTCTTCGCCAGCCAGGAGCCCGCGTTCGACACCGGAGTGCCGACGCTGCCGATCCCCGAGCCGGACGGCCGGGCCCGCGCCCGCGAGATCGACGAGCACGTCACCGGCCTCGCCGTGGACGACCTGCCGATGTACGTCATCTACACCTCCGGCTCCACCGGCTGGCCCAAGGGCGTGGCCATCCCGCACCGCTGCCTGGCCAACATGGCCGAGTGGCAGCGCACCCACTCGCCCCGCCGGGACCTGCGCACCGCGCAGTTCGCCCCGCTGAACTTCGACGTGTTCTTCCAGGAGGTCCTCGGCACCCTCTGCGGCGGGGGCACCCTGGTCGTGATGCCCGAACACCTGCGCAGGGACCCCTTCGCCCTGCTGGCGTGGGCCGTCGACCACCGGATCGAGCGGTTGTTCCTGCCCAACATGGCCCTGCAGATGCTCGCCGTCGCCGCGTCGGTGGAGGCGTCGGCGGAGGCGCTGCGCCTGGTCGAGGTGAACACCGCGGGGGAGCAGCTGATCTGCACCCCGCAGATCCGCGAGCTCTTCGACCGGTTGCCGCGCTGCCGCCTGGTCAACCACTACGGCCAGAGCGAGTCGGCGATGGTGACCTCGCACATCCTCACCGGCCCGAGTCGGGACTGGCCCGCCCTGCCGCCGATCGGCGTCCCGCTGCCCGGCTGCGAGGTCCTGGTCGACCCGGTGGACCCCGCCGATCCCGCGGTCGGCGAGCTGCTCGTCGCGGGCGCCGCGGTGTCACTGGGCTACCACGGCCTGCCCGAGCTCACCGAGGCGAAGTACCCGGAGCTGCCGCCGACCCGGCACGGTCACCGGCGGGTGTTCCGCACCGGCGACCTCGTCCGGATCGCCGACGGCGTCGTGCAGTTCCTGACCAGGATCGACGACGAGGTCAAGATCCGTGGGGTCCGGGTGAACCTGCTGGAGGTCGACGCCTGGCTCGTCGCCCAGCCCGACGTGCTCGCCGCGGTCGCCGTCGTGGTCGAGACGGCGCCGGGCACCCGTGTCCTGCGCGCCGCGGCGACCGCCGCCGACGGCGTCGCCCTGGACACCGACGTGTTGCTCAAACAGCTCGGCGAGGTGCTGCCCGCGGTCTCGGTCCCGGCGACGCTGACCGTGCTCCCCGAGCTGCCCCGCTCGCCGAGCGGGAAGATCGACCGGACGAAGGTCGCCGAGCTGCTGGCCGCCGCGTACTAGGGTGGATTGATGGGATCGGTCAAGCAGTTCCAGGTCACCTTCGACTGCGCGGAACCCGAGCGCGTCGCCCGTTTCTGGTGCGAGGTGCTGGGCTACGTCGTACCTCCGGCACCGGAGGGGTTCGCCACGTGGGCCGACTTCGACCGTTCGCTGCCGCCGGAGCGCCAGGGCGCGGCGTTCGTCTGCATGGACCCCACCGGTGTGGGCCCGCGGATGTACTTCCAGCGCGTTCCCGAGGGCAAGGTCGTCAAGAACCGGGTGCACCTCTGTGTGCGCGCGGGCACCGGGCTCGTGGGTGAGGAACGCCTCGCCACACTCGAAGCCGAGTGCGCGCGCCTGATCGCGCTCGGCGCGGCACGCGAGCGACTGCTGCCCGCCGATGGCGTCAACGAGTCGTGCATCGTGATGCAGGACATCGAGGGCAACGAGTTCTGCCTCGACTGAGATCAGGACTCAGCGCACCCTCGATCGGTCCGGTGTAGTGGTTGTAGCCGTCAGCGGAGCGGGATGGTGCGGACGGTGTCGGCGTCCCAGCACGGTCCCCCGCCGTTGTGGGGAAAGGCGTCGTTGTCGACGATCGCGATCTCCTGCACGTGGAGGGCCTGGAGGGGGTTGAGAAAAGCGTCCAGGTCCGTGGTCAGCAGGCCCGTGAGCACCCCGCCGTCCAGAGATTCGCCGTCCAGCCGCAGGTCGTCGAAGTCCGTGGTGGCGTAAGCGATGCGCACGTGAGGCCGCCACGGCCCCCGCGCCATAGGAGGTTCGCGGACGGCCTTGTCACCGAACACGCCGCGCAGGCTGGCGCGGGCATGGGCGGCGAGGGCGTCGAGTCCGGGGGAGCGGTCGACGAAAGCCTCGACGGAGTGGGGGCCGGACCTGGGACGGTTGATCGTGAGGGGGCGCGACGGCTCCAGACCGCTCAGGCGTGCGGTGAGGTCGGCCTCCAGCGAGTCCCACTGGGCGGGGCTGACGTCGCTGGAGGGGATGTTCGGCCGTGCCAGTGCGATGTGCAGGTACTCGGCCTCGACGGCGGGCAGGGCCTGCTCGCGGGTCGGCCCGGCGGCGGGCTGCTCCCGCGCCCACCACTGGTCAGCCAGCGCGAGGTACGCGCTCTGCGTCTCGGCCAGCTGCGGCGTCGCGATGACGATGTGCGGCCTGGACCCCGCGGGCTTCCACGCTCGCTTGCGGTAATCCTCCACGCTCACCCTTCCTGCCCGCCCCGAGGTCCTGACCACACTAAGCCGTGTCCTCCAACCCCCGCCCGCACTCCGCACACCAAGTAAACTGTCCCCATGCCCCACACGTGCCCGCTCACCCCATCCACGGCGGGCGCCGTCTAGAGAACCCCGTTTCGTACTCATAACGGGAAAAAGAGCGCTCCAAAAACCCGTTTTGAGTACGAAACGGGAGATTTGGGCTGCGGTGGTGATGTTCTGGGGGAGTGTGCGGGGTGCCGTGGTTGCTGGTGACCACGTGCAGGACGTGGCCTAGTCGCCAGAGGATCCCCAGAAGCCGATCTCGGTCGGTCCGCCTTCGGTGAAGAGCGGAACGCACCGCGCGCTCCAGCCGTGTGGGACGGACAGCTCGCCGCTGGCGTCGACGTGATCGAACTGTTCCGGGGTCGGCTCGTCCGTCCCGAAGTGCTTCTGCGTCTCCGCCGGAGTCAGCGGGCGTACCGTGAAGTAGCCGTCGGACTGATCCGGGTCGATCACCCTGTGCACGTCGATGATCGAGTGGGTACCGGCTTCCTGGGTGCCCTCGTCCTCCAGCAGTTCGTCAAGGCTGGCGGGCCGTGGGCCCCAGCTGTCCGGCCAGAAGTAGTCCCCGGCCGCGAAAACCTTGTGGCGCAAGGAAATCAGCGCCGCACTGACGTCACCGTGAAAGGCGGTTCGATAGGACCACCCTGACCCTCCCACTGGTTCCTCCTTCCTGGTGCGGAGTGTGCGACGGTAAGGCCTCCCGCGGTCTCGTGGTTGGTCATGTCACACGTTCAGGTGACTGTCCGTGCGTCCACTGTGGAGTCTGGGGAGATGGTGAAGCAGAAGGCGATCCCCCGCTGCTCGCGAGCGCGGAGGTCAGCGTCGAGTCGGCTGCGGTGGATGTCATGTGATGCACCGGGAATCATCACGGTGGTGCTCCGTGCGGGCAGGTTCGCGCGCGCCGCGTCCCATTCCCAGGTAAAGCCGACCGTTCCAGCGGCGCCTGACGCATGGTCGGCGCCTGGCGTTTTCCTTGTGTGGCAATGATTTGACATGCTGAGAAGTTGTGATGGAGTGGGGGTATCCGCATGGGAGGGAGGTGTGATCATGTTGGATACCAAGGCAATGCGGGAGGTACTCGCCGCGCAGCTGGCGACCAACGACTCCTACCAGTTGCCCGAGAACGAGCACCTCGAGTTCCATCTGGAGTTGGAGACGATCGGGAATCTCCTCACCGCTGTGAAGACCGACGTCAACACCCAGGCTGATGACCGTGTCCTGCACGCCACCTACGGCTGCAAGGACTTGGCGGTGCTGTTGCGGGACAAGCTGAAAATCCATCCGGGTGAGGCCAAGCGGCGGACTCGGTTGGTGCGGGAGTTGCCGACCCTGCCCCATACCCGCGATGCGATGTACGCGGGTGAGATCAGCGGCGAGCACGCGTTGGTGATCTCGGACGCGATCAAGCGTCTGCCTAAGGAGTACGAAGCGGATGCGGATCGGGTGTTGGCCGATGTCGGGCCGACGTTGGACCCGCAGCAGCTGATGCGTGCCGGGAAGTACGTGCGAACCCTCGTCGACCCGGACGGCGTCTACCGCGACGAGCAAGACGCGGCGGCGCGGCGGGCGGCGCGGATGGCCCGGGACAAGGACGGAAGTCTGCATTTCGAGGCCACGGTGGGTCCGCTCGACGGTGAGAGGATCTTCACCTTCCTGATGGCGTTGGCCAAACCCAGGAGCGTGGACGGAGAGAAAGATCCTCGGACCTTCGAGCAGCGGTTGGCTGATGCGTTCATCGAGGCGATGACGATCGCGATGACCGCCCACGACATTCCGGGTCTGCCGCGTTCGCTGCTGATCGCCACGATGGACTTCGACAATCTTCAGGAGAAGACCGGCTGTGGTGAAACCCAAACCGGGGCAAGCCCAAAGCTCATCACGTGGTGCATTGGATCGACGGCGGGCCGACCGATCTCGACAACCTCGTCCTGCTGTGCGTGTATCACCACCATGTGATCCATGATCAGGACTGGGTGATCGTTTTCGAGCACGGGATACCGGCGTTCATCCCTCCAAAGTGGATCGACCCTGACCAGGCACCGCTGCGGAACATCAGGGTGGATTGCCCACTGACGCTATAACGCCGGGACGTCCTGAGAAAGGAAGGGGTGCAACGGAACGGAGGTCGGTGACCGGCACGCCGTGATCGGCGTGCACGCGCGCGGCCACGAGCGAGCGGTGGCATGCCTCCGGGTCGCGCTCGACGCAGAGGAACGCGGTCGCCGAGCTCGGCAGCTCCGCCACGAGCGCGCCGAGATCGAAAGGATCGAGGATCTCGTGGGTGTAGCGCTCGGCGTACTCCGGCGCCAGCGCGACGCGGTTGCGTTTGCCCACGCCCTGGCGATCATCCTCTCGGTACTGGAGTTGGCGCAGCTCGGTCGTCGGCGCCAGTTCCCTCACGTGCCGGTAACCGATGTTCGCCGCGGCGAGCGCGTGCTGGAGTCGCACCGAGTTCGCCCAGGAGTAGTCGGGGCCCCGAACACCGCGACGCTGGCGGAGATCGAGCAGCAGCCCCACGCCCGCGCCGATGAGCGTCTCGACGAAAGCACCGGCGGTGAAGCCGTAGACGCCGATGGTCGCGATGCGCCTCACGGCCACACCTCCCCAGTCTTGTCCGAAGACAAGGCGGTGGGCGCGGTCACGCCCACCGCCACTCCACTACGGCACGAGGACCGGCTGGTCCAGGACCCACAACCACGATCCGTCGGGCTGGCGACGGGCGATCTCGACGGTGATCTCACCGGTGGTCAGCGTGGACGCCGTGAGCGCCAGGTCACCGCTCACCAGCGCCGCGTGCTGCCTGCCCGGCGCGAGCACCGGCGCGGCCGCGACGAACTGCTCGTACACCTTGCGGATCTCGGCGTGCCCGGTCGCGAGGTTGCCGGGCGGGAACGCCAGCACGGCGTCCGGCTCGTACAACGCCACCAGCCCGTCGACGTCGCCCGCGTTGCCGCGCTCGATGAAGAACCTGCCCAGGTCGTTCGGCTCAGTGGCCACTGTCTTGCTTGTCATGCGGATCAGCCTGCCGACCAATCATGACACCCTGTGTCGTGTATTCCGGTAAAGTTCTCGTGTGCGTGCCGACCGGTTGGTGTCGCTGGTGTTGCTGCTGCGTCAGCGCGGTCGGCTGACCGCGGACGCGTTGGCGCGCGAGCTGGAGGTGTCCACTCGCACCGTGCTGCGCGATATCGATGCGTTGTCGGCGGCCGGTGTCCCGGTCTACGCCGAGCGCGGTCGGCACGGCGGTTTCGCGTTGCTGCCCGGTTTCCAGACCGAGCTCACCGGGCTGAACCACGACGAGGCCCTTGCCCTGCTGACCGCCGGATCGCGGCGCGGCGAGCAGGTGTTCGGCCTCGGCTCGGCGCTCACTTCGGCCATGCGCAAGGTGGTCGACGCGCTGCCGGAAGGCCATCGGGCCACCGCGAGCGACGCGGCCCAGCGGTTTCTCGTCGAGCCGGAGACCGACCTGCTCTCACGCCGGCTGGTCACCGAGGAGGTTCCCCGTGCCACCATGATCGAGGTCCGGCGGGCGGTGCTCGCCGGGCACCGGTTGCGCATCCACTACGCGGCAACCGGCCAGGCACCGCAGTGGCGCACGGTGAACCCGATCGGCCTGGTCACCGTGCGCGACCGGGTCTACCTGCTGGCGACGAGGTCCGGCGCGGACCGCACCTACCGGCTGTCGCGGGTGCTGGCGGCTGAGGAACTACCCGAACCGGCCGAGCGACCGAACCAGGTCGACCTGGAACGGATCTGGCGGCAGCGCTGCGCGCAGTTCCTCGCCGACGACCACATGACCGTGCTGGTGCGGGTGAACCCGAAGCGGCGGGAAGACCTGCTGAACGCTTCGGTGGCCGTCCGCGCCGAGGAGCCCGACGCGGACGGCTGGTTGCGGCTGGAGGTGAGCTTCCAGGATTCACGACACGCCCTGTGGGCGCTGTGGCAGCTCGGCACGGACGCGGAAGCCCTTGCCCCGCAGTCGTTGCGCACCTCCCTGCGCGACCGCGCCGCCGCGGTCGCCGCCCGCTACGGAGACTCCTCCTGAGAGAGCGCGAGGAGTTCCAGCACCACGGCGGCGACCTCGTCAGGGCGGAGCAAGTGAACGTTGTGGCCACAAGCCAACTCCACGAACACGCGGTTCGCCCGGCTGGCGGCGATTGCCTCGACACGGTCGCGGTGGTTGGCGTGAAGCCCTTCAGTGGCAAGCACCAGCGCCAACGGCTGGGTCACGCGATCGTAGACCTCCACGCTGGGATGGATATCGGCGTCGGCGGACAGCACGTCGGGATCGACACCGGCGTTGAGCCAGTCCTGGTCCGCATCGGCCACCACCTGCTCGATGTAGTCGGCCAGCGACGGCCAGTCGGTGTCCGCGATCGTTTGCCGCGCAACGGATCGGATGTCGGGCACGAAGCCGTCGAGAACGCACACACCGGTCGGTTCGACCACCCCGGCCGCGGTTGCCGCCGTGACCGCGTAACCGCCGGTGGAATGACCGACCAAGATCGGCCGCTGGAATCCCAAGGCGTCGCACACCGGACCGAGGTCACGCCAGTACTGCTCAGGGGAATCGGAATCCAGTGGTGTGCGCCCGTGCCCCCGCATGTCGGTCGCGACCAGGCGACAGTGTGCACGCAGCCGTTCGGCCACCGGAGCCCACGTGGCGCTGTTGTGGCCGGTCCCGTGCACCAGCAGAACATCAGGCCCGCTGCCGCCGCCATGCTAGCCCTGCACTGCACGTCATCCGCGTGCCTGCGCACCACGGTCAGCTTCGGGTTAGAAGGTGTTTCAGGGCAAGGGAAACAGCTTCTGGTGCCTTCTCCATGACGAAGTGCCCGGCGTTGTCGACCAGCGTGAGCTCGGCGCGCGGTATCCGCGCCGCCAGCTCCTCGGCGATGGCGGTGCGGAGGTAGGCGTCCGCGGTGCCCCAGATGACCGCGGTGGGGCACTGGATGGTGCCGAGTGCGTCGGCGACGTCCTGGCGGGTGGAGACCCGGTAGTGGCTGAAGAAGTGCAGGAGCCAGCTTGCTCCGTCCTTTGTGGACATCCAGCCGAGGTAGTCGTCGAGGGTCTCCTGGTCGAAGACGCCCAAGCGCACCATTCCGCGCAGGCCCAGTCGGTTGACCTGACCGAGCGGTAGCAGTCCGCCGAGGCGGGTGCGCCCGAGCAGACTGGCCAGGGTGAAGATCGCGTACCACTTGGGCTCGAAGGTGCTGTGGGCGCGGCTGTTGAGGATGGCGAGCCTGCGTACGCGGGCCGGATGTCGTTGTGCGAAGCCGAGTGCGAGGAAACCGCCGTAGTCGTGCCCGAACAGGTTGCACGCGTCGAGGCCGAGCGCGTCCAGTGCGCGCCCGACGCGGTCCACCTCCGTGTCGTAGTCGAAGTTCAGGTCCGTCCGCCGTTCGGATTGGCCCCAGCCGAGCCAGTCGAGCGCGAGGACGCGGTGGTTCTCGGCGAGGGCAGGGAGCTGGTGTCGCCAGGAGCGGTGGTTGGCCGGGTAGCCGTGCAGCAACACGATCGGCTCGGCGGCGGGGTCGCCGAGGTCGACGTAGGCGAGTCGGGCGCCGTCGACCTGAACCGAACGCATCTCGTTCACCTTCCCAGTCGCGTCGAGAGGTAGGGCAACCAGGCTCGCGGGCGGCGCAGCACGGCGGCGATGACGCGCAGGGGGTCGAAGTAGGCGACCCGCTCGGCGATCAGCCCGTCCACCAAGGCGATCCGGTCGACGAGCGGCCATTCGACCGGGCCCCCGCCGAGGGTGCCGTGCAGGCGGCCCCAGATGAGCACGTGGCCGGAGCCGCTCGCCCAGCCGTGGACGTCGTAGCGCAGGTCGGGGATCAGCGTCATCGTCCGCCGCATGAACTCCCGCGCCTCGTCGACGCCGCGGGTGTCGCGGTCCATGGGGTGCACCAGGCGGACGTCGGGGCGGAACAGCGGGGTGAACGCGTCGGGGTCCATCTTGCTCCACGCCTCGGTGAAGCGTTGGACGATGTGCTCGGCTTCGGTCTGGTCAGGTGAGTGCGGCAATGTCGGCTTCCTGTGGTGTCGGGACGAGCACTTCGGCGGCGGCTCGTTCACCCGCCCGGACGGCACCGTCCATAGTGGAATGGAACGCGGGCGAGGTTTCGGTGCCCGCCATGTTCTCCCCTGGTTCCACGAGCACTCTCCCGCCTTCTTGCAATCATTGCAATAGCAGGGTCACGGTAGCGTGCCCCGGCGGTTCTTACAACGGGTGCAGGAGTGGGAGATCCCTACGCATGCGCGATCTGCCGGGTGCTCGTGACCGCTTGGGCTGACTCACCGCGGCGCGCCGGGGAGCCGAATCGTGACGAGGAGGCCACCGGCAGGACGGGGTGCGAGGTCGAGGGTTCCTTCGTGCGCCCGGACGATGCTGTGCACGATGGCCAGCCCGAGGCCGACACCGGCGTGGTCGTCGGTCCGGACGCGTTCCGTTCCGCGTTGAAACGGTTCGGTGAGCGTCGGCACGAGCTCCGCCGAGAGCGGGTGGCCGGTGTTCTCGACCCGCAGCACGCTCGCGTCGTACTGGGATTCGGTGTGGACCGTGACGGTGCCGCCGGCGGGCAGGTTGTGGACGATCGCGTTCTGCACGAGGTTCGTCACCATCCGCAGCAAGAGCGCCGCGGAGCCCACGGGGTGGGTCGGCCCGCCGGTGACTTCGAGGGTGATGCCGCGCTTCTCGGCCAGGGGAAGCAGAGTTTCGGCCGCTTCTTCGACGATGAGCGAGAGGTCGACGGGCTCGCTGGTGAAGTTCCCGCGGTCGCTGCGGCTGAGCAGCAGCAGGGCCTCGGTCAGGTCGATCGCCCGCGTGTTGACGGTGTGCAGGCGTTCGATGAGCTCACCGTGGTCCAGCGTGGGGTCGTTGCGGGCGACGTGCAGGAGCGCCTGCGAGATCGCCAGCGGGGTGCGCAGCTCGTGGGAGGCGTTCGCGGCGAACCGCTGCTGTTCGGCGACGTGGGACTCGAGTTGTTCGAGCATCGTGTCGAACACGTCGGCGAGCTCGCGGAACTCGTCCTGGGGGCCGTCGAGGCGGATGCGGTGCGCCAGGTACCCGTCCGAGGCCAGCCGCGCCGCGTCCGCGATCCGGGTCAGCGGTGCGAGCATCCGGCCCGCCAGGACCCACCCGCCCAGCAGGCCCACCACGAGCAGGACGGCCAGGGCGGTGATCGCCGCGTAGCCGAAGATGCGCGAGAGGAGGTAGCGGTTCGGGCTGATCCCGAGCAGGCCCTGCTCGTTGTCGGGCACGTAGCGCAGCAGGTACATCCACGCCACGGCCAGCAGGACGGCGCCGGTCACCAGGACGACCCCGGCGTAGCTGATGGTGAGCTTCAGGCGGGCGCTGAACCCCGGGCGTCTATCCACGGTCGGTGCCGGTGTCGATCCGGTAGCCGACGCCGGGCACCGTGGCGATGAGCCACGGTTCGCCGAGTCGCTTGCGCAGTGCGGAGATGGTGATGCGGACGGCGTTGGTGAAGGGGTCGGCGTTGCGGTCCCAGGCCCGCTCCAGCAGCTCCTCGGCGGTGACCACACCGCCCTCGGCGGCGACGAGGACTTCGAGCACGGCGAACTGCTTCCTGGTGAGCGCGACGTAGCGCCCGTCGCGGTAGACCTCCCGGCGGAAGGGGTCCAGCCGCAGGCCCGCGATCTCGCGGACCGGCGGCCGGGCGTGCGCGCGCCTGCGGTCGAGCGCCCTGAGCCGCATGACAAGCTCCCGAATCTCGAACGGTTTGGTGAGGTAGTCGTCGGCGCCGAGCTCGAAGCCGGAGGCCTTGTCGTCGATCCGGTCGGCGGCGGTGAGCATGAGGATCGGGATACCGCTGCCGGAGGCGACGATGCGCCGGGCGATCTCGTCGCCGGAGGGGCCGGGGATGTCGCGGTCGAGGACCGCGAGGTCGTAGGCGTTGACGCTGAGCAGCTCCAGGGCGGTGTCGCCGTCGCCCGCGATGTCGGCGGCGATCGCTTCCAGCCGGAGGCCGTCACGGACAGCTTCGGCCAGGTAGGGCTCGTCCTCGACGATCAGCACGCGCATACCTGGAGCCTAGGCAGCGCTGCCCATCGCCGGCATGTGCACCGGCGGCGTCGCGGCCGGGGCGCGCCACCAGCGGCGCGACGCCAGCGCGGCCAGCACGGCGCCCGCGGTGTTGACCAGTACATCGTCCACAGAGGACACCCGGTCCAGTTGCAGTACGTACTGCGCGGTCTCGATCAGCAGCGAGCAGCCCGCCGCTAGCGCCAGAATCCGCGGTAGCGACGCCAGCGCGGCGAACCGCAGCGGGGCGAACGCCCCCAGCGCCGCCAACACCAGCAGGTTGCCGATGATCTGGGCCGTCCCCATCGCGAAGAGGTCCTGGAACGGCACCAGGCTCACCCGGCCGGGGACCTGGCCCGCCCGGCTGCCCGGCAACATGGTCATCCACACCCACGGCACCGTCCCGTAGACCATGCCGACCTCGGCCAGCGACGCGCGCCACGCCCACGCCGGCGCGGTGCCGGTGGCCCGCCGGAGGTGGGCGAGAGCCCACACCGCCAGCGCGGCCAACGGCAGCAGGACCACCGTGAGGGCCGCGATGCCCGTGAACGTGCCGATCCAGTCGTGCCACCTGCTGAGCATTCCGTCCGGCCTCTTCGGGATCACGTCTCCACTGAACACGCGAGGCCGTTGCGGTGGCGTATGCGGTTTTCGATACGCCCGCGATACACCCCGATCCCGGTGACGGTGCCCGACCGCACTTCTCAGCGTTGCCGCGTCGCGTCCAGCAGGGTGAGGGCGTCGCGGATGCCCTGTTCCAGGACGTCGTCGGCGAGCTGCCGGTCGGCCAGGGCACGGGAGAGCTGCAGTGTCCCGACCAACAGGGCGTAGACGCTGAGGGTCGTGGCGCGCGCCGACTGCGGATCGTGCGGCGCCAGCCGGGCGGCGATGTCGTCGATGAAGGCGAGCACGCTGTCGGTGTAGGCCCGCTTGGTCGGGTCGGGGCACCGGCTGATCTCGTCGAGCAGGGCGGCGGAGGGGCAGCCCTCCTCGGGGTTGTCGCGATGCGCGGGCGAGAGGTAGGCGCGGACGATCTGTTCGAGTCCGGCGCGGCCGGGCGGGGCCGCGGCGAGCCGTTCGCGCTGGTCGCGTGGGGACAGAAGGTCCTCATCCACGCGGGTTCCGGCGGCGTGGGAACGTTCGCGATCCAGCTGGCCAAGCACCTCGGCGCCACCGTGGCCACGACGACCAGCGCGGCCAACAGCGATCTCGTCCGGCGCCTCGGCGCGGATGTCGTGATCGACTACCGGACCGAGGACTTCGAAGAACTGCTGCACGACTACGACGTGGTGCTGAACAGCCTGGACAGCAAGACGCTCACGAAGTCGCTGCGCGTGCTGAAGCCCGGCGGAAAGCTCATCTCCATCTCAGGCCCGCCGGATCCCGGGTTCGCCCGGGAGATCGGCAAGCCGTGGATCCTGCGACCGGCGACCCGTGTCCTGAGCCACCGGATCAGGACGGCCGCCAAGCGGCGCCGGATCAGCTACTCCTTCCTGTTCATGCGAGCGAACGGGAACCAGCTCCGCGAGATCACCTCCCTCATCGACTCCGGGATCATCCAGCCGGTCGTGGACCGGGCCTTCCCCTTCGAATCGACCAACGAAGCCCTGGCGTACGTCGAAAAAGGACGTGCGAAAGGCAAGGTCGTCATCAAGGTGAAGTAGCCATCCACGCCTGGGGACGTCAGGAGCCCGCCGACAAGATGGTGCCCAGCGGCAATTCCGCCGAGCTGGCCCTGCGCCTGCCCAACGCCCGGCTCACGCTCTACCCGGACGCCGGACACGGCGGCATCTTCCAGTACCACGCGGAGTTCGTCGACGAAGCTCTGGCATTCCTCGGGTCGTGACTTCCGGGAAGTCAGCCGAGGCAGGACCGGACCGCCTTGGCCAGGTTCGTCGCCCGCGGGTCGTCGGGCCGGTAGTTCCACAGGTTGGTGACGTAGCCGAAGCCGACCTCGGCCTCGGGGTCGCCGAAGCCGATCGATCCGCCGGAGCCCGGGTGGCCGAACGAGCCGGGCCCGAGCATCGGCAACGGCGGACAGGCTCGCCAGAACCCGAGCGACATGTTGAAGGACCGTTCGGCCGGGACGGTCAGCCCGTCCGGGAGCCCGTGCATCGGCGTCTTGTCGGTCTGGATGGCCGTCATCGTCTCGACCGTCGCGGGGTCGAGCAGCCGCGTCCCGTCGACCTCGCTCACCGTCGCGGCGTACATCCGGGCCACCGAGTGCGCGTCCGCGACCATGTTGGCCGCCGGGAACTCCGCCGCGCGCCAGGCCCGCGTCCGGAAGTACCCGGTCGTGGGGTCCATGGCGCCGCCGAGCGAGCCCGCGCGCATCTGGACCGCGTCCGGACTCCACATGCTCTGGACCCACGCGGTGACCGTGTCGGCGTCCAGCCCGGTCGTCGCGATCATCCCGGCGAGCAGTTCCTCCAGGGTGAACGGGGCGGCGTCCTCGAAGGCGGCCACCCGCGGTTCGTGTTCCTCGGGCAGCCCGATCCAGGCGCTCAGCCCGAGGGGGCCCGCCACCTCGTCGGCGAAGAACGTGCCCAGCGACTTACCGGTGATCCGACGCACGACCTCGCCGACCAGGTGCCCGTAGGTGACGGCGTGGTAGACGTGCTCGGTTCCGGGCTGCCACAACGGCTTCTGCGCTTCGAGCGCGCGGATGACCGGGTCCCAGTCGCACGCCTGCTCGAAGGTCAGCGGTCCGTCGACGAACGGCAGCCCGGCCTGGTGGGAGAGCAACCAGCGCACCGGGATCGTGTCCTTGCCCGCGGCGCCGAACTCGGGCCAGTACTGGACAACCGGGGCGTCCAGGTCCAGCTGGCCGCGCTGCGCCAGCAGGTGTGCGCAGATCGCGGTGGCGCCCTTCGTGGTGGACGCGACCTGGACGACGGTGTCCTGGCGCCACGGCCGGTTCGCCTCGCGGTCGGCGAGGCCGTCCCACAGGTTGACGACGGGTCGGCCGCCGACGTAGACGCTGCACGCCGCGCCGATCTCGCCGGGTTCTCCCGCGAAGTTCGCGCGGAACGCGTCGGCGACCTTGCCCCAGCCCTGCTCGACACCCTGCTCCACGTTCGTCGCGTCCACCACGTCACTGTCCTTTCCGGAGGTGCTCATGGCGACCACCATCACCGGCGGTCCTGACGCCGAGCAGTCACGGCCCTGACACCACGCGTCAGGCGAGGGCGACCGCCGCGAAGTCGTTGTCCTCCGGGTTGTCCGGCCGGGTAGTCCGGCGTCGGACCCGTTCATGCCGCCACGAGACTTCGCGAAACTTCGAAGAGATTGCTGTCAACGCCCGCGAGGCCGGACGCAACCTCGTCCTGCAAGTCCCCCAGCACTCCGCGCACCAAGTAAACTCTGCCCATGCACTCCACCCGCCCGCTCACCCCATCCACGGCGCGCGCGGTCTAGAGAACCCCGTTTCGTACTCATAACGGGAAAAAGAGCGTTCCAAAAACCCGTTTTGAGTACGAAACGGGATTTTGGGCTGCCGCCACGGATGTTTGGGGGGCGGCGAGGCGGGGTGGGGGCTAGCCGAGGGCGTTGCGGTAGTCCCAGTAGTCGTTCATCTCGCTGCGGGCGCGGGTGACGGCATCGGACCACGGTCGCGCGGCCGTGAAGACGACCCGGCAGTGAACGTGGGTCCGGTCGTGCTCGCGCCCCCTGCGCAGGAGTTCTTCCTGGACCAGCATCGAGGTCCGTACTCGGAGACCGAGGGAGGGATCGTTGCGGTAGCGGGCCGCGAGGTTGGCGTGGACCTGTTCTTCGGTCTCCGTGAGGACCACGGCGAAGTCCCAGGCGAGGGTCGGCAGGGCGTGGCGGCCGGTGATGACGGTGTGCGGGAACTCGTAGTGCCCGTCCAGGTGCAGGCGGGGCTGTTGTGCGATCACCGCCCGCACGGCCGGGGCCAGGACGTCGGCGGCTCGCAGCCGCGCGGCGGCCAGTTCCTCGGCCGTCCCCGTCAACGGCTGCTTCGGCCACGGGCCAGTGCCTTCGGTCTCGACGAGGTCCCGCCAGTCCTCGGCGTCGTCGTAGGACAACTCGGGATGCTGCTCGGGGCCGGTCATGGCGCGCACCGCTTCCAGCACGTCGCCGGTGTCGATGACGTGCCCGTTGTACCTGGCGGCGAGCGCGTAGGCGAACCTGGTCCGGCCGGTGCCGGAAGCACCGCACACCACGGTGAGGGGCCACGATCCCGGGAAGACCTTCAACGAATGATCGGTCACGCGTCTGCCCGCCCACCGATGATCGTGTCGAGGTTGGCGCGGGTCGCCTCCAGCTCGTCGATGGCTTCGCCGATCTTGTTCCGGTGCTCGACCAGCGCGTCGACCAGCTCCGGGCACAGGGGCGCCAGCACGCCGTCGTCGTCGAGCATGCACGGCAGCACCTGCGTGATCTGCGCGGTGCTCAGCCCGGCCGCGAGCAGGACGCGGATGCGCCGGACCGCGGCCACGTCCGCGTCGCCGTACACGCGGTAACCGCTCGGCCGCCGTTCCGGGCGCAGCAGACCCTGCTCCTCGTAGTACCGCAGCGCGCGCTCGGTGACGCCCGCCCGCCGCGCCAGTTCCCCGATCCGCATTCCGGCTCCAGCCTTGACTCTCACGCCGACGTGAAGGTCTAGCTTAGCCGCCATGACACCCGTTACCGTCCTCGGACTCGGCCCGATGGGCCGCGCGATCGCGACCGCGTTCGCCGCGGCAGGCCACCCCACCACCGTGTGGAACCGCACGCCTGGCAAGGGAAACGACCTCGACGCCACCCACGCGGAGACCGCGGCCGATGCGATCGCCGCCAGCCCGTTCGTCGTCGTGTGCGTGATGAACTACGAGGCCGTGCGGTCGGTCCTGGACACCGACGCGCTCAAGGGCCGCACGCTGCTCAACCTCACCGGCGGCTCGCCGCAGCAGGCCCGCGAGATGGCCGAATGGGCGGCGGGGCACGGCATCGACTACCTCGACGGCGTGATCCTCAACGGTGTCGTCGGGGGACCGGAGGCGGCACTGCTCTACAGCGGTCCCGACGAGATCTACCAGGAGCACCAAGGCGATCTGGCCGCTCTCGGCGAGAACGGGACCTACGTCGGCGAGGACCCCGGGCGGGCCGCCGGGTTCAACATGTCGCTGCTGGACCTGTTCTGGACGTCGATGTTCGGAGTCGTGCACGCGTTCCGGCTGGCCGCCGCCGAGAACGTCGGCCCGGCCGAGTTCGGCGGCTACGCGAAGGTGATGGCAGGCATGCTGCCCGACCTGATCGACCTGGTCGGCGAACACGTCAGCACCGGTCACTTCCCCGGGGACGCCTCCACGATCGCCTCCGCGGCGGCGATCCTCGACGACCTCGTGGACACCGTGCGGGCCAACGGACTCGACGACGGCGTGCTCAGCGCGGGCCGGTCCGCAGTGCGGCGGGCCATCGACGCGGGGCACGCCGAGGCCGGGTTCTCCCGCCTCGCCGTGCTCTAGGCCGACGCGCGGCACTTGACGTGCTTGATGCGGGGCGGGGAACGTGCACGCCGTGGACCAGGAGAACGTGAGCGCCACCCTGACCTTCGCCGTGCCCGCCGCGCGGGTGTTCGCGGTGCTGGCGGACCCGACGACCCATGCGTCGATCGACGGCACCGGCTGGGTGCAGGAATGCGTCGACCGGACCCCGCTGACCGAGGTGGAGCAGACCTTCCGGATGGACATGTACCACTCCGGCCACCCGGACGGTGACTACCAGGTGGTCAACAAGGTCCACGTGATCGACCCGCCCCGCGCCATCGGCTGGCTGACCGGGTACGACAAGGGCGGCGGTGAGCTGGCGTTCGGCGGCTGGTTCTGGCGTTACGACCTCGCGCCACTGGGCCCGTCCGAGACCGCGGTCACGCTCACCTACGACTGGTCCGCGGTGCCGCAGTCCGTCCGGGAGTACCTCAACTTCCCGCCGTTCGGCCCGGAACACCTCGGCAACTCGCTGCGTCACCTGGCCGAGATCGTTCGGCGCTGATCGACCTGAGGAGGTCGGCGAGGCCGCCGGAGGCGCGTCCGCGCACCCGGGAACTGGTCCGGACCGGCGATTCGGTCGGCTTCGCCAGCGGACAGCCCGCCTGGTTCAGCCGGGTCCACAGCGCGTGGTCCTCGCCCGTGGACAGCGGCGGGAACCCGCCGACGCGCAGGTAGGCGTCGGCGCGAACACCGAGGTTGGCTCCGTACACGTGGTCGTGGCCGTCACCGCGGATCAACTCGCTGACCATTCGCTCGTAGCGGCGGCGCGTCCGGTCGTCGTGGCTGGCCCAGTCGGCGATCTCGGTGAGCCCGGCGACGGCGTGCGCGCCCAGCTCCGCGTGCCGGAGGTGGGCGCGCACCCAGTCCCGGGGCACGACCGAATCGGCGTCGGTGTGCAGCAACCAGGTCTGGGCGGCGGGCCGGGCCAGGCGGGCGATCGCGTGTCGCGCCCCGCGGTCGCGCAGGGAGCCCAACGGTCGCCCCCGCCGGTCGACCAGCGTTTCGGCACCTGCCGCGTGCGCGTGGACCAGCGGGGCGGTGCGGTCGTCACACCGGTCGAGCACGACGACGATGCTCGTGCGGATTGCCGGTGGCACAAGGGAAAACGCCTCCAGCAGTCCGTCGAGGCACGCGCCGATCGAGCCCTCTTCGTTGTGGGCGGGCACGACCACCGCGACACCGGTGATCAACCGCGCCTCAGCACGCACAGCAGGAACTCGTCGTCGACGTGATCCACCAGCGTCTCCAGCTCCGGCCGCGCGATCAGGCGGCGATGGGCGGCGGCTCCGTCGCGGGGAGCCTCCGGTGCCCAAGGCCGCCAGTGCACGGCGGCGACCTCGCCGCCGGGTCGCAAGGCGGCGACGACCCGATCGAGCACGGAGTCGAGATCGCGGTCGTCGAGGTAGTAGAGGATTTCGCTGAGCACGACCAGATCGCAGGGGGCCGAGGGAAAACCGTCCGGCAGCGACGCCTGTTCGAGGTGAACGTTGTCCGCGCCGGTGAGCCGTTTCCGGGCGGCGGCCACCGCGTCGGGCACTACGTCGAAGGCGAACAGCCGGTCGCAGCGCTGAGCCAGTTCCGCCGTGAGAAGCCCGGTCCCGCAGGCGGGTTCGACCACCGTGCCGTACCGCTCGCTAGGCAGGCTCGCCATCAGAAGCGCCCGCTTGCGTCGTTCGTACCATCTCGTCGCGCCGGACCAGGGATCGGCGTCTCCGGCGTAGAGCTCGGCGAACCTCTCCACCGGGGCCGTCTGCCGCCGCGGCTCCCGGAACAGCACCTCGGACTCGCGGTCGAAGTGCTCAAGCACGTCGGCGGGCAGGATCGGCGGCGAACCATCGGGGCCATCGGTGAGCTGTGACCGGAAAGCCAGTACCGCGGCGGACTTCCGCGACCGCTGGTCCTTGGACAACGGATACCGGTGGGCCAGCTCCCACGGCACCTCGGCGTCGTCGTGGCGCATCCAATGCCACATCCAGATCGGATAGGACCACCGGTGCGCAGTCACCGGCGCGGCGGCCAGCACCGCCTCGGCCACCGCCTGGTGATCAGGATGGGGGTCGCCGGGCCACGGGAGCAGGCAGCAGTCGGCGCCCGCCAGCAGTTCGCGCAGCAGGGCCACGAGTTCGCCCGTGTGCTCGGCGAGTCCGGAGTCGGGCAATCCGAGCCAGTGCACCCGCACATCGCTGAGTTCTTGAAGCCGCAACGCTTCCGTGAGTTCCGCGCGCCGCACGCGTCCCAGTTCCGACCTGGCTTCGGCTCCCAGGTTCGGAAACGCCGCCTCGCCGTCGGAGGCGACGACGAGCGTCACCGCGCATCCGGCGGCGTGCAGGGCCTGCATACATCCGCTCGCCCCAAGGGTTTCGTCATCGGGATGCGCCGCGACCGCCACGACCGTGCGGTAGTCGCCGGGCTGGAACACCGGCAGATCCCGCAGCCGCAACTGGTTCGTCCACTGTTCCTCAAGCGCCGTCAAGCCCGTGTCTCCCTCTTACAGTCGTGCCGTCAACGACATCGGCTCCGCCACGCGCGAACGCCGGAACAGCAGCACCACGGCGACAACCACGGCGAGGCCGCCCGCGGCCGCGAAGCCCATGGCGGGTGAGGTCGCGTCCATCACCGCGCCGACGACCGGCGCGCCCATCGCGCTGCCGAGGGTGAGCGCGGACTGCTGGAGACCCATCACCTCGCCGCGCACCGCCTCGGGGGCCAGACGGCTGATCCAGTCCGAGATCGCGACCAGCACCGGGGCGCACAGCGCGCCCGCGGGCACGATCGCCAGGCACAGCCACCACCAGTCGGTGGCGAGTCCGATCGGGATGGTCAGCAGTCCCATCATCCCCATCAACCCCAACGGCGAGACCGCCCTGGTCATGGCGCCGTAGACGAAACCGCCGAGCAGCGAGACCAGGCACCACACGACGACCACGGCGCCGGTCCAGGACGCCTGCCCGTGGAGCTGGAGGCTGGCGATGATCGCGACGTCCGTCCCGGCGAGGACCAGGGTCGCGCCCGCGGTGATCACGAGCGCGCCGACCAGCTCCCCGGTCAGCCACTGCGCGCGCGGGACCGGGTGCGCCGGGCCGGAGTTCTCCTCGGACCGGATCGGCGGGTCGACCAGGAACATCGCCGCCCCGGTGAGCACCAGACCACCGCCGATGGCCACCATCGCGACCGTGGTGGAGACCTGCGTGGCCAGCAGCACGCCGAGCGCCGGGCCGAGCATGAAGCTGACCTCGCCGATGATCGAGTCCAGCGAGAACGCGGCCTTGCGGTGCTCCGGCGGCACGATCGCGATCAGCGCCTGGCGCGAGGTTGCGCCGACCGGCAGCGTCAGGAACCCGCCGAGCAGGGCGGTGCCCAGCAACGAGGAGTAGGGCAGCGACGGCGCGACGAACCAGAAGGTGGCCTCGCCGATCGTGGTGATCGCCAGCGTCAGGCGCAGGCCACGGCGGTCGACCAGGCGGCCGAAGAGCGGCCCGCTCAGCGTCATGCCGATCGTGACGAAGGCGATCACCAGCCCGGCCGCGCCGTAGCCCTGCTTCAGCGTGAGCACCACGTGCATCGTGACCGCCACGCTGACCGCGGCCCCGGGGACGCGGGCGAACAGGGCGATCAGCAGCAGGCGCAGCACGCCCGGCAGGGCGAGCACCTGCCGGTACCGGGAGAGGGCCACGCGATCATGCTCACTGATTCGCACCGGGTTGTGCTTGCGGCAGTAGGGCTTTCGGCACTGCACGAAGGTGATGTGGGGCACTACGCGTGGAATCGTCATGTCCGCGCGCGCACCGGCGCTGGTCCATTGTGGACGCGCGAGCGGAATAAACGCGTTGACGCGTGCGGACTCGCCGGTGATGATGGATCCACACAAGCAACCGAGGAGAAACTGCGATGGACATGCGGAAGCGAGGGACGGGGCGGCAGTACGTGCCCGCCGTCGTCGTCGACGTGTGCCCGTCGTATGACATCAGTCGCTTGTCCCAGCAGGAACGGCTCCCCGCCATGACCTAGTAGGGGTCATGTCCAGGGAGCCGCCCATCGGGGAACCGATCCGGGCGGCTTTCTTTGTTCTGCGTACCCGACATTCGGTTCATTGACATGTGCATAGCGGAGCAGACATCGCCACGGTGGAGATGGGGCTGTTGGAGCCCCGCCCGGCTGTAACCCGGGAGCCCTTGCGGCACAGGGGGTTCGACTCCCTCCTCCACCACTGAGCACGACTATGGAGGGCTGGCCGAGCTGGTAAGGCACCGGAGTGCTAATCCGAGATCCGGGACGAGTAGTCCCGGCGCGCGTTCGAACCGCGCGCCCTCCGCGCGACAACGAGGTGTACGACGGTTCGTACGGCGCTCTGATGAAGCGTCCGGCCCGGGTTCGACTCCTGGCGCCTCGACGGGTACAGCGACGGCGGTAAACCGTTGCCGTGCAAGGAGGATTGGCCGAGTCCGGGAAGGCAGCCGTCTCGAAAACGGTGGTCGGGCGTGAAGAGCGCCCGCGCAGGTTCGAATCCTGCATCCTCCGCGGTCCGCGCGTGTGGCTCAGCGGCGAGAGCACCCCGTTCACATCGGGGAGGTCCCAGGTTCGAGTCCTGGCACGCGCACCACCCGACGTCCCGTAGCTCAGCAGGCAGAGCGTCCGCCCGACATGCGGAAGGCCCCAGGTTCGAGTCCTGGCGGGACGACTGTGACTGTCCCCTGTGGACGGTCACCCGCGCGCGGGGCCCGGCGGCCACCCGGAGCTCATATCTCCGGGACACCTGGATCGACACCAGGACGCGCGACCACCGATCGCCGATGTCCGCTCCGCTGTGCACCGGCGATCGCAACGCCCCTCGCACTCGCCCCCGAAACAAAGTCTTGGCGGCGTCGCGTACGACTGTGAGCGCGGACAGCAGTTGGTCGAGCGCGGGCACGCGACCCGCCAACAGTTCCCGGCGCTGCTCGGTGAGCGTCACGGCGCGCATCACCCGCTGACGTCCGAGGCGTCGCCGCGCTGTTCGGCCTGGTGCAGCGCGGCGGTCAGCGCGGCCCGGCCCGGCACGGCGAGCTTGCGGTAGATGCTCGTCAGGTGCAGCTCGACGGTTCGCCGCGTGACGAACAGCGTCTGCGCGACGTCCTGGTTGCGCATACCGCTCGCGGTCAGCCGGGCGACCTGCCACTCGGCTGAGGTGAGTGCGCTGATCCCGGTGTGCGCCACCGTTCTCGGCTTCGCCCCGGCCTTGATCAGTTCCTGGTAGGACTGCTCGGCGACGCGGGTCGCCCCGCAGTGCTGGGAGAGCGTCAAGGCGGTCTTGAGTTCCTTCCGCGCCTCGGCGAGGTTCCCGGCACGGGCGCGTGCGCGCCCCAGCTCCAGGTGCGCCTTGGCCGCGTCCAGTTCGGCGCCGGAGCCGCTGAGCACGGAGACCGCCTCGCTGAGCAGGTCGACGTCGCCGCGGATGATTCCCGCTGCCTGCAACGCGATGCCGAGGCAGCGCGGGGCGCCCCACTGGCGTGCGAGCCGGAGTTCCTCCGTGACCAGCTCCTCCGCCTCCGGCCCGCGACCGAGCAGCTGGTTGACGATCGCGGCCTCCGAACGCCACGGCTGGACCGCCGGATTGACGACGCCGAGCCTGGCCAGCAGCCTGCCGCACTGGTCGAAGTCGGCGAGCGCGCCTTCGAGGTCACCGCGAGCCATCCGCAGTCGTCCCCGGGCCGCCAACACGATGTCGATCTGCATCTGGTCGGGCAGCGGGCCGGTCAGTCCGGCTTCGGCGAGCGTGTCCATGGCGGCGTCCAGCTCGCCGCGTTCCACCAGCGCGTCCACGAGCGCGGCGAAGCGCACCGGCAGCGAAGGCCGCCACCGAGGGGTGTCCTTGACGGCGATGTGCGCGTCGTCGAGGGCGTCCTGAACACGGCCGCGCATGTGGTTCACGTGGGAGCGGAACGCGGCCGCCGCCAGGTACAGCACCTGGGTTCCCGTTCGCTGCGCGTGGGCGAGCACTTCGCCGAGCTGCGCGGCGGCCAGGTCGAGTTCCCCGGCTCTGGCCAGGGCCAGCATTCCGTAGACGTAGGTGATGGAGGGCTCGCGGAACAGCGCGCCGCGCGCCATGCACCGCCGGGCCAGCCGAATGGTCGCGGGCCGGTCGAGGGTGACCCAGGAGGCGTGCGCGGCGAGCATCGCGGACACGGCCAGGCCGCCGACGCCCGTGCCGAAGTCGGTCGCAGCGGCCTGGTCGGCGATGGCGGCCAGCCGGTGCCGGGCGAAGTCCCGGGTTTCCTTGTGCAGCAAGGCGATCGCGACCAGTTCCGCTTCCAGCCACCAGCGGCGGTCGGCGTCGACGCCGTCGGCGGTCGCGTTCTCGATCACGGTGACGGCCTCGGCCGGTCTGCCGCTCATCGCGAGTGTCTGGGCGAGCCGGGACGCCACGACCGCGCGCGAGCCGGGCTCGGTGGCGGCGATCATCGCCACGGTCAGGTCGCGCACCGCCGCGGCCCCGTCGAAGTGCTGTTCGGCCACCCCGAGCTCCAGGTGCACGAGCTGGAACTCCTCGGGCGTCAGCCGTTCCTCGGTGGCGCGCCGCAGCAACGCCGCCGCGGCCTCCGGTTCCGCCTTGGCCATCGCGTCCGAGGCGGCTGTTCGCAGCACGTCCACGGCGTGGTCGAGTTCGCCACTGCCGAGGGCCATGACGTGCCGGGCGACCTGGGCCGCCGGTGCGTGCAGCGCCAGCAGCGCCTGGGCCGACCTGCGGTGCAGCTCCGCGCGCCGTTCGCTCGGCAGGTTGTTGTAGACGGCCGTGCGCGTGATGGGGTGAACGAGGATTCCCATGCCGGACAAGCGGTTCAGCAGTTCCGCGGTCTCCGCTCGCGGCACGTTCGCCACACCCGGGATCACCTCGGGGTCCGCGTCCGCGCCGAGGACGACGATCGCTTCCGCCACCCGTTCCTCCCGGGCGTCCAGCCGGTGCCGGACGTGGCGGGCGATCGTGTCCGGCCCGAAGTCCCGAATCCGCTCGGCCTCGTCGAGGGTCGGGCGCACCCGGGCCGTGACCAGCTCCCGCAGCAGCTCGTCGAGGAACAGCGGGTTCCCTCCGGTCGCCGTGCGGCAGGCGAGCGCGAACTCCTCGGCTGCGGGCTCGCCCAGCCGGGCGGTGACCAGCGCCGCGACACCGGCCGAGGTCAACGGCCCTGGCCGGAGGAGTTGGCTCGCCCGGTGGCGTTTGCTCTCGCGCAGCGGGTCACCGCGCGTGGCGATCCCGACCAGAACGGGCAGCCCCTCGATGCGCCGGATGAGGTGCGCCAACCAGTCCAGCGAGGGCGGGTCCGCCCAGTGCCCGTCATCCAGGGCGATCACCAGCGGCCCGTGCGCGGCCACGAAGCCGTACGGATCGAGCGAGGGTTCCCAGGCGGGACCGAACAGCGCGCGCACCACACCGAACGGACGATCCCGTTCACGTTCGTAGCCCGCGGCGGCGGCGACGGTCATCCCGTACCGGTAGGCATCGGAGATCAGCACGTCCAGCAACGCTGACTTGCCGATCCCCGGCTCGCCCTCGATGATCAGGACGCGCGGCTGCCCGGCTCGGACATCGGCGAGCGCCGCCTCGATGGTCTCCAGCTCGGTGGCGCGATCATGAAGCATCGGTGGTGGACGGTAACCACCCGCGGGCGCGGCACCAAGCGGTGTTCGAGAACTCTTACCGCTGAGCCCGGAACAACGCCGAGCCGCCGACGACGTCGACGTGCACGACGTCGAAGTGCTGGCGCAGCGCGGTTTCCAGGCCCGCCAGGTCGTCCTCGCGGTTGCACCAGATGCCCTTGCGGTTGTAGCTGGCCAGGATCGCCCTGCCGAACAGGTTGTGGCCGGGCAGCGCCCCGAGCACCGTGCTGCCGAAGACCCACGCGCCCGGCCGCATCAACGGCTTGATGTTCTCGAACACCACCGCCTTGTCGGAGAACCGTCCGGGCAGGCAGTGCAGCAGGCAGTTCATCCCCACCGAGCCGAAGCTCTCCTCTGGCAGGTCCAGCGGTTCCATCACGTTGCCCTGCTTGAGCTCCGGGGCGTACCTGGCCAGCCTGCGAGCTGCCTTGCCGAGGGAGTTGCGGTTCATGTCGAGCAGCGTGAGCCGGGGCGGACCGGGGTAGGTGCACCGGTCGAGGAAGTAGCCCGTGCCGACGCCGATGTCGAGGTGGTCGGTGGAGACGTGGTCGTCGTACAGCGCGACGACCCGGCTGCTGGGGCAGCGCCAGGCCAGTGGTTGCGAGACGCGCAGGACGGCGGTGTTGTAGATCGCCAGGATCGCCGGTGAGTAGACGGCCTGGCCGGGGACGGGGTCCAGATGCGCGGACAACGGGCGCTCCTTTGCGGGTCAGTGCAGTTCGTGCGGCTTGATGCTGGGGAACAGCGAGCTGATCAGTTCCCGTCTGCTGTTCACCGACAGCGCCGAGAACACGGGTTTCAGGTGGTCCTGCACCGTGTGCCGGGAGATCCGCAGGTCTTCGGCGATCTCGGCCGAGGTCATGCCGCGCAGCACCCGCAGGGTGACGGCCACCGAGCGCGGCGTCGCTCCCCGCGCGTACAGCAGGTACGGCGCCACGCGCAACGGCGGCGCGGGCTGGATCGACACGGTGAGCCGGTCCGCTCCCGTCCTGGTGCGCAGCACGCTTCCGTTGAGCAGCAACCAGCCGAGGGTGGGGTCCGGCAGCAGCGCGCGCCGGTCGCCGTGGTCGCCGCCGGTGAGCTTGGCGGCGAAAGTGGCCAGTACCAGGGGAATCTCGTCGCAGCGCTGCGCACCGGAGCGGTCGAGAAGATCCCGTGCCGTGTCGTCGATCGCGTCGACGACTCCGTCCGCGTCCAGGCTGATCACACCAGCGCGCTCGGCCTGAAGACCGCCGACGGGGATGGTTCGCACCCGGCACACCAGCTGGTCAGTCAGCCTCGCCGCGACACCGCGCACGTGGGTGATCTCGGCAGCCGAGAAGTCCGGGGTGCCCTCGGCCCGGCACAGCACCAGATAGCCCCAACACGATCCACGGGATACCAGTGCTACGCGAAGTTCGTGCCGTAACCCCAAGGGTCGCAGGATCGTGCGGTAGCGGTGGCTGCGTTCCAACGCACCGTTGGTGGCCGAGGACAACAGACCTACGGGATGTCGTTGCCGGGCAAGCCAATCGAGCTTGTTGAAGTCAGGCGCCCCGTACTCGGCCCGCACGGCCGCACGCAGGCAGGACTCCGGCAGCCCGGCGACGCGCGCGGTGTCGATCAGCCCGCTCGCCGGGTCGGTGGAGCCCACGCACAGCGAGTCGAAGGAGACGCGGGTGGACAGTTCGGCTGCCGCGGCGGCCCACAGGTCGTGCGGGTCGGGGCCCGTCTCGGCGGGGTCGGGCCGGTCCAGTTCGGCGAGCATGGGCCTCGATGCGCGGTGTCGGCGGTGGGGCGGGCCCGCCCACCTTCGCCACCGGAGCGCCCGGCCGACAACCGCAGTGTTTTCCGAAGTGCTATCCCAGAAAACTTGGGATGGTCGGCTGAACAGCGGGTTCCTAGCGTCGGGCGCAACGGTCACCAATCAGAGGAGCGTCCGCCGCATGTCGCACACGATCGCCGGTCAGCAGCAGTTGGTCGAGTTGGGGCCCGAGCAGTGCGGCCTGGAGTTCTGGCACTCCGAGGTCATCGGCGGCCAGGTGCTGGGCCAGGTCAACGGCCACCGGCCGGACGCCGGAGTGCCCGAGTTCCTGCGGGAGCCGGGACCGCTGCGGGATTCGCTGATCGCCGAGTTCGCGTTCCAGGCGATCGCCGAGGAGAAGGCCACCAGGTCGCTCACCTCGCTCATCGCCACCGCGCCCGACCTGGCCACGATGGAGTTCTACGCCTCGCAGCTGATGGACGAGGCCCGGCACGGGCACATGTACCGGTCGCACCTGGTCGAGCTCGGTGTGGAACCCGCCTCGCTGAACGAGGTCATCACCGCCTACGCGGGCGCGGCGGCGGAGATGGTGCTCTCGCCGGTGCAGTCCTACGGGCTCGACATCATGGACAAGCACCGCGACTTCCACCGCGGCGTTGTCATCCTGACGGTGCTGGTGGAAGGGGTGATCGCGCCGATCACCGAGCTGAGCGAGCAGAAGTGGAGGCCGCTGCACCCCGCGGCCGCGCAGCTGCAACGCAGTGCCAACACCGACGAGATGCGGCACTTGTCCGTGGGCAGCACGGTGATCCGCCGCCACCTCACCGACAACCCGGAGCGCCGCGCGGAGCTGCTGGAGATCGTCGACGCCGGGCGCGCGCTGTGGGAGAGCCTGCCCATGGCCGCCGTGCAGCTCGCGCTGGAGGGCGTGTTCCAGCAGGGCCTTGAACAGCAGGCCGAGCTGGTCGGCGACTACGAGATCTGGGCGGGCAAGCGCCTGCTGGACAGCACGCCGGAGGAGCGGGTGGAGCTGGCCCAGCGCTGGTCCCGGGAGATCCAGGACGAGCGCCTCGCCTACATGCTGCTCACGGACTGACGACCACGGGCAGCCTGCGCAGGCCGCGCACGACGAAGGAGTTGAGCCACTCGACCTCCCCGGCCGGTTTCAGGCCGGGGAGGCGGGTGACCAGCGCGCGCAAGGCGATCTCGCCCTCCAGCTTGGCCAGGCTCGCGCCGAGGCAGTAGTGCGTGCCCGCGGCGAAGGCCAGGTGGTCACGGGAGTTCGGCCGGGTGATGTCGAAGCGGTCCGGGTGCTCGAAGACCGCCGGGTCCCGGTTGGCGCCGCCGTAGAGGACGATGATCGGTTTGCCCGCGGGCAGCACGTGACCGTCGATCTCCAGGTCGCTGCGCACCGCGCGCAGGGTGCTCTGGATCGGCGCGTCGAAGCGCAGCGCCTCGTCGACGGTCTGCGGGACCAGGTCGAGATCACCGCGCAGCAGCGCCAGCTGCTCCGGGTTCGTCAGCAGGGCGAGCAGCGCGGTGCCGATGAAGTTGACCAGGGTCTCGAACCCCGCGAGCAGGGTCAGCTCGCACAGCGCGATGAGTTCGCGAGGGGTCGGTTCCCCGTTGGCCTCGTGCAGGATGCGGCTGATCACGTCCTCGCCCGGATCAGCCTTGCGCCGCTCCAGGAGGTCGCGGAAGAACTGCTCCATCTCCGCCAGTACCACGGTGAGCTCCCGGGACTGGGCGACCGTGCGGACGCCGTCCCCGGCAGCGCCCACCACGCGTCCCCAGCGGGTCAGGCGGTGCACCTCGGTCACCGGCACGCCGAGCAGGTCGCACATCACCAGCACCGGCAGCTGCGCGGTGAAGTGCTCGATCAGGTCGAACGGTTCTCCCTTGGGCAGCTTGGAGATCAGCTCGTCGACGATCCGCTCGATCTGCTCCGCGCGGGCCCGGGACGCCCTCGGGGTGAACGCGGGGACGACCAGGCGGCGCAGCCGGGTGTGGTCCGGCGGGTCGATCCCGGTCAGCGAATCGCGCAGCGGGTGGATGGCGTCGGCGGGGAACGCGGCCTTCGCGGTCGCCCCACCCGCCTCACCGCCGAGCACACCGCTGCTGATCTCGGGATGGCGGACCAGTTCCGTGATGACCCCGTGGGAAGCCGTCGCGTAGAGGCCGAGCCTGCTGCGGTACCACGGCCCGCGCGAACGGATCTCGCTGTACAGGGGATAGGGGTTGCGTTGCCGGGCCGGACGGTCCAGTTCCGCGACCAGGTCACCGAATCCGGCGAAGGTCCTCGCCACGACCCGTGTCAGCCACAGCGACCCGGCCAGCTTCACGTCTGTCATGGCGGTAAGGCTCGGAGCGCGCCTCGTTCGCGCGCAATCCCAAGTATCTCGGGATACCGGCGCGGCGGCGGGCGCCCATAGCGTCCGGTTGCCAACAGTGCCACGTTGCCGGGAGCTGCCTTGCGAAGCTATCCGAACTCCATCGCCGGTCGTGATGTCTCGGCGGGCCAATGGGTCCACGTGCTCCGGGCGAGCGCCTTGCTCGACGATCCGATGGGCGCGATCCGGCTCAAACGGGAGCTGGACCGAGGCACCCGAGAGGCTTCCGGCGACTCGCGGATCGCCGGGCGCGTCGCCGTGACGTCCGTGCAGCACTGGGAGCAGGCCGCCGCGGCTGCCCGCGAGGCTCAGCGGGACTGGGCACGCCGCCCGCTCACCGAACGGCTCGCCCTCGGCGACGCGCTGCACGCGACGTTTGAGTCCAAAGTGGACGAATTCGTTGAAGTGCTTGTCGCAGAAGGACATCCGCGCAGACTGGCGTTGTGGGAGGTCGCGGGTGTGCTGCAAGGACTGCATCCCGACACGAACGCGGTCCTCGGTGAGATGCTGGAGGTCCGGCGGCGCGCCGGAGACCGGGACATCCGGCTCGTGCGCAAGCCCGACGGCGTGGTGGCGTTGAGCCCGCCGCAGAACGCCGCCGCGTCGAACTCCCTGCTCGGCCTGAGCACCTTGTTGGCGGGCAACGCGATCGTGGTCAAGGCGCCCCGCAGCGGACCGCTCGGCGTGGCGTGGGCGTGGCGCGAGGTCGTCATCCCGGTGCTCGCCGAGTGCGGCGCCCCGCCCGGCACCGCCAACCTCATCTGCGGTGCGCCGCGTGAGGTGCTGGACCACTGGATCTCCAGCCCGGACGTGGACGACCTCTTCTACATCGGGGCCAGCGGACGCGGTATCGAACTGGGCGACCGCGCCACCGCCGCGGGCAAGAAAGCGGTGCTGGAGCTCTCCGGCAACGACGGCGTGCTCATCTGGTCCGACGCCGAGATCGACCTCGCGGCACAGGCGTTGGTCGAGTGCTTCTACGGCTCCAGCCAGATCTGCATGGTCCCCAAGTACGCGGTGGTGCACCCCGACGTCGCCGAGAGGTTGATCGAGGCGCTGATCGCGCGCTTGGACCAGGTGCGGCCGGGCCTGCCCGAGGACGAGCGCGCGTTGCTGACGCCGGTGCTGAAGACCGCGGGTTTCTTCGACCTGCTCGGCGAGGCGACGCGGGCGGGAGCGACGGTGCGCGCGGGCGGCGAGCGCACTGATCACAAGGGCGTCGTCGATCCCGCCGGGGTTTTCCTGCAACCCACGGTCATCGACGTGCGCGGACTGGAGCTGGCCGAGCGGTTGCGAGCTGTCCGCGAGGAGACGTTCTTCCCGCTGCTGCCGATCGTGGTGCCCGAGCCCGCGCCGGACGGCGAACTGCTGGAGTCCATGCTGCGCTTCGTCGACGGCAACCCGTACGGTCTGCGGAACTCCTTGTGGGCCCGCGATCCTGGCGTCATCGACGCGTTCTGCGCGACGGTGTCCAACGGCGGCCTGTTGAAGGTCAACGACTCACACCTCGGGTTCGCGCCGACACTGCCCACCCACGGCGGCAGCGGTCTGACCGGGGGACCGTTCGGCGAGGCCAACTATCCCGCGCTGCGCACGAGCCGCCTGCAGGGAATCAGCATCGCCACCGATGTCACGCCGCGCGAGCGGATCTTCGACACCGCGCTGCCCGGAGGTGCGTGATGCGGTTCCTCCGCGAGGAGCGCGCGCGACTGGACTCAGCACTGCCGGGCCTGGACGAGCAGCTGGCCGACTGCGGGCTGATGGCGTTGGAGCAGCAGGACAATCCCGGGCTCGCGTTGTTCCGCAAGGCAGGCGGCGCCGGAGCGCTCGTGCCGGAAAAGCACGGCGGGCTCGGGCTCAGCGCGCTGGCCGCGTTGAGCGCCACGAGGGCCATCGCCGCGCGCTCACCATCGCTGGCGGTCGCCGCGACGATGCACAACTTCTCGGTCGCCAGCCTGGTCGCGCTGGCCGAGCGCAGCGAGGGGTTCGAGTGGATGCTCATCGACGCCATCGCCCGGGACCGGCTGCTGGTGGCCAGCGCGTTCGCCGAGGGACGCACGGGCCAGAACATCCTCCGACCCGCGATGCGCGCCGAAACCGAGGACGGCCAATGGGTGGTGTCCGGCCGCAAACGCCCATGCAGCCTGTCCCGCTCGATGGATCTGCTCACCGCCAGCGTGAACCTGGCTGAAACCGGTGTCGAGCTGGGCATCGCGTTGATCCCGGCCACCACACCCGGGATTTCGGTGCGCCCCTTCTGGAACAGCCTCGTGCTCAACGGAGCGGAAAGCGATGAGGTGACCCTGGACCGGGTGTCCGTCGCCGACGAGCTGATGGTGCGCCCCGAGCCCGGCCTGGACGAGTTGCAGACGATCGGGCTGGTCTGGTTCACGCTGCTGATCAGCGGCTGCTACCTCGGCGCGGCGTCGGCGCTCGCCGAGCGGTTGTTGCTTCGGCGCCGAGCGACTGCCGAGGTGCGGTCCGGGATCTGCGCTTCCTTGGAGACAGCCATGTTCGCGTTGGAGCGCGTCGCGTCGCGGGTCGACGACGGCGCGTGCGGCGCGGACGAACTGGCCATGGCCCTCGCGGCGCGCTACACGACGCAGGACCTGGTCACCCGAACCACCTCGGCCGCGGTCGAAGCGCTCGGCGGAATGTCCTTTGTGGAGAGTCCGGAGGTCGCATACCTGTCGGCCACCGTGCACGCGCTCGCCTTCCACCCACCCTCGCGGGCATCACTGGCCACCGCGTTCGACGACTACTTCGACGGTGCCGAGCTCAGGCTGGAGGAGACACTGTGAACCGCCACCTCAGCACCGCCAGGGCGGCAATGGCGCGGATGTTCGGCGACCACCTGGAGGAGAGCTCCACCGGCGCCCTCGTGCGCACCAGCGACGGCCGCGAGTTCTTGAACTGCGCGGGATACGGCGTTTTCTTCCTGGGCGCAAGGCATCCCCGCGTCGTCGACGCCGTCGTTGAACAGATCCGGCGGCATCCGCTGTCGACGAGGCTGTTGCTTGAACCCGCCAGCGCCGCCGCCGCGGAGACACTGGCCAACGCGTGTCCGCCCGGACTGTCCAAAGTGCACTTCGTGGGTTCGGGCGCGGAAGCCACCGAGACCGCGATCAAGCTCGCCCGCGCGCACGGTGCCCGCCGCTTGATCACCACGGTGAACGGCTACCACGGCAAGACGATGGGTGCGCTCAGCGTCACCGCCCGCGAGCTGTACCAACAGCCTTTCCAGCCACTGCTGCCCGACGTCGTCCACGTGCCATTCGGCGACGCCGCGGCCCTGGCCGAGGTGCTCGCCGACGACGCGCGGTCGTGCCTCATTCTCGAACCGGTGCAAGGGGAAGGCGGCGTGATCGTCCCGCCGACCGGTTACCTCCGCGAGGTGGAATCGTTGTGCCGCAAGCACAACACCGTCCTTGTGATGGACGAGATCCTCACCGGCCTGGGCAGGCTCGGCCGTTGGTGGGGTGCCGATGGGATTCGGCCGGACGTGTTGCTCGTCGGCAAGGCGTTGAGCGGCGGAGTGGTCCCGGTGGCCGCCGCAGTCTGCACCGAGGAGATCTACCAGCCCTTCGACCGCGATCCGTTCCTGCACACCTCCACCTTCGCGGCGGCACCGATCGCCGTCGCCGCGGCGCGGGCGGCCGTCGAGGTGATCCGCGACGAAGCTCTGGTTCCGAGGGCCGAGGCGGTGGGCAAGTGGCTGCGCGAAGAACTCCGGCGCAGCGTGGACCGGCACTGCCCGCACCTTGTCCCCGAGGTTCGCGGCGAGGGGCTGCTCATCGGGGTGGAGCTGGCGAACGCCGGGCTGACCGGTGAACTGCTGCTGGCGTTGATCGACCGGCGCGTGCTGGTCAACCACTCGCTCAACAACTCCACGGTCCTGCGCCTCACTCCGCCCGCCGTGCTCAGCGACGGCGAGGTCGAGCGGATCGTGGACGCCTTCGACGAGTCCTTCGCGGCCATCGCCGCGCGCTTTCGGTGAGGAGACACAGGTGCACGCGGTTGAGCTGACAGCGGAAGTAGCCGGGCTCGGGGCCGCGGAGGTCTTCAGCACGCTCGCGGACTTCAAGCGCTACCCGGACCTCGTGGAGGCGGTGGAGGAGGTCCAGGTGCTGCCCGCGGAGGCGGACGGGTCGGTCCTGAGCACCTGGGTGGTGCACTTCCGCAACGGCCTGCTGCGCTGGTCGGAGTCCGACACCTTCGACAGCGCTCGCGGTGAGATCGCGTTCCGCCAGCTCGAAGGCGATTTCGACATGTTCGAGGGCGGCTGGTCAGTGCGGGAGACCGCGGTGGGCTGCCAGGTCGTCTTCCGCGCCCGCTTCGACTTCGGTGTGCCCAGCGTGGCGAGCATCGTCGACCCGGTCGCGGGCCGGGTCCTGCTGGAGAACATGGAGATGATCACCCGCGGGCTTTTCCACCCCGCCGACGTCCGCGTGACCACCGCCGAACACGGACCGGACCTTCACGAGGCCCCGTCCCCGCACTCATAACGCGCCCGCTCTTTCTCTTCTGGCACTTGCCCTCATCCGCTGTGTCAAAGAAGGCGCACGGCATGCATGCGGCTGCATCCCGGCGACCATGGACGTCGACAGACCGGAGTGGTGACGGCTCCGGTCCCGGAACGGCAGGGGGAACCGTGGAAGCGGATCCGGAGACCGACGTCGGCTCTCTGCGCACCGCAGCCTCGGCCGCACGCGAGTTGACCAGCCCAGCGATGGCGCATCGGCCTACGCCGCCGAAGCCGCGCGCAAGGTCGCCGAGGGCGTGGACCGGCTTCACCGCGCTGCCACTTGTATGGAGGAAGCCGCAGGCGGCTTGAGACGGTCATGAGCCCGCTAGCCGAGATCATCGCCATTCTCCGGGCGATCCCGCACGAGATGCCGCAGGACGGCTTGCGCGAACTCGCGCGATGCATTCGCGATGAGATCCGGCCCAGCGTGCGTGCGGTCGCGGACAAGGCCGGGAACTTCACGCTCCACGATGCTCTCGGCCTGCTCGGCTCCGCTGCCCAGGACTTCGAGGATGCGGCAGCTGATCTGCTTCTGTGCAGCGAGCAGATCAACCTCTACCGGGCCGAGGTCTTCCCCAATGACGCCGTTCCCACGATCAGCGCCGCTCCACAGGAGCGGACTCCGACTCAGGGAACCGCTTCCGTGCCGCACCCTTCACGGTGGGATGGGCACGCCCTTGTCGGTACGTTCGATCCTGCCTGGGCGGAGAACGTGCGCCGCACGATGCTCCGCCCCACGGAGGGCTCGAAGCAGACAATGGGACGTGGGCGCCTACCGAATGCGGCAGGAGAACATCACCTATGCGGTCGTAGTTCTCACCAAGCGCATGCGCCGAGGCGGTTTCGACTGCTACACGGCGGTGTGCGCCATCCTCCCGCTGGGCTCCACGCTCGTAGTGTGGGAACCCGACTCCGACCAGCCGAAGATCATCGAAGGGAAGGCCCATTCGTGACCAGCCGCGCCGAGGTGGTGTTGTCCGCGCTCCTGGACAACCACATGCACTCCGCGCGCACTCCCGAGGAGATCGCCAACGTGATCCGCATGCCGTGGATGTCGCGCACCCCGACTGGCCGACGCTGCTCTACCTCTGGGACCGCCCGTGCACGACGTTCCAGGAAGACGGCGAACACGCCTTCCCCGGTCACCAGCTCCGAGCGTCCACCGACCCCGAATCAGGATGGGGCGCGTTGAACTTCGTCCTCGGGCGAACGTCCCAGCTCGGTGCTGTGGCAGCCCTCCACGCGGTTCTAGCTCTCACCATTGGATCCCGCAGTTAGCGGATATCCCTTCCGATATGTACTCATAGCGGGCTCTTGGAGCGCCGCCGAACCCCGTCATGAGTACGAAACGAGGTTCGGCGGGCCTGCCCCTGGCCCGTAATCCATCCAAGCGCCCCCGCGCACCACGTAAACTGTGCCCATGCGCCCCAACCGCCCCCGCACCCCACCTCCGGCGGCCGCAACCTAGGTAACCCCGTTTCGTACTCTTAACGGGGAAGAGAGCGCTCCCAAATCCCGGCAAGAGTACGAAACGGAAGATCTTGGCGGCCTCAGCGCGGGATGAGGGTGTGCGTGGGTGAGGTGGACTCGCGGGACGGGTGCGGGTGCCAAGATCTCGTGTAGCGGCTGGACATCGCGCTCCTCGTACGGCACGTGCCCGCCCTGACGGGGCTTGTTCGCAGCCGGGCATCATGTTTCGATGACGACGGTTGCGAATACGCTATAGAAGGGCCGCACATGACCACCGACAAGCTCGACTTCACGGCCGTGCCCGTGGTGACCCGCCGCGGGCAGGAGCACGGCGACACCGGCCAATCGGGCGGCGCCGTCCGGGTTTCCGGGGTGTCCCCGCAGCACACGCCCGCGACGAGGATCTGGTTCGGCAGGGTGAGCAACGAGCCCGGGTACCGCTCCCTGCCGCACCACCACGGCGAAGCGGAGACCGGCGGCTACGTGCTCACCGGCACGGCGCGCATCTACTTCGGCGAGAGCTACGAGCAGTACCTCGACATGGCCGAGGGCGACTTCGTGTTCGTCCCGCCGTACATGCCGCACGTCGAAGCCAACATGAGCACCACGGAAGAGCTCGTGTGGCTGACCTGCCGCACCCCGGACAACATCGTCGTCAACCTCCCCGAGGTCGAGGACTCCACGCTGGCGGGCTACCGGAGAGCCTGAGGCTTCCAGCGCACGTGGACCTGCGGGTCGGAATCTCCGTCCTGGAGCAGCGAAAGACGGGGGCGCACCGCGTCGGTGCGCGCGGTCGGGGGCTTGCGCTTGCCTGCCTGGAAGGGCAACGGCCACTCCGCCGCCGGACCGCGGTACTCCTGCTCGGCAGCCGCGTGCAGTGTCCACTGTGGATCGTAGAGGTGGGTGCGGCCGAGCGCGCACAGATCGGCGCGGCCCGCCAGCAGGATCGAGTTCACGTCGTCGTAGGAGGCGATCGCGCCGACAGCGATCACCGCCGCACCGGCGGACGCCGCGACCTCGTGCCGGATCCGGTCGGCGAAAGGTGTTTGGTACGAACGACCGTAGGCCGGGCGCTCGTCCTTGGTGACCTGCCCGGAGGAGACGTCGATGGCGTCCGCTCCGTGGGCGATGAAGGCACGCGCGATCTCCACGGCGTCGTGCTCGGTGTTGCCGTCCGGGACCCAGTCGGTCGCGGAGATGCGCACGATCATCGGCCGCTCCGCGGGCCAGACGGCGCGCACCGCGTCGAAGACCTCAAGCGGAAACCGGAGTCGGTTCTCCAGCGAGCCGCCGTAGGTGTCGGTGCGCCGGTTCGCGATGGGGGACAGGAAAGACGACAGCAGGTAGCCGTGCGCGCAATGCAGTTCCAGCAGGTCGAAACCAGCGTCGGCACCGCGGCGCGCGGCCTCGACGAAGTCGGCGAGGATGCGGTCCATGTCGGCACGGGTGAGTTCGCGGGGGACCGCCGAACCGGGGCCGTAGGGAAGCGGCGAAGGGCCGACGATCGCCCAGTTTCCTTGGGGCAGCGGATCGTCCATGCCCTCCCACATGAGCCGGGTGGAGCCCTTGCGCCCGGAATGGCCGAGCTGGAGCCCGATCCGGGCGGAGCCGCGCTCGTGGACGAAGGACACGATCCGCGCCCAGGACTCGCGCTGCTCGTCGGTCCACAATCCCGTGCAGCCAGGGGTGATCCGGCCTTCGGGGGAGACGCAGACCATCTCCGTCATCACCAGCCCGGCGCCGCCCATCGCCTTGGAACCGAGGTGTACCAGGTGGAAATCGCCGGGCACGCCCTCCTCGGCAGAGTACATGTCCATGGCCGACACGATGATCCGGTTCTTCAGCTCAAGCTGTCCGAGCCGGAAGGGCTGGAACATCGCCGGGGCGACCTCGCCGAAACCCTGGTCCGCGGCGAACGCGGAGTCGACGCGGTCGGCGAACTCGGCGTCGCGGGTGCGCAGGTTCGTGTAGGTGATGCGACGTGACCGCGTGAGCAGGTTGAAGCAGAACTGTGTCGGCTCCTGGTGGACGTACATGCCGATGTTCTCGAACCACTCCAAGGAAGCCTGAGCGGCGCGCTGGGTGGATTCGACGACCGGGCGCCGTTCGGCCTCGTAGGCGCTCAACGCCGACTCGATGTCCGGGTGCTCGTGCAGGCAGGCCGCGAGGGCGAGCGAGTCCTCCATCGCCAGCTTCGTCCCGGAGCCGATCGAGAAGTGCGCGGTGTGCGCGGCGTCGCCGACGAGGACGAGATTGTCGTGACGCCACCGCTCGTTGCGCACGGTGGTGAAGTTGAGCCACTTGGAGTTGTTGGCGTACAAGCGATGCCCTGCCAGCTCATCGGCGAAGAGCTCGCGAATCCGGTCGATGGCGTGCTCGTCGGAGGCGCCGGGCGGGAGAGCGGTGTCGTGGAAGCCCGCGCGCCGCCAGACGTCCTCGTGCATCTCGACGATGAACGTGGACCCGGTGTCGGAGTAGGGGTAGGCGTGGACCTGCACGGTCCCCCACGTGGTCTGCTTGATGAAGAACTGGAAGGCTTCGAACACCAGGTCCGTACCGAGCCACATGTACTTGCTGCGCCTGCGATCCAGCGTCGGGCGGAAGACATCCGCGTGGGCCGCGCGGATCGAGGAGTTCAGCCCGTCGGCGCCGACCACGAGGTCGTGGGAGCCGCGGAGGTCGTCCGGGGCGGGCGTCGAGAAGTGCGTGGTGACACCGAGATCGTGGCAGCGCTCCTGCAACAGGTGGAGCAGGTCCTTGCGGCTCATCGCGGCGAAACCCTGGCCTCCCACGGTGTGCGTGTGCCCGCGGAAGTGGATGTCGATGTCCGTCCACCGCGCGAACCGGCTGGCCATGGCTTCGGAGAACACGGTGTCGGCGTTCTCGATGCCGCCGAGGGTCTCGTCGGAGAACACCACGCCGAAGCCGAAGGTGTCGTCGGGCGCGTTGCGTTCCCAGACGGTGATCTCGTGCGCCGGGTCGAGGTGCTTCGTCAGCGCGGCGAGGTAGAGCCCACCGGGGCCCCCGCCGACGATCGCGATCTTCAACGATCTTCCCCCTGCTCGTCGGTGATGATCTTGCGCAGCTCGAAGTGCTGCACCTTGCCGCTGGCGTTGCGGGGCAGGGAACCGCGGAACCGCACGAGGCGGGGATACTTATACGGAGCCAGGATCTGCTTGACGTGGTCCTGGATCTCCTTGGCCTTCACGGAATCGCCGAGAGCTCCTTCGCGGAGCACGACGAAGGCGCACACCACCGAACCGCGTTCCGGGTCGGGCCGGCCCACGACGGCCACCTCGAGCACGTCGGGATGCGTTTCGACGGCCGCCTCGACCTCGGGGCCGCCGATGTTGTACCCGGAGGAGACGATCATGCCGTCAGTGCGCGCCTGGAAGAAGAAGTAGCCGTCCGCGTCCCTGGTGAACACGTCGCCGGTGACGTTCCAGCCGTCGACGACGTAGTTCTTCTGACGCGCGTCGTCGAGGTAGCGGCAGCCGACTGGGCCGATGACGCCGAGCTGCCCCGGCTCGCCCGGTTCGAGTTCGGCGCCGTCGGGCCCGAGGATCGCGGCACGGTAGCCCGGAACGGGTTTTCCCGTGGCACCGGGCCGGATGTCGTCGCCCGCGGCGGAAATGAAGATGTGCAGCAGTTCGGTGGCGCCGATGCCGTTGATGATCCGGAGGCCGAGCCGATCCCTGAACTGCTCCCAGACGTGCCGGGGGATGTGTTCGCCCGCCGAGACCGCGACGCGCAGACCGGCGAGTTCGTGTTCCCGCCCTTCGCGCAGGATCGCCTTGTACGCCGTGGGTGCGGTCGCCAGCGCGGTGACGCCTTCCTCGCGGACGATGTCCAGTAGTTGCAACGGGGTGGCCCGCTCCGTCAGCAGCGCGCAGGCTCCGGCTCGCAGCGGGAAGACGACGAGCATGCCGAGGCCGAAGGTGAACGCGAAAGGCGCGGAGCACGCGACCAGATCGTCCGGCCGCAGCCGCAACACGTTGCGCCCGAAGGTGTTGTCGATGGAGAGGAGGTCGCGGTGGAAGTGCATCGTGATCTTCGGGACGCCGGTGCTGCCGGAGGTCGGGCCGAGCAGCGCCACGTCGTCCGCGGCGGTCCGCACATCGGTGAACTCACCCGATTTCGCGCTGGCACGGGCAATCAGGTCGCTGGAGCCGGAGCCGCCGTACTCCACGACCGTCAACGACGGCAGCGCCTCGTACACCTCTTCGGCGAAACGGGAATCGACGAGCGCTATCGACGGCAATGTCCGCTCTGCGATGGGAATGAGCTCGCGGGCGCGCAGGGCGGCCATCGTCATCACGGCGACGCCACCGGCCTTGAGCACGCCGAGCCAGGCTGCCACCGTCCACGGCGTGTTGGGGGAGCGCAACATCACGCGCTGCCCCGGGACCAGACCGAGATCTTCGGTCAACACCTGGGCGACTTGGTTGGCTCGCGTGCGCAATTGGCCGTAGGACCAGGATTCCCCGCCTGGTGTGCGCAATGCGGGCCGATCCGCGCCGAAGGTCGCGACCGCCACATCGATGAGCTCCGTCGCCGCGTTGAGCCGGTCCGGGTACCGCAGCTCCGGCGTGGTGAACTCCATCGCGGGCCAAAGGGACTCGCTGGGTAAGTGGTCTCGGGTGAAGGTGTCCACGTGCGCTGAAGGCGAGAGAGGCAACGGAGGAGTCCTTCCGGGAGCCGCCGGAGCGGTCAGGAGGCGCGGATCATTCCCTCCTGCACGACAGTGGCGAGGTGGCGGTGATCGCGGGTGAAGAAGCGCCCGGTGCTCACGCCCCGACCGGCGTCGGCGGCGACCGCGTCCTGGACGTAGAGGAGCCAGTCGTCGACCGGTTCCGTGCGGTGGAACCACATGGCGTGGTCGAGACTCGCGGTGACCAGACCTGGCTTGGCCCAAGGGAGATCGAGCACCCGCAGCACGGGTTCGAGGATCGTGTAGTCGCAGACGTAGGTGAGCGCGGCGAGATCCCGCTGGGTGTCGCTGAGCCCGTCCACGGGGCGCAGCGCGTCGAACGGCCTGACCCACACCGCCTGGTGCGGGGCCAGTTCGCCTTCGACCGTGAGGTAAACCGGGCCGGGCACGTGCCGCATGTCGAAGCTGCGGCCGCCCGACCAGTACGCCTTCGACGCCTCGGTCATGGTCCCGCCGTCGCGCTCGGCGAGGTAGGCGGCCGAGCTGGGCAGCTCCTCCGGGTCGGGAACCGCCTCGGTGAGCTCGGACAGGAACGTCCCGCCGGGCTCGCCCGCCGCGAAGTTCGCCAGGCAGACGTAGACCGGCTTGCCGTTCTGGAAACCGCGCACCTGCCGCGTGCTGTAGCCGCGCCCGTTCCGCAGCAGCTCCACCTCGTAGCGCACGTGCGCGCCGATGTCCGCGGGCCGCAGGAAGTAGCTGTGCATCGAGTGCAGGGTCTTGCCGTCGTCCACCGACCGCATGGCCGCCGCCGCGGCCGCCGCCACCAGGTCGCCGCCGTAGGCCTTGGGCCACGGGCAGGGCTGGGTGAGCGCGGTGAAGGCGAGGTCGAAGTGCTCGGGCTCCGCGGGCGTCAGCGTGACCGCCGCGGTGAAGACCGCGGAGGTTCGGTGCTTGCTGGGGTCGGGCTCCACGAGGTCGCTCCGTTCCGGTCGGCAGCTATATCGCATTGTTCACGGCCGTCAGATAAAGTCAATAACGACGAGGCTGGAGGCCGGATGAGACCGATCCCCGTGAACCCCGACGCACTGCCGGCTCCGCGCGGCTACTCGCACGGAACCCTGGTGGGCAACACGCTGCACCTCGGCGGGCAGACCGCGCTGGACGCCGAGATGCGGATCGTGCCCGGCGGCATCGTCGAGCAGTTCCGCCAGGCGTTCGGCAACGTGCTGACCACGCTGCGCGAAGCCGGCGGCGAGCCCGAGGACCTGGTGAGCGTGACCATCTACCTCACCGACATCCCCGACTACCAGGCGCACGGCAAGGAGATCGGCCGCGTCTGGCGCGAGCTCGCGGGCCCGGTCTACCCGGCCATGGCCGGGATCGGGTGCACCGCGCTGTGGCAGCCCGAGGCGATGATCGAGATCCTCGGGGTGGCGGTGATCCCCGAACACCGGCTCCGGACGCCTACTGCGCGCGCTTCCCGTTGACGACCTTCAACGCGTGTTTTTCCGCCAGCGGAGCCAAGATCTCGTTCAGCTCGACGAAGCGCTCGCCCGCGGTGTTGCCTTTCCAGTCCGCGGGCAGCAACGACAGGGGCAGCCCCGGATCGCGATAGGGCAGCTGCCGCCAGTGGGTGAGCATCGGGACGTAGATCCCGAACGCCTCCTGCGGCGTCATGTCCTCGGTCGGCACCCGTGGCCCGTAGCGGTCCAGGAAGTCCGCGTACAGCTGGCTCAGCTCGTCCAGGTCCCACCACCGGCGCACCTTCGCGCGGACCTCGCCGAAGGCGAAGTGCCGACTGGTGAAGATGTCCACGTACTCCGACAGATCCCGGCGCCGCAGGGTGTCTCGCGCCTCCTGCGCCAGGTTCGCCGGTGCGATCCACACCCCCGGCGCCGCGGTGCCGAAACCCAGGCGGGTGAGGCTGGACCGCAGCGCGTGCCGCTTCTCGCGCTCGGACTCGGGCACGGAGAACACGACCAGCGCCCAGCCGTCCTCCTCCGTCGCCCGCGTGCGCTCGAAGATCCGGACGTCACCCTCGGCCAGGACCTCCAGGGTCGGCGCGGACAGCGCGTACCCCGCGATCGCGGACTGGCGTTCGCTGTCGAGCACGCCGCGCCGCTTCAGGCGGGAGATCGAGGAGCGCGCGGCCTGGCTCTCGATCCCCAGGTCCGCCATCAACGCCACCACGGCGGCGACGGAGAGCCAGTTGCCCTCGGCGCGCGCGTACAACCCGAAGATCGTGATGATCAGCTGTGCGAGGCGGCTGTCCCGGCCACCTGCGGCCGACTGGGGCGCTGCCGTCATGTCAGCACCCTACGTCAGCCAGAACCCCGGTCCCGCTTGTAGCGTGCTCCAGGTGGCGAGACTGATCCATGTGAACGGCCCGTCCGGTGTCGGCAAGTCGACGTTCGCGCGGGTGTACGTCGACCGGCACCCCGGAGTGCTCGACCTCGACATCGATCAGGTCGTCCATCTCGTCGGCGGGTGGCGGGACGATTTCTGGAAGGCGTTCGAAGCCGCGCTGTCGTTGGCGGTCAGCATGGCCGAGGCGCACCTGCGGACGGGGCACGACGTCGTGATGCCGCAGATGTTGACCAAGGTGGAGGAGGCCGAGGACTTCCAGGCCGCCGCCGACCGCGCTGGTGCGGAGTACCACGAGATCGTGCTGATGGCCGGTAAGGAACAGATGATCGACCGTTTCGCGAGCCGGGCGGCGGGTGCCTCGGACGTGCACCGCCACATCGACGACATCGTCGTGCGCGGCGGCGGCCCGGTGTTCCTGGAACGAATTCACGACCAGCTCAGCGCATACCTGGACGCGCGCCCGGAGTGCGTGGTGGTGCGGACAGACGGACGTGACCCGGCGCAGACCTACGACGCCGTCCTCGCTGCCCTTTAGGACCGGGATGGTTGCGCGCCCGCTCCGGCACTGATCTTGTGAGCCGTGTGCGCGTTCTCCTCACCGGTCTGCCCATCCAGTCCCATCTGATCCCGGCGTTGGTCCCCGTCGCGAAGGCTTTGCAGCATCGTGGGCACGAGGTCGCGCTCGCCACCGGCGCGGCGGTCAAGGCGCAGATCGAGCGCCACGGCATCGAGGTCCTGGTGATCGAGTCCGCGCTTTCCCCGGAGGATGTCGACCAGCCGACGCGGCAGTGGTGCCCAGAACTGACGGGCCCGCTCGACGTGCCCGTGTTCTCCGATGAGATGACCGAGTCGTTCGCGGCCGACCTCATCGAGGTGGCGAAGGCGTGGCGCCCGGACGTGATCGTGCGCGAAACCAATGAGTACGGCGGATATCTCGCCGCCGAGGTGCTCGGCCTGCCCCTGGCGATGATCGACATCGCGCCGCTGATCACCCGGCTCGTGCCGGATCTCACCGATCGGCTGAACCACCTGCGCGAGAGCTTCGGGCTGGCCGCGGTGGACTCGTTCACCCACGCTCACGGCAGGCTCACGGCGGGTCTGCTGCCGGAGTCCTGGTATCCCTCGGATCTGCGCTCGCCCGGCCTCCGGCACTACCGTGCGCCCGATGCCGTCGACACCCGGCCGTTGGACTCCACGATCGCCCATCTTCCTGCCGACGTGCCGCTCGTTCTCGCGAGCTACGGCACGAGCACGCACTGGCTGTTGGGCGCCGATTCCAAGCTGATGCACATCACCGTGGAAGCGTTGGGATCGTTGGAGATTCAGGCCGTGGTCGCGCTCGGCACCGAGGAGGCGGTGGGGCGGTGGAACGGCCCGCGCCCTCGCAACGTGCACCTGGTGTCGTTCGTGCAGCAACGGATGCTCGTCGGCGCTTGCGATGTTTTCCTGACGCACGGCGGTTTCAGCGGCGTCCGCGAGTCGCTGTCGGCGGGTACACCGATGGTCGCGCTCCCGTTGTTCGCCGACCAGCCCTCGAACGCATCTCGTGTTGAGGAACTCGGACTCGGCTTGCGGACCGACGTTTCCGGAATCGCGGCGGACGTCCGGCGGGTGTTGGCCGAGCCCGGATATCGCTTGGGAGCACGCGGTTTTCAGCGTCAGATCCTGGGCTTGCCGCCGTTGTCGAGCTTCGCGGTTGACTTGGAAACCCTTGGTGCTGCTGGTTCCTGCGTGGGGTCGGCTTGACCTGGGGCCCCTTGCGCGTGCCGTTGGGCCTCTCGGGGGCACGGGATGAAACCCCGGCCCTCGCGGGGGAGCGTATGGCACGCGCTCCCCAGGAGGTGAAGCCGACCGTTCCAGCGGCGGCTCGCGGTTGTGCGGCGCCTGGTTTTTCCTTGTGTGGCAACGATGTGACAAGCTGAAGAGTTGTGATTGAGTGGAGGTATCCACGCGGGAGGGAGGTGTGATCGTGTTGGATACCAAGGCAATTAAGACGATCAGCAACCTCCTGACCGCCGTCAAAACCGATGCGGCTACTCATGCCGACGAGCGTGTCCTGCACGCCACCTACAGATGCAATGACCTCGCGATCCTGTTGCGAGACAAGCTGAAGATTCACCCCGGCGAAGCCAAGCGACGCACGAGGTAGGTGCGCGTTGGTGATCTCGGATGCGATCAAGCGTCTCCCTACGGAGTACGCAGCGGACGCCGATCGTGTACTGGCGGATGTGGCGTCGACGTTGGACCCGGAGCAGTTGATGCGTGCCGGGAAATATGTGCGGACGCTGGTCGATCCCGGCGGCGTCTATAAGGATGAGCAAGACGCCACAGCGCGACGTGCGGCGCGGATGTCGCGTGGCAAGGACGGAAGCCTGCACTTCAGCGCTACGGTCGGTCCGATCATCGGTGAGAAGATCTACAACCTGTTCCTCGCGATGACCAAACCCAAGTCTGTGGACGGGGAGAAGGACCCGCGTACGTTTGAGCAGCGGTTGGCCGATGCGTTCATCAAGGCCATGACGATCGCGATGACCGCCCACGATATTCCCGGGCTGCCGCGTTCGCTGCTGATCGTGACGATGGACTTCGACAACCTGCAGCACAGGACCGGGTGCGGGGAGACCCAGAGCGGTCAGCCGGTGTCGCCGGACCTGGCGCGCCAGACCGCCTGCGACGCCGACACCCTCCCGATCGTGCTCGGCGGCAAGGGTGAACCCCTCGCCTACGGACGCACACGACGACTCGCCTCACCCGCCCAACGGCGGGCACACCGGAACCGACCTAGGACAAGGCCAGCCAGTCGACGACCGTCTTGATGACGAAGGCTTGCCACTGCTGGCTTTGCGGGTTCACGTTGTACGGGTCGCCGGGCACCGCGAAGCCGTGTTGAGCGCCCTCGATCTCCACGAGCTCGTGCTCGACTTGGAGTTGCCGAGCAGCTGACCGCGACGACTCGACGAAGGTGTCCTCTGTGCCGTGCACGATCAACGTCGGAGCGACGATGTCCCCGAGTACCTCATGGGGCCGGAACTGGGGGTTGAGCAGGACGAGCCGGGACAGGTCGTCGCCGCCGCGTGCCGCGCAGTGGGCGGCCAAGCCCCCGCCGAAGCCCATCCCGACCACGCTCAGCGCCGGTGCGCCCCACTGCCCGCGGATGTGGTCGAAAGCGGATCTGATGTCGTCGAGATGCTGCGGTCCGTCGCTCTCACCGCGTCCTCGCAGATCAAAACGCAGGCTGCCGATCCCCACCCTGGCCAGACTGTGGGCGAGTGTGGTGAAGAACCCGCCTTCGTCCCTGGTGGCCCCAGCGCCGTGCACGAAAACCGCCGCGTGCGAGACAGCTGAGCCAGGTTGCACGAGCGTGGTGTCAAGGCTCGATCCGTCGAGGGCGAGGACGGTCGTTTCAGCGAGCTGGATCGCCACTGGCAGCCTCCGAGGCAGGGATCGCGCGGACCGATCGACCCATACTCCCAGAGCTAACGAGATCCTCGGGCGAATCGCTGGTGCGCCACCTGTACGTCGGCGGCTCAAGTCACACCGGCAGGAGCAGCACCGACAGCGTCGTTCCGACGATCGCCCCGCCGACGGTCTGCCCGAGCGTGTGCTGGCACAGCCGCACCCGGGACCAGGCGATCACCACGACCAGGACCCCGGAGAGCAGCCAGAGACCGCCGAAGGTGACGGCCGTGATCACGACGACGCTACTGGCGACGCTGGTGTGGATGGAGATCTTCCAGGCGAGGGACACCAGGAACACCACGATCGCCCCGGTGAGCACGATCCTGGTCACCGCGAGCAGGTTCGCCGGGACGCCCGGCGCGGCGCTCAGCACGGCCACACCCGCGGCCACCGAGGCCAGGCTGAACAGCAGCGGCACGACGCGCTCACGCCGAACGGTGACGTGCCGGTCCGTCCACCGGTTCGACCGGACTCCCCACACGATGCCCACATGCGGCAGCACGCCGCAGAACAGCGCGGCGACGGTTCCCCACAGCAGACCGGATGGAGCCTGCCACCCGATGGCGATCAGCAGCAGGCTCAACACCGCCGTGGGTGTGCTGGCCTCGGTGATCCACCGCGCGAGGCGTTCGCTGTCACCTGGCATCAGCGGTCCCGGCCCGTGACGAGGGCTGCAAGCGCGTACAGGTCGGCGGCCTGACCCGGGATCTCAGCGAGGGCTGCTTCGGCGTAGCGCTCGGCTTCCCGTTGCGCCCAGGCACGGCCGCCCGCCGCCTCGACCAGGCCCGCGGCGCGCTCGACCTCGGCTTCGGTCAGCGGGCGGTCGAGCCGGTACAGCGCGGCCAGTTCCGCCCCGGCCTCCGTGCCGGAGTTGAGCGCGGCCACCACGGGGAAGGATTTCTTGCGGTTGACCAGATCGCTGCCCACCGGCTTGCCCAGCGCGTCGGGGTCACCCCAGATGCCGAGCAGGTCGTCGACCACCTGGAAGGCCATCCCCAGGTGCTCGCCCATCCGTTGGAAGGCGGAGATCTGCGCGGGGTCGCCGCCTCCGGCTAACGCGCCCAGCGCGCAGGCGCAGGCCATCACCGCCGCCGTCTTGCCCGCGGCCATGTCCTGGCACTCGGCCATGCTCACGCGGTCGCGCAAAGGGAAGTCGGTGTCCGCGCTCTGGCCGTCCATCAAGCGGCACAAGGTGATCGCCATCGTTCGCATGCCTGGCGCGGACGCCGTCCTGCCGCCATCGGTGAGCAGGCGAAGCGCCAACGCCCACAGCGCGTCCCCGGCCAGGACCGCCGCCGGGACGCCGAAGACCGCCCACGCGGTCGGCCGGTTCCTGCGCATGCGGTCACCGTCGATGATGTCGTCGTGCAGCAAGGAAAAGTTGTGCACCAACTCCACCGAGACCGCCGCGAGGAGGGCGTCCTCACCAGCGCCCCCGACCGCCCGGGCCGACAACAACGCCAGCGCGGGCCGGATCATCTTGCCGACGTTGTCGTCGGTGACCGGCTCACCACGCTCGTCCAGCCAGCCGAAGTGGTAGCCCGCGACCCGCCGCACCGGAGCCGGCAGCGTCTCCACCGCCGCGCGCAACAGCGGAACGACCGTGGCGCGGCACTCCGCGAGGATCGGGACGACGCCGCCGCTGTCACTGTTTTTGGGGTCGCGCTCGAAGACGTCGGTGCGACGCACTTTCTCTTCCGGGTTCGCCGTCATCGCGCCCAGGCCTTTCTTCGAACCGCGCATCCCACAGGGCAATCGGCCGGGCAGAGTAGTGGGTTGGTGCCTCCGCCGCACGTCGTGAGTAGTTGCGCGGATGAGCGCCGGGCCGATCGATGCCAGGGTCTTGTCCATGACGACGGACACGGGAAAGTTCTTGCCGATCGCCAAGCAGGTGGGCGGTGTGTGGCTGATCGGTTCGGCCGTGGCGGGGGTCGGACTGCCGCTGACCCTCGGCGCGATCTTCTTCGGTGGCGTGCTGGTGTTCTTCGTCCTGCTGGTGGCCATGGTCGCGGGCGGCGTGGTCCTGCTGTCGGCCTGAGCCGCGACGACCGCTCCGGCGTCGGCGATGACCGCCGATCCCGACATGCGGCTGTGGTGGGCGCTGCTGGTCGAGGGCGTCGGCGGACTCGCGTTCTACCTCGCCTGGAAGGCGGGCTGGCTCACCTGGTCCGCGATGCCCTGGTCGTTCCTCTTGGCAGGACTACCGTTCGCGATGATCGCGGCGCTCTTGGCACTGGTTCCCCCATCCACCACCAGGTCGCGCCCCGCACATGGTCACGAGCACTCCTGACACCACCTACACTCATCCCCACCACATCGCCGCCCGCGCCCTCCCCAAACATCCGCGCGCGCAGCCTAGAGAACCCCGTTTCGTACTCATTACCGCGAATTAGAGCGCTCCAAAACCCGCTAAGAGTACGAAACGGAAAAAACGCGAGGGGGGTTCGGGTTGAGTGGGGTGGGTGTGGAGGTGTGGTGGGGCGGGGCTCAAGGCGGAGTGATGGGGGCGGCTAGCAGGCGGTTCAGCTCGGTCTCGGCCTCCTCGTAGCCGGCGTCGGAGATCCGTTGCAGTTCGCGCAGATCCCTCGCCGCGACCGCGCGCCGGGTCAGCAGGCGCCCGGCCCGCATGCATCCCTCGTCCAGCAGTTCGCTGAGTTCGTCGAGGTCCCCGCGCGCGTCGGCAAGATCAGCCAGCCGGTCCAGCGCCGTCTCGTTGCCCTCGTCGGCGAGGGCGCGCAGGGTCTCCCGGTCGAAGTTCGGACTCGTCATGACGACATTCTCCGACCTTGCCCCAGGGGCAAGCACAACCCCGCGGTCGTTTCAGCTGACGTGCTCGTGTGACGCGCGGACGGTCACGAAGTCGACGGCGCGGGTGATCGTGTCCTGGTCGCGGAGCAGTCGCCAGTGGCCCAGGTCCTCGACCGTCACCAGTTCTGCGTCTGGCCAGGTCTCGGCGAGGGCGACGCTGTCGGCGTAGTGGGTTTCGCGGTCGGCCGGATCGTGCACGGTGAGCAGGGGCGGCAGGGAGAGCTGGGTGAGCTGGGTGAGCTGCGCAGGCATGTCGTAGTCGTCCCACGGCGTGCCCACGCGCCGGGCGACTCGTTCGATCATGCGGGTGCGGATGCGTTCGCCGAAGCCGAGGGCGGCCGCGAAGTCGACGGTGAGCGGGGTCGGCTGGGCCATCGGCGCCAGGAACACCAGCCGTGCCGGGCGCATTCCGTTGCGCAGAGCGGAGAAAGTGGACGAGGCCCCGAACGAGTGGGCGATCACCGCGTGCGGCTGCCCGTGTACTGCCACCACCGCGGTGAGCGCGTCGGTCATCTCGGGGCTGGTCGTGCGGCGCGGGCCGAGAAGCCCGGGGTCGGACGCGCCGTGGGAGAGCGCGTCGAAGGTGACTACGCGGTGCCCGGCCGTGAGCAGGGGCGCGACGAACGGGTGCAGTTGCGACGAGGTGCCGCCCCAGCCGTGCACGAGGTAGACGACCGGGCCAGTGCCCCAGGTTCGGCCGCGGACGGCGCGGTCCTCGACGTAGACGGTGAACGGTTTGCCGGGTGGCAGCACGTCCGCTCTCGCCTTGCCGCGGAACGGCGGCACGGTCAGCCACAGGCGCTCGGCCCAGCGGGCGCCGAGGCCGGGAGCGAGGCGTTCCAGGGCCCTGAAGGCGGCCCGGGCGGCGAGCATTTTAAGACGAACGATCGTGCTTTTTTGTGCGGACACGTGAGGCGCCTTTCGCGATGGGGGAGGGATCAGGCCCTGGCAAGGTCCAAGAGGGACTCGAAGGCGCGGCGGGCGCGGGTTTCGCTGTCCGGCGCGGCCAGCAGCCTGCTCGCCAGGTGGCGCGAGAGCATCACGCCGTCGAGCTCGAAGGCGAACTGCTCCGGGTCGGCACCGGCCCGGAAATGGCCCTCCGCCAGGCCGGTGCGGAAGACCTCGGCGAGCGAGTCCCGCCAGTCCCGCTGGTAGCGGACGAGCAGGTCGCGCGCGGGACCCGGCTGATCGTCCAGTTCGGAGGACGCGGCGACGAACAGGCAGCCGCCGGACTGGCTGTCCCAGGTCAGCCAGTTCTCGAACAGCGCGCGCACGCGCGGCTCACCACGGGGCCGCGCCAGCGCGGGCACCATCACCTCGGCGACGAACCGGGCCCGCGTGTGCTCCAGGACCGCCACCTGCAACGCCTCCTTGGAACGGAAGTGCGCGTACAGGCCGCTCTTGGACAGCGCCGCGCTCGTCGCGAGCGTGCCGATGGTGATGCCGCCCAGCCCGACCGATCGGGCCAGGCGGCTCGCCGTGTCCAGGATCGCCCCGCGGGTGGCCTCCCCCTTGCTCATGGCCGCGACAATAGCACGATCGTTCGGTCAGTCGAGTTGCTGCAGGACGATCCCGTTGCCGTCGAGGTCGTCGAGCTGGGCGAGCCGAACTCCCCAGGGGGTCTTCTCCACCTCGCCGACCACGACGCCCTTCCCGAGCAGCTCCAGGCGGGCGCGCTCGACGTCGTCGACGGTGTACACGAGTCCCTTGACCGAGCCCGGGGGCATGGTGGGGAACCAGGTGACCAGCGTGATCTCGACGCCACCGCCCGGCGGGGAGAGCAGGACCCACCGCGCGTCGGGCCCCATGGCGTCGTCGGAGATCACGTCGAAGCCGAGCTTGTCGACGTAGAAGCGCTTGGCCTTGTCCTGGTTCCGGACGGGAACGGACACGATGGCGATCTTCACAGGTGCTCCTGACACGAAATGGCTCTGAATCCACCTGAGGCTAGGCAGCGCGAGTTCCACCGCCATCTGCCGAAAGGGATATTCCCGGCGCACGCGGTCATGCGCAGAAGGTGAGCTCGGGGTGGTGCGGGGACGGCCGCTCCAGCAGCGGCTGGTGCCTGCCGAGCAGGTGCCGGTCGAGGAAGGCCCTGACGTAGGTCCGCGTGATGGCCTGGACGCGCTCGGAACGCACGTCGGCACCGAGGTCGACGCCGAGCTGGTCGGCGAAGAGCCCGACATCGGTGAACGAGGCGTGCTGCGCGCCGGTCACCGACAGCCAGCGCTTCCACCCGGTCAGCCGCGGCCAGTCCTGCTTCCAGGACGGATCAGCGCACGCGGGCGCGGCGCCGACGCGCTTGCCCAGGAACAGGAACGGCCGCGCCAGGCCGGAGTCGGGGAGCGGGATGTAGGTCCGGCCGTCGATGTCGAAGCCCGCGCGGATGCGGGGATCGGCGAGCATGGTGGTCGTGGTGCTCCCGCCGCCCGCGGAGTGCCCGCCCATCGCGATCCGCGCGGGATCGATCAGCTCGGCCGCGGGCCAGCTCGGGCGCGGCGCGGTGAGCTGGTCCAGCACGAACGACACGTCGGCGGCCCGGCCGCGCGAGAGTTTCTCCCAGAAGCCCGGGAGGTGGTCGACCTCGCACGCGGCGCATGGGGTGACACGGCCGTCAGGGAAGCTCGTGGCGCGGTCCTCGTAGGTGTGGCCGACCAGCGCCACGACGTTGCCGTGGCTGGCCAAGTCCTCGGCCAGCGCGGTGAGCGTGGCCCGGGGCTTGGTGAAGCCCGGTGACAGCACGACCAGCGGCAGGCTGTGCCGCAGACCGGCGGGCCGCGCGTCGCGCACCGAGTGGATTCGCGTCCTGCTGAGCAGATCCGGTGGCACGGTGGTGACTCCGCTGCTCGTGAGCAGGGACTCCGACTCCGCAGGCGTCACGTATTGCGCCTTCGGCCCGCTGCGTGTGCTCGTCGGGTAGAAGAGGGTGACCATCAGCTCCCTGGCGTTCACGGATGGGACCCACGGATCGGGGCGTGAGGTGTCCTTCAAGTGCAGCGAGGTGCTGCCGACAGGTTGTCGGCTGCTCGGGGCGGGGAGATGGGGCACGGTGTCCGCCACGGCGGGTGCCGCGGACAACGTGAGGGCCAGTGCCGTGACGACGGCGATGCTGCGCATGTCTTTCCTCGTTTTCTTCTGGATCACAAAAGGGAAATCGCTTTGTCCAGACCGGGATCGCGGCCCGTGGACAGGTCCGCATTGAGCACCTTTCCGGCGGCACAGGCACCCGCCCCGGCGAGCGCCGCGACGGTGAGTGCCGCGACCAGGTGCCGGAGGTGTCTCACGAGAACTCCCGTGTCCGTGGATGCTGTCGGTCGGGGCGAGTTCTACGCGGTGATCGGTGTCAGCCGGGTTTCACCCGGAGTGAGACCGCGCCGAAACCTCCGGCTCGGAATACTGATCCGCATGCGAGTGCTCGTGGTGGAGGACGATGAGGAGCTGGCGCAGACCGTGGCCGCCGGGCTGCGCCGCGCGCACCTCGCCGTCGACGTGGCCTTCGACGGCGCGGGTGGCCTGGAACGCGCACTGCACAACGATTACGACGTGATCGTGTTGGACCGCGACCTGCCCGCGGTGCACGGCGACGACGTGTGCCGGGAGCTGGTCGCGGCCGGGTGCCGCGGTCGCATCCTGATGCTGACCGCCGCCGCCACCACCGAGGACCTCGTCGACGGACTCGGCCTGGGCGCGGACGACTACCTGCCCAAGCCGTTCGACTTCCGCGCTCTGGTGGCGCGGATCGGCGCGCTCGCCAGGCGCGCGCATCCCGCCGCGCCGCCCGTGCTGCGGCGCGGGGACGTCGCGCTCGACACCGCGCGGCGCCGGGCAACCCGGGGGGATCAGGCGCTTTCCTTGTCTCCCAAGGAGTTCGGTGTTCTGGAGCTGTTGCTGGCCGCCGAGGGCCGCGCGGTGTCCGCCGAGGAGCTGCTGGAGCGCGTGTGGGACGAGACGACCGACCCGTTCACCAACGCCGTGAAGATCACCGTCAGCCGGTTGCGGGCGAAGCTCGGCGATCCGCCGGTCATCGAGACCGTGGCGCGCAGCGGGTACCGGATCTGATGGCCACCGCGACCGTCCGCGGGCCCCTGCCGCGCCGGACCGTGCGACTGCGGTTGACGCTGTGGTACGGCGGCCTCTTCCTGTTGTGCGGCATGGGTTTGCTGGCGGCCACGTATCTCCTGCTGCGCCACGCGGTCCCCGGTGACGCGCCGCACCTGGAGATTCCCGGCTCGCCCGACCGGCTGCCCGAGGACGCGCGGCTGATCGTCACCGAGGCGGAGCGGGCGCTGGGGAGGATGCGCGACGACGTGCTGGAGCAGCTGCTCGTGCAGTCCGGGATCGCGCTCGCCGTGCTGGTGCTGCTCGCGCTCGCGCTGGGCTGGTGGCTGGCCGGGCGCATCCTGCACCGGTTGCGCGCGATCACCTCCACCGCTCGGGAGATCTCCGCGACCAACCTGCACCGGCGCCTCACGCTGCCCGGCCCCGACGACGAGCTCAAGGAACTGGGCGACACCTTCGACGACCTGCTCGACCGGTTGGAGGCGTCGTTCCAGGCGCAACAGCAGTTCGTGGCCAACGCCTCGCACGAGCTGCGCACGCCCCTGGCCCGCCAGCGCGTGATCGGCCAGCTGGCCGTCGCCGACCCCGACGCGACCCTCGACTCGCTGCGCGCGGCGCACGAGCGCGTCCTCGCGGCGGGCGCGCACCAGGAGCGGCTGATCGAGGCGATGCTGACGCTCACCCGTAGCCACGCGGGCTTCACCGTCCGCGAGGACTTCAACCTCGGCGAAGTGGTCCGCGAGGTGGTCGGGGCGCGGCACCGGGCTGAGGTGACCATCAGGACGTCGATCTCGGACAGCCCGGTGACAGGCCACCGCGCGCTCGCCGAACGCCTGGTCGTCAACCTCGTCGACAACGCGATCCGGCACAACGTGGCCGACGGCTGGGTCGAGGTCTCGTGCGCGGGCGGGGTCCTCGCGGTCGCCAACTCGGGGCCGATCGTGCCCGCCGGTGACGTCGAGCGGCTCTTCCAGCCGTTCCAGCGACTCGGCCCGGCCCGCACCGGCACCGGCATCGGGCTGGGCCTGTCCATCGTGCGGGCGATCGCGACCGCGCACGACGCCACGGTCGAGGCGACACCACGAGCGGACGGCGGACTGGTCGTCACGGTGACCTTCCCCGACTGTACCTACTAGTATGTATAGTCGGGGCCGTGTCGAGAGTTGAGGAGAACGAGGATGGCAGCGGTCCGCCCGGCCCGGAGGAGCGATCTCGCCCAGCTGGTCGCCATCTACAACCACTACATCGACCATTCGGTGGCCACCTTCGACACCGAAGCCGTCACCGTGGAGAGCCGGACGGCGTGGTTCGACTCGTTCTCCGAGACCGGCCCGTACCGGCTGCTGGTCGCCTGCGACGGTGACCGCGTCCTCGGATGCGCGTCGAGCAGCCAGTACCGCGCGCACCCCGCGTTCGCCGAGACCGTCGAGCTCGGCATCTACCTCGACCCGGGGCGTCGCGGCGGCGGCGTCGGCTCCGCCCTGTACGGCGCGCTCCTGGACCGGCTCAGCTCGGAGAACCTGCACCTCGCGGTCGCCGGGATCGCCCTTCCGAACCACGCTTCCATTGCGCTGCACCGAAAATTCGGGTTCACCGATGTCGGTGTGTTCGAGCAGTACGCCACCAAGCGCGGCGCCTACATCAGCTCCCTGTGGCTGCAACGCCGCTTGTGAGTAGTCCCAGCACTCCGGTGATCGCCGCGTCGAACGGGGCCACGGAGTCGGACGCACGCGCCAGCACGTAGCCGCCCTGGAGGACCGCGACGATGGTGGCGGCGGTTGTCCCAGGATCCAGCGACAGGTCCAGCTCACCCCGCTCGCGGCCTTCGGTCAGCACCGCGGCGAGGCTTTCGCGCAGCCACGTCAGGGTTTCCTCGACCGGGGCCCGCAGCGTCGCGTCGGCCATGACGTCGGGGTCCTGGGTGAGCCGTCCGATCGGGCAGCCCTTCAGGACATCGCGTTCCCGGCGCAGGTAGGCGGTGATCCGCTCCAGTGCGGTGCCAGGACCGCGGAACTGCTCGTCCGCCTTCGCGCGCAGCTCCTCGCCGGTGCGCCGGATCGCGGCCAGCGCCAGGTCCGGCTTGCCGGAGAAGTGGTGGTACATGCTGCCCTGCCCGGCCCCGGCGCGCTGCTGGATCGCCTTGGGACTGGTGCCGGTGTAGCCGCGCTCCCACAGCAGTTCGCGGGTGCTCTCGATCAAACGGTCCGCCGTGCTCATGCCCCCACCCTACATACTAGTAGGTACAAGGCTGGTCGCTGAATGTGGTGACGGAGGGCTTCGGCTAGCCTCCGCCGCCCGGGAAAATCCCGGTCGACGCGCGCTGGGCTGCCAGGAGGTTGCGGTGAGGGTGCTTGTCACCGGCGGTGGGGGATTTCTCGGGGCCGCGGTCTGCGCGAGCCTGACCGACGCGGGGCACGAGGTGTCGTCGTTCGCCAGGAGCACGCACACGGCGCTCGCGTCGCTGGGCGTGCTCCAGTTCCAGGGGGACCTGCGCGACGAGCAGGCCGTGTCCGGGGCTGTCGCCGGGCACGAGGCGGTCGTGCACTGCGCGGCCAAGGCCGGGACGTGGGGGCCGGAGCGGGAGTTCTACGAGACCAACGTCCTCGGCACGCGGAATGTGATCAGCGCCTGCCGGGAGCACGGGGTGCGGCGGCTCGTGCACACCTCCAGCCCCAGTGTCGTGCACTGCGGCGAGGACCTGGACGGCGTGGACGAGTCGGCGCCGTACGCCACGCGCTTCTCCTCCGCGTACCCGCGCACCAAGGCCGAGGCGGAGCGGACCGTCCTCGGCGCGAACTCGCCCGAACTGGCGACGGTGGCGCTGCGCCCGCACCTCATCTGGGGGCCGGGAGACCCGCACTTCGTGCCGCGCGTCATGGCGGCGGCGAAGGCGGGGCGGCTGAGGCTGCTCGGCGCGGCGGACAAGCGCATCGACACCGTGTACGTCGACAACGCCGCCGAGGCGCACCTGCTCGCGCTGGAGCGGCTGCAGCCGGGTTCGCCGATCGCGGGCCGGGCGTACTTCATCACCCAGGACAACCCACAGTCCACAGAGGACACACTGGCGGCGCTGCTGTGGGCGGTCGGGCTCCCGCCGGAGACCCGCCGGGTGCCGCGCGGACTGGCCAAGGGGGCCGCGTCGGCGCTGGAGTTCGCCTACCGAGCGCTGCGCGTGCGGGCCGAGCCGCCGCTGACCAGGCTGGTCATCGACCACCTCGGCACCGCGCACTGGTTCGACATCTCCGCCGCCCGCCGTGACCTCGCCTACTTCCCGCGCGTCAGCTCCACGAGGGGCCTGCTCCGGCTGCGCGCGTCCCTCGCACCGGTGATGCAAGCCCCCGCCCGCACTCCGCCCACCAAGTAAACTCTGTCCCATGCACTCCACCCGCCCGCTCACCCCCTCCTCGGCGGGTGCCGTCTAGAGAACCCCGTTTCGTACTCATAACGGGAAAAAGAGCGCTCCAAAAACCCGTTTTGAGTACGAAACGGGATTTTGGGCTGCCCGGCTGATGTTCTGGGGTGCGTGCGTGCGGGGGGCGGGATCAGCATGATGAGCAGCAAGATCGGCAGCACCGGCGTCCGCGAGTCCTTTTTGGACGAACTCGAGCCCCGGCCGACGTGATCACCAACGGCCGGTGAGCCGGGTTTCGTGCTCTTGGCAGTCGAACAACGCGCAGTTGAACGGCCAAGAGATCGACCAGACGCAGTCTCGACCGCGCGTCCGAAGAGTGCCAGGGTGACTAGAAAACGTTTACTCGTTTGTGCTCCGGCGAATTCGGCTGGGCCTCACCGTGGAGGCTGCGCATGTCGACCACCCCTGCCCCGGACCAGAACCAATCCACCGACTGCTGCCCCGACACCGGCTGCTGCGCGCCCGAGGGCCAGTCGCGGCGCACGTTCCTCACCCTGGGCCTCACCGGCGTCGGCATGCTCGCGGCGCCGGAAGGGGCCGCCGCCGCGCTCGGCCTGGACGCCGCGGGACTCGTCTCGATCCCGGCGGAGAAGAACCTCACGCCCGAGTCCGTGCGGGCGCTGCTCGCCCGCGGCACCCCCACCGAGTACCGGGGCGAGGCGTTGCAGCGCATCGGGATGCCGGTCGGTGGCGGCTGCGCGGGCCAGGTCTACCTCGCGGGCGACGGGCGGCTCTGGGCGTGGGACATCCTCAACCCCGCGTCCTTCCCGCTCGGCGGGGCCAGCTACGACGGTCCGCACTACGCGCACCCGCTGACCGCGCGCCCGCGATTCCCGCAGGGCTTCACGATTCGGATCACCGCGGGCGGCCGGACCCGGACGCGCACGCTGGACGCGGACGGTTTCGCCGACGTGCGGTTCATCGGGCAGTACCCGGTCGGCACGGTGACCTATCGGGCGCCGGACAGCCCGGTCGAGGTGGTGTGCAGGGCGTTCTCCCCGTTCGTCCCGATGTCCGTGCCCGACTCGACCTTGCCCGCCACCGTGCTGTCCTTCACGGTGCGCAACACCTCCGGTTCGGAGGTCCGGGCCGAACTGGTCGGCTCCTCGGCCAACCCGGTGTGCCTGACGACCCGGCGCCAGCAGCCGATCCAGCTCCGGGCTACGCCGTTCGTGCGACCCGGCCTGCGCGGTGTCGAGTTCTCCGCCGCCGAAGCGGCCGCGCGAGTGAACACCGACATCCTGTTCGAGGACTGGCAGTCCGCCACCTACGAGGGCTGGACGGTGACCGGCGACGCGTTCGGCAGCGGACCGGTCACCCCCGCGGAGCTGCCGAAGATGATGCGCCGCTTCGGTGATCTGACGATCTCCGGCCGGCGCTTCGTGACCTCGTACAACTTCCGCGCCGGTGGTGACCCCGACGGCTACCAGGGCACGTTGACCAGTCGGCCGTTCACCGTCGAACGCCGCTACGTCGCGGTGGCGGTCGGCGGCGGCAACCGGCCCGGTGAGGCGTGCGTCGAGGTCGTGGTCGGCGGTCAGGTGGTCGCGAGTGCCACGGGCGCCAACAGCGAGCCCACCGTCGCGGTCATGCTCGATGTCGGCGCGCACAAGGGAAAGTCCGCGCAGATCCGGATCGCCGACCGCTCCAGTGGGCCGTGGGGGCACGTCAACTGCGACGCGATCGTCTTCACCGACAACGCGGACATCCTGTTCGAGGACTGGGAATCCGGCACCTACAACGGCTGGACGGTGACGGGCAACGCGTTCGGCGGCGGACCGGTCACGCCAGCTGAGACCCCTGAGGGCTTCCGCAGGCCGTTCGGCGAGATCACCGATCTGAACGTGTCCGGGACGCGGTTCGTGACCTCCTACAACTTCCGTGCGGGCGGTGATCCCGACAGCTACCAGGGCAAGCTGACCAGCCGGTCGTTCACGATCGAACGCGACTACGTGACCGTGTGGGTCGGTGGCGGCGGACATCCTGGCACCTGCGTGAACGTGTTGGTGGACAACGAGGTCGTGGCTAGCTTCACCGGCCAGGAGATCGAGCCGCTGACCGGGATGTCGATGGACGTGAGCCGCTGGAAGGACCGCACGGCGCGCATCGAGATCGTCGACTCCGTCGCCGGTGGCTGGGGACACGTGAACGTGGACCGCATCGTGTTCAGCGACCGCCCGGTGCGCCGCAGGCCGATCGCCGAGCTGCCGGAGTTCGGCACGTTCGCGCTGGCCGCGCTCGACGACGCCGCGGTGGTGAACGGCGGTGACGGCGAGTCGGCCACCGTGACCGTGCCGTTGACCATCCAAACTGGACAGTCCAAGTCCGTGCGATTCGCGCTGGGATGGCACTTTCCCACCCCTCAGCCGACCCATTTCTCCTTGTTGCAGGACGGCGCGCGGCTGCGTCACCACTACGTGACGCGGTTCGGTTCGGCCCGTGTGGTCCTCGAACACATCTCGGGCAACCGGGACCGGCTGATCGAGCTCACCGAGTCCTGGGTGCGCACCTGGTACACGGATTCGACGCTGCCGCACTGGTTCCTGGAACGCACGATGGCCAGCGCGTCCACCTTCGCCACGAACACCTGCTACCGCTTCGACAACGGCCGTTTCTACGCCTGGGAGGGCATCTACTGCTGCGTGGGCACCTGCGGCCACGTCTGGAACTACGCGCAGACGATCGCCCGGCTGTTCCCGGAACTGGAACGCGACACCAGGCAGCGGGTCGACCTCGGCATCGCGTTGCGGCCGAACGGAGAGATCGGCAATCGCGGCGAGGCAGGCGAAGGCTGGTTCGCCGACGGGCAGTGCGGCACCATCCTGCGCGTCTACCGCGAGCACCAGATGTCGGCGAACGACGAGTTCCTGCGCCGGGTGTGGCCCGCGGTTCGCAGCGCGCTGGAGTTCGTTGTCCGCGCGGACGGCGACCTCGACGGGATTCTTGAGGGCAGCCAGTGGAACACGTTGGACGCGCAGTGGTTCGGCGAGATCCCCTGGATCAGCGGGCTCTACGTCGCCGCGCTGCACGCCGGTGCGGCGATGGCGCGGGAGCTGGGCGACACCGCCTCGGTCACCCGCTACTCGCGGCTGGCCGAACTGGGCTCTCGTTACCTGGAAACCTCGCTGTGGAGCGACAGGTACGGGTACTTCTTCCACCGCGTCGACCCCGCGCACCCGACCTCGGTGAACTCCAACCGGGGCTGCTACATCGACCAGATGTACGGCCAGACCTACGCCGCGCAGCTCGCCCTGCCCCGGGTTTTCTCGCCCAGCAAGGCCAAAACCGCACTGGCCAGCGTGTTCCGCAACAACTTCCTGCCCGATCCCGCGTCCTACCGGCCGCCCGGGATTCCGATCGGCCGGGTGTACGCCACGCCCGGCGAGCCCGGCACGCTCATGTGCACCTGGCCCTACGGCGGCTCCACCGAGTCCGGCCGCGACGGGCCCGTCGGCTACTTCAACGAGGTGTGGACCGGCCAGGAGTACCAGCTCGCCGCGCACATGTTCGCCGAGGGCATGGTCCCCGAGGCACTGGCCGTGACGCGCGCCGTGCACGACCGCTACTCCGCGGCGAAACGCAATCCCTACAACGAGATCGAGTGCAGCGACCACTACGCGCGGGCGATGATGAGCTACGGCACCTACCTCGCCGCGTGCGGCTACGAACACCACGGCCCGCAGGGCCACTTGGGGTTCGCGCCGAAGATCACGCCCGAGGACTTCCGCGCGGCGTTCACCGTCGCGGAGGGCTGGGGGCTCTACCGGCAGACGCGCCAGAACGGCAAGCAGACGTGCGTCGTCGAGCTGCGCTACGGGCGGTCACGCCTGCGCACCCTCGCCTTCGATGCCGCGGGACCGGTGAGCGCGGTGAGTGTCAACGGCAGCCCGGCCGCGTTCACGGTCAGCGGCACCAGGGTCATGGTCACGTTGGCCGCACCGGTCACGCTCACCGCGGGATCGACGCTGGAGGTCGTCCTGTCGCATTAGGATGATCGTCCATGCTGCGCGATGCCGTGATGGACGATGTGCCGGGGATTGCCGCGCTCATGCGGCAATCCGTGCTCGAGGTGTTCCCACAGTTCCACGACGAGCGCGAAACCGCTGCCGCCGCGCGCTATCTCACCGAGCCCGACACGGTGCTGATCGAGGACGGGACCTACTACGTCCACGAGGAGGAGGAGGGGCAGATCGTCGCCTGCGGTGGCTGGAGCAAACGGGACAAGCTCTACACCGGCTCCGGCGCCGCGCCGTCCGATGACCGGATGCTGGACCCGGCGACCGAACCCGCACGGGTGCGCGCGATGTTCGTGCGCGGTGACCGGACCCGCCGCGGCCTGGGACGCACGATCCTCGCCAGGTGCGAGCAGGCCGCGCGCGCCGAGGGCTTCCCGGCTCTGGTCCTGATGGCCACGCTGCCGGGGGCGCCGCTCTACCGGTCCTACGGTTTCCGGGAGCTGAGCCGCACGCGCGTGCCGCTGCCCAACGGCGTCATGCTCGACGGCGTGTCGATGGAGTACCCGCTGCGCCCCTGACCACGCGAGGCCCGTCTTGTGTCCGCCCCACCCCCACACCCCCTCAACCCGCCCCGAGGTCGCCGAAGAACCCGTTTCGTACTCTTGCCGGGATTTTGGAGCGCTCTTTTTCCCGTTATGAGTACGAAACGG
>NZ_JANAVO010000006.1 GCF_024213555.1 Allokutzneria sp. A3M-2-11 16 | reverse complement strand
TTCGTACTCATAACGGGAAAAAGAGCGCTCCAAAAACCCGTTTTGAGTACGAAACGGGATTTTGGGCTGCGCGGATGAGTTTTTCGGGAGAGGACGGGGGGTGTCACGATCGGTGGGGGCTCCGTGCGGGACACGGCTTAGGCTGGCCGGATGACAACCGCAGTGATCACCGGGGCGGCGGGCGGGATCGGCCTGGCGCTGGCCGAAGCCCTGCACGCCAAGGGAACCCCACTCGTGCTGGCCGATGTCAACGCCGACGCGCTCGCGGTGGCGACCGACCGGCTCGGCGCGACCGGCGTGGTCGCTGACGTCACCGACCCGGCCGCGATGACCGCGCTCGCCGAGCAGGCCCTGCGGGCGCGTCTGATCTGCCTCAACGCCGGGATCGTCGGGTCCGCGGTCGGCGCGCCCTGGGAGGTTCCCGCCGACGACTGGGACCGCGTGTTCTCCGTCAACGTCAGCGGTGTCGTCAACGGGCTCCGCGCGTTCGTGCCGCGGCTGCTCGCAGCGGGGGAACCGGCCCACGTGCTCGTCACCGCGTCGTTGGCGGGGCTCACCGTCTTCCCGGCGGGCGGCGCCTACGGGCCGTCGAAGCACGCGGTCGTCGCGCTCGTCCAGCACGCCGCGCTGGCGCTGGCCGACACCCCGGTGCGGGTGAGCATGATCTGCCCCGCGCTGGTCGCGACCGGCATGTCGGCGGAGGGGGTCGCCCCGGCCGACGTCGCCGCCGAAACGCTGAAGGCGATCGACGACGGCGTCTTCGCCGTGGTCCCCGAGGAGTGGCACGCCGCCGTGGTGGACCGGACCCGGCGCATCGTCGCCGGGCTGCCGCCGACGTTCCCAGGCAGCTGAGCTCAGCCCGCCTGCCAGTGCCGCCCGCGGCGTGGCCGCCAGTGCCGCCCGCGCCCCGAGGTGGTCCTGGGCGCGGAGAACTCCGCCGCGGTGATCCGCATCAGCACGAGGTAGTTGATCCGCCCGCGCAGCACCTCGGTGTCGCGCTGGCGGCCCTCCTCGCGGAAACCCAGGACGCCGTGCAGCGACAGCGACGCCACGTTGCCGCCGTGGATGCTGACCTCGCACGAGTCGTAGCCGCGGTGCTCGAACATGAACCCGAGCAGCGCCGTGATCGCGTCACCGGCGTAACCGCAGCGCCGGTGCTGCGCGCCGATCCCGATGCCGTAGCTGAACCGGTCACCGGCCCGGATGGTCCACATCGACCCGACCAGCATCCGGCTGCGCAGCGTCTCGATCGCGAACTGGACGTCCTCGCCCCCGGAGTCCGCCCGGTGCGCCGCCCAGTGCCGGTAGCCGCCGACCCGCGTCGCGTCCCGGTCGAACCCGCGCAGAGTGTGCCCGTCCGCGGGAGCGACCTCGCGGAGCCGGACCTTCTGGCCGGTGACGGCGGACAGCTGCGTGATCATCGCCGGTGATGGTACTGCGCCCCGCTCGCACAGGGCCACACCTTCGGGTGGTCGCCGGTCCCGCGACGGCGATCGGGCCGGGCGATCCGGATCATGGCGGTAGGCGTTCAGCCACCCGGTGCCCACCGTCCTTTGTGGAGGGTGGGCACCGGCGCGTCCGTTCTCCGGGAAGCGAGCACCACCGAGTGTCAGCCGACCAGCTCACCGTCACCGCCCGCGCCGAGGACGACCGCTGGTGGTCGCCCTCTCCGGCCCGGTGGACCTGGCGACCCGCGACACCTTCACCGAAGCCCTCGACGAGGCCGCCGACCGCGCTGTGGGGCCTGGTGCTGATCCAGCGGCGGCTGCGGGTGACCGGGCTGGACGCGGAGCTCGCCGTCACAGCCCCTGCTGTCACAGCCCCTTGAGGAACCCGGAGTCCACCGCGAACTCCGCCCCGGTGGTGTTCGCCGAGCGCGGGGAGGCCAGCAGCGCCACCGCGTCCGCGACCTCCTGCGGGTCGGCGAGCCTGCCGGTGCTCAGGCTCATCATCTCCGGCGCGAGGCTGTCCATCACCGTGTCGCGATCGCTGCCGGTCATACCGGCGATCGTGTCGGCGGCGCCGCCCTCGTCGGTCCACCACGCGGTCCGCACCGGGCCCGGCGAGACGGTGTTGACCCTGATGCCCTGCGGGGCGAACTCCTCGGACACGACCTTGGTGACGTTGTTCATCCCCGCCTTCGCCGCGCCGTAGTCGGCGTTCATCGGTGACGGCTGCCGCGCGTTGCCCGACGAGACGTTGACGATCGCACCGCCGCCGCGCTCCAGCATCACCGGGATCACCGCGCGGATCGCCCGCACCGCCGAGAACAGGTTGAACTCGAACGTCGCCAGCCAGTCCGCGTCGGAGGCCCCCAGGAACGACGAGCGCGGCAGCGTCACCCCGGGCGGGGCCCCACCGGCGTTGTTCACCAGCACGTCCACCCGGCCGTGGACCCGGACGGCTTCCGCGACCACGTGGGCCGGTGCCTCCGGGTCCATCAGGTCGGCGGGCACGTGCAGCAGGCCGGGCCCGGTCAGCTCGTCCAGTTCCGGGCTGCTCTTCCTGGACACCGCCACCACCTTGGCGCCCTCCGCGAGCAGCGTCCTGGTGACCGCGAGGCCGACGCCCTTCGACGCGCCGGTGACGACGGCGACCAAGCCGTCCAGCTTCAGATCCATGACTGTCCTTCTCGTTGCTTGCTGGGACACCCAATGTTGTTCCGCGGCAACGGGAAAGTCCGGCGCTAATCGGCCATCGCGGCGCACCTCGACGACCGGTTCCCGCTAAGGTGATCACCGTGAGCTGGGTCAGGAGCCCGATCGGGGCGGAGGCCCGGCGGTGGTCCACCCTGCCCGACACCCACAAGGTCCTGTTCCTGGTGAACACCGTGACCTCGGCGAACCGGCTGCTGGACCTGGTCCCCCTGTTCGACTCCGACCTGCGCGTGCAGCTGGTGTTCACCTGCCCGGACGCCTCGGCGATCACCGGTGGCGTGCGGGAGTGCTTCGCGGAGCTGGGAGTCCTCGAAGTGCCGTGGGAGCAGGCGCTCGGCACCGCCTTCGCCCTGGCGATCACCGCCAACCACAGCGGGGACCTGCACCAGCTCCAAGCGCCGATCATGATCGTCTCGCATGGTGTCGGGTACTCGAAGAACGTGGACGGCAAGCACACCTACGGCCTGTCCGAACCGTCGTTGCTGCGCGACGGACGAGTCGTCGCCCGAGCGCTGGTGCTCTCCCACACCGAACAGCTGGACCGCCTCGCGGTCGCCGTCCCCCAGGCGGTTCCGGTCGCGGTCGTCGCGGGGGACCCGACCCTCGACCGCATCCGCGCCAGTCGCCCACTGCGCTCGCGATACCGCGCAACCCTTGGTGTGAAAGCGAATCAGCGGCTCGTCGTGGTCTCCTCCACGTGGTCGTCCCGGTCGCTGTTCGGAGCGTGGCCGGACCTGTTCCGCCAGCTGCTCGCGGAGCTGCCGGTCGATTCCTACCGCGTCGCCGCGATCCTGCACCCGCACGTCTGGTTCGGTCATGGCCCGCACCAGGTCCGCCTGTGGTTGGCGGACTGCCTCCGCGCCGGGCTGACGTTGGTCCCGCCGCTGGAGGGTTGGGGCGCGGCGCTGATCGCGGCGGACATGGTGATCGGTGACATCGGCGCCACGACCGCCTACGGGTCAGCCCTCGACCTTCCCGTTGTGCTGGCCGCGTTCCCGGAGGACGACGTCGCGTCGGGGTCCTGTGTGGACGCTCTCGGCACGAGCGCCGCCCGGCTGGACCCGAACCGTTCTCTGCGCGCCCAGGTCGAGGAAGCGTTGTCCGGCTTCGTCCCCGGAGAACTCCACAAGGCGGCCGACCTGATCAGCTCGTATCCGGACGAGGCAGCCGCCCGCCTCCGCGCGTGCGCGTACGGCCTGCTCGGCTTGTCCGAGCCGAAGCGCGGCGTGCAGGTGCCGCCGCTCCGGCTCCAACCGTCCACAAAGGACGAAATGACGGCGCACCTGGTGACGGCCGACCTGACGCGCTACCCGGCGGACGTGTTCCCCGGCAGGCTCCTCGCCGAGCCGGTGCTCGACGATCCGCACCTGGTCGTGCACGCCGATCATCCGGATCGTGCGCTGCGTTCAGCGGCCGACATCGTGTTCTGCCACGACGAAGCGCAGGCCGAGACCCTGTTCGACGACCTGCCCTGCCGACTCGTCGCGGTGATCGACCGCGACCACTGCGAGGTCCGCCTGCGTGATGGACAGGTGTTCTCCTACGAAGGAGAAGACCCTTTGAGGTACGCGTCGGAGCTCTACCTCAGCCTGACGACGCCAGGCCGAGCTCCAGGCTGAACCTGTGCGACGCCTTGTCGCAGCCCTCGACGACGTCCTGACGCCCCAATCGTTCAGCGACCTCCCTGAGCGGTCCGACGACATCGAGCTGACTGCGCTTGGACCCCTCCTCCCGGAAGATCCCCAACGCCGCGAGCAGCACGCCCATGGCCTCTTCGTCCCTGCGTAGTCCCGCGAAAGCCTTGCCGCGCACGAGCAACACCTTCGCCTTGTTGTCCGACTCCCCCTTGCCGCCGAAGAACTCCCCCGCTTTCTCGGCGTGCTGTAGCGCAGCCGCGAACCGATCCTGCTTCAGGCGCAATCGCGCCCGTTGCAGCTCAAGCAGCGCGACCATCCGAGGCTGCTCGTCCTGCGGCGCGAGCCGAGCGGCGGCCGCCGAGTCGTCGTAGAAGCTCAGGGCCTCGTCATATCGCCCGAGCCGGAAGCAGATCTTGCCGCGCCATTCGAGCGCGCTCTGCTCTCCGGTGCGCCCTTCGGGACCGGGAACCTGCCTGGCCGCCTCGAAAGACGCCGCGAAGAGCTTCTCCGCCCGGCCGAGATCACCGAGTGCGAAGTACGCGGAGCCGAGTTGCGACGCCATCCGCATGACCACGATCGGCTCCGAGGCCGCGACCAAGCCGAGTTCGTGAGTACGCCGCCAGTCCTCGTAGTGCCCATGCAGGTGGTAGAGACCCCACAACGCCTCGCAGAACTGCCACACCAGGTCGTTCAGCCCGTGCTTCTCCGCCAGCAGGACCGCGCCGAGCAGCGTTTCCCGGCTGTCCTCCAACTCCTCCAGCAGAGCCTTGCGTTCCTCCGGACCGGCGAGCTGGACTTTCCCGCGGTAGCGCGGGCCGATCCGTGGGCGCGCGGACAACCGGGCGTCGCGTTCCACCGTGAAATCCAGGTAGTACTCGACGATTCGCCGCGCGACCTCCTCGCTGTCGGCCAGTTCCCGGGATGCGCGCGCACGTGCGTGCCAGAGCACCATCAAGTCGAACCGGTAGCTCGTCTCGTCGGCGCGGACGAGGCTGAAGTGGGCCAACGAGTCCAGGACGTCTTCAGTGTCCTCTTCGGACAGTCCGAACACCGCGCGAGCGGCTTCGGCGGTGAACCTGGCTCCCGGGTGCAGACCGAGCTTCTGGTAAGCGACCAATGCACGCGGTGGCAGTGCCGAGCACAGGGTGTCCAGCCGACTGCGCATCTGGGCCGTGGCGTCGGTGTCCAACGCGGGCGGTCCCAGTTCCGCGAACCGCTTCATGAGCCGGTTCGCCCGATGTGGACGGTCGTTGACCTGCGCGGCGAGGAGGTGGATGAGCAGGGGCGATCCGCCGCAGGCCCGCACTCCGGGCTCGTCCATCGCGATGGGCAGGCCGTGCACGAGCTTCCGGAACAGCTCGACGTCGTGGCCGGAGTCCAGTCCGCTGAGCGCGATCGGCCGGAACCCGTCGTTCAGCAGCGCGCCCAGGCGCCGGACGCTGAGGACGACCAGCGCGGAGCCCGGCGACGCCACGATGAACGGCTGGACCTGGGCGGGCGTGGTGACGTCGCGGAGGACGATCAGCACGCGCCGGTCGGCGAGCGTCGTCCGGAGGAGATTCTGCTTCTCCGCCAAGCGAACCGGGATGTCGGCGACAGGAACCCGGCAGAGGACCAGCGCGGTGCGCAGTGCGTCGTCGGCACCACCGATGCCGTCCGCGGTCGCACCGCCGTACTCGACCAGGATCGTCCCGTCCGGGAAGTCCGCCTTGACCTCGTCGAACAGCTTGTTGATCAGCTCCAGCCGCCCATACCCGTGCTGGCCGTGCACGAGGAGCCGGGCGAGGCGCTGCTCGTCCCTGGCCGCGGCGAGCTCCCGCACCATCTCCTGGCGCGGTTTGATCCGGTTCACGAACTCCGGGTGCGGCGGGGCCAGCGCGCGGGGCGGTACCCAGGCTTCCGGTTCCTGCCGCACGATCTGGTTCAGCACCCCGACATGCCCGATCTGGACCGCGGTCCCGTGCACGTCACCACCGATCGAGTTCGCCACGCCGTCCACGGAGCGAACCCTACCGAGCCCAGCGGGCGCGAGCCGGTAAAGCCGTGGCGAGCGCGCGCCGAACCCGGTTGTATACGCCCGACTCGCCCGCTCGCTTAGGAGTTCGCCCATGTCCTGGTCCGAGGTAGCCGTCGCGGCGGTCGACGGCATCTCCCCGCCCACGGGCGGGCTCGTCGTGGTCCGTGATCGCTGCGGTCGGCCGGAGGCGGTGTACGCCGTGGTCGCGGAGCTGGAGCGGCGCGGTGTGACGGCGGTGGTGGACGCGGTCCCGGACGAGTTGTTCGCGAGCATCCTGCACGGCACGGAGCCGGAGCTGATCGAGCACTTCGGCACGCACCGGGCGGCGATGCTCGAAACGGCCGACGGCGTGATCACTCTCGGCGCGCAGAAGCCGGACTTCGACGGGGTGAAACCCGAAGTGCTCCAGGCGTTTCTGCGCGCGCGGGGCGTCATGGGCGAGGTCGAGGCGCGGCGGCGGCTGCCGTTTCTCGTGGTCGGCGTGCCGACGCCGCGGCTGGCACGTGAGCTGGGGTGGTCGACGGCGGAACTCGACCGGGCGGTGCTCCCCGCGATCGCGGTCGAGCGGCGCGTGCTGGCCGACGCGGTCGAGCGCGCCGCCGCCGAGCTGGACCGCCCGCAGTGGGTGCTGGAGTCGCCGGGTTGCCTGCTCACCGCCGACCGGGGCGGCCGGGAACTGCTCTCCGACGACGGACATGTGTCCGAAGTGGACAGAGCGCGGGGAGCGGCGACGAGCAACCTGCCCGCCGGGTCGGTGTACTCGACGGTGATCGAGGAGTCGGTCGAGGGGACGGTGCGGCTCCGCGGCGACATCGTGCTGACCTTCGAGGAAGGTCGTGTCACGACGGGACCCGAACACCTGCGGGGCGAGCGGGTCTCGCACATCGGAGTCGGCCTCAACCCCGCCGCGCGCCCGGTCGGCTGGGTGCTCAACGACGAACACCAGGTCGGCGCGGTTTTCCTCGCCCTGGGCGAGAACCGCTACCTGGACGGGCGGAACGCGTCGGCGCTCAACGAGGACTTCGTGGTCGACCGGGGGCGGCTAGGTTGTCGGTGATCTGGGTCAGGCAGGTCATGAGCGTCGCGACCTGCTCTTCGGTGAGGCCGCGCACCGCGTCGGCATTGACCCCTGTTCCCGCGCGCGCCAACGGTTCCCGTAGTTCTTCGGCGCGTTCGGTGAGGAACACCAGCACCTGACGGGCGTCGGTGGGATGGCGCTCGCGGCGGATCAGGCCGTCGCGTTCCATGCGCTGCAACGTTTTCGCCATGGTGGGCTGTTCCACCCTGACCTGGCGGCAGAGCTCCGCCTGCGTCAGCCCGTCGCGCTCGTAGAGCGACAGCAGCGCGGGGAACTGGCCCGGCACCACGCCGTGGCGCTCGACCCGTTCGCGCAGCGCCTGTTCGAGCACGCGCGCGGCCAGGTTGACCTGGTAGCCAAGCGATTCGGCCCGGATCAGCTCCACTTGCTCCCCTGTCTCGTCACCGCCCGGCCGTCGCGGAAGTTCAACCCCAGCAACGTCAGGTTCAGCAGCCCCGCCGCCAGCTCAACGTACTGGATCACCTGGAACCAGCCGCCGAGGTCCCCCACGGCGGCGAGCTGGTCGAGCGCCACCGCGCACGGCACCAGCACCAGCACGCCCACCGAGGCGATCGCGATCATGCGGCGGGTCTTGCGCACCACGAACGGCGCGCGGCTGCGCCCGGCGAGCTTGCGCCCAGTGCCCCCGGCCGCGGCGAGCGCCGGGACGAGCACGAACAGGCCGAGCGCGATCCCGCGTTTCGCGGCCGCGATCGCGGCGGCGTCACCGCCCAGCTCCACGGTGACCGTGACGATCTGGAAGGTCAGCACCAGCAGCAACGCCAGCGAGGATGCGGTCAGGTGAACGCGAAGGACAACGGCTCGGTTCATATCCATAGCATGCTATTGATTCTGGTGAGCGTCAACCACTGCCCTGGGACAGGGGTGATCGATAACCCTGGACAGTGCCGGTGCTCCCCGCGGATTCCTAGCTTGGCCGCATGACACCACCCGACATCAGCGTCGACTGGTACCGCGCCGTCACCGAGTTCGCGGCGGGGCTGCCCGGCTGGGTTCGCGCGCTCGCCGAGACCGCCACCACCGGCGTGCTCGCCCTGCTCGCCATGGGCTTCGCGGTCGCGTGGTTGCGATCGAGGACCCCTCAAGCACGAGCCGTCGCGCTCCTCGCCCCGGCGGCCACGGTGATCGCGTACCTGCTCAGCGAGACGGCCAAGTCCTTGTGGCAACAGGATCGACCCTGCCGCGCGGTGTCCGGGACTATCGCGGAATGCCCTCCACTGGGCGACTGGTCCTTTCCCAGCAACCACGCGACCCTGGCGGGCGCGGCCGCCGTCGGGTTGATCATCGCCTGGCGTCGGGCGGCGTTCTTCGCGGTACCGGCCGCGCTGCTCGAAGCGGCGTCCAGAGTGATCGTCGGCGTGCACTACCCGCACGATGTCCTAGCCGGACTCATCCTCGGCGGCTCCGTCGCGGCACTCGTGGTTCTCCTCCTACGCGACCCGCTGACGCGTCAGCTAACGAACTCACGAAGGTGGTCGCGCACCCACTCGCAATAGGCACACGCGCAGCGAGGTTGGGGCGTCTTCAAGTACAACAAACCCCGGCTGGAACGGTCGCTAACTGCTACTAACCCCGGGGTTAGTGGCAGTTAACGACCGCTGGGGAGGGGGTACGGCGTACTTGAAGACGTCCTCACTACGGCGGTGACCGTCGGGTGAGTCGGTGTGGTCAGTCCGCGAACTCGGTGACCAGACCGGCTTCGTAGGCCACGATCGCGGCGCGCACCCGGTTCCGGACGCCGAGCCGCTTCATGATCGTGCTGACGTAGACCTTCACCGTGCCCTCCACCAGGTGCAGGCGCGCGGCGATCTCCGCGTTGGACAACCCGCCGCCGACCAAGGCGAGCACGTCGCGCTCCCGCTCGGTCAACTCGGCGACCCGTTCCCGGGCAGCGCGGTCGCGGGGCTGGCCGAGCCGATCCACGACGCGCCGCGCGACCAGCGGCGAGAGGTACGCGGCACCCGCCGCCACCGCGCGCACGCCATCCAGGATCTCGCGCGGATCGCCGGTCTTGAGCACGAAACCACTGGTGCCCTCGCCCAACGCACGGTCGATGTACGTGTCGTCGGCGAAGGTCGTCAACACCAGCACCGCGGTCTCCGGGGCCACCCGCCGGATCTCCTCGGCGGCATCGAGGCCGGTGAGCACTGGCATCCTGATGTCCAGCAACGCCACATGGGGCCGGTGCGCCAGCACGCGGTCCACCGCTTCCCTGCCGTCCCCGGCCTCCGCGACGACCTCGATCTCCTCGTCAGCGGCCAGCACCGCGCGGACGCCGACGCGCACCACCGCCTCGTCGTCGGCGAGCACGACCCTGATCACGGCTTCCCCTCCACGAAATCCTTGGCCACCAAGCGGGTCCCGGCGAAGCACAAACGGTACAGATCGAGCCGTCCGCCGACGAAAGGGTTGCCGTGGGTGCCGTAGTACCGGCACTCCGCGCCCGGTGGAGCCGGTGGCGCGAAGCTCGGCGGGGTCTCGACGCGCGTCCTCGCGGGCAGTACGGACCGGACCTCGTCGAGCGCCTGCCCCACCACCAGGCGATCGAAGTCCCGCGGGCTCAACACCGAGGTACCCGCGTCGTAGACGAGGAACGCGAGCACAACGCCCACTGCCCCGACAACGGTGACACCCGCTACGGACACCGCGTGGACCAGGCTCCGCCGAACTCGCGCCCTCGCAACGTCCAAAGTGGACTCCGCGAGGGGCTCGACCACTACGGGCTCGTGCGGAACGGACGCGTACACCTCGAACTCCGGGCCCACCGGACCCGCGCGAAACTCCCCGCCCACCAAGCGGATTCGCTCGGCCAGCCCGATCAGACCCTGCCCACCACCCGGCGCCTCGCTCGGATTCAGACCATTGTGGACGGTGACCGTCGAAGTCCCGTCCCCGTGCGAGACGCGGACGCGAACAGCCGATCCCGGCGCGTGTTTCGCCGCGTTGGTCAGCGCTTCCCGCACCACCCGGTAGATCGTCCGCTCCACCAGTGGCGGCGCGGAACCGCTCAGACCGAACTCCACCACGAGGCCGGAGTCGCGGTTGCGCCGCACCAGTTCGGTGATCGACGGCGGTTCGGGGTCCTCGCGGAGCAGGCTCACGATGTCCGCCAGCCGCTCCGCCGCGTCGGTCACCGCGGAGCGAGCCGCGCCCGCCGCCTCGCGGTGCCGCGGATCGAGGTCGGGCGACACCTCGAGCGCGCCGATGCGGAGGCCGATCAGGCCGAGCTCGTGCCCGAGGAGGTCGTGCATGTCCCCCGCCAACCTCGCGCGCTCCCGTTGCCGGGCCTGCGCCGCGACGACCTGCTGTTCGTGCTCAAGGCGCCGCGCGAGATCCCAACCCTGCTCGACCAGGGCGAGGTGCTGGCGGCGATAGCGGCCCAGGCACCACGGCAGCAACCCCAGCACCGCCACGCCGAGCACCGCGAAGAACCGCGTGCCCAGGTCCGGTACGGCGACGCCGAGCACGACCGCCCCGGCCGCGAGCATGATCAACGTCGGCCGGGCATCGCGGTCCCGGACCCCCGCGCCGTACCCCGCGAGAACCGTCGCGGGCAGCAACGGCAGCATCGCCATCTCGGGGTACTCCGGGTGCGTCAGCAGCGAGGTCACCCACAGCGTCAACGCGATCGCGAGCGGGGCCACCGGCCACCGCCGACCGAGCAAGGCACCGGCCGCGAGGAGCACCAGCGCGCTGGTCGCCTCCCACCACGCGAACCACGTGAATCCCGCCCACACGACCGGAATCGCCGCGATCACCCAACTGCCCAGGCTCACCATGTGACCGGCAGCGACTCCGGCGGGGCCTCGGCGGAACCGTGGCGCAGGCGGATCTCCTCGGCGGGCGCGGCCAGGCGCAGCGCGGGCAGGCGGCGGGCCAGAACCTCAAGTGCGACTTCGAGTTCGAGGCGGGCGAGGGCGGCCCCGACGCAGAAGTGCGGGCCGTGCCCGAACGACAGGTGCCGCGTGCCCCGCCGCCGCGGGTCGAAACGCTCGGGCTCGGCGAAAGCGTCCTCGTCGCGGTTGGCCGAAGCGATCGACACCATGACGACGTCGCCGCTGCGGATCAGCACCCCGCCCAGCTCGACGTCGGCGACCGCGCGCCGGGAGCGCAGGGCGTCGCCGAAGGTGACGAACCGCAGCAACTCCTCCAGCAGCAAGGGGTCCGCCGCGGGGATCTGTCCACAGTGGAGCAACAGGGTGAGCACCGAGCAGCCGATCGCGGCCACCATCGTCTCGTAGCCGGTGACCAGCAGCGTCGCCACGAGTTTGACCACCGCGAGGACGTCCGGGGAGTCAGGGGAATCAGCGGCGAGTGCCGCGATCAGCCCCGGGCCGGAGGCGGCGCGGACCTGCGCGTGGATGTTCTCCAGCAGCTCGCGCTGCGCGCGCGAGACCTCGTCGTCGGAGAAGTGGTCCACCGACAGCACCGTCTCGGCCCACCGCGCGTAGCGGCGGTGCTCGTCGACGGAAACGCCCAGCAGCGCGCAGATCACCGACATCGCCAGCGGCTCCACGAACGCGGGCATCAGGTCGCCGCCGGGCTCCAGGTCGTCGAGCAGCCGCTCCGCCAGCCCGACGACGACCGGCCGCAGCGCGGCGACCCGGCGCGGGGTGAGCGCACCGGTCAGCCGCGCCCGCAACTCCGTGTGCTCCGGCGGGTCGGTGGTGAACAGCAGGCCCGCCAGCAGTTCGCCGCGCCGGGTCCGCGCGGCGCCGCCGTCGAGCAGCGCGCGCTTGCTGAAGCGGGGATCGGCCAGCACCAGCCGCGCGTCGGCGCACCGGCTGACCAGCCACGCCAGGTCACCACTCGGCAGGCGGACCCGGCACACCGGGCGCTCGCGGCGCAGCCGCCGGTAGGCCGGGGCGGGAGCGGTCAGCTCGGCCCTGGGGAAGGGGTAGGGCACCGGTTCACACTCGGCCACCGACGGCCCTCCACCTCAATCACTCTGGCAGGCCACCGGGGTGGATCTCCCATCCCCGGCCGCGCAACCAGCTCTCCGCGCGTTCCCTGGCCGTCTCCAGCTCCACGGTCATCACGATCACCGGTACCCGGCCGGGCCCGAGCGGCAGCGGCCCGGTCACCGGCTCGGCCCCGAAGAACCGCGCCGCGGAACTGGCGGAGGCCAGGCTGGTCAACACCAGCCTACGGACCGGGGTCCGCGCGGCCCACCACTTCAGGGAGGCGTGTACGAGCGCGGCCGAGACGCCGAGCGAGCGGTGGCTGGGGATCACCACCTCACGGCCCACCACGGTGAACCCGCCGCCCGCGAGGACGTCCTCCGGCAGCAGCTCGCGCAGCTCGCCGAAGTCGTCCCGCACCTCGCCCCAGTCCGGCGTGTTCGGCACGATCCGCATGCTGCCCACGGGCAGCGCGGGGACCTGCGGTTTGCGCTCCAGGCACAGGAACTGGGCCGCGCGCTCGTCGTAGGCGTCCCAGGCGGTGACCCCGATCCGGTGCAGCGTGGACTCGTAGTGCCGCCGCCGCATCTCCAGCACGTCATTTCGCCGCGGCAGGCTGTTCGCGATCCGGAGAAGGAGCTCACGGTCCTGTTTCCGGTAAACCGCGATCAGTGGGTCGAGCGCGTCGAAGGCCGCCGCAGTGCGATCGAACAGGTCTTTCTCACGCGGCATTTACTTGACGTATTCCGGGAGCACCCTCGGCGGCCAGCAACCGACACTCAGAATTCCCAGGGAGTACGCCTTGGAGACCAGAGCCGGCCGGTTCGAGACGCCGAGCTTCCGGAACATCGTGCTGACGTGGTATTCCACGCCCTGCCTGCTGAGGTAGAGCCGCGAGGCCATCTCCACCGCGGACACGCCCGCCGCCACACCCTCCAGGATTCTGGCGTCGAGGTCGGTGAGGATCTTGGCCTGGTCCGGCGCGGGCCGCGCCTCCTGCCGGTCCTCGGCCTCCGGGCGGATCACCACGACCACCGCGCCGACCCGCCCGTCCGGGGCGTGCGCGGCGATCCCGGTCAGCTCACCGGCGAAGACGCTGCCGTCCGGGCGCATCGCCACCATCCGGTCGCCGAAGCTGGTCCGCTGCCCGTCGACCAGCCGGGAGAGCTGGCGGCGCAGGTTGGCCTCGACGCTGGGGTGCAGGAAGTCCTGGAAGCGGCGGCCGTGCACGGTGGCCGAGCGCCTGCCGAACTGCCGGAAGAAATCGGCGTTGGCGTCCCTGACCCGCAATTCCGGATCGAGGTTGGCCATGCACATCCCGGACCGCTCGAAAAGCGGTTTGTAGAGGTCGACCTGGCGCGACAGCGGCGCGGGCGACCAGCGCTTGGGCAGCTCGGCGGGGACTCGTGCCACGCCTTCTCCGGCGATCTCCCTTGCCATGACAGTCATCAGAACCACCCCACTGATCCCCAGAAACAGATAGGCCTTCGGCCCGTGCCGTGAACGGCTTGCGCGCCGTCGGTCACAAATGAAGGCTATGTATTCACTCGAACGGCTTCAACTGGCATACGGACCAACCACTAACACTGTGGTCGGACCGCCCCGACGGTTCGGTGCACCGGGTGGCCGCCGGTGGTTCGGTACGGTCACCCGCCCCACGTGAAGATCACGTCAAGAAGCTATTATCCCAGGTCATAGTCATATTCCACAGATTTGATCATCCGCGTGGCCGATCAAGGGGGATGCGGTTGTACCCCCCTCGACCCAGCCGGTGTAGTTCTTCGGGATGATCCCCAATGACAATTCCCGGTGAAGTGCGCATGAGTACCGGGTGAGCGTCACCGCATGCCCATAAGGGAAGTCGAATCGCCTTCACGTCAGCGGGGCGCCCGCGCGGGCATCCGGACATCCTCCCAGGGGCTGATCTCCCCTCCACCAGCGCGCCGACCCGCCGCCGCAACGCCCGCCCGGGCCGGTCGGGGCGTCTTCAAGTACCACCGACCCCGCCCCCCGAACACCGAAAACCGCCACCAACCCCAAGGGCGGCAGCGGTTTCCGGGTGAACCAGGCCGTGTCCGGCACGTCCTCGGGTACGCCGTTCTTCAAGTACCCCCAACCCCCGTCCCAGCGGTCTTCAACGACGACAAACCCTGGGGCCGTGTCGGGGTTGGGGGTGGTTAACGATGATCGAGAGGGGGGTTGGGGGTACTTGAAGACACCCCAACCTCCGGGCGGAACGCTCAGCTCAACCACTTACAGGACAAGCCAGGACAAGCACTGCGGTGCTACTGGCGCTTCCCGAGCGCGGCGGCGAGCCCGGCCCGGCCGGGGACCGCGAGCTTGCGGTAGGAGTTGGTCAGGTGTTTCTCCACCGCGCGCAGGCTGACGCCGAGCACGTCGGCGATCTCCTGGTTGGTGCCACCGGCCGCGGCCATGCCCGCCACCCGCAGCTCGGTCTTGGTCAGCGCCGCCTGCTGCGCTCCGCCGACCGCGACGGGCACCGAGGGCGACTCGGGCGCGGCCAGCTCCACCAGCGGCCCGGCCTCGCAGGCCAGCGCCAATGCCCTGCTCTCCCGCAACAGCCCGTCGGCGGCCGAGGCGTCACCGCGCTCCTGGAACCGGGAACCCAACTGCGCCAACGCTTTCGCCAACTCCAGCCGATCACAGGAGGTGCGCAGCAGATCGACGGCGTCGCCCAGCAGCTCGATCGCACGGGCTCCCCGGTGCAGCGCGGCCTGCCCGCGCAGCGCGCGTCCAGCCGCCGCCGGGGCACCCCAGGCCAGCGCCCTCGCGGTCTCCTCCTCGACCAGTTCGGCGGACGCGACGTGATCGCCCGCCTGCCGGTGCACCGCCGCCGCCCAGCCGCGCCACGGGTAGACCGCCGGGTTGTGCCAACCCGCCCGCTCCAGCCACTGACCCGCGTCGTGCAGGTACTCCAGCGCCACGTTCGGTTCACCGTCGACGGCCAGCACCAACCCGGACAACAGCTGGTGCATCGCGTGGTGCGCGACGCCGTACTGGGTGCGCCCCGAGCGCTCCCCGTTGCGGTCGAGCAACCACCGCGCGAGCTCGGCGTCGTTGGCGTCCATGGCGATCGTGGTCAGGGCCGAGGACGCGAGCGTCGTCGCCTCCACCCACTCCGCGTCGACCAGCTCCAGCGCCTCGATGCCGCGCGCCCTCGCCTTGCCGATGTTGCCGGAGCACAACAGCACCAGCGCCTGTTCGGCGTAGATCCACGTGCTGCCGACCGTCGCCTGCTGCCGCTGCGCCTGCTCCAGCGCGATGTCCAGCCACGAGGAGACGATCTTCACGGAGTCGGCCGCGGCGAGCGTGCTGACCAGCAACGGCAACGCGGTGTGCACGTGCGAGGCGGTCGCGGGTTCGCGCTCCAGCACCCGGTTGGCGCGCTTGACGATCTCCGGCGCTGGCAGTTTCTGGCTCATCATCGCGGCGTAGAGCAGCACCGCCAGCAGCTCGCGCTCCGAACCGGTGCTCGTCCCGGGGGCGGGCCCCATCGCCAGCAGCCGGTCCACCGCCTCGGCCAGCTGCGCCGGATCTTCCTGCCCGGTGTAGCGCAGCCGGGCTTCCAGTCGCAGGGCCAGTTCCCGTTCCTGGCCGTTGAGGCGGTCCGGATCCCCCAGCTCGGCCGCGACCTGGCGGACGAGATCGCCCACCGGCAGGGGCGCGGCGTTGAGCACCGAGGGCGCGATCCGCACCACCGCCGCGGCGCGGTCCTTCGCGGTGGTCAGCAGCGGAACCGCCTGGGAGATGTGCCGAACCGAGGCGGGCGGGTCGAAACCGCGCTCCGCGGTCGCTAGATCGACAAGAAGCATCGCGCGGTCCTCGCCGTCCGACGAGGAGTCCACCAGGGCCCGGCGCAGGTAGCGGGCCGCGACCTCGGGGGCACCGCGGCGCAACGCCGTGTGCGCCGCCGAACGCAGCACCTCGATCGCCCAGCTGTCCTGCGGCGCCGTCACCGCGAGCAGGTGCGCCGCGACCTGCTCCGCCGGATAACCGCAGCCGTGCAACAACTTCGCGGCGCTGATGTGCACGCGCGCGCGTTCCTCGACGGTCATCGACTCCTCGACCGCGTCCTGCACGGTGAGGTGGATGTAGCGCGGCACCGGCCCCTCGGCCAGCAGCCCGAGCCGGTCCAACACCCGCACCGCCTCGGTGCAGCCGACCGCGTCCAGCCGCGCCAGCCGCCCGATCAGCTCCAGCTCCGCGTGCTCGCCGAGCAGCGCCATCGCGTTGGCGAACTGCCGGATCGGCTTCGGCTGCGACCGCAGGCACGCCACCAGGCGGTCGCGGAACATCGACGGGCCGAGCATCCGGGCGTTCTCGATCTCCCCCGCGACCGGGCGCCGCCTGCCGACCTGCATGTTCAGCAGGATCGACATCAGGAACATCGGGTTGCCGCCCGCGATCTCGTGCACCGCGGCGACGAACTCCTCCTCGCCGGGCTCGCCGAACTGCTCGCGGACCAGCTCACCGGTGGCCGCCGGGCTCAACGGCCTTGGCCGCAGCGTGCGGGTGGCGGAGCCGGTGATCTCGGCGATCAGCGGCTGCTCCGAGCGCGGGTCGCCCTCGCGGACGCTGACCACGACGGTCACCGCCAGCCGGTCCAGCCGCTTGACCAGGTAGCCGAACCAGCGCAGCGACGGCGCGTCCACCCACTGGAGGTCGTCGACCACGATCAGCAGCGGCTGGTCCGCACTCATGTTGGCGGCCAACGCTTGTAGCCCTTGCAACACCGCCTGCGCGACCGCGGCGGGGGTGCGGCCCTCGGTGGGCGGGCTGTCGTCGGCGAAGGCCAGCCGGGCGAACCCGGCCGCGTGGCCGAGCCAGCGCTGCCGGGTCTCGGCGGGCGCGGCGGCCAGCGCGGGCTCGAACAGCTGCCGCACCACGCCGAAGGCGAAGTCCTGCTCCAGCAAGGCTCCGCTGGCCTGCACGACCTTGGCTGCGGGCGCGGCGCCGCGGGCCCCGGCGAGTTCGGCCACCGCGTGCGTCAGCTCGGTCTTGCCGTTGCCGAGCGGACCGGTGATCACCAGCAGCGAGCCGTTGCCCGCCCCGGCCCTGCGCAGCGCCCCGGCGACCACGCTCAGCTCGGTCTCCCGCTCCAGCAACACGGCGGCTACTCCCCCCTGCCCCGGTGGCCGAACGCGGCCACCAGCTCACCCCGGCCGGACAGGCCGAGCTTGTGATAGACCCGGTTCAGGTTCAGCTCGACGCCGCGCCTGCTCACCGCCAGTTCCACGGCGATCTCGGAAGTGGAGCGCCCCCGCGCCACCAGCTCCGCGACCCGCCGCTCCAGCTCGCTCAACGCGCTCAGCACGGGTCGGCCCCCAGGCAGGTCGTCGACCGTCGTGCCCAGCTGCCCGCTCGCCTCCGCCACCAGCGCCGCGGCCTCCTCCGGCGCGGATTCGGCGAGCACGTGCGCGGAGGCCAGCAGCGTGCTGCCGAGCAACTTCGGTTCGCCCCACGTCCTGGCGTGCGCGCGCTCCTCGGCCAGCAGTCGCTCCGCCTCCTCCTGCTCGCCGACCGCGTGCAGGGCGAGCGCGGCGGTGGAGCGCCACGGGATCACCGCCGGGTTGCCGACGCGGTGGTGCAGCAGCCGCCGCCCGCACTCCAGCAGGTCCGCGACGGCCGCCGTCGGCTCACCGACCGAGAGCTGGAACCTGGCGCGGGCGAACAGGAAATGGCACCACGACATGCCCTCGGTGGCGCCGGGCGGCAGCGCCGAGGCGAACTCGGCGAGCACCCGGCCCGCCGCCTCCGGATCGCCGTGCTCCAGGTGCAGCACCGCCTGCACGGATACCACGGAGGGCGCGGCGAGCGGGCGCCACTCGCGCAAAGGCAACTGCCGCAACGTTTCCGCGAGATCGCGCTCGGCGTCCTTGATCCGCCCCATGCCCAGGCACAGCCCCGCGCGCAGCAGCAGCACCGCCGCCAGCACCATGTCCACGCCGACCCGCCGCGCCTCGATCAGCACCTGGTCCAGCCCGGCGAGCCCTTCCGCCCAGTCGTGGGTGAGCCCCAGCGCCCGCGCGGCGGCCATCCTCGGGCAGATCAGCGCTCCACCACCGGCGGCGGGCCGCAGCGCCGCCCGCGCCGACGCCCGCACCCGCTCCAGGTCCCGGCCGTTCATCGCCTCCCGCCAGGCCAGCACCCCGGCCTGCGCGGAATCGCTTGTCGCACGGACGTTCTCGGCACCCGCGGGCGCGAGACGGCCCGGCGCGAACGGCTCGTCCTCGACGCTCCCGGCGATGTCGGAGAGCCAGTACAGCGCCGTCAGCGCGCGGTCGTACGGCCGGGTGTCCCGGCGCAGCGCGCCCACGAGGTGCCGCCGCACCACCTCGACTTCCCCGCCCGCCAGCAGCAGATCCGCCGCCGCGAGCCGGTACTCGGCCACCTCGGCGCCGCCCGGGCCGCTGATCACCTCGCCCAGCAGCCGGGTACCGGCGGTGTGTCGCGGCCCCAGCTCCGCGGTGGCCAGCTCGATCATCAGCCGCGCCCGCGCGGGCTCGCTCAACGGTTCCTTCAACGCGCGCTGGAGGAACCGGCTCGCCTCGGCGGGCCGCTTGCCGTTGCGGTCCCGCGCCGCCGCGCGGCTGAGCAGCTCCGCCGCCCACGGCCGACCGATCGGCGACGCGGCCAGCAGCATGCCCGCGACGTCGCGGTCCGGGATCGCCGAGCGGTGCCCCAGTTCCGCCGCCGCGGCGTGCAGCTCCGCCCGCTCCCGCTCCGGCATCCCGGACAGCACCCGGGACGCGGTGACCGGATCGGAGAGCTCGGGCTCGTCCCCGGGCCGCACCAGCCCGACGCCCTCCAGCCGGGCCAGCGCCTCCGACTCCGGCATCGTGCGCAGCCCGGCCAACGAGCACACCAGCCGGAAGTCCAGCCGCGACCCGCACACCGCGAGCGCGCGCAGCAGTCCGACCAGCTCCTCCGGCAGCACCGCGGTCAGCCGCGCCACCCGATCGCCCAGCTCGGTCGCGACCGTCCCGTGCAGCTCGCCGAGGTGCTCCATGACCGGTGCCAGCCCGGTGCGGGCGAACTGCCGCAACACCGCGCGCACCAGCCACACCTGCCCGCTGGTCGCCCGCAGCAGCGCGCGGCTGAAGTCCTCGTCCAGCGGCCCGGGGCAGGCGGTGGCCAGCAGCATGTTCACCCCGGCCGGGCTCAGCGGTCCCGGGCGCAGCAGGTGCGCGGCCACCGAGCCCGACCGCGGCGCGGCCAGTTCGGCGATGGCGGGCAGGCCGATCGGGCGGCAGCCGTCGTTGCCCGCGACCACCAGCAGCAGCGGCACCTCGCGCAGCCTGCGGGCCAGCGCGCGCAGCCACCGCGCGGACCACGGGTCGGCCCAGTGCGCGTCGTCGACGACCACGAGCAGCGGTTCCCGCCGCGCCAGGCCGAGGAACTCCCGGCACAGCGCGGGCAGCACCTCCGACTCGCGCTCGGACTCCGCCCACCGCGCGTCCGTCCACACTGGACAGTCATCGGCCGGGAACGCGGACAGCAGCTGGGAGACCAGGCCGTAGCGCAGCTCCGACTCGGTGCGCGAGCCGCGGGCCGGGCAGACCCGGATGCCCGCGGCCTCGGCGAGCGCGATCGTCCTGCGCACCAACGCCGTCCGCCCGGCGCCGGGCCGGTTCTCGATCACCACGAGCGCGGAGCGGCCGAGCGAGAGGCCGGTGACCGAACGGCTCAGCAGGTCCAGTTCGGCACCGCGGTCGACCAGCAGGTCCAGCTCGTCCTCGTCGCGCCAGCCGCGGCGCCGCGTCCCGCGCTCCGCCACCGCCCTCACGCCGAACCCTTCTCCGGCGCCGGGGTGCGGGCGAGCGCACCGGGCAGTTCCGCCCGGCGGCTGAGCCCGAGCTTGCGGTAGACGTTGGTCAGGTGCACCTCGACGGTGCGGACGGTGACGAACAGGGACTCCGCGATCTCCCGGTTGCTGTTGCCGTCCGCGGCCATCACCGCGACCCGCCGCTCGCTGCCGGTCAGCCCGTCGATCGGCGAGCGGATCTCCTTGCGCAGCCGCCCGCCCGCGAGCACCAGCAGCCTGCCCGCCTCGTTGGCCAGCACCTGCGACCCGCACCGGGTGGCCAGGTCGAGCGCGCCGCGCAGGTGCTCCCGCGCGCCCTTCGCGTCATCGGCCCACAGCGCCGCCTGCCCCAGCCTGCACAGCGCGTTCGCCAGGTCGAGCCGGGCCGGGGTCGCCGAGAGCACGTCGACCGCCTCGGCCAGCACCCGCACCGCGCGCCGCGGCTCGGCGAGCACGCCCTCCGCGAGCAGGCCCAGCCCGACACCGCGCAGGGTTCCCCACTGCTGGGCCAGGTCCTGCGCGCGCTCGACGACCTCGCGGGCCTGGCGCTGCTGCCCCTGCTCCGCGCGGATGCACGCGACGTCGACCCACCACCTCGTGAACAGCGGGTTGGTGATGCCCGAGTCCTCCAGGACCGCGCCGCAGCGCAGGAGGTTCTCCAGCGCGCCGTCGAGGTCCCCGCGCCGCCAGCGCAGCTTCGCGCCCGCCATCAGGTAGTGCGGCCCCTCCCAGATCAGGTCGTCGATCCGGTCCGGGCGCGCCCGCGCCAGCGCGGCCTCGGCCTCGTCGAGCTCCGCCCGCTCCAGGTGCGAGACGGCGAGCCCGACCCAGGGCACCGTGCCCGCGGTGTCCCACGGCTCCTGCTCGAACACCGCCAGCGCGGTGTGCATGTCGGCCGTGAACTCCGACAGCTCGCCGATGCTGTGGTGGAGCATGGCGCGCGTGGCCAGGGTCATGCAGTAGGACCACAGGTTGGCGTGCTCGCGGCTGTTCTCCAGCACCGAGTCGAACGCCGCCAGCGCCTCGTCGGTCTTGTCCGCCAACTGAAGCGTGAACGCGGCGTTGAGCACCGCCCAGCGCGGCATTCCCCCCGCGGGGCCGCGCAGAGCCCGCCGCGCCAGGTTCACCGCGTGCTCCACCGGTTTGCACTCCACCGCCGCCAGCGAGGAGGCCATCGCCAGCACCTCGCGCTCCGCGGGCGTGTCGCCGTCCGGCAGGGGCATCCGCCGGGCCAGCTCGCGCAGCACGGGCATCGTGGACTTCTCGTCCGAGCCGATGAACAGCAGCGCCGACCACAGCCTGGTGCGCAGATCGCGGTCGGTCGGGCCGGGCGTGGGCCCGATCGTCGCGGTCAGCTCCGCGAGGGTGTCGCCGAGCACCTTGGTCGCCTCCGGCGCCCGCTGCGTGGCGAGCGCGGTGAGGCCGTACTGCACGGCCACCTCCGCCCGCTGCCGCACGTCCATGCTCAGGCTCAGCACGCGGCCGAGCTGCTCCAGCGCGCCCGCGGGATCGGTGTGCGCCAGGCAGCGCGCGAGCTGGACGCGGACCGGGACCTGCTCGGTGTGGTGCAGCACGCGGTTCAGGTAGCTCACGGCGGCGTCCGGAGCGCCCCGCTGCTCGGCGTGCCCAGCGGCGTCGGTGAGCACACCGAGCATCCACCGCTCCGGCAGGTCCGCCAGCAGCATCAGCTGGTTGGCGACCTCCTCCGCGGGCCGCCCGGCGTCGTTGAGCAGCCGCGCGGCGCGCACGCGGAGCCGGGTGACCTCCTCGGCCGGAGTCGCGCCGAGCACCGCCGAGCGCACCTCGTCGTGCACGAAGTCCAGCTCGTCCGGGTGCAGAACCTCGTTGCGCCGCAAGGCTTCCGCGGACATCGTCACGAGTCGCGCCTGCACGCCCGCCAGCATGCTGACCAGGTCGGCCCCGCCATCGGGCACCGCCCCGCCGAGCACCGCGACCGCCCTGGCCACCGCGCGGGCGTGCTCCGGCAGCCCGGCCAGGCGCAGCAGCACCGAGGACGCCAGCACGTCGCGGCCGACGACCTCCACCCTGGCCACGGCGGCGTCGTCGGGGAAAGCACCATCGCGGCGCAGCTCGCCGAGCAGCCGAGCGGTGAGCAATGGATTACCGCCGGAGACCTCCACGCAGGCACGGAGGAAGGCAGGCGTCGGGGTCCCGCCGAGGGCGTCCACCGCCAGGGTGGCGATCTCGTCGGTCCGCAGCGGCCCCAGATCCATCGACGTGCACCGCGCGTGCGTGAGCAGCGCGCCCAGTCCGGCAGTGCCCGGTCCCCTCGTCTCGGTCCGGTGCGCGAGAACCACGAGCAGGGGCAGGCCGTCCGCCCGGCGCAGCAGGAAGTCCAGCCAGTGCATGGACCGCTCGTCGCACCAGTGGGCGTCATCGAGCACCAGCACCAGCGGCGCCTCCGCCGCGAGGTTGACCACCAGCCAGTACAGCCCGTGCAGCACGCGGTAGGACGGAGTCCCGCCGAGGTTCTCCACCGCCGTCCCGTCTTCGTCGGCGAGCAGCGCGGGCAGTGCCCACCGGGCACTCGCGCTCAGCCGGGGGTCGTCCTCGCCGGTGATGCCGAGGGTGGAGAACAACGCCCGGACCGCGCCGTAGCCGACGCTGCTGTTCACCTCGCGGCAGTCCACGCGCAGGACGGTCGCGTGGTGCTCCAGCGCGAGACCGGGCAGCAGGTCGTCGAGGAGGCGGGTCTTGCCGATCCCGGCGGGCCCGCGCAGCAGCACCGCGGACGATCGCCCGGACAGTGCCGATCGGGCACGAGCGGTCAGCGTGGCGACCTCGGCGGAACGACCGACGAAGCGCACGGGGCCGGTCCGCCGCCCGCCGTCACGCCTGCCGTCGTCCACCACGCGGGCCAGCTCCCTTCCGCCACGGCTGCCCCCATCGCGGTGAGAGCGCTACCACCACCAGAGACTACCCAGTCGTTCCCCCTCGGCCGTGCCTTCCGGCGGCCGACATGAAGAGAATGACATTTGCCGCAAACCCTACCGAACCCGCTCGAAGAAGGGTCTGGATCACGGTTTTCGCTGGTGGATTCGCGCCAGGGGGCAAGATGTCGACAGATCCGGAAACCTTAAAGAACAGCGATGATTAACGAATTCTGATGAGGGCCGATGAGTTGACGTCCATCATTCGACGGACACGGGGCGCCCCAAGCGGAGCAGCGACGCCGCAGCGTGCCGACCCGGCGGCCGATCACGGCAGCTGACCGGGCCTCGGGCGGCGCGGCCTCCGGCACAACTCGGGACTACCCCCGAACGAGCGTGACGCGGATCACCGCGACCGCGAGCACATCGCGCACCCGGAGTCAAGACTTGTGAAAAAAGAAGGAGGACGAAAAGGCACTCACCTCAATCACAGTGCCCTCCGGCAAGCCCGCTGACCAAACGCCGTGACATTTGTCCTGGATCAATGTCGGACAAAGCGCGAGTATTCCGCACCCGGACTCGAACCGGGCACGGCCCCCGCGAGATCCGGTCACCGGGCACCGCGGCGGTGCCCGAACCCACATCGCCGCCGAGGTCCGTGGAATGCGCATTCCCGGTGCGATGCCCGGTCGGGCCCGAACGGGCAGATCAGAGCCAGTCGCGGGCAGCCGTCAGGCCGTCTGCGGTGATCTGGTGACCGCCCGGGTGCAGGCTCCGGGTGACCGCCACCCCGCGCTCGGCCAGCAATTCGGCCAGCCGATCGGCCGAGTCCAGCGGCGCCATGGGGTCGCGCCGTCCATTGGCGAGGAACACGCGGCTCCCGGTGAGGTCCAGTCGCGGCGGATCGGGCAGCGGCGCCATTCCCGCGAACAACACGGCCTCGCGCACCGCGTCCGGCCGCAACAACGCCACCGCCGCGGCGATGTTGGCGCCGTTGGAAAAACCGACCGCGACGATTCGCCGCCCCGCCAAGCCGTACCGCTCGCGCGCACCCACGACGAAGTTGGCCAGCTGGTGTGCGCGAGTGACCACATCCTCGAAGTCGAACACTCCCTCGGCCAGCCTGCGAAACCAGCGCGCCATCCCGTTCTCCGACACAGGCCCGGCGGGCGCGAGGGTCGCCGACCCCGGGCTCAGGTGCTCGACGAGGCCCAGCAGGTCGTCCGGGCCGCCTCCCGTGCCGTGCAACAGCAGCAGCACGGGCAGCTCGGGGTTCCCGTCGTTGAAGCGGTGTTCAAGCTGGGTCACGCAACAACCTCGGGGTTGTTCTCCTTGGGCAGGTCCAGCACCGGCAGCATGGCCTCGATCTGCTCGCGCTTGGGCTCCAGCCACGGCGGCAGCTTCAGCGCGCGGCCCAGCTCCAGCAGCGGCTCGTCGATGTCGAAGCCGCCGGTGTCGGTCGCGACCTCCAGGAGGGTGCCGCCGGGCTCGCGGAAGTAGATGGAGCGGAAGTACTGGCGGTCCATGATCGAGGTGACGTTCACGCCCTTGTCGACCAGTTCTTCGCGCCACGACACCTGCGTCTGCTCGTCCGGCACTCGCCACGCCACGTGGTGCACCGTCCCGGCGGCCGTCAGCCCGCGCGGCGCCTTCGGCGTCACCAGCACGTCCACCAGCGCTCCCGCGCCACCGTCTCCGGCTTCGAACCGCAGGCGGTCGCCGTCCTGGTGCAGGAAGCGCAGACCCAGGTCGTCGGTCAGCATCGCGGCCGTCTCGTCCTCCCGCGTCACCGAGAGCGTCACCGAGTGCAGGCCGCGGATCGCGTGCTGGGCGGGCACCAGCGCGGTGTCCCACGGGTCGCGCGGATCGCCCTGCGGGTGCGCCACCAGCGACAGCGCCAGGCCGTCGGGATCGCGGAAGTTCAGGGTGTCCTCGTTGTCGCTGTTGCGCACTCTGCTGACCTCGACCCCTGTGTCTTCCAGGTGCTGTCTCCACCAGCCGATCGAGGATTCCGGCACGGAGAAGGCGGTGGTGCTGGCCTGCCCGGTGCCGATGCGCCCCTGCGGCGCCTCCGGCCAGGGGAAGAAGGTCATCAGCGTGCCCGGCTTGCCCGAGGAGTCGCCGTAGTAGAGGTGGTAGGTGCCGTTGTCGTCGAAGTTCACCGTCGTCTTCACCAGGCGCAACCCCAGCGTGCGCAGGTAGAAGTCCACGTTGCGGTTGGGGTCGCCGCCGATGGCCGTCACGTGGTGCAGACCGCTGGTGCTGATCGACATGGTTCCTCCTCGAAGGGCTGCCGCAGACGCTAGTCCCGATATCTCTTCCACGCAAGAGGTCTCCGCAGAAGAGACCTGGCGGCTAGGCTGTCGGCATGACGAAGCCGCAGACGCTCAACTCCCCGCTCGACGATGACGACGAGATCGTCACGCTGTGGGGTCTGGTCATCGAGGGCTACCTGGCGACGCACCAGGGCCTGATGGACGAGATCGCCGAGCGGTTCGGCCTTGCCCCCGCCCCGTTCGACATCCTGTTGCGCCTGGTGCGTTCCCCGGAGCAGCGGATGCCGATGACCCGCCTCGCCCACGAGGCCGCGCTGACCAGCGGTGGCTTCACCAAGGTCGCCGACCGCATGGTGGCCGCCGACCTGATCCGAAGAGAACCGTGCGACACGGACCGCCGCGTGATCTACGCGGCGCTCACCGACCACGGCACCGAGATCGCCAACAAGGCCCGCGTCGCGTGCGCCGAGATCCTGCGCCGCCGCGTGCTCGCCCCCCTGGGCCCCGACACCGCGATCGGCCTGGCCGACGCGATGCGCACGCTGCGTTCCGCGAACGGCAAGTGATCGCCCGGTTCCTGCGCCGGGTCGGCTTGACCTGGGGCCCCTAGCGCGTGCCGAGGGCCTGCCGGACGGGCACGGGAGGGAACCCGGCCCTCGCGCGCGAGCGTATGGCACGCGCACCCCAGGCAAAGCCTCCGATCCGTTGCGCCCCTTGCCTTCCAGCGTCACAGCTTCAATGGGCAATCCACCCTGAAGTTCCGTAACGGCACCTGGTCAGGATCGATCCACTTCGGCGGGATGAAGCTCGGTATCCCCTGCTCGAAAACGATCACCCAATCCTGTTCGTGCATCACGTGATGGTGATGCACACAGAGCAGGACGAGGTTGTTCAGGTCGGTCGGCCCGCCGTCGATCCAGTGCACCACATGATGAGCTTCCGTCCATGCCGGGGGCCGATCGCAGCCGGGGAAGGCGCATCCCTTGTCCCGCACCGCCAACGCCCTCCGCTGAGCCGGTGAGGCGAGTCGTCGTGTGCGTCCGTAGGCGAGGGGTTTGCCCTCTTCGCCGAGGACGATGTGGGCGATGTCGGCGTCGCAGGCCGTGTGCTGGGCCAGGCCGGGGGACACCGGCTGTCCGGTGTCGGTCCGGGCGCACCCGGTCTTGTCCGCCAGGTTGTCCGCGTCCATCGTCACCACCACCAGCGAACGGGGCAGCCCGGGGAGGTCGCGGGCGGTCATCGCGATCGTCATCGCCTTGACGAAGGCATCAGCCAACCGCTGCTCGAAGGTCCGGGGGTCTTTCTCCCCGTCCACACTCCTGGGCTTGGACAACGCCAACAAGAAGTTGAAAATCTTCTCGCCATCGAGCGGACCCACCATGGCACTGAAACGCAGGCTCCCGTCCTTGTCCCGGAACATCCGCGCCGCCCGCCGCGCAATCGCGTCCTGCTCATCCCGGTAGACACCGTCCGGGTCGACCACGGTCCGCACATATTTTCCGGCGCGCATCAGGAACTGCGGGTCCAACGTCGGCGCCACATCCGCCAACACCCGATCCGCGTCCTCCACATACTCCGACGGCAGACGCTTGATCGCATCCGAGATCACCAACGCATGCTCGCCACTGATCGCACCCGCATACATCGCGTCGCGGGTGTGCGGGAGATTCGGCAACTCGCGTACCAACCGCGTGCGCCGCTTCGCCTCACTGGGATGGATCTTCAGCTTGTCCCGCAACAGGATCGCGAGATCCCTACAGCCGTAGGTGGCGTGCAGGACACGCTCATCAGCCTGGGTGTCGGCGTCGGTCTTCACAGCGGTCAGGAGCCTGCTGATCGTCTCCAACTCCAGCAGGAACTCCAGGTGGTCGTTCTCGGGGAGTTGGTAGGAGTCGTTGGCCGCCAGCTGCGCGGCGAGTAGATCCTTGATTGCCTTGGTATCCAACATGATCACACCTCCTCTCCGTGGATACCTCCATTGCCTCAGGGGGCAAGATCGACATCCAAGTACCAGCGAGTGAATCCCTACCCGCCAACGGTTCCGGCGCGTCACCGAAATCGGCATTCGGGTAGGGTCCCCCAACCGGGCGATACCAATCTCCACAACCAGCGAAACGCAAGGGGCACAACGGAATCGAGGCTTTACCTGGGGTGCGCGTGCCATACGCTCATCGCGAGGGCCGGGGTTTCATCCCGTGCCCCCGAGAGGCCCAAGGGCACGCGCAAGGGGCCCCCAGGTCAAGCCGACCCCACGCTGGTACCGAGAAGCGACTCCACCAGCACACCAGCCCGCTGCACCCCACCAGCGGCCGACAAGAGACTTCCCAACTCCCCCGCCCGAGCCCGAAACCCCTTGTCCGCCAACACAGACGTCACGGCCTGACTCACCGCCCGCGCGCTCGGCCGACCGGTTCGGAGGTTCACGCCCGCCCCGGACCACGCGACCCGCCGCGCGACCTCGGGCTTGTCCAGGGAGCCACCGGCCACCACCAATGGCACGCCCGAGGACACGGCTGCCAGAACTCCGCCCCAACCGCCATTGGTCACCATAACGTCGACGAACGGCAGCAGCTCGGAATGCGGCAGGAAAGGTGACGCGATCACGTTGGGGGGCAAAGGACCCAGCGTGGAGGGAGACGTGCACACGACGAACACGGGCTTGTCCGCGAGCCCCGCGATCGCGGGTTTGAGCAGATCGGCGGGATCGACGTCCAAGGTGCCCTGCGTGACGTGCACGACGGGCACCTTCGAGGACGTCACCTCCGGCGGAAGCTCTCCGCCAGAACCCGGGGAAGCCAGACGGCCCACGAAGTGCACGTGCGGAGGAAGATCGCTGCGAGTGTAGTCCAACCCGGGAACTCCTTGCGCCACAACGAGGTGCGGCGAATAGAAGCCCTCAAGGCCGCCGCCGACGAGCGTCGGGCCGAGCCCCACCGCCGCGCGCATGCGGTTGATCATCGGGTCGGCGAGGCGGCGGTAGGCGGCGCGCGCGACGGGGCGGAGCACGGCGTCGCGGACCCTACCGGCGGCACCGCGCGCGGGCGAGAGGGGCATGCCGGGCGGGGGCAGGTCGCCGCTGGAGTAGGACAGCGGCGTCACGGCGACGGTCGCCCACGGGATGCCGAGCAGCTCCCCGGCGAGGGCGGTCCCGAACGCCAGGTGGTCCCCCACGATGAGGTCGAACGGTCTGCGGCGCGCCGCGGCGACGATGTCCCTGGCCTGTCCGGCGCCGGTGCCGAACAACACGTGCTTGCTGTTCTCGAAGCCGCCGCGCGCCCCCTTCCCGTTCCCGACCGAGGGGAAGGTCGCGGCCAGGTCCGCGTCGTCGAAGTCGGTCGCCTCAGTCCACGGCAGCCACTCCCCCGGGAAGCGCTCCCGGTACTTGGCGCCCGTGTGGGTGACCACCTCGTGGCCGCGCCCGGCCAGCTCGTGGGCCAGCGGGGCGATCGCGCCGACGTGCCCGGCGAAGGGCAGCGACGTCACCAGAATCCGTGCCAAGACCGCCTCCGAGCATGTCGATCCGGTGCTCCCGGTTCGACGTGTCTATATGGGAAGGAGTGCTCACCCCTGCGGACACCTTCACTGGCTGAACGCATACGCTGGTGATCAGCGGTCTACCTCGCCCTTGAAGACAGCGGAATCCTCGGTCACGCCGTCACGATCGACCGTGGGCAGGTGGATCGACTGTCCGCTTGCCAGTTCGAGGAAGTCCACCCCGCCAGCGTACTGATCTCGTCGGGACGGTGGTCGCACCGACGCCGAGCTGCCCGTATGTGTCGCCGCGACCGTCGCCGCGCGTCACAACCGGCGGCTCCGGGACCACCTGCGCATCGCGGGCATCTCCACGTACCGATGCAGCACCGCGGCCAGCACCGCCGTCGTGGTGACGCACACCAGCACCACCCCGAGCCCGCTCAGCACGTCGTGGCCCTTGCCGAACGCCATCAGCAGGTAGAACGTGATCTGCCCGCCCAGAAGGTAGAAGGCGAAGGAGATGTCGCCGAAGTAGACCATCGCCCGGCCACCGACCACGGAGCGGGCGCCGCGCACGTCCAGCAGCGCGACCGCCGGGAGCACCAGCGCCAGCGGCACGACGGTCGCGGCCACCTGGGCGTGCAGCCAGGGCAGCGCCTGCGCGAGCGCGAGCCCGAGAACGACCAGGCCCGCTGCCGGGCGCCAGCCGAGACCGATCCACCGTCCACTGAGGACGATGCGGGCCATCACCATGCCGAGCGCGAACTCCAGCAGTCGCACCGGTGGCGCGATGTAGACCAGCCAGAGCGAGAGCACCGGGACCGATTCCCCGGGCTCCACGGGCATCGTCGGCCCGCCGAGCAGTCCCGCCGCGAACGGCATGCACAGCACCGCGACCATGAGGCCGATCGCCACCCCCCACAACCGGGCGGTGGGGACCCGGAGCAGCCCGCGCAGCAGGAACGGGAACGCCAGGTAGAACAACAGCTCGCAGGACAGCGACCAGCTCAGCCGGTTGACGCTGAAGAAGACCGTCGGGTCCGGTACCCACGACTGGAGCAGGAACAGGTTGGGGATCGCCTGCACCAGGGGCACCGCGCGGCCGAGGGCGAGGACGACCACGATCGTCAGCGCCCAGGTCACCACGTGGTTCGGGAAGATCTTGACGATGCGGCGGCGCCACGTCGCGGGCACCGGCGCGCCTGGCCGGGCGGACCAGGTCAGGACGAACCCGCTGAGCAGGAAGAAGAACGACACCCCCGGCCCGCCCGCCCGGTCGAACAGCGCGCCGAAGACCGCGTTCGCGCTCTCCGCGGCGAAGATGTTCTGGTGGGCGATGTGGTAGAGGAACACCGCGAGCGCGGCCAGCACGCGCAGCCCGGTGAGCGAGGGCAGGCGGACCCCCGCCAGCTCTCCCAGTCCGTCCACTTCGGACCGCCCGGAGGCAGTGGCCACGATGATCTCCTTGGTTACCAGGCGACGGGCAGGCTGACGGGGCGGCGGGCCAGCGAGCCGGAGACCCACTCGATCTCCTCGACCGGTACCGCGCAGCGCAGCCCGGGCATTCGCGCCAGCAGGGTTTCGAGCGCGATGGTCAGTTCCATCCTGGCCAGCTGGGCGCCGATGCAGAAGTGCGGGCCGTGCGAGAACGACAGGTGCGGGTTGTGCTCCCGCGTCAGGTCCAGGCGGTCGGCGTGCGGGAACACGTCCTCGTCGCGGTTGGCCGACTCCAGCGACACCACGACCGCCTCGCCCGCCCGGATCGGCCCGCTGGGCAGCTCCACGTCCTCGAGGGCGATCCTCGCCTGGTCGACGCCGGTGATCCCGGCGTAGCGCAGGAACTCCTCCACGGCCCTCGGCAGCAACCCGGGGTCGGCGCGCAGCAGGTCGAACTGCTCGGGGTGGGTGAACAGCAGGTACACCGCGTTGACGATCATCGTGCTGGTCGTCTCGTAGCCGGCGGCGAGCAGGCTGACCGCGAGCAGGTTCAGCTCCTCGTCGGACAACCGCCCGGTGTCGTCCGAGGCATTCACGAGGTCGCTGAGCAGGTCGTCGCGCTCACGCTCGCGCCGCTGCGCGACCAGGCCGACGATGTGCTTGTACAGCGCACCCATCGCCTGCTCGGCGCGCGGCCGGTCCTCCTCCGCGGTGAGCAGCATGTCGTCGGTCCAGCCACGGAAGGCTGTGCGGTCGGCGGGCTCGACGCCGAGCATCCCGCAGATCATCGCCAGTGGCAGCGGGCGCCCGAGGTCGGCGACCAGGTCGGCGGGCGCCCCCTTGGTGATCATGTCGTCGACCAGCTCCCGCGCGGTGTGCTCGGCCCTGCCGTGCAGCAGCCGGATTCGCGCGGGGCTGAACGCCTTGGCGGCGAGGCCGCGCACCCGGCTGTGCTCCGGCGGGTCGATGCTGGTGATCACGCGGGGGTTGCGCGGGGTGGCCATCAGTCGCGGCGCGTCCCGCACCTGCCGCGCGCGGCTGAAGCGGCGGTCGGTGAGCACCGCCTTGGCGTCGGCGTGGCGGGTTACCAGCCGGGCCTGGCGGCCGTAGGGCAGCTGGATGTGCGGCAGCGGGCAGCGCGCCCGCAGACCGGCCAGCGCCGGGTCCACGCCGAGGCGCGCGTCGGTGCCGGTCGGATAGCGCAGGGGCTGCTCGAAGGTGCTCATCGATGCGAAAGCTAAATTGCCGCATTCCCCGCCTACAACCCCTAGCCGCCCCCTAGCAGACCATTCCACTAGGGGTTGAAACGCAATTCACTCGGTCGTTATTTTGACCGCGAAGCGACCATTTTCCCGAACGAGGTGACCGCATGCCCCTGGTAACACCGGAACAGCCGTTGCGCGACCTGACCGACGACGAGGTCGCCGCGTACCGGCGGGACGGCGCCATCAGGGTGTCCGGCGTCTTCTCCCAGGACTGGGTCGAGCGCCTGTCCGACGCCGTCGACCACGTCCTCGCCAACCCGTCCTTGCTGACGCAGGCGACGGCCGATTTCTCCGCGGGCCGCGGAACCGGTGACGCGTTTATGTGGAAAACGCATTCGACGTTTCACGAGTTCGTTTTCCGGTCACCTGCGGCCCGAATCGCGCAGCAGTTGTTCGGTTCGACGACGGTGACCGCGTTCTACGACCAGATCTTCGCCAAGCCCGCGGGCACCAAGGGCGCGAGCCCGTTCCACGAGGACGCCAGCTCCTTCCCGATCCGGGGCGAGCAGGTGTGCGCGATGTGGATCGCGCTCGACCCGTGCGGCCCGGACTCCTCCGCGCTGCGCGTGGTGCGCGGCTCGCACCTGTGGGATCGGGCCGACGCGCCGGTCAGCTCGAGCCTGATGCAGCGCATCCGCACCGACGAGCGGGCGGCACCGGCCGCCGAGCGGCCGCGCCAGGACGTGCTGGACTGGAACGACGAGCAGGTGCTCGGCTGGGATCTCGAACCAGGCGACGCGGTGGTGTTCCACCCGGGTGCGCTGCACGGAGCCACCGGCACCGGGCCGGACCGCGGGCGCCGCGCGTTCGTCTCGCGCTGGCTCGGCGACGGCGTGACGTTCAAGCCCGACGACGCCGTGCTGCCGATCCTGTGGGACCCGGGCCTGACCCCCGGCGAGCCGATGGGCGGCTCGCTGTTCCCGAAGGTGTTGCCGGAGCCGGACGAGGCGGCCACCCGGTGGGAACCTCAGACCCCGGAGCCGGAGCGGCTGAACCAGTTCCTGCGCAAGATCGGCAAGGCCTGACCACCGCCGCGTGAATCCCGCCGGGGCCGGTGCTCGTGTTCGAGCACCGGCCCCGGTGCTTTGCCGTCGTGACTACGACACCGCGGCGGCCTCGGAAAGCAACGAGGACAGGTGCCGGGCCAACGCCACCGGAGTCGGGAAGTCGTAAGCGGCGGTGGCGGCGAGGCTCAACCCGGTCGCGGCGTTGATGCGCCCCCGGAACTCCACGGCCCCGAGCGAGCCGAACCCCATCTCCACGAATCCCTTCTCCGGCTCGACCTCGCCGATCGAGGAATAGCCGAGCACCGCCGCGGCCTGCCCGCGCGTCAAGTCCAGCAACAGCTCGAACCGGCCGTCCGAATCGAGCTCGGCGAGTTTCGTCAGCAGCACGTCCCGGTCGGTTTCCGAGGTCTCCTCGGCGACCGCGCCGACGACGAGTGATTCCAGCAACGGCGCCGGGCGGGTCATGGTGAACACGGGGGCGAACCGCTGCCAGTCGACGTCGGCGACCAGGACCGAGCCGGTCGCGGTGTGCAGTGCGGCGCCGGCTTCCGCGGGTGTCATCGGGCGGAGGCCGACCGCGCGCAGCGTCTCCGCTTCCGGGTCGGTGGTCAGCGGGCCCCACGCCACGGTGGTCACGGGGCGCCCCGACGCGCGCCGGAGATCAGCGATCGCCTCCAGGGTCGCGTCGAGCTCCGCGCGGTCGCCCTGGCCCACGGCGCCGACCACTCCCGCGAGCGAGGTGAACAGCATGACCTCGCACTCCGCCAGGGAATGCACGGCCAACGCCGTCTCCGCGGTGCCGCTCGCGTGGATCACCAACGACGGGTCGTGCTCCTCCAGCAGCGCGGCCAACTCCGACGCGTCGTCCGTGCGGACCGCGTCGGGCCAGCCGTCCACGGCCGGGTGATCGCCGACGATCAGGGTTCGGCCCGTCCGCGGCTGCCGCGTCGCGGTGGAACGGACCAGGCGACGGGCGAACAGTCCCGCCTGCCGGACCGCCACCTGGTCCTCGGTGCCGTTGAGCGCTTGGACCAGTCGCGTCGCGGCGCGGCGGTCCAGGCGCTCGGGAAGGTCGATGAGCCCGCCCCAACCCTCCCGCAGCTCCAGTGCGAGGACCCGGCCCCTGCCCCACACGCCTGCAGCTCGCGGGTCCCCGGTGCGATCGGAGGGGGCCACGGACATGGCCGAGCGCGTCACGCACCACAGCGGAGCCGTGGTCGAGACGGGACCGCACAACGACACCACACCATCCACAGTGGACGGTTCCGCGGTCACCTCCACCGTGGCGCCGTGATCGCGGAGCGCGGCCACGATCTCCGATGTCCACTCGGCGTCCTCGGACGGCACCACCGCCCAGGTCCCCCTGAGCACCGGGGAAGCGGTCCGCGGGACCGACACCCACCGGACGGTGTAGCGGTCGGCCTTCTCGCGCACTCCGGCGAGGAGCGGGAGCACCGAGGCGAGCTGTGCCGCGTCCGGGACCCCGAGCACATCAGCGAGGGAGTGCGCGTCCGCGTCCTCCACCGCGGTCCAGAACCTCTCCTCCGGCGTCGGTGGCGCGGTCATCCAGTAGTGCTTGTGCTGGAAGGCGTAGGTCGGCAGGTCAACGCGGCGGGCGCCCGGGAACACCGCCCGCCAGTCGACGTCCACGCCGTGCACGTGCGCGGTGCCGAGCGCGGAGACCACGGTCTCGACCTCCGGGCGGTCGCGGCGCTGCGCGGCGATGAACACGCCGTCCGGCAAGGTTTCCTGGCTCATCGCGGTGAGCACGGCGTCCGGGCCCACCTCCAGGAACTTCCGGGCGCCGAGCTCGTGCAGGCGGAGGAGGCCGTGGTGGAAGCGAACCGTGCCGCGGACCTGGCGCACCCAGTACTCGGGATCGGTCACGGAGCCGTCGGCCACCATCGGCAGCGACGGTGTGCGGTAGTCCAGGCCGCGGGCCACCGACCGGAACTCGTCGAGCATCCCGTCCATGTGCGGGGAGTGGAACGCGTGGCTGACGCGGAGCCTCCTGGTGCGGCGGCCCTCGGCCTTCCACTGGTCGGCGATGTCCAGCACGGCTTCCCGGTCGCCGGAGAGCACCACCGACCTCGGGCCGTTGACCGCGGCGACGGACACGAAGTCCTCCATGCCGAGCAGGGTCGACTCGACCTCCTCCTCGGTCGCCTCGACCGCGACCATCGCTCCCCCGGTGGGCATCTCCCGCATCAGCCGGGCCCGTGCCTCGACCAGGCGGCACGCGTCCTCCAGCGAGAGCACCCCGGCGACGTGCGCCGCGGCCAGCTCACCGATCGAATGGCCCAGCACGAAGTCCGGCCGCACACCCCAGCTCTCGAAGAGCCGGAACAACGCCACCTCGAAGGCGAACAGCCCGGTCTGCGTGAACTCGGAGTCGTCCACTGAGGAGTTGTCCACTGAGGAGTCGCCGAACCCCGCGCACACCGCGTCGAACGCCGACGCGAACACCGGGAACGCCGCGTGGAGCGAGCGACCCATGCCGACCCGCTGCGAGCCCTGACCGGTGAACAGCAACGCCAGCTTGCCCGGTGCGGCAACACCTTCGACCAGCTCGTCCGCCAGAACGGCCCGGTGCGGCAGCGCGGCCCGCGCGGTCGCCAGCGTGAACCCGACGTCGGCCGGGTTCAGCTCCGGATGCGCCGCAAGGTGATCACGAATGCGGCGAGCCTGTGCCCGCACAGCAGCGGCACTCCGGCCTGAAAGCACAAGAGGGCCGGGCGAGGGCGGCGCCGATGCCTTGGTCGGCGCGGGCTCGTGCTCCAGGACCACGTGGGCGTTGGTGCCGCTGATCCCGAAGGAGGAAACCCCGGCCCGGCGGGGACGGCCACCATCCGGCCACGGCTTCGAGGAGGTCAGGAGCTCGACCGCGCCCGCCGACCAGTCCACGTGCGGGGACGGCGACTCCGCGTGGAGCGTCTTCGGCAGCACACCGGCTCGCATCGCCGCCACCATCTTGATCACGCCGGTGACCCCGGCGGCGGCCTGGGTGTGACCGATGTTCGACTTCACCGAACCCAGGTACAGCGGCTGGTCCCGGTCCTGGCCGTAGGTGGCGATCAGGGCCTGCGCCTCGATCGGGTCCCCCAGCACCGTCCCGGTCCCGTGCGCCTCGACGGCGTCCACTTCGGACGGTTCAAGACCGGACGCGGCCAGCGCCTGGCGGATGACCCGCTGCTGCGAAGGACCGTTCGGCGCGGTCAGCCCGTTCGACGCGCCATCGGAGTTCACCGCCGAACCCCGAACCACCGCGAGCACCTGATGACCGTTGCGGCGCGCGTCGGAAAGCCTTTCCAGCACGAGCACTCCCACGCCCTCGGACCAGCCGGTGCCGTCCGCGGCGGCGCCGAAGGACTTGCAGCGGCCGTCCGGGGCGAGCCCGCGCTGACGGCTGAACTCCACGAAGGTCGCCGGGCTCGACATGACGGTCACGCCGCCCGCGAGCGCGAGCGAGCACTCGCCCTGCCGCAGCGACTGGCACGCCATGTGCAGCGCCACCAAGGACGACGAGCACGCCGTGTCGACCGTGATCGCGGGTCCCTCCAAGCCGAACGTGTAGGCGATGCGGCCGGAGAGGATGCTCGCGGTGTTACCGGTCCCGACGTAGCCCTCGACGCCTTCGGGCAGGGCGGGCAACCTGGTGGCGTAGTCGTAGTACATGACGCCTGCGAACACGCCGGTTCGGCTTCCCTTCAGCGTTTCCGGATCGATCCCCGCGCGTTCGAACGCCTCCCACGAGGTCTCCAGCAACAGCCGCTGCTGCGGGTCCATCGCCAGGGCCTCACGCGGGCTGATCCCGAAGAACTCGGCGTCGAAGGACGCGGCGTCGTAGAGGAAGCCACCTTCACGGGCGTAGCTGGTGCCCGCGTGCTCTGGATCGGGGTGGAACAGGGAGTCCAGGTCCCAACCGCGGTCCGCGGGGAACACGGAGATGCCTTCCCCACCTTCCTCGACGAGCCGCCACAGGTCTTCCGGTGTCCGCACTCCCCCGGGCGCGCGGACGCTCATGCCGACGATCGCGATCGGCTCGTCCACCGCGGCAGTGGTCGTGGTGGACGGGCCGGGCAGCGCGCCGCCGAGGTGGGCGGCGAGCGCGGACGGGCTGGGGTAGTCGAAGACGAGCGTCACCGGCAGCGTCAGGCCGGTGACCGCGTTGAGCCGGTTGCGCAGCTCCACCGCGGTCAGCGAGTCGAAGCCCAGCTCGCCGAACGGGCGGTCGGGGTCGATGTCGTCGGCCGAGCCGTGGCCGAGCACGGCGGCGACCTCGGACCGCACGAAAGCGAGCAGGTCTTCCGGCAGCGCCGTCGCCACCGTGGCTCGACGCGGCGCGGAGCGGATGAGCTCGCGCAGCACCGGGGGCACGTGGTCGTGCGAGGCCGTCGTGTCCAGCCGGATCGGGACCACGACCTCCGACGTCGATCCCGCGGCCGCGTCGAACAGCGCCAGACCGTCCTCAGTGGACAGTGGCGTGACGCCGATGCGGCGCACTCGCCGGAGGTCGGCCGAGGCCGCCATGCCGTCGGCCCACGCGCCCCAGGCCAGCGAGATCGCGGGCCGCCCCGCGGCGCGGCGCTCGGCGACCAGGTCGTCCATGCCCGCGTTCGCCGCCGCGTACGCGGCCTGGCCCGGACTGCCGAGCACCGCGGCCGCCGACGAGAACACGATGAACGCGGCCAGATCGGTGGTCAGCTCATGCAGGTTGCGAGCCGCGACGATCTTCGGCCGGAGCACCGCGGCCAACCGCTCCGGGGTGAGATCGGCGAGGAGGCCGTCGTCCAGCACTCCGGCCGCGTGAACGACCGCGGTGACGCGGTGTCCACTGAGGACAGTCGCGAGCGCGTCCCGGTCAGCCGCGTCACAGGCCACGACTGTGACCTCGGCGTCCAGCTCCGGCGCGGCGCCACCGCTCCGGCTGAGCAACAGCAGGCTCCGAACGCCGTACTCGCTCACGAGGTGCCGGGCCACCGCCGAGCCGAGGGCACCCGTGCCGCCGGTGATCAGGACGGTGCCGTCGCCGAACTCCGGGCGGGGTGAGGTGCCCGCCCGCACCAGGCGGCGAACGGTGAGCTCCCCGTTCCGGATTCGCAGTTCGGGCTCGTCGAGGGTCAGCGCCTTGGCCAGGGCGTCCGGATCGTCGGACTCGGCGAGGACGAAGCGGCCGGGCTGCTCGGACTGCGCAGACCGGACAAGGCCGCGCACGGCCGACGACGACGTGGTGATGACCAGTCGCCCCGCTGCTGAGCGCACCGCGGCGAGCGCTTCGGTGACGTCGTCGCAGCGCAGCTCTGTGTAGTCCACTGTGGACTCAGTAGGCAGCGGCACGGGCCGCCACACCGGCTCGAACAGCATGCGGGCGAGCGCCGCACCCCTCACCTGGTGCTCGGCGACCGGCCGGAACACCAGGCTGTCAGCGGTGAACACCGGAGTGCCCGCCTCGTCGGCGATCTCCAGCGCGACCGTGTCCGGCCCAGCGGGAGACAGCCGCACGCGAACCTTCGAAGCACCGGCCGCGTGCAGGCGAACTCCCGTCCACAGGAACGGCAGCCGCGCCTGCTCGGCGTCGCCGAAGAGACCGCCGACCGGGATCGCGTGGAGCGCCGCGTCGAGCAGCGCGGGATGCACGCCGAAGGACTGCGCCTCAGAAATGTGGACCTCGGCGTACACGTCCTCGCCGTGGCTCCAGGCCGCCCGGAGGGCGCGGAAGCTCGGGCCGTAGGTGAACCCGGCGTCGGCCAGCTCCTCGTAGAGCCCGTCCGTGGGCAGCTGTAGCGCACCGGGCGGCGGCCAGGCGGCGGCCCAGTCGCACACGGCGTCCTGCCTGCCCGGTGACACCGAACCCACGGCGTGCAGCGTCCACTCCTCGTCGCCCTCCGGCCGCGAGTGGACCTCCAGGTTGTGCCTGCCGTCCGAGCCTCGGCGACCGACCAGCACCTGCACCTGCGCCGCGGAGTGCAGCGCCAGCGGGGCTTGCAGGGTCAGCTCGTCGAGCTGGTCGCACCCGGCCTGCTCGGCGGCGCGCAGGGCCAGCTCGGCGAACGCGCTGCCGGGCAGCAGGGGCACTCCCGCGACCGTGTGGTCGGCGAGCCACGGGTGGTCGGTGAGGGAGATCTGTCCGGTGAGGACGGTCGCGTTCTGGTCGGCCAGGGACACCGCGGCGCCCAGCAGCGGATGGTTCGCCGACACCAGTCCCAAGCCGGTCGCGTCGCTCGCGCGGGCTCCCCCGGCGAGCCAGAACCGGGTGCGCTGGAAGGCGTAGGTGGGCAGGTCGACGTGCTTCGCGCCGGGGTAGAGCCGCGCCCAGTCGACGTGGACGCCGTGCGCGTAGGCGGCTGCCACCGCCGGGAGGAAGACGTCTTTGTCCTTGTGCTGCAACGCGATCAGCTTGGCATCAGGCAAGCACTCCTGGCCGAGCGCGGTGAGCACGCCGTGTGGTCCGACCTCCACGTACGTTGACACGCCTTGGCTGTCCAGCCAGCGCATTCCATCGAGGAAACGCACCGTGTCGCGGACGTTGCGCACCCAGTACCCGGGGCTGGTCACCTCGGAGGTCCTGGCGAGCCGTCCGTACACAGTGGACACAAGCGCGATGCGCGGGTTGGCGTAGGTGATGCTCTCCGCGACCGTGCGGAACTCGTCCAGCATCGCGTCCATGTGCGCCGAGTGGAACGCATGACTGGTCCGCAGCCGCTTGTGCTTCCACCGCCTCGCGACTTCCAGCACCTCGTCCTCGTCGCCGGAGATCACCGTCGACCGCGGGCCGTTCACCGCTGCGATGCTCGCACCGCCAAGGTGTTCCCTGACCTCGTCTTCCGGCGCCTCCACGGACACCATCGCGCCGCCGGTCGGCAGGGCCTGCATCAAGCGGCCTCGCGCCTCGACCAGGCGGCACGCGTCCTCCAGCGAGAACACCCCGGCAACGTGCGCCGCCGCCAGTTCGCCGATGGAGTGGCCGAGGAGGTAGTCCGGCCGCACACCCCAGCTCTCGACAAGCCGGTACAGAGCGACCTCGAACGCGAACAGGCCGGTCTGCGTGAACTCCGTCTGATCCAGACGGGAGTCACCGAACACGACTTCACGCACCGGCAACTCGAACCTGGCGCACACCGCGTCAAAGGCCGAAGCGAACACCGGGTACGTGTCGTACAGCGAGCGACCCATGCCGACCCGCTGCGCACCCTGACCGGTGAACAGGAGGGCGGTTTTCCCTTCTGCGGCAACGCCTTCGACGACCAGGGGCGAACGACCGCCCTCCGCGAGCGCGGCAAGCCCTTCCGCGTGGTCACCCAAGATCACCGCACGATGGCTCAGGTGTGCCCGATAGGCCAGCGAGAAGCCGATGTCCACCGGGCTCGCCTCGACCGCGGCCAGTCGTGCGGCCTGTGCCCGCAGCGCGGCCTCGGACTTCGCGCTGACCGGCCACGGCAGGACGGGGCCGGGCTCAGCGGGCAGCGGTACCTGGCACGCCGGAGCCTGTTCCAGGATCACGTGCGCGTTGGTGCCGCTGATTCCGAACGACGACACTCCGGCGCGGCGCGCGCGGCCCGTCTCCGGCCACGGGACGGGCGAGGTCAGCAGCCGCACATCGCCCGCCGACCAGTCGACGTGCGGCGTGGGGGTGTCGACGTGCAGCGTCCGCGGCAACTCGCCGTGGCGCAACGCCTCCACCATCTTGATCACACCGGCGACCCCGGCCGCGGTCTGCGTGTGACCGATGTTGGACTTCACCGTGCCCAGGTAGAGCGGATGCGCGCGGTCCTGGCCGTAGGTCGCCAGAATCGCCTGCGCCTCAATGGGATCGCCCAGGGTGGTGCCGGTGCCGTGCGCCTCGACCGCGTCCACCATGTCCGCCGACAGGCGCGCGTCGGCGAGGGCTTGGCGGATCACGTCCTGCTGTGCGGAACCGCTGGGCGAGGTCAGCCCGTTCGACGCGCCATCGGAGTTGATCGCGGTGCCGCGCACGACCGCCAGCACGCGGTGCCCCTTGGCCAGGGCGTCGGCCAGGGTCTCCACGAGCAGCACGCCGACGCCCTCGCCCCACGCGGTTCCGTCGGCACCGGCGGCGAACGCCTTGCAGCGACCGTCCGCGGCGAGGCCGCGCTGCCTGCTGAACTCGATGAACATCGTCGGGACGGCCATCACGGAAACCCCGGCGACCAGGGCCATCGAGCACTCGCCCTGCCGCAGCGCCTGAGCGGCCAGGTGCAACGCCACCAGCGACGACGAGCACGCCGTGTCCACGGTGACGGCGGGCCCGCGCAGCCCGAGCGCGTAGGCCACGCGGCCGGAGACCACGCTCGACGCGCCACCGGTGAGCAGGTGACCCTCCACCGCTTCGTCCACAATGGACGCACCAGTGCCGTAGCCGAGCTGCGCGGCGCCGACGAACACCCCGGTGGCGCTGCCGTGCAGCGAGTGCGGGTCGATCCCGGCCCGCTCGACCGCTTCCCAGGAGGTCTCCAGCAGCAGCCGCTGCTGCGGGTCCATGGCCAGGGCCTCGCGCGGGGAGATCCCGAAGAAGTCCGCGTCGAAGTCCGCGACGTCGCTGACGAACCCGCCCTCGCGGACGTAGCTCGTGCCGCGCCGGTCCGGGTCCGGGTCGAACAGCGCCTCCAGGTCCCAGCCGCGATCGGTGGGCAGGGGGCCCACCGCGTCGGTCCCGGTGTCGACCAGCCGCCACAGGTCCTCCGCGGAGCGGACTCCGCCGGGGAAGCGGCACGCCGTGGCCACGATCGCCAGCGGCTGCCGGTTCTGCTCGACCAGCGCCGAGTTGGCCTTGCGCAGCCGCTCGGTCTCCTTCAGCGAGAGCCGCAGCGCCTCGACGATCTTGTCGTTGTTGCCCGTCATCACTGTGCTCCGAACTCAGGAGGTGGCTTGCTGGAAGGCGAGCGCGACCAGGCTGTCCGCGTCCAGCTCGTCGAGGGAGGCGTCGTCCTCGCCCGGCCCGGTCAGCCCCGCGATCTCCAGCAGGGTGTCCAGCACCCCGGCGTCGCGGAGCCTGCTCAGCGGGATCGCCGCCAACGCGGCCCGGACCTCGTCCTCGGACGTGCCGGGCTCCGGCGCGGCGTCGGCGGTCTCCGGCGCCAGCTCGGCCAGCAGGTGCGCGGCCACCGCCGCCGGAGTGGGGTGGTCGAAGACCAGCGTCACCGGCAGCCGCACCCCGGTGGCCGCGGTGAGCCGGTTGCGCAGCTCCACGGCGGTCAGCGAGTCGAACCCGATCTCCTTGAACGCCGTGCCCGCCCGCACCGACTCGGGCGAGGAGTGCCCGAGCACAGCGGCGACGCCCTCGCGGACGAGGTCCATCAGGATGCTCTCCTGCTCCCCCGCCGAGAGGCCGGACAGCGTCGCCAGCAACGAGGACCCACCGTCGCCGCGGGTGGCCGCGGCGCGGCGACCCGCCCTGACCAGCCCGTGCAGCAGCGGTGGCAGCATCGCCGCGTCGGCCCGCAGCAACGCGGGCTCCAGGCGCATCGGCAGCAGCACCGGGCGGTCAGAGCGGACAGCGGCGTCGAACAGCGCCAGACCCTCCTCTGTGGACATCCGTGCCACGCCGACGCTGCTCATGCGCTTGCGGTCGGCCTCACCCAGGTGCCCGGTCATCTCGCTGCGCTCGGCCCACAGGCCCCACGCGAGCGACTGCGCGGGCCCGCCCTCGGCACGCGACCGCTGTGCGAACGCGTCCAGGTAGGCGTTGGCGGCGGCGTAGTTCGCCTGACCGGGACCGCCGAAGGTGGCCGCGGCGGAGGAGAACAGCACGAACGCGTCCAGGTCACCGGTCAGCTCGCGCAGGTTGACCGCCGCGTCCACCTTGGGACGCATGACGGCTTCCAGGCGCTCCGGGGTGAGGGACTGGACGACACCGTCGTCGAGCACTCCGGCCGCGTGGATCACCGTCGTGACACTGTGTCCACTGAGGACGGTCGCGAGCGCGTCGCGGTCGGCGGCGTCGCAGGCGGCGATCGTGACGTCGGCGCCGAGTTCGCGCAGGTCGGCCTCCAGCTCCGGCGCACTGCCGCGACGGCTGAGCAGGAGCAGGTTCCGCACACCGTGCTCCCGCACGAGGTGCCGCGCGAGCAGACCGCCGAGGGTGCCGGTGCCGCCCGTGATCAGCACGGTGCCCTCGGGGCCGATCCTGGCCGGGGCGGTCAGCACGACCTTGCCGATGTGCTTGGCCTGACTGAGGAAGCGGAACGCCTCCGGGGCCCGGCGCACGTCCCACGCCCGCACGGGCAGCGGGGTGAGCACACCGCGCTCGGACAGCCGCAGCACCTCGGCGAGCAGTTCGCCGAGCCGGTTCGGCCCGGCTTCCACGAGGTCGAAAGCCCGATAGCCCTCGATGCCGTCGCGCAGGTCGGTCTTGCCCATCTCGACGAACCGGCCGCCCGGCTTGAGCAGCCCCAGCGACGCGTCGACGAACTCACCGGCCAGGGAGTTCAACACCACGTCGACCTTCGGGAACCGCTCAGCGAAGCCAAGATCACGCGAACTGGCGACGTGATCGGCGTCGAGACCCGTGGCATGCCACTTGGCCGGGCTGGAGGTACCGAAGACCTCCGCACCGAGGTGCTTGGCGATCTGCACGGCCGCCATCCCCACGCCGCCCGCGGCCGAGTGGATGAGCACCGACTGCCCGCGTCGGAGCCCGCCCAGGTCGACAAGGCCGTAGTAGGCGGTCAGGAACGCGACGGGAACGGACGCGGCCTGGGTGAAGCTCCAGCCCGCGGGGATCTTCGCGAGGGTGCGCTGGTCGGCGACGGCCAGCGCGGCGAAGGCACCGGTGAACAGGCCCATCACCCGATCACCGGGACGCAGTCCGGTCACCCCCGGGCCGGTCTCGACCACGACGCCCGCACCCTCACTGCCCAGGATCTCCTGGTCGGGCACCATTCCCAGGCTCAGGACGACGTCGCGGAAGTTCACGCCGGTGGCACGGACGGCGATCCGCACCTCGCCCTCGCCCAGCGCCCGCACCGGGTGCGGCTCCAGCGCCAGCGCGTCGAGCGTGCCCGTCTCGGTGACCTCCAGCCGCCACGGCTCCTCCGGCTCCACAAGGCCGTCGTTGCCTGCGCGAGCGAGGCGCGGGACCACGAGGCCGCCGTCGTGCACGGCCACCTGGGGCTCCCCGAGCGCAACGGCGGCCGCAAGCAGTTCCGCCGGGCCGTCGAAGAGGACGAACCGGTCCGGATTCTCCGACTGGGCGGAGCGCACGAGCCCCCACACCGCGGCCACGGCGGGATCGGGAACCCCGGCGATGTCACCGTTGGTGTGGATCACCACGCGGTTGTCCGCGCGCTGCACCGCTTCCAACGCCTCGAAGACAGTCGACACCTCGACGACGTCGTAGTCCTCTGTGGACGGAGCGGGCACCGGGACCGGCTTCCAGTCCAGCTGGAACAGGGAGTCGGAGCGCCCTGCCGCGCGAATCTGGGCCGCCGTCACCGATCGCAGTGCCAGCGACTCCACGGTGAGCACCGGTTGCCCGGTCTCGTCGGTCGCGATCAGAGACAGCTCGTCGTCGTTGACGCGGCGCAGTCGCACCCGCAACACCGACGCTCCGGCGGCGTGCAGTGCGACCCCGCCCCAGGCGAAGGGCAGGCGCACTGAACTGTCCGTTGTGGACAGACCGATCGCGTGCAGTGCTGAGTCGAGGAGCGCTGGGTGCAGGCCGAACGGCTCATCTGCCGGCACCCGCACTTCGGCGGCGATCTCCTCGCCGACCCGCCACGCGGCGGTCAGGCCCTGGAACCTCGGGCCATAACCGAATCCGGCCTCGGCCAGCGCCGGGTAGAACCCGTCCAGCTCCACCGGGACCGCGCCGGCCGGGGGCCACACGGCAATCCCCTCCGGCGTTGTGGTCGCGGTGCCGAGCAAACCCGTCGCGTTGCAGGTCCACTGCCCGTCGTCCAGCCGCGAGTGGACGGCGACGGCGCGCGAGCCGTCGAGTTCGGCTCCGCCGACCGTGACCTGGAGTTGGACACCGTCGCGCTCGGGCAGCACCAGCGGCGCGTGGAGGGTCAGCTCTTCGACCCGCCCGCAGCCCACTTCGTCACCCGCGCGGATCGCCAGTTCCAGGAACGCCGTTCCGGGTAGCAGCACGGTTCCCAGGACCTGATGGTCGGCCAGCCACGGGTGGGCGCGGCGGGACAGTCGCCCGGTCAGCAGGTAGCCGTCCCCCTCGGCGAGCGGCACCGCGGCGCCCAGCAACGGGTGATCCGGCGCGTTCAGGCCGACCGAGCTGAGGTCACCGGTGCTGGTCGGCGTGTCGAGCCAGTACCGCGTTCGCTGGAACGCGTACGTCGGCAGCTCGACGAAACGCCCGCCCTCGCACAGCTGGAACCAGTCGACGTCGGCCCCGTGCACGTACGCCTCGGCGAGCGAGGTCAGGAACCGTTCGGTCCCGCCGTCGTCGCGGCGCAGCGAGCCGATCGCGACCGCGTCGGCCTCCGACATGCCCATGAGCAGCACCGGATGCGGGCTGATCTCGATGAACAGCCCGTGGTCCTTAAGCAGCTCCTGGATGGACTGTCCGAAGAGGACGGTCTTACGGAGGTTCCGGTACCAGTAGCCCGCGTCGACCGGCTCGTCGATCCAGTCACCGGTCACAGTAGAGAAGAACGGGATCTCGGGCTGCTTTGGCGTGATCCCGGACAGCACTTCGGCCAGCCGATCGTGAATCCGCTCGACGTGCCGGGAGTGCGAGGCGTAGTCCACCGGGATGCGTCGCGCGCGGATTCCCCGTTCCTCGCAGGTCTCCATCAACACGTCCAACGCGGCCGCGTCTCCGGAGATCACCACGGACCCCGGCCCGTTCACGGCGGCGACCCCGATGCCCTCGGTCAGCAAGTCACTGACGTCCCCTGTGGACACCGAGACCATTCCGCCGAGTCCGGACAGCGCCGTCAGCTCCTTGCTGCGCAAGGCAACGACCTTCGCCGCGTCCTCCAGCGACAGGGCCCCCGCGACACATGCCGCGGCGATCTCGCCCTGGGAGTGGCCGACCACCGCGGCGGGTTCAACCCCGTACGAGCGCCACACGGCGGCGAGCGACACCATCACCGCCCACAGCACCGGCTGAACCACGTCGACCCTGTCCAGTGGCCCGTCCAGTTCCTCGAAGAGGTCCCAGTCCGCGTGGGGCGCCAACGCAGAGGCGCACGCGGACATCGACGACGCGAAGACCTCGTTCCCGAGGAGATCGCGAGCCATGCCGGTCCACTGCGAACCCTGACCGGGGAAGACGAACACCGGCCGCCCCGAACCCGTGCCGGTGATCACCCGGTCACCGAGCACCACGGCGCGGTGCGGCAGCGAAGCCCTGCCGGACAGCAAGGAGCAGGCGACGTCGACCGGGTTGTGGTCCGCCGCGGCTGCGCGAAGCCGATCCACCTGAGCTTCCAACGCTTCCGGCGTCTTCGCGGACAGCACCCACGGGACGAAGCCTTGAGCATCGGGCTCCGAAGGCTCGTCGCGAGCCGGAGCCGCAGCGTCCTGCGGAGCCTCCTCCAGGATCACGTGGGCGTTGGTTCCGCTCACCCCGAACGAAGAAACACCAGCGCGGCGCGGCCGGTCGGAGGACCACTCGACGTTCTCCGTCAGTAGTGCGACCGCGCCCGCAGACCAGTCCACGTGCGGGGTCGGTGAGTCCACGTGGAGGGTCTTCGGCAGCACGCGGTGCCGGAGGGCCTGCACCATCTTGATCACGCCACCGACGCCCGCGGCGGCCTGCGCGTGGCCGATGTTCGACTTCAACGAGCCCAGCCATAGCGGCCGCGGCCGGTCCTGACCGTAGGCGGCGATCACCGCCTGAGCCTCGATCGGATCGCCGAGCCTCGTGCCCGTGCCGTGGGCCTCGACAACGTCCACATCGGACGGTGCGAGCCCCGCGCTGTCCAGGGCCGCGCGGATGACCCGCTGCTGCGAGGGACCGTTCGGGGCCGTCAAGCCGTTCGACGCACCGTCGGAGTTCACCGCCGAACCCCGCACCACGGCCAAGATCCGGCGGCCGTTGCGCTGGGCGTCGGAGAGCCGTTCCACCACGAGCACCCCGACGCCCTCGCCCCAGCCGGTTCCGTCCGCCGCGGCGGCGAACGGCTTGCAGCGGCCGTCCTCGGCGAGGCCCCGCTGACGGCTGAACTCGACGAACGCGCCCGGCGTCGCCATCAGGGCCACGCCGCCGACCAGCGCCATCGAGCATTCGCCGTTGCGCAGCGCCCCTCCCGCGAGGTGCAGCGCCACCAACGACGACGAGCACGCGGTGTCCACGGTGACAGCGGGACCTTCCAGGCCGAAGGCGTAGGCGACGCGACCGGAGATCACGCTCGCCGAGGTGCCGGTGAGCAGGTAGCCCTCCGTGCTCGCGGCGGCCTGGTGCACCAGGGCTGCGTACTCCTGGCCGCTGACGCCCGCGAACACGCCGGTGTGGCTGCCGCGCAACGAGTCCGGCGCGATCCCGGCGTGCTCGAACGCCTCCCAGGAGGCTTCGAGCAGCAGCCGCTGCTGCGGGTCCATCGCCAGGGCTTCGCGCGGGGAGATCCCGAAGAACTCCGCGTCGAACTCGCTCGCTCCGGTCAGGAAGCCGCCCTCGCTCACGTAGGAGGTCCCGGGGCGGTCGGGGTCCGGGTCGTGCAGGCCGGCCGTGTCCCACCCGCGATCCACCGGAAAACCCGACAGCGCGTCCGTTCCTTCGGCGACCAGGCGCCACAGGTCGTCGGGTGACGCGACGCCGCCGGGGAAGCGGCAGCTGATGCCGACGATAGCCAGCGGCTCGTCGGAGGCGGTGCCGCGCACCGATTCCGCGGCGGTGGTGCCGAGCAGTTCGGTGAGCAGGTGCCGGGTGACCGCCGCCGGGTTGGGGTGGTCGAAGACGAGCGTCGTGGGCAGCCGCAGTCCGGTTGCCGCGGCGAGCCGGTTGCGCAGTTCGACCGCGGTGAGCGAGTCGAAGCCGATCTCGCCGAACGCCCGGTCGGGGCTGATCGACTCCGGGGAGGAGTGCCCGAGCACGGCGGCGACCTCCGCCCGCACCAGGTCCAACAGCCGCGCCTCGCGCTCCGCGGAAGGCAGTCCGGCGAGCCGCCGCACCAGCGCGGAGCCCTCCTGCGTGCTCGCGCCGACCACGCGCCGTGCCGGTGCGCGGACCACCGAGCGCAGTAGTTCCGGCAGCTCGGGGAGCTTGCGCAGCGCCGCGCGGTCGAGGCGCAGCGGCAGCAGAACCGGCTCCGGGGAGGCGACGGCGGCGTCGAACAGCGCCAGACCCTCCTCTGTGGACAGAGCGGGCATCCCGGCGCGCTCCATGCGCTGGACATCGGCGTCATCGAGGTGCGCGGTCATACCGCTGCGCTGTGCCCAGAAGCCCCACGCCAGCGACTGCGCGGGCAGCCCCTCGGCGTGACGGCGCAGCGCGAGAGCGTCCAGGACCGCGTTCGCCGCGGCGTAGTTGGACTGGCCCGCCGCACCGAGCGTCCCGGCGACCGAGGAGAACAGGATGAACGACGCCAGGTCACCGGCGAGCTCGTGCAGGTTGATCGCCGCGTCCACCTTGGGGCGCAACACCTTCTCGACCTTCTCCGGCGTCATGTCGTGAACGAGGCCGTCGTCGAGCACACCCGCGGCGTGCACCACCGACGTGATGTCGTGCGCGCTGAAGACAGTCGCGAGGGCGTCGCGGTCGGCTGCGTCGCATGCCACAACGGTGACGTCGGCGTCCAACTCCGGTGCCGCTGCGCCACTCCGGCTGAGCAGCACGAGCTTTCGCACGCCGTGCTCGGCGACGAGGTGGCGGGCGATGAGGCCGCCGAGCGTTCCGGAGGCGCCCGTGATGAGGACCGCGCCGTCCGGGTCCGGGACGGGCGGGATGCGGAGAACGACCTTGCCGACGTGCTTGGCCTGCCCGAGGTGGCGCAGCGCGTCGACCGCCCGCCGCACGTCCCACGCGGTGACCGGCAGCGGCGTGAGCGCACCGCGCCGGAACAGCTCCATCAGCTCGCCCAGCATCTCGCCGATGCGGGCGGGACCGGCCTCCATGATGTCGTAGATCCGGTACGTCACACCGGGATGCGCCTCGGCGACCTGGGCCGCGTCCCTGCGGTCGGTCTTGCCCATCTCCAGGAACCGGCCGCCCGGACCGAGCAGCCCGAGCGAGGCGTCGACGAACTCGCGGGCCAGCGAGTTCAGCACGACGTCGACCTTCGGGAACCGCTCGGCGAAACCGAGATCCCGCGAGTTCGCGACGCGGTCTGCGGGCAGGCCGGTCGCCGCCCACTTCGCCGGGCTCGCGGTGCCGTAGACCTCGGCGCCCAGGTGCCGGGCGAGTTGGACCGCCGCCATGCCGACGCCCCCGGCCGCGGCGTGCACCAGCACCGACTCCCCCGCCCGCAGCCCACCGAGGTCGACGAGGCCGTAGTAGGCGGTCAGGAACACCACCGGGATGGTCTCCGCCTGCTCGAAGGTCATGCCCTCCGGCATCCGCGCGATCATGCGGTGGTCGGCGATCGCGACCGGTCCGATCGAGTCGGGGAACATGCCGAAGACCCGCTCCCCTGGGACGAAACCGGTGTCCGGGGCGGCTTCGAGCACGATGCCCGCCGCCTCGCCGCCGAGCCCGTCCTGGTCGACCATACCGAGGGTGAGCAGCACGTCGCGGAAGTTCAGCCCCGCCGCGCGCAGGCCCAACCGGACCTGACCCGGCTCCAGGGGGCGCAGCGCGTCCGGGCACTCCACCAGTGCGACGTTGTCCAGGCTGCCCTTGGTGGTCACCTCCAGCCGCCATGCCCTCGCGCGCGGCGGGATGAGCGCCGCGGACGGACGGGCAAGCCGGGGCGCGAACAGTTCTCCTTCCCGCACAAGGACTTGCGTGGCACCCGAGGCCACGGCGACGCCGGGTGGGACCGAGCCGTCGCTGTCGACGAGCACGAACCGGTCCGGGTTCTCCGACTGCGCCGACCGGACCAGGCCCCACACTGCCGCCGCCGCGAGGTTCTCCCCCGTCGTCGCGCCACTGGTGAGCACCGTCAGGGGACGCGACTCATCCCAGGAGCGGATCGCGTCGAGAGCTTCGGTGGTGGCAGTCAGCGGGTCATCGGCGGTCACCTCGTACAAGCCGGTCTCGGCGGAGCTGTCCGGCTTGGCGACCGGGACCCACTCCACCCGGTACAACGGCTCTGGAGCAGGAGCGGCGACGGCCCGCAGCACGAGCGATTCGACCGTCGCGACCGGATGACCGTCCATATCGGACAGTTCCAGGGAGATCGCGTCCGGACCGGCCGGGCTCATCCGGACGCGGAGAGCTGTGGCCCCCACCGCGTGCAGCTCCACGCCGGTCCAGGCGAACGGCAGCTTCACTTCGGTGGCCGTGCCGAGTGCCGCGGTGTGCAGGGCGGCGTCCAGCAGGGCGGGATGCAGCCCGAAGCCCGCGGCGTCAACATCGATCGCGACCTCGGCGTACACGTCGTCACCGAGCCGCCAGGCCGAGCGCAGGCCCTGGAACGGCCCGCTGTAGCCGAGTCCGGCCTCGGCGAGCCGGTCGTAGAAACCCGTGACGTCGACGGGCTCGGCCTCAGCGGGCCTACTGTCCACTGTGGATGGTTCCGCGCTCCGCGGGGAGAGGACTCCGACCGCGTTGCGGGTCCAGTCCTCCGAGTCCTCCGGCCGCGAGTGCACCGCGACTGCGCGGCGGCCATCCTCATCCGGCGCTTCGAGCGACAGGTGCACGTGGACGCCGCCCTGCTCGGGCACGATGAGCGGGGCTTCGAGGGTGAGCTCGTCGATCCGGCCACACCCGGCCTCGTCCCCTGCGCGGACCGCGAGGTCGACGAACGCGGCGCCGGGCAGCAGTGCGACACCACCGACTCGGTGTTCGGCCAGCCAGGGATGGGTGTGCAGGGAGAGCCGCCCGGTCAGCAGGACGCTGTCGCGCTCGGCCATCCGCACGACCGCGCCCAGCAACGGGTGATCGGCCGCGGCCAGCCCGAAGCTGTTCGCCTCGCCCGTCGTGGCCGGTGCGTCGAGCCAGAACCGCTCGTGCTGGAAGGGATAGGTCGGCAGGTCGATGCGCCGCCCGCCACCGCACAGCTTCGCCCAGTCCACGTGCGCGCCGTGCACGTAGGCCTCGGCGAGGGCGGTGCGGAACCGCCGCTGCCCGTCCTCGTCGCGGCGGAGGGTGCCGACGACCGCCGCGGGCCGGTCGATGCTCTCCTGGACGCCGACCGCGAGCACCGGGTGCGGGCTGACCTCGATGATCACCGAGTAGCCGAGGTCGAGCGCGGTCCGCACGGCGGGCGCGAACAGCACGGGCTGCCGCAGGTTGCGGTACCAGTAGTCCGCGTCGAGGGTTTCGGTCAGCCACTCGCCGGTGACGGTGGACAGGAACGGGATGTCCGGCCGCCTCGGCTCGACACCGGCGAGGACTTCGCGCAGACGATCCTCGATGTCCTCGACATGCCGCGAGTGCGACGCGTAGTCCACGGGAATGCGCCGAGCCCGGATCTCCTTGTCAGCGCAGCGTTCCATGACCTTGTCGAGCGCGTCGGTGTCGCCCGAGAGCACGACCGACGCAGCGCCGTTGACAGCCGCGACCTCCACGCCGTCGGTCAGCAGGTCGTCGACATCGGCGGTCGCCACGGACACCATGCCGCCGCGCCCGGACAACGCCAGCAGCTCGCGACTGCGCAGCGCCACCACCTTCGCGGCGTCCTCCACCGACAACGCCCCCGCGACGCAGGCGGCGGCGATCTCCCCCTGCGAGTGGCCGATCACCGCCTCCGGCTCGACCCCGTGGGAGCGCCACAGCTCGGCCAGGGACACCATGACCGCCCACAGCACGGGCTGCACGACGTCGACCCGCTCCAACGGGCCGTCCAGCTCCTCGAACAGGTCCCAGTCGACGTGTGGAGCCAAAGCCTTGGCGCACAACGACATCGACGATGCGAAGACCTCGTTGTCGAGCAGGTCGCGGGCCATGCCGGTCCACTGCGAACCCTGACCGGGGAAGACGAAGACCGTCTTGCCACCGGTGCTCACCCCGCGCACCACGTTCGGGTCGGGCTCCCCCGCGAGCAGCGCCGGAAGCGCGGCGGGATCGAGCAGGACCGCACGGTGGTCGAGCGCCGCCCGCGTCGTGGCCAGCGAGTGCGCGATGTCGAGCGGGTGTGCTTCCAGCTCCGCGATCTGCGCCGCGCGGGCGTTCAGCGCCTCGGCCGTCTTCGCCGTCAGTACCCAGGGCCCCGAACCCTCGGCGCGCGGCTGCTCGACCGGCTCCGGAGCCTCCTCCAGGATGACGTGCGCGTTGGTGCCACTGATGCCGAAAGCGGAGACACCGGCGCGGCGGCGGTCACGGGACTCCGGCCACGGCACCGTCGAGGTGAGCAGCGAGACCGCGCCCGCCGACCAGTCCACGTGCGAGGTCGGCTCGTCCAGGTGCAGGATGCGCGGCAGCACCCCGTGCCGCATGGCCTGCACCATCTTGATCACCGCGCCGACCCCCGCCGCGGCCTGCGTGTGCCCGATGTTCGACTTCAACGACCCGAGCAGCAGCGGCTGCGACCGGTCCTTGCCGTAGGTCGCCAGCAGCGCCTGCGCTTCGATCGGGTCACCGAGCGGGGTGCCCGTGCCGTGCGCGTCCACCGCGTCGACCTGGTCGGTGGACAGGCCAGCCGCTGTGAGCGCCTGGAGGATCACCCGCTCCTGCGAAGGCCCGTTCGGCGCGGTCAGCCCGTTCGACGCGCCGTCCTGGTTCACCGCGGAGCCCCGCACCACGGCGAGCACGGGGTGACCGTTGGCGACCGCGTCGGACAACCGCTCCAGCAGCACCAAGCCGACGCCCTCCGACCAGCCCGTGCCGTCCGCCGCGGCGGAGAAGGACTTGCACCGGCCGTCCGGGGCGAGCCCGCGCAGGCGACTGAACTCCACGAACGCGCCGGGCGTCGACATCACGGTGACCCCGCCCGCCAGGGCGAGGGAGCTCTCACCGCGCCGCAGCGACTGGCAGGCGAGGTGCAGCGCGACCAACGACGACGAGCAGGCCGTGTCGATGGTGAGCGCGGGGCCTTCGAGGCCGAAGGTGTAAGCGATTCGCCCGGAGGCGATGCTGCCCGCGCTGCCGTTGCCGAGGTAGCCCTCCATGCCCTCCGGGATGGTGCGCAACCGGGCGGCGTAGTCGTGGTACATCACGCCGGTGAACACGCCGGTCCTGCTGCCGCGCAAGGAGGTCACGTCGATCCCGGCGCGCTCGAAGACCTCCCACGAGGTCTCCAGCAGCAGCCGCTGCTGCGGGTCCATCGCGGTGGCCTCGCGCGGGGAGATCCCGAACAGCCCGGGGTCGAACAGGTCCGCCTCGCGCAGGAACCCGCCCTCGGTGGCGTAGCTGGTGCCGGGGTTGGCCGGGTCCGGGTGGAAGAGCGAGGCCAGGTCCCAGCCCCGGTTGTCCGGGAAGCCGCCGACGCCGTCGCGCTCCTCGGTGACCAGCCGCCACAGGTCCTCCGGTGAGCGCACCCCGCCGGGGAAGCGGCAGCCCATGGCCACCACCGCGATCGGCTCCTGCTCCCGGGACTCCGCGGCGCGCAGCCGTTGCCGCACCTCGTGCAGGTCGGTGGTGACGCGCTTGAGGTAGTCGCGCAGCTTCTGCTCGTTGGACACGTCTCGGTCAGCTCCCCAGTTCCTTGTCGATGAGGGCGAAGATCTCCTCGTCGGAGGCGGAGTCCACCCGCCCGGCGAAGGAACCGCCCCCGGCGCCCGAACCGTCCAGTTTGGACAGCAGCTCGCGGAGCCGGACGGTCAGCCGCGCCGCGTTCACCTCGTCCGCGGTGACGGCCGCGAGATCGGTCTCGATCCGGTCCAGCTCGGCGAACAGCGGCAGCACCGAGATCCCGGCGGTCTCGGCCAGCCGGTCGGCCAGATAGCCCACGAGCGCGGTGCTCGTCGGGTGGTCGAAGACCAGCGTGGCCGGAACCGGCACCCCGGCCGCGGCGGTGAGCCGGTTGCGCAGCTCCACCGCGGCGAGCGAGTCGAACCCCAGCTCGCTGAAGCTGCGCCCGGGGTCCACGTCGGCGGGCGAGGCGTACCCGAGCACCGCGGCGACCTGGTCGCGGACGAACTCCAGCAGCATCCGGTCCCGCTCCGCCTCGGAAACCCCTTGCAGGCGCTCGGTGAGGGGTGCGCCCGTGGTGGCCGCTGCGCGCACCGGGACCAACCCGGCGAACAGCGGCGGGACGAGCCCGGCCCGCGCCCGCAGCGCCGCGATGTCCAAGCGGATCGGCATCACCGAGGCGCGCGCTCCCCCGACCACGGCGTCGAACAGCGCCAATCCCTCCACAATGGACAGTGCTCGGACCCCGGACCGGCTCATCCTGGCCCGATCCCGCTCGTCCAACTGCCCCGCCATGCCCTCCGCGGTGTCCCACAGGCCCCACGCCAGCGACTGCGCGGGCAGCCCCTGCCGGTGGCGTCGCCTGGCGAGCGCGTCCAGGAAGGCGTTGGCGGCGGCGTAGTTCGCTTGACCCGCGTTGCCGAGGACCCCGGCCGCCGACGAGAACAGCACGAACGCGTCCAGCTCACCGGCGATCTCGTGCAGGTTCAGCGCGGCGTCCACCTTGGGGCGCAACACCTTCTCCAGCTTCTCCGGCGTCATGTCCTGCACCAGTCCGTCATCGAGCACCCCTGCGGAGTGCACGACCGCCCGGATGTCGTGGTCGCGGAAGACCGCCGCAAGCGCGTCGCGGTCGGCCGCGTCACAGGCGACCACCGTGACCTCGGCGTCCAGTTCCGGCGCCGCGCCGCCACTCCGGCTGAGCAGCACCAGCTTCCGCACGCCGTGCTCGGTGACGAGGTGCCGCGCGACGGCTCGCCCGAGGCTCCCGGTGGCACCGGTGATCAGCACCGTGCCGTCCGGGTCCCAGACGTGGCCCTCACCGAGGGGAGCGCGGACAAGCCGCGGGACCACCAGAGCGGGGCCGCGGACCGCGATCTGCGGCTCTCCAGCGGCGAGTGCGGCCGCCACCGCGGACACCGGACCGGCGACGTCGAGCAGCGCGAATCGATCGGGGTGCTCGGATTGGGCCGATCTGACCAGGCCCCACACCGCGGCCGCCGCGAGATCGTCCTCCACGTAGTCCCGCGTCACCACAACGAGTTTCGCCGTGGCGAAGCGCTCATCGGCGAGCCAGGACCGCACCAGGCCGAGCGCCGCGTTCGCGCTCTCGCGCACGGAGCCGTCGATGTGGACGAGCACCACGTCCGCCGCGCCGACGCTGTCGAGGTCGTCGAAGCGCTCCGCCGCGATCCCGCTCTCCGTCAATGCATCGACAAGCCCCAGGTCGTCATTGATCACCGCGCAATACCCGGGCGCCTCCCCGCGGCCCGCGTGCTCCACCCACTCCACTTCGAACAGCGAGTCCCGGGGAATCGTGGCCGGAGCACCGGTGAACGGCCGCAGCAGCAACGATTCCACTGCGAGCACGGGTTCCCCGGACTTCGTCGAGGCGGTCACCGAGAGCGCGTTGTCGCCGACCGGCGTCAGCTTCACGATCAGCTCGGCGCTTCCCGGGCGGTGCAGGCTGACGCCACTCCACTGGAACGGCAACCGCACCACGTCGTCGCCAGGCTCGGCACCGAGCACGTGCAACGCCGCGTCGAGCAGGGCCGGATGCATGCCGTAGCCGGTGGTGCGCACCTCCTCCGGCAGGGCGACCTCGGCGAAGAGGTCCTCCCCGTGCCGCCAGGCCGACCGCAGCCCTTGGAACGCCGTCCCATAAGCGAGCCCGGCGTCAGCCAACCGCCCGTACAACTCGGCGATCTCGATCCGCACCGCGTCAGCGGGCATCTCGAAGGCCGCAGTGCTCTTCGTGGCCGCGAGCACACCGCTCGCGTTGCGAGTCCACGGTTCGTCCTCCCCGCGCCGGGAGTGGATCCGCAGCGCCTCGCCGTCCACCACCACCTGGACGTGGACCCCGCCGTTGTCGGGCAGCACCAGGGGCGCTTCCAGCACGAGGTCGGCGACCTGACCGGCTCCGGCCTCGGCGGCCGCGTGCAGCGCGAGTTCGAGCAGTGCGGTGCCCGGCACCAGGACCGCCCCGGCCACGACGTGGTCGGCCAACCATGGATGGCTCGCGACCGACAACCGCGTGGTGAACAGCAGACTCTCCGCACCGGCGATCTGCACCGCCGCGCCCGCCAGCGGATGCCCGGCGGTGGTGACCACGGACTCGGAAAGCCAGAAGCGCCGTCGCTGGAAGGCATAGGTCGGCAGGTCCACGCGCCGCGCCCCTGGGAACAACGCGGTCCAATCCACATCGGCGCCGCGCACGTAGGCGTGGGCCAACGCGGTCACCGCCGTGATCGGTTCCGGGCGTTCCTTGCGCAGCGCGGGAACACAGCCGTCGGCCATCGCGGACAGCACGGCATCCGGACCGATCTCCACCATCGTCGTCACGCCGTGCTCGCGCAGGCGGACCACACCGTCGTGGAACCGCACCGTGTCGCGGACATGCCGCACCCAGTGCTCCGCCGTCGTGACATCACCCTCGGAAATCACCGGGATCGTCGGCTCGGAGTAAGCAATCTCCTTGGCCACCAATGCGAATTCATCGAGCATCGGGTCCATGTGCGCCGAGTGGAACGCATGACTGGTCCGCAACCGCTTGTGCTTCCACCGCTTCGCGATCTCCAACACCTCATCGGCGTCACCGGAGATCACCGTCGACTGTGCACCGTTCACCGCCGCGACGCTGGCGTTGCCCAGGTGCTCGCGAACCTCGTCCTCGGTTGCCAGAACGGAAACCATCGCGCCACCGGTCGGCAGGGCCTGCATCAACCGGCCCCGTGCCTCAACCAAGCGGCACGCGTCCGCCAACGAGAACACCCCGGCAACGTGCGCCGCCGCCAGCTCACCGATCGAATGCCCGAGCAGATAGTCAGGCCGCACACCCCAACTCTCGAAGAGCCGGAACAACGCCACCTCGAACGCGAACAACCCGGTCTGCGTGAACGCGGTCTCGTGCAGGCGGTCCTCATCCTGGACGGCCTCGCGCACCGGCAGCGTGAACCCGTCACAGACCGCATCGAAGGCCGCCGCGAACACCGGATAAGTCTCGTAGAGTTCGCGCCCCATGCCGACGCGCTGCGAACCTTGACCGGAGAACAGGAACGCGAGCTTGCCATGCTCCACCGTGCCACGCACGACATCCCGCGACTCCGTGTCGTGCACGAGCGCATCGAGCGCGTCACCGGCGAGAACCACCGCGCGGTGCTCCAACTTCGCCCGCGTGGTCGCCAGCGAGAAGCCGATGTCCGCCGCGCTGTGTCCGTCCACAAAGGACTTCAGCCGCTGGGCCTGTGCTCGCAGTGCAGCGGCGGTTCCACCGGAGAGCACCCATGGCGCCACCACGACATCAGCGCCGCCCATGGCTTCCTCGGCGGGGACCCCTTCCAGGATCACGTGTGCGTTGGTACCGCTCACCCCGAAGGACGACACGGCCGCGCGGCGCGGACGGTCCACCTCCCAGTCGACGCTCTCCGTCAGCAGCGCCACGGCACCCGCCGACCAGTCCACCTGCGATGAGGGCTCGTCGGCGTGCAGGGTCCTCGGCAGCACGCCGTGGCGCATCGCCTCCACCATCTTGATCACCCCGGCGACGCCCGCCGCGGCCTGGGTGTGGCCGATGTTGGACTTCACCGATCCGAGCCAGAGCGGCCGGTCCCGGTCCTGGCCGTAGGTCGCGATCAGCGCCTGCGCCTCGATCGGATCTCCCAGCACGGTCCCGGTGCCGTGCGCCTCGACGGCGTCCACTTCGGACGGACGCAACCCGGACGCCGCGAGGGCCTGCCGGATCACCCGCTGCTGGGCGGGACCGTTGGGCGCGGTCAGGCCGTTCGACGCGCCGTCGGAGTTCACCGCCGAACCTCGGACGACCGCCAGCACGGGGTGGCCGTTGCGACGGGCATCGGAGAGCCGCTCCACCAGCAGCACACCGACTCCCTCGGACCACCCCGTGCCGTCCGCGTCCGCCCCGAAGGACTTGCAGCGGCCATCCGCCGACAGCCCGCGCTGGCGGCTGAACTCGACGAACGCGCTCGGGCTGGACATCACCGTGACACCACCGACGAGCGCGAGCGAACACTCGCCCTGGCGCAGGGCCTGCGCCGCGAGGTGCAGCGCCACCAACGACGACGAGCACGCCGTGTCCACCGTGACCGCGGGTCCTTCCAGGCCGAAGGTGTAGGCGATCCGGCCGGAGGCCACGCTGCCCGCACTGCCGCTGCCGAGGTAGCCCTCGAACTCCTCCGGCACCGACCGCAGCCTGGTGGCGTAGTCGTTGTACATCACGCCCGCGAACACGCCGGTGCGGCTGCCGCGCACGGAGTCCGGCGCGATCCCGGCGCGCTCGAAGACCTCCCACGAGGTCTCCAGCAACAGCCGTTGCTGGGGGTCGATGGCCAGCGCCTCACGCGGGGAGATCCCGAACAGCTGCGGATCGAACTCGGCCGCGTCGTAGAGGAACCCGCCCCGCCACACCGTGGTGGTGCCCGGGTTGGCCGGATCGGGGTGGTACAGCACATCCCGGTCCCACCCGCGGTCGGCCGGGAACTCGTCGATCACGTCGGCGCCCTCGGCGACCAGCCGCCACAGCTCCCCTGGCGACCGCACACCGCCCGGGTAGCGGCAGCTCATCGCGACGATCGCGATCGGCTCGTCCGTGGCGACCGTCGTCGTGCTCTCGGTCACGGCGCCCGTCCCGGCCAGCTCGGCGTGCAGGTGCGCGGCCAGCGCGGCGGGGTTCGGGTGGTCGAAGACCAGGGTCGCGGGCAGTGCGAGCCCGGTCTCCGCGCCGAGCCGGTTGCGCAGCTCGATCGCCGTGAGCGAGTCGAAGCCCAGCTCCCGGAACGCGCGGTCCGGCCCGATCCCGGCGGCGGTGGCGTGCCCGAGGACGGTCGACACCTGCTCGCGCACCAGGTCGAGGAGTTCGGCGGCCGACCGCGTCTGAGCCCGGCTCGCCGATCGCCGCCGAGCTTGGGGGCGCACCAGCGCGCTGAACAGAGGCCCGTTCACGGCCTTGAGGTCCAACCGTGCGGGCACGAGCACGGGTTCCGCCGCACCCACTGCCGCGTCGAACAGCGCCAGAGCGTCCTTTGTAGACAGTCCGATGGTGCCGGACCGGCGCAGCCGCGCCCGGTCCCCTTCGCTGAGCTCGTCGGCCATGCCGGTTTCCGCCCACGGGCCCCACGCGAGGGAGACCGCGGGCAGCCCCTGTTCCCGGCGGTGACGCGCGAGCGCGTCCAGGAACGCGTTGGCCGCAGCGTAGTTCGCCTGCCCCGCGCTGCCGAACGTCGCTGCCGCGGAGGAGAACAGCACGAACGCGTCCAGGTCACCGGTCAGCTCGTGCAGGTTCAGCGCGGCGTCCACCTTCGGCCGCAGCACCGTGTCCAGGCGCTCCGGCGTCATGTCGCCAACAAGACCGTCGTCAAGCACTCCGGCGGCGTGGATCACTGCGGAGATCTTCCGTCCACTTAGGACACGCTTGAGAGCATCCCGGTCAGCCGCGTCGCACGCCACGACCTCGGCACCGGGAACCTCACCGCCGCTGCGGCTGAGCAGCAACAGGTTTCGCACACCGTGCTTGTCGGCCAGGTGCCGGGCGATCGCGGTGCCGAGGGCTCCCGTCCCACCGGTGATCAGCACAGTGCCTTCGGGGTCCCACGTGAACTCGCTGTCCGTGGTGTCACGGACGAGCCTGGGTGCGAAGACCTGACCATCGCGCACGGAGAACTGCGGCTCCCCACTGGCGATCCCGGCCTGAACATCGCCGTCCGCCAGCACGAAGCGGCCAGGGTGCTCAGACTGGGCCGACCGCACGAGTCCCCACACGGCGGCGTGCGCCAGGTTCTCGTTCGTCCGCGTGCGGAAGACCAGGCGCCCGTGCTCATCAGCCGCCAGCCACTCTTGCATGGCCGCCAGAACCTCGGCCGTGACCGCCCGTACCTCTCCCTCGCCCACCTCGTGCACAGTGAAGGGTGATTCGTCTTGTGCGGCAACAGGAATCTGTTGCCAGTCGACTCGGAACAGTGCGTCCGGCCGGGTAAGTCGCCCGGGCAGCGGACGCAGCGTCAGCGCTCCGACCGCGGCGACGGGGTGACCTGTGGCGTCGGCCAGCTCGACCGAGACCTTGCCCTCGCCGCGCGGAGTGATGCGCGCGCGAACGGCGGTCGCTCCCGTGGTGGTGAGCCGGACGTCCTCCCACGAGAACGGTAGCCGGACGTCGGTCGCCTCCAGTCCCGTCGCGTGCAGCACGGAGTCCAGCAGCGCCGGATGAAGCCCGAACCGGTCGTCGCGCTCGGGCAGCTCGGCCTCGGCGAAGATCTCCTCGCCGCGCCGCCACACCGCCCGCAGCCCCTGGAAGGTGGGCCCGTAGTCGAGGCCGTTCCCGGAGAGCCGTTCGTAGAGCCCGTCCACATCAAGTTCTTCGCCGGGCTCCCACGGCATGGGCGCGGGCTCAGGCACCGCCCCCAGCTCTCCGGAGGCGTGGCGGGTCCACGCGTCGGTGCCTGACCGCGCGTACACGGTGAATCGGTTCCGGCCGTCCACGACGAGTTGCAGCGCGGCCCGTTCCCGCAGCACCAGCGGGGTCTCGACGGTCAGTTCCCGGACGCCGTCGCAGCCGACCTCGTCGGCGGCACGCAGGGCCAGCTCCAGGAACGCCGTCGCGGGCACGAGCGCGGTCCCGGAGACAGTGTGCTCACCCAGCCACGGCTCGGTCGCGGCGGACAGTTCGCCGCTGAGCACAACGCCTTCCCCGTCGGCCAGGCGCAGCGCGGACCCCAGCAGCGGATGGGCGATGCCGTCCTGGCTCCGGGCGCCGGTGGAGCGCAGCCAGAACCGCTGCCGCTGGAACGCGTAGGTCGGCAGGTCGATCCTTTCCCCGCCAGGTACCACCTTCGCCCAGTCCACGGCCGCCCCGCGCACCCAGATGCGAGCGAGTGCGGTGATGGCGGCATCGGTCTCCGCGCGGTCCTTGCGCAGCGAGGGAACGCAGTTCTCGACCATCGCGGAGAGGACGCCGTCCGGCCCGATCTCCAGCATCGTCGTGACACCGTGCTCGCGCAGGCGTTGCATTCCGTCGTGGAAGCGCACCGTGCCACGGACATGCCGCACCCAGTGCTCCGCCGTCGTGACATCGCCTTGGGAGATCACCGGGATCGTCGGCTCGGAGTACTCGATCTCTTCGGCCACCGCCCGGAACTCGTCCAGCATGGCGTCCATGTGCGCCGAGTGGAAGGCATGGCTCGTCCGCAACCGCTTGTGCTTCCACCGCTTCGCGATCTCCAGGACCTCGGCCTCATCGCCGGAGATCACTGTCGACTGTGGACCGTTGACGGCGGCGATGTCCGCGCTGCCGAGGTGTTCGCGCACCTCTGCCTCGGACGCCTCAACAGCGACCATCACACCGCCGCTGGGCAGCGCCTGCATCAACCGACCACGTGCCTCAACGAGGCGGCAGGCGTTCTCCAGCGAGAACACCCCGGCCACATGCGCCGCCGCCAACTCACCGATCGAATGCCCGAGCAGATAGTCAGGCCGCACACCCCAACTCTCGAAGAGCCGGAACAACGCCACCTCGAACGCGAACAACCCGGTCTGCGTGAACTGGGTCTGCTCCAGTCCGTCCCCGCTGAAGACGACTTCCCGCACTGGCAGCTCGAACCCGGCACACACCGCATCGAACGCTTCGGCGAAGACCGGATGCGCGTCGTACAGCGACCGGCCCATGCCTACTCGCTGCGAACCCTGACCGGAGAACAGGAATGCCAGGCCACCATCAGCCACCGCGCCCTCGACGAGGCTCAGGGCAGTCCGGCCCTCCGCCAAGGCCACGAGCCCGTCCACATCGGTGACCACTGCCCGGTGCTCCAGGGCCGACCGCAACGTCAACGAGTACGCGATGTCGACTCGATCGCCCGCGACACCGTGCAACCGCGAAGCCTGCGCGCGCAACGCGTCCTTCGAACGCGCGGAGAGCACCCACGGTGCGGGCCCATCGCCTGTCCGGGCCGTCCCTTGGACCGCAGGAGCCTGTTCGAGGATCACATGCGCGTTGGTGCCGCTGATGCCGAAGGACGACACACCCGCGCGACGCGGACGCCCGGACTCCGGCCAGTCCTGGGCCTCGGTGGCGAGCACGACCGCGCCGGCCGACCAGTCGATCCGCCCGGACGGCTCGGTGACGTGCAACGTCCGAGGAACGATCCCGGCGCGCAGCGCCTGCACGGTCTTGATCACGCCCGCCACACCGGCCGCAGCCTGGGTGTGGCCGATGTTCGACTTCACGGTGCCCAAGAACAACGGACGTGATCGATCCTGCCCGTAGGTCGCCAGGATCGCCTGCGCCTCGATCGGATCACCGAGCACGGTCCCGGTGCCGTGCGCCTCCACAACGTCCACTTCGGACGGTCGAAGCCCGGCGTCCTCCAGTGCCGACCGGATCACCCGTTGCTGCGACGGACCGTTCGGCGCGCTGAGCCCGTTCGAGGCGCCGTCGGAGTTGACGGCCGAGCCGCGCACCACCGCGAGCACGCGGTGCCCGTTGCGATGGGCTTCGGAAAGCCGTTGCACCACAAGGACTCCGACGCCCTCCGCCCAGCCGGTTCCGTCCGCGTCCTCGGAGAACGCGCGGCACCGCCCGTCCGGCGAGAGACCACGCTGACGGCTGAACTCGATGAGCGCCCCGGGGTTCGACATGACGGTGACACCGGCGACGAGAGCCGCGGTGCACTCGCCCTGCCGCAGCGCCCGGGCCGCCAGGTGGAGCGCCACCAGGGACGACGAGCACGCCGTGTCCACGGTGACGGCGGGACCTTCGAGCCCGAACGTGTAAGCGAGGCGCCCGGAGGCGACACTGGCCGCGATGCCGGTGAGCTGGTAGCCCTCCACCTCGGCCGGGGCCTCGTGCAGCGCGGGCCCGTAGTCCTGCGCCATCGCGCCGACGAACACGCCGGTCTGGCTGCCCCGCACCGAATCCGGGTCGATCCCGGCGTCCTCGAACGCCTCCCACGAGGTCTCCAGCAACAGCCGCTGCTGCGGGTCCATGGCCAGGGCTTCCCGGGGTGAGATCCCGAAGAACTCGGCGTCGAACTCGGCCGCCGTGGCGAGGAACCCGCCACCGCGCGCGTAGAAGGTGCCCTGCCGCTCCGGGTCGGGGTCGAAGAGCCGGTCCAGGTCCCAGCCGCGGTCGGCGGGCAGGTCACCGATCGCGTCGCCGCCCTCGGCGACCAGGCGCCACAGCCGTTCCGGGGTGTCGGCTCCGCCGGGGAAGCGGCACGCCATGCCCACGATCGCCAGGGGTTCGTCCGTGGCCGCGCGGCGCCGGGTGGTCCCGGTCGCGGCCGAACCGACGAGTTCTGAGCGCAGGTGGGCCGCCAGCGCCGCCGGGGTCGGGTGGTCGAAGACCAGCGTCGCGGGCAGGCTCAGTCCCGTCGCCGCCGCGATCCGGTTCCGCAGCTGCACCGCGGTCAGCGAGTCGAAACCCAAGTCCTTGAACGCCTTCGTCGCGGAGACGGAGGCGTGGCCGAGCACACCGGTGACCTGGGCCCTGATCAGCTCCAGGATCGCGCGGTCCCGCTCCGGCTCGGTCATCCGCGCCAGGCGCTCGCCGAACCCGGCCGGAGCGGACGAGCCCGCGACCCGCCGCTGTGCACGCACCGGCACAAGACCGCGCAGCAGAGCCGGAACCGTCTCCCGGGGAGTGGTGTCCAGGCGGACGGGCATCAGGAACGCCGGGCGCATGCGCAGCGCGAGGTCGAACAGCGCCAACCCCTGCTCCGCCGACAGCGGTGCCACACCGAGACGCCTGTGGTCGGCCTTCGCGCTCATCCCGCTCGTCGGCTCCCAGAGACCCCAGGCCAGCGAGGTCGCGTTCACCTTGCGCGCCAAGGCGTCGAGGGCGGCGTTGGCGGCGGCGTAGTTCGCCTGACCTGGGCTGCCGAGGACACCGGCGGCCGAGGAGAACATGATGAACGCCGCGGCGCCGGCGAGTTCGCGCAGGTTGATCGCCGCGTCGATCTTCGGCCGCAGCACGGCGTCCAGTCGTTGCGGGGTCAGGTCGGTCACGAGGCCGTCGTCGAGCACCCCGGCGGCGTGGATCACGGCCGCGATCTTCCGTCCACTTAGGACGGTCTTCAGCGCTTCCCGGTCGGCCGCGTCACAGGCGACGACCTCGGCGCCGGGCACCTCGCCGCCACTGCGGCTGAGCAGGAGCAGATTCCGGTCCGCGAGGTGTTCGGCGATGAGCCGCCCGAGCGTCCCGGTCCCGCCGGTGATCACCACGGTGCCGTCATCGTCCAGCGCATGGGACGTCTCGGGCAGGACCGCGCGACGCATCCGGGGCGCCCAGACCTTCCCGTCGCGCACGGCGATCCACGGCTCGTCCCGCGCGATCATGAGCGCATCGGCGGACTCGACGAGCAGGAACCGACCGGGATGCTCGGACTGCGCCGATCGCACCAGCCCCTGGACCGCTGCTCCGGCGACATCATCGGGCAGCGTGTGCACGAGCAGCCGCGACGCTTCGTCTGACAGGCAGTTCTGGATCGCGTCGAGGGCGCGGTGCGTCGCGGTGTGCACGTCATCTTCGGTGACGTGCCAGATCTCCACGTCGTCGGGCACGTCCTCGCCCGCGACCTCGGTCCACTCGATGTCGTAGAGCGCGTCGGTCGCGGTGAGCGCCCCTGTCGGGACCGGCCGCATCAACACCGACTCAACCGACGCAACAGGATCGCCGGTCTCGTCCGCCAGCAGCACCGACAGCGCGCCCACGCCTGCGGGTGACACGCGAACGCGGAGCACGGACGCGCCGACCGCATGCAGTTCGATTCCCGTCCAAGCGAATGGGAGCCCACGTGCGTCGCGGGTCAATCCAGCGGCGTGCAGGCTCGCGTCGAGCAACGCCGGGTGGAGCCCGAAGCCACCGGGCTCGTCGACCGCGATCTCCGCGTAGACGTCCTCGCCGAGCGTCCACGCGGCGGTCATGCCGCGGAAGATCGGCCCGTACTCCAGTCCCGCGTCGGCAAGCCCGTCGTACCACCCGGCGAGGTCGACGGCGGTCGCACCGGCAGGCGGCCACTCCACGAGCGATTCAGCCTCGGTCGCGGTCTCGCCGAGGTGGCCGGTGGCGTGCACCGTCCACGGTCCGCCGCCCTGGCGTGCGTGCACGGTGAAGGTGTGGTCCGCGTCCACTCGGAGCTGGATCTCCGTCGCGCCGTCTTCTGGCAGCACCAACGGGGCTTCGAGGGTCAGGTCGTCGATCCGATGGCAGCCGACCTCCTCACCCGCCCGGAGTGCCAGTTCGACGAACGCGCTGCCGGGCAGCACCACGGCACCGCGCACCCGGTGATCACCGAGCCACGACTGCGACCGGGCGGAGAGCCGACCGGTGAACACCACCTCACCGGCCTCCGCGAGAGAGACCGACGACGTCAGCAGCGGGTGCCCGGACGCCTGGTCGATCCAGTAGCGCCGGTGCTGGAACGGGTAGGTCGGCAGGTCGACGCGTCGCGCCCCCGCGAACAGCGGTGTCCAGTCGACGCGAACCCCGCGCGTGTACGCCTCGCCCAGGGACAGCAGGAATCGCGCGGTCCCGTCCTCGCCGCGGCGGAGGGTCCCGATGCTGACGGCGTCGTTCTGCGCGGCGTCGATGCTCTCCTGCACCCCGACCGCGAGCACCGGATGCGGACTCACCTCGACGAAAACCCCATGATCCCGAAGAAGCTCCCGCGTCGACTGTCCAAAAAGGACCGTCTCGCGCAGATTGCGGTACCAGTAACCGGAATCAACAGGCTCATCAAGCCACGTGCCCGTCACCGTCGAGAAGAACGGGATCTCCGGCTGCCTCGGCTCGATCCCCGCCAACACCTCCGCCAGCCGATCCTGAATCCGCTCAACGTGGTGCGAATGCGAGGCGTAGTCCACAGGAATGCGACGCGCCCGCACTCCCTGTTCCTCACAGGTCGCCATCAACACGTCCAGAGCAGCCGCGTCCCCGGAGACCACCACGGAATTCGGACCGTTGACCGCGGCGACACCAATGCCCTCAGTCAGCAAGTCGCTGACATCGCCAGCCGCCACCGACACCATGCCACCAAGGCCCGACAACGCCAGCAACTCACGGCTCCGCAACGCAACGACCTTCGCCGCGTCCGCCAACGACAACGCACCTGACACCGCAGCCGCGGCGATCTCCCCCTGCGAATGACCGATCACCGCAGCGGGCTCAACCCCGTAGGACCGCCACAACGCCGCGAGCGAGACCATGACCGCCCACAACACCGGTTGAACGATGTCGACGCGCTCAAGCGGGCCGTTCAACTCCTCGAACAGACCCCAGGAGACGTGCGGCGCCAAAGCCTTGGCACAGGCGGACATCGACTCCGCGAAGACCTCGTTCTCCAGGAGATCCACGGCCATGCCAGTCCACTGGGAGCCCTGGCCCGGGAAGACGAAGACGACCTTGCCGCCGTTGGCGACGCCCTCCACGGCGGTGGGCGCGGGCTCACCGGCCGCCAATGCGGTCAGAGCGGCCCGGTAGTCACCGACCACCACGGCACGGTGCGGCAGATCAGCCTTCAGCGTCAGCGAATAGCCGACGTCGACGGGCTCAGCCTCGACCTCGGCGAGACTGCCCGCGAGTTCGCGCAGCGCCGCGTCGGACTTCGCGCTGAGCAGCCACGGCACGATCCTCTCCTCAGTGGGCACCGCGGTCTGCGGGACCTCAGGAGCCTCCTCAAGGACGACGTGCGCGTTGGTACCGGAAACCCCGAAGGCGGAAACGCCCGCGCGACGAACCCGGTCCCCCGGCCAGTCCACGTTCTCCGACAGCAGTGCGACCGAGCCGCCCGACCAGTCCACGTGCGGGGTCGGGGCGTCGAGGTTCAGCGTGCGCGGCAGCACGCCGTGCCGCATGGCCTCGACCATCTTGATCACACCGGCCATGCCCGCGGCGCCGGTGGTGTGGCCGATGTTGGACTTGACGGAGCCGAGCCACAACGGGCGTTCGCGCTCCTGCCCGTAGGCGGCGATCACCGCCTGAGCCTCGATCGGGTCCCCGAGGGTCGTGCCCGTGCCATGCGCTTCGACGACGTCCACTTCGGACGGTCGAAGACCGGCGTTCTCCAGTGCCGCGCGAATGACCCGCTGCTGCGAAGGACCATTGGGCGCGGTCAACCCGTTCGAAGCGCCGTCGGAGTTCACCGCGCTTCCCCTGAGCACGGCCAGCACCTGGTGCCCGTTGCGCTGGGCATCGGAAAGCCGTTCCACCACAAGGACTCCGACGCCCTCGCCCCACGCCGTGCCGTCAGCCGCGGCGGCGAAGGGCTTGCACCGGCCGTCCGGGGCAAGACCGCGCTGACGGCTGAACTCGACGAAACCGGAGGGCGTCGCCATCACCGCGACACCACCCGCCAGGGCCAGCTCGCACTCCCCGTTGCGCAGAGCCTGTGCGGCGAGGTGCAGGGCCACCAGGGACGACGAACAGGCGGTGTCGACGGTCATCGCCGGGCCTTCGAGGCCGAACGTGTAGGCGACGCGTCCTGATAGGACACTGCCCGCCGTCGCGGTGACCAGATAGCCCTCGGCACTGTCGGCGGCCTGGTGGACCAGGATCGAGTAGTCGTTGCTGTCCGTGCCGGTGAACACGCCCGTGCGGCTGCCGCGCAACGACTCCGGCTTGATCCCCGCGCGTTCCAGTGCCTCCCACGTGGTCTCCAGCAACAGCCGCTGCTGCGGGTCCATCGCGGTGGCCTCGCGCGGGGAGATCCCGAAGAACTCCGCGTCGAACTCTCCCGCGCCTTCGAGGAATCCGCCCGCGCGCACGTAGGAGGTTCCCGGGCGCTCGGGGTCGTCGTCGAAGAGCCGGTCGAGGTCCCAGCCCCGGTCGGCGGGGAACCCGGTGATCGCGTCGCGCCCCTCGACGACCAGCCGCCACAGCTGCTCGGGCGAACGCACTCCACCCGGGAAACGGCATCCGATCCCGACGATCGCGATCGGCTCGTCGGCGATTACCGTCGCGGCGTGGGCGACGGCGGTGCTCGTGGAGCCCAGCAGCTCGGCCAGCAGGTGCCGGGCGAGCGCCGCCGGGGTCGGGTGGTCGAAGATCACCGTGGTCGGCAGCCGCAACTCGGTGGCGGCGGCCAGCCGGTTGCGCAGCTCCACCGACGTCAGCGAGTCGAAGCCCAGTTCCTTGAACGCGCGGTCCGCCTCGATCGACCCGGCGGAGCCGTGGCCGAGCACGGCAGCAACGTTGGCCGTGACGAGGTCCACCATCAGCCGGAGCCGCTCGTCCTCCGGGAGCCCGGCGACCCGGGAGACGGCGGTGGACACCGCGGACAACGCGGTCGCCCGCTCCACCGTCCGCCGCCGCACGCGTGCCGTGGACGCCAGCCGCATCGGCAACAGCACCGCGTCCGGCCGGGCCAACGCCGCGTCGAACAGCGCTAGACCGTCCTCAATGGACAGTGGGGTGACCCCGGCGGCACGCATCCTCGCCCGCTCCGGCTCACCGAGGTCACCGGCCATGCCGATCGACCACGGGCCCCATGCCAGCGACTGCGCGGGAAGGCCCCGTTCCCTCCGGTGCCGTGCGAGGGCGTCGAGGAACGCGTTCCCGGCCGCATAGGCCGACTGCCCGGGGCTGCCGAGGGTCGCGGCGGCGGAGGAGAACAGCACGAAAGCGCTGACCTCGCCGACGAGCTCGTGGAGGTTGACCGCCGCGTCGCGCTTCGCCCGCAGCACGGCGTCCAGTCGCTCGGGAGTCATGTCGGCGACGAGCCCGTCGTCGAGCACTCCGGCCGCGTGGATCACCGCCGTGATGTTCCGTCCACTCAGGACGGTCTCAAGCGCTCCGCGGTCGGCCGCGTCGCACGCGACGACCTCGGCGCCAGGCACTTCGCCGCCGCTGCGGCTGAGCAACAGCAGGTTGCGCATCCCGTGCTCGTTGGCCAGGTGCTCGGCGATGAGCCGCCCCAGCTGCCCGGTACCGCCCGTGATGACCACGGTGCCCTCGGGGTCGAGCGGCGCGGGCACGGTGAGGACGACCTTGCCGATGTGCTTGGCCTGGCTCAGGAAGCGGAACGCGTCCTTGGCCTGCCGGACGTCGAAGGCCGTGCGCGGCAGGGGCGCCAGCGCCCCTTCGGCGAAGAGGCCGACGAGGTCGCGCAGCATCTGGCCGATGCGCTCCGGCCCGGCCTCGATGAGGTCGAACGCCTGGTAGCCGGGAATCCCTTCACGCAGGTCGGTCTTGCCCATCTCCAAGAACCGGCCACCCGGCTTGAGCGGCCCCAGCGACGCGTCCACGAACTCCCCCGCCAGGGAGTTCAACACCACGTCGACCTTCGGGAACCGCTCAGCGAAGCCAAGATCACGCGAGCTGGCCACCTGCTCCAGCCCCGTCGCGTCCCACTTCGCCGGGCTCGCGGTGCCGAAGACCTCGGCACCCAGGTGCTTGGCGATCTGCACAGCCGCCATGCCCACGCCACCGGCCGCGGCGTGGACGAGCACGGACTGCCCCCGCTGAAGCCCGCCCAGGTCGACCAGTCCGTAGTAGGCGGTCAGGAACACCACGGGCACCGACGCGGCCCGGGCGAACGACCAGCCCTCCGGGATCGGCGCCAGCATGCGGTGATCAGCAACGGCAGAAGGCCCGAACGCCCCGGTGAACAGGCCGAACACGCGGTCCCCCGGCTGGAGTCCGGTGACGTCGGGGCCGACCTCGGTGATCACACCGGCGCCCTCGATGCCCATCACGACGTCGCCGGGGTACATGCCGAGCGCGTTGAGGACGTCGCGGAAGTTGATCCCCGCGGCGCGGACCGCGATCCGGACCTCGCCGGGCAGCAGGTCAGGGCGCTCCCCTGGGATCAGCGCGAGGTTGTCGAGGGTGCCCTTGCTGGTCACGTCGAGCCGCCAGTCCCGCGTGGCGGGTGCGACGAGCGTTTCGGGGGCGCGCACGAGCCGCGGTGCGAACAGCTCGCCCGCACGGATCGCCACTTCGGGCTCACCACAGGCGACCGCCGCACCGATCGCGGCCACCGACTCGGGGCGGCGGTCCACCGTGACCAGGACGAACCGATCGGGCTGCTCGGACTGCGCCGAGCGCACGAGCCCGGTCACCACGGAAGCGGCGAGATCATCCTCGTACGAGGCGAAAACGACGCGTTCGGAGTGCTGGACGCGCTCCAGTGCCATGTGCACGTCGCCGGAACACCACACGACCTCCTGCGGCGCCTCGTGCTCCCCGGCCGGGGTCGGCACCGCGCTCCACTCCACGACGTGCAAGGAGTCCTGCCGGTCCGGAGTCAGCTGGTCCGCGGTGACCGGCCGGAGCAGCAGCGAGCCGATCGAGGCCACCGCCCGCCCCTGCTCGTCCGCGACGCGCACCGCGACGGAGTCACCGTCCGGGGACAGTCGGACCCGCAACGCGGTCGCGCCCGAAGCGAAGAGGCTGATGTCGTTCCAGGCGAACGGAAGCCGCACACCGTCGTGGTCATCGATCGCCAGTGCGTGCAACGCCGCGTCGAGCAGCGCGGGGTGCAGGCCGAAACCGGTGACGTCCGTGTCCTGTGGGAGACGGACCTCGGCCAGAATGTCGGTGCCGTCGCGCCACGCGGCGGTCAGCCCCTGGAACGTCGCGCCGTAATCGATGCCCAGTTCGGCCAGTCGGTCGTAGATCCCGTCGACGGGAACCGCGCCGGAGGGAGGCCACGCGCCGAGGTCGAAGTCCGGTCGTTCTTCGCCCGGCGCCAGGACTCCGGTGGCGTGACGCGTCCAGCCCTCGGCGTGTTCGGAGTGGACGGTGACCGATCGCCTGCCGGACTCGTCCTCCTCACCCACCACGACCTGGACGCGCACCGCACCGGTAAGGATCAGCGGCGACTCCAGGGTCAGCTCGTCGATCCGGCCGCACCCGACGTGGTCGCCGGCGCGCACCGCGAGCTCGACGAATGCGGTGCCGGGCACGATGACGCGGCCGAGCACCCGGTGGTCCGCGAGCCACGGGTGGGTGTGCGTGGACAAGCTGCCGGTGAACACCAGCCCGGTGCTGTCGGCGATCGCGATGGCCGCGCCGAACAGCGGGTGTTCGGCCGAGTGCAGCCCGAGCCCCGCGACGTCCTTCCTGGACCGCGTCGCGTCGAGCCAGAGGCGCTGCCGCTGGAACGGGTAGGTGGGCAGGTCGACACGCTGAGCACCGTCGAAGAACGTCGCCCAGTCGACCCGCACACCGCGCACGAACGCGTGGGAGAGCGCGGTGACGAGGGCGGTCGCCTCGTCCTTGTCCTTGCGCAGAGCCGGGATCAGCGTCGCGTCCGGCGCGCAGTCCTGGCCCATCGCGCAGAGCACACCGCCGGGGCCGAGTTCCAGATAGGTGGCGACGCCGCGCTCCGCGAGCCAACGCATCCCGTCGTGGAAACGGACGGCCTCGCGGACGTGCCGCACCCAGTACTCGGGGGTGGTGAGGTCACCTTCGGTGTTCTGCGCGATCGGGATGGTCGGCTGGTTGAAACTGATCCCCTCCGCGACGCGGCGGAACTCGTCGAGCATGCCGTCCATGTGCGCGGAGTGGAACGCGTGGCTGGTCCGCAGGCGCTTGTGCTTCCAGCGCTTCGCGATCTCCAGGACCTCGTCCTCATCACCGGAGATCACCGTCGACTGTGGACCGTTCACCGCCGCGATGCTGGCGTTGCCCAGGTGCTCCCGGACCTCGGCCTCGTCGGCCCGCACGGAGACCATCGCGCCGCCGGTCGGCATGGCCTGCATGAGCTTCGCGCGGGCTTGCACCAGACGGCAGGCGTCGCCCAGCGAGAGCACTCCGGACACGTGCGCAGCTGCCAGCTCGCCGACCGAGTGGCCGAGCAGGTAGTCCGGCCGCAGCCCCCAGTGTTCGAGCAGCCGGAACAGCGCCACCTCGACCGCGAAGAGTGCGGGCTGGGTGAACTCCGTCTGGTGCAGGCGATCCTCGTCCTGGATCGCCTCGCGCACTGGCAGTCCGAACTCGGCGCACACCTCGTCGAACGCGGCGGCGAACACCGGCGACGCCTCGTAGAGCTCGCGTCCCATGCCGACGCGCTGTGATCCCTGGCCGGAGAACAGGAACGCCAGCTTGCCCTCGACCGCCATGCCACGGATGAGGTCACCGTCGACCCTGGCGGCGCGGTGTTCCATCGCCGCTCGGCCGGTCGCGAGGGACAACCCGACGTCCGCGGACTCATGGTCGTCCACAAAGGACTCAAGCTGGGCGATGCTCGCGTCGAGGGCTTCGGGGGTACGGGCGGAGAACAACCACGGCGCCGGAAATTTCAGCTCACCCCGCTCCACCGGCTCGCCCCCCGGGGCCTCCTCCAGGATCACGTGGGCATTGGTGCCGCTGATACCGAAGGAGGAGACAGCGGCGCGGCGCGGCCCCTCGGCCTCCCACGGCCGGGCCTCGGTGAGCACCGAGACCGTGCCCGCCGACCAGTCGACCCGCGGCGTGGGCTCGGCGACGTGCAGCGTCTTCGGCAGCACCCCGTGCCGCATCGCCATGATCATCTTGATCACGCCCGCGACCCCGGCAGCGCCCTGCGTGTGCCCGAGGTTGGACTTCAGGGAGCCCAGCCACAGCGGCCGCGCCCGGTCCTTGCCGTAGGTGGCGACCAGCGCCTGCGCTTCGATCGGGTCGCCGAGCACGGTCCCGGTGCCGTGCGCCTCCACCGCGTCCACATCGGACGGTTCGAGGCGCGCGTCGGCGAGCGCCTGCAGGATGACGCGCTGCTGGGACGGGCCGTTCGGGGCGGTCAGCCCGTTGGAGGCGCCGTCGGAGTTGACCGCGCTGCCGCGAATGACGCCGAGCACCCGGTGACCGTGCCGCTGCGCGTCGGAGAGCCGTTCCAGCAGCAGCAGCCCGGCGCCCTCCGCCCAGCCGGTCCCGTCCGCGTCCACGGAGAACGACTTGCACCGGCCGTCCGGCGACAGGCCGCGCTGCCGGCTGAACTCGATGAACGCGCCCGGCGTGCACATCACGGTGACACCACCGGCGAGCGCCATCGTGCACTCGCCCTGGCGGAGCGCGCGGGCGGCGAGGTGCAACGCGACCATGGACGAGGAACACGCGGTGTCAACGGTGACCGCGGGCCCCTCCAGACCGAGCGCGTACGCCACCCGCCCCGAGGCGACGCTCGCGGTGGTGCCGGTCATCAGGTAGCCCTCGAGGCCGGGCGAGGCGTCCTCCGGTGAAGGCCCGTAGTCCTGACCGGTCATACCGACGAAAACACCGGTCCGGCTGCCGCGCAACGACTCCGGGTCGATCCCGCCGCGTTCGACGGCCTCCCACGCCAGTTCGAGGACGAGCCGCTGCTGCGGGTCCATCGCCAGCGCCTCGCGGGGCGAGATCCCGAAGAACCCGGGGTCGAACCCGGCGATGTCGTCGAGGAACCCGCCATCGCGCGTGTAGCAGGTCCCGGAATGCGCGGGATCGGGGTGGTAGAGCTCGTCCAGGTTCCACCCGCGGTCGACCGGGAACGGCCCGATACCGTCCCGGCCCTCCGCGACGAGCCGCCACAGGTCCTCCGGGGAAACGACCCCACCCGGCAGGCGGCAGCTCATCGCGACGACCGCGATCGGCTCCTCTTCCAGCTCCCGCAGGCGTTGACGGGCTTGACGCAGGTCGGTCGTCACCCACTTGAGGTAGTCGCGAAGCGTCTCTTCGTTGGCCATGCGAACGCCACCCATTTCCGGCACAATTGTGTCTGTGGAAAATTATTGGCGCGGCACGCCGACGGACAACCCCTAGCCGTCCCCTAGCGCCCGCTATTCGCGCACCCTCGGATTGCCCACATCAGCACTGAGCAGGCTTTACCTGGGGGTCTCACGCACCCCCCAGGTAAAGCCTCCGCTTTCCCGATGCTTTTTTCCCTGAATGGAATTTCCATTCCGAGAGCCACGATCGGCTACCGCCGGCCCATCTCCTGGTGGATCAGGTCGAATAGCTCGTCGTCGCTCGCACCCGCCAGGTCACCGGTGTCCGCGCTGCGCGAGTTCCACTTCGACAGGATCGACTGGAGCCGCATCGCGACCTGCGCGTGCGTCACGCCGTCCGCGTCCTCGGCGGCCAGGCGCGCGGCCAAGGCGTCCAGTGCGGACAGGACGTCGGGGCCGTCGTGGCCGACCAGTTCGGCGCGGAGGTGGCGGACCAGTGCCTCAGCGGTGGGATGGTCGTAGACCAGGGTCGCGGGCATCCGCAGACCGGTGGCGGCGTTGACGCGGTTGCGCAGTTCCACGGCGGTCAGCGAATCGAAGCCGAGGTCGGAGAACGCCCGGCGAGCACCGATCTCCTCCGGTGCGGCCAGGCCGAGCACAGCGGCGACCTCGGTGCGGACGAAGTCGAGCAGTGCCGCGTCCCGCTCAGCGCCGGGGAGGTCCGCGATCCGTTGGCGCAGTGGGACCGCGGTCGTGGCGGCGCGGCGGCGCGGAGCCCTGGTCAGGCCGCGCAGCAGCGGCGGAGCCGAGGTGCCGATGCGGGTCCGGTCGAGGCGGATCGGGAGCAGGACCGGCTCGGCGGTGGTGAACGCGGCGTCGAGCAGAGCGATGTCCGAAGGCTCGAACGGGAGCATGCCCAGCCCGCGCATCCGCTCGCGGTCGGCGTCGGCGAGTCCGGCCGCCATGCCCACCGACCAGGGACCCCACGCCATCGACGTGGCGGCGAGGCCCTCCGCTCTGCGCAGCCGGGCCAGTTCGTCGAGTGCCGCGTTCGCCGCCGCGTAGTTCGACTGGCCGGGACCGCCGAGGATGCCGGAAGCCGACGAGAACAGCACGAAGGCGCTCACGTCACCGACGAGCTCGTGCAGGTTCACCGCTGCCTGCACCTTCGGCCGCCACACCGCGTCCAGCCGCTCCGGCGTCATGTCCTCGACCAGTCCGTCGTCGACCACCCCTGCCGCGTGGACCACCGCGGTGACCTTCCGTCCACTGAGGACAGCGGCGAGGGCGTCGCGGTCGGCGACGTCGCAGGCGACGACCTCGGCGTCCGGGACGGCTCCGCCGGTGCGGCTGAGCAGCAACAGGTTCCGCACCCCGTGCTCCCGCGCGAGGTGGCGGGCGGCGAGCAACCCGAGCGCGCCGGTGCCGCCCGTCACCACGACCGTTCCTTCGGGGTCCAGCGGTGCGGGCACGGTGAGCACGAGTTTGCCGACGTGCTTGGCCTGGCTGAGGAAGCGGAACGCGTCCTTCGCCTGGCGCACGTCCCACGCGCGCGTCGGGAGCGGGGTCAGCGCCCCCGAGGCGAACAGCGCCAGGATCTCGGCGAGCATCTCGCCGATCCGGGTGGGATCGAGGTCCACCAGGTCGAATGCCAGGGTCCCCTCGCGGACGTCGGCCTTGCCCATCTCGACGAACCGCCCGCCCGGCTTGAGCAGCCCCAGGGAGGCGTCGGTGAACTCCCCGGTCAACGCGTTGAGCACCACGTCGACCTGAGGGAACCGCGTCGCGAAGCCAAGAGCACGCGAACTGGCGACATGATCCGCGTCGAGACCCGTGGCATCCCACTTCGCCGGGCTCGCCGTGCCGAAGACCTCCGCGCCGATATGGCGCGCGATCTGCACCGCCGCCATCCCGACCCCGCCCGCGGCGGAGTGCACCAGCACGGACTGGCCGCGCTTCAGCCCGCCGAGCCCCACAAGAGCGTGGTAGGCCGTCAGGAACACCACCGGCACCGAGGCGGCGCGGGCGAAGGACCAGTCCTCAGGGATGGTCGCGATCATCCGGGCGTCGGCGACCGCGACCGGGCCGATCCCCGCCGGTACCAAGCCGAACACACGGTCACCAGGGGCGAAACCGGTTCCCTGCGCCGCTTCGAGCACCACGCCCGCGACCTCGGAACCGAGCACACCGTCACCGGGGTACATGCCGAGCGTGATCAGGACGTCGCGGAAGTTCACCCCGGCGGCGCGCACTCCGATCCGAACCTGGCCGTCTCCGAGGGGTTCCCGTGGTGCGGTGACGAGCGCGAGCCCGTCGACGGTACCCGGCTCCGCCACGGCAAGGCGCCATTCCGGGCCGGGCACCGTCAGCCCGGCGTCCGGCCGGGTCAGCCGAGGTGCGAACAACGAACCGTCGCGCACGACGACGTGCGGCTCCCCCGAAGCCACGGCCGCGGCGGCCGCGCTGCCGGGACCTTCCAGCAGGACGAAGCGATCGGGTTGCTCCGACTGCGCCGATGCGACCAGCCCGCGCACACCGGCGGCGGGCAGGCCCGAACCGGATGTGGCGAGCACCAGGAGCTTGTCGGCGTCCCAGGACCGGATCGCCGCCAGCGCGGAGGCCGGGTCGTCGCACTCGACGACCTCGAAGTCCACTGTGGACTGATCCCCCTCGGGCAGCGGCACGAGGTCGACGGTCAGCAGTTCCTCGGGGAGCCGCGTGGCGACCTGGGACACCGCGCGCAGAACCAAGGACTCGATCACCGCGACCGGAGCCCCAGTGGTGTCCGCGACGGTGACCGAGACCTCGTCCGGTCCCACGACCGCGACGCGCACTCGCAGCGCCGACGCGCCCTCCGCGAACAACGCGATACCTCGCCACGAGAAGGGCAGTCGCGTGCGCTGGTCCTCGGCGAGGGCGGAGAAGCCGAGCACGTGCAGCGCTGAGTCCAGCAAAGCCGGGTGCAGAGCGAAGCCCGACGCGTCGGCGCCTTCCGGCAGCGCGACCTCCGCGAAGACCTCATCCCCTCGGCGCCACGCGGCAGTCAGGCCCTGGAACACCGGGCCGTAGCCGTATCCCTGCCCGGCCAGCTGGTCGTACAGCCGTGAAACGTCCACAGAGGACGCATCGACCGGTGGCCACGGCCGCAGCTCGGTGCCGGACGGTGCGCCTTCACGCAGAACACCGCTCGCGTGGCGGGTCCACTCCCCCTCACCGACACGGGAATGCACGCTGAACGACCGCGAACCGGACTCGTCCAGTGCTCCGACCGACACCTGGACTCCGACCTCTCCGCGAGGAGGCAGGGCGAGCGGGGCGTTCAGGACCAGCTCGTCGACGAGACCGCACCCGACCTCGTCCCCGGCCCGCAGCGCGAACTCGACGAACGCGGTCCCCGGCACCAGCACCTCGCCGAGCACGACGTGATCGCCGAGCCACGGGTGCGTGCCGAGTGACAACGTCGTGCTGAAGACCAGAGCGTCCTGCTCGGCCAGCGGCAAAGCGGCGCCCAGCAACCCTTGGGTGCGGGACTCGGACTCAAGCCAGTAGTGCCGCCGCTGGAAGGCGTAGGTCGGCAGATCGACCCGATGCGCGCCAGGGAAGAGCGGCGCCAGGTCGACATCGAATCCCAGCGCGTGCGTGTGCGCGACGGCGCGAGTCAGCGACTCGGCCTCATCGCGGTCCTTGCGCAGCACGGGAATGAACACCATGTCCTCGACACACGTCTGTCCGAGTGCGCTGAGCACACCGTCCGGCCCGATCTCCACGCAGGCGCGGACCCCGTTGTCGTACAGGCGGGTCATGCCGTCGTGGAAGAGCACCGCGTCGCGGACGTGCCGAACCCAGTACTCGGCCGTGGTGATGTCGCCGAGTGTGTTCTGCACGATCGGAATTCGCGGCGCGTTGAAGGTGCAGTCCTGCGCCACGGCCCGGAAGTCGTCCAGCATGCCGTCCATGTGGGCCGAGTGGAACGCGTGACTGGTCCGCAACCGCTTGTGCTTCCACCGCTTCGCGATCTCCAACACCTCATCGGCGTCACCGGAGATCACCGTCGACAGTGGACCGTTCACCGCCGCGATGCTCGCACCGCCCAGGTGTTCCCGAACCTCGTCTACTGACGCCTCGACGGACACCATCGCGCCGCCGGTCGGCAGGGCCTGCATCAAGCGGCCTCGCGCCTCCACCAAGCGGCACGCGTCGCTCAACGACAGCACGCCGGACACGTGGGCCGCGGCCAGCTCCCCGACCGAGTGCCCCAGGAGGTGGTCGGGCCGCAAACCCCAGCTGTGCAGCAACCAGAACAGCGCGACCTCGAGAGCGAACAACCCGGTCTGTGTGAACTGGGTCTGGTCCAGCCCGTCCCCGTCGAACACGGCTTGGCGCACTGGCAAGTCAAACTCGGCGCACACCGCGTCGAACGCATCGGCGAACACGGGATACGCCTCGTACAGCGAACGCCCCATGCCCGCCCGCTGCGAACCCTGACCGGAGAACAGGAACGCCAGCTTGCCCTCAGCCGTCTCCGCCTCGATCACGTTCGATGCCGCGCGGCCCTCCGCCAGGGCTTGGAGCCCGGTGAGGAGGTCATCCCTGTTTCCCAGCACGACAGCGCGCTTGCGGAGATAGGCGCGCGAGACCGCCAACGAGTACCCGATGTCGAGTGCCCGCAGATCCGCCCTCCGAGACGCGAACTCGTGCAGCTTGAGCGCCTGCGCTCCGAGGTCGCCCTCCGCGGACAGAACCCACGCGGTGGAGTCGTTGTCCGGCCGCACCGGCATGGACGGCCGTGTCGGCGGTTGTTCGAGGATGACGTGTGCGTTGGTGCCCGACACCCCGAAGGACGAAACACCCGCACGACGCCGATCACCAGACCACTCGACGTTCTCCGTCAGCAACGCGACGTCGCCTGCGGACCAGTCCACGTGCGGGGTGGGCTCGTCCACGTGCAAGGTCTTCGGCAGCACACCCGTGCGCATCGACTCGACCATCTTGATCACGCCCGCGACACCCGACGCCGCGGCGGTGTGACCGATGTTGGACTTGACCGAGCCCAGCCACAGCGGGCGTTCGCGGTCCTGGCCGTAGGTGGCGATCACCGCCTGCGCCTCGATCGGGTCCCCGAGCGCGGTGCCGGTACCGTGCGCCTCCACAACGTCCACATCGGACGGTCCAAGACCCGCGTTGGCCAGTGCCGCGCGGATGACTCGTTGCTGGGAAAGCCCGTTCGGCGCGCTGAGCCCGTTCGAAGCCCCGTCCGAGTTGACCGCCGAGCCTCGCACGACGGCCAGGACCGGGTGACCGTTGCGCTCCGCGTCGGACAACCGCTCCAGCAGCAGCACCCCGACGCCTTCACCCCACGCGGTCCCGTCCGCCGCGGCCGCGAAGGGCTTGCACCGGCCGTCCGGGGCCAGACCGCGCTGGCGGCTGAACTCCACGAACGCGGTCGGCGTGACCACGACCGTCACACCACCGGCGAGCGCCACCGTGCATTCGCCCTGCCGCAACGCCTGGCACGCCAGGTGCAGCGCCACCAAGGACGACGAGCACGCCGTGTCCACCGTGACCGCGGGGCCTTCCAGCCCGAAGGTGTACGCCACCCGACCGGAGATGACCGAGGTCGCGCCACCGGTCAGGAAGTAGCCCTCGGCTCCTTCGGCGGCCTGACGGGTACCGGCGCCGTATCCCTGCGCCATCGCGCCGACGAACACCCCCGCCTGCGCGCCACGGAGGCCGGTGGGGTCGATCCCGGCCCGCTCGAACACCTCCCACGACGCCTCCAGCAACAACCGCTGCTGGGGGTCCATCGCGATCGCCTCCCGTGGGGCGATGCCGAACAGGGCGGCGTCGAAACGGCCGATGTCCTCGACGAACGCGCCTTCGCGAACGTAGGTGGTACCGGGGTGGTCCGGGTCCGGGTGGAAGACGTCCTCGATGTTCCAGCCCCGGTCAGCCGGGGCGGGTCCCACGGTGTCGACGCCGTCGGCGAGCAACCGCCACAGCTGCTCCGGCGACTCCGCCCCGCCCGGGTAGCGGCAGCTCATCGCGACGATCGCGATCGGCTCGTCCACAGTGGACCGTGCGTCGGCGGCGACCGGTTCCGCGCCACCCAGCAGCTCCACGCGCAGGTAGCCGGCGAGCGCGTCCGGGTTGGGGTGGTCGAACACCAGCGTCGTCGGCAGCCGGAGCCCGGTCGCGGCGCCGAGGCCGTTGCGCAGACGCACCGAGGTCAGCGAGTCGAAGCCCAGGTCGCGGAACGCGCGGTCGGCGACGATCGCCTCCGTCCCCTGGTGACCGAGCACCGCCGCCGCCTGCTCGCGGACGAGGGTGACGAGCGCGGCGTGCTGATCCCGCTCCGGCAACCCGGCCAGGCGCTCGCGCAGCTCGCTCTCCCCCGCCGGCGCGGCCGCGCGCAGCTTCCTGGCCTGCGGCAGCTCGTCCAGCAGCGGGCGGCGGCGCGCGGAGGTGAAGATCGGGAGGAACCGTTCCCAGTCCACGTCGGCCACCGCGACGAAGGTCTCGTCGAGCTCCAGTGCCCGGCTGAGCGCGCTGATGGCCAGTTCCGGGTCCATGGGGCGAAGGCCGTGCTTGGCGAGGTGGTCGGCCGCGGCGTCCTCGGCGGCGATTCCCGTTCCACCCCAAGCACCCCACGCCACCGAGGTCGCGGTCAGCCCGCGTGCCCGTCGCTGCTCGGCCAGCGCGTCGAGATGGGCGTTCGCAGCGGCGTAGACGCCCTGTCCACCGCTGCCCCACACCCCGGCGTTGGAGGAGAACAGCACGAAAGCGTCCAGCTCGCCCAGCAGCTCGTCCAGGTGCCGTGCGCCGAGGACCTTCGCGTTCAGCACCGCGGCGACCTCGGCGTCGGTGGTCTCGCCGATCCGGGTCAGCTGGCCGACCCCGGCGGTGTGGAACACCGAGTTCGGCGGGTGCTCGGCCACCAACGCGGCGAGGGCCGCGCGATCGGTCACATCACACGCGGCGACGGTCACCCGCGTCCCGGCCAGCTCCTCCCACAGTTCCCGCGCACCAGGCGCCGAAGGACCGCTGCGGCTGGCGAGCACGATGTGATCGGCACCGTTCGCGGCTACCCACCGCGCCACGTGCGTGGCCAACGCGCCCGTGCCCCCGGTGATCAGCACCGTTCCCCTTGGCCGCCAGGTCCCGCCACCACCGGCCGGGGCGGGGACGAGCCGCCGCACGAACACCCCGTCGCCGCGCACCGCGATCTGGTCCTCGTCGCCGGGGGCGGCGAGCACCGCGCACAACCGGTCGAGCACCCGTTCATCGGCATCGCGCGGCAGGTCCACCAGGCCGCCCCAGGACTGCGGGCTCTCCAGTCCGGCGACCCGCCCGAGCCCCCAGACCGCCGCCTGCTCGGGATCGCCCGGCGGGTCCGCCGCGCCGACCGCGACCGCGCCGCGCGTCACCAGCCACAACCGCGCGCCGCCCTGCTCGCGCAGCAGGGAGACCGTGTCCGCGACATCCGATGGCGCCACGACCAGGAGGTTGTCCGCGTCGTCGGTGATCCGTGCACCGGCCCGTTCCAGAGCGGCCACGAGGCCGTCGTCCCCGACCACGCGCCACGTTCCGCCGAGAACGCCCACAGGCTCCGGCACGCGGCGCCAGGAGATCCGATAGCGCCACGAGTCCACAGTGGAGTGTTGCTTGCCGCGCCTGCGCCAGTCGGCGAGCGACGGCAGCAGCTCTTCGACCGCGGCGGGGTCGGCTTTGATCGTCGCGGCCAGCTCCGCGGCGTCGGAGCGGTCCACCGCAGCCCAGAACCACGCCTCCGTGGGGTCGGAACCGGTGGCCTGCTCGGCTTCGAGCCAGTAGCGCTGCCGTTGGAACGGGTAAGTCGGGAGGTCGACACGCCGCGCACCGGGGAAGAAGGACGTCCAGTCGACAGGTGCGCCGTGCACGTGCGCCTCCGCCAAGGACGCCATGAACTGCTCCACGCCGCCCGCACCGCGCCGCAGCGACCCCACGGTGGCGGCGTCGGCCTGCGCGGCTTCGATGCTCTCCTGCACCCCGACCGCGAGCACCGGATGCGGGCTCACCTCAACGAAAACCCCATGATCCCGAAGAAGCTCCCGCGTCGCCTGTCCAAAAAGGACCGTCTCACGCAGATTGCGGTACCAGTAACCGGAATCAACAGGCTCATCAAGCCACGTGCCCGTTACCGTCGAGAAGAACGGGATCTCCGGCCGCCTCGGCTCAATCCCCGCCAACACCTCCGCCAAGCGGCCCCGAATCCGCTCGACGTGATGCGAATGCGACGCGTAATCCACGGGGACGCGCCGCGCCCTGATGCCCCGCGCTTCGCACGTCGCGACGAGGGTGTCCAGCGCATCCGCGTCGCCCGAGATCACCACCGAGCCCGGCCCGTTCACAGCGGCGACACCGATGCCCTCGGTGAGCAGATCGCTGACATCACCGGTCGCCACCGACACCATGCCACCAAGGCCCGACAACGCCAGCAGCTCACGACTCCGCAGCGCCACCACCTTCGCCGCATCCTCCAGCGAAAGCGCACCCGCGACACAGGCAGCCGCGATCTCCCCCTGCGAATGACCAACCACCGCAGCGGGCTCAACCCCGTAGGACCGCCACAACGCCGCAAGAGACACCATCACGGCCCACAGCACGGGCTGCACCACATCGACGCGCTCAAGCGGGCCGTTCAACTCCTCGAACAGATCCCAGGAGACGTGCGGCGCCAAAGCCTTGGCACAGGCGGACATCGACTCCGCGAAGACCTCGTTCCCGAGGAGATCGACGGCCATGCCGGTCCACTGCGAGCCCTGCCCGGGGAACACGAACACCGTGCGCCCCGAACCGGATCCGGTGACCACCGCGGGATGCGGCGCCGACCGGGCGAGCGCGGTCAATGCGGCGTGATGGTCACCGACGATCACCGCGCGGTGCGGCAGATTCGCCTTCAGTGTCAAGGAATACCCGACATCGGCGGAGTTCTCGGCAATACCGAGCAGGCTCTCCGCCTGGGCCCGCAACGCGGTCTCCGACCGCGCCGACAGCACCCAGGGCACGTACGGACCCGACGCGGTGCGGGGCTCTTCCTCGACGGGCGAAGCCTCCTCGATGATCACATGAGCGTTGGTGCCGCTCATCCCGAACGCGGACACACCGGCGCGGCGGGTCTCCCCGGTCCACGGCACGGATTCGGTGAGCAGACGGACCTCGCCCGCCGACCAGTCCACGTGCGGGGTCGGCGAGTCCACGTGCAGCGTGCGCGGGAGCACGCCGTGCCGCATCGCCTCGACCATCTTGATCACACCGGCGACCCCGGCCGCGGCGGCGGTGTGGCCGATGTTGGACTTGACCGAACCGAGCCACAGCGGGCTCGCGCGGTCCTTGCCATAGGTCGCCAGCAGCGCGTGGGCCTCGATCGGATCACCGAGCGCGGTACCGGTGCCGTGCGCCTCCACGACGTCCACATCGGACGGTGTCAGCCCGGCGTCGGCCAACGCGGCGCGGATGACCCGTTCCTGGGCCGGGCCGTTGGGGGCGGTCAGCCCGTTGGAGGCGCCATCGGAGTTGACCGCGCTGCCCCGCAGGACGGCGAGCACGGGCAGGCCGAGCCGTCGCGCGTCGGCGAGCCGGGCGAGCAGCACCACTCCGGCGCCCTCACCCCACGCCGTCCCGTCCGCGGTGGCGGAGAAGGACTTGCAGCGACCGTCCGGGGCGAGCCCGCGCTGACGGCTGAACTCCACGAACGGCCCAGGGCCCGCGAGCACGGTCGCACCCCCGGCCAGGGCGAGCTCGCACTCCCCGCGCCGGATCGACTGGGCGGCCAGGTGCAGGGCAACCAGGGACGACGAGCACGCGGTGTCCACGGTGATCGCCGGGCCCTCCAGACCGAACGTGTAAGCCACCCGGCCGGAGGCGACGCTCGCCGCGGTCCCGGTCAGCAGGTGCCCTTCGAGCTCCTTCGGCGCGCGCTCCGCCCTCGGGCTGTAGTCCTGGCCGTTCGTGCCGGTGAACACGCCGATCGCGCGCCCACCCAACGCGGTCGGGTCCAGCCCGGCGCGCTCGAACGCCTCCCACGAGATCTCCAGCAGCAGCCGCTGCTGCGGGTCCATCGCGGTCGCCTCGCGCGGGGAGATCCCGAAGAACTCCGCGTCGAAGTCGCCCGGCGCGGTGAGGAAACCGGCCTCGCGGGTGGTGCAGCCGCCCGGCCGGTCCGGGTCGGGGTCGTGCAGCGCGGCCAGGTCCCACCCTCGGCCCGGTGGGGTCGGCGAGATCGCGTCCACTTCGTCGGCGACCAGCCGCCACAGCTGTTCCGGCGAGAACACCCCACCCGGGTAACGGCAGGCCGTCGCGACGATCGCGATCGGGGCGGACTCCACCTCCTGCAACCGGTTCTTGGTGCGGCGCAGTTCCGCTGTCATCCACTTGAGGTGGTCGAGGAGCTTGTCGTCGTTCGCCATCGGTGGGTCGCTTCTCCTCAGATCAGGACTTGCCGAACTCGGTGTGGATGAGCCGGAAGAGGTCGTCCGCGCTGGCGTCGGCCAGGTCGTCGTCACCGCCGTCGAGCAGGGCCCGCAGTCGCCGGGAGACCTCCGCGCGCGTCGCCACGCCGGTCCCGGCCCACGCGGACTCCAGCTCCCCGACCGCGGTGAGCACCGGATCGCGGTCCGCCCCGGCGAGGCCGCGGAGGTGCTCGGCGAGCGCGGCGGGCGTCGGGTGGTCGAACGCGAGCGTGGTGGGCAGTGCCAGCCCGGTCGCCGCGGTGACCCGGTTGCGCAGCTCGACGGCGGTGAGCGAGTCGAAGCCCAGTTCCCGGAAGGGTTTGCCGGGTTCGATCGCGGCGACGGAGTCGTGCCCGAGCGCCGCGGCGGCGCTCTCACGGACCAGCTCCACCACGATCCGCTCGCGCTCCGCGGGGGGCGCTCCGGCCAGCCGCGTCGCGAGGTCCTGGCCGTGCGCCTCGGGCTGCCGCAGCGCGTCACGGGCCTCCGGCAGCGCGTCGAAGAACGTGCTCGGACGGGCAGCGGTGAACCCCGGGGCGAACCGTGCCCAGTCCACGTCGGCGACGACCACGGCGGTCTCGTCCAGGCTCAGCACGCGGCGCAGTGCGGCCGTCGCCCGCTCCGGCGCGAGTGGGCGAAGTCCACGGCGGCGCAGTTCCGCGCCGGTCTCTCCGTCTGCCATGCCTCCGCCGGCCCACGGGCCCCACGCGATCGACGTGGCCCGCAGGCCGCGTGCCCGCCTCCGCTCGGCCAGGTCGTCAAGCACGGCGTTCGCCGCCGCGTAGGCGCCTTGTCCGGCGCTGCCCCACGTCGCCGCGATCGACGAGAACAGCACGAACGCGTCCAGCTCACCGAACAGCTCGTCCAAGTGCCGTGCCCCGGTGACCTTCGCGCGCAGCACCTCGTCGTAGTCGCTGAAATCCGTCTGTGCGGCCAAAGCCTGCGGAGCACCCGCCGCGTGCACGACGGCCGTGACCGGGGAGTCGAGCCCGTTGACCACTGCTTCGAGCGCGTCCCGGTCGGTGACGTCACACGCGACGAAGGTGACCGGCACGGTCAGCTCGTCCGCCAGTTCCTCGGCTCCGGGGGCATCCGGTCCGCTCCGGCTGAGCAGGACGAGGTGCTCGGCACCGTGTTCGGCGAACATCTTCGCCACCGCCCGGCCGAGCGAGCCGGTGCCGCCGGTGATCAGCACGGTTCCGCGCGCCGACCACGGGTTCGCGGCGCCCACCGGTGCGCGTTCGAGCCGCCGGGCAAGCACCTCTCCTGAGCGCACCGCGAGTTCGCTCTCCCCGCTGGCCAGCGCCGCGCAGAGCTGTCCCGGCTCCCCCGCGAAGTCGATGACACCACCCCACGTGCGGGGATGCTCCAGGGCCAGCACCCGTCCGAGTCCCCGCACCTGTGCGTCGCCGGGAGTGGCGCACCACAACGGGAGTTCGGGACGCCGCTTGATCAGCGCAAGGGTCTCCTCCACCGGCAGCAGCGAGAGCACGTGGTCGGCGGGCTCGTGGTCGACCACCTCCGCGCCTCGCAGGCGCAGTGCGCTCCGCACCTCCTCCGTGCCCTCACCCAGGACCAGCCAGGAGCCGGTGAGCCGCGCGCCGGTCTCGGCAACGGGATGCCAGGCGACGCGGTAGAACAGATCATCCACAGTGGACACTGACGGCCAGAACCGACTGCGCTGGAACGCATAGGTCGGGAGGTCGACCGTGACGGCATCGCCGAACACCGCCGCCCAGTCCACCGCGACACCACGAACATGGGCGTGAGCCACCGCGACGGCGACCGACTCGGCCTCCTCGCGCCCCCGGCGGATGGCCGGGATCACCGTGGCCGTCGGCACGCAGTCCTGCGCGAGGGTGGACAGCACCGCGTCGGGTCCGACCTCCACGCACGTGGTGACGCCGAGCTCGTCCAGCTCCAGCATCCCGTCGTGGAACCGCACGGCTTCCCGCGCGTGCCGCGCCCAGTACTCCGGCGTCGTGACATCCCCGTCCGTGATGATCGGAATCGCCGGGCTCCGGTACTCGACCTCCTTCGCCACGACCAGAAGCCCTTCCAGCACCGGGTCCATGTGCGCGGAGTGGAATGCGTGGCTCGTCCGCAACCGCTTGTGCTTCCACCGCTTGGCGATCTCCAACACCTCGTCGGCGTCACCGGAGATCACCGTCGACAGTGGACCGTTCACCGCCGCGATGCTCGCACCGCCCAGGTGCTCGCGAACCTCCTCCTCGGAGGCATGGACCGCGACCATCACGCCCACAGCCGGGAGCTGCTGCATCATCCGGCCACGCGCCTCCACCAGGCGACACGCGTCATCCAACGAGAACACCCCGGCCACGTGCGCCGCCGCCAGCTCACCGATCGAATGTCCCAGGAGGAAGTCCGGCCGCACACCCCAGCTCTCCAGCAACCGGTACAACGCGACCTCGAACGCGAACAGCGCGGTCTGCGTGAAAGCGGTCTGGTCCAGCCGCTCCGCGTCATCGAAGACGACATCGCGAACCGGCAGCTCGAACCGGGCGCACACCTCATCGAACGCCTCGGCGAACACCGGGTACTCCGCGTGCAGCGTCCGCCCCATTCCCACCCGCTGCGCCCCCTGCCCGGAGAACAGGAACGCGATCCGCCCCGCGTCCGGGGAACCCGTCACCACGTTCGGCGAGGGACTGCCATCGGCCAGAGAATCCAAAGTGGACAGATATTCCGCCCGGGTCGTCGCGACGACCGCCGCACGGTGATCGAACTGTTCGCGGGTGGTGGCCAGGGACAACCCGACGTCGGCCGGTGCCGCGTCCACGAACTCGCGCAACCGTCGTGCCTGTGCCCGCAATGCCTTGTCCGACTTGGCACTCAGCACCCAGGGCAACGGCCGGTTCGCACTCGCTTCGCGCGTGCTGACTTCGCCTTCGGGAGCCTGCTCGATGACGACGTGGGCGTTGGTCCCGCTCATCCCGAAGGACGACACCGCCGCCCGGCGCGGACGGCCGCTCTCCGGCCAGGGGGTCTCCTCCGTGAGCAGCGCGACCGACCCGGCCGACCAGTCCACGTGCGGTGTCGGCTCGTCGAGGTGGAGGCTGCGCGGCAGGACGCCGTGCCGCATCGCCTCCACCATCTTGATCACGCCACCGATGCCCGCGGCGGCCTGGGCGTGCCCGATGTTGGACTTGAACGACCCGAGCAGCAGTGGCTGTTCGCGGTCCTGGCCGTAGGTCGCGAGGATCGCCTGCGCCTCCAGCGGATCGCCCAGCTCCGTCCCGGTACCGTGCGCCTCGACGGCGTCCACATCGGACGGACCGAGTCCGGCGTTGCGGATTGCCGCGCGAATGACCCGCTGCTGGGACGGACCGTTGGGGGCGGTCAAGCCGTTGGAGGCGCCGTCGGAGTTGATCGCCGACCCGCGCACGACCGCCAGGACGCGGTGCCCGTTGCGCCGCGCCTCGGACAACCGTTCGACCAGCAGCACTCCGATGCCCTCTGCCCACACCGTGCCGTCTGCCGACGCGGCGAAGGACCGGCAGCGCGCGCCCGCCGACAGGCCCCGCTGACGGCTGAACTCGACGAAACCGCCCGGTGTCGACATCACCGTGACACCGCCGACCAGCGCCATCGAGCACTCGCCCTGCCGCAGCGACTGACCGGCCAGGTGCAGCGCGACCAACGACGACGAGCACGCGGTGTCGACCGTGACGGCGGGCCCCTCCAAGCCGAAGGCGTAGGCGACGCGGCCCGCGAGGACACTGGCCGCGTTGCCGGTGAGCAGGTGCCCTTCGAGCTCCCCCGTCGCCGCCCCCAGTACCGAGGTGTAGTCCTGCCCGGCGGTCCCGGCGAAGACTCCGATGCGACCGCCGCGGGCACGGGCCGGGGTGATCCCGGCGCGCTCGAACGCCTCCCACGCGACTTCGAGCAGCAGCCGCTGCTGCGGGTCCATGGCGAGCGCTTCCCGGGGGCTGATCCCGAAGAAGCCCGCGTCGAAGTCGGTGGCGCCGCGAAGGAACCCGCCTTCACGCACATAGGTCGTGCCCACGCGCTCGGGGTCGGGGTCGTAGAGCCGTTCGAGGTCCCAGCCGCGGTCGGCCGGGAAAGGAGAGATCACGTCGCGGCCTTCGGCGACCACGCGCCACAGGTCCTCCGGCGACTCGATCCCGCCGGGGAACCGGCACGCCATGCCGATGATCGCCAGGGGTTCGTCGGTGGCGCCCCCGGGCCCTGCCCACTCCCCGGGGGCGGAGCCGCCGAGGTGACGGGCGAGGGCGGCCGGGGTCGGGTAGTCGAAGACGATCGTGGCGGGCAGCCGCAGCGAGGTGGCGGCGGCGATCCGGTTCCGCAGCTCCACGGCCGTCATCGAGTCGAACCCGAGGTCCTTGAACGACTGCTCCGCGCCCACGCTCGCTGACGAGGTGTGGCCCAGCACGGCGGCGGCGTGCGCCCGCACCAGTTCCAGAGCGTCCCGTTCGGTTCCCGCGTTCGCGGTGGGCTCGGTGGGCTCGGCGACCTCGACGCTGCGGACCAGGCCGACCTCCGCGTCGAGCCAGTACCGCTGCCGCTGGAACGCGTAGGTCGGCAGGTCGACGAGGCGGGCCGTGGTGAAGAACGCGTCCCAGTCGATCGCCACACCACGGACGTGCAGGTGGGCGAGCGCGGTCGTCACCGCCACCACCTCGGGCCGGTCCTTGCGCAGCAACGGAATGACCACCTCGTCCACAGTGGACAAAGTGGCGCCGGGGCCGACTTCGAGGTAGGTGCGCACGCCTTCCTCGGCCAACCGCCGCATGCCGTCGTGGAACCGCACGGCGTCCCGGACGTGCCGCACCCAGTACTCCGGTGTCGTCACGTCCCCGTCCGCGATCACCGGGATGTGCGGTTCCCGGTAGTCGATCGTCCGTGCCACAGCGTGAAAGTCGTCCAGCATCGGATCCATGTGCGCCGAGTGGAACGCGTGACTGGTCCGCAACCGCTTGTGCTTCCACCGCTTCGCGATCTCCAGGACCCCGGCCTCGTCACCGGAGACCACCGTCGACCGCGGACCGTTCACCGCCGCGATGTCGAAGCCGCCGAGGTGTTCCCGGACCTCCTCTTCGGACGCTTCGACCGCCACCATCACGCCGCCGGTCGGCAACGCCTGCATCAACCGGCCACGCGCCTCGACCAGGCGGCACGCGTCGTCGAGGGAGAACACGCCCGCCACGTGCGCGGCGGCCAGCTGGCCGATGGAGTGGCCGAGGAGGTGGTCCGGCCGCACACCCCAGCTCTCGACAAGGCGGAACAGGGCGACCTCGAACGCGAACAACCCGGTCTGCGTGAACTCGGTCTGGTTCAAGCGCTCATCGCCGAACACGACCTCGCGCACCGGCAACTCGAACTTGGCGCACACCGCGTCGAACGCTTCGGCGAACACCGGATACGTGTCGTACAACGAGCGACCCATGCCGACCCGCTGAGAACCCTGACCGGCGAAGAGAAATGCCAGCTCGCCGGGTACTACGGACCCTTCGACCACGTGCGGCGCGGGCAGCCCGGCGGCGAGCGCGGCGAGTCCTTCGGCGTGGTCGCCGACGATCACCGCGCGGTGCTCCAGACCGGAGCGACGGGTGAGCGAATACCCGATCCCCGCCGGATCACCGTCCACTTCGGACAACGCGGAAGCTTGCGCGCGCAACGCCTCCGGGGTCTTCGCGGAGAGCACCCAGGGAACGATCGCGATGTCGGTGGTCTCCGCGACCGGCTCAGCAGCGGGAGCCTCCTCAATGATCACGTGCGCGTTGGTCCCACTGATGCCGAACGACGACACGGCGGCCCGGCGCACCTCACGATCCCAGGGCACCGCCTCGGTCAGCAGCCGGACCTCACCAGCTGACCAGTCCACGTGCGGCGAGGGCTCGTCGACGTGCAAGGTCTTCGGGAGCACGCCGTGCCGCATCGCCTCGATCATCTTGATCACACCACCCACGCCCGCAGCCGCCTGGGCGTGACCGATGTTCGACTTCAACGAGCCCAGCCACAACGGCCGATCACGATCCTGGCCGTAAGCCGCGATCAACGCATGCGCCTCGATCGGATCGCCGAGTGTCGTCCCGGTGCCGTGCGCCTCCACAACGTCCACATCGGACGGTCGCAGTTCGGCGTCGGCGAGCGCGGCCATGACGACCCGCTGCTGAGCAGGCCCGTTCGGTGCGGTGAGGCCGTTCGAGGCGCCGTCTGAGTTCACCGCCGTCCCGCGCACCACGCCGAGGATTCGGCGACCGTTGCGCTGCGCGTCGGAAAGCCGCTCCAGCAACACCATTCCCGCGCCTTCGGCCCAGCCGGTCCCGTCCGCGCCAGCCGCGAAAGCCCGGCAACGACCGTCCGGGGACAACGCGCGCTGGCGGCTGAACTCCACGAAGTTGGTGGGCGTCGCCATCACCGCCACACCCCCGGCCAACGCGAGCGAACTCTCCCCGCGCCGCAGCGACTGGCAGGCCAGGTGCAGCGCGACCAGCGACGACGAGCACGCGGTGTCGACCGTGACGGCGGGCCCCTCCAGACCGAAGGTGTAGGCGATCCGGCCGGAGGCCACGCTGCCCGCGCTGCCGTTGCCGAGATACCCCTCGAAACCCTCGGGGATCTCCCGCAGCCGCGTCGCGTAGTCGTTGTACATCACACCCGCGAACACGCCGGTCCTGCTGCCGCGCAACGACTCCGCCGGAATCCCGGCGCGCTCGAACGCCTCCCAGGAGATCTCCAGCAACAGCCGCTGCTGCGGGTCGATCGCCAGCGCCTCCCGGGGGCTGATCCCGAACAGCCCCGCGTCGAAGTCCGCGGCGTCGTGCAGGAACCCGCCCTCGCGGACGTAGCACGTGCCCGGACGGTCCGGGTCGGCGTCGTAGAGGGCGTCCAGGTCCCAGCCCCGGTCGGCCGGGAACTCCGACACCGCGTCGACCTCGCCCGCCACCAGCTCCCACAGCCGCTCCGGCGAGGACGCACCGCCGGGGTACCGGCAGCCGACGCCGATGATCGCGATCGGCTCACGCGTCCCGCGCAGGCGACGGTTGGCCTTCTTCAAGTCGGCGGTGACCCGCTTGAGATATTCGCGCAGCTTCTCTTCGGTGTTCATCACACACCCAGCTCGTTCTCGATCAACGCGAACATCTCCTCATCGGTGGCCGTGTCCAGCTCGTCGGCGTCCTCGACGTCCCAGAGCCGCGCGAGCGCCCGCAGCCGCGCCGCGATCCCCGCTCGCTCCCGCTCGTCCCCGGACGGCACCTCCAGCTCCGCGAGCGCGATCTCGGCGGCGGAGCGCACCGGGCCGAGCGCGGTGAGCACGTGCCGGGCCAGCCGCGCGGGCGTGGGGTGGTCGAAGACCAGCGTGGCGGTCAACCGGGCCCCCACCGCGGCGGCCAGCCGGTTCCGCAGGTCCAGCGCCGTCAGCGAGTCGAAGCCCAGCTCCTTGAACGCCCGGTCCGGGTCGACCACGGCGGGGTCGGCGTGGCCGAGCACGGCCGCGGTCTGCGCCCGCACCAGCTCCAGCACGGCCTTCTCCCGTTCCCTCTCCGACATCCCGGTCAGCCGCTGCCCCAACGGTTCCACCCGCCGTGGCGCGGTTGGCGCGACCCGCTTCGCCAGGTCGAGGTTGGCGGGAACCACGACGGGCAGCCCCGACGCGAGGGCGAGGTCGAACAAGCGCAGCCCGTCCCGCTCGCTCAACGGGAACACCCCGGTCCGCGCGAGCCGCCGCAGGTCCGCGTCGGCGAGGTGCCCGGTCATCCCGCTTGGCCGGTCCCACAACCCCCACGCCAGGGACAGCGCGGGCAGACCGGCCTCGTGACGGTGCTGGGCGAGCGCGTCGAGGTAGGCGTTCGCCGCCGCGTAGTTGCCCTGTCCCGCCCCACCCAGCACGCCGATCACGGAGGAGAACATCACGAACGCGGCCAGTTCGCGGTCCTTGGTCAGCTCGTGCAGGTTCCACGCGGCGTCGACTTTGGGGCGCAGGACCGCATCGATCCGCTCCGGGGTCATCTCGCTGATCAGCCCGTCGTCGAGCACCCCGGCCGCGTGGATCACCACGTCCAGCTCCGGCAAGCCCGCCAGCAGCTCGGCGACGGCGGCTCGGTCGGCGGTGTCGCACGCGATGATGTCCACAGTGGACCCGAGCTCGGCGCGCAGCTCTCGCGCGCCGGGGGCGTCCATGCCGCGGCGGCTGGTCAGCACGACGCGTTCGACATCGTGTTCCCGCACGAGGTGGCGGGCGAAGAGGCTGCCGAGCGCTCCGGTGCCGCCGGTGATCAGCGCGGTCCCCGTCAGCCGGACCGGTGTGCTTTCCCGCTGCGGCAAGGCGGTCAGGCGAGGGACGAGTGCCCGCCCTTCACGGAGCGCGACCTGCGGTGCCGCGGAGGCGATCACGCGCGGGAGCGCGGCCAGCGAAGCATCCGTGTCGTCGCTGTCCACCAGGATCACCCGCCCGTGCCGCTCCGACTGCGCGGACCGGACGAGCCCCCACACAGCGGCGCCCGCCAGATCGGTGGCGCCCTCACCGACCGCCCGGCTCGTCATGATCACTGCGTCGGTTCCCTCGTGCAGCAGGGAAAGCACGCTGTGCAGGCGCTCACTGACGCCACCCGCGGTGACCATGAGCGGGATCTCCGGGTCGGCCGTCGCCTCCGGCAGTTCCAGTGGCTCCCACGCGATGACGCTGAGCGAACCGCGCCCGGTCGGCGTCATCGGGCGCATTGACAGCGACCGCACGGTGACCACGGGTTCTCCCCGGTCGTCGGTCACCAGCATCCCGCCGGCCGAAAGCCTCGCCCGCAGGCGCTGCGCGCTGGTGGACCGCACCGTGCAGCCGGTCCACGAGAAGGGCAGCCGCGCTTCGTCAGCCGTCAGCAGGCCGGGGTGCAGCGCCGCGTCGAGCCGCGCCGCGAACCCGGCCTCACCCGCGATCTCGATCTCCGCGTAGACGTCCTCGCCACTGCGCCAGGCCGCCCGCACGCCCTGGAACGCGGGCCCGTAGTGGTGCCCGATCCCGGCCAGCCGGTCGTACAGCTCCGCCGGGTCGATCACCTCGGCGTTCGTCGGTGGCCACGCCAGCGCCTCGGCGGGCTCCCCTGCTTCGGCGAGCACTCCGCGTGCGTGGCACGTCCACTCCCGGCCGCTCTGTCGCGAGTGGACAGTCACGCGGTGCTCGGCGTCCACGACGAGCTGGAGCTCCACCTCACCGTCGAGCACGAGCGGTGCTTCCAGGACCAGCTCTTCGACCGAGCCGCAGCCGATCTGCGCACCGGCGTAGGCGGTCAGCTCCAGGAACGCCGTCCCGGGCAACAGGACTGCGCCGAACACGCGGTGATCACCGAGCCAGGGGTGGCGCTCGACGCTGATGCGTCCACTGAGGACTATTCCGCCTCCGGCGAGCGCCGTCTCCGACTCCAGCAACGGATGCCCGGAGCTTCCACCGACAGCGGCGGTGAGCCAGTACCGCTGCCGCTGGAACGGATAGGTGGGCAGGTCGACGAGGCGCCCACCCCCGACCGCAGGAGCCCAGTCGACGCTCACACCGTGTGCGTGGGCCTCGCCCACCGACAGCAGGAACCGCTGGAGGCCGCCGTCATCCCGGCGCAGCGAGCCGATCGCGACCGCGTCGGCCTCCTGCATGCCCATGAGCAGCACGGGATGCGGGCTGACCTCGACGAAGACATCGACGCCGTCGGCCCGCAGCCGCTCGACGGCATCGGCGAAGCGCACAGTCTGGCGGAGGTTGCGGTACCAGTACCCGGAATCGACGGGTTCGTCGAGCCACTCCCCCGTCACCGTGGAGAAGAAGGGGATCTCCGGCTGCCTCGGCTCGATCGGTGCGAGGACGTCACGAAGCCGCTCCTCGATGTCCTCGACGTGGTGGGAGTGCGATGCGTAGTCCACCGGAATCCGCCGGGCCCGGATCTCCCGCGCCGCGCACGTGTCCATCAGCCGGTCCAAGCCGTCCGCGTCCCCGGAGACCACCACCGAGCCGGGCCCGTTCACCGCCGCGACACCGATGCCCTCGGTCAGCAGGTCGTCGACATCGGCGGTCGCCACGGACACCATGCCACCCCGGCCGGACAACGCCAGCAGCTCACGGCTGCGCAGGGCGACGACCCTCGCCGCGTCGGCCAACGACAGCGCACCCGAAACGGCCGCGGCGGCGATCTCGCCCTGCGAATGCCCGATGACCGCCTCCGGCTCGACCCCGTACGACCGCCACAGCGCCGCCAGGGACACCATGACCGCCCACAAGACCGGCTGGACGACATCGACGCGATCGAGCGGCCCGTTCAGCTCCGCGAAGAGATCCCACTCCACGTGCGGCGCCAGGGCAGCCGCGCAGTCCGCCATCGACGCCGCGAAGACCTCGTGCTCCAGAAGGCCCTGAGCCATCCCGGTCCACTGCGAGCCCTGGCCGGGGAACACGAAAACGACCCGCCCGCCCGAGGCGGTGCCAGTCACGACGTTCGCGGCGCTCTCTCCGCGCGCGAGGGCCGCCAGCCCGGCCAGGTGGTCACCGACGATCACCGCTCGGCGCGGTAGCGGCGACCGCGCGGCCAGCGTGAAAGCCACGTCTTCGGGCTTCGCCGTCACGGTTTCCAGTCGTGCGGCCACCTCGCGCAGCGCGACCTCGGACCTCGCGGTGACCACCCACGGCGTCGGTCCCGGTGTCGGCGTCCTGCCGGGCGCCTCCGGCGCCTGCTCAAGGATCACGTGCGCGTTGGTCCCACTGATACCGAACGACGAGACGGCGGCTCGGCGCACGTCCGTGGTCCACGGCACGGGTTCGGCGAGCAGGCGGACCTCGCCCGTCGTCCAGTCCACGTGCGGCGACGGCTCGTCGACGTGCAAAGTCTTCGGGAGCACGCCGTGCCGCATCGCCTCAATCATCTTGATCACGCCACCCACACCGGCGGCGGCCTGAGAATGACCGATGTTCGACTTCAACGAGCCCAGCCACAACGGCCGGTCACGATCCTGGCCGTAAGCCGCGATCAACGCGTTCGCCTCGATCGGATCGCCGAGCCGGGTCCCGGTGCCGTGCGCCTCCACAACGTCCACATCGGACGGACGGAGACCGGCATTGGCCAGTGCCTGGCGGATCACGCGTTGCTGTGACGTGCCGTTCGGCGCGGTCAAGCCGTTCGACGCGCCGTCGGAGTTGATCGCCGAGCCCCGGATCACCGCAAGGACCTCGTGGCCGTTGCGCCGCGCGTCGGAGAGCCGTTCGAGCAGCACCAGGCCGACGCCCTCCGCCCACCCGGTCCCGTCCGCGCTCGCGGAGAACGCCTTGCACCGGCCGTCCGGCGACAGCCCGCCCTGACGGGCGAACTCGACGAACATCCCCGGTGTCGCCAGCACGGCCGCGCCACCGGCGAGCGCCAGTGAGCACTCCCCCGCGCGCAGTGCCTGGCTCGCGGAGTGCACCGCCACCAGCGAGGACGAGCACGCGGTGTCGACGGTGAGCGCAGGGCCCTCGAAGCCGTAGGTGTAGGCGAGCCGCCCGGACGCGACGCTCGGCGTGGTGCCGGTCAACAGGTATCCGCCGGACTCCTGTCCCGGTTCGTGCAGCCGGGGTCCGTAGTCCTGGGCGGTCACCCCGACGAACACCCCGGCGCGGCTGCCGCGGAGCGCGTGCGGGTCGATCCCCGCGCGCTCGAACGCCTCCCACGAAGTCTCCAGCAGCGCACGCTGCTGGGGGTCCATGGCCAGGGCTTCGCGCGGCGAGATCCCGAAGAACTCGGCGTCGAACTCCGTTGCGGTGTCGAGGAATCCGCCCGCCTTGACGGGAACGTCCTCGACCGTCCACCCCCGGTCGGTCGGAAACGACGTGATCGCGTCCCGCTCGTCGGCCACCAGTCGCCACAGCTGCTCCGGCGAAGTGACACCGCCGGGGAACCGGCACGCCATGCCGACCACGGCGATCGGCTCGTCGTGGTGGGCGGCCGCGACGATCTCCTCAGCGGCGCTGTCGTCGAGGAGGTACCGGGCGAGCCGGACCGGGGTCGGGTGGTCGAAGAGCAGGCTGCTGGGCAGTGCGCGCCCCGTCGCGGCGGCGAGCGCGTCCCGCAGCTCCACCGCGGTGAGCGAGTCGAAACCGAGGTCGGAGAAATTGGTGTCCGCGTCGACGGCCTCCGGTCCCTCGTACCCGAGCACGGCCGCGACGTGGGCGCGGACGAGGTTCAGCGTGTCTCGGCTGTTCACCTGCGGTGGGATTTCCGGCGCGGTGGACTCGCCGAGCCAGTGGCGGCGCCGTTGGAACGGGTAGGTCGGCAGGTCGACCCGCCTGCCACCGCCGAGAACTCCGGCCCAGTCCACGGCAACCCCACGCACGTACGCGGTGCCGAGGGCGAGCAGCACGGATTCGACCTCGTCCCGGTCCCGCCGCAGCAGCGGTACCGCCGCGCGGCCGACGAGGGACGAGAGCCCGCCGGGTCCGATCTCCAGGAAAGTGGCCGCCCCGCGCCGGATCAGTTCGGTGACGCCGTCGTGGAAGCGCACCGCGTCGCGCACGTGCCGCACCCAGTGTTCGGGTGTGGCAGGGTCTCCCTCGGTGATGATCGGGATGGAGGGCTTGAGGTAGCGGATTTCCCTTGCCACTGAGCGGAAATCCGCCAGCATCGGGTCCATGTGCGCGGAGTGGAACGCGTGGCTGACCCGCAGTCGCTTGTGCTTCCACCGCTTCGCGATCTCCAGGACCTCGGCCTCGTCGCCGGAGATCACCGTCGACAGCGGACCGTTGACCGCTGCGATGCTCGCGGTGCCGAGGTGCTGGCGAACGTCCACTTCGGACGCTTCGACGGCGACCATCGCGCCGCCCTCGGGCAGCGCCTGCATCAACCGACCACGCGCCTCCACCAGGCGGCACGCGTCCGCCAAGGAGAACACCCCGGCCACGTGCGCTGCGGCCAGCTCGCCGATCGAATGCCCGAGCAGGTGGTCCGGGCGCACACCCCAACTCTCCAGGAGGCGGAACAGCGCGACCTCGATTGCGAACAACGCGGCCTGGGTGAACTCCGTCCGGTGCAGGCGGTCCTCGTCCTGGATGGCCTCGCGCACGGGAAGCGTGAAGCCGTCGCACACCGCGTCGAACGCCTCGGCGAAGGCCGGGAAGGTCTGGTACAGCGCGCGCCCCATCCCCACGCGCTGCGAACCTTGGCCGGAGAACAAGAACGCCAGCCCACCGTCAACCGGACTGCCCGTCACGAGCGAGGGGCTCGGTCGCTCCTGCGCGAGTGCACTGAGGCCGTCCGCGCCCAGGACGACCGCTCGCTGCTCCAGTGACGACCGCAGCGTCAGGGAGTACCCGATGTCCCCCGGCTCGGCATCCACTGTGGACAGTCGAGCCGCCTGGTCTCGCAGCGCTTCACGGCTTCGCGCCGACAGCACCCAGGGCACGACGGGAACCGTCGCGGCGGGCCGCTCGGGGGTGCGCGGAGCTTCGGCGAGCACGACGTGGCAGCTCGCCCCGCCCATGCCGAACGAGGAGACCCCGGCGATCAGGGGACGGTCCGGCTCCGGCCACGGCAGGCGCTCGACGGCGACCCGCAGGTTCAGCTCGTCCAGCGCGATGCCGGGGTTGGCGGCGCGGAAGTTCAGGCTCGGCGGGATCTCCCGGCCGGACACCGCCAGCGCCGCCTTGATCAGCCCGACGATCCCGGCTCCACCCTCCAGGTGACCCACGTTGGTCTTGGCCGATCCCACGAGCACCGGTCGCCGCGCGGCACTGCCGACGACGGCGCCGAGCGCGGCGGCTTCGACGGGATCACCGACCCGGGTCCCGGTTCCGTGCAGCTCCACGTACTGGACCGCACCCGGGTCCACGCCGGCCGCGGCGTAGGCGGCCCGCAACACCCGCGCCTGCGCGGCCGCGTCGGGCACCGTCAGCGTGGCACCGGTACCCGCGCCCAACGCGCTGCCGCGGATCACGGAGTGCACGCGGTCGCCGTCCGCCAGGGCGCGCCCCAACGGCTTGAGCACCACGATCCCGCCGCCTTCGCCGCGCACGTAGCCGTTCGCGCGTTCGTCGAAGGTGTAGCAGCGCCCGTCTGGGGACAGCGCTCCGAAGCGCTCCGCGGCGATCGCGCTCTCGGGGACCAGGTTCAGGTTGACACCGCCCGCGATCGCGATCTCCGACTCACCGCGGCGCAGGCTCTCGCAGGCGAGGTGCACGGCCGCCAGCGACGAGGACTGCCCCGTGTCCACCACCACGCTCGGGCCGGTGAGGCCGAGCACGTGGGAGACGCGGTTGGCCACCACGGCGCGGCTCGATCCGGTCAGCGTGTGTTCCGCCGGAATGCGCCGCAGTTTCGCGTAATCGTCCGAGCTGAGCCCGAGGTGCACACCGGCGCGCGCGCCACCGAGCTTTTCGGCGGCAATTCCGGCGTCTTCCAGGGATTCCCAGGACAACTCCAGCACGAGCCGCTGCTGCGGATCCATCTCCGCGGCTTCCCGGGGCGCGATCCGAAAGAACGCGGCATCGAAGAGTTCGACGTCGTCGAGAAAAGCGCCGAATCGCGCGGGCCCGTCGGGGCGGATGTCCCACCGCCGCCGCGGTACCTCGCCGACCGCGTGCCGCCCGTCCGCGAGCATGCGCGCGAACTCGGCCGTTCCCGCAGCTCCCGGCAGGCGGCAGGCCATGCCGACGATCGCGATGCCCTCGTTGCTGGACTGGGTGTGCTGCGGCACGCTCGACGCCTTTCCGCCGGGGACCCGGCGGGTGCTGGGAGCCGTCGAATGGCCGCCGCCGGTTTTCGTCGACCATGCGAAAGTTAGGCACCGTGATCTACGCGGCCAACCCCTAGCGCACCCTTAGCCGCCCCTAGTCACCGCGCGCGCGGTTCCTTGTCGCGTTTCCGTGCGGCAGTCTGGAATTCTCACTGGCACTGGAGGTAGGTAGGCATGGGTGATTTCCGGTTCGGCGTCGTGATGCACGCCGTCGGCGGACGGGCGGAATGGGCGGAGAAATGCCGCGAGGCGGAGCGCCTGGGGTACGACGTGATCCTGGTGCCGGACCACCTGGGCTTCCCGGCGCCGTTCTCGGCGATGACCGCGGCCGCGCAGGCGACCGAGCGCCCCGCGGTGGGCTCGTTCGTGCTCAACACCTCGTTCTGGAACCCCACGCTGCTGGCCCGCGAGGCGGCGACCACCGACCAGCTCACCGGCGGCAGGCTGGAGCTCGGCCTGGGCGCGGGGCACCGCAAGGACGAGTTCGAGGCGACCGGGGTCCCGTGGCGCCCCCTCGCCGAGCGCATCGAGTTCCTGGAGCACACCCTCGGCGAGCTGTCCCGCCTCTTCGCGGAGGGCAAGCCGGAGCCCGTCCGCCCCTCCGGCCCGCCGCTGCTGCTGGGCGGCAACAGCGACCGCGTGCTGAAGCTGGCGGCGGAGCACGCCGACATCGTCGGGTTCTCCGCGCTCGCCAAGGCATCCACACCGCAGGGCTTCCGCATCATCGACGCGGAGAGCATGGACGGGCGCGTGGCGTACCTGCGCTCCGCCGCGGGTGACCGCTTCTCCGCGCTGGAGCTGAACATCCTCGTCCGCGACGTGATCATCACCGACGACCGCGACGCCGCCGTGGGCCGCTGGCTGGAACAGGCCCCGTACCTGGACGCCGACGGCTTCCTGGCCGCCCCCGCCGTCCTGGTCGGCACCGTCGACGAGATCGCCGAACAGGCCCGGCAGTGGCGCAAGCGGTTCGGCTTCTCCTACTTCGCGGTGCACGAACCGTGGATGGCCACCTTCGCACCGATCATCGCCGCCCTCGCGGGCGAGTAGGCGGACACGAAGAGGGCCGGCACCCCACACGGGTGCCGGCCCTCGAACATCACCAGGTCACGGGCAGGGAATAGACACCCTGCATGTCCGCGGCCTCCCGAACCGCCAACTCCTCCAGCGCAACGGCCAGCCGCAACGTGGGCACCCGCGAGAACAACACCCGCAGGGTCACCTCCAGCTCCAGCCGGGCCAAGCCCTGCGCCAGGCAGTTGTGCGGTCCCATGCCGAACGCGAAGTGCTGCCCGCCCGTCCGCCGGATGTCGAAGCGGTCCGGATCGGGGTACACGGAAGGGTCCCGGGCCAGCAGCGCGTACGGCATGATCACGCCGTCGCCCGCCTTGATCGTCTCGCCGTGCAGCTCGATGTCCTCGGTCGCCACGCGCAGGCCCGCCATATCGGCGATGGTCAGGTACCGCAACAACTCCTCGACCGCGCCGGGCACCAGCGACGGGTCCGCGCGCATCGCCTCCAGCTGGTCGGGGTGCTCCAGCAGCGTCGCCGCGCCGAGCGCGATCATCTGCGCCGTGGTCCCCTGCCCGGTCACCAGCAGCTGCACCGCCATGCGGACCAGGTCGCCGCGGCTGAGCGTGCCCTCGTCCGCGGCGAGGCGGTCGAGCAGCCAGGTCCCCTCGTCGTCCTCGCGCGAGGCGACCAGGTCGTCGAGGTAGCTCACCAGCTCACCGAGCGCACGCTCGGAGTCCTCCTGGGTCACCGCCCGCAGCAGCGCCGCGCTGCGCCGGGTGAACAGCTCCTGGTCCTCCAAGGGCACGCCGAGCAGGTGGAAGATCACCATGCCGGACAGCTCGGCCGCGAAGTCCTGCACCAGGTCGACCGGCTTCTCCTTCTCCAGCAACCGGTCCACGCACTCGTCGACGATGCGCTCCACATCGGGGCGCATGGCCCTGGTGCGCTTCATCGTGAAGTCGGGGATCAGCATCCGCCGGTACATCTGGTGCTCGGCGCCGTCCATGGTCACCAGCGTGCGGAACCCGCGCGCCTCCAGCAGCCGCGGCGTGACGATCGGGAAACCGTCCGCGCTGCGTTCGGAGGACATCCGCGGGTCCGTCAGCAGGCGGCGGGCGTCGGCGTTGCGGGTCACCAGCCACGCGGTCGCCCCGTCGTAGAGCTCGGCGCGGACCAGCGGCGGGCCCTCGCTCAGCGCCTTGTAGCCCTCGGGCGGCTGGTAGGGGCAGGTGCGCGCTTCCGGGAAGGCGAAGGTCGTCATGATCGCGTGCCCTAACTGATCGCGTTGAAGTCGGTCCAGCCCTTGGCCACCACCACGGGCGGGGCGAAGACCTGGTCGGGGTTCCCGGTGTTGACGTGGGCCAGCAGCGATCCGTCCGGGCCGAGCGCCAGCAGGTCCGGGCGGCCGTCGCCGGTGACGTCGGTGACGTCGATGATCAGCGCCTCGCCCCAGCCCTCGGAGATCCGGTGCCAGGTGCCGGTGGCCGTCTCCAGCGCGGACAGGCCGCCGTCCGGGTGCAGCACGAGCAGGTCGACCTCGCCGTCACCGGTGATGTCGGCGGCGCCGAGCGGGATGTCGTGCTCGCCGATCTCGGCGAGCCGGAACGGGTCGCCGAAGCTGTTGGTGCCGTTCACGGTCCCGGTGAACGGGATCGTGTCGACCAGGCTGGTCCCCTCCTGGCGGCCGATGATGTCGGTCTTGCCGTCACCGTCGAGGTCGGCGAGCGCGATCGTGTCGTAGGTGATGTCGGGCAGCTTGCCGCCGACGTGGATCGGCTCGGCCAGGGTCCCGGTGCCGTTGAGCCCACCGGTGTTCAGGTAGATGTAGGCCTGCTTCTCGATGGTCAGCGCGAACACGTCCGCGGTGCCGTCGCCGGTGAAGTCGCCCGCGCCGACCCACACGTGGTGGTCGGCGGCGAACCCGGTACCGACCAGCACGGGCTCGCCGTAGGTCCGCAGCCCGTCGAGCCTGCCGGTCCCCGGGTGCACGAACAGCTCCCCGGTCTTGTAGTTGCGGGTGAGCAGGTCCTGGACGCCGTTGCCGCGGAAGGACCCCGAATGACCGGTGTAGGTGAGCATCTGCCTCTCCAGGAAGGTGTCAGTTGGCGGGTCGGAGGAACTCGGCCAGCTGCGCGGGCGTGGGCCGGGTGAACAGTTCGGCGAGGTCGACGCGGGGGCCGATGCGTTCCTCGACGCGCTGGGCGAGCTGCGCGGCGAGCAGCGAGTGCCCGCCACTGGTGAAGAAGTTCGACTCGGCGGTGAGGTCGTCGCGGCCGAGGACCTCGCGCCACAGCCCGACGAGCGCGGCCACCAGGTCGTCCCCGCCGAGTTCGGCGGCCGCGGCGGCGGGCGCGCGGTCCTCGACCAGCCGGGCCAGCGCGAGGTGGTCCACCTTCTGGTTCCCGGTGGTGGGCAACGACTCCAGCACCAGGAACTCGCTGGGCACCGCGGCGGGGGGCAGCCCGGCCCGCGCGTGCTCCCACAGCCGGGTCACCAGGTCGGGCTTGTCCTCGGCGACCACGAACGCGATCAGCGCGGCGTCGGTGCTGTCGGTACCCGTGACCACCACGGCCGCCGCCTCGACCCACGGGTGGTCGAGCAGCACGCTCTCCACCTCGCCGAGTTCGACGCGGTTGCCGCGCAGCTTGACCTGACGGTCCACCCGGCCCAGCACCTCCAGCGTGCCGTCCCGGCGCCACCGCGCCAGATCCCCGGTGCGGTAGTGGCGGCCGTAGCGGGAGTGGTCGCGGAACCGCTCGACGGTCAGCTCCGCGCGGTTGTGGTAACCGATCGCGACGCCCTCGCCCGCGATGCACAGCTCGCCGCGCACGCCGACCGGGAGTTCGGTGCCGTCCGGTGCCGCAACGAAGACCTGGGTGCCGCGAATCGGCCCGCCGACCCCGATGTCGGTTCCGCTGCCGCGCTCGATCACGCCGGAGGTGGACCAGATCGTGGTCTCCGTGGGGCCGTAGACGTTGCGCAGCTCGCAGCCGGTCAGCGCGAGCCGGTGGGCCAGCTGCGGCGGCAGCGCTTCCCCGCCGCTGAGCACCCGCAACCCGGCAAGGGCTCGTTCGCACTCCGGCAGCACCAGCCGCCAGGTGGTCGGAGTCGCCTGCACGATCGCGACGCGGTGCAGCTCCAGCAGTTCGGTCAGCTCGCGGCCGTCGGTGCGCGCGCTGTCCGGCGCCACCACCACCCGGCCCCCGGTGACCAGCGGCAGGAACAGCTCCAGTGCGGAGATGTCGAAGCTGAACGTGGTCATCCACAGCGTCGCCTCGCCCGGCCGCGCGGCGAGTTCGCCCGCGAAGTGCTCGACCAGGTTCGCGAGGCTGTGGTGCGAGACCAGGGTTCCCTTCGGCCGTCCCGTCGAGCCGGAGGTGTAGATCAGGTAGGCGGGCGCGGTCCGGTCGATCACCGGCGGCTCCACCGAGCTGTCCACAGTGGACGCAATGGGGAGCACGGTGACCCCGGGCCGGGCAGCGATCTTCGCGCCCGGTGGCACGAGCGCCGCCTTCGCCCCGGAGTCGGCCAGCTGGTAGGCGATCCGGTGCGCCGGGTGGTCCGGGTCCAGCGGCAGGTAGACGGCTCCGGCGAGCCAGGTCCCGAGCACGGCCGCGGCCAGCTCGATGCTCCGCGGCGCCACCAGGGCCACGACGTCGCCCGCACCGACCCCGGCCTCCGCGAGCACGGCGCGCACACCGCCCGCCGCGGCCCACAGCCCTTGGTAGGTCAGAGATTCATCTCCGCACTCGACGGCGATCTCGTCCGGTGTCCGGCACACCCGGTGGTGGAAGGCCGCCAGCACGGTGTCGGGTTCGGCGCCCGCGGTCTCGTTCGCCGCGTCGATCACCGCGTGGTCGTCGGCGTTCCACGCCGCACGGGGCCGGTGTTCCTCGCCGAGCCCGACGAGCAGGGCTTCGTAGCGCGCGACGAGGTCCCGGACCTCCGCCTCCGTGAACACGTCCGTGCTGTAGACCGCGCGCAGCCGAATCCCGTTGGCCGAGGCCATGACGAAGAACTCGAGGTCGAACTTGCTGTAGGGGATCTCCACGACGACCGGGCGCGCGGTGGCCCCGCCGATGGCGAACTCACCGAGCTCCAGGCCGGGAACGTAGTTGAACACGTGGCGGAACAAGGTGTTCCGCCACGATCCGCCGGTGCGGGCGACCTCCGAGTAGAGGCTGTCCACCGGCATGTCCGCGTGCGCGATCGCGTCGAAGAACACCGTGGCCACGCGGTCGGCGAACCGCGTGAACGGCTCAGCGGGATCAACCGTCATCCGCAACGGCAGCACGTTGACGTGGTAGCCGACCGCGTCCTGCCGGTGCTGCCCCCGGACGTTGACCATCGTGCCGAGCGCCAGGTCCGGACCTGCCCCGTGCGCGGCGAGCAGCCGCGAGTACGCGGCCAGCAGCACGACCGCCTCGGAGGTGTTCAGCTCGGTCCGCAGCCGGTGCACGGCTTCCAGGGCCGGCGCGCCGAGCTCCACCGTGACCTGGTCACCGGCGAGGGTGGCGCCGGAGGACTCCTGCCGCCCGCACCACAGGTCCAGGCCGCCGGGGTCGAATCCGCGCAGCTGTTCCCGCCAGTACCGCGCGCTCTCCGGCCGCGGTTCCGGCTCGGCGAGCGCCGGGACCTCCTCCCCTTGCGGGGCGCGCCCGGCGAGGGCGTCGTCGTAGGCGGAGACCAGGTCCGCGATCAGCCTCGCCCCGGAGATCGTGTCGGCGACGAGGTGGTGCACGGTGAGGCAGCAGAGGTCGCGCCCCTCACCGGCGACGTGGCCGACCCGCAGCAGCGGGGCGCCGTTGAAGGTGAACGGCCGCGCGACGAACATCGCCAGCTCGGTGCGCAGCAGCGTTTCGTCCACAGTGGACACGGGGAGGGAGGCCACCCCGACCTCGAGGTCCTCCGGCGCGAGCACCTCCCGGCGCAGCCCGGTGACCCCGGCGCGGAAGACCGTCCGCAGCACCTGGTGCCCGCGCAGCACCCGGTCGACGGCCTGCCGCAGCACCGCCGGGTCCAGCGCCCCGTCCACCTCGAAGGTGAAGGACAGGTTGTTCACGCCCGTGCCGGGAATGAGCTTCTCCAGCAGCCACAGGGCTTCTTCTTTGCGGGTGGCCGAATCGAGCAGCATGACGAGTCCTCCGCTAGCCGAGCAACTCGGCGACCACCCGCACGACGGCGTCGTCGCGCAGCAGGTCGGCGTGCTCGATGTCGAAGCGGACCTCGCGGGCGACCATCCCCGGGCGCTGGTGCTCCGGAACGAGGTTGAGCCCGTTGGTCGCGGTGCGCGAGCTGATCGCGGTCGCCCGCCGCCAGCCCGCCGTCGCGTCGATGCCCGCGGCCGCGATCAGGTAGGCCATGAACGCGGTGACGGTGACGGAGAAGTCCTCCCGGCGCACGGCGTCCAGCCCGGCGCGGTCGAAGGCCACGTCCGCGGCGTGCCGGAAGATCTTCAGCAGCCGCTCGCCGAGCAGCCCGAGGTCCTCGGTCTCCTGGCTGATCCGCTGGCCCTCGGCCTGCGCCTGGCCGACCTCCTCCGGTGTCAGCACCACCCCGAGCCCGTCGATCACCTTGTGGAACTGCCAGTACACGGTGATCGCGTTCGGCGCCTCCGGGTCGAACAGCACCAGGCGCGGGCCGTCGCCGCCCTGTTCGGCGGCGATCCGCTCGGCCAGCGCGGTCGCGTAGACGCTGCCCGCGCAGAAGCCGAGCACCGCGTGCACCGGGCGGCCGCTCGCGCGGACGTCGGCGAGCCAGCGGTCCAGGTAGTCCTCGGCGGTCAGCCCGGTCTCCTGCGGCGGGACGCACTCCCACACCGCGCGGTCGGGGGCGAGGCGGCCGACGAGCTCGGTGAAGCCCGCCTCCGGCCGCCCAGTGAACGGGTAGTCCACGGCGAGGACGACGCCGTCCCGCTCACCCTCGCAGAGCGGTCTCCACGACTGGGGTCCCACGAAGTCTCCCTCCGGACGGGGACGAGGGCCGCGCGGTGCCCCGGGCGCGCCGGGGCCACCGCGGCGGCCGGAACGGTCAGTACAGGCTCGGGGTGGGGCCGCCGAGCCGGAAGCTCGCCTGCTGCAGGCGGCCGAACGCCTCGCCGAACAGGCCGGGGATCGCCGACCCGTTGCCCGGCCGCTCCTTCAGGCCCGGCAGCGCGAACAGACCGGCGTGCTCGGAGGTCAGCCCTTCGCGGAAGGCCAGCCGCACGTGCGCGGTGACCGACTCCGCCCTGGGCAGCGGGACCGTGCCGTCAGGGCGGCTGAGGATGCCGCCGTCGTCGCCGGGCAGGCTGGAGGCGATGTGCACGCCGCCCTCGACCGGGAACTGCGGCTCCCACGTGTTGGCCGGGTCGTGGTCCTGCCAGCCCGCGCGGCTGACCTTGTAGGAGAGCCGGAAGTCATCCCGGGTCACGTCGGTGCGGTCGGAGAACCACACCACCAGGTTCAGCGCGGTGTCCTCGAAGGTGAAGCCACCCCGGTTGGTGTAGAAGACGGTGAACTCGACCGTCTCGCCCGGCGTGATCACCGGAGGCACACCGATGAAGTCAGCGTAAACGTCGTCGTTGACCTTGAAACCCTTGTATACGCGGTATACCGGCGACTCGGACTCGGTCGTGGTCGGAGCGGACATGCACTTCTCCTCGTGAATTGACGAATACATTTCCCAGCCGCTTCGCTCTACCGCGCGGAAGGGCCGAACCAGTGGTGAAGGCTTTTTTCGGGCCCGTCGGCACCGCCGACCCAGCAGACGTGGCCGTCCGGCCGGACCAGCACCGCCCCGAGGTCGCCGAACCCGTCTGGCGGAGCACAGCGCCGCAGGTCGACGCGGCCCGCCCAGGCGGAGACGTCCACGGACAGGCCGCCGAAGTCCAGCAGCACCCCCCGGCCCGCCCGCAGCAGCTCGAACAGGCGCGTGCCGTCCACGTCGACGTCGGGCATCCGCGCGCCGAGCAGCTCGTGCCCGGATCCGGGCAGGTCGTAGCGCACGCCGAGCCCGGAGACCACGCCCGCCAGGTGGCGGTTGGTGTCGGGCAGCCGCAGCAGCTCGGTCAGGATCTCCCGCAACGGCGCCAGCTCGTCCGCGTCCCCGCGCCCGCTGTCGAGCAGCGCGAACTGGGCCCGCGCCTCCCGCAGCAGCGCGGCGGCGACCGGGTGCCGTTCGGCGTGGTAGGTCTCCAGCAGTGCGTCCGGGGCGTGTCCGCGCACCACCGCGGCGAGCTTCCAGCCCAGGTTGAACGCGTCCTGGATTCCCAGGTTGAGCCCCTGACCACCGAGCGGGACGACGATGTGCGCGGCGTCGCCGGCCAGCAGCACCCGCCCGGTGCGGTACTCCGGGACCTGGCGGCAGGCGTTGGAGAAGCGCGAGGCCCAGCGGACCTCCTTCAGCCCGGGATCGGCGCCGCAGGCGGTGCGGATCGCGCCGAGGATCTCCTCCTCGGCGACCGGGGTGTCCCGGTCGGCGACGTCCAGTCCCGCGCCCGAGAAGCTCAGGCGGTGCACGCCCTCCTCAAGGCCGCGCAGCGAGAACATCAGCCGTCGGCCGTCCTCGGTGGGCATCACACCGGCGAGGGTGTTGCCCGGCAGCAGGCGCAGGAAGCGGCGCCGCTGCGGGTCGAGCTCGTCGAACCACTCCTGTGGTGGTCGGCGCAGCACCACATCCGCGGCGACGAACAGTTCGGTGCCGTCGCTCCCGGGAAAGGGCAGGTCGAGGGCCTTGCGCACGGTGCTGCGGCCACCGTCGCAACCCACCAGGTAGCGGGCCCGGATCCGCCGCTGACCGTCCGGAGTGGACACGATCGCGGTGACCGCGTCGTCGTCCTGTTCCAGACCGGTCAGCTGGTGGCCGCTCAGCACGGAACCACCCAGCTCGGCCAGCCGCAGTCGCAGCCGCTGTTCGACCCGGGACTGCACGACGCCGATCTGGTGCGGGTACCGGGTGCGCCAGGGCGCGCAGTCCAGGGGCACCGGCAGCGCGCCGAAGAAGCTGTGCGCCGGGCTGCCCAGCACGATCTCGTGTTCCAGCAGGGGTTCGAGCAGGCCGCGCGAGTCCAGCAACTCCGCCGTCCTCGGGTGCAGGTTCAGCGCCCGTGACTCGGTGGCCGGGGCGGTCCGCGACTCCAGCACGGTCGGCCGCACCCCGGCCAGTGCCAGCTCACCCGCCAGCGCGAGGCCGGTCGGCCCGGCGCCCACCACGAGCACGCCCGCTTCCGCCGTCACTTCCGGGTCCATGCTTTTCCTTTTCTGCCCGGCACCTTCAACGGGGCCCAACACTTCCGCCGGAACACCCGGACGCCAACCCCTAGCGTCCCCTTACTGCCCCTATTCTCCGGAGATCGGAAATATTTCCTCACCACCACCCCAGCCGGGCAAATATAGTTCCGCCGGGCAGTGTCCTACATTTTCTGACGAATAAGCATTGGCGCAAGGAAAAGCGGGAGCGAAGAGATGAGTGGAGCAGATGCGGCCGACGTGCTGGACGTGCTGGTGGTCGGCAGCGGGCCGACCGGCCTGACGCTGGCGGGCGAGCTGGCGCTGGCCGGGGTGCGGGTGGCCGTGCTGGACCGGCTGGACACGCCGAACGAGCACTCCAAGGCGCTGGGCCTGCAACCGCGCACGGTGGAGGTGCTGGCGATGCGGGGCCTGCTGGACCGCGTGCTGGAGCGCTCGCTCACCCAGGTGCCGGACGCGCACTTCGCCGGCCTGCCCGCGGTGATGACCTACCAGGGCTGGGGCAGTCGCCACCCCTACGGCGTGATCATCCCGCAGGACCGGGTCGAGGGGATCATGGAACGGGCGCTGCTGGAGGACCACGGCATCGCGGTGCGGCGCTCCCACGAGCTGGTCGACCTGGAGCAGGACGACGAGGGCGTCACCGCGGTCGTGTCCACTCCGGACGGTCAGCGGCGGATGCGGGCCCGCTACCTGGTGGGTTGCGACGGTGGCCGCAGCGCCGTGCGCAAGCGCCTGGGTGTCGCCTTCCCCGGCACGCGGACCAACTTCGCGGGCGTGGTCGCCGACGTGACCCTGCTGCGCTCCCCGGAGGCCGTCACCGCGCGGCCGCGCTCGATCCGCGATCTGCTCGGCTCCGACACCGCGCAGCAGAACGGGATGACCTGGCCCCTGGTGCCGTTGCAGAACGGGCTCTTCCGCGTGGTGTGGGGCATCTACGGCCAGCCGGACGGCGACCAGTCCGAGGAGGGTGCCGCGGTCACCGAGGAGGAGGTGCGCGCCTCGGTGCGGATGCGCTACGGCGACACCGTGGAGATCGACGAGGTGCGCTGGCTGTCCCGGTTCACCGACTCCGCCTACCAGGCCGAGCGCTACCGGGTCGGCAGGGTGCTGCTGGCGGGCGACGCCGCGCACGTGCACCTGCCCGCGGCGGGCCAGGGGCTCAACCTCGGGGTGCAGGACGCGGTGAACCTGGGCTGGAAACTGGCCGCCGAGGTCAACGGCTGGGCGCCGGAGGGACTGCTGGACAGCTACCACGCCGAGCGGCACCCGGTCGGCGAGCGGGTCGTGGAGAACACCAGGGCGCAGGCCGTGCTGACCAACCCCGCCGAGGAGTACGACGGGCTCCGGTCGATCTTCGTGCAGCTGCTGGGGATGCCGGAGGTGAACCGGTTCCTCGCGGGCATGGTGTCCGGGCTGGACATCCGCTACCCCCTCGGCTCCGGCTCGGCCTGCCCGCTGCTGGGCGCCCGGATGCCGGACCTGGACCTGGAACTGCCCGAGGGGCCGGGCCGGGTCGGCGACCTGCTGCGCGCGGGGCGGGGCCTGCTGCTGCTCGGCACGGGCGGTGCGCGCCTCGCCGAGCAGGCGCTGCCGTGGAAGGACCGCGTGGACGTGGTCGCCGCGCGGGAGCTGCCGGACTGCCCGGTGGACGCCGCGCTGGTCCGCCCGGACGGCTACGTGTGCTGGACCGACGCCGGGGACGACGTCCCGCTCACCGACGCGCTGGGGACGTGGTTCGGTCGGCCGTAATTGTCCCGTTATGCACCCGAAAGGCTATTCGGCCACGTTCCGGGTAAATGGCGCGACGCATCACGTCCGCCAGCTCACGGTCAACCCCTAATCGACCCGGACACCCGGAACGATGAAATCCTTCACGTAGCCGAGGTGGGGCCGAGTGGGTCGAAAGTCGTACCTACCAGGCACTTCACCCCCCGCCACAGGGTGTTAAGCGGACAAAGCGGAAGGATTTCAGAAGGCGGTGATTGAGCTTGACCGAGCCCCAGGAAGGGGGTACATCATTCGACTGACAACGAATTCGTGATCACAGCGTGATACCGCCGTATCCACGCCTGTATCGATCAGCCACGTCCTGGGGGATGTTGATGCCACTGGTCGAACGTCGTGACGAGCTGGCCCGGTTGACGGGCCTGCTCGACGACTGCCTTCGCGGGGAAGGCGCCGTAGCCCTCGCCACCGGTGCCGTGGCGTGCGGGAAGACCGAGCTGCTGAGCTGCTTCGCCGGAGTCGCCGCGGACTCCGGCGCGCTGGTCCTCAAGGCCGCCGGTTCGGCCGCGGAGCGCAACCTGCCGCTGGGCGTGGTCGGGCAGCTGCTGCACCATCCCGGGCTCGGCACCGAGCGGACCCAGGAGGTGGCCCGACTGCTGGAGGCGGGCTGCGCGGCCGAGCTCGCGTGCTCGGCCGCGATCTCCGGTCAGCACGCGCGGATCCTCCAGTCCCTGTGCTCGCTCGTGCTCAGGGCGGCGCAGGAGACCCCGGTCGTGGTGCTCGTCGACGACGTGCACCACTCCGACGAGTTGTCCTTGCAGTGGCTGCTGTTCCTGGTCCGGCGGCTGCGCACGGCCGCGGTGCTGGTGGTGCTCACCGAGTGGGCGGGCCCGGACCTCACGCTGCCGTCGTTCAAGGCGGAGCTGCTCGGCCAGCCCCACTGCCACCGGCTTCGCCTCGGGCCGCTGTCCCAGGACGGTGTCACCGAACTGCTCACCTCACGGCTGGGCTCCCCGGTGCCCGCGCCCATCGCGGCGGCCTACTACGCCGCCAGCGGTGGCAACCCCTCGGTCGTGCTCGCACTCGCCGAGGACCACCGGGCCGCGGGCCGCGGCCCCGCCGTGCACCTCACCGGGTCGGTCTTCGGCGACGCCTTCCGCGAGGCCGTCCTGGGCTGCGTGCACCGCTGCGGGCCCGCGGTACTGCGCGGTGCCGCCGGGCTCGCGGTGCTCGACGGCGCGGGCGGGGAGTCCTCGCTGAGCGCGCTGACCGGCTTGGACGCCACCGTCGCGCGCAAGATCGTCGACGTGCTGGAGGCGGGCGGCCTGCTCGACGGGACCCGCTTCCGCCGCCCCGAGGTGCGCACGGCGGTGCTGGACACGCTCTCCGGCGAGGAGCGGGCGGCGCTGCACCGCACCGCGGCCCGGCTGCTGCTGGACGAGGGTGCCCCGTCCACCGCCGTGGCCGGGCACCTCCTCGCCGTCGGTGAGAGCTGCCAGCCCTGGGGCGTCGCCCTCCTCCAGGAGGCGGCCGACCAGGCCATCGCCGATGACCGCCCGGAGCTGGCCGTCGACTACCTCCGGCTGGCCCAGCGCTCCCCCAGCGACGAGCAGACCAGCGCCGCGATCGTCACCAAGCTCGCCCACGTGGAGTGGCGCAGGAACCCGGCGGCGGTGATCCGCCAGCTGCCGCAGCTGGTCGCCGCCGTCCGCGGCGGGCACCTGCCCGACCAGGACGTGATCGCGCCGCTGAGCTACCTGCTCTGGCACGGGCACCTGGACCAGGCGGCCGACGCGCTCAGGCAGATCGGCGAGACCGCCCCCGACCAGGCCATGCAGGCCTTCGGCCTGTGGGTGGCCGCCAGCTACCCGCCACTGCTGAGCGCCCTGCCCATACCGCCCTGCGGCCCCGTCGAGCACGCGGGCGACCCGGCCACGATCGACCCGCGGCTGCGGGCGACGGCCACCATGATCGGAGTGCTGCGCGAGGGCGGCAGCCCGGCCGCGGTCACCGACGCCGAGCACGTGCTGCAGAGCTGCCGGCTCGGGCACAGCACCCTGGAGGCTGTGCGCACGGCGCTGCAATCGTTGGTATACGCGGACCGTCCGGACAAGGCGCTGCCGTGGTGCGAGGCGCTGCTGGCGGAGGCCGAGCTGCGCCGGGCACCGACCTGGCAGGCGATGCTGGCGGCGATCAGGGCCGACATCGCGCTGCGGCAGGGCAACCTGCCCGACGCGCGGTCCTACGCGCGCTCGGCGCTGGCGCTGATGACCGAGCACAGCTGGGGCGTGGCGATCGGCATGCCGCTGGCGGTGCTGCTGCAGGCGACCACCGCCATGGGCGACTACGCCGAGGCGGAGCGGGTGCTCGCGATCCCCGTGCCCGAGCAGTTGTTCCGCACCCGATGGGGCCTGTCCTACCGGCACGCCCGCGGGCTGTACTACCTGGAGACCGACCGGTTGCAGGCGGCGCTGACCGACCTGCTGCGCTGCGGCGAGCTGATGGTCGAATGGGACATGGACCTGCCCGCGCTGGTGCCGTGGCGCAGCGACGCCGCCCGCGTGCACCTGCGGCTAGGCCGGGACCAGCAGGCCCGCAAGCTCACCGAGGAGCAGCTGGAGCGGCCCGGAGCGCGCCGCGGCCGCACGCACGGCATCACCCTGCGAGTCTTGGCCGCCGCCGGGGAACTGCGGCACCGCCCGCAGCTGCTGCGCAGGTCGATGGAGCAGCTGCTCGACTGCGGAGACCAGCTCGAACTGGCGCACACCCTGGCCGACCTCGGCGAGGCGCTGCACGCGATCGGCGACTCCGACCGCGCTCGGATGACGGTGCGCCGGGCCTGGTACGTCGCCAAGGAGTGCCACGCGGACTCGCTGCGCGCCCGGCTCGCGCTGACCTGGTCCGACTCCGACATCGACGAGACGGTCGCCGACGTCGCCGAGGGAGATGAGGACCTCACCGCGCTCAGTGATGCCGAGCGCCGTGTCGCGGGCTTGGCCGCGATGGGGCACACCAACAGGGAAATCGCCAGGAAGCTCTACATCACCGTCAGCACCGTCGAGCAGCACCTCACCCGCGCCTACCGCAAGCTCGACGTGCGCAGGCGCACCGACCTCCCGGTGCGCCTACACCCTACGGCGAGCTAGCAGGAGCACTCACCGGCCGCCAGGCTCCTGCGCTCGACTCGGTAGCAGCGCGGATCTGGTCTCAGCTACCTCATGGGGCCGGTTCTCGGGCTCTGATTTCCTCGCTTCAAATTTATGCAAAAAGGCCGCCGTCGGCCGTGGGGACTAGGGGCCCGCCCGGGAATTTGCTCCGTCAAACATCGAGGCTGTTCGACGGAGCCTAAAAGGGGGTTCTTCTCGCTCAGTGGCGCCAGTAGCGTTCGCCCCCTCACGGCTTCCCGCTGGTTAACCGCGAAAAGAAAGACGCTCAAGGTGACGGATTCGTCTCGGTCGACGCTTGTCGACACCAAGGTCCAGTTGGTCGACGGAATGGAGCAGGCACAGCGACCGACCGGTCCTGTACGGTCGATTTTGGTTATCCTGACTGCCATGGTGGTGGTCGGCGGAGCCGTCGGCTACCTACTCGGCTTGCCCCTTTTCGGGCAAGCCGGTCCGGACTCGGCGGCACTGAGCGGCCAATTGTTCGGCCTACTCGTTCCTTTCGGTTCTGCGGTGGCGGCCGTTTACTTCTGGATCCGGCTGCGGGAGCGTCGATCTTTCAGAACGGTCGGCTTTCAGACTTCACCGAAGAACGCCCTCGTCGGCGCTTGTGTCGGCTTCGCCATGTTCGTGCTGGTCGTGCTGATCACCGTGACCACGGGTCAGATGCGCTTCGAGGTGTGGGGCAACGGGCACCTGGTCAACTCCGCACTGATCGGCGGAGTGCTGCTGGCCTTCGTCGGGTTCGCGGTACAGGGGTCGGCGGAGGAAATCCTGTGCCGTGGCTTCGTGCTGCAGGCCCTGTACCGGAAGTGGGGGCTGCTTGCCGCGGTGATCGTGCAGTCGCTGCTCTTCGTGGCGATGCATCTGACCAACCCGAGCGGAGTGAAGCCACTGGCGGTGCTCAACTTGTTCCTGTTCGGCTTGTTCACCGCCGCGTGGGCGTTGTACGAGGGTGGGCTGTGGGGCGTGTGCGCGATGCACGCCGTGTGGAACTGGACTCAGGGCAACGTGTTCGGGGTCTTGGTATCGGGCACCGAGGTGCGGACCAGCTTGTTGCACACTCGTCCGGCCGAGGGGTCGAACGACCTGCTTACCGGGGGTGGTTTTGGGCTGGAGGCGAGCCTGGTGACCTCGGCCGTACTGATCGTCGGCACCGCCGTCGTCATCATGCTCCGACAGCGACGCACGGTCGAGTGAATTCCCTAGGCGTTTTGCCTGTTTCGTGCTCATAGCGGAGATCTCGTACACGTGGCAATCTCGTTGTGAGTACGAAACGGGGTGGTGGCACACCACGTTGTCGGCAACAAATATCGACGGAGTGATCGGAAACCGGGTGTTCGTTGTCCCGGTGGTGGCGCTGACGGGAGTCCGAGTGTGACCCGCATCGGCCTCCGGCGTGGGTGTGTTGGTGGGAACTGATCGCGGGTGTTCACAAGTTCTGACCGCACGTGTCGATCTAGCCGTGATCAATGTCGGTGAGAAGTGACCGGTCAGCGGGAGTGGCGGGGGTAACTGTTAAAGCGGGTTGAAACGGTTATCCCAGGGGTGTGCGATCGAGGAAGGAGCACCCCATGGGCATCTCGCAGCTGGAGGTTCGGCCGCTGACGCCGGACACCTGGGAGGACTTCGAAACCGTCATGGGCGCCGGCGGGGGAGCGCGCGGCTGCTGGTGCATGCACTGGCGCCTCAGCATCCAGGAGTGGATGGAGGGCAAGGGCGACGGCAACCGGGCGGCGATGTGCGAACTCGCCAAGCGCGAGACGCCTCCGGGAGTGGTGGCCTACCTGGACGACGAGCCGGTCGCCTGGTGCGGGTTCGGTGATCGCTCGGAGTATCCGCGCATGCGCCGCTCCCCGCTGCTCAAGCCCGTGGACGACGAGCCGGTGGTCAGCTTGACCTGCCTGTTCGTCAAGAAGGGGCGACGCGGCGAAGGCCTGTTCTCGAAGCTGATCAGCGCGGTATGCGAGCACCTCGCCCAGACCGCCGAAGCCAACACGGTCGAGGCGTACCCGGTGGAGCCGGCCGACGGGCGCAAGGCGGGCGCGGACACCGCGATGACCGGCATCGCGAGCGCGTTTCTGGCCGCCGGCTTCACCGAGGTCGCCCGCCCGCGAAGCGACCGCCCGGTACTCAGGTACGCGCTCCGATGAACACAGCGAGCACGGTGTGGACCGACGACCACTTCATCGCCGGTGACCTCGCACTCGACTTCGCCAACACCGTCTACCGCCGCACACCGGAGATGGGCGCCGACCTCTTCGACAGCCCCGAAGCCCTCGCCGCATGGCTCCACCGCGCCGGTTTTCCCAGCGCCGCAGCCACAGTGGACGACGCGCGCATGCTCCGCGAACGCCTCTGGGAAATCTTCGACGCGCAGACGGCTGGCCGTGAACTACCTCCCGACGCGTTCGGCGGTCTCCTTGAGACGGTGCGGCGCGACGACGTTTCTGTGGGAGCGGACGGCTCCGCGAGAGCGCTCACCGGGAAGGGGGCACTCGCCGTCATCGCGCTGCACGCGATCAGGTTCGCGCTAAGCCCGCCACCGTGGCCGGTGCGGTCGTGCGACGGCTGCGGCTGGTTCTTCATGGACACCTCCCGCGGCCACCGCCGACGCTGGTGCAGCATGAAAACCTGCGGCAACCAGGCCAAAGCAGCGCGCTTCCGCTCACGTGATCAGAAAGCCTGCTCAGCCGCCTCGGTATAGGTGAAACCGGTGCGGCACGCCACATCCCGGGCCAGCTCGGCGAAGAGAGCGCCGGTCGCGGAGACCGCGCGCAGCACGTCCTCGGGAGCTGAGCGGGGCTCCGCGTGGCAGCGACAAATGAAGCCCACCTGCGGCGCAACCAACGGGCTGCCCATGGTGTCGGAGGCGGCTGCCACCTCCCCTAGGCACCTGCCCGTCAACCGCTCGGTCAACGTGGCTCGACAGGGACGCGATTGCTGTGCGATCACCTCTGGAACGGTCGACTGGAGGAGAGCCGCCATCACCGGGTTGGAAACCGAAGCGCTCAAGCTAGGCACGAAGGTCGCGACGCACGCGGCGAAGTCCTGGTTGCAGCGACGAAAGGCACGGTTCGAGCGCGGCGCGTCGCTGGCGGAGCTGGCGCAGGCGGAGCTGAAGGGCGTGTTGCAGCGGCGCAAGCTGGAGAACCTGGTCGACCGCATCGGCCAGCAGGTAGCCGAACAGCTCGCACCCGTGCTGGAGCAACGTTTCAGTGACCTGCCTGCGAACGAGGCCGAAGCCGCAGTCCTCGCGGTGGTCGACGTGCTGGAGGACGTGGACCTCTCCGACTCAGCCCTGCTCTCCGCTGATGCCGACGCCGAGGTGCTGGCCCAGCGGATACGCACCCAGTTCCCGAAACGCGCCGCATTGCTCACCCCCAGAGCCGAGGAGTTGCACGAACTCGCACTGGACCAGGCCTGCCGCCACCTGGTCCAGGTGGTCCGGTACCTCCCGTCATTCCAGCCCGCCGCACTGGTCGAAGTGCTGGCCCGCTTGACCGCCCAGTCCGAGCAGCTCGACTTGCTGCTGTCCCGGGTGCCGACCACCAGCCTCTACGCGCCGCGCGGTGTGGACCGTGATGAGGACTTCCGGGTGGAATACCTGGCGAAGCTCGCCACCAAGCTCGACCGGTTGGACCTGCTGGGTTTGCCGGGCGATGAGCAGCCGAGGCTGGCGTTGACCGTGGCTTACCTGAGCCTGAGCGTCTCGGGCAGCATTGAGCGCACCAAGCGCAGGCGGCTACAGCCGGAGAGATGGTTCGACCCACAGGCGCAGGGCTCCGGTGACACCGACGGCATACCGGTCGAGGCCGCGATCGGCAGCGAGGCTCGGGTTCTGCTGCGCGGCGATGCGGGATCGGGCAAGACCACGTTGCTGCACTGGCTTGCGGTCCGCGCGGCACGAGCGCAGCTGAGCGGGGCGCTGGCGAAGTGGAACGACTGCGTGCCCTTCGTCATCCTCCTACGCACCTTCGCCGAAGGTGACCTGCCGGCGCCGCAGCACTTTGTCGCCCAGAGCGCGCCGATGATCGCCGAGATCATGCCGGAAGGCTGGGTGCACCGGCTGCTCCAGGCCGGACGCGCGATGGTGCTCGTCGACGGCGTCGACGAGGTACCCGCAGCCCGGCGACGAGTGGTGAAGACGTGGCTAGGCGATTTGCTGACAGCGTTCCCCGACACCCGCGTGGTGGTCACCGCGCGCACCGCCGCCGCCGACAGCCGGTGGCTGGCCGAGGAAGAGTTCAGGGCCGTCACGTTGGAGCCGATGAACCCCAGCAACATCCTGGAGTTCGTCCAGCGATGGCACCACGCAGCCGAGCTCTCCGGCGCGGAGGTCGCCGACGCCGAGCACCGGCTGCGCAGCCAGTTGGAACGTCCGCATCTGCGTCAGCTCGCCGCGAGTCCGCTGCTGTGCGCGATGCTGTGCGCACTGAACCTGAGCCACCGCTCGGAGCTGCCGCGCAACCGGATGGACTTGTACGCCAAAGCCTTCGCCATGCTGCTGCACCTGCGCGATGCCGAACGCGGAATCCCCGCACTGCTCAGCGATACCGAGAAACGCGTCCTCCTGCGCGACCTGGCCTGGCGGCTGACGCTCGCGAACAAGGTCGAACTCCCAGCCTCCGAAGCACTCGGGCACATCACCCGCAAACTCACCGGCATACCGAACGCCGACATCGACGCGATGGTGATCTTCAAGCACCTGCTCGAACGCAGCTGCGTCTTACGCGACCCCGTGCCGGGCCGGGTCGACTTCGTGCACCGGACGTTCCTGGAGTACCTCGCCGCCGAGGAAGCCATCCAGCAGCACCACCTCGGCACCTTGATCGCCCACGCCCACCAAGACACCTGGTGGGAAACCTTCGTCATGGCCGCAGGTCACGCCACCACCACCCAAGCGACGCAGCTGCTGACCGGCATCCTGGACCGAGCCGAGGAACAACCGACCAAGGCACGCCACCTCCGTCTACTGGCGGCGGCCTGTCTGGAGACGGTGCGCGACATCGCACCGGAGGTCAGCGCCCGTGTCGACGCGATCGTCCGGGAGAAGTTGATCCCGCCTCGCAGAATGAAAGAGACCCGTTCGTTGATGTCCATCGGCCACCGCATCCTCCGATACCTGCCCGACAGCCTGGAAGATCTCTCCACCGCGAAAGCGGCGGCAACCGTCCGCGCCGCCGCACTGGCCGGTACCACAGACGCATTGCCCCTGCTTGCCTCCTACGCACAAGATCGACGACCCGAAGTCCACCACCAGCTGGAAACGGCCTGGCACTACTTCGACCCCGAGCGCTTCGCCGAAGTCGTGCTCGCGAACTCACCGCTGCACAACGGACAGTGGGTGGTGCGATCGCGCATCCACCTGCCCTACGTCCGGCACCTCCGCGCGCTGACATCGCTCCACATCGAGATGGACGTGCACGAGGAAGCGGAAGGGCTTGAGGTCTTCGCCGGGCTGCCCGCGGTGGAAACACTGATGGTGAAGCTGCGAGGCGATGTGCCGCACGACCTCCGCTTGCTTACTGAACACCGGCGACTCGCACGGCTCTGGCTGCAGGGCCTCCAGGCGACGGAAGACCTTTCGCCACTTGCGAACCTTCCCGCGCTGATGGACGTCGGGCTGACTAACTATCGGGATGAAGCGCTGTCCGGCTTACCAGAGCTGAATGGGGTTATAGCGCTATTCCTCTTCCAACCTGAGGGCGCCGGACTGGAGCACGCAGCACGAGTATTCCGATCAGCGAAAGGCCTCATTCTGGGCAATTTCAGCCCGTTGAACCTGGTGACGGTGGCCCAAATGACGTCGATCGAGCACCTGTGGATCCAGGTCTCGGAGTTCGACGAGATCGCTCCACTCAGGCGACTGACCAAGCTGAGCACGCTCGCCATCAGCACCGGTGTCAAATTCAACAATGACCTCAGCCCGTTATCCGTCCTGGATCTCTCGCACGTCGTGCTGGACCGCGACATCACCTACACCGGCATCGAGGGCCTGAAGGGCGACGTCCGTCGCACCTAGAGCCTCAGTCACGGCAAGGCCTCCGCAAAGCTGAATGACCCGCCGTGACGTCCGAGCAGAACGTGCTCGTGGAGAAAGGTCGGCCTTACTGCGCTCACCGACCTGCTGGGCTGTCCTGAGCACGTGGGGCCGGTCGGGCATGCCCGGGGAGTTTCGTGATCCGATCCTGATGCGATCGGGTAGGACCGGTACACCCGGTCCATCAGCTGCGTGGTGACATACGGTCGTGCTCGCTGGAGTGCCAGCCGTACGTGCTCGCCGTGGGCAGTCGACTCGAACACTGCGCATTTCGCCGAGGACCAGGCCTCGCCTGTGGGCACCCGCGGTGCCGGTGAACCGGCTGAGGTAACGCTCCCACGCAGAGTTCACGCGGTCGGCGTGCTTTCGTTGAAACGGCGGCACGACCCCACAAGAAGTCCGCCAGCGACTGCCGGTCGACCTGGCAGTCCTGCTTCGTCCAGGTCCATCAGCGGAGCGTAGGTCGATTGATCTGACGTCAGCACTGGTGAGAGCGACACGGCGCCTCACTGCGACGACTCCGTGGCTGTGTCGGTGGGAGCTGACCGCGGATGTCCACGGGTTCTGGCCGCTCTTGTCGATCATGCACGTGATCAATATTCGGTGAGACGTGACCGCACCTACCGACCGTGGTGGTGTCACGCCGAACGCCGGGCCCACTCCGGCCCCGGTCGACGCACGCACGTGACGAGCCCGCACCATGCGGTCACTTCTCGTCGACACCGACCTTCGCCGAACACGGGCGCGGTCGTCGCTGACCGACTTTCGCGGTCACTCCTGGCCTACAAAGCCATGCTGTTGACCTGTGGTCCGCAAGGTAGGCCCAGACAGCCAGGGGCGACGTCATCCGGACCTACTTTGCAGATTCGACGGGGCCTCCGTCGAGCCTCGCACGCCCTGTCGGGATCGGCGAAGCTGTGCCGTGTGTCAGGGCGACACGAGCGCGGGGTTGGTGATCGCGGCCATCGACCCGTCGCTGTATCGCACCTGCACCCGCACGAAACCGGTGTCCGCGCCCGAGAAGCGCCACTCGACCGTCTCGGACCCGTGGGCGGGCAACGGTTGCTGATGAGCGACCCCTTGCTCAGTGTGGAAGCCCACCAAGCCGGACGGTACGCCGAGGACGTCAAGGCGTGCCACGACCGGCTCGCCGAGGGCGTGCACGCGGTCGCCGATGCCGGCGCTGCGATCGCCGGCCACGACCTCGAACGAGAGCTCGACGGCCGCCGAGTCCGCAAGCCAGCTGCGGCCGGCACGCAGACCGGCCAGCACCGCGACGGTGCTCAGCTCGTCGGCGAGCACCACGGTGTGCGGGCGGCCGAGCTGGCCCGCCAGGTGCGCGTCGCTGCTGCCGATCGCGGGCTGCCATCGGCCGCGATGTACGCCTGCGGCAAGGCCACGGCCCCACTCGGCTAGCGCCGCCTCGTTGTCGGCGTTCCACGGCCGGTCCGAACGCCACAACCCGTTCCACACTTCGACCAGATCGAAGGCGTCAAAGGGGTACATCAGCACGCCAGTGGGGTACGGGGCGTGTGGGTGAGCGGCCACGCACAGACCACCGGCCTCGCGGACTGGCGCGAGATGCCGGTCCAGCACGTCGTCGCGGACGCCGTAGCGCCACTCGACCTCCTGCCCTCGAGCGAGCCCTAGCGCCACCCAGTGTCCGGTCCGGGTGGTCACCTCTTGCCCGAGGATCACCAGCAGGTCGTTTCCGGCGGCGGCTGCCCACCTTCCGTGCGCAGCCGCCGTGTTGTGCTCGGTCACGGTGATGAAGTCAAGCCCGAGAGCGCGCGCCTCCGCGGTCAGTTGCGCCGGTGTCTGGTCCGCGGCGTGCGACTGCGCGGAGTGCACGTGGCAGTCGCCCCGGTACCAGCCACGGCTGGCCACCCGCGTTGAAGGGACGGGCATCGTCACCTGCCGCGCCTCCGTGATCCCCTCACCATCGCCCACGACAGCAGACTAATGAGATCGCTGCCCCCTGGGACAGCCGACCACGCGAACCAGGCTGACGTCACCTGACGATGCCCGTTCCGGCCTACTGTCCTGAGTTCTTAATTCGTGTGCAGTGACATGGTTCCCGAAGCGGTCGATTTCATACCCGGGAGTCCTAAGTGGACTGAGCGTGCTCCCGGAGTGATGGTGTCGCGGTCAAGAGAGATGAGTTTCTGGCGTGCGTGTTCGAGACTGGTTTGGAGTCCTTGGAGTTCAACGAGCCAGTGGTTCTCGCGGGCCTCTGTGATGCGCTCGCCGAGGTTGGTGATGATCTCGGTCAGACGTTGTCGCGGGGTGGGTGAGACTCGCAGTATCGGGCATCGGATGCAGGCATGCTCGTGGGGGCAGGGTGTGGCATAGGGACGTCCGCATGTGCCAAGTTCGACCTTGCGGAGCGCGAAGTGCCGTTGGAACTCGCTCCACTCCGAGGGTGTTGGTTCGCGGTACTCCTCGGCGGGGCGCTTGGCCCGGCGGGTGGCCAGGTATGCGTGGTAGGAGCTGATGAGCTCGTTCTGGAAGACCGCCTCTGGCGACGTCAGATATCGGAACTGTCCGAATGGGTCTGGACTTCAACGGCAGGCGAACTCGGTGACCGCGTCGAGGAGCCGGTCCAAGTAGACGGCAAAGCCTGGGCTGGGCGGTTCTGGGCTGCCCGGAAGTTCCTCGCTGCCGGACAGCAGTCGCAGGAGCAAGTCAACGGTGTGCCGTTGGTGGAAGGGATTCTCCGGGACCGAGGCGAGCACACCGATCTGCATGACGAGGGTGGCCAACTCGCCGTCGGTGACACCTCGCAGCGTATGGCCGTCCAGCAGCGAGCAGATGATCTGGTCCGAGGCACCGAAAGCGGCCAAGCCGCCGCTAGTGCGAAAGTCCGCAGCTGAATCTCCGGCAGTTGCAGGCCAGGCCAGCAACAGTTTCTCGACGAGGTGCGGGAAAGCCAGCCCGAAGCGGACGGCGGCCGAGCAGCCGTTCGACCCAGCCACCACGATGACCGGCTGTTCGCGCACGGCAGCGGCCAGGTGCTCTGACCCTCGATGATCTCGATCGGTGGGAACGGCGGATGCGTGATGAGTTGACGGCGCAACGCTGCCCCGGATCGGTCCACCGTCCGAGGCGTCGCGATGGCGGCTGAGATGTCAGAGCGACTTGGCGGACGCCGACAGCAGCGTCGGTGCCGTCTCGACCGCCTTGTTCAGGAACTCTTGCCGATTTGTAATCCCCTTCACGTTCCGTCGTTGGCGGCTGGGGATGTGATGGACAGTCCGAGGACCGCCTCGAACGGTTCCAACTGCACTTGGGCGCGGCGCCCCTGCGACGCCGCAGAGCGGGCGACGGTGGATACCGCGACGGTGATGGTCTCCGGGAGCCGCACGGTCGCGGGTTGAGCACCGAAGTTGACCAGGACGTAGCTCCGGTTGTCCCGGTGGGTCCGGCGGTAGACGAGCACGTCGGTGGCCGCGCCGGCCTCGACCCAGTCCAGCGAGCCGCTGGTCAGTTCCGGCCGGTGTCTGCGCAGGGCGATCAGCCGCCGGGTGAGGGTGAGCATGGAGTCCGGCCGGTCGCGCTGGTTGGCCACGCTCAGCTCCGGCGCGGCTGGGTGCGCCGGGAGCCAGGGCTGGATGCCGGGTGGGCAGAACCCGCCGTGGGGATCGGAGGTCCAGGGCATCGGGCAGCGTTGCGGGTCACGACCGAGCGCGGGTTGCCGGTGCCCCCAGGGGTCGCGGATCTGACCGGCCGCCAGGGGAGTGTCGGGTAGGCCGAGTTCGTCGCCGTAATAGATCAGCGGCGTGCCACGCAGGGTCAACAGCAGCAGCATCCCCGCGCGTGCCTGTGGCTGGCCGTAGCGGGAAGCGACGCGGCTTTCGTCGTGGTTGCCCAGGGCCCAGTTCGGCCACGCCGATCGCGGAAGGCAGGATTCGACCGTGCTGATGGCCGATCGGATCGCCTCTGCCGACCAGGGCGCGCTGACCAGCAGGAGGTTCAGCGGCATGTGCAGTTCGTCGAGTTCGGCGCCGTAGTAGCCGGCCCAGTGCTGTGGCCAGTCCGGCCAGTCGAACAGGTGCACTTCTCCGACGGACAACCGGTGCCCGGGTTCGGTCAGGACGGCATCGGCCGAGGCGGGTCGGTGGGTGTCCAGTAGGTTCCGGAAGCGGCGAAGCACGTCGTGGACCAACGGATCGTTCTTGTCGTACCGGTGGAGCACCGAGTCGAACTCGCCGAGCAGGCGATAAGCCGTGTCGGGTCGTGCCGACGGCTCGCGCGGCGGATTGTCCGGCAGCTGCGGGTGTTTGCCGATGTGGTGGATGGCATCGAGCCGGAAGCCGTCGACACCGGCGTCGAGCCAGAACCGGACCACCTCCCACATGGCCCGTTCAATCGCCGGGTTGCGCCAGTTGAGGTCGGGCTGTCGCCGGTGGAAGGTGTGCAGGTAGTACTCGCCGCTGTGCGGATCGAAAGTCCACGCGGGGCCGCCAAAGGCGGACTTCCAGTTGTTGGGCGGGCCGCCGTCCGCCGCCGGTGGCCGCCACACGTACCAGTCACGTCGCGGGGAACGACGCGAGGACCGGGATTCGGCGAACCAGGGGTGCTCGTCGGAAGTGTGGTTGAGCACCAGGTCGAGGACGATTCGCAGGCCGCGGGCGTGCGCCTCGCGGATGAGCACCTCCACGTCGGCCTGGTCGCCGAACCGGCCGTCGACGGCGCAGTGGTCGCTGATGTCGTATCCGAAATCGACCATCGGTGATCGGAAGAACGGGTTGAGCCAGATGCCGTCGACCCCGAGCCAGCACAAGTAGTCCAATGTGGACACGACGCCGAGCAGATCGCCGTGACCGTCGGCGTTGGAGTCCTTGAAGCTCAACGGGTACACCTGGTACAGCACGCCGTCGCGCCACCACGGCGACATTGACAGCTCACCGTCGGCTGACCTAGCTTCGATTAAGTCCATGCCACTAACTTAATCGGTGGCCTGGGAACACCACAAGGGACGCGGGGTAGCGATGAGCATGCCGGCTCTGGACCGGTACCTGACCGAGGTTCGCGTGGCCATCGACCGCGTGTGCCTGGACGAGTTGCGTCGAGTGGGCGACTGTCTGATGGAGTTATGGCGGCGGGGTGGTGTCGTCTACGCGGTGGGCAATGGGGGTAGCGCCGCTCTGGCCTCCCACCTGGCCTGCGATCTGGGCAAGAACACCGCTGCGGACCTGGGGCGAGGCGCCCGGGTCCGGGGCGGGCGCCGACTGCGGGTGGTGGGCTTGAGCGACAACGGCGCGTTGCTGACCGCGCTGGCCAACGACCTCGACTTCGCTGAGGTCTACGTCGAGCAGCTCAAGCCCGTGCTTACCGACAACGACGTGGTCCTGGCGGTAAGCGGATCAGGGACCAGCGACAACGTGCTCCGGGCCCTGCGCTACGCCCGGACCGTTGGCGCGACCACCGTCGCGTTCACCGGTGCGCGGGCCACTTCCGCGCCGATGCTGGACCTGGCGGACTACGCGCTGCGCGCCCCCGCGGAGTTGATGGAGCAGATCGAGGACTTCCACGTCATCTTCAACCACGCCCTGGCGGTCAGCCTTCGGGAACGGATCGCCGAGTCGAGCGGTACGTGAGCGACGCGGGCACACCCCTGCTGGCGTTCGACATCGGCGGCACCAAGATCGCGGTCGCCTCGGCGGTGCTCGGCCGCGACGGCAGGGCCCGGTACCGCCGCGTCGAGCGGCTGGCCACTCCCCGCACCGCCGCGGACGCGCTGGAGCTCCTGCTCGCGGCCGCCCGACGAGTGAGCGGCGGGCCACCGGAGGGAATCGGCGTCAGCTTCGGCGGCCAGGTCTGGGACACCCCCTCCGGCCGGGTCAGCTCCCGCCACGTCCCCGGGTGGGAGGGAATCGACCTGGCCGCGGTCCTGGCCGACCACTTCACGGCCCCGGCGGTGGTGGTCAACGACGCCAACGCGGCCGGCCGCGCCGAGTACCTCCGCGCGTTCGGAACCCAGTCGCGGCACACCTTGGCCTACCTGACCGTCAGCACGGGCATCGGCGGCGCCGTCATCATCGGCGGCCGTCCGCACCCAGGCCGGCACCAGTTGGCGGGCGAGGTCGGTCATCTGCCGGTCGGCGGGTCGGCCCGGTGTTCCTGCGGTGGCCGCGGTCACCTGGAGGCTCTGGCCTCCGGACCCGCCATCGCACGCCGCGCCGTCGCGCGCATGCGGGCCCGTCCAGGGGAGGCGAGCTGTCTTCGCGCCGGCTCACCCGTCAGCGCCCGAGACGTTGATCGCGCCGCTCGTCGCGGCGACCCCGTGGCGAGCGCTGTCCTCGCTGACGCCGGTGCGCTGGTGGGGGGTGCCATCGCCACGATCGGCCTGGTGCTGGATCCGGATCTGATCGTCATCGGTGGTGGCGTGGCACAGGCCGGAGCCGTCTTCTGGCGACCGCTGCGGCGGGCGGCCCGGGACAACAGCCTGTGCCAGCCGTCGATCCGCCGAGCCCGGTTGGGCGCCGACAGCGCCTTGCGTGGCGCCGTGGAGTTCGCCAGGGACGCCGCGCTCAGCGAGCGGACGCCCGCACCGTCCCCAGCGGCGCGGCCAGCAGATCAGCGAAAGCCAGATCGGCCGCACCGATCAACGCCGAGTGCTCGCCCAGCCGCGCGGCCGTGATCGGCAGCGGGGATTCCCGCCGCACCAGCCCCTGTTGGGCCACTACCGTGCTGAGCTCCCCGGCAATGGCGGGCAGCACCCGCGCGAGGACTCCGCCGACGACCACTCTCGGCGGATCGAAGATGTTCACCATGTTGACCAGGCCCAGCCCCAGCCACCGGGTGTACTCGGCCAGGGCGACGCGGGCCCGGTCATCACCGGTACCGGCGTCGGCGAGCACACCGGCGACCGCGTGCTGGAGATCGCCCCGTGCCCGCCGCCCGGCCCGGCGCAGCAACGACCGGGCGTCCACTTCCGTTTCCCAGCAACCGATTCGCCCGCACGGGCACCGAACCCCGTCGGGGTTGACGACCATGTGGCCGACCTCGCCGAAGCTCCCGGTGGCTCCGCCGACCAGAACCCCGTTGTTCACCAAGCCCGCGCCCAAGCCGCGTTCCGCGATCAGGTACAGCAGATCCCGTGGCCGCGCATCACCCGCCCGCCTGGCTTCCGCCATCGCGGCCAGATCCGCGTCGTTGCCCACCCGGACCGGGACACCACCACCCACGGCGCGACTGATCAGGTCGGCCAGCGGCAACTCCCGCCACCGCAGACTCGGCGCGTGCAACACGAAACCGTCCGGCCGCACCGCCCCGTAGAAGCTCACCCCGACCCCCGCCAGAGGGCCAGAGGCGCGCGCGGCCGACCCGGCCAGGTCACCGATGAGCCCGATCACGGTGTCCGGCGCCGGGGACGACGGCAACCGCTCGCGCTGGACCGTCACCAGGTGAGTCCCCAACCCGACGACCGCCACCGTGACATGGCTGACCGCGAGTTCAACCGCCATGACCACAGGACCACCGGGTGCCGGCCGCACCACCGGTGACGGCCGTCCACGCCCCAACGCCTCGGCCCGCTCCTCCTCCACCACCAGACCCGCGGCCACCAAGCCCTCCGCGACAGCCTTCGCGGTCGTGCGGGTGACCCCCAGCCACGAGGCCAGCTGAGCCCGGCTCGCCTCACCGAAGGCGTGCACCAGCCCCAGCGCACGAGCCGAATTGTCCTGTCGCAACATGGCACTGGTCCGAGCCGATCTCACGCCCAGAGACTATCCACGCCACGCCCGTCCTCAGCACTTGACGCGACCGGATTGTCACCCCGCGGCGATGGCCTCGATCTCGACAAGCCAGTCGCTGTCCAAGGTGGTCGCGACGATCGCGGTTGTCGGTACGCGCCTGCCACCGAGTGCGGCCGTTCGGGCGGCAGCGTCGGCCTCGACGTAAGCGGGGTCTCGCAGGTAGCTGGTCAGGCGCACGATGTTGTCGACGGTCATGTCAGCCGAGGCGCGGATGGCGCGGATGTTCGACCAGATCAGGTCAAGCTGCTCCTCCAGGTTGGCCCAGGTTTCCCAGCCGGGCCCAGGCCCATGGTGCCGACGACGAACAGCAACTGCTCGGCGCCTCGGACCTCCACGGCGTGCACGTAGTCATCGGTAGCCGCGTAGACGCGTTCGGTCGGATTGTGGGGCACGAACTCCATCGACTGTCTCGCGGGAACGAAAAATGACCCGTCCCTGCTTCCCCGAGGGACGGGTCCCATGCGGGACTTGTGACTGAACCGCGCGACCAACTTTACTTCTATTCTCGAACATGCGTTCGACTGGAGGGTGGGGGGGCGCCCCAAGCAGCAGCTTCACCGCTGGCTCGCCCCTCCTCGGCGCGTGCGCGTCGACCTCGGGAAGGCGCTGCCTTCCTCTGAGCAGGACAGGGCCGCCTCTCGTCAACGTTCCGACGCTCACCGACGGCGTGGTCACCCCTGCGCGCCCACCGACTGTCCGATGTGGAGGGTGTTGTCGCGCAATGTCGGGACCTGGATACGATCCGCTGGACGTCGGTCCCACGCCCTACGCTCGTGACGACGCTGTGGACTTCATCTCTGTGAGGACGCCGTCGGCGTGGGCTGACGGCACTCAGGCGCTATTCGCTATCGAGGCGCCGCATGCTGACGGTACTCGGCTTTTCTCCGGCTCCGTCGGCCTGCTCCACCGACATGACGGCGTGCGCGAGATTATCTTCGGCGTGCATCCTCAGGTTCGTGGCCGCGGGGTGTGCCGCAGAGCGGTCCGGCTCTTGGTTGACTGGGGATTCAGCGAGTACGGTGCGGAACTGGTGCTCTGGCGAGCCGCTGTTGGCAACTGGGCCGCGCGCAGGGTCGCCTGGTCGACTGGCTTCACCTTCGACGGCATGGTCACGTCCTTGGGCAGCCAGCGTGGCGAGCGTCGTGACATATGGATCGGCTCGCTGCGCCCCGACGATCCGCGCGAGGCCCCGGCACCCCTGGCACATCCCCCCGTTGATGACCTCTGACGAATTGCGATTGCGCCTGGTCGAGGATTCCGACACGCACCGCTACGGCGAGATCATGCTCGATCCCCGCACTCGTCACTTCAACGGCCGGCTACAGGAGGTCCGTCTCCTGCCCGACGGCGCAGCCGTGATCATGCGCCAACGTGAGGGTGAAGCTCGGGGCGAGAAAATCAACTGGTGCATCGCCGACCGTACCACCGACCGCATGGTCGGCCATATTCAACTGTTCGACCTGGTAGGAAGCAACGTGACCGAGGCCAAAGTGGACTACGCGGTGCATCCGGACTCGCGAGGCCGCGGAGTCCTCACCGAGGCGCTACAAGTCGTAGTGACATGGGCATTCCGTCCACGCTCTGAGGAGGGCCGGGCAAACGACGCCTCGCCCTGAGCAACACCGCCTCCCGTTACGCCGCCGAGCGCGTCGGCTTCGTCCACGTGTTCACCGACCCGGTCTCCTTCACCTCCGGTGATGAGGGCTTCGAAGACGCCGCTCACTACCACCTCCTCACCCCTTCCTGGCCGACCGGCAGATCGTCGTGAGGGCGTCCTCCGAAAATCCCCCTGCCATGAGCGCTCACAGTTCTGCCACCAGATCAGCGCTCTCACCGCTCCCACCCGGGTGCTCGTCGACTTCGTCCACTCCGGCTGCGCATTCCATGATGGGCAGTGAAGCCGAAAGGAGTTGTCCGTGATGAAGACCCTCAGAACCGAGCATCCCGCGGCGGTCGCCGTCTGTGCTGCCATCCATTCCGGAGACATCGCCGCGCTACGCGCACAGCTGGCCGCGAATCCATGGTTGGCCACGGTCAGGCTCGGAGATGACGCACCGCGGGCATGTCCCGGTCCCTGCCGCACGTCGCCACCGACTGGCCTGGTCACTTCCCGCGTGTCGCGGAGAGCATCCAGGCTCTGGTCGAAGCGGGAGCGGACGTCAACGCCCGTTTCCGGGGCCCGCACGAGGAAACGCCGTTGCACTGGGCGGCCAGCAGCGACGACGTCGCGGCGCTCGACGCCCTCCTCGACGCCGGAGCCGACATCGAGACACCGGGCGCGGTCCTCGGCGGCGGCCCCCCGCTGGCCGACGCCCGCGGGTTCAAGCAGTGGAACGTGGCCTCGCGCCTGGTCGAACGAGGGGGCCCGCACCTCGCTCGTCGACCTCGCCACCCTCGGGCTGCACGAGGAAATCGACGCCCGCTTCGCCACCACGACACCCGCTCCGGAGGAGATCACGTGGGCGTTCTGGGGCGCATGCCACGGCGGACGGCAACGCTGCGCGGAATACCTGTTCGCTCGCGGCGCCGACGTGAACTGGCTCCCCCACTGGAAAAACCTCACCCCGCTCGACGCAGCCGTCCGTGAAGGCGCCGACGACCTCGTGCAGTGGCTTCGTACTCACCAAAGGACCGCACGATGCGACCTCAGCTGTGGGAATGGGCACGAGACGACCAGGGAACGGCAGACCGCTGCCATCCGGTTCGATTAGATACTGCCAGCGTTGCCCGAGTAGTGAAAATCGGGCGAGCGTGACAAACTCGGTCGAGGGCCCCACTGACGGAACGCTGGCTCAGGTGAGAGATATCAATGGATCTCTGAGTCTGTAATCGTTCACTCTCGCCAAGTGAATTCCCCGAGCCATATTCTCAATCGAGCCGGGCCCCTCCCCTGCAATCAAGCAGCTGGTCAAGCCGAGGCGGCGAACTCCTCGCACACAGAGCGGCGGGTAGTGGCGAAGTCCGCCACCCTCGCACCTGCGATCAGGGCGCGAGGGTGACAGACACGTTTCGCTGGTCAAGCCGTACCGGCAGTTTCGTAGGCTTCGATGATGCCGCTGGGGATGCGGCCACGGTCGGAGATCTCGTGGCCGTTGGCCTTGGCCCATTCCCGGATCGCCCGGGTCTCGTCCTTGCTCCGCCCAGCATTCGCCCCACGCGAGCTCGGTCCCCGCTTGGACCGCCCGCCGATACGACGCGCGGCGGCGGCGAACGGGGCTAGCGCATCCCTGAGCTTCGCGGCGTTGTCCTCGTTCAGGTCGATCTCGTAGGTCACGCCATCGGCGCCGAACTCGATACGTGAAATGTCCTCTGCCGCCGTGCCGTCGAGGTCGTCAATGAGCTGGACGATAGTGCGCTGAGCCATGCGGGATTCTCCCCCTGCAATAGGTATTAGGTGCGTCCTCGGCGAGGAGAGTAGCAAAACGGCGACGCACGCAACACGAACCTCCACCTCGCGTCAGAGGAATGAACCGAACCGATACCTCTACGCGCCCCATCTTAGAGCCAACTCATCGTGCGCAATCATGGTGTCCCCAGTTCCACATCTCGCAAGATCGCGCTCCAGCCACATCGGAGGCGGAAGCGATAGTGATCAATCGCAGGGAATGTTCAATAGTTGACGAGGGATGCCGCATGATCTCGCGACCGGTTGACCATCAGACCCCAGTGCCGTCACTCGAAAGGTTGGCGGTTAAGTATCGAAATAAAGATTGCCGCAGGCTTTTCGGGCGCGCTCGAATCCCACCCGGGTCCCGACCGCACTGGTTTAGGGTGCGGTGATGCGTAGGCCGTCGTGCCAGAGGATGGCGGTGTCGCTGTTTCCTCCGTCGCGGTAGATGCCCATCTTCAGGTAGTTGCTGTCACCGGCCATGTTGGGTACGCGGTGTACTCCGGGCTGTTTGACGCCGTTGACCCAGGATTCGGCGAGGGCCTGTGAGCCTGGGGAGAACTTGACGTGCAGCACGTAGTCGACCCACCTGCCCTTCTGGATCGGGCCAATCTCCGTGCGCTTGTTGACGCGGTTGTTGGCGAAGTGCAGCGTGCCGTTATTGTCTACTTCCAGTGCCAGGGGCGGCGACCCGCTGCCGGAGTGCCACTGCATCGGGATGAACCAGCCACCTCGCGGGTTGGTGAAACTCGCATCAAAGCGCAGCGAGAACTCATACCACCGCTCATCGCCCGCCTTCACCCCCGCGCCGGCGGAACCGCCCGCCGATACCTCCGATCGTTCCCCACCACCGAAAGGTGGCACGTCGCCGTCGCGTACCTCGAAGCGCGCGGCCGTGGCGTGACCGGGGCCGCCGTCGGCGATCTTGGCCATGTAGGGCCCCTGCTTCCAGTCCTTGCAGGAGCTGTTGTAGCCGCGCCACTGACAGGTGCTCCACTGGCCGAAGTTCCCCGTGTCGTAGTTGCCAGTGAAGACCACTTTGTTGCCCACAGGCACCAGGGGCACGGCGAGAGCCGGACCGGAGGAGCCCAGCAGCAGGCCGGTCGTGGCGAACACCGTCATCAGAGTTCTCGACATGAACGGATTCTCCTTATTGAGGACGAACGACAACACCGGTTTGGCACCTCGAACACGAACAACGAGCAAGAACGAAACGATGAAACAGCGAACCGACCACACCCAGCCGGCCGACTCAGGACGCGATATACGGGCCGATTGTGAACACACACCCGCCCCGCCGTCAAGTTCACCCAAGTCCCCCGCAGACCCCATTACATCAAGCCACCCTGACGATCATGACATCTCGATGACACGCGTCCCCCAAAAGGAGGAAGAGAATCGGTACTTGTGTTCCCCAATCTCATATCGCCGCGCTCGTTGACCGACCCCACTCTCCGCTCTAGCCTCAATTCACCGATTCAGTGTTGAATCGATACATAACATGAAGGAGCGGGCATGAAGAAGATTTCCGTCGGTCGCCTGGCCGGCTCGGTCGCGGCGAGCACCGCCCCCGCGGCATCACTGCTCGCTTTCGGTGCGGTCGCGGCGAACGCGGAGCCGACGAACTGCCACTCCGTGGTGGTGGGCAAGACTCAGCAGGGCGTGCAAGCCTGGTGCACGGGCGGGACGGGCAAGTACCGCGCGGTCGCGACGTGTCGAGACCACAACTACAAGAACTACCAGACGTACGGCTACCCGCAGGAGAACGTGCCACCCGAGGATGTGCCGGTAGCCCGTCGAGAACGACCCGCAGCGGAGGAGCCCCTCCAACCCACGCACAGTCTCGATGTAGCGGGCGGTCTCGCTGTCCACTCCGGCCGTGCGCGCGCCCCTGTTGTTCCACGCGCGATCCCAGGTCACCAATAGGAAGCCGGGATCGCAGACGAGGTTGTACCGGGACTCGGTTCGAACGAGGTTTCCGTCACGAGGCCGCCGTCGTCACCGTTCCCGTCGCTGCGGAAAGTCTTGGCGCACACGGTCATCAGCCTGCTGGTGCCTGGCGGTTGTGAGAGCAGGTGATCGGGCACAATGCCCCGCATGACCGAAGCGCTGCACTTCGGGGTACTCGGGCCGTTCGTGGTGACCGCCGCGGGGCGGCCGATCGACTGCGGTCCTGTTCGCCAGCAGGCGGTGCTGGCCGCGCTCGCGTTGCGCGCCAACGAGGTCGTGGCCTCGGAAGACCTACTCAAGGCTGTCTGGGGCGATGTCTGGCCCGAGTCCGGAAGCAGGATCATCCCGACCTACGTCTACCGGATTCGCGCACTCCTGCCCGATCCTGGGTTGATCGAGCGGCGTCGCGACGGCTACCGCCTTCGCCTTGGTGAAGGTCATCTCGATCTGGAGGAGTTCACCCGACTGGTTCGTCTCGCCGAGGAGGCGAGCCACCCGGATCAGGCCGCCCAGCGGTACGCGCGGGCACTGTCGCTGTTCCGCGGTGGCGTGCTGGGTGGCCTGCCTGGTCTGGAGGCCGAGAAGACCCGGCTGGAAGAGCTGCGAATCCGGGTCGTCGCCGACCAGGTCGACATCGATCTGGTCAGGGGCAGGCACACGGCGGTGATTCCGGAGCTGAGCTCGCTGCTCGCGCTGCGCCCCTTCGACGAGCGGCTGATCGGCCAGCTGGTCCGGGCGCTGTTCCGCGCCGGCCGCCAATCGGAAGCGATGGCGGTCTATGCGGACGCCAGGCACCGCTTGCTGGAGGCCTTCGGCACCGAACCCGGCCTCGAACTCCAGAAGATCCACCTGGCGGTGCTTCGGCACAGCGATGGCGCTGGCCGCAATGAGCTGCCCTACCAGGACGCGCTGTTCGTGGGGCGCAACGCGCAGCTCGGTGAGATCCGCGCCGCCGTGACCGCCACGGGGCGTGGCGCCCCGGCAGTCGTCACCATCAGCGGTATGGCCGGGACCGGCAAGACCGCGCTGGCCGTCCACGCCGCACGAAGCCTCGCCGGCCAGTACCCGGCCGGGCAGATCTTCATCGATCTGCACGGGCACACCCCCGGCCGTGAGGCCCTGACGCTGGAGGCTGTTCTCGACCACCTGCTCACCAGCACCGAGATTTCCTCCCGTCCGCTCCCTCGCGGCACCGACCAGCGACTCTGCCTGTGGCGTTCGGAGATCGCGCTCGGTCGATGGCTGATCATTCTGGACAACGCCGGAGACGGCGCCGTCGTGAACCAGATCGTTCCGGGATCGCCCACCTGCGCGGTGCTGATCACCAGCAGGCGGCGGCTCGTCAGCGTCCAGTCCACTGTCCACATCGACCTCGGCGCCCTCGACGAGCACGATGCGGTGGATCTGCTGACCCAGATCGTCGGCGTGCGGCGCGCACAGGAACAACAGGCGGCGACGCGTGATCTGGCGCGATCGTGCGCCTACCTGCCGCTGGCGCTGCGGATCGCCGGAGCACGGTTGCGGCATCGGCCGAGCTGGACGGTGGCCGACCTCGCGGTGAGGCTGGCCGACCACACATGCAGACTGGCGGAGCTGAGCCTCGACGACCGCAGCGTCGAAGGAGCTTTCACCGCCTCCTACGAGCAGCTGCCCAGCGACCAACAGCGCCTGCTCAGACACCTCGGCGCCAACCCAGGACGCGATGTGGACATCCGAGCCGCAGCCGTGCTCGCCGACCTGGGCGTCTCCTCGGTCGAGCCGCTGCTGGAGAAGCTGCTCGACGCCAGCCTGGTCGAGCAGGCGGTGCCGGGGCGCTACCGGCTTCACGACCTGCTCCGCGAGTACGCCGTCACCCTGCTAGACACGGTGGACCCGCCAGGCACCAGGGCTGCGGCCCGCGCACGGCTGGCCGAACACCTCCTCGTCGCGATGAGCACGGTGATGGACCAGCTCGCGGCTCAGTCGTACTTCGTCTCCGCGCGCAGCACGCGAAGTGATCTCGCCCCGGACCTGTCCGGCGCCGAGAAGGCCTCAGCCTGGCTCACCGCGGAGGGCCGCAACGTTCTCGCGGTCAGTCAGGACATCCTCGGGGCGGGCGATGACGAACTCGGATGGCGGCTGGCCCTGTGCTCGGTCTGGCACCTTCACCTGTTCGGCGACCTGCCGGAGCGGGATCGTCTCCTGACAGCGGGTCTGCGGGCGGCAAAGAGGGGCGGATCAGCCGAAGGGGAGGCACGTTTCCGATACGTGCTGGGGCGCTTCACCCTTGTCCACGGTGACGTCCAGGAGAGCATCGACCACCTGCGGCAGGGCTACCACGGAGTCGACACGGGCGAGGAGCCCGGCCTGGCCGCACAGATCCTGGCCGCACTCGTCTACAGCCAGACCCGGCACGATCCAGGCACCGCCTGGCAACCCCAGCTTGAGCGGGCGCTCGCCTTGGCACGCGAGGCCGACGAGCCCAGGTCACTGGCCGGTGTGCACACCATCTACGCGCTGCTGGCCGGCAACGATCTGGACTTCGACACGGCCCTGGCACACTATCGGGAAGCACTCGACGTCAAGAGGGAGCTGGGAGTGACCGGTGGCCTAGCCGACATCCTCAACGGCATCGCCGAGTGCGAACTGGCCCGCGGTCACTACACCGACGCGGTCACCGCAGTGGACGCCGCTCGGAAAGCGGCGCGCCACACCGGGGCCCGCTACACCGAGACGTTCTCCCTGTGCTTCCTCGGCACCGCCTACCGGCACCTCGGCCGCATCCCGGAAGCCGTCGCAGCCCACCGTGCGGCGGTGCGTTGTGCCATCGAGAACCACTCCACGAACTCCGAGGAGATCGCCCGGCTGCGGCTCGCCGACAGCTTGATGGCCGCAGGCGAAACAGCCGACGGCCGGAGTGAGTTAATCCGGATCCTTCGGTCGGCCACCGACAACGGCAGGACGCTGACGGTGACGAAAGCGTTGGCCGGGCTGGCGCGAGAGGCCGTGGCGCGGGAACGCCCTGACGAGGCGAAGGCGTTTCTCCATCAGGCATTGGACGCGATCGGCCCAGCGCATCATCGCCGGCGCGAGCAGCTTCAGGCCCAGCTGGCGGAGCTGGCACCCGGTCCTGGCTGAGGTCGAGCGAACCCACCGCCTCGCGGCGCTACCTACAGGGCGGTTCCGCACATCGGCGGAGTCGATGTTGGGGAACTCGGTGACGTACTTCTGGTCCATGGCAAGGGAGTTGGTGGAGCCCCGCGGTCACCCTGCGCGCCCTGTTCCGTGACCTGCACCCTCTCGGCCGTCCCCGTCGACAGCCCCTTTACCGACATCCTTAAGGCCGAGCGGGCCGACACCATTTGTGGGTCAGCAGGCATCCAGGGGACCACCTCGTTCGACACGGGCGCCGACATCCTCACCACCACCGGTCGCGTGGTGTGGCAACACCCTGAGCGCTATGACGACTGAATCCGCACCGAGGCGATCACCGCCGATCCCAACCACTTCTCTGTCGTCGCGGCGTTGCTAGACGCCGGGACCCGGATCCGTCACCACCAGACCCAGCTCGTCCACACCTTCGCTGTCACCCGCTAGGAGGGCAGTCTGCGCCGCTTCTCGATCGATGTCGGCTCCTCTCCACTCTCACCGACCCCCGCGTCTCTCCACCTGTCTGTTGCGGTTACGCCGAAGGCATGCCCGGCAACGCCGCGGGCCAGCCCGAGCGGTTCAGCGCATGCTCGGACTCATGCCAGAAGAAGGTGAACCCGGCCCGAGCCAGGAGCTGGCAGCTCTCGAACGCCTCGACACCGACGTCCACATCAGCAATCAGTGGAACAGGCCTCCCACCACGTGAAGCAGGCCTGGCACGTTCCCCCAGGACATCTCGAAGGCGGGCGAACACGGGGCCATTGGGAGCCCAACAACCACGACCCACGCGGACTGCGAAAACACAACCCACCACCGCCAGCCCCGCACCGACTCCAACATCGCCGGGAGGCCCTCGGCTTGCTTGGCCGAGGGCCGCGCCGGACCAGCTCATCGGAGACCGAGGCCATCGCCCCGACGTGCCCGGCGAAGAGCAGCGAAGTCACCAAGATTCTCGCCACTCCGCCCCGTCTGATGTCGATCCCGGCGCTCCCGGTTCGACGTATCTATATGGGAAGGAAACTCGCTGAGAACATCAGGCAGGTCGCCATGGCGATCGGCCCGGTCGTCTCCGGTGTGCTGCCGGAGCAGCTCTGGTGGGTCGAGGCCATCATCGAGTTCGTGACCGAGGCGAGTGACCTGGTCCTGCACCGTTGTTACACCATCTCGGTCCGGAAGGTCCGCCGGTACGCGACGGGCGAGACCCCGAGCGCGTCGCGCAGGTGCTGTCTCAGCGAGGTCCCGGTCGCGAAGCCGACCTGCCCGGCGATCTGCTCCACCGAGAGATCACTGGCCTCCAGTAGCTCGCGCGCCCGCGCGACGCGTTGCTGGATCAGCCACCGGCCGGGGCTCACCCCGACCTCGTCGCGGAACCGGCGGGCGAAGGTGCGCAGGCTCATCCGCGCGTGTCCCGCGAGATCGGACTGAGTCAACGGCAGGTGCAGCCGCTCCAGTGCCCACTGCCGCGTGGCGGCCGTGCTCGTCATCGCGGGGTCCGGCACCGGCTGGTCGATGAACTGCGCCTGGCCGCCGTCCCGCAGCGGCGGGACCACGCACCTGCGGGCGACGCTGTTGGCGATCTGGCTGCCGAGGTCGCGCCGCACGACGTGCAGGCACACGTCCACCCCGGACGCGGCGCCCGCGGAGGTCAGCACGTCGCCGTCGTCGACGAACAGCACGTCCTGGTCCAGCCGCACAGCCGGGAACATGGTGCGGAAAAGCGCGCTCTGGCACCAATGCGTCGTGGCGGGCCGCCCGTCGAGCAGTCCCATCGCGGCGAGCAGGAAAGCCCCTGTGCAGATCGACACGATGCGCGTGCCGGGACGGATACGTGCGAGCGCGGCCGCGACGGGCTCGGGCAGGCCGCCGGTGACCACCGTCAGGTCGAACGGCGGGATCACGACGGTGTCGGCTGACTCCAACGCTTCCGGGCCGTGCTCGACGGCGACCGTGAAGTCCGCGTCGGTGCGCACCGGACGTCCGTCGACGGTGCACGTGCGGATCGCGTAGTGCTCTGGCAGCGCGCCGAAGATCCGCCGGGGAATCCCCAGTTCGAACGGGTAGACGCCGTCCAACGCCAGCACTGCGACCTGATGCATGGCACGATCCTATCGAAGAGTGGCAATCATGCCATTTTCCGAAGGACGCCGCGGCGACAGCATGGTGCCCATGAGCGAGAAGATGCGCGCGATCAGCCAGAACACCCTTGGCGGCCCTGAAGTGCTGACCGAGATCGAACTGCCCAAGCCGACCCCAGCGCAGAGCCAGCTGCTGGTGCGCGTGCACGCCGCGGGCCTGAACCCGACCGACTGGAAGCACCGCGCCAACGGCCTCTGGCTCGGCGAACCGCCGTTCGTCCTCGGCTGGGACGTCTCCGGCGTGGTCGAGGCGGTCGGCGTCGGCGTCACCCTGTTCAAGCCGGGCGACGAGGTGTTCGGCATGCTGCCCTACCCGCACGGGGCGGGCTCCTTCGCCGAGTACGTCACCGGTCCCGCGCGGGCCTTCGCCGCCAAGCCCGCCAACCTCGACCACGTCCAGGCCGCCGCCGTCCCGCTCGCCGCGCTCACCGCGTGGCAGGCGCTGGTGGACACCGCCCGGCTGCGCCCCGGCCAGCGCGTCCTGATCCACGCCGCAGCCGGAGGGGTCGGGCACTTCGCCGTGCAGATCGCGAAGTCGCTCGGCGCCCACGTGATCGGCACCGCCAGCGCGGGCAAGCACGAGTTCCTCCGCGAGCTCGGCGCGGACGAGGTGATCGACTACCGCGAGACCGACTTCGCCGAGGCGGTCCGGGACGTGGACGTGGTGCTCGACTCGCTCGCCGGTGAGACCGCGATGCGGTCGCTGCGTACGCTCCGCGAGGGCGGCATCCTCGTCACCATCCTGCCCGTGGGACAGGAAGATCTCATCGCCGAGGCCGAGCGCGTCGGCGTGCGCGCGGTGCCCATGCTCGTCGAGGCCGACCACGCCGGGATGACCGCGATCGCCGAGCTGATCGAGAAGGGCGAGCTGCGCCCGGTGGTCGCGGGCAGCTTCCCGCTCGCCGAGGCCGCGAAGGCGCACGAGCTGGGCGAAACCGGTCGTACATCAGGAAAATTGGTGTTGGTCGTCCGCTGATTCACGATTGCTTAAATGCCCCTCCGCGTTGTCGGTCCCCCGATATAGCGTCCTCGCGGCCGGTGTGGACCGGCAACGATGAGAGGGGAAACGGGCATGCGCCGTAACGGCACTGTCCTGGTTGGATTGACCTTGCTCGCGGGACTCGTGATGAACGGGGCGGCGGGGGCCGCACCGAAGGCCGCGGAGCGGACCCCGGTCAGCTCCTACGAGTTCGTCAGCGAGAAGGGGGACTACATCGGCGGTGGGGCGACGCGCTCCTACCGGGCGCCCAAGGACAAGGTCGGGCTGTCCGGGAACGCGGAGGGCCTGACGCTGCGGGTGGACTCCGCCGATGGCAAGGAGTGGTGGCACGTCGACCTCGCCGCCCCGCGCGGGCAGCGGCTGCACCCCGGCGTCTACCGCGACGCCGAGCGCGCGTCGTTCCGCACGGGCCGGGCTCCCGGCCTGGACGTCGGTGGCACCGGGCGCGGCTGCAACCAGGTCTGGGGTGAGTTCGCGATCGACCAGATCGAGACCGACGCCTCGGGCGCGGTGACGGTGCTGGAGGCGACCTTCACCCAGAACTGCGAGGGGCCGAACAGCCCCGCGCTCAAGGGAACCGTGCGCTACCAGGCGTTCCCGCTGTCCTACGAGTTCGTCAGCGCGCCCGGTGACTACATCGGCGGCGGCAAGAGCAAGAGCTACCGCGGCGCGAACACCGTGTTCACGGTCGGTGGTTCCGTTGACGGCGCCCTCTCGTTCGGGGTGTCCGGGCAGCGGGACGACTGGCGCGTCGAGCTCGCTCCGGCGCAGGGCCAGAAGCTGGCCGTGGGCACCTACACGGCGCCAAGCGGTACCCGTTCAACGACGGCTCCCCCGGGCTCAGCGTGAGCGGCAACGGACGTGGCTGCAACCAGCTCGGCGGCTCTTTCACGATCACCGAACTGGTCACCGACGCCGAGGGCAAGGTCAAGGCGTTCGCCGCGACCTACGAGCAGTTCTGCGAGAACGGCACGGCCGCACTGCGCGGCACTGTGCACGCCTTCGCCTGACGGCAGCCGAGTTCGGCGGTCTTCAAGTACACCCAACCCCCGCTCCAGCGATCGCTAACAGCGACTAACCCCCGGCAGCAACGAGGGTTCGTGGCGGTTTGAGACGCGCTGGGCGGGGGTGCGGTGTACTTGAAGACGCCACAACCACTGCGCGGGACAGGTTTAGTGGTGGGGCGCTAGGTGTGGTCGGTCGCGGTGAGGACATCGCCCGCTTCGGTGCGGCGGTAGACCACGCGGCGGCCGACGCGTTCGCCGATGATCAGGTCCGCGTCGCGCAGCACTGCCAGGTGGCCACCGATCGTCCCCAGGGACAGGCCGAGCTGCGCGGCGAGTTCGCTGCTGGTCGCGGGTTCCTCCAGCTCGCGCAGGATCGTCGCCCGGTTCTCGCCGATCAGCCGGTCCAGCGCGCCGTCGACCCGCTCGCGTCCCGGCTCGGCGCGGCCACGCGCGGGGTAGACCAACCCGTGCCGATCCGGCGGCGCCTCGCACAGCCACGAGCCACGCGAGGCGCTGATCGGCACGAAGAGCATGCCCTCGTCGCCGACCACGCGGTCCGGCGCCTCCTGGTCGCTGAAGCGGATCGCGTCGACGCCGACCCACGCGCTGCGCCTGCTCATCCGCTCGACGGCGCGCGGCCACCCGTAGGCGGCCAGCAATCCCGCGCGGTAGGTGACATCGCGCTCCAGCAACGCCTTGCGGCGCGGCCAGTCCGGGAGCACGTGCGCGTGCCACACCGCGTCAAGCAGCTCGGCGGTCCTGGCCGCGAAACCCTTGCCGGACAACCACTTCAGGTCGTGCCGCCGCCAGCTCCGCCGCACCGAGACCGTCAGCTGGGCGACCACGTGATCGTCCTCGGCCGCCGCGACCTCGACCAGCTCGTCGGCGAGCGCGGTGCGCATCCCGCCGCGCGGCGGGATGACGATGTGGTCGGGCAGCCACTTCGTGGAGCCGAGCAGGCGGACCAGGCCCGCCGCGAACGGATTCCCTTCAAGGCGTGCGGTGAGCGCGGCCCGGTGGCGGGCGTGCCAGTCGGCCAGCCACGGGTCCTCGCAGGGCTTGCTCAGCGCGAGCAGCGAGCCCACCGTCTCCGCGAGCGGCGACAGCGCGAACCTCGACCGGGACAGCGCCAGCGCGCTCAACCGCAGCAATGCCATTGCTTTCGCCTCCACGCGAAACAATAGTGCGCCGTGCGGGGGCTCCGCAGACTCGCCCGATGCCTTCCCCCTTGCTCACCCGGTCCGGGTTCCACTGGTTCTTCGCCGGGCAGCTCGTCTCGCTGCTCGGCAGCTCGATGGCCCCGGTCGCGCTCGCCTTCGCGGTCCTGGACGCCTCCGGGCGCACCGGCGACCTCGGCGTCGTGCTCGCCGCGCACATGGTGCCGATGCTCGGCTTCCTGCTGGTGGGCGGCGCGGTGGCCGACCGCCTGCCGCGCCGCGCGGTGCTGGTGGTGGCCAACCTCGGCTGCGGGCTCACCCAGAGCGGAGTCGCCGCGCTGCTGCTGGCCGACGCCTACGACCTGACCGCGCTGGCCGCGCTCTCCTTCGCCAACGGCGTGCTGATGGCCTTCACCACGCCCGCGTTGCGCGGCATCGTGCCGGAACTCGTCGCCGCCAACCGGTTGCGCCAGGCCAACGCGCTGCTCGGCACGGCGCGCAACGCCACGAAGATCATCGGCCCCGCCCTCTCCGGCGTGCTGGTGGTCGCGGTGGGCGGCGGTCCCGCGATCGCCTTCGACGCGCTGAGCTTCCTCGTCGCGGCGGCCTGCCTCACCCGGCTCCCGCGCCTGGCCACCACGCCCCCGGCCGAGCGCGCGGGCATCCTCGCCGACATCCGCGACGGCTGGAGGACCTTCCGCGGCATCCCGTGGGTGTGGCAGGTCGCCCTCGCGTTCTGCGTGGTGAACCTGGTGAACACCGGCACGTGGCAGATCCTCGGCCCGGAGCTGACCCGGCAGATCAGCAGCGAGGCAGCGTGGGGGCTCGTCCTCAGCGCGCGCGGCGTCGGCATGCTCGTGATGAGCGCGCTGATGTTCCGCTTCGCGACGCGGTACCTGCTGCGGTGGGGTTCGGTCCTGGGCGCGCTGGGCGGGCTGCCGTTGATCGTGCTCGGTTCCGGGGCGGGGATCACCTGGCTGGTCGTGTCCGCCTTCGTCGCCGGGCTCGGCTCGTCCGCGGTCGCCATCAGCTGGGAGACCTCGTTGCAGGAACACGTGCCCACGGAGTCGCTTTCGCGCGTCTCCGCCTACGACGCGCTGTTGTCCTACATCGCGATCCCGTTCGGCCAGCTCGCTGTCGGACCGGCGGCGGACGCCTTCGGGGGCGCCGCGGTGGCGCTGGGCGCGGGCGTCGGTTACACGATCGCCGTGCTGCTCCCCCTGGGCTCCGCCGCCGTCCGTCAGCTACCGCACAACGTCAGCCGTGCGGGTTGAACGGGATACCGGAGGGCTTGGCCCGCTCCAGCTGCCCGCCGAACGAGCTGTCCTTCAACCCGAGGTTCGCGCTGCCGAAGTCGGCCTGCGCGAACCGGTCGCGGATGCCGGGCGGGTAGTGGTTCCAGCCGACCAGCGGCGGGTACTGCCAGGCGCCCTTGTGGTTCTCCGGCGGCTCGGTCGCGCTCGCGTGCCGGAAGGCGTGCGTGAGCACCCCGTCCTTGTGATAAACGATCTTCGCGTGCGATCCCTCCCAGGCCACCTGGTTCGCGGGCCTGGTCGTGTAGTTCCCGTGCGCGGACGTGGAGACGTACTGCGCCGAGTTGTTCCGCACCCACACCACGACGTGCTCGATGTCGTGCCGGTGACCGCTCTCGATCAGCGGCACCGCCTGGTCCTTCTCGAAGTAGAGGTCGTACATGTAGGCGCACCAGCCGTTGTTGCACTTGGCCCGTGAATAGGTGTTGGTGTTGTCCAGGTCGGCGGCGTCGCGGCAGTTCCCGTTCAGCGCCCCGCTCGGCTTCAGCCCCGGGTTCAGCATCCCGTCGGGCCCGATCGCCGGTGTCGGGTAGCAGCCGTCGCCGTCGTAGTCGAACGCCGGCTGCCACCGGAGTTCGTCGGCCGTCGCCGCCCCGGGAAGCGCCCTTGGCGGCTCCGCGTGCGCCGTTCCCGGCAGTGCCGCGACCAGCGCGACGGCCAGCGCCAGCGCGCTCAACCGCGATCTCCTACGTTCGTGCATGCCTGGACCTCCGGGCTCGGTGACGGCAGGGAAGCGGCGGTCTCCCCGACAATGCCGCCCGGAACGGCCCGGGTTAAACCCCCTTTCGGCGAATCTTCCGCGAACTCCCGCCCCGCTAGAGGGCAGGTTGGTCGATGAGCCAGCGCCAGGTGCCGTCGGGCTGGCGGCGGGCGACCTCCGCGGTGGCTTTGCCGTTGGCCAGGACAGTGGAGGTCAGCGCGAGATTTCCCTTGCGCAGCGCGGATTGCGCGACGCCCGGGGCGAACTGCCCGCCATCGGCGAGCAGGCCCGCGTAGAACTCGCGGATGAGCGACGAGCCCTGGACCTGCCCGCCGGGGACGGCGAGCACCGCGTCGGGCTCGTACAGCGCGACCAGCCCTTCGACGTCACCGGCGTTGGCGCGCTCGACGAAGAGCCTGCCGAGGTCCTCGGGTTCGCGGGCCCGCTCGCGCTCAGACATGGACGACGGGCTCCCCTGCGGGCACGCCGCGCCTGAGCAGCGCGGAGATCGCCGCGGCCAGGGTCAGCGCCACGCCCGCGACCAGGAACGCCAGCGACATGCCGTCGACGAACGTGACGTTGCTGGCGTGCCTGATGGCCTCGGCGACGGCCGGTGCCGTGCCCTCGGGGATCACCGCTCCTCCTTGCGCCACAACGGTTTGCCATTCGACCGCCTGGGCGGGGGTCGGCGTCGGCGCGCCCGCGGCGGTGAGCTGGTCGGCGAGGTTGCCGCCGACGTGACCGGACACGACGGCGCCCAGGACCGCGGTGCCGAGCGAGCCGCCGAGCTGGAACAGGGTCTGCTGCATGCCGCTGGCCACCCCGGCGAGGCTGACCGGCGCGTTGCCGATCACCGCTTCGGTGGCGCCGACGATGACCACGCCGAGCCCGGCGCCCAGCAGCGTCAGCCACAGCGACAGCAGCCCGGTGCCGCCGTCCACGCTCAGCGTGGCCATGCCGAACATCGCCGTGGCGGCGGACAGCAGCCCGCCCAGGATCGGCCAGCGCGGGCCGAACCGGTCGAACAGGCGGCTGGCCAGCGGCGGCCCGACCGCCAGCAGCGCGGTCAGCGGCAGCAGCTGCAGCCCGGTCTCCAGCGCGGTGAACCCGTGCACGCCCTGCACGTAGAAGGTCAGGAAGAACATCCCGCCGAACATCGCCAGCGCCATGATCAGCAACACCACGGTGCCCACCGACAACGGCACCGAGCGGAACAGGCTCATCGGCATCAGCGGCTGCGGCGCGCGCAGCTGCCAGAGCACGAAGGCCACCCCGAACACCAGCCCGATCCCGCCGGGGACCAGGGTCGACGAGGAGGTCCAGCCGTGCTCGGGGGCGAACACCAGCGCCAGCACGGCGCCGAAGGTGGCGACGGTGAGCAGCGCGACCCCGGGCAGGTCGAACGAGGACGACTCGTCGGCGGGCCGGTTCTTCGGCAGGTAGCGCACGCCGAGCGCCAGCGCGAGCACGCCCACCGGCAGGTTGAGGAAGAACGCCGCCTGCCAGTCGAAGGAGGAGACCAGCAGGCCGCCGACGATCGGACCGGCCGCGGCCGAGGTGCCGATCAGCCCGGAGAACACGCCCAGCGCCCGGTTGAGCAGGTGCGGCGGGAACGCCATCCGCAGCATGCCCAGCGCGGCGGGCATCAGGGCCGCGCCGAACATGCCCTGCACCACCCGGACCCCGATCAGCATGCCGGTGCCCGAGGACAGGCCGATGGCCACCGAGGCCAGGGTGAACCCGACGACGCCGATCAGGTAGAGCCTGCGGTGCCCGAGCAGGTCGCCGAGCTTGCCCGCGGTGATCAGGCAGACCGCGAGGCCGAGCAGGTAGCCGTGGGTGACCCACTGGAGCTCGGCGAGCGTCGCGCCGAGGTCGGCGCCGATCGCCGGGTTGGCCACGGTGACGATGGTGCTGTCCAGGGCGACCATCATGATGCCGAACGCGATCACCACCAGGCTGCGCCACGGGTTCTCCCGCGGCGTGGTTCTCGGTTCGACTGCACTGGCGACGGACACTGTTCTCCTTTGATCGGGATCTGGCGGAAGCATGGCATCCCGGTCTGACAGTCAACCGGTGCGCGCCCGTCGGCGACACGGGTTTTCCCCAAGGTGAACTTCGGGAATCTGTTGCGTTTCCCGACGTTGGAAGGGTTGTGACGCTTCCCGCCCGGCTTTCCGTGCTCGATCGTTCGCTGGTGCGCGCGGGCGGTGACGGTCCCGGCGCGCTGCGCGCGACCGTGCGTTTCGCCCGGTCGGTCGAGGCGCTGGGCTACCGCCGGTTCTGGGTGGCCGAGCACCACGGCGTGCCCGGTGTCGCGGGGTCGGCGCCGACCGTGCTCGCGGCGGCGGTGGCCGCGTCGACCACGCGGATCAGGGTCGGCACGGGCGGGGTGATGCTGCCCAACCACCAGCCGCTGGTGGTCGCCGAGCAGTTCGGCGTGCTGGAGTCGCTGTTCCCCGGGCGGATCGACATGGGGCTGGGCCGCTCGGTCGGCTTCACCTCGGGCGTCCGCCGCGCCCTCGGTCGCGACAAGGCCGCGGCGGAGGGCTTCCCCGGCCAGGTCACCGAGCTGCTGGGTTACTTCACCGGCCCCTCTCCGGTCGGAGTGCGTGCGAACCCCGGCGAGGGCCTGCGCGTGTCCCCTTTCGTCCTCGCCACGGGCGCCGGGGCGGACACGGCGGCCGATCTCGGCTTGCCCTTGGTGATCCCGGGCTCGCGGGAAGCCGAGATCGAGCGCTACCGCGAACGGTTCCGCCCATCGCCGTGGTCGGCCACGCCGTACGTGGTGGTGGCAGTCGCGGTGTCGGTCGCGGACACCACCGCGGCGGCACGACGACTACTGGTCTCTGAAGCGTGGTCGACGGCCTACTCGCAGACCCACGGCGTGTTCCCGCCGTTGGTGCACCCGAACGAGGTGCTGGGCATCGACATGACCGCGCGGGAACGGGAGCTGTTCGAGCGCGCCATGAGCGGTCAGATCCACGGCACGGCACCGGAAGTCGCGTCGGAGCTGGAAAAGTTGACCCACCGCACGGGCGCCGACGAGATCATGATCACCACGAGCGGGTTCGACCGCGACGAGGTGCTGGACTCCTACCGCCGGCTCGCGGGCTTGATGATCACCTTGCCGTGAACGCGCCCGGCCTCGCTCGCGCGGTGGACCTCGGCGAGGTCGGCGAGAGGACGCGTCCCGGTCACACCGACCACCAGAATTCCCTTGTCCACCAAGCGAACCAGCTCCGCGAGCCGCGCGGGATCGTTGCGCGCCACGACGTGCCGACCGCGGACCGGGACCGGCGTGGTCGCGGAGATGATCCGCCCTGCCTTGCCCAGCAAGGGAACCAGGGTCTCCGAGGCCACCGGGACGAGGTTGATCACGGCGTCGACCTCTCCGGCCGCGTCGAGCGGAGTGGTCGTGTAGTCGATGATCTCGTCGGCGCCGTGGCCGCGCACCGCGTCCGCGCTGCGCGCGCTCGCCGTCGCGATCACATGTGCGCCCATGTGCTTGGCGAGCTGCACGGCGAAGCCGCCGATCCCGCCGCCAGCGCCGTTGATCAACACACGCTCGCCCGCCGTGATGTCCTCGACCGCCTGCCACGCGGTCAGCCCGGCGAGCGGCAGCGCGGCGGCTTCGGCCAACGGGATCGTGGTGGGCGCCGGGATGAGGCGTTCTGCGGGCGCGACCGCGAACTCCGCCGCCGCCCCGCCGTCCAGCCAGCCGATCACCGGGTCGCCCTCGACGGTGCCCGCCACGTCCCACCCGAGCGCGTAGGGCAGCTCCACCGGGAACAGCTCGGCCAGAAAACCCGATCGCAGCGCGGTTTCGGTGGGATTGAACGAGGTCGCTTCGACCCGGATGAGCACCTCGCCGGGCCCGGGTTCCGGCACGGGGACGTCCTCGACGCGGATGACGGAGGGATCGCCGTGGCGGTGGATTCGCGCGCTCTGCATGCGATGAACGCTAGGCAGCCGTTGCGAGACGATCCATGCTTCACACTCCTGCTTTCATACGCGATCGTATTCTGACGCGGTGGACGTGCTCAGTGACGTGATCGCGGTGATGCGCACCGGCAAGCCCGTGGCGGCGCGCGTCGGCTGGCAGGCGCCGTGGAGTCAGGAGTTCGCGCCGGTGCCTGGTGCGGCCGGGTTCCAGGTGGTCCTGCACGGCGCGTGCCACCTGCTCCGGCCGGAAACCGAGCCACTTGTGTTGAGCGCGGGCGACGTGGTGTTCCTGCCGCACGCGCAAGGGCACACGCTTACCGGGCAAGGAGATACGGTCACGCTCTGCGGCGCCTACGAGGTCGCTCCCGCGCGCGTGCACCCAATGCTGCTCGACCTGCCCGAGGTCGTCCACCTGTCCGCGCGCGACGAACTGCGCTCCGCCATCGAGCTTCTCGACGTGGAACTACGACATCCCCACCTCGGCACGGACGCGCTCGTTCCCGCGCTGCTGGACACCTTGCTGGTCTACCTCCTGCGCGCCTGGTTCGCCGAGCAGCCCGCCCGCTCGGCAACGGGTTGGGCCGCCGCGCTCAACGACCCCGTCGTCAGCGCGGCATTGCAGGCGATGCACCACGATCCGGCCCGGCCGTGGACAGTCGCGAAGCTCGCCGCCGAGGCCGGGTTGTCGCGCGCTCCGTTCGCCCAACGGTTCGCCGCGTTGACCGGGCGACCGCCGATGACCTATCTGACGTGGTGGCGGATGACCATCGCCGCGCGGCTGCTCCGTGAGTCCGACGCGCCGTTGAACGCGGTCGCGGGCGAGGTCGGCTACCGCTCGGAATTCGCCTTCGCCGCAGCGTTCAAGCGCGAGCACGGCGTCGCGCCCGGCCGTTACCGCCGAGCCGTCCCGGGCGGTGTCGGCGAGGGATAGGGTCGGGGGATGCGGCGACCGAATCCACTGCTCTGGCTGTGGTACGCGTTCGGCGGCACGCTGCCGATGCGCTACCGCGACTGGGTGGTGCGCGACCTGACGTGCCGGACGTGGCTGGTGCGGCACTTCCTCCGGGTGCTGGTCGTCCTCTCCCCCGTGCTCGGCGTGCTGTACCTGGTCTTCGGTGTCGCACTCGACGGGCCGCCCGAGGTGGTGTTCCCCGCGCTCGCGCTCGGCCTGAGCGTCGGGATGTTCTACTCGCTGTCCTACGCGCCGGAGAGCACGGACAACCGGCTCACCAAGTACGGCTTCCCGCACGGCCACGCGACGAAGTCCCGGGACGCTTAGCCCGTGCCCTGCACGTGGCACCACCGATCGTGATCTCCCCCCAGAACATCACCACCGCAGCCCAAATCCCCGTTTCGTACTCTTGTCGGGATTTTGGAGCGCTCTTTTTCCCGTTATGAGTACGAAACGGGGTTCTCTAGACGGCACCCGCCGAGGATGAGGTGAGCGGGCGGGTGGAGTGCATGGGCAGAGTTTACTTGGTGGGCGGAGTGCGGGCGGACTTGCAGGGCAAGGCTTAGAGGCGGCTCAGCGCCTGCATGGCCTCGCGCTCGATTCGCGAGAGGTCATCGAGGACGGTGCCCGCCTGCGCGAGGCACTGCGCATCGCCTGACTCACCGGCTTTCGTGATCAGTACCGCGACTTCCGTCCACAGCGCGGCCGCCTCGGTGTACAGCCGGTGGCCGGTGCGCAGGTGGTCGCTGTCGACCAGGTCAGCGCATTCGGCGAGGAAATCGCGGTAGAGGTTGCGGAACAGGGCCCCGCCGGTGCCCGCCTTCTCCATCAAGAGGGCGGCCTGCGGCAGGTCCCGACGCGGGTCGTCCGCGCGCTGGAGCCAAGTGCGCACCTGCTTGCCGGTCTTCTCGATGCCACGGTGGCCCAGGTTGGCGATGGGTGGGTTGAGGAAAGCGTCGGCGCACGCGGTGATGGCGGGAATGATCTGGCTCCGCGTGGGCGAAGCGGCCTTCGCAACGGTGACGGTGAAGGACCGGTTCCTGGCGGTCATCGGCCCCCGCGCGGCCCTCGCCAGCGCGAGGCCGCTCAGGCTGGTGGACACCGCTCCGCCCTGCTGGTCGGTGTCCACCAGGTAGGCGTCACGGTCGTCATAGCCGTACATGGCCACGAAATGACCGCCGAAACGCACCTTCGACGTGAAGTAGTCCAGGTGGTAGCTGTCGAGCTGCAACCCGACGGGCCGACCGGCGTCGATGGGGGCCGCCACGTTCTCCCACGCCTTGCGGGCCGAGGCGGTCTCCTCCACCTGGAGCTCCAGCCCGAGGCAGGCGGCCGCGTTCCTGGTGAGCTCGAACGGCTTGACCCGTCCCCCGAGGAAGGGGAAACCCATGTTCTTGCTGTCCCAGTAGACGAAGGACAGGCCGGAGCCGAGGCCGAAGAGCATCGGCTCGGACAGGTCGAGTCCTTGGTGCCGCAGCAGCACTCCCAGGGCCGTCGTCTCGCAGTGCCGCAGACCGCGGGTGTCGATGTCCATCACGCCCGCCATGGTGGACTCTCCCCCGGTGGGAGAGTCAACACCGAACCCTCCACAGTGGACGACCCAGCCCGCCCCAAACATCCCCACCGCAGCCCAAAATCCCGTTTCGTACTCAAAACGGGTTATTGGAGCGCTCTTTTTCCCGTTATGAGTACGAAACGGGGTTCTCTAGACGGCACCCGCCGGGGATGGGGTGAGCGGACGGGTGGAGTGCATGGGGAGAGTTTACTTGGTGGGCGGAGTGCGGGCGGGGGTTTCAGGGCTGGGACGACGGCCGCGGGCTGTTCTCGGATGATCATGTGCGGTGTAATGGTCGGAACCGGTGGACCGAGGTGGCTGAACCCATGCGAATACCGCCGAGACTCCTGGGCGCGACACTGATCACCTCCGGGATCACCACCCTGGTGGCGATCTCGGTCAACGTGATGACCAGCGAGACGGTTCCCCCGCCCTTCGACGTGATCAAGCCGTTCGCCATCTGGGTGACGGTCGGGCTGTGGCTGGTCTCCGCGCTGCTGCTGGTCGCGCAGGACCTCCCCCGCCTGCGGGCCGAGCGGCTGACCGCGGCGCTGGACGAACCGAACCGGGTGAACCAGGCGATCGAGATGGTGCGCGGCAGGTCGGCGATCGACTTCCGGGCGCGGCTGCACGGCAGCAGGCTGTTCCCCGAGCTGCGCCTGCCCCAGTTCTGGCGGTCGGCCGGTGCTTCGAGGCCGGGGACCTGGCTGGCCACCTCGCCCTCCGGCGCGACGCGCGAGCGGGACTACGTCCACGCGTTCGAGGCGGTGCCCTCGGGCAGGCTGGTCGTCTGCGGCACGGCCGGGTCCGGCAAGACGGACTGGCTGCTCACCTACGCCCTCGGCGCCCTCGACTCCGGCGGGCCGGTGCCACTGGTGCTCGACCTGAGCCAGTGGTCACGCGGTGTGTCCTTCGCCGAGTGGGCGAGTCGGCAGGTCGGCAGGGTGTTCCCCGAACTCGACGTGACGACTGGATCGGACCCGTTGGGCATGCGCCTGATCGTGGCGTTGCTGCGGTCGAACCGGTTCGTGCTGCTGCTGGACGGCTTCGACGAGGTGGCGCCGGAGCGGCGGAGCGGGCTGCTCGGGGAACTGAACTCCGGGCTGTGGCTCAAGCAGGCCGTCATCATGACCAGCAGGACCGACGCGTACCCGGATCACGGGCTGCGCGACGCCGCGGTCATCACGCTCGAACCGCTGACCCCGGACGCGATCGGCGCCTGGCTGGACACCGTGTTCCCGTCCGCGGCGGACAAGCAGCGATGGCATCCCGTCCGCGTTGCCCTGCGCGACGCGGACGGCCCGGTCGCCACGTCGCTGAGCACCCCGCTGATGGCCACCCTCGCGGCCAAGGTGTTCGAAGCCCCGGCCAGCCGCCCCGCGGAGCTGGCCGACCCCCTTCGGCACCCGACCGCGGAGTCGATCACCAGCCGTCTGCTCAGTGGTCTGGTGCCCGCCGCGTACCAGCGACCCGGCGACCGTCCGAAGTGGACAGACGTGCAGGCGGCGGGCTGGCTGGAGTTCCTGGCCACGCACACCGGACGCGACGGCGTCGCCTGGTGGCGGTTGTTCCAGCTGGTGCCGCGGTGGCGCTTCGCCGTCACGTTCGGCCTCCTCGTCGGCCTGGTCGCCGCCGTGGTCGCCGACTACCTCTCCTGGGCTTTTCTCGGGCCGCTGCCGCCCGATCCCCCGGAGTACACCACCGGGGACTTCTTCCAGCAGCCACTGCTGATCCTCCAGTCCTGGTTCGAGAACTCGGTGCGCGCGCTCAACGGGATCCAGGCTCCGTCCGCGGCCGAGACGGCGGTGACGATCGGATCGGCTCTGGGCGCGGTGACGGCGGGCTGGCTGGCCGGGGCGCTGCTCGGGCCTCGGGACCGCGTCGCCTGGGGATCGGGCGCGGTCAAGCGCTCGCGCAAGGACATCGCCCGTGACGTCTGCTCCGGCACCCTGCTCTCGGCCGCCGCGGGTGGTGCGCTCGGCGCGCTCAGCGCGGCGGTCGCCAGTTCCGTGTTCCCCTTCGGGGACGGCTCCAGCGCGCTGTTCTGGCTCGCCCTGGGAATCGGCGCCAAGGCCGGTGCGGTCACCGGAGCGATCACCGGCCTGTACTCCGGCGGGGGCGGGGAGCCGCCCCTGCCCTGGTACCACCTCAGCCCGGTCGCGCCGGGGGCGCTGCGGCTCGCCTTCCCGCCCCTCCGGCGGGTGATCGGCCTCGTCCTGGGCGGAGCCCTGGCGGGCGGCATGCTCGCCTTGACCTTCGAGCGCGCACCCGGACAGGCCGCCCTGGGCGGCGCGGCCATCGGGCTCGCCCTGGTCATCTGGTACGTCGCCGACGAGGCCACCGAGCACCACGGTCCGGGCCCTGCCGACGAATGGCGGGCGACCGGCTCCGAGCGCCCGGTGAACCTGCTGCGCGACGATCTGCGCGCCTCGATCGTGCGGGTGCTCGCCGCCGCGGTCCTGGGCGTGCCGTTGCTGGCTCCCCAGATCGCGCCGATCCATCCGGACATCGCGCGCGGCCTGTTCGCGCTGTGGCTGTTCGTCGCCGTGCTCCGGGAACTGGCCTTGCGATCGTGGAGCTGGTGGCTGGTCGCGACGGCGGTGCTGGCGCTGCGCAAGCGGCTGCCCTTGGCGCTGCTGCGGTTCCTGGACGACGCACGGGAGCGCCACGTGCTCCGGCTCGAAGGCGGCCTGTACCACTTCCGGCACGGCGAACTCGCGGACTGGCTGTCCAGGACCGCACCGGCACCCGCCCCCCGGCCGGAACCACCCGAGGAGCCGAGTGGCCGTGACGCCTGGGAATCGTCCGAAGTGGACGGTGACCCGGAACCGACCACCGGGGGCAAAGGGGAACTCGCCCGGCTGAAACGCCTTCTGCGGGACCAGCTCACCCGCCTCGGCCCGAGCCACCGCGATGTCGTCGTCACCCGCCTGCGGCTGGCCCACCTGCTGACCGGCAAGCGCGCACTCGGCCACATTGACGCGATTCTCGCCGCCCGCCCGGAGCGGTTGCCGCGCGAGGATCCCCTGCTCGTGCGAACCCACCTGCGCGCGGCCGAACTCCACGAGCGCGGCGATCACGTGGCGGCGCTGCACCACGCCGCCATGGCCGAGGCAGGTCTGCCACCGGGCGACCCCCGAGCCGCGGAGGCCAAGGGGCGGCAGGTGTGGAGCAATCTCGGCGCGATCACCGACTTCGCGCCCTGGGATCGACAACTGGCCGAGCTGGCCGAACTCCACGACCGGGCGCGGACCGAGCTCGGCGCCGACGACCCGGTCACCGTGTACGTCCGCGCCAAACTGGCCGTGGCCTGTGGCAGGGCGAGCCGGTGGGCGGAGGCGGAAGAGCACTTGCTGGCGGTCACCGAGTGGGCGGCCGAGCACTTGCCGCCGGGAGACCGCGAAGCGGCCCGCTACCGCAAACTCCTGAGCAGGGCCCGGCGCCGCCGCCGCTTCTGAGATCCGGCCGGGAGCGCGGTCCACTGTGTCCACTGTGGACACAGTCACGGGGTGACCGGTCGGTAACCGCTGGTCACGACAGTCCACTTCGGCCTGCCCTGACTTGACTTGCCGTACCGGCAAGGGGTTGACTCGCGGCACAAGTCGAACACATGTTCGAGCGTCCGCCGTCCTTCCCCGTGGCGGGTGTGCTCGTGAATTTCGCGCGCCCACGCACACGGAGGAGGTCGACGGCGGTGTCCCTGGCCAGGGTCAGCACCTTCTCCGGTGAGGAGTTCGCCGGACGCACGCTCCCGGTACGGCCGGAGCTGCGGGAAGTGTTGCCGTGGCCGGGGTTGCGGCGCGGCGCCACGGTGGCGCTGCGCGGATCGACCTCGCTGCTGTTGGCGATACTGGCCTCGGCCACCGCCGAGGGCTCCTGGGCCGCGGTCGTCGGGTTGCCGGGCTTGAGCGTGCTGGCCGCCGCCGAGGCCGGGGTCGCGGTGGAGCGCATGGCGTTGGTGCCACGCCCGGGAACCCAGCTCGGCGAGGTGGTCGCCGCGCTCGCCGACGGACTGGACCTGGTGGCCTTCGCGGGCACCACCATGATCGGCGCCGCCCAGACGCGCAAGCTCGCCGCACGGGTCCGCCAGCGCGGAACGGTGCTGCTTCCCCTGGGGCCCTGGCCTTCCGCGGACGTCGAGCTCCGCTGCGCGAACGCCCGCTGGTACGGAGCGGGCACCGGGGACGGGCACCTCACCCACCGCGAGGTCGAGGTCCACGCCACCGGCCGGGGCGCCGCCGCACGACCTCGCTCGGTCCAGCTGTGCCTGCCCGGCTGATCGTGGTCTGGTGCCCGGACTGGCCGGTGATCGCCGCCGCCACCACGGCCGGGCTGTCCGCGGACGTCCCGCTCGCGGTGGTCGCGGCGAACCAGGGTCCTGGCCTGCTCCGCCACCGCCCGCGCGGCCGGGGTGCGGCGGGGGCAGCGGCGCAGGCAGGCCCAGCGGGCGTGCCCGGCCCTGGAGCTGGTCGCCGACGACCCGGACCGGGACGCGCGGGTGTTCGAGCCGGTCACGGCCGCGGTGGAGGGGCTGACGCCGGGCGTCGAGGTGGTCCGCGCCGGGGTGGTCGCCGTTCCCGCGCGCGGGCCGAGCCGGTACTTCGGCGGCGAGGAGGCGGTGGCCGAACTGCTGGTCGACCGGGTCGCCGAAGCCGGGGTGGAGTGCCAGGTCGGCGTCGCGGACGGGCTCTTCACGGCGACGCTGGCCGCGCGCAGGGGGCTCGTCGTGCCGCCGGAGGGCGGCCCCGGGTTCCTCGCGCCGCTGGGCATCGGCGAGCTGGACCAGCCCGCCGAGCGCCTCGCCGGACGCGCCGAACTGGTGGATCTGTTGCGGCGCTTGGGTTTGCGCACGCTCGGCGAGTTCGCGGAGCTACCGGCGGCCGATGTGCTCAACCGCTTCGGCACGGCGGGGGCGCTCGCCCACCGGCTCGCCGCGGGACTGGAGGAACGCGCGCCGTCGCGGCGCAGACCGCCGCCGGACCTGACCGTCGAGGAGGAGTTCGACCCGCCCGTGACCCGGGTGGACTCCGCCGCCTTCGCCGCCAAGGCGATCGGGGAACGGCTGCACGCCGAGCTGGCCCGGCGGGGGCTGGCCTGCGTCCGGCTGGGCATCCGCGCGCGCACCGAGGGCGGTACCGAGCTGGAGCGGGTGTGGCGGTGCGCGGAGCCGTTGACCGCCGAGGGCGTCCGCGACCGGGTGCGCTGGCAGCTGGACGGGTGGCTGCGCGTGGCGGGCGATGGCGGGCTGGACGGCGGGATCGCCGAGCTGGTCCTCGATCCCCGCGAGGTCATCGGCGCCGACGCATTGCAGCTGGACCTGCTCAGCGGGGAGGCGGAGACCTCGGCGGGTGAACGCGCGGGGCGGGCGCTGGTGCGGGTGCAGGGGCTGCTCGGCCCGGAGTCGGTGTGGCGCGGGGTGATCGGCGGCGGACGCGGTCCCGGTGAGCGGGTGCGGCTGGTGCCCTGGGGTGATCCGCCCACCCCGGAGCGGCCCGCCGAACGGCCGTGGCCCGGCGCGGTGCCCTCGCCCACTCCCGAGCGCTTCGCCACCGGCCCGGTCCCGGTGGCGGTGCTGGACGAGAGCGGCGCGGAGGTGGGTGTCGACGAGCGGGACGAGCTGACCGCGACCCCACACTCCGTAGTGGCCGGGAAGGGCTCACCACGGCGGATTCTGGGCTGGGCCGGGCCGTGGACCGCGGCGCCGCTGGTCCGGCTCCAGGTGGTGCTGGAGCCGAACAGCGAGATGGGCGAGCGGGCGCTGCTGCTGGCCGGGGACGGCTCCGCGTGGTGGGTCGAGGGGATCTACGAATGACGCAGCGCCCGGCCGACCGACAGCACCAGGCCGACCGCGAGGATCAGCAGGCCGCGCACCCACACCTCGCCCTCCACCTGCGAAGCCAGCAGCACGCAGGAACCCACGCCCAGCACCGGGATCACCGCCGGGATGCGGAAGTGCTCGTGGTCGACCTCGTCGCGCCGCAGCACCAGGACCGCGACATTCACCGCGAGGAACACCACCAGCAGCAACAACACCAGCGTCGACGCCAGCGACGCCACGTCGCCGGTCAACGCGAGCAGCAACGACATCACCGCGGTCACCGCGATGGCCACCCAGGGGGTCCGCCGCACGGGAAGGACCCGGCCCAGCACCGCGGGCAGCAGGCCGTCCTTGGCCATGCCGTAAGCCAGCCGCGAGGACATGATCCCGGTCAGCAGCGCCCCGTTGGCCACCGCGACCAGGGCCACCAGCCCGAACACCCACGTCGGCACGCCACCGGCGGCGCGGACCACCTCCAGCAGCGGACCGCTGGACTCCGCCAGCACCTCGGTCGGCACCACCGCGGCCGCCACCGACGAGACCGCCAAGTGGATCACCCCGGCGAAGGCGAGCGCCCCGAACAGGGCGCGCGGGTAGGACCGGCGCGGGTCCACGGTCTCCTCGGCGACGTTGACCGAGGTCTCGAAGCCGACGAAGGAGTAGTACGCGAGCACCGCCCCGACCAGCACCGCCGACATCGGGCCGTGCTCCGCCGTGCCCAGCTGCGCGAGCCGCCCGAGGTCCGCGTCGCCCCTGGCGATCACCACGATCCCGAGCACGATCACCAGGACGAGCCCGCCGACCTCGATCAGCGTCGCGATCATGTTGGCGCGCAAGGAATCCTTGATCCCCCTGGCGTTGAGCAGGGCGAGCGCGGCCAGGAACACGGCGGCCACCAGCACGGTGGGCAGCGTGACGAACTGGCCCAGGTAGTCCCCGGCGAACCCGAGCGCGAGCGCGGCCACCGACACCACCCCGGCGGCGAGCATGCAGAAACCCACCACGAACCCGGCGAACGGCCCGAACGCGCGCTGCGCGTAGTGCGCCGACCCACCGGCGCGCGGGTACTTCGTCGCCAGCTCCACATAGGACCCCGCGGTCAGCATCGCCAGGACCAGCGCGGCCAGCAGCGGCGCCCACACCGCGCCGCCCGCCAGACCGGCCACCTTGCCGACCAGCACGTAGACGCCCGCGCCGAGGATGTCCCCCAGGATGAACAGGAACAGCAACGGCGTTGTCACGGACCGCTTCAGCTCAGGCGCCATGCAGCGCAGGGTAGTCCCGCACCCCCTCGGTTAAACCATGGTGATGATCTGTGTTCCGGAAGCCAGGAAAACACTCGCGGTCAGCCCGAACATAGCGCGGAAGGCGTCGCTGAAATGTCCTGGTGAGGCGAACCCGGCCGCGACGGCGGCCGTGGTGAGGTTGTCCCCCGCGCTCACCGCCTCGGCGACGCGCGCCATCCGCGCCCACAACCGGTACCGCCGGAAGCTCGTCGCCATCTGCGCCGAGAACAGGTGCAGGAACCGCGATGTGGACAGGTTCACCGCGGCGGCGATGTCAGCGGCGCTCGCATTGCGGTCGTGCAGGAGGAGAACGGCCTTGGCGATGCGCTCGTCGACCTCCCCGGGCTCCGAGCCGAGGAGGTCCCGCAACGCCTTGTGCGGATCACGGGCGAGCTGATCTTCGTCACGGTGTCCGAAGTCGACGGACGTGTGCCGCTCGGTCATGGCGGAGCGCAGTTCCCCGAGCCGATCCAGGTAGCAGAACAGCATCCTGCCGTCTCCGGCGATGACGTGGTGCGGGGTGCGCGCGGTGATCAGCGCGCTGCGCACACGGCGTTCCCCGGTGTCCGCGGACCGCAGGACGAACGGCGCGTCCACACCGAGCGCGAAGCAGTGCACGGAGCCGGAATGGGTGTCCAGCCGGAACGACGGCCCCAGGTAGGCCGCCCGCCCCGGCCGCAACCACAGCGTCGGACAGCACGTTTCCGGAAGCGCGGCGGTGTCCACGCCACAGATGATCGCAGAATGCGACGTGAACGGATCGGCCAGGCGCTGCTCATCGTGGCCGCGCTCATCAACATCGCGCCCTCCCTCGGCGCGATCTCCCTGGACCTGGCGCGGTCCACCTACGGCGTCGAGATCGCCGGAGCCGATATGGAGACGCTGTTCCGGCACCGGGCGATCCTGCTCGGCATCGTCGGGACCACCCTGGCCGTCGCCGCGTTCCGGCCCCGCCTGCGCGCGGCGGCGATCACCATGAACGCGGTGAGCTTCGGCTCGTTTGTCCTCTGTGGACTGATCGGCGGGCCGGTGAACCCCGAGCTGACCAGGGTGGCCTGGATCGACGTCGTCGGTCTCGGAGTGCTAGCAGCCTTTGCCGCCACGAAGACCCAGCGAGTCGTGCACGATTCCTAGGTGCGGGAAGCGCGGTCGCTCGTCGAAGTTCTGCGCGGACCCCTTGGCGAGGTACTCGGGAAGCGTTGCGGCGTAACGGCCATAGGCCCTCTCTTGGTCGATGCGGACGCCGCGGTAGGCCCCACCGCTCCGGTGCCGTGGGATCGAGCATGGCCTCCCAGTACCCCAGCATGAGGACGTCCTCGCCCAGCGCCGCCGTGGTCCGCTGGCCGATGCCGATGCCGGTCGCACAAGGTCAGCAGAAGCCTGCCGTCGTTGGCGCGCAAGAAGTTCGGCTGCCGGAAGCGATGCAGTCGATGTCGAGCCGGTGCTTTCCAGGGTGACGGGCTTGGCGTCGTCGTAGAACCCGATTAACGGGCTCAGCTACGAGAATCACCGGTCCAGCTCCGAGTCAGGGCGACGACCGCGGCTGCGGCCACGAGACGTCTCAGCACCGCACAGAGCCCAAGCCCTTCTTCAAGTCCCTCGCACTCCGCACACCAAGTAAACTGTGCCCATGCACTCCACGCGCCCGCACACCCCATCCCCCGCGCGCGCCGTCTAGAGAACCCCGTTTCGTACTCATAACGGGAAAAAGAGCGCTCCAAAAACCCGTTTTGAGTACGAAACGGGATTTTGGGCTGCGCTGGGGATGTTTGGGGAGAGTGCGGGGGGTGGGCGGACGGTCGTCGGGGTCGCTTGCAGGGCGCAGGCTAGATGCCCTTGGGGCAATGAATGGCGGGGTTTGGCACGCGAGATCGCGATCGGCACCGTCGACCCCGCGCGTTCGGTGGCCGCGCAACGCGCTTATGTGGCGGCGTTCTTCGACCTTCACCTGCGCGGCAAGAACACCGGCCTGCTGGACGGCTCGTCCCCGCTGTTCCCCGAGCTGACGTTCGTGCCCTGAGATCAACTTGACTGCTCGGCGGCGAGGAGCTTCACTCCGAATCGAACACATGTTCGATCCCCTGTGGAGGTGCCGTGGGCTTCACCAATCCCGCCATCCCCTGGCGCGCGCTGGAGCGCCTGCTCTCCGGGCACCCCACCGACCCGCGCCGGGCCGCCGAGCCACCTTCCCGCCCTCCGGCGCGACGGCCGGAAACCGTTGTGCCGTACGCGGAACTGCACTGCCATTCCAGCTACAGCTTCCTCGACGGCGTCTCCGATCCGGAGGACCTGGTCGAGGAGGCGGTGCGCCTGGGCATCGAGGCGCTGGCGATCACCGACCACGACGGTTTCCCCGGCGCCGCGCGGCTGGCCGGGGCGGCCCGCGGGACCGGGTTGCGGACCGTCTACGGCTCCGAGCTGAGCCTCGACCTGCACGAGGCCGGTCCCGGGGTGCCCGACCCCGGCGGACGGCACCTGCTCGTCCTGGCGCGCGGGGCGGAGGGGTACCGGCGGCTGGCCGGGGCGGTCACGGCGGCCCACCTCCGCGATGCCGGGAACAACCTGAAAACCGAAGGGGAGAAAGGAAAACCGACCTATCGCCTGGAGGAGCTGGCGGCGTCGGGCCGCGGTGAGTGGCTGGTGCTCACCGGCTGCCGCAAGGGCGCGGTGCGGGCGGCGCTGGCGGAGGAGGGGGCCGACGGGGCGGCGCGGGAGCTGGACCGGTTGATCGCGCTGTTCGGGCGGGACAACGTCGCGGTGGAGCTGATCGACCACTCGCAGCCGGTGGACAGCACGGTCAACGACGTGCTCGCCGACCTCGCCGAGCGGTTCCGGCTGCCCGTGGTGGCCACCAACAACGTGCACTACGCGACGCCCGCCCAGGGCAGGCTGGCGGCCACCGTCGCGGCGATCCGGGCGCGGCTCCCGCTGGAGGAGATGGACGGCTGGCTGCCCGCGGCGCCCATGGCCTACCTGCGCTCCGGGGCGGAGATGGCCAGGCGGTTCGCCCGCCACCCCGGCGCGGTCGGCACCGCGGCGGCCCTCGGCCGGGAATGCGCCTTCGACCTCAAGCTGGTCGCACCCGAACTGCCGCCGTACCCGGTTCCTTTGGGCCACAACGAGGACAGCTACCTCCGCGAGCTCGTCCACCTCGGCGCCACCACCGCCTACGGGACGTTCACCGAGGCCCCGCACGCCCACGCGCAGCTGGAGCGGGAACTGGCCGTGATCTCCGCCAAGGACCTCGCGGGCTACTTCCTGGTGGTGCACCGCGTCGTGGAGTTCTGCCGCCGGGAGGACATCTTCTGCCAGGGCCGGGGCTCCGCGGCCAACTCGGCGGTGTGCTACGCCCTCGGTGTCACCAAGGTCGACCCGGTGCGGTGGGAGCTGCTGTTCGAACGGTTCCTCTCCACGGCGCGGGACGGCCCGCCCGACATCGACCTGGACATCGAGTCCGACCGGCGCGAGGAGGTCATCCAGCACGTCTACGGCACCTACGGCCGCGAGCACGCCGCCCAGGTCGCCAACGTGATCACCTACCGGGCCCGCTCGGCGATCCGGGACGTCGCCAAGGCCCTGGGCCACTCCCCCGGTCAGGCCGACGCGTGGAGCAAGAAGGCCGACCGGTTCGCCCCGAGCGCGGGCGAGGCCGACGAGGAGATCCCCGACCTGGTCCGCGAGCTGGCCGCCGAGCTCCAGGGGCGGCCCCGGCACCTGGGCATCCACTCCGGCGGCATGATCCTCACCGGCACCCCGATCGGCGAGGTCTGCCCGGTGGAGTGGGCCAGGATGCCCGGCCGCACGGTCGTGCAGTGGGACAAGGACGACTGCGCCGCCATGGACCTGGTCAAGTTCGACCTGCTCGGCCTCGGCATGCTCTCCGCGCTGCACTACGCCGTGGACCTGATCGCCGAGCACCACGGCGTCGAGGTCGACCTGGCGCGGCTGGACCTGGCCGACCCCGAGGTCTACGACATGCTCTGCCGCGCAGACACCATCGGCGTGTTCCAGGTGGAGAGCCGGGCGCAGATGGCCACCCTGCCCCGGCTCCGGCCGAGGGAGTTCCACGATCTCGTGGTGGAGGTCGCGCTGATCCGGCCCGGCCCGATCCAGGGCGGCTCGGTGCACCCCTACCTCCGCCGCCGCCGGGGCGAGGAGGACCCGGACCCGCTGCACGAGTCCATGCGCGGGGCGCTGCGCAGGACCTACGGCGTGCCGCTGTTCCAGGAACAGCTCATGCAGGTGGCCATCGACGTCGCGGGCTTCACCGCCACCGAGGCCGACGAGCTGCGCCAGGCCATCGGCTCGAAGCGCTCCTACGCCAGGGTCGAGGCGATGCGCGCCCGGTTCCAGGAGGGCGCCGCGGCCCGGCACGGGATCGGCACGAAGCTGGCGAACCGGATCTACGCGCAGATCGTGGCCTTCGCGGGCTACGGGTTCCCGGAGTCGCACTCGATCTCCTTCGCGCACCTGGTCTACGCCAGCGCGTGGATCAAGCACTACTACCCCGCCGCGTTCTGCGCCGCGCTGCTGCGCGCCCAGCCGATGGGCTTCTACTCACCGCAGTCCCTGGTGGCCGACGCCCGCAGGCACGGGGTGGTGGCGCGGCGCCCGGAGATCAACGCGAGCCTGGCGCACGCCACCCTGGAACCCCTCGGCCCCGACGACCCCACCCCGGCGGTGCGGCTCGGCCTCGCCTCGGTCCGCACCATCGGCCAGGACCTCGCCGAGGCCGTCGTCGCCGAACGCGCGGCGCACGGGCCGTTCACCGACATGGTCGACCTGGCCGAGCGCGTCCGGCTCAGCACCGCCCAGGTGGAGGCCCTGGCCACCGGGGGCGCGTTCGCCTGCTTCGGCATCGGCCGCCGGGAGGCGCTCTGGGCCGCGGGGGTGGTCGCGGCGCGGCGACCGTCCCACCTGCCGGGGACGACCGTCGGGACCGCGGCCCCGCAGGCGCTGCCCGGCATGACCGAGTTCGAGGAGACCGTCTCCGACGTGTGGGCGACCGGGGTCTCGCCGGGGCGCTACCCGGTGGAGTTCGTCCGCGCCCACCTCGACCGGCTCGGCGCGCTGCCCGCCGCCAAACTGTCCACAGTGGACAACGGGACGCGGGTGCTCGTCGGCGGCGCGGTCACCCACCGGCAGCGGCCGCAGACCGCGGGCGGGGTGGTCTTCCTCAACGTGGAGGACGAGACCGGGATGGCCAACGTGGTGTGCACCAAGGGGATCATCGCCCGCTACCGCAAAGCCATGACCGCGCGGGCGCTCCTGGTGCGCGGCGTGGTGCAGCAGGTGGACGGCGCGGCCACCCTCACCGCGGACCGCCTCCAGCCCCTCGCCCTCGCGGGCCTCGGCGAGTCCCGTGACTACCGCTGATGTCGCAATCTCACGAACGATGCGGCAGCTGTTCGAACGTGATTTTCGCTCGCCTCATCGCTTTGCGTCCTTGGCGATGATCTCTGTGACACGACGGGGCAGGAGATGTCCCGGTCCCGCGGGTGTTGCACGATGGTGCGGTGAACGACGTGGCCGAACTGGTCGACCGGATCTGGCGGACCGACGCGGCCGGCATGCTGGGCGCGCTCAGCCGGCGGCTCGGTGACTTCGACCGGGCGGAGGAGGCGCTGTCGGACGCGCTGACCGAGGCGCTCAAGCGCTGGCCCGACGAGGGTGTGCCGGACAGCCCCACCGGGTGGCTGGTCACCACGGGCTGGCGCAAGGCGCTGGACCGGCTGCGCCGCGACGCCGTCGGCCGGGAGAAGGCGGCCCGGGTGGCCGCGGAACCACCGCCGGAACCGTGCGCGGACGACCGGCTGGCCATGATTTTCGCGTGCTGCCACCCGGACCTCGCCGAGCCGACCCAGGTCGCGCTCACGCTGTACGCCGCCGGCGGTCTGAGTACGGCCGAGATCGCCGCCGCGTTCCTGGTGCCGCTGCCGACGATGGCGCAGCGGCTGTCTCGGGCCAAGCGCCAGTTGCGGGAGCGCGGCATCGGGTTCGAGCCGCCGCAGCCGCACGAGTACGCCGATCGGTTGCCCGCCGTGCTCGCGGTGATCTACCTGGTGTTCAACGAGGGCTATCTGTCCAGTGGCCGGTCGGCCCAGCGGCGAGAGCTGGCCCGCGAGGGGGTCGAGCTGGCGCGCCAACTCGCCGCGCTGCTGCCTCGCGAGCCGGAGGTCGCCGGCCTTGCCGCGTTGCTGGAGCTGCATCACGCCCGCGCCGCCGCGCGGTTCGACTCGTGGGGCCGCATCGTGCTGCTCGACCAGCAGGACCGGCGGCTGTGGGACGCGGCGGCGATCGAACGTGCGGCGCTGCGGCTGCGGGCGGCGGTGCGCCTGGGCCGGCCCGGGCCGTACCAGGCGCGGGCCGGCATCGCCGCGCTGCACGCGCTGGCCGCCTCTTACGAGGACACCAACTGGGCCGACGTCCGAGCGCTCTACGACCGGCTGTACCCGCTGGACCCGTCGCCAGTGGTGCTGCTGAACCGGGCGGTGGCCACGCGGTTCGCGGTAGGCCCGGCCCCAGCGCTGGACGAGGTCGACGCGCTCGGGGACCGGCTGGCCGGTTACCACCTGTGGCACGCCGCCCGGGCCGACCTGCTGACCACCCTCGACCGGACCGCCGAGGCCCTGGCGGCGGCGGAACGGGCCCTGGAACTGGCCACGAACCCGGCCGAGCGCGAGCTGATGTCGCGCCGGGTGGGTGAGCTGAGGCGCCGACGGTGAGGCCGGCGCCCCGGCGCCGCCCCTTACTCGCGGCTCATCACCGGACGGACCTCCACCGCGCTCACCCCCGGGGCGAGCGGCCAGGTGGCCGCGATCCGCACGGCCTCGTCGATGTCGTCGCACTCCAGCACGAGGACCGAGCCGACGACCTCCTTGAGCTCCAGGTACGGCCCGTCGGTGATCACCGGTTCGCCGTTCGCGCCGGCGCGCACCGTCCTGGCCGTGTCCCGGGGCTGCAGCTCGATGCCGCCTTCGGTGACCTTGCCGGTCGGCTGCCACCGCTCGAACCACGCGTAGACCTGCTTCATCACGTCCTCCTCGTCAGCCGGGGACAACGCGGCCCACTGGCGGTCGTCGCCGCAGATCAGCATCGCGTACTTCATGGTTGCTCCTCATGGTTGGAAGGGTTGTGTCGTCCGGGTGACGAACGGGCGGCACCGGTTCTCGACAACTTCCACCGAGTTTCTTGCCGAAGTTTCGGCGGCCGAGGTGTCGGCCCGGAGGACCCCGATCGCGTGATCGTCCGCGGCTCACCGACGACGGCCCGTTGTCGTACTCCGGCCTGACCGAACGGCAGACCATGAATTCGGCGGGCTGTATACCGTGTGCGCATGCCTGGCGATGACAGTGTGTTCGTGGAGGGGGACGATCCGCTTGTCAACGGGATGTCCCTGTCCTTGCGGCTGCGACGCGACTTCACCGTGACCGATGCCGACGGTCTCCTGGCGGCCGCCCGACGCATCTACCGCCAACTCAATCCGAACACGAGCGCCGCCGAGGCCGCCGGGATGGTGACCTGCGCCGCGGACGCGTTGTACGTCATCCTCGAGGATGCCGGCCTGCTCGGCGACACAACCGAGAACCGGCTTTCCGATCACGCCGCCAACGGGCTGGCGGTCGGTGGGTGGCGCGCGGAGGTCGTGATCAACGAACCGGCTCCCTTGGCGCCCGGCCCCCGGAGCAACTGCCTTCGTGACGACGTCTTCACGCTTCCGCCCCACAGTCCGGGACCACGAGCGCCGAAGACATGAGCCGCGCACAGCCGGTCATCACCGGAGCCCTCCTGCGCGGCTTCATCCCGCAATGACCACATGTGGCCATTGCGCCGCATAAGAATTGTTTCCACCACGTCGCGCATTTCAGTGACACCGCTCCGGCGCACGACAAACACATACTGGAGATCGAAATGCCGACGAAAGGAGGAAAGCATGCGCGACCGCGAATACTGAGCGCACGATCACTGAGGCGGCGCGGCCGTGATCGCCTTGACCGTCCACGCGATCGCGGCCGCTGCGCCGACAGCGCCGAGCACGCCCACCGCCGAGGCTGCGGAACCGAGGGCGTCGGCGAGGACCCCCACGGCCAGCACGGACACCCCCTGGCCCGCGCGCAACGAGGTCCGGGTCCAGCCGATCGCCCGCGCCTGCCGATCCGGCTCGGCCACGCGCAGCACCAGGGTCCGCACGGTCGGCAGGTAGGCCGCGCCGACGCCGCCGATCAGCAGCACCACCGCCATCAGCACCGGGCCGGGGTGGAAGGCGAACAGCGCCAGCGGTGCCAGCGACAGCACCAGCATCGGCCCCACCAGCCACACCCGGGTGTCCTCGCCCCGGACGCGCTCCAGCAGCGCCACCCCCAGCAGGAACCCGACCACGTCGGCGGCCATCAGCACGCCGACGGACCAGGACGGCGCACCGGACTCGGCGACCAGCGGCACCATGATCGACTCAGGTGCCACGGCCAGCGCCCCGATGAACATGAGGCTGTTCAGGCGGCGCAGCCTCGGCGTCCGCCACACCTCCCGCCAGCCCGACCACGACTGCCCGGCCTGGGCTCGCGGCGGGGACGCGGGTGGCGGGAAACGATCGACGAGGGCGGCCGTCAGCACCGCGACGACCAGGAACGACCCGGCGTTGAGCAGCAGGGCCCACACCGGCCCGGCCAGGCTGACGACCACGGCCGCGACACCGAACCCGGCGAGCTGCCCGATCTCGCGGGCGATGCTGATCCGCCCCTGCGCGACCGCCCGCCGCTCCTCCGGCACTGCCTGGTCCACGACGACCGCCTGAGCCGCCCGGAACGGCGCCGTCGCGGCCGCGATCACCACGACGAGGGCGGCGATACCGGCGACCCCGAGCCCCGGCAGGGCCATGGCCGCGGCCGCCGCGGCCTGGATCACCGCGCAGACCACCATGACGCCGCGCCTCGGGTAGCGGTCGGCCAGCGGCGACAGCACGGGACCGGCGACGAGCGCGGGGAGGTAGGTGCCCGCGAAGGCCACAGCCGCTGCCGCCGCCGATCCCGTCCGCTCGTAGACCAGCGTCGCCACCCCGATCTTGGCGAGCTGGTCGCCCACCGTCGAGACGACCTCACAGGTGGCCAGAGCTCGGAACTGCCGCCCGAGCCGCGGCCGGACCCGGGCACGTTGAAGCACCACCACGAAAACTCCCGGCAACTCTTCACGCCTTGTTCCAAGGCTCCTGGATCGATTACAACCTGAAGCCTCCCCGCACCGAGCGCCCAATTACTTGAATGCGACGATCGGCCCGATTTGCCAAAGAAGGCGATGACCGTTGCTCGATCAGGCGGGACCGCGTCGCCGTCAGCAGGCGAGGTCGTGCACCGCGCGCACTGCCCGGCGAGGGTCTTCGCGACCTCGGCCTGCTGCACGACAACGCACGAAACCGCCGACGATCACCCGAAGGAGGCGTACAGGTAGTTCAACCCGGGCTGGGCGTCGGCCAGGCGCGCCGGGATCGGCTCGTCGAGCAGCGGGTGGCCCATGTCGGCCAGCCGGTCCGCCCGGTGCACCTGGGCCGACCATCCGTGCCCGGCGAGCCACGCGCCGGGATCGTCGATCGCGGTCAGCGACCGGCCGATGGAGCGCACCAGCTCCACGACGGGCGCGTTGCCCGGGTTCGTGAAGAACTCCGCGTCGAAGGCGTCCCCGATGAACCGGGACCCCGGCGCCGACGCCCCGCTGAGGCCCGCGAGCACCCAGTCGCACATCGGCAGCGGCAGGTGCTGGAGCAGTCCCTCGACGATCCACAGCGTCGGCAGGTCCGCGCGGAACCCGGCGTCGACGAGCGCGGGAACCCAGTTCTCGGTGAGGTCGGCCTCCACGATCACGTAACGGCACCGCGGGGCGAACGACTCCAGGCGGCGGGACTTCGCCTGGAGCTGGCCGGGCAGGTCGACCTCGAAGTAGGCGAGGTCCGCGGGCAGGTTCAGCCGGAACGCGCGGGTGTCGGAGCCCGCGCCGAGGCTGACTACCTGCCTGCCACCCTCGGTGACCGCGCGCAGCACCGCCTCGTCGCCGAGCCTGCCGCGGATGACGGCGGCGTTGCTGGAGATGCCCTTGCCGTGCATGCCGACGATCACGGCCCTGGCCCCCGCGGGCACGAGCAGCGCCGCGAGCGGGTCGCGCATGAACGGCTCGGGTTCCTCGTACTCCATCGCGCGCCGCGCGGCGACCCAGTCAGCGGTCTGCTGCACGGGAATCGGCTCGGGGGTCGTCATGATTGTGCTCCGGCGAACTGAGGAACAACGGGTCGAGGCCGGTCATTGTGCACAGTGGAAGGTCATTTCCCACGGTCGCACTTGAACACCGCGACCGCAAAAAATCGCGCTCACCTGCGGCGGGGCCTGGCATGCTGCGACCGTGAACGCCACCGTCGATGTGACAGCGCAGTGGGTGCGGACGTCGTGGACCAAGCAGTCCCGCAGCGGTGAGGACGCCGCGCGGCGCAATGCCCTCCCGGTGGCTTTCACCCTACCGGACACGACCCCGCCCCTGGTGCACACGGTGACGCAACGGGAATGGGAACACGACTTCGAACCGCGGTTCTCCGTGCTGCACGGTCCGCCCAGCCGCGCCGACGTGCAGCTGCGGGAAGCCGATGGTCTGCTGCGGATCATGTTGCTACCGCGCGGAATGCCCGGTGCGATCCGGCGTCGCCCGCCCGCGGTGCGGCTGCGCCCCGGCGAGTGGGTGCGGTGGCAGATCACCTACCGGCAGGCCAGGTACTCCGGGCGCGGTCCCTGGTACTACAGCCTGGACACGCTGAACCTGGCGTTCGGCCCGGTGTCCACAAAGGACATCTTCCTGGGCGTGCCGACGCGCCACGTGGACGAGCGCGCGCAGCTGACCGCCTACCGCCGCGGCTGAGGCCCGGGAACCAGGCGGGCCGCCCCCCTGTTCCACCCGGTATGAGAGCGATCGTGTTGCCCGAGTACGGCGGTCCCGACCAACTGCGGCTCGCCGAGCTGCCCGAGCCGAAGGTCGCTCCCGGTGAGGTCCTGGTCCGGGTCCGGGCGGCCGGGGTCAACCCGGTGGACTGGAAGCTGGCGGCCGGGGCGCTGGACGGGCTCATGGAGACGCGGTTCCCGGTGGTCCCGGGGTGGGACGTGGCCGGGGTCGTCGAGCGGGTCGGCCTGGACGCCGGGGAGTTCTCGGTGGGCGACGAGGTCTTCGGGTACGTGCGCAAGGACGAGGTGCACCTCGGGGCCTACGCGGAGTTCGTGTCCGCGCACGTGCGGATGCTGGCCCGCAAGCCTTCGGCGCTGTCGTGGGAGCAGGCGGCCGGGGTGCCGCTGGCCGGGCTGACCGCGCACCAGTCGTTGCGCCGCGTCGACGTGCGGCCGGGCGAGACCGTGCTCGTGCACGCGGCGGCGGGCGGGGTGGGCTCGCTGGCCACCCAGATCGCGCTCGCCTGGGGCGTCAGGGTCATCGGCACCGCGAGCGAGCGCAACCACGGCTTCCTCCGCGAGCTCGGCGCCGAGCCGGTCACCTACGGCGCCGGGCTGGTCGAGCGGGTCCGCGAACTCGCCCCGGACGGGGTCGACGCGGTGCTGGACCTCGTCGGCGGGGACGCGGTCGAGGAGTCACTGCCCCTGGTGCGGCGGGCGGACCGCATCGCGTCCATTGTGGACGCTCAGGTCCTCGCGAAGGGCGGCAACTACGTGTGGGTGCGGCCGGACAGCGCGGGTCTCGCCGAACTGGCCGACCTGGCCGACTCCGGGAAGCTGACCGTGCACGTGGACCAGGCGCTGCCGCTGGCCGAGGCCGCGCGGGCGTGGCAGCTCAACCAGGAGGGGCGCACCCGCGGCAAGATCGTCCTCACCGTCGACTAGCCAGCGAAGGGCGCCCGCCGGGGTGGCCCGCCGTCTTCCCGGCGGCGGCCACCGAGGCGGCGGCGATCTCCGGCAACGGATCGCCGCGGTGCAGGCCGACCACGAGCGCCGCGATCAACGCGTCCCCGGCGCCGGTGGTGTCCACGACGGGCGCGTCCGCCAACGGCACGAAAAACTCGTCCTCGTTGGTGGCAAACATATTTCCCTGGCCGGAGACCTCCAGGACCACCAGTTCCGGCCCTCGCCGCAGCACCTCTCGCGCGGCGGCGAACGCGGTGTCGGTGTCGTCGAGGCGCGAACCCGTCAACTGCTCCGCTTCACGGGCATCAGCACGGATCACGTGCGCTTCCTCGACCAGTTCCGCCCCGTGCGTCCCGGTCGTCGGTGGTGCGCCGTCCAGCACCACGCGCACTCCGGCCGTCCGCGCCAGCCGAGCCGCCGTCAGGCACGTCGCGACGGGCTGCTGCAACTGCACGAGCACGGTTCCCGCATCGTAGATCAACTTCTCCGCCGCGAGCACATCTTCTTCCGCCACAAGGGTTTCCCGCGGAATGTGCTCCAAGTAGCGCCACCTGTTGTCCGGTTCGAGGACGTCGACGATCAGCGCGCTGTCCTCGCCGCGCCGCACGACCGCCGACACGTCGATGCCGTCCGCGATGGCTTGGCGCAGCAGGTCTTCGCCGACCTCGTCCGCACCGACCGCGCCGACCAGGGCGACCTCCGCGCCGAGCTGCGCGAGCGCGACCGCCTGGTTGGCGCCCTTCCCGCCGAGCAGTTCCCGCCGCGAGGTCACGGGCGCCCCGCTCCCCGGCTCCGGCAGGCCGTCCAGGGTGAGCACCAGGTCACGGGCTATCTGGCCGAGCACAACGACACTGTCCACGCCTGGCGGTTACCCCGGCCGCGACCCCTCACACCACCGCCGGAGCGCGATCGCCCGTGCGCTCCGCACCGATGCACGCGACGACGACGAAGCCGACCCCGGCCAGCGCGGTGAGGCTCGGAACCTGGTGCAGCACAACGAATCCGGTGACCAGCGCGATGACCGGCTCAAGGCTCATCAGCGTGCCGAACGCCGACGTGTTCAGCCTGCGCAACGCGAGCATCTCCAGGCTGAACGGGATCACCGGCAGCAGCAACGCCAGCCCCAGCCCGATGAACACCAGGTCCCAGGTCAGCAGCCCCACCGAGGAAGGTCCTCCGAACAGCGTCGCGACCACCGCGGCCGTCGGCATCGAGATCGCCAGGCCGCGCACTCCCGCGACCTCGTCCCCCACCTTCTGCGTGAGCAGGATGTAGGCCGCCCAGCAGGCCGCCGCGCCGAGCGCGCACGCGACGCCGACCAGGTCCGTTCCGCCGTGCCACGGCTCGGTCAGCAACAGCACGCCCACGGCGGCGAGCGCGGGCCACGCCTTGTGCCCACCGCGCCCCCTGACCAGGGCCACTCCGAGCGGGCCGATGAACTCCAGCGCGCTCGCGGTGCCGAGCGGGATGCGCGCGACCGCCGCCATGAACAGCATGGTCATCCCCGCCGTCGCGGCGCCGAGGGCGATGCCCGCCAGCAGCGCGGGCCTGCTGAAGCTCGACGGCCGCGGCCGGACCAGGACCAGCAGCAGCACGCCCGCCCAGGCCAGCCGCAACCAGGCGGCGCCGTCCGGGCCGATCCGGTCGAACAGGCCCACCGACAGGGCCAGCCCCAGCTGCACGCAGAGCATCGCCACCAGCGCCATCGCGGCACCGGAACGAGTCGAGAAAGAGGTCATGCGGTCAGTAGACGAAACCAGAACCGTTCACGTCCACCACGTAAAGGTGGACGAACCATTCACTGATTATGGACAATGCACGGGGTGGAGACCAGACGGCTGCAGCTGCTGCTCGAACTGTCCCGGCTGGGGTCGATGCGCGCGGTCGCCGACACGCTCGGCACCACGACGTCGACTGTCTCCCAACAGATCGCCGTGCTGGCCCGCGAGGCCGGGGCGCGGTTGCTGGAACCGGACGGCAGGAGGGTCCGGCTGACCCCCGCCGGGCGGCGGCTCGCCGAGCACGCGGTGACGATCCTGGCCGCGGTGGAGACCGCGCGCGCGCCGACCTGCACCCCAGCACCGACCCCGTTGGCACCGTGCGGACGGCGGGCTTCGCGACCGCGGTCATCCGGTCCCTGCTGCCGCTGGTGCTGGAGTTCGCCGAGGACCACCCCGGCGTTCGGTTGATCATGCACGAGCACGAGCCCGCCGAGGCCGTCGCGCTGCTCGCGGCCGACGAGATCGACCTGGCGATGGTCTACGACTACAACCTCGCGCCCGCACCACTGGACGCCTCGCTGGAGTCGATCCCACTGTGGACGGCGTCGTGGGGCCTCGGCGTCCCCGAGCACCTGGCCGCCGGGGTGTCCGGGAACTCGCTCGCGGTCTTCGAGGCGTTCCGCGAGCACGACCTGATCGGCAACTCCCGCAACCGCGCCGACGAGGACGTGGTGCGCGTGCTCACCTCGCTCGCGGGCTCCGGTCCCGTGGTGCGGCACAAGGCGGACAACCTGGACCTGGTGGAGGAGCTGATCGTCGCCGGGCTCGGGGTCGGCCTGCTGCCCGCCGAGCGCCCGCACCGGCTCGGTGTCCGGCTCGTCCCGCTCACCGAACCCGAGGTGCGGCTGCGCTCCTACGCGGTGATCCGCCGGGGCCGCCGCACCTGGCCGCCGCTGGCCCTGCTGCTGGACCGGCTCACCGCCGCTCCCTAGCCGCCCGGCGCTCGACCTGGTCGGCGAAGTCGTTCCACGCCTCCGCGCACTGCCGGGCGATCTGGGCCATGCCCCTGGCGCAGTGCCGCGGCACCGCCTCGGCGAAGCGCTCCCACTCGCGGCGGTCCAGGAAGTGCGCGCCGAGCAGCCGCAGCACGCCCCGGCCCACCTCCGAGCAGCGCAATGACGGATCGCGGCGCAGGTTGTTCAGCAGGTCGAGGGAGTCGGTGAAGCCCTGGACCGCGGCGGGCTCCTCCTCGCGGTGCCGGGGGCCGACCGGGTTCTGGCCGAGCCGGACCCGCTCCCGCACGTCCTTGGCGGTGCCGATGCTGATCCCGGCGGCCGCCGCCACCTCGCGCAGGGACGAGCCGGGCGCGCTGGCCAGCAGTTCGGCCGCGCGGAGCCTGCCGGTGACCCGGTCGAGCGGGCGGACCCGGCCGTCCAGGCCCATCCGGCTGCCGGGCCGGGGCACGGGCGCGGCGGCCCGCGCCGCGGCGATGGTCTTCGGGGAGAGCCCGGCCGCGGCGGCGATCCGCCGGTCCGACCACTCCGGGTAGGTGCTGACCAGCCGCACCGCCGCCGCCTTGCGGTCCACTGTGGACAGTGTGTTGCGGCGGACGGCGAGCAGGAAACCCGAGTCCGGGTCGCCGTGGAAGAGCTCCACCTCGACGCTGTCCTCACCGCGCAGCTCCGCGGCGCGCAGCCGGTGCCTGCCGTCGAGCACGGCCATGGTGGAGCGGCAGACCAGGATCGGCGGGAGCGGATCGGGCTGCTCGGCGACGCGGCGCGCGAACTCCTCGTCCACCCCGCCGTGCCTGGGGGAGTCGCTCCCGCGCAGCTCGGCGATCGGCACCCGGGTTCGCTCGCGCGGCTGGGCGCCGACGTCCTGCTGGGCGGTCACGACTTCTCCTTGGCGGCCGGGGGAGTCCGAAGCTAGCGCCGCTCCCCCGGCCGGTCACGCCCCGTGAATCGGTGACGCGCCGCCGTGAACCAACCGCCACCGGGCCGTCGTCAGGCCGTCGTCAGGCTGGGTCGAGCACGAAGACCGGGATCTCCCGGTTGGTCTTGTCCTGGTAGTCGGCGTAGTCGGGGAAGGCCGCGACCGCGCGCTCCCACCAGCGCGCTTTCTCGTCCCCGGTCACCTCGCGCGCCACGTAGTCGCCGACGCGGGTGCCGTCCCGCAGCTCCACGTTCGGCTCGGTGAGCACGTTGTAGTACCAGACCGGGTGCTTCGGCGCACCGCCGAGCGAGGCCACCGCCGCGTAGGAGCCGTCGTGCTCGACGCGCATCAGCGGGGTCTTGCGGAGCTTGCCGGACTTGTTGCCCTTCGTGGTCAGAATGATCACCGGGAGCCCGCGCATCGTCGTGCCCTCGGTGCCGCCCGAGCCCTCGTACTGCTCGACCTGCTTGCGCACCCACTCGGTGGGGCTGGGCTCGTACTCGCCGGTCAACGGCATGGCATCGCTCCTAACATCGAGGCTTCTGCCCCGGGTGCAACGCCACGAAGATCACCGCTATTCCCCTCGCAGCGACCGGTCCCGGGTCTCCGGCAGCGCGAGCCCGCACACCACGGACAGCACCCCGTACGCCGACAGGAGCACCCCCACCGCGATGCTGCCGTAGGCCGCCTGCAACGCGGTCGCCACCAACGGGGGAACCGCCCCGCCGAGCACCGTCGCGAGGTTGTAGCTCAACCCGACCGCCGTGTACCGGTGCCCGGTCTCGAACAGCTCGGCCATGTACGCCGCCGCGGGCCCCAGCACTCCACCGCCGATCACCAGCAGCAGGCACAGGCCGACCCCGACGAGCACCACCGAACCGCTGTCGATGATCGGGAACACCACCAGCCCGCACACCACCGCAGCGACGTTCCCACCGAGGATCACCCGCCGCCGCCCGATCCGGTCGGAGTACAGCGCCCCGGCAGCGGTCGCCGCCACCAGCACGACCCCGCCGATCACCCCGAGCAGCAGCATCGTCGGCTGCGAGAGGCGCAGCACCGTGGTGCCGTAGCTCGTCAGGTAGACCGTGCCGATGTAGTTCAGGCTGAAGGCCGCGCTCAGCGCTCCCCCGCCGAGCAGGATGTGCCGCGCGTGCGCCGCGAACGCCGCCCGCAACGGCAGACTGCGCGTCGGTGCCGCCGCGCGGAACACCGGCGTCTCCTCGATCCGCAGCCGCACGTAGAGCCCGACTGCGATCAGCACCACGCTCAGCAGGAACGGAATCCGCCAGCCCCAGGCGAGGAAGGACTCCCGGCTCATCGTCAGCCCGCTGACCAGGAACGTCACGCTGGTCAGGAAGAACGCCGTCCCCGGCCCCAGCTGCGGGTACATCCCCGAGCGCCCCCGGCTGCCCGGCTCGGAGTGCTCGACCGCCAGCAACGCCGCGCCACCCCACTCGCCGCCCACCGCGATCCCTTGCAGGAAGCGGAGAACGACCAGGATCACCGGCGCCGCCACCCCGATCGACGCCGCGCCCGGCAACAGCCCGACACCCACCGTCGACAGGCCCATCAGCAGCAACGTGTAGGTCAGGGTCCGCTTGCGCCCCAACCGATCCCCGAGGTGGCCGAACAACGCCGCCCCCAGCGGCCTCGCCACGAAGGCCACCGCGAACGAGGCGAACGCCGCCACCGTCCCCGCCGTCGCCCCCAGCGCCGGGAAGAACAACGACGGGAACACCAGCGCCGCCGCCGTGCCGTAAACAAAGAAATCATAAAATTCGATCGTCGTCCCGGCGAACGATGCGAATGCGATCCTGCGCTGCACGGTGTTTCCCCTCAGGCTCTGATCACGTCAGCCTCGTTGACAGGTCGGCGGGCGGCAAGCGTGTCTCCAGCCACTGTTCGCTCCGGGCCGAAGCTCCTGCTTGGGGTTTTGGGCTTCGCTGGGTTTCCAGCTTGTGTGGCTGGGCTTCCAGCTTGCGCCAGCACCAGCCTGGGGGTCGGCTTGACCTGGGGGCCCCTTGCGCGCGCCCTTGGGCCTCCCGGGGGCACGGGATGAAACCCCGGCCCTCGCGATAAGCGTATGGCACGCGCACCCCAGGTAAAGCCGACCCCGATTCCCAGCCCGCCCTCACCTTTTCGCTGGGGTTGCGTTTTCGGGCTTTTCGGGCGCCTGGCAATTCATCCTTTAGAGCCATGATCCACTATTATTGTGCGATAGAATAGGGACATGTTCCCTGTAGATTCCGACCATAAACTGATGGTCTACTTCACGGCGATGGGGAAAGCCTCGGCGGACTTCGCGGTCGTGCTGATGGAGTATGTCGCTCAGCTTGAACTATGTGATCGTGAGTTCGCCGAGGAAATCCTCATGCGCTTGTTGGCGGTCTCGAAGACGAAGGCCGCCCGGCTGTTGCAACGCGCAGAGGATTTGACTGGTCGCCCGGTGGTGTTGCGGGCGCTGGCCGAAGGCCGCGTCGACGAGGGCAAAGCATTGATGATCGTCGACCTCCTCTCCACCCTGTCGGCGGTGCACGCAGCGATCGCCGAGCAGGACTTCCTCGCCTTCGCCGAAACGCACAACTACACCGCGACTCGCAAGCATGCGGTGCGGTTCATCGACAAGCTCGATCCCGAGGCTGCCGAACGCCGCCATAAGGAGAAGCGCAAGCAGAGGTTGGTGGAGAAGATCCCCCAAGACGACGGCATGTGCCTGCTGCGGATGTTCTTCCCCGCCCTGCAGGCATCCCTGATCTACGACCGCATCGACCGCATCGCCAAAGCCCTGCCCAAGGATCACCGCACCTTGGACCAGAAGCGGGCCGACGTCACCATGGATCTGTTGATGGGTAAGGAAACCAATGCCCCGCAAGGCCAGGTGACCGTCTACTTGACCATGCCGATGGGTTCCTTCCTCGGCCTGAGCAACGAGCCCGCCATCCTGCACGGATACGGACCGTTGCCCGCCAAGATCGCCCGTGACGTGGCGGCGAACGGGATCTGGAAACGCATCCTCACCGACCCGGTCACCGGGATCGCCGAGGACGTGACCACCTACCGGCCCTCAGCCAAACAACGAGAGCTGATCCACGCCCGCTACCCCACCTGCACCGCCATCGGCTGCAACAGGCCCGCACACCGCTGCGACCTCGATCACTGCTGCCCCTTCAACGGCACCAACACCACCATCACCAACCTCCGCCCCAAATGCAGGCGCCACCACCGCATGAAGCACGAATCCAACTGGAAGTGCGAGAACCTCCCGGACGGGCGGCACGTGTGGACGACACCGAACGGGAAGACCGCCGAAACCGAAGCCGAGCCCATCGCGGAACCGGTGCAGATCGACGAACCCGCCCCCTTCTAGCGGTAAGACACGCCTTCTGCTGAACACGCGATGCGTCGGGGTGGCCGAGTGACGCGTAGATCGCACAGGCGTTCTGCCATTCTTGCGCGGCATCGGCTTGATGTCCCAGAGAATGGTGGGCATCGCCCAAGTACTCCCGTGCGAACGCCTCGTAGTACAGGTCGCCCAGTTCCTGGTCCAACCGCAACGACTCCGCGTAGTGCGCGATCGCCTCCTCGGTGCGGCCGAGGCGGTGGGCGGCATATCCGACACCGAGCAGCGCATCCGCTTGCCCCTCAAGGAAACCAAGCTCCCGGTACAGCGAAAGAGCTGCGACGCAGTGACCGTGGGCGGTTTCGGACGAGCCACAGGGCGGTGAACCAGCCCAGCGCGTTGAGGGCGTCCGCACGCGCGGGCCGACCGGTCGCGGGGTCCAAGAGAGCGAAGGCACTGCGCGCGTGCGCGAGGGCTTCCGGGTACTGCCGGTGCACCTCGTGAACGCGGCCGATGGCGAGGCGGGACAGGATCTCGCCCTCACGGTCGCCGAGCTGCCGAAAGATCTCCAACGCCAGGGTCAGCTCGCCGATCGCGGTGCGTGGATCGCTCATCTTGCGGTAGGCGTGCCCGAGCAACCGCCCGGAACGGGCCTCCTCCTGGCGATTCCCGGACTCGACAGCGGCAGCGACCGCCTTCCGGTGCACGAACACCCGATCTTCCCGATGCCCTCGCCTGCGCAGGAAAGCGCGTCACGCAGCGCGGGAGGCGGGGGCGCCATTCCTGCAACAGTCCCGCGCGAGACAACTCGGCGAGGATGGCGCGGGCTCCCGGCACCGCCGTCGCCGCCAGGCTGGCAGCGGCGAGTACTCCGATGTCCGGCCCAGGATGGTTGCCCAGCAAGCGAAACAGGCGCGCGGCCTGCGGCTTCAGCGCGCGATAGGACCAGGACAGCACCGCGCGCAGCTCACCGTCCTCGAACGCGTCCAGGCGTCGCGCCTCCTCGTCGAGCTGTGCGACCAGATCCCGCAACGAGAACGTCGGTCGCTCCACCGCGCGGGCGGCGACGACAGACAGCGCCAGCGTCGGCGAGCAGCCCGACCTCCACCAGTCGTGCGCCGCGAGACCGGTCAGCCGCTCCCGGCTGGTGATCAGGGTCAGGCAACCGGAGCCACCGGGCAGCAAAGGCCGGACCTGCTCGGCGTCACGCGCGTTGTCGAGGACCACGAGCACCGACCGGCGTGCCACCAGGCTGCGGTACAACGCGGTCTTGGCATCGAAGCCGCGCAGGTTCGCGTGCAGGTGCCCGTCCGGCCCACGGCACCACAGGCTCAGCGGGGACGCGGTGGAAGTGCACGTCACCGTGGATCGACCCCGCCTGCACGCTGTGGCCCGCGACCGGCCCCGACAGCTCGTTGCGCATCAGCCCAGTATCAGGCCCCGGCGGGCAGCTCCGTGACGGCTTTGGTGATCCCCTTCTTGTCGTAGCTGTTGACGGGCACGGTCGCCCCGTGGGCGTGGCGGACGACGCCGTCCCGGTCGATCAGCAGGCTGCCGGACTGCTGCATCGAGCCGAAGACCTTCCTCATCAGCCCGACGGCCTCGTGCGGGGTGCCGCTCTGGCCGGTGACCACCTGGAACGGCAGGCCGCGCTTGGCCTTCCAGGCCGCGGCCTCGGATCGTCCCTCGGGGACGGCGATCAGGACGCGCACCCCGGCGGCGGTCAGCTCCGCGGCGTGCCGGGCGAGGTCCTTGACGTGGCTGCCGCAGATGGCGCAGCTGGTCGAGCGCATGAAGTAGAGCAGCACGTTGTCGCTGCCCCGGTAGTCGGCGAGGCGGACGGCGCGCCCGGCGGTGTCCTCCAGCTCGATGTCGGGAGCGGTGGAGCCGATCTCAAGCATCAGGTTCTCCTTGCGAGGTGTCGAGCAGGAGGCGGACCGTCGCGCGGGCCCGGTGCAGCCGGGACTTCATCGCGGGCACGCTCAGGCCGAGCTCATCGGCGACCACCCGGCCCGGATAGCCCTGGATGTCCCGCATGATCAGGACGCGGCGCTGGTCGGCGGGGAGCTCGGCGATCGCCGCGGCGACCCGTCGGGCCTCCAGCCGCTGCATCACGTCATCCTCGGCCGAGACGACGGAACCCGGACGGGCCAGGTCGTCGCCGCGCCACGCACGGGCGGCCTGGCGCAGGCACAGGTTGCGCACGATCCGGAACATCCAGGACGCGAGGGCACCGGAAGCCCGCAGCGTCCCGATGTTGCGGTACAGGATGATCAGCGCTTCCTGCGCGGAGTCCTCCGCGTCCTCCGGCGAGGCGCACAGCGAACGCGCGAAGCGCCGCACGTGCGGGTGCGAACCCGACACGAGGGCCGCGATCGCGACCGGGTCCCCGCCCTGGGCGGCGGCGATCAACGGCTCCCGGGGCCAACCGGCTTCCGCCACGTCCCGCGACCTCCTCCTGCGCCGGGCGTGTCCCGGCCCCTACAAGAGGCGGCGAGCGCGTCGAAGGATTCAGCGCGGGAAGAGATCTGCGTCACGCCGGGACGAGCGTCCGCACGTCCCAGATCCACACGCCGCCCACGTACACCGAGTTCCGCCCCAGCAACTCGGCGACGACGTTGCCCACGCGCCCGCTCCGCTCCTCCGGAGCCAGCACCACCACGTCGGCCGCCCAGTACCGCAGGTCCCGCACCATGTTCTGCCGATCAGCCTCGGTGATCGCCACCTGTTCGTCGCTGTCGCGCACCTTGGCCAGCAACTCCGACGTCGGCCTGCGCACCGCGCCGTAGGTACCGAAGCGCTCCGGTCCGATGGGCCCGACGAAATACCCTTCCGCGAGCCGGAAATCCATGCCGGTCTTCGCCTGCCACGACAACGCGCGGGCGTCTCCCGGATCGGGCAGCGGGACCACGACGACCGTGCCGTCGTCGACGTAGTCCCGCCAGGTCCCCTGGGCGAAGAACTGCGGCGGGTTGGGGCGGCCCATCGTGTGCAGCGGGGTCGGTGCCAGGGGCAGCAGCACCGCGGCGATCGTGCCGAACCACAGGACGCGGTGCCTGCCCGCTCCGGCCAGCAGGTCCGTGCCGAGCGCGAGCAGGAGCCCGATCAGCGGCACGCAGGCCATCGCGAACCGCGACGGGAGCACGGACTCGAACAGCGGCAGCCCGCCGAGCAGCGCCCACGGTCCCGGCACCGTCTCCGTGCCGTGGACGACCACGACGGCGCCGAAGGACAGCAGGGCCATCACGGCCGTGGTGATCGCGAGCGTCCGAGCCGTCGTCACCCGCCACAGGACGATCGCCAGCACGACGACGAAGACGACGAGCGGCCAGCCGAAGAACGCGTTCTCCTCCGTGCGGTTCATCGACAGCGCGGCCGCGTCCACCTTGTTGCCCGCGAAGGTCTGCGTCGCGAACGCGGTGAGCGCGGCGACGTCGTTGCCTCCGCCGTGCCGCAGTGAGGCGTAGCTCTGCGGCCCGAAGAACTGCCACCACAACGGGACCGCGCAGACCACAATGGACAGTCCGGCCGCGACGCCGAAGCCCTTCGCCAGCGGCACGAGCATCGGGCGGACCTCGGCGGGCCGGACCGCGGCGTGCACCAGCAGGGCGATGCCGAGCGTGACCATGCACAGCAGCAACGGTTCCTCGCCGATGAAGATCTGGTAGGTCACCAGCAGCCCGAGGATCACCCCGTCGCGCACCGGCCGCGTTCCGCTGGCGATGCGCAGCGCGCGGGCGACGATGAACGGCAGCACGAACAGTGCGACGAAGTTCGGGTGCCCGTTGCCGTGCGAGATCACCGAGGGCGCGAAGCCGCAGAACCCGCCGCCGATCAGCGCCCCCGCCCGCGAGTACCCGAACTCCTTCGTCATCACGTGGCACCAGGCCCAGGCCGTGCCCGCGAGCCCGCCGGTGAGCACCACCGTCCAGGTGACGGTCGGGCCGAACAGCAACGTGATCGGGGCGAGCGGGATACCGATGCCGAGCACGGCGGTGTTCGCCATCATGTTCACGCCGAGCGGGTAGTTCTGCAGCTCCGAGTGCAGCGGGTTGCCGAAGTCGGTCACCGCCTTCGCCGCCGAGGCGAAGAACCACTCGAACATGTTCTGGTCCTGGCCGCTGTAGGTCAGGTAGTTGTTCGCCGGGCTGCGCCACAGGTGGAGGTAGACGAACACGGCGAGCGGCAGGTAGACCAGGGCGGGCAGAAAGCGGTTGAAGCGGCTCACACTCGGTAATACCGATCGCTTGTCGTGTTTCGTTGTGTGTCACTCGACACCTGGCAAGAACTCCGATCCTAGTCAACCCGCGGAAACCGGATCGACTACGGGGCGCGGTGCTGCCACCGTCGCGCCCGAGCCCGCCGCCAGGACCATCGCCGAGCACTTCGCGCTGCCGCGCCAGGAGCCGCGTCCGCGTTACGCTTGGCCATGGCCACCTGGGACGACGTCCGCCGCATCGCACTCGCGCTCCCGGAGACGACCGAGCGCCCCACCTACGACAGCGCGCCCGCGTGGCGGGTGAAGGACAAGGCGTTCGCCTGGGAACGGCCGCTGCGCCGGGCCGACCTGGAGGCGCTCGGGGACTCCGCGCCGACCGGGCCGGTCCTCGGGGTGCGGGTGCCGGACCTCGGTGCCAAGGAGGCCCTGCTCGCCGAGACCGGCGGTCCGTGCTTCACCACGCCGCACTTCGACGGCTACCCCTCGGTGCTCGTGCGGCTGGACCGGGTGGACGCCGCCGCGCTGGAGGAACTGCTGACCGAGGCGTGGCTGGACCGCGCGCCGAAGCGGCTGGCCGAGCGGTTCCTGGAGGAGCGCAAGTAGCCATTTGGTGATCTTGATCCATACCTTCGACATCTCGACGCCGCCCGGCGGGCGTTCGTAGGTTCGGGAGATGCCTTCTCCTCGCTACGGGTCCGCGCTGCGCGACGAGGTGCGTTCGGCCGGGGTCACCCCGCTGATCGGCGTCTTCGACATGCTCTCCGCCTCCATCGCCGCGCGGCACTACGACGGGTTCTTCGTCTCCGGTTTCGGGTTCGCCGCGTCGTACTACGGGCTGCCGGACATCGGCTACATCGCCTGGCCGGACATGGTGGCCTTCGTCCAGCGGTTACGGCTGGCCTTCCCGGACAAGCACCTGCTCGTCGACATCGACGACGGGTACGTGGACCCGGAGGTCGCCTGCCACGTGATCGGCAACCTCGAACTGCTCGGCGCCTCCGGGGTGATCCTGGAGGACCAGCGGCGGCCGCGCCGGTGCGGGCAGGCCGCGGACAAGCAGATCCTCCCGCTGGAGCAGTACCTGGAGAAGCTGGAGCTGGTGCTGCGCACGCGGACCGACCTGGTGGTGGTCGCCCGCACCGACGCCACGGAGGAGGACGAGATCCTGCGCCGCGCGGCCGCCTTCGCCGCCACCGACGCCGACGTGGTGCTGGTGGACGGCGTGACCAGCGTGCGGCTGATGCGCGAGATCAAGTCCGTGCTCGGCGGGAAACCGTTGCTGTTCAACCAGATCGCCGGTGGTCGCTCGCCCGCGCTGTCGCTGACCGAACTCGCCGAGGTCGGCGTGGACGTGGCGATCTACAGCACTCCGTGCCTGTTCGCGGCGCACAGCGCGATCGACGCCGAGCTGGCGCGCCTGCGCGACTCCGACGGCAGGCTGCCCGAGGAGTCGATCACGGTCGCCGACTCCTTCGCCCTGCTGGAGCGCAACATCAGCCGCCACCAGCGCTGAGACCCCCTCATTGGCCGCTTTCGCGGTGCGTGGCGAACGCGGGATGGTGGTCGGCGGACTCCGCCCGGCTCACCACGAGAACGGCAGCGCCATGCTCACTTCCCTTGACTTCCCCCTCCCCTTCGACCTGACCGTCAACCCGCACAGCAGCACCGTCTCGGAGGACCACCCGGGGTGGGCGAGGTCGATCGGCCTGCTCCCCCCTGCCGAGTCCTGGTACCGGGACTACGACGACGCCGACATCCCGGCCCTGGCCGCGCGCGCCGTGCCCGCCGCCGCGCCGGACCGGCTCGACCTGGCCATGCGCGTCTTCGGCTGGGCCTTCGTCTGGCGCGACCAGCTGCCGCGCCTGGCCGCCACCGAGCCGCGCCTGGCCGCCGACCACGTCAAGGACCTGGTCGAGGCGTGCCACACCGCGGGGGCCGTGCGCGGCACGAGCCACGGCGTGTGCGTGTGGGCGGGGCTCTGGTCGGAGCTGCGCGAGGGCATGACGAGGGACTGGGACGTTCGCGCCACGCGCTCGTTCACCGCCTCCGCCGTGTCGCACCTGCACGGCGGGCGGCTCGACTTCGAGCTGGTGCCCGTGCTGCTGGAGTCGTTGCTGGACTGCGAACTCCCGCTCACCGCGCACGACAGCCCGCAGCTGCGCAGCCTGCGGTGGATCACCAGCCGGGTGACCGCGTGGTCGGCCTCCGGCGCCGATGACCGGGAGACCGTCGAACGGGTCCGCGAGGACATCCGGGCCTTCGAGCACGTCCGCGAGGACCTGCCGGAGATGATGGCGGGCCTGGAGCTGGACAAGTCGGAGATCGACGCGGTGGAGCGCTACGTGACCGGCCTCGGCTCCTGGATGCGCGGCCACCACGACTGGCAGCAGGCGCACCCCGACCCCGCGCTCCCCGAGGCCGCCAACCTCGTCACGCCGGGCTGCGCCTGTCCCTGCACCGATTAGCCGCGCCCCGCGCACCACGTAAACTGACCCCATGCGCCCCAACCGCCCCCACACCCAACGCGAGGCGGCCTCAACCTAGAGATCTCCCGTTTCGTACTCTTAACGGGAAAAAGAGCGCTCCCAAATCCCGGCAAGAGTACGAAACGGGCTCTTTGGCGGCCTCAGCGCGGGATGAGGGTGGCGGGGCGCGGCTAGCTGATCTCGAAGGGGGTGCGGCGGCCGGGACCCACGGGGAGGCGGAAGCTGACCGTGTCGCCGGACTGGCGGGCTGTCGTCTTCACACCGTTGACGGTCACCGTCAAGGAGCCCTCGCGCAGGGCGGTCGGCAGCGCCACCTCGATCTCGACGACCTCGGCCGCCAGCGCACCGAGCTCGCCGCGCACGGAGTCGGCGGCGTAGGAGATCGCGAGCAGGCCGCCGTCCCAGCTCCAGCCCTCGAAGGGCAGCAGCGGCGCGATCCGCAGGCCCCGCGCGGTCGGCTCGATCCCGGCCAGCCACAGCGCGGCGTTCAGCGGCTCGGAGTGGGCGAACAGGATCTGCACCGGCCACGCCTGCATCGAGAACCCGAGCGGCGAGGACCAGGTCTCACCCGGCCGGTCGGCGTTGGACGGCAGGTAGCTGTCCGGGCCGGACCACACGCCGAACCAGGTCTCCGGGTAGGTCTCGGCGTGGTGGGCGAGGGTGTTGGACAGGAACTCCCGCCAGCCCCGCTCCCGGTCCACTGTGGACAGACCCCAGGCCAGGGTGGAGTTGATCGCGTACCACTGGCCGCCGCCGACCGTGGGCGTCCGCCCCTCCCCGCCGTCGGCGAACACCCGCGCCGCCAACGGGTCCGCGCACCTGGTGTCGATCTCCTCGACCAGGGTGGCCCGCTGCTCGGCGTCGAGCAGGCCGGTGATCAGCGCCCACGGCTGCGGTTCCAGGAAGAGGTCGCTGTGGCCGACCTCGGTCGCGGTGGAGGTCCAGCCGCGGTTGAGGTGCCGTCCGCGCCAGCACGCGCGCACCGCGTCGGCGAAGCCCTCCGCGCGAGCGCGCGCGTCCTCGGCCGCAGCGGGCTCCCCCGCGAACTCGGCCAGCTCGGCGAAGCGCCGCAGCACGTGCACGGCCATCGCGGTGTTGAGCGTGCTCTCGCCTTCCTCCCAGACCTGGTCGATCGGCACACCGGACTCGCTGACCACCATGTCGTTCCAGTCGCCGAGCCTGATCTTGATCAGCCCGTGTTCGCCGACCCCGACGTCGTTGAGCAGGTGGTGGACCGCGCGCAGGCAGTGCTCCCACACCGGTTCCGGCCGCGTGTACGGCGCGGGCCAGTACGACACGGACTGCCGCAGGAACGCCCGGTCCCTGGTGGCCAGCACGTACTCGGAGATCAGCCACAGCAGCCACATGTCGTTGTCGGAGGGGCACCACAGCATGTGCTCCCACGACCCCGAGCCCACCTCCGCGTAGGCGATCTCGCCCTCCGGAGTGGTCTCCGACATGGTGAAACGCGCCGCGTCCGCGGCGATCTCCGGGGCGAGCCACACCTGCGACAGCGCGTTCTGCATGGTGCTGCGCGGTCCGGCGTTGAAGCCGCCGAGGTACTGGTAAGCCCCGCCCTGGGACAACGTGTGCGCGCGGAAGCCGTGGTGGTAGGTCGCGCCGGAGCGCAGGTAGTACGCGCTCCACGCGAGCTCCCGGGAAACCCAGCCCTCGCGTCCGAAATCCACCTTCGGCACCACGCTGCGCCAGGCGTGCGTGGTCGATTCGAACAGCGCCGCCGGATCGTCGCCGAGCCGGTGCACCTCCTCGGCGGTCTCCACCGGAGGCGTTGCGCCATAACCGAATCCGAGCACCTGCTCGGCACCGGGCGCCAACTCGAAGTCGGTGGTGAGCAGGAACGCCACGTCCTGCCGATGCCCGCCGGGGTGCGCCTGACGGGCCGGATCGACCAGCCCGTCAGGACACGCACGGCCGCCTTCGCCGAAAACCGCGGCACGCTCGACCGTCCAGCCGTCGACGGCCGTCCCGACCGGAACGCAGACCACGTCGGGCTGCGTGCGCGCGGTTCTTCCCACGGGGAAAGGGATTTCGTGGGACAGCTTGCCCTTGGGATGCCGCGCCAGCAGGCCACCGATCGAGTCGTCCCAGTTCGCCCGGTAGCCGTTGTAGGCCTGGGCCGACGTCTTCTCCCTGGCCTTCTCCGGGTTGAGCCCCATCGTGGCCAGGTCGAGGTTGTGCAGCCACACGTCCCAGTACTCGCCGTGCCGCAGCCGCCGCGTCGTCTCGCCCACGTTGCGCACGACCACGTAGGAGCAGAGCAGCCGCCCTTCACCGAACGGCGCGAACACGATGCGGTCCAGCTCGATGTCGTTGTGCCGCACGACAATCCGGTAGTAGCCGCAACCGAACACACGGCGCACCACGGCTTCCTCGGGCAGGTCGGCGTGGAACGTCGACCACACCGAGCCGGTCTCGTCGTCGCGCAGGTAGGACACCCCGCCCGCGAAGGCCCCGTCGCCCTCGCGGTGCTTGTTGATCCAGCGCGGCCCGCGTTCGTGGGAGTAGAGCTGGGTCCAGCCCTCGTTCGTGGAGATCGCCACGATCCGGTCGTTGCCGAGCTGGTGCCAGTGCAGCCGGGACGGGCCGGTCAGCCGCGTGTCCCATTCCGCACGGGGATCGGTGCGCTGGTCCAGGGTGTACTCGAACGCGGGCAGCCCCGCCTCGTCCGCGGTCCAGTCGCCGAAGATCCCGCCGTGGCGCTCGGCATCGGTCATCGTGTACCCCTCCTGTTTCCGTTGTCTCCCAATGGTGGCAGCACGACGAACCGACCGGGGCAGATGCCACCGATGGTCATCAGGACCGCCGCGCTGAACTTCGGCGACGAGGGCTCGTCCGCGTGCCGCACATCGGGGATGTCGTGGAAGCACGCACCGCCGTCGAGGCGGTTGGCCTCGGCCGGGACGTCCAGCGTGCTCCGGATCGTCGTGTAGCGCACCGACCCCGGCGTGTCGTCCCCGGTGTTGAGCTCGGCCAGGAAGCGGCTGGAGAAGCACATCTGCCCGCCGAGCAGGTCCGGGAGCAGGCAGGCCTCTCTGCTGCCGTACTGGGGTGAGCCCATGGACACATAGTGGCCCACCTGGCCGACGCCGCCCAGGAACTTGAGATAATGCCTGGTCGACAGCCCGCCCATGCTGTGCCCCACCAGGTGCACCTTGCTGCCGTGCCGCTCGGCGACCTCGTCGACCAGGCTCGCCACCGCGTGCGCGTTGACCAGGTTGTCCTGGCCGGGCAGGTCCATCGCGTAGACGGGGTACCCGGCCCCCCGCAGCACCTCGACCATCCCGTGGAACGACCACGAGTTGCTCATCCACCCGTGCACCAGGATCACGGGATTTCGTTGTGCGGCAACGGCTCCCGAGGCTGACCCGCCCGTCAGCACCCCGGTCGCCACCATGACCGCCAGCAGAAGTCGTCCGGTCCTCCACCTTGTCAAGAACATCGTTGTGCCCCCTCCGCCCAAGGGAGGCTCACCTACTTATCAGTCGGTAAGCCGACGCAAGATCATGGTGCGCTCCGTGATCGTGCGTGCACAATGCGTGTCACCGGCACGGCCCATTGGCCGAACCGAGGCGGCCTAACAGCCGCAGGAGGACCGCAGACTCGGTGCGAAGTGCCGCAACGCGTCCGCGAAGGCGGGCGTCCACACCTTCCAGTCGTGGCCGCCGTTGCTGATTCGCAACTCCGCCGTTACCCCAGGTCCGCGCCGTGCGGAGTTGTAGAGCGCCGCGGATTCGAAGTCGATGTCGTGCCGGGCCTCGGCCGGATCGGGGTTGGGCCACTCGTCGTCGCCGACCGCGATGTAGAGCCGCGTCGGGATCTCCTTGCGCAGCAGGGGCAGCAGCGCCGGGTAGTTCAGCCTCCGGTAGACCTGCTCGTCGAAGAGCCGCTCCCCCGAGCCGTACGCCCCGAACTCCCGCGCGGAGGACTCGGCGGGCGGCAGCGGCGTGTAGACGGCGGGCGAGAGCACCAGGGCGTGGCCGAACGTGTCCTGATGGGCCAGCGCGTAGCGCAGCGCTCCTGCTCCGCCCATCGAGTAGCCGCCGACCAGGCGCGCGTCGCGCTGCCGGACCGTCCTATATGTACTGTCCACATGGGACACAAGGTCCCGGGTCAGCGCGGTCTCGACCGGGCGGCCACCGGTGTGGGCGGAGTCGACGTAGTAGTTCCCCCGACCGCTCCAGGGCGCGTCCGGCAGGACGGCGAGCACCGGCGGGATCTCGCGGCGGGCGATCATGCGGTCCAGCTCCGGCTTGACCCGCGTCCACGCGGTCATCGTGTCCCCCCGGCCGTGCAGCAGGTACAGCACCGGGAAGCGCCGCACCGTGTCGCGGTCGTAGCCGCGCGGCAGGTAGACGGTGTAGCGGATGTCCTCGCCGAGTGCGGGCGAAGCGGCCGACGCGGTCCGCACCTGCCCTCCGTGCGGCGATTCGGCGGAGGCGCCGGGCATGGCTGCCATCAGCAAGAGCAGGGCGATGCCGAACGCACGGCGCATCAATGCCTCCCGGGGTCGACTCAGGCGGTGGGGAAGTCGAACGCGCCGCTGGTGTGGTTCGTGCCGATTCCCCGCACCACGTCATACGCGACGCACGCGGCCAACGCCAGAGACCGAACGGACTCCGGAAGATTCGGTTGCAGCCGAAGGGAATCGCGGCGCACCCTGCGGCCGTCCCGCTTGCCGATCGCGCCAGGGGTGAACGTGACGACCTCGTGCAAAAGGCAGAGCTGCTGCCCGGCCGGATCGAGCAACGCGTAGACACCACGCCGGACCTGCCGCACCGACCCGAGCGCCGCGCCGTCCGGTCGCGTCACTTCGAGCGGCGGTCGCCCCACGCCCTTCCGGATGGCCAGCAACGGGAACCCTTGTTGCGCCACAACCAGATCGAACACCGTGCGCCCGGAGAAACCCGTGGCACGCAAGACTTTCCGGAGCGGTCGGAGCCTCTTGCGCTCGGTGACGGTCGCCAGCAGGGCGCCCTGTTCGCTGTACACGGAACACTCGTAGCGCGTGCTCCACAGGTGCCGAGAGGCGCTCCAGGGCTGTTCCACGAGCAGTGAGTCGAATCCGGGCAGTGTCACGAGGTCTCCTGGTCGGCCAGAGCTGCGTCGATGATCTCATCCAGCTCCGCGCGCATGGTCGTGCAGTCCCGGACCGGGTCGGCGTTGGGACAGGTCAACAGGTGTTCGAGCAGGCGGTGGGCGGAGGTCAGCTCGGCGATGCGGTCGGCGATCGCGCCCGCGGCGGTGGTCAGCACCTCGCGGCCGCGCGACCCGTCGCCCAGCAGCTCGGCGGTGTCGGCGAGGCTGACCAGCCCCTGGTGGTGCAGCCGCTGGATCAACGCCAGCCGCTCCAGCTCGGCGCGCCCGTAGTACCGGACGTTCCCCCTGCGCTCCGCCGGTGCGAGCAGGCCGAGATCGTCGTAGTAGCGCAGCGTGGAGACCGGCACGCCGAACGCCTTAGCCACCGTGCTGATCGAGTGCATGCGCACATCTTGCACTCAAGCCGGCCGAGGGTCCGACCCTCATCCGCCCGGACGGGGTTGTCGCGTGGACGGTGTGAGCTGTCGCCGGACCAGCTCGCAGAACTCGCTCGTTGCGGGATGAACGATCTCGCTCGGCCAGGCGAGGTGAACGGTCACCGGGTCGGCGTCGGCGAGCGCGAGGTAGTGGACGCCGGGGTGGGGATGGCTGTGACTGGTGCCCTCGGTGGTCACGCCGACCGCCTCACCGGTGGCGACCGTGGTCAGCCACTCGTAGACACCCGGAACCTGGAAGACGTGCGGCCGCGCGGTTTCCGGCCACAGCTCGGCCCCGGACGTCGCCGCGGTCGAGCACAGCACGACCGGCTCGTCGACGAGGTCGGCCAGGAACACGACATCCTTGTCCGCCAACGGGTGCTGCTCGGGGACGGCGACCATCCGCTGTTCCCGCGTCAACGCGAAGTGGGCGAACTCCGCACTGGGCTCGCTCCGCAGGAACGCCACGTCCGCCTCGCCCCGCCGCAGCGCGCCTTCGGGATCGTCGACGCGCCGCACCTCGACCGGGACCTCCGGCCACCGCTCGCGCCAGGCCCGCAGCAACGGCACGGTGTGCTTGCCGAGCATCGCCCAGGCGAAGGCGGCCCGCAGCGGACGCGGCGCGGCGTCCGCCGATGCCTCCGCGAGCGCGTCGTCGAGCTGGTTGAGGATGCGGTGCGCGTGCTCCCACAGGCGTTTCCCCGCCGCGGTCAGCGCGAGGCTCCGCGTGGTGCGCTCGACCAGGCGAGTGCCGAGACGGCGCTCCAGCTGGTCCAATGTGCGCGAGAGCGCGGGCTGGCTGACGCGCAGCGCGAGGGCGGCGTCGGTGATCGTGCCCTCGTCGCCGATCGCCGCGAGCGCCTTCAGGTGCCGCACCTCAACATTCATAACCACCAAGCATAAACACCGTAGAAACGGCATTTCACTCGCGAAGCGGCCCGTTCTAGTGTCGCGCCCATGAGAATTCTGTTGATCGGCGCGACCGGGAAGCTCGGCACGGCCGTGCACAAGGCCCTGTCCGGCCGCGGGCACGAGGTTCGCACGGTCGGCCGCAGTGCCGGGGACCTGCGCCACGACATCACCGACCCGGCCGGGGTCGCGGCGCTCTACGCGGCGGCCGGTCCGGTGGACGCCGTGGTCAGCGCCGCGGGTGACGTCCCGTTCAAGCCGCTCGCCGACCTGGCGCCCGAGGACTACCTCGCGGGCTTCCGCGGCAAGGTGCTGAGCCAGATCGAGCTTGTGCGCCAAGGCATTCCGCACGTCGCCGAGCGCGGCTCGTTCACGTTGATCACCGGCGTGCTCAGCCGTGAACCGGTCCCGACCGGCGCCGCGGCTTCGATGGCCAACGGCGCGGTCGAGGCGTTCGTCCGCGCGGCGGCCATCGAGATCGCACCGCGGCGCATCAACGCGATCAGCCCCACCGTCTTCACCGAGAGCCTTGCCGACTACGGCGACTACTTCCCGGGGATGCCGCCCGTGAACGTCGCCGACGTCGCCCAGGCATACGTCCGCTCCGTCGAGGGCGCCCAGACCGGCCAGGTCTACGAACTCCCCTGACCACGGCTCATCGGACCGGTGAGCGGCGTTCGATGAGAACGGTGTCGTGCCAGGCCCCGTTGAGCTGGGCGACGCGTTCGCGGATGCCGACGGTGCGGTAACCGGCGGCGTGGTGCAGGGAGACGCTGGCGCGGTTCTCGGTGAAGATCGAGGTTTGCAGGGTCCAGAGCCCGGCATCGTCGGCGGCCAGGACTTGCTTGCGCAGCAAGGCTTTGCCGATCCCCCGGCCACGCTGCCCGGCACCGACGTAAACGGAGGTCTCGGCGACTCCGGCGTAGCACTCGCGCGTCGAGGCCGGGCAGGCGGCGGTCCAGCCGACGACCTCGCCGTCGCGCTCGGCGACCCAGCGGTGATCGGGCAGCCATTTCGCGTCGAGGCTGGCGCGACTGGGCACGGCGGTCTCGAACGTGGCGATCCCGGTGGCGATGCCTTCGGCGTAGATGCGGCGCACCGCGGCCCAGTCGCCGGGTTCGAGGGCGCGCACGGTGACGTCGGCGGGCACGTCGTCCGGGCAGCAGGGGCGCTGGGCGAGCAGCCCCATGACGGCGTCGGCGGCGTGCGGCAGCCCGGCGCAGCACGCCTCGTTGACCGTGACGATGGTGGCGGTGCCCTCCTTGCGCAGGTGGACGAACCCGACGTCGGCGAGTTTGCGCACGTGGTGGGAGGTCGTGGACTGGCTGGTGCCCAGGACCTGGGTGAGCGCGCCGACGGTGATGCCCTTCGGGCTGGTGGCCACGGCGTGCAGCAGGCGGACGCGGACGGGCTCGGCGAGGCAGGCGAACCAGTCGGCGTAGGTTGCGGCCTCCGTGGCGGGCAGGACCTGGGCCTGGGGCAGCGCGATCGGCATGGCGCCGAGTATATCGACTCGCATCGATGGTTGCCTTCATCGACGCGAGTCGATACTGTCCGGCTCATCAATCGAGCCGGATCGATGAAAGGTGTCGGGCATGTCCATCGTGGTCGTCGGAGCGGGGCCGGTGGGGCTGGCCGCCGCCGCGGAGCTGGTCGAACGGGGACTGGAGCCGCTGGTGCTGGAGCGGGGCGACCGGGCCGGAGCGGCGGTGGCGCAGTGGCACCACGTGCGGTTGTTCTCCCGCTGGTCCGAGCTGGTGGCACCGGCCGCGCGCCGGTTGCTGGAGGCGGAGGGCTGGCAACAGCCGCCCGCGGACGGCTATCCGACGGGGGCGGAGTGGGCGGAGTCGTACCTGGCGCCGTTGGCGCGGGTGCTCGGCGACCGCGTCCGGTTCGGCGCCGAGGTGGTGGGGGTCGCGCGGCGCGGCCGGGACCGGGTGGTCGACGCCGGGCGCGAGTCCGAGCCGCTGACCGTGCACGTGCGCACCGCCGATGGCCGCCAGGAGCGGATCACCGCCCGTGCGGTGATCGACGCTTCCGGCACGTGGACCTCGCCCAATCCACTGGGCGGGGACGGTCTGCCCGCGATCGGCGAAACCGAGGCGGCGGACCGGATCGCCTACCGGGTCCCCGACCTGACCGTCGTCGGGCGATACGCGGGCAGGCACGTGGTGGTGGCGGGCAGCGGGCACTCGGCGCTGACCGCGCTGGTCGCCTTCGCCGAGCGGGAGCCGTCGACGAGGGTCACCTGGCTGTTGCGGCGGGGCGCGGTCGGGGCGGTGTTCGGTGGCGGCGAGGCCGATCAGCTTCCGGCTCGCGGCGCGCTCGGCCTGCGGGCGAAAGCCGCGGTGGAGTCCGGCCAGATCCGCGTCGTCACCGGGTTCCGCACCGAGGCCGTCGCCCGCGATGAGAACGACCGCGTAGTGCTGGTGTCGTCGGAGGGTCAGCGCATCGAGGCGGTCGACGAGGTGGTGGTGCTGGCCGGGTTCCGCCCGGACCTGTCGTGGCTGTCCGAGGTTCGCCTCGCCTTGGACGCGACGTTGCAGGCGCCGGTGGGACTGGCGCCGCTGATCGATCCGAACGTGCACTCGTGCGGCACCGTCTACCCGCACGGGGTGAAGGAGCTGGCGCACCCGGAGCCGAACGTGTTCCTGGCCGGGATGAAGAGCTACGGCCGCGCGCCGACGTTCCTGGCGCTCACCGGGTACGAGCAGGTCCGCTCGATCGCCGCCGCGCTGGCCGGGGATCGGGAATCCGCGGAGCGGGTGGAACTGGTGCTGCCGGAAACCGGGGTCTGCGGCGGTTCCGGTGTCTTCGACGCGCCCGCCGAGGACCAGGACGGCGCCTGCTGTGGTGTCCGGTGACCGACATCGACGCTCTCGTCATCGGCGGCGGGCAAGCCGGGCTCGCCACCGCTCACGCGCTGCGCCGCGCCGGTCGCGAACCTGTTGTGCTGGAAGCCAAATCGGAGGCGGTGGGGTCGTGGCCGTCCTACTACGACAGCCTCACCCTGTTCTCCCCAGCCCGCTACAGCGGTCTGCCGGGTCTGGCTTTCCCCGGTGATCCGGCGCGCTACCCGCGCCGCGACGAGGTCGTCGACTACTTGCGCCGCTACGCCAAGCACCTCGCCGTGGACATCCGCACGGGCCACCGCGTCGAGGCCGTCCACCGTGACGGGACAGGGTTTCGGGTCCGGCTCGCCGATGGCACCGAACTGGGAACGCGCGTCTTGGTCGCGGCCACCGGCTCGTTCGGCCGCCCCAACCGACCGAATCTGCGATCGTTCACCGGCACCCTCCTGCACTCCGCGGACTACCGGGAGCCCACGCCGTTCACGGGACAGCGGGTCGTGGTGGTCGGCGCGGGGAACACCGCGGTGCAGGTCGGCGTCGAACTCGCCGCCCACGCCCGAGTCACCCTGGCGACCCGCAGCCCGGTGCGGTTCGTCCCGCAGCGGCCTCTCGGCCGGGACGTGCACTTCTGGTCCACCGTGACCGGCATCGACACCGTCCCGATCGGGCACCTGTTGCGCAACCCGCCACATCAGCCGGTGCTCGATCACGGCCGCTACCGCGCGGCGCTGACCTCCGGAGCCCCAGACCAACGGCGCATGTTCACCGCCGTCGACGGCACTCGGGTCACCTGGCCCGATGGCACCCGCGAGCGCGTGGACACGATCATCCTGGCCACCGGCTACAAGCCCGATCTGTCGTACCTCACCACTCTGGGCGCACTCGACGCTCAGGGCAGGCCGCTCCAGCGACGCGGTCTGTCCACGACGCATCCGGGCTTGGGGTACGTCGGCCTGGAGTGGCAACGCAGCCTCTCCTCGGCAACGTTGCGCGGAGTCGCCCGCGACGCCCGCTACGCCGTTCCCCGCCTACTAGCCCACTAAGCCGCGTCCCACACACATCCGCCTCACACCCTCATCCCCCGCTGAGGCCGCCAAGATCTTCCGTTTCGTACTCTTGCCGGGATTTGGGAGCGCTCTCTTCCCCGCTATGAGTACGAAACGGGAGATCTCTAGGTTGCGGCCGCCTCGCGTTGGGTGCGGGGGCGGTTGGGGCGCATAGGCACAGCTTACTTGGTGGGTGGGGTGCTTGGATGCCATGCGGGACAAGCCCTAAGCGAGTTCGGCGAGCAGCGCGCGCACGCGGCGGTCGATCTCCTCGCGGATCGGCCGCACCTGCTCCACCGGTTTGCCCGCCGGGTCCTCCAACTGCCAGTCGAGGTAGCGCTTGCCGGGGAAGACGGGGCAGGCGTCACCGCAGCCCATCGTGATCACCACATCGGCCGCGCGCACAGCCTCGGTGCTCAACAGTTTCGGGCACTCTCCGGACAGGTCCAGCCCGAGTTCGGCCATCACCTCCACCACCGCCGGGTTGACCGACTCCGCCGGAGCGGAACCGGCCGAGCGGACCAGCACCCGGCCCTGGGCGTGGTGGTGCAGCAGCGCGGCGGCCATCTGCGAGCGGCCCGCGTTGTGCACGCAGACGAACAACACCTCGGGAACAGCGGACACGGTGACTCCTCGGTTGTCAGCGAGACACGACGGTGAAGCGGCGGCGCAGCGCCAGGGAGACGTAGACCAGGCCGACGAGCACCGGCACCTCGATCAGCGGACCGACCACCCCCGCCAGGGCTTCGCCGCTGGTGGCGCCGAAGGTCGCGATGGCAACCGCGATCGCGAGCTCGAAGTTGTTGCCCGCCGCGGTGAACGCCAGTGTCGTGGTGCGCTCATAACCCAGGCCCAGTGCCGCGCCGAGGGCGTAGGAACCGGCCCACATCAACGCGAAGTAGGCCAGTAGCGGCACCGCGATCCGGACGACGTCCCATGGGCGGCTGGTGATCTGCTCGCCCTGCAAGGCGAAGAGCACCACGATGGTGAACAGCAGCCCGTACAGCGCGACCGGTCCCACCTTCGGCAGGAACCTCGTCTCGTACCAGTCGCGACCCCTGGCCTTCTCCCCCAGACGGCGCGTCAGGTACCCGGCCAGCAACGGGATGCCGAGGAAGATCAGCACGCTCTTGGCGATCTGCCACCCCGACACCGCCAGGCCGCCCTGCGGCAACCCGAGCCAGCCGGGCAGCACCGCCAGGTAGAACCAGCCCAGCAGGCCGAAGGCCAGCACCTGGAACACCGAGTTCAGTGCGACCAGCACCGCCGCGGCCTCCCGGTCCCCGCACGCCAGGTCATTCCAGATGATCACCATGGCGATGCAGCGGGCAAGCCCGACGATGATCAACCCGGTCCGGTAGGCGGGCAGGTCCGGCAGCAGCGCCCACGCGAGCCCGAACATCAGCGCCGGGCCGAGCACCCAGTTCAGCGCCAGCGAGGACCACAGCAGCCGCCGGTCCCGGGTGACGGTGTCCAGCCGGTCGTAGCGGACCTTGGCCAGCACCGGGTACATCATCACCAACAGGCCGATCGCGATCGGCAGCGAGATCCCGTCCACCGTCACCGCGTTCAACCCGTTGTCCAGCCCGGGAACCCACCGCCCGGCCAGCAGACCGGCGACCATCGCCGCGCCGATCCACACGGGCAGAAACCGGTCCAGCGCCGACAGCTTCCCGGCCACGCCCGCGGCCGGAACGGACTCCGTGGTCGTGCTCATGCCGCCCGGTCCTCGCCGGGCACCAGTACGGCCGACAACCGCGCCAGCACTTCGATCGACGCGCGGTAGTAGATCCACGTACCGCGCCGCTCGCTGGTCACCAACCCGGCCTCGCGCAACACCTTCAGGTGGTGGGAGATCGTCGGCCCGGTCAGCTCGAAAGCGTCCCCCAGGTCGCACACGCACGCCTCGCCGCCCTCGTGCGAGGCGATCAACGACAGCAACCGCAGCCGAACCGGGTCCGCCAACGCCTTGAACGTCCGCGCCAACTCACCCGCGCGGTCCTCGGTCAACGGCTCGCGCGCCAGCGACGTGGAGCACTTGTCCACCTGCTTCGACATGTGTCTACATTGACAGATGTCTATTTAGATGGCAATCGAGGTAGCTTTGGTGTTGAAGGCGACGGGCAGCGCGGCGACGGCTTCGGCCAGGCAGGCGGCGAGGCCGTCACGGGTGGCCGGTCCCGGCGCGCCGCCCCACCTGTCGCGCGCGCGGTGGAAGGCCGCGACGAGGAGGTCGAGCGCGAGCAGGACGGGAAGATCATCCGGAAGGGCGAGGCGCTCGCGCAGGATCGAGGCCGCCGTCGTCGTGGTGCTGTCGCAGAAGTAGAGGCAGTGCGCCTCGATCGAGGGGTTCCCGTCGCCGAGGCGCTGGGAGAGCAGCGCGTGCTCCGGCCAGCGCGGATCGGTCATCCGGCGCAGCGCGGCCGCCAGGGCGCCGTGCAGGAACTCCATCAGCGTCTCGCCCGTCGGCTCCAGCCCGCCCAGCTCCTCCAGGAAGAGCGTCCACAGGTCGTGCAGCGGGGCCGTGGCCACGTCCTCCTTGCTGGTGAAGGTGCGGAAGAACGTTCGTTTGGAGACCTCGACCGAGTCGCAGAGCTGGTCCAGCGTCGTCGCCGCGAAGCCCTGTTCGTCGAAGAGCCGCAGCGCGGCCGCGATCAGGGCTTCGCGGGTGCGCTGCTTCTTGCGCTCACGCAGCGGCAGGCGGGCGTCGGCGGTGCTCATCGGCCCGAGTGTAGCGGCGCGCCAAAAGCCGCTGATACGCTTTTGCCACTCAGTGGCACTTTCTGGAGGTTCTCGTGCACGCGTTGGTCGTCGACCACTCCACCCCCACCGGCCTCCGCCTCGGCGCGGCCCCCGATCCCGTCCCCGCGCCGAACGAGGCGCTGGTCCGCGTCACCGCCACCTCGCTGAACTCCGGCGAGGTCAAGTTCCTCATCGCCGAGGCCGAGGACGGCGCCGTCCTCGGCTGGGACGCGACCGGCGTGATCGAACAGGCGGCGGACGGCTCCGGCCCGCCCGTGGGCACCCCCGTCGTCACGCTCGCCATGGCGGGCGCGTGGGCCGAGCTGCGCGCCGTGGACACCGCGCTGATCGGTGTCCTCCCCACCGATGCCGATCACGGGGCGATGAGCACCATCCCCGTCGCGGGCCTCAGCGCGCTCCGCGGCCTGCACCGCGTGGGGCCGCTCCTCGGCCGCCGCGTGCTGATCACCGGCGCGACCGGCGGGGTCGGCCGCTACGCCGTCCAGCTCGCCCGGCGTGGTGGCGCCCACGTCATCGCCACCACCAGCGATCCGGCCCGGCACGGCGAAAGCCTGCACGCCCTCGGCGCGCACGAGGTCATCGCGGGCCCCGAAGAACTCCAGGCCCCGGTGCACGGAGTGCTGGACATGGTCGGCGGCCCCCATCTCGTCCAGGCGCACGCCCACCTCGCAGAGCACGGCACGCTCGTCGCCATCGGCCGCTCCTCCGGCCAGCCCGAGCACTTCCCGCTCAACGCCCTCGAAGGCATGGGCGCCCACGAGCGGACGATCGTCACCTTCTTCCTGCTCGACTGCCCCGGCCTCGGCCCGGACATGACCTGGCTCGCCGACCAGGTCCACACGGGCGCACTCGACCCGCAGGTCACCTGGCGCGGCAGCTGGAAGGACGTCGACGACGCGGTGGCGGCCCTGGTCGAACGCCGCCTGCACGGCAAGGCGGTCCTGGAGATCTCGCGAGGCGTCAGGGCGGGACCAGCCAGCGCACGGCGGCGTCGAAGAGCTTCAGCCCGTCCGCGCTGATCACATCGGGGTCGAGCCCGTCGTCGCTCAGGAACAGTCCGACCCGGGCCGCGGGTGCCTTCATGCCGAGCATCGGAGCCCCGGCCGGATAGCCGAAGATCGTGGCCCGGTGTGGTTCGCCCACCTTGTGCGCGGCGCGCACCGCAGTGGGGGCAGGTGCTCCCCACCGCACGCGATTGGGTCCTTTGTAGACAGTGGGCTCTCCGGTCAGCCCGGCGGCCAGGGGTGAACCCGGATCGGTGACGCCGATGCGCTCGGTGCGCCAGGTCTCGCCGGTGTCCTGCGCCATCCCGAGATCGTCGAGGACGAACGCCTCCCACGTCAGCACGGGAACGGCCACGTCGCGGAACTTCGTGTTCACCTCGCCGGAGGCCACGGTCGAGGAGATCACCACCAGCGCCTTGCCCTCGGCGTCGGCCGATGTCGTCGCCGCGGCCTGCTTCACCACAACGGGATGGCCGAGCCGTTCGAGCCGGTCGGCGACGGCCGCGTCGGCGCCGGGCTGACCGACCACGAGCAGCGCGGGGGCGGGCGCGCCCACGGTGAGCCGGACCGGCACGGAGGTGATCGCCTCGCCGTTGGCCGCGATCGCGCGTGCGGTCAGGACGTGGCGCGCGGTAGGGGCGTCACGCCACTCGAACCGGTACGGCGCCTTGTCGGCGTGACCGATCAGCCTGTCCGCCGCCCAGAACTCGACCTTGGCGACGGGTGCGCGCACGGTCGCGGTGAGGGTCGACCCGGCTGCCTCCAGCCGGACCAGACCGCTGGCCTGTCGCGTGCGGTCGAGGAACGGGCGTATCACCTCCGTTGCCAGCAGGGCGGGGTTGGCGCTGATCGCCTCCGCCGCCCGGTCCGCCGCCACCCGGTGGCGCCACGCCTCGGTGACGTCTCCGCGCAGCTCCGCCGCCAGACCGGCGACGGCGGCCGCGCCGGTGAGTCCGTAGGAGCGCAGCTTCGTCAGCCACGGTTCGGCCTGGCGCACGAAACCCGGATTGCCCATGCGTTCCCGAAGGACGTCCGGCGCGGCGGCCATCGCGGTGAACCGCTCGATGAGCGCCTTGGTCGCCGGACCCGGCGTGCCTCGGGCGTGCTCCGCCCAGAACGCGTCGATCCGCCTGGTCAGCTCCGGCGCCTCGGTGGGGTTGAGCTCCGAGCCGTACGCGGCGTCGGCGAACACCCGCAGCGCGTCGGCCGCCTTGCCGCCGATCTCGCGCAGCGCGATCGCCCAGGAGCGGTCCGGCCGGTACCCCACCGGGTTCCAGGCGTAGTCGGCCGCGGTCGCGAGCGCGATCCCCGAGGGTTCCGCCTCGGGCATCGGGTTGGCGGTGAGGCCGACGACTCCCCCGGCCGGCAGGCCGCCGTCCCGACCGGACAACGGGCCGAGGAACAACGCCCGCGGCTCGAAGTCGTTGACCGGGTAGTTGTCCCACAGCAGCAGATCGCGGCCGAACACCGCCCGCGCCTTGGTCGCGTCCGCGGTGCTCACCTTCGGCGACACCACCTGTGGTCCCGTCCAGAACACCTGCGCCCGAGCCGGGACGAGTTCACCGAAGCGCCGCTGGTAGACCGAGCCCGCCGTGCCGGTGTACTCCGTGGGCACCGTGACCAGCCGCGCGGCGTCGGGGAACGCCTTGCCGAACTCGGTCAGCAGGTGGGCCTGGGCGGCGGCGAGCGGCGCGGGGTCGGCGCCGAAGCGGGCCCGGTCCTCGGCGCAGCGCAGCTGCCCGGTGATATCGTCGAAGAACAGCGCGAAATCACGGGTTCCCTTGTCCCACAATGCTTGTGCCTTGCTGACCAGCGCCGTCAGCTCGGCGGGCGCCGAGTGGCAGACGTCCTCACCCGGGGAGATCGAGAACAGGAAGTCCACGTGGCGCGCGCGGGACCGGTCGATCACCCGGCCGAGTTCGGCGAGCTTGGCCGCCGGATAGGGCTCCCGCCACCGCTCGCGGTGGTAGGGGTCGTCCTTCGGCGCGTAGACATAGACGTTCATCTTGCGCGAGGCGGCGAGGTCAATCTGCCGCAACCGGTCCTCCACCGTCCACGGTGGACCGTAAAAGCCTTCCACCACGCCGCGCCACGACATCGCGGGCCAGTCCCGGACGGTGACGGACGGCAGCCACCCCCGCCCTGCCAGCAGGCCGCGCAGCGTCTGCGCCGCGTTGCGCCCGCCCTCACCGTCCACACCGGACAGGACGAGCCTGCCGGGGCGGGACGCGACCACGTATCCCCCGGTCGCGAGCCCTTCCGGACCGGCGACACCGATCCGCCGCAGCTCCTCGGTCGCCCCGATTCCGCCCAGCCACACCGTCAACGGCGCCCGGCCACCGCGCCGAATCTCCCGCACTCCCGCCGCCCGCAGCACCTGTTCGACCTCGGTCGGGTCGGCGCCGGGAGCCGCGATCAGCGAGACCACGCGCGGCAACGGCAGCGCGGCGCCGTCCGAGGTGATCGACTGCGGCGCGGGCAGCAGTTCCGGCACCGGCGCCGCGGCTGCCCGCGGGGCGACGGAGACCAGCCCGAGCACCAGCAGCAGTGCGCAGAACACCCGCATGTCCGGCCTCCTCTCAGTTCGCGCATTCCACGCGCATGCCCGCCCAGTCAGCGTGGTCGGCGAAGTTTCCGTCGCCCGCGCTGTGGTTCACCAGCCTCAGTTCCCGCACGCCGCGGACGTCCAGGTCGACCTCGCCCGGCGGCCCGCCGACTGTCCGGATTCCGCTGTCGTACACCCGGCGCCCGTCCGCGTAGATGGAGAACGCGGCCGTGCCGACCGCGTTGTGCGGGCGGGGCCACGTCATGCCGAGCACTTCGTCGTCGACGCCGACCGTCGCGGCGAAGCTCCGGCACATCCCGCCGAGGTAGTAGCTCGCCTGCGAGGATGCGTACGTACCCAGCCCCTTGTCAAATCGCTTGCCCGCCAAGGACAACGGGCCACCCGGGCAGTCCGCGCAGAAGTCGTCCGGGCCGAACGAGCGGTTCACCTTCATCGGCAGGTACCAGCCGTTTTCGGCCTCCACCCTGGGATGGTCGGAGAGCGCCAGGACGCCTCGCGGCGGGGGCGGCGCGATCACCACGGTGTGCGCGACGGTGATCCACCGGCCCCGGTGTTTCGCCGACAGCGTAAGACTTTCCTTGCCAGCAACCGAATTCGCGGGCGCGGTGATCTCGAAGCGCGCCACACCGGTCTTGCGGACGAGCCAGCCCTCCGGTGCTCGCACACCGAATGTCGTTCCACCGCGCAGATTCACTCGAACGACAGTCTTCTTGCCGGGTTCGACGAACGACGCATCACCGGACAGGGTGACCCTCTCCTCGAGTCCGGCCGCACCTGCCGACACGCGTAGCAGGGCCACCCCGTGCGGCGGAACGCTTGCCGCGATCTCACCCCGGGTCATGCTGGGGCCATGCAGCCACAGATCCCGCACCGCGTACCGATGGGCGAACGGCAGACCGAGTTCCGCCGCGCTCGTCCGGATCTCCGTCGTGTACGGACCGCGGTTGAACAGCGCCACCGCGACATCGCCGCCCGCCAGCCCGCGCGCCCACACCTCGCGGGTGCCGTCGCCGCGCAGCCGATCTCCCGGGCGGCCGAGCGCGTCCTGGTCCACCGCGATCACCTCGCGGTTGCCGAGGACGTCCAGCGTCGCCTTGTCGATCGAGCGGATGTCGTTGCCCATCAACAGCGGCGCCCCGGTGATCGCCCAGAGGCTGAAGTGGGCGCGGTACTCCTCCGCGCTCATGCCGCCGTTGCCGACCTGGAGCATGTCCGGGTCGTTCCACCCGCGCCCGGCACCGGCCGCCCCGGAGAGCCCGGCCTGCTCCTGGGCGTTGCGCAGCACGGAGTGCCAGTTGTCGTCGATGTCGGCGGAGGTCCGCCACAGGTCGGCGGGCCGGTCCGGCCACCGCCACGGCGCGCCGTGCCGCGAGACCGCGAGAGTGACCGATCGACCCGTCGCGTCGAGCGCCGCGCGGAACTCGGAGGTCAGCCGGTGCGGATCGCCCTTGGCGCCGCACCAGTCCAGCTTCACGTAGTCCACGCCCCACTCCGCGAACGTGGCGGCATCCCGGGCGTAGTGCCCGCCGCTGCCCGGCCGCCCCTCGCAGGTCTTGTCGCCCGCGGCGGTGTAGATGCCGAACCTGAGGCCGCGTTCGTGCACGTAGTCGGCCAACGCCTTGATACCGCCGGGAAAAGTCACCGGATGCGCCCGCAGCCGACCTGCGGCGTCCCGGCTCTCGGCCTCCCAGCAGTCGTCGACGTTGACATAGCGGTATCCGGCGTCGCGCAGGCCCGTGCGCACCATGGCGTCCGCGGTCTCCCGCACGATCTTCTCGTCGATGCGGCAGCGGAAGTGGTTCCAGTGGTTCCACCCCATCGGCGGCGTCGCGAGCCGCGTCGCGCCTGGTGGAGCCGGTGCTGGCGCGGCGGCGACGGGACCGACGGCGGTCGCGGTGCTGACGAGGACGACGGCGATCATGAGGAGAGCTCGCACAGCGACCCACTGTGCTGCTGCCGCGAGGCAGGGGGAACACGTACATCGAAGAAATCAGCCCGGCGACGGCGATTGGTCCGAACGGGCCAGGAAAGTGGACCGGCAAAGTGGGTTTCGCGCGGCGGAGGCGAGGGCATCATCGTTTTCATGTCGTTGACCACGCTGGACGGCCGGTACGAGCTCGGCGTGCTGCTCGGCCAGGGCGGTATGGCGGACGTCTTCCGCGCCGTCGACACCATCCTGGGCCGGGACGTCGCGGTGAAGATCTTCCGCGGCGGCTCGGGGTCGGTGGACCGCGCGCGGTTCCTGGCCGAGTGCCAGCTGTCGGCGGGGCTGCACCACCCGAACCTCGTCACGGTCTACGACGCGGGCACCGACAACGGCCGGGACTACCTGGTGATGCGGCTGATCGAGGGCAAGACGCTCGCGGACAAGCTCGACTGGGGCGCCCTGGAGGCCACCTGGGTGTGCGAGGTCGGCGCGGTCGTCGCCGACGCCCTCGCCCACGTCCACGCCAGCGGCGTCGTGCACCGCGACATCAAGCCCTCGAACATCCTGCTCGGCCGGGGCGAGATCCCCTACCTCGCCGACTTCGGCGTCGCGCTGCCCTCGGGCGCCCGGCGGCTGACCAGGGGCGGCCAGTTCATGGGCACGATCGCCTACACCGCCCCCGAGCAGATCCAGAGCGCGGAGGCGACGGCCGCGGCGGACGTCTACGCGCTCGGGCTGGTGCTGCTGGAGGCGTTGACCGGGCACGTGGAGTTCGACGGGCCCGAGTCGGCCGCGGCCGTCGCCAAGCTCAACCGCGCCCCGTTCGTGCCGGACGCGATCCCCGACGCTGTGGCCAGAGTCCTCAAGGCGATGCTCGCCGAACACCCCGCGCAGCGGCCCGCGGGGGCCACCTGCGCGGAGCTGCTGCGAGAAGCCGCGGCGGGCGGCAGCCCCAAGATCACGATCGCGCCGGCCGCCGCTCCCGAGCCGATCACCGAACCGATCGGCCGACGTCGCCGCGCCCGCGTCCGGCCCGCCTACCTGGTGGCAGGCGGAGCGGCGGTGGCCGCGGCGGTGCTGCTCTTCCCGTCGACCGTGCTGGACTCCACCTCTCCGCGCTCGGAGAACGGCAAGCCCGCCGAGCCCACGACAACGACGGTGCCGCGACCACCACCGGCGGTGCCGATCACCCGGACCACCCAACCCGGCCAGCCGGTACCGCCAGGCACTCCGACCACCGGGCAGGCACCGGTGCCGACCACCCGCGATGTGCTTGTCGTACCGCACCCCCAACCGGAGCCACCGCCCAAGGACAGGAAGCCGAAGCACCCCCCGGACAACGGCGGCAAGGGCGGCGGCGGTGACGGCGGCGGCAAGAAGCCGGGGCCGGGAGACAAGGGGGACCCCAAACGAGACCCGTGATCGTCCTCAGACGCCGTGGGCGCGGAGCCGCTCCAGAACGAGTTCGACCGCAGCGGCCGGCACCGGACCGGCGGGCAGTGCGGCCCGGATGATCCTGGTCAGGCTGGGCACGATCGGCCGGACCACCACCCCGTCGCGCGCGTCCACGGCCAGCGCCGGAAGGGCGGCGACGGCCAGCCCGAGCCGGACGTGGTCGAGCAGCAACGGATAGCTGCCGTAGTGCCCGGCGATCTCCGGTTCGAACCCGGCCTGGCGGCAGCGCCGCAGCACGAGGTCCGACAGGTAGCACGTGGGCCGGTCCATCGCCCACCGCTCCCCCGCCATCGCGCCCAGCTCGATCCCACCCGACTCCATCCCACCCAGCTCCGGTGCGTCCTCCTCGGCATGCGGATGTCCTTGTGGGAGAACGAGAACGACCGGGTCGCTACCCAACGGCACATACCGGACCTGCGGGTCGACGGGGAGCCAGCCGTCCGCGAAGTCGTAGACCACGGCGAGGTCGACCTCCCCTCGGCGGAGCATCCGCAGGCTGTCGTGCGGTTCCAGCTCGGTCACCGTGATCCGCAGCCGCGGGTGCGTCCGGCCCAGCTCGGCCGCGACGGGCAGGACGACCGCCCGCAGGGCGCTGGAGAAGGCCGCGACCCGCACCTCGCCGACCGGTTCGGTGCGCCGCTCGGTCAGATCCGTCTCGGCCGCCTCGATCGCGCGCAGGATCTCCCGCGCGTGCGCGGCGAGGCGCAGCCCGGCCGGTGTCAGGGTCACCCGCCGCCCGTGGTGCTCCAGCAGGGTCGCGCGTGCTTCCTGTTGCAACACGGACAGTTGCTGGGACACCGAGGACGGGCTCATCGCCAGCGCCTCGGCGACGGCGCGGACGGTGCCCAGGCTCTCCAGCTGGACCAGCAGGCGCAGGCGCCACGGACTGAGCACGCCAGACTCCGGATTGATCGGCTCTTCCGAACAGGCTGAGCATAAATCATCGATGGACCCGCACGGTCGGCCCGACCTAGTTTGGCCGCATGGCTAACGACTTCTGGGCGGATGTGGACCGTCACGTCCTCCGCTACGGCGGCGGCTTCACCCCGGAGATCATCGACCGGGCCGAGGGCAGCCACGTGATCACCGAGGACGGGCGGCGCGTCCTGGACTTCACCTCCGGGCAGATGAGCTCGATCCTCGGTCACGGCCACCCCGACATCGTGGCCACGGTGCGCGAGGGCGTCGCGAAGCTCGACCACCTCTACAGCGGCATGCTCTCCCGCCCGGTGGTCGACCTCTCCCGGCGCCTGGCCGCGACGCTGCCGGACCCTTTGGAGAAGGTTCTGCTGCTCTCGACGGGCGCGGAGTCCAACGAGGCCGCGATCCGCCTCGCCAAGCTGGTGACGGGGAAGTTCGAGATCGTCTCGTTCAGCCGGTCCTGGCACGGCATGACCCAGGCGGCGGTGAACGCCACCTACAGCGCGAGCCGCCACGGCTACGGCCCCGCCGTGCCGGGCAACATCGCGATCCCCACGCCCAACCCCTACCGCCCGGACTTCACCACCGCCGACGGGGAGCTGGACTGGCGGCGGCAGCTCGAGTTCGCCTTCGACCTCGTCGACGCCCAGTCCGTCGGCAGCCTCGCGGCGTGCATCGTGGAGCCGATCATCAGCTCCGGCGGCCTGATCGTCCCGCCGGAGGGCTACCTGGCGGCGCTGCACGCCAAGTGCCGCGAACGGGAGATGCTGCTCATCCTCGACGAGGCGCAGACCGGCCTGTGCCGCACCGGGGACTGGTACGCCTTCGAGTCCTCCGGTGTCGTGCCGGACATCCTCACGCTGTCGAAGACGCTCGGCGCGGGCCTGCCGCTGGCCGCGGTGATCACCAGCGCGGAGATCGAGGAACGCGCGCACGAACGCGGTTTTCTCTTCTACACCACCCATGTCTCCGATCCGCTGGTCGCGGCCGTTGGCAACACCGTCCTCGACGTCCTGGAGCGCGAGGACATGCCGACCCGGGTCCGGACTTCCGGTGTCCAGCTGCGCGAGGGCTTGGAGAAGTTGCACGCCGAGCACGAGATCGTCGGCGATGTCCGGGGACGCGGCCTGCTCCAAGGCATCGAGCTGGTCGTGGACCGCGAGACCAAGCGGGGCTCCGACGCGCTGGGCAGCTGGGTGACGCGCCGCTGCCTCGAGCTGGGGCTGCACATGAACGTCGTCCAGCTGCCGGGCATGGGCGGGGTCTTCCGCATCGCGCCGCCGCTCACGAGCACGGAGGAGGAACTGGCCGAGGGACTGCGGATTCTGGGCCGGGCGCTCACCGAGGCCCCGCTCGCCGAGTTCAGCTGACACTCCGGCTGTGGCCGAAACGACCGTGTGCGGACAACGAGCGACTTAGGGTCACTGGGTGCTGAGGAACAACGACAGAGACCAGGCCCTGCCCGCGTTGACGGTGAACCAGGCGCGGATGCTCCGCGTTCTGGTGAAGAGCACCATGAGCCGAGCCGGGCGCGACGTGACGGTCCACGCCGATCACGTGGTGGACTCCGACGACAACGAGTACGGCCTGGATTCGTTGTCCCGCAGCGTGAGCGACCTCCCCGTGAAGGACTGGCCCGGGGTGGTCGAGCGCCACCTCTCGACCATGCAGGCCGCGATGCGCGGGCCGGACAAGTTCGACGTGCCCACCGAGGACCTGCTGGACCGCACCTACCTCCGGCTCTACGACGCCGCCGGGTTACCGCCCGTGGACTGGCTGAGCTACGGCCGCGAGCCCTTCCCCGGTGTGCGGGAGCTGCTGGCGCTGGACCTGCCGGACACCGTGTCGACGTTCAACGACGACCACGTCCGGCGGCACGGCCTGGAGGTCCTGCGCGAGGCGGGCCTGCGCAACCTGCGCCGCGTGGTCCCCGATGAGCACACGGAGTACGAGGGCGTCCAGGTCCTGATGGGCTCGGTGTACCTGGCTTCCACCGCGCTCGTCCTCGACGAGGTCGTCCAGCGCACGACCGGCGAGCGCGAGCTGCCGAACGGAGTGCTCGTCGCGATGCCGTTCCGCAACCAGCTGCTGTACCACGTGCCGCGCGACGAGAGCATCATCGTGTCGCTCAACACGATGGCGAGCATGGCGCTCAACGGTTTCGCCGACGAGGTCGGTCCCATCACCCCGTACGTCTACTGGTGGCACGACGGCGTGTTCCAGCAGCTGACCAAGCACGACGAAGACGAGCAGACGATCGAGGTGCACGTCGACGACGGGTTCGCCGACGTCTTCCACCGACTCGTCCCCTAGTGGTCCCGGACCCCGTTTCGTACTCATAACGGGTTCGGCAGCGCTCAAAGCCCGCTATGAGTACGAAACGGGATAAGCGCCGCCGCCTCGTCCACGCGCACCACCCCCATCCTGTGCTGAGGTGGCTAGAGATCTTCCGTTTCGTACTCTTGCCGGGATTTGGGAGCGCTCTTTTTCCCGTTATGAGTACGAAACGGGGCTCTCTAGGTTGCGGCGGCCGGAGGGTCGCGGCGGATGACCAGTACCGCGATGTCGTCGCTGGAGGGCTGATCCCCCACCAGCGCCGCCATGATCCGGACGCAGGTCGTCTCCGCCGGGGCCGGGGACACGACGCCGCGCAGCAGCTCCAGGCGGCTGTCCAGGTCCTGCCCGCGCCGCTCCACCAGCCCGTCGGTGTACAGCGAGAGCAGCCCGCCGGGCGGCACGTCGACCACGGCGTTCTCGCGGCCGGTGACCGCCAGGTTGTAGCCGACCGGCGGACCGACCCTGGCCTTGACGAACCTGGTCTCCTCCCCGGGTTCGGCGAGAACGGGGGGCAGGTGACCGGCGAGGGCCAGCTCCACCCGCCCGGCCACCGGATCGATGATCGCGTAGGTGACCGTGGCCATGGTGCGGTCCTCGAAGTGGCTGGCCTTGCGGTCGAGCTTGCCCAGCACCAGCGCCGGGTCGCCGAACTCCAGGGCATAGGCGCGCAGCGCGCTGCGCAGGCGTCCCATCACGATCGCGGCGGCCAACCCGCTGCCGACCACGTCGCCGATCACCAGCCCGATGCGCCCGTCCGGCAGGCTGAACACGTCGTACCAGTCACCGCCGACGCCGCTGCCGGCGCCGGGGACGTAGCGCGCGGCCAGCTGCCAGCCCTCGAAGTCGGGCAGGCGCGCGGGCAGGAGGCTGTCCTGGAGCATCGCCGCGGCGGCCTGTTCCGACCGCGAGCGGTACGCGTGCGCCGCCATCGCGAGCCGGTCCGCGACGAGCTGGAGCAGGCTGATCTCCTCCTCGCTGAAGTGGCGGGGCACCATGCTGCCGACGTGCAGGACGCCGGTCAGATCGCCCTGGTGGGCCACCATCGGCACGCCCAGCAGGACCCGCAGGCCCCGCTCCCACAGCAGCGGGTTGACCACCGTGGACTCGTCGACGTGCTCGATCAGCACCGCCTCCCGGCGCTCGGCGACCCGGCCGGCGAAACCCGTGCCGACCCGGACCCGGACGCCCTGGAAGACCTCCTCCTCCAGGCCGCAGGTCGCCCGCGCCACCAGCTGTTCACCGCTGTGGTCCACCAGCAGGACCGTGACGGTGTCGACCTCGAACAGTTCGCGCACCCGCGACAGCAGCACCTCGAACAACTTCTCCAGCTCGAGCTCCCTGAGCGCGCTGTCGGTGATCGTCTCCAGCACGCGCAACCGCATCCCCGAGCTTCGGGTGTCGCCCATCCGCCAACTCCGTCCCCGTCCAACCGTGCGCACAGAGTGAACAACATGAGTGTGCGGGAGGGCCACACGAGGCCGGTCACCGCCTGGGGTCGAACGCCCAGACGGCACGCGGGCCGGGCCCGACCACGAGCGTGGACCGGCCGAGCCGCTCCTCGTGGCGATGCGCCACGGCGCGGTTGAGCGACATCTCGACCTGCCGCAAACCCACCTCCTCCCGTGCGGCGACCTCCAGCCGGATCGTGGTCCCGCCACGCTGCGCGACGATGCCGCCGCCCGCGACGGGGTGCGGGACGAACCCTCCGGCCCGCAGCAGCGGAACGGTGTTGGCGAGGTCGCGTTCGGTGATCGCGATCCGGACGCCGGTCACGTCGCGCATCAGGTGCTTCGCGTAGTCGTCGGAGAGGTAGCGCTCCCGGCCGACGTCGCCGGGGAACGCGGCCGGTTCGGTCTTGCTCCGCGGGTCGGCGAAGTACTCCGGCCGGTACTCCATCCCCCAGGCGCCGAAGGCGTCGTACTGGGCGCTGGTGAAGACGCCGTCGAACCACGGCATCGGCACGCCGTCGCCGAAGTCCCGGGTCTGCCTGAACACCACCGGATCGGTGATTCCCTGATCCCGCAAGCGATTCAGCACGGTCGGCAGATCCCCGGCGCGCTCGGCCGAGACGGCGAGCCCGGCGCGCCCGATGGTCCCGTCCTGGCCGGGCAGGTCGCCGACGCCGAAGACTTCGAGGTAGGTCTCCCGGCCCATCAGGTACCGCCCGGTCCACTTCGACCCGCCCGCGCCGGTGGTCGTGCGGACCTGGAAGTTCGCGAAGGTCCGCAGGTACGCCGAATGCTCGACCGCGTCGGCGGTCTCGCGGTCGAACACCCCGTAGGCGTGGTTGTAGAACAGCAGCTGGCGCCCGGGAAACGCTTCCGCCGCCGTACTCGTGAGGCTCCCGAGGAGGGAGACCGCGAGGGCCACGGCCACGGCCACGAACATCCGCGACATCCGACGAATCAGCATGCTCCCGAGCATATGAGGCGGAAGCCCGCGTCCCAGTGGCCGAGTTCGAGGAGATCTCGGTGATTGTCGTGCCAGCGGCCGGTTTCGAGGTCTTCGCGCAGTCTGCGGACACCCCGTTCGACGGCATCGGGGTCTGTCTGCGCGAGTGCCGAGCAGGAGCGGCGGACGCGCGGATCGAGGTAGGCGGCCGGGCGGCGCCAGTAAGCGGGGAAAACCCCGTCGGTGAAGTCCCAGGGCAGCGGCAGGGGCGTGACGCTGTCCGCGCCCAGTTCGTTCGCGATGTCGGGTGCCGAGGGCCTGCCGAGTTCCAGATCGGCGATTTCCGGCACGTACTCCCGGACAAACCAGAACTCGGCGTGCAACTGCGTGTCATAGGCGAGGACGACTCGACGCGGCGCAGTTCGTCGCAGTTCGGCGAGCCCGCGCCGCCAGTCGGTCCAGTGGTGGACGGTCAGCACAGCCAGCGCGGCGTCGAAAGTGTTGTCGCCGATCGGCAAAGCCTCGGCCACCGCGCGAACGGCGGGAGCGGCGCCGTGTGGTCGTTGGCGAATCATTTCGCCGGAGGGCTCGACGGCGAGCACCGTTCGACCAGCGGGCTCGTAGGAGCCCGTGCCCGCGCCCACGTCGACGATCGACCGCGCGTCGCCGAGCGCTGCGACGATGGCCTTCATCCACCGCGGGTCGGTGCGCCGTCCCAGCGCGTATCCCGTGCCGATCTCGTCGTAGATCACGGTTCCACATCCTTCGAGCCCTCCGATGGCGTCGCCGTCCTGCCGCGCCTCGGTTTCGGCCGTGTGGCGAGCTTCGAGGACTACGACCGCTACCACCTCGATCTGGTGCGCTGCTCGGGAATCCGCCAAGCCCGCGGGTGATACCAACGCCGGTGCAGGAGCTTGTGGTTCGGACGCAAGGTCGACGCGAACGCCAGTGCGGTGATGGCGCACAGGGTCAGCACGAGCGCGTTGTTGCCGGTCTCGGGGCTGATGGTGAGCACCCCGTACTCGCCGATCATGAAGGTGCTGTGCAACGCCCAGCAGACGGCCACGGTCGGCAGGGCTGCCCGGTAGGTGGACAGCACGGCGATGCTGTCCACGACGACGACCATCGCGATGAACGACAGCGGCGCCGCTCCGATGGCGATGAGGACGCTGGTCACGATCAGTGCGAGCGCCGCGCCGAGCGGGAAGCCGAACGCCGCCGGGATCGGCAGGCGGGATCGTCGCATGCCTGCCAGTGAAGCGTCTCCGCCTCCGGCGGGGCAAGACCGCGTGGCGAAGATCGTGATCATGGAAGACTGGGCGCGTGTTCTCCGAGGATGTCGTGCGGGTCGCCACCGATCCCGATGTGGCGCTGTTCGTCGCGCGGACCGAGGGCCCCGCCGACCGCGCGTTGCTGGTGGTCCACGGCGGCCCCGACTGGGACCACAGCTACCTGCGCGATCCCTTGGCGGAGCTGGCCGGGAGGTCTCGGCTGATCATGCCGGACCTGCGCGGATGCGGCCGGTCCAGCAGCGGGCTGGACGACGGCCAGTACACCCCGGACGCCGTCGTGGCCGACCTGGTCGCGTTGCTGGACGCGCTCGGCGTCGCACGGGCCGACGTGCTCGGGTTCTCCTACGGCGGCTTGATCGCCCAACGCCTTGCGCTGGCCGCGCCGGACCGGGTGCGGCGGCTGATCATCGCTTCCAGCTCCGTCCTGCCGGTCCCGGCCGACGCCTTCTCCCGCTGGCCGGAGCGAGAAGAGCGCATGGCCGCCGAAGCCGCGGTGTGGTCGGATCCGGAGCTGTCCGGCCCGGAGCTGACCAGGGCCGCGGCCGTGGCCGGAGCGCCCGCGAACGTGTGGCGGCCGGAGGCCCTGCCCGGTTACCTGCGACGCCTGGAGGCGGTGCGGTTCTCCGCGGAGTGGCTGCGGCCGTGGCGGGCGGGCACGTTGCCCTCACCCCGGTGCGAGGACGCCGCGAAACGCCTGGCAGCGCTGGACATCCCGGTGCTGCTCGTGCAGGGCCGCCAGGACATGGTCTTCCCGGCGGCCCTGGCCGAGCGGGCCGCGGCGCTGATCCCCTCCGCCCGTGCCGTGGTCCTCGACGAGGCCGGGCACATGGCGCACGTCGATCAGCCAGAGGGCTGGCTCGCCGCGATCGAGGACTTCACCGCCGACCGCGGGGGCAGCAGCTTCACCGCCTGAACCCACAGCCACACCACCAGCACCACGAGCCCGACGTCCTCGGTGATGGCGAGCCCCGTTCCGATGACCGGTTCCATCTCGCCGCTGAGGTCGTAGACGACGAAAGCGATCCGCTCGGCCACGATCGTCGCGACGAAGACCGCTCCGGCGAGCAACGCCGAGGCGGACGCCCGCCACCACTTCAGGTGGTAGCCGACGACGAAGGCCACCGCCACGAGCATCATGGCCACGTGGTTGATCACGTCGGGCGTCCACGTCATGCCGATCACCGACACGACGTAGACGACCAACGCCCCCAGCCACCACCGTGCCCGCATCGGCGGCGCATCGGAGTGGAACCCGGCGAAAACGCACAGCAGGTACAGGAAGCAGTTCAGGGTGTACACCAGCGAGTACAGGACCCCGGAGGCGTCCGGCGACAGCACCAGCTCGACAGCCATCCCGGCCAGGAACAGCAGCACCATGGCCGCTGCCACCTTCGCCACCCGGTACGCGCCGTGGAGCAACGCGACGAAGCAGAGCAGTGCCGCGCCGTGGTAGGCCAGCCAGACGAGGTCGAACCAGTCGAATCCCCGCGGAGCCGCGGTCACCGCGTTCGCGTGCTCGTGCCGGAAACCGAACAGTTCCGGGAAGAGCTCCAACAGCCGGTGCACCAGCGCCACCCCCGAGAGGACCACCATCCCCATCAGCGCGATGAGGCGGACGACCTGCCCCTTGACCAACGCGCGCGGGCTGCCGGTCGTGCCGGGCCAGCGCGTGCGCGCCGACAACGCGAGCAGGCTGCCGAACTCACCCCAGCCCGGCCAGCCGAAGTTGAGCCGCACGTCCGCGTCCGGGTCCCGGTCCACGTCCTCCAGGAACGCCGCGACCATCTCTTCCTCGCGCTCCGCCCGGTACCACCGCGGCAGGACCGCGAGCATCCTGCGGTAACGCCGTTCCAACCTGCTCATGGTCGAGGACTATATATCGGCCTCCGATATATGCCAAGTGGCGCGAGGGCCCGAACGGCGCTATCCCTGCCGGGGGTGCCGCCGTCAAGATCGGTGGGGCTCACCGTCTGCCTGGAGGGGGTTTCGGTGACCGGGGAACCGACGCGATCCGTCCTGTCCCGCCGACGACTGCTGATCAGCGGCGCGAGCCTGGCCGGGCTCGGGCTCACCCCGACCGCCTCGGCGGCCGGAGCCACCGTGGCCGTGCTCGGCGGCGGGGTCGCCGGACTGTCCGCCGCGCACGAGCTCGCCGAGCGCGGGTTCGCCGTGACCGTCTACGAACGCAAGGCGCTCGGCGGCAAGGCGCGGAGCATTCCCGTTCCCGGCACCGGAACCGGTGGCCGGGCGGACCTGCCGGGCGAGCACGGCTTCCGCTTCTTCGGCGGGTTCTACAAGAACCTGCCGGACACGATGCGACGAATCCCGTTCCCCGGCAACAAGAACGGCACCTTCGACAACCTCGTTCCGTTCTCCACGTTGCTGCTCGCCCGCAGCGGCGGACGGGAGGACATCCTCGCCCCCACGCGCCTGGACATCCCGGTGCTCAACCCGGAGACGCTGCTGCGCGCGGCGCGCGGCTTCCTGGAAACGGTCCTGCACCTGCCCGCGCACGAGGCCGCGTTCTTCGCCAACCGCGTCCTGGTGTACCTCACCAGCTGCAACGCGCGCCGCGCCGGGCAGTGGGAGCGCACGGCGTGGTGGGACTACGTGCGCGCCAACCAGCAGTCCGAGGAGTTCCGGCGGCTGCTGGCGATCGGCGTCACCCGCAATGTCGTTGCCACCAAAGCGGAACAGGCCAGCACGAACACCATCGGCCGGATGATGGAGGCGATCCTCTACACCGTCATGGGGCGGCAGGGCGGTCCCCTCGGCGGCGCTTTGGGCTGGGCGCTCAACGCCCCCACCAACGAGGCGTGGATCGATCCGTGGGTGCGCCACCTGAGCGGTCTCGGCGTCCGGTTCGAAGTCGGCTCGACGGTGGAGGGACTGGAGTACCGCGACGGCCGCATCGCCACGGCGGGCATCCGCGACCGACAGGGCGCTCTCCGCCAGGTCGCCGCCGACTGGTTCGTCTGCGCGGTGCCCATCGAGCGCGCGGTGCGGCTGTGGAGTCCGCAGATGCTGGCCGCGGACCCGCAACTGGCCAGGGCCCGCAACCTGCGCACCGACTGGATGAACGGGTTGCAGTTCTACCTGCCCTCGCGCGGCGCGGACATCCTCGGGCACGCCAACTACATCGACACGCCGTGGTCGATCACCTCGGTGTGCCAGGCCAGGTTCTGGGCCGGGCGGGACTTCGCCCGCGACTACGGCGACGGCACCACCAAGGACTGCCTGTCGGCGGACATCTCCGAGTGGACCAAGCCCGGCATCCTCTTCGGCAAGCCCACCAACAAGTGCACCCGCGAGGAGATCGTCCAGGAGGTCTGGGCGCAGATGAAGGCGAGCCTCAACGACACCGGGCGGCCGGTGCTCCCGGCCGCCGTGCCGGACAAGTGGCACCTCGACCCGGCGATCACCGACATCGGCTCCCCCGGCGGCACCAGGAACGACGAACCCCTGCTGGTCCACCCGGTCGGCACGTGGGCCAACCGTCCCACCGCGAAGACGAGGATTCCCAACTACTTCCTCGCCGCGGACTACGTGCGCAACGACATCGACCTGGCCACCATGGAGGGCGCGAACGAGGCGGCGCGGGAGGCCGTGAACGCCCTGCTCGACGCGGCGGGTTCGGCGAAGCCGCGGTGCGAGGTCCAGACGCTGTACCGGCCGCCGGAGTTCGAGCTCCTCAAGATCCAGGACGGCGTGAACTACGGCTTGGGCCTGCCCAACGTGTTCGACCTCTTGTAGCCGACGAGCGCGACGATCACCGACTGGAGCCGCGCGCGCACGTCCGCTTCGCCGGTGAGCACGAGGTGGTGGAACGCGCCGACGATGGCGAGGGCCACCGCTTCCGGCTCGGCGGTCGCGGCGACCCGGCCCAGCCGCTGCTCGGCCGCGAGGTAGGCGGCGACGGAGCGCTCGACGGCGTCGAGACCGGCTGTCTCGTCGCCGAGCACGGCGTGCACGCGTTCGGCCAGTTCCGGCCGTGCGACAAGGAGTTTGGCCAATGTGCCGACGGCGTGCAGCGGTGTCGCGGTGATCGCGTCACACAGGTTCTCCACGACGCCGCCCGTTCCGGCGCGGTCGGCCAGCGCCCCGGCTCCGGCGGAGACCAGGAAGGCGCGGTCGACGGCGTAGGCGGCCAGGAAGCCGTCGAGGTCGGCGAAGTGCGCGTGCAGCAGTCCGGTCGCGACCCCGGCTTCGGCCGTGACGGACCGGCCGCTGAGCTTGCCCGGCCCGTCCCGAGCGATCACCCGCTCCACGGCGGCGAACAGCTGCTGCCGGACCTCCGGGATGGCGACACCTCTGGGCACGCGCCGAGTCTACGGGACTTGCGCGCAGTATGAGCACGTGTTCATACTCAGTTTGAACGCACGTTCATACCTGAGGAGCGACAGTGACGGACAGTCGAGCGGTCGTCGTGGGAGCCGGGATCGCCGGATTGGCCACCGCACTGCGGTTGCACCGGTCCGGCTGGCAGGTGCTCGTGGTCGAGCGCGCCCCGGCCCGCCGCAGCAGCGGCTACCTGGTGAACCTGGTCGGACACGGCTACGACGCCGCGGAGCGCCTGGGCCTGCTGCCCGCGCTCGTCCCGCGAGACCTGGGGATGTTCACGTCGATCCTGGTGAAGGCGGACGGACGGCGGAAGTTCACGGTGCCCGCCGAGCTCGCGCAGGCGGCAGTGGGGTCGCGGGCGCTCACCGTGTTCCGCGGTGACCTGGAGTCCGTGCTGTACGAGGCGGTGCACGAGCTCGTCGAGATCCGGTTCGGCACGACCGTTCGCACCGTCACCCAGGACGCAGACGGGGTCGAGGTCGGGCTCAGCGATGGCACCTCCGGGCGAGCCGATCTCCTCGTCGGCGCCGATGGCCTGCACTCCGGCGTCCGTGAGGTCGTGTTCGGCCCGGAATCGGAGTTCCGCGTGGACATGCACCACCTGGTGGGGGCGTTCCCGCTCGACCGGGTTCCGCGGGACGTCCCGGAAGGTGCGGGCACCACGTTCATCGGCCCGGGACGCACCGCGGCGGTGATGAACCTCGGCCCCGGGCGCTCATGCGCGTTCTTCACCTATCGCAGCACCGATCCCGCGGAGCTGGCGAAGGGACCCGCGCAGGCCCTCTCCGGCGCTTTCGGGGATCTGGGCGGGGGTGTGCCCGACGCGCTTCGCCAAGTGGCGGCCGACCCGAGCGCCGCGTACTTCGACTCGGTCAGCCAGGTCGCGATGGACACCTGGAGCCGGGGCCGGGTCGTGTTGCTCGGCGACGCCGCCTGGTGCGTCACGTTGTTCGCGGGCTACGGCGCGGCGCTCGCGCTCACCGGAGCCGACCAGCTCGGCGCCGCCTTGGAGGAACACGACGTGACAACAGCGCTGGCTGGCTGGGAGGCACAGCTCCGCCCCGAAGTTGCCAAACGGCAGGCGTTGGCGCGCAAGGGAATGATCCAGTTCGCGCCGCCGACCAAGGCCCACGTGTTCGCGAACGACCTGATGATCCGCGCCATCCGGCTCCCCGGGCTGCGCGGCCTCATCCGACGCTCCGTCGAGCGCGCGAACCGCTGACGCGGTCAATCGTATTTCCACTGTGGACGGTTGACCGTGCGGGAGAAGGCTGCCGCCTGACCCACCAGGCCGACGACGGCGATCCACAGCGCGGCCCGGTTCCCCAGGCTGTCGGCCAGCACACCGCCCAGCGGCGCGCCGATCACGATCATGCCCCGGTTCAGCGAGCGCATCGTCGCGTTCGCCCTGCCCAGCAGGCGGTCCGGGATCACGGTCTGCCGGTAGCCCATCTCGACCGGCCCGTCCAGGCCGAGGGAGAACCCGAAGAGGAACTGCGCGGCGCAGAGCAGCAGGAGGCCGGTGGTTCCGTTGGTCGCCAACGGGATCAGCGCGTAGGCCACCGGGGTGAGCCAGCGGCCGATGACGAGGACGGGGGCGACGCCCAGCCACCGGCCCGCGCGGTCGGACAGCGAGGCACCGAGGACACCGCCGACGCCTCCCACCGCGTAGGTGACACCGAGCGCGGCCGCGTCGAAGCCGAGTTCGCCGAGCACGAAGAACGTCGAGACGGTGCCGACCATGCCGGTGCACACGAACCACACGTGGGAGGTGACCGTGAGCGGGGAGAGCGTCGGGTGCCGGTACACCCACGACACCCCCTCCCACAGCTCGCGGCGAAGATTGCGCGACTCCACGGGTTCGAGCCGTTCCCGGGTGCGCACCGTGGCGAGCACAAGCCCGGAAACGAGGTAGGAGACGGCGTCGACGACGATCGCCACCGGGGCGCTGACCACTTTGACCAGCCAACCGGCGATCATCGGTCCGACGGTTTGAGCGACCGCCCGAGTCTGCTCCATCCGCGCGTTGGCGGTGGTGAGCAGCGCGGTCGGGACCAGCTGCGGCAGGAACGACTGGTGCGCCGCGTCGTAGACCAGCGACAGCGCCCCGAACACGGTCACCAGCGCGACGAGCGTCGGCATGTCGAGCAGACCCACCCAGCTCAGCAACGGGATCAGCCCGAGCACCACCGCTCGGGCGAGATCCGTGCCGACCAGGAGCGGACGGCGGCGACGCCGGTCCACCAGCACACCGGCGACCAGGCCGAACAGCAGGTACGGAACCCAGCGCGCGGCACCGAGAACGCCGAGTTCGGTGGCGGATGCCTTCAGGTGCACGACGGCGAGCACCTGAAGGGCCAGCGTGGTCACGTACGTGCCGACCAGCGACACGGTGTCGGCGGCCCAGAACCGGGCGAACCCCGGTTGGTCGACCACGCGAATGTTCGTCATCCCCCTAGCGAGAGATCCTCCAGCGGCAGCGAGCGCAGGAAGTCCTCGGCGTCGAAAAGCTCCCCCGCGGTGACCGTACCGGTCGCCTTGGCGTCGCCGGACAAGATCCGCGATGCGGCCTCGACCACGATCGGCGCGGTGAAGGCGTAAATGTCGCGCCCGCGCGCGGACACCCGCCGCTCCTCGTCGCCGCGCCGCACGACGACCTCGACGACGAATACCTGAGCGGAGCGACCGCTCGCGTCGGCGGCTCGCGGTCCTTCCGGCGACGGCGCGCCGAGGTCCTTCAACGGCGCGGTGTTCAGGAAGGTGTTGAGCCGCGGCGTGTCCAGGTGCTGGGCGATGGTGATCACGTCGGTGGTGGAGAACTCCCCCACGACCTCCTGGGTCCCGAACGGCGCGGGGAACGTCCACATCGACTTCGGCTGCGGCACGTCACCGGGGACGACCCGCAGGTGGTTGTCGGAGAAGACGACTCGCCGCCCGGCCCGGCGCGCACCGGCCAGCAGGGTGCCGCGGGTCGGGTGCCAGCTGTCGAGGGCGACCGCGACCGAGATCTCGTCGGCGCTCGTCCAGTCACCCATCGCGGAGGTGGCGAGCAGATCGCCCAGCGCGCCGTAGAACGCCATCACCGGCGCCACGACGATGCCCGCCTCCTTGACCCTGGGGTCCTCGCGGTAGGTGGTGAAAGTGTCGATCGCGACCAGTGTCTCGCCGGTGACGTCGAGGTAGTGGATCCCCGCGCGCAGGGCGGCCTCGATCAGCGGTGGCGCGGTCTCCGCGAACGGCCCGGCGCAGTTGACCACCGCGTCGGCACCCGCCAGCGCGCGGTCCAGCGAGGCGGGGTCGTCGGCCGAGGCGACCCGCCACTCCAGGTCTCCCGCGACCTCGGCCAGCTTCGCCGCGTCGCGCCCGGACAGGACGGGCGTCCACCCGCGTTCGAGCAGCTCCGCCGTCACGAACCGGGCCGTGTGCCCGTACGCGCCGAACACCGCGATCACCGGCTTCTCCATCACTTCTCCTCCATCGTCCTTCGATCCCGCACGCTCTCCGACACCCATTCCCAAATGCGACGTTGATCTTGGGATCGTGCGGGGGGGTGATGGGGATGAGTTTGCTGGTCAGGGGTGTGGGAGAACAGCGGGCGGGGCGTCACCGTGCGCTAGGTTCGCGTCATGCGTGCCCATCGCGTCGTCATGGCGGTCACGGACTGCATGCCGATCTTCGAGGCGGCGGTCCCGTGCCAGGTCTTCGGCGTGGACCGGCCGCACCTGGCCGATCCGTGGTACCGGTTCTCGGTCGTGCCGGTCGTGCCGGTCGTGCCGGTCGTGCCGGTCGGGCCCGGGCCGGTGCGGCTGAGCCCGGGGTTCACCCTCGCCGACGCCGACGCCGGGTGGGACCTCGACGCGACGGACACCCTCGTCGTCCCGGCCTGCGAGAACGTGCACGACGCACCGCCCGCGGAGTTGGTGGAGGTGGTCCGGGAGGCCCACGAACGCGGCATCCGCATCCTGTCGATCTGTTCCGGCGCCTTCGTCCTGGCCGCGGCCGGGGTGCTCGACGGGCGCCGGGCCACCACCCACTGGCTGCACGCGGACGAGCTGAGCAGCCGCTATCCCTCCGTTCGAGTCGACCCGACCGTGCTCTACGTCGAGGACGCCAACGTGATCACCTCCGCGGGGACGGTCGCGGGGATCGACGCCTGCCTGCACGTGGTGCGGGTCGACCACGGTGCCGCGGTGGCCGCCGAACTGGCCCGCGTCCTGGTCACTCCGCCGCACCGGGACGGCGGGCAGTCCCAGTACCACCGCCCGGCCGCACCGGCGATCCGCGAGGACTGGCTCGCCGCACTGCTGGCCTGGGCCGACGAGCACCTGCACCTGCCGCTGTCCAACGCGGACCTGGCCGCGCGGGCCAACGTCAGCGTGCGCACCGTCGAGCGCCGGTTCGCCGAGTCGCTCGGGATGTCGCCGCTGCGCTGGTTGTTGCAGCAACGCGTGCGGCGGGCTCAGCAGTTCCTGGAGACCAGCGACCGGCCCATCGGCTGGATCGCGGACACGTGCGGGTTCGGCGGAGCGGTCAGCCTGCGCGCGCACTTCGCCCGGATCGTCGGGGTGTCACCGACCACGTACCGGCGGTCGTTCCACGAGCGCGCCGACGCCGCGCGCATCGCCGGCTGACCTCCACATACCCCCACCGGGTTTCCCGTTTCGTACTCTTAGCCGTCTATGGGAGCGCTCTCTTCGCGGACAAGAGTACGAAACGGGATCAGGTGACCTCGCCGATGATGTGGAGTTGTTCGAGGCCGTTGATGATCAGGTCCACGCCGAGCGCGGCGAGGAGCACGCCGAGGATGCGGACCAGTACCCACGCGTAGGTCATCTTCACGTAGCGCAGCAGGATGCCGAGCACCAGGATCGCCACGAGGTCGAGCGCGATGACGGCGGCGAAGGCGCCCGCGAGCACGAAGCTCGACGGCAGGGTGCTCGCGTCGGCCATCAGGAAGAGGTAGGCCACCGCGACGGGGTTGGCGTAGTAGGCGGTGGCCAGCTCGTGCGTGCCGCCGGTGCGGTCGACGTGCGGCCCGTGCCCGCGGTCGAGCACCAGGTCGAGCGCGTGCACGAACAGGATGACCCCGCTCGCCAGCACCAGCGCACCCCCGCTGATGTGGAACACCTGGACGAGCAGGCGCCCGGCCACGATCACGAACAGGCCGGTGCCGAGCGCGATCGCCGTGGTGGTCAGCGCGACGCGCCAGCGGCGGCGGGCGTCGGAGTCCTCGGTGTCGCTGACGAAGGCCAGCAGGATCTTCGGCGGGCCGACGACCGCGATGAGGATGCTGAACGCCTCGACGAAGGTCATGGGCGCAATGATCAAGCCGGCGCGGTCACTCCGCCATCGGAGTCCCCCAGTTCCGTGACCAGGGTCGACGACACGTGCCCCAGCCCCGGCGAGGTCGGCAGGAAGATCGTGCGGACCCCACCGACGGCGAGGTTCATCTCCGCCATGGCCAGCTCCTGGGCGAGGTCGGCGCGGGTCCGGATCCCGCGCACGATCACGTCCGCGCCGACCTTGCGGCAGTAGTCGACGAGCAGGCCGTCCCAGGAGTCGACGCCGAACCGGTCACCGGCGACCTCCCGCAGCATCGCCAGCCGCCGGGGAACCGGGTGGCGCCCCGCCTTGGCCGGGTTCACCGCCACCAGGGCGATCACCTCGCCGAACAGGGCGGTGGCCCGGGTGATCACGTCCAGGTGGCCGGGCGTCACGGGATCGAAGGAACCCGCGCACACCGCCAGCAGCCCACGTGAGCTCACTGGGCGAGCATAGTCACAGCTAAGCTACGCAGAGTGCGGACGGGAGACGTGGTCGGCGGGCGGTACCAGCTCGAGGACGCCAGGGGTGGCGGCGCGGGCGGGCTCGTCTGGACCGCGTTCGACCGCAAGCTCAAGCGGACCGTGGCGCTCAAGCGCCCGCACACGATGGCGAGCGCGGCCGATCGCGCGCAGTTCCGGCGGGAGGCCGAGAACGCGGCCCAGGTGCAGCACCCGAACGCGATCTCGGTGTTCGACACGATCGACGGCGACGAGTGCTGGCTGGTGATGGAGCACCTGCCGACCGACAGCCTCGACAAGATCCTCGCGGAGCACGGGACGCTGCCGCCGCACCGGGTGGCCCGGATCGGTGTGCAGATCGCCGCGGCGCTGGCGGCCGTGCACGCCAGGAAGATCGTGCACCGAGACGTCAAGCCGGGCAACATCCTGGTCACCGGGGACGATCTGGCGAAGCTGACCGACTTCGGCATCTCCATCTGGTGCGAGGTGACCGGCACCGACGACGGCCGGGTCACCGGGACCCCGGCGTTCATGGCGCCGGAGGTGGCGGCGGGCCGCGCGGCCACCGGGGCCTCGGACGTGTTCTCGCTCGGGGCGACGCTGTTCACCGCGCTGGAGGGAACCCCGCCGTTCGGCACCGGCGAGGTGGCCGAGGTGGTGGCGCGCGCCCGCGAGGGCCGGACCGAGCCGATGGCCAACGCGGGTCCGCTCGCCCTGTTGATCACGCGGATGCTGGAGCGCAACCCGAGGAGGCGGCCGACCGCCGACGAGGTGCGGCGGCAGCTCAGGGAGATCGTCGGCGACTGGGAGCCCGAGGTCCCGAAGCCCCCGCGGGCGCGGCGGCGGTTGCCGGTCAGGGCGGCGGCGGCCTTCATCCTCGTCGCGGCAACGATTTTCCTTGTGGCACAACAGAATTCGAGCCCGGTCGCGACCGAGGGCCTGGTCGGCGAGGAGCGCACGGCCGATCCGTGCTCGCTGATCAGGCTGTCGGTGTTCCGCGACTTCGGGCCGCCGGAGCTCAAGACCGACTACGGCAACTTCAACCGCTGCGACGTCCTGATCGACGTGGGCCGGGAGGAGAAGCTCGACGTCGAGGTGCAGCTGGTGAAGCGGGCGTCGCAGACGGGCCAGAAGGAGTGGCGCGTCATCGCGGGCAACCCGTTCGACGTCCTGGAGGCGCCGTCTGGCGAGACCGAGTGCAACCGCCTGGTGCGGGTGGACGAGACCTACGGCGTGCGGGTGTCGGCGAAGCTGGCCAACTCCCCCAGGAACCTGTGCGAGGTCGCCGACGTCGCGGTGGAGACGGTGCGCGACGTCCTCCGGCAGGGCCCGATTCCCCGGCGCGCCAAGGACTTCCCGCCCGAGTCGCTGGCCAGGGTGAACGCGTGCGCGCTGCTGCCCGCCCCCGCGCTGGCCCACCTGGAGGGGATGAACCCCGGGGTGGACGTGTTCGGTGACTGGTCGTGCAAGTGGTCCACCGCGGTCACCAGGACCGAGGTGCACCTGCGCTACGACCAGCACGCCACGATGGACTGGATCAAGGGCCTGGCGAAGCGGCTCGGCGGCCACGAGGCCTACGTCGAGCTCGACACGCACTCCGGCCAGACGTGCACGGTCCAGGTGCCGTACCGGCCGGCGAACTCGGCCCCGCGCTCCCACGTCGACGTGCTGCGGCTGACCGTGCGGGGCAACCGGCCCGGCCCCGAACTGTGCCCCGAGGCGGAGCGGCTGGCCACCACCGCGGCGATCAACCTCCACCGCCGTTAGGAGGCGGTGCGGTCGTACTGCTCCGGGATGACGCGGTCCCAGGAGAGCAGCCGGGTCAGTGTCTCGCGGGTGGTCGCGCCGACCGGGACGTAGGTGGCGAGGAAGAAGTCGGAGTCGCTGAAACTGCGCAGTGGCACCGAGTCCAGGGTGAGCTCGCCCGCGACCGGGTGCCGGAAGCGGTGCCGCGTGGAGGGGTTGGTCTCCACCTGGTACTCGTGCCACCAGCGGTCGAAGTCCGGCGAGGCCGCGCACAGCTCGGCGACCAGGTCCAGGAACTCCTGGTCGTGGGAGGCCAGGGAGTACATCGCCCGGAACTGGCAGACGAGCCTGCGCGCCGAGTCGGCCCAGTCCAGTAGAAACGTTTGCGCGCGCGGGTGGGTGAACAGCAGCCGCATCATGTTGCGCTCGCCCAGCCCGCTGATGCCGAAGACGGCGTCGGCGGCCCGGTTGTAGGAGAGGATGTTCCACCTGCGGTCGGTGATGTAGGTGGGGATCCACATCGCCGCGATCAGGTCGTCCAGCGCCGTCTCCAGCTCCGGCGTGGTCGCCTCCCCGCCCGGCGCGTGCGGGGAGAGCGCGGCGATCGCCGGGGCGGAGCGCCTGCCCAGCCCGAAGACGTAGTCCCGCTCGCTCTTCTTCAGCCGCAACGCCTTCGCCAGCGCGACCAGCACGTGCTCCGAGGGCTGGATGTCCCTGCCCTGTTCGAGCCACGTGTACCAGGTGGCCGAGACGTTGGCGAGCTGGGCGACCTCCTCGCGGCGCAGGCCGGGCGTGCGCCGCCGCCCCACCTGGAAGCCCGCGGTGGCCGGGTCCACCCGGGACCGGGCCATCCGGAGGAACTCCCCCAACGCGTGCCTTCGCTGCCGATCGACTGGATTCACGAAATCCACTCTAATACCGTTCATCGGGCCAGATACCACAAAAGGAAATTGCGAACCACGATGAAATTCGACGAGAGTGATGGTGCTTGACCTCGCCGTCGCATTCCCAATCACCCACCTGATCTGGCTAAATTAGGATTTTCACGGCGTGGCCAGTCGAACGCCTGCTTGAACAATCCTTGAACGCGACTGCGTCAGGACTTCGGGCGGACCGTGTCCGGCGTGTCGCGACGGATGATCCGGGCCCGGATGCGCAGTTCCCCGTCGTCCTCCCGGACCAGCACGTCCTCGACCGCGGAGGAGGTCTTGAGCCGCACGGCGCCCTCCTTGTCGGCCTCGGTGACCAGGGAGTAGTAGGTCACGCGAAGCTCGTCGCCGTCGCGTTCCACCAGGTAGTGGTCGAACCAGTGCCGGGTGACCACGTCGACGTACTCGGGCAGCGCCCTGCCCATCTTGACCCGCATGTCGGCCCGGCCGCGGACCTCCTCGGAACGGTGCGGGTGGGCCACCGAGCCGTCCTCGGTGAAGGTCATCACGAATCGGTCGATATCGAGTTCGTCGAGCAGTCGCATCTGCCGCGCGTAGAAGGTCATCACCTCCACGTAGAGATCCGCGGTGACGGGCGGGGAGGTCTGAAGGGATTGCGACACGGAAACTCCTCGATACGAAACGGACAAAACAGAAGAAGACTCAGGAAACGGGGGGTTGTTCCAGGATCAGAAACGCGTTGGTCCCGCCGATGCCCGCGGACATCAGCCCCGCCCGGCGGGGTCCGGGCCAGGCCCGTCCCTCGGGAAGGATGTGGAAGCGGTCGACCTTGGCGATCTCGTCGATCGGGTCGGCGGTGTTGGGCGTGGCGGGCAGGAAGCCCTCGCGCAGCGCCAGCGCCGTCTTGATCAACCCGGCCATGCCCGCGGCGGTGTCGCAGTGGCCGACCGTGGCCTTCACCGAGCCGATCGCGACCGGCGGGCCCTCGGTGCCCAGCGCCTCGGTCAGCGCGGTGGCCTCGATCTGGTCGTTCATCGGGATGCCGACGCCGTGCGCCTCGACGTAGCCGATGTCCGCCCCGGTCAGCCTGGCCATGGCCAGCGCGGAGCGGACCACCCTGACCTTGCCGTCGACGCCGGGGATGGTGAAGCCCGGCTTGGTCCTGCCGTCGTTGTCCACCACGCTCGCGGTGATCACGGCGTGGATCGGGTCGCCGTCGGCGAGCGCGTCGGAGAACCGCCGCAGCAGCACCGCGCCCGCCCCGTCGCCCGGCACCACACCGGTGCTCGCGCGGTCGAAGGGACGGCAGATTCCCTCGGTGGAGTTGATGCTGCGCGGCGGCCGGAGGTAGGAGCCGTCGTTGTCGTCCTGGATCGCCACCGCACCGGCGATGGCGTAGTCGCAGGCGCGCAGCCGCAGGCTCTGGCAGGCCAGGTGCACCGCGACGGTCGAGGTCGCGCAGGCGGAGTCGATCATGATGCTCTCGCCCCACAGGTCGCGCAGGTACGAGAAGTGCGGCCCGGCGAAGGTCGGGTCGACGTTGGCCACCTCGTCGAAGGCCGCGCGCGGGATGTGCTTGGTGCGCGCGCACCCCGCGTAGACCGCGGTCCTCGGGCCGATGGCGGAGATCCGCAGGCTCGCGTCCTCCACGGCCTGCCAGCACGCCTCGTAGAGGATGCCGTGCTGCGGGTCCAGGCCGTCCAGCCCGACCAGGTCGGTGTCGTAGCGGTCCCGGTCCGGCGCCGTGCCCCAGGAGCGCACGCGCAGCGTGCCCTCCCCCAGGTCCTCCACCTCCGGAACGGGGTCGCGGCTCAGGCAGTCCCTGCCCGCCACCAGGTTGTCCCAGAACGCCGCCACATCGGGGGATTTCGCGAACCGGCCGCCCATCCCGATGATCGCGACGGCGTCGTCCGAAACAGACACACCAGTCACGGCGTTCCCCCTCACTCGTAGGTGATGCCGACCTTGACCACACCGTCCGCCCGGGAGTGCGCCAGCTCGAAGGCCTCGCCGATCCGCTTCAGGTCGAAGGTGTGCGTGATGTGGTCCTTCACCGCGATCTCGTCCGCCACGATCAGCCCGAGCGACTCGCGGAACGACGCGAGATCGGGTTCGAGCTGCGCGCCGACCGCCGTGGTGAGGGTGATCTGCTTGCCGAACAGCGCCGCGTAGGGGACTTCGAGGCCGTACGCCTCGGGCATGCCGAAGAAGCCCAGCTTCCCGCGCAGCCCCACCATCTCCATCGCGTACTCGCGCGCCGAGTCGGTTCCGGCCGCCTCGATCGCGAGGTCGACGCCGAACTCCGCGAGGGATTGGTCGGGCACGAGGACCGTCTCGTCCGCGCCGAGCTCGCGGGCCAACGCGAGCCGACCGGCGTCGAGGTCGACCGCGACCACGTGCTCGAAGCCGCGGTGCTTGAGCAGCTGCACGAAGAGCATGCCCGCCGAGCCGACGCCGACGACCGCGGCGGTGCGCCCGGGGGTGGGCTCCGGCCAGAACTTCTTCAGCGCGTAGACGACCGTGCCGAGCTGCTGCGCCATCAGGTAGTGCATGGGCGAGCCGTCGGAGGGCACGTGCAGCAGGAACTGGTCGGAAATGGTCTGGTACTTGGCGAAAGAGGCCATGTACGCGTGGTTCGGCACGGTCAGCACGATCTCGCCGGGGCGGAACTTCGGCGACCGGCTCTCCAGCACCTCGCCGAGGCCCTCGTGCCCGGGGTAGCCGGGCGGGCACGGGAAGGGGTGGTCGTTCATGTCCCGGAAGAACGGCGATTCGGCCCGCACCCGGTGCACGTCGCTGCCGCAGATGGCGCCGACCGTGTTGCGCACCAGCACTTCGCCGTCGGCCAGCTCGCGGACGGGGACCTCCTCCACCTCAAGGCGCCCGGGGCCCACCAGGATCGCGGCTTCACCGCGCAGTTGCGACATGCTGACCTCTCATCTTCAGGACGGCCCAGGCCAACGGCTGGCCGGGCAGACGGATCCGGCGCCCGCGCCCGGCCGGGGTGAGGCCCACCTCGGCGCCGCGGCACCACGCTCGCGCGACGGCTTCCGGCGAGGCGTCCGCGGGGGCCGCGGGCGGCGGTGCCTCGGCCGCACCGAGGAACACCCGCGCTCCGGGCTCGCCTTCGAGGCCGCGCACGGCTTCCTCAAGATCGGCGGCGACCACGGCGAAGCGGTGCGGCAGCGGTTCCCGGCCCACGTCGAGGGTGCGCGCGACGTCGTCCAGGGACAGCCCGGGTGTGGCGCGGAGGTGCTCGGCCAGGCGGTGGCGGGCGGCGTCGAGCAGCGGCCCCGTACTGGCCGACAACGCGATGACCTGCGGCACGTGGCCATCGGCCGACTGTTCCGCGCTCGGCACCACGACCGTGGTGCGAGCACGCGTCACCACGGGCGCGGTGTCCGGCGAAGTCGCTTGCCCCGCAAGGAGATCGGACTGCTCGCGCACGGTCGCGTGCCGCATCAGATCCATGATCGACAGCGTCACCCCGGTCGCGGCGCGCAGCTCATCCTGGAGCCGCACCAGCAACAGCGAGTGGCCTCCGGCGTCGAAGAAGTTCTGGTTGTGCCCGAACGACTCCTGTCCGAGGACGGCCCGCCATGCGGCGCGAACGCCCTCGATGGCGCCGGTGCTCGGAGCCGCCGCGACCACCACGTGTTCCGGATCGGGCAGCCGACGCCGGTCGATCTTGCCGGTCGGGGTCAGCGGCAGCTGGTCGAGCAGCACGAAGTGCCGCGGCACGGCGAATCCGGGAAGCCGGGCCTGGGCGTGCCGCCGCAGTTCGGCCTCGTCGGCCGCGCCGACCACATAGGCGACGATCTCCTTCTCGTCGCGCTGGTTACGGCGCGCGGTGACGAAGACCGAACGCACCGAGGGGTGCGCGTCCACGACCGCTTCGACCTCGCCGAGTTCGACTCGCTGGCTGCGGATCTTCACCTGGTTGTCGGTGCGGCCGATGAACTCCAGCAGCCCGTGTGCGGTCCAGCGCACGCGATCGCCGGTGCGGTACAGCCGAGCCCGCTCGTCGGCGGAGAACGGGTTCGGGACGAACCGCGCCGCGGTCAGCTCGGGATCGTTGAGGTAGCCGTGGGCCAGCCCGGTCCCGCCGAGCAGCAGCTCCCCCGCCACACCGCGCGGGGCCAGGCGGGTGGTGCCTTCCTGCACGACGTACAGCTCAGTACCCGGCACCGGATCGCCGATCGGCAGCGTCCGCGCCCTCAGGTCGACCTCGGTGATCGGGAACCACGTGGAGGTGAACGAGTTCTCCGTGGGGCCGTAGCTGTGCAGCAACACACCGGGGCGGCACCAGTTCAGCGCGCGGCGCATGTGCGACACGGAGATCAGCTCGCCGCCGAAGTACACACGGCGCAGTGACTGCAACAGATCCGGTGCGTCTTCGATGATCCGGTTCAGCAGCGGTGTGGTCACGAGCAACGTCGTCACTCCGCGCTCGCGGACGATCGCGCGCATCGCACGCGGGTCCAGCACGAGGTGCTTGTCGAAGACGACCAGCTGCGCACCGTGCGCCAGCGCGCCCCAAACCTCATATGCCGCACCGTCGAAGTTCAACGGGCACAACTGCGCTACGACATCCGAGTCGTCCAGCGGGATGAAGTCGGGCTGTGCCATCAACCGCGCCATACCTCGGTGCGGGACAACGACTCCCTTGGGGCGCCCGGTGGTGCCAGAGGTGTAGAGCACGCAGAAGGTGGACTCGCCGTCGCGGTCGACCACAGGCGGCTCGCCACCGGTCGGCGCCTGCGCGAGCAAGTCCGACACGGAGATCACGGTTCCACTGCCCAGAGTAACCTCGCCCGCCCACTCCGGGTCGACCACGAGCACCGGCGGCTTGGCGTCGTCGACGATCAGCTGCAACTGCGCCGTGGGATAGGCCGGGTCGAGCGGGACGTACGCGGCGCCCGCGAGCACCGTGCCCAACCAGAACACGGGTGGGTCGATCCCGGGCGGCAGCAGCAGGGCGACGATGTCGCCTTCGCGAACTCCGTTGTCCCGCAACCAGTTGGCGATCGCACACGCGCGGTCGACGAGTTCGCCGTAGGTGATCGTGTCGTCCCCGTGGCGGACCGCGACGGCGTTCGGGCGCTCAGCGGCGCACTGCAGAACGAGGTCCGGGATCAGCTCGGACTGCGTTCGCGTGACCGAAGTGGACGGTCGATCGGAGTCACAGGCGACGAGGAGGTCACCGCACGACGTGGCCGGTTCCGTTGTCGCGGCGGCAAGGAGATCTCGAAGCTGCTCCGCGAACAGCCGCACCGAACTCGCACGGTAGCGGGCCGCGTCGTAGTAGAAGAGCAGCCGCATGTCGTCGGCGCCTTCGATGATGTTGAGCGAGAACTCGTACTTCGTCGTGTCCGTCAGGTGTTCGAGCCTGCGGATCGTGCAATCTCCGACCGGCCACGCGTCCGCGGGCGCCGGGGTGTGCATGAACACCGTGCGCTCGACGTGCTGCAACCGTTCGACGGGCAGCGCGGAGTGCTCCAGCGAATCCAGGAGTTGGTTCCGCAACGCGGCGAGCACGTCGCGGAACGGGCGATCCGGGTCGAGCCGGTCGCGCATCGGCAGCACGCGGCTGCGCAGGTCAATCAGGTCCTCGCTGCCTGGCTCGCGTCCGGCGAAGACCGTGCCGAAGGTGCCCTCGGCCCGCCCGCTCCAGGCGTGCAACAGGATCGACCAGCCGCTGAGCAGCACCACGGCCGGGGAGCTGCGCTCGACCTTGGCCACCGCGCGCACCGAAGCGACGACGTCCGCGGGCAACGGCAGTTCCAGGGAGGCCGACTCGCCGGGCAGGCCGTCCTCGGGGGCCAGATCATGCAGCGGCGTCAAGGGAGTCGGGGCTTCGCTGAGCAGGTCCGCCCAGTAGTCCTCGCTGCCCGGCTCCGCCTCAGTCGACACTTCTTCCTGGGCTGGCACTTCTTCCTTGGCGGGCAACGGTTCTCCGGCGAGCCGCGCGCGATAGGCGGCGACCAGCTCGCGGGTGAAGACGTCGACGGACCAACCGTCGGAGATGATGTGGTGCATCGTGACCGCGAGCAGCGCCCCGCCATCGGCCACGAGCAGCGCGGCGCGGACGACCGGGGCGACCGTGAGGTCCAGCGGGGCGCGGCCGACGAGAACCGCCCACCGTTGCGCGCGGGCGCGGTCGTAGGGATCGGCGGAGCGCTCCTCCACGAGGGCCAGCGGCGGATCCGTTTCGATCACGCGGGTCAGCTGGCCGCCGATGGTGTCGAAACGGCTGCGCAGCGTGGGATGAGCCCGCACCACGTCGGCGAAGGCCGCGCGCAGCGCCGTCACGTCAACGGCGGGCGTGAACTCCACGTCGACGGTGATGTTGTAGCGGTCGGACTCCGGCTCGCGCTGACAGGCCAGCCACACTTCGCTCTGCTCGACCGAGGCCGGCGTGGTGTTCAAGAGCGGCCGTCCCGCAGCTTGCGGACGAGGTCGGCGACGGTGCGCACGGACCGGAAGTGCACCTGGGTGAACTCGGCGTCGGTGATCTTCACGCCGAACCGCTGCTCGCACTGGGCGCGCAGCTCGACGAAGCCCAGCGAGTCCAGGCCGAGGACGTCCCGCAGCCCGTCGTCGAGCCCGATCTCCTCGGCCGAGGCCTCCACGTAGACGTCGAAGACCAGGATGGCCCTGACGTCGTCCTCCAACGTCCGGTCGGTTCCGATCGTCATGGCATTTCCCTTCGTCCAAGTGGGGCTCGTCCAAGTGGGGCTTTGTCCGGTCGAACGCTTGTCAGGCCCCCGCCGCGCGGGCGAGCCGGACCAGCTCGGCCACCGACGGCGCGGTCCCGTGCCGCAGCACCGGACCGGCGATGGTGTCCAGCTCGGTCGGCCGGACGCCCGCGGCCACGTCCCGCCGGAGCGAGCTGTTCGTCCGGCCCGGCAACGATTCCAGGGCCCGCACGCTCGCCGCCGCGTCCACGGGAACACCGTGCGCGGCGGCCACGGCGCAGACCTCGCGAGCTGCGCCGACCATGAGCGAGGTGAGTTCGCGATCACGCCGCACCACGCCGAGCGGGCCCTCGGCGACCGTGGTCGCCAGCGCCAACGGGAGCAACAGGATCAGCTTGTGCCACAGCACTTTCGCCGGGTCGGCCGCGAGTTCGCAGTCGATCCCGGCGGAGTACAGGTCCGCGCGCAGCGCCTCGTTCGCCCCGGCCAGCTCGACCGAGCCGAACAGGGAGTTCCAGGTGACCTCCCCCGGCGCGCCGCGCTCGGCCTCGATCCGGATCGCGCCCGCGAGCACGCGCGGACCGAACCGCGCGCGCAGGAGGTCGAGGTGGTCGATCCCGTTGAGCAACGGGATGACCGAAGCGGTGGCGACGGCCGGGCCGATCCGGCGCAAAGCGCTTTCCAACGCGGGCGCCTTGACGGTCAGCCACAGCGCGTCCACGTCCTCGTCGAGCCGGTCGACGGCGGGAACGGGGACCGCGGAGCCACCCTTGAGTCTACTGTGGACGGTGATGGTGCCGGAGTAGGCCGCGCGCGAGGACTCCCGCATGACCAGCGTGACCGGGTGCCCGGCCCGAGTCAGCGCGGCGCCCAGCGCCAGGCCGACGCCACCGGCCCCGAGAATCGCGTGCCGCACGGTGCCCCCAGGCGGTGTTGACGCTCGACCCCGACAAGCGGGTCTTCGGAAGAAGAACGTGTGCCGGGGGCCCGGCCGGAACCGGGCCCCCGGCCGAGCTATCAGGTGCGGTGAAGCAGGTCCGCGACCTCGTTCAGCTCGATCGTCTCGATGCGCTCCATGACATCCTCCTTCTATCACAGGAATGAATCGTCACCACGGCTTTTACCCCAGGATCAGATTCGCGACGAAAGCACTTTCGCCGCCGGGACAAAAGCTACCCAGATCCCGATTCGACGGTCAAGCCCCCGATCTCATTTTCAGGAAACGCACAGGCAGCCGCATCCTAGTACTAAAAATACTAGTAATTAACCACCTGGGCAGAGCACTCCCACCCGCTTGACCGACCAAAAGCACAGACCTACAGTGCGAAACGGGACCCGCCTGTCGTCGCACACCGACGACCGGGTGACCGAGATGGCAACGTGATGACACTGGGGAAAAGAAATCAACGATTTCGATGACGCATCACGGGCGCCATCGGACGCTTCAGCGCAGGTCAGGACCGAATGCGCCGGGGAGGATCCGTGGCTGCCCCTGGTACGCGACGCCTGGACCGAGGTTCTCGAACACGGGAATTTCGATGACGAAGCAAACTTTTTCGAAGTCGGCGGACATTCGCTCCGAGCTACGCTGATGCTGAGATCACTACGTCGGCGGACCGGCATCGCGGTCGGTGTCCGGACGGTGTTCGACAACCCGACCATTCGCGGGCTGGCAAGCGCGTTAGCGGAAAAGGCCGGGGCGGGCAACGTGATTTCGAAGTCCACTCCGAATTAGCCGCCGCGCCTGCCCGGAAACAGAGAGGATACGCCTGTGACTTCGGTGCACGCTCAATCCGACACCGGGATCGCCGAGCCCCCGGAATGGCGGGGCACCGCGCTCACCCCGCTCACCGCGGACACCGCCTTCAACGGGTTCGTCGGCACGCACGTGGTGTTCGCGCTGGACCGGCTGGGGGTGTTCGCCGAGCTGGACGCGGGCGGGGCGCTGGAGAGCGCGGCCTTCTGCGCGCGGCACGGGCTCGACGACGCGGTCTTCGGCGCGCTGGTCTCCTCTGCCGAGGCGTTCGGCCTGGTCCGGGTGGACGGGGGCGGGTTCTCGCTGACCGAGGAGGGCAGGCGGTGCCGCCACCTGGTCGGCTTCTTCACCTGGGCGGTCGGCGGCTACCACGACGTCTTCGCGGGCGCGGCCGCGATCGCCAGCGGGCGGCGCAAGTTCGGCGTCGACGTGCTGCGGGACGAGGCCATGGTGGCGCTCGGTTCCACCCAGGCCGACACCGCGCTGATGCGGCACCTGCTGGGCGAGGAGATGGCGCACGTCGACTTCTCCGTGCTCGCCGACCTCGGCAGCGGGACCAGCGATCGGCTCTGCCGGATGGTCACGGCGCACGGCGGTCGCGGGATCGGCCTCGACATCAGCGCGTCGGCCACCGAGCTGGCGGTGGAGAACGTGGCCTCCTACGGCCTGGGCGACCGGGTGAAGCCGGTTCGCGCGGACGTACGCGAAGTGCTCGCCGGGGCTCAGCGGGTGGACGGCGCCGACGAGGTCGACGTGGTCATGAGCTTCATGTTCTTCCACGACCTGCTGGCCGACCCGGTGCACGGCGACAACGTCGTGCCCCTCCTTCGCGCGGCGTTCCCGAACGCGCACACCTTCCTCATCGCGGACACGGTGATCCGCCCGCGCGACGCCGGTGGCACCTCGCTTCCGGTGTTCTCCAGCGGTTTCGAGCTCGCGCACGCGCTGATGGGGGTTCCCCTGCACACGCGTGAGGCTTACGAGGAGCTGTTCGAGCGCGGTGGGTTGACCGTGCGCCGCACCGTGCCTTTCGGCGCCCCGCACACCTTCCTGTTCGTCCTGGAGGCGCAGTGAGCGAGATCGTCACCGAAGACCCGCTCGCGGGGTCGAGCATCGTCACCGACCTGCCGATCCCGCTCGCGGTGGCCGGGCATCACCAGCCCGCGCCGTTCTACCTGACCGCGGACATGTTCGGCGGGCTGCCGGTGCAGCTGGCGGGCGGCGAGCTGAGCGGTCTGGTCGGCAAGCCGGTGGCCGCGCCGCACACCCACGAGGTCGACGAGATCTACCTGCTGGTCTCCCCCAATCCCGGTGGCGCGCGGATCGAGGTGCTGCTGGACGGCGTGCGGCACGAGCTGAGCTCCCCCGCCGCGATGCGCATCCCCGCCGGGAGCGAGCACTGCTTCCTGACCCTTGAGGCCGAGGTGGGCAGCTACTGCTTCGGCATGCTGGTCGGAGACGGGCTGTGAGCTTCAACGCGAGCGTCGCCGGGGCCGATGATCTTGTGCGGCTGCACCTGAGCGAAAGCCCTTACGGCGCAAGCGCGTTGGCTGTGAAGGCGGCTGAGCGGGAGCTGACCCGGGTCAGCGTGTACCCGGCGCCGGAGCGCGATGAGCTGGTGGATTCCCTTGCACGGCACTGGGATCTGCCCGCTGATCGGATCGCGGTCGCCAACGGGAGCGACGAACTCGTGCTCGCCACCGCTCTGACGTTGGGCGACCGCACCACCGCGGGCCTGGTCACCGACGGCACCTTTCCCGGTTACCGCACCTGTCTGAACCGCATCGGGCGTGGTTCGAGCGTCGTGCCGCTCGACGGTGCGGGCTTCGTCGAGCAACTGCCCGCACACGGCATCGGCTATATCTGCAACCCCCACAACCCCAGCGGTTCCGTGCTGTCCCGGCGGGACATGGACTCCCTGGTGTCGGCCGCCGAGCGGTCCGGCGTGCCGCTGGTGTTCGACGAGGCGTACATGGAGTTCGCGGGCGCCGGGACACCGCAGGCTCGTGACTACCTGGACCGGGATGTGCCCGTGCTCGCGCTGCGGACCTTCTCGAAGGCGTACGGGCTCGCGGCGCTGCGGATCGGCTATGCGCTCGGCCCGGCCGAGCTGATGGCCGAGCTGCGCGAAACCTTGCGGGCGTTGCCTTTCAGCGTCAACCGGCTCGCGCAGGCCGCAGCCGTCGCTGCCCTCGACGATCAGGAGTTCCTTCGCCAGACGGAGCAGGCCAACGCCGAGACGCGCACGTGGTTCTGCGACGCGCTTGACCGGCGTGGACGGGCGCACCTGCCGTCGGTGACGAACTTCGTCGCGGTCCGCGTTGCCGATCCGGCCGTTGCGCAGGACCGGCTCGCCGCCGAGCACGGTGTGCTCGTTCGCAATGCTGGGCTGTTCGGTTTTCCGGGCTACCTAAGGGTTTCCCTGGGTACGCGCGAAGCGCTGACCCGGTTCCTCGACGCGTTGGACGAGGTGGGCCTGTGACGACCGTGCTGGAGATGCTGGAGCGGCACGTCGTCGCTCATCCCGATGTCGAGGCGGTGCGGTTCCGGGGCGAGGCGATCAGCTACGCCGAGCTGTGGGAGCGCTCCGGGCACATCGCGGAGAAGGTCCTCGCGTCGGGTGGAGGCCCTGGACGTCCTGTCGGGCTGCACATCGAGCGGTCGATCGAACTCGTGGTGTCCTTCATCGGCATCCTCCGTTCGGGAAGCGCCTGTGTCGCGCTCGACACGGCTTACCCCGAGGACCGGCTGCGGTACATGTGCGAGGACGCCCAGTGCGCGTTGGTCCTCGGCGACTTCACGCATCTGTCCACAATGGATGGCTCAGTCGGCGAGGACACCTGTTACATCGCGTACACATCGGGCTCGACCGGGCGCCCCAAGGGCGTGGTCTACGAGCACGCCGCCGTGGCGAACTTCGTTGAGTGGCAAGTGAAAGACAGCGTGTGCGGGGTCGGCGACCGCACTCTCCAGCTCACCCCGATCTCGTTCGACGTGGCCTACGAGGAGATCCTGGCGACGCTGTGCTCCGGCGGCACCCTGGTGTGCTGCGAGGAGGACGAGCGGCTCGATCCGGATCTGTTGTGGGACCTCATCGAACGCGAGGGTGTCCGCCGGGTCTTCCTGACCTTCGTCGGGCTCAAGTCGCTGGCGGTGTTCGCACAGGACCGCGACATCTCCACGTACCCGCTGCGCGAGGTCGTGGTCGGCGGTGAGCGACTGCGCTGCGACGACGACGTCCGGCGGATGTTCGCCGCGCTGCCGCAGTGCGACCTGATCAACCAGTGGGGCACGGTGGAAGTGCTGATCGTGACCAATCACCGGCTCACCGGTGATCCGGCCGACTGGCCGCTGCACCCGCCGGTCGGGAAGCCGTTGCCGAACATCCACGTGCACGTGCGCAACGCTTCCGGTGCGACGCTGCTGCCGGGCGAGTCCGGCGAGTTGGTGGTCGCGGGGGCCTGTGTCGCGCGTGGCTACCACGGCCTGCCGGAGCGCACCGCCGCGAGCTTCGTGCCCGATCCCTGCACCCCTGACGGGCGCGCCTACCTCACCGGGGACCTGGGCCTGATCAACGAGTACGGCGAGGTCGAATGCCTTGGCCGGATGGACGATCAGGTCAAGATCCGCGGTCACCGCGTGGAGCCCAGCGAGGTCGAGCACATGCTCAACGACGTGCCCGGGGTGGCCGAGTCGGCCGTGTACGTGGCGGGTGAGTCCTCTTTGGACAGACATCTGGCCGCCGTGGTGGTGCCGCGCACGTCCTCGCTCAGCACGGCGGAAGTGTTCGCGCGGCTGCGGGATCGCATGCCGGACTACATGGTGCCGTCACGCATCGATCTCGCCCCCGCGCTGCCGAGGACTCCGAGTGGGAAGCTCGATCGACGTGCGTTCACCAGGCGGTCGGCATGAGCGAGATCGTGTTCGGGCTCGACGCGCTGCCCGTCAACCGCGACCCGCACTGGCCCGTCGACGTCAACGGGCGGTTGCTCGCCGGGGCGCTGCTGCGTCCGCTGTGGGACGACGGCTTCGGCAGTGCCGTGGATGCGGAGTCTTTGGATGACGGAAAGCTTTGGCGAGTAACGCTCTCCGACTCGCTTCGATGGTCTGATGGACAGCCGTTGGCCGCGGAGGACGCCGTGCGCGCGGCGACTCGGGCGATCGAGCGCAGGCCCGGCCTGGTCAGCGCGGTTCGCGCCGTGGACGCCCACACCGTCGAGTACCAGTTCGCTCGGCCGGTCGGGTACGCGCCGCATGTGCTGTCGATGACCCGGTTCGCGCCGGTGCGGGACGATCTCGTGCTGGGCCCGTACGCGGTGTCGTCGTGGGAATCGTCTGAGATCGTGCTTGAGCGCAACCCTTGGCACGCCTTCGGTTCCGATCAGCCCAAGCGCCTGGTCTTCCGGCTCACCGAGAAGCCCGACGAGATCCTGGCCGCCTACGCCAACGGAGAGATCGACGTCACGCCGATCACCAGCTTCGGTCCGGCCGAGCTCACTGTCATCAAGGACCGTCCGGATCTGATTCGGCGCGACATCCTGCTCTACGGTTCGCTCGACTTCGGGTCGCGGAGCGGTTCGCTTGGCACCTCCGGCCACCTGCGCGCCGCGCTCGGAAGGTTGTTGCGGCGCACGGAGATCGCCGCTGCGACCGGCGGGACCGCGCGCCCGTGCTGGTCTCCACTGCAACCGTGGTTCGGCGAAGTGTCCGAACAGGACGGATTCGACGCGGCGGAGCTTCGCGCGGCGTGTCCCGATGGGCGGCTGCACATCGACTACGCCGACTACACGCCCAACGCGGAGGTCGTCGGAGAGATCGCCCGCCAGGTGCGCGAGGCCATCGGTGTCGAGGTGACGACCGCCTCGCACTCGTTCGAGGACTACATCAAGCTCGCCGTTTCCCGTGATCACTGCCTGCTCTACACGCTGACCGCGCCGGAGTACCCGCATCCCGCGGCGGTTCTGGGGCCTTGGGCTTCGACAGGAGCGCAAGCGCGGCACGCCGGGTTCGCGGACGCGGGGTTCGACGCGTTGGTCACCGAGGCGTGCACGCTGCCCGACTCGGATGCGGCGGCCCGGTGGATCGACGTGGCACGGCGGTGGTGCGAAGTGATGCCCAAGATCACGCTGCTCCAGGTGCGCGCGCACTGCCTCCGCGCGCCGCGGGTCGGCGGGCTCGACCTGGCCATGGACGGAACCATGCCGATGCGGAACCTGGTGGTCCACGATGACTGATCGTCCGATCCGCCTGGTGCCCACGCTGCGGTGGGTGTGCCACGACGACGCGCTCACCCTGTTGCGGGACACCAAGGCCGTGCGGGTCAAGGGGGACAAGGAGGTCCTGACCCGGATCGCCTCCGCGCTCGAACGGGGGACGACCCGGGACGAGCTGACCCGGCACGCCCCCGCGGACGTCATCGACGCGTTCCTGGCCCGGCTCGGCGCCGAGAACTGGCTCAGCGGCGAGCTTTCCACGCCCGAAGCCCCCGGTATGCCGTGGGAGCGCCAGCTCGGCTACCTCTCGCTGTTCGGCACGGAGGCCGGACGGATGCAGGAACGCCTGCGTGCTGCCCGGGTCGGCATCCTCGGCGTCGGTGGGATCGGCGGGCTCGTCGCCCAGCACCTCGTCGGCGCCGGTGTCGGCGCGCTTTGGCTGATCGACGACGACGTGGTGGCCGCGCACAACCTGAACCGGCAATACCTGTTCTCGCGCAAGGACTTCGGCCGCCCCAAAGTCGAGGCCGCGGTGGACGCGCTGACCGCGCACTCCGAGCACACCGAGTACCACCCGATCCGGCTGGCCGTGCGCTCCGCCGAAGACCTGAACGTGCTCCCCGACGACCTGGACCTGTTGGTGTGCGCCGCGGACGTGCCCACCGACATCGCGCTGATCTGCTGGCGCTGGGCCGGTCCGACGGGTGTTCCGCTGGTCTCCGGCGCGGTCGGCCTGGGCAGCGGGTACTGGGGGCCGTTGGTGGTGCCCGAGCGCGGCGGCTGCCTGGATTGCTTCGACCACGCGAAGCGAGCGCAGATGAGCCCGTTGGAGCACGAGCTGCGGCAGGCGCTCACCGATCCGACCCCGTACTCCTTCGGGCCGTCGAACAGCGTCATCGCCGCGATGCTCGGGCACGACGTCTGCCAGTACCTGGCCTCCGGGGACTGCGCCTCACTGGGCAGGAGGGCGATCCTGCGCTTCGGCGAGGGGCTGTCGTTCTTCGCGCCCGCACCAGAGTCCCGCTGTCCCGCACACGAAACCGACTAAGGAGCGAACGGTGTTCCGTCAAGACCCGTTGAACACGATCATGGCACTGGGGTCCCGGTTCACGCCGGTCGCGTTGCGGACCGCCGCCACGCTGCGCCTGCCCGGACTCGTCCAGGATGGACACTCCACTGTGGACGCCTTGGCGGAGCGGACCGGCTGCGACAAGAGCGCGCTGGGCCGGGTGATGCACTACCTGAGCCTGCTCGGCGTGTTCACCGAGGCCCAGGATCAGACACAGCAGAAGACCTACGAGGTGACCGACGTCGGCCGCGTGCTGCTCGACGACCACCCCAGCGGCCTGCGCCGGTGGCTGGACTTCGAGGAGCGCAGCCGCCTGGTCGAGAAGCGCTTCGAGCCCGCCGTGGACGAGCTGCTGGACGCCGTGCGCACCGGGCAGCCGGTCTACGAGAAGGTCTACGGCCGCGACTTCTGGTCCGACCTGGCCGCGAACCCGGAGATCGACAAGTCGTTCAACGAGGGCATCGCGCGCACCGCCAACCGGATCGTGCCGGAGCTGGCGCGCATCTACGACTGGGCCTCGGTCAAGCACGTCGTCGACGTCGGCGGCGGCAAGGGCGCGCTGCTGGCCAAGCTCCTCGGCGAGCACCCCGAGCTGCGCGGCACACTGCTGGAGCTGCCCAACGTGGTGGAGCAGGCCGCCGACGTGCTCGCCCCCGTTGCCGACCGCTGCGAGACGGCTCCGGGCAGCTTCTTCGACCCGATGCCCGCGGGCGCCGACGTCTACCTGATCGCCAACACCCTGCACAACTGGAGCGACGACAACGCCGAGAAGATCCTGCGGCGCTGCGTCGAGGCCGCGGGTCCCGGCAACCGCGTCGTGGTCGTCGAACGCCTGCTGGACAGCGGCAAGGACCCGGTGATGGCCGCCTACGCCGACCTGCTGATGCTGGTGCTGCTGGGCGCGAGGGAGCGCACGGCGGACGACTTCCGCGAGATCGGCGGGCGCGTCGGCCTGGAACTGACCGAGACTCTGCGGTTCGAGACGCCGGGAATGTGGTTGCTGGAGTTCGTCGTCCGTTCCTGAGAGGTGGTCCTGCGGTGGTGAGCACCAACCTGACCGAGGTGGCCGCGCGCGAGCGCGCCCGCCTGGTCGAGGTCGACGAGTACCGGATCAGGCTTGACCTGACCGGGGACCACACCTTCGCCAGCACGACGGAGGTGTGGTTCCGCGCGACCCGTCCCGGCTCCACCGTCCGCGTCGACCTGGTCGCGGACACGGTGCACGAGATTGTCCTCAATGGACAGTCGCAGGATGACTTGCTGCTACAGGATCTCCAGGAGCACAACCACTTGGTGGTGCGAGCCGACTGCCAGTACCTGCGGACGGGTGCGGGACTGCATCGGTTCGTGGACCCGGTGGATGACGGTGTGTACCTGTTCACCCAGTTCGAACCCGCCGACGCGCAGCGCGTGTTCGCGTGCTTCGACCAGCCGGATCTCAAGGCGCGCTTCGAGTTGACCGTTGTCGCGCCGCCTTCCTGGACACTGGTGTCGAACACGCCTGTGCTCGAACGGCGTCTGCTTGGCGATTTCGTCGAGGTCACCTTCGAGCAGACTCCCCCGCTGCCGACATATCTCGTGTCCTTGGTGGCCGGTCCGTACGCGGAGTTCCGTGATGACAGCGGCTCGGTGCCACTCGGCCTGTACTGCCGTTCGTCGCTGGCCAAGCACCTCGACGCGTCGCGGTTGTTCACCGAAACCAAGCAGGGGTTGGAGTTCCTGACCCGCTCGTTCGGCACGCAGTATCCGTTCGCGAAGTACGACCAGTGCTTCGTGCCGGAGTTCAACGGCGGCGCAATGGAAAACGCCGCGTGCACGACGTTGTCGGAGAAGTACGTGTTCCGCGGCCGGGTCACGCGCACCGACTACGAGCGGCGCGCGGAGACGCTGCTGCACGAGCTGGCGCACATGTGGTTCGGCGACCTCGTCACCATGCGGTGGTGGGACGATCTGTGGCTGAACGAGTCCTTCGCCACGTGGGTCGGCTTCCACACGTTGGTCGAGGCCACCGAGTACCGCTCGGCGTGGGCGACTTTCGCGGTGCACGAGGAGGCTTGGGCGCGGTGGCAGGACAAGCTGCCTTCGGCGCATCCGATCGCTTGTCCCACACCGGATCTCTACGCGGCCGAGGTGAACTTCGACGGCATCACCTACGCCAAGGGCGCCAGTGTGCTGCGGCAGCTCGTGGCCCGCATCGGCCTGGACACGTTCCTGGTGGGCCTGCGCGAGTACTTCCGCGCGCACGCCTGGGACAACGCCACCCTGGCTGATTTGATCATCGCGCTGTCCAAGGCGGCCGACGTCGATTTGTCTTCCTGGACAACGGAGTGGCTGACGACGATCGGGGTTTCCGTGCTGCGGCCGGACTTCACGGTTGAAGACGGCAAGTACACGCGCTTCGCGGTCTGTCAGGAGTCCGCTCCGCGCACGCATCGGCTCGCGGTCGGCGTGTACTCCGGGGCTTCGCGGCGCCGGGTGGAGCTGGAGATCAGCGGGCCGCGCACGGAGGTCCCCTCGCTGGTGGGTGTTCCGGCCGGGGATCTGGTGGTGCTCAACGACGATGCCCTCACCTACGCCGACATCCGGCTCGACGCGGGATCGCTGGCGGCGGTGCGGGAGGGGCTGTCGAGCATCGATCGACCGCTCACCCGGGCGTTGTGCTGGTCGGCCACGTGGGAGATGGTGCGCGACGCCGAGCTGCGAGCGCGTGATCTCGTCGACCTGGTGATGCGGCACGTCGGCGCGGAGACCGAGGTCAGCGTCGTCGCGCGGGTCCTGTGGCAGGCGGGCACGTCGCTGTCGTACTTCGCCGATCCTGCCTGGGAAGCACAGGGGTGGCAGATCGTCAGCGATCGGCTCGTCGAGCTGGCCCTTTCGGCTGAGCCGGGTTCCGATCACCAGCTGGCGTTCGTGCGTTCGCTGGCCGGTTCCGTGTTGTCCCCTTCGCACAGCGAGGTGCTGCGCGGGTGGTTTTCCGGCTCGTTGCCTGGGCTCTCGTTGGACACCGATCTGCGGTGGCACATCCTGTGCGGCCTCGTCGCGCACGGGGCGGCCGATGCGTCGGAGATCGCCGCGGAGCTGAAGCGCGATCCCACGGCCACCGGTCACCTGGCGGCTGAGAAGGCGAGCGCGCTCCTCCCGACCATGCAGGCCAAGGAAAAGGCGTGGTTGCGGCTGATTCAGGGGAACTTGTCGAACGCGACCAGCGAAGCGATCGTCGGCGGCTTCTGGCATCCCGCTCAGCCCCACCTGCTTCGCCCTTACGTGGCGCGGTATTTCGACGACGTCGACGGCGTGTGGGCGCGGCGGTCCAGCGAGTCCGCGCAGACGGTGGTGCGCGGTCTGTTTCCGGAGTGGCATGTCAACGAGGAAACCATTGACCTGGCTTCGCGTTGGCTGTCCGCGGATCGTCCGGCCGGGCTGCGGCGGATCGTCAGCGAGGCCAACGCCAGCGTGGTCCGCGCCCTGGCCGCGCGGCGGTGCGACCGTGGCTGACCAGTGGACTTCGGTGGCCGAGGGCGTCTACTACCGGACCTGCTCCGGCTTCTCCACGAACGTCGGGCTCGTCGTGGGTTCGGAGGCGGCGCTCGTCGTCGACACGCGGTCCTCTGCGCGCGAAGGCCGCGAGATGCTTGCCGAAATCCAAGCGCTGACAACGGTTCCCGTGCGACACGTGGTCAACACGCACTTCCACTTCGACCACTGCTTCGGCAACGAGGCGTTCCTCCCGGCCGCGATCTGGGGCCACCGGCTCTGCGCCGCGCGGCTGCGGCGGGAAGGCGAGGCGGAGAAGGCGATGGTGGTGAAGGCGCTGCCGGACCGCGCTGACGTGACGATCACTCCGCCGACACACCTCGTGGACACGCGCGCCGAGATCGACCTCGGTGGCCGGACGGTCGTGCTCTGGCATCCCGGCGTCGGGCACACCGACCACGACCTGGTGGTCGACATCCCCGACGCCGACGTCACGTTCACCGGCGACCTGCTGGAGGAGGGCATGGCGCCCGCGTTCGCCGACTCCTGGCCCGCGCAGTGGCCCGCCGCGTTGGACCGGCTCCTCGATTCGGCGCTCGGCACGATCATCCCCGGGCACGGCACACCGGTGCCGCTCTCCTTCATCAAGGCCGCTCGCGACGAACTGTCCACTGTGGTCGATCTGTTCCGCACCACCGCCGACCGGGCCGAGATCATCGCCCGGTCGCCGTATCCCCGCGATCACACCTTGGTCGCCCTGCATCGTTTTCTCGTGACCACGGAAGGGAAGGGCTCGTGAAGCGCTCGCTCAACCCGAATGAGACCAACGGCCAGCTGTCCTACGAGTACGACCGCGGCAGCAACTACGAGGACGAGCTGCGCCTCACCACCGCGCTGTCCGCGCTCATCCCGGAGGACGACACCCGCCACCCCGACCACCGCTTCTTCCAAGTGGTGCACCTGATCAGCGAGTACGCGTGGGTGCAGATCCACTACGAGCTGCGCCGGGTGATCGAGCACCTCGACGCCTCGCGCCCGCAGCAGGCGTCGCGGCTGCTCGCACGGGCGGTCGGGCTCAGCGACATCACCGTGCAGTCGGTGCGGATGATCGGCGATCACCTGCCGCAGCACAGCCTGCTGATGATGCGCAACGCCCTGCCCGACGACGCCACCGGCCTGGACTCCCCCGGCTACCGCAACCTCAAGCGGGTCGCGCGCGCGGTGTCGAAGTCCTTCGAGGGCGCGCTCGACCGCGCGGGCCTGAAGCTGCCCGACCTGATCGCCGCGCAGGACGACACGTCAGGCCAGTCTCAGCAGGCGCAAGCCCTCGCCCTCGTGCGGGAAGGCTTGCTGCGCCTGGACAGCGGCTTCCTGTCGTGGAAGCACACCCACCTGATCATGGTGTGGTCGCAGCTCGGCGGGCAGCCCGGCCTGCGCGACGAAGGCCGCTCCACGCTCCCGCAGAGCCTCGGCGGCCGATCGGTCTCCACCCTGGAAACCCGGTCCGACGTGCCGCTGTTCCCCGAACTGTGGCGGTCCGCCGAGGAGGCCTACTGGACCCTCGGCACCCGTCACGACCCCGGCACCTGCCCCGTCACCCGCTGAGGGCTTCGGCGACGAGGTGCGGGGCGGAGTGCGGGAAGAAGTGGTCGCCGGTGAAGGCCCGCATCCGGCACTCGCGCGCGGTGTAGCGGCGCCATTCGGCCATCACCGGAGCAGGGGTCGTGGGGTCCTCGGTGCCGTGCCAGACGTGGAGATCTACGGGTAGCGGCGCGGGGGCCGGAGCCGGGCGGTAGGTGGCGACGAGCGCGAGGTCGGCGCGCAGGTTCGGCACGAAGAGGTCGCGCATGGGCGAGTTCCGCACCGACTCCGGCACGGTCCCCGCGGAGGCCATCGCGTCGAGCAGCTCGTCGTCGGGAAGCGAGGCCAGGGACGCGCGGTGGTCCGACGGGATCAGGTGCGGCGGCCTCGTCGCGGCCACGACCACGAACTCCGGTGCGAGCGACCGCGCCATCTCGTAGGCGATCAGCCCGCCCATGCTGTGCCCGAAGATCGCGTAGCGACCGGGCGTCTCGATCCGCTGGACGAGGTCGTCGGCGACCTCGCGCACGGTCGCGTGGCGCGGTTCGAGACTGCGCCGCCCCTTGCCCGCGATCTCCAGCGGCACGATGCGCAGCTCCGGCGGGAAAGTGCGTTGCCACTTCAGAAACGTGCGCGCCGAGCCGCCCGCGTGCGGCACGCAGAACACGTGAAGTGGTTCTGTCACTTGTGGAACTCCCCGGCGGGCAACGGGTGCACGCGCACCACGCCTGGGCGCTCGTTGCGCGTCAGCAACGGCCGCAACCGTCGGTGCATCTCGGTTTCCGAGGGAAGCTCGACATCGTCCACGTAGACGTCCAGCTCCAACGTGCCGTCGTCCTCGGCGATCCGCGTCGCTGCCCGCACCACGTGGGGCAGCGACTCGGCGACGCGGCGCACTCCGGCCATGGACACCTTCTCGCCGCGCACCACCGCGAAGTCCGTCGAGCGACCGCGCACGGTCACGTAGCCGTCGTCGTCGACGAACCCGATGTCGCCGGTGGCGACCAGGCCGGGCTCGATCAGCTGTCCGCGCTTGGACGGCGCGGGCTCGCCGACGCGCTCACGGTAGACGGTGTCCGAGCGCACCAGCAACTCTTCGCCGCGCGTCAGCACTTCCACGCCGTCCAACGGTTTCCCGACCGTGCCGAAGCGGTGCAGCTGCTCAAGGTGAGCGGCCAAAGTGGACACTCGCGGACCGGCTTCGGTCAGCCCGTAGGTGAGGTAGACGCCGAGGTCGGGATTGAGCTTGATCAGACGCGACACGTAGTTCGGATCGAGCGCCTGGCCGCCGATCGTCAACGCCCGCAACGGCTTCGGCAGCTCCTCCCCCGTCGTGGCGACCGTCTTCGCCAGGATCGGGGTCAGCGACGAGATGCTGACGCCGTGCCGCGTAACGGCGTCCAGGTAGTCCGAGACGGTGAACGGCGGCCCGGACAGGACCAGCCGCGAGCCCGCGGTGAGGCAGCCGAGCACCTGCGCCACCAGAGCGAACGAGTAGTACACCGGCAGGTTCACCAGCACCGTGTCCTCGGCGCTCTGGCCGATCGAGGCGGTGTGCCTGCGCGCGTTGCGCAGCAGCGCGGACATGCTGTGCAGGCAACCGGTCGCCAGGCCGGACGTGCCGGAGCTCATCAGGATGACGTGCCCCGGCTCGTGCCTGATCATGCGGTGACCGGTGAAGCGGAGCAGCTCGACGCCGGCGAGCCGCGACACCTCGTGCTCGCCGAAGTCCGCGGGCCGAATCCTGGCCCGCACGAGCGCGCAGGCACCGAGGTACCTGGCGACCTCCCACACCCGGGCGGGCGGGGTGGACGGTGAGACCAGCACGGGGACGTAACCGGCGAGGTGGGCCGCGAAGAACACTCGCAGCGTCCGGATTCCGTTGGGCAGCGCGATGATCACGACCGAGCCGGGCTCGGCGTCCAGGGCCGCCACCACCTCGGAGACGTCGCCCTCGTGCTGAGCCGGCTCCGTCTGCACGGCGCGGCGGAGGAAGTCGTCGATCTGCTGTGCGTTCACCTGGGTTCGCTCCTCCCGTCGACCACGGAGCAGGTCACGGAATGCCGCCCGTCCTCGGCGATGTCGTGCGTCACGACGATCACGTGCTCGGCGGAGTCGTGCAGCCAGTCGCTCAGCAGCGCGTCCACGACCGGCGTCGCGTGCTCCGCGGACATGGACAACATCAACGTCGGCCCCTGGAACCCGAATGCCGCGCACACCACTCCGACCAGCGATCCCGGCCCGGCGGCGGCGAACCGCATCGGGGAAATCCGGCCTTGTGCAACGGTTTCGGCGACCAGCCGCTGCGTGTGCTCGGTCGAGTGCTCGCTGACCACGAGCACGCCGACCGTCGTGGGATCGAGGGCCCCGCGCGTGTTCAGCACGGCGGCCACCGCGTCGGTGATCAACCAGGCCACCGGGTCCGCGTAGACACCGGAGATCCGGCGCGGCGCCTTGGTGGGGTCGGCCGACTCGATCCTGATCACGCGGCCACCACCAGGCACGTGTTGAAGCCGCCGAAGCCCAACGTGAGGCTGAACCCGAGTTTTCCCTCGACCGGCGACGGCCCCACCGGCAGGGGGAGCTCCGCCATGACCGAGCGCGTGCGCGCCAACGGCGGCACTTTCCCGTGGTGCAACGCGAGCAGCAGCGCGATCACCTCGATCGCTCCGGTCGCGCCGAGCGTGTGACCGAAGGAAGCCTTGGTGGCGAACAGAATCGGCTTGGCGGCGCCATCCCCGTACAAGGTGGTGTAGCAGGCCGCTTCGGTCGCGTCGTTGCTCGGCGTGCCCGTCCCGTGCGCGTTGATCACCGCGATGTCCTCCGCGCGCGCACCGGCTTTCTTCAGTGCACGTCGCACCGCGAGCACGGCCGCGCCGCCCGTGCGGTCCGGCGCGGTCGGCCCCGACGCGTCGTTCGACGAGCCCCAGCCCCGCACCTCTCCCCACACCTGCGCGCCCCGCGCCCGCGCCGCTTCCCGCGACTCCAGCACCAGGAACCCCGCGCCCTCACCGAGCACCGTGCCGTCCCGATCCGCGTCGAACGGGCGGATCTCCGTCGGGGACAACGTGCCGAGCGCGGAGTGCCCCAGCCGCTTGGCCTCGCTCAGCACGTCCACACCTCCGCACAGCACCCGGTCCGCCACGCCCGCCCGGATCAACGCCGCCGCCGTGAGCACCGCGTCCGAACCCGAGGAACACGCCGTGCTCAGCGACACCGGCGGCTGCCGCACACCCAGCGCTTCGGCCACCTCGCCGGTCCACGTGTTCCCCGCCGCACCGTCCAAGCTCGCCCCGAGGCTGCTCCCCAGCACCAGGAGGTCGACACCGATCCCCGCGTTTCGCAGCGCCGCCTTCGCCGTCAGCGTCGCCAGGCGCACGAGCTGTTCCGTCGCGTCCGCGCTCGCGGTGCTGTCGCCGGTGTCGCCGCGCAGGAGCCGTTGCCAGACGTCGTTCAGGTCGGTACCCAGCGCGGTGTGCCACGCCATACCGCTCACACAGACGGCCCGGTCGGCCGGGTCACTCGCCACCAGACCCCCTTTGTGGCATCGAGTCTAATTGCGGGCGAGCGGGGTTGTGCTGTTAGCTTTCGTACCAGGATGCGGTTTCCCGGCCTAACGTGCTGCGGCGAGGAAATCCTGAATCACCTGAGCACCCGCGCTCGCTCCCCCCGAGGAGCTGATGACATCGGACAACGCCTTCGCGGCGTCGCGCATCGACGGGTCGGTCAGGGCGCGTGAAACCGCGGCGCGCAGGTCGGTGGATGGGACTGCGCGGTTGGAAAGGTTGTGGCGCAACACTTCCGCAGCGCCTCGGGAAGCGACGGCGAGGCCGATGATGAGCTGCTCGACCTGCTGCGGGAGCACAACGAGGGGAACTCCGTAGAACAGTCCTTCCAACGCGCTGTTCATCCCGCCGTGGGTGACGAACGCGGAGGCGCGCGCGAGAATGTCCAGCTGCGGCACGGATTCGCGGACCAGCATGTTCGGCGGCGGAGTTCCCGGGCGGGCGTGCGGGCCCACAGCGAGGACGAAGCGCGCGGGCAGGTCGGCGAACGCGGTGAAGCAGGTACTGAAGAACTCGTCCGTCCCCGCGTGCAGGGTGCCCATCGACACCAGGACGACCGGGGCTGGGCTGTCCAGGAACGCGATCAGCTCGGGATCGGCCTCGTGAGGACGGGTCGCGGGGTCGATGGTGGGGCCGACGAAGTGGCAGCGCTCGTCCAGCAACGGGTTCGGCGGCTGGAGTTCGCGGGGGATCGGGAAGATCGTCACGTCGCCGCGCATCGGCAGGGCCGGGCGGGGCGGGAAGATGTCCTTGCCGACCCGCTTCAGCAACCGGCGCTTCGCCCGCACCACGGCGGGGATGTCGGGCACCATCGGCACCATCGAGCTGAACCACTCGCGTGCGGTGAGGCACGTGAAGTCCTTGGTGCCCAACATGAACGTCGTCATGAGCGAGATCTTCGGCAGCTCCGCGCGCGCCGCGGCCATGTAGCCCCACAGCGCGTTGGAGTCGAAGGCGACCGCGTCCGGCCGGAGCTCCCGGAACTCCTCGACCAGGAACGGCACCAGGGTCTCGGTGGCGGGCATCAGCGTCGCGACCACGCGCACCGGGCCGCCGGACGTGGTGGCCTCGGCGATGGCGCGCGCGGAGACCGTGTTCGACGGGTACGGGCGGAACTCGGCGCCGGTGCGCTCGATGGTGTCGCGGAACTCCTCGCTGCTGTAGTAGGTGACGGCGACTCCGCGGCCGACCAGCTCGCGCACGATCGGCGCGCTCGGGTTGACGTGACCTGCCGCGGGCATCCCCGCCAGGGCTATCCGACTCATCAGACCTCCTCGTCTACATCAACTGCAAACTTACAACGAATGTAACCATAGCCTCGGTGTAAAGTTCGCGGGGTGGCAGAGGAGTCCCGGCGCGAGCGGAAGAAGCGACTGGTCAGGCGGCAGCTCGCGGACGCGGCGCTGCGGTTGTTCAGCGAGCGGGGCTACGACCGCACGACGGTCGCGCAGATCGCGGCGGCCGCGGACGTGGCGACCAAGACGTTCTTCAACCACTTCCGCAGCAAGGAGGACGTGCTCTTCGCCGACTCCGGCCCGAGGGCACCGGTCCCGCTCGAAGTGCTGGCCGACCGGCAGCCCGGCGAGACCGTCGCGGACCTGCTGCTGCGGGCCTACGAGGCGATGGTGTCGGACTACCTCGCCGAGGGCGTCGGGCGGCGGGACCCGGAGGGCATGGAGCTCTTCCGCCGGGTGATCATGTCGGAGCCCGCGTTGCAGGGACGGGCGTTGCAGCTGGGCCACGAGCTGCAACGGGAGATCGCCGACGGCCTGCTGCGGGCCTTCCCGGACGAGCTCGACCCGATCAGCGCGGCGGCGGCGGTCGGCGCCATGAGCGGCGGGGCGCAGGCGGCGGCGCTGAAGAGCCTGGAGCTGGACCAGCCGCCGGAGGAGTTCTGGGCGGCGCTGCGGCGAGGGGTGGAGATCGGCCTGCGCGGCCTGTCCGGCTGAACCGGGCAGGCTCGCGGATCATCAGCCGAAGGTGGCGACGCGCTCCTTGTCGTACGGGGACCGCTCGACGGTGAGACCGTCACCGGAGGACGGCGCGGCCGTCTCCGGAGTGGGGATCGGGGCGCCCGTACAGGACGCGGTGCTGGCCTTTCCGGTGGCGAAGAACTCCACACCCGTTGCGCCGCAAGGCAACCGCGACAGCGAGCCGTGCCAGTCGTCCTCGATGGTGAACAGCGCGCCGCCGATCTTGGCGCGCATCGACACCGCCCAGTCGATCGGCGTGACGCCCTCGTAGAGGTGGCCAACCAGCTGGAGCGCGCTGGCCCCGGACTTCAGCCGCCACGGCTGCACCGGCAGCGGCCAGTTCGCGCACATGCCGTCGAAGGACGCGCTCTCCCCGGCCGCCGGGTACTTGGCGATCCGGCCCATCCGGTGTCCCCACGCGGTCTCGAAGTCCCGGGTGCTCAGCGCCTCGTTGCAGATCACCGCGACGTTGAGGAAGCGGCTGAAGAACTCCGGCCTGCCCTCGAAGCCCCGTGAGGCCGATCGGGCGGCGGCCCGGTCCCCGGCGGCGGTGGCGGCCTGCCGCGCGCGCTCCGGCACGTCGTTGTCGCGGATCTTGACCAGCTCGGCCGCGGCCGCGGACCACCAGCTGCGGTTCTGGGTGATCAGGTTGGTGATCGTCTCGCCGTCGATGACGGTCTGCGACGGCCCGCTGCCGACCACCCTCGGGGACTCGGTGAGCAGCTTGCGCAGGTCGAACAGCGCCTTGGACACCTCGCCGTGGGTGGTGCCGAAGCGGTAGACCCGGTCGTAGCGCGCGATCCACGAGACGAAGTCGTTGAACAGGTTCTCGTTCGCCGCGACCGTGGTGTTGTCGATCTCGTTGAGGTCGAAGTTCGCCAGCATCACCGAGTCGAGCAGCATCCGGTCCACGTTGCCGTCGAACAGGCTGCGGTAGTGCGCCCCGAGCGCCGTGCCCCAGGAGATGCCGTAGTAGTTGATCTTCTTCTCGCCGAGGGCGGCGCGGATCGCGTCGATATCGCGGGCGATCGCGTCGGTGGTCAGGTTCCTGGCGAACTCGAGGTCGGTCTCGGCGCAGCGCCGGTTGGCCTTGCCGTTGCGGGCGGAGATGAACCGCGCCTTCTCCTTGACCGACCACGACGCGGGCGGCTGCTCGGTGTCACCGGGCAGGACCGGGCAGGTCATCTTGTCGCTGTAGCCGACGCCGCGCGGGTCGAAGCCGATCAGGTCGTGAGTGCGCCCGATGTCCTTGACGGTGCTCTGCAGCATCGACGGCGGCATCGAGATGCCCGAGCCGCCGGGACCACCGGGGTTGAACACCATGACGCCGCGGCGCGCGGCCGGCTCGGACGCCGTGATCCGGCTGATCGCGATTTTGATCTTGCGGCCGTCCGGCTTCGCGTGGTCCACCGGGACCGCGACGGTGGCGCACTCGGTGCGCGCGTCCCCTGCGGGCCAGCCGTTGGCGATCTCCTTGCAGAGTTTCCACTCCGGCGCGGGGGCGGCCGACGCGGCCGGTACCACCGTCACCAGGGTGGCGACGAGCGCCACCACCGCCGACGCGGCGAATGCTGTGCGGGTCAAAGGTCCTCCGTTGTCCTGCTGCGACTGCCCGGCGGCGGATTCATCGCGACCGTATTCCTTCGCGTGTTTACCGCGTATCGGGGACAACCCTGAGGCCACATAAGGACTTTTGTTTCGACGCGAATGGACTTCATTGCGAAACGCGTTCCCACAGCCAGCCGAATCGGTCGATCCGCCACAATTGCGCCAAGACGACCAGGGTCGCGCCGAACACCGTCGGCCAGACCTCCAATGCGATCAGCCCCCAGGTGATCAGCGCGAATCCACACGCTCCGACCGCCATCAGCAGCCGCGCGACGCGCCGGTGGTCCGGGGGCACTCGGTCGGGGTGGCTGACCCACGCGTGCTCGCCGTAGATCCCCCGCGCCGCCCACGAATCGGGCCGCACCGGCGGGAAGGCCCACGGGTTGACGATCAGCCAGACGATCACCACGGCGATCGGCAGCAGGCTCCACCAGCCGATCCAGGTGCGGCTCCAGATCGCCAGCAGCATGGCCGGGATCGCGGCGAAGCGCGTCCACACGCTCCACGGGTTGGCGTGCCGCCGCCACGTCTCCTCGCTCATCCTGAACATATGATCAGCATACTGAACACATGTTCAGCCCGGAAGGCGTCGTACTAGGGTTGATCGATTCCACGACGATGACGGGGGCACGATGAGGTCGGCGATCTTCCTGGCGGCCGGGCTGGCACTGGCACTCACGGGTTGTCAGGACGAGACGAAAGCCCCGGTCACTCCGCCGCCACCGCCGGTCACGACGACGACCACTGTCGCCCCCACCACCCCCGCCCCGACCACTCCCGCCGGTGTGCCGAAGACCGTGGAAGCGGCGATCCAGCGCTACGAGAGGTACCTGCACGGGCTGGGCAAGCAGGACCTGGACACCGTCTGCGACATCGCCGGGCCCGCGGCGAAGCAGGCCGAGAGGCAGGGCTTCGGGACCTGCCGCCAGACCTTCCCGATCACCTTCCAGATGATCCCGGCGGCCAAGCGCAAGGCGCTGGAGACCGCGACCGTCGACCCGAAACTGGTGCGGCAGAAGGCCAACGGCGACGTCGACGTCCCGGTCAAGGCGGTCCGCTCCAGCACCACGTTCGCCGAACAGGAACTCGGCAGCGTCGTGCTGTCCTACCGCGACGGCAACTGGTTCATCATCGACTAACGCCCTGTCCTGCAACACATCCACGCGCACCACGTAAACTGAACCCATGCGCCCCAACCGCCCCCACACCCCACCTCCGGCGGCCGCAACCTAGGTAACCCCGTTTCGTACTCTTAACGGAGAAGAGAGCGCTCCCAAATCCCGGCAAGAGTACGAAACGGAAGATCTTGGCGGCCTCAGCACAGGATGAGGGGTGTGCGCGTGGGTGGGGCGGCGCTTGTCCCGTTTCGTACTCATAGCGGGTCTTCAGGGCGCAACTCCCGTTATGAGTACGAAACGGGGTTCTCCGGAGACAGCGGCTAGGCGACTGTGAAGAGCAGTCCGGCGGCGGCGACTTCGACGCAGAAGTAGAACCAGATCGGGTAGAACGCGGTCCTCGTGTCCACCGCGCGCGAGATGAGGCGCCCCAGTGCCATTCCCGCGAGCGCGGCGCCGACCGCGATCACCACGCCCGTCCGGATCCCGCCGAAGTCGGCCGCGGCCGCGCCGAGCACCCCGGCGACCGCGAGCCCGAACCCGCCGTAGACGGCCCTGATCTCCGAGCGGCCCTCCGGGCTGTCGATCTTCATCCGGAACGGGCGGGCCAGCGCCGCGGGGGCGGCCAGCGCGTAGCCGCCCATCGCCAGGAAGAAAACGCCCACCACGATGATCACGGTCGTGTCCATGCGGGCCAGCATCACGCGCGGAGCCCCGAGGCGCTTCCGGAAACGTGCTGACCGGTCACCGGCTGGGCGGCAGGCAACCGGGGAACGGAGTGATCTCGGGGAAGAAGCGTCGCCAGTCTCGTCCGGCCATTCCCTCCGTAAGGCTTGTGCTACGTTTTCACCGCTTACACGTGGAGGAAGCGGTGCACATCCCGATCGACGACTACGCGGCCGGGGCGGCGGTGGCGACCGGCCTGGTCACCACCTCGCCCACCGTCCGCGAGAGCACGGGCGAGGCGCTGCCGACACCGGAGGCCCTGGCGGCTTTCCTCGCCGCGCACGAACTCCGGCTCGACGCCGCGCTGCCGCCGACCACCGACGACGTCTTCCAGGTGCAACTCCTGCGGCGTGAGGTGCGCGGCATCATGGAAACGGAGACTGCCGACCAGGCAGTTGCCGGTGGCCGGGTGCTGCTGCGGCGCGCGGGCCTCGCCCCGGTGCTGCTCCGCGCCGAAGGAAAGTGGCAGTGGCACGTGCCGACCGCCCCGGGGGCGTCGCTGGCCGACGAGCTGGCCGCGTTCATCAGCACCGCGTTGCTCGGCGTGGTGCGCACCCTCGGCCACGAGCGCTTCCGCGCGTGCGCGGCCCCTGGCTGTCGCGGGGTTTTCGCCGACACGAGCCGGGCCGGGCGGCGCCGCTACTGCATGCCCGAGCTGTGCGGAAACCGGCTCAACGTCGCCAACCACCGAGCACGACGCCAGGCAGGGAGCGTGATCGCATGACCCGACTCACCGGAGCCATCCAGCTCCCGGACGGCAGCTGGATTCGTGGCCGCGGCCTGTGGCGCCCGATGCCGGACGGGCCCCTGCCCGACTTCGGCCTCTACCTGGGCGCGGGCCGTTTCCGCCGCGAGAAGGAGAAAACGCTGCACTGGCCGCACACGTGGATCCAGTGGCCGGACTTCCTCCTACCCCGCGACAGGGGCTTCGCCATCCGGCAAATCCATGAGCTGCACGAGAAAGCGCGCTCCGGCGCGGCGGTCGAGGTCGCCTGCGGAGGCGGGGTCGGCCGCACCGGCACCGTGGTCAGCTGCCTCGCCGTCCTGGCCGGTGTCGAACCCGGCGACGCGATCGCGTGGACCAGGGAACACCTGCACCCCAAGGCCGTCGAGACACCGTGGCAGCGCCGTTGGGTCGCTCAGTTCAGCCGGTCGCGGAAGGCCGTGTAGATCGGCGCGTCGCGGCCCCGGTCGAGCACGGCGAACGTGACGTGCTCGAACCAGGGGCCACGCCGCAGCGCCTCGGCGAACGCATCGGCCACAGTGGACGGATCGTTGCCGAAGACCCCACAGCCCCACGCACCGAGGACGAGCCTGCGGTGACCGTTGTCCGCGGCCACCTCAAGAACACGCATCGCCCTGCGGCGCAACGCTTCCGGGACACCGGCTGCCCGCTCCGGCTGGTTGCGCGCGATCGCCTGGAGGTTCGGCGCCGCCGACGTCAGGAACGACACCGGGTACGGCTGATCGAGCAGGTTCCCCTTGTCGTCCCGGAACACCGGAACGCCCGGCGAGTAGATCACGCGGTCGCTGTAGGTGAGATCGGGATCGCCGCGGTGGTGCACGTAGAAGTCCCACGCGGCGCGCAGGCACGGGTACAGCGCCGATCCGCGCGCCAGCGACTCCTCCTGCGCTTGGGCCCCGTTCAGGAACCCGCCACCGGGATTGCGCGCCGACGCGAAGACCAGGCACGCCAAGTCCCCGCCGAGGCGCCGCGCGGCGTCCAGGCTGGACTCGTTGACGACCTCGACGAACGGCTCCGCCTCCCGCGGGGCCGACACGGTGTCTTCTGGTTGGTAGATACGCGTTCCGGACACCGCACTCGTTACACCGGCGCTGATGTCCACCGTGCCACCGGACGCGGTCTGATACCAGCCACGCTCGGCGATGGACACGGTCTCGCGGGCGATCGCCCGCAATCTGCTGCTCACGCAACCAGGATTCACCGCGGCGCAAGCGATATCCACTATGGACGGTGTCGCTGCACCTTGATCGCACGCGGGTCGATCCACTGCCCGTGCGCCGACTGCTCGATCATCGGGTCCGCCCACCAGACGCGGAGCCGGTCCGGCCGCGCCTCCTGGATGCGGGCCTCGCGCCACTGGCCCGGCTCGTGCTCCACCCACCACGGGTCGGCGAGGCAGGACATGCCGTCGTTGCGGAGGACGCTCTCGGCCTGTTCGAAGTCCGATGGCCCGGCGAGCGCCGCGGCGAACACCGTCATCGGCTGCCAGCCGCCCGTCGTCGGCACCAGATGGCCCAGGACCTCACCGTCGTCGTCGCGGTGCACGGGGATCGGGCTCGTTCCGGTGGTCATCGGCCAAACTCCTTCTGCATAGCGGCAATCACCTTGTTGGTCATCTCTTGCAGCAACGCAATGCCCGCGCGCTCATCGGCCGAGCCCACGTACCCGTCGAGGTCGACGCGCGCGCCCTGCTTCCACACCGCCGCCACGTACTGCGAGTCGGAGATGTAGCGGTCCGGCTGTCCTTCGACGAGCACGAGATCCGCGCGCAGCCCCGGCCGGATGCGGCCCCGGTCGGCCAGGCCGAACACGTCCGCGGTCTGCGCGGTCGCCGCTTTCAGGGCGTCCAACGGGTCAAGACCGGCCGCCACCAGGTGTTGGAGTTCGCGGTGCACGCTCGCCCCGTGCACGACACCGGGGTTCGGCGCGTCGGTCCCCACGAGGATCGGGACTCCAGCCGCGCGCAGGCGTCGCACGTTGTCCTGCGGCACGCTGAAGTCCGGGAACTCCGGCGGCAACCACCGCTCCCCTTGCGCTTTCACGACTTCCGACCACGCCGGGCCGAGCCGCGGCTTCAGGGTCAGCTCGTCCAGCAACGGCATGTGGCCGTTCGCACCGGGAAAACCGTCCGCGATCGACAGCGTGGCGATCACCGCGATACCTGCGTCGGCGATCGCCTGGACCTGCTCGTCGGTGAGCGCGTCGAAAGGCACGTGCGCGAACACGTCCACGCCGGTCGGCAGGAGGTCCATCGCGGCCTGCGCCGTGCTGATGTGCGCCGCGACCAGGAGCCCCGCACCGTGCGCGGCCCTGACGAGCGCGGCGACGGTCGGCACGTCCAGCGACGGCCACGACATCGGCCCGACCGTGCCGTCTTCGTAGAGGACCTTCAGATGTGTTGCGCCTTCCGCGACCCGGTCGGCGACGAACGCCTCCGCGTCCGCCGGGCCCGAGACGTAAGGGAATGGCGCGTACATCAGCGACGGGTGCCCGCCGGGCGCGGTCGCTCCGACGCTCGACGAGCGCACGTCGGAGGCGTCGGGACCGGCTCCCTGGGCCGTCGCCTCGCGCACGAGATCGGGCTTGCTGAACATGTCCAGCACGGTCGTCACCCCGAACGTCACCGCCTGCCGAGGCGAGCCCGGCAGCAGGTGCACGTGCGCGTCGATCATCCCGGGCAGCACCGTGCCACCGCGGCCGTCGACGTGCTCGTCCCCCGGCTCCAGCAGTTCGGCGCCGCCCACGGCCACGATCAAGCCGTCCCGCCAACGGATCGCCGAGTCCTCGGTCACGCTCTCGCCGTCGAAGACGCGGATGTTCGTCATAACTGTTGCCATGCCGACGAAGTTAGGGACTCACGTCGCGTGAGGGTCAACCGTGAAACGATGCGAGGGTGATTCACGAGCAGCTGACCTACTCCGTCATTCGCGGTTTCCGGCCATTGCTGTTGGACCTCCATCTACCGGACAACGCCGAGCGCGCGCCGATCGTGATCTGGATCCACGGCGGCGACTTCCACTCCGGCGATCGGCGCCGGCTGCACCGCACATTCCCGCGCAACTCCGTCTACACGTCCCTGACCAGCGCCGGAATCGCGTGCGCCACCATCGACTACCGGCTCAGCGCGGAGGCCACCTGGCCCGCGCAACGCGACGACGTCGCCGCCGCGATCGCCTTCCTCCTCGCGAACGCCGACGAGTACGGGCTCGACGCGGATCGCCTTGGCGTGTGGGGGGATTCCGCCGGTGGGCAGTTGGCGTTGACGGCCGGAATGACAAGTCAGCACGTTCGGGCAGTGGTCGCCTGGTACCCGATCACCGACATCGCGGCGATGCCGATGGACGACGACTTCTACTCGCCGTGGCTCGGGTGCTGGCCCGCCACGAACCCGGACCGGGTCGCGGACGCGAGCCCGATCACGCACGTGACCGCGGACGCGCCACCGTGCCTGCTCGTCCACGGGACGGCCGACGCGCTCGTGCCCGCGTCGCAGAGCGCCCGCATGCACGCGCGGCTGCTCGACACGGGGGTGGAATCGACCTATCAGGCAATTGCCGGGGCTGGGCACGGTTTCGAGGGGCACCGGGACGTCGGCGCGCTCGTCACCGACTCCGTCGCGTACCTGCGGAGCAGGCTCACGGCGTAGCGGCCTGCCAGGCGTCCTCGCTGCGCCGAAGATCGTCGCTGGTGAGCTTCACGCTCTTCCACGCGTTGCCCGCGGTGGCCGAATGGCCCTCGGCCAGGTCCGCGCGCTCAACCAAACCGGGATGCCGGACCACCAGCTCCCCGAGGTAGGCCAGGCACAGGTCGTCCGCGTCGTAGCGGCGGTCGTCGAGCACGTCGAAGCAGCCCGACTCGTTGAGCACCCACGTCGGCGACGCCCCGTTCAGGACGGACCTGCTGGTCAGCGCCCACACGTCGGGCCCGGAGGCGAACGGGAAACCCGGCTCCAGCTCGCCGACCAGCCGCCACCCGCCCGCCGGGTGCTCGGTCACCGGGAGCCAGGTCCGCGCCTGCCGGGTGCGGCAGCTGCTGGTGGCCCGGTCGTCCCACGGCCAGCGCCCGTCCTTGTCCGGCCAGACCACCTGGCGGAACGGGACGTCGACGCCGTAGAACCGGTGCGCCGTACCGAAAAGCGGGTCGTGCCAGTCCCGGTGCACGACGCGCAGCTGCGTCGCGACGCCCTCGATCACCCCGGTGAACGGCTCCCCCTCGGCGGGCCAGCCGTGCTCGACGCACCGCTGCACGCAGGTGTTGAGCCAGTGCTGCATGTCCTCCCCGCCCAGCCCGAACATCACCAGCTCCGGCTGCCGGAAGCTGTGCCAGAGGCCGACCGTGTAGGTGAAGTCCACCGGCCCGGGAATCCTCAGCACGCACCAGCGGGACTTGCGCACGACCTCCGCGGTCGCCGCGTCACGTCCGCCGGTGCGATCCGTGCAGATCAAGCAGGAACAAGACACCGTGCGGACTTTACGCATTCCGGAGTACCGGTGTTACGGGATTCGGCCCTCACCCCTTGGCAATGCCCTGATGGTGGTCAGTGTTTCCGGTCCGGCGCCACCGGGTATCGGATTGGCGGACGTGACAAGGACAGCGAGGGTGTGGTCTGCCTATGTGCTCCCAACCGTTGGGCGCGCTGAACATCTCGGCGAGCATCACCTGCGATCTCGACGCGATGAGCATGCGCGAGGTCCGGGACCAGGTACGGGGCCTGCTCGCGGGCGGGACCGGGGTTCCGGTCGAGGACGCCGTGCAGGTCGTCGATGAGCTGGTCAGCAACTCCCACCGGCACGGTGCGGCGCCCAGGAACTGCCGCATCAGCCTGGTGGGCCGCGACCGGCTGCGGGTCGAGGTCGACGACGGTTCGCTCGATCTGCCGCGGATCCGCCCGCCGGACAACAGCGGTGGGCGCGGCCTGCTGCTGGTCGACCGGATCGCCTCGGCCTGGGGCGCGACGCGGCGCGAGCACGCGAAGACGGTGTGGGCCGAGGTCGACCTGGGGCGTCCGGGGGTGCGGGGCCGGGCTCCGCACCTGGCGCGTTCGAGCTGAGGAGGCCCGCGTGCGCGGTGTCATCGGGTTGGAGGTCTCGCGGAGCCAGATCGGGGGCGCCGCGGTGCTCACGATCGGCGGGGAGATCGACCTGGACACCGCTCCGTCGCTGCACGAGGCGGTCACCGCGTGCCGTGACGAGGTCTGCGTCGTGGACCTGACCGAGGTGACGTTCCTCGGTTCCGCCGGGCTCACCGCGTTGCTCGACGCGACCGTCCGCGCGCGGGCGCGCCGGGCTTCGCTGCGCATCGTCGTCGACGGCAACCACGCGGTGATCAGGCCGATCGAGATCACCGGGCTCGACCGCGAGCTGGCGCTGTTCCACTCCGTCGACGAGGCGCTTCAGGCCCGCAGTTTCCGATAGGCCGACGGCGAGGTGCCGTACTGGTCGACGAAGGTTTTCCGCAGCGTCTCCGTCGAGCCGAACCCGCACCTGCGCGCCACCGCCGCCAACGGCAGTCCGGTGCCGACGAGCAGCCTGCACGCCAGTTCCGACCGCACCGTCCGCACGTAGCGGCTCGGGCTCGTGTCGAGGTGTTCGGAGAACAGCCGGGTCAGGTGGCGCGCGCTGTGGCCGAAGCGCTTGGCGAGCGCGGCGACTCCGAGGTCTTCGGCCGGGTTGGCCTCGACGTAGGCGGTGACCGACCGCACCAGGTCCTTCTCCGGTGTCGGGGCGGTGAGGAACATGCTGACCTGGTCCTGGTCGCCCGGCCGTTGCAGGTAGGCGATGAGGGATCGGGCGACCGCGCGCGCCAGCTCCGGCCCGTGGTCGTCGGTGACGAAGGACAGCGCCAGGTCCAGTCCGCTGGTGACCCCGGCCGCCGTGTAGACCTCGCCTTCGCGGACGAAGATCGGCCCGGCGTCGACGTGCACGGCGGGATAGGTCTCCGCGAGCCGTTCCGCGAACGCCCAGTGCGTCGTGGCGCGACGGCCGTTCAGCAGTCCCGCGGCGGCGAGCACGAACGCCCCGGTGCACACCGACGCCACGCGGCGGCTGCACGCGGCGAGCCTGCGCAGGTGCGTGGTCATCCGATGGTCGGCCGCCGCGTTCTCGTGGCCCCAGCCGCCGATCACGATCACCGTGTCGAGCGACCCGGTCACCAGCTCCAGCCGCTGCTGCGCGGTCAGCACCAGCCCGGAGGAACACCGCACCGCCGCTCCGCCCAGCGTCGCCAGTTCGATCCGGTACCCCGGCCGCGCCCCGAGCCGGTTCGCTGCGTCGAGCACGTCCGTGGGGCAGGCGATGTCCAGCAACTCCGCGCCTTCGTAGGCGACGACGAGCACCCGCCTCGCGTTGTCAGCTTCCACACCGCACAGTTTCGGCCCAGGATCGCAGGGCTCCGGACATCGCCCCTCGCACACGGCCCCCGGCTTGTCAGGCTCGTCCCATGACCAAGATCGTCGCCTTCGTCCTCTACCCCGGCCTCACTCCGCTCGACCTCGTGGGGCCGCTCCAGACGCTCACGACGCTGAGCGCTTTCGCGCCCGAGTACCGGACCGTCGTCGTCAGTGAGCGCATCGGCTCCACGCGCACCGACCTTCCGCTGCTCCTCACCGCGAGCGACACCTTCGAGGACGTGCCCCGTCCGCACACCGTCGTGGTCCCGGGTGGCCTCGGCACCTACCGCCAGCTCGCGAACCACGCGCTGCTCGACTACGTCCGCGGCGCCGAGCACGCCGCGTCCGTGTGCACCGGCTCCCTGATCCTCGGCGCCGCCGGGTTGTTGGAGGGCCGCAGGGCCACCAGCCACTGGGCCGTCCGGGACACCCTGGCGGCGTTCGGCGCGATCCCCGTCGCCGAGCGGTGGGTCGAGGACGGCAACGTGATCACCGCCGCCGGCGTGTCCGCGGGCATCGACCTCGCGCTGCACCTGGCCGAGCGCTTCGCCGGGCCCGAGGTCGCGCGGCACGTCCAGCTCGCGATCGAGTACGACCCCGAGCCTCCGCTCGGCCCGCTGGACTGGAACACCGTGGACACCACCGCCCTGGCCGAGCCGATCCGCCGAGCCATGCGCGCCGAGCTCGCCGATCATCCCGATCTCCTCTCGCGCTTGACTTCCGGCGTGGGGTCGGCTTGACCTGGGGCCCTCGCGGGAAGCGTATGGCACGCGCACCCCAGGTAAAGCCTCGGTTCCCTTGTGCCCCTTACCTTTTCAGCCCGCGCCTGCACCACGCTGGAACCGTCACGTTCCTGCGTGGCTTCCGGGACGTCCGTCCACTGTGGACGTCCCGGGGCTACAGCACCAATGGGCAGTCCACCCTGATGTTCCGCAACGGCACCTGATCAGGGTCGATCCACTTCGGCGGGATGAACGCCGGTATCCCATGCTCGAAGATGATCACCCACTCTTGTGCGTGGATCACGTGATGGTGGTACACGCACAGGAGCACGAGGTTGTCGAGATCGGTCGGTCCTCCGTCGATCCAATGCACCACATGGTGAGCTTCTGTCCACGAAGGAGGCCGGTCACATCCGGGGAAGGCACATCCCTTGTCCCGCACCGCCAACGCCCTCCGCTGAGCGAGTGAGGCGAGTCGTCGTCCGCGCCCGTAGGCCAGGGGTTCACCCTTCTCCCCGAGCACGACCTCAGCGATATCGGCATCACAGGCGACATGCTGGGCCAGGTCCGGGGACACCGGCTGTCCAGTGTCGGTTCGGGCGCACCCGGTCTTGTCCTTGAGGTTGTCCGCGTTCATCGTCATGACCAGCAGCGAGCGGGGCAAGCCCGGGATGTCATGGTGGGCCATAGCGATCGTCATCGCCTCAATGAAGGCATCGGCCAACCGCTGCTCGAAGGTACGCGGGTCTTTCTCCCCGTCCACGGACCGGGGTTTGGCCATCCCGAGCAGGAAGGTGGAGACCTTCTCACCCTCGAGCGGACCCATCGTGGCACTGAGGCGCACGCTCCCGTCCTTGCCACGGGACATCCGCGCCGCACGCCGCTCCACCGCCTCCCGCTCATCCCGATAGACACCATCAGGGTCAACCACCGTCCGCACATACTTCCCCGCGCGCTTCAGGAACTCCGGGTCCAACGTCGGCGCCACATCCGCCAACACCCGCTCCGCACCCTCCACATGCTCCGCAGGCAGACGCTTGATGGCATCGGAGATCACCAGCGCGTGTTCACCACTGATCTCCCCGGCATACATCGCCTCCCGGGTGTGGGGCAGTCCCGGCAACTCCCGCACCAACCGCGTTCGCCGCTTGGCCTCACCCGGATGGATCTTCAGCTTGTTACACAACAACATCGACAGGTCCTTACACCTGTACGTGGAGTGCAGCACACGCTCATCAGCCTGAGTATTGGCGTCGGTCTTCACGGCGGTCAGCAGTCTGCCGATCGTCTCCAACTCCGACAGGAACTCTAGATGATCGTTCTCGGACAACTGATACGAGTCGTTGGCCGCCAGCTGCGCGGCGAGTAGATCCTTGATTGCCTTGGTATCCAACATGATCACACCTCCCCTCGATGGATACCTCCATTATATCGTGTTCTCTGACAGTCACAAATCCGTTGTGCCACAAGGAAAAACCCAGGCGCCACCCCGCCGCAGGCCGCACACGAAACAGTCGGCTTTACCTGGGGAGCGCGTGCCATACGCTCATCGCGAGGGCCGGGGTTTCATCCCGTGCCCCTGAAAGGCCCAAGGGCACGCGCAAGGGGCCCCAGGTCAAGCCGACCCCACGCTGGTACCGGCGTGGGCTGGAAGCCCAGCCCCGCTGGAAGTCCCAGCCGACTCCGCTGGAAGCCCAGCCCGCGAACGCTGGAAGCCCAGCCCCGTAAGCTCAAGCCGACAGCCCGGCCACCAAACGCCGCACAGTCGGGTACACCGCCAACGCGGTGATCGGCACGGCGTCCCCCACCGTCTCCCGCAACAACCCGATCAACCGCACCGCGACCAGCGAATGCCCGCCCAGCTCGAAGAAATCGTCGTCGACGCCCACCCCTGAGATGCCGAGCACCTCTTCCCACAACGCCGCGACGCGACTCTCCATCTCCCCGGCGGGCGCCACGTACGGGGTAGTCAGCGGAGGGCGTGGGTGCCGCGCGGCGACGGGGCGGGGACGGGCGGTGGCGGGCGCCCAGTCCGAGAGGCGGGCGTGGAGGTCGCCGCTGGACACGACGACTTGGCCGACTTCTCCCATGAGTGGGAGGAGGCGGTCGAAGACGGCGTTGCCCTCGGCGACGGACATGCCGTAGCTGGCGATGGTGTCGCCGGGCATGAAGTGTTCCTCGGAACGGATCTGCCAGCCATCGGAGTTGATGGCGAACCACGGTAGCCCGGACGCGCGGGCCTGGCGGCAGTAGGCGTCGAGGGCGGCGTTGGCAGCGGCGTAACCGGCGAAGGCGAGGCCGCCGAGCATCGCCGACAGCGAGGAGACCGCGACGACGGGTGTCTGCGCGGGAACGACTTCGCGGAGCGCGAGCAGTCCGTCCACTTTGGACCGGAAGTGGGCGGCGGCCTGGGCGCGCTCGGTCTCGTGGGCCAGGGCGAAGTACGACGCGTCCGAAGCCCCGGCGGCGTGCACGACGAGGTCGAGTTCACCGAACCACCGCTGCGCCTCGGCGATGACCTCGAACATGCGCGCGGCGTCGGCGACGTCGGCGGAGGCGGCGAGCACCTGGGCACCGCGTTCCTCCAGCGCCAGGATGTTGCGGATGTGCCGCGCCACCCGGTCATCGCCATCCGCCCGGCTCGACCACGTGTCACGCGGCGGTAGTTCGGTGCGCGCGGTGAGCACGAGCCTGGCCCGCCGCGTGCGCGCGAGGTGATCGGCGAGCGCGAGCCCAACATCGCCGAGCCCACCGGTGATCAGCACGACGCCGCCTTCCGGCACCGGATGGCGGTCGCTCGGCGAAGGCGGGACAGGCAGGGCGGTGTAGTCGCGAACCCAGCGCTCGCCGCCGCGCAGGATGACCGGCCCACCACTGCCCGCGCACGCCTCTGCGAGCAGCCGTCGCGCCAGTTCGGGCGCCGGGCCGAAGCCGTCGATGTCGACGTGCCGACAGGTGATCTCGGGATTCTCCTGGCTGATCACGGGCGCCAGACCGCTCATCGTCGCCCCGGCGGGATTGGTGAGATCAGCGGGCGTGATGCCGACAGCACCGGAGGTGACGAGCAGCAGGTCGACCGGACCGGACGGCCCTTTCACAAGCGCCGCAAGGGTATCCAGCGCTCCGTGAAACCCGGATTCCGCCGTCCAGCCGTGCAGCACCGTACGCGGCGCGACCCCGGCAAGGTCGTCGCCGGGCCGGGCGACGGTCACTGAAGCGCCGACCGCGCGCAGCTGGGTCACAGCTTCATCGAGCACCGGATTGTCGGACACCACCAACCAAGGCCCCGCCGCGCGCAAGCGAGCGTCGAGATCGGTGACCAGCAAGGGATGCTGTCGCGCACCCGGAACGTAGAACCAGTCGGCGATGTCCGCACGCTTGGTCTTCCCTTCCGGCTCTGCCCAATGACGGTGCCGCTGGAACGGATACGTGGGCAAGGAAACGCGCCGCCGATGACCGTCGTGGAAGGCAGGCCAGTCCCACTGAACGCCCTGCTCCCACAACCTGCCGAGCTGTGCCCACCACCAGCCGACCGGGTCGTCCGCATCCGGCGCGAGCACAAGCGAGAGCGCGCCTTCCCCTTCCCGCAAACCCGAATCGAGCAACAGCCGCCGCAACGCCTGCTGGATCTCAGCTGGTTCCGACGCGTCGACATTCATCGCCGAGGCCAGCGCCGACCACGCGGACGCGGGCACGGAGTCCGGCGCGGGCAAATCGATCCGCACCAACGGATCAGGAGATGAGACGGTGTGAACAGGCCCGTCCAACGCGTCGAGGCTCGAACACACGACAGCGCGCCGCACGGCATGACCAGACCGAGACTGCTGCAAGGTGAACGCCACGTCGGCGAGATCAAGCGAAGGATTCGCGGCGACATAAGCGCGAAGCTGCTCCGAAGCCTCCGCCAAAGCCACAGGGTCCTTGGCGGACAGGGTGATCAGCTGTGGTCCCGACGAAGCAGGACGTGGCGACGGCGCAGGAGCTTCCTCCAGGACGACGTGCGCGTTGGTCCCGCCGAGTCCGAAAGAGCTGACCCCAGCGCGCCGAGGCCACGGATTCGATGGCCACGGCTTGTTCTCCGTCAGGACTTCGAATCGCTTGCCCAGAGCCGAATTCGGCGTGCGGAAATTCGGGGTCTCCGGCAGAATCCCGTGCCGCAACGCCAGAGCCGCCCGGATCAGCCCGGTGACCCCGGACGCCCGGTCGAGGTGCCCGATGCTCGGTTTCAACGAGCTGACAACGCAGACCTCACCCGACTCGTCCAGCGCCGAGAACGCCCGCTCCAGTGCGGTCAGCTCGACCGAGTCCCCGAGCGTGGTTCCCGCCGCGTGGCACTCGACGTAACCGATGGTGCTCGGAGGAACATCCGCCACCAGCAAGGCATCCTGGATGACCGCGGACTGACCGTCCGTTCCCGGCGCCGCGTACCCGACCTTCGCGCGGCCGTCGTTGTTCATCGCGGAGCCGAGGATCACCGCGTGGATCTCATTACCGTCGCGCTGCGCGTCAGCCAACCGCTTCAGCGCCACCACGCCGACCCCGTCGCCCAGCACAGTCCCGGACGCTTCGGCGTCGAAGGTGCGCACAACGCCGTCCGGCGAAGCAATCCCGCCCTCGTGGTACTGGTATCCCTCCGGCTGCGCGGGATCGAGCGCAACGCCTCCCGCCAACGCGATATCGCTCTCGAAACCGAGCAGGCTCTGTGCGGCCATGTGCACCGCGACCAGCGAACTGGAGCAGAACGACTGCACGCTCACGCTGGGCCCGCGCAGGTTCAGGCGGTAGGAGACCATGGTGCACAAGGCATCCCGGTCGTTCCCCGCACCGAACTCCATTTTGGACACCGACGCCACCAGGTCGGGCCGGGTGAGCAGGTAGCGGTCCAGGTAGTCGGGATATCCCGAGCCACCGAACACCCCGATCTGGCCCGCGGTCGTCGCCGGATCGTGCCCGGAGACCTCCAGCGCTTCCCAGCAGCACTCCAGGAACAGCCGCTGCTGCGGGTCGGTGATCTCGGCCTCGCGCGGGGTGAGCCCGAAGAAACCCGCGTCGAACTCGGCGATGCCCTCGACGCGCCCGGACACCGGGACGAAGCCCTCTTCGTGCTCACCGGCCGCCCGGCGCAGCCCGGGTCGCCCGGCCATGAGGTTGGCCCACAGCTCGTCGACGCCGCGGGCACCGGGGAACCGGCCCGCCATGCCGACGATCGCCACCAGGGAATCGGGATCGCGCTCGCTCATGAGGTTCTCCCCCTCCGCACGGCGCCCCGCTTGCGCTGCGCCCGTTTCCTGCGTTCCTCGGTCTCGTCCGCGCTGTCGGCCGGACCGCCGTCGACGGACGCCGCGAGCGCACGCACCGTGGGTGCCTCGTAGAGCACGTGCGGCGGCAGCTCCGCGACCCCGACCGCGCCGCGAATCCGGGCGATCACGTCCACGCCGATCAGCGAGTTACCGCCCAGCTCGAAGAAGCTGTCCAGCACGCCGACCCGGTCCAGTCCCAGTGCCGCCGCCCAGATCTCGGCGATCGCGTGCTCGGTCGGCGTGTTCGGCGCGGCGTAGGCGGTCGCCAGGTCGGGCCGCGCGTGCTTGCCGATCGCGGTGCCCTGATCGGGTCGCACACTGTCCACAGTGAACTGATCACTGAGCTCGGTCACCGCGGAGAAGTCCTGTGTGGACACGATCACGTGGTTCTCACCGGAGGCCAGTGCTCGCAGCAGCGATCGCCACCCCTGGTCGAACTCGATGCCGAAGCGAGCGCGGTGCGCGCGGAAGAACTGCTGGAGCTCGGTGTCGTAACCGTCCAGCCCGTGGCCCCACGCGTTCCACGTCCACTCACCCCAGCCGATGCTCACCACGCGATCGGCGTTGTGCGCGTACGCGTCCAGGAAGGCGTTGGCCGCGCAGTAGTCGATCTGCCCCGGCCCGCCACCGGTGACGGAGGTGATCGAGGAGAACAGCGCGACGAAGTCCACTTCCTTTCCGTGCAAGGCTTTCTCCAGCGCGAGCGTGCCCGCGACCTTCGGGGCGAGCACGTCGGCGAAGGAGTCGGGATGCCGGAGCTGGATCAGACCGATCCCAGGAAGCCCTGCCGCGTGCAACACCCCGTTCAACGCACCGAAACGCTTGTAGGCAACAGAAACCGCACGTTCGACGGCGGACTCGGAGGCCACATCGCCAACGACGATCTCCACCTCCGCGCCGTGTTCGCGCAGCATCCGGACGCCGTCGATCCTGCGTCGCACGTCCGCGTCGGTGACGGAATCCCAGTCGCTCTCCGGCGGCAACCCGGTTCGGCCGAGCAGGACCAGTCGCGCGCGGTGGTCCTCGGCGAGGCGTTCGGCCATCGCCAGGCCGACCCCGCCGAGACCGCCGGTGATCAGGTAGACGCCCCGTTCCCGGATCGTGCTCTCGACCTTCTCCCCCGGCATGCCCCGGAACGCCCGGACCCACCGCTTTCCGCGCCGCAGAGCCACAACCGGCTCCGCGGGCGGTGCGGCAAGCTCGCGAAGCAACCCGGCGGCCCCGTCGGTGTCGATCAGCCGGACGCGCACACCCGCGTACTCCAACGGGATCACGCGGCACGGACCGACCACAGTCGCCACCGCGGGATGGACGTCCTCGTCACCGAGAACCTGGTGCGCGCCGGTGACCACGACGTCGAGCGTCCATTCGGCATTGCCGACCTCGCCAGAAGCCCGCGCGAGCGAAGCCAGCGTGTTCAGGCCGCGCGCGATCGCGTCCCGCTCACTGGACATCAACCACAGGTGCAGCACCCGGTCGGGCAGGAGATCACGGTCGCGGAGTTCCCGGAACAGCGCGACCATGTCCTCCGGCGAGCCGGGCCGCACGCGATATCCCTCGTCCTCCACCGCGAACTGCCCACCGGGCCGCACCGCGACGACCTGTCCCCCGCCGAGTGCGGGAACCGGGTCTTCGGTGCCCATGCTCGACCCCGCAAGCGGGTCTTCGTCGGTGAACACCAGCCACTTCGCCCGCGGGTCAAGGGCCCCCGACGCGAACGGGGTCTGTTGCCAGACCGGCAAGTGGAGCCAGTCCTCCTCGGCGAGCCTTGGCAGTGCGGACAGGGCCGTGCCCGCGTCGACCTGCGGCGCCTTGGCCTCGATCCAGTGTTCCTGCCGTTCGAACGGATAGGTCGGCAGCGGCACCCGCCGCGACGGCCGCACTCCGGGGCGCGCGTCCTTGCGGCCGTGGTAGGCGACCCAGTCCACCGGAACGCCTGCCAGCCACAGGCGGGCCAGCGCGTCCGTCAGGACCTCGTCGTCGGGGCGCGGGTCGGCCGCGCCCGGGAGGGTCGCCGACACCAGCGACCAGCGCTCCGGCGGGCAGTCGGGGTGACTGCGCACCAACGCGCCGAGCGACTGACCAGGACCGACCTCCGCCAAGGCGATGTCGGGGTTGGTGAGCAGCGTGTGCACGCCCTGCGCGAAGAGCACCGGCTCGCACATGTGCCGCGCCCAGTAACCGGGATCGGCGATCTGCTCGGCGGTGACCGGCTCGCCGGTGAGGTTGGACAGGTACGGCAGCCGCGGCGGGTTGATCGTGATGTTCGCCGCGACCCAAGCGGTCAGTTCTTCAGCCACCGGAGCCAACATGCGCGAGTGGAAAGCGTGCGTGGTCTCCAGTTCGCGGTGCGGCACCTCGGCTTTCAGCAACTCCGCGCGCAGGCGTCCGATCGCGTCGGTCGGCCCGGCGAGCACGCACAGCTGCGGACCGTTGACCGCCGCCAAGTCCACATCGGACGGCAGCTCTCCCAGCTCCTCGCGCGCGCGGCCAACGGCCAGCATGGAACCCTCGGGCAAAGCCGAGATCAGCTTGGCACGGTGGGAAACCAGGCGCAGGGCGTCGCGCAGCGAGAGCACTCCGGACAGGCAGGCCGCCACGTACTCACCGAGGCTGTAACCGAGCATGATCTCCGGGCGCACACCCCAGGACATCAGCGTGGACGCGATCGCGTACTCCGCGATGAACACCGCGGGCTGGAGGATCTCCGTGCGGGCGAGGTCCGCCGAGCGGGGGTCGGCGTCCGAAGCTCGGCCGAGCGCGGCGGCGAGGCTGCTGCCTGCTGCCGAACGCCCGCCCGTCAACAGGGGAAGCGGATCGGTGCCCGTCAGCTCGTGCACGATCGCCGCGGCCTCGTCGAGCGTGGCGCGGAACTCCGGCTCGCGCTCGTAGAGTTCGCTGACCAGGCCGGGGTACTGCTCGCCGACCCCGCCGAGCAGGAACGCGACCGGCCTGCGGCGCACGGGGTCGACCCGCTCCAGCACCGGCACAGCGTCTACTGTGGACAGTGTGGACGAAGTGATCATCGCGCGCCGGTGTTCGAAGGTCGCGCGGCCCACCTGGAGCGTGTACGCGACATCGGCCAGCGGGGTCTCGGGCCGCGCGCCGAGGTACGCCTTCAGCCTGCGAGATGCCTCGTCGGCAGCGGTGGCGGTGCGCGCGGACAGCCCGAGCACCTGGTAGCGGCGCGTGCTGTCACCCACGTCGAGACGGGGCGCCTGCTCGACGACGACGTGCACGTTGGTGCCGCCCATGCCCAGTGAGTTGACCCCGGCCACGTGCGGACGATCCCGGCGGGGCAACGGGTTCAGGTCCGCGTTGACGTAGAACGGCGACTCCGCGAAGTCGATCTCCGGGTTGGGCGCCTTGTAGTGCAGCGTCGGCGGCAACACTCCGTGCCACAACGACAACGCCGTCTTGATCAGCCCGGTGGCACCCGCGGCCCGGTCGAGGTGGCCGACGTTGGTCTTCACCGAACCGACCGCGCAGTACTGCTTTCCGGCCGCATCGCCGAAAGCCCTTGTCAGCGCGGCGATCTCGATCGGGTCGCCGAGCTCGGTCGCGGTGCCGTGCGCCTCGATGTAGGAGACGTCGGACGCCTTGACCCCCGCGTCGGCCATGGCGTCGACGACCACCCGGGCCTGCCCGGCGACACTGGGCGCGGTGTAGCCGACCTTGCGCGCGCCGTCGTTGTTCATGGCCGAGCCGCGGATCACCGCCCACACGTGATCGCCGTCGGCCTGCGCGGCGCTCAGCGGTTTGAGCAGCAGTACCGCCGCGCCGTCGCCGAACATGCTGCCGTGGGCGTCGGCGTCGAAGGTCCGCACGTGCCCGTCCGGCGACTCCATCCCACCGGGTTGGTAGTGGTGGCCGACCTTGTCGGGAACGCGGACGGAGACACCACCGGCGAGCGCCAGTTCGCATTCGCCGCGCCGCAGGCTCTGGCACGCCATGTGCACCGCGACCAACGAGGTCGAGCAGAACGTCTGCACCGCCACGCTCGGCCCGTCGAGGTCGAAGTTGTAGGAGACCGCGGTGGTGAGCGCGTCCTTGTCGTTGCCGATCACCATCTCGTAGTCGTTGAAGTCGTCGGCCTCGGCGCGCAACTGCTCGTGCAGCCCCAGCAGGTAGGTGCTGATGTTGGTGCCGCCGAAGACACCGACGCGGTCGCGGTGCTCCGGCGAGCCGTAACCGCCGTGCTCCAACGCTTCCCAGCAGCACTCCATGAAGATCCGCTGCTGCGGGTCGGTCAGCGCCGCGGCGCGCGGGCTGAACCCGAAGAACGCCGCGTCGAACCCGCGCACGTCGGCCAGCACCGGCCGGGCGCGGACGTAGTTCGGGGCACCGAAAGCACTCGGGTCGACGCCGGAGGCGAGCAGTTCCTCATCGCTGAAGAAGCTGATCGACTCCACGCCCGCGGTGAGGTTGGCCCAGAACTCGTCAACGTTTGCGGCGCCGGGGAACCGGCCCGCCATGCCGACGATCGCGATCGCGTCACTGGGCGCTGCGACGACCGCCTTGGGGGCTTCCTCCGGCTTTTCCTCGCCGCCGCCCAGGAAGGCGGCCACCGTGTGCACGGTGGGCGCCTCGAACAGCGTCACCGACGGGACCGCGACGCCGAACTCCTTGCGCACCAACGACAGCAGCTGCAACCCGAGCATCGACGTACCGCCGAGGTCGAAGAAGTTGTCGTTCACGCCGACGCGGTCGAGCCCGAGCATGTCCTGCCAGAGCTCGGCCAGCCTGGTTTCGGTCGCGCCGGTCGGCGGGACGTACGCCTGGGCGATCGCGGGACGGGGGAAGCGCTCACTGGGGATCGGCACGGCCGTCACCGCGGGTGTGCTCACCCAGCTCTCCAGCCGCGCGGACAGGTCCCCGGCAGTCGCGAGCAGCCTGGGCCGTGGTTGGGCCAGCACCCGGTCGAAGGCGTCGAGGGCCCGCTCCTCCGACATCGAGTTCGCGATCATCTCCGCGCCGACGCCGTCGCCGAGCTTGTCCAGCGTCACCGACCACGTGTCCCAGTTGACGCTGATCCAGCCCGGGTTGCGGTGCGCGACCGCGTCCAGGAAGGCGTTCGCCGCAGCGTACCCGGCGAACCCGATGCCGCCGAGCACCGCCGACATGGAGGAGAAGAGCAGGCAGAAGTCGGGCGAGCGCTGGGCGAGCACCTGCTCCAGTGCGAGGGTTCCGTCGACCTTCGGGGCGAACTGCGCGGCGAGCAGGTCCGGTTCCAGTTCGCCCAGGCCCCGGAAGGTCGACGGCTCGGTCACTGCCGCCAGGTGCAGCACGCCGTCGAGCCGGTCCAGCCCGGCCACGACCTCGCGCATGCGGTCGACGTCGGTGACGTCGGCCGCAACCACTTCCACTTGCGCACCAAGGGTTTCGTCTCGACGACCGGACCTGCTGGTCAGCACGACGCGCCCGGCGCCGCGGCGGGTCAGGTGCGCCGCGAGCAGCTTGCCGACCTCGCCGAGCCCGCCTGTGATCAAGTAGGTGCCGCCCGCACGGACCTCCAGCGGCGGTGTCCCACCCGTCGCGGCCGTGTAGTCCGGCACGCGGCGCTGACCGTCCCTATAGGACACTCCGAGCCGCGAAGCCTTGCCGCGCAGCTCGTTGACGATGTTCTGGGCATCCGACGTGCCGTCCAGGTCGACCGGGCGGAACACCAGGTTCGGGTACTCCTGCCCGGTGACCACGCACAACGGCGCGAGCATCGCCTGCACCGGATCGGGCACGTCGGTGTCGAGCACGTGCTGAGCACGCCGGGTAGCGACGATCACCGTGGCCGAGTCGCACGCGCCGCCGAGCGCGGCGGCCAGCCGACCCAACCCGAGGAACTCATTCCCGCCGTCGAGCGCCCACAGGTGGGCAACGCTGACGTTCTTGTCGAGCGCGGCAACGAGTTTCGCGTAGTCCTCAGGCTCTTCAGGTCGAATCGTGAAGCCGTCCGCGGTCTTCGCGAAGGCTTCCCCCCTGCGGACAACGACAGCATCGATTCCGAGAGCGTCCGCGACGCCCTGGGAATCCGCGAACACCACGCACTGCCCGAGGTCGCGCTCGCCGGTCAACGACTCCGGCCGCCAGCTCGGTGCCAGCAGCTCCACATCGTCCACCGGCTCGACCACTGGTTTGTCCGCTGCTTTGTCCGCTGCTTTGTCCACAGTGGACCGCTCGACCCAGTAGCGCTGCCGCTGGAAGGGATAGGTCGGCAGGCTGACGCGTCGCGGGTGCTGCCCTTCGTAGTAGGCGTCCCAGTCGAGCGTCGCACCGACGAGCCACAGCCGGGCGACCGCCTCGGCCAGCACGGCATCGTCCTCGCGGCGATCGGCGGCCGAGGGCAGCGTCGGGATCATCAGCGGCCAGCGCGAACGCGGGCAGTCCGGATGGCTGCGCACCATCGCGCCGAGCGACTGCCCCGGGCCGATCTCCACCAGGGCCATGTCCTCGTGGCCGAGCAGGCCGCCGATCTGGTCGTGGAAGCGGACCGCCGAGCACAGGTGTTCGCCCCAGTACTCGGGATCGCACGCCTGCTCCGCCGTCATCGGCCGACCGGTCACATTGGACATCAGCTCGATCTCGGGAGCCCGCAGTTCCACGTTTTCGCGCAACCAAGCCACGAACTCGTCACGGATCGGCTCAAGCATGCGGGAGTGGAACGCGTGCCCGACGTCGAGTTTCCGGCACGGCAACTGTTCCTCGGTCATCAGCCGCGCCAGCTCCGCGATCGCGTCCTCGGGTCCGGCCAGCACGGTCAGCTCAGGGCCGTTCACCGCCGCGATGTCCAGGCCCGCGCTCAGGCGGTCGGCCGCTTCCCGCTCGCCCAGCGGGACCGCGAGCATCGCGCCCGCGGGCAGCCCGGAGACCAGCTCGGCCCGCCGGACGACCACGGCCAACGCGTCGCGCAGCGTCATCACACCGGCCAGGCACGCCGCGACGTACTCACCGAGGCTGTACCCGGCCAGCGCCTTGGGTTCCAGGCCCCACGACATCAGCAGCCGCGCCAGCCCGAACTCCACCGTGAACAGCGCCGGATGCACCATGCCGGACGCTTCGGTGTCCGTGCGCCCGAGGAGCCGCGCCAGCTCGCCGCCACCCCGCTCGCCCGGCGTGATCAACTCCTGGACTGGGTCGTCACCGGTCAGCTCGCGCAGCACCGCACGGCACTCGTCGACCACCCGGCGGAACTCCGGCTCCGTCTGGTAGAGGCCCGCCGCCATCCCGGGGAAGTGCTCGCCGACTCCGGCGATCAGGAACCCGACCGGCCGGTCGTCCACGTTTCCTTCGCCCGCCAGCACTTCGTCCACAGTGGACGACAGGATCGCTCGTCGGTGCTCGAACCGCGCACGGCCGGTGCTCAGCGTGAACGCGACGTCCCCGAGGTCCTGCGCGTCATCGAGGTGTGCGCGCAGGTTGGCAACGGCTTCGTCTGCGGCGATCTCCGAGCGTGCGGACAGCAGCAGCGCGTGATGACGGCGCGTGGATTCCTTCGGTGACGGCAGAGGTGCTTCTTCCAGCACCACGTGGGCGTTCGTGCCACCGATGCCGAACGAGCTGACTCCGGCGCGGCGCGGCCGGTCCTGACGCGGCCACGGGCGGAGTTCGGCGACCACTTCCAGTCCGTCGCCGAGGTGCGGGCTGGGTGTTCGGAAGTTCAGCGTCGCGGGCAGTTCCTCGTTGCGCAGAGCCAGGGCCGTCTTGATCAGGCCCGTCGCCCCGGCCGCGCGGTCCAGGTGCCCCACGTTGGTCTTGACCGAGCCGATGACGCAGCGCTCACCGCGGAAAACCCGTTGCAGCGCGGCGAGTTCGGCCGCATCCCCGAGCGCCGTGCCGGTTCCGTGGGCTTCCACGTAGTCGATGTCGGCAGGGGTGAAACCCGCGCTGGCCAACGCTTCCGCGACCACCGCGGCCTGTCCCCGGACGCCGGGTGCGGTGAACCCGGGCGTGTGCCCGGCGTCGTTGGTGATCGCCCAGCCCTTGATCACCGCGTAGACCTGGTCGCCGTCGGCCAGCGCGTCACCCAGCCTGCGCAGGGCGATGACCGCGACCCCGCTGCCCACCGGCGTTCCCATGGCCTCGGCGTCGAAGGCCCGGCACCGCCCGTCCGGCGAGGTCATCCCCGCTTCCTCGTAGCGGTAGCCGACCCGGTGCGGCACGGACACCGCGACCCCGCCCGCGAGCGCGAGATCGCATTCCCCGCTGCTCAGGCTGGTCGCCGCCGCGCACACCGCGACCAGCGACGTCGAGCAGTAGCTCTGCACCGTGTAGCTCGGCCCGGACAGGCCGAGCGCGTGCGCGACCCTGGTGGCCAGCGAGTCCTTGTCGTTGGCCAGTCCCAGCGCCAGGTCCCCGACCGTCTCCACCAGCCGCCGGTCCGGCAGCAGGTTGTTGAGCAGGTAGCCGCTCAGCGCGCACCCGCCGAAAACCCCCGCCTCGCCTGGGAACCGCGCGGGGTCGTGCCCGCTGTCCTCCAGCGCCCGCCAGCAGTGCTCCAGGAACAACCGCTGCTGCGGGTCGAGGATCTGCGCCTGCCGCGGCGGGTAGCCGAAGAACTCCGCGTCGAAGAGGTCGATGCCGTCCAGCACCGCCCCCGCGCGCACGTAACGCGGATCGGCGATGGACTCCTCGGGCACCCCGGCCGCGCGCAGCTCGTCCGCGGTGAAGCGGGTGATGCCCTCCACCCCCGCCCGCAGGTTCGCCCACAGCGCTGGCACGTCGGCCGCGCCGGGGAAACTGCCCGACATGCCGACGATCGCGATGTCGGTGTCCAGGATCTCGCTAGGGCTGCTCGACATGTCGCTCCTCACTGCACCGGCCCAGTGCCCCGTACGCGAGGCCGACCGCCGCTGTCGCGGCGACTCCGGCCAGCACGGGGACCAGGAACGCACGTTGTCCACCCGCAAGATCGACGATCTGGCCGGTCACCGCGGCGCCGATCGCCATGCCCGCGCCGAGCGCGGTCTGCAACCACGCGAAGCCCTCGGTGAGCGCGCGGGCTGGCACCATCAGTTCGACCAGCTGGTAGCAGGCGATCAGCGCGGGCGACAACGTGAAGCCGACGAAGAACACCAGCACGCCCAGCACCGTCAGACCGTTCAGCAACGGCATCGGCAGGACTCCCACGAACATCGCCGCCACCGCGATCACGAACCGCCGGTGCACGGGCGCCTGCCAGCCGAGAATTCCGTACAGCACACCGGAAACCAGGCTTCCGGCGGCGAGGAGCGCGACCAGCGCGCCCACCGCGAAGGGTCCGCCGCGCTCGGTGGCGACGGCGACCAGCGCCAGCTCCAGCGAGCTGACGATCGTGCCCAGTGCCAGGCAGGCCAGCACGAGCGCGCGCATGCCGTCCCTGGTGATCACCGGTTCCGGCTTCGCCGTCGTCGTGGCCGGTTCGGTGCTCCGCTGCGCCGCCAGCCCGATCCCGCCGATCACCGTGAACACCAGCACGCACAGCAACCCGGCCTCCGGGGAGACCAGCGTGCACAGGGCGACCGTGATCAGCGGGCCGAACACGAACACCAGCTCGTCCGAGACCGCTTCGACCGAGAACGCCGTCTCCAGCATGTTCGTCCCGCCGACCGCGCTCACCCACCGCGCCCGGACCATGGACCCGATGGGCGGGAAGGCGATCCCCGCGCAGAACCCGCTCAGCACCGCCGTCCACCAGGTGCCGCTGGCCAGAATTCCCAGCAGCCCCAATACATGCACGGCCACGCACACACGCAGGACGCGTCCCTGCCCGAGCCGGTCCGCGAGCCTGCCTATCCACGGTGCGGTGATCGCCTGGCCGACGAGCAGCGCGGCGACCACGCCGCCCGCCATCGAGAACGATCCGCCGCGCGCGGTCACCATCAGCACCACGCTCAACCCGAGCATCGACATCGGGAACCGGCCGAGCAGCCCGGCCGCGACGAAACCGCGCGCCCCGGGAACGGTGAACAAGCGTCGATATCCCTGAGCCATGCGTGATCCGCTGCCCTTCCTGGGTTCGGGTTCATGGCGTCGAATCCAGTTCCCGCAACGTATCCCCGCGCGGAACCCCGGTGCCACGCCCGGCACCTAACACCCCGGAAATGTCAGCGGTGCTCGATCGGCTCCGTGATCAGCCGCGCCGCCGGGTCTCCCGGATACCGCTCGTGCACCTCGCGCACCAGCTCGGCCGTCAGCATCCCCAGGTGGTCCAACGACTTCCGCGGCGCCGCGAGGGCCGTGTGCACCCACTCCGCCGCGCCTTCGATATCGCCGCGCCGCAACGCCACCGTCGCCAACGCGAGGTGCGCTTCACTCGCCCGCATCGGGCTTTTCGCCGCGGTCTTCAAGACTTCCCGCGCGTGCTCCTCGGCCAGCTTGTCCTCCCCCACGACCGTGAAGCAGTCCAATGCGTACGAGTCCCACTTCCCCGGCTCCACCACGAAGTGGTTTTCCGGCCGCTCCGGGTTCTGGTGCTGTCCGAGGAGCCGATATCCCTCGTCGAGGATTTTCCTGAGGTCGCCCGTCTCGCCCATGCGCGCCGCCGCTTTGGCCGCCTGCGCGCAGAGCTGGACCGCGACCGAGGAGTTCGGCGCCGCCCGCTTCCCCGCTTCCGCATAGGCCGCGACCTCGTCCAGCCGACCTTGCGTGAGGGCGAACCACGCGCTCATCTCGAAGGACCACGCGACGATCTCGCCGTTGTTCACTTCCTGCCCCAGCCGAAAGGCCGCGCGGCGATGGGCTTCGGCCTGTTCTCTGTGCCTCAGGTCGTAGTGCACGCAGCCCAGGAGGAGGTGCAGCCATCCCGCTTGTTCGCCATCGGCTCTCACCAGGAGCCGATTCGCCTCTTTGCTCAGCAGATGTGGGTCTTTCCAGGCGTAGTCGCAGCAGAGCTGCTCTGTGGCGCTGTGCAGCTCCTCCGGCCCGCCTTGCCCCCGCACGCCTCTGACTCTAGCGAGTACTCCGGCCATGAGCTCGACTCTGCCGCCACCGTCTCATCAGGGTGATCGGCCAGGAACTGACCGAAGGGCACTACATGCTCTCGACGGACCAGGTCCGGGCGCTCCTGCGGGAGCACGACGACCCCGACTTCCGCAACCTGGAACGCCCCGCGGATTTCGACCGGGATGCTTCGCGGGACTGTTTCGCATGATGAGCAATTTCGGCAGGTTTTTCGTCACCGCGCACATGAGTGGCGGGGAGGGTGCACCCAGCGGCGACGCGCGCCTGCCCCGGGAGTTCGTGGCGGTGCTCAGGGCCGCTGGCGAACTGGACGAAGACGACGACGATGAGCTGGGAAAGGCGTACTGGGACGACCGGTACTTCGAGTACATGTGAGACATCTGCGATACTCTTTAGGGCGGCTGGAGTACTAGAAGGGTGCCGGTTCCGCGATCGGCTCGGCCTCGGTTTCGGCGGTCTTCCCGTTCGGTGTCGTCCACACGTGCCGACCGTCCGGCAGGTTCTCGCACTTCCAGTTGGATTCGTGCTTCATCCGGTGATGCCGTCTGCACTTCGGCCGCAGATTGTCGACCGTGGTGTTTGTCCCGTCGAAGGGGCAGCAGTGATCGAGATCGCAACGGTGTGCGGGTCGGTTGCAGCCGATCGCGGTGCAGGTGGGGTAGCGGACGTGGATCAACTCCCGCTGCTTCGCAGACGGCCGATACGTCGTCACGTCCTCAGCGATCCCGGTCACCGGGTCGGTCAGGATGCGCTTCCAGATCCCGTTCGCCGCCACATCCCTGGCGATCTTCGCAGGCAACGGCCCGTAGCCGTGCAGGATCGCGGGCTCGTCGCTGAGACCGAGGAACGAACCCATGGGCATGGTCAGGTAGACGGTGACCTGGCCTTGGGGTGCCCCGGTTTCCTTACCCATCAACACATCCATCGTCACATCGGCCCGCTTCTGGTCGAGGGTGCGGTGGTCCTTGGGCAGGGCTCTAGCGATGCGGTCGATCCGGTCGTAGATCAACGAGGCTTGCAGGGCGGGGAAGAACATCCGCAGCAGGCACATGCCGTCATCTTGGGGGATCTTCTCCACCAACCTCGCCTTGCGCTTCTCCTTATGGCGACGCTCAGCAGCCTTCGGGTCCAGCTTGTCGATGAACCGCACCGCATGCCGACGAGTCGCGGTGTAGTCGTGCGTCTCAGCGAAAGCGAGGAAGTCCTCTTCAGCGATCGCTGCGTGCACAGCAGACAGAGTGGAGAGCAGATCGACGATCATCAACGCTTTGCCCTCGTCGACGCGGCCTTCGGCCAGCGCCCGCAACACCACCGGGCGACCGGTCAAATCCTCTGCGCGTTGCAACAGCCGGGCGGCCTTCGTCTTCGAGACCGCCAACAGTCGCATGAGGATTTCCTCGGCAAACTCACGATCACACAACTCAAGCCGAGACACGTAGTCGATCAACGCGACCGCGAAGTCCGCTGAGGCTTTCCCCATCGCGGTGAACATGACCCTCAAATAGTGGTCGGGATCTACAGGAAACATGTCCCCATTCTATCGCGTAATAATAGTCGATCATGGCCCTACAGGGTGAATTCCCAGGCGCCCGAAAAGCCAAAACAACGCAACCCCAGCGAAACAGCAGGCCGCCGCTGGAAATCGGGGTCGGCTTTACCTGGGGTGCGCGTGCCATACGCTTGTCGCGAGGGCCGGGGTTTCATCCCGTGCCCCCGAGAGGCCCAAGGGCACGCGCAAGGGGCCCCCAGGTCAAGCCGACTCCACCGCTGGTACCGGCGCAAGTTGGAAGCCCAGCCCCGCTGGAAGCACAGCCACACAAGCCGGAAACCCGAAAGCTACAACAAAACCGGCCGCCCACTCCGCACAGACTCATAAATCGCACAAACCACCCCCAACGTCCGCCCACCCTCCCCCACAGTCACCAACGGCTCCCGCCCCTCCTCCACCGCACCCAAAAAGTCCCGATACTGCTCAATATGCACATCCGACAACGCAGCCGGATCAGATCCCGCCCCAACCGAACTCCTACCAGCCACCTCCGCATCACCAAAATAGGTCAACGCATCATTGTCGATCACCGCCGACCCCAAGGACCCGTGCACCTGAAGCCGCGCGCTCAACCCCGGATAAGCCGCAGTGGTCCCATGGATCACCCCAAGCGCACCACTCGCGAAACGCACGTTCGCCACTGCCGTGTCCTCGACCTCGATGCCGGTGTGGGCCAGGCACGCGGACCACGCGAAGACCTCGACCGGCTCGCCCAGCATCCACACCAATAGATCAATCGTATGGATGCTCTGGTTCATCAGCGCTCCACCACCGTCGAGCTCCCACGTGCCACGCCATGCCCCGGAGTCGTAGTAGTCCTGACCGCGCCACCACGCGACGCTGGCGACGCCGGAGGTGATGCGGCCGAAGCGACCGTCCTGGATCGCCCGGTACACAGCCTGGCTGGACGGGTCGAAGCGATGCTGGCTGATCACGGTGACAGTGCGGCCCGCGCGCTTCTGGGCAGCGGCGACCCGCGCGACGGCGGAGACGTTCACGTCGAGCGGTTTCTCGATGACGACGTGCTTTCCGGCTTCCAGGGCGGCGACGGCGAGATCGGCGTGCGTGCCGCTCGGAGTGCACACTGCGACGGCGTCGATGTCGGGGCGCGCCAATGCTTCTTCGACCGAGGTGGTCCATTCCGCACCCAGCGCTCGCGCGCGCTCGACCACCGGGTCGACGGCGAGCACGAGGGTGGCGCGGTCGGGCAGCGCGGCGATGGCGGCGGCGTGCTGCACTCCGATGACGCCGCAGCCGATGATCGCGAATCGCATGCTCATCGGTAGTCGATCCCCTCGTTGGTGAGCAGGTCGGTGAAGGCGCGGTGCGCGACGCCGTACAGCTGCGGTCCGCTGAAGCCGCCCATCGGCCCGGCCGCGATCAGGTGCGGTTCGAGGGAGAAGAACCCGTCGAAGCCGTCCTCGCGCAGCGCTCGCACGGTCTCGGCGACCTCGCCGTCGCCGTGGCCCGCGGGCACGACCTCGCCGGTCTTCATGATCGCGTCCTTGATCTGCACGTACTCCACGTGCGGGCGGAGCAGCCGGTAGCCGTCGGTGTACGGCCGGACTCCACATTGGACGAAGTTCGCCGCGTCCCAGGCCAGGCGCAGCGACGGCGACCCCACGCTTTCCACGACGTCAAGGCAACGCTCCGGAGTGTCGCCGTAGATGCTCTTCTCGTTCTCGTGCAGCAGGATCACGCCGTGGCCGGTGGCGCGCTCGGCGATCCGGGTCATGCGACGAAGCACCTCGTCGCGGTGCGCGGCGGGGTCGTCGGCGGCGGGCAGGAAGAACGAGAAGATCCGGATGTACGGCGCCGCCAGGACCTTCGCCACGTGCAGCGCCCGGTCCAGCCGGAGCAGGTGCTCCTCGAAGTCGTCGCGCACCCCGATCTTGCCGATCGGCGAGCCGATGGAGGACACGGCGAGCTCGTTGCGCGACAACGTCTCCCGCACCAGCTCCAGCTCGACGTCGTCGAGGTCGAGCACATTGGTGTCCCAGGCGCTGCGGAACTCGACGTGACCGACGCCGAGCTCGCGCAGCACGCGGCACTGCACGTCCAGCTCGGGCGAGATCTCGTCGGCGAATCCGGACAAAGTCCACATAGGACTGCTTCCCTCCAGTCGGGTCAGCTCTTCACGCCGCCGGACGTCAGCCCGCTGACGAGATGCCGTTGGAAGACCAGGTACAGGACGATGACGGGCACCGCGCTGACCACCGACGCCCCCATCAGCTGCCCGTAGAGCGGCAGCGCCCCGCCCTCGACGCTCTGGGCGAACACGTGCAGCTGGACGGCAGCGGTGCGGGTGGACGGTCGGCTCAGCACACTGGCGAACACGACGTCGTTCCAGCTGCTCAGGAACGAGAACACGAGCGCGACGACCATGCCGGGCCACGCCAGCGGGAGCACGATCCGGACCAGCGTGCCGAACCGCGACAGCCCGTCGATCAGGCCCGCCTCCTCCAACGTCCTCGGGATCTTGTCGAGGTAGGTGACCATCACCCAGGTCGCCAGCGGCAGCGCGAAGGTCAGGTAGGTGATCACCATCGCGGTCCTGGTGCCGACCACGCTCAACCCCAGGTACGCGCCCGCGGAGGCGAAGACCATGAACAGCGGCAACAGCAGCATCACGTGCGGAACCGACTGGAGCGTCACCAGACTCGCCAGGTACGCGCGCCTGCCCACGAAGACGAACCGGGTCAGGCAGTAGGCCGTGCCCACCGCGAACACGGTCGCGATCACCGCCGCCAGCAACGAGATCACCAGGCTGTTGGCCAACCCGGTCGTCAGCTCGACGGTCTCCCACATCAGCAGGTAGTTCTCGAAGGCGAACCGGGTCGGCCACAGCGTGCCGCCCGCGACCTCGTGGTCCGGCGTGACCGACATCAGCAGCAGGAACAACACCGGCACGGCGGCGAACGCGGTGATCAGTACCGTGGCGCCGACGCGCACGGCCGGAGGCAGGATCGCGTGCGGATCACGCTTCATGGTCACGCCTCCCGATCAGGCCGACGCTGCGCAGGTAGAGCACGGCGGGGACGGCGACGACGACCAGCGACAGGATCGACATCGCGGCGCCGAGCCCGAACCGGAAGACCTGGAACGAGATCTGGTAGATCGCGATCGGCAGCACGGACACCGCCTCCGGCGCGGGCGTCCCGAACAACACGAACGGCAACGTGAAGTTGTTGAAGTGGTGCAGGGTCGACAACAGCAGCGCCAGGCTCAGCGGCCCGCGGAGCTGCGGCAGCACCACGTAGCGGATCTTCTGCCACCACGTCACGCCGTCCATGTCGGCCGCCTCGTACTGCTCGGCGGGAATCGTCTGGAGACCCGCCAGCGTCAACATGTAGATGAACGCCCACGACGCCCACACATCGACGAAAACCAGCGTCCAGAAGGTGTTCGGGCCGATGAGCCACTGCCCGGCGGGCAACCCCAGTGACTCCAGGGCACGGTTGACCGCGCCGTCCGGCTGCAACATCACCCGCCACAACATGGCGGTGACGAACTGCGGAATCACATACGGCACAAGGTAAATCGACCGCACGAGAGCACGGCCGCGCATCCGCCCGTTCACCGTGAGCGCGGCGACTATGCCGATCGGAGCCGCGAATACCGTGGTGAGCAAGGAAAACGACACGCTCAGCCACAACGCGTGCGGCATGCCCGCCGATCCGAGCGCTTCGACGAAGTTGGCGAGTCCGACCCACGGGGCCTGGAGCCACTCGCGCAGCGAGTACTGGTCGAGCCCGGAGAACCCCATCCACGCGGCCAGCGCGAACGGCACCCCGACGACGAGCAGGAGCAGGATTCCGCCCGGCAGCATCAGCCACAGCGGCCGTCGCTCTCGCCCCACGTCAACGCCTCTGCCGGTCAAGGGAGGACTGCACTTTCCGGTTCGCCTCCGTGAGCAGGCCGCGCACGGCAACGGGATCGTAGCCACCCGAGGCGAGCGCGGGCAGGGACTGCGTGACGACGTTGGTCAGCGCCAGCTGGAGATCCGACCACGCGCCGGTGAACGCGGTCGGCACCGATGCGCGCTCCGCCGCCAAGAACGGCGCCAGCAAGGGCCGCGACGCGGCAACTTCCTCGGCGGCGCGCGTGGTAGCGGGAAGATCGCCGAAGGTCTCCGCGTACCGCTTCTGCTCTTCGGGGCTGACGAGGAGTTGGATCAACTCCAGCGCGAGGTCTTTCTTCTTGGTAGTACTGGAGATCGCGAGGTTGAAGCCGGACGTGATCGAACCCGCCGCGACACCGCCCGGCGGACGCTCCGTCGCACCGAACGGGATCAACGGCATCGGAGCGAAGGCGTAGGAACCTTTGACCGCCGACTTCTCCAGGCTCGGCACCACGGTCGGCGCGACCATGCCTAGCATCCCGAGCTCGCCGCGGCCGAACGCTGCCAACGCTTCCGGGGCTTTCCAGGTCACCGCGTCCGGGTCCACCACGCGGTGCTTCGTGAGCAGCTCGAACAACGCTCCGACCGCGGCGTGGGTCTGGGGTGTGTCGAGCCGTGCCTGCTTCAGGTCGGCGCTGATCAGGTGTCCGCCGTTCTGGAGCGCGAACATCCACACGTACTTCCACGGGTCGTACGAGTCGGCGTAGGCCACCGCCGTGCCGTAGGCCCCGGCGCCGGGATCGGTGAGGCGCTTGGCGATCTCGACGAACTCGTCCCAGGTCCGGGGCGGCGCGGAGATGCCCGCCGCGCGGAACTTCGCGGTGTTGTAGACCAGGCCGTACGGGCGGGTGGACATCGGTACGGCGACCTGGCGCGAGGCGTCGGGACCGGACATGCCGAGCGCGGCGGGGATGAACTGCTCACGTCCGCCGATCCGCCGCCAGTCGGCCTCGTCGAGCACCTGGAACCCGCGCGCGGCGTCCCCGGCCGGGGTGAACGTCGTGCCGACCTGGTACACGTCCGGGCCGGTGCCGGTGATCACCGAGGTCTGGAGCTTCGTCTGCTCCTCGGCCGAACTGGCGTAGGTGTCGAAGGTGATTCCCTTTCCGGTGCGCTGCCGGAACTTCGCGGCGATGCGGTCCAACCACACGCGCTGCTCCGCCGGGTACTGGGCGATGGTCCCGACGAGCACGTACAGGTCGTCGTCGTCCTCGTTCGCGCACCCGGTGACGCCGGCGGCCAGCACCAGCGCGACCAGTCCCAGTGCCACCGGTCCGAGTGAGAGCCGTCGCCGCATGGGCCGACGCTAGGAAGCCCGAAAGGTGATGGCAACCGGTTGCCAAAAGTTGCCGCGCGCCACTAGAAAGCTTCCGCCTGAGAGGGAGGTGTCGTGTGCGACAACGCATGCCGACCATCCACGACGTGGCCCGCGAGGCAGGGGTCGCCGCGTCGACCGTCTCGCGCGCCTTCTCCAACCCGCGGCGGGTGAACGTCCACACCCGCCAGCACATCGTCGCCGTCGCGGAACGGCTCGGCTACCGGCCGAACCCGCTCGCGCGGGCGCTGCCGTCCGGGCGGACGACCACCATCGGGTTACTGCTGCCCGACGTCACCAACCCGTTCTTCTTCGGCATCATCCGCGGCGCCGAACGCCAGGCGAACGCGGCCGGCTACACCCTGATCCTGATGGACACCGAGGAATCCCCCGAGGTCGAGACGCACAACGTGGAACGGCTCGGGCGCGCGGTCGACGGCTTCGTGCTCGCCTCGTCACGGCAGTCCGAAGCCGACATCCGCGCCGCTGCGGGGAGAAACGCCGTAGTCCTGATCAACAAGCAGGTGGCCGGAGTGCCGAGCGTTGTCATCGACAACACCGAGGGCACGCGGCAGGTCGTCGAGCACCTCGCATCGTTGGGCCACCGCTCGCTCACCTACCTGTCGGGGCCGCCCGCGTCGTGGTCGAACGCGAACCGCTGGGCCGCGCTGCGGGAGTCCGCGGGGCGCCTCGGCATGCGGGTCACCCGCATCGGCCCGTTCTCCCCCACCGTCTCCGGCGGAGCCGCCGCCGCGGACGCCGCGATTGGTAGGGGCGCGACGGCGGTCGTGGCGTTCAACGACATGCTTGCGATTGGGACGTTGCGTCGGTTTGCGGAACGGGGGTGGCGGGTGCCTTCGGACATCAGTGTTGTGGGGTATGACGATATTTTTGGGGCTGATTTTTGTTCGCCGCCGTTGACTACGTTGGCTTCGCCTCGGGAGGACTGTGGGCGGACGGCTATTGATTTGTTGTTGAGGGGTGGACGGGGGGAGGTCGTGTTGCCGTCGCATTTGGTTGTTCGAGGGTCGACTGGGTTTGTGACGGGGTAGCTTTTGGCTGGGCTTCCAGCTTGCGTGGGCTTCCAGCGGGGGTACGGCTGGGCTTCCGGCGGGGTCGGCTGAACTTCCAGCGTGTGGCGCTGGGCTTCCAGCCTGGGGGTCGGCTTGACCTGGGGGCCCCTTGCGCGTGCCCTTGGGCCTCCCGGGGGCACGGGATGAAACCCCGGCCCTCGCGACAAGCGTATGGCAC
>NZ_JANAVO010000005.1 GCF_024213555.1 Allokutzneria sp. A3M-2-11 16 | reverse complement strand
CAGGACTTCCTCGCCTTCGCCGAAACGCACAACTACACCGCGACTCGCAAGCATGCGGTGCGGTTCATCGACAAGCTGGACCCGAAAGCCGCCGAACGACGGCACAAAGAGAAGCGCAAGGCCAGGTTGGTGGAGAAGATCCCCCAAGACGACGGCATGTGCCTGCTCCGCATGTTCTTCCCCGCCCTGCAGGCATCCCTGATCTATGACCGCATCGACCGCATCGCTAGAGCCCTGCCCAAGGATCACCGCACCTTGGATCAGAAGCGTGCCGATGTCACCATGGATGTGTTGATGGGCAAGGAAACCGGTGCACCCCAAGGCCAGGTCACCGTCTACCTCACCATGCCCATGGGTTCCTTCCTCGGCCTCGACAACGAGCCCGCCATCCTGCACGGCTACGGACCGTTGCCCGCGAAGATCGCCCGGGACGTGGCGGCGAACGGGATCTGGAAGCGCATCCTGACCGACCCGGTCACCGGGATCGCCGAAGACGTGACCACCTACCGGCCGTCGGCGAAGCAGCGGGAGTTGATCCACGCCCGCTACCCGACCTGCACCGCGATCGGCTGCAACAGGCCCGCACACCGCTGCGATCTGGATCACTGCTGCCCCTTCGACGGCACCAACACCACGATCGATAACTTGCGGCCGAAGTGCAGGCGGCACCACCGGATGAAGCACGAATCCAACTGGAGCTGCGAGAACCTGCCGGACGGGCGGCACGTGTGGACCACACCCAACGGCAAGACCTCGGAGACAGAAGCGGAACCGATCGCCGAACCCGCCCCCTTCTAAGACCAACGGAATGGTGCGCTGCTCAGCTAGGAGTTATTGCTCGTCGAGGGCGCCGAATCACAGCGGCAGAATGTTCTTCGGATGGCTAGGGTGGCCGTAGGTGAAAGCTGCTTCTGGCGCTGCTGTTGATCGCACCACCCGCCCAGCCACCCACCGAATTGGAAATCCTGCCTTGACAGCGATCCTGCGGTCATGCAGTGCGCGGACCTGCCGGTCCCGTTGGCGGAGCGGGGAAAGCACACGATCACCCTGAAGATCGCGCGTCTTCCCGCAACCGGGGCCAAGAAAGGGGGACCCGCGTGGCTACCCCGGGCTGAGCTCGCCGGTGCTGAACTGCGACTGGGAGCGGGAGGTCGACGCCTTCGCCCGCGACGGCGAACGGTTGATGCAGCGCTTTTTCGACCAGGCCGAACCAGGAATGGAACAGCGCTGGCGGGCTCTGCTGGCCAAAGCCGAGCGCGAGCCGATCCCCGCGGGCACGGCCCGGTACGACGGGATGCAGTTGCAGCGCCTCGGTTCCGTGCGGGCGGGGAAAGGCCCGGCCCACTGGGCGACGCTCGCGGCCGCGATCACGGCCGCCGAACGGGGCGACGCGTCCGGCTTCGCCACGCCCGGTCTGGAGCCCTACCCGGGTGTCATGGGTGATCAGGTGAAGGGCTGCCTGGACTTTCCCGGCCCGCCGATCACGGGCACCTGTCCAGCGGGGTTGAGCGGGCGCGCCGGATCGCCCCGAACACCGGTGGGCGCGGGCACCTGGCTGGACCACGGCTCCACCGCGCGCGTGGTGGCCCAGGTGCCCGGCAGCCGCTACATCACCACGCTGGAGCTGCCACCGGAGAACACCCGCTGCTAGGCGCGGGTGAGCCGTTCCTCGACGACCTGGTCGAGCCGTCGCCACGCGGGGCTGTCGATGCCGTGGTGGCCGACGACCACCTCGACGGCCTCGCGGGGGACCTCGGTCCAGATCGGAAGGTCGGACGGCAGGGTCATGCGCCGGGCCAGCCGGACCGCCGCGTCCGCGATCGCGTCCAGCCTGGGATCGTCGGGCGCCCAGTCGATCGCCTCGTCGTATGAGCGCATGACCGCGACGTACTCCTCGTCCTCCAGCAGCGCGGTGCGCACGGGGAGGTAGGCGCGGGCGAAGTCGGGGGCGAGCGCGCAGATGAGGATCCAGCCGTCGCGGACCGCGCGCTCGTGCCGATCGGAGAGGCCGAGCGCGCGGAAGCGCTCCATGTGCTCCACGGCCTCGGGCGGCAGGCAGAGCCGGTCCGGCTGGTCGAGCTGGCGCAGCTGCTTGCGGCGGTCCTGGAGCTCGCGGATGCGGTCGCGCAGCTCGCTGTCGATGCGCTCGATCTCGCCGGGCCGCGCGTGCAGGACGTCGGGGATGCGGGCGAGCGGCACCCCGGACTTGGCGAGCGTGACGATGCGGGCGAGGTCGATCACGGCCTGGGCGTCGTATCGCCGGTAGCCGGAGGCGTCGCGCTCGGGTTCGGGGAGGAGACCGCGCTGGTGGTAGACGCGGACGGCCTTGATCGTGCAGCCGACGTGCGCGGCGAGCTGGCTAATCGTGAGCACGGGCCGACACCTCCCGCGGTGCTTCGAGGTCGCGCAAGGCGGGCCCCGTCGCGCAGAGGAGCCCGACCGCGCCCCAGACGGCCACGACGCCCCACGCCAGGACCGACAGATTTCCGTTCGCCACCACCACACTCGCGACGCCGAGCCCGAGCGGGCCGGACACGAGGGAGGCGGCGTTCATCAGTCCCATGGCGCTGCCGAGCTGAGCGGCGGGGACGCGTTCGGCCACGACGACGCTGAAGACGGGGCTGACGATTCCACTGGACACTCCGACCACCACCGCGCCGAGCCCGACGACCCAGAACCCGTCCAGCGTAGCGATCAGCACGAGTCCCGCCGTGGTGGCGACGACCGCGATCGTCCACGCCAGGCGCCGCGACACCTTCGCCAGCACCGCGTACACGACGGAACCCGCGATAACGCCGACCGCGAGCGCCGACATGGTGAAACCGAGCAGGTCCGGGCGGTTCAGCGCGGTGAAGTGAGCGGGCAGGAGGACCTGGAGCAGCGGCGCGGACATGCCCGCCGACACCGTGGCGACGGTGAAAAGCTTCACCAGGACGGGTGTCTGCCGGAGCGCGCGCCAACCGCCGCGAACGCCGGGCTCCGCTTCACCCCCATCGGTCACCGGCGGCACCCGGATGCCGAGCGTCACCAGTGCCGCGAGCGCCGAACAGGCGGCGGTCAGCCACAACACGCGCTCCGGATCGAACACGCCGAGCAACACCCCGGCCAGTGCCGGACCGGCGAGCAGCGAAAGCCCGAACACGCCTTGGCGCAACGAGGCGACCGTGTCCAACGCGACCCCGGACCGCTCCGCGACGCGGGGCATCAAGGTCTGCCGCGCGGTCATCCCCGGGATGTCGAACAACGCCCCGGCCGCGGCGAGCGCGATCATGACCGGCAGGGACAGCCCACCGGCCAAGCCGACCAAGGCCAGCGCCGTGACCGACGCCGCGGAGCCCACATCGGCGAGGACGGCCAGGCGGCGCGCGCCGAACCGGTCGATGAGCCTGCCGATCGCGAAGGTCGCGCCGATCTGCACCACGCCCGCACAGGCGGCGACGATCGCGGCCGCGGAAGCGTCCCCGGTGCGCGCGAGCACGAGCCACGGCAGGACCACGTTGATCGCCGAGTTCCCGAACAGGGACAAGCCCTCAGCCGCCACATACGTGGGCAGGACCAGTCGAGAACGCGTCATGCCACGGAGCACACAGCCTTACCCCAAGGGCAAGGTCAACCCGAGCAACGCGGCCGCGGTCTCGTCGGGGTCCTGCCCCGTCGTGTCGAGCACGATCTGGTCGGTGCGCCGCAGCCGCTCGGCCTCGGCGACCGCGCGCGCGATCACCTGGAGCTGAACGGCCGATGGCGCGCCGCGGAGCTCGTCGCCCGCGAGGAGCGCGGACTCACCGGCAGCGCGTCGCCGCACGCGCTCGGCCAACGTCGGAGCGTCGGCGTCGAGCAGGACCCTGGTCACGGAGTCCTCCGCGAACAGGTCCTGGGGTAGCGCGTCGCGGGTCACGATGATCAGCACCTCGGCTCCGGCGTCGCGGTAGCCCTGCCACAGAGCCGAAAGGCACGCGGCCGACAGCACGGGATCGGGACCCGGACGGACGAAACCGAGCTGCGCCATGTCGACGTAGGCGGTGGGAATGCCTTTCTGCCAATGGGTTTGCAGCGCGCCCCACGCGGCGGTCGACTTGCCGACTGCGGTGGCTCCACTCACGACGATCACGCGCGCGGGCGGCGGGGCGGGCGCGCTCAGCGGCTGGATCTCGCCCGGGCTCACGACGCAATGCCGCAGCAACGCGGTGACCGTGTCTTCGGGTTGCTGGCCTGTCGTGTCCATGGCCGTGTCGAAGCGGTCGAACTCGTCGGCCACCTCGAAGAGGGCGTCCAGCGTGTCGGCGGAGGAGCCGCGACCGAGGTACCGGCGGCGCAGCTCCTCGCGGTCGCACCGCAGGCACACGAGCGTCAGGTCCGGCCAGCCCGGGGGCCTGTCGGGATCGACGATCCCGGAGATGATCACCTGCCGCACGCCCCGGCGGCGCATCAGGTCGAGCAGGCGCCGCGCGTTCCCTTCCTTGATCGCATGGCTCGCGTCGCCACCGCCTGGGGGCGGGCCGATCAGGCCGAGCTGATCCACATCGACGTGGGCGACGCTGCCGCCCTGTTCGGCGATGCGCGTGAACAGACCCCAGCCCGCGGTGGATTTCCCCGTTCCCGGTGTCCCGGTCACCCAGAGCGCTTCCATAACCACATAATTTAGAGAATCGGCGCAACCGAATTATCAGAAATTCTCCGGTTACTTCCTGGGGGGGCGTGAGCGATGTAACCAAAATCCGTCTCAGATTTCGTGGTGCTTCCGAGGTCGGCGACCCGGAATTGCGATGAGAGTGCCAGAAAGAACATTGAACTCATCAGGACCTCACAAGCGAATTCCTAGCTTGCCGCCATGAAAATCGTGATCGTAACCGTGGGCACCCAAGGCGATGTGGTGCCGCTCATCGGTCTCGGAACGCGCCTGAAAGCCGCAGGCCATGAGGTCGCGGTGGCGACGCAGGAGATGTTCGCCGAGCGTGTGCGGGAGTGCGGCCTGGAGTTCCGGCGGATGCCAGGCGACATGCGGGAGGTATCGGGCGCGCAGGAGGGCCGGACGGGGCGCCGGGCGGGGCGAGGACTGCGTGGTCTCAGGGACGACGCCGAGATGGGCAGGAAGATCGCGGCGGAGGTCGGCGAAGGCGTGCGGGCCGCCGCCGAGGGCGCGGACGTGCTGTTGTTGCAGAGCAACGTGGTGGTGCACGGCTACCTGGTGGCCAAGGCGATGGGCATCCCCAGCGTCTCCCTCAACTTCTACCCGGGCGTGCCCACCGGCGACTTTCCGCCGGTCACGCTGAGCGCGAGGTCGTTGGGGCGGTGGACGAACCGGAACCTGCTGCGGATGGCCTCCCGGCTGCCCAATCCGCTGGACGGGGCCATCAAGCGGTTCCAGCGCGACCTGGGGCTGCGGCCGATCGGGTTCGGCGCGGTCTGGCGGGCGATCTTCGACGACCCGGAGTACCGGGTGCTGCACGGGTTCAGCCCGGCGATCGCGCCTTCGCCCGCCGACTGGCGGCCGGGGGTCGAGACTGTCGGTTACTGGTGGCCGGACAGCCCGTCCGGGTGGCAGCCGGACCCGGAGCTGACGGACTTCCTGGAGGCGGGTGACGCCCCGGTGTTCGTCGGGTTCGGGAGCATGGCCGCCAGCGACGGCGAATGGCTGTCCGGGATCGTCGGGCAAGCACTGCGGAAGGCCGGGGTACGAGGGATCGTGCAGGCGGGTTGGGCCAACATGGAGGCTGGCGGCGGCGACCTGCTGGCGGTCGGTTCTGTGCCGCACACCTGGTTGTTCCCGCGGATGGCGGCGGTGGTGCACCACGCGGGTACGACCGGTGCCGGGCTCAGAGCCGGTGTCCCCACGGTGCCCGTTCCGGTGTTGTCCGATCAGCCCTTCTGGGCGGACCGATTGGTGAAGGCGGGTGTCAGCCCGGGATCGGTGCCATTCCGCGAGCTGACGGCCGATCGCCTGGCCGCTCTGATCCGCGAGGCCGTGACGGACGAGTCCTACCGCGTGCGGGCGGAGGCGATCGCTGATCGCGTCCGCGCGGAGGACGGGGCGGCGCGGGTGGCGGAGGTCGTCGCGCGGCTCGGTGAGCGGCGGCGACCCGTCGCCTGCCCGGTCGCCTCGGAACCCTAGAGGAACGTGCCGCCGGAGATCTCGATGCGCTGCGCGGTGATCCACCCGGTGCCATCCGTGAGCAGGGCCGCGATCGCCCCGCCGATGTCGTCGGGCAGCCCGGTGCGGCCGAGCGCGGTCTGCGAGGCCAGGAAGCTGTTCAGCTCGGCGTTGTCCCGCACGACGCCACCGCTGAAATCGGTCGCCACCGGGCCGGGCGCGACGGTGTTCACGGCGATGCCGCGCGGGCCCAGCTCCTTGGCGAGGTAACGGGTGAGCACCTCGACGGCGCCCTTCATGCTGGCGTAGGCGGAGTAACCGTTCTGCGCGAAGCGGGTCAGGCCGGTGGACAGGTTGACGATCCGTCCGCCGTCCGCGAGCAACGGCAGCAGCGCCTGGGTGAGGAAGTACACGCCCTTCACGTGGACGTTCATCAGCTCGTCGAAGACCTCCTCGGTCACCTCGCTGAAGGGCGCGTGCCTGCCGACGCCCGCGTTGTTGACTAGGAAGTCGAAGGTGTCCCGGCCCCACCGCTCGGCGAGCGCGCCCCGCACGGCCTCGGTGAAGGCGCCGAAGGTGCTCGTGTCCCCGGCGTCCAGGGGCAGCGCGACGGCGGTGCGGCCCAGCTCCCGGGCCTCGGCGACGACGGCTTCGGCCTCGGCGGCGCCGGTGCGGTAGGTGATCACCAGGTCCACGCCCTGACGGGCCAGGTGGAGCGCGGTGTTGCGGCCGAGACCCCGGCTGCCGCCGGTGATGAGTGCGATGCGTGTCATGGGGACAACCCTCGGCCCGGCGCCGGGGCCGCGGAAGGACTCGTTCAACCAGGGACCGGCGATCCCTGGCTAACCTCGCGCGGCTGCCTACGATCGGGCACATGGACCGGGAACAGCTCGCGCACTTCCTCCGCACCCGCCGGGAGGCTTTGCAGCCGGAGGACGTGGGCCTGCCCCGCAGGCCGCGCAGGCGCACCTCCGGGCTGAGCCGGGACGAGGTCGCGGCGCTCGCGGGCATGTCCACCGACTACTACAGCCGCCTGGAACAGCAGCGCGGGCCGACGCCCTCGGAGCAGATGCTGGCCGCGATCGCCCAGGGACTGCGGCTGAGCCTGGACGAGCGCGACCACCTGTTCCGCCTGGCCGGGCACAACGCCCCGACCCGGGTCCTGCGCTCCGACCACGTCAGCCAGGGGCTGATGCGGGTGCTGGACCGGCTCACCGACACCCCGGCCATGGTGCTGAGCGGCCTCGGCGAGACGCTGGTGCAGAACTGGCTGGCCACCGCGTTGCTCGGCGACCAGACGTGCTTCACGGGGCTGGCCCGCAGCTCGGTGTACCGGTGGTTCACCGATCCGTCCTCGCGCTCGATCTACCCGGAGGAAGATCACGGCCACCACGCTCGCGTCCAGGTCGCCGCGTTGCGGGCGGCGCTGGTCAGGAATGGACCCGGTTCCCGGGCGGCGGCGGTGGTGGACAGCCTGCTGGAGCTGAGCCCGGAGTTCTCCGCGCTGTGGGAACAGCACGAGGTGGCGGTGCGGCGGGGCGAGCACAAGCGCGTGCAGCACCCCGAACTGGGCGTGCTCGACCTGCACTGCCAGGTGCTGCACGCCGACAGCCAGGACCAGATCCTGCTGGTCTACACCGCGTCGCCGGGCACCGAGGGCTACGAGAAGCTCAGCCTGCTGTCGGCGCTGGGCTCGCAGTTCGCCTAGACGTCGGTGTCTCTAGTCGTCGAAGGCGTCGCCGAAGAAGAAGGTCTGCGTCTCGACCTCGCCGCTCTGCGGCGGCTGAGGGGTCTCCTCGGCCGGGACGGGTGCGTTCTCGGTCGGAAACTCGGCGTTGCTCATCGGATCCCCTCGCCTGTGGCCCACGTCGCGCATGATCCAACCGAACGACGGCGGGGTTCGGCAACCCACGAACGGGTGTGTCGGCACCTGAACCGGAGCGCCACGTCCGCGCGCGGGTTGGTGCGTCTTGAAGACGTGCCTACCTGGGTTCGAACACGCCGACAGCGTCGTAGGCGTGCCACGAGCCGCTCGCCTTGCCCAGGGCGATCACGTTCTCGCCGACGCGGAGCGTGTTCCAAGGGAGTGGCATTTCCACAATGGACGGACGGAGGAGCGGGCCCTCGCCGACCGTGGAGCCCTTGGTGGCGCCCTTGTCCAGTGCCACGTCGGCCACGGAGGACCCGTTGCAGGACAACGACAACCGGCCCGGGTCCGTGGCGTGCGAGTCGATCAGCCACACGGCCAGCACGAGTTTGCGGACCGAGGGCAGGGGAAACCGGAACCGGAAGGTGTGCGCCTTGCTGCCAGCCCACTTGTCCGCCGGACCGGGGTGCAGGTAGGGCCAGTCGGCACTGGGGGAGCTGACCCCGAACGCGTAGTCGGGGCCGTCGGGGAACCGCGTCGCGTACTGCTGGTAGCCGCTGGGGGCGAGCGCCAGTTCCAGGCTCTTGCGGTCGTAGTTCCCGATCACCGCGACCGGGCTGCCGGACACCGTGACCGAGGTCAGCGAGGACGCGCGCAGCACCGGGCTGGGCCAGCTGCGGTTGCCCGCCGCGTCGACGGTGACGACGCGGTAGTACCAGGTCCGCCCGCGCGCCCCGATGTTGTCGTGCCGCAGTCGCGTGTAGACGGTCTTGCCGATCAGTTCTCCTTGTGCGAAGGGAGAATCCGAGGCGTAGACGGCGAAGTGGTCGACTAACGGGTGGTAGGAGTCGGCCTCCCAGGTCAGGTCGATCCACCCGATTCCGGGCGCGGCCGAGAGTCGCCGGATCACAGTGCCTCCAAACCGGGACGCCCGGCGGTCGTGACGAAGCGGGCGGCGGTGGAGACCGGGGCCCGGTCGTCGCGCCGGATGTAGTCGACGACCTTGTACTCGGAGGTCAGCCGCTCGGGGGTCATCGTGCAGTGCAGGTATCCGCGCCGACCGTCGTAGAACTTCACGTGCGGATTGCTCAGCCACAGATCGGTGTAGTTGTCCCGCGGAGCGCCGTCCCCGTCCGAGCCGATGGAACCGGCCACGAGCTCGGTTCCGATGGTCGCGGACCTGGGGTCGTTGAAGTCGGCCTTGAGGTCGGCGGCGACGTGGCGGTGGATGTCCCCGGTCAGCACGACCAGGTTGGGTGTGCGGAGGGCCAGCAGCCGTTCCCGCTCGGCCCGGAAGCCGTCCCACTGGTCATCGCTGAACGTCTGGCCGGGGCCCGTGTCGCGGTCGATCTGCGCCATGACGACCTGCTGCGCCAACACGTTCCACGTCGCGGAGGAAGAACGCAGTCCGTCGTGGAGCCACTTTTCCTGCCGTGCGCCGAGGATGCTCTTCTCCGGCACGCGGTACTGGCGGGTGTCCAGCACGGTGAAGTCCGCCAGCCGTCCCCAGTGCAGTCGCCGATAGAGCGTCATTTCCGGGCCGCGTGGCAAGGATGTCCGTCGCAGCGGCATGTTCTCGTAGTAGGCCCGATACGCGACCGCGCGCCGACGTTCGAAGTCCTCCGGCGTGACGCCCTGCCCGGCGTGGTCGTAGTTGTTCTGCACCTCGTGATCGTCCCAAGTGGACACCCACGGAGCCTTCGCGTGCACGGCCTGGAGGTGCGGGTCGGACTTGAAGAGCGCGTACCGCAACCGGTACTGCTCAAGCGTGCGGACCTCGGCGTCGTGCACCTTGTCGAGCTGGACGCCCTCGCGCCACAGGTTCACCGAGTTGATGGCGTACTCGTAGATGTAGTCGCCCACAAAGAAAACGAGGTCCAGATCCTCGGTCGCCATGTGCCGGTACGCCGTGAAATGCCCGTGGTACCAAGCCTGGCAGGACGCCACCGCGAACGACAGCTTCCCGGCTTGGTCTCGGTGAGCCGGAGCGGTCCGCGTCCGGCCGACCGGGCTGATCGAACGGCCCGCGCGGAAGCGGTAGAAGTACTCCCGCCCAGGGCGAAGCCCGTTCACCTCGGGGTGCACGGAATGCGCGAGGTCGGGGGAGGCGACCGCGTGACCGCGCCGGACCACGCGCGAGAACCGCGGGTCTTCGGCGACTTCGTAGTGCACGTCGAAGGGGCGGCGCGGCATGCCCCCGTGCCCGTCCGCGGCGAGCGGCTCCGGGGCCAGGCGCGTCCACAGGACGAAGCCGTCCGGTTCGGGATCACCTGATGCGACACCGAGTGTGAAGGGATCGGCGGGAACGTCCTCGCCGCCGGGGGTGAACGCGTGGGCGGGGGCGCCGGTGCCGAGCACGACGGCGGCCGCGCTGACCCCGGCCAGGCCGAGGAACGTTCTCCTGCTGGGTAAGTCGGTCATTTGACACCACCTGAGGTCAGGCCGGAAATGATCCAACGCTGGAAGAGCAGCACCGCGATGACCAGCGGTACGGTCACGATGACGCCTGCGGCCATCTGCGTCCCGAATGGACTGTCGTAGCCCGCGAAGCCTGCGAACTGGGAGATCCGGACGGTCGCGGTCTGCATCTCCGGCTTGCTCACCATGCTGAGCGCGATGACGAACTCGTTCCACGCCACCACGAACACGATGATCGTGGTGGTGAAGACGCCGGGAAGCGCGATCGGCAGGATCACCTTGCGGAACGCCTGCCCGCGGGTGCAACCGTCCACTGTGGCCGCTTCCTCCAGCTCGACCGGGAGCTGGCGGAAGAACGTGGTCAGGTTCCACACCGCCAGCGGCAGCGCGAAGGACATGCTCGGCACGATCATCGCCTGGTAGCTGTCGATCCAGCCAATCTCGGAGAACAGCTTCAGTAGCGGCACGACCAGCGAGATCCCCGGGAACATCGAGGTGGCGATCACCAGCGCCAGCACCAGGTTCTTGAACCGGAAGTCCAGCCGCGCCAGCGCGTACCCGGCGAGGGTGCCCAGCAGCACGGTGCACGCGGTCGTCACGCCCGCGACCACCAGGCTGTTGAGCAGCGCGCGGGTGAACTGGTTCTGCCCGCTGAACACCGCCTGGTAGTTCTCCAGCGACCACGGGGACGGCAGCACGGACATGTCGAAGATGTCGCTGGTGCGCCGGAAACTCGACACCACCATCCAGTAGAACGGCGCGAGGCAGTACAGGATGATGACGCCGATCCCGAGCAAGGGCGCCAGCCGACGAACAGCGGTCATGCCGAAGCCCCCTTCTTCCGCTTGTCTCCCAACAAATCCGCGCCGAGCATCTTCACGAACACGAACGCGATGACCACGACGTAGAGGAACAGGATCACCGAGTACGCCGCCGCCGGGCCGTACCGGACCTGGTTGGCCTCGCTCCACGCCAGCATCGACAGCGTCTCCACCGAGCCCTTCTGCGGGCCCACGAGCACGAACGGCAGGTCGAACATGCGCAGCGCGTCGAGCAGCCGGAACAGGACCGCGACCAGCAGGGCGGGCTTGACCAGCGGAAGCGTGACGCGCCACAGCCTCTGCCAGGCACCTGCCCCGTCCAGGCGCGCCGCCTCGTTCACCTCGTTCGGGATCAGTTGCAGACCGGCGAGCACGAGCAGTCCGACGAACGGCGCGGTCTTCCACGTGTCGGCGATGATCACCGCGATCTTGGCGGCCCAGCGGTCGGAGGTCCACAGCAGATCCGTCGCCAGCACCTCGTTCGCCACGCCGTCGGACTGGAAGATCCAGCGCCACAACAGACCCGAGACCGCGGTGGGGATCGCCCACGGCACCAGGATCGACGCGCGCACGAGCCCGCGACCCCTGATCACCTTGTGCATCACCAATGCCATGGCGGTGCCGACGACGACCTCGATGGCCACCGTGGTGAAGGTGAAGAAGGACGTGTTGCCGAACGCCGTCCAGAACCGCGATCCGAGCGCCTCGGTGTAGTTGTCCAGGCCCACGAACCGGTCGCCGGACACCATGAACCCGTCCGCGTCCAGCGCGTCACCGCCGCGGTACAACGACTCCCGGAACGCGGCGAGCAGTGGGTATCCGACCACCAGCCCGAGCACGAGCAGGGTCGGCGACAACAGCAGCGCGGCCATCCGGTCAGGTCCCCTGGGCGATCTCGCTCAGCTGCCGCTGCAACGTGGACAGCGCCTGCTCGGCCGAGGTCTTCCCGCCGAGCACCGCGTACACCTGCTCCTGGATCGCCGAGGACGCGTCGCCGTAGCGGACCAGGGTCGGCCGCGGGCGGGCGTTGGAGATCGCCTCCTGGAGCACGGGCAGGTACGGGTACTTCGCCCGCAGCTCGGGGTCCTGGTAGACCGCCGTCCGCGTCATCGGGTACGCCGAGCCCTTCGCGTGCGCGCGCTGGGTGTCCAAACTGGTCATGTACTTGATGAACTCCCGCGCCGTGGCCTGCTTCTTGGAGAACGCTGACACGGCGAGGTTGTTACCGCCCAAAGTGGACACTCCGGGGCCGGACGCGCCGGGGACCACCGTGACCGCGAACTTGCCCGGCACCGAGGAGGAGCCGTCCGTGGCGTTCATCAGCGGGTGGATGTAGGCCCAGTTGCGGTGGAAGAGGACCTTGCCCTGCTGGAAAGCCCGGCGGCCTTCCTCCTCCTTGTAGGTGATCGCGTCGGACGGCACGGTGCCATCGCGGAAACCCGTTGCCAGGAAGTCGAGTCCGGCCTTGGCCGAGGGCGTGTCCAGCTTCGGTTTCCCCGAGTCGTCGGTGACCTCCCCGCCCGCGGACCCGACAGCCTCGGAGAAGTTGACCGTGAGTCCCTCGTACTTGTCGTACTGCCCGGCGTAGCAGGAGATCCCCGCTGCCTCGGGCAGCGCGAGCACCTTGGCGCAGGCAGCCTTCATCTCGGCCCAGGTCTTCGGCGGCGTGACACCGGCCCTGCCCAGCAGATCGGTGCGGTAGTAGAGCATCCCGGCGCCGGTGAAGTGCGGGATGCTGTACAGCTTGCCCCGGTAGTCCGATCCCTTCAGCGGCGCGGCGAAGAACCCGTCCAGGTCGAACTGCTCGCGGGGCAGCTCGGTGACCCAGCGCCGCGCCGCGAACTCGGCGTTCCACGGCAGGTCGATGGTGATCACGTCGTAGGTGTCGGACTTGGTCTGCGCCTGCTGGATCAGCTGCTGGCGCTGGCCGTCCGCGCCCTCCGGCAGGTCGATGATCCGCACGGTCTGGTCGGGGTGCTTGGCGTTCCACGCCTCCACCAGTTTCGGCACCGTGCCCGTGCCGTCCTTCAACGTGGCGAACGTGATCGGGCCGCGCCCGTCGTTGCCGCCGGAGCCTTCCGGGGCCGACGTGCCGCAGCCGGTGACCACGAGGGCCGCCGCGATTCCCATTGCCAGAGCGCGTTTCATCGTGCTCCCTCCAGGTTGACGACGGTGCCGGTCCGGCGCGCCCGCTCCGCGGCCCACACCAGCCGGTGCGATTCCAGGCTGTCCCTGCCGTTGGTCAAGATGAGGCTCCGGTCGCCGGTGCGGACCGCCTCGATGAAGGCGTCGACGAGCCCCTGGTCCCCGCCGCCGTGCCCGTCGTCCGCGGTCGCCCCGCCCGCGGGCATGGGCCGCACGGTCTCCGGGCCGGTGCGGAAGTCGTGGACGGTGATGCTTTCGCCGTCGCCGTCCAACGAGCCCCTGGTGCCGAAGACGCGGGTCTTGCGGTGGCTGACGGGCGCGAACGCCGTCATGGTGAACGATGCCGTGACACCGCCGGTGTACTCGATGTCGACCACCTGGTGATCGACCACGTCGTTGTCGCACGCGTACACGCACCGGCCGTAAGGCCCGTCGCGCAAGGCGTTGCGGACACCTTCCTCCGTGCGATCCGTTGTGACGACGGACAACGGCCAGACGCGGTCCGGCTCGTTGAGGAACGGCAGGTAGATCCGCGGCGCGGAGTACGGGCAGTCCGGTTCGACCGAGCAGTCCAGGCACCGGTTCGCCGCGCCCGCGGGCTTGCGCTCGGGCCGGAACTCGTACAGCCCGCCGAAGGAGGAGACCCGCACGGCCTGGCGCCCGATGACGTGCGCGAGCCAGTCCAGGTCGTGGCAGGACTTGGCCATGAGCATGAACGTCGACTCGTCCTCGCGGCGCCAGTTGCCGCGCACGTAGGAGTGCGCGTGGTGCCACCAGCCGACCGGTTCGAGGTGCTCGACGCTGACGACGTCGCCGATCCGTCCACTGTCGACGATCGACTTCAGCAGCCGGGTGTAGGGCGTGTAGCGCAGCACGTGGCAGACCGCGAGCAGCACCCCGGCCTCCTCGGTGGCCCGCACGATCGCCTCGCAGGCCGCCTCGGTGGTGGCCATCGGCTTCTCCAGCAGCAGGTGGTAGCCGCGCCGGGCCAGCTCGATGGCGGGCTCCATGTGCTCCTGGTCCTGGGTGGCGATGACGGCCACATCGGCCAGGCGCGGCCGGGCGAGCAGCTCGCGCCAGTCGTCGAAGACGGCCTCCGGCGGCACCTCGTGCTCGTCGACCAGCGCCTTCTGCGCGGCGGGCCGGGGTTCGGCCACCGCGACGACGCGTGCCTTCCCGGTCGCGGTGGCGCGGGCCGCGTACATCGCGCCCCGGCTCCCCGCGCCGACGATCGCCACGGTCACCACGCGGTCATCACCTCCCGCAGGGGTTATTAATGGAACTTCCTTTAAATAATCGGCCATGGTCTACCATTCGCTCCGTGCGGTGGTCAAGGAAAAGTGGATGAGCGGGAGCCCCTCGCTGCTGCGGGTGATCAACTCGGTCGCGGTGCTCTCGGCCCTGCGCGCGGCCAGCCCGGCGACCCTGGCCGACCTCGCCGCGGGCACCGGCCTGTCCCGGCCGACCGTCGAGGCCGCCATCGAGGACCTGATCGAGCAGGGCTGGGCCGCCGAGCTCGCCGCCGAGCCCGGCAGGCGGGTCGGGCGGCCCGCCCGCCGGTACCACTTCCGCGCGGACAGCGGGTACGTGCTGGGCTTCGACGTCGGCAGGCACCGGGTGATCGGCGTGCTCGCCGACCTCAACGGCGAGCAGGTCCACAGCCACGAGACCCAGGTCGACCCGCAGCTCGACGCCGACAAGCGGATCGCCGTCGTGCGCTCCGTCGCCACGAAGTGCCTCACCCGCGGCAGGATCGACCGCTCGCTGCTGATGGCCGCCGGGGTCAGCGTCCCCGGCATCGTCGCCCCGGACGGCACAGTCACCCTGTCCACCGTCCTGCCTGGCTGGAACGGCATCCAGCTCTCTCGAAGGCTGGAGAAATCGTTCTCTTGCAAGGTTTTCGTCGACAACGACGCGAACGCCGCCGCGCTCGCCGAACGCTGGCACGGCGTCGCCAAGGACGTCTCCGACCTGATCTACCTGCTGGTCGGGCGGCGCATGGGCGCCGGGCTGATCCTGGGCGGGCGGGTGCACCGCGGTTTCGGCGGCGCGGCGGGGGAGATCGGCCTGCTGGATCCGCAGAAGTGGGAGCTGCGCCGGGAGAAGCTGCTCGGCCCGGCCACCCAGGAGTCCATCGCCGACCGCGATCACCAGTTCACCGAACAGATCATCGGCGACGCCCGCGCCGGCGCCCCTGATGCCGTGCGGATCATCGACGACTTCTGCGAAGTGCTGGCGCAGCACGCGGCCGCGATGACGCTGACCATCGACCCGGAGCTGATCGTCGTCGGCGGCGGCCTCGGCAGCGCGGCCGACCTCCTGCTGCCCCGGATCAAACGGCACATGGACAGCGCCTGCATCCGCACGCCCGAGCTCGCCGCGTCCGGAGTCGGGCAAGAAGCCGTCGTCCTCGGCGCGGTCCGGCTGGCGCTCAACGCCGCCGACGAGGCCCTTCGTCAGCGAGCGGGGACGTCCGTGCGCTGAGCCCCGCCCGATAGCATTTTGATCATGCGGATCATCTACGCGGCACCGGAGATCGCGGTCCCGGTGGGCGGCGTCCGACGCCGGGCTACGGGTTCCCGTTCTTCGGCTACGACGGGCCGATGCTGAGCGGTGCGGAGATCGACGTGTCCGCCGACGACCTGCTGGTGCTGCCCGAGCCGGTCGGCCTGGTGCCCAATTCGGTGGACACGTCGTCGTTCCGGCCCAGTGACCGTCGCGAGTGGACGGTCGCACTGATGCCGCGCAGGCGTCAGCAGGAGACATCGCTGCTGAAATGCTGCTGGGAAACGATTCCAGGGTTGAAGTGATCCGCGTGCTCGGCGCCCCCGATAAGCGGGTGCGGGCCAAGTCGCGGGCGTGGGTCCAGGGACACCACAGTTTCGAGGTCACCAAGACGGCGGTGGTGAAGGCCGTCGAGGCGGCTCTCGCGCGCCCTGGCACCGCGGCGAGGGCCACCCATCCCCAGGCGGCGATGAAGGCGTTCGCGGCGAAGATCCGCCCGGTGTGACGGCGGAGGTCAGCGCACGACGAGCGCCCGCATCAGGACGCCGACGATCTGCATGATCTCCTCCCGCGCGGCGGCCCGGTCCTGAGCGGCCTCCACGTACAGCGCCGCCTCGTCGGCGATGGCGAGCAGGACGTGCGACAGGGCTTTGACCGGCAGCGGCGGCAGGAGGCCGTCCGCCGCGGCCTGCGTGAGCACGGCCTGGATCAGCCCCAGGATGTGGGGCTGGCAGATGGCCCGCCACCGCGTCCAGCCGAGCACGGACGGGCCGTCGATCAGCACGATCCGCTGCACCTCGGGGTTCTCGCAGGCGTCGAGCCACGCGACCAGGGCGCTGGTCATGACGGCGACGAGGTCGGCGTCGGCGCCGGAGGGCATCGCGGCGACGAGGCGCTGGGTGACCGCGCCCTCGATGTCCGCCAGGACCTCGGCGAACAGTTCGGTCTTGTCGCCGAACTGGTGGTAGAGCGCGCCCCGGCTGACCCCGGCCTCGCGGACCAGGGTCTCGGTGCCGACGCCCGCGAAGCCGTGCTCGGCGAAGAGCTTGCGGCCCGCCGCGATCAGGGCCGCGCGGGTCGCCGCCGTCCGGTCCGCTTGTGTCCGCCGTGAGACTTTCATACACTCCGTCCGTAAGTTGCGTGCACCCTGTATGTAACTTTATCGGCGAAGGAGTCGCATGCCGACGATCGATCTTCCCGGGGGCGCCGTCGCGTACCGCGCCGCGGGGCCCGAGCGGTCCACCGCCCCGCCCGTGGTGTTCGTGCACCCGTTCCTGACCAACGGCGCGGTCTGGACCGGTGTCGCCGACCTCCTCGCGGAGCGGGGCGTCCGCTCGTACGCGCCGGACTGGCCGCTGGGCGCCCACCGCACACCCATGGACGCCGACGCCGACCAGTCGCCGCGTGGCGTCGCCCGCCGGATCGTGCTGTTCCTCGAAGCCCTGGGGCTGGAGGACGTCGTGCTGGTCGGCAACGACACCGGCGGGGCGCTCGCCCAGTTCGTCCTCGACACCGACGTGAGCCGGGTCGGACGCGTGGTGCTGGTGAACTGCGACGCCTTCGACACCTTCCCGCCCTTCCCGTTCAACGTCATCTTCCGGCTCCTGCGGGGTCGGCGGCGGTTGGGGGCCGGTCTGCTGCCGATGCGCGGCCGGGTGTTCCGCCACTCGCCGCTGGGATTCGGGCTGCTCGCGAACAAGCTGGACGCCGACCTGACCCGGTCGTGGATCGAGCCCGCGCTCACCGATCCGGGCATCCGCGATGATGCCGTTCGTTTCCTGCACGCCGTCGATCCGCGCGAGCTGCTGGACGTGTCCACCCGATTGAAGGACTACCAGGGGCAGGTCCGGATCGTGTGGGGCATGGCCGACCGCGCGTTCAAGCCCGCACTGGGCCGACGCCTCCAGCAAGCCTTCCGCGACGCGGAGTTCGTCGAGGTGCCCGGCGCGAGGACCCTCGTCGAGCTCGACGCGCCCCAGGTCCTGGCGGAGCAGATCGCCGATCTCGCGACGGCGACGCGCTCCTAGGGGGCGATGCCCACGCCGGGCAGGAAACGCAGAACCCACTCCCGCGCGGCGGACAGGGCGGGCCAGTGCTTGCCGCCTGGGCGTGGGTACACCCTCGACGCGTAGTCGGCGGGAACGTAAGCGGGGTCGAAGAAACAGCCAGTGCGGTAGGTGGCGTCGAACAACGCGCAGGCATTCGCGACGGAGACAGCGGTCGGCTTGCGACCCGTGCGCACCCACTGCGCCAACTCGGAGATCGCCGTGGCGTACTCGGAGTTGCTGAGGCCGCTGTGCTCGCTTTCCCTCGTGAATGTCTGCACGAGCTTGCCCGCGGTCCCCGCACCCTGGCGGCTCGCGCGGTAGGCGCTCTCGTGCTGGACGAAAGCGGTCGGGTCGTCGATCGCGTGCAGGGTGAGCGTCGGGACCGACACGGCGCCCGTCGGATCGCTGTCGAAGGACAGATCCCTTGCGGCGGAAGGGTTTGCGGAAAACCGTTCGACACCGGCGTTGAGCGCCGCGTCATCGTGCGAGCCGGTGTAGCGGATGGTCCGGTTGTCGAACGGGTTCCGGCCGCCGAGCCGGTTGTGCACGATGTCCCGGAACGTGAACGTGGCGAAACGCAGGTGCGATTCGAGCGCGCGCTCCGGAATCCTTGTCACAGCGAGGATGTCGCTGAGGTTGCGCTGTTGCACGGCGGTGCGCTCACGCGGCGGCGACGCGAAGCCGGTGCACTCCTGGAGCCGTGCGCGCAGGCCTGCTGAAGTCAGCGTGGAATCCTTGCGCAGCCCCATCCACAGTGGATACTGCGGCTCGGTGGGGCGAGGGTGGTTCGCGCAGTAGTACTGGTAGACCACGCGGAGATCCACCCGGTAGTCGTAGCCGCGCGAACCCCCGGCGAGCACGCCGTTGGTGAGCAGCACGCCGTCGTAGCCGCCGTAGATCTCGGCGACCTTCGCGGCCACGTTGCCGCCCCAGGACTGGCCGTGCACGAACGTCGTCCGAGGCCGACCAAACGCGGAGACGAAGAGCTTCCTCAGGTTCTCGGTGTCCTCGGCGGCCATCCGCGTGCCGTACCCACCGCGGCGGTAGGCCGAGCCGGCCCAGGCGTAGCCCTCGCGCACCATGACGGCCCAGCGCCCGAGGTCGTCGACACTGCGCTCCGGATCGGAGGTCGCCGTGAGATCGGGGCCGCCGTGCGCATGCATGACCAGCGACCCGTTCCACTTCTCCGGAACAGCGATCGCGTAGTAAGCGCCGTTGGAACCCTTGCCCGTGTAGCACTTCGCCGCGACCGTGATCTGCACCGGACACGCCGCGACGGCCGGTCGTTCGCTCGCGCTCGCGGGCACCGCCGCCGTGCTCAGCGCGGTCATCACCACCGCGCCCACGGCCGCGCTCCGCCATCGCCCCACGCCCACCCTCCCGCCGCTTTTCCCGTTTCGTACTCTTAGCGGGAATGGGAGCGCTCTCATCCACGGTAATGAGTACGAAACGGGGAATTTCGGACCACCCCGGCCCACCGATGGGGGAGCGCGGGTCAAGCTGTGCCTGGGACAGCATAGTCGTGCCGCTGAGTCGGTTTCACCTGCTGACACCGTGCGGGAGATCGGACCGTGGTCCGATGTCGGGCGGCCTGGGTTCGCCGAGACTTCGAGCGTGCTGAGTTCACTCCTGTCCGCGTTGATCGTCTCCGCTGCCGTGGTCACCCCGGTCCCGGAGGTGCCCGCGGCCGTCGATGCCGTTGTCCGGCAACACCAAGAGAACGCTGTCGTGCCGGGCGTCGCGGTGGCCGTCACCCGTGGCTCCTCGGTGCTGCGCATCGCCGGGTACGGCCGCACGCCAACGGGGGAGGCGGTTTCCGATCGCACGAGCATGGCCGTGGCATCGGTGAGCAAGTCCATGACCGCGCGGGCCGTGACGAAGCTCGTGGAGAGCGGACGCGTCCGGCTCGACGAGCCGGTGGTGGCCCACCTGCCGGAGTTCACGATGGCCGACCCCCGCGCCGCCGCGATCACGGTGCGGCAGCTGCTCGACCAGACCTCGGGCATGTCGGACACGACCTTCGGGTCCTACAGCGGGCCCGAGGTGCGCACCCTGCGGGAGGCCGTCGCCGCGATGCGCGACTCGGTGCTCGCCGCGGCGCCCGGCGCCGAGTGGGAGTACCACAACCCGAACTTCCAGGTGGCCGCTCGCCTCGTCGAGGTCGTCAGCGGCATGCCCTTCAGCGATTACCTGTCCCGCAACGTTTTCGAGCCGGTGGGCATGAAGGACAGCCGCTCCATCAACACCGCCGACGAGTTACCGCAGAGCGCACGGGGGCACGTGAAGGTCCTCGGCCTGCCGGTCGCGTTGCCGGAACCCCCAGCTTTCGGCAACGGTTCCGGGGGAGTGCTCAGCACGGCGCGGGACATGGCGTCCTGGTTGATCGCCGAGCGCGAGCGGACCCCGGCGGCGTCGGGTTCGTACGCGCTCGGCTGGTTCTTCGGCACCACGAAGTCCGGGCAGCCGCTGGTCCACCACGGCGGCGACCTGATGACATCGACCGCCTACCAAGCGATTCTGCCCGCGTCGGGCCATGGCATCGCAGTCATGGCGAACACCGGAACCCAGTACCGCGACGCTCAAGAGATCGGCGAGCAGCTGATCGCCGTGCTCGAAGGCAGGCAGACAGCGCCGCCGAACGGCCCGCCTGTCTTGAGCGACGCGGTGCTGCTCCTGCTCGCCGTGCCCATCGCGGCACTCGCGGTCCGCGGTGTCATCCGGGCGCGGGAAAGGCGGCGTTCATGGCTGTGGTCGTTCCCGCTCCTGCTGCCGCTCCTGCTCGTCGCCCTGGTGCACCGCGTCGTCGGTTTCCTCTACGGGGGCCGCGACGTCGCGTGGCTGCAAGTGGTCTACCTCTACCCGACGTTCATGATCACGCTCGTGGTGACGGCGTCGGGGTGCGTGGCCGTGCTCGGCGCCCGGCTCGTCGCGGCGGTGCGGCGCGCCCGGGGGGAGGACGCGCCGCACAGGCATTAGGGGGCGACCGGGGTGAACCCGGCGCCTGCCTCCCCGCGCTTGTTCATGTCGGCGAGGATGGCGGTCATGGAGGTGCTCAGCCCGGCGGCCCACTGGTTGCCGATGAGCTTGTTGTTCAGCACCACCGGGGAGCCGGAGTCGCCCGGCCCCTCCCAGATGGTGTGGCCGAAGTAGGGACCGCTGGTGCTCACCATGAAACCGCAGGTGAGCCCGGTGGTCTGGCCCTGCTTGCACATCCTGGTGCCGGGCGTGGGCGGGGTGCCGATCCCGTCGATGGTGAGGCCGCCGACGGTCGCGGTCGGGACGACCTTGGCCCTGTCGAACCTGATCACCGAGTAGTCCAGCCCGGGGTTGGCGGGGCTGCCGACCGGGTTGCTGAGGCTCACGTGCACGACCTCGCCGATCACGCCCGTCTCCAGGTCGGTCTCGGAGGTCTTGGCGGGCTGCGCCGCCGTGCCAGCGGGGGTCTTGTTGTAGTAGATCTTGTCGCCGAGCACCGGCTTGTTGTCGTCGCCGTAGAAGCAGTGCGCGTTGGTCAGGCCGACGAGGTCACCGGCCTTGTCGTGGCCGATGGTCGTCATCGTGCACCAGGTCGCGCCCCGCGCCGGAACGGGCTTGCCCTTGCCGAAGACGATGCCGGAGCCGCCACCGATCCGCACCGTCGTGGGCTGCTCGGGTGTGGCGACGGCGGAGGAGGTGGAGGCGCCCGCCACCAGTGCCACCACGGCGGCTCCGGTGAGGGCGGTCGCTCTCAGTCGAGTCATGTTCAGCGACCGTAGGCACGGCCGCTGAAATGTGAATGAAACCAACTCTTCTAAGTCGCCTCTGGTCAGGTGCCCAGGGTGACGTTGGTCGACGGGATGCCCGGCGCGGTCACGTTGACCATCTCGGCGTCGGCGGGGAGGAGGGCGGCGTCGCCGGGCAGGTCGGTCCAGACGCCGGTGGTCGACCGCCACTTCAGCTTCGCGCCCTGGCGCGCCACGATCCACCCCTGGCCATCGGGCATCCGGATGTTGACCGGCAGGACGGGATCCCGTTCCGCCGGTGCTCCGTGGATCACCTGGTCGACCACGTCCCCCCGCCACAGGACGGCGTAGGTGTGGACGCTGTTGTTGATCGGCTCCTCACCGACGATGACCGTGCGCCCGTCCGGCAGAACCGCCGTGACGTGCCAGCCACCCGCCAGCCCGGGGGTGACCCCCTGGAGCGTGGACGGGCTCTCCCCTTGGCGTCCGGCCGGGGCCATGGGGATCAGCGTCAACTCACCCGGTCTGGCCCGCGCCGCGCCACGGAACGCGGGGTCGCTGTAGCCCATCCGATCGAGCACGTCGTTGAAGCGGCGCAGGCGCTCGGCGAACTCCAGCCGGGGTCCGCCGAGGTGGCCCTGCAGGTTCAGCCACCCGAAGTAGCCGACATTGCCGTGGCCGGTCACCATTCCCCGGGAGCGCGCTGTCGAGAACGGCCGCACGCGATCCTCCGGCGGGACCGTCGCACCCGGCTGGGCTTGTGTGCGCTTGGCGAACGCCGGATCGTTCTGGGGCTGTGGCCGCGGCTCGGCGGGCGGGATGACGACGGTCGCCACCCCGTCCCGATAGCTCAGCGCGTGCCAGTCCCGTGTGACCTTGCCATCGGCCTGCACCTCGGCACGGCGGGAGTAGTAGCGCGCCCCGCTCTCCTGGAGCGCGACCACCGTGTTGTCGTCCGGGCCGAACAGGAAGACCTCCTCTTCGCTGTTCGCCGCCCCCTTGAGCGTCACCCCCAGCAGGTGGACGCCCTTGCCGGTGGAGTCGGTGCCGATCAGGCCCACCGCGGTGAACTCACCCCGTGCGATGTGGGCGAAGCAGGAGTCCGTCGTGCGGATCGCCTGCATGACCACGGAGGCGGGTCCGGCGCCCGTTCGTCCGGACCAGTACACGTGCGGTTCGCCGAGCGCGTCCCAGCAACCGGCGGGCGCGTTGGAGAGGAGGCGGTCGAGCAGGGCCTTGAGCTCGCGGTTCCACAGGATGCGGGACTGGCTCAGGAGCTCGGCGTCCCCGGCGAGATCGCCCCCGGTCGGCCTGCCCAGCCGCGGGTCGCTCGCCGGGGTGACGTTCTCCGAGTCGGCCAGCCAGACGGGCACGCTGGAGACCAGGCCGCCGACCATCGCGGTGATCGCGAGCGCGGTGCCGACCATGGCGGCGCGGACCCGCTTCCGTCGCTGTTTCCCCTTGCGCAGAGCGGCTTCCGCGAAGCCCAGTGGAGTGTCCACATCGGACACCGCGGCGTGCAGCACCCGCCCGAGGGCGTCGCTCTCGGTGTTCATCGCGGTTCCTCCACGCGGTCGCCGGTCAGGTCGATCAGGCCGCGCAGCTTGGTCAGCCCGCGCGAGGTCTGGCTCTTGACCGTGCCCGTCGAGCACCCGAGCACGTTGGCGGTCTGCTCCTCGGAGTAGTCCTCGAAGAACCGCAGCACGATCACCGCGCGCATCCGGGGCGGCAGCTGGGCCAGCGCGCGCATCGCCACGTCCCTGGCGGCCAGCTGGTCCTCGTGGCCGCCCTCGGCGGAGGGGTGCTCGCTCATCAGGGCGTCGTCCCACTGGGCCTCGGCCACGCGCCGCGACCGGCGCCGCCACCGGTGCTTGGCGGCGTTGAACAGCGCGGTGCGCACGTAGGGCTCGGGATCGCCGACGATGCGGCTCCACCGGCAGTACACGCGGGCCAGCACGTCCTGGACCAGGTCCTCCGCCGCCGCCCGGTCCCCGGCGCAGAGCAGCCGGGCGGTTCTGAGCAACGCCGAGGATCGCTCGCGGACGAACTCCACGAACCCGTCGTCAACCGTTGCCATCGCCACCTCGTGCCCGCGAACTCGCGCCGTCCCCGGCGCCGACCTCAAGGAGACAGGCAGGGGGACCACCAAGACCCGTTCATCGGCGGTTGTCATCGTCCCTCCCCAGACCGGCCTGTGCCCTCTCACCTGTTCGGATCCCGCGGTCACCGGAAAGGTTGTCAACCTCCCGCGACCAGTTCCGGACGAGGAGCACCACGAGCGAGATCACGGCGGTGAGGAAGAACGCGTTCCCCCAGGGCCACTGCGCCGCGGTCCAGGTCAGCTCGACCTTCCCGCCGCCGGGAACGAACCGGTGGGGGCCGACGAAGAGCACCACGGTGGCCACACCGGGCGCGAGCAGGCTCCACCGCGGCCGACGCAGCAGCGCGACGGCCACGGCCGTGGCGAGGACCGACGCCCAGACCCAGTGGTTGCTCCACGACACCGGCGAGCACAGCAGCCCGGCGGCGGCCACCACGAGCAGCGCGGGGACCTCGCTCCGCACGCGCCGCAGGATCAGCCAGGTCACCACGAGCGTGATCAGGACCCCGGCCACCCAGAACGGGAAGACCTGCCCGTTGACCAGGCCGAAGCGGCCGAGCACACCGCGGATGGACTGGTTGGTGACGAACTCCGGTCCGCCGATCCGATCGGTGTTGAACAGCGTCGAGAACCAGTACTGGGCGGAGTCCCGCGCCGTGGCGAGGAACCCGATCACCACGGAGCCCGCGAGGGTCGCGATCGCGGTCAGCGCGGGACGCACGCGCCCGGAGGCGAGGAAGTACAGCACGAAGATCGCCGGGGTGAGTTTGATCCCGGCGGCGATGCCCACCAACAGCCCGCGCGGCCACGGCGTGCGGGGGAGCAGGCAGTCGGCGACCACCATGGCCAGCAGGAGCGTGTTGACCTGGCCGAGCCCGATCGTGGCCAGCACCGGCTCCGACAGCACCGACAGCGCGGCCACCGCGAAGCCGAGCCCGCCCGCGCTCGCCCGGGGCAGCCCGCACCGCCGCGCGACGATCACGCAGGCCGCCGCGAGCGCCAGCGCGGTCGCCGCGGTCATCACGTAGCCCATCGCCTTCAGCGACAACGGCGTCAGCACGCTGAACAGCACGGCCGCGAACGGCGGATAGGTGAAGGGCAGCTGGTGCACCAGCGGACGGGGCGGGAAGTCCTCGTCGTACAGGCGCTGGCCGGTCATCCAGGCCTCGGCGCCCGCGCGGTAGACGTCGAGGTCGACGAGCATCTTCCCGGTCACCTGCCACAGGGCGAGGGCGAGCACGACCACGACGCCCGCCACCAGCACGACGGGGCGCCGCAGGTGTGCTTCAACAGTGTTCACGCCCAGGAAAAGCCCGCCGGGACGCGCCGCGTTGCACGCGGAACCGATGTGGTGGAACTTCCGAACCATGGCAACGCGGTGCCTCGTCCCGGGGTCCACGCGCGTGCTATTTGCTCCACCAAGTGGTTGGTGGAGCAAATGCGGGAGGCGCGGGTGCCGGGCAGGCCATCGTCGCCGCCGCGTTCGCGCAGATCGCGAAGAAGGGCCTGGAAGGGCTGCGGCAGCGGCAGGTCGCGACGACGGTCGGGCTGGACCACTCGACGCTGCACCACTACTTCCCGACCAAGGAGGACCTGGTCGCCAGCGTGGTCGAGCACACCACCGCCCAGCTGTGGCCGACCGTGCGGGCCGAGGGGAGCACGGCCGACCAGGTCCGCCGTCACCTGCGGCTGATGGCCCGCGCGCTGCGGGAGCGATCAGAGCTGTTCGTCGTGCTGTGCGAGCTGAACCTGCGGGCGCTGCGCGATCCCGCCATCCGCGTGATCCTCGACCGGAGCGATCAGGCGTGGCGCGAGGCCCTGCGCGAGCGGCTCGCCCGGGGCGCCTGGCCGGGCGGGGACCCCGCGGCGGGAGCGGACCTGGTCATCGCCGCGATCAAGGGCTCCGTCTTCGCCCCGGAGGCCGCCGCCGACGCGCTCGGCCAGCTCGAACGACTCCTCGAAAACCCTACTGCGTAAGGAGTTCCATGTCCGGCAAGGGTTTGCTGGCGGTGGCCCGCCTCGGGCTCGCCACCGCCTTGCTGGCCGCCACCAAGGCCCTCACGACGAAGCAGGCCTAAAACCCATCCCGCGCTGAGGTCGCCAAATAACCCGTTTCGTACTCTTGTCGGGATTTGGGAGCGCTCTCTTCCCCGTTATGAGTACGAAACGGGAGATCTCTAGGTTGCGTGCGCCTCGCGTTGGGTGTGAGGGCGGTTGGGGCGCATGGGCACAGTTTACGTGGTGTGTGGGTGGGCGGATGACTCGGCGGGGCAAGGGGTGCCCCGCCGAGTGGGGGCTTCGTCAGCCGTTGTGGCGGTGGTAGGGGGTGCAGATGAAGCGCGGGCCGCCGACGGGGCTGCCCGCGCACACGCTGTAGCTGTCCGGGTAGGTGGAGTAGGACGAGGTGTTCAGCGACGCCCGGTTGGTCTGCGCGATGATCGTCTCGCGGATGGTGTAGTTGCGGTCCATGCGGACCATCTCGCCCTTCCGGATGTTCACGGCTTCCCCGTGCAGCGCCCGGGTGCGCTTGTTGAGCCACAGCCGCGCCGTCACGCCGTCCTTGCTGGCCTGCTTGAGCAGGAGGTACGTGTCGCCCGCGACCGCGGTCGACGCGCCGCCGACCATCATCGCGGTGACGGCGGAGGCGGCGAGTGCGGCAGTGGTGAACTTCTTCAGCATGGCCTTCTGAGCGCGCGGCGCCGAGAACGGTTCCCCACCACCTGGTCACCTGATCCAGGGACAGCCGCTCCTAGCTGCTGATCAGCGCGCCGACTCGTTGGGCGTCGGGCAGGCCGAGCTCGCGGAACAGCGCCAAGGCCTCGCGCCAAGACGAGTCGGCCTGAGCGGTGTTGCCCTCGGCGTGGTGGGCGCGTCCCAGGCCGTCCAGCGCGTGCGCCTCCTCGTAGCGATCGCCGGTGATCCGCGCGGCGGTCAGCGCGGCGTCGTAGGCCGCGCGCGCACTGGCTCCGTCGCCCGCGGCGAAGTGCGTTTCGCCGATGTAGCGCAGCACTTCGGTCTCCACGCCGACCGCGTCCACCTCGCGCGCCTTGGTCAGCGCCCGGTCGTAGTGGTCGAAAGCCTCGGCGTGGCGCCCGGTCAGGCGGTACACCTCGCCGAGGTTGCCGAGCGCGGCGGCGATGCTGCCCGGATCACCGAGTTCCTCGTGGATGGCAAGGGCCGCAAGACAATCCCGCATCGCCTGCTCGTGCTCGCCGAGGCGACCGCGGGCGAAACCGATGTTCGTGCGCAACGCGGCCTCCCCGTGCCGGAACGCGAGTTCCCGGGCGAGGGGGAGTGCGGCGCTGTAGCACTCCACGGCGTCCGCGTAGCGGCCGAGCCGCTCGTAGAGGATTCCCAGGTGGTTCAGCGCACCGGCCTCGTCGTAGCGGTCACCGGCCTCGCGGCAGATGACGATCGCGTGCCGCAACAGCTCCTGTGCCTCACGCAGCCGACCGAGTCGCGTGTGCGCCATCCCCATGTGGTGCAAGGCGGTGCCTTCCGCCCGCCGATCACCGATGAGCCTGCTGGCGTCGAGCGCGTGCCCGTGGATGGCCATCGCGTCGCCGTGCCCGTGGCTGTCGACGAGTCGGCGCCGCAGCACCGCGGCGAGGCGGAGGGTGTGCTGCGGCCACCCGCGCCGCGCGCTGAACGCGACCGCCGCGAGGAGGTTCTGCCACTCGGCGTCCATCCAGGACTTGGCTTCGGCGGAGGTGCGCAGCGGTGGCACGGCCACGTCGACGAGCCAGTCAGGTTCGATCTTGGCGCCCGGCGGGTGGAGCACCTCCATCGCCTTGGCGCCCGCGGTGACGTAGTAGTCGAGCAGCCGCGTGATGGCGGTCCGGCGCGCTGACTCCGCGAGCGTGGCCTCGGCCTGCTCGCCCGCGTACTCGCGCAGCAGGTCGTGCATGCCGAATCGGCTCTCCGTGGACCGCGCGAGCAGGTAGGCGTGTGCCAGCTCGTCGAGTGCCTGTGCGGCGGCCTCGACGTCCACGCCGATCAGCGCCGCGGCAGCGAACGAGTCGATGTCCCGCGCGGGGTGCAGGCCCAGCAAACGGAACGCCTCACCGGTCTGCGGCTCAAGGCTCCGCTCGGACCAGGAGAACACCGCGCGGACCGATCCGTCCGGCTCGCCGACGTCCAGCTGGTGCAGGCCCCCGGTCAGTTCCTCCACCAGTTCGGTCAGCGAGCGCTGTCGTCGGGTGGATGCCAGCGCGGCCACGATGCGCAGCGCGAGCGGCAACCCGGCGCAGCGTTCGGCAAGGGCCACAACGGCGTCCTGCGCCGGTGCTTGCCTGCCGATCAGGTGCAGCCGCAACAGGTCCACGCCATCCCGCCGCACGAGCGGGGCGAGGCTGATCGGGTGCGCGCCCGGCCGCATCTGCAACGCGGGCAGGTCGGATCGGCTCGTCACCAGGACGAAGCAGCTGCGGCTGCCCGGCAGCAACGGCCGGACCTGAGCGGCGTCGCGCGCGTTGTCGATCACCACGAGCACCCGCCGCCCCGCCAGCGCACTCCGGAACCTGGCCGCCCGCTCATCGCTGTCGGCCGGGATGTCGGCATCCGCGAGGCCGAGTCCGCGCAGGAAACCCGCGAGCACCTCGGTGGGATCGCGTGGGTCGTACGGCGCGTAGCCGAGCAGGTCGGCGTACAGGCAGCCGTCGCTGAACTCCTCCGCCACCCGGTGGCCCCAATGCACCGCCAGCGCGGTCTTGCCGACACCGGCGGGCCCGGAGATCACGGAGAGGCCGGTGCCGTTCGACAACACGCGGTCGAGCGCGACGATCTCGGCCGAGCGACCGGTCAACGGGCCCGGATCGGCAGGTAGTTCCCGAGGAACCGGGTGCTGGCGTGAGGTCTGCGCGGCACTCGCGGTCGGTTCGGTCGCGGCCCGTCTGCGTTGCAGCGCGTCGCGGGCGGTCACCAGGCGGCGGTGCTCCTGGGCGGGCAGGCCCAGCGCGCACAACAGGTCGTCGAGCACGTGGCTCGGCGGCAGGGTCGTTCCGGCCAGGTACGCGTAGAGGGTGCTCTGCGAGACCTCAAGGCGCTTCGCGAGCGCGGCCACCTTGATCCGACGGTTCGGTCCGTGCCGAAGCCAGGACTTGAGCTCACGGCCCAGATCGGTGGAGGTGACGACGGGGGCGGACGCCGACGGGCGGTCGGCGGCATCCGGAACGAGCACGTGAAAGTCCCCCTCGCCCACGGAAATTCCAGACTTTCCAGAGTTTACCCATCGCGATGACCAGAAGGTGGTGTGCTGCGGCCCGCCGGGGAGCAGAGGACCCGGTGGGAACACAGCGAAAGGACCTCATCAAGGTGAACAAGACCAACCGCTTCGGGGGTGTCGGCCTCGCGCTGACAGCGCTGGTCACGACGATTCTCGGGGCGACGCCAGTGAGCGCCAACGCCAAGCAGGCGGAGGCGACGCGCTACTTCATCCTCATCGGTGGAACCTGCGACGGTGATGCCACCGTCTACAACGACGCGTGGCTGCGCGGCGGCGTCCGGCGCACGGTGCATTACCCGGCCGGTGGCACCGGACTGCCCAACTGCAACCAGACCCCGATGGACGCCAGCGTCCGGCAGGGTCACGAGGCCGCGAAGCGCGTTGTGATCGACAGCTACAACGCCGACCGGGGTGGGAGGTTCGTCATCGTCGGGTACTCGCAGGGCGCGATCGTGGCGAACCACGTTCTCAACGACATCGCCGACGGGAGGCTCGGGGTCGACAAGTCCCGTTTCGAAGCCAAGATCTACGCGGACCCGATGGCCCCGGTCGGGCCTCCCGGGCTCGGCATCGGCGCCGTGGTCCCGGCAGGCGTCGGCATCCCGTTCGGCGGCTACGTCTCGCCCGGCCCCGGTCGGCGGGACTTCGGCGGCATCCCGTTCATCCGGTACTGCATCCAGACCGACGGGGTCTGCCACTTCAACACCCTCGAGGCGCCGGGCGGGTACTTCGCACAGCACTGGTGCTACCAGGAGCGCCCGATCATGGCGGACAGCCTCGCCGACGGCGTCTACATCAACGGCTCGCACGAGCTGGGGCGGCAGAACTGCCGGCCGCCGCACCCGCGCTAGCCGGAACCACCGCGCGGGTGGGAGCCCTGTGCTCCCACCCGCGCGTTTTCCCGTCCGTGGCAGCGAAAGGCGGTGGTCATGGCGGATGAGGCACAGCCGGGCCGGGTGGTCGATGGCCGCTACCGGCTGATCAGGCGCGTCGGTGCCGGAGGGTTCGGCCGCGTCTGGGAGGCCCGCGACGAGGTGCTGGGCATCGACGTCGCGGTCAAGGAACTGTGGCTGCCCCCGGCGCTGTCGGAGAACGAGCAGGCCGAGCGGTTGAGCCGCGCCACGCGCGAGGCCCGCAACGCCGCGCGGCTGCGCGACCACCCGAACATCGTCGCGGTGCACGACGTCGTCATCGAGGACGACGTCCCCTGGATCATCATGGGCCTGGTCGCCGGGAAGTCCTTGGAGGAGCGCCTCAAAGCCGGACCGCTGCCCGCCGACCAGGTGTCCAGGATCGCCGCGGACCTGCTCAACGCCCTGGAAGCGGCGCACGCGGCCGGAGTCGTGCACCGCGACGTGAAGCCCGCCAACGTGATGCTGACGGCGGGCGGCGACGCGCTCCTCGCCGACTTCGGCATCGCCGTGCACCACACCGACACCGCGCTCACCGCGACCGGAATGCTGATCGGCTCGGTGGAGTACATGGCTCCCGAGCGGCTCAACGGCACGGACGGCCAAGCCGAGGGCGACCTGTACTCCCTTGGCGTGACGCTGTTCCAGGCGGTGGAGGGGCTGTCCCCGTTCCGTCGCGACACCCCCACCGCGACGCTCACCGCGGTCCTGCTCGGCGAGCCACCCCCGCTGTCGAGCACGGGCAGCCTCGCGACGCTGATCACCAGGCTGCTGGAGCGGGACCCCGGCAAACGCCCGACGCTGCCCGAGGCGCGCGCACTGCTGGAGGCGTCGCACGAACCGACGAAGGAGTACGAGAAGAAGGAGAAACTCAAGCCCACCAAGAAGATCGAGGAGAAACCGCGGACCCCTCCGCCGGTGGTGCGCAACCGCGGTGGGTGGGCGCTGGCGGCGTTCGCCGCGGTGATCGTCGTGTTGCTCGCGGTCAGCGGCGAGCTGAAACCGTTGCTGGACCAGGCTTTCTCGTCGCCCAGCTCGACGCGGTCGACTCCGTCGAGTACCAGCGCCAAGCCCTCCACTAGGAACAGCACGACGACCAGGCCGAGCCCGACGACCACCACCACCACCACCCGCAGGTTCACCTCGGCCGACCTCGACCGCGAGTCCACCGACAAGACCCCGGTGAGCGTCGCGGCGCTGCTGCCGACTTCGTTCAGCGACGCGAAGAACGTGCGCTACACCAGGAAGAGCAGCGACGTCCGCGAGTGCGTCACCAAGCACATGGACCAGGAGACCAGGAACATCCTGCTCCGTTCGCGGTGCGGCAACGCCGTCGCGGCGACGTACGTGGACAACTCGAACCAGATCCTGGTGATGGTGTGGGTCGTGCCGATGCCGGACGAGTCGGCCGCGGACACCGCCTACAAGAGCGTGGACGGCGGTTCGTGGGGAATCCTGTGCCCTGGCGGCGGTCCCGGCTCCGAGATCTGCGACCAGAACAAGGACACCACGCGCGCGACGCGGAGCGGCTGGAAGCGCCACACCCACCGCTACCTGATCAAGTCGGTGGCCATGTACATCAACCTGACCCGCGACGCCAGCGCCAAGACCTGGCTCGACGCCGCCGCGCAGGAAGCCACCCGAGCGGCCGGGCCGAGCAACTACTCCGGCGACCGCTGAGCGGGCGGACCCTGCTCGACGCGACGCAGCACCGGCGCGAGCCGGTCGAGGTCGTCACCGGTCTGGAGCTGCCGCTCGTCCCACCACGTCGCCCCGGCCTCGGCGAGCGGCGCGATCAGGTCGTGCGCCGCGCCGGGATCGCCCGGAGTGGCGCCGCCGAGGACCACCTCGAACGGCCCGTCCTCGCGGTGCTCGTGGACGTAGGAGACCAGGTCGCGGACGTCGTCGACAGCGGGAACCTGCCCGTGCCGCGCGTTGGTGAACAACGGGACCACGCCGTCCCAGCGCGCGGCGCGGCGCATCGGCCTGCGGTGTGGCCAGAAACCGCCGACCCAGACCGGCGGGCGCGGGCGCTGCACGGTGGCGGGCAGCAGGGTGACGTCGCGGACCCGGTAGTGCTTTCCTTCGTGGTCCACGGTTTCGCCCGACCAGTAGCGGTTCAGCAGGTCCAGTCCCTCGTCGAGGCGTTCGGCCAGCACGACCGGATCGGTCGGTTCGCCGAAGCTGCCGAACTCGTCCTCGACCGGCCCGCCGAGGCCCGCGCCGAAGATCACCCGCCCGCCGCTGAGCGAGTCCAGGGTCGCCACCTGGCGCGCAAGCTGTTCCGGCCGCCGCCGGGCGACGGGCGTGACCAGGGTGCCCAGCCGCAGCCGCGAGGTGGCCAGCGCCGCCGCGGTCAGCAGCATCCACGGGTCACCGAAGGGTTTTCCCCGGCGCTGCTGCTTGTCGTGCACCACGTGGTCCCAGATGAACAGGCCGTCCCAGCCCGCCTGTTCGGCCGCCGCGGCCACCCGCGCGACCGTCCTGGCGTCTGCGAAGTCGCCGAAGTTCGGGATGTTCACGGAGAAGCGCACGCTCCCAGAATAGGCTGCCGAGCATGATCACCTGTGTCGTCGAGTACGTGATCGACCCGAAGCAGATCGACGCCTTCGAGCGGTTCGGCCGCCGGTGGATGGAGCTCGTCGATCGGCACGGCGGTACCCACCACGGGTACTTCCTGCCGGGGGAGGGCGCCAGCGACAAGGCGCTGGCGCTGTTCAGCTTCCCCAGCCTGGCCGCGTACGAGGAGTACCGCGGGCTGTTCGGCGTCCACCCCGACTTCGTCGAGGCCGACCGCATCCGGGACGAGAGCGGCTGCGTGCTGCGCTACGAACGGAGCTTCATGCGGCCCCTGCTCCCTGGGTGACTGCTTCCGGACGGGCATGTCGCAGAGCGATAACTATCGATTGACTTTCGATAGGTCGGGATCGACACTCGAGCTATGTCCCTGGCGCAACGGGCGGTCGGCCCGCTTCGAGTCTTCCTGGTGCTGCTCTTCGGAATCCTGGTCGTGTTCCAGGTGCTGTCGTTCCCCGGCAAGTTCGCGCACATGGCGCAGACGGAGCCGGAACGCGCGCACCTCCAGTGGCCGCTGACCGCGATCGCGGTGTTCTTCCTGCTGTGCGTGCAGGTCGTGGTCGTCTCCACCTGGAAGCTGCTGACCCTGGTCAAGAAGGACCGCATCTTCACCAGGGCCTCGATGGTCTGGGTGGACGCGATCGTCTGGGCCATCGCCGCCGGTTGGGTGGTGCTCGTCGGGATCTTCCTCTACGTCGGCTTCCAGGCGGACGACCCCGGCATGCCGATGGTGCTGTTCCTGCTGGTGGTCGGGCTCGCCGTGATCGGCATGCTGATGGTGGTCATGCGCGCCCTGTTGCAGCAGGCCACCGCGCTGCGCACCGATATGGAAGAAGTGATCTGATGCCGATCGTGGTGCGCATCGACGTCGAGCTGGCCAAGCGCAAGATGAGCGTCGGCGAGTTCGCCGAGCGGGTCGGGCTCACCCCGGCGAACGTGGCGGTGCTGAAGAACGGCCGCGCGAAGGCGGTGCGGTTCAGCACCCTGGAGGCGATGTGCCGGGTGCTGGAGTGCCAGCCCGGCGACCTCCTGGAGTGGGTCGAAGAACCCGCGGATGAGTAGTCGTACGGAGTCGCCCGCGCGGCCGGTCATCCAGTCTGGTCCGCATGCACAACGATGGAGATCGACTTCTCCGCCTGGCCGCGGAGATCGATGACCTTCGCCGCCGACTGGGTCGGGTCGGCGGCGAGCTGCGGGCTCTGCGGGAGGACCTGCGGGCTGAGCCGGAGGCCGAGCCGGAAGTCCAGCACCTCCAACCGGAAGAGCCCGCGGCGCCCGTGTGGGTGCCGCCGGTGCACCGGGAGTCGTGGGGGAGCGCGCTGGGCAAGGAGGGCGCCGGGAGCAGGGTGCTCGCCTGGGTCGGTGGCGCGGTCACCCTGCTCGGGATCGTGCTGTTGCTCGTGCTGGCGATCCAGCGCGGGTGGCTCGGCCCGCTGCCGAGGGTGCTGGTCGGCGCGGCGTTCGGCGCCGGGCTGGTCGGCGCGGGGCTCTGGCTGCACCGCGACCCGGTCGGCCGAACCGGCGCTTTCGCTTTGGCCGCAACGGGTATCGCGACGCTCTACCTCGACGTGATCGCGGCGACGACGCTCTACGAGTACCTGCCCCCGCTCGGCGGCCTAGCGGTCGGCCTGCTCGTCGCGGTCGGTGGGCTGCTGTTGGCCTCGCGGTGGGAGTCGTCCCTGCTGGCCGTCGCGGTGGTGGCCGGGTGCGCGGTGTGCGCGCCGTTGATCACCAAGGGTTTCACCCCGGATCTGGTGACGTTCCTGCTGGTGCTCCAGGTGGCCACGGCTCCGGTGCAGCTGCGCCGCGACTGGTCCGCGGTGGCCGTCGCCGCGGGGGTTCCGCCGCTGATCGCCTCGGTGCTCAGCACCCTGAACGCGCCGATGTCCGGCACGTCCGCGAATACCATCGCGGCGGTCGCCGCCGGTGCGACCGGGATCGTCCTCGCGCTGGTCGTGCTGCGGCGCAGGCAGGCCGATCCGGCGGCGCTCACGCTGCTCGTCGCGTCCGCGGCTCCAGCGTTGATCGCCGCGCTGGTGCTGCCGAAACCCGATGCCGTGCTCGTCTCGGGTGGGGCGGCCGTGGTGCTGCTCGGGGTGTGGGCCGCGGGCCGCCTGCTGCCCGGCCGGGCGGGAGACCTCGCCGGGCTGGCCGGTCTGGTCGCGGCCATGCAGGCGACGGTGACCCAGTTCGACGGGACGGCTCGCGCGGCGGTCCTGCTCGGCGAGGCGGTTCTGCTGTTGCTCGTGGCGTTGTGGAGCCGCAACCGGTTCGCACTGGTCGGGGCGGTGGGCTTCACCGTCCTCGGCGGGGTGATCGCGGTGGCGAGGGATCTCCCGCCGTCGCTGCTCGTCCTGGTCGGTGCCCGCACGTCCGGCCAGCTCGCCGGTGCGTGTGCGGTGGCCGTGCTGATCGTCGCCGTCGCGCTTCTCCTGCCGTGGGTGGCGTTGCGGCTCGGCGAGCTGCGCGCTCCCTCGGAGGTGCTGGCGCCGTGGGTGCTCGCCGGGGTCACCGCGCTCTACGGGGCGGCCGGTGCCGTGCTGTGCGCGACGTTGCTGATCATGCCCGGCCGGTCCGGTTTCCTGGTGGGCCACGTGGCGGTCACGGTGTCGTGGACGGTGATCGCGCTGGTGCTGCTGGTTCGCGGGATCAACGTGGCGGTGCTGCGGGTGAGCGGTCTGGTCCTGGTCGGCGCGGCGGTGGTCAAGCTGGTCATGTTCGACCTGTCCGCGCTTGACGGGATGGCAAGGGTTGCCGCGTTCCTCGGCGCCGGACTGGTCCTGCTGGTTGCGGGAACTCGATACGCGCGGCTGGTCGGAGCGCAGCGGACCTGACAGGCTGCGCGTCGTGAACGGGGACAGAGGCGGTTGGGACGGCCTGGGTTGGGACAGCTGGCGGAACCTCGCGTGGGTCCGCGAACGGCTGGCCGCGGGAGCTGATCCCGGTAGCGCGGGCCAGTATTCCCCTCCGCCGCTGTTCGCCGCCGCGGAGCGCGGTTCGGCTGATGTGGTCGCGGAGCTGGCCGGGCGGGTCGACGACATCGACGCGGAGCGCGCCGGGCGGACCGCCTTGTGGCAGGCCGTTCACGCCGACCGCCCGGACAACGCGCGGGCCTTGGTGGCCGCGGGCGCGGACCCGTGGCGGCCGATGATGGCCGGATGGTCGCCCGGACGCCTCAGCCTGGCAGGCCCTACGCCGGATCTGTTCGCGCCCAACGGTTCCGCACTGTCCACAGAGGAGAGTGCGGTGGCAGTCGAAGCCCGGCGCCTGAAGTCGGCGCTGGGCGACCTGTGGGTCGAGGGACTGGGCCTGGCATGCGTCGCGGACTTCGACGTCGAGGAGTCCGCGTGGAGGCTGGGCGCGGAGGCCGTCGAGGACGTTTCGGCTGCGGAGAAGGAGATCGAGCTCGATCCGCTGGGCACGGTGGCGTCGTTGACCGTGTGGGCCACCGATGTGCCCGGCGGGTGCGTTTTCGCCCAGCCGTGGGGCTTCGCCCCGTCGATGCCAGGAGTCCTCGAACGGTTGTCCGTCGACACCGTGTGCTACGGCTTGTACTGCAACCCGAAGAGCGGCAATCAGGGCAGCATCTACCGCGACGGTGAGTTCGTCGGCCGCGACCTCAGCCCCGGTGGAAGCCCCGATGACCGTGACACACCAGAGGAAATCCTCAGTTCGTACCTCTACCGGCACAATGCGGTCGCCTACAGCTGTGCGTTCGCCGGGCTGCGGTTGACCGATGCCCGCGCGATCGTAGGCGAGCCGGATGTGTGGCTGCGCCTGCCGGAACGCGACTACTGGCACTGAGTGCTCAGGGCGCGGCGATGTCGACCATGGCGGCTTTGAACAGCCGCACGTCCACCACCTCTACACGCTGTTCTACGATCCGGACGTGGTCGGTGCGCCGAGGTCGAGGGAATCGAGATCGTGCTGCGCTACTTCCCGCTGCACCTGCTGCCCGAGTTCCGTGCGCTCGGCCACGACTACGGCGAATGCCCGGTCGCCGAGGAGACGTACTTCAACCGCCAGGTCCAGCTGCCGATCTACGCCCACCTCACCGACAACCAGATCGACCACATGATCGGCGCGGTGCGGCGGTCGATCGCGACCCTGCGGAGCGGACGATGACCACGGCACTGGTGACGGGAGCCTCTCGCGGCCTCGGCGCGGCGATCGCCCGGCGGCTGGCGGCTCAGGGCCGTCCGGTCGCGGTGAACTACCACAGCAACGCCGCCGCGGCGGCGGCCGTGCGCGACGACATCCGCGCCACCGGCGGCATCGCGGAGGCTGTGCGCGCGGACGCCACCGACGCCGAGGACATCGCGCGGATGTGCCGGACCGTTGAGCAGGCGCTCGGCGGGATCGACGTGCTCGTGCTCAACGCCACCGGCCCGCAGCCGTCCATCGGGATCGAAGCCCTCGACCGCGCGGATGTGTTGGCACAGCTGGAGTTCTTCGTCCTCGGACCGCTCGCGCTCGTCCAGGCCGTGCTGCCGGGGATGCGGGAGCGGCGCGCCGGGCGGATCGTGTTCATCGGCTCGGAGGTCGTCGATCTCGGTGTGCCGGAGAGCAGCGCCTACGTCGCGGCGAAGGCGGCTCAGGTCGGTCTCATGCGGTCGTGGGCGCGGGAGCTCGGGCCGGACGGCATCACCGTCAACCTGGTCGCGCCCGGCTTCATCCCGACCGACCGCCACGACGACCTGCCGCGGGAGGAGCTGGACGACTACGCGCGCGGCGTCCCGCTGGGGCGGCTGGGCGAACCGGCCGAGGTCGCGGAGGCGGTCGCGTTCCTGACCTCCCCGGCGTCCGGGTTCGTCACAGGGCAGCGCATCACCGTCAACGGCGGCAACACGCTCACGTGAGGCGGCGTGCCAGGTCGGTCAGCGCGATGCCGAGCGGCATGTCGACTCGGCCCCTGGCGTGGCGGTCGCCCCGCGTCCGGCCCTGGTTGATGATCAGCACGGGCTTGCCCGCCTTGGCGGCGTGGCGGACGAAGCGCAGCCCGGACATGACGGTGAGCGAGGAACCGAGCACGAGCACGGCCTCGGCCGCGTCCACGAGGTCGTAGCACTGCCGGACCCGGGCAGCGGGCACGTTCTCGCCGAAGAACACCACGTCGGGCTTGAGCACGCCGCCGCAGGAGGCGCAGTCCACCAGCGCGAACCCGCGCACGGCCGCCGCGGGCAGGTCCACGTCGCCGTCGGGGTTGATCCTCGTCGTCTCGGCGGTGAACCCCGGATTGGCGGCGCGGAGTCGCCGATCAAGGTCCTCGCGAGGGCTGATTCGCTTGCAGCCCAAGCAGATCACCCGGTCCAGGCTGCCGTGCAGCTCGACCACGCCGGTCGCGCCCGCGGCCTGGTGCAGGCCGTCCACGTTCTGCGTGAGCACGGCGCCGAGGTGGCCGCGGGCCTGGAGTTCGGCGACGGCGAGGTGCCCGCTGTTGGGCCGGGCACGGGCGATGGTGCGCCAGCCGAGGTGGCTCCGGGCCCAGTAGCGCTGGCGCCCGTCCACGCTGTCGACGAACTCCTGATAGGTCATGGGGGTGTGCCGGTTCAGGCTGCCGGTGTCGCCGCGGTAGTCGGGGATGCCGGACTCGGTGGACAGCCCGGCGCCGCTGAGCACCAGGACCCCGCCCGCCGCGACGACCTCGGCCACGTCGTCGAGACTGGCCACGGCGGCGGGGGGCTCCCCGGTGGGAGTCCAGCTCAAGGTCGGCCGCATGCGCACGCCCTCAGGTTAGATCACGTGCGGCGGCCAGCCAGCTCATCGGAGTCTGGTCGGCCAGCTCGGCGGCTTCGCGGGCACGCGAAGCCTGGAACAGCGCCAGCGCCTCGTCCCAGTGCGCGGTGGCCTCGTCGGGGTGGTCCGCGGCGATGGCGGCGGCGAGGTCCCGCAGGGTGCGCGCCCGCCACAGCGGCAGCCCGAGCTCCGTCCACCGGGCGAGGGAGCCGCGCAGCAGCGCGCTCGCCAGCTCCCCGTCACCGGTGGCGAGGGCGAGTTCGCCGCTGGTCCTGGCGACCAGCGCGGAGCCGAACCGGTCGCCCTGCCGCACGCACACCTCGCGGCAGGAGTCCAGCAGGGCCGCGACCCCGGACGCCTGGCCCTGCCTGATCCGCGCCTTGGCCAGGGCCTGCGTCGCATAGCTCGCGCCGAGTTCGTCACCGGCGGCCAGGAGTACGGTCCTGGCCTGTTCGCTCAGCTCGACAGCGGCGTCGGCGTCCCCGAGCGCGCGGTGGCAGAGGCTGAGCCCGCGCAGCGCCATCCCCGTACCGCGGTGATCGTTGAGCGCCCGGTACAACCGGACGCAGCGCCGCAGGTGCGTGATCGCCTCCGCGACGTCGCCGCGGTCCCGGCTGATCGCGGCGAGCTGGTAATCGGTCGCGGCCACCACCCAGGGCATGCCGTGCCGGTCGGCCAGCTCGGCGGCCCGGAGGAGGTCCTGGCGGGCATCGTCGAACTCGGCGAGGTCCTGCCAGACGGTCCCGGTCCCGGCCAGCGCGACGGCGAGCGTCCGGCCGTCGCCGGCTGCCGACGCCAGCTCGCCCGCCCGCCGGAAATGGCTCATCGCGGCGGAGAAGTCGTCCCGCTCGTAGTGCAGCTGCCCCAGCCCGGCGAGCACGACGGCCTCCGCGCCGTGGTCGCCGCAGTCGCGTGCCGTGGCCAGCGCGGCGTCGTGCGTGCGCTGCCACCCGTCGAACTCGTTGCGCACGGCGAACGGCGAGGACAGCAGCGAGGTGAACAACATCGTTGTGGTGCCGTCGATCCCGAGGTCGTGCGCGCATTCCACCGCACGCACCACTGCCGCGGTCTCGGACCGGAACCAGTCGAGGGGCCGCTCCTCGACCTCGGCGAGCAGGCGCGGGTCCAGGTCGACGCGCACCGGGATCGGCGGACACAGGCCCAACGTGATGCGGGGCATCCGGCGCGCTCCGGCCTGCACCAGCGCCGTCCACGCCGCCAACGTCCGCCCCACCGCCTCGGTGATCGTCTCGGCCGACTCCTCGGCGCGGGCGCGCTCGGCGCCGAACAACCGCACGAGGTCGTGGAAGCGGTAGCGGACCCGGCCCAGCGCGTCGATGCCCAGCACGTCCAGCAGGCGGAGTTCGACCAGCCGCTCGACCGCGTCCTCGGCGTCCTCCAACGGGATCTCCAGCAGCTCGGCGGCCACCCACCAGCCGAAGTCGGGCAGGTTCAGCAGCGCCAGGAGGTGGAACGCGCGGCGGTGCGTGCCGTCCAGCTCCGCGTAGTTGAGCCACAGGCTGGACCGCACCACGAGATCTCCCGCCGCGAGTTCGTCCAGCCTGCGGCGTTCGTCGGTCAGCCGGGACGCGAACGCGCGCAGGGGCCAGTGGGGGCGGGCGAGGAGCTTGGCGGCGGCGGTGCGGATGGCCAGCGGGACGCCCCCGCAGAGCTCGGCGACGGTGGCGGCGGCGCGGTGGTCCTCGGCGACCCGGCGTGCGCCAATGACGCGCCCGAGCATCAGGATCGCCGTCTCCAGCGGGAAGACGTCCAGCTCCACCAGGTCGATCCCGTCGAGCCCGGTCAGCCGGGAGCGGCTGGTGATGATCACCATGCAGTTCGGCTCGCCGGGCAGCAGGGCGCGCACCTGGCGCTCGTCGCGGGCGTTGTCGAGCACGATCAGCAGCCTGCGGCCGCTGACCATCCTGCGGTAGAGGTCGACGCGGTCGTCCACGGCGTTGGGCATGGCCGCCGCGCTGACGCCCAGCGCACCGAGGAAACGCCCGAGGACCTCGTGCGGGCTGGCATCGCGGCACGTCCCGCGCAGGTCGGCGAACAGCTGGCCGTCCGGGTACTCGGCGCGCAGCCGGTGCGCGGCGTGCACGGCCAGCGCTGACTTCCCGGCCCCGCCGAAACCGGAGATGACGACGGTGCGCCTGCCGAGCCGCAGCACATCGGCCAGCTGTCGCTCGTGCCCGGTGAAGTCGGGGATGTCCGGCGGCAGGTGCGACGGCACGGACGCGGGCCGCGCGTCCGATTCGACTGCGCCTTCGAGGATCGCCCCGTGGAGTTCGCGGAGCTTCGCCCCAGGCTCGACTCCCTGCTCGTCCACCAGGCGTTGCCGCACGCCGCGGTAGACGGCCAGCGCGTCGGCCTGCCTGCCCGCGACGTAGAGCGCCCGCATCAGCAGGCCGTGGGCTTCCTCCCGGAGCGGGTGCTCGCCGGTCAGGCGCCCCAGCCGGGACAACGCCTCCTCGGTCTGGCCGCGGCGGAGCATGCAGCGGGCCAGCCCCTCCTCGCCGCCGAGGCGTTCCGCCTCCAGCCAGGCCGCTCGCTGTCGCACGAAACTCGCGTCCGCGCCGCCGAAAGCGGGGCCGCGCCAGAGCGCGATCGCTCGCTCGTAGTGGGTGATCGCGGTGTCGTGATCACCCTGGCGTTCAGCCTGTCGAGCGTTGTCCACGTGCAGCTGGAAACTCGTGACGTCGCTGTCGGCGTGACCGATGTCGAGGAGGTAGCCGGGTGCTCGCGTGATGAGCGCGGACGGCATGCCCGCCTCGGACAGCGCGCGCCGGAGTTGCGACACGTAGGTGTGCACGAGCGCGGCCGCGGAGCGCGGCGGGGCGTCGTCCCAGAGCAGGTCGATCAACCGGCTCGTCGGCACGACCTGCCGCAGTTGAACGAGGAGGGCGGACAGCAACGACTTCGTCTTGGCGCCTTGTAAGCCGACTTCCTCGCCACCCGACCTGATTTCGACGGGGCCCAGGGCCAGAATGCGCACGCCACCTCCCGGAGCTGCAAGTGAGTTCGTCGAACAATGTGACGAACGAAAGCGGTTGTCTGGTTCTATCGTGCAGCGCGAACAGTGAACCTGAAGGGAAGCTGGAGGCGCGACCGCGAGGCTGTGCGCCTCTGCGTTTCGGAAGGACCCCCTGCATGAACCTCCAGACCCGAACGCGAGCCCTGCTCGCCGCAATCATTGTCGGAGCGGCCGTGATCACGGCCCCCACGGCAACATCAGCCTCCGAGACACCCGTCGTCCCACCTGGTTCGCAGCATCCCGCCCCCGGTACACAACACGAGGCGCACCAGAACACGCCCGTGCCGGGGATGCGCGCTCCTGCGCGCCCCGTCACCAGGACCGCGGTCATGGCCACCGCCAAGAGGTGGGTGGACATGCGGGTTCCATACAGCAATCACCCGCCTTATCAAGATGGATATAGAAGAGATTGTTCGGGATTCGTCTCGTTCGCCTGGGCGGCCGATCAGAGCTATACGACGAACAGCCTCGACGACATCGCCCACCGAATCTCAAAAGACGATCTTCGCGCGGGCGACATGCTGCTGTGGCAGAACCCGCGTTGGCCCGCGGAATACGGGCACGTGCGGATCTTCGGCGGCTGGCTGGACGGGGCGATGTCCCGCTACTGGGTCTATGAGCAGACCCCGCCGCACGCCATCTACGCCGAGTACACGTGGTCGCGCACCTATCCCACGTACCAGCCGTACCGCTACAACCACATCATCGACGACGAAGCACCGCCGCCTCCGCCGCCTCCGCCGTCTGCGACGGTGAAGGTCGCTCGGCATGTCGCTGACATCGATGGTGATGGGAAGCCGGATGTGTTGGGGCTCAACACCGGTAGTCGGGAGAGTTTGTGGTTTGTGCCGAACACCAGTGCTCCGGGGAGTTTGTCGCGGGGGCTGAGTGTGCATGTCAGTGATGGGTGGCAGGGGGTGTTTGAGCATCATCTGGCTGATTGGGATGGTGACGGGAAGCTCGACATCCTGGGCCGGTCGGGGGATGACCTGTTGGTGTGGCTGAACACCAGCATCCCGGGGAAGCCGTCGTTTGGGCGGTTTGTGCACCTGAGCGCGGGGTGGAATGCGTTGGAGCGGTTGGTGTTCGCGGACTTCACCGGGGACGGGTTCGTCGATGTCGGGGGCTGGAACACCGGCAGTCGTGACCAGTTCTGGGTGGTGCCGAACAACTCCCGTCCGGGGGTCCCGGGTCGGGGGCCGAGTATCCATGTCAGCAACGGCTGGCACACCATCGACACCTACCTGGTGGCTGATTACGACGGTGACGGGAAGGCCGATCTGCTGGGTCGGGGCGGGGATGACCTGGTCGCCTGGCGCAACACCGGTAGTGGTGGTCGTCCGTCGTTCGCGCCGTTGTCGCGTCTGGGGTCGGGGTGGAACGCCATCGGTGTCCTGGTAGTGGCGGATTTCACCGGGGACGGCAAACCCGATATCGGCGGGTTCGACCGGGCCACGGGTCACCATTTCTGGGTCACCCCCAACACCAGCACACCAGGGAACCTCACCCGCGGCGGGAGCTATCACGTCTCCGACGGGTGGTCGAACGTCTCCGGGCACCTGTTGGGTGATTGGGACGGGGACGGCAAGACCGACATCCTCGGCCGCGCCGGAGACGCCCTGCTCGCGTGGCGCAACACCAGCGCCGACGGGCGGACCAGCCTCGCCCCGTACACCCACTTCGGTACCGGGTGGGCCACGCTTGGCACATTCCTGACCAAGCACTGAATCTGTCCCCGTGGGCGCGGTTCCCCAGTCGCGCTCACGGGGGCTTCCTTCCTGTGCACTCCGGAGATTTCATGTCAACGCGGCCGCTGTGTCCGGCACGACGTTTGGCGCGTCGCGTCAGGCATATGTGAAACCGTTGTGCGTCAGGCGAAACGCGATTAGCGTTCGGAAACCTGCTGGGGGTCAGCAGAGGACTGGGCTGAAGGAGTTGCCATGCGCGCACGAAAGCTTGCCGCCGCCTTTCTGGTCGCGGGTTCGGTGGCCGCGATGACCGGTGGTGTGGCCGCCGCGTCCGCCGCCCCCGAGGGGCACTGGAAGGTTTTCGCCACCTATCCCGCGACGCCTCAGGGGTGGCGGGACTGTGGCAACGCCGTGGTCAACGTCGCCAAGGGAGACTGCAAGCTCAACAGCGACACCGGCGCCACCGTCGACCTGTGGGGTTGGGAGTCCTGACCCGGCGTGGGGTCGCTTGACCTGGTGCGCCTTGCCTTCCAGCCCACGCCTGTACCACGCTGGAGCCGTCACGTTCCAGCGTTGCGCTGATCCCGGGGCGTCCGTCCATTTCGGACGTCCCGGCGTTATAGCTTCAGTGGGTGATCGACTCGGATGTTCCGCAGCGGTGCCTGGTCAGGGTCGATCCACTTCGGTGGGATGAAGCTGGGTATCCCGTGTTCGAAGATGATCTCCCAGTCTTGGTCGTGGATCACGTGATGGTGATGCACGCAGAGCAGGACGAGGTTGTCGAGGTCGGTCGGCCCGCCGTCGATCCAATGCACCACATGATGAGCTTCTGTCCACGAGGGTGGCCGATCGCATCCGGGGAAGGCGCATCCCTTGTCCCGCACCGCGAGTGCCCGTTTCTGGGCAAGTGAGGCGAGGCGTCGTTCGCGTCCGTAGGCGAGGGGTTCGCCCTCCCCGCCGAGCACGATCGGGATGACTGTGGTGTCGCAGGCGGTCTGCCGCAGCAGGTCCGCGCTCATCGGCTGGCCGGTGTGGGTTTCCCCGCAGCCGGTCTTGTGCTGCAGGTTGTCGAAGTCCATCGTGACGATCAGCAGCGAGCGGGGTAGTCCGGGGATGTCCTGGATCGACATCGCCATGGTCATGGCTTCGATGAAGGCATCGGCCAACCGCTGCTCGAAGGTCCGGGGGTCTTTCTCGCCGTTGACGGACTTCGGTTTGGCCAACGCCGAGAGGAAGTTCCACACCTTCTCGCCGTTGATCGGATCAATCATCGCCTTGAGATGCAGGCACCCGTCCTGATCCCGACCCATCCGCGCTGATCGCCGCGCGATGGCTTCTTGTTCGTCGCGGTAGACGCCGTCGGGGTCGACGTGCTGTCGCACGCGTTTGCCGACCACCATCAGATCACGCGGGTTCACCTTGCGTGCCGCCTTCGCCAGAGCCGCGTCGGCCTTACCCGCGTACTGCTCGGGGATGCGCTTGATGGCATCGGGATCACCAGCGCGTGTTCGCCGCTGATCGCTCCGGTGTAGACGGCTTGCCGGGTGTTGGGCAGTTTCGGTAGCTCGCGCACCAAGCGGCTGCGGCGGTTGGCTTCGGCAGGGGTGATATTGAGTTCGCTGCGCAGCAGGATCGCGAGATCCTTACACCCGCGCGAGGTGTGCAGGCCACGTTCTTCGGCGTGGGTGGCGACATCGGTCTTGACGGCGGTGAGCAGGTTGCTGATCCGCTCCAGCTCCTTCAACAGCGCGACGTGGTCCTTTTCGGAGAGTCGGTAGCTGTCGTTGACCTGGATCTCGGCGGTCAGCATGTCTGTGATTGCTTTGGTATCCAACATGATTCACCCCCTCTGTGTGGATACCTCCATTATCTCAAGACGCAAGATCGACATCCAAGTACCAGCGGGTAAATCCCTGCCCGTCAACGGTTCCAGCGTGTCACCGAATTCGGCATTCGGGGAGGGTCCCCCAACCGGGCGACACCAATCGCCACAACCGGCGAAACGTAAGGGGCGCAACGGAATCGAGGCTTTACCTGGGGTGCGCGTGCCATACGCTTCCCGCGAGGGCCGGGGTTTCATCCCGTGCCCCCGTGAGGCCCAAGGGCACGCGCAAGGGGCCCCAGGTCAAGCCGACCCCCACGCTGGAAACCCAGCCGACCCACCGCTGGAACTAAGAGCGCCGCAAGCGAAGCACGGAATCCGAACGCGTCCCTTCCTGTCCTTCCGGTCCGGGCAGCGAGCGCTCGACGAGGTCCTCCAGCTCAACCTCCCACCCCTCCGGCGGCAGGCCGAGCGAGGCGAGCAGCTCGCCAGTGGTCGGGAAGTGGTGTTCGAAGGGCGGGGTTTCCATCCACGACGGCCAACCGGCGTGGCTGATGATGAGCAGGAGGCCGCGCGGCGCGACGGCGCGGGCGGCGCTGGTGACGCCAGGGGTGGATGACGCCAGCCTGATCGTCTGGGACGTCCGGCTGCCCAGGATGCTCCTCGCGATCGCGGTGGGCGCCGCTCTGGCAGCCGCCGGGGCGTTGATGCAGACGACGACGCGCAACGAGCTGGCCGAGCCGGGGATTCTCGGGGTGACCGCGGGAGCCGGGTTCGGCATCACGCTGGGCATGGTGCTCGGAATGGCCGGAACCCAGTACGGGCAGCTGGTTCTCGCCGTCGTCGGCGCCGGTGTGGCCGCCGCGGCGGTGTACGCGGTCGGGCGGTCCTCGCCGTTGCAGTTGCTGCTCGCAGGGGTCGCGCTCAGCTCCGTGCTGGCCGGGATCTCGTTGGGGCTCAGGCTGATCACGCCGGAGGTCTTCGACAGGTACCGGTTCTGGTCGGTGGGGTCGCTTGCCGGGCGCGAGCAGATCCCGCTGACCGTGCCCGTCGTGGTGATCGTCGGTTCGCTGATCGGCGCGCTCGCGGTGAGCAAGCAGGTTTCGGTCCTGTTGCTGGTGGCGGACGTCGCGGCGCGCGTCCTGTTGCCGACGGGGGAGGTGCCGGTGTCGATCGTGACCGCGGTGCTCGGTGGGCCGGTGCTGATTTCCGTGGTGCGCCGCCGAAGGACGGTTTCGCTGTGATAGTGCTGCGCCGTGGTTCCTTCTCGATCAGGTTCCGGCGGCGGACGGCTCACGCCTCCGTCGTGCTGCTCGTGATCGCGGGCGCGCTCGGCGTTCTCGGGCTCTGCCAAGGTGCCGTGTGGTTGTCCCCGGCGGAGCTGTTCTCCGGGCGCGCGTCGGTGGTGGTGCTGGAGTGGCGGTTGCCGAGGGTGGTCGCGGCCCTCGTCTTCGGCGCCGCGCTCGCGTTGGCCGGGGCGGTGATCCAGAACCTGACGCGCAACCCTTTGGGCAGCCCGGATGTGCTTGGTATCGAAGCGGGTTCCTACACCGGGGCGCTGCTGGTGATCACCGGAGCGGGGGTCGCCCCGGGCTTGCTCACCGGCGCGGCGATGCTCGGCGGAGTGCTCAGCGCCGCCGTGGTGTACGTGCTGTCGGTGCGATCGGGGCTCGATCGGACGCGGCTCGTCGTCATCGGGATCGCGGTCAACGCCATGCTCGTGGCGGTCGACGCGTGGATCGTGCTGCGTGCGGAGCTTGAAGTGGCGATGGCGGCGACCGGGTGGAGCGCCGGGTCCCTCAACGGGATCGACTGGGACGACCTCCAGGTGCCGCTGGTCGTCGTCGGCGCGCTGATGGTGCTGTTCGTGGCGCTTTCAGGCGAGCTGAACCAGTCCACGGTCGGCGATGAGATGGCCATCGCCACCGGTGTCCAGCTGGGCAGGTTGCGGCTGGTCACCGTGCTCGCGGCGGTCGCATGCTCCGCCACGGTGACGGCAGTGACCGGGCCGATCGTGTTCATCGCGCTGGCCGCGCCGCAGATCGGCCGGAGGCTCTTCGCGACGCCGGGTGTCGGCCTGCTGCCCGCCGCGCTGACCGGCGGCGTCCTGCTGCTCGCAGCCGACATCGTCGCCCGGGTGCTGCTGGCACCGGTCGCGCTCCCGGTCGGTGTCGTGACCACCGCGATCGGCGGTTGCTACCTGTTGTGGTTGCTGCTCAAGGAAGTGCGGTGAGCTTCGGTCATCAGCGCGTGTGCTCGGACGACGTCGCTTTCGTTGTCCGCCAGCCAGCTCCGCACGATGCGATCGGCCGCGACGGCACGGCGATCGTGCAACCGCGTGGCGGCCCGGCATTCGGCGTCGGCCGAAGCGATGGCGATCTCATCGGCTTCGCGGGTCTTCGCCAGTGCCACGGCTTCGGCCGGTGTCGCGGCGCGGTGTCCCTTGGTGTTCATGCACTGCGCATATGAGCCGTACGCGGCACGGACATCCGGGTCGTCGTCGGCTTTGGCGGCCTGTCGTTGTGCCAGCTCGGGGAGGTAGTAGACGGTGAGGAAGTTGGCCACGGAGCCGTAGAGCCGCTTCCGTGCGCTGCCAACGCATCCGCTGGACGAGGCGGCCGTTTCGAAGCTCCCGGCCAACGTCACGCGGACGTCGTTGCCGGTGTTTCCGCGCAGCAGCTGGTAGAAGCGTTCCCGGACGTCGGGCGACAGCGTGTCGGCGTGCGCTTCCACCGGGCCCTTGGCTGAACGGGGCGCGTCGGGATATCCGTCGCGGCGGGCGTCTTCGAGGCGGAGCGGCGCCGCGGCCTTGACCAGGCCGACCGTGGGGCGCTCGTCGCGCGGCGGCGGAACGCGCGGGAAGAACAACCCCGCGCGGCTCATGCACTCGCCGATCAGCAGGTTCTCCGCCTCGTCCAGCGCGGCGGGCCGGTTCACCAGCTCACGGAGCTGGTCGGCGGCGGGCATCGTCGGTGCTCCGCCGCAGGCCGTCAGCAGGACGAGCAGAGCCGCGATCATTCGGACCACGCCTTCCCCCTCACCGAACCAGGGGGCGCCGCCCTGGCGCCCCCTGGTCACCGGACTACTTGACGTCGAAGAAGTCGATCTTGTCGTTGGCGCCGGGGATGGTGCTGGCGTCGGTGTAGGGAGCCCACTTGTAGACGTCGTCGTGGATGCCGAGGCGGATGTTCACGCCCACCCACTGGTTGCCGGTGTTGTTCGAGCCCGACGAGGTCCGGTTGTCCGGCGCATCGACCCGCGCACCCCTCCCGGCGCGGGACTGGATGAGCACGGCACCGGTGAAGTTGATGTGCTCGTAGGCGCAGAAGTAGCCGGTCGCGCACTTCAGCGGCGCGGCGGTGGCCGGAGCGGCGGCGGAGAGCAGGCCCGCGGTGGCCAGGGCGGAGACCGCCACGGCGCTGAGGACTCGTGACTTCATGTTCGTTCCCCTCGGTGGGTTGGTGGAGCTGCGCCCACCCTGGGACCTCTATCGTGTGATTCGCTTGCGAGATTCTGCAAAGCGCAGGTCCGAGCGTTATTTCTGTTGTCCGCACATGCACGGAACAGGGGGCGGCAGGGTGTTGCGTCTGTTGGGCGAGGTGGCCGCGGACGTCCACGGGCGGCCGGTGGACCTCGGCCCCGCCAAACAGCAGTGCGTGCTGGCCGCGCTCGCCGTCGAGGTCGGTCGGGTCGTGCCCGCGGAGCGCCTCGCCGTCCGGGTCTGGGGCGAGGACGTTCCGCGACGCGCGCGGGCGACGCTGCACAGCTACATCTCCCGCCTGCGGCAGGCACTGGCCGATGTGGACGGTGTGGCCATCGAGCGGCGCTCCAGCGGATACGCCCTGATCAGCGACGCGGTGGACCTGCACGAGTTCCAAGCCCTGCGTGCCGCCGCGCGCGAGGAGGCCGACGACACGAGTGCGGCGCGGTTGCTCACCGACGCGTTGGAGCTGTGGCGCGGGGAGGCGCTGACCGGCTTGGACGGGGAGTGGGCGGAGACCGAACGCGCCCGGCTGGAACGTGAAAGGCTTACCGCGCAACAGGATCTGGTCGACGCACGGCTGCGCCTGGGACAGGGGGAGTGGCTGGTGGTCGAGCTGGCCGCGCAGGCCGAGGAGCACCCGCTCGACGAGCGCGTCGCCGGACAGTACATGCGAGCGCTGAACCAGGCCGGGCGGACCGCGGACGCGCTGGAGCACTACCGGCGGACCCGCGCCCGCCTCGTCGAGGAACTGGGCACTGAACCAGGAGCCGCGCTCGGGGCACTGCACCGGAAGTTGCTGGCGGCCGATCCCGCGCTGACCGTCGCTCCCGGCGAACGGGTCGTGCCCCGCCAGCTGCCCGCCGCGCCGGCGCCGTTCGTCGGCCGCACCGACGAGCTTGACCGGCTCGGCGACACAGTGGTGATCGCCGGGGTCGGTGGCATCGGCAAGACCTGGTTGGCGCTGCACTGGGCGCACCGGCACGTCGACCGCTTCCCCGACGGCCAGCTGTTCGTCGACCTGCGCGGCTTCAGCCCGGACAGCACGCCGATGGACCCCGCTGTCGCGGTGCGCGGGTTCCTTGGCGCACTGGGCGTCGACCCCGGACAGGTGCCCGCGGACCCGCACGCGCGATCAGCCCTGTTCCGCAGCCTCGTCGCCGATCGGCGGATGCTGCTGGTGCTGGACAACGCCGTCGACACCGCGCAGGTCGCTCCACTGCTGCCCGGCAGCGAGCAGTGCACGGTGATCGTGACCAGCCGTTACCGGCTCACCGGGCTGGTCACCGGGCACGGAGCGCACCACGTGCCGCTGGACATGCTGGGAGAGACGGAAGCCCGCGAGTTGCTGCGCGACCGGCTCGGCGCGACCCGGGCGGAGGCCGAGAGGACAGCGGTCGACCGGCTGATCGCCCTGTGCGGCGGCTTTCCCTTGGCGCTCACCATCATCGCGGCGCACGCGCAAACCCGGCCGCTACTGCCGTTGGCCGCGTTGGCCGACGAGCTGGACGACCTCGGCTTGAGCGCGTTGGACGACGACGACCCCACGGCGAGCCTGCCCAGCGTGCTTTCGTGGTCCCACCGCGCGCTCACACCTGACGAGGCGTCCGCGTTCGCGTTGCTCGGCATCGCCCCCGGCCCGGACATCGGCATTCACGCGGCCGCTTCGCTTGTCGGACTGCCGATCAACGCCACCAGGACACTGCTTCGCGGGTTGGAGCAGGCGTCGTTGCTCGGCCGGGACGCGCGTGGTCGCTATGTCATGCACGACCTGGTTCGGCGCTATGCGGCCGAAATCGCGGACGAAGTGCCCGAGGCGGCACTGCGGCGCGTCGCCGACTTCTACCTGCACACCGCATACGCGTGTGATCGGCTGCTCGCCCCGCCCCGCGAGCCCGTCACGCTCGACCCACCCGCCCCGGGTGTCCACCTCCAACCGCCGGACCACCGTGCGGCGGCGATGGTGTGGTTCGAGACCGAGCACGAGTGCCTGCTCGCCGTCCAGCAGGTGTCCCTCGAGCGCGGATGGCAGCACACCACGTGGCGAATCGCCTGGGCGCTCAACACTTTCCTCCAGGTGCGGGTGCTCACCCGCACCTGGCTGGACGTCTGGCAGAGAGCGTGGCGGGCCGCCGAGCACTTGGCCGAACCGGCCATGCGCGTCCTTGCCCACCAGTACCTCGGGCTGGCGCACTCCGACCTGGGCCGCTCGCAGGAGGGGACCCGGTACCTCCAACAGGCGCTTTCCCTTGCGGAGCAACACAATGACGAGGTCAACCAGGGCCACGTGCACCGCGCCCTGGCGCGAGCGTGGGAGCAGCAGGGCGACCACCACCAAGCGCTGGAGCACTCCGAGCGGTCCCTGAGCTTCTACCGGCGGCTCGGGAACCCGACCTGGGAGGCCACCGGCCTCAACACCGTCGGCTGGGACCTGGCCAAGCTGGGGCGCCACGACCGGGCCAGGGACCACTGCCGGGAAGCGCTCGCGCTGCTCCGGCAGTCGGCGCCGTCCGCGGAACAGGCCAACACCCTCGACAGCCTCGGCTACATCGAGCGCCGAGCGGGCAACCACGAGGAAGCGATCACCTACTACCGCGAGGCACTGGCGATGTACCGCGATCTCGGCAACCGCCTGGGTGTCGTCGATCCCCTGGACGGCCTCGGTCACGCGCACGCCGCGCTCGGCAGGCACTCGGAGGCGCGGGCGGTGTGGGAGGAGGCGGTGGAGCTCTACCGCCAACTCGGACGTGACGAGGACGTGCGGCGCGTGCGACAGCAGCTGGACACGCTCGACCACGCCGGGCTCGCGCAGTAGTCCGGTCAGAATCCCCGCGCCTCGGCAACCCCGAGAACCGCCAGCCGGTCCGCCCGCTCGTTCTCCGGATGGCCGGAGTGCCCCTTCACCCAGTGCCACTCGACCTCGTGCTGAGCCACGGCCGCGTCCAGCTCGCGCCACAGGTCCGAGTTCTTGACCGGCTCCCGGGAGCTCGTCATCCAGCCGTTGCGCTTCCACTTCGGCAGCCACGACAGGATGCCGTTCCGCACGTACGTGCTGTCGGTGTAGATGTGCACAGTGGACGGCCTTTTCAGGCACTCCAGCGCTTTGATCGGCGCCGTGAGCTCCATGCGGTTGTTCGTGGTCGGACCGGCGTCGCCGCCGTGCAGTTCCCGTTCGTGCTCGCCGTAGCGCAGCACGGCACCCCAGCCGCCCGGTCCCGGGTTCCCGCTGCACGCACCGTCGGTGTAGATCTCCACGATCTGGTCAGGCTGCACGTTCGCCAGCCTATGCGCGGTGGTTCTCGGGACCGGTCCCCGGGGCGTCCGAGCAGGATGTGCAGGTGGAACGGCTCGGTGAACTCCTCAGTACGCACCCGGTCGACAACCGTTGCCACCTCACTACGGGTGTGGTGATCATCGTCGGCACGCTGTTGACCGCCGAGCTGGGGATCGTCGTTGCGGGGCTTGGTGTTCCGCTCGCGTTGGTGCCGCTGTCCCGGGTGCTCCGCGGCGGCCTGCGGGAGCGGTTCGACGTCCACGAGGACGGGATCGTCCACCACGCCCGCGGTGGCCACCGCAGCTGGACGTGGTGCGAGGTCGCGACGCTGCACGTCCGGTGGGATCCGCGGCGGCGGAGGCTGTCCCGGTGCGTCGTCCGGTTCTCCGACGGCACGCGCCTGGTGATCCACCGCACCGCCGTCGACGGCCCGCTCCTCGCGGGCACGCTGCTCGCCCAACGGCCCGACGCCGCTTCACCGGGACTGCCACGGAAGTGGTGGCACCGAGCGTGAGGACCGCTATCCCTTGCGGCGAGCCATGAAGAACGTGGTGATGCACATGACGCCCGCCGCGAACGCGACGATCGCACCGACCGACATCAGCGCGAGCGTCCCGTCCCCGTACCCCGGATCGTCCGCGACCAGGTGCGCGAACATCGCCACGACCGCCCCCAGCAACACGATCCCGACAACGAGCCAGCCAACACCGAACCGGCGCCACCGCTGCTCGCCGTGCGGCTGCGGCCCGGCAGACGGACAGTGTTGGCGCACAACGCGTTCCAGCTGCTCGGACTCCTCAGTGAGGCCGTCGAAGCGAATCCGGGCACCATCGGTGAACCGGACGACGCAGCGGTGGTTGGTGCCGAGGAACCGCGTGGCGCCGGTGTCGCGCGGGGCGCGGTGGGTGTCGATGCTGATCACCTGCTCCCACCGCCAGGACTGGGAGCCGCGCGCGATGCCGTGCTCGTAGACCTCGAAGACCTCGTTGAGCCCGCTGCGAAGCGCCTTCACGAGCAGCAGCACCCCACCGACCACGCCGACGATCGCGGCGCCCAGGGAGAAGCCGATGGTCTGGTCGATGGCGCTGGAGTTGCCCGCCCAGCGCCGGGGCCCGTCGGTCACCAGCACAGCGGCGAACACGGCCGCGACGATCCCGATGAGCAGCACGAAGACGCCGAAGGTCAGGATGCGCCGGTTCGCCACCGCGTGCGTGCTCCGGAGGTCACCGAGATCAGTCACCGAAGATCACCTTTCGTCCCTGGTCGGAGTCGAACAGCTTCGCGTGGTCGTGCCCGATGCCGGGAGCCACGACGAGCTTGTGCGCGGCCGAGGGGAACGCCGCGAAGTGGTTGCGGCCGCGCTCCAGGCGGTGCTTGCCCTGCGCCTTCGCGGAGCACGAGTCGTCGATGCTGTGGTTCTGGTGGATGTCGTCGCCACCGAGCAGATACGTCACCGCACGGTCGGTGTACTGCTGCTGCAACGGTTTGCCGGCCATGTAGCGGTTGAGGCGCTGCACACCGTACTTGTAGTTGTCGTACTCCGGGCACTTCCCGATCGGCGCGGGGCGCTTGGCGGTGAAGTAGAGGTACGACGAGGCGTTGGCGGTGACGAACCGCGTCGAAGGCGTCGCTGCCGGGCTGCCCGCGGCGTAGCGCTGGACGAACTGGCCGCCCGCGGAGTGCCCGATCACGGTGATGCGGTTGAGCTTCGGGAAGCGGGACTTGTCGGAGAGCCGGGCCAGGACCTCGTCCATCGCGGCGAAGGAGCTGATGTCGCCCTTCGAGACGGAGTCGCCGCCGTCCTTCCACGAGGTGGCGTCGCCGTTGGTCCAGTACACGTCGCCCTTGGCGGGCTTGTCGTCGGAGGTCTGGAAGTGCGGCGCGATCACGAGGGTGCCGCGCGCTCCGGCGTGCTCCGCGGCCTTGACCGTCGCGTCGAAGTAGCCCCGCGCGTTGCGTCCGGTCCCGTGCACGACGACCACCGCTGCCGTGGGCTCGGTGGCCCCGTTGAGCGAGTGGGTGTGGTGGTAGGGCAACCGCGCGCCCGAGCTCAGCGTGAAGCGGTCGACCACCTCCGCCCCGTGTGCGGTGGGCGCGACGCCGACACCGAGCAGCGCGAAGACGCCGATCCAACGGAGAGTCATGCGGTGCACCGTAGCCACGGCACCCGGGAGGGCTCCCGAACATCACCTGGTCAGCCCAGGAACCCCGTTTCGTACTCATAACGGGTTCGGCAGCCCCGAAAGCCCGTTATGAGTACGAAACGGCACAAGCCGGGCCGCCTCACCCCACACACCCTCATCCCGCGCTGAGGTCGCCGAAGAACCCGTTTCGTACTCTTGTCGGGTTTTTGGAGCGCTCTTTTTCCCGCTATGAGTACGAAACGGGGTTCTCTAGACCACGCCTGCGGGGGAAGGGGTGAGCGGGCGGGTGGAGTGCATGGGGAGAGTTTACTTGGTGTGCGGAGTGCTTGGAGGACTTACAGGACATGGTGTCGGGCGTTAGTCCTCGACGCGCACCACGGCGAGCGTGCACGGCGCGTGGTAGAGCACCGCGTGGCTGACCGATCCGAGCAGCGCGCGCCGCAGGACCCCACGGCCGTGACTGCCCACCACAAGCAGCGCCGCGTCTTTCGCCTCCTCCAAGAGCGCGTGCGCAGGTCCGTCGAAGGACACAACACGCTCGACGCGGACGTTCGGGTGCGCGCGTTGCGGCTCTTCGAGGCACTTGTCGATCATGCCTTCGGCCTCGGCGCGCACCTGCCGCCAGTTGTAGTCCCACGCGCGCACCGGAGCGAGCGCGTCAACGGGCAGATCCGACCACGCGTGTACGGCGATCACATCGCCACCGCGGCGGCCGGCGAACTCGAACGCGAACTCAATGGCTTTGACGCTCGTCGGTGATCCGTCCACGCCGACAACGACGCGCCCGCCTTCGGAGAGCCCGTCGCGCACCACCACGATCGGCCGCGTAGAAGTCTTCACCAGGTGCGCGGTCGTCGACCCGAGCAGCGCGCGGGCCAGCCCTGTGCGCCCGGATGGGCCGAGCACCACCAATTCGGCGTCCGCGCCCAGCTGGCTGAGGACTTCCGTGGGATGGCCGAAGCACAACGACGTCTCGACGTCCACATTCGGGCACAGGCTTTCGCACTCCGTGACGAGCGTGGACAGCTCGGACTCGGCGTGCGCGCGCACCGCCTCCTCACCGACGATCTCGGGCAGGGGAGTGGTGATGGGGACGTAGACGAGCTGGGGCATCGATTCGCGCAGCACGTGCACGATCAGCAATCGACGTCCTCGGCTCGCCGCTTCCCTTGCCGCCCAAAGGACCGCACGCCGCGCTCGCTCCGAGTCGTCGTAGCCCACGACGACCGTTCCACTGGCCATGTCCTCGAATACCCGGTGCGGCGCCGGATATGCCGATATGGTTCGCGGCCATGAGAACGAGCATCGTCGTCGCAATGGTGTTGAGCGTCCTGCCGGGGCCTGCGGCGGAGACCTACGACGAGTTCTCCATGATGTACGACAAGTCCGCCGGGCTCCTCGTGGACAGCGCGGGCACCCCCGCGAGCCAGTGGGCCTGGCGTCCGGAGGGCGCGGGCAAGTCGGTGATCAGGTGGGACTCGCCCGCGAACTGGAACCGACCGGGCGACGGGCAGGAGCACTTCGTCCGCGACGGGGACTGGCTCTACCTCGACGGCTACGAGAACCAGTCCACCGGGACCTACAACCCGCAGCGGGTGACCTCGGAGCAGATCGGCGACGGCGACTGCGCGAACCTGCGGCCGCTGCCGAGCCACAACGGCCAGCAGCACTATGCACAGTGGACGGTCCCCGCGCAGGCGTACTGCCTCATCGCCGAGGGCACGATCACCACGCCGCAGGGTGTCGTCCGGTTCCGGCACCGCCAGGTGTGGGCGCCGCCGACGACCTGCCAGACGCGGTTCCACGGAGCGGTGCGCTGCGTCCGCCAGACGGAGAGCTGGTGGGACGACAACGGGCATCCCTTCCAGCTGCGGATCGAGCGCTCGCAGTACCTCGGCAAGGGCTTGGGGATGGGGTTGTCCATCCACTCCACGATCGGTGGCGGGAAGCCGATCAACTGGCGGGCCGATCTCCGCAACACCTGGACCTGGTCCTAACCCGCGGCCCCCCGCCCTACCCACCTCACCCCACACGCCCTCATCCCGCGCTGAGGTTGCCGAAGAACCCGTTTCGTACTCTTGTCGGGTTTTTGGAGCGCTCTTTTTCCCGTTATGAGTACGAAACGGGGTTCTCTAGGTTGTGGCCGCCGCAGGTTGGGTGTACCGGCGGGCGGGATGCATGGGCTCAGTTTACGCGGTGTGCGGGAGTGCGGACGCGCCACACCACGCCGAGGGCGGGCGTGGGGCCTGGTTCGATCCGTTCGACGGTGAAGCCCTCACGCTCGTAGAACGCGCCGGCGCGTTCGTTGGCCACGAAGTGCTCGATGTACAGGCGATCGGTGTCGGCGGGCAGTTGGCTGGTGAGGGCGTCCAGCAACCGAGGGCCCAAGCCGCTTCCGCGGTGGTGGGCGTGGACGTAGAGCTTGTAGACGACGTGGTCGGCTCCTCGTCGGCCGCGCTGGCCGACGCCGATGATCTCTCCACTGGCCTCGGCGACGACCACCAGACCTGAAGCCACGGCTGTGCCGATGTGCGTCTCGTTCCACCAGTTGCGGACCTGGGCGTCCGCGGCCTCGACGCCGATCAGCGGGGCGTAGTGGGAGCGGATGTGCGCCTCGCCGAAGCGGCAGATCGCCGTCGTGTCGCTCGGCGAGGCGTCTCGCACGATTTTTCTCTGCATGATTCCTTCAGTGTCGAGTGAAACGGACCCAACGGACCAAAACCACAACCATGCCAGGGAGGCGGGGGAGAGGCTGGCCGCAGCAGGGGGCGCTTGGCCGGAGTTCGGTTCCATGCCGGAGGCGGCCAGCCGCCGAGCTTGTCCACAGTGGACGGATGCAGACGTCGGTCCGGGCTCACCTTGGCGTTGTAAATCTTTCTGGGCCCGATAGCTTCAGTGACGAGTGAAATCAATGCTCCAGTACCAAGACAACAACGCGGCAAGGACGCGAATAGGGTTGGCGCATGGGTGACGTGGTGTTGCGGGTTGAGCGTGGGCTGGGCCGGATCACGCTCAACCGGCCGAGGACGCTGAACGCGCTGACGCCGGAGATGGTGCGCGAGATCTACGCCGTGCTCGGGGAGTGGGCGAGCGACAGCGGTGTCCGCGGCGTGCTGATCGACGGCGCGGGGGAGCGTGGGCTGTGCGCGGGTGGTGACATCCGCGGGATCTACGAGCACGCGAGGGCTGGGCAGGACGGGCCGAAGACGTTCTGGCGGGAGGAATACCTGCTCAACCACCGGATCTCGGAGTTCCCGAAGCCCTACGTCGCCGTCATGGACGGGATCGTGATGGGTGGCGGCGTCGGGGTTTCCGGGCACGGCAGCGTCCGGATCGTCACGGAGCGCTCGATCGTGGGGATGCCGGAGGTGGGCATCGGGTTCCTGCCGGACGTCGGCGGGACCTACCTGCTCTCCCGCGCGCCCGGCGAGCTGGGTACGCATGCGGCGCTGACGGCGGCGCGGTTGACCGGGGCGGACGCGATCCACATGGGGTTGGCGGATCACTACGTGCGGTCGGAGCGGTTGCCCAAGCTGGTCGAAGCGGTGGCGGACGGCTTCGAGGACGCGGTGCGGGAGTACGCGGAGGAGCCGCCGGCGAGTCAGCTCGCGGAGGAGCGGCGGTGGATCGATCCGTGCTACTCGGCGGATTCGGTCGAGGAGATCGCGCACCGGCTGCGGACCAGTGGTGAGGCGGCGGGGGAGGCCGCGGCAAAGGAGTTGCTGGCGAAGTCTCCGCTGTCGTTGAAGGTGACGTTGAAGGCGTTGCGGGTGGCGAAGGTGCTCGATGGGCTGGGCGAGTGCCTTGATCTCGAGTACCGGGTGGCGTGCGCGTTGCTGGCCAAGCCGGACCTGGTCGAGGGGATTCGGGCGGCGATCATCGACAAGGACCGGAACCCGCGGTGGAGCCCGGATCGGCTGGAGGAGGTCGACAGGTCGTCGGTCGACCGGTGCTTCGCGTGGCTCGGGGAGGGTGAACTCGGGCTCGCGGTCCGCTAGTGTCGGCGTCGCTGGTGGTTCGGCCGTCCGTCCAGGGCGGTCGTCGCAAGAGGGAACCCGGTGGGAATCCGGGACTGCCCCGCAGCGGTGAACGGGAACGACCGCCGTCATGAGCACTGGGTCCGCGAGGGCCTGGGAAGCGACGGTCAGTAGGAGTGCCGGTGTTGAGCCGGAGTTGCCCGTGAGTCCGAAGACCTGCCACCGGTACGCGCACCGACGGTGTGCGTGGGTCCTACGGCCTCGCGGGTGGCCTGTGCGGACGGCGGCGCCGTGATGGCGCCTGTCCTCGCGCGCTCGTGAGTCGTTGTGGCTCGTCAGCGCGGGCTCGCGAGGAGAGAGCTTTGAACGTTGGAAGCACGGTGCTCGGCTATCCGCGGATCGGTCCGCGACGTGAGCTGAAGCGGGCGCTTGAGGATTACTGGGCCGGTCGGAGTTCGGTGGGGACACTGGAGTCCGTCGCGGCGGAGTTGCGCGCGAGGACGTGGGCGGAGTTGGCCGCGTCGGGTCTGGATTCCCTTCCTGGCAACACGTTCTCCTATTACGACCAGGTGCTCGATACCGCGGTGATGCTGGGTGCCGTTCCGGCGCGGTACCGGGAGCTTGGTCTGTCCGATGTGGACACCTATTTCGCGATGGCGCGGGGCAACGACGTGGTGCCGCCGTTGGAGATGACCAAGTGGTTCGATACGAACTACCACTACTTGGTGCCGGAGTTGGGGCCGGACACGGTGTTCTCGGTGGCGGACGACAAGCCGTTGCGGGAGTACCGGGAGGCGTTGGCGCTCGGGGTGACGACGCGGCCGGTGGTGCTCGGGCCGGTGACGTTCTTGTTGTTGTCGAAGGCGTCGCGGGAGGGTTTCGCGCCGCTGAGTTTGCTCGATTCACTGCTTGACGCGTATGAGCGGTTGTTGGCGTCGTTGGCGGATGCGGGTGTGGAGTGGGTTCAGTTGGATGAGCCCGCGTTCTGCGCTGATCGGAGTCCAGTCGAGCTGGCGGCGCTTTCTGCGGCGTATGACCGGTTGGGCAGGTTGTCGAATCGGCCGAAGGTGCTTGTGGCGTCGTACTTCGGCTCTCTGGGGGCGGCGTTGCCGGTGCTCGCGGAGAGTGCGGTGGAGGCGATTGCGGTTGACCTCGTCGCTGGTGGTCTTGATGGCATCGCCTCGGTGACGGCGTTGCGGGACAAGACGGTTGTGGCCGGTGTGGTGGACGGTCGCAATGTGTGGCGGACGGATCTCTCTGGTGCGTTGGCGAAGTGCGCGACGTTGCTGGGCTCGGCGAAGCGCGTGGAGGTGTCGACGTCGTGTTCGCTGCTGCATGTTCCTTATGACGTCGAGGCGGAGCCGGATCTCGATCCGGATGTGCGGGCGCGGTTGGCTTTCGCGCGGCAGAAGCTGGCGGAGGTCGTGCTGCTCGGTCGTGTGTTGCGCGAGGGCGCTGAGGTGATCGGTGAGGTGCCGGAGGTGTCGCCGCGTCCTCGCGATGCGCGCGTTCGTGCGCGTTTGGAGGCGTTGCGGCCGGAGCATTCGCGGCGGGCTGATTATGCGACGCGGGCGAAGGCGCAGCAGGAGCGGTTGGAGTTGCCGCCGTTGGCGACTACGACGATCGGTTCGTTCCCGCAGACTGGTGCGATTCGTCAGGCGCGTGCGGATTTCCGGGCGGGGCGGCTCGGTCCGAATGAGTATCGGCGTTTGATGCGTGCGGAGATCGAGCGTGTGGTTCGGCTTCAGGAGTCCATTGGTTTGGATGTCCTGGTGCACGGTGAGCCTGAGCGCAACGACATGGTGCAGTACTTCGCCGAGTTGCTTGAGGGTTTCGCGGCGACGGAGTTCGGTTGGGTGCAGTCGTACGGTTCTCGGTGCGTGCGTCCGCCGATTCTGTTCGGTGATGTGTCGCGGCCGGAGCCGATGACGGTGGAGTGGGCGGCTTATGCGCAGTCGCGGTCGCACCGGCCGGTGAAGGGGATGTTGACGGGTCCGACGACGATTCTGGCGTGGTCGTTCGTGCGTGATGACCAGCCGCTCGGGGTGACCGCGCGCCAGGTGGCGTTGGCGTTGCGGGATGAGGTCCGTGACCTGGAGGCGGCGGGGATCGGTGTGGTGCAGGTGGATGAGCCCGCGTTGCGTGAGCTGCTTCCGTTGCGGGAGCGGGATCGTGCGGGGTATCTGGCTTGGGCGTTGGAGTCGTTCCGGTTGGCGACGGCCGGGGCGGCGGAGAGCACGCAGATCCACACGCACCTGTGTTATTCGGAGTTCGGTGACGTGATCTCCGCGATCGACGGTTTGGACGCGGATGTGACGACGATCGAGGCGGCGCGGTCGAAGATGGAGGTGCTCGGCGATCTGCGTGCGGTCGGGTTCGGCCGGGGTGTCGGGCCTGGTGTCTATGACATCCATTCGCCGCGGGTGCCGGGCGAGGACGAGATCGTGGAGTCGCTGCGCGCTGCCGTGCGGGTGATTCCGGCGGAGCGGTTGTGGGTGAATCCTGACTGTGGTTTGAAGACGCGGGGTTATGCCGAGGTCGAGTCCGCGTTGAGGCACATGGTTGCCGCGGCGAGGAAGGTTCGCGCGCGGCTGTAGGTGCGTTGGCGGTCGTGTGAGGCTGTATTGCCTGAATGGTGTGGCTTCACACGACCGTCGCGACGAGGACGCGGGTGATGACGCGCCAGCCGAGGGATTCGTAGAGGTGTTTGCCCATGGGGCTGGCGATGAGCAGCAGCTTCGTGGCTTGCTGTTCTGCGGCAAGGGAATGCAGGTGGTTCATGAGTCGTGAGGCGAGGCCCTTGCGGCGGTGTTCCTCGGAGACTTCGACGCCGTCGATGACGCCGGTTCCGCAGCGGACGATCATGGAGGCCACTCCGGCTTCCTGTCCGTCCTTTGTGGACTGGCAGGTGATCCGGACCGCGCCGCTGGGCAGGTGTTCGGTGGCGAAGGTGTAGCCCTCGATGGGCGGGAGTGGGGCTGTGGTGGTGGGTTCGTGGGCCATCAGCCATTCCACGTCGGGTCGTGCCCAGTCGAAGCCGGGTGGTGGTTCCTCGGGCTGGTCGTCGGTGAGCGGGATGGTGACCCAGTCATGGGCGGGTGTGCCGCCGTCTTCGCCGAAGATCCGCTCGCGGGATCGAGCATCGTCGAGGATGGCGGTGCGGAGCCATTCCGGGTCGAGGCCGGGGGTGGTGACGATGTATTCGACGGTGCGTCCGCCGCGGCCGACCCGGACGGCGATGGCGGCGGCGAAGGTGGGCCGGATTTCGGGGAGTTCGCGGAGGGCGGCCCAGCCGCGGGCCCAGTCCGTGATCGCCTCGGTGGTCATGGCGTTGCCCTTTGCGTCACTGCTTGGATATGTTGAGGTGGTGACGTTAGCCCGGACGGGCGTCACCGGTCAAGCGCCGTGAGCCAGTGACGGAGGGGTTCGGCATGGACATCGGCAACAGCCACCACGCGCTTCGGCTGGAGACCGCCGTCGATCTCGTCAACGCGCTGACCGGCGAGAACCGCGGGGGAATGCCCGCGTACCTGAGCGCGGAGGAGGTCGAGCGGCTGGCCGGGCTGGCGGTGGACCTGCGCGCGGTGATCGTGGCGCTGATCAGTGATGATCATGATGGGGCGGCGGGTGTGCTCAACCGCCTGCTGGCGGACAGCGATGCCCGGCCGCGTCTGCGGCGCGAAGGTGATGAGGCGTGGCACCTGACGTTCCACGCGCCCGGCGCGGACTTCGTGCGGAAGTGGACGGCTGGGCTGGCGGTGGCGTTCGCCGCGGTGCTGGGGGATGACTCCGCGCAGCGGCTCGGGTGTTGCGAGGCGCCGCGCTGTGATCGCGTGTTCATCGACACCAGTCAGGGCCGGACGAAGCGGTTCTGCGGGGTGGCGTGCCAGAACCGGGTGAAGGCCGCTGCTTACCGCAGGCGGGGAAAGGTCGTGAACGTTCCGTGAAGAACTGGGTTAGCGGGTGGCGGGCATGGCAATGTCCACTACGTGAGAGTTGCATTGGTCGCCGTGGTGCTGTTGCTGAACGCGTGTACGTCCGCGCCTGTGCCGCCACCTCCCCCGCCTGTTCCCGATCCGTGCTTGAAGGTCACGACGGGCATCGTGGACGCGGCGTTGGGGTTCCGACAGATGGGATTGGAGCTGGCGAACTGCGGTGGCAAACCGTTTGAGGTCAACGGGTATCCCGCGATCAAGTTCTTCGACGCGGAGGGGAACCTGCTCGATCTGACGGTGGGGCACAGCGCCACCGACGATCCGGGTGCGAAGCCGTTGACGATCAGGCCCGCTGAGCGGCTGGTGGCGCATTTGTCGTGGCGCAACACGGTGACCGATATCGATCGGGTGCCGTACACGGCGACGGCGTTGGAGATCGCTCCGTTGGAGGGCATGCCGGGGCAGAAGGTCGATCCGAAGACCAAGCTCGATCTGGGCAACACCAGCCGGGTCGATGTGACGGCGTGGATGCCGAAGAAGTGACGGAGCTGCGTCGCGGGCTCGGTCTGGGTGACGCGGTGCTGGTGGGCCTCGGCGCGATGATCGGCGCCGGGGTCTTCGGCGCTTTCGCTCCCGCCGCGGCGGCGGCCGGGTCGGGGTTGCTGGTCGGTTTGGGGATCGCGGCGGTGGTGGCGTACTGCAACGCGACGTCGTCGGCGCGGCTGGCCGCTCTGTATCCGACGTCGGGTGGGACCTACGTCTACGGGCGTGAGCGGCTCGGCCCGTTCTGGGGTTACCTCGCCGGGTGGTCGTTCGTCGTGGGCAAGACGGCGTCGTGCGCGGCGATGGCGTTGACGGTCGGGTTGCACGTGTGGCCTTCGCAAGCGCACGTCGTGGCGGTGGCCGCGGTGGTGGTGCTGACGGCGCTGAACTACGTGGGCGTGAAGAAGGCCGCGCGGGTGATCGTCGCGGTGGTGTTGGTCGTGTTGGCCGTCGTGGTGGTGACCGGGCTCGGCAGTTCCGCCGTCGCGTTGGGGAATCTGGGCGTGACGGGCGGCTTCGGCGTGCTGGAGGCGGCGGGGCTGCTGTTCTTCGCCTTCGCCGGTTATGCGCGGGTGGCGACGTTGGGCGAGGAGGTCCGGGACCCGGTTCGGACCATTCCGCGGGCGATCTTCCTCGCGTTGATGATCACGCTGTTCGTGTATGCCGCGGTGGCGGTGACGGTGTTGTCCGTGCTCGGTCCGGCGCGGTTGGCGGAGTCGAAGGCGCCGCTGGTGGATGTGGTGGTCGCGGCGGGGATGCCGGGTTTGGCGCCGGTGGTGACCGTGGGGGCTTCGCTGGCCGCGCTCGGGGCGTTGCTGGCGTTGGTCCTCGGGGTGTCGCGGACGGTGCTGGCGATGGCTCGTGATCGACATTTGCCGGGCGCCCTGGCGGTGGTGCACCCCCGGTTCTCCGTGCCGCACCGCGCCGAGCTCGTGGTGGGTTGTGTTGTGGCGCTCGCCGCGGGATTCGCGGATTTGCGTGGGGTGATCGGGTTTTCGTCGTTCGGGGTGTTGCTGTACTACGCGATCGCGAACGCGTCGGCGTTCACGTTGGGGCGGCGGGTCGTGCCGGTCGTGGGCTTCGTCGGCTGCGTTGTGCTGGCGTGCACGTTGCCGCTGGCTTCGGTGCTGAGCGGTGTGGCGGTGGTGGTCGTCGGGATCGTGCTGTACGCCGTCCGTTAGGTTGCGATCATGTCGTCGGTTCCGTTGTGGGTGCCCATCGTCGTCGGTCTGCTCGGTCTCGTCGGTGCTCTCGGCGCGCAGTTCATCGGTGGCTGGCGGGAGGACCGGCGGTGGCGTCGCGAGGTCGAGCGTGAGGACCGGCGTTGGGAACGCGAACGCGAGGCCCGCCGCTACGAGGCCCGTTCCCAGGCGTACGCGGAGCTTGTCGGCGCGATCGAAGCCTTCGACTGGGTGCTCTACCAGGCGCGGAAGTCCTTGCGGGAAAAGAAAGTCATCGCCGATGACGTGGCGACCGAGCTGCGTGCGGTGACCACGCAGGCCCGCAACTCCCTCGGTGGCGTGAACGTGCACGCGCCGGAGAAGATCCGGTCCGTGCTCCGGGAGTCGATGATCCGCCGCTCGGATCTGTCGACCGCGTTGCTGGCTTCGAAGTTCGGGGCGGAGCAGAAGCAGCTGTGGGACGAAGCGCAGCGGGAGTACCGGGCGCTGCGGCGGGAGCTGCGCGAGGACCTGGGGCTGGACACCGAGAGGCTGGACTGATGTCCGGTTTGTTCAAGCTCCCGTCCGGCGGCCGTGGTTAGCGTGGTCGCACTCGGAGAACGGAGAGCTATGAACGTGCAACTGGACCTCGTGGGCATGGTCGTCGCCGACATGGGGAAGTCGCTGGCCTTCTACCGGCACCTCGGGCTGGACATCCCGGCCGGGGCCGACGAGCAGCCGCACGTGGAGGTGGCGCTGCCCGGCGGGATGCGGCTGGCGTGGGACACCGTGGAGACGGTCCGCTCGTTCGAGCCGGACTACGTGCACCCGAGCGGGCCGATCCGGATGTCGTTGGCGTTCAAGTGCGGGAGCCCGGCCGAGGTCGACGCGGTGTACGCGAAGCTGGTCGGCCTGGGCTACCACGGGCACCGCGAGCCCTGGGACGCGTTCTGGGGCCAGCGGTACGCGGTCGTCGAGGACCCCGACGGCAACACCGCGGACCTCTTCTGCCCCAACGACTGACGCCGGGGTCCTCGACACCGGGTCAGGGGCGCTCGGCCGCCTGCTGCTCGACCTTCTCGCGCAGGCGGTCCTCCTGGGCCTGCATCTCCGGGGTCATCACCGCGGCGAAGTCGGCGGCCTCGGTGACCCTGCGGATCTCGATCTCGGTGGCCTCGGGGCTGTTGAACGGGACCCGCTTCACCCACGCGACCGCCTCTTCCAGCGACTTCACGTCGATGATCCAGAACCCGGCGATCAGCTCCTTGGTCTCGGCGAAGGGGCCGTCGATGACGCTGCGCTTGTCGTTCTCGAAGCGCACCCTGGCCCCCTCGGAGCTGGGCTGCAGGCCGTCACCGGCGAGCATGACGCCGGCCTCGACGAGCTCGGAGTTGAACTTGCCCATGGCGTTGAGCTCCTCGACGGTCGGCATCACGCCGGCCTCGGAGTCCTTGGTGGCCTTGACCAGCACCATGAAACGCATCGCCTGTCTCCGTCCTGAAGGGGTGTTCGTGCTTTCTACCCGAGCGTCGATCGGTGGCGGGGCGGATCGACACGCCGACCCTGGATTTGGGGACTTTTTTGTTACCGCAGGTCAGGCGAGCAGGGCGGCGCGCAGCGAGGGCCTGCGGAGCAGTTCTACCAAGCCGGGGGAGTCGGAGAACAGCAGATCGGCGTTGGACAGCACCGCCTGGCGCAGCATCGACTGGCACACGTCGGCGAACGGCTGCTCCCGCACCGTCAGCACCGCCCGCGTTCGTGACGCCGCGTCACGGGCCCGGCTCCACTCGCGCAGGCAGTACACGACCACGCGCTGCGCCTGGACGCGGCCGCGCGTCAGCAGGGGGCGGTTGAGCCCGCACACCTCGATCGTCGCGCGGCCCTTCGCGGTCAACGGGTAGTACTCGCCCAGCGACAGCGCCAGCACCAGGTGCTCGAACGGGTCCTCCACGGTCGGGTCGATCAGCAGCGGGGTGCCGTCGGCGGCCAGCGGGAACCGGTCGCGCTTCTCGTGGCTGTTGCAGGTCGAGCACGCGAGCAGGTGGTTGAGCCAGTCGAAGGTCCGCAAAGGGTTGCGCGACAACGGTTCGTGGTGATCGATGTCGGTGCCCTGGTTGTCGCCGCAGTACATGCAGTGCTGCCGCCCCGGCGCCATCCCGGCCAGCGCGGACCGCAGCGCCTTGCGGTCGGGGTTGGCCCGCCACAGCCTGCGCGCGTGCGCGGTGCGGCTGCCGCGCGGGGCGATGCGCAGGCGTTCGGTCAGCGCCGCGAGCCGCCCGGCGACCTCCTCGGGCAGCTGGGCGCGGGCGAGCCGGATCATTCCTCGGACCAGCCGTGGCGCAACCGCGCCGCGACCTCGTCCACCCTGGCCACCGGGGAGCTGGTCAGCAGGTCCTTGAGCTGCTGGTAGCGGTACTTCGCGGCCTCGCTGATCTCCCCGGCGAGCACCCCGACCTCCAGCTCGACGAGTTCGCGGCGCAGCTGCTGCGCGCGCTCGGAGTACGGGGTGTCCAGGCCGAAGAGCTCCGAGAGCACCGCGTCGTCGCCGCTGCCGAAGACGATCCGCTCGTAGAGGTCCTGGTCCACCACCAGCGGCGGGTCCTCGCCGTCCGGGCCGGGCAGGCGGATCAGCCCGCCCTCGTCTGCGGCCTGGCACACGTAGGGGCTGTGCGTGGTCACGATGAACTGGATGTTCGGGAAGTGCTCCTTGAGCCAGCCGCCGATCCGCTTCTGCCAGGAGACGTGCAGGTGCGCGTCCACCTCGTCGATGATCACCACGCCCGGGACGGTGATCACCGGGTTCTCGCCCTCCACCGGGAGGCTGCCGAAGGCTTCGTGGATCTGCTTGAGCAGGTCCACCACCAGCGCGGCGACGGTGCGGTAGCCGTCGCTCATCTCCCGCAACGGGAACCTGTGCCCGCCGCGCACGACCCACAGGCCTTCGGAGTCCACGCCCTCGATCCGGTAGGAGTCCGGCAGCAGCCCGTCGGCGAGCACCCGCAGCGCCGTGTTCTTGAGCTCCCGCGCACCCGGGCGGCGCTCCAGCGACCGCAGGTGCTGTTCGATCAGCCAGCTCACGCCCTCCGACAGCGAGGCGTCCTCGTGGAACAGGCTGGCCAGGCGGGCGACCGGGCCGGGGCTGAGCATCAACCGCTGCGCTTCGCTCGCCCCACCCGCGAGCCTGCGGAACGGGCCATAGGCCGCGCAGAACCAGCCGGTCGGGTTGTCCTGCCACGGCCCCCGCCGCGGCATCGCCCGCTGCCGCTCCGGGATCGCCTCGTGCAGCGACGGCTGCACGCTCGCGCGGTGGACCTGCGTGTCCTTCTCCGGCGGGGTCCAGGCCAGCCCCACCCAGAACTCGTTCTTCGGTGTGCGGCCCTGCCCGATCAGCCGGTCCACGTCCGGGTCGAAGGCCAGCTGCACCCGCGCGTTCGCGGTGTCGCGCCCCGAGGTGATCCAGTTCTCGAAGTCCGGCACCAGGTTCCGCGACACCGCGGGCCCGCTCACCGCCAGCGCGATCGCCCGCAGCAACGAGGTCTTCCCCGAGCCGTTGCGCCCGGCGATCACCGTCCACCCGGCGTGCGTCCCGTCCGGCCGCGTCAGCTCCAGGTCGACCTGCCGGGAGTCGTGGAACCCCCGGATGTTGTTCAGCCTGACCCGCGAGATGTACATCCGGTCCCCAAGGCTCGACGTCGCCCTCGACTGTATCGCTTCGGGTGATGTGTCATCGGGAATGAAACCGAGGTGCAACCCGCGTGTCGCCCACTCGCGAAATGCTTTGCCGCTCCCGGGAATTCACGCCCCCAACCCCTCCGATCACACCACCCCCCACACCCCCTCATCCCACCCCGAGGTCGCCGAAGAACCCGTTTCGTACTCTTGTCGGGTTTTTGGAGCGCTCTTTTTCCCGTTATGAGTACGAAACGGGGTTCTCTAGACGGCGCCCGCGGGGGATGGGGTGAACGGGCGGATGTGATGCATGGGCGAGAGTTTACTTGGTGTGCGGAGTGCTTGGATGGTTTGCAGGGTGCGGCTTAGGGGTTAGTGGAGTTTCGTGCTCGTGACGGGGTTTGCGGGGCTCTGATTGCCCGTTGTGAGTCCTAAGCGCGGAGGCGGTCGTAGACGACGGACATCGCGCCGTGCTCGCCCGCGGCGTGGTGGGCGAGGGATCACTGGGCGGCGAGCAGGGCCTTGTGGTCCGGTGACCGCGCGGCGTCGACAGCCCACACGTACGCCTCCGGCTGGCGCGCGGTCGCGGCCACATGCGGCACGAACCGCGAGATGTCCGGGTCCTCGGAGAAATGCAGTACTTCGCCCTCCGCTGCTCGCATCGCACCAGTTTTCACCGTGGTGGCCCCGTGGGAGGGTTCGGGGCCACCACGGCACAACCGCTAGTCCCAGTCGAGGGCGCCGCCGGACTGGTACTCGATCACCCGGGTCTCGAAGAAGTTCTTCTCCTTCTTCAGATCCATCATCTCCGACATCCACGGGAACGGGTTCTCCGTCTCCGCGAACACCGGCGCCAAGCCGATCTGGGCGCAGCGGCGGTTGGTGATGAAATGCATGTACTGCTCGCACAGGTCCGCGTTGAGCCCGAGCAGCCCGCGCGGCATGGTGTCGCGGCCGTAGGCCACCTCCAGCTCACACGCCTCGGCCAGCATGGTGCGGACCTCCGCCTGGAACCCGGGGCTCCACAGGTGCGGGTTCTCGATCTTGATCTGGTTGATCGCGTCGATGCCGAAGTTCAGGTGGATCGACTCGTCGCGCAGGATGTACTGGTACTGCTCGGCGATGCCGACCATCTTGTTGCGCCTGCCCAGCGAGAGGATCTGGGCGAACCCGGTGTAGAACCACATGCCCTCGAACACCACGTAGAAGGCGATGAGGTCGCGCAGGAAAGCCTGGTCGGTCTCGGGCGTGCCGGTGCGGAAGTCCGGATCCTCCAGGTGCTGGGTGTAGGCCAGCGCCCACGCGGCCTTGTCGGTGATCGACGGGACCTCGCGGTACATGTTGAACAGCTCGCCCTCGTCCAGGCCGAGGCTCTCCACGATGTACTGGAAGGTGTGGGTGTGCACCGCCTCCTCGAACGCCTGCCGCAACAGGTACTGGCGGCACTCGGGGTTGGTCAGGTTGCGGTAGACGGCCAACACGATGTTGTTGGCCACCAACGACTCCGACGCGGCGAAGAAGCCGAGGTTGCGCTTGAGCGCACGCCGCTCGTCCTCGGTGAGGCCGTTGGGGGACTTCCACAGCGCGATGTCGGCCTGCATGGACACCTCGGTCGGCATCCAGTGGTTGTTGCAGCCCGCCAGGTACTTCTCCCACGCCCAGTGGTACTTCAGCGGCAGCAGCTGGTTCACGTCGGCGCGGCAGTTGATCATCCGCTTGTCGTCGACGCTGACCCGCCCGCCCTCGCGGTTGATCTCGCCGAGTCCGCTGGCGATTTCGGTGTTCGTCACGGTGAGTTGAGTCCTTTGTGGAGGGTTACTGGCAGGCTTCGCAGTCGGGGTCGGTGATGGAGCACGCCACACCGGGCTCGGGGTCGGGCACGACGGGGGAGACGGCGTTGAGCTTGCCGTCGGTGCCGCGCAGCGTGCTCTTCTCCACGTGCGTCGCGCTCTGCGAGCGCAGGTAGTAGGTCGTCTTCAGGCCGCGCAGCCACGCGTGCTGGTAGAGCTCGTCGAGCTTGCGGCCGCTCGGCGCGGCGATGTAGAGGTTGAGCGACTGCGCCTGGTCGATCCACTTCTGCCTGCGCGCCGCGGACTCGATCAGCCAGCGGCTGTCCAGCTCGAACGCGGTGGCGTAGAGGGCCTTGACCTCCGCGGGGATGCGGTCGATGGCGCCGAGGCTGCCGTCGAAGTACTTCAGGTCGCCGATCATCACCTCGTCCCACAGGCCCAGTTCCTTGAGCTCGCGGACCAGCGCCGGGTTCACCACGGTGAAGTCGCCGGACATGTTCGACTTCACGTAGAGGTTGCGGTAGAGCGGTTCGATGGACTGGCCGACACCGGTGATGTTGGCGATGGTCGCGGTCGGCGCGATCGCCATGACGTTGGAGTTGCGCATGCCGACCTCGACCACGCGCGCCCGCAGCGCCGCCCAGTCCAATGTGGACGAACGGTCCAGGTCGAGGTCCGCACCGCGCGCCCCGGCCAGCAGCTCCACCGAGTCGATCGGCAGGATTCCCTTGCTCCACAAGGAACCCTCGAAGGTCTCGTACTTTCCGCGATCGGCGGCTAGCTCCGCGGAGGCGGAGATCGCGTAGTAGCTGATCTCCTCCATGCTGCGGTCGGCGAACTCCACGGCCGCCTCGGAGGCCATCGGCACGCGCAGCGTGAACAGCGCGTCCTGGAAACCCATCAGGCCCAGGCCGACCGGGCGGTGGCGCATGTTGGAGCGCTTGGCCTCGGGGATCGTGTAGAAGTTCACGTCGATCACGTTGTCCAACATGCGAACCGCCGTGCGCACGGTTTTCTCAAGGCGCGCGTGGTCGATGCCGTCCGGGCCCACGTGCTGCGCCAGGTTCACCGAGCCGAGGTTGCACACCGCGACCTCATCGACCGTGGTGTTGAGCGTGATCTCGGTGCACAGGTTCGAGGAGTGCACGACACCGGAGTGCTGCTGCGGCGAACGCAGGTTGCACGGGTCCTTGAAGGTGATCCACGGGTGCCCGGTCTCGAAGAGCATGGTCAGCATGCGCCGCCACAGGTCCTTCGCCTTGACCGTGCGGAAGACCCGGACCTCCCCGTGCGAGGCGGCCAGCTCGTAGGCGCGGTAGCGCTCGGTGAACTCCGGCCCGTAGGAGTCGTGCAGGTCCGGCACCTCGTCGGGGGAGAACAGCGTCCAGTCCCCGTCGGCGCGCACGCGGCGCATGAACTCGTCCGGAACCCAGTTCGCGGTGTTCATGTCGTGCGTGCGGCGCCGGTCGTCGCCGGTGTTCTTGCGCAGGTCGAGGAACTCCTCGACGTCGATGTGCCAGGTTTCCAGGTACGCGCAGACCGCGCCCTTGCGTTTTCCTCCGTTGTGCACGAGCCCGGCGGCCGTCATGTAGGACTCGTCAGTCTCGACTTTGAGGTCGAAGACTGTCGGAATGACATCCGTGGCCTGAACGTCGCGGACACGGGAGAACACCATTCCGGCGTGCTCGATCCAGTTCCGCTTGGTGAGGGGACGGCACCCGACCAGCTCCGCCAGCCCTGGAACCGCGGGAACCCGAATGTCGAACGCCTTCACGACGCCGGAGAACGTGATCTCCGTGCCGTCCGAACGCCGTCCGGTGTGGTCCTGCTCGCGCTCACGGTACTGACCGGCCGACGGCACGCTCAGGCGCAGCAGCTGGTACCGAATGCCCGCAGCCAGCGGACGGGAGGTCGTGGTGAAGTAGATCTCCACCCCACGAGAGACTCCACCGTCGGTTTCCAACAAACCACGCAGCAGCGCACGAGTCTGCGTGTGCGGCAGGTGGGTGAACCGACGAGCGATGCGCTTGTTGCCGCTTTCGTCGTAGAGATCGGCCTTGGTGAAGGGAAGTGTTGCCTCTCCCGCTCCCGTGAGTCGGCCGGACGCCCAGTGGATCTGGAGATATGTGTCGTCGCGACCGGACTCCCAGAAGTGGATGCCGCGCTCGGTGAGATACGTCCGCACGAAGTCGAGGTGCACGTCCAGCTCAGGGTTACCAGAGACTCCCCACTGCCAGCCGTCCTTGGAGAGGTGTCCGTCACCGAGCAGGATGCCGTAGAGCCTCGCGTCGTCCTCGCTGAAGCCCGCGACCGGCACGACCTCCTTCGGAACGACCTGGGCGACGTAGTCACCCTTCTGGAGCTTGCCCGCTTCCACCCACTCGGGCCGGACCTTGTCCTCCGCGAGCCACTTGAGCGTCCGCTTGCCCTCCTGCCCGAGTGGCACGTTCTGGATCGCGTAGAACGGGTGCCCCGCAGTGACCTTCAACTTCTCGACCGAGTGCTTGATGTTGACCTCGACCATCGGCTCGGTCTGGTCATAGGCGAGCACACCGGTCACTTCGCGGTAGTTGCCGCTCAACCCCAGGACGAGATCACCGACCTGGATGTCCTGGATCTCCTTGGTGCCGTCCGCGGTGTAGACGGGGGTGTCCGGCGCGAAGCACTGGTTCACCGCTACAGCCGTGTCGTTGGCGATCTTCAGGAACGGGACCACGCCCTGCGACTGGCCGTTGGTGCCCTTGATGTGCGCGCCGATACCGCGGACCGGGGTCCAGTCGTTGCCGAGGCCGCCCGCGTACTTCGACAGCAGCGCGTTGTTGCTGATGCCGTGGAAGATCCCCTCCAGGTCGTCGGCGACCGTGGTGAGGAAGCACGAGGACAGCTGCGGGCGGGTGGTGCCCGCGTTGAACAGCGTCGGCGTGGAGCACATGAAGTCGAAGGTGGAGATCAGGTCGTAGAACTCGACCGCCCGCGCCTCGCGCTCGTCCTCCAGCAGCGACAGGCCCATCGCCACGCGCATGAAGAACGCCTGCGGCAGCTCGTAGCGGTGCTGGTCGCTGTGCAGCAGGTAGCGGTCGTAGAGCGTCTGCATCCCGAGGAACTGGAACCGCAGGTCGCGGTCCGGCACCAGCGCCGCGCCCAGCCGCTCCAGGTCGAAGTTCGCCAGCTCCGGGTCGAGCTGGCCCAGCGCGATGCCCCGGTGCACGAACTCGGCGAAGTACGCCGGGTACCGCTGGTCCATCTCGGCGTGGCTGGCCTGCTGCGAACCGCCGTAGACGAACTCCAGCGCCTCCCTGCGCAGCTTGTCCTGCAACAGGCGCGCGCTGACGAAGGAGTAGTTGGGGTCGGTCTCGACCATGGTGCGCGCGGCCATCACCGGCGCGATGGCCAGCTCGGCGATGGTGATGCCGTCGTAGAGGTTGCGCAGCGTCTCGGCCAGCACCGCGTCGGCCGACACCGCCTCCAGGCCCGCGCACGCCTCGGAGATCACCAGCGCGAGGCGGTCGGTGTCCAGCGGTTCGGTGCGGCCGTCGGGGTGGCGCACGGAGAAGGCCGGGGCGACCGGCTTCGCCGCGACGGGCTGCCGCGAACGGGCTTTGGCGTGCTCCTCGCGGTAGAGCACGTAGGCGCGGGCGACCTTGTGGTGGCCGCCGCGCATCAGCGCCAGCTCCACCTGGTCCTGGATCTGCTCGATGTGCAGGGGGTTGTCGGGTCCGCTGTGCCGCAGCAGCGCGGTCTCCACCTGGAGGGTCAGCTCGCCGATCAGCTCGTGGACGCGGGTGGAGGTCCCCGCGTCGCGGCCCTCGACCTCCAGGAACGCCTTGGTCACCGCGACGGAGATCTTGGTGGAGTCGAAGGGGGAGGAGGTGCCGTCGCGGCGGATCACCGCGACGGGGGACACAGCGGACTGTGTGACGGGCTCCGTCGAATGCACGGTCACAGAAGGAACTCCAGAAAGGTCGCCGGGATGAGGGCAGGCGCCACCCGCCGAGCGCCCGGACAGCAGCGTCGGCAAGCGAAACCCGTTGGGAGGTCGAACGAAACGCCGGGGTCCGCCGGTCTTCAAGTACGCCGCACCCCCGTCCCAGAGGTCGCTAACCGCTACACACCCCGCGCGGGGTTGGGGGCGGTTGAAGACGCTGCGGGAGGGGGTTCGGGGGTCTTGAAGACCGGCCTACCCCGGTGACGACTAGAAGAGCGCCACAGTGAGGGGCGAGGCAGAACAGCCGGGTATGCCTGGACGGGCCGGGGCGGTGTGCACGGCGCTCTCCTCGTTCGCTGGGAAGGCCGCGCGGGGGAGAGGGCCGACCCGAGCCCGTGCAGGGCTGACGGTCGTCCGCTCGGCCCTCCCGCGAGGCCACGGATCCGGGCGCGCCGGTCGGCGCACCCATCGACGGCAGGTCTTCGGACTCGTGGGCACTCACCGGAGAACCGGCCGTCCTACTTGCCGTCGCTTCCCGGGCCGCGGCCCAGTGCTCATGACGGCGTTCGTTCCCACTCACCGCTGCGGGGCAGTCCCGGAGTCGCACCGGGTTCCCTGTTGCCTCGCCGCCCCGTTGGGGACCGCGAACCATCGACGCGGGGAATACTACATCTAGTGGTCTCCTCCGCAACTCATCCCCAGATACCGCGTGTCGTCGCTCATATCCCCTTGCGCATGGCCCGGGTCCCGAAGAACAGCCCGACCGCGGCGAAACCGAAGGCGGTCACCGCCCCGTGCAGCACGGCGGGCTCGGCGAAGTTCCCGGCGAACAACGCCCGTTCGGCGTCGACGAGGTAGGACACCGGGTTCAGCGACGCGATCACCCGCAGCCAGTCCGGCCCGGACTGCACCGGCAACAGCACACCCGACAGCAGCAGCACCGGGAACATGACCATCTGGGTGACGCCGTAGAACAGCTCCCCGCTCGGCCGCGACGCGATCGCCAGCACGTAGGACAGCGCGATCAGCCCGGAACCGAACACCACCAACAGGATCAGCCCCGCCAGCACGCCGAGCGGGAACAGCTCGAACCCCAGTGGCGTGGCCACCGCGATGATCAGCAGTGCCTGCACGAGCAACAGCAGGAACTCCTTGAGCGTGCGGCCGAACAGCAGCGCGGAGCGGTCGATCGGGCTGACCAGGATGCGTTCGAAGGACCCGCTCATCAGCTCGGTCAGCAACGTGTAGCCGGACATCATCGGCCCGGACAGGCACATCATGATCAGGATTCCCGGGACGAACCACTGCCACGGCGAGACCCCGCCCTGCGAACCGGCCAGCAGCGACCCGAACAGGATCAGGAACAGCAGCGGCTGGCCCATCGTCCAGATCAGCGAGCTGGGCGCCCGCAACGTGGGCATCAGCTCGCGCAGGAACACGGTCCTGGTGTCCCACAACAGTTTCTTCATGCCGCCACCTCGTCCTCGCGCAGGCTGCGCCCGGTCAGCGCCAGGAACACGTCGTCCAGCGTCGGACGGGCCGAGGTCGCCGTCACCGCCCGCACGTCCTTCTCGCCGAGCACGCGCAGGAACTCCGGCAACGCGGTGTCCGCGCGGGTCACCCGGACCCGCACGGTCGTCGATTCCCTTGTCACATCACCGAAGAACACCCCGACGTCGGCAGCTCGCAGCGCGTCGGCCTCCGTCGCCGTGGTGACTTCGAGGCTGTCCCCGGCCAGCTCGCTCTTGAGCCCACCGGCCGTGCCGTCGGCGATGATCCGGCCGTTGTCGATGATCACCACCCGTTCGGCCATCGTGTCGGCCTCCTCCAGGTAGTGCGTGGTGAGCACGATCGTGGTGCCGTACTGCTCCCGCAGCCGCAGCACGTGCTCCCACACGTTGGCCCGGTTGTGCGGGTCCAGGCCGGTCGAGGGCTCGTCCAGGAACAGCAGCTCCGGCCGGTGCACCAGGCCGATCGCGATGTCCAGCCGCCGCCGCTGGCCACCGGAGAGGCTGCCCGGGTGGCGCAGCGCCATCGGCCGGAGGTCGAGCAGGTCCAGCATCTCGTCCGCGCGGCGCCGGGCGGCGGACCGAGACAGTCCGTAGGCGAGCCCCTGCGTGACGATCTCGTCGCGCACGCGGTAGTTCTCGCCCGCGCTGGAGAGCTGGCCGACGTAGCCGATCCGATCCCGCACCCCGGCGGGATCGGTGGCGATGTCGCGCCCCGCGACGGTCGCTGTGCCCGACGTCGGCGGCAACAGCGTGGTGAGCATGCGCAGCGTGGTCGACTTCCCCGCGCCGTTCGGACCGAGCACGGCGACCAGCTGGCCGCGCTCGACGTCCAGGTCGATGCCGCGGACGGCCTCGACGACACCTCCCCGTCTGACCTTGAAGCGCTTGGCCAGTTTTCGGGCATGGATCATCTACCCCTCCTTGCGAGTGGTTCTGGGCATGGCGAGAAACCCCTGGTGAGGGGTTATGTGGGCGAGGAATTCATCCTGAATGGCCGCGCAGCCGCTGTCAAACGTGAAGACGCCATTCATGTTTGCTCTGACCTGCGCGAACAGGATGGCACGAATGCGTTTTCCCAGGTGAAGAAAAATTACTGGCCCAGCAGTACTCGCAGACGTATACTCGTCAACGAGTAAGGAGGTGGTCCGGATGGCGCGGCGCAAGGTCGGCAACCTGATGGCGCTCGCGGTGCTCTCGGTCCTCGTGCAGCGCCCCATGCACCCCTACGAGATGGCCTCGATGCTGCGCGCCCGCGGCAAGGAAGCGGACATGGGCATCAAGTGGGGCTCGCTCTACACGGTGGTCCGCAACATGGAGAAGCACGGGCTGATCGAAGCGGTGGAGACCGTGCGGCAGGGCGCACGCCCGGAACGCACGATCTACCGCATCACCGACGACGGCCGCGCGGAAATGGTCGACTGGGTGCGCGAGCTCATCTCGGTGCCCGAGCGCGAGCGCACGCGGTTCCAGGCGGGGCTCTCGGTGCTCGCCGCGCTGGCCCCCGACGAGGTCGAACGCCTGCTGCGCCAACGGCTCGCGCTCCTGGAAGAGGAGACCGACGACAAGCGCGCCGCCCACGAGCGCCACTCCGGCGAGATGCCCCGGCTGTTCCTCATCGAGAACGAGTACGAACTCGCGCTGCTGGACGCCGAACTCACGTGGGTGCGGGCGCTGCTGGACGAACTGGGCGCGGGCACCTTCGCGGGCATCGAGGTGTGGCGGCGCTTCCACGAGACCGGAGAGCTGCCCGCCGAGCTGGCGGAGATGGCCGAGAGGGGCAGCGTCAAGGACTGACAAGAAGAACGGGCCCCGGCGGGGGTGCTGCAACACCGCCGCCGGAGCCCTCGACCTCGAACCGAAACCCCGCGCGGGGGAACCGGCCACAAGGTGGCAACCGCAACAATAGCCGGGCTCCCCTCGCGCGCACCTGTGAAGGGGAGACATGCCCAAGGCAAGAACAGCACTGGTGATCGGCGGCGGCATCGCCGGACCGGTCGCCGCGATGGCACTTCAGCGAGCCGGCATCGAAGCGACCGTCTACGAAGCCCACCCCGGCCCGGCGGACGGAGTCGGCGGCGGCCTCGGCCTCGCGCCCAACGGCCTGCACGCGCTCGGCCTCGTCGGCGCCGACGAAGCGGTCCGCGACATCGGCATCCCGGTCCCGTCCATGGTGATGCGCAGCTGGACCGGCAAGGAACTCGCCCGCTTCGGCGAGACCGGCGGGCCGCCGATCATGCACACCGTCTGGCGCTCGGACCTCTACCGCGCCCTGTGCGACACCGCGACGCGCGCCGGAGTGAAGATCGAGTTCGGGGCGCGCCTGAAATCCTTGCACGACAACGGCGACAGCGTCACCGCGTCCTTTGTGGACGGATCGACCGCGACCGCGGACATCCTCGTCGGCGCCGACGGCGTCCGCTCCTCGGTGCGCGCGATGATCGACCCGTCCGCACCCGGACCGAGCTCCACCGGCCTCGTCGGCTTCGGCGGCTGGTCGGAGGCGAAGATCCCCTACACCGACGGGGCGATGAACTTCGTCTTCGGCAAACGCGCCTTCTTCAGCTACACCGTGGCGCCCAGCGGCCGTGTCGGGTGGTTCGCCAACCTCCCGCGCAAGGAGTTCCTGACCATCGCCGACGCGCAGGCGGTCGGCCTCGACACGTGGCTGCGCGTGCTGGAGGAGACCTTCGCCGGGGACAGGACTCCGGCCGTGCCGATCCTGCGCGGCAGCTCACCCGAGCTGTGCGTGACCACCGGGACCCTGGAGATCATGCGCCCCGCACCGCGCTGGCACCGCGGCCGCGTCGTGCTGATCGGAGACGCCGCGCACGTGCCCTCACCCAGCTCCGGCCAGGGTGCTTCGCAGGCCATCGAAGGCGCGATCCACCTCGCCCGGTGCCTGCGCGATCTGCCGATCGAGGACGCCTTCCCCGCCTACGAAGGACTGCGGCGCGAACGCGTCGAGCGCATCACGGCCGCGGCCGAACGCACGAACCGCAACAAGGCCGCGGGACCGGTGGCGCGGGTCCTGCGCGATCTGCTGATGCCGCCGATGATGCGGTTGTTCACCAAGCCGGACCAGCTCGCGTGGCAGTACGACTACCGCATCGACTGGGACGCGCGCGTCGCGAAATAGACGAGACACCGGCCGGGTGGCGCGCCACAATCGCGCCACCCGGCTCTGGGAGGACCTGTGGCATCGACCGTCTACAACGTCGCTTTCGACTGCGCGAACCCGTACGAGCTCGCCGCGTTCTGGGAACAGGTCGTCGGCCATCCGCAGCACGAGGAGGACCGGCCCGGCGACGAGGAGACGGTGATCGAACTGCCCACCGGGATGAACCTGTACTTCCAACGCGTGCCCGAGGGAAAGGCCGTGAAGAACCGCGTCCACGTGTGCCTGCGCCCCGACCGCCCGCGCGACGCCGAGATCGAACGCCTGCTCGGCATCGGCGCGACGCTCCTGGAGGACAAGCGCGAACCGGACGGCACCGGCTGGGCCGTGCTCGGCGACCCCGAAGGCAACGAGTTCTGCGTCCTGAGCCGCAAACACGACTCCTAGCCCGCCACCACGTAAACTGACCCCATGCGCCCCAACCGCCCCCAGACCCAACACGAGGCGGACGCAACCTAGAGAACCCCGTTTCGTACTCATAACGGGAAAAAGAGCGCTCCCAAATCCCGACAAGAGTACGAAACGGGTTATTTGGCGACCTCAGCGCGGGATCAGGCGCGCGGGGGTGGAGGTGGGCGTGCGGGACGGGGGCGGTCACATCGGTGTTACCCCGTCACAGAAAAGTGCCTTCTTCACGGCGGTGCGTCCGGAGCGCAGGATCTGGGGCATGAGCGACGACAAGCCGAAGCCACGGTCCCTCGGCGAGACCGAGATCGACGAACTCCTCGCAGCACACCAGTTCGGTGTGGTGGCGACCGTCAAGAAGGACGGGACGCCGCACCTGACCACGATGCTCTACCGGTGGGACCCGGCCGAGCGCGTCGTGCGGATCTCCACCACCGCGAGCCGGGCCAAGCCGGGGCACGTGCGACGGCACCCGCGGGCGGCGCTGCACGTGGCCGCCCCGGACCACATGACCTTTACCGTGGTCGAAGGCGTCGGCGAGGTCTCCGAGGTGAGCACCACGCCCGGCGACGCGACGGGACGCGAGCTGCTGGCGATGGCGGGCGAGGTCCCGGACGAGGCCGCCTTCCTCGCCGAGATGGTCGCCGAACAGCGGCTGGTGCTGCGCGTCAAGGCGGACAGCGTCACCGGCACCACCCTTGCTCAAGCTTGAGCACCCGGGCTAGGGTCGGCCACTCAAACTTGAGGGGAGCCGCATGCCGGAGCGGATGAGGCCAATGCTGCCCAGCCGATCGATCACCGAGACCGTCACCTTCTACACCGCACTCGGATTCGAGGTGGCCTACCAGCAGACACGTCCGAACACCTACGTCAGCCTGCGCTGGGGCGAGGACGTCGTGCTCGACTTCTTCACGCTGAAGCAGGAGCCCTCGGACAACTACAGCACCTGCTACGTGCACACCGACGACGTCGACGCGCTCTACGCGGCGTTCACCGGCGGCCTGCGCGCGGCGCTGGGCAAGGTGCCCGCGCGGGGCTACCCGCGGATCAACCCGCTCAAGGACATGTCCTTCGGAGTGCGGCAGTTCATCGTGATCGACCCCAGCGGCAACCACGTCCGCATCGGCCAGGCCATCGGCCCGGCGAGCAACGGCCTGGCCACCAAGGAGACCCGCGCCGGGCAGTCCAGGCTGGAGCGGGCGCTGCACACCGCGACGATGCTGGCCGACTCCCGCCAGGACCCGGAGTCCGCCGCGCGCATCCTCGACGCCGCCTTCGGCGCGGGGGAGCCCACCCCGGACGAGGTGCTCTTCCGCGCGCTGGTGCTGCGCGCGGACCTCGCGGTGCGGCTCGGAGACGACGCGCGGGTCGGGCAGCTGCTCGACCGGGCCGAGGCCATGGGCGTCGAGTCACCGGACGAGCAGCGCCGCATCGCCGAACTCCGTCAGCTGTAGGCGAGCCGCCGCAGGAGCGCCTCGGCCGGTCCGGGGCGCCCTGCCTTGCCGAGCCACGCCGCGACCAGCACCGTCAGCCCCCACACGCCGACCCCGAGCGCCGCGGCCGCGACCACGCTGAACTGGCCGTTGAGGTTCAACAGGTACGGCTCGGCGATGATGAACCACGCGACGGACTGGGCGAGGTAGCAGGTCAGCGACCGCTGCCCGCACGCGGTGAGCGCGGTGACCACGGGGCCCGGCCGGAGCCTGCGGGCGATCAGCGTGAACAGCGCGCCGTAGCCGATGCCGACCGCGTAACCGGAGAACGTGTGCAGCGCGCCCGAGGCCAGGTTAGGTGCCAGAAACCCAGTCGTGACAAGGGTTTGCGGGATGCCGCCGAGCACTCCGATGCCGATGCCGATGCTCGCGGCGCGGCGCAGCAGCGCGGGGTTCTCCAGCACCCGCTCCCGTGCTGCCCAGACGCCGATGAGCAGCGGGCAGATCGACATGATCGCGTTCAACGGGGTCAGCAACGGGAAGGTCGTGACGCGCATCAGCGCCGAGGAGATCGGATCGGTGGGCAGCGCTCCCTCGGGCATCGGCATCGGCGAGGACATGACGAGCCCGTAGACGACCGCGCCGAGAACGGCGCCGATCCCCGCGGTGAGGAAGATGCGCCGCGTGCTCCAGTGCACCGCGCCCGCGAAACAGAGCGCCAGGATTCCGTACGACGCCAGGATGTCGCCCGGGAACAACAGCACCACGTGCAGGAAACCGAATGCGATCAGCCACAGGCTGCGCTTCCGGAGCTGTTTCGGATCGCGCCTGCGCAGGATCAGCACCATGCCGTAGCCGAAAAGCGCGGCGAACAACGGATAACCGCGGCTGTCCACGAACAACGTGAGCAGCGCCTGCACGAGCTTGTCCGGCGCCGTCACGGCCGCGGTCGCACCGCCGAACGCGCCACCGCCGGCCAGGAACTGCGCGTGCGCGAGCGCGATCAGGCTGAGCATCACGCCCCTGGCCAGGTCGGGCGCCAGATCGCGCCGGGTGGAGAGCTGCACGGGTCCCCCTCGAATGTAAGATACGGATGCGTAGCTAGCGTAAGATACGCAACCGTAGCTAACAAGGGGTGGTGCGCGGTGGGCCCGACGCGTCGGCGCGGCGAGGAGCTGATCACGGCGATCCACCAGGCCGCGCTGGCGGAACTGGCCGAGGGCGGGCTGGGCAGGCTGAGCATGGAGGGCATCGCGCGACGCGCCGGAACCGCGAAGACCTCGCTCTACCGGCGCTGGGCGAGCCCGGAGGAGGTCCTGCTCGACGCCATCGGCGCGGCCTACCCGGCCGACCGCGTCGGTGCCTCCGGGGACGACCTGCGCGGTGACCTCATCGCGTCGCTGCACCGGCTGCTGGAGTGGAGCAGGCACCCCACCGCGCAGGCGGTCCAGGCGATCCTGATGGAGCGCACCCGCAACCCCGAGCTGGTCGCAGCGCTCTACGAGCGGGTCTTCGACCCGGCGGGCGGGCGGTTCTGCGCGACCGTGCTGCGCCACTACGCCGAGCGCGGCGAGGTCGACGCCCGCAGGCTCACCCCCGCCGTCCTCGACATCGGCGAGGCACTGACCATGAAGTACGCCGTCGACCACGGCGCGGAACCGCCGCGGGAGTACCTGGAGTCCATTGTGGACGAAGTGATCCTGCCCGCGGCGGGGTTCAGTCCTCCGGCGTCCAGTCCAGCAACCGGACCCGGGCGACCGTCTTGAGGTGACGGCGCATCGCCGCGCTCGCCGCACGCGGATCGCCCGCCCGGATCGCGTCGGCGATGGCGCGGTGCTGGGCCAGCGACCGCGACGGGCGGCCGGGCTGGCGCAGCGACTCCCGGCGGCTCTCCGCGACCTGGCCGGAGATCGCCCCCATGAACTCCGCCAGCAGCGCGCTGCGCGCCGCGGCCGCGATCGCCTCGTGGAACCGGCGATCACCCTCGTCCACCTCGCCGCCGTGCTCGACCAGCTCCGCCATCAGCTCCAGCGCCGCGTCGATCCGCCGTAGGTCCTCCTCGGTGCGGCGCTCCGCGGCCAGCTCGGCGAGCTTGGTCTCCAGCGCCTCCCGGGCCTCCAGCACGTCGGGCAGCCTGCGCCTGCGCTCCACCAACTCGGTCACCGGCTCGCCGTCGAGGGTGTCCGCGCGCAGGAAGATCCCGCCGCCCTGGCGCACGTCCACCAGGCCCTGCACCTCCAGGACCACGACCGCCTGCTTCACCGACGCCCGGCTGACCTGGAGCCGCTCGGCGAGATCGCGTTCGGTGGGCAGCTTGTCGCCCTTGCCGAGGCCGTTGGCGGTGACGTACTCGCGCAGCCGGTGCAGCACCTGCTCGTAGAGGCGGGGGCGACCGAGCGGGCGCAACGGTTCTGGCACATGATCAGGCTAACACCGCCCTGCGCCAGGGCATTCTCGAATTCACGCCCTCATATCGACGGAAATGTTCCGGATGACGCCGAAGAGTCGGGGTGCTGCCCTGTCCTTATCTGCATAATCCCCCGTGTTCTGTCATCTTCGCGAGAGGACGTCATGCGAATCACGCGCGTTTCCCTGCTTGTCGGCGCCTTGGTCGCGGGCACCGTGACCATCGGCGGCTCCGCGGCCGCGGCGGGCGGCTGCTACATCAGGACCAAGCAGGAGACCCCCGTCTTCAAGGCCAGCGACCTGACGGAGGACTACAAGCTCAGGAAGGGGGCGGAGAGGGACTCAGCCTGCGCGGCCGAGAACCACGAGATGGCCAGGAACGTGGTGTACCTCAAGGGGCGGAAGCACCTCGTCTCCAAGGCCCACGTCACCATCCATCACCGCGGGTAACCGCCTTCTGAATTCAAGACTCCACATCGGGGTAAACGCTCCGGCTCTCGCCGAATAGCGAAGCCGATTCAATTAATGATTGTGCATACTGCCGTTACGGGGTCGTCGTGGTCCCGGTATCTCGTTGAGAGGAAGTCATGCGCGTTTCCCTGATCGCCTGCGCTGTCGCCGCGGCCGTCCTCAGCTCCGGTGGTGCAGCCGTCGCGGCCGAGTCGTCCCAGTCCGCGGGCAAGCAGAGCCTCTGCTTCGTCGTGGCCAAGCGGGACACCCCCATTCGCGACACGCTGACCGGCGGACAGGTCGGCACCCTGAAGAAGGGCAAGTCGCGCGATTCCGCCTGCAAGGCGGTGGAGGGGTACGTGAACCTCAAGGGCGACATCGACATGGTGCGCGCCGCCGACGTCAGCATCAACGCCCGGGTCTGAGCGACCTCCGCTCCACGAGAGGAAGCCATGCGCGTTTCTCTCATTGTTGGTGCCGTTGTCGCGGCCGCCGTCGCCACCACCGGAACCGCGATCGCCGAGAGCAAGGCGTCGTGCTCGGTCGTCGCGCAGTACAACGGCACCAAGATCTACGACAAGGCGGACAAGCCGGTCGGCACGCTGAACAAGGGCGGCACCCGCGGCTCCAGGTGCGCCGCCGAGACGCACGACCGCAGGTCTGTCGTGTTCCTGACCGGCGGCAAGACCTACGTCGAGGCCGCCTACGTGAAGATCACCCACGGCGCCTGAGCGGCACCCCGGCGTGCTCCCGGACCTTGACACGGGTCCGGGAGCACGCCGATATTGGCTGAGCCAATTGGCCAATCCGGGAGCCGCCGATGTCACCCGAGCTGATCTCCATCCTCGTCCTGGCCCTGGTCTTCGCCCTGGCCACCACGCTGTCGGTGAACATGGGCGGCCTGGGCTTCGCCGCCGCGTTCCTGGTCGGCACCACGGTCGGCGGCCTCACCGCGGAGAAGGTGCTCGGCGGTTTCCCCGGCGACATCTTCGTGGTCCTGGTGGGGGTGACCTACCTCTTCGGCATCGCCCGCGCCAACGGCACGGTCGACCGGCTGGTGGACCTCGCGGTCCGCGTGGTCGGCGGGCGGATCGCGGTCATCCCGTGGGTGATGTTCGGCGTCACCGGGCTGCTCACCGCCATCGGAGCGGTCAGCCCGGCCGCGGTCGCCATCGTCGCGCCGATCGCGCTGAACCTGGCCAACCGCTACGGGATCAACCAGCTCCTGATGGGCGCGCTCGTCGTGCACGGCGCCCAGGCGGGCGGATTCTCGCCGATCAGCGTCTACGGCGCGATCGTCAACGGCGTCGTCGAGCGCAACCACCTGCCGCAGAACGAGATCGCGCTGTTCCTGGCCAGCCTCGTGGCGAACGCGGTGATCGCCGTGATCGTGTTCGTGGTCTTCGGCGGCCTCAAGCTCGGGCGTGCGGACAAGCCCGCGGAGGAGGCGACGCCGCGCGAACCGATCACCTTCCACCAGGTCCTCACGCTGCTCGGCCTCACCACGCTCGTGGTGCTGACACTGGTGTTCGACCTCAACGTGGGCCTGGTCGCGATCACCATCGCCGTGGTGCTCGGCGTCGCCTCGCCGAAGACCAACGCGCAGGCGGTCAACCAGATCACCTGGCCCACCGTGCTGCTGATCTGCGGCGTGCTGACCTACGTCTCGGTGCTCCAGCAGATGGGCGCGGTCACCTACGTCGGCAACGCGGTGCGGGATGTGGGATCGCCCACGCTCGCCGTGCTCCTGCTGCTGTTGATCGGCGCGATCGTGTCGGCTCTGGCGTCCTCGGTTGGCGTGCTCGGCGCGACCATCCCGCTCGCGGTTCCGCTGCTCTCGGTGGGTCACATCGACCCGGTGAGCATGGTCGCCGCGCTCGCGGTCGCCGCCACCGTCGTCGACGTCAGCCCGTTCTCCACCAACGGCGCCATCGTCCTGGCCAACGCGCGCGATGTTGACCGCGACGCGTTCTTCAAGCAGCTTCTGCGGTACGGCGCGATCATCGTCGCGGCCGCCCCGGTCGCGTTGTGGGCTGTCTTGGCGGTAGTTGGATGAAGGGGCTTGAGATGAACTCCCCGCTGTTCCCGGCGTTGTCCGAACCGACAGAGCGCGAGGCGATCCGCTTCGGCGAACGCGCGCTGAGCTACCGCGAACTGGCCGCGGTCGCCGGGCGGCTCGCGAGCGAGTTCGCCGGGACGGGCCGGGTCGCGGTGTGGGCGACACCGAGCATCGAGACCTGCGTCGGCGTGGTCGCCGCGCTGCTCGCGGGCGTTCCGGCGGTCCCGATCAACCCCAAGATCGGCGAGCGGGAACTGGCGCACATCCTCGGCGACAGCGCGCCCGGCCTGGTGCTCAGCGCCCCCGGCACCGAACTGCCCGCCGGATTCGGCGAACTCGGGCGCGTCGAGATCGAGCTGGACGTGCCCGCGACCATGCCGGAGCGCCTGCCCGAGCCGGACCCCGAGACACCCGCGCTGATCATCTACACCTCCGGGACCACCGGCGCCCCCAAGGGCGTGGTGCTGCCCCGGCGCTCGATCTCCAGCAACCTCGACAGCCTCGCGACGGCCTGGGAATGGACCGGCGAGGACGTGCTCGTGCACGGGCTGCCGCTGTTCCACGTACACGGGCTGGGCGTCGGCGTGCTCGGGCCGCTGCGCCTCGGCGGGACGCTGCACCACCTCGGCTCGTTCTCCACCGCCGGGATCGGCGCCGAACTGGGCGGCCCGGCCACGATGATGTTCGGCGTCCCCACCATGTACAGCCGCCTGGTCGCCGACGCCGAGGCCGACCCCGAGCTGGCCAAGGCCATCGGCCGGGCGCGCCTGCTGGTCTCCGGGTCCGCGCCGCTGCCCGCGAGCGTGCACCAGCGGATCTCCGAGGCCACCGGCCAGCTCGTCGTCGAGCGCTACGGCATGTCGGAGACGCTGATGAACTGCTCGGTGCGCGCGGCGGGGGAGCGCCGCCCCGGCACCGTGGGCCCGCCGGTCGACGGCGTCGACGTGCGGCTCGTCGACGAGACGGGCGCGCCGATCGAGGGCGAGGACGACGAGACGGTCGGCGAGATCGAGGTCCGCGGCCCGAACCTGTTCCTGGAGTACCTGAACCGGCCCGACGCGACCGCGGAAGCCTTCCGCGACGGGTGGTTCCGCACCGGCGACGTGGCCACCCGCGGCAAGGACGGCTACCTCCGCATCGTCGGCCGCCGCGCCATCGACCTGATCAAGACCGGCGGCTACAAGGTCGGCGCGGGCGAGGTGGAGAACGCGCTGCTGGAGCACGCGGGCGTCGCCGAGGTCGCGGTGACCGGCGAACCCGATGACGACCTCGGCGAGCGGATCGTCGCGTGGGTGGTGCCCAGCGGCGAGGCGCCCAGCCCTCAGGAGTTGGCCGACCACGTGGCCCGCCTGCTCACCCCGCACAAGCGCCCGCGTGTCGTGCACTTCCTGGAAGCCTTGCCGCGCAACGACATGGGCAAGGTCATGAAGAAAGCTCTTGGAGGCTGAATGGACTCCCGCAGTGCCCGCGACGTTCTGCGCGCCGTCGCCGAAGCCTTCTCCGGGTTCTTCGACGTCGACCACAGCGTCTCCGATCCGTTCGGCTGGCCCGGCTACCCGGAGAAGCAGCGCGAACTGGGCGCTGACCACGGCCCGCGCGAATCCGTCATGTGCGGGCAGGCGCGGATTCGCGGCATCGAGTGCGCGATGGTCTCCTTCGACTTCCGGTACTTCGGCGGCTCCCTCGGCTCCCGCACCGGAGATCGCCTGGTGGGGGCGTTCGACGAAGCGGTGCGGCGCGGTCTGCCGATGGTGACGCTCGTGGCCTCCGGGGGAAGCAGGATGCAGGAGGGCATGCTCGCCCTCGTGCAGATGCAGCGCATCGCGGGCGCGGCGGCCCGGCTCAGGGCCGCCGGGTTGCCGCACGTCACCGTGCTGCGTGATCCCGTCGCGGGCGGCGCGTGGGCGTCGCTGGCCAGCAGCGCCGACGTGGTGCTCGCGCTGCCCGACGCCACGGTCTGCTTCGCCGGAACACGGGTGCGCGGTGACTCCGACGACACGGAAGCGTTCACCAGCAACGGAAAGCTCGCTCAAGGGCAGGTGCACCGATTGCTGGAACTGGACGAGGTCGGCGCCGCGCTCGCATCCCTGCTGCCCCTGCTGAAGCCGACCTCCACCGACGCGCCGGACGTCCCGAACGCGCTCGGCCACACCGATCTCCCGTCCACCGGAGCCGAGGCCGTGCGGCGCGCGCGAGCCGCCGAGCGCCCCCGCGCCGATGCCTACCTGGACGACTACTTCGACAACCGCTTCCCGTTGAGCGGCGCCGATCCCGGGATGCTCCGCGGCTTCGGCAGCCGCCGTGGAAACGCGATCGCCTACGTCGCGCAGACCGGAACCGCGAACAGTCCGGCCGGGTTCCGCGCCGCCGCGCGCCACGTGCGGCTGGCCGACCGGCTCCGGCTGCCGGTCCTGACCCTGGTCGACACGCCCGGAGCCGCCCACGACGCGCGGGCCGAACGGGACGGGATCGGCCCCGCCATCGCCGAACTGTTCACCGCCGTCGCCGACGCGAGCGTTCCGATCACGACCCTCGTCGTCGGCGAGGGCGGCTCCGGCGGCGCGCTCGCGCTGACCTCGCACACCGACGTGTGGATCACCCCGGACGCCTACTTCTCCGTCATCGCACCGGAATCGGCCAACGCGATCCTCAAACGCGCCCCGGAAGAGCTCGGCGCGACCATAGATCAACTCAAACTACGCCCGCAGGACCTCCTCGACCTCGGCGTCGCGCACGGCATCGCCCGGCGCGGCCGCGCGTAGGCTGAGCAGGCCGAGGACCGCGAACACCACGCCCACCCACAGCGGCGAGGTCAGGCTCAACCCCGCGCTGATGCCGAGGCCGCCCGCCCAGGACCCGAGCCCGATGCCGAGGGAGATCACCGCGGTGTGCACGGTGTTCACCAGCGGGCGGCCATCGGCGACGCGCATGACCCTGGCCCCGAGCGCCGGGACCATCGACACCCCGACGAGCCCGAGCACGACCACGGCGACCACGGTCAGCGCCCGGTTCCCCGCGACCAGTGCGAACCCGGCCAGCGTCACCGTGAGCGCGCCCAGGCCGAAGGTCAGGACCGGCATCGTGTACCGGTCGGCGAAACGGCCGACCACCGTGTTGCCCACGACCGTCGCGGCGCCGTACGCGGTGAGCAGGACGGGCACGACGGCGGGGGAGAACCCGCCGACCTCGATGAAGATCGGCGAGAAGTAGCTGAACGCGGCGAACACCGCGCCGACGAGCAGCCCGCTGGTCACGTACGCGGCCCAGAGCCTGCTGTTGCGCAGCGCAACGACCTCCTCGCGCAGGCTGATGCCTTCGGGCCGCGCACCGGAGGGCACGACGCGCAGCACCACGAGCCCGGCCAGCAGGGTCGCCAGCACGACCGCCCAGAAGCTCGCGCGCCAGCCGTAGACCTGGTCGACCAGGGTCGTCGCGGGCAGGCCGAGCACCGTCCCGAACATCACTCCGCCCAGGACGACGGCGGACGCCCGCCCCCGGCGCTCCGGGCCGACCAGGTCGACCGCGACGGCGATCGCCACGCCGAAGAACGCCGACGACGCCACGCCGGTGATCACCCGTGACAGCAGCATCACGCCGTAGCCCGTGGCCACGGCTCCGAGTGCTTGGCCGACCAGGAACACCCCGATGAGCGCCAGCAGCGCGTGCTTGCGCGGCACCCGCAGCAGGCCGACCGTGAGCACCGGCCCGCCGACGACCATCGCGGCGGCGAACGCCGAGATCAGGTAGCCGATCGCGGCCACCGACACGTCGAACTCCGCCGCCAGCGAGGGCATCAGCCCGGACACCATGAACTCGCTCGTGGTCATCGCGAAGATCCCGAGACCCAGGACGTAGACGGCTAACGGCATGACGAGACCCCAGTTCTGGAACATACGGTACAAAAGTCGGGCAGGAAAGAAGGACTAGAGGGCGGACAGGGTGCCCTCGACGACGTCGAGCAGCGCGGCGCGGTCGTCGGTGACCTTGCCCAGGACGCGCAGACCGTAGTAAGCGCTCTGGAAGAACCGCGCGGCCTGGAGCGGGGATCGTTCGGTCGACAGCTCGCCGGTGCTCTGCCCGACGGCCATCAGGTGGCAGATCGTCTGTTCCAGGCGCACGAACTGCCTGTGCGCCAGCTCGGCGATCTCCGAGGTGCGGCCGCCCGCGTCCACGGCGGCGTTGATCGCCAGGCAGCCCTTGCGTTCCGGGTCAGCCATGTCCACATCGACGCACCACAGCATCAGCGCGCGCAAGCGGTCCTTCACCGGGCCCGGCCGCTCCAGGATCTCCAACTGCCCCTGCGGTGCCATGAGGGAGTAGCGGCGCAGGGCCGCCTCGTAGAGCTGGCGCTTGCTGCCGAAGGCGTTGTAGAGGCTGCCGCGCCCGAGACCGGTGCTGTCGCAGAGGTCCTGGGTCGTGGTCGCCTCGTAGCCCTTGCGCCAGAACAGCTCCATCGCCGCGTCCACCGCGGCGGTGTCGTCGAACTCCCTGGGCCTGCCCACGACGCAAGGCTAGGCGATTCTGTAACGCTCGGTCAACAAGCGTCGGGGCAGTCGGGGCCCCTGGCCGCCTCGCAGAGGTTGCCCTCGACGCGCTCCAGTGCGGAGGTCAGCGCGGCGACCTCGTCCTCGCTGAGGCCGTTGAGGGTGATCTTCTCCAGTTCGTCCCACGCGGCGAGCACGCGGTCCCGCAGCGCGAGTCCCGCCTGGGTCGACTCCACGTACCAGGCCCGCCCGTCGCGATGGCACCGGCTGCGCCGCACGAAACCACCGTGCTCCAGGCGCTGCACCATCCTGGTCAGGGTCGAGGCGTCCACGTCGAGGGCTTCGGAGAGCGCGCCCTGGCGCTGGGAACCGTGGTCCCACAGGCGCATCATCAGCAGTTCCTGCCCCGGGTGCAGTCCCGCGTCGCGCAGCAGCTGACCGGCCACCGTGCGGTGCAACCGTCCGGCGCGGACGAGCAGGTTGCTGATCGGACTGGTCACGGGGCGCCCCTTTTCATGGTCGACCACAATAATACGGGTGACCCAGGTCACAGTCAGGGTTGGAATGTTCGCTCCCCGCCGTTAGTTGGTCGGACAAGTAACTACGGACTTGGGAGCGAGTCATGACCACGGCATTCGATCCGATCGACCTGGCGGGCACGAAGCTGGCCAACCGCATCGCCATGGCGCCGATGACCAGGAGCCGCGCGGGCCGGGGCGGGGTGCCCACGCAGACGATGGCCACCTACTACGCCCAGCGCGCGGCCGCGGGGCTGATCATCACCGAGGGCACCCAGCCGTCCGTGGTCGGCCAGGGATATCCCGACACGCCGGGCCTGCACAGCGACGAGCAGGTCGAGGGCTGGCGCCTCGTCACCGACGCGGTGCACGCCGAGGGCGCGCGGATCTACGCGCAGCTCATGCACTCCGGCCGCATCGGCCACCCCAGCCTGCTGCCCGGCGAGCTCGTCCCGACCGGCCCGTCCGCCGTCGCCGCGCAGGGACAGGTGTTCACCGGCACCGGCATGCACGACTTCGTGACGCCGAAGGAGCTGACCGAGGCCGAGATCCACCAGACCGTCGCCGACTTCGCCGACGCCGCGCGCAACGCGATCGCGGCCGGGTTCGACGGCGTGGAACTGCACGGCGCCAACGGATACCTGATCCAGCAGTTCCTCTCCAGCAACGCCAACATCCGCACCGACGGCTGGGGCACCACGGTCGAGGGGCGCATCCGTTTCGCGGTCGAGGTGGTGAAGGCCGTCGTCGCGGCCATCGGCGCGGACCGCACCGCGATGCGGATCTCCCCGGCGGGCACCTTCAACGACATCGTCGAGGACTCCCACCGCGAGGTCTACACCGCGCTGGTCGACGCGATCGAGCCGTTCGGGCTGTCCTACCTGCACATCGCCGAGGGCGCCGACCGCGACCTGACGCTGAAGATCCGTGAGCGCTTCAGCGGCGTGCTCGTGCTCAACCCGTTCACCGAGGGCCGCCCGACCGACCACTCCGAACTGCACCTGGTCGAGAGCGGTGTCGCGGACGTGCTCGCCTTCGGCGCGCAGTTCCTGGCCAACCCCGACCTGCCGGTCCGGCTCGCCTCCGCGGGTCCGTACAACACGCCGGACCCGGCGTCCTTCTACGGCGGCGACAGCAAGGGCTACACCGACTACCCGGTGCTCACCCCCTGATCCGCCCGGGGGCCCGCCCCAGTGTGCGCGGTGGCCGCTTTCGCGATCGTTGAGCCATGATCTCGACGAGAACGAAGACGGCCGCCGCCGTGCTCAGCGCCGCCTTGCTGCTGGCGAGCACCGGCGCGGCCGTCGCGGGGCAACCCCGGCGCGGTCAGCTGGTCGGCGTGACCGAACTCGACGGCCTCGCCACGGCCTCGGTCACCGAGCTGCTGGCAGCGAAGGGGCTGGACACCGCGCGGGTGAGCCACGGCGTGCGGCCCTACAAGATCACCTATCGCACCGTCGATCCAGATGGCCGACCAACTACCGCGTCCGGACTGGTCGTGCTGCCGGTGAGCCGGGCGCGGACGCTGAAGCCGGTGGCATGGCTGCACGGGACGACCGTCTACCGGGGCGACGTCGCGTCGGTGAACGCGAAGGGCACGGACCGGGCCATCGCGGTGATGCTGGCCTCGGCGGGGTACGCGGTCGTCGCACCGGACTACCTCGGGCTCGGGGAGGGGCCCGGCGCGCATCCCTACGTCGACCCCGACTCCGCCGCCACCGCCTCGATCGACGCACTGCGGGCGGGCAGGACTCTCACGGAGCGGCGCGGGGTCCGCTTCGCGGAGCGCGTGTTCCTCACCGGTCACTCGCAGGGCGGCCAGTCCACGATGGCGGTGGGCCGCGAACTGCAGCGCGGGGCCGACCACCGGATGCGGCTGGGCGCGCTGGCCCCGATCGCGGGCCCGTACGCGATGAGCGCGTCCCTGCGCGAGGCGCTGGCCGACAAGGTCAACTTCGCGTCACCGTACGTCGGCTACCTGACGACCTCGTGGAACCGGCTGCACGGGCTCTACTCCGATCCCGCCGAGGCGTTCCAGAAGCCTTCGGTCGAGCAGCTCTTCGACGGCCACCACACGTCGGAGCAGGTTTTCCGGGGACTGCCGGACAAGGTGCACAAACTCCTCACACCCGAGTTCCACCGGAAGCTGAGCAACCCCTCCGGAGCGCTGCGCCGCGCACTGGACAAGGCCGACCGCGTGTGCGACTGGCGGCCCGCGGTGCCGACCACGCTGTACATGGCCTCCGGTGACGGCGACGTCCTGCCGTTCAACGCCGCGCACTGCGCGCGCCAGCTCGGTGGGCGGGTGCCCGTCGTGGACGTCGGTCAGGTCGACCACAACACGGCCGCGACGCGTGCCCTGCCGCAGGTGCTCCGGGCGTTCGACTCGGTAACCTAGGGGTATGCGGGGATACACCGAGGGCAAGGACGGCTACCTCAAACGGCTGCGCCGGATCGAGGGCCAGATCCGTGGTCTGCAGCGGATGGTCGACAACGACGAGTACTGCATCGACGTCCTCACCCAGATCTCCGCCGCCACCAAGGCTCTGCAAGCGGTCTCCCTCGGCCTGCTCGACGAGCACCTCAAGCACTGCGTGAGCCAGGCGATCGCCGAAGGCGGCGACGGAGCCGAGGACAAGATCCGCGAGGCCAGCGAGGCCATCGCCCGCCTCGTCCGCTCCTGACCCAGCCCCGTTGTGCCCGTTTCGTACTCTTAGCCGGGAAAAGAGCGCTCCCAATCCCCGTTATGAGTACGAAACGGGAGACCCTGCGGAGGGGGTAGCGTCGCGGGGGTGACGAGTCAGCCCACCGCGCGGACCCTGGGCGAGCTGAAGAGCTCCGGCTACCAGTCTCGCGACGTCAAGACCGAGATCCGGCACAACCTGCTCGCCGCGCTCCGCAGCGGGGAACGCGGGTGGGACGGGATCGTCGGGTTCGACCACTCGGTGCTGCCGCAGCTCGAACGCGCGTTGCTGGCCGGGCACGACGTGGTGCTGCTCGGCGAGCGCGGGCAGGGCAAGACGCGGCTGCTGCGCTCCCTGGTGGCGTTGCTCGACGAGTGGATGCCGGTGATCGACGGCGCCGAGCTGCCGGAGGACCCGCTCGCCCCGATCACCCCCGCCTCGCGGCGCCGGGCGGCCGAGCTCGGGGACCAGCTGCCGATCGCGTGGGTGCACCGCGACCAGCGCTACGCGGAGAAGCTGGCCACGCCGGACACCAGCGTCGGTGACCTGGTCGGCGACGTGGACCCGGTGAAGGTCGCGCAGGGCCGCGGCCTCGGCGATCCCGAGACCATCCACTTCGGGCTCGTGCCGCGCGCCCACCGCGGCATCATCGCGCTCAACGAGCTGCCCGACCTGGCCGAGCGCATCCAGGTGGCGCTGCTCAACGTGATGGAGGAGCGCGACATCCAGGTGCGCGGGTACACGCTGCGGTTGCCGCTGGACGTGCTGCTGGTGGCCACGGCGAACCCCGAGGACTACACGAACCGGGGACGGATCATCACCCCGCTGAAGGACCGCTTCGGCGCGGAGATCCGCACCCACTACCCGCTGGAGATCGCCGACGAGGTCGCCATGGTGCGGCAGGAGGCCGGGCTCGCGGCCGAGGTCGGGGACCACCTGGTGGAGGTCGTCGCCCGTTTCGTGCGGCACCTGCGCGAGTCCAACGGCGTCGACCAGCGCTCCGGGGTGTCCGCGCGGTTCGCCATCGCGGCGGCGGAAACCGTTGCCGCGGCGGCTTTGCGGCGCGCGGCGCTGACCGAGGAGTGGCCCGCCGTCGCGCGGACGGTGGACCTGGAGGCCGTGGTGCCCGTGCTCCGCGGGAAGCTGGAGTTCGAGGCCGGGGTCGAGGGCCCGGAGAGCGTGGAGCTGCTGACCCACCTGCTGCGGCGCGCGGTCGCCGACACCGGGCGGTCGCTGCTGGCCGGGGTGGACCTCGCGCCGCTCGCCGAGGCGGTGTCCGCCGGACAGCCCGTCACCACGGGCGAGCGCGTGCCCGCGACCGATGTGCTCAAGGCGCTGCCCGAGCTGCCCGTGCTCGTCGAGGTCGCCAAACGCCTTGGTGTGGAGCCAAACGATCCGGTGGGCCGAGTCGCGGGTGCCGTGGAGTTCGCGTTGGAGCTGCTGTACTTGACGAAGCGGCTGGGCAAGCGGTCCGCGGACGGCCGGACCACCTACACCTGATCGCGGTCGAGCGCGGCGAGCAGCCGGTGGAACGCGGCCTCGGTGATCACCGGGACCCCGCGCTCCCGAGCCTGCCGGGCCTTGACGGAGAGCGTGTCGGCGTCGGCCGCGACCACCAGGCGCGTCCTGCCGCTGACGTGGTCCGGCCGCACCACGAGCCCGGCCCGGACCGCGCGCTCCTCCCACTCCTCACGGGGCAGCATCGTGTCGCCGGTGAACACCACCCGATCACCGCGCTGGAGCCGGAAACCCTTGCGGCTAGGCGATTTCGGGGCGCTCAACGCCTGGGTCACCGCGTCGTCGGGCAGGCCCAGTATCCCCGCCACGTCACGCAGCTCGGCGCGTTCGGACTCGCCGACCCAGCCGTCGCGCCGGGCCGCCGCGGCGAGGGCCTCCAGGTACCCCAGGTGCAGCCGCTCCACGGTCGGGCGGTCCAGGCCGAGCGAGGCTGCGACCTCGATCAGCTCGTCCTGCTCGCTCAGCGACACGTAGCGGTCCAGCATCGCCTTGTCGAGCACGGCGAGGTACGGCTCGGCGCCCTCGGGCTCGCGCACCCGCGGCAGCTCGTCGACCAGCCGCGCGAGGAAGTGCTCGGTCTCGGCACCCGCGACCGCGCGGCGCACGGGCGGCAGCCCCGGCCCGTCGAACGGCGGCCACGGCCGGCCCGCGGCACCGGTGAGCAGATCGACCCAGGGCTCCGGGCGCCCGCACCGGGACAGGTACACGGCGAGCAGCCCGGCCGCGGCGTGCGCGTCGTGCAGCGCGGAGTGCGCGTGGTCCAGCGTCACCCCCGCGACGCGGCAGCAGGTGGCCAGTGACCGCGACGGCGAGTCCAGGTAGGTCTCGGCCAGCGCCATCGTGCACAGCCCGCCGTCCAGCTCCAGCGGTGCGCCGCCGCCGACGCGGTCGAACTCCGCGGTGAGGAAGCCCAGGTCGAAGGCCAGGTTGTGGGCGACGACGACCCGACCGGCCAACTGGTCGGCGAGCGCGCCCGCGACCTGGTCGAAGGTCGGCGCCCTGCGGACCTCCGCGGCGGTGATCCGGTGGATCCGCTGCGGGCCGAGGTCGCGCAGCGGGTTGAGCAGGCTGCACCACTCGCCGGTCACCGCGCCGTCCGCGTCGAGGTGCACCACCGCGACCTCGACGACACGGTGGTGCATGCCGGGGAGCAGTCCGGTGGTCTCGACGTCGACGACGGCGTAACCGTTCATGATTTCCTGTGTACCCGGGGAAGCTTTCCGTTCCGTCACAACAAGAAGTGCTTCAGGCAACTACCTGGGGCAAGATTTTTTCGGAGTACCGCGTTTGGCGGTGTCGCGACCGGGAACCCGATGCTCGACACCAAGACCAAACGGAGGCGAGATGAGCGACTCGGACAAGGTCGAGAACAAGGCCGAAGAGCTCAAGGGCAAGGCCAAGGAGAAGGTCGGTGACGCGACCGACAACGAGCAGTGGCAGGCCGAAGGCAAGGGTGAGCAGGTCAAGGCGAACCTGAAGCAGGCAGGCGAAAAGGTGAAGGACGCCTTCCGCGGGTGATGGGATGACCCTCCGCTCCCCGTCCCCGTGACGAAATGAGAATGGCCCGGCGTTGCAGGGGCGCCGGGCCATTCTCCTGCCCGGAAATCGCTGGGCCCCATGCGGGCGATGACGTAGCGTCCACGCGCATGGCCCCACGGAAACGCCCCGCCTTCACCGCGGACGAGCGGACCCAGCTCATCGGCTGGCTGGACCTGCAACGCGAGATCGTCCAGTGGAAATGCGCCGGTGTCTCCGAGGCCGACGCCCACCGCGCGGTCCTGCCCGCCTCGCCGAACATGACCATGGCCGGGCTCGTCGCGCACCTGCGCTGGGTCGAGCAGACCTGGTTCGAGGTCATGCTGCTCGACGCCCCCGCGGTCGGCCCGCAGTTCGACTCCGCCGTCGAGGACGCCGACATGAGGGTGGACGGCATTCCCCTCGCGCAGCTGCTCGCGGAGTACGAAACGCAGTGGCGGAAGTCGAACGAGATCGTCGCGCGGCATTCTCTCGACGACACCGGCAAGAACCGGGACTGGGCGGTCGGGCAGGCATCGGTGCGCTGGATCCTGCTGCACATGATCGAGGAGACCGCGCGGCACGCCGGGCACATGGACGCCATTCGGGAACTGCTCGACGGCGAGACGGGCTATTACTGAGCCCCATTCGGCACCGAACGAAACAAGAACGCGAGAATCCGATGTGACTTGGTCACCCGCTCGGCGGCGTGTCAACCTGCGAACGCAGGTTTCCGCTTGGGAAAGGGTGTTCTCAGCATGCGCAAGCTCTCCGCGTTCGCCGCCGCGACCGTCATCGCGGCCGGACTCGTCACCACCGGCGCCACCCTCGCGTCCGCCGACCCGCGCCACCCGTGCACCGGTGTCTCGAACGGCGTCGCCGGAGTCTGGGTCAAGGACGAACGGGGCACCTACCCGATCTGCCTCGGCGCGGGCGGTCAGCGCGGCAAGTCCGGCTCGGGGGCGATCATCGGCTGCTGGGCGAAGAGCGGCCACAGACTCGCGATCTACAACGGCTCCACGAGGGTCGCCTGCCCGCGCACCGGCCAGGAAGTCCGGAACTGGACCAAGGCCAAGGCCGCCTGACCCAGCCCCGTTGTGCCCGTTTCGTACTCATAGCCGGAAGAAGAGCGCTCCCAAATCCCGTTATGAGTACGAAACGGGAGGTCTCTAGCCAGCCTGGCCGAGGTGGAGGGTGGCCGAGGTGGAGGGTGGCCGGGGCGGAGGGGCGCATGGGGATGAGTGTAGCCGTGGTCAGGCCACCAGCGCGGGCCTGACCACGACGGATAGGGTCGAGACGTGAGCGTTGTCGGCCGGGAGAACGAGATCGCCGAAGTACTCGGCCTGACGAGTGGGACGCTCGTCGTGTCCGGCGAACCCGGTGCGGGCAAGAGCACGCTGCTCGACCTGGCCGCCGCGGCGCACCCCGGCCGCGTGCTGCGAGTGGTGGGCGGCGAGAGCGAGACGGCTCTGCCTTTCGCCGCCCTCCACCAGCTCGTCCGGCCGTTGCTCGGCGAGGCCGGGGAGCTGCCGCCACGCCAGCGCGCCGCGCTGCTCGGAGCGTTCGGGATCGGCGACGAGGAGGCCCCCGACCGGCTGCTGATCAACGTGGCGGTGCTGACGCTGCTCTCCGGGCACGCCGAACACGAGCCGGTGCTGGTCGTGGTCGACGACGCGCAGTGGCTCGACGGCGGTTCGCTGGACGCGTTGACGTTCCTGGCGCGGCGCATCGAGGACGAGCCGTTGGCGGTGCTCGTCGGCACGCGGGACGACACCGTCTTCGCCGGGTTCCACCACCTCGAACTCGGGCCGCTGGACCGGAACACGGCGAACCGGCTGCTCGACGCGCAACCTCGACGGCCCCAGGGGCGGGAGCGGGCGCGCGTCCTCGACCAGGCGGCGGGAAACCCCCTCGCGCTGGTGGAGCTGGCCCGCACCGACAACACCGACACCGTCGGCCAGGACGTGCTGCCGCTGACCGACCGGCTCGAACGGATCTTCGCCGCGCACCTGGACGAGCTGCCCGAGCCCACCCGCGAAGCGTTGCTGCTGGCGGCCGTCGACACCGCGGACCTGCTCGGCGCCCGCTACGCCACCGACCTCGCACCCGCGGAGCTGGCCGGACTCATCAAGATCACCCAAGGGCGGGTGCGGTTCCGGCATCCCCTCGTGCGCTCGGCGATCCAGCACGCCGCGCCGATGGAGCACCGCATCCGCGCCCACCGCACGCTCGCCGAGCTGCTGCGCGAGGAGCCCGACCGCCGCGCCTGGCACCTCGCCGCCGCCAGCACCGGGCCGGACGAAGACGTGGCCGAAGCGCTGGAGACCACGGCGCGACGAGCCCGCCAACGCGGCGGATATGCCGCAGCCGCAACGGCTTTGGAGCGCGCGGCCGAGCTGAGCCCGGAGGACCGCGCGCGGGCCAGGAGGCTGGTCAAAGCGACGGACATGGCGGCGCTGACCGGCCACGCGCGATGGGTGGAGCAGCTCGCGACGCGGGTCGGCTCGTTGACCGACGACCCGGACCTGCGCGCGCGGGCGGCACTGCGGCTCGGCCAGGTGCTGACGATGACAGTGCGCCTTCCCTCCGCCTACGAGCTGCTGATGCGGACCGCGAAGGACGCTTCCCCGGCCCTGGCGAAGCAGGCGCTGGCGTCGGCGGCGTCGGTCGTCTTCTACGCGGGCTCCGAGCAGTGGCGGAAGCAGGTGCGCGAGCACGCCGCCGCCGACGATCCGTTGATCTCCGCGGTGACCGATCCGCACGGGAACCGCGCCGAGCTGGTCGCGGCACTGCCGGAGCTGGTCAGCGCGGCCAACGGGAATCCCCGCGCGCTGAACACGCTCGGCGTGATGGCGTGGATGCTCGACGAGAACGCCACCGCGATGCGGATCTACGACGACGCGCTGCACCGGCTGCGCGCGGCGGGCGACCTGCCGGACGGCCTCGGGTGCTCGGCGAGCTGGGCCTACCTCGACGGAGGCCGTTGGGCGCAGGCGCGGCAGACCGCGACCAGCTCAGTGTCCACAGTGGATGAAGCCGATATGCCGCACCTCGTCGCGGGCACCTACACCCTGGAGGCCGTAGCAGGCGCACTCGCGGGAAACGCCGTCGAGGCAAGGGAACTCGCGCTCCGCGCACTGTCCATAGTGGACCCGGATGACAACAGGGCGATCGCCACGCGGGCGCGGTGGGCGCTGGGCATGGCCGCCGTGGTCGACGGCGATCACGAAGCGGCCTACGAGCAGTTCCGGCAGCTGTTCACCGCCGAGGGCGATCCCGTGCACTACCACTGCTCCTACCCGGGCATCGGCGAGCTGGCCGCCACCGCGGTGCGCGTGGGGCGGCGGCAGGAGGCGGCCGAGATCGTCGAGCGCGCGGCGAAGCGACTCGACGGCCGGTTCTCGCCCCGGACGAACGCCCTGGTCAACCGGGCGCGGGCGCTGCTGGCTGAGCCGGGCGAAGCGGGGCAGCACTTCGAGGCGGCGCTGGCCGATCCGGCGGGGGAGCAGTGGCCGTTCGAACGCGCCCAGATCCTGCTGGACTACGCGGAATGGTCGCGGCGCAGGCGAAGGATCACCGAAGCCCGGCCGAAGCTGACCGCGGCGATGGAGATCTTCCAGCGGCTGGGGGCACGGCCGTGGATCGAGCGCGCCCAAGGTGAGCTCCGCGCCGCGGGCGTCGAGGGCAACGCCCAGCCGAGCGCGTTGTCGGAGCTTTCCCCGCAGCAGCAGACGATCGTGCGGATGGCCGCGCGGGGGCTGACCAACAAGGAGATCGGCGAACGCCTGTTCCTGTCCCCGCGCACGGTCAGCTCGCACCTCTACCGGAGCTTCCCCAAGCTCGGCATCACCGCCCGCTCGCAACTGCGTGACCTCGTCAACGGTGTGCGGTGAGCGGGCTCGTCGGGCGCGCCGACGAGGCCGCCACGATCGCGAAGACCGTGAGCGCGGGCAGCGGAGTGCTCGTCCTGCGCGGTCCGGCGGGCGTCGGCAAGACCCGCCTCGGGCTGGAGGCGTTGAGCCGCGCGGAGTCCGCCGGGTTCCGCACGTTCACCGGCAGCGGTCGCCCACTCGGCCGCGGCCTCGCCTACGCGCCCTGGCTGGAGGCACTGGGCCCGCACCTGCGGGAGCTTCCGCCGGGCCTGCGCGCGCGGCTGGTGGAGCTGCCCGAGCTGGGCAGGTTGTTCGGCGGGCTGGACCTGCCGCGCCCGGAGCCGCTGGCCGATCCGGCGCTGGAGCGGTCACGGCTGTTCGAGGCCGTGTCGCGGCTGCTGGTGCTGCTGGAGCCGATCGCGATCTTCATCGACGACCTCCAGTGGGCCGACGACACCAGCGTCGAGCTCTTCGACTACCTCGCCCGCGGCACCGCCCGGAACCGCGTGCTGCTCATAGCCGCACACCGCGCGGACGAGCTGGCGACGCGGTTCCCCAGCCTGGAAGTTGACACCTTGGACGGCGACGGGAGCACGGCGCTGCTGCGCGAGCTCCTCGACGGCGGTGATCCTCCGCCCGCGCTCGTGGAGCTGGCGCGAGCCCGAGCAGGTGGTTTGCCGTTGTACCTGGTCGAGCTGGTCGGCCAGCTCCGCGCGGACGGCTCCCTGACGCGCAGCGGCGGCGGTTGGGTGCTCAAGCCGACATCGGAACCGGCCACGCCCCACCAGGTCCGCGATGTCGTGGCGGCCCGCCTCGGCACGCTCGACCGCCACGAGCGCGCGCTGCTCGAAGTCATCTCCGTCGCGGGCGAGGCGGCCACGCACCCCGTGGTCCGCGCCGTCTCCGGGCTCGACGAGGACGCGGTCATCGCCACCGTGCTGACCGGGCGCGATCGCGGGTTGATCGCCGAGGACGTGCTCGCCGGGGAGGTCCGCTACCGGCCGTCGCACCCGATGTACGGCGAGGTCGCCTACGCCGAACTCGCCGCCGTGCGCCGCCAACAGCTGCACCTCGGAGTCGCGGAAGCGTTGGGGGACAACGACGTCGAACTGCTCGCCAAGCACCTGCGCGGCGCGGGCGCGCTCGCCGATCAGCACCGTGCGCTGGAGGTGTGCCGGGCGGCCGGTGAGCACGCGTTGGAGCTGCGAGCGGGTGACGCGGCCGTGCAGCACCTGGTGGCCGCGCTCGGCCTGGCCAACCGCCTCGACCGCGCCGATCTCCTGCCCGACCTGCGGGAGCGGTTGGCGTTGGCCTACGACCTGGCCGGGCGGTCGGTGGAGGCGGCGGACGCGTGGCGGGCCGCGGCGCGAGCGACCGACGGTGCCCGGCGGAGCCACTGCCTGCGCCGGGTCGCCCTGCTGGCGTGGGACAACGGGGACTTCGCCGCCGCGATGTCCACTTTGGACTCCGCGGCCCGGGCGCTGCCGCCGGACGCCGCGCCCGAGGACCGGCTGCGGCTGCACGAGACGCGGATCGGCCTCCAGTCCCGGGCGAGCCTGGTCACCGAGATGATCAAGTCCCGGCCGGAGCTGGCCACGCTGCCCGGCGCCCGCGCGAGGGCGCTGACGGAGATGATCGACACCGTCACGCTGCTCGCCGAGGCCGACTACCGGGGCGCGCACGCCGCCGCCACCAGGGCGATCGAGCGCGCGGGCGAGGCGGGGGACCCGCTGCTGCTGGAGTTCGTCGCGCGGCCGATCGTGCTGATCGACCTGCTGGTCTTCGGTGTCGACGCCGCCCGTGCCGCCGCCGGGCGGGGACTGCGCGCCGCCCAGGACTCCGGGGTGCCCGCGCTGGAGAGCTCCTCGCGGTTCGCCTTGATCATCTCCGACTACTTCGGCGGGCACTGGCGCCGCGCGCGGGCCGCCGCCGTCGAGCTGGTCGCCTTCGGGCACCGCGTCGACCAGCCTCGGATGATCACGGTCGGCCTGGCCTGCCGGGCGCTGATCGCCGCGGGCGCGGGCCGCCGCACGGAGGCCACCGCGCTGCTCAAGGAGGCGAGCGCCGGGTACACCGCGGGCGAGCGGGCGGACGCGCGGGTGCGGCAGCTGGTCGGCTGCGTGCGGGTGTTGCTGGCGCGGCAGGCCGGCGACCACGCCGCGGCCATTTCCATGGCGGAGGAGCTCGCCGCCCCGGAAGCCACCACGTTCCCGCCATATGGCCTGGTCCTGCTGGGTGACGCACTTCGCGACGCGGGCGATGAGCAGGGCGCGCTGGCCGTGGCGGAGCGGCTGCTGCGGCTGGCCCCGGGGTCGCCGTTCCTCACCGCCTACGCGGCCCGGCTGCACGGCGACCTGGCCGAGGCAGTCGCGTGCTTCGACGAGGCCGGGATGCGGATCGAGTCCGCGCACGTGCGGCTCGACCTGGCGGAATCGGCGGAACAACTGCGGTCCGTGCTGGAGCTGGCGGAGGCCGAGGACGTCGGCCCGCTCGCTGATCGCGCTCGGAAAGCGTTGCGCGCCAAGGGAATCCGCACTCCAACCGGGCGTGAACGGCCGAGCGGGACGCTGACCCGGCGCGAGGTGGAGGTGGCCCGGCTCGTGGCTGAGGGGCTGTCGAACTCCGAGATCGCCGAGCGGCTGTTCCTGAGCCGTCGCACCGTGACCACCCACCTCCAGCACGCCTATGCGCGGCTCGGCGTGTCCTCACGCGCCGCGCTGACCCACTACGTGATGGAGAACGGCCTGCTCGATTCGCTGTAGATCACGGGATCGCCGCCACCGCCGAGCTGTCACAACGCCGCACTGCGTCGAGGTACTGCGCGAACCACCGGCGCTGCGCCGCGACGTCGAGCCGGTTCAGCCGCTCCACCAGGTCCGCGGCCCGCGGCTCCCAGTCGAGCGTGGAGTGATCACCGGTCCACCACATCAACGCGGCCACCCGCTGCACTCTCAATGCTCGCGTGACCGCCTCGGCGCACTGCCCGCTGAGCACGGGGGCGACCATGTGATCGCGGTAGTGGAGCGCGCCGCGCATGGGTTCACCACGCCAGCTGATGACCATCCCGTACACGCGGAGGTACCGGCCCGAGTCTTCCGGCATGGCCGAAGTGGGCGCGCCCGGGATGCCGGAAACCTTGTCCAGCAACGGTTTCGCCATTGCGTTGATCTTGTCGAGCAGGTGCGCGTCATCGCGGGTCGTGCACACCCGGTCCCGGCAGACCAGTTCGAGAGCGCGCTGGTCCGGTGCCCAGAAGTCAGCGGAGGCGAACCCGCAGAAGACCACGGCGATGGCGACCGCCCCGGCGGCTGGGACCGCCGCCCACCGTTTCGGCCGCACGGAGACCAGCGCCAGCAAAGCGACGGTGACCGCGATGAACCACAACGCCGCCAGTACCTGAGGGCCTCCGCGCACGTCGACGGGTTCCCAGGGCAGGCGCGGCGGCACGTACGGCAGGAGCAGCGACAGCTGCGGAACGCCGGTCTCGACCAGGACCGCCCACAGGAAATAGGCCACCGCACCCGTGGCCACGGCGAGCACGGGACGCGGCACCAGTGTCCCGACCACCGTCCCGAACGCGGCGACGAGCCCGAGCGCGAGGAACGTGTTCAGGATCAGCCACCACCAGCCGCTGCCGCCGTAACCGCCGTGCCACGCCACCAGAACCGCTCCGGCCAGCAACGGCACAAGCAGGCCCAGCGCGCTGGCGAGTGCGATCGACGCCCACGACAACCCCGTTCGGTGCAGGCGGTCGCGGGGCGTGGAGGCGAGCAGACCGCGCACGTCGCGTCGGCGCTCCCGGCTCGCCTGCCACGCGGCGACCGCCGCCACGAGCGGGGCGAGGAAGACGAGCGTTCCGCGGGTGCGCTCGGCCAGGGTCAACCACGGGCCCGGCCACTCCGCGTCGGCGCCGAAAATGTCCAGCCAGCTGATGACGGCCGCGACCGGGGTCAGCACGATCCCCGCCCCGCACCGGTACTCGACCCACAGCAGCCGAGTCCACGGCGGCCTGATCACGGGATCTCCGGCACGGCCGAGCGGTCGCATCGGCGGATCGCGCTGAGGTACCGGGCGAACCACTCGCGCTGCGCCGCGACGTCGAGCCGGAGCAGCCGGTCCACCAGGCCCGCCGCCCGCGGCTCCTCGTCGAGCGCCGCGCGATCCCCGGTCCACCACACCACCGCCGCCATCCGCGGCACGCCGAACTCCCTCTGGACGTCCCCGTCGCACTCCAGCCCGCTGACGACGGAGTCGACCATGAGCCGGTGGTACGGGTACTCGCCGCGCACGCGCTCCCCGTACCAGTCGAGGACCATGTCGTACACGCGCAGGTGCTGCCACGCGTAGTCCGGCATCGCCGAGGTCGGCGCGCCGGGGATACCGGATACCTTGTCCAGCAAAGGTTTCGCCTCCGCAACTGCCTTGTCGAGCAGGTGCGCGTGCGCGCGCACCGTGCACACCCGGTCCTGGCAGACGAGGTCGTCGGCGCGCTCGTCGATGACCTCGAAGTCCCCGAGGGGAATCGCGGCGACGACCGCGGCCACGCCGACCGGGACCGCGGCCCGCCGTTTCGGGCGCACGGACACCAGCGCCAGCAACGCCACGGTGGCCGACACGAACCAGGTGGCCAGCAACGCCTGAGGGCCCGCGCGGAACTCCGGGAACTGCAACATCACGTCGGCGGGCAAGAACGGGAAGAGCGTGGCGAAGCCGACAACCAGGGTCTCCGCCGTCGCGACCAGGAAGTAGACCGTCACACCGGCGGTCACCCCGAGCAGCGGGCTCGGCACAGCCGCCCCGAACGCCATCCCGAAGGCGGCGAAGAACCCGATGGCGAGCAAGGAGTTGAGCAGCGACCACCACCAGTTCCCGCCGCCGTAACCGCCGTGCCACACCACCAGGACCCCGCCGACCACCAGGGGCACGAGTAGGCCCGCCGTCGCCCCCAGCGTGATCGACGCCCACGTCAAGCCCAACCGCCGCCACGGGACACGGGTGGTGGTGCCCAGCAGTTCGCGCGTGCCGCGGCGGCGTTCGCGGCTCGCCTGCCACGCCGCGACGGCCACAACGAGCGGGGCGAGGAAGAACAGTGTCCCGTGGACGCGTTCGGCCAGCGTGGTCCACGGGCCGGGCCACTCCATGCGCGTGCGAAACAGAGCTGCCCACGAGAGGACAGCCACGACAGGGGTGAGCACGATGCCCGCCCCACGGCGGTACTCCGTCCACAGTGGCCTGATCATCGCAGCGCCATCAGGGCAGGCTCGTCACATCGGCGCACAGCGGCCAGGAAGTCCCCGAACCACTTGCGTTGTGCCACGACATCGAGCCGGTTCAGCCGGTCCAGGAGCGCGGCGCTGTCCGTGCTGGCCTCAAGCATGCCCGGGTCGGCCAACCACCACGCGCCCGCGACCCGTGACAGGTCCGCAGCGGCGGAGCAGGATTCCGGATGGTGGACGACGGACCAGACCAGGGTGCGCCTGAAGTAGGTGTCACCTGGATCGCGGACCGACTTGCCGCTCCAGTCGAGGTCCCTTCTGGCGACCCACAGGTGCGTGGCGCCTTCTCCCGGAACCGCGGTGGTCGGGGCGCCGGGAATGCCGGACACCTTGTCCAGCACCGGTTTCGCCGCCGCGAACACGAGATCGAGCTGGTGCAGGTCTTCCCGGAGCACGCACACGTTGTCCCGGCAGATCAACTCGTCGGCGTGCTGATCGACCCTCCAGAACCAGCCCACGTTCTCCGCGCGCGCATGGAGGACCACCGCGAGCGCCAACGCGACCGGGATCACCACGAAGGCAGCGCGGTGCTGGGAAACCACTGCGATGAGGGCGGCGGTGCTCATGACGAGCCACAGCGCCATCAGCACCTGAGGACCGCTGTTGGGCACCCTGAAGTCCGGCGGAGGCGGCCATCCCGCGATCGGTGTCTGCCCCAGGAGCAGGACACCCCGCAGTGACGTGCCGAAAAGCGCGACGTAGGCCGCGACAGCGCCGACCAATCCCAACAGGGGCGAGGGCACGAGCACGCCGACGACCGTGCCCACGGCCGCGTGGAACCCGATGCCGAGGAAGGTGTTGACGATCAGCCACCACCAACCGGGCGCCATGTAGCCGTCGTGCAGCGCCACCAGCACCGTTCCCACCAGCAACGGCAGGAGCACGCCGAGCGCGCCGCCCAGGACGATCGAGGCCCAGGACAAGCTCAGCCGCTGCCACCGTGCGCGCGGCGTCACGCTGAGCAGATCCCGCGTTCCGCGTCGGCGTTCGCGGCCGGCCTGCCACACGGCGGCGGCGATCACGAACGGTTCGACGCTCACCTGGTGAACGGTCTCGGCCAGCTTGAGCCACGGTCCCGGCCACGGTGTGCCTGCGCCGAACACGCCCAGCCAGACGACCAGCGCGATGACGGGGGTGAGCAGCACGCCGACTCCCCGGCGGTACTCGGTCAGCAGCATTCAGGTGGTCGCGCGGTAGGCGCGCAGGACGGTCGTGTAGCCGCGCTCGACCGGCGTGTCGCCGCCCACGTCGGTGTCCCCGGCGGCGATGAGCTGGTCCGGAGTCCCCTGGAACACGCGCCGCCCGCGGTCGATCAGCGTGACCGCGGTGCACGCGGCGGCCACGTCCTCGATGAGGTGGGTGCTGACGATGACGCAGTTGTCCTGGCCGAGATCGCGCAGCAGGACGCGGAAGTCCATCCGCTGCTCGGGATCGAGCCCCGCGGTCGGCTCGTCCAGCAGCAGCACCTCCGGGTCGTTGACGATCGCCTGGGCGATGCCGACGCGCCGGAGCATGCCGCCGGAGAGCGTCTTGAGCCGGTCGTCCGCGCGGTCGCCGAGCCCGACCCGCTCGATCGCGCGGTCCACGTCGGAGTTGACCAGCTCGCGCGGCACCTCCTTGAGCCACGCGAAGTACTCGACGAACTCGCGCACGGTGAAGCGGGGGTAGAACCCGAAGGTCTGCGGCAGGTAGCCCAGGCGCCTGCGCACCGAGCGCAGCCCGTGCTCGCTGCGCAGCGGGTCGCCGAGCACGGTGAGCGTGCCCGAGCTGGGCCGGTTCACCGTGGCCAGCATGCGCATCAGCGTGGTCTTCCCGGCCCCGTTCGGCCCGAGCAGCCCGTGCACGCCGGTGCCGAAGCTCAGCGTCAGCCCCTCGATCACCGGCCGCCCGCGGTAACCGAAGGTCAGGCCCTGCATGTCTACCTGCGGCATGTCGACCTCAGCTCCTGACCAGTTGCGGCGCGTAGGTGAACGAGCGGCGGCGCAGCAGCACCGTCGCCGAGGACAGCACGATCACCGGGACCCACACCGCGGGGCGCGGCGAGGCCAACAGGTACGGCACCGAGTCCACGAGCAGCGGCGCCACCGAGACCGCCAGCCACGCGCCGCCGACGGCCAGCGCGGCGTGCCGCAGCTGGACCACGGAACCGAGGGCCAGGGTGAGCGTGGTGAGCCCGAGGCCGGGCAGCAGCGTCAGAACCGGTGTGCCGCGCCCCGTGACCATGCCGAGCAGCAGCGTCGCGGGCACGACCGCGGCCAGCACCAACGCGGTCCGGATGAGCAACAACCGCAGTCCGCCGAGCGGGGAACTGCCCGTCATCTCGTGGCAGGGGTCGATCCACGGCCCGTAGGACAGCGCGACCCCGGCGATCTGCAACAGCGGCGCCACCAGCACGACGTAGGAGCCGTGGTCGAACCACCACGTGCCCCGGTCCGCCAGGCCCGCCGTCGCGATCGTCGCGTCCAGCGCCGTCGCCGCGACCAGCACCAGGCCCAACGCCAGCAACCAGCTCGCCCGCGCCCCGGGGGCTCCGCGCAGCAGCAGGAAGAACTGCCGGAGCCGGCTCGCCGGGGCACGCTGCGCGGGCAGGTCCAGCGCCATCCGCTCGTGCACCAGCCCGACCGTCGCGGCGGCGGGGGTGCCCGCGCTCGCCCTGGTCAGCGCGGCGCGGCAATCGGCGCAGGCCACCAGGTGCGCCTCGACGGACCAGCTGTCCACATCGGAGAGGTCCTCGACGGCGTAGGCGACCAGTGTCGGCGCGGGAACGTGCCACTGCCGACTCATGACATTGCCTCCCTCAGCGTTCCCCGTGCCCGGCGGACCCGGGTCTTGACCGTTCCCTCCGGGATGCCCAGCAGCACGGCGGCCTCCCTGGAGGTCAGCCCGTCGAGCACCGTCGCCTGGAGCACGTCCCGCAACTCCGGGGCGAGCCCCTTGAGCGCCGCGGCCAGCCGCGCGTCGTAGAGCGGCACCATCGCCTCGTCCTCGGCGGAGGGGGTGGTGAGCAGGTACTCGTCGGGCTCGCCGACCGACTCCACGCTGCGGGAGCGCCTGCGCACTCCGTCGATCAGCCTGCTGCTCGCGATCGTCCACAGCCACCCGGCGACCTCGCCGCGCCCAGCATAGGAGCCCGCCGAACGCCACACGGTGAGGAAGGTGTCCTGCAACGTCTCGGTGACCAGGTCCTCGTCCCGGGCGCGCCTGCGCAGCCGGAGCGTGATCCAGGTGGCGTGACGGCGGTAGAGCTCGTCGAACGCCAGGCGGTCACCTCGGACGATCCGGCGCAGCAACCCCGCGTCGTCGGCCTTGGTGACGTCGTGTCGATCCCTCACGTCAGGTGTGGACGTACGTAACGGCGGCTCGGGATTTCCGCGGGTTACGTACTCCGACCGATGGGCGTGACCTGGCCCGACCGGAGATCGTGGTGCTCATGGTTGAAGAAGGTCCCACTCCGCTCGCCGATTGCCCCGCCATGTCCCGCGATCGGGTGGGAGGAAAAGCGGGGACGCTGGCCGTGCTGCGCGCAGCGGGCCTGCCCGTCCCGGACGGCGTCGTGCTCCCAGTGGGCGGTGAAGCGTCCGCTGAGCTGGCCGAGGAGATCATCGCGGTGCTCGGCGCGGGCCCGCTCGCCGTGCGCTCCTCCGGGGTCGAGGAGGACGGCGCGGACGGCTCGCACGCGGGCCAGTACCGCACGGTGCTCGGCGTGACGGGCGCGGCGGAGCTGGAGGCGGCGATCAAGGAGTGCCGGGCGTCCGCGTACACCCCGCGGGTCCGCCGCTACCGCGCCGAGCGCGGCCTGCCGGAGGACGCCGCGATCGCCGTGCTCGTCCAGCGCCAGGTGCCCGCCGACGCCGCCGGGGTGGCCTTCACCGCGAACCCGGTCACCGGTGCCCGCGACGAGATCGTGGTCAACGCCGTGCGCGGCCTCGGGGACCGGCTCGTCGACGGTGTCGCGCAGCCCGAGCAGTGGGTGATCGGCGGGCAGGACCCGGTCGGGGAGCCGCGAGGGGTGCTCTCCGCCCGCCAGGTGCGCATGGTCGCCGACCTCGCGCGCCGCGTGAGCGCCGAGCTGGAGGGGCCTCAGGACCTGGAGTGGGCGCTTGAAGGGGACACGGTGTGGCTGCTCCAGGCCCGGCCGATCACCTCCCTGCCCGAGCCGTCCCCGCCGCCGGTGCCGGTCCCCGTGGAGGTCCCGCCGGGCTTCTGGACCCGGGCGTCGCTGCACGCGCCACTGCCGTCGATGCCGCTCAACATCACCGTCGCCGAGGCCCGCAACGCCGCGTTCGAGCGCCTGACCGCCGAACTGGGCCTGCTGCTGGACTTCGCCTTCGCCGACATCGGCGGCTGGAGCTACATGTCGATCAGGCCAGCGGGCGGCAGACAGGGGCCACCGCCGCCGAAGTGGCTGATGTGGCTGCTCGTCCGCCTGGTCCCGGCGGCGCGGCGGCGGACGAAGGCGGCCGAGCGCGTGCTGGGCACCGACCTGCCAGGACGGCTGGTGACGCGCTGGCGGGAGCAGTGGCTGGAGGAGTTCTCCGGGCGCTGCGGCGAACTGCTGGACACCGACCTCAGTGGACTGTCCGATGCGGACTTCATCGCGCACGTCGACCGCGCCGAGCGGTTGATGCACGACAGCTCCTACGCGCACTTCATCCTGCACGGCGCGGTGGGCATGGCGTTGTTCGAGCTCGTCGGGTTCTGCGAACGCGAGCTGGAGTGGCCGGAGGCCCGCGTCTACGACCTGCTCGGCGGTCTCTCGGAGCGTTCGACCGAGCCCGCGCGCGAGCTGGCCGCGATCGCCTCCCTGGCGCGGGAGGGGATCGACACCAGTGCGCGACTGGAGGAGTACCGGCACCGGTTCGGGCGGCGCGCGCTGCGCTACGAGATCTCCGAGCCCACCCTCGCCGAGGAACCGGAGCTGCTGACGCGCCTGCTCGCCGACCAGGTCGAGCACGAGTTCGACCCGGCACGGCTGTCCGAAGTGGACGATCAACGGGCGGCGACCGAGCGGCAGGCGCTGGCGGAGTTGCCCTCGGGCGAGCACGCGGAGTTCCTGCGGTTGCTGGAACGGGCGCGGGCGGCCTACCCGGTCCGCGAGGACAACGAGTTCTGGACGGTCAGCTGCCCGATCGCCGCCCTGCGCTACGCCGCCCTCGAAGCCGGGCGGCGGCTGGCGGGGCGCGGTCAGATCGGGACCCGTGACGAGGTCTTCCACCTCTTCCCCGCCGAGGTCCGCGCGGCGCTGCGCGACGGCTCGGACCGGTCCGAGCTGGTCCGGCGCCGTCAGGGGGAGCGCGCGTGGATGCTGGCCCACCCCGGCCCGGACAGCTACGGCAAGGACCCCGGCCCGCCGCCGTCGATGGCCGCGCTCCCGCCCGCCGCGCGGCAGGTCAGCGAGATGCTGCTGTGGCTGTCCGAGCGGGCCGCCCAGGGCAGCCCCCGCAGTGGTGACGGCCTGCCGCTCTCCGGCGTCGCGGGCTCGCCCGGCAGCTACACCGGACGCGTGCGCGTGATCATGGACGAAGGAGAGCTCGGCCGCATCCAGCCCGGTGACGTGCTGGTCTGCCCGGTGACCGCGCCGGTGTGGTCGGTGGTGTTCCCCAGCATCGGCGCCCTGGTCACCGACGTCGGCGGCATGCTGGCGCACGGCGCGATCATCGCCCGCGAGTACCGCGTCCCGGCCGTTCTCGGCACCGGCGTCGGCACGTCGGTGCTCAACGACGGTGACCTGGTGACCGTCGACGGCACCACCGGCACCGTCACCGCTGCTTGACTCAGCGCGGCGACCCTGATTTGAATACGTAGACGGTTACGTATTCAAATCGAGGAGACGCGATGGAGCAGGTGCTGGTCGTGGGCGCGGGACCGACGGGGCTGACGCTGGCGTGCGGGTTGGCCGCGCACGGGGTGGCGGTGCGAGTGGTCGATCGCGCCGCCGGACCGGCAGTGACGTCTCGGGCGAACATCCTGCACGCGCGCGGCGTGGAAGTGCTCCGACGCGTGGGCGCGCTCGGTGATCTCCGGGAACGGTCGCTGGCACCGGTCGGAATGCGGATGCACGTGCGGTCACGGCCGATCGCGACCATGCGCTTCGCCCCGGACACCACGGAGTCCGTGCAGGCGCTGTTCGTCTCCCAGGCCCAGATCGAGGAGCAGCTGCGGCGTCGGCTGAGTGAGCTTGGAGTCGAGGTCGAGTGGGGCACGGAGGTGACCGCCGCGAGCCAGGACGACGACGGCGTGACGGTCGAGTTCGCGGAGGCGACACCGGCCCGGGTCGGCTGGCTCGTGGGCTGCGACGGCGCCCGCAGCAGGGTGCGCGAGCTGGCCGGGATCGAGTTCCCCGGCGCTTCGGTGGTCGAGCAGTTCCTCCTGGCCGACGTCCTCGCCGACTGGGATCGGGACCGCACCATGTCGGCGGGGTTCTACCACCGCGACGGGTTGCTGCTGGCGATTCCCATGCGCGGCGAGAACCTGTGGCGCCTCATGGCCGACGTGCCCGTGGCTGACCAGCGCCTGAGCCCCGCCGACATCGTGGCGCACTTCGAGCGCCTGCTGCCCGAGCGTGCCGGGGAGACCGGCGTGCGCATCCGTGAGGCGGTGTGGACCTCGGTGTTCCGCATCCACCGCAGGCTCGCGACGGACTACCGCCGCGGGCGGGTCCTGCTCGCCGGGGACGCCGCGCACATCCACAGCCCGATCGGCGGCCAAGGCATGAACACCGGCATCGGTGACGCCGAGAACCTCGCGTGGAAGCTCGCGCTGGTGGTGCGCGGCCTGGCGAACGAGGAGCTGCTCGACACCTACACCGCGGAGCGCCGCCCCCTGGCCACCGAGGTGCTGCGCACCACCACGAACAACACCAAGATCCTCGTCGGGGACAGCGCGGCGGCGCGGTTCGTGCGCGATCGGATCTTCATCCCGCTGCTCAACTCATCAGCGGTGCAGGCGAAAGCCAGCCGCACCGCCTCGCAGCTCTGGGTGAGCTACCGGAAGGGGCCGCTCGGCGGCCGTGGCGGCTCGCCCCGGCCCGGCGACCGCGTCCCCGACCGCGACTGCACCCGCGCTGATGGCAGTCCGACCCGGTTGCACGACGAACTGCTCCCGGCGTGGGCGCTCCTCGCCCGGCCCGGCACCGACGCCGACGCGCTCCTGGGTGCCGCTCGCGAGCACGTCACCGTCTTGTTCGCCGACGACCTGTCCGGATCGCCGCTGCTCATCCGGCCTGACGGGCACCTCGCGTGGCGCGGCGACGACCCGATGGAACTGCGCCGATGGTTCGCCGACACGCTGCACGCCAGGATGGGCGCGTGACCACGGAGAAACCACGTCGCGAGGGACCTGGACGGCCGCGTGACCCCCAGGCCGACGCGGCGATCCTGCGCGCCGCCGTCGACATGCTCGTCGAACGCGGTGTCGACCAGACGAGCATGGAAGGGATCGCCAAGCGCGCGGGCGTGGCCAAGGTGACCGTCTACCGGCGGTGGAAGTCCAAGGAAGACCTGCTCGCACAGGCGATCGAAGCCGCTCGGGAAGACATCCCCGACGCCTCCGCGGCTCCTTCGGCCGAGGCGTTGCCGGACGTGCTCGAAACGCTGCTGCCGCAGTGGGGGGAGGTGCTGGCCGACCCGAAGTACCGGGCTCTGTCGGCGCGGCTGCTGGGCGCGGGCCCCGATCACCCCGGGCTGCTGGCGGCCTACTGGAACCACCACGTCCTGCCGCGTCGCCTGCGGGCCCGCGCCGCTCTGCTGCAATCCCAGACCGCCGGTCTGCTCCCGCCGGAGACCGATGTCGACGTGCTGCTCGACATGATGTCGGGCGCCGTGATCCAGTACCTGCTTCTGGAGCCGGGCCCGCCCAAGCCCGCCGACATCACCGATTACCTGCGCAGACTCCTCCGTCAGGCAGGTTTCCCGGTGTGAGCACCACACCTGCTCCGCTACAGCTGTGGTGCTAGCACCAGGGTCTGGTTCTCGCCCGGGTCGGTCGTGCCCGGGACCGTGAGCACCCGCGCGGAGACGCCGTCGAGGTCGGCCAGCAACCGCTCCAGGTCCTCGTAGGGCGCGCCGGAGGAGTCGTTGAGCGGGTGCAGCCGGACCTCGGTGGCCACCCGCAGCAGCTCCCGGACCGCCGCGAGGTGGAACGCGTAGTCGAACTGGTCGGCGTAGGTGAACAGCAGGAACCCCGAGACCGCCAGCGCGAAGCTGTCGTCGGCGAAGGGAAGCTCGGGCAGCAGCGCCGCGCGGTAGTGGCCGGTGCCTTCGGCCTTGTCCCGGGCGAAGTCGGCGAGGAACGTCCGGGCCGACCGCTCCCACACCGGCGAGTGCTCCCAGACACCGTTCTCGTCGAAGAAGAACCGGTCAGGCTGCGTCCTGGCCCACTCGGTGGCCTGCGTCCGGCCCGCGTCGATCCGCTCGGCGAGGGTGTCGACGGGGAGCTCGTAGGACGGGTCCACGCTGACGGCCCGGCCGCCGCGCGCCCGCAGCTCGGCGGCGAACTCGCTGGCGCCACCCGGGCAGTCCAGCACCAGCCCGGCCAGCAGCTCCGCCTCGGTGACGGCGAACTGGTCCAGGTAGTTGCCAAAGGTGCGGGAGCTGATCAGCACCGGGCCGACCAGGGACCGGGATTCCTGTGTCATGGGCCAGATCCTGCCAGTGCGCGAGGCTGTCAGGGGGCCGTGCAAAGATCACGCCCCGTGCGCTTCTACGCCGATCTGCACATCCATTCCAAGTACTCCAGGGCGTGCAGCCGCAACTGCGACCTGCACCACCTGACCAAGTACGCCCGCCTCAAGGGGATCTCCCTCGTCGGGACGGGTGACTTCACCCATCCCGCGTGGTTCGAGCACCTGCGCGAGTGCCTGGTGCCCGCCGAGCCGGGGCTGTTCCGGATGCGCGAGGAGATGGACCGCGACATCCGCCGCACCGTGCCGCCGAGCTGCACCGGCGGCGAGGTCCGCTACATGCTCTCGGTGGAGATCTCCACGATCTACAAGCGCGGCGACCGCACCCGCAAGGTGCACCACCTCATCTACATGCCGGACTTCGAGTCGGCCGCGGAGTTCAACGCGCGGCTGGGCCGGATCGGCAACCTCGGCTCGGACGGGCGGCCCATCCTCGGCCTGGACTCCCGCGACCTGCTGGAGATCACGCTCTCCAGCGGTTCCGGCGGGTACCTGGTGCCCGCGCACATCTGGACGCCGTGGTTCGCCGCACTCGGCTCGAAGTCCGGGTTCGACGCGATCGCCGACTGCTACGCGGACCTGGCCGACCACATCTTCGCCGTGGAGACCGGCCTCTCCAGCGATCCGGCGATGAACTGGCAGGTCTCCGGGCTCGACCGGTACCGGCTGGTCAGCAACTCCGACGCGCACTCCCCGCCGATGCTCGGCCGCGAGGCCACGGTCTTCGAGACCGGCATGGACTACTTCGCGATCCGCCGCGCCCTGGAGACCGGCGACGGCTTCGGCGGCACCGTGGAGTTCTTCCCCGAGGAGGGCAAGTACCACCTCGACGGGCACCGCAAGTGCGACGTGCGGATGGAGCCGGAACAGACCCGAGAGCACAACGCGATCTGCCCGGAGTGCCGCAAGCCGCTGACCGTGGGCGTGCTCAACCGGATCTCCGAGCTGGCCGACCGGCCCTACGGCACGCGTCCCGAGGGCGCGGCGGGCTTCCGCAACCTGATCCCGCTGCCGGAGATCATGGGCGAGATCCTCGGCGTGGGGCCCAAGAGCAAGAAGGTGCAGGCCGAGGTCGCGGCGCTGACCGCGGCGCACGGGCCCGAACTGTCCATTTTGGACGATGTGCCGCTCGACGACCTGGCCGCGTCCTCGACCCTGGTCGGCGAGGCGATCGGCAGGCTGCGCCGCGGCGAGGTGATCCGCGACTCCGGCTACGACGGCGAGTACGGCGTGATCAAGCTGTTCGAGCCGGGGGAGCTGCACCGCGCCAAGTCCAAGGCCACGTTGAGCCTGTTCGACGTGGACATCGCCCCCGAGCCCGCTCCCGCGCCGAAGGTGTACGCGGCGCCCGCCCCGGGTCCTCTTGTCGAGGAGCCCGCGCGTCCGGCTCCGGTCGACGGCACGCTGCTGGGCGGGCTCGACCCGGACCAGCACGCGGCCGCGGAGCTGACCGAGGGGCCGTCGCTGATCATCGCCGGTCCGGGCACGGGCAAGACCCGCACGCTGACCCACAAGATCGCCCATCTCGTGACGGCGTGCGGCGTTCCGGCGCAGCGGTGCCTGGCGATCACGTTCACCCGCCGCGCCGCCGAGGAGATGGCCGAACGCCTCGCCGCGCTCGTCCCGGAGCACGCGCCGAAGCTGACGATCGCGACCTTCCACGCCCTCGGCGTGCGGATTCTGCGCGAGCAGCACGCTCGCGTCGGCCTGACCTCGCGCTTCGGCATCGCCGACGAGGCCGCGCAGCTGACCGTGCTGGCCGAACTGGTGGGCGAGGAGTCGGCGAAGCGCGCTTTGTCGTCGTTGTCGTCGGACGCGGAGCTCTCCGATCGCTACACCGAGGCGTTGCGCGCGAAGGACCTGGTGGACTTCGACGACCTGATCACGGTGCCGGTGCGGCTGCTGGAGTCTTCGCCAGAGGTTGCCGCGCACTACCGCGAGCGCTTCCAGTGGATCTCCGTCGACGAGTACCAGGACGTGGACGAGACCCAGTACCGGCTGCTGCGGCTGCTCGCCCCGGAGAACGGCAACCTGACCGCGATCGGCGACCCGGACCAGGCGATCTACCGCTTCCGCGGCGCCGACGTCGGGTTCTTCCTGCGGTTCCAGGAGGACTACCCCGGCGCGCGCACCGTGCGGCTGACCCGCAACTACCGCTCCGGCCCGCACATCCTGGCCGGGGCGGTGCAGGCCATCACCCCGACCACGCTCGTGCCCGGCCGCGAGCTGACGGCGTCGGGCCACCACCCGGAGCCCGCGCTGATCGGCCTGCACCACGCGACCGACGAGCACGGCGAGGCCGCGTTCGTGGCGCGCACGATCGACCAGCTGCTCGGCGGCTCGTCGTTCCACTCCCTCGACAGCGGCCGCGTCACCGGCGACGGCACCCAGGGCCTGGGCTTCGCCGACTTCGCCGTGCTCTACCGCACCGACGCCCAGGCCAAAGCGATCATGGAGGCGCTGACCAGGGCGGGCGTGCCGTTCCAGAAGCGCTCCCACGACCGCCTCGCCGACCGGCCCGGGGTCCGCGAGATCGTCCGCGAACTGCACTTCGAGGGCACCTCCGGCAGCGTTCTTGAGCGGATTCACCAAGCCGCGACGCCGGAGACGCACGCCGCGATCGACCTGCTCGCCCCGTTGGCGCGGCGCTGCGGTGACGACCTGGAGCGCTTCCGCACCGAGATCGCCCTGGGCGCCGAGGTCGACACGTGGGACCCGAAGGCCGACCTGGTGGCGCTGCTGACCCTGCACGCCGCGAAGGGCCTGGAGTTCCCGGTGGTGTTCGTGGTCGGCTGCGAGGACGGCCTGCTGCCGATGCGGTGGCCGGGCGCCGAACCGGACCCGGAGGAGGAGAACGAGGAGCGGCGGCTGTTCTTCGTCGGCATGACCCGCGCGCAGCGGCACCTCTACCTCAGCCACGCCGCGCAACGCGTCCGCCAGGGCACCTCCCGCCCCATGCCGCCGTCACCGTTCCTGGCCGACCTGAACTCCGCAGTACTGGAGCGATTCGGCGAGGCGAATCCACCGCGCCGCAAGCCCACCCAGCTCCGCCTGCTCTAGCCCATCCCCCCGCAAACCCTCCACATCCCCCGCACACACCACGTAAACTGGACCTATGCACCCCAACCGCCCCCACACCCAACGCAGGGCGGCCTCAACCTAGATCTTGGCGGCCTCAGCGCGGGACGGGGTCTGGTGGACTTCCTGGTCGATGTGATCATCTCGGGCACTGTGCGTGGCGCTGACGCCTACTGCACGCCCGAGGAGGTCGAGTCGATCCTGGGCTCCGGTTTCGTGGTGAACCGGGGCCGGAATTCGCTGTCCTACGAGTACGGGTCGGTGGACTTCTACTGGACGCGCCGGACCTCGCAGGATCGGTGGTCCGGGACGTGGTTCGGCGTCTCGCCACCTGATCCGCCGCCGTTCGGCCCCGTGCGCGCGGCCGTGGAGGTCCGGGGCTTTTCGTTGCGGCGCTTGGACAGCGACTCGTGGTGGCAGCCCGAGTCAGCTGCCCTGATCCGCGTCGAGGACGACCGCGTCCACCGCGTCTGGGCCCCGCACCAGCCCCGTCCGGCCAAGGAGTTCCCGAGCCTGAACAAGCAGGCCGTCACCCACCTGCGCTCCGCGACGCCCGCCGAGCGCGAGTCCTGGCTGGCCAAGCGCTTGCCCGCGAGCGAGGACCGGCTCGAATGGTGGCGCTGCCTGCTCGCCACGATCCGCATCCGCGAGCACGAGCGCCACGGCCCCGACTGGCCCTGGCTGCCGCTCTACCGCTGGGCCCTCTCGCGCGCCGAGCTGCCTCCGCACGAGCACGCGCTCCTGTTCGCCGCCGCCGTCCCCGACGAGGCCGCCCGCGTGTGTGCGGCGGCCCTGCCCCCGGCCACCGCGGGCACCACCCCTGAGGCCGTCCGCTCCACCCGCATCCGCCGCGCCCTCCTGACCGCCATGCGGTGAACTGCACTTTAGGCAAGGATTCGGGCGTCCCTGGCTGCTGTGCTGCAACCGGCACTTTGCTGTAGACGTGGGTGGTCATCGACTGGTCGGGCGGGACGCCGAGCTGGCCACCGCGCCGATCGTGACCGCGGTCCGCCTGTACCTGTCCGGGTTGCCTGATCACCGACGGGCACGGCTCGTCGACGGTTTGCCGGAGCTCGGCCGGTTGCTCGGGGAATCGCACCTTCCGCTCGCGCCCCCGTCGGGCGATCCGGCGATGGAGCGGACTCGGACGTTCGAGGCGATGACGCGAGGTTGGCCGGTCTTCAAGTACCCCCAACCCCGGTCCCAGATGTCGCAAACCGCAGCAAACCCCAGGGGGAGAGCTGGGTTTGCTGCGGTTTGCGACCTGCCAGGCGGGGGTTGGGGGGACTTGAAGACCGCAGAACCCCGGTTCGTGACGCCTGCGATGGAGGGGGTCGTTGGGGTGGGCGGAGAACGGGGAGATGTGCCGGGCGGAGAGCGGGCGATGGAGTGCGCGGAGAGCGGGGTGTTGGGGATGGGCCGGGGATGTGTCAGGGGGACGGGGCCCTGGGAAGGGGGCGGTGGGTGTGGGACGACGGGGCGGGCTAGGTGGTGAGGAGAGCGGCGCGGACGTGCTCGGGGCGGGGGTTGGCGCCGGTGAGGATGATCGCGACGCGGTCGCCGGGGATCTCGTGCTCGGTCAGCGCGGCGAGGGGCGCGGCGCCCGCGGGTTCGAGGAGCACGCCCACGGTGTGCGCGGCCAGGCCCATGGCGTTGAGCAGGGCCGACTCGCTCACCAGGACCATGTCGTCGACGAGCGTGCGCATGCGGTTGACGGCGTCCATCACGGGGCGCCGCAGCGCGATGCCGTCCGCGATGGTGTCGACGGAGTCGGTCGCGACGGCGGCACCGGCGCGCCAGCTGCGCTCGGGTGCGGGGGCGCCCGCCGCGCACACGCCGACGACGCGGGTCCGCGGGGAGTGGTGCTTGATCCAGGTCGCGACGCCGGTGATCAACGCGCCGTCGCCGACGGGCACCACGACGGTGTCGAAGCCGCCAGCGGCGAGCAGTTCCACGCCGATGCTGCCGTTGCCCTCGGCGATCGCGCTCTCGGCGCCCTCCTCGACGAAGAGCCTGCCGGGCGCCTCGGCGGCGTAGGCGCGGGCGTGGTCCTTGGCGCCGTCGCAGTCGGGCCCGGACACGACGACGTTCGCGCCGAGGGCCCGCATCCTGGCGAGCTTGTCGGGGTTGATGTCCTCGCCGACGTGCACGCGCACCGGGATGCCCCTGGCCCGGCCGACGTAGCCGAGGGCCTGGCCGAAGTTGCCCGCGGAGCCGCAGACCAGTTCGACGTCGGGGGAGACGCGGGCGGCGAAGGTGTCGGCGCCGCGGCCTTTGAAGCAGCGCAGCGGGTTGGCGGTCTCCAGCTTGACCAGCACCTGGCGGCCGAGCCGCGCGCTGAGGCTCTCCTCGACGAACTGGGGGCTGTCCCGGAAGACCGGGTCGATCTCCTTGCTCGCGCGTTCGATGCCTGCGAGGTCCAGCGCCGGGGTGCTCATGATCGAGGACGCTAATCGAGGTGGGGCGGGGCGCGATTGAAAGTTCGCCCGCTGCCACGCACAATTTTTGCGTGCGGGCGCAACTGGACGACATCGACCACCTGCTCCTCGGCCTGGTCCAGGAGGACGCGTCGCGGACGCTGCACGAGCTGGGCGAGGCGGTCGGACTGTCGCCGAGCGCGGTGCAGCGCAGGCTGACCCGGTACCGGGAGAGCGGGCTGCTGCGGCGGCAGATCGCGGTGCTGGACCCGGACGTGCTGGGGCAGACGATGTTCGCGCTGGTGCTGGTGGCGCTGGAGCGGGAGTCCGTCGAGCACCACCGGCGGTTCACCGAGCGGGTGCGGGGGCTGCCGGAGGTGCAGCAGTGCTACTCCCTCGCCGGGAAATGGGACTACGCGCTGGTGCTCGTCGCGTCGGGGATCGCGCACTGCCGGGAGGTCGCCGCGCGGTTGTTCCTCAGTGACGACAACGTCCGCCGCTACGACACGATGCCGGTCTTCGACGTGGTCAAGCGCGGGTTGGACGTGCCGACGCGGTGGAGCTGATCGCGGAGATGTGATCCAGCCACGAATCGCTAACGAACAGGTGTTTCCGCTTCGGTAACCCGGCGCCCCGGGCGCATGCTGCTTTCACGTTCAACAACAAGCGTTCCGGAAAGTCCACTGTGGACTTCCCGGTCCGGTTGTCACGATGACGGCAGCAGGGTGCGGCAGGGGCGCCCTCCTGGCGTTGCGCCATTGGTGGGGCGTGATCGTGACACCAACATGACCGTTCGGGCCCCCTTCACGTGTCGGGTAAGGGGGCCCGAACGGTCGTATGTAAGGGGTCGTAAGGCCCGATGCACGTGATCATCCGATGTCCGGCCCCATGCCTTACGGCGACTCTCGTGAGCACACCGAGAGCGAAGGGGTCCGAAGTGGACATGTGGAGCCAGGAACAGGTCAAGGCCGAGGTCGCCTACCGCCGCGAGCGCGCCCTGCGCGCCGGCCGCCGCGTCCGCGTCACCGCGAAAAAGCGTTGGTGGGTGCGGGGGAAGGCAACCTAGCGCGCCCGACCGCGCACCACCCGGCCGCTGGGGAGGATCGGCCCCCAGCGGCCATTTTTCATGCCATCGCCTGGCGTGGCGACCGAGGCGTCGTCGATCTATTCCTGGGGCTGAGCTCCCACTGGGGTGAGGAACTCCCCGGCCACCGCGCCACAAGCCGCCGTCAGGGCGGCGAGCGCGGGAGCCAGCAGGGGGTTGGTGTTCGCCGTGCGGTGCAGTGCGAGGACGCCGCGCCGGACGGCGTCGCCGGTGGGGCGGAGCGCGCGCAGGTCGCTGGCCGGTTGGTGGCCCAACGCGGGAACCAACGCGACTCCGACGCCCGCGGACACCAAGCCCTGCACCACGTCGTAGTCGTTGCTGCGGTAGGCGATGCGCGGCACGAAGTCGTGGGCGGCGCACAACCGCAACAGGCACGTCGAGCCCGCTGAGCCATCGCGGCTGGCGATCCACGTGGCCTCACGCAAGGACTCCAGGCGCACGCGGTCGCCACGGGCCGCGCCGTGGTCGGTGGGCAGCAGGACGACCAGGGTCTCCTCCAGCAGCGGCGTGACCGTCAGCTCGTCCGGCCACGTGCGGGGCACCAGGTCGTAGGCGTAGACCAGCGCGATGTCGAGGTCGCCGCGCAGCACGGCGGGCAGGCAGTCGTCGGGCTCGTTCTCATCGAGCAGGATCTCGGCGTCCGGCCGCTCGCGGGTCAGGCTGGCGATGGCGTGCGGCACGACGCGCGCACCGGCGGTCGGGAAGGTGCCCAGCCGCAGCCGCCCGAGCCGCCCGGAGGTGAACGCGCCGATCTCCTCCTCCAGCCCCTCCAGCGCGGCCAGCAGTTCGGCGCCGCGTTCGGCGATGAACCGGGCGGCGTCGGCGGTGCGGACGCTGTGCGCGGCGCGCTCGAACAACGGGATGCCGATCGCGCGTTCGAGTGCGGAGACCTGCTGGGAGACGGCCGATGGGGTGTATCCGAGCTCGCGGGCGGCCTCGGCGAAGGACCCGGTGCGGACCACGGCGGACAGCGTGCGCAGGTGCAACGGGTTGAGCATCAGCACAACTTACGCTCAAGGCCACCAGCTCGCGGTCTGCTCCCTCTTGGCCGCGTCAGCCTCCACCGCCAAGGTGGGGTGAGCCCCCAGGAAGGACTATCCGTGTCTCGTCTTGCCTCCGTTGTCGCGGGCACCCCCGTCACCGGGACCACCGTCTACCGCTCGACCAGCCCCGCGAACACCGCTGACCTGGTCGCCGAGGTCTCCCTGAGCGACTCGGGCACCTTCGTCCGGGCCGCGGAGGCGGCGAAGGCGGCGCAGCGCGAGTGGGCACGGGTCCCGGCTCCGGTGCGTGGTCAGGTGATCGCCAACATCGGCCGCCTGGTCTCGGCGAACGCCGACGCGCTTGCCCGCCTGGTGACCCGCGAGATCGGCAAGCCGCTCGCCGAGGCGCGCGGTGAGGTGCAGGAGATCGTCGACACCTGCGACTTCTTCCTCGGCGAGGGCCGCCGCCTGTACGGGCAGACCGTGCCGTCGGAGATGCCGGACAAGCAGCTGTTCACCTTCCGCGCCCCGGTCGGCGTGGCGGCGGTGATCACCGCGGGGAACTTCCCGGTCGCGGTGCCCTCCTGGTACCTGGTGCCCGCGCTGCTGTGCGGCAACGCGGTCGTGTGGAAGCCCGCCGAGTACGCCTCCGCCAGCGCGAAGGCGGTGTTCGACCTGTTCACCAGGGGCGGCCTGCCCGAGGGTGTGCTGAACCTGGTCTTCGCCGAGGGGGCGGAGACCTTCAGCGGCCTGGAGCGGTCGCTGGAGATGGGGCTGGTGCACAAGGTCGGGTTCACCGGGTCGAGCGAGGTCGGCTCGCGCATCGGTGAGCTGTGCGGCCGCCACCTCCAGACCCCGTGCCTGGAACTGGGCGGCAAGAACCCGATGGTGGTCACCGGGGACGCGGACCTGGACCTGGCCGTGGAGGGCGCGTTGTTCTCCGGGTTCGGCACCGCCGGGCAGCGCTGCACGTCGCTGGGCACGGCGATCGTGCACGAGTCGGTGCACGCGGAGTTCCTGGACCGCCTGGTCGCGGCGACCGAGGCGGCGCGCGTGGGCGACCCGGCGCAGGGCGTGCTCTTCGGGCCGATGCTCAACCAGCGCTTCGCCGACAACCACGAGCGGCACCTGGAGTGGATCGGCGAGCACCACCGCGTGCTGGGCTCCACCGGCACGGGCCGGATCACCTCGGCCAACCCGCGCAAGGACTTCGTCGGCGATCCCGAGGCTGGGCTGTTCTACCACCCGGTGATCGTGGACGGGGTGCGCTCCGACGACCGGATCTTCCTGGAGGAGACCTTCGGCCCGCTGGTCGGCGTGATGACCTACCGCGAGCTGGACGAGGCGATCGAGCTGGGCAACCTGCCCGGCTACGGCCTGTCCTGCTCGATCTACACCACCGACCCGGCGAAGGCGTTCCGGTTCCGCCAGGGCATCGGCGCGGGCATGGTCAGCGTCAACAACTCCACCTCCGGCGCCGAGGCGCACCTGCCCTTCGGCGGCAACGGGCGCTCCGGCAACGGCTCGCGCCAGTCCGGCGTGTGGGTGCTGGACCAGTTCACCCGCTGGCAGTCGATGAACTGGGACTACTCGGGCCGGTTGCAGAAGGCGCAGATGGACGTGCTCGAAGTGACCGCTGACCTGGACTTCCGGTTGTCCTAAGTGGACTCCGCGGGTGTGGTGATCATCGGCGGCGGAGTGGTGGGCACGAGCATCGCCTTCCACCTCGCCGAGGCCGGGGTGCGCGACGTCCTGCTGCTGGAGCGCGGCGAGCTGGGGTCGGGCTCGACCTGCAAGGCGGCCGGTGGGGTCCGCGCCCAGTTCTCCGATGAGATCAACATCGAGCTGGGCGCGCGCAGCCTCGCCGCGTTCGCCCGCTTCGCGCGGCGCCCGGGGCAGGAGATCGACCTGCACCGCTCGGGCTACCTCTTCCTGTTGTCCCGCACGGAGGACGTGGCCGCCTTCGAGCGCAACGTGGCCTTGCAGAACGCGCTCGGCGTGCCCAGCCGGATGATCGACGTCGCCGAGGCCAGGCGGCTGTCCCCGCTGATCGAGCAGGACGACCTGCTGGCGGCGGCGTTCTCCCCGGAGGACGGGCACTGCACGCCGGAGTCGGTCGTGCTCGGCTACGCCACGGCCGCGCGGCGGCTCGGGGCGCGGTTGCGCACGCACGTCGCGGTCACGGGCATCGACACCGCCGGTGGTGAGGTGCGCGCGGTGCACACCGATCAGGGCCCGATCGCCACGGACACGGTGATCTGCGCGGCGGGCGCCTGGTCGCGGCAGGTGGGCGAGATGGCCGGGGTGGACCTGCCGGTGACGCCGCTGCGGCGGCAGATCCTGGTCACCGAGCCGATCCCCGGCCTGCCGGAGCTGGCGTTCACCATCGACTTCGCGAGCACCTTCTACTTCCACCGCGAGGGCCCCGGCCTGCTGATGGGCATGTCCGACCCCGACCAGGAGCCCGGCTTCCACCTGCACCGCGACGACGCGTGGCTGCCGGGGCTGAGCGAGGCGATCGGCCGCCGCGCGCCACGGCTGCTCGATGTGGGCGTCGCGTCGGGGTGGGCCGGGCTCTACGAGGTCACCCCGGACCACAACGCGCTGATCGGCGAGGACGCCTCGGTCGGCCGATTCCTGTACGCCACCGGCTTCTCCGGTCACGGGTTCCTCCAGGGGCCCGCGGTCGGCGAGGTGGTGCGCGATCTCTACCTCCAGCGAACCCCGGTGATCGACGTGACGAGCCTGAGCGCCCAGCGCTTCGGTTCGGAATCAGACACGGCGCACCGGCCCGAACTCAACTGCGTGTAGGAGTGGTGATGGCGGAGTTCACGTGGGAGCTGCAACCGCGGGCGGAGGCCCTGGTCGACGAGCTCGTGGACGCGGCGGTGCTCAACAGCCCGCGGCTCTCGGCGCTCGCGCGCAGCCTCGGGGCGCGGACGTCGACGCGGTTGCAGGACTGGCTCGACCACATCGGCGGGCCGGTCTCCGACGAGCAGCTGATCGAGGTCGGCTACGTCGAGGTGCTGCCCGACCTGTGGCGGCACCCCGGCGCGCAGCTGCCCGCGATCGTGCCCAGTGACCGCCGCGCGGTCGCGTTGCGGGTGGACGACGCTGGCGTGTTCGCGGTCGCGCAGGGCTCCGCCGCCGGTGTGCAGGGCAGCCCGCGGTCGGGTTTCCGCAGCGCGGTGGTCTCCGGCACCGACGCGGTGGTGATCGCCGGGGTGGAGCGCCGGTCGTGGGCCTGTGGTGTCACACCGCAGGAGTTCGACCCGGGCGAGGTGCTGCGCGCCGCGCAGGCGTGGCGGTTGCTGGCGGAACGCCCGCGTGGGTTCGGCGGCCGCGACGAGGTGGTCGCGGCGACCGAGCTGATGGCCCAGGTGGTGAAGCTGGTCGGGTCGGACCTGGCGGCGAGCTACTTCCTGGAGCTGGAGCGGCAGTACTGGCAGCGGCGCAACACCGCCGCGGTGCTCCAGCACTCGCGGCAGGACCGGCTCGGCCTGGGCTGGGGCAACAACGACCACCACACGTTCCGGTCCGGCCGGGCGTGCTTCGACCAGGTGATCACCCTGCTCACGACCTTGGGGTTCGGGGTGCGGGAGCGGTTCTACGCGGGTGCGGAGGCCGGGTGGGGCGCGCAGGTCCTGGAGCACCCCGGCTGTGGTGGAGTGATCTTCGCCGACGTGGACCTGAACCCGGAGGACGTCGACCTGGACTTCGCCCACGTGCAGCTGGCCGAGGGCGGCAAGCTCGGCACGGTGGGCCTGTGGTGCGCGCTGCACGGGGAGTCGATCCTCGCGGCGGGCATGCACCACCTGGAGGGGCAGTTCGACTTCGACCGGCTCCGCGACGACCTCGGCGTGCTCGGCGTCGGGCACATGAAGCCGTTCTCCGACTTCCCGCACCTGCGGCAGGCGTTCACCGAGGCGGAGCGGTGGCCGGTGCGCCAGCTGCGGCTGGCCGAGCTGGTCGCGGCGGGGCAGATCGGCGAGGAGACCGCGGAGGAGTTCGGCAGGCTCGGCGCCGCGGGCTCGCACCTGGAGAACCTGGCCCGGCGCGGCGGCTTCAAGGGCTTCAACCAGCACAACGTCTCGACCACGATGCGCGCCACCGATCCGAGGATCTACCGGCCCGTGAACGCGGGTGAGTGAGCCGTGTTCGAGCTGATCGACGAGTGGGGCCCGGAGAAGGTCGTCGTCGTCTCCGACTCGCGCACGGGCATGCGCGGGGTGCTGGTCATCGACAACACCGCGCGCGGCGTCGGCAAGGGCGGCACGCGGATGAGCCCGACGCTGTCGGTGGCCGAGGTGGCGCGGCTCGCACGGGTGATGACGTGGAAGTGGGCGGGTGTCGACCTGTTCTACGGCGGCGCGAAGGCGGGCATCCGCTTCGATCCGGCGTCGCCGGACAAGGAGGCGGCGCTGAGGGCGTTCGTGCGGCGCTTGTCGAACGAGGTGCCGCGCGAGTACGTGCTCGGCCTGGACATGGGGCTGACCGAGCGCGACGCGGCAATCGTGCAGGACGAGCTGGGTGATCGTGGCGCGGCGGTCGGCACTCCGGCGGAGCTGGGCGGAGTGCCTTACGACGAGCTGGGCGTGACCGGTTTCGGCGTGGCGGAGACGGCGTCCGCGGCCTCAGCGGTGATCGGCGTGCCGCTGGCGGGGGCGCGGGTGTCGATCCAGGGCTTCGGCGCGGTCGGCTGGGCGGCGGCGAAGCGCTTCGCGGAGCTGGGCGCCACGGTCGTCGCGGTGTCCACAGTGGACGGAGCGCTGCACGATCCGTCCGGTTTGGACGTCGCCCGGTTGCTGGAGCTGCGCGCCGTGCACGGGGACGCGGTGGTGCGCGAGTACGGCGGTTCGCGGCTCCGGCCCGGCGAGGAGCTGCTGCTGGACGCGGAGATCCTGGTGCCCGCCGCGGTGCAGGACGTGATCTCCGAGGAGCTGGCGGCGCGGGTGAAGGCGCGGCTCGTGGTGGAGGGGGCGAACCTGCCGACCACTCCGGCCGCGCAGAAGGTGCTGGCGGAGCGCGGGATCACGGTGGTCCCGGACTTCGTGGCCAACGCCGGCGGTGTGGTGGCGGCCGCGTTCGCGATGGACGCGCGCTATTCGGCGTTCCGGCCCGATCCGGCGGAGATCTTCGCGACGATCGCGGCGAAGCTGCGCGGCAACACCGAACTGGTCCTGGCCGAGGCCGCGCGCCGGGAGCGCACGACGCACGAGGCGGCGCGCGAGCTGGCCCAGGACCGGGTGCGCGCCGCCATGGCGTTGCGGGGCAGGCTCAGTACTGGCAGCTGACGGAGAAGTCGTCCAGGCGGACCCATTCGCCGTCGTGGCCCCGGCCGTCGTCCTGCAGGATGACGAAGATCTTCAGCGTCCGAGGGCCGGTGATCTGGATTCCGCCGATGGTGATCGGCTCGTAGCCGCTGCCGGGGCGCAGGGAGGGCTGGACCCGGCGGCTGACCGTGTTGGTGTTGTCGTAGATGGCGATCTCGTCGACCTCCTTGCTGCGGTCGTTGAGCGGGTGCGCGTAGATCTGCACGGTGCACGTGCTCGGCCCGTCGACGCCGGTCTGCACCTCGGTGTAGAGATGGGCTCGGGCGCCCGCACCGCCGCCGACGTGCAGCCACGCGTTGTTCTGGCCGGTCCTGGCGTTGCCGGTGTTGATGTCGTACCCGGCATGGCCGACCGTGCGCCATTTCGTGGCGGGGGAGTTCTCGAAGCCGTCCTGGTACTGCCGTACTCCGGCGTGTGCCGTTCCGGCCAGCAACAGCATCGTGGCGGCGAGGGCGAGTGCCTTGATCTTCATGCGTTCAGGCTGTCCTGGTCGCATGGTGCTGCCAATGTGCGAAAGGGCAGCCTTACGTGCCCGCCCCTTCGACGATTAGCTGAAAATGATGAATGTTCGATCGGGGGCGAAGCGCTTTTCTCGTCTGGGATTTCCCGTATTAACCTGCGCGCGGTTGACCGGTAAAGAGCCGGGCACCATTCACAAAGGGAGTCACGGTGTCACACCGCACCGATCGTCGTTCGCACGTACTCGCCGTCGTGGTCGGCGCCGTCGCGCTGACGGCGACCACCGCACTTCCCGCCAGCGCCGGATCTTCCGTCGTGCTGAAGGGGAGCTGCTCCAAGACGCAGACCGAGACCAAGCCGGACAAGAAGCACACGGGCGCGATCGAGGCGGCCTTCGAGCGGGGCGCCAAGGGCTCGGTCCACCTTCGCCGGGTCAAGTGGACGCTGTCCAACACGGTCGGCAACAAGAGCGACGTCAGGTTCTCGGTGAAGGACGCGAGCGGGAACACGGTCCTGAAGTACGAGAACGGTGAGACGGGCCGCGGGGAGTGGTTCCACTACCCCGCCGAGGACAAGCAGAAGATGCCGAGCGGCAGGACGCTGCACGTGAAGTTCGAGTTCGTCTTCGACGACCGGGGCGTGGCGGACGTCCGGTGCGACGGGACCACCAAGACGATCAAGACGTAATAGCCAGGTAGTTCTGGACGTCGGCGAGGTCGTCGGTGCTCACCCCGACGTGGCCGTCCGGGCGGACCAGGACGAAGTCGCAGCCGTAGTGCTCGCGCAGCTCCGGTGCGGCCACCGCGTCCGCCGGGCACTGCGAACCCAGGGCGAGCAGGGTGAAGCCGGGGCCGAAGACTCCCGGGACCCGGTCGCCGCCGTGCTCGCCCCGGGCAAGGGAACTGCCTCGGTAGGTCAGGTGCAGTTGCTGGGTTTCCTTGCCGCGCTTGAAGCCCCCGTCCTCCCGCCGGATGTTCTTGCCGAGCAGTTCGGTGCTGAGCCCGAGCACGTCAGCGGCGATCGGCAGGCGTTCCTCCTCGTAGGTGTCCAGCAGCGCCCCCGGTGCTCCGTTGAGGACCGCGGCGAGCTTCCAGCCGAGGTTGTAGGCGTCCTGCACTCCGGTGTTGAGGCCCTGGCCGCCGGTGGGCGGGTGGACGTGCGCGGCGTCGCCCGCGAGCAGGACCCGGCCGATCCGGTAGCGGTCGACCATGCGCGCGTTGGAGCGGTAGATCGACGTCCACGTCGGGTCGGTGAGGGTGACGTCGGTGCGGCCGGTGCGTTCGTGCAGGGCCGCGCGCAGGTAGTCCTCGCTGATTTCCGAGCTGGTTTCCGAGGGTTCGGCGGTGATGCCCATCATCAGCTGGAAGCGGTCGGTGCCGCCGGGCAGCGGGCACATGCCGATCATGGTCGGCCGGGCCTGGGGCCAGAGGTGCCAGCGGTCGCGGTCCAGGCCGCGTGAGGTGACGTCGGCGATGACCATCGTGAGCTGGTCGACGGGGTGGCCGACGAAGGCGACGCCGAGCCGCTTGCGCACGAAGCTGCGGCCGCCGTCCGCGCCGATCAGGTAGTCCGCGCGGATCTCCGTTCCGCCGACCACGGCGGTGACGCCGTCGCCGTCCTGGGTGAACTCCGTCAGCTCCGCGCCGAGTTCGACCCGCACGCCGTGCTCGGCGAGCTTCGCGCGCAGGATCGCCTCGAACTCGCCCTGGCCGAGCATCCACGGTTCGGCTTCACCGGGCTCGAACATCGGGCGGTCGTCGTGGCCGTTCGGGCCGTGCATGCGCAGCAGCGGGTAGGGCGCGCCCGCGGCGCGGACCGCGTCGAGCACGCCGAGATCGGCGAGGACTTCCAGCGTGCGGGGTTGCAGCCCCTTGCCCCGGGAACCCACGAAGTGCCGGTCGGCCTTGTCGACGACGCGCACGGGGACACCGCGGCGGGCCAGGTCGACGGCGAGGGTGAGGCCGGTGGGCCCGGCTCCGGCGATCAGGATCACGAACACTCCTTAACGTCGTTAAATCTAACGCCGTTAAGGACTACCTGAATGCTGTTAAGCTGTCAAGCCCCGACCTGCGAGGACACCGATGGCCCTGGATCGCGACACCGTCGTGCGCACTGCGCTGCGGGTGCTCAACGAGGTGGGCGTCGACAACCTGACGCTGCGCCGCATCGCCACCGAGCTCAACGTCCAGGCGCCCGCCCTGTACTGGCACTTCAAGAACAAGCAGGAACTGGTCGACGAGATGGCCAGCACGGTGCTGGCGGAGGCGCTCGGGTCGGCGGAGTACGGTCAGGACTGGACCGACCTGCTGGTCAACTACGGTCGCGCGCTGCGCGGGGCGCTGTTGAGCCATCGTGACGGGGCGAAGGTCTTCAGCGGCACCTACCTCACCCGTGACGATGTCTACAAGGGACAGGACAGGGCCCTGCGACTGCTCACCGACGCGGGCTTCAGCCTCGCCGAGGGCGTTGCCGGGTTGATGACCGTGCACTGCTACGCCACCGGTCACGCGGTGGAGGAACAGGCAACGGCGGGCGATCCGCGCTACCGGCCGCAAGCACGGGCGGAGCGCATCGACGCGGACGAACTGCCGCTGGCCCACGCGGCCGGTGAGGGGCTCTTCGGTGACGCGGACGAGCGCTTCGAGCGGGGCCTGCGGCTCATCGTGAACGGAATGCGGAAGGCGAACGCGTGACGGTGTCCCGGACAGCCAGCCACAAGTGGGTGAACCTGACGGCCGCGCAGGTCGGCGAGCTGAGCCGGTGCGCGGTCGTGTTCCAGCCGGTCGACCCGCCGCGGATGAGCCGGATGGTGTTCTGGTGCCCGGACGGCGCGGAGCCACCGGAGATCGGCGAGCGCTGCACGCTCACCGTGGGGCTTCCCACCGGCGACATCGACACCGTCCCGGCCACCTGGCTCCACGTCGGCGAGGCCGTTCCCGCGCTCACCCGGGCCCGCTCGGCGATGTCGGCGCACGCGGCCACCCGGTTCTGGGGGACCGCGACGGTGCTGGCGTTGCAGCTCGTGGCGCGCGGCCGGGTGCTGCCGTGGGTGACCGAGGAGGACAACGACGCCTGGCGGATCGGCCAGCTCTCCCAGGACGACTTCACGCGGCTGCGCCAGCTGACCGACGCGATGCCCGCCGAGGCGCGCGCCACGCCCAACGACTCCGGTGACCTGCCCTCGCCGGAACCGCTGCTGCGCGGTTTCCTGGACGCGGTCGCCGACGGTCTTCCCCGCACCGAGGCGGCCGGATTCGCCATCGGCAGGCCCGAGTTCTCCGGCGGCGTGGGGCTCCCGCCGCGCAAGCTCGCGCGGTTGAAGCCGTGGGCGGAGGAGAACGCGGCGGGGCTGGACGCCGGGCTGCGGATCTCGTTGCGCGTGGAGGTCACCGGCGGCGACCTCGACCGGGGGCGTTTCCAGGTGGTGGTGCAGGTGCACAGCCTGGGCGACTCGGCCCTGGTCGCCGACGCCGCGCGGGTGTGGGCCGATCCCGATCACCCGTTCGGCTCGCGCGCGCACATCGACGTGATGCTCGCGGTACGCCGGGCGGCGCGGGCGTGGTCGCCGCTGGAGTCCCTGCTCAACGCCGCGGTCCCGGACGAGCTGGCGCTCGGCGATGACGAGGTCGTGGACCTGCTCGGGTCCGGGGCGACGCGGCTGTCCGCGGCGGGTGTGGATGTGCACTGGCCGAAGGACTTCGTCCGCGATCTCACCGCGCACGCCGTGGTCGGTGAGGCCAAGCGGCAGCCCTCGGACGTGGCCGGGTTCTTCGCGCGCGGGAGGTCGCTGAAGTTCAACTGGCGGCTCGCGCTCGGGGGCACCCCGTTGACCAGCGAGGAGATGGACCGGCTCGCCGAGTCCCACCGCCCGGTGGTGCGGTTGCGGGACCAGTGGGTGCTGGTCGATCCCGCACTCGCCGCGAAGGCCCGCGACCGCGCGCTGAAGTCGCTCAAGCCCATGGACGCGCTCAGCGCTGCGCTGACCGGGACGGCCGAGGTCGACGGCGAGGTGGTGCAGGTCGCCGCCTCCGGGTGGCTGGAGGAGCTGCGGGACCGGATCGCCCAGCCGGGCGAGGAGCTGTGCGAGCAGCCGCCGGAGCTGGCCGCGACGCTGCGCGACTACCAGCTGCGGGGCCTGCGGTGGCTGGCCAGGATGACCTCGCTGGGCCTCGGCGGCTGCCTGGCCGACGACATGGGCCTGGGCAAGACGATCACGGTCATCGCGTTGCACCTGCACCGCAAGGCGGGGGCGCCGACGTTGGTGGTGTGCCCGGCGTCGTTGCTGGGCAACTGGGAACGCGAGATCGAGCGCTTCGCCCCGGGCACCCCGGTGCGGCGCTTCCACGGCGGCAACCGCACCCTCGACGGCGCGGACAGCGGTTTCGTGCTCACCACCTACGGGACGATGCGGCTGGACGCGGAGCTGCTCGCCGAGCACTCGTGGGATCTGCTGGTGGCCGATGAGGCGCAGCACGTGAAGAACCACAACTCCGGCACGGCGAAGGCGTTGCGGTCCATCCCGGCCGCCGCGCGGGTGGCGTTGACCGGCACGCCGGTGGAGAACAACCTGGCCGAGCTGTGGTCGGTGCTGGACTGGACGACCCCTGGCCTGCTGGGCGGACTGACGGCGTTCCGGAGCCGGTGGGCCAAGCCGATCGAGGCCGAGCGGGACCAGGCGACCGCCGATCGCTTCGCCCAGCTGATCCGGCCGTTCCTGTTGCGGCGCCGCAAGTCCGATCCGGGCATCGCGCCGGAACTGCCGCCGAAGACCGAGACCGATCACCCGGTGTCGCTGACCACCGAGCAGGCCGCGCTCTACGAGGCGGTGGTGCGCGAGACCATGGCGGAGATCGCCGCCACGGACGGGATGACCCGGCGCGGGCTGATCATCAAGCTGCTGACCTCGCTGAAGCAGATCTGCAACCACCCGGCGCACTTCCTTGCCGAGGACGGCTCCCGGCTGCCGGGGCGCTCGGGCAAGCTCGAACTGCTCGACGAGCTGCTGGAGACGATCCTCGCCGAGGACGGGGCGGTGCTGGTGTTCACCCAGTACGTGGCGATGGCGCGGTTGCTCCAGGCCCACCTCGGCGCGCGCGGGGTGTCCGCGCAGCTGCTGCACGGCGGCACTCCGGTGGCCGCCCGCGAAGAGCTGGTCCAGCGTTTCCAGGAGGGAAAGTCGCCGGTGTTCCTGCTGTCACTCAAGGCCGCGGGCACCGGGCTCAACCTGACCCGCGCCGACCACGTCGTGCACTACGACCGGTGGTGGAACCCGGCGGTGGAGGAGCAGGCGACCGACCGCGCCTACCGGATCGGCCAGACCCGGCCGGTGCAGGTGCACCGCTTCGTCACCGAGGGCACCATCGAGGACCGCATCGCCGAGATGCTGCGCGACAAGCGCGACCTGGCCGACAAGGTGCTGGCCGACAAGGTGCTGGGCGGCGGCGAGGCCGGGCTGACCGAGCTGGGCGACGCGGAGCTGGCGAACCTGGTCGAGCTGAGGAGCCCGCGGTGAGGCGGGCACGCGGGTTCCCCGCCTTCGGCCGGATGCAGCGGCGCCTGGGCCCGGTCGCGCAGACCTGGTGGGGCCGCGAGTGGACGCGGGTGCTGGAGGAGAAGTCCGGGCTGGACGCCGAGCAGCTCAAAGCCGGTCGCAAGATCGCCTACACCGGCACGGTCGGCCCGATCACGCTCAGCCCGGGGCGGATCAGCGCCGAGGTGCGCGAGGGCCACGACTTCTACGAGACCTACGTCGCGATCACGCCGTTCGAGGACCGCGAGTGGGGCTGGCTGCTGGAGGAGTTCGCCAACCGCTCCGGGTACCTCGCCGCGCTGCTGGACCACGAGATGCCGCAGGACCTGGCCACCTCCGCCGCGGGGATCGGGGTGCCGCTGTTCCCGACCACCGGTGGCGTGGACACCGAGTGCGACTGCGACGACTGGCACTCGCTGGGGTGCAGGCACGCGGCGGCGCTGGTCTACCAGGCGGCGTGGCTGCTGGACGCCGACCCGTTCCTGCTGTTCCTGCTGCTGGGCAAGGACGAGGAGGAGCTGCTGCTGGAGCTGCAGTTCCGCACCGTCGCCCACGTGCGCCGCCCGGCCGCCAGGGGCAGTTCGATCGCCGACGCCTACGCCCGAACCCCCGGTCCGCTGCCGGACATCCCGGTCGAGGTGCCGCGGGAGCCCGCGCCCAGGCTGGACGTCTCGTCGCCGCCGGGCCTGCCGCCGGAGCTGCTCCCGCAGCTCTACGCCAACGCGGTGTGGCACGCACGGCACCTGCTCGCCGACAGCGCCAACGCCGAGCCGGAGCCGCGGCTGGACATGAACGAGGACCTGGCCCGGGTCATCGCGCAGAACTTCAACGTGGAGATCGCGCGCAAGATCCCGCCGCTGCGCGACGCCGCGATGGCGTGGTTCTACGGCGGCCGGGAGGGCTACGCGATCGCGCACGACAAGTGGGCGCCGTCGGAGCTGGAGCTGGCCAGGGCGCGGATCGCGCTGGAGGCGGCCGAGCTGGGGGAGTTCACCGCCGAGACCGACCGCGAGGGGCCGACGAACTGGTTCACCTTCACCGAGCCCCGCATCCAGCTGCGCCTGGGCCGCGACGGCCGGTGGTACCCGTTCACCATGGGCAAGGGGGACTGGGTCGCGGCCGGGCCGCCCGATCGCGACCCGGCCATGGCCTTCGCCGTGCCCCCGCCCCTGAAGATCAAGCGCCCCCGCAAGCGCGTCCCCGACTGCTAGCTCAGGAGCTGCTCAGGCGGCGAAGTCGGCGGCGTGGTCGCGCACCCAGTCGCGGAAGGACCTCGGCGCGCTGCCGGTCAGCTCGGTGACCGTGGGGGAGATGCGCACCGGCTGCCGCTCGAAGCCGTCCCAGGCGCCCAGCAGCCCGTCAGCGAACTCCACCGGCCAGCCGTGGTCGAGCATCCGCTGCCGCGCGGCCTCCGGCGTCAGTTCGCGGAAACGCACGTCGCGGCCGAGCACCTCGCCGATGATCCGCACCTGCTCGACGTGGGTCACCGGCTCCGGCCCGGTCAGCACGTACCGCGCGCCGGCGTGCCCGTCCTCGGTGAGGACCTTCGCGGCGACCGCGGCGAGGTCGCGCTCATGCACCACCGCGCGCGCCGCCGACCCGAACGCCTCGCTGACCGTGTCGCCCGCCCGGATCTCCGCGGCCCAGCCGAGCGCGTTCGCGGCGAAGGTGCCCGCGCGCAGCATCGTCCACTCCGCCGTCGACGCGGTGATCGCGCGCTCGATGTCGGCGTGCATCTGGTGGATCGGATCTCCTTGCCGCTCAACGGTTTCGTCCACGCCGTAGGAGGAGAGGTAGACCAGCCGCCGCGCCCCGACCGCCGCGACGACGTCCTCGATGCCGTCGGTGGACAGGAACGGCCACATCAGGAACACCGCGCTGGTCCCGGCGACGGCCTCGGTCAGGCTGGCGACGTCGTGGAGGTCCCCGACCGCGAGTTCGACCCCGTCCGGCACGTCGGCGGCGCCGGAGTCTCGGACGAACGCGCGCACGTTCACCCCTCGTCGCAGCAGCTCGGCCACCACGTTCCCGCCGACGTTCCCGGTCGATCCGATCACCAGCACGCTGTCGTGTTCGCTCATGCCGACCACGCTAGAAACTCAACTCAGGTTGAGGTCAAGCTCAGAACGCGGCGATGTTCCCCGGCGCACGCTCGGAACGGCTCAACGCCCGCAGCACGGCCGTCTGCCCGTGGCGGCGCACGGCCAATCGCGTGAGCAGATCGGTCACCGGCTCGATGACACCGTGGGGGAGTTCCGGCGTCGGGAGCCCCACGCTCACGGCGAGATCATCGGAGTGCACGGCGAGCTCCATCATGCGCGTGATCAGCATGTCGTCGAGTAGCAGCGACCACGGGCCCCACAGGGAGATCCGCACCGGCCGGTTCGCCGCCGCCGCGAGGCTGTCCGGCAGCTCGGCGATCACCGCGTCCAAACGCTCGGACAGAGCCGCGTGTCCTTCGGCCGCTTCCTGATCGCCTCCGTCGCGGATGCGGACGCTGATCTGGTCATCCAAGTCGGCGCCGATCCACCGCACCCGCGCGTAGTGCTCCAGCAACGGCACCACGGGCTCATCGGGGATCGGCGCGGCCAGGATCGCGGGGATGGCCAGCACCTGGAACGCGAGGTGCCCGGCGAGACCGCCGACGCTGAACTCCGGCAACGCGCTCGGCCGAGCCCACGCCGCGGCCACCGCGGGCTCACGCAGAAGATCCGCCGCCGAGCGCGCAGCGGCCACGAAGTTCTCCCTGATCAACGCAGCCTCGCCAGCACTCGGTCCAGGGCACGGCGCACCAGGTCCGGCACGCCGTCGCGCCGCAGATCGGTCATGAACTGCTCGTTGAGCCCACCCGGCGTCATGTGCTTGCCGGTCAGCTCCGCGAGCGGACCCGTGTGCTGTGCCAAGGACTGCCCCAGCTGACCGAAGACGTGCGTCATGTAGGCGGTCGCGGCCTCCGCTGCCACACCGTGTTCGGCCAACCAGTCCGCGATCGTCGTGAGGTAGTCCAGATGCGCGGCGAAGGTGGCCGTGGCCGCGCTGAACACCTCCAACGTCGATTCGTCGCTCGGCACCAGGACACCACCCACGCGGTCGAACAGCTCACGCGCGACCGCGTTGTCCGGGTAGGTCACCGTCAGGCTCTGCTTCCGCGCCGCTTGAGGCAACGGAATGACGCGCACGACCTGTCCGGCTGGCGCGACCCACTCGGACAGCTGCTCCAGCCGCACACCGGACGGCGCGCTGAGCACCACATGCTCCGGCCGAAACACCAGGTCCTTCAACACTTCCTGAACGATCGGCGGGCGCACCGCGAGCACGATCGTCAACGCGTTGTCGAGCACGTCCTGGTTGCTCTGGCACACGCGCACGTTCGGAAACCGGCTCGCCAGCTCCTGCCCGACACTGTGGCTGCGCGGCGAGAGGAACACCGCGGGAGGCTCAGCGACGTCCGTGCTGAGCCCCTCCACGATGGCCGCCGTGAGCTCACCTGCTCCCACGAACCCGTACAACGCTCCTCCTAGGCGTTCTGCGCGCGCAGTGTGCGCTTGAGCTCGTCACCGCTTTCCAGCACGAGCCGTCGCAGCCACCACGGCGGCTGCGCCTCGGCCAGATACGCGTCGGTGAGGGCCAGCGTCTCCTCCGACACCGCCGAAGACGGGTATCCGTCCTTCGCCAGCACGCGCGTCAACTCGGTCGGCCACACCTCGGAGACCGCGTGCAACGCGGCGAAGTACTTCTCGGCGTAGGGCGCCAACAGCTCCACATCGGCGACATCCTGGAAACCGGCCAGCGTCGACCGCAAGATCTCGTTGGACAACTCCCCAGACACGATGCGCTCCCACGCCTGCGCCTTCGCCGTACTCAGCGCAGCACGACACGCGGCGGCACTGCGCTCACCACTGGCCGTCGCGTCACGCCGCAACTCGGCCTCGATCTCCGCGACACCGGCTCGACCGTGCACTACGAGCCGCAACAACAGCGACCACCGCAGATCGGCGTCCACGTCCAACCCGGGCAGCGCGGTCGACCCGTCGAGCAGACCGGCCACGACGTCCAACTGCGGCGTAGTGCACGCCACGGCCGCGAAGGACTGCATGTACACCAACTGTTCCTCACCACCGGCTTCGGCCGAACGAGCCAGGTGCAGCACTCCGTCCGCCAACGCGCCCACGACCTCCCCGCGCACCGAAAGAGCCGTGTACTGCTCCGCAGCGACGCGCGCCTGATGCAACAGGGTCCGCGCGATAGTCACGTCCACCGAAGGCACACCGGCGAGCACCAGCGACACGTAGTCCCGCGCGGGCAGCTCCGCGTCACGAGTCATGTCCCACGCGATCGTCCAGCACACGGCCTGCGGCAGCGGATCGGTGAAGTCACCGATCCCGGCGAGCATCGCGGCCAGCGACTCCGGATCCAGCCGGATCTTCGCGTAGGTCAGGTCGTCGTCGTTGAGCAACACGAGGTCCGGACGTGCCACACCGACCAGCTCAGCCACCTCGGTGCGCGCGCCGGTGACCTCCAGCTCCACCCGCTGACGCCGATTCCCCTTGTCGTACAAGCCGATCGCGATGCGGTGCGGCCGCAACGTCGGATAGTCCGACGGCGCCGACTGCGTCACGGCGAAGAAGCTGAACCGGCCCGCGCTGTCCACAGTGAACTCCGGGCGCAGCGTGTTCGGCCCCGCGGTGCGCAGCCACAGGTCCGACCACTCCGCCAGGTCGCGCCCCGACTTCTCCTCCACGGCCCGCAACAGGTCCGCCAACGTCGTGTTGCCCCACGCGTGCCGCTGGAAGTACAGGCGCAGACCCGCCAGGAAGTCCTCCAGCCCGATCGAGGCGATCAACTGCTTCAGCACCGACGCGCCCTTGTGATAGGTGATCGCGTCGAAGTTCACCTCCATCGAGGTGATGTCCACGATGTCGGCGACGATCGGGTGCGTCGACGGGAACTGGTCGGCCTGATACGCATAACCCTTGTAGCGGTCGGCGAAACTGGCCCACCCACCGCTCCACCGCGTCGCCGACACCAGCGCCAGCGACGCCGCGTACGTCGCGAAGGACTCGTTGAGCCACAGGTCGTCCCACCACCGCATGGTCACGAGGTCGCCGAACCACATGTGCGCCATCTCGTGCAGGATCGTCGTCGCCCGCCGCTCGTAGTCGGCGTCGGTGACCTTCGAGCGGAAGACGTACTGCTCCCGGAAGGTCACACAGCCCGGGTTCTCCATCGCCCCGAAGTTGAACTCCGGCACGAACACCTGGTCGTACTTGCCGAAGGGGTAACGCATGTCGAACGCGCGCTCGTAGAAGCCGAACCCGCGCCGCGTCACATCGAAGATCGCCTCGGCGTCCAGGTGCTCGGCCAGCGACGCCCGGCACAGCAGCCGCAACGGAATGCGCCCCTCGTAGTCGTCAGCCACCACGTGATAGGGCCCGGCGCACACGGCGGCGAGGTAGGTGGAGATCCGCTCCGAGGCGGGGAAGCTCCACCGCTTCACCTCACCGACCTCCGTGCACGCCGTCTCGGCGGTGTTGCACACGACCTGCCAGTGCGCGGGCGCCGTGACGGTGAACGCGAACGCAGCCTTCAAGTCCGGCTGGTCGAAGCAGGCGAACACCCGATGCGCGTCGGCGGTGGCGAACTGGCTGTAGAGGTAGACCTGGTCATCGGCCGGATCGGTGAAGCGGTGCAGCCCCTGCCCGGAGCGCGAGTACGCGCAGTCCGCCACCACCCGCAGCTCGTTGTCCCCGGCCAGTCCCGCCAGCGGGATGCGCCCCTTCGCCGCGTCGTAGAGCGCCGGGTCGACGGGGGAACCGTTGAGCGTCACCTCGCGCACGACCGCGTCCGCGAGGTCTACGAACACCTCGGTGCTGGTTTGGGAGCTGTGGAAGCGCGCCACCGTCGTGGACGTGAAGCGGTCCGGACCGGTCGTGAGGTCCAGCTCGACCGCGTAGGAGTCGACGGTGAGCAGGCGGGAGCGCTCCAGCGCTTCGTCCCGCGTCAGGTTTCCAGCCATTCCCGCACCCTAGATCTCCTCAGCGGGGGAGAGCCTCCTCGGTGTACTGCTCGACGAACTCACCGGTCGGCGGGATCGGGGTGATCACGTCGACCAGCACGCCGTTGGGGTCGGCGACGATGAAGTGCCGCTGCCCGAACTCCTCGCTGCGCAACGGCAACGCCACCGGCAGGCCCGCGCCGGCGACCAGGCGTTCGTACTCCGCGTCCACGTCATCGACCTCGAAGTTCAGCAGCAGTCCCGCCACCGGTGCGCCGTAGCCCGCGGGGATCGTCGGGTGCGTCGGGTCGAGCACCGCCAGCTCGTACGCGCCGAGCCGGAGGCTGACGTACCAGTCCGCCTCGAAGGTCACGTCGAACCCGAAGTTGGTCACGTAGAAGTCCCGCGTCTCGGCCACCTTCGTCGTCATGATCACGGGATACATGCTGGTCAGAGCCATGGCGTGCGCCTCCTGTTGAGGATACCGACCGTCGGTATGTATTGTGGACCCTAGGAAACCGACCGACGGTATGTCAACGGGGGCGCCCACCATGGCCACCAAACAGCAGCAACGCGAACAGACCACCGCGGCCCTGCACACCACCGCCCGGCGCCTGTTCGCCGAACACGGCTACCCCAACGTCGGCCTGGAGACCATCGCCCAGGCCGCGGGCGTCACCAAAGGAGCCCTCTACCACCACTTCAGCAGCAAAGCCGCCCTCTTCCGGCACGTCCTCGCCCGCATCCAGGACGAGGTGGGGGAGCGCGTCCACCAGGCCGCCGACGCCCACCCCGACCCCTGGACCCAGCTCGTCGAAGGCTGCCGCGCCTTCCTCGACGCGGGCACCGACCCCGAAGTCCAGCAGATCATGCTCATCGACGGCCCCGCCGTCCTCGGCTGGAACGAGTGGCGCACCCTCGACGACCAGTCCTCCGCCCGCCACCTCGCCGACGCCCTGCACACCCTCGTCGACACCGGCACCATCCCGCGCCAACCCGTCGAACCCCTGGCCCGCCTGCTCTCCGGCGCCATGAACGAGGCCGCGCTCTGGCTCGCCCAGTCCGACGACACCGAAGCCGACCGCGACGCCACCATGGCCGCCCTCACCCGCATGCTCACCGCACTCCGCGCGCCCTGACCAGGCACTCCACTCCGCCACCCCGAACATCCGCGAAGCCGCCCAACCCCGTTTCGTACTCATAGCGGCCCCGAAACCCGCTATGAGTACGAAACGGGAAAACGACGGTGCCCGCTCACGTTCGGGGCGGCCCCGGGTAGGGTGACGCCGTCCGATCGCCGGAACCCGCGAGGGAGGTGGGAACCCATGTCCGCACGTGCAGGCCGGGCGCTCACCTTCGTCCCCACCACTGCCTAGGGGACTCCAAAGAGCGCCCGTGGGTCACCCGCGAAAGGCACTCCGCATGTCACTCCACGCGATCATCACCCGGCTCCGCGCCGCAGGCTGCGTCTTCGCCGAAGACGAAGCCCGACTCCTCAGCACCGCCGCGCGCGACCACACCGAACTCCACGCCATGGTCGACCGGCGCGTCGAAGGGCTCCCGCTCGAACACATCCTCGGCTGGGCCGAGTTCCAGGGCCTGCGCGTCGCCGTCGAACCCGGCGTCTTCGTACCCCGCCGCCGCACCGAACTCCTCGTCCAGCACGCCGCACCGCTGCTGCGCCCGCACTCCGTCGTCGTCGACCTCTGCTGCGGCTCAGGCGCGGTCGGAGCCGCACTCGCCACCATCGAACCCCGCATCGAACTCCACGCCGCGGACATCGAACCCGCCGCCGTGAAATGCGCCCACCGCAACATCACCCAGCACGGGGGAGAGGTCCACGAAGGCGACCTCTACGACGCCCTCCCCACCGCGCTCCGCGGCCGCGTCCACGTGATCGTCGCCAACGCCCCCTACGTGCCCACCGACGCCGTCGCCCTCATGCCCCCCGAAGCCCGCGACCACGAACCCCGCGTCGCACTCGACGGCGGCACCGACGGCCTCGACCTCCACCGCCGCATCGCCGCCGAAGCACCCGACTGGCTCACCCCCGGCGGACACCTGCTCATCGAAACCAGCGAACGCCAGGCATCCCACACCGCGAAAGCCTTCGCCACCAACGGATTCCACCCCCAGATCCACCACAGCGAAGACCTCGACGCCACCGTCGTGGTCGGCACGAGATGAACCTCGCCCGCCCCATCCACCCCTGACCGCAGTTGGGGCGTCTTCAAGTACACCCAACCCCCACCCAAAACGTCTCAAACCGCCCCCAACCCTCGGGCGGTGACGGGGTTGGGGGCCGTTTGAGACCGTGGGAGCGGGGGTTCGGCGTACTTGAAGACGGCCGAACCCGGCCACCGCGCTAGACCAATCGCTCGATCCGCCCCTTGATCACGATGTAGGGCGGCAACAGGGGATCGCGGAACCTGTAGCGGAAACGCCGCGACGAGCCGATCCGCTGCAGGATCCCACCCCGCGCCCCCTCCGACGAGAAGTTCTTCAAATGCACCGCGAACGCCGGGATGTCATACGCCTTCCCGGTGATCTGCCGCAGCTTCTCCCGCACATCAGGTGCCCCGAAAGACCCCAGATCGTCCTTGTCCGCCACCGCGCACGCCAACAGCACTTCCTTGTACAACGTCTCCCGATTGCTCTGCGTCGCCCGGTGGTACCGCTCCCGGACGCTCTGCGACGCCGCGTCCAACGCATCGGTCAGCGCGTCCTCGAAGTCCGCCCGCTTCACCACCGACCGGCCCGCCTCCAACGCCCGCGTTGTCCCGTACTGCCCGAGCAGATGCGTGTAGTGCGGCAGCCCCTGCGACATCTCCGCCACCGCGTCCACGAACTTCGGCTGCGCCTCCATCGACACCGCCCGCACGCCTCGCCGCACGATCTCCCGCAGCTCCTCGTCGGTCATCCGCGGCATCTGCACCTGCACCAGCGACCGCTGGATCGACGCGTGCTCACTGACCAACTCGTCCACCGTGTCCGCGACACCCACCAGCACCACCGTCGCCCCGATCGACCGATCCGCCAGGATCTTGATCGTGTCCGCGATCAACGTCCGCACCCGCTGGTCCGTCGGCCGGTCGAACTCGTCGATCAGCACCACGATCGACACGCTCTCGCACAGCATCGCCAGCACTCGCACCACCGAGTGCGGCGTTACCCGCCCCGGCAACAACTCCGTCCCCGACTGCAACACGTGCCGCGCCGACCGGCCGAAGCCCATCCGCGCCTCCTGCGTCAGGATCGGGATCTGCTCGAACACCCCGGTCCAGATCGACTTGAAGCTGTCCTCGGAATTGCACACGTAGTACGGCGCCACCACCGAATCCGGTAGCAGGTTCTGCGTCACCCGCGCCAGCGACGTCTTGCCGACCCCGCGCTCCCCGTAGATCAACGCGTGCTGCCCCCGCTGTGCCGCGACACTGGTCAACGTGCGCAACTGTGACTTCCGGCCCGCGAACAGATCCCGGTCGGTGATCGGGGCCGCCGGGCTGAACGCCCGCCCCACCGCGCCGACCCGCTCCACGTACTCGTCCTCGTCCACGGTGATCGCCTCCGACCAAATCGTGGTGCCCCGGACCATCGATCATCCCGAACCATGATCAGCGTCCAGGTTCGTTCCGATCACGGTTGGGAACGTTCTCGCCCGCTCAGTACGCGGGGGGAGACCCGCGCCTCCGGCGACTTGTTGATCAAGCAGATCACGGGGAGCGGGCGTTCACCCCGGGCTCGACTCGTCGGGTCGCCGCCACCTGGGGCGGTCGAGGAGCGCACGGAAGATCGCCAGCAGCCACGGCCCGCACTCCGTGTGCGGATACCTGCGGAGGGGAGTGTCCCGAGCGCCAGGTTGACATAATGTAGATTATCGGCGTTTTGCCGAGCTGCTTCGTTGCTGATCAAGAGGAGCTTCAAGGCGGTGTTCGCGCAATGCGCACACTGCGCCGGGCGGCGTTCCATGTGCGCGTTGCGCGACGACGCGCATCTTCAAGTGCTCACTGGTGCGTCGAGTCGTCCCCAAGCGCACAGGGAGGCCCCCGAAGGGTCGTCTTCCGGCGTCCAGCCACCTTCCCTCTTTTCGTCACAGTGACGCATGTGTGCCTGGTTAGGCCATGCCTTCGCTGTCCAATGGGAACGGGTAATCGCATTGCCCGCTCCCCGAGTGGAGTGCCAGAATCGGCCAAGCCCCATCCGAGTTTGGTGGATAACAGTAATTATCCACCAAACCGGGGTTGATGGTTATTGGGCGAAACCATGTCAGGACCTGCTAGAACACCGTGAACGGCAGTCGTCGAGCGAATCGTCAAGCCTCGATACGCCGAGCGCTTTCACGGAGGCAGGGAGTGTTGCGAAGAAATTCATGCGTGTCGTTGCGGACGCCCTTGCGGGAACCACTTCCCCACCTGGGCTCACCTGTCAGCGCCAGGCGTCGTCCTGGTGTTTCGTCAGAACATGGGTCCTAGGCAGCGGACAACGCCGCGATCAGGTCGTCGGTGCGGCCGAGGAGGCGGGCCAGCGCGATGGGGTCCATGTAGTCGTCGTAGCGGACGATCTTGCCGTCGCGGATGCGCAGGAAGCCCAGCGCGGTGAACGTGTACGGCTCGTTGCGGGCGCTCCCCCGGGAGCGGGCCGGGGCGGCGGATCCCGGCGCCGCCTTCTTCGGGTTCCTGGCGCGGCTCGGAGCGCAGGCCGTCGCCAAGCGGGACCTCTCGGACGCGATCGCGGTGCCGAGCGCGGTGCGCGAGGAGCTGTACGCGGTGCTGGGTGAGCTCCTGCGGAGCGCTCAGCGGGCGGGCGCGGTGCGTGCCGAGCTTGAGACGGCGGATGTGGTGGTGCTGGTGAAGGGGGTGCTCGCCGGGTTGCACGACGCGTCGCTGGGCGAGGTGACCCCGGAGCGGGCCGAGCGGTTGTTCGCGGTGCTCAGCGCCGGGTTGCGGGCGTCAGGCGGGTGAGCTGGCGCCTGCCGGGAGGCGGTCGATGTCGAAGGACGTGGACACCTCGCGGTAGGTGATGCGCCAGATGCCGTCGCGGCGGGTGTAGACGTCGCGGTAGGTGCCGCCGCCGCGGACCCAGGAGCCGTCGGGGAACTGGACGGAGAACTCGGTGTCGGCCTCGCCGCTGGCGCGGTCGCCGTCGAGGGTGATGACGTGGTTGGCGGTCCAGTGGTGCATCTGCTGGTACTTCTGCCATTCGGCTTTGATGCCCGCGCGGATGGCGTCGATGCCGTTGAGCTGGTGTCCGAGGTTCGGTGCCCAGACGGCGTCGGAGTGCCAGATGGCGGTGAAGCGCTGGAGGTCCTGCTTGTCGGCGCCGTGGCAGTACTCGTGGACGAGCCGCTGGATGGCCAGCTCGCTCTCGACGCGGTCGAGCCGGTCGGCCAGGTCATCTGTCATACCACCGACTGTAGGCGTGACTAGGGTCCGGGAATGGCGAATGAGGTGTGGGGGCTCGACGGTGTTGCCCGATCGTGGCCGAAGGAGCTGGCCAGGGACGAGCTGCGGTTGCAGTGGGAGTTCCTGGCGTTCTTGCGGGCCACGGCGGTGAACAAGGTGCTTGGAGTGAGCCCGGAGCAGGCCGCGGCGACGCCGTGGCCGACGTCGCCGTTGATGAGTTTGCTGGGCGTGGTGAAGCACCTGACCGCCGTCGAGCGGTTCTGGTTGTCTCGCGTCGGCGGTGGGCTGGACGTGCCGTTGCTGTGGGATTCGGAGGACGAGACCGCGGAGTTCCGGCTCTCCCCCGCTGACACTCCGGAGGCTGTGCTGGCGGCGTACCAGGAGGAGTGGGTGCGTTCGGAGAAGGCGCTGGAGGGGCTGGGCGCGGACGATCTGGCGTTGCGCGAGGTCGGTGGGGATCGGACGGTGCGGTGGGTGCTGGCGCATGTCACGCAGGAGACGGCTCGCCACGTGGGGCACCTGGATGTGTTGCGGGAGTTCGCTGACGGGATGGTCGGCGAGTAAACCGCTTGAGCCTGTGCGCAGGATCGACGCATGGGTGTTGAGTTGGTTCGCGTCGTGGAGTTGAGCGATGTCGCCGAGTACGCGTACGCCTCGGTGGCGCGCGGTGTGGTGTTCACGGCGGGTGCGTGCCCGTTGGACGAGGAGGGGCGGACGGTCGCGGTCGGCGACTACGTGGGTCAGGCGCGGCGCGTGATGGCGAACTTGGAGGTGGCGCTGAGCGCGGCGGGTTCGTCGTTGGGTGGCGTGGCGAAGACGACCGTGTACGTGCGGTCGTCGGAGCAGTCCGTTCCTCGCGGTGGTGCGGTTGGGCGGTGTGGTGTGCCCGATTCCGGTGCAGTACCGCGAGTACGAGCTGCGGGCATTGTTGCCGTTGGCCGGGGCGCGCACGTTGGTGACGGCGACGCGGATCAATGGGCGCAGGTATGCCGAGTTCGCGCGGCAGGTGTGTGGTGACGCGGTGACGGTGCTGGCGTTCGGCGCGGGTGTTCCGCGGCGGGTGGTTCAGGTGGATGCCGCGGAGCACGAGGTGCCGGTTCGTTCGTACGAGGCTGATCCGAACCACTGTGTGTCGATCTGTTGGACGTCGGGGACGGAGGGCACCCCGAAGGCGGTTCCGCGTGCGCACTACGACTGGCTGGCGATCGCGAGGGCGTGCGCGGATGCGGTGGCGTTGACCGCGGATGATGTGATCTTGAGTCCGTTTCCGCTGGTGAACGTGGCGGGGATCGCGGGTTCGGTGTTGCCGTGGTTGTTGTCGGGGTGTCGGTTGGTGTTGCACCAGCCGTTCGCTCCGCCGACGTTCGTGCGGCAGTTGTCCGAGGAGCACGTGACGTGCGCGGTGGTGCCGCCGGCGGTGTTGGCGTTGCTGGCGCGGCGGGATGTGCCGTCGTTGCGGACGGTCGTGGCGGGTTCGGGGCCGTTGGGTCCGGCCGCGGTGCGGGACTGCGCGGTTCCGGTGGTCAATTTCTTCGCGGCGTGCGAGGGCACGGTGTTGTTGAGTTCTCCCGTGGACGTCCCGGATCCGGAGGCGCGGGCGCGGTTTTTCCCGCGTGCGGTGGGGCCGATGCGGATGCGGCTGGTCGATCCGGTCTCCGAGCGGGAGATCACCGAGCCGGGGCGTCCCGGGGAGTTGCGTGTCGCGGGGCCGACGGTGTTCCCGGGTTATTTGTTGGGTACCGGTGACGATCCGTTCGACGACCTGGGTTTTCTGCGCACGGGTGATCTGTTCGAGTTCGCCGGTGCGGGTGGGCGGTATCTGCGGTACGTGGATCGGGTGCGGGATGTGATCGTGCGGGAGGGGGTGCGCGTCGCGCCCGCGGAGATCGAGTCGGTGCTCGCCGCGCATTCCGGTGTCGCCGAAGCGGCTGTGGTCGGTGATGCCGACGGGAAGGCTTGCGCGTTCGTGGTGGCGGTGGGCGCGGTGAGCGGTGAGGACCTGGCGGAGCATCTGCGGGAGCGCCGCGCGGAGGTGCCGGAGCGGTTCGAGTTCGTCGACGCGCTCCCCCGCAGTTTCGCGGGCAAGCTGCTGCGCCGGGAGCTCCGCCGCCGTCTCTAGCCCCAGCGCCGTTTGTCCCGTTTCGTACTCTTGGCCGGAAAGAGAGCGCTCCCAAATCCCGCTATGAGTACGAAACGGGAGTTCTCCAGCTACCTCAGCCCGCGTTGAGGGGGTTGGGGGCGAAGGGGGTCACGGAGAGGATTCTAGGCGCAGGCGGCCGGTGGTGTGTTCCCACTCGTTCACGGGGGTGTCCGGGGGTGCCCCGCGTCCGGGGCACCACCCCGCTCGTGCGATCAGAGCCCGGTCAGCAGCGCGTCGAGCTTGTTGTAGCCCTCGACGACGCCGGTCTCCATGCCGCTGGCGATCATGCCGTCGCGGGCTTCCATGCTGTCGATGACCGACAGGCCGACGACGCGGCTGCGGCCGTTGCCGAGGTCTTCGAAGGTCATGGTCTCCAGGCAGACACCGTCCGGGAAGCCCTCGTAGGTGAAGGTCTGGACGAGGCGCTCGTTGGCGCGGACCTCGTGGAAGGAGCCGTAGAAGGCGGCGATCTCCTCGCCGTCGCGGCTGGAGGTGTAGCGGTAGTTGCCGCCGGTGCGCATGTCCCAGGTGTGGATCTTGCTGTCGATGCTGTCCGGGCCGATCCACTTGATGAACAGGTCGCGCTCGGTGTAGGCGCGGAAGACCTTCTCGACGGGGGCGTCGAACTCGCGGGTGATGCGGATGGTGGGCAGGTCGGGGTCGGCCTCGATGGTGGTCTCGTTGGTGGTCTTGGTGCTCATGACGCTGCTCCTCGTTGGTCTTCGTTCTCGTTCTCGTCGTCCATGGCCGCCAGGACCGCGTCGAGGCGGCTGAACCTCTCCTCGGCCTGGCGGCGGTAGCGCTCTATCCACTTGGTCATCAGGTCGAACACCTCCGCTTCGAGGTGGCACGGCCGCTTCTGGGCGTCGCGGCTGCGGCTGACCAGACCGGCGTCTTCGAGCACCTTGAGGTGCTTGGAGACCGCCTGGGTGGACACCTCGTAGGGCTCTGCCAGCTCCCCCACGGTCGCGTCCGCGGCGGAGAGCCGGGCGACGATGTCGCGGCGGATCGGGTCCGCCAGTGCCGCGAAGACCCGGTTGAGCCGGTCGACCGAAGACCCGCTTGCGGGGTCGAGCATTGGCACGGGTAGTGGCTCCGCCATATCCAGTCACCTCCCTGTTTGCAACCTCTCGGTTGAATAAGACCGTACGGGTGTGCCCCAATGTTGTCAACCTTTCGGTTGCATAAGTGAGTTGACATGCGAAAACGGCCCCACCCGGGGGGTGGGGCCGTTGTGCTCAGTGCGTTCGCGCTCGATGCTTGGGCATCGGCTCCGTCACCGGGTCGATCTCCTCCGGGGTGCGGCTGGTCAGCTTGTCCACCACCGCGTACAGCACGGGCACCACCACGAGCGTCAGCAGCGTCGAGCTGACCAGGCCGCCGATCACCACCACCGCCAGCGGCTGCGAGATGAAGCCCCCGCCGCCGGTCAGCCCCAGCGCCATCGGCGTCAGCGCGCCGATCGTGGCCAGCGCGGTCATCAGGATCGGGCGCAGCCGGTGCCGCCCGCCCTCCACGATCGCCTCCGTCGCGCCCAGGCCCTGCGCGCGGTAGTGGTTGATCAGGTCGATCAGCACGATCGCGTTGGTCACCACGATCCCGACCAGCATCAGCAGGCCGATCAGCGCGGGCACCCCCAGCGGCGTGCCGGTGACCAGCAGCAGGCCCAGCGCGCCGGTCGCGGCGAAGGGCACCGACACCAGCAGGATCAGCGGCTGCACCAGGCTGTGGAAGGTCGCCACCATCACCAGGAACACCAGCACCACCGCGGCCACCAGGGCCACCCCGAGGTCGGCGAAGGCGTCCTGCTGCTGCGAGGTGGCGCCGCCGATCTCGAACGAGGAGCCCGCGGGCAGCTTCAGCGCCTCCAGCCGCTTGGCCAGCTCCGCGCTGGTCGCGCCCAGGTCGGAGCCGGTGGCCGTCGCGGTCACGGTGGCGCTGCGGGTGCCGTCGACCCGGCTCAGCTGCGTCGGGCCGGTCGCCGTCTCCACCTCGGCCAGGCTGTCGAGGCGCACCGGACCCGCCAGGGTCGGCACCTGCAACGCCTTCAGACTGTCCACACTGGACGGAGTCGCCGAGCCGCGCAGCACCACCTCCTGCTCGGTGCCGTTGACCACGACCTTGCTCAGCGTGGTCCCGCGCAGCGCCTCCCCCACGACCTGGCCCACGGCCGCCTCGGTCAGCCCGGCGCGCGCCGCGGCCTGCCGGTCCACCCGGACGTCCACCAGCGGGGCGTCGGCGGTCAGGTTGCTCGCCACATCCGTGGTGCCCGGGGTCTCGGCGACGGTCCCGCGGACCTGCTCGGTGGCCCTGGCCAGCGCGGCGTCGTCCGGGCCCTGCACGACGACCTCCAGCTTGGAGCCGTCGAAGCCGCCGCCCGCGGCCCCCACGCTGACCTTGCCCACCTCCATCAACGCCGAGATCCGGGTGCGCAGGTCCTTCTCGATCGCCGCCTGGTCGGCCGCCACGTCCGTGGTGACCGAGAACGTCGCCGAGGTCGACCCGCCGGGACCGCCGAAGCCGGGCAGGCCGCCACCGCCACCGCCGATCGTGGCCTGGTAGGACTGCACGCCCTTGACCTGGCCGAGCACGCCCTCGATCTTCTTCGCCGCGGCGTCGGTGGTCGCCAGGCTGGTGCCGACCGGCATCTCCTGCTTGATCGACAGCGTGTTCTGGCCGTCGCCGCCGATGAAGTTCGTCTTCAGGCCGGGCACCAGGGCCAGCGTGCCGACGAAGATCCCGCCCGCGATGAGCAGCACCGTGGCGCGGTGGGTGACCGACCAGCGCAGCACCGGCACGTAGCTGCGCTGCAGGACGCCGTTGCGCTCCTTCTCCTCCGCCTCCTCGCGGTCACCAGTGGCGGGCTTGAGGAACCAGTACGCCAGCACCGGCACGATCGTCAGCGACACCACGAGCGAGGCGAGCAGCGCCACCGTGACGGTCAGCGCGAACGGCGCGAACAGCTGGCCGACCATGCCGCCGACCACCGCGATCGGGGCGAACACCGCGACCGTGGTGAGCGTGGATGAGGTGACCGCGCCCGCGACCTCGCCGACCGCGGTGGTGATCGCGGCGCCCTTGGCCTCGCCGTAGCCGAGGTGTCGTTTGATGTTCTCCAGCACCACGATGGAGTCGTCGACCACGCGGCCGACCGCGATGGTCAGCGCGCCGAGGGTCAGCATGTTCAGCGAGTACTCCCCCATCCACAGCGCGATCAACGCGATCAGCACCGACAGCGGGATGGACACGGCGGTGACCAGGGTGGAGCGCACGGAGAACAGGAACACCAGGATCACCAGGACCGCGAAGACCAGCCCGAGCAGGCCCTCGGTGGTCAGGCCCTCGATGGAGCGCTCGACGAACGGGGCCTGGTCGAAGACGACGGTCAGCGCGGCGCCCTGGCCCAGTGCGGCGCGCAGTTGCGGCAGCTTGTCGTTGACCGCGTGGGAGATCGCCACGGCGTTGCCGTCGGGGCCCGCGGTGACTCCGACACCGAGGCTGGCGCGGCCGTTGGTCCTGGTCAGGGTGGTCGAGTCGGCCAGGCCCTGCTCCACGGTGGCCACGTCGCCGAGCTTGACCGCCGTGCCGGGGCGGCCGGTGGCCTGGGCCGGGGTGAGGGGCAGGTTCTCCAGGTCGTCAACGGAGGAGAACGCCCCGCCCACCGACACCGAGGAGGACTTGCCGTTCTCGGTGAGCGTGCCGCCGGGGACCGTGATGCCGTTGGCCTTGAGCGCGTTGCTCACCGACGGCGAGGTCAGCCCGGCGCGCAGCATCTTCGCGGTGTCCGGGGTGATGGTGATCCGCGGGTCGCGGGCGCCGGTCAGCGCGGCCTCGCGCACGCCCTCGATGCCCTGGAGTTCGGGCAGGACGTTCTGCCGCAGTGCTGTGGCCAGTGCCTGTTCGTCGGAACCGCCGCTGGCGGCCAGTTGCACCACCGGGAGGTCGCTGGTGCTGCCCGCCACCACGCGCGGGGTGACGTTCTCCGGCAGCTGCGTGGCGATGCGGGTGACCGCGCGCTCTACCTCGCCGGTGATCGCCGAGACCGCGGTGCCGTACTCGAAGGTGATCTGCACCGTGGCCGAGCCGGAGCGGGAGAACGCGGTCGTCTCGGTCACCCCGGCGACGTTGCGCACGGCGCGTTCGATCGGGATGGTCACCTGCGACTCCACGATCGCCGGCGCGGAGCCCGGGTAGGGCGCGACCACGGAGATCGTCGGCAGCTCCAGGTCGGGCAGCATCTGCTGTTTGAGCGCGGGCACGGCCCACGCGCCGAAGCCGGTGATCGCGAGGGCGATCAGCGCGATGAGCCCGCGGTTGGCGAGGCTGAACCGGGCCAGGAAGGACATCTCGGTTCGTCTCCTCATCGCAGGGGCTGGTCGTTATAAGCCCAGCACCCCAGCCCGAAGAGCAGCTCCAACGAAGCTGGAAGTCCGCTGAAAGCTCGCTGCGACATCGATCACGGTTCGCTTTGAGGTGATATTCAGGATTCGGTCAGGCTGCTTGCAGGCGGGTGGGCCAAGCTGCGGGCCACACGTGAGGAGAGGAGCAGGGTGAGCGCCCAGGAGAAGACGCGGTTGCTCGTCGTGGACGACGAGCCGACCATCACCGCGTTGCTGAGCACCAGCCTGCGCTTCGTCGGCTTCGACGTCCGCACCGCCGCCTCCGGCACCGAGGCGCTGTCGGTGGCCATGGACTTCCGGCCGGAGCTGCTCGTGCTCGACGTGATGCTGCCCGACCTGGACGGTTTCGAGGTCACCCGGCTGCTGCGGGCGCGCGGCGTGCGGGCGCCGGTGATCTTCCTGACCGCCCGCGACACCACCGACGACAAGATCACCGGGCTGACCATCGGCGGCGACGACTACGTCACCAAACCGTTCAGCCTGGAGGAGGTCGTGGCACGCATCCGGGTGGTGCTGCGCCGCCTCGGCGGGCACGCCGCCGAGGCCGACCAGCCGCGGCCGGTGCTGCGCTTCGCCGATCTGGAACTGGACGAGGAGACCTGCGACGTGCGCCGGGCCGGGCGGTTCGTGAAGCTCTCGCCGACGGAGTACAAGCTGCTGCACTACCTGCTGCACAACGCGGGCAAGGTGGTCAGCAAGGCGCAGATCCTCGACCACGTCTGGCGCTACGACTTCACCGGGGACGCGCGGATCGTGGAGTCCTACATCAGCCTGCTCCGCCGCAAGATCGACATCGTCGAGCCGTCGCTGATCCACACGCTGCGCGGCTTCGGCTACAGCCTCCGGTTGCCCCAGGCATGAGGCTGCGGACCAAGCTCAGCAGGCTGTCGCTGCGCGCGCGGCTGCTCATCGGCACGCTCGTGGTGTCGGCGTTCGGGTTGCTCATCGCGGCGGCCGCGGCGGCGAGCCTGCTCGGCACCTACCTGACGGCGCGCATCGACGAGCAGCTGTCGGTGGTGCACAAGGCGCTGGAGCAGCTGGAAGAGCGCAACGATCCGTTCAACCCGCCGGGGAACTCCGAGCGGGTCGAGGGCATCCCGCACGAGTACGTGATCGAGTATCGCAAGCCGGACGGTTCGCTGTCGAGGCGTTTCGCCGCCGAGGAGCGTCCGCGCACGCTGCCGGACCTGCCGTCGCTGGACCTGGAGTCGGCGCGGGCGCGCGGCGACCAGCCCTTCGACGTCAAGGCGCTCGGCGGGGAGCGTCACCAGGGCTACCGCGTCCGGGTCCGGGTGATGCGCGATGACGAGGGCGTCGCGGTCGTCGCCTTCGACACCACCAGCCGCGCGGAGACGCAGGGCAGCCTGGCGCTGATCGAGCTCGGTGTCGCGGTCGTGGTGCTGCTCGTGCTCACGATGCTGGGTATCGCCGCGGTGCGCGTGGGACTGAAGCCGCTGGAGGACGTCGAGCGGACCGCGGAGTCGATCATCGCCGGTGGTGACCTGTCCCGGCGCGTGCCGGTGCGCAGCGCGCCGGGCACCGAGATCGGTCGCCTGGCCATGACGCTGAACACGATGCTCACCCAGATCGACGGAGCATTCCAGCAGCGCGCGGAGTCCGAGTCGCGGCTGCGGCGCTTCGTCGCCGACGCCTCCCACGAGCTGCGCACCCCGCTCGCCGGTATCCGCGGGCTGGCGGAGCTGCACCGGCAGGGAGCGGTGTCCCCAGATGAGGTGACACATCTGCTGGGCCGGGTCGAGGCGGAGTCGCGGCGGATGAGCGTGCTCGTCGACGACCTGCTGCTGCTGGCGCGGCTGGACGAGGAGCGGCCCGCGGACCGGCAGCCGGTGGACCTGATCCCGGTGGCGGCCGAGGCGATCGAGTCCGTCCGCGCCCTGGACCCCGAGCGGCCGGTCAGCCTGGTGATCCTGCCTGAACAGTCCACAGAGGACATTCCACCGCCGCTCGTCCTGGGTGATGAGCAACGGTTGCACCAGGTCGCGGCGAACCTGCTGGGCAACGCCTTCGCGCACACCCCGCCCGGCACGCCGGTCACCGTGCGCGCCGGGATCGCGCCGGACGGGGCGCACGGCCTGCTGGAGGTGATCGACCACGGCCCCGGTCTCACCGCGGACCAGGTCGAGCACGCCTTCGAGCGGTTCTACCGCGGCGACCCCTCGCGCACCCGCAGCACCGGCGGTTCGGGGCTGGGCCTGTCCATCGTGGCGGCCATCGTCGACGCCCACGACGGGACCGTCGAGCACGTGCCGACGCCGGGCGGCGGCGCGACTTTCCGGGTGCTGCTCCCCCTGGTCTGAGCGGCTACGGTATCCGCCGTTCGGAGGTCGTTGGCAGGGAGTTGCCCATGCTTGAGCTGCCTGCGGTGTACTGCCCGCTCGACGGTGCCCGGCATCCCGAGGTCTCCTCGGTGCAGCGCCGCGCCGTCGAATGGCTCGACCAAGCCGGGTTCTGCCGCGACCCCGCCGCGCGGACGACCGCGCTGGCGTCCTCCAGCGCGGACTTCTACGCCCGCTTCGCCCCGCACGCGCACGTCGAGGGCCTGCTCACTGCGGTGCTGTGGGTGTACTGGGGGTTCGCCTTCGACGACGCGTGCTGCGACGAGGGCGAGCTCAGCGCCGACCCCGCCGCGTTCGCCTCGCTCGCGGGCCGCGTGCAGCGGTCGCTGGAGACCCCGCACGACACCGACTCCATTGACAGCGAGGACCCTTTCGCCGCCGCCGTCGCCGACATCGGTTCACGGTTCCGTGCCACCGGATCGGCCGTGCAGGTGCGGCGTTTCGTCGACGCCCACCGCGCGTGGCTGTTCGGAGTGCTCTGGCAGATCGGCAACCGCGCCCGCGACCACCTGCCCGGCCTCGACGAGTACCTGACGATGCGACTGCACTCCGCGGGCGGCGAACCGGCCTTCGCGATGCTGGAGCTGGCCAACGGGCTCGACGACATCCCCGAGCGCGAGATGGACTCGCCGCGGGTCCGCGCGCTCACCGAGATGGCCATCGCCGTCGCCGCCCTCGACAACGACCGGGTGTCCCACGCCAAGGAGGCCGGACGCGGTCAGACCGACCAGAACATCTTCACCGTGCTCCGCCACCAGGAGAAATGCGGCCCGCGAGAAGCCGTCGAGCTCGCGGTGAGCCTGCGCGACCGCATCCTCGACCGCTTCTTGCAGGTCCGCGAGCACGCCACGCGCACCGCCAGCGAGCCCCTGCGCAGATACCTCGCCGACCTCGGCCACGGCATCCGCGGCAATATCGAATGGGGCGCCCACGTCGCCCGCTACCGCGACCCCGCGCCCCTCACCTGGACCGAGAAACCGCTGGTCAGCTCCTGGACGGCGATTCCGCCGAGCATCGCGTGGTGGTGGGACCGGTGATCAGCTGGCCGCTGCTCGGGCACCTGCCCGCCCTCGCCCGCGGCCCCTTCGCGTTCCTCTGCTCGCTGAGCGGGCGCGGTGACCTCGTGCGCGTGGACGTCGGGACGCTGCCCGTGTACGCCCTGACCAGCCCGGAGCTCATCCACCAGGTCCTGGTCACCGACGCCCGCGACTACGCCAAGGGCAGGCTCTTCGACCGCGTCCGGCCGCTGCTGGGTTCCGGCCTGGTCACCGCCGACCGCGAGACCCACCAGCGCCAGCGTCGGCTCATCCAGCCCGCCTTCCACCGCTCCCGCCTCCCCGGCTACGCCGAGGTCATGCGCCGCCGCGCCCAGGCGCTGGTGGACTCCTGGCGGCCCGGGCAGATCGTCGCCGTGGACAAGGCCATGCACGAGCTGACCCTCGCCACGGTCACCGAGACGATGTTCTCCACCGAGCCCACCGACGCCGCCATCGCCGAGATCCACCGCTCCCTGCCGGTGATCTCCCGCAACACCGCGATCCGCGCGCTCACCCCGAAAGCCCTCGACCGCCTGCCCATCCCGGCGCACCGCCGCTTCGACACCGCGGCCCGGCGGCTGCGCGCGGTGCTCGACGAGATCATCGGCCACTACCACGACCACCGCATCGACCACGGCGACCTGCTCTCGCTGCTGCTGGCCACCCCAATGGAGGACGTCCAGGTCCGCGACGAGCTGGTCACCATCCTCACCGCCGGAACCGAGACCTCGGCCGCCGCGCTGACCTGGGCCTTCCACCACCTCGGCCAGCACCCGGAGATCTCCGGGCGGGTCCACGCGGAAGTCGCCGGGACCGACGACCTGGCGGAGCTCACCTACACCGACCGCGTGCTCACCGAGGCGATGCGCCTGCACTCGGTGCCGTTGGTGATGCGGCGCGCGCTGGTGCCCGTGCGACTGGGCGGGCACGATCTTCCGGCGGGTGCGGAGCTGGTGATCAGCCCGTACGCGCTGCACCGCGACCCGCGGTGGTACCCCGACCCGTCGCGCTTCGACCCCGACCGCCCGCGGGCCGCCGCGTTCATCCCCTTCGGCGCCGGGTCCCGCAAGTGCATCGGCGACACCTTCGCCTGGACCGAGATGATGACCGTTCTCGCCACCGTCCTGCGGCGCGTGCACCTGGAACCCGTTGCGGGACACCGAGTCCGGGAAGTCTTCGCCGGGGTTCCGCACCCGCGGGCGCTGCCGATGATCGTTCAGGCGCGGTAGCAGCGCGCGGAGGCGGTGATCCGCGGGTGCTCGCGGAGGATCGCGTTGCGCAGGGTGAGGTCGCCGTCGAGCACGAGGATGCTGCCCATCGCCGCGTCCAGCCGCACCAGCCGATCCGTCGGCTCCGCGGACGGCAGCCGCTTCCCACCGTGGTGCGAGCCCAGGATGCAGCGCATCACGCCGTTGCCAGCGCCGATTTCGGTGACGTACAACAGAAACGTCAGCCCAGGTCCGTCCTCGACCTGCGGCACCGGGTCCCGGCCGCCGGGCCGCACCGTCACCAGCGTGATCTCCGGGTTGAACACGAAGGGCTCAGCGCCGAAGTGCGCCTCGGCGACCGTGTGCATCCACGGCTGGCTGAAGATCTCCCACATGCGCGGGGCCTCGTCGGCGTCGCGCTCCCGGTTCAGCACGATGTGGTCGCCGTTCTCACCGCGGTCGTTGCGGTCGTTGGCCAGCTTCCGCGCCTCGCGGAACATGCTGAGCCCGCCGGAGCTGTTCACCTGCTCGACGAGGATCGCGACGCCGTACTTCGACACCATCTCGGTGATCTCGGCCGGATCGGTTTCGAAAAGCTCGTACGGCGGTATGTCGTCGTACACAGGTGCTCCTTGGTTCCACGGGGACTCGCTGGATTCGACCACAGCGCGCCTGCCGGATGGCGGCGCCGCGCCACGCTCGGGATGGTGAACGGATGACTACCCAGGTACCGAAAGCGCCCGTGTGGTCGGAGGTCGTGCTGGTCGGAGCCGGAGCGCTCACCGCGTGGTGGGCAGTCGGCGACCAATCGTCGCAGGTGCCACCGGGAACGCAGCTCGACTACTACGTGCGGCTGCCCGCCTACAGCCCCGCGGTCGACATCGCGATCGGTGTCATCGGTGTGGTCATCGGCGTCGCCCTGGTCGTGCGCGCGAAGGGGGTGTGGCGCCTGCCCTACGCCGGAGCGTTCCTCCTTGGCGCCGTGCTCGGCATCTGCGGGCGGGTCCTCACCGCGGGCGGCATCGGCGCCAACATCGGCGCGGGCCTGGTCTTCATGATCGGCCTCCCCCTGACCGCGGTCTGCATCGCGGGCCTGCTCACCGGAAGCAAACTCCGCGCCCGCTCCGCCCCGCAGGTCGGGGCGTCTTCAAGTACCACCAACCCCGCCTGAAACCACCGCCAACTGCAGCTAACCCCCGCCGGAGCGACGGGGGTTAGCTGCAGTTGGAGACCGCTGGGGAGGGGGTTCGGGGTACTTGAAGACGCCCCGACCCCGGCTGGGTCAGGAGGTGGGTTGGCGGGCGGCTGCGACGTGGCAGGCCACCTGGGTGTCCTGGCCGCCGGAGAGGATCGGGACGTCCTCGGTGCGGCAGCGGCGTTCCATCTCCTCGGGCAGCCCGGCCGCCACCAGGGGGCAGCGGGGGTGGAAACGGCAGCCACTGGGGATGCGCGTCGGGTCCGGCGGCTCCCCGGAGAGCACGATCGGTCCGGTGCTGATGCTCGAACCCGCGAGCGGTTCTTCGGGAGTCTCCGACAGCACCGACAACAACGCCTGCGTGTACGGGTGCTTCGGCGCGGTCAGGACCTCCTCGACCGGGCCCACCTCCACGAGCCTGCCCAGGTACATCACCGCGACCCGGTCGGCGATGTTCCACGCCAGGCCCAGGTCGTGCGTGACCACCAGGGCCGCCAGATCCAGGTCCTGCCGCAACTTCAGCAGCAGAGCCAAGATCTCCCCGCGCACCGACGCGTCCAGCGACGCCACCGGCTCGTCGGCGATCAGCAACTTCGGCTGCAACGCCAACGCGCCCGCGATCACCACGCGCTGCCGCTGCCCACCGGAGAGCTCGTGCGGGAACGCCAGGAAGTACCGCTCCGGCGGCCGCAAACCCGCGCGCGACAAGGCATCCGCGACCAGCTCGCGCTCATCACCGGGCACCTTGTGGATGCGCAGCCCCTCGGCCACCGCCTCGTAGACGCTGTGCCTGGGGTTGAGCGCGCCCGTGGGGTCCTGCAACACCAGCTGCGCCTGCCTGCGATACGCCTTGAGGCCCTTCGCCGTGGTCGGCAACGGCTCGCCCTCGAACCGGATCACGCCCTGCGCGGGCTGCACCAGACCCAGCAACGACCGCGCCAACGAGGTCTTGCCGCAGCCGGACTCGCCGACCAGCGCCACGATCTCGCCCTTGCGCACCGTCAGCTCGACACCGTCCACCGCGCGCGCCGTCGCACCACCGCGCGCCTTGAACCGCACCGACAGGTCCTCGGCCCTGATCAGCTCGCTCATACCGGCTCCCCCGCGACCTCTTCGATCCGGATACATGCGGCCTGGTGTCCCGGATCTGCTTGGCGCAGAAGCACATCCGTGCTCTCACACTCCACAGTGGACACTGGACAGCGCGGGTGGAACGGACACCCGCCCGGCAGGTTCGTCGGATCGGGCGGATCACCGGGCAGGCCCTGCGGCGCCATCCGCGAGGCCGGATCGCCGACCGTCGGGAACGCCGCCGCCAGCGCCTTGCTGTAGGGGTGCGCGGGCTCGTGCATCACCTGGGCGCTCGGCCCCAGCTCCACCATCCGGCCCGCGTACATCACCGCCAGCCGCTGACAGGTCTGCGCCAGCACCGACAGGTCGTGGCTGATCATCATCAACCCGATGCCGGACTCGCTGACCAGCTCCGCCAGCAGCTTCAGCACCTGCGCCTGCACCATCACGTCCAGCGCGGTGGTCGGCTCGTCGGCGATCACCAGCCGCGGCCCGCAGGCCAGCGCCATCGCGATCATCACCCGCTGCTTCTGCCCACCGGACAGTTCGTGCGGATAGGCCTTCGCGTGCCGCCGGGGCAGGCCGACCCGCTCCAGCAGCTCACCGACCGCGCGCTCCACGTCCGCGGGCGAGCTCGACTTCGCGCCCGCCCCGCCGTGCAGCGTGATCGGCTCCGCCAGCTGGTCGCCGACGCGCAGCACCGGGTTCAGCGCGTGCATCGCGCCCTGGAACACCACCGACGCGCCCGCCCAGCGGACCGCGCGCAGCCTGCCCCAGGACATCGTGCGCACGTCCTCGCCGTCCAGCAGCACCTCGCCGCCGATCACCGCGGTCTTGGGCAGCAACCGCAGCACCGACATGGCCAGGGTCGATTTGCCGCAGCCGGACTCCCCCGCCATGCCGAGGGTCTGCCCGGCCTCCAGGGTGAGGTTGACCCCGCGCACGGCGGGCACCAGGCCGCGGCGCGAGCGGTAGTCGATGGTCAGGTCGCGCAGTTCCAGCAGTGCCGACATCAGCGCTCCCCTCGCAGCCTCGGGTTGAGCACGGTCTCCAGGGCCCTTCCGCACAGGGTGAAGGCGAGCACCACGGCCACGATGCCCAGGCCGGGCGGCAACAGGTACCACCACGCGCCGGTGGTCACCGCGCCGTTGCTCGCCGCCGACTTCAGCATCGATCCCCACGTCACCTGGGTCGGATCGCCCAGGCCGAGGAACGACAGGGTGGACTCGGCGATGATCGCGCTGGCCACCGCGAGCGTGGTGTTCGCGAAGACCAGCGGCAGCACCGACGGCAGCACGTGCTTGGTGATCACGTGCGTGTGCCCGCCGCCCAGCGCCCGGGCCCGCTCGATGTACGGGCGGGCCTCCACCGACAGCGTCTGCGCCCGCACCAGGCGCGCGGTGCTCGGCCACGAGGTCAGGCCGATCGCCAGGATGATCGTGAACAGCCCGCGGTCCAGGACCGTGGACAACGCGATCGCCAGCACCAGCGACGGCAGCACCAGGAAGAAGTCGGTGAAGCGCATCAGCACCGCCGACACCCACCCGCCGAAGTGCGCCGAGAGCACACCGATCACCGTGCCGATGACCACCGACAGCAGCGCCGCGGACAGGCCGACGGTCAGCGAGACGCGCGCGCCCCACCACGTCAGCAACAGCACCGACCGGCCGTTCTCGTCGGTGCCGAGCAGGTAGTCCCCGCTCGGCGCGCCCAGCGACGGGCCGTCGACCTTGGTGACGTCGAGCTGGTCGGAGTCGGTCAGCACCGGCGCCAGGATCGCCAGCGCCGCGATCACACCGAGCGCGATCAACCCGGCCAGGCCGCTGCGCTGGACGCGGAACTGCTTCCACGCCCGCGAGGCGGCTTCCTTGCGGCGCGCCCACGCGAGCGCGCCGGGGGTCTGCTTGCTGGGAGTCTGGCTCATACGGCACGCACCCTGGGGTCGAACACCCGGTAGAGCAGATCGGCGACCACGTTCATCGCCACCACGCTCCCCGCGAGGACGGTGAACACGCCCTGCAACAGCGGCAGGTCGGGGTAGCTCAGCGCCTCGTAGAGGAGCAGGCCCAGCCCCGGCCAGGAGAACACCGTCTCCACCGTGATCGCGCCCTGCACCACGAGCCCGAGGTGCAGGAACACCAGCGTGATCGCGGGCAGCATCGCGTTGGGCACGGCGTGCTTGCGGCGCACCATGTCCTCCCGCATGCCCTTGGCGCGCGCGGTGTTGAGGTAGTCCGCGCCCATCTCCTCCAGCAGCGAGGACCGCATCACCAGCTGGTACTGCGCGTAGACCACCGCGACGAAGGTGATGCACGGCAGCACCAGGTGGTGGCCGATGTCGAGCAGCTGCGGCAGGAACTCCTTCGGCGTGCTCGGGTCGACCATGCCGCCGGAGGGGAACAGGTTGCCGGTCACCATCAGCAGCAGCAGACCGAGCCAGAACGTCGGCACCGACCACAGGGTCAGCGCGAGGCTGGTGGTGGTGCGGTCGAAGCGGCTGCCGTGCTCCCACGCGCCGCGGATGCCGATCCACATGCCGAGGATCACCGCGAGGACCGTGCCCGTGCCGACCAGCAGCAGCGTCGGGCCGACGCGCTCCAGGATCATCTCGCCGACCGGGCGGCTGTAGGCGTAGGAGGTGCCGAAGTCGCCGCGGAACAGGCCGCCGACGTAGTCGAGGAACTGCTTCCACAGCGGGTCGTCGAGGCCGAAGCGCAGGCGCAGCTCGGCCAGCGCCTCCGGGGTGGTGGGACGGCCTCGGGTCATGGTCAGGACGGGATCACCCGGCAGCACGCGGAAGAGCAGGAAGCCCAGCGCCGCGACGAAGGCGACGCTGATGACCGCGCCGCCGAGCTTGCCGAGGACGAAACGGAGGGTGCCAGACGAGGACCGCCGGCCAGTGCTGGCCGGCGGCTCCGTCTGCTCACCCGGGGTGAGCAGGTCAGTCACAACACTTACTCCCGGTCGTCCGAAGCCGCCTTGCGGCGCCTGGAGAGCACGACGATGGCGATGCCGCCGATGACGACGATGGCGATCACGACGCCGATCAGCACCCCGGTGTTCGAGGAGCCGCCGGACTCCGAGGCGCCCGCGGGCACCGCGCCGTAGTAACCCCACACGCCGTTCTGCTCGCGGATCACGCCGTTGCCCTCGGGCTGCTTGGCGAACCCGGAGAACTTGTCGGAGCGGTAGGCCTCCAGCGCGTTCTCGTAGTAGAGCACCAGGGACGGCCGGACCTCGTTGTAGCGGGCCTGCGCCTGCTTGACCAGCTCGGCCCGCTTGGCGCGGTCGAACTCGGCGAGCTGCTTGGCGTAGAGCTCGTCGTAGGTCCTGTCGCACATGTACGAGGCGGTGGTGCCGCCCTTGCCGTCGGCGCCGGGGCGCTGCGAGCAGGTGTTCAGCGACAGGATGTAGTCCGGGTCGGGGTTGGTGCCCCAGCCGGAGAACGCCAGGTCGTAGTTGCCGGTGTTGGTCTGCTCGTTCATCTGGTTGCCGGAGATGGTCGTGTAGTCCACGGCGATGCCGATGTCGAGCATCCACTGCTTGATGTACTCACCCGAGGTGACGTCGTTCGGGCGGTCGTTGCGGGCGTACAGGCGCAGCTTCAGCGGCTTGCCGTCGGTGCTGATCCGCACGCCGTCTGCGCCCTTGCGGTACCCGAGGTCATCCAGCGCCTTGTTCGCCGCGGCCGGGTCGAACTTGTTCGCCTCGGCGGCGGTCGGCTCCCAGTGGAAGTCGGTGAACACCGGCGGGATGATGCCCTTGCCCTGCTCGCCGAAGCCCTTGAGCACGCGGTCGACCAGAGCCTTGGTGTCGATGCCCTGGCTGATCGCCTTGCGCACCCGCACGTCCTTGAGCGCGGCGTTGCCGTCGCCGATCGCCACGTTGTCGCGGGTGGCCGCGCCCGGGTTGATCAGCAGCTCGCTGAAGCGGCGGCCCTGCGCCTTGTTCAGCGTGATGTTGGCGTCGCCGCCCAGCGCCTGGTACTGGGTCGGGGTCAGCCGGTTGATCAGGTCGACCTCGCCCTTGCGCAGGGCCTGCACCGCGGCGTCGCTGTTCTTGAAGTAGATGAACTGCAGCTCGTCGATCTTCGGGGCGCCGCGCCAGTAGTCCTTGTTGGCCTTGAGCCGGATGAACTGGTCCGGCTTGTGCTCGGTCAGGACGAACGGCCCGGAACCCACGACCGGCATCTGGTCGTTGCCGAACTTGCCGATGTCGGAGACCTTGGACCACAGGTGCTCCGGCACGATCGGCACGTCGAGGGAGAGCATGGTCGCCTGCGGCGTCTTGGTCTTGATGACCAGCGTCCGCTCGTCCTTCGCGGTGACCGACTCGAAGGTGCTGACGAAGCTGCCGTTGGCGGTGGCGGCCGCGTCGTTGGTCATCATCAGGTTGTAGGTGAACGCGACGTCCTTCGCCGTGATCGACGTGCCGTCGCTCCACTTCGCGCCGGACCGGATGGTGTAGGTCCAGGTCAGCTTGTCCGGCGAGGACTCCCACTTCTCAGCCAGCCCCGGCGCCGGGGCGTTGTCCTTGGCGGCGTTGCTGTTGAGGAAGTCGTACATCAACCGGCCGAGCTCGGTCGAGGACTGGAACACCGCGAGGAACGGGTTCAGCGAGTCGATGTTCTGCAGCAGTCCCACCCGCAGCACCGGCCCAGGCTGTTGTTCCTGCTGGGCGTGCGCGGGAACGGCTACGGGAGCCGCCAGTAAAGCGCCACACACCAAGGCGCTGAGAAAACCTGCCAACCGGCGACCTGCCGACATTGTTCACCTCACCCTTCTCGCTGGGTGCGAGAAAATAACCACTCGCGCGACCAGGAAGTCAACGAGTACCTAAAACGGCGGCCAAGCCGTAACGTGGTCGCCGTGCGGATCTTGATCTCAGCGGACATGGAGGGCGTCACCGGGGTCACCTACGGCGGTGACGTACTCCCAGGCAGCCCCGGCTGGCAGCGCTTCCGCCCGGTGTTCACCGGTGACGTCAACGCCTGCGTCGAGGGACTCTACGCGGGCGGCGCCACCGAGGTGATCGTGAACGAGGCGCACAGCTCGCAACGCAACCTGCTGATCGAGGAGCTCGACGCCAGGGCGCGGATGCTCACCGGAAAGCACAAGCCGCTGTCGATGATGCAGGGCGTGGACTCCGGCGTGGACGGCGTGGTCTTCATCGGCTACCACGCGGCGGCCGGGCAGAACGGCGTCCTGGCGCACACCTACCTGGAGAACACGGTGACCGGGGTCTACCTCGACGGCGTGCTCGCCAGCGAGGGCAGGCTCAACGCCGCACTGGCCGCCGAGCACGGCGTCCCGGTGCTGATGATCACCGGCGACGACCGCTGCTGCGTGGACGCCGAGTCCTACATCCCCGACGCCGAGCGCGTAGCGGTCAAGGAGTGCGTCAGCCGCTACGCCGCGATCTGCCTGCCCCCGGTGAAGGCGTGGGAGCTGATCCGCACCGGCGCCGAGAAGTCCATGGCGCTGGCCGGGCGTGTCGCGCCCGCCCCCGCGCCGCACCGCATCGAGGTGGAGTTCGACGCCGCGCACCTGGCGATGGCCGCCGCGGTGATCCCCACCGTCGAGCAGGTGGACGTGCTGCGCGTCGGCTTCGACGCTACGGACATGACCGAAGCGATGAAGTGCTTCAAAATCGTCTGCGCCATCGCTTCCGGAGCCAAGGAACCCGACTGGGGTTAGCTTGGGCGCCATGACGCACTCCCACGGCGACGTTCGGTGGCGACGGCTCGGGGAACCGGGCAGGCCACCTGTTGTGCTCTGCCACGGCACCCCCTTCTCCTCCTATGTGTGGCGCGCGGTCGCTCGCGTGCTGGCGCGGCACTACGAGGTATACCTGTGGGACATGCCGGGCTACGGCAGCTCGGCGATGTTCGACGGCCAGGACGTCTCCCTCGCCGCGCAGGGCCGCGTGTTCGCCGACCTGCTCGACCACTGGGGTCTGGACGAGCCGCTGGTCGTCGCGCACGACTTCGGCGGAGCGGTGTCCCTGCGCGCGCACCTGCTGCACGGCGCCCGCTACCGCGCGCTCGCCCTGGTCGACCCGGTCGCGCTGGCACCGTGGGGATCGCCGTTCTTCCGGCTCGTCGGCGAGCACGCGCCGGTCTTCGAGCAGCTGCCGCCCGCGCTGCACCGCGCCCTGGTGCGCGAGTACGTCGGGTCGGCCAGTGCCAAGGGCCTGCACCCCGACGTCCTCGACCAGCTCGTCCAGCCGTGGCTCGGCGAGCCCGGCCAGAGCGCCTTCTACCGCCAGATCGCCCAGTCCGACCAGCGTTTCACCGACGAGGTGCAGGTCCGCTACCCGGAGATCGACCTCCCGGTGCTCATCTGCTGGGGTGAACAGGACTCCTGGATCCCGATCGAGAAGGGCCACGAGCTGGCCGGGCTGATCCCCGGGGCCTGCCTCGAACCCATCGCGGGCGCCGGGCACCTGGTCCAGGAGGACGCCCCCGCCGAGCTCACCGCCGCCCTCCTGGACTTCCTGCCCTAGGCGAGCACGCGGGCGATCAGGTACGCCTGCCGCGTCTTCTCCTCCGGGTCCGGTTCGCGCTCCGCCCGCGCGTACACCTCGAAGCCCGCCTCGTTCAGCAGACCGGCCACGAGTTCGGGGCTCCTGCGGTAGAAGTCCAGCGACAGCTTGTGGCCGAAGCCCTCGTCGTAGTGCTTGAGCTCGTCGCCGGACTGGAAGCCCAGCACGAGATGCCCGCCGGGCGCCAGCGCGCGCCGGAAGTCGGCGAACACCCCGGACAGCCGCTCCAGCGGAACGTGGATGGTGGAGTACCAGGCGCAGATCCCGCCCAGGCCGCCCTCCGGCAGGTCCAGGGCGGTCATCGAGCCCTCCTCGAATCGGACGCCCGGCCGCGTGCGCCGCGCCAGCGCGACCATCTCCGAGGACAGGTCGACGCCGTAGATGTTGAGCCCCAAGGACTTCAGGTACTCGGTGACATGCCCTGGCCCGGAACCGATGTCCACGGCGTCGGTGTTCCCGTTGGCGCGCACCAGTTCGGCGAACAGCGAAAGCACCGCGCGGTCCACGGGCTTGTCGTCGATCCCGGCCTTGAAGTGCTCGGCGTAGTCGATGGCCATGGCGTTGTAGGAGGCACGCGTGTCGCGCAGGAAGTCCGGCTCAGTCACCCCAGAACCCTAAGCCGCCCCACGCACTCCGCCCACCAAGTAAACTGACCCCATGCCCTCCACCCGCCCCCAGACCCAACGTGAGGCGGCCTCAACCTAGAGAACCCCGTTTCGTACTCATAACGGGAAAAAGAGCGCTCCAAAATCCCGACAAGAGTACGAAACGGGGTCTTTGGCGACCTCAACACAGGATGGATGGGGGGCGCGTAGAGCGCGAGGCGGTCATCCACCTCGGCCATCGTCGTGAAATCGACTCCGGACGCGCGCGCCCGGTCCACCGCGATCAGGCAGCGTAGCCTGGCGCGATGACGCAGATCCGGTTGCGCAGAACCGAAATCTCCGCCGCGCTCGCCGACACGCGGTGGCGGTTCGTCCTCGGTTCGCTGCGCGCCTCGGTGGCGGTGACCTCCTTGACCGAAGCGGCCGAGGTCGCCGCGCGCCTGGCTCCCACCGGCGACAGCCTCGCGCTGGACCTGCGCCGTGACCGCGTGGCGCTGACCATCCAGTCCGACGGCTGGGTCAGCGCCGACGACGTCGACCAGGCCAAGCGCATCGCCGACCTCGTCGAACTGGGCAGCGCGGGCCGCTCGGAGCAGGTCGTGGAGATCGCCATCGACGCCATGGACATCGCCCGCGTGCGCTCGTTCTGGCGCGCGATCCTGGCCTACACCGACGAACCGGGCGCGGGCCCCGAAGACGGCGTGGTCGACCCGCTCGGCCAAGGCCCCTCGGTGTGGTTCCAACGCATGACCGAACCCCGCCCGCAGCGCAACCGCATCCACTTCGACGTCGCCGTGCCGCACGACGAGGCCAAGGCGCGGATCGCGGCAGCGCTCGAAGCGGGCGGAACGCTGATCGACGACGAAGCCGCCCCGGCGTTCTGGGTGCTCGCCGACCCCGAGGGCAACGAAGCCTGCGTCACCACATGGCAGGGACGGGACTGAGCCGCTTCACCGAGCCCGGCGACACACCGACCACGCGCTTGAACGCCCGGCTGAACGCCGCCTCCGACTGGTAACCCAGGCGCCCGGCCAACGCCGCGACCGGCGCCCCCTCGGTGCGCAGGACGTCCAGCGCCACGAGCATCCGCCACCGCGTCACGTACTGCATCGCCGGTTCCCCGACCAGTTCGGTGAACCGGGCCGCGAACGCCGAGCGCGACATCGCCAGCTCGGCGGCGAGCGAGCCCACCGTCCACTCGCGCTCGGGCTGCCGGTGCACCAGCGCGAGCGCGCGGCCGATCTGCTTGTCCCGCAACGCCCCCAGCCAGCCGGACCGCGCCGAGGGATCGTGCTCCAGCCAGGACCGGATGCCGTGGATCACCAGGATGTCGGAGAGCCTGGTGATCACCGCCTCGCCACCGGGGCGCAGCGCGCCCGCCTCCGCGGCGATCAGCCGGAGCGTGCTCTGCGTCCACTCCGCCTGCGGTGAGCCCGCGGGCTCGACGTGGATGATCTTCGGGAGCAGGTCCACCAGGTGCCGCGCGGTCGGGTTGTCGAACCGGACCGCCCCGCACACCTTGATCGTCTCGGCCCCGCCCCCGCCGTGCCGCAACACCGCGTACCGGTCGCTGACGTAGTCGTGGGGCAGCCCCTCGACCGCGGGCGCCGGGGCACCGGGCTCGGCCAGCAGGCGGTGGCCCTCCCCGTGCGGCACGAGCGCGAGATCGCCCGGCAGCAGCGTGCGCGGCTCGGCTCCCTCGACCTCCAGCACGCACCGGCCCGAGATCACGACGTGGAACCACAGGCAGTCCGGGACCGCGGGCAACGTCATGCCCCACGGCGCGGTCAGCTCCCCGCGGCAGTAGAAGGTGCCGGTCATCCGCAGGAAGTGCAGCGCCTCGGCGAACGGGTCTGGCACGACGTCGGCCTTCACCGCTCCAGTGTGCACCGTCCAGTCAAGCTGGACGATCGAGCATGAATCAGCGATCTATAGCCATAGAGAATCCGCCAGCGCACCCGCAGAGTGGATGACATGCAGAACGAACTGATCACCGTCATGGGCGCGACCGGCAACACCGGCTCCGAGATCACCAAGCGGCTGCTCGCCGCCGGGCACCGCGTCCGCGCACTGGGCCGCTCCCAGGACAAGCTCGCCGAACTGGCGACCTCCGGTGCCGAGACGGCCGCCGGGGACGCCACCGACAAGACCTTCCTCACCGAGGCGTTCCGCGGCTCCGCCGCCGTCTACACCCTGCTGCCCACCGACGTGACCTGGGCGGACTACCACGCCGAGGTCGGCGCCCTCGGCTCGGTGATCGTCGAGGCCGTCCGCGTCGCCGGGGTCAGCCACGTCGTCGCGCTCAGCTCGCTCGGCGCGGACCTGCCCACCGGAACCGGCTTCCTGCGCAGCCTGCACGACCAGGAACAGCGGTGGAGCGCCCTGTCGGAGACCAACGTCCTGCTGCTGCGGCCGGGCCTGTTCTTCGAGAGCTTCCACGCCGCGCTGGGCATGATCGAGGCCGAGGGGGTCATCGCCGACTCGCTCGCACCCGACCTGCCGATCCCGATGATCGCCGCGCGCGACATCGCCGAGGTCGCCGCCACCGCCCTCGCCGCACGGGACTGGACCGGGACCGTCGTGCGGGAACTGCTCGGCAGCCGCGACCTCAGCTACCGCGAGGCGACGAGCATCCTCGGCGCCGCCCTCGGCCACGAGGAACTGCCGTACATCCAGTTCGATTACGAGGCGATGACGCGTGCTCTCACCGCGGTGGGCTTCTCGCAGAATGTCGCGAACCAGCACGTGGCGATGACGCGAGCGATGAACGAGGGCAGGGTCGTCTCACCGCGGGGCAGGACACCCGTCAACACCACTCCGACGAGGTTCGAGGACTTCGCCGCGGAGCTGGCCGAGGCTCATCGGAGGCCGTAGTGATCACCACCGGGCCGACCCTGGTCACCATCGTGCACACCCTGGTCGTCCTGACCGGCGGCCTGCTCGGGGGCGTGTACTTCGCGTTCTCCGCCAGCGTCATGCCCGGACTGCGGCGGCTGCCCGCGGCGCAGGGGATCGCGGCCATGCGCGCGGCCAACGCCGCGATCCTCAACCCCGCGTTCATGCTGATCTTCTTCGGAGCGCCGCTGGGCGGCATCGCGCTGGCCATCCTCGCGCCGACCCCGTTGGTGATCACCGCGGCCGTGTTGCACGTCGTGCCGAGCCTGCTGCTGACGATGCTGGTCAACGTGCCGCTGAACAACGCGCTCGACGCCGCCGACGCCCGTGACGAGCAGGTCTGGAAGCACTACGTGCGGAACTGGACGCTGTGGAACACCGTCCGCGCCGTCGCCTGCGCCGGAGCCACACTGGCGCTGGTGCTCTGAGCCAGCCACGCCTCGTGCTGCTCGCCCGTCCTGGCCCACAACCGGTTCAGCCCGTCCACGCCCAGATCGTCCAAGGGCACGGCGAACTTCTCGGCGAGCACTGACGCGAACTCCGCGATCGTGCTCAGCGTCCTGGCCTCGCCGGTGCGGATCAGCGTTCGCGCGCGCAGGCCCCATTCACCGTGGTAGGCGAGGAGCAACCGCTCGAACGGGGAGTCCGCCGGGCGTACCCGGGCCCGCTCGGCGAAGTCGGTCAGCGGCCGCGGCGCGAGGCGGAAGTCGTAGAAGTCGATCAAGCCGCGCTCGTGGTGGTGCCAGCGCCAGGTGTCGGCGTCCAGCCGTTCGAGCCGGTAGGTCAGCTCACCCTGCCGGTGCTCACCGGCGCGCAGCGGCAGGGGCTCGACGAAGCCGTCCGCGATCCCCGCGTCCGCCAGCCACACCCCGTCGCCGGTCGTCACCAGCAGGGCGATGTGGTTGCCCCACCTGCCTTTCACGGCCGCCTCGTGCACGGTCACGGTGAAGCCGATGTCGGCCAGCAGCAGCCCGAGCGCGCCGTTGGCCTCGAAGCACGTGCCACCGCGGCGACGGCGGCCGAACTTGTCCCGCAGGACCTCCGGCGCCAGGTCGATCGTGCGGCCCAGCTGGATGTCGATGTTCTCGTAGGGAACCGACCGCCGCCACGCGCGGTGGACCGCGGTCAGGTCCGCGGGGTCGGGGTTGCCGATGCGATCGAGCACGTCGCCTCCTTAAGTGGGGATATCCTCGCCACTTAAGGTAGGTAACCGGAGACGCTGTGTCCAGATAGAGTGTCGGCATGACCGGTCGTGAACTCCGGGCGGACGCCCGCCGCAAGCGCGAGCAGATCATCGACGCCGCCCGCGCCCTCATCGCCGAGCGCGGCGCCGCCGTGCGGATGGACGACGTCGCCCGTGCGGCCGGGGTCGGCTCCGGCACGCTCTACCGCCGCTTCCCCGACCGGGAAGAGCTGATCAGGGGCGTGGCGCTGGACAGCTTCGCCCGCGTCGTCGAGCGCGCCCGCACCGCGGAGGACGAGGAGCCCGACGCGTGGCGCGGGCTGACCCGGTTCCTCCGGGAAGCCGCCGCCGACCTGCGGCTCGCGTCCTGGATGTCGATCTGGTTCGCCGAGACGTGGGCCCGCCTGCGCGTCGACGAGGACAACCAGCGCATGCGCGCGAGCCTGCTCAAGATCCTCGACCGCCTCGTGCGAGGGGCCCAGCACGACGGCGCGCTCCGCGCGGACATCACGGTCGAGGACCTGACGATGATGCTCGCGCTGCTGTTGCGGCCGATCCCCGACCTGCCCACCCCGCTCACCCCGCAGGACGTCGAGCGCTACCTTGGCTTCATGATCGACGGACTCCGCGCATGAAGATCCACGAAATCCGGATCTCCGGCTACACCGGCGGCACCGAGGCCATCGCTCGCCTGCTGTGCCCGGTCGAGGAGCACGACGGCCCGTGCGAGGTGCCGTGGAGCCTGGCCGCCTACGACGGTGACGTGGTGCTCGGCATCTGCGCCGACCAGCGCAAAGCCGAGGAGATCGCCGACCGGGTGCGCGTGTTCGGCCCGGTTGAGCTCAGCGAGGGTGATCCCTCGTGCTACGAGGGGCTGGTGGAGCAGTACCGGATCGAGAAGAGCGCTTCGAGGTAGTCCTCGAGCCGCCGGGTGAGAACGGACGGCGTCAGATCGGTCCGGCCGACCTCCCGCCAGGGCACGGCCACCTTCTCCGCGTCCGGTGCGAAGGCCAGCGCGTCCAGCACACGCCAGTACAGGTGATCATCGCCGAGCGTCCCGCCCGCCGCGAGGTACTGCTCGGCGACCCGCATCCCGGCGGGCACACCGTGCAGCAGTGCGACCGCGGTGGAGCAGTGCGCCACATCCAGGTCCGCCGGTCCCCAGGACGTCTCCACCCAGTCCACGACGCCGGTGATCGCCAGGTCGGCGCCGTGCCCGGTGAAGAGCACGTTGCCGGGATGGAAGTCGCGGTGCAGGAAGCACGGCCGATAGGCGGGAGGGTCGCCTCGGATGACCTCCACCGCGCGCCGCCACAGTTCCGGCCGCGTCGTGTTCTCGGGAACCCGCACCCGATCCGGCCCCGTCCACGCCTGGTAGACGCGCGGCCGCGCCGCCTCAGGCACGTGTAGCCGGTGGATGGCGACGAGCTGACGGGCGAGGAGTGTGATCTTGCGGTCGACGTCGTCCTCGTCCAACCGGATGCTCCCCGGCAGCAACGACATCAGCAGGGACGGGTGATCGCAGTGCTCAGCCGACGCGTCGACACCGTGCAGCCGCGCGGCCGGCACGCCCGTGTCCGCGAGGAGCCGCAGGATGTCGGCTTCGCGCGTGAGCAGCCCGAGCGCGTGCCGCACGTAGAAGGGCTTCACGAAAGACCGCAGCACCAACGAGTACGGACTCCCCCGGCCCTCGATGTCCAGCCGCCACATGCGCGAGGTCCAGCCGCCCCGCAACGCCGCGACGCCACGGATGCGATCTCCGGGAGCGAGATTCCGCTCGACCCACCGGTGCGTGTTCACGGGCGGAGCGTAGTTCCGCTGGTGGCATAACCGATCCCCGGCGCGCGCCCGTGGTCCTACCGTGGGCGCATGGACTCACCGATCACGGGCACGGCCGCAGGCGTGCCGTTCACCGCCCTGCCTCCGGCTGACGGCGGGCCCGCGCCGCTGATCCTCACCTGGCACATGCTGGACGCACCGAGGTCGGACCCCGCGTTCGCCGCCGCGCTGCCGATGCACGACGTGCCCGCGTGGCGGGTGCACCTGGGCATGCCGATGTGCGGGGCGCGCATGGTCAACGGCACCATGGACGCGGGCCTGGAGTTGGTGCGCAAGGACGTGCTGATGGCCTACCTGTACCCGTTCGTCAAGCAGGCGTTCGAGGAGTTCCCCGCCGCGCTGGCGTCGATCCGCGAACAGCTGCCCGTCGATGACGGCCCGATCGGCGTGCTCGGCGGGTCCCTGGGCGGAGCCGTCGCGCTGCGCGTCCTCGCCGAGACCGACGCGCCGATCTTCGCGGGCGCGGTCGTCAACGCGGCCATCCGGATGCGGTCCGTCGTCGACCTCTTCCCGGGTGACTACCCGTACGACGCGGAGTCCGAGGAAGCCGTCGACAGCCTGGACTTCCTCCCCAAGGCCGACGCCATCGCCGCGCACGCGCCACTGCTGGTCGTCAGCGGCGAACAAGATCACCCAGGGCTGCGCGCCGACGCGCTCCGCCTCGCCGACGCCTTGGGCGAACGATCCGAACTGCTCTCGATCCCAGGGCTCGCGCACCCGCTAGCCGACGAGCCCGGCATCGAACCCGCCCCACAACTGCCGCAGGCCCGCGCAGTGGACGCCGGACTCACCGCCTGGTTCCGCCGACACCTCTAGCCCACATCCCACAAGCGACCCCCAACATCAGCTGGGCAACCCAAATTCCCGTTTCGTACTCTTGTCGGGATTTTGGAGCGCTCTTTTTCCCGTTATGAGTACGAAACGGGGTTCTCTAGACGGCACCCGCCGGGGATGGGGTGAGCGGGCGGGCTTACAGGACACGCTCTAGTCAACGAACTGCACGTTGTCGTTGTCGGACAAGAACAATGCCATCTCCGCGCCTTCTTCGGCGACAGCGGTGCGGTCAGCCCGCGAGAAGCGGCGCAGCGGCGTCACGATCACCGTGTCGGCCTCGACGGTCCAGGTGGCGGACACCCGGCCGTTGACCAGGACGACGCGCGTGCCCGCGACCGACAGGCCGCGGTGCTCGTCGTCGATGATCCGGCTGCGGTCGTGGTAACCGAGGATCGCGTTGTCGAACGCCGGCAAGAACCGAACAGGCGCGGGCGTGTCAGCGTCGGGGCGCGGCGCGTCGGGAAGATCGAGCAGCTCCCGGCCCCGCTCGTCGCGGTAGCTCACCAGCTCCTCGCGCACCGCCGCCACCGCGGCGGGCAGTCCGGCGAGCCCGCTCCACGCACGCAGGTCGGCCGTCGCAGCAGGACCGAACGCGGCCAGGTAGCGACGGACCAGCGCTTCGCCGACCGGGTCGGTTCCGTTCTGCGCCAACGGATCGACCTCGCGCCCCAGCCACGAGGAGACCGGGACGTTCTGCACGCCTCCCTTCGTCCGCCACAACCCGCGCGGCGGCATCTGCACCATCGGGATCAGACCGGCGACCAACATCTCGCCCAGCGCCCGCTTTCCCGGCTCCGGCCAACGCTCCTCCACGGCCCGCGCGAGTTCGCTCATCGACCGCGCCTGACCATCGGCCAGCACCGCGCGCCCTGCCGCCGCGAGTTCGTCGAGATCGACTCCGGCGAGCTCGTCGCGGTAAACCCCGAGCACCTTTTGCTGCAACATCGCGTCGTGGCGCGATCGCCACGCCAAGACGTCCGCCGAGGTGACGAGGTGGACCGTGCGGCGCATGAGGTGCGTGCGCACCACCTGCCGCCCGGTCAGCAGGTCCGAGAGCACCGCGGGGTCGAACGCGCGCAGCCGTGACCACAGGCCGACGAACGGCTCCTGCGGCTCTTGTGCTTGCAGGCCACCGAGGTGCGCGACCGCGTCGATCACCGGCATGTCGGCGCGATCGAGCAGCAGCTGGCGGGCGAGCGTGGCGCGGTTGAGCGCGCGGGTGTCGAGAACGGTCACGCCATCACCTTCACAGGCATCTAGGTCAAGAGCTGACCTAAACCTTGGCCGCATCGTCCGCGGCCCCGGCCCACTGCTCGCCTACGGCACCGGTGAGGGCATTGGCCCAACTATGGACGCCCTCGACGCAGCTTTGAGACCAGTTCACCATGATCACCTCCGGCCACGTCCCCTGCGCCGAGCACCCTGCGGAATGGCTGGCCGCCATGCGCGATTTCCTGACGCCACCGCTACTTCGCGGTGACCTGCTGCTCGCGGTTCGGTAACGGCACAACTGGCACCGAAACCTTCGAGCGGGGCGCCGCGATCTACACCTCAAGAGTGAATTGCGTTCGGGGCAATGTGAGAGGTAAGGAGCTGGCAGCCATGATTCAACAGTTCGGCGTGGGCCAGCATCCGGATCTTCCACCGTACTTGGTGCACTTCGCCGGGCGGCCGCGAGGGCAGTATCCACCACCCATGGGTGTTCCTGCGGAACCCGAAGATCGCCTGGCCAACATCCTGTCCTTGGGCTACATCCAAGGGTTCACCACTTTCGGCACCGCTCGACCGGTGGTGTGCACCTCCGAGGTCTCACCGGCCGGGCTACAGACACTATTCAGCACTGGGGTCACGTGGCGCGGGCCTTATGCGCCGTGGGCAGTAGTGCTCAGGCGCGACATGGCAATCTATCGGGAATTTCGGCCGGTCTGGTACATGAGCGACGTCGAACTATCCGCGACGGAGTACCTTCCGACGCACATCCGCGACCGCCGGGTCACGTATAACCCTGGGCAGACAGACTGGCTCGCAGAGCGTGAGTGGCGAATCTGCTGGGGCGATACCGAGATCTTTCCCGGCCAAGTGCCAGCGATCAGCCTGTCCGACCTCGTCATTGAGGTCATCGTGGGCCGATCACAATGGCAACCCCCACGTGGCTCGCTTCCCCCGTGTTACGTCGGAATTCCAAGGTGGCTCTGGAACGGGCGTGCCCTCGTGCCAGATGGCACATTCACGTAGCCAGCCAGCCTGCTTCGTATGTCTCGACTCCGTGGTCAGTGTCGCCACAGCGTGGCTTACAGACTCATTTGCGATCGCTCGCGCGGAGCCGCCGGACCTCGGCCATCAGTTCGTCGAGCTGTTGTTCGGCGCGCTCGGCGCGGGCCAGGGTCTGGGCGCGGGCCTCGTCCAGCGCGGTGATCCGCTCGGTCGCGGCCTTGCGCGCGTCCTCGATCGCGGCCGTCGCCCGTACTCGTTCGGCGGCGACGTCGGCGGCGGCCTGGCGGCGGGCCTCGGCGAGCTCCTCGCGCTGCTGCTGGAGTTCCGCCCTGGCCCGCTCCAGCTCGGCGCGAGCGTCGGTCGCGGACTGCTCGGAGCGTTCCGCCGTGCGCTCGGCGCGTTCGGCGCGCTGACGGGTTTCCTCCTGTTCGGCGCGAGCTTCCTTGATCTGCTCCGTGGCGACGGCGCGGATCTGCTCGACCTCCTTCGAGGCCAGCCTGCGGGCCTGTTCGGCCTGGTTGACGGCGTCGGCGCGAGCTTGCTCGACGGTCGCGGCGGCTTCACGGCGAACGCCTTCGATGGCGACTTCGGCCTCGTTGCGCGCGGCGGTGACGTCTTCTTCGGCTTTCCTGCGCACGCGCTCCAGTTCGGTGACCGCGTGATCGCGTGCGGCCAGCGCCTCGGTGGCTTCGCGTTCGAATCGCTCCGCCTCGGCGCCGGCGTCTTCGGCGGCCTCGTCGGCGAGGAGCTTGTCCTTCTCGGCCTGGCGGGCGCGCTGCTGCGCGGAGACGGTGGCGGCTTCCGCTTCGGCGATGCGGCGGGCGGCCTCGGCCTGCGCGGCCTGCACCTGGGCCTCGGCGGCGCTCGGATCGGCCAGCGTGGACAGCTCCGAGACCGCCGAGTTCAGCGTCTCACCGAGGCGCTTGGCCAGCGTCCGGAACTCGACCAGGAGTTCGTCGGCGCGGGCCTTCGCGGCGGTTACCGGGCCCTGGTTTTTCGTCACCGTGACGGATGTCGCCGGGGTGTCAGCTCCCTCCTGTTGCAGGCGCTGACGCTCTTTCCAGGCCCGCCAGCGGGTGTGTTCCGGCAGGTCGCAGTACTCCGAGGGACGACCGGGCCCGCCTCCCCGGAAGGCCGGGCGGGTGCAGCCGGGGTAGTTGCACTCCCCGGCGGGGCGCTGAGTCGGCTCCGCGTTCGTCACCGGCTCAACCTAGCAGGAATACCGTGTTTCGTTGCGTCACCATACGTAACAGAACACGAAAGAAACGGGTCGGATCACCGCAGGTCCTGACCACCGATAAGGGAACATTATCGGCGGTCAGCCTTCAACAGGGCCTGCTTCAGTTTGGTTTGCGTTACGTTGGCACAAACGGAACGAAATCAGTTTGTGGTGACGTCCAGGACTGCCGCCGTCGAGGTCAGGCCCAGTACGCGGAACCGGACGGTTTTCCCGCCCGCGCGGCCGAACGAGGCGGCACCGCCAACGCTTTGCATCTGCGTCACCCCGGTACCGCTGGAGACGGACACTCCCCCGCTGTCCACAGTCACCACGAACACCCGTTCGTCCGTGGAGATCTCCGCGCGACCGGACACCTGGACCTGACACGTGCCGCTCGCGCACGACGTCAGATCGGTCCCGTTGCGAGCGGTCGGCAGCGGAGGTGGCGCGGGGGCACCGATCGGAGTGCAGCGCGGGGCGAGGTCGTAGGCGGCGTTGAGCCCCGCGTCGGTCTTCACCGCGGCGTCCAGACCCGCCGCAACGGGCCGCACCGTGCCGAAAACCTCGACGACCTGCCCGGCCTGCGGCTTCAGCACCTCGGCCGGGGTGTTGAAGGCGTCGAGCGAGTTCTTGTGCTCGGGCATCTTCGCGGACGCGGTCTTGAGCGCCGTCAGCATCCGCTCGCGGTACTCGTCGGCGGCCTTCACCCCGGTCGGCTTGAGCCCGGCGGCCTGCTCGGCGATGGAACCCAGGCGGGAGCGACCCGAGCTGATGAACGTCGACAGCTCGATACCCCCGAACAGCTCCCCCGGCGACACGTCCGGCATCGCGGACGGCAAGTTCTCCACCGCCTTGGCGTTCCCGCACATGCTGTCGGTCCACATCACGAAAGCCCTGGTGGACGGCTCAGGACCGACCGGCGTGCACCTCGGGGCGAGGTCGTAGGAGGTGTCGAGCTCCGGGCTCGCCCCCGCGACGCCCGCGAGCGCGGGGGCCTGCGGCGCGACCTCGGCGACCATCGCGGCGACCTGCCGGGCCTTGGCCAGCACCTGGTCAGCGGGCAGCTTCCGCACCGCCGGATCGTTCGGCGCGGGCAGGCGCTGCCGGAGCGACTCCAGCGTCTTGACCAGGCCGCCGATGTAGCCGTCCGCCGCGGCCACCCGCGTGGGCGGAACGTCCTTCAGCTCGCGAACCAGGTCGTCCACCGAGTCGGTGATCCGGTCGAGGTAGTGCATCGCGCGCAAGTGCTCGTCGACCGGATCGATCTGCTTGCGCAGCCCGTCGACTGACTTCACCTTGTCGCACATGGTGTCCGACCAGACCACCAGCGCCCGGACCGCGGGCGGGGCCGGAACGTCCACCGGCTCGCCCGGCACCGAGCACCCGGCGAGAACCAGCACCACCGTCGAAACAGCCAACCAACGCATGCGCGCACGGTAAGAGCGGCCTACCGGGAGGGGTCCCGCCCCGAAAACGGCGGCGAAAAAAGAAAGACAGGGAGCTCATCGCTTCCCTGCCATTGTCAACATATAGCGCACAGGGGGTCTTGCGGCAAGACCCCGGTCCTCCCGCACACTCACCGGCCGAAGCACATCCTCGGTGAATGGACGGTTCATGTTCGACGTGATCGTTGCTGGTGGCGGCCCTACCGGAATGATGCTGGCCGGAGAGCTGCGGCTGCACGGCGTGCACGTGCTCGTACTGGAGAAGTCACCGGAGCCGCACAAGCACGTTCGGGCGCTCGGCCTGCACGCGCGCAGTATCGAGGTGATGGCCCAGCGGGGTTTGCTGGATCGCTTTCTCGCGCACGGGCAGCAACACCAGACGGGTGGTTTCTTCGCCGCCATCTACAAGCCCTGGCCGGGCAGGCTGGACTCCGCGCACGCCTACACCCTCGCCATTCCGCAGCCGACCACCGATCGCCTGCTCGGCGAGCGCGCCGCCGAACTCGGCGCCGAAGTCCGCCGCGGCTGCGAGGTGGTCGGGCTGAGCCAGGACGAGGACGGGGTGACCGTCGAACTCGCCGACGGCACGCGGCTGCGCTCGCGCTACCTCGTCGGCTGCGATGGCGGCCGCAGCACCGTGCGCAAGTTGCTCGGCGTTGGATTTCCCGGCGAGTCCGCCAAGAGGGAGGCACTGCTGGGCGAGATGGAGGTGACCGCCGAGCCGGAGACGATCACCGCCGTGGTGACCGAGGTCCGCAAGACCCACAAGTGGTTCGGCCTCGGGCCCTCCGGTCCGGGGGTGTACCGCGTCGTCGTGCCCGCCGAAGGGGTGACCGAGGACCGTTCCGTCCAGCCGACCTTGGAGGACTTCAAGCGCCAGCTGCACGTGTACGCGGGCACCGACTTCGGCGTGCACTCACCACGCTGGCTCTCGCGCTTCGGTGACGCCACGCGGCTGGCCGAGCGCTACCGGGTCGGCAGGGTGCTGCTGGCGGGCGACGCCGCCCACGTCCACCCACCGCTGGGCGGGCAGGGCCTCAACCTCGGCATCCAGGACGCGTTCAACCTGGGCTGGAAGCTGGCCGCCGAGGTCAACGGCTGGGCGCCGGACGGGCTGCTGGACAGCTACCACGCCGAACGGCACCCGGTGGCCGCCGACGTGCTGGACAACACCCGCGCACAGGGCGCGCTGATGTCCACCGATCCGGACTCCCAGGCCATGCGCCGGCTGGTGTCGGAACTGATGGACTTCGAGGAGGTGACCCGGTATCTCACCGAGAAGCTCGTCGGGATCGGGATTCGCTACGACTTCGGCGAGGGGCACCAGCTGCTCGGACGGCGGCTGCGTGACCTGGAGCTGAAGCAGGGGCGGCTCTACGAGCTGACGCACGGCGGCCGCGGGCTGCTGCTCGACCAGACCGGGCGGCTTTCCGTGGCGGGCTGGGCGGATCGGGTCGATCACGTGGTCGACGTCAGCGAGGAACTGGACGTGCCCGCCGTGCTGTTGCGGCCGGACGGGCACGTCGCGTGGGTCGGTGAGGACCAGCAGGATCTCCTCGAGCAGCTGCCCACGTGGTTCGGCGCCGCCTGATCAGACCCCGCTCACCACGGCCACGCCGAGGGTCACCAGCACGACACCGGTCGCGATGCTCAACCCCCGGCGCACGACCGGCCTGGACACCAGCGCTCTGCCGCGCCCGAGCGCCCAGGTGAACAGCAGGTACCAACACGTGTTGACCAGCGCCCACACCACGCCCAGGGCGATGCTCGACATCAGGACGGGGCCATCGGTGGTGACGAACTGCGGCAGCACCGACACGGCGAACACCCCGGCCTTCGGATTGCCGAGGGTCGTTGCCAGCCCGGCGAAATAAGCCGTCCAGCCACCCTCGTCCACGGGCGCGTCGACGGGCCTGCGAGCGGCCCGGAGTGTGTTGATACCCAGCACGACCAGCACGATCCCGCCCCCGACGCGCACCGCCTGGTACGCGCCGGGGGCGGCGAGCAGGACCGCCGACAACCCGGCCGCCGCGGCGGTGGACCACACCAGCAGCCCGGTGGCGGAGCCCGCGATGGTGGCTCGCGCACGAGCGGGGCCACCGGTCAGGGACTGTCGGATGATCAGCGCTTGTCCGGCTCCCGGCAGCATGGCCAGCAGCCAGGTGGTGAGCACGAAAACGGGCACGTGGGTGGGCATGGCGCCCAGGTTGTCGCGACAGCAGACTTCAGAGAAGCAAAGGAAAAAGAGGGCAGCATTAAGATCGGTGAATGGCTGATCCCGGGCAGCTCCGGTTGCTCGCCCTGATCGAGGACCACGGCTCCCTCGCCGCGGCCGCGCACGTCCTCGGGCTCACGCCCGCCGCCGTGACCCAACAGGTCGCCCGCGCGGAGCGGGACTTCAAGGTGCCCTTGGTCCTGCGTGGCCCGCGTGGAGCGAGCCTCACCGCCGCCGGTGCGCTGCTCGCGGGGCACGGCCGGGTCATCGACGAGCAGGCGGAGGAGGCGGGCGCCCGGCTGGCCGCGCTCCTCGGCCACCTTTCGCTGCGCCTGCGGGTGGGAGCCTTCCAGGCCGCCGCCCTGCACCTGCTCCCACCAGCCCTGACCGCACTCCGGCACCGGCATCCGGACGCCGACGTGTCGGTCCAGGACGTGGCCTCCGACCGGGGAATCGAGGAGGTCAGCGAGGACCGGCTCGACCTCGCCGTCATCGCCTCCTGGGGAGCGCCGCCCGTTCCGCCCCCGCACATCGCCGTGCACCCGCTGCTGATCGATCCCTTGGTGGTGGTCCTCCCCGACGACCACCCCCTCGCCACCGACGAACCGCTGCGCCTTGCCGACCTCCGCGACGAGTCATGGGTGACGATCCTGGCCGGTCACGCCGCCCGCGAGCAGTTCGACCGCGCGGCGCGGGCGGCCGGGTTCACGCCCAAGATCCGCTTCCAGACCGCCTCCTACGACGTGGCCCAGGCCCTGGTCGGCACGGGGATCGGCGTCGCGCTCGTGTCGCGGTTGGCGTTGTCCGGCGTGCCCGGCACCGTGCACCGCGAGGTCCGGCCCCGGATGCATCGCGGGCTCCACGCGGTGACCCGGGCCGACACCGCGCTCACGCCACTGGTCGACGTCTTTCTGGCGTTGCTGCGCGATGTCGCCGAGGACGTCCGTCAACGACCGTCGTGGGGCACGGAGTAGTCGCGCCGCGAGTTGCCTCCCAAGGCCATCAGGCGCTGCACCGTGTTGGGCGCGAAAGCGTAGAACCAGAAGAAGACCCGCAGGTAGCCGGGAACATCGCCCCTGCCTTCCCGAAGATGTCCCTCGCGGGCCGGATGTTCGTGGTGACGACCGCACGCGGCGGTCGCGCTGTGAACTGGGTGATCCTCGTGGCAGCGGGCCTGGTCGAAGTGGCCTGGTCCCAGAGCACCAAGCCGACGCAGAACTTCGATCCCGGTCGGAACCGCCTACGCCGTCTTCACCGCTGGGCTTGATGATCACCGGCGGGATCGTGCTGGCGCGCCTCACGGGGTGAGGTCGTCGCCGTGCTCCAGCGTCCAGTCCGCGAGCGCCCGCATCGGCCCGTCGACCAGGCTCCGCCCGAGCGCGGTCAACGCGTACTCCACCCGCGGCGGCGCCTCGGCGTAGGAGCGGCGCTCGATCAGGCCGTGGTCCAGCAGGCGGCGCAGCGTCTCGCTGAGCACCTTGTCGCTGATCCCGCCGATCGAGGCGCGCAGCTCCACCCGCCGCCGCGGCGCCTGGCTCAGCGCGGCCAGCACCACCGGGTTCCAGGTGTGGGCGAACAGGTCGGTCGCCGCGCGGAGCCGGCAGTCCGCGACCAGCTCGTAGCAGTCGGCCATGGGGCCATCATGCCCCGCCCGGCGCGTGGACTTCACGGCATTCGCTGGGCGGAACGGATCAGCCGGTCCAGGTCCTCGACCTCCGGCGCCCCCAACTGGTCGGCGAAACGGCGAACGAGTTTGCCGATCGCGTCATAGGCTTCCGTGTGGTCGTGCCCGACCGCGTCGACAGCGGCCAGCCCCATCCTCCAGTAGCCGTCGAGGGAACCGTCCAACGGCATGCGGAACGTGGACAGGACGTTGCGCACCCCGTCGAGCGCCTGCCTGCCTGTGGACCGGAGCGAGCTCTCGACCAGCCTGGAGTAGAAGGCGAAGTGCCGTGCCTCGTCCCGAGCCAGGCGCGCCAGCAGTTCTTTCAGCACCGGCTCGCCGACGACGTGCTGGTACCGCTGGTAGAACAGCTGCGTCGCCTTCTCTTGCAGGAACGTGTAGACGAACAGCTCAAGCGGATCTTCGTACGGCAGCGACCACGGTGTGCGGCCGACGTCCGCGAGCTCCTCGGCCAAGCGGTGTCCGTCCGCGATCTCCGCGCGAATCTGGTACTGGACGAGCGCGGAAGCGTGTTTCTCCTCGTCGTTGCCCCAAGCGAGCAAGAACCGGAAGTACTCGCGGTTGCGCCGATAGGTGCTGGCATCCATGTCGCCGGTCGTGGGAAACGCCGACAGCGCGAACGTCAGGTACGCGGGGATGTGGTCCTCGACGAAGGTGAGGAACCGGACGATGGTCCGGTCGTCATCGGTGAGGTGCTCGGGCCGAAGCCCCTGCCAATCCAGCTCGTCGACCGACCACGCGTGGGCGGCCGACGACCGCGCGGCGGCCTCCGCCGACGTGCGCATCACGGTGAACTCGGACTGCGTCATCTCTCCCACCTCCCCATGCGCGATTTCTCCGCGACGAAGGCGTAGTGCTTGGTGGTGTAGCCGAACGCCGTCGCACCGATCTCGAAGTAGCGCAGCAGTCGCGCGGTGGCCCCTGGCCGCACGGCGTCGATCCTGGTCCGTGCGTTCCGCACGCGCTCGGCCCAGTCCTCCAACGTGCGGGGGTAGTGGGCGGTCAGGTCGGCCAGCCGCACGATGCTGAACCCGGCGTTCTCGGCCGCGGCGATCAACTCCGCCAGCGGCACCATCTCGCCGAACCCGAAGACGTCCTCGCTGACGAAGCGGAACCCGGGGCTGGTGCGGTACTCGTCGAAGATCCTCCGGTTGCGGAAACAGCTCTCCGACAGGTACAGCCGCCCTCCGGTCTTCAGGCGGCGGCGCGTCAGGGCCAGGACGTCCTCGCGGTCGGGCATGTGCACGATGGACCCGATCATGCTCGCCGCGTCGAAGTCCTCGCCGTCCAGGTCGACGGTGGTGAACCGGCCGAGGCGCACGTCAACGAGGTGGTCGACGCCGCTTTCCCGGGCCTGGCGCAGGATGTACTCGCGCTGCGGCCGGGACGGCGTGATGCCCACGACGTGGCAGCCGCGCTCGGCCGCGTACAGCGCGAGGCTGCCCCAACCGCACCCGACGTCCAGCAGCCGCTGCCCCGGTGTCATCCGCAGGTTGCGGTCGAGAACCCACTGGAGCTTGGCCTCCTGCGCCTCGTCCAGGGTGGTCGCCGGGGTGTCGTAGAGACCGCAGCTGTACTTCATCCTCCTGCCGAGAAAGCTCTCGAACACCTCGACCGGGAGTTCGTAGTGGTCGTTGGTCGCGGTGACGGCGCTGTCCGGCTCGACGATCCCGTTCACGACGTCACCGAGGCGAGCAGGTCGACGAGCTGACCGACGGTGCGCACGGCGAACAGGCTTCCGTCGTCGAACTCGACGTGGAACTGCCGCTCCAACCTCGCCGCGATCCGGAACATGTGGACCGAGTCGGCATCCGGCAGGTCCGCCAGCACATCGGACTCCGCGATCTGGTGCCCGTCCAGCGGTAGCTCCGCACGCAGGTGACCGACCACGGTGTCCAGCAGCTTCTCTCGTGCGGTCGTCATAGCGTTCCCTACCTGTCCACTCCGACCAAATAGGCCGAGAGCTGTTCTTGTTCTTGCGGATCAACCGTGACCAACGCCCGCATCTGTTCCGGCCTCGCCGTGGCGAACGTGCCGGCCACCAGTGCGCACGCGTCACCGGTCTCGTCGCAGACATCGGCTTCGGCGGCGTAACCACCGGCCCACGAGCCGGTGAGGCGAGCGACGATCCGGTAGGGCTTGTCGACGAGGACCGGCCGGACGAACCGGGTCCTGAGCGAGGTGGACAGCGCCAGCACCCGGCACTCCATCAGGATCAGGTTCGCCATCAGGTCGTCGGCGGCCGCGCCGATGATCCCGCCGTGCACGATTCCCGGGTAGGAACAGAAGTCCTCGTCGAAGCGGACGTGGCATTCGGCACCGCCGCCGTCGACTCGCCGCGGGTCCAACCGCAGCCCCCTGGGGTTGTCGGGAGCACAGCCGAAGCAGCGGAACCAGCTGGCGTTCCGCAGGGGCATCGGGTGCGCCCCGCTCACGGCGACGTCCCGATCATTCCGCGCACCAACCCGCGCTGCCACTTCCCACTGGTCGTCCTCGGCAGCGTTCCTCTGCCGACCACGTGCACGCGCACCGCGGTGAGGCCGAGGACTTCGGAGATCCGCTCCCTGATGCGCGCCGGCACCCCTTCGGCCACCGCGTCATCCGGGTTCTTGGCCTCGACGACGATCGTCAGGTGCTCGCTGTCATCGGGCACGGCGACGCAGCGCCGCCGGTCGACGCCGGGAACGTCGCGCACCACGGCTTCGACGTCGGCGGCGAAGTAGTTCTGCCCCTTGACGATGACCATGTCCTTCAGCCTGCCCGCGACGTACAGCTCACCGAGGTGCCAGAAGGCCAGGTCCCCGGTGCGGAACCAGCCGTCCTGAAAAGCGACCCGATTCGCGGCGTCGTCTCGATAGCCCTCGGTGACACCGGCGCCGCGGATCTGCACCTCACCCAGCGCCAGTTCGCCCAGGGGTTCACCGGGTCCGTCGACCAAGCGCACGGCGATGCCCGCGACGGGACGACCCACCGAGACCACCGCCTTCGCGTTGCGGTGATCTCGCGGCACCACCACGACCTGCCCGGCGCCTGCCAACCGGTCGCGGTCGACGTGCAGGACCCTGGGCGGCGTTCCCGGCTGCGGGAAGGTGACCGCCAAGGTCGCCTCGGCCATCCCGTACACCGGGTACATGACCGACCGATCGGCGCCCGCGGGCGCGAACCGTTCCGCGAAGGCAGCCACCGTGGCCGCCGAAACCGGCTCCGCACCGTTGAAGGCGATCCGCCAGCGGCTGAGATCCATGCCGCTGACGAGTTCTTCGCCCACGGCGTCGAGCAGGAGGTCGTAGCCGAAGTTCGGACCGGTCATCAAGGTGCCGCCCTGCTCGGCGAAGTACGTGAGGAAAGCGGCGGGACGCCGGATGAAGCCGACCGGGCTGAACGTGTGCGTCGCGGCGCCGGACATCATCGACGCCAGCCAGCCGAACAACCCCATGTCGTGGAAATGGGGCACCCAGTGGATGAACACGTCGTCGGGGTTCAGCCCGGCGGAGACGGAGATGGACCGCAGCCCGGCGAGCACCGTGGAATGGCGCAGCACCACGCCCTTGGGCGCTGAGGTGCTGCCCGAGGTGTACTGGACGACGGCGATGTCTTCGGGTGACGCCCGCGGCAACGCGATATCCAGATCCCGTGCTTGACCCGATTCCGATGGCGTCTCCAGCACGACGAGAGCGGGACGGCGGGAACGGATCAGCTCGGCGAGCGGCCGCTGCGCCTGGTCGGTGAGCAGAAACCGCATCTGGCCCGCATCGACCAGGGTGACGAGCCGGTCGGCCAGCTGATCGGAGTCCCGCATCGCGGCAGGCGTCGGGATCACGCTCACCGCGGCGCCGGCGGCCGTTACCCCGACGATGCCCACGAGCACCTGCGGACCTGTTGAGGAAAGGAACCCGACGAGGTCTCCTCGTCCGACACCTTCAGCGACCAGCACGCAGGCGAACCGGTCCACTTCGGTCGCGAGCCGGCCGATGGTCATGTGTATTCCCTGTTCGGGAAACACCACGGGAACGTCGGGCCAGGAATCCGCGCAGGCCCGCAATGCCTCGGGCAGGCTTCCCGCTGCTAAAGGCAACATATCGCACACTTCTCCCACGTGGTCATGCGGTGAAGACTCTTGCGACCCGGTCCATGTCCTTCGGGAAGTGGGCCTGGCCGGGTACGACCTCGTACCGCGCGTCCGGGTAGAGCGTGCGCAACGCCTCGACGCTGCGCACGTATTCGGCGGTACTGCGTTCGCCCCGCAGCAGCGTCATCGGCGTCGCCATCCCCGCCCAGTGCCGAACGGGCATCGTCATCCCGGTCGTGCACTCCAGGTCGACGATGAGGCCAGGTACGAGATGCGCCAGCTGGGCGAGGGTCGTGTCAGCGGGGCCCGCGTCGCGCACAGTGGGAGAACCGCTCAGCGCGAGGGCGAGGCGCACCGCGTCCTGCGGTCTGTCCCCGGCGACGGCGCTCCGACAGCGCCGGAGCATAGGGCCCAGCACCTTGCCGAGCAGGACTATTGGCGGCTCGTACAGCGCAATCCCCGCGATTCGCGCCGGATCGGCGAGGGCGGCGGACAAACCGACCAAGCCGCCGAAGGAATGTCCGAACAGCAGTGCGGGTCCTGGAAGTTCTCTCAGCACGGCGACGAGGTCCTCGACCTGGCGCTCGAACCTCGCAGGCCGCGGTCCCGGTTCGGTCATCCCGTAGCCGCGGCGGCCGACCAGCACGACCGTGTACTGGTCGATGAGCAGTCGAACAAGCGGCAGGTACATCTCAAGTGGTGCCAGCGTCCCGGGCACCACCACCAACGGCCGACCCTGTCCGTGCACCAAAAAGCGAATATTCGTCCCGTCTTCGGAAACCACATTCCTCTCGCGCATCGCGACGCTTCCTCGGATCTCTTCGAAGTTGGCGGAGATTCCACCGCGCTGCCAGTACTTAGCTGGCAGAATGTGCGTTTGAGCTTCAGTGTTGAGCTTCAATGAGGTGTCGCTACGGGTCAAGCCGACCAGGCTCAATCGCTGTCAACGTCGAACGGCCGATAGTCCGAGCCGCGAACTCCTCGATGGTGACCCGGCCACGTTCAGGAGTGCCTTCGAAGCGGATGTGGCCGCTGTTCATGCCGTCCCACAGCTCCTCCCACGTGGCGACGGCCGCCGCGGGGATACCGAAACCGGTCCTGAGCGCGGTGGACCACTGCTCCCTGGGAATGGCCTCCGCCTTCACCGGGTGGCCGAGAGCGCTGCCGAATCCATCAGCGATCTGGCGCGCGGTGTAGTCCACAGGCCCGGCCAGCTCGACGACGCGAGTGCCTGTGCTGAGCAGTTCGCGCACCACAATGGCCGCGATGTCCTCCGGCGCGACGTTCGGAATGGGCCGATCGAGATCGAGGAAGCTGGGCAGCACCCCGTTGCCCAGCGCCTCCGTGTCGCCCAGCCAGTTCGTCATGAAGTTCCCGGGCCGCACGAAAGTGGCATCGAGTTCGGCCAGCTCGGACTCCATGATGTGGGCGGTGAAGATGTTCCCGGTTCCCTTGGGCAGCTGTGCGCCGATCGAGGAAAGCACCACCGCACGCGCGCCCGTCGCCGCCAAGGCGCCGCGGTAGGCCGCGGTGACCATGCGAGTCTCGGCGAACATGTCATCGATGGTGTACGGGGGCGGGTTGAGCACGTAAACCCCATGTGCGCCAAGGAAAGCGTCGGTCAGCGACGACGCGTCCCGCACGTCGGCGACGGCCACCTCGGCTCCGGCGGCTCGCCACTGCTCGGCGTTGCGGTCCGAGCGCAACAGCACTCGGACGGGGTGTCCCTCGGCGAGCAGAGCGCGGGCCACGGCTCCACCGGTGCTGCCATTGGCGCCTGCGACTACGAACACGGTGTGTCCCCTTCACGGGTCTGGACGATCAAGGCCCCGCAAGCCTGTGGCCGAGGCGCGCCGCGCGTCCAAGACCTGTTTCAGATGTGGTCATGCGTTTCAGGCATCACATAAGGTCAGCCCGTGGAGCACGATCTCGATCTGCGGCTCGTCCGGTACTTCACGGTGGTCGCCGAACACCGGCACTTCGGGCGCGCGGCGGAGTCGCTGCGCATCGCCCAGCCCTCGCTGAGCCGCCAGATCAGGCGCCTTGAGGAGTGCGTCGGCGCCCGGCTGCTCGACCGCACGCCGCGGGGCACCGAACTCACCGAAGCCGGAACCGCCTTCCTGCCGCTGGCGACAGCGTTGCTCAGCGACGCCAAGGCGGCCGCGGCACGGGCGAGGTCGGTCGCCGAACCCCGGATCATCACGATCGGCTTCACCGCCGGGATCAGCGTCACGCCCGCGGTGAGCGCGCTCCGACGCCGCCACCCGCACGCGGAGGTCCGCACGACGTTCCTGGCCTGGCACGAACCACGTGAGGCATTGCTGGAGCACCGCGTGGACGCTGCCGTGGCGCGGCTGCCGTTCGCCACCGACCGGCTCCAGGTCACCGTGCTCTACGACGAGCCGCGCGTGCTCCTGGTCCCGCTCGACCACTGCCTCGCCGGTAAGGAGATGGTGACCCTCGACGACATCGTCAACGAGCCGATTCCCCGGCACCACAACGAGGAATGGGACGCCTTCTGGCGCATCGACCCCCGGCCGGACGGACGCCGCGCCCCGGAAGGACCGCTCGCGGAGTCCATTGAGGACAAACTCGAACTCGTCGCTGGCGGACAGGCGGTCGGCATCCTCCCGGCGGGCGCGGCGGCCACCTACATCCGCGAGGACGTCACCACCGTGCCGCTCGACGGCGTCGAGCCGTGCCACGTCGTGCTCGCCACCCGCGCGAAGGACCGCGGTGAGCTGGTCTCCGCCTTCGGCGTCGCCGCGCGCGGGCACCTCCGGCGCTGACCAACGCACCGATTGGTACGTATCGGCCTGCCTACCGTTCCCGGTATGCGAATTGGAATCCTGGGAACTGGAACGCTCGCGGCGGCTCTCGCGGAGAGCTGGGCGCGGGCCGGGCACGACATCGAGGTCGGCGGCCGGTCGCCGGAGAAGGCGCTGGCGATCGCCGAGAAGGTCGGCGGCCACGCGGCGCACCCGCGAGAAGTGGTGCGGGACAAGGACTCTGTGCTGCTGGCCGTGTCGTGGAGCGGGATCGAGGACATGCTCCGGAGCGCGGGAGCGACCGAAGGGGCGCTGCGCGGCACTCCGGTGATCGACCCGACGAACGCCGTCGAGCACGGGGTCGGCGTGCTGCTGGCCGAGACCTCCGCCGCCGAGCGCGTCGCCGAACTGGCGCCGGGCGCGCACGTGGTGAAGGCGTTCCACCTGTTCGCCGCCGACCAGTGGACCAGGCCCGACGCCTCGCCGGTGACCGTCGCGATGTGCGGCGACGCCCCGGAGGCGGTGCGGGTGGCCTGCGGCCTGGTGCGCGACGCCGGGGGGAATCCGGCGGTGTTGGGACCGCTGAGCCGCGCTCGGCAGCTGGAGGAGGCCGCCGGATTCGTGATCGGGCTGGCGTTCTCCGGGTTCGACCCCAACTCCGCCGTTCCCCGTGTGGGGAGCTAGAACACCTCGGCCTTGGTGATGACGACGTCCTCGACCGGAACGTCCTGGTGGCCGCCGGAGTTGCCGGTCCGCACGCCCGCGATGCTGTCCACAGTGGACTGCCCGTCGACCACCTTGCCGAACACCGCGTAGCCCCAGCCCTGCGGCGTCGGCGCGCTGTGGTTGAGGAAGTCGTTGTCCGAGGTGTTGATGAAGAACTGCGCGGTGGCCGAGTGCGGGTTCGGCGTGCGGGCCATGGCCACCGTGTAGTGGTTGTTCTTCAGGCCGTTGGTGGCCTCGTTCTCCACCTGGGCCCCGGTCGGCTTCTGCGACATGCCCGGCTCGAAGCCGCCGCCCTGGATCATGAAGTTCTTGATCACGCGGTGGAAGATCGTGCCGTCGTAGTGGCCCTTGTTCACGTAGTCGACGAAGTTCGCCACCGACTTGGGCGCCTTCTCGGCGTCCAGTTCGAGGACGATCTCGCCGTGGGTGGTGTGCAGCTTGACGTTGGTCATGACCACGATCCTGCCAACCCCACCGGCGGCTCGCGGATCAGGGCCCGATCTCCTGCCGCCAGGCCAGCCGGGCGCCGGGGATCGCGCAGATCGTCTCGGCCACCTCCAGTACCGGGGCGTAGATCGCCGGGTGGCAGGTCCTGAGGTGGCCGAGCAGCTCCAGCTGGGCCGCGGCCAGCCGGTCGAGGCGCTCCTGGACCTGCTCCATCGGAGGATCGTTCTCACACCATTCGGTGAGTTCGCCGACCGTGCCGCAGATGGTCTTCCACGCCGTGGAGTGCGCGATGCCGATCGGGATCTCCGTGCGGCGCACCGACTCGACGATGTCGTAGACGATCAGGCCGCTGTCGTCGCGGACGTGCTGGAGGCACCGGCGCCGCCAGGACAGCGACATGCCGACCGCCGTGCGCGGCCACAGGTCGGCCAGGGCGAGCACGGTCGGCGCGGCCTCGTCTGCGGGCACGGTGCCCTCGATGACGGAGGCGATCTCGGCGTAGGCGGCCGAGCTGGGCTGGACGGCCAGCCACGCCGCCCACTGCGCGAGCAGTTCGACGTTCACCCGGGCCCCGTCGGGCAGGATTCTGGCCGCCAGCCGGTGGAAGCGGGCGCCCCGCAGCCGCTCGTCCCCGAGCGCGAACTTGTCCAGCCACGCGTCGAGCCCGGCACCGATCGCCTCGGCGGCCGGGTGCACTCGCTGGGCGTCGGGACGGACCCGGGCTCCGGACATGCGTCAATTCTGTGTCTTGCGCACGCCGGGAGACAGTGGTCGGACGGATGAATCACCGGGTGGGGTCGTTCGACCGCGCATCGCGCTGATCTGGGCCCGCACGCTGCCGCGGAACACCGGGCACTCCCCGAACGACGGATCGGGGCACTCCAGCGCGTGGGTGAGCACGGCCCTGGCCCGCTCGGCCTCGGCGATCCGCGCCTCCAGCTCCACCAGCTTCGCCTCGGCCAGCTCGCGCCAGCCCCGGCCGGGCATCCCGGTCTCGGCGTCCACGCAGCCAGACACCTCGGCGATGGTGAACCCGGCCTGTTTGGCCAGCTCGACCACTGCCAGCCGAGCAAGGATGTCCGGGGCGTAGACGCGCCGCCCGGCGCCGTCCCTGGCAACGGAGGTGATCAGGCCCTCCCGCTCGTAGAAGCGCAGGGTCGAGGTCGGCAGCTTCGTCGCCGCGACGACCTCGGCGATCGTCAGCACCTGGGAGGAGCGGATCATCGTGTCCCTATTCCGGTGTGCGCGCGGTGAACGCGACGGACTTGCCCTTCTCCGCCCGCGCCCGCCAGTGCCGGGCCGAGCCGAGTCCCGCGCGGTGGCACACCTCGGTCGTGTCCCGCACCCAGGACTCGACGTCCTGGCCGGTGGTGCGGGTGATGGCCCAGTCGTGGGTGTAGGAGACCAACCGGCCGCCCGGCCGCAGCACCCTGGCGACCTCGCGCAGAGATGTCTCCAGCGGCTCCCAGAACTGGATGGTGTTGACGGTGATCGCCGCGTCGAAGTCGCTGTCGGGGAACGGGAGCGCGTCGGCCTTGCCGCGGTGCAGCTCGATCCGGCCGTCGGCGACCGCGCGCCTGTTGCGCCTGGTCGCCGCGCGGAGCATCACCGCGGACGGGTCGATCCCGGCGATGTGGCCCTCGGGGAGCCGCTCGGCGAGCAGGCGGAGACCGACGCCGGGACCGAACCCGACGACCAGCACCCGGTGGTGCGGTCGTGGGTCCAGCTCGGCGACGGCCTCCGCCTCCGCGGCCCGGTTGCCACCAGCCATGATCAGTGCCGAGATCCGGCCGAGGAGGCCGTCGAAGATCCGGTCGGGGTTCACTGCCATGGCTCGACACTCTCAGTTGAACCGCGGTTCAACGCAACCGCTAGCTGATGTGCTTGTAGCGGCGCGGCTCCCACTGCCCCTTGTTGGTGAAGAACGGGTAGGGGATCTTGCGGTAGGCGGTGCCGCCCTGGCTGCTCGACTGGTCGTAGGCCCAGTAGTGCGTCCGGTTGGCGTTGGCCCACTTCTCGAACAGGATCACGTGCCGGGTGCGGTTGGTGCCGTGCCAGTCGATCATGATGTCGCCGGTCCGCAGCTCGGCCTTGGTGATCTTCGTGGTGTAGCTCTGCGCGAGGCCGACGGTGTTGGTGCCGCCGTACCTGCCCTTCGGCAGCTTCCACGCCATCGACACGTAGCCGGAGCAGTCCTGCCGGTAGCCGTCCCGCCACTTGCGGGCCTGGCTGTAGGGGACCTTGCGGCCGCCGTTGGCGGTGAGCCACACCTTGGCGCGCTGGATGACCTGCGCCCTGGCGATCCGCTCGGCCTCGGCCCCGGGTTCCAGGGTCTCCTCGTGCGGGATGGCCTCCGGCCCTTCGGGGCCGATCCCGCCGATCTCGCCGCTGAGGTCCCGGGCGGTCCCGGCGGGGTCGGCCAGCGCCACCGCTGGGACGGCGGCGCCGAGCGCCAGGCACGCCACCAGCGCGCCGGCGATGCTTGCTGTTCTCATGGGTCCACCTCGATGTGCAGGGGGTAGGTGGTCGATCGATGCACAGCATCACGCAGTGCGGTTAAGCACCGCATAAGCACCGCCTAGGAAAGCCGCCCCGTAAACCGTAGAAGAGAATTGTTGACGCGCCCCGCGATAAAGGGCATAGTGGTCGGCATGCAGCGCATCGACCTCCTCTGTTGTCGTCCCGGCTCTCCGCCGTGACCTCAGTGTTCGGTCATGCCTGGGAGCCGCCGGTCGACTAGTCGACACCGGCGGTTTTTCTTTGTCGTACCTTTTTTCGGCCAAGTGCCCGAGTGGTTAGGGAGCCGCCTGCAAAGCGGTCCACGCCGGTTCGATTCCGGTCTTGGCCTCAAAGCAATTCGCCCACATCCGGGAACTCAGGCGGGCTCCCAGCCTGCGCACGCTCAGCAGCGCAGCCGATGTCGAGCACCCGGTCGCGGGTTGCGACGGTCGCGAGCACGGCGTCGTAGCGGGCGTAGTTGTCCGCTCAGTGGTTGCCGTCGTAGCCGCTCCACACTCCGACCTCCCGAAAATCTGTCGCGGGCGCGGCGCCCCTCGCAGAGACTCGGCACCGTGTTGATCAGAGAAGCAGTCGACGGTGACTGGCCGTCGATCTGGCCGTTCCTGCACGAGATCGTCGCGGCCGGGGAGACCTACAGCTGGCCGACCGACGTGGACGAGGTCACCGCGCGGGAGATGTGGATGCCCGACGCCAAGAGCCGCACCGCCGTCGCGGTGGACCCCGACGGCACCGTGCTCGGCTCCGCGCGCATGTACGCCAACCACATGGGGCCCGCCTCGCACATCGCCAGCGCGAGTTTCATGGTCGATGCCGCCCACTCCGGCCGGGGCGTCGGGCGGGCGCTCGGCGAGCACGTCATCGACTGGGCCGGGACCGCGGGCTTCCGGGGCATCCAGTTCAACGCCGTGGCGGAGAGCAACACGCGCGCGGTGTCGCTGTGGCGGTCACTGGGCTTCGAGGTCATCGGCACCGTGCCGGAGGGCTTCCGGTCCTCCGCGCACGGTTACGTCGGGCTGCACATCATGTACCGGAAGCTGTGAACCCGATCGAGGCCGGGACGTGCGCTGACAGGTCGTGACCGGCGTCGACCACGTGGACGGACGCGTGCGGCAGGACCTCCTGGAACCGCCGGGCGGTGTCGGCCGAGTCGAGCATCGGGTCGTGCTCGCCGACGATCACGTCGACCGGCATGGTCAGCCGCCGCAGCACCTCGTCGGAGAACGTGGGAATCCGCATGCGCGGCTTGAAGTGCTTGAAGATCAGCACGACGGCGTCCACCACCTTCGGGTCCACCTCGCCGCCCATGGCCGTCTTCACGGACTTCCGCAGCCCCCGCTCACCCGCGAGGCTCATCGCGACGAGCTTGAGCAACAGGCCCCTGGGCCGCCTGCCCACCCCGGCGGGCGTGAGCAGCGCGAGCCGGGACACCCGCTCCGGCCGCCGCGACGCGTAGTCGATGGCGAACCACCCCCCGAGGGACATCCCCATCACCGGCACCGGGTTCTTCAGGCCGAGGCCGGTGAGCACGTCGTCCAGCCACCGCGCGTACGCCTCGCTGTCCAGCGGCGGGCGGTTCGGCGCGCTCAGCCCGGGCTCTCCGATCACGTCGACGGCGTAGACGCGGTGGTGCTCGGCCATCTCGACGGCGTTCGCCAGCCAGTTCGTGGCGTTGGCCCCGGAGCCGTGCAGGGCCACCAGCGGCGGCGCGTCGGCCTTGCCGAAGACCAGCACGAAGGTCTCGCCCTCGCTGGTCGGCAGCAGCACGCGCTCCGCCGGGACCGGCCAGCGGTCCAGGACCTCCTGGTACTTGCTCTCGACCTGCTCGCCACCGCCGGTGGTGCGGTAGATCATCATCGGTTCCCCTCCAGGAACTCGCCGATCAGCTTGATCACGTCCGCGGTCAGCTCGGGCTCGCCGATCACGACGATCTTGAGGCTGGCCCGCTGCTCGTCGTAGATCGTCTGCACCCGCAGCATCCCGCCACCGGGGCCGCGGCCGTTGAGCGAGCCGGTGATGCCCATGCTCACCCGGCTCGCCTCGGCCTGGCCGATCGCGTCGACCTGGACGACGGCGGAGACCTCCACGTGCCGGGTGCGCCGCGCGGACTCCCGTGGCGTCGCGGGCACCCCGCCCCCGGTCAGTTCCTCCAGGTCGGAGCGGCTGATGCGGTACTGCTTGCCGATCCGGACGGCCTTCAAGCGCCCCTCGCGGACGTAGTTGCGCACCGTCCGCACGTGCAGGTTGAGCCGCTCAGCGACCTGCTCAACCGAGTACATTTCTTCCGTCATGTTCCCCAACGTACCTCATTGAGGGACAGATAGGGAGCGATAGGGAAGGTTTAGGTAAACCAGGTGCTCGAAGGCCAGGTCGCGTCGCCCCACGCCAGCCGCTCTTCGCGTCGCGGGTCGAACTCCAGCCGGGGACCGGCCTCGCCGAGGACCAGCACCGCGCGCTTCTCGGCGTCGTAGGCCCGCCAGCCCGGATCGCCATCGCGGATGAACGACACCCACGCCCGGTGCATCTGCTCGCCGAGCTCGACGCGCTCCGGCTTGGGCGAACGCGGCGCGCGCATCCCCGGCAGCGGCTCCGGGACACCCCACGCCATCGCCGTCTCCGTGCCGTGACCGCCGTCGAGCTCGCGCGTCAGGCCGGGCGCGGCCACGTCGACCCGGTAGCGGTGGACGGTGGCGAACCGCGACTGCGCGTCGGCGAGGCGCTGCGTCGGGATGCCGTAACGCTCATCCCCCATCGCCGCGACCATCGCGGCAACGTCGCTGGTCAGGCCGCGAGTGCGCCGATACGCCTTGAGCAGCGCCTCGTACCCGTCCGCGCCGAGGATCGACCCGATCACCGCCGCCGCGGGCGCGGTCACCTCCTCCGCCCCGTACATCGCGGCGTACAGCCCCGCCTCGTTGCCGTTGTTGCCCACCAGCAACGGCACTCCGGCCGCGCTGCCCGCCGCGATCAGCTCGATCGGGACCGCGGGCAGCACGTCGGGGTGGATGGTCGGCCGCCACAACCACAGCGCTTCCATCCCGGACTGGATCCGCTCCTGCGCGGCGACCACCTCGTCGGCCGGGAGCGCGCGGGCGGCTTCGGCATCGGCGCAGCCCAGCTCGTCCAGCAGCCTGCGCCCGACCGCCGCCCCGACCTCCGGACCGGAGACGTGATCACCGCCGCCGCTGCTGGAGATCGCGCGGGCGAACAGCCCCTTCGCCGCCGGGCTCGCCATGAGGTTCGCGACGCCCTTTGCCCCGGCGGAGACGCCGTAGACGGTGATCCTGTCCGGGTCGCCGCCGAACGCCGCGATGTTCTCGCGCACCCAGCGCAGCGCCGCGATCTGGTCGAGCAGCCCGCACACGCCCGAGTCCGGTTCGCCGTCCAGCCGCGCGAACCCGAGCGCGCCCAGCCGGTAGTTGATCGTCACGACCACGATGCCCGCCCTGGCGAACGCGGCGCCCTCGCCCATCTGCCGCGAGCTGCCCGTCCGGTAGCCGCCGCCGTGCAGCCAGAACAACACCGGCCTGCCCTCGCCGGGCTCCTTCGGCGCACACACGTTGAGGTAGAGGCAGTCCTCGTCGGCCGGGTGCTTGCTCGATCCCGGCGCGTTGACCGGCTGCGGCGCTTGCGGCCCGAACTCCGACGCGTCGCGCACGCCCTCCCAGCTCGGCGCGGGGCGCGGGGCCCGCCACCGCAGGTCGCCGACCGGCGGGCTCGCGTAGGGAATTCCGCGCCACACAACGTGATCGTCGTGCTCCACCCCGCGCAACGCGCCTTGCCGCACATTCACCATGACGGGGAGCCTAGGCTCCTTGGCCCCCTTATCCGCCCAAACCCGGCGCTGGCGCGCAGAGTCCTGGCGCACGGTTGACCTAGAATCCGATCATGGGCGAACTGATCCCGCTTCCGGAGCCGGTTCGCGTCGCGCTCGGTGACCGGCCGCGCAGCGTCCTGATCGACTCGGCCGCGCTCGCCCAGGTGCGGGCGCGCTTCGCCGACGCGCAGGCCGAGGCGCTGGCCAAGTACCTCGAAGAATCCCAGTCCCCCAACACTTTGCGGGCCTACCGCGCCGACTGGATCGGCTGGGCGGGCTGGTGCGCCCGGGAGGAGCGCCAGGCGCTGCCCGCCGATCCGCTGGACGTGGCCGTGTACCTCGCCGCGGCGGCGGAGGCCCGCGCCGACGACGGGGCCCGCTGGGCCTTCGCACCGTCCACTTTGGAGCGCAAGGCCGCCGCGATCGCCGCCGTGCACGCCGCGAACGGCCTGCCGTCGCCCACTCGCTCGGACGTGGTTCGCTTGACACTGCGTGGAATTCGCCGCAGCCGCCGCGCGCAGCCCAAGCGCAAGCGGCCCGTCCTGCTGCACACGCTGACCGAACTGCTGGCGCAGCTGCCCGAGCCCGGTTGGCCGACCGAACCGGCGCGCAGGCGCGACGCGCTGGTGCTGCTGATCGGCTTCGCCGGGGCGCTGCGGCGCAGTGAGCTGGCGACGATCTGCCTCGACGACGTGGACGTGCAGACCGATCCGGGCACGGGCGAGCCGGTGCTGATCATCAGGCTGCCGGTGACCAAGACCGACCCGACCGGCGTGCGCCAGCAGCAGGTCGCGCTGCCGCGTGGCCAGCGCCCGGACACCTGCCCGGTGTGCGCCTACGTGGCGTGGACGGAACTGCTGGAGATCCCGACACACGAACAGCTCCGGTCGCACGCCTTCACGACGACGAAAGTCCATCGCTGCCACGGCTTTCAGGGCACCGCGCTCAGCGACGGCACCGGACGCCCGTTGTTCCCCTCCGTGAGCAAGCACGGCCGGATCTCCGCCAAGGCGATGTCCGGCCGCGCCGTGGCGGAGCTGGTCAAGCGCTACGCGGCGAAGGCAGGACTCGATCCGCAGTTGTTCTCCGGTCACTCGTTGCGCGCGGGCTTCGCGACGCAGGCGGCACTCGGCGGGGCCAGCGACCGCGAGATCATGCGCCAGGGCCGCTGGGCCAACCCGCGCACGGTGCACCGCTACATCCGGATCGCCACCCCGCTCGAAGACAACGCGGTCACCAAGCTCGGCCTGTGAGAACTAGGACGAGGCCTGTCACCTTTCGGTGAGAAGGTGGGCGCATGGGAGACACGCCAGGGCGGCTGCTGAGCCTGTTGTCGCTGTTGCAGACCCCACGGGAGTGGCCGGGCAGCGAGCTGGCCGAGCGGCTGGAGGTCAGCCTCCGCACCATCCGCCGCGACATCGACCGGCTGCGGTCCCTCGGCTACCCGGTCGAGGCGACGATGGGCTCGATCGGCGGATACCGGCTGATCGCGGGCGCCGCGCTGCCACCGCTGTTGCTCGACGACGACGAAGCCGTCGCCATCGTGGTCGGACTGCGGACCGCCGCCGGGCACGCCGTCGCGGGTATCGAGGAGTCGTCCGTGCGGGCGCTGGCCAAGCTCGAACAGGTGCTGCCGTCGCGGCTGCGCTACCGCGTCGGCGCGCTCAACTCCGCCACTGTGCCGGTGCTCTCGACGCCGGGGCCCGTGGTGGAGCCGAGCGTGTTGACCGTGCTCGCGGCCGCGATCACCAACCACGAGCGGGTGCGTTTCGCCTACCGCGCCGCCGACGACACGGACACCAAGCGCCACCTCGAACCACACAGCCTGGTGCCATCGGGGCGGCGGTGGTACCTCGTCGCGTTCGACCTCGACCGCGACGACTGGCGCACGTTCCGGGTGGACCGGATCACCGAGCCGCTCGCGACCGGTGCTCGCGCCACCCCGCGCACCCTGCCCGCCGCGGATGCCGCGGAGTTCCTGACCAGCAAGATGTACTCGCTCGCGCCGACCTACAGCGCCGTCGCGACCGTGCACATGCCGTCGCGCGAGCTGTCCGCGCGCTTCGCCGGTCAGATCGAGGAGATCTCCGAGAACACCTGCCGGGTGCGCACCGACGCCGACACCATCGAGTGGCTCGCGCTGCGGCTGACCATGCTCGGCTGCGAGTTCGAGGTGCACGAGCCGCCCGAACTGGTCGAGCACCTCCGCGGCCTGGCCGAACGCGTCACCCGCGCCACCTCGACCCACTAGAATCTCCCGCATGCTCCTAGCCCACTGCCCCCAATTCATCCGCTGGGCTAGCTAGAGAACTCCCGTTTCGTACTCATAACGGGATTTGAGAGCGCTCTTTTTCCTGCCATGAGTACGAAACGGGAAAACGGCGCTGGGGCGGGTTGCCCTCTCGGGCGATGATCGGTGCTCGGTGTCGGTGGTCGCGCTTACGATCGGGCTCCCTCGACGAACGGAGCGCGAACCCATGCCCCAGACGGTGCGATCGGCCGACGGCACGCCCATCGCCTACGACCGCCTCGGTGACGGCCCGCCGCTGATCTACGTCGGCGGTGCGACGATGACCCGCAACTCCGATCCCGAACTGCCGAAACTGCTGGCCGAGCACTTCACCGTCTACTGCTTCGACCGCAGGGGCCGCGGCGACAGCGGCGACCCGATGGCCCCGGGCGCGCCCGCGCAGAACGAGGAGCAGGCTGCGGCGGGCGAGGTCGAGGACGTCGCCGCGCTCATCGCCGAGGCGGGCGGGGCGGCGATGCTCTACGGCATGTCCTCCGGTGGAGCACTGGCCCTGGAGGCGACCGCGTCAGGGCTCCCGGTGACCCGGCTAGCGATCTACGAGGCGCCGTTCGCCGAGGACACCCCCGCGCAGCGCAAGGGCGCCGCCGAGTACGCCACCCGCCTCACCCAGCTGCTGTTCGAGGGCAGGCGCGGCGATGCCGTGGCGCTGTTCATGAGCATCACCGGAATGCCCGACGAGACCATCGAGCAGATCAAGAACATGCAGACCTGGCCCGCGATGGAGGCCGTGGCGCCGTCGCTGGCCTACGACGCGGCGGTGCTGCGCTACTACTCCAGGGGCGGCACCGTTCCCCTGGAGAGCCTTGCCGCCGTCACCGTCCCCACGCTCGCGATGAGCGGCGGCGACAGCCCCGCGTTCTTCGGCTCAGCAGCACAGAAGATCGCTGACGGCGTGCTCAACGGGGAACATCGCGTGCTGGCCGGGCAGACCCACTACGTGGACCCGCACGTGCTCTCCGCCGCGCTCATCGAGTTCCTGCGGTAGCCCGCAGGATCTGCTCCGCGTGCGTCCACAGGATCGCTCCGCCCGCACTGTCCACAATGGTCCGGCGGGCGGTGGGCAGGCGTTTCGCCAGTGACTCGCCGAAGTCCGGGGAGTGCACGGGGCTCGTGTCCTTCGCGCCGAACCAGAGGTCGACCGCAACGGTGACCGCGGCGAGGTCGAAGGACCACGGGCGCATGGCCAGCACCGTGTCGCGGGCGTAGCCAGCCGGTCCCCGCGCGAAGCACTCCGCCATCGCCCTGCGGTAGACGCGGGCGAAGTTCGGTCCGGTGTAGACGGAGCGGTCGTCCTCGCCGCTCATCGTGATCACCATGTCCCACATGGCGTGCGCGCTCATCCCGGAGAACAGCTCCGCCGCGGCGGCCGGGTCGTTCACGGCGAGGTCGACCATCCGCCGCACGTCCGGGACCAGGCGATCGGCGAACACCGGGTTGGCCAACTCGTCGCCCGCGGACACCAGGGCGACCGGCCCGGTGATCCCGGCCGCGGCGCACGCCAACGCGAACGGTGCTCCCTGGGAGAACCCCACGACGGCGGGCTCGGCGATCTCGCGCGCCTTGAGGAGCTGCGCGATGTCGTCGGCCCAGTCCGTCAGCTCGCGATCGGGCCGCGGGTCGGAGTCACCGAGCCCCGGCCGATCGACCGAGATCAACCGCACGTTCAGCGGGTGCACCACGTCGGTGCCGAAGCCGAGCCACCGGCTGGTCGCGGCGCCGGGGCAGCACAACACGGGTCGGCCGTCCTCGGGGCCCCACTCCGCCCAGCCCAGCATCCTGTCGTCCGGCAACCGCGTCCGCCCCAACCGCTCCGGCTCCGCGACACCGTTCTCCACACCGTCCACATCAGACACCCAGCCGCCTGCTCTCTCCCACCGTGAAGCGAATTCCACCCACCCCACCCACCAAGCTTGCCCTCAGCCCACCCTCCCCTCACTCTGGTCTCGCGGGGGATCCGAAAACCCCCGCGCAGGGACCCTCGATCACCCCGTTTCGTACTCATAACGGGAAAAAGAGCGCTCCCAAATACTGCTATGAGTACGAAACGGGAAAAGCGGCTGGGTCAGGGGTGGGCGGGGCGGAGTGCGATGGACCAGAGGTAGCTGAGGGGCTCGCCGGTGGGATCCTCGCGGGCCTCGAACTCCGCGAGCAGGTCGCCGAGGCGCCGCTTCAGCTCGTCCTGGGACGCCTCGGTCAGCCGCAGCACGCCGCGGGCGATGTCCCGGCTCGCGTCGGGTCCGGCCTGGGCGAGTTCGGCGCGGTGGGCGGAGAGCAGGGCGAAGTCCCGCTGCTGCACCAGCTCCGCGGCGTCCAGGTCGAGCGCGACGAGGCCGCGCGTGCGACCGGTCGCGCGGTACGGGCGCTCCAGGGAGCCGCGCGTGCCGGTGCGCACCTCCGACGCTTCGAGGAACTCCGTCTTCACGAGGGCGCGGACGTGCCGGAGCGTGGTCGCGGGGGACATCTCCAGCTGCTGGGCGATCTGCTGGTTGGTCAACGCCTGGTCCAGGCACAGCCGGAGGATCCGCCAGCGCAGCGGGTGGCCGAGCACCTTCAGCTCCGCCACCGTCGCCGTCCGGATGGGTCGTGACATCCGGGCAGGTTAACCGATGTCTGCTTGTCCGCACCGCGCGTTCGTGCTACCGATTTCACTTTCTGCAATCACTGGGAGGTGCCGGTGGACGCACTGATCGACCAGGTCCGGCTCTGGGTGGCCGACCGCGCGGAGAACCTGATCACCGAGCTGGGCGCCTGGGTGGCGCAGCCCAGCGTCAGCCGAACCGGTGAGGGCATGCCCGAGGCGCTGCTGCACGGGCTGGACCTGCTGCGCGCCAGCGGCCTCGAACCGGAGGTGGTGCCCACCGACGGGATGCCCGCGCTCGTCGGGACCGCGGACGGGCCGACCGGAGCCCCGCACGTGCTGATCTACGGGCACTACGACGTCCAGCCCGCGGGCCCGCTCGACGAGTGGATCTCCCCGCCGTTCGAGCCCGAGATCCGCGATGGCCGCATGTACGGGCGCGGCACGGGCGACAACAAGGGCCAGCACCTCGCGCAGCTCCTGGGTTTGCGGGCGCTGCGCGAGCTGACCGGCGGCCTGCCGTGCCGCGTCACCGTGCTGCTCGACGGCGAGGAGGAGGTCGGGAGCCCCTACCTGGCGCAGGTGGTCCAGGAACGGTTCGCCGACGACCGGCCTGACCTGGTGTTGTGGAGCGACGGGCCGGTGCACGAGTCGGGCCGCGCGTGCGTGGTGCTGGGCGTGCGCGGCATCGTCACCTTCGAGCTGCGGGCGACCGGACCGCGCGAGCCGCTGCACTCCGGCAACTGGGGCGGCGTCGCGCTCAACCCCGCGTGGCAACTCGTGCAGCTGCTGGCGACGATGCGCGACGCGGACGGCAACGTGCTGGTCAAAGGCTGCACCGACGGCGTGGACCCACTGTCCACAGAGGAGCGAGCGGCGCTGCGCGCGTTACCGCTCAACCTCCCCGAAGTGCTCGCCGAGATCGGGACGAGGCGGCTGGAGCCCTCGCCGCTCGCGGGCTACTACGAGCGGCTGACCGCGCCGACCTTCACGATCAACTCGCTGAGCTGCGAGGACGGCGACGAGCACCGCACGGTGATCCCGAGCGTCGCGATCGCCCGGTGCGATATGCGGCTCGTCGGCGGACAGCAGGTCCCGGACGTGATCGAGGCGCTGCGGAGGCACGTGGCCGAGCACGCGCCGGACGTCGAGTTCATCCCGGGTGGCTCGATGTCGCCCTCGCGCACGCTGCCGGAGACGCCGTACACCCGCGCCGTGCTCGCGGGCACCGAGCTCGGCCTCAGCGAGGTGCCGCTGCTGGTGCCCGCGCTCGGCGGCAGCCTGCCGATCGCCGCGTTCACCGACGTGCTGGACGTGCCGTGCTACGGCGTGCCGCTGGCCAACGCCGACGAACGCAACCACGCGCCGAACGAGAACATGGAGATCGACCGGTTCCTCAACGGGATCGTGGCCGCCGCGGCGATCCAGCACACCCTGGGCGGGCCGCGATGATCTTCGACGACCTCGGCGGGTTCGCCCCGAGCCCGGACGGCGCGCTGCTGGCCTACATCTCCGACGCGAGTGGATCACCACAACCGTGGTGCCTGCGCCTGGACGGCGGCGAGGCACCACGACTGTCCGAAGTGGACGGCACGGTGACCAGACTGGCCTGGCGCCCGGACGGGAGCAGGCTGCTGGTCCAGGTCGACCCCGACGGCGCCGAGAACTACCGGCTCGCCGAGATCGACCTGGACAGCGGTGCCGTCGAGTGGCTGACCAGCGCGGACACCCGCGTGGAGATCGGCGTGCCCTACGCCAGCTCCGGCGATCCGTACAGCCCGGACGGCCGCCTGCTGGCCTACGCGAGCAACGCCAGGGACAGCACGGTCTTCGACGTCCTCGTCCGCGACCTCACCACGGGCGCGGTGACCACCGTGCTTCAAGCGGGTGTCGAGGTCAGCGAAGACCGCTACCTGCCGATGTTCTTCTCCCCCGACTCGCGCGCACTGCTGGTGCTGCGGCTGCACCAGAACACCGAGCACGACCTGTTCGTCTGCCACCTCGACAACGGCGCGATCGAGCACATCACGCCGCACGAAGGCCCGGCGAAGTTCCTGCCGGCGGCGTGGTCGGCGGACGGGATCTACGTCTGCACCAGCCTTGACCGTGATCACACGGGGCTCGCGCTGCTCAAGGCGGACGCCTCGCTGGAATGGCTGGCCACCCCGGAGCACGACATCGACGGCGCGGCGCTCTCGCCCGACGGCTCGCGGCTCGTGTGGGGCGTCAACGTCGCGACCTACACCCAGCTGGAGTGGCTGAACCCGAAGACCGGCGAGCGCGGGACCGTCGACGGACTCCCCCGCTGCGTGGCCATGCAGGAGTTCGGCTACGACGGGCAGACCGCCCACCTGCGCGGCGACGAGCTGTTCGTGCTGGTCAGCAGGCCGACCGCGGCAAAGGACGCGTGGTCGGTGAACCTCGCGACCGGCCGGGCCCGACAGCTCACCGACTCCGGCCCGGACCTGCCGGACGACCTGGTCGAGCCGGAGGTGGTCCGCTTCCCGAGCGCGGACGGCCGCACCGTGCACGGCCTGCTCTACCGCCCGCGCGGGGTCTCCAGGGCCGGGGTCGTCGTCGACGTCCACGGCGGTCCGGAGCACCAGACCCGGCCCTGGTTCTCGTCGATGACGCAGGCGCTGCTCGCGCGCGGGATCGGCGTGCTGGCGACCAACATCCGCGGCTCGTCCGGGTACGGGCTGAGCTACCAGCGCTTGATCTACCGCGACTGGGGCGGGGGCGACCTCGACGACCTGGCGGGCGCCGCCGCGTACCTCAACGGGCTGAGCTGGGTGGACGGTCAGCGGCTCGGCGTGTTCGGCGCGTCCTACGGCGGCTTCGCGGCACTGAGCTGCGTCACCAGGCTGCCGCAGCTGTGGCGCGCGGGCGTGTCCATCTGCGGGGTGTCGGACCTGGTCAACGACGTGCGCACGTTCCCGCCGACGTGGCGCAGGCGGGCGAAGGACTGGCTCGGCGATCCCGACGACCCGGCGGACCTGGCGCGGCTGCGCGAGGCCAGCCCCTACCTGCACGCGCATCGGCTCCGGGCGCCGCTGCTGCTCGTGCACGGGATCAACGACACGCGGGTGTCGATCAAGGAGTCCGACCGGATGTACGCGCGGCTGGTCGAGCTGGACCTGCCGGTGAAGCTGGTCCGGGTGGACGGCGAAGGGCACGTGGTCGCCGACCGCGACACCAAGGAGAACGAGGAGGAGATGGTCGTCAACTGGTTCGCCAGGCACCTCGCGCCTTGACCTCGAGCAATGTCGAGGTCCTACGGTCGGACCATGACCGTGCAGCTGAACCACACCATCGTCAATGCCACCGACCGGGCGGCCACCGCGCGCTTCCTGACCTCCGTCCTCGGGCTGCCCGAGGCCACGGAGTTCGGCCCGTTCCTGGCGGTGCAGACCGACAACGACGTCTCGCTCGACGTCATGCACAACTCGGACGAGTTCACCAGGCAGCACTACGCGTTCCTGGTGGAGGAGGACGAGTTCGACGTGATCTTCGGGCGCATCCGGGAGCGCGGGCTGGAGTACTGGGCCGGTCCGGGCCACCGGGGCGCCGGTGAGATCAACACCAACGACGGCGGCCGGGGCGTCTACTTCGACGACCCGGACGGCCACCTCCTGGAGATCCTGACCCGCCCCTACGGCTCCGGCGCATGAGTGACCCAGGTCACATCGCATGTCGGGAACACCGGGGCGAGATCATGAGTTGATCAGCTGGGGCGGTGCGGACCGTGTCCCCCGGGCCTACCTCGGGCCGTCGCGGAATACCGTTCGGCTGGAGCCGCGTTCGTGCCATCCGCCGTGAGGCGACCGCCGCACCGTCCCCCCTCCTCGGTGTCCTGCGTCCTTGAGGAATGCTGTGCGGGTCAGCACCGGCCCGCACACGACTAGGACCACCCCCACCCCATGCGCGACGACATGCGTCCCCACTACCCCGAGCTCGTCGAAGCGGGCGACCTGAGCACCGCCCTGCTGCACTCCTCCACCGAGGACGGCACCGCGCTCGTGTTCGAACCCGGCCAGCACCCGCACTCCGCCCGCGTGCTCAGCGCGCGCGGTGTCGTCGAGGTCGACCTCGCCTGCCGGGAACGGTCCTTCCAGCTCAGCCTGTGGAGCCGCGGCGTGAACCTCGCCAGGGGCGACACCGCGGACATCACCGAGGTCGTCGGGATCTGCCGCGCCTGGGAGGCCGGGGCGCGCCTGGCCGATCTGCGCGCGGGCTGGCCGCTGCTGTCCTACACCGAGCTGGCCGAGGCGCACGAGCGCGGAGACGCCGTCGAGGTGAAGTGGCGGATGCTGCTGGAAGACGGCGACCCGCACCTCCGTCCGCTGATCGAGGCCGCCCTGACCGAGCCGCGGCTGCGCGAGCTGTTCCCGTTCACCAGCCGCCGCGCGCTGCTGTTCAGCCGTTGCACCGGCTACCCCTACCTGAGCGTGCCGCCCGTGGTGCTGCCGCTCGGCGCGGGCCGCTACCGCGTGGTCGGGCCGGACGACACCGTGCTCGGCGAGGACGACGCCGCGGGCGCGGTGGCGGTGACCGTCGCCGCCCTGCCCGCCGACTGCGGCCCCGCCGTGCCCGGCACCGCGGAGGACCTGCGTTAGGGCTTGAGGTCCGTGGCCGCGAGGAACGATCCGTCCATGTAGAACGGCGTCGAGGTGTGCTCGTGGGTGATCTTCCACGCGCCGTCGACCACGCGCAGGCCCACCGTGGCGCGATACCACATCTCGAAGCCCTCCGGCTCCCCGTGCGGCGTCGCGGCGAGACGGTTGAGGCTGTGGCAGAACGCCACGTCGGCGCCCGCGGTCACGACGAGCTCGGTGACGTCGTAGCCGAGCGGGCCCACGAAGCCGCCGAACCACGAGCGGATGCCATCGGGGTCGGTCACCTCGGCTCCCGTGGTGCTCAGCGGCGGCGCGAGGTCGAACCTCACCACCCCCGGCGCGTAGGCCGCGACGACGCGCTCCGCGTCCTTCTCCCGCATCGCCGCGACGCGTTCGGCAACGATCTGCTCGATCGTGGTCATAGGGTCCTCCTGGGTTTCGTCGTCGGTCCTTGCGACCGGGACGTCGAAGCCGGACCCGCCCGCTCGACATGCTCGACGAGAGAAGATTCCCGTGAAGTACATGATCTTGATCCAGAGCAACGCCGCCTCGCTCGCCCGCTGGGAGCTGTTGTCCGACCAGCAGCGCGCCGACTTCGGCAACGGCCACATGGCGCTGACCGAGGAGCTGGCCGCGTCCGGGCACCTCGTCGCCTCGGAGGGCCTCGGGGACCCCGGGCTGGGCAAGCACGTATCGCTGCGCGAGGGCAAGCCGATGGTCACGGACGGCCCCTTCGCGGAGGCGAAGGAGCACCTCGCGGGCTTCTACGTGGTCGAGTGCGCGGACTTCGACGAGGCCGCGGGCATCGCCGCCCGCGTGCCCGACGTGCTGATCGGTGGTTCGGTCGAGATCCGCCCGGTCTTCGATCCCAGTCAGCTGTCCCAGACCTGATCCAAGTCCCGCGCGTACAACGCGATGGCCTCGGAGTACGACTTCACCGACGCGTCGTCCGTCGTGTCCAGCACGAGGTTCAGCAACATCGACACGGCTTCCTTGTTCTCGCCGCAGTTGTAGAGCGTCATCGCCAGGAACGCCTTCAGCGGCGCGAAGTCCGGGAACTCCGCGACACCGCGGCGCAGCGTCTCCAGCGACTCCTCGTACCGGCCGAGCGTCCGGTAGGTGCTGCCCAACCCGAGGAAGACGCCGTGCCGCTCGACCGGGGTGAGGCCGGGCAGGCTCAGCGCACGCGAGTAGTACGGCACGGCGTCGTTCTCCTTGCCGAGCTTGTCATGCGCCCATCCGGCCTGGTAGGCGACGCGCGCGTCATCGGGGTACCGCTCGGCCAGCTCCACCGCCAGTGCGAGCGCGTCCTCGTGGCGTCCGGCGGCGCGGGCCGCGGTGATGCGCTCGATCCCGGCTTCGATCGTCTCCGACATGGCCACGATCATGACATCGGGCTTGCCCCTGACGCATGGGTCAGGAACTAGCGTCCGGCATGACCACCTCACGCGAAGTCCGTCTGGCCGCCGTGCCGGAGGGCCTGCCGACACCCGAGCACCTCAGCGTCGTCGAGGGCCCGCTGCCCGTGCCCGGTCCCGGTGAAGTCCTTGTCCGGAACCGGTTCTTCCAAGTCTTCCCCGCTCTGCGCACGCTCTTCGGCGGCGGTGTCGAGGGCACGCCGTTCCCGCCCCTCCACCCGGGCGACACGCTGTTCGGTGGCGCGATCGGCGAGGTGGTCGAGGGCCCGTTGCCCCGCGGAGCCCTGATCTCGCACTGGCTCGGCTGGCGGGAGTTCGCGGTTGTCCCGGTCGAGCAGTGCGTGGTCCTGGACGACACGCTCCCCGATCCGGTCGCGCACCTCTCCCAGGGGCTGACCGCCTTCGCCGCCCTGACCAGGGCCGTTGAGATCAAGCCCGGTGACACCGTGTTCGTGTCCGGTGGGGCCGGCGCGGTCGGTTCGCTCGCCGCGCAGTACGCGAAGCGCCTGGGGGCCGGGCGCGTCATCGGCAGCACGGGCTCCGCGTGGAAGGCGGACCGCATGCGAAGCGAGTTCGGCTACGACGCGGTCGTGCTGCGCGGCGACATGCAGCTCGACGAGGGCATCGACGTGTTCGTGGACAACGTCGGCGGCGACCAGCTCACCGCGGCGATCACCGCTGCCAACGACGGCGCGCGGTTCGTGCTCGTCGGCGCTCTGTCCAGCCAGTTGTCGCCGGATCACCCCGGCACCACCGCGTTCACCGAGGTCGACCTGCTGCAGCTGATCGCGAAGCGGATCACCATGCGCGGGCTGAGCCCCCTCGACTACGCGGGCGCACAGGGCGAATGGGCGGAGCGCTTCGGCGCGTGGCTGCGATCTGGTGAGGTCACCTTCCCGCACACGAGGATCGCGGGCATAGAAAATGCTCCTCGCGCGCTGCACGAACTGCTGAGCGGACAGCACGTCGGCGCGGTGATCGTGGAGTTCTAGACCCGGGGAGTGCGGATGCGGATCGGTGACGCGGCGGTAGCGGCGGGCACTACGCCCAGGGCTCTTCGCTTCTACGAGCAACGGGGGCTCCTGCCGCCGCCGATCCGAACCGGCACCGGGCAACGCGTCTACAGTCCTCGTGACGTGGCCCGAGTCCGGGTGATCCGCGAGCTGCTGGCGCTCGGCCTCACCGTCGACGACCTGAGCGGCTGCGCTGATCGCCTGGACGACATCGGCGCCACGCCGTGCCCGAAGAACCCGGCCGATGGTGTCGCGGCGCGGCGCCTGGAGACGCTGAACGCCGAGATCAACCGCCTCACCGCGGTGCGTGACCGGCTCGCGGAACGAGTGGAGCTGACTCAGTGATCACTGCGGCGGCCGGGAGCGAAACCGGCAGGCGGTACAAGGCGAACTTCGACGTCGTGCACCTGGCGGAGACGCCACTGCGAGCGGTGGTCGCGGACGGGATGGGCGACGGCGAGGGCAGTGCGCGAGCCGGGCGCACCGCCGTGGACACGTTCGTCAACGCGCTCACCGGAGACGTCACAGCCGAGACGTTGCGCGCCGCGGTGGCCACCGCCCAGGAACGGGTCGGAGAGATCGGCAGGCACGTCGTCGGGCTCGCCGGGTGCACGCTGACCGCGCTGGTCGAGTCGCGAACGGGATTCTGGATCACGCAAATCGGGGACTCGCGCGTGTACCGGCTGCGCCAGGGGCTGCTGGAACTGCTGACCGTCGACCACACGATGGCGTGGCTCGGCGCCACCCACGGCTGGTACCCGTTCGACTCCCGCGAGGCCGCCGCGGCGCGCTACCACCTCACCCGTTACGTCGGGCATCCCGAGCTGCCGGAGCCGGATGTGCTCAGCGTGACCGTGCGGCCAGGCGACGTCTACCTGCTGTGCAGCGACGGGGTCGCCGAGCAGGTCTCCTTCCAGCGGCTCCGCGAGGTCCTCGGCTGGTCGCTGCCCGCGTCGGCCAAGGTCGCCCAGCTGCTGGCCGACGCCGACGCCGCGGGCGGCAACGACAACGCCACCGCCGTGGTGATCACAACGGGCTGATCCCAGCTCCCGGGAATGATCGACGCGGGCCGTCTCCGCGTGATGGGGTGCGGTGTGGGAAAGTCACCGGCCAAGCCGAGTTGATGTTCGTGTCGATGGAGGTACCGATGTCCTCAACACCGCTGTCCAGACGCGGTTTCCTGAACGCGGCGGGTGCGGTCGCGCTCGCGGGTGCCTTCGGCGGGCTCAGCGCGTGCGGGTCGAACACCGGCCGCGGCGGCAACGGTGGCCAGGGCCTCCAGCAGTGGTACCACGCGTACGGGGAGAACGGCGTCCAGCAGGCCGTCGAGCGCTACGCCAAGGCCTACACCGCCACCCCGGTCTCCGTGCAGTGGAACCCCGGCGACTACTCCTCGAAGCTGTCGACGGCGCTGCTCTCCGGCGGCGGCCCGGACGTCTTCGAGTCGACGTTGCAGATCAGCATGGTGCGCGCGAACCAGATCGTCCCGCTGGACGACGTGATCGCCTCCGCGAAGGACGACTTCGCCGCGACCGTGCTGGCCGGGCACACCGTCGACGGCAAGGTCTACGGCGTCCCGCAGGCCATCGACATGCAGATGCTGTTCTACCGCAAGAGCATGCTGGACAAGGCCGGGGTCAAGCCGCCGACCACTGTGGACGAACTCATCGACGCCTCGCGCAGGCTCAGCACCGGCGGCGTGAAGGGGCTCTTCGTCGGCAACGACGGCGGTGTGTCCACGCTCGGCGGGCCCGCGCTGTGGTCGGTCGGCCTCGACTACGTCACCCCGCAGCACAAGGTCGGCTTCGACGACCCGGCTGCGGCGACCGCCATCGCCAAGCTCCGCGAGCTCAACACCAGCAACTCGCTCCTGCTCGGCGCGGTGAAGGACTGGTCGGAGCCGGACGCGTTCATCCAGGGCCAGGTCGCCATGCAGTGGTGCGGCCTGTGGGCGGTGCCCGCCGTGCAGAAGGCGCTGGGCGACGACTTCGGCGTGCTGCCGTGGCCGAAGCACTCCGGCTCGGGCACGCCGTCCGTGCCGGTCGGCGCGTTCGGCGCGATGGTCAACGCCAAGAGCAAGCGGATCGACGAGGCCAAGGCGTTCGTGAAGTGGCTGTGGGTCGACCGCACGGAGCACCAGGAGGACTTCAACCTCTCCTACGGCTTCCACATCCCGCCGCGGAACTCCTTGTCCGCCAAGGCCGACAAGCTCAAGTCCGGCCAGGCCGCGGACGCGGTGCGCTTCGTCAAGGAGCACGCCCGCTCGTCCAACCCGCCGGACTGGACGCAGGCCATGCGCACCGCCTTCCAGGACGCGCTGTCCCGGGTGGTGCGCGAGGGGGCCGACGCGAGCACCGAACTGCGCGGCGCGGTTGCCAAGGCCCAGGACGAACTGAAGCGCCTCTACGGATGAAAACCAGCAACGCCAAGGCTTTCTGGCTCTTCGTCGGGCCGTTCCTCGCCGGGTTGGCGATCTTCGCGTACCTGCCGATCGGCTGGAGCCTGCTGCTCAGCTTCTTCGACGCGCACAACACGGTCACCCCGACCGAGTTCGTCGGCATCGACAACTACCTGGACATGCTCAGCGACGGCGCGTTCCTCCAGAGCATGGGCACGTTCACGCTGTTCGCGCTGTTCATCGTGCCGTTGACGTTCGTGCTGTCGCTGGCGCTGGCCCTGCTGGTGAACCAGATCAGCTTCGCGCGGACGTTCTTCCGGTCGGTGTTCTTCCTGCCGACCGCGTGCTCCTACGTGGTCGCGTCGCTGATCTGGAAGCTGTCGATCTTCAACGGCCTGCGGTACGGGCTGGCCAACACGGTGCTGTCGTGGTTCGGCATCGAGCCGATCGCGTGGACGGTCTCCACCGATCCGCCGTGGTACTGGCTGGTGCTGGTGACGCTGCGGCTGTGGTTGCAGCTCGGCTTCTACATGATCCTGTTCATCGCCGGTCTGCAACGCATCCCGCAGCACCTCTACGAGGCGGCGTGGATCGACGGCGCGAAGCCGGGCTGGCAGACGCTGCGGCACATCACGCTGCCGCAGCTGCGGGCCACCTCGGTGTCGGTCGTCCTGCTCACGCTCATCGCCGCCTACCAGGCGTTCGACGAGTTCTACAACGTGCTCGGCTCGGCGGACGGCTATCCGCCCTTCGCCCGGCCACCGCTGGTCTACCTCTACTACACGGCACTGGGCAGCGGCGGCCAGGACTTCGGCCACGGCAGCGCGGGCGCGGTGATCCTCGCGTTGCTGATCGCACTGGTGACGTTGTTGCAGGGCAGGCTGTTCGGCTTCAGGAGGGGCGAGTGATCGGGCACGTGCACCGCCCGGCCGGGTACCGGCGGGCACCGATGACCTCCGCGCTGCGCTACCTCGCGCTCGCGGTGGCGGCGGCGCTGTTCCTGGTGCCGTTCTACCTGGTGCTGCGCAACGGTCTGGCGACCGAGGCCGAGATCGCGGCGCCGGACTGGAAGTTCTTCCCGGACACGATCCACTGGGAGAACTTCGCGGAGCTGTTCTCCGATCCGTCCGTGCCGTTGCTGGCCAGCATGGGCAACTCGGTGCTCGTCTCGGTGTTGCAGACGGTCGGCCAGCTGCTGCTGTGCGGCCTCGCGGGCTACGGCCTCGCACGGATTCCCTACAAGCACGCGGGCAAGGTCTTCTACGCCATCGTGGCCACGCTGATGATCCCGGCGGCGGTGACGTTCGTGCCGAGCTTCGTCGTGGTGTCCAGCCTCGGCTGGCTCAGCGACCTGCGCGGCCTGGTGATCCCCGGGCTGTTCAGCGGGTTCACCGCGTTCCTGTTCCGCCAGTACTTCCTCGCCTTCCCGAAGGAGCTGGAGGAGGCCGCGCGGATCGACGGCCTCGGCCACTGGGGCACGTTCTGGCGGATCGTGGTGCCGAACTCGGGGAACTTCATCGCCGCGCTGGCGGTGATCTCCTTCATCGGCAGCTGGAACGCGTTCCTGTGGCCGTTGGTGATCGCCCAGGACCAGTCCTCGTGGACCGTGCAGGTCGCGCTGTCGAGCTTCCTCACCGCGCAGAACCTGAACGTGCACCAGCTGTTCCTAGCCGCCGCGGTGTCGATCCTGCCGCTGGTCATCGTCTTCGTGACGCTGCAACGCTTCCTGGTCCGGGGCGTCGCGGAGACCGGCATCAAGGGCTGAGGCGCTCTCGCCGGGGGTGGGTCAGAAACCGCCCCCGGCGAACCCGCCCGCGCCACCGTCGCTGCCGTAGTTGCTGGACGGCCCGGAGTGGTACTTGGAGTACTGCCGCGAGGACCGGTCGTTCGGGTCGATCGGGTGCGCGACGATCATCTCGCCGGTGAGCCTGGCCCAGCCGGAGACCTCGGTCTGGTACTTCTCCTCCAACGCGAGACTGGTCTCCGGACCCCAGTTCACCTTGGTGTAGCGGTGTTTCGCCCGCTCCTTCGCCAATGCGGCCTGCACCTCCGGCGGGGTGTGCTCGCCGTTGCCACCGCTTTCCAGGGTCGTCAGGTAGATCCAGAAGCTGCGACTGCCGCCGCTCTTGCTGATCCGGTAGGACCACACCGGTCCGGACGCGTCCTGGATGGCCGTCGCCCGCCGCTGTCTCGCCTGTTCTTGTTCGCGCCGCAGGCGTTCCCGCTCCCGCTTGGTGTACGCCTCCACGTACTCGGGGATGTCACCGGCGTCCTTGAGGAAGGTGGCGAGCGCGGCGGTGAAGTCAGCCCGCAGTTGCTCGGCCGCTTCGTCGTATCCCTTGCGCAGCAACCAGTTCCGCCGCGCGTACTTGATGTGCCACAGCAGCCGCCCGTGGAACGGTGGGCGCTGGTGCAGGCTGATCGCTTCCTCGCGCTTCTGGAGTGCGCGGATGGTCAGCAGGAAGTGGTTGGTCGCCGCGTGCCACCGGTCGTGGTCCGCACGGCTCGCCTTGACGACCTCGTCCGCGTAGGAGGAACCGTTGGGCCGCACGCACTTCATCCGACTGTGCTTGCTGAGCAAGCCGCCGACGACGTTGACTGTCCAGCCGCCGAGTACATGACCGAGTTCCGTGACCGAGACGTCGAGGTCCATCAGCCCATCCTGACAGCACAAGAGGGCTCCCGGCCATCGACCGAAAGCCCTCTCGTGCTACGACGTCAGCCCACCAGAGTCACGCACGGCAGGCCGTACTTGCCGCCGCTCTTGTAGCCCTCCGCGCACAGCCGCGTCTGGTTCGGGAAGTGCCGCTGCGGGTAGACCTGGCCGCGGTAGGTCCGGAACGCGTCCACGTACTCCGAACGCGTCGTCTGGCTCCAGCCGTTGGTGGTCCACACCTTCGCGTAGGTGGTGCCCGCGCGGTTCTGCGTCCACACGGAGACCTCGACCCGGCCCAGATAGGTGCCGGTGTCGTAAGTCCTGATGCAGGTCTGGTTGTTGCACCACTCGCCGTCTGCCTGCGCCGATGGCGTGAGGACGAAGACCATCCCCAACGCCGCCACGGTCGCGGACGCCGCGGCGCCCAACCGCTTCAAGGCCGTTTTCTTGGGCATTCTGACCACCTCAGGGGTCGTTGTTGCGGTGTAGGCCGAAAGCTAACAACGTTCACCCTGATGGGCCTTGCGAAGCTCCAAATGCCCCACTATCGCGGGACGTCACCGGCCGGGGAAGAGCTCCTTGAGCTTCGTCCGCACTCCCTGGCCGATCATGTGCCAGGCGTTCGGCTCCCCGCGCAGCACCGCCTCCGTCATGGCCGTGACCTGCTCGAACGTGGCGTGCGGCGGGATCGGCGGCACCTCGGGGTCGCAGCGCACGTCGAGCACGATCGGCCGGTCGGTGGCCAACGCGCGGTCCCAGGCCGGGCCGACGTCCTCGGGCTTGTCGACGGAGATCCCCTCCAGCCCGAGCGAGCGCGCCAGACCCGCGTAGTCGAGCTCGGGCAGCACCTGCGACTCCTCGAACTTCGGCGCTCCGCCCATCGCGCGCAGCTCCCAGGTGACCTGGTTGAGGTCGTTGTTGTGGAAGACGCAGACCACGCAGCGCCGGTCCGTCCACAGGTCCTGGTAGCGGGCCAGGGTGATCAGTTCGGCCAGCCCGTTCATCTGCATCGCGCCATCGCCGACCAGCGCGATCACCGGGCGGTCCGGGCAGGCGAACTTCGCACCGATCGCGTACGGCACCCCGCAGCCCATCGTGGCGAGCGTTCCGGAGAGCGTGCCCCGGACGTCACCGCGCATCCGCAGGTTCTTGGCGTACCAGTTGGTCGACGAGCCGGAGTCGGCGGTGATGAGCGCGTTGTCCGGCACCCGCGCGGACAGCTCGTGCACGATCCGCATCGGGTTGACCGGGTCGGCGGCGAGCATCGCCTGCGCCTCGACGCTCTCCCACCAACGCTCCACAGTGGACTCGATGGTCTCGCGCCACGAGCGGTCTTCCTTGTGCCGCAACAGGGGCAGCATCGCGGCGAGGGTGGCCTTCGCATCGCCGACCAGGTTCACCTCGGTGGGGTAGCGCATCCCGATCATGCGCCCGTCAATGTCGATCTGCACCCCGCGCGCCTTGCCGTACTCCGGCAGGAACTGGCTGTAGGGGAAGTTCGAGCCGACGATCAGCAGGGTGTCGCAGTCGCGCATCATCTCGTAGCTCGGCCGCGTGCCCAGCAACCCGATCGACCCGGTGACGAACGGCAGCTCGTCGGAGAGGACGTCCTTGCCCAGCAACGCTTTCGCGATGCCCGCGCCGGTGGCCTTCGCGACGTCGAGCACCTCCTGCTTCGCGCCGCGGGCGCCCTGGCCGACCAGGATCGCGACCCGCTCCCCCGCGTTCAGCACCTCCGCCGCCCGCGCGATCTCCTCCGCGGGCGGGACGGCCGCGCCGATCGCCAGGCTCGGCCTGCTCGACGGCACGTGCTTGAACTCGTGCTTCGGCGGCGCGTACGGCTGCTCCTGGACGTCGTTGGGGATGATCACCGCGGTGGGCGCGCGCTGCGACAGCGCCACCCGCATCGCCCGGTCCAGCGCGTTCGGCAGCTGCTCCGGCACGGTGACCTCGACGAGGTACTCGCTGGCGACGTCCTTGAGCAGCGCCTGGAGGTCAACTTCCTGCTGGTAGCTGCCGCCGCGAGCGCTCTGCGCGGTCTGCCCGACGATCGCCACGACCGGCACGTGGTCGAGCTTCGCGTCGTAGAGGCCGTTGAGCAGGTGGATCGCGCCGGGGCCCGATGTGGCCAGGCAGACCCCGGCGCGTCCACTGAACTTCGCATAGCCGACCGCCTGGAACGCCGCCATCTCCTCGTGCCTCGCCTGCACGAAGCGCGGGGTGTTCTCCGCCTCCCCGAAGGCGGCCACGATGCCGTTGATGCCGTCGCCCGGATAGCCGAAGACGTGCTCAACATCCCAGTCGCGCAGGCGTTGGAGCAGGTAGTCGGCAACAGTCTCAGCCATGCATCCCGGCTACCCGCGTGTCAGCGGATCATCCCCGCCGAGCGGAAACGATCACCGCCGAGGACAGCAGCGCCGCGCCGACGAGGCCGACAACGCCCAGCCGCTCGCCGAGCACCAGCGCCGCGAGGACCGCGCCGGTCAGCGGCTCCAGCAGGGCCATCACCGCCCCCGTGCTCGCGTCGATCCCGCGCAGCCCGCGGAAGTACAGCGTGTACGCCGCCGCGGTCGGCAGCAGCGCGAGCGCGGCCAGCAGGCCGATCCCGCCGAGCGATGTGGTGAAACCCAGGTCCGCGAAGGGCACCATGACCAGGCCGCCGAGGGTGAACGCGAAGCCCGTGCTGGTCAGGTCGTCCAGCCCGGCCACCGGGCGCGCCCCGAGCAGCGTCATCGTGGCGAAACCCGCCGCGGCGAGCACGGCGAACCCGGCTCCGGCGAGCAGCGCCGCCCCGGAGAACTCGCCCGAGGGGATGCCGACCAGCAGGGCCAGCCCGGTCAGCGCGAGCCCGAGCGTCAGCACGGCGGTGCGGTCGATCCGCCGCCGGCCCAGTGCCCGCTCGGCGAGCAGCACCAACACCGGCGAACAGCCGATGGTGATCAACGTGGCGATGCTGACCGAGGTCAGCGACACCGAGGCGAAGTAGCTGCTCTGGAAGATCGCCGCCAGCCCGCCGACGCAGGCGATGCGGGTCCAGACGGCTCGTCCTCGCGGCAGTGGACGCCGGGTGACCAGGAGGAACGCGACGATCAGCAGACCGCCGACGCCGAGCCGGTAGGTGGCGACGGCCAGTGGGGAGAGCTCGGCGGCGCGGCCGAGGAGGGTGCCGAGCAGACCGCCCGTCCCCCAGAGGACCCCGGCCGTGGCGAGGGTGGACAGCCCGCGGGCGCGGGAGGACGGCGCGATGGTGGAAACGTGCATGTTGGGTGCTCCTGCGACAGAAGTGATCGGGGTCGCTGAAGCGGGGCACACCGAGAAGGCGCACGGCCGGATCGGCACGATGCGCTGGCAGCTGGCCCCGCTAGGAGGCCGGCGGCGGGGTGACGATGAAGATTCGGTGCACGGCGGTCACCCTAGAGACCTTCCGGGCAGAACGCGAACCACTTCGGCGGCGAGGGCCTTCTTCGGGACGCCCGCGACTCGTCCGCCGTGCAAGACCACTGGGGAGATCCACCCGGCGGTCCGGGTGACCTCCGCCAGGTGCTCGGTGGGGATGAGGTCGCGGTTCACCGCGATCACGTACTGGTCGAAGGCGGGCAGCAGCCGCACGAGCTTGTTCGGCGCGGTGCTCTCGATCTCGTCGACGTCCTCGGCGCGCGAGCATCGGGGTGCCTTCGACGCTGACGTCCGCCAGCTCGTCGCGGGCACCGGCGAACCACGCCTTGAGCAGGGAAGCCTTGGTACTGCGGGCGAACCACCTGTCGAAATCGGCCACAGTGGACGGTCCGTAGGTGCCGAGGTAGCGCTTGACCAGCTCCGGACCGGCGGCCTCGGCGGAGACCGGGAGCCAGCCGGGAAGCCAGGTGGACGGGCTGGTGAAGGTGACGCGGCCACCCTCCGCGGGACCGTGGCAGAGCAGCCCCAGCCAGCTCGCGGACCGCCCGCATCCTCGCGCGGCGGTCGCCGCCCTGAACTCCGTCGCGGCCACGCCGTGCTTGCCCCCCGCGCTGTCCGGCAGTGCGCGCGCGTGGTCGAAACCGACTGCGGCACAAGCACTTTCCAGCATCGCCAGGGATGCGATCGAGCTGTTCGGCGGCCCCGCGGCGTCGCGACTCCGCGAGTGCTCCGCCGAAGACTGCCTACTGGTGTTCGTGGACCTCTCCCGCCCGGGGCAACGCCGGTGGTGCTCGATGGACCGCTGCGGCAACCGCGCGAAGCAGCGCGCCCGCCGCCGCTGACCTGCGTTCGGCGCGCACCGTTCGGACCTCCGAACCGAACTCGCTGTCCAGCGAACGGGCCGCCGTGCTGATCTTGTCCCATGGAGACAACGTCCGAAGTGGACGAGCTTTTCGCTCAGCACGGCCTGTCGCGCGACGAGGCGCAGATGCACTCCGGCGGGCCGACCCCGTCCTTTGTCGTGTCTTATGACGTCGTCTTGAAGCTGTTCCCTCCCGGCTACGAGGACCGGCGCGCGACGGAGACCACGATGCTCTCGGAGCTGGCCGGGCTTCGTTGTACACCGGGGACTGCCCGGTCATCGAGGACACGGGCACGGTAGGAAACCTGCGCTACCTCCTCTTGCGCGTGCCTCGCGGCGAAGACCTGGGCCCGGCTTGGTCGGAAATGGTCGGCGAGGAGCGCGCGGACGTCGCCGAACAACTCGGGTTCGCGCTGGCAGACCTGCACCAACGCACGATCAACGGACTCCAGCGGGATGGCTGGGCGGGCTTCGTCCCACGCAGGCGAAAGGAACTCCTCCAACGCCATCGTGCCGGTGGCGTGCCGCCGGTGTGGTCACGCCAGTTCGAACCGTTCCTCGACGGCATCGAGCACGACGATCCGGACAGGCTGCTCCCGCTGCACACGAAGCTCTCGTTCCCCACCGTGCAGATCCGGCACCGCCCGGGTGGCTGGCTGCTGAGCGGTGTCAGCGACTTCGAGTGCGCGATGCTCGGTCCCAGGGAGTTCGACATCGCGTGGACCGCGCTGTCGGTGGCGCGCGGCAAGCGGCGGTTCGTGCGGAGCTTGCTGGACGGCGCGCAGGTCGAGTACGAGCACCATGATCTGGAACTGCAACGGCGCCTGCTCCAGATGGTGCTCCTGCATCCCGATCTGGATCTGGCCCGGTGGATGCGCAGGCTCGGCGTTCCGCGCACGGCGACCCTGGACGCACTCGCGCGGCACTGGTTCCCGATGTGAGAGAACTTCCGTGTATTCAACAAGCTGCTCGGACGAGGTCTTCTGAGCGTCTCCGTCGTTAGGTTCGCCGGGGTGGCGCCCTGCACTGCCACCCCGAAGACGAGGGAGACCCATGTACCGCACCGTGACCGGAGTCGTCCTCCTGGCCGCGGGTGTGCTGACCGCACCGGTCGCCACCGCCCAGGAGAACTACACGCCGGAGTTGCTGCACGCCGTTCAGCGGGACCTCGGGCTCGACGCGCAGCAAGCCCGCGCGCGGCTCCGCAACGACGCCAAGGCAGCCGACGTCGCACAGCGCGCGCGGACCGCCGCCGGTGACTCCTACGGCGGCGCATGGATTCAGGCCGGGAAGCTCGTCGTCGGCATCACCGACACCTCCAAGGCCGACGTGGTGCGGTCCCAAGGCGCCGAAGTCGCTGTCGTGCGGCACGCGCACAGCCGGCTCAAGGCCGCGAAGCAGCAGCTTGACGGCACCAAGGCGCCCGCGTCGGTCGCCGGGTGGCGCGTCGACGAGCGCAGCAACTCCGTGGTCGTCGAGGTCAGCCGCGGAGCTCGCGACGCCGAGGAATTCATCGCAGCGGCACGGCGTCTCTCCCCTTCGGTCACCGTTGAGGAGGTCGGCGAGGCACCGCGGCTGCTGCACGACGTGCGCGGCGGCGACGCGATCTACAACGGCGGCAGCCCGTGCTCGGTCGGTTTCTCCGTCGAGGGCGGCTTCGTCACCGCGGGCCACTGCGGCGACAAGGGTGACAGCGTCAAGGGCTTCAACCAGGTCCCGATGGGCTCGTACGCGGGTTCTTCGTTCCCCACCAACGACTACGCGTGGGTGAAGACGACCGCCGACTGGACCGCGAAGCCGTGGGTGAACCGGCAGAACGGCACCAATATCACGGTCAAGGGCTCGACCGAGGTCGCGGTCGGCGCCGCGGTGTGCCGCTCCGGCCGCACCACGGGCTGGCACTGCGGGACCGTGTTGGCCAAGGACCAGACGGTCAACTACGGCGGCGGTGAAGGCCAGGTGACCGGGCTGACCAAGAGCGACGCGTGCGCCGAGTCCGGCGACTCGGGCGGCTCGTGGGTCGGCGGCGAGGGCTTCACCCAGGCGCAGGGCGTGCTCTCCGGTGGCTCCGGCACCTGCCGCGGCGGCGCCGCTACCAGCTTCTTCCAGCCACTCCAGGAGATCCTCTCGGCCTACGGGCTGACCCTGCTTGTTAGTAAATGACGGTTCATTTACTATCTCCGGCATGACACCCCTCGCCGGACGCGTCGCCCTGGTCGCCGGTGGCACCCGAGGCGGTGGCCGTGGCATCGCCGTGCAGCTCGGCGCCGCCGGGGCCACCGTCTACGTCACCGGGCGCAGCAGCGACCAGGGCCGTTCCGAGATGGACCGGCCGGAGACCATCGAGCAGACCGCGCGGCTGGTCACGGAGGCGGGTGGCACCGGAATCCCCGTCCGCGTCGACCACGGTGATCCCGCGCAGGTCCGCGCCCTCGCCGAGCGGATCTCCGCCGAGCAGGACGGCGGGCTCGACGTCCTGGTCAACTCGGTGTGGGGCGGGGACCCGATCACCGACTGGGAGAACCCGCTGTGGAAGCAGGACCTCGACCAGGGTTTCCGGTTGCTGCGCCAGGCCGTCGACACGCACGTCATCACCAGTCACCACATGGTGCCGCTGCTCATCGCACGCGGCCGCGGGCTCGTCGTGGAGGTCACCGACGGCAACACCGCCCGATACCGCGGCTCGTTCTTCTACGACCTGGCGAAGTCGTCGGTGATCCGGCTCGCGGTCGCGATGGCCGCGGAGCTGCGCCCGCACAACGTCGCCGCCGTCGCGATCACGCCCGGGTTCCTGCGCTCGGAGGCGGTGCTCGACTTCCTCGGCGTCACCGAGGAGAACTGGCGCGACGGCATCGCCGAGGACCCGCACTTCGCCCAGTCCGAGACGCCGCACTACCTCGGCCGCGCCGTCGCCGCGCTCGCCGCCGACCCGGACGTGATGGTCCACAGTGGACGCGCGCTCTCCACCGCGGGGCTGCACAAGGTCTACGGCTTCACCGACGTCGACGGCACCCAACCCGACTTCGAGGCGTACTGGGCCAAGGCCCTCGAAGCCGAGCACGGCCCCCTCGGAACCCCTCTCTGATCCCCCGCGGGCGCTAAACTCAACCCCGTGCACATCCTCCCCACCCCGCCCTCCTGACCCGAGGTGGTCCAAACCAATCCCGTTTCGTACTCATAGCCGTAGTTGGGAGCGCTCTCTTCCCGGCTATGAGTACGAAACGGGAAAAGCGTCGTGCTTGGGCGAGCGGGGCGCGGGTCATCGTGCCGTGGACGACATTGTGTGCCGGTAATCATTTCCGTGCGGGCGCCGGGAATCACCGGCCGCCTATTCCAGTGGGCCCGCCGGTGATAGCGCGGATACGGCGAGCGGATCAGCACGACTAGGCCACGAAAGCGGTGATCAAGGTGCGAATCCGCAGCTGAGAGGGTACGCATGGGCCATGCGGGCGATGTGGCACGGCGCGATCTCGTTCGGTCTGGTGACCATCGCGGTGCGGCTGTTCGCCGCGACCGAGGAACACGACTTCCGGTTCCACCAGGTGCACCGGGAGGACGGCGGGCGGATCCGGTACAAGCGGGTCTGCCAGGTCTGCGGCGAGGAGGTCGCCTACGCCGACATCGCCAAAGGCTACGAGCTGGAGGACGGCCGGATGGTCGTCCTGGACCGCGAGGACTTCGAGAAGCTGCCGATCTCCACCGACCGCGCCATCGAGGTGGTGGAGTTCGTGCCCACCGAGGAGATCGACCCGATCTTCTTCCAGAAGAGCTACTACCTGGAGCCGGACAAGGCGGCGGTGCGGCCCTACGTGCTGCTGCGGACCGCGCTGGAGCGGGCGGACCGGCTGGCCGTCGTCAAGATCACCATGCGCCAGCGGCAGTCGCTGGCCATGGTGCGCGCCCGCGACGACGTGCTCGTGCTGCACACGATGATGTGGCCGGACGAGATCCGGACGCCGGACTTCGGCTTCCTCGACGGCGAGGTGGAGGTGCGGCCGCAGGAGCTGAAGATGGCCGAGTCGCTGATCGAGAGCATGGCGGGCACCTTCGAGCCCGGGGAGTTCACCGACGACTACCGCGAGGCCATGGCGAAGCTGGTGGAGGCGAAGGCCGAGGGCGCGGAGCTGCCCGCGCAGCCGGAGGACGAGGACGCGGGCGAGGTGATCGACCTGATGGCGGCGCTGGAGCGCAGCGTCGCGCAGGCCAAGGCCAGCCGCGCGGAGACCACGCCCGCCAAGAAGGCCAAGAAGACGCCCGCGAAGAAGAGCGGCAAGAGCAAGAGCGCCTGAGCCGTGGGGGACCTCCGGGACTACCACCGCAAACGCGATGCGGCGCGCACCCCGGAGCCCATGCCGGAGAGCGTGCCGACCGGCGGGAACAACGACCTCTTCGTGATCCAGGAGCACCACGCGCGGCGGCTGCACTGGGACGTGCGGCTGGAACGGGACGGGGTGCTGGCCTCGTGGGCGGTGCCCAAGGGGCTGCCGGAGGACCAGGGCGACATCCGGCTGGCGGTGCACACCGAGGATCACCCGATGGAGTACCTCACGTTCTCTGGAGAAATCCCGAAAGGTGAGTACGGCGGCGGCACGATGACCATCTGGGACACCGGTCGCTACGACACCCTCAAGTGGTCCGAGCACGAGGTCGAGGTCGTTTTCCACGGCGCCCGCGCCCAGGGGCGCTACGTGTTCTTCCGCTCCGACCGGCGGGACCGCGACGGCAAGAACTGGATGGTCCGGCGTGGATCAGACGGAAAGAGCGTTCCCCCGCGCACTCCGCCACCCGAGCAGCTGTCCCCGATGCTCGCGGTCCGCGGCCCGCTTCCCGAGCCTGACCAGGACGAACAGTTCTCCTACGAGTTCAAGTGGGACGGCGTGCGCGCGCTCGCGCGGATTACCGGCGGGCGGTTGCAGCTGCTCGCGCGCAGCGGCGCCGACATCACCGCCACCTACCCGGAGCTGCGCGAGCTGGGGCCCCGCTTCCCCGGCACCGTCCTGCTCGACGGCGAGGTCGTGGTGTTCGACAACGGTCGGCCGAGCTTCGGCGCGTTGCAGAAGCGGATCAACGTCTCCGGCGCGGCCCAGATCGCCCGCCTCGCGGAGCAGCAACCGGTCACCTACCTGATCTTCGACCTGCTCCACCTCGACGGCCGATCGTGCCTGGAACTCGGCTATGACCAGCGCAGACGACTGCTGGAGTCACTGGAGCTGCGCGGCAGCCACTGGCTCACCCCGCCCGCGTACACCGGCGCGGGCGCGGCCGTGCTCCAGGCGGCGCGGGAGCAGCGGTTGGAGGGCGTGGTCGCGAAGCGTCGGTCCTCGCGCTACCGGCCGGGTCTGCGGTCCACGGACTGGATCAAGATCACTGATCTTGAAACTCGTGAAGTGGTCGTCGGCGGCTGGCAGCCGGGCGAGGGCAAACGCGCTGGCCTGATCGGATCGTTGCTGCTCGGACTGCCCTCGCCGGACGGGACGCTGCGCTACGTCGGCAAGGTCGGCACCGGGTTCAGCGACGCGGTGCTGCGGTCGCTGACCGAGCGGCTGCGCGGGCTCGCGCGGCGCACCAGCCCGTTCTCCCCCGAGGTCCCGCGCCAGTTCGCGCGCAACGCGAAGTGGGTCGAACCGAGCCTCGTCGGGGAAGTCCTGTTCCAGAACTGGACGTCGGACGGTCGGCTGCGGCTGCCCCGCTGGCGCGGCCTGCGGCCGGACAAGTCCCCGGGTGAGGTGGGTGAGGCATGAGCCAGGCGACGCCGGTGCGGGTGGACGGCAGGACGCTGAAGCTGTCCAACCTGGACAAGGTGCTCTACCCCGAGGACGGCTTCACCAAGGGCGAGGTGATCGACTACTACGCCCGGATCGCGCCCGTGCTGCTGCCGCACCTGGCCGACCGCGCGCTGACGCTCAAGCGCTACCCGGACGGCGTCGACGGCATGTCGTTCTTCGAGAAGAACGTGTCCCGGCACGCGCCGGAGTGGGTGCGCACCGTTCGTCTGTCCACTCCGGGCAGCAGCCGCGGCGCCGAGCACGCCGACTACGCGGTGGCGGAGGACACCGCGACCCTGGTGTGGGCGGCCAACCTCGCCGCACTGGAGCTGCACATTCCACAGTGGACAGTTGGTCCGCGCGGCGCCCGGCGCGACCCGGACCTGCTGGTGTTCGACCTCGACCCCGGGGCCCCGGCGACCATTGTGGAGTGTTGCCGGGTGGCCGGGCTGCTGCGCGAAGCCCTGGCGGAGGACGGCCTGCCCGCGTACCCGAAAACCAGTGGCTCCAAGGGACTTCAGCTCTACGTGCCGATCACGGCACCGGACTCGGAGCGTCCCCGCGAGTACGCGCGCGAGCTGGCCGAGCGGCTGGCCGCGGACCGTCCACAACAGATCGTCGCGAAGATGATCAAGTCGATCCGGGGTGGCAAGGTGCTCATCGACTGGAGCCAGAACAACACCGCGAAGACCACCGTCGCGCCGTACTCGCTGCGCGCCCGCGAGCGCCCCACCGTCTCCACGCCGGTGACCTGGGACGAGGTCGAGGACTGCGCGAAACCGCAGGACCTGGTCTTCACCGCACCAGAAGTCCTGGACCGCGTGGCCGAACACGGAGACCTCCTCGCCGACCTCCGCTCCGAAGACCGCGCCTCCCTCCCCCGCAGGCGCTAGTTCTCCTGACTACTGGGTCAGAGACCGAGCACGGAGGGGTCGTCGGCGATCTCGGCGATGCGCTCGGCGGGGTTGGCGACGAGCTTGCGGGTTTCGAGGTCGAGCACGCCACCGACGACGCGCATCTCCGCCGCGAGCACGCCGTCCGCGCGGGTGAACCGCTGCTCGATCCGGAAGGTCTTGCCAGCACCCCAGCTGTACGCGCAGGTCACGTCCACCTCGTCACCGGCGCCCAGTTCGGCGAGGTAGCGGATGTTGATCTCCAGCATGACCGGGCCGATGCGGCTGGCCAGCATCTTCTCCTGCGAGGCGCCCGCGGCGCGCAGCATCTCCCAGCGCACGTGCTCGCCGTAGTCCTGGTAGATCGCGCCGTGCAGGTGTCCCTGGGTGTCCAGCTCGTAGCCGCGCACCGCGATGCGCGTGCTGTACGGCTCGGTCATCGGCCCGCCCGGCGGCTGGGCAGCCCGTGGGCGGCGTCGGTCGGCACCTGGTGCTCCCTCCGGTGCCGCAGCATGTCCGCGAGCGGCGTGGGCTGGCCGAGGTGGAAGCCCTGCCCGACCCGGACGCCGAGCCTGGCCAGCGCGTCGACCTGCGAGGGCCGCTCCACCCATTCGGCCACCGTGGACAGCCCGAGGCCGCGGGCGATCTCCAGGATGCCGCTGACCAGCACCGCGTCGCTGGTCCCGCGGTCGATGCCGCGGACGAACTCGCCGTCGATCTTCAGCCCGGTGATCGGCAGGTGCTTGAGGTGCACGAACGAGCCGAAGCCCGCGCCGAAGTCGTCCAGGGTGATCCGGCAGCCGGTGGCCCGCAGCTGCTCGGCGAGGTCGCGCACGGCGTCCAGGTTGGTCATCGCCGCGGTCTCGGTGATCTCCAGGCCGAGCCGCCCCGGCGTCACGCCCGCGGCGATCAGCCGGTCCAGCACGAACTTGGCGAAGTCGGCGTCCTCCAGCGTGCGGCCGGAGACGTTGACGTTGAACCGCAGGTCCGAGTCGGGGTGCTTGACCAGCGTGTCCAGCGCCTTGTCGAGGACCCAGCGGTCGATGTCGAGCACCAGGCCGGAGCGCTCCGCCTCGGGCAGGAACTCCGCCGGGCCGGGCGCGGGCCCGTCGCCGTCCTCCAGTCGCAGCAACAGCTCGTAGCCGAGGATGCGACCGGTCCGCAGGTGCACCATCGGCATCGCGTGCAGCGCGAACCCGTCGTTGTCCAGGGCGAACCGCAGTCGGTCCAGCACGGACACGCGCTTGACGGTGTCGGCGTAGTGGCCGGGCTCGTAGACCGTGACGCGATTGCGGCCCGCGGCCTTCGAGGCGTAAAGCGCCAGGTCGGCGTTGGCGAGCACGTCCTCCCACCCGGCCCCGTCGCCGAACGGCGCGACCCCGGTGCTGGCGGTCATCCTGGTCGCGGCGGCGCCGGTGATCACCGGCAGCGCGGAGATGCCCGCGGCCAGCTTCTCCGCGAGCGCGGCGGCCTGCGCGGTGTCCACGTCGGGCAGCACCACGGCGAACTCGTCACCGCCGAGGCGGCCCAGCAGCTGACCGGGGCCGAGCTGGCCGGTGAGCTTGGTCGCCAGGGTCCGCATCACCCGGTCGCCGACCGCGTGCCCGCGCAGGTCGTTGACGTCCTTGAAGTTGTCCAGGTCCAGCAACAACAACGCGCCGCAGGTGCCCGCCGCCAGCTGCCGCTCCAGCTCCCTGGTAAGCGCGCGGCGGTTCGGCAGCCCGGTCAACGGGTCCTCTTCGGACAGCCGGAGCAGCTCGCTGTGCAGGCGGTGGGACTGGGTCACGTCGTGGGCGGTGCCGAGCATCCGCACCGGCCGTCCCGCGTCGTCCTTGACGACCTCTCCGAAGCACTCGAAGACCAGCTCGGAACCGCAGTCGGCGCGGCTGATCCGGTGCGTGTAGGTGAACTGGTCGCCGGTGCGCAGAGAACGCTCGACGACCCGCTGGAACTCCGGGCGGTCGTCCTCGTGGATCAGCGAGAGGTAGGCGGCGTAGTCCAGCTCGGTGCCGGGCGGGTGGCCGACCAGGTCCAGCAGCGCGTCCGACCAGACGACCCGGTCGTCCGGAAGGTACCACTCCCAGTTGCCCATCCGGCCGAGCATCTGCGCGCGGTGCAGGGCCTGCGCCTGCTGCGTCGCCTCCAGCTCGCGCGAGCGCCACGCCGTCACGTCGATCGCGCGGTAGAGCAGGTTCTCGGTGCCGTCCAACTGCGTGCAGCTGACTTCTAGCCAGCGGTGGCCCTGCGGCCGGGCCGACGGCGCCAGCAGCGCGGCGATCCCGGCCCGGGGCCCGTCCGGGATACCGGGCATGAGCGCGGGCAGCGACCGTCCCTCGGCCCCGTCCTCGGGGATGCCGAGCATGACCGCCAGGGCAGCGTTCACCCACAGCAACCGACCAGTACGCTCGGTCACCGCAAATCCGACGTCCGTGTGCCGCAGCACCGCGAACTGCGCCGCACCGTCGTCCGACACCTAACGCCTCCTCGCCGCTGAGCGCCATGGTCGCCGCCCCGTGCACCCGTGGGCAAGGGCCCAACGTTGCCAGTTCTTGATACAGGTACCAGGCGTCCCCGCAGGTCTCCAAAGCCCCATGAACTAGCGCAGCCGCTCCAGGCCCTTGGCTTCCTGAACCAATCCGGCGGCCATCCTCCGCAGCTCGCCGCTGTCGGCCCCGTCCTCCGCCGCTGTCGCCACGTCCTCGGCCGCGCAGCGCAGTTGGAACAAACGGTCCTGCAGATCGGCCAGCTCCGCAGCGGAGAGCACGACCGCGTCCTCGGGCAGGCCGCCGCGTTGCATGGCCGCGCGCCGCTCGTAGGCGCGCTGGCGGCAGGAGTGACCGCAGTACCGGCGGGGTCTGCCGCGCCCCTCGCCGTCCGCCAACCGCTGACCGCACCACCCGCAGTGCCGCGCCTCGGGGCGCCTGCCCCAGCCGGTGCCCTCGCTACCCGCCCGCACGGGAGCTGACGCTATCCGGATACCGGTCCGTCACCCCCGCGCCACGCCGCCCAGGCACACTCGAAGGGTGGCCCGTACCCATCCCTACCTCGACGGCCCCTACCCGAGGGCGTTCGCGCACCGCGGCTGGCACGTCGACGACCTCTCCGGCATGGAGAACTCCCTGAGCGCGTTCCACCGCGCCTCGGCCGAGGGCTTCCAGTACATCGAGACCGATGTGCACGCGACCAGCGACGGTGTCGTCGTCGTGCACCACGACGCGCTGCTGGACCGCACCACCGACCGGACCGGGCTCATCTCCACGCAGCGCTGGGCCGACGTCAGCAAGGCCAAGATCGCCGGGCGCGAGCAGGTCAGCCGCCTTGAGGACGTGCTCGAAGAGCTGCCGGACACGTTCTTCAACATCGACGTGAAGGCCGACACCGCCGTCGACCCGGTGCTGCGGGTGGTGCACCGGCTCGGGGCCTGGCATCGCGTTTGCCTGGCGTCCTTCGCCGACAAGCGGCTCAACCGGCTCCGCCTGCACGGCGGGAGGCGGCTGCTCACCGCGCTGGGCAGCCGGTCCGCCGGTGCGCTCTGGGCCGCGGCGCGGCTGCCCGTGCTGCCGCTGCGCTCCGCCGTGCGCGGTCAGCTCGCGCAGCTGCCGGTCCGCCGCGGCCGGGTCACCGTGATCGAGAACAGGTTGCTGCGGATCGCGCACAGGTTGGGCCTCGAAGTGCACGCGTGGACAGTCGACGCCGCCGCGGAGATGGCCGCGCTGCTGGACATGGGCGTGGACGGCCTGGTCACCGACCGCCCCGACACCCTCAGAGACGTCCTGCGCCGCCGCAAAGTCTGGGCAACGCCCTAACCCTCATCCCGCGCTGAGGTCGCCAAATAACCCGTTTCGTACTCTTGTCGGGATTTGGGAGCGCTCTTTTTCCCGTTATGAGTACGAAACGGGAGATCTCTAGGTTGCGTGCGCCTCGCGTTGGGTGTGGGGGCGGTTGGGGCGCATGGGGTCAGTTTACGTGGTGTGCGGGTGGGATCGGGGCGAGGTCGGGCTCCACCCATCCGGTCCGCGCCTGGGGTTGGGCGAGCGTCGCGGATCGGTAGAACCGCAGCAGCAGTCGTTTGTCGAGCAGCGCGGGGTTGCGGTCGAGGAAGGTGTCGAAGTCCTCGTCCGGCTCGGCCTCGGCCACGTGGTGCGCGACGAGCTCGACCCAGGCCCTGCTCACGGTCGCGTTGTACTTCTGCGGCATTCCGGCGTAGCGGGCCGTGCTGCGGATCGAGTCGCTGACGACGTCGATCGCCTCCGGGAGGCCGAAGCTCCGCACCGTGCGCCAGGTGAGGTGCACGTGCTCGCGATGTCCGAACCTGCTCATGACAGTGCCTCCACGACGGCGTGAAATCCCGCGATCTGCTTGTCCGACAAGCCTTTCAAGGCGCGGTGCTCCAGATCGCGCGCGGTTTTCGCGATCAGCGCCGCAGTCTCCTCGCCCGCGGGCGTCAACGTGATCACGACGGAGCGCCGGTCCCCCGCCCGGACGCCGCGGGTGATCAGCTCGCGCCGCTCCAGGCGGTCCAGCACCCCGGTCAGCGTGGTCGGTTTGCTGCCGACGTCGGCGCCGAGCCGGGACACGGTGCGGGCGCTCCCGTCGGCCAGGGTGGCCATGACGTTGAGCTCGGCGGGCTTGAGGTCCAGGTCGACCAGCTCGGTGGCGAGCCGGTGCACGGTCGCGTGCGTGGCCCGGTGCAGGGCGAGGAGTACCGAAGTTGTCACGGTTCCGAACTATACGGATTCGTACTATCCGATGTCGAGCTGTTTCAGCGAGGGCGCTTGCCGTTCCACGCCGCGTCCCACGTCTTCGGCCCGAGCAGCCCGGAGTCCTTGATCCCGTTGGCCCGCTGGAGCGCCAGCACCGCCTCCTTGGTCTCGGCCAGGTAGCAGCCCGAACCCTGGAAGCTGTAGCCGAAGGCGTTCATCCGCAGCTGCCACGCGCGCAGCGCGGGATCGCAGTCGCCGTAGTCGAAGACCTTGCCCGGCCACGGCGGAAAGCCCAGCTGGTTGCCGATGTAGGCGGACTCGGTGTAGCTGGGCAGCCGTTTGGTCCTGGCGTCGCGGTCGTCGCGCAGGCCGAGCTTGCCCGCGCACTCCCAGGGCTGCCAGCCGCGCATCCGGTAGAGGTAGAGCGCGCGGAAGTCCTGCTCGGCCTTGGACGCCTCGTGCGGCAGCCCGATCCCGCCGACGCTGCGCCACGTCGGCAGGTCGAACTGGTACGCGCCGTAGTACCCGTTTCCGGTGTCAGTGTCGTAGCGGTCGGTCGACTCGCACATCCGCAGCCGCTGCCAGTCCGCCACGCTCGGATCGGCCGACGCCGCGCCCGACCACACCACGCCGAGCAGCACGACCAGCGCTAACAGCCGCAGGAAGAACATATTCGGGGACCGTAAGCGGGCCAGGGGGAGCTCACCACCGGAGTCCCGCGATCGAGGGGTGGGAAACGGGCGCATAGCGATTCGCGGTCGAGTCGACCCGGGGCCTCAACGCTGCGCACCCGGCCCAGTACAGTCCGCGTGTCGGGTGTTGTGGATCACTCCGGCGGGAGGGCCTGCACATGAGCACGGAGCACGAGAACGCCACGGTCGCCGACCCCGATCCGGTCGCGCGCAAGCGGGAGCAACGGGGCTGGATCTGGTACGACTGGGCCAACTCGGTCTTCCCCACGTCGGTGTCGACCGTGTTCCTGTCGATCTACCTGACCACCGTCGCGCAGTCCGCGGCGCAGGCCGACACCGCGCTCAACGGGCCCAACCCGTGCCCCAACGACGACACCCTGCGCAACTGCGACATCGTGGCGTTCGGGCTCCAGCTCCCCGCCGGTTCGCTGTGGGGCTACCTGCTGTCCGTCGCGACGGTCGTGCAGGTGCTGGTGCTGCCGATCAGCGGCGCCATCGCCGACCGCGCGCAGAACAAGCGCAGGATGCTGGCGGGCTTCGCCTTCGCGGGTTCGGCGGCCACGATGGCGCTCGGCCTGGTGTCCGGGTCCAACTGGGAGCTGGGCGCGATCCTGTTCGTGCTGGGCAACATCTGCTACGGCGCCTCGATCGTCGTCTACTACGCGTTCCTGCCCGAGATCGCCGATCCCGACGAGCGCGACGCGGTGTCCTCGCGCGGCTGGGCCTTCGGCTACCTCGGCGGCGGTCTCGCGCTCGCGCTGCAACTGGTGCTGTTCCTGATGCACGAGCAGGTCGGCCTGGAGCAGGGCACCGCGGTCCAGCTCTGCTTCGTGATCACCGGCCTGTGGTGGGCGGGCTTCACCCTGGTCCCGCTGAGCAGGCTCAAGCGGCACCGCGCGCCCGCCAAGCGCGACCCCGGTTCCAGCGTCCTGGTCGACGGCTTCCGCGAACTGCGCTCCACCGTCCGCGCGGCGCGGGCCTTCCCACTGACGCTGGCGTTCCTCGGCGCGTACCTGATCTACACCGACGGCATCTCCACCGTGGCCAACGTGGCGGGCCAGTACGGCAAGCTCGAACTGAAGCTGGACCAGGACGTCCTGATCGCCACGATCCTGCTGACCCAGTTCATCGCGTTCATCGGCGGTGTCGTGCACGGGATGGCGGCCCGCTTCATCGGCGCGAAGCGGACCATCATGATCAGCCTGGCGCTGTGGATCGTGGTGCTGGCGGCGGCCTTCTTCGTCGAGGCCGGGGACATGTTCCAGTTCTTCGGCGTCGCCATCGGCATCGGGTTCGTGCTCGGCGGCACCAACGCGCTGTCCCGCTCGCTGTTCAGCCAGATGGTGCCGCCCGGCCGCGAGGCGCAGTACTTCTCCCTCTACGAGATCGGCGAGCGGTCCACGTCCTGGCTCGGGCCGATGCTCTACGCCGGGATCGGCCAGGCGACGGGCTCGTTCCGGTACGCCATCCTGTCGCTGATGGTCTTCTTCGTGGTGGGCATCATCCTCATCTCGCTGGTGCCGATCAGGAAGGCGATCGAGCGCTCCGGCAACACCGTTCCCACCCTGGTGTGAGGCGCGTTACCTGCGGGAACAAGCGTTCTCCCCGGCCCGTTGTGCAGTATGTCCGAGTCGAGCGCCAGTGCGGGCGCACCGTGTCGGGCCGACGGGCCGGGGCTCTCCCGCTCCCCGCCCGGCGGCACACCCCCGAGAGCACGGCGCGTGCCCGGAGCCGCTCCCCGGACCGCCGTCGGCCTGCCATCGCGACCCCCAGCGCGAGGAGGCCGGCGGCCCTTCTTCATCAACTGCCGGACGGCTCGTCGGGCGCGATCATGCGCGAGATCAGCACGGTGAACGCTTTGGTCACCATGCGGTGATCTTGGCAGTCAGGTGCCGATGCGGCGGACGCCGACGAGGTTCTTCTGCACGGGGCCGTACTTCAGCGGTTCACCGGGCTGGGAGGCGTGGAACTGGTTCCCGTTGCCGACGTAGATCGCGACGTGGCTGACGCCCTCTCCCGGGTGCGCGAAGAACAGCAGGTCACCGGGGCGCCAGGCGGCGCGGTTGCCCGCGGGGATCGAGGTGCCGACGCGGGACTGCGCGGCGCTGGACCGGGGCAGCGACACACCGACCTTGCGGAAGGCCCAGACCATCAGCCCGGAGCAGTCGAACCGTTCCGGCCCGACCTGGCCCCAGCCGTACATCTTGCCCTTCTGGGTCACCGCGTGCCGCAGCGCGGCGGCACCGATGCCGCCTTCGGGCAGGTCGGAGATGTCGATGTCCAGACCGGCGTCGCCGAGCTTGTTGCGGTCGGCGCGGCTGAGCCGGGCCAGCTGCTGTTCGGCCTTGTCCTGCTTGGCCTTGGCTTCCCGGGTTCGCGCGTCGAGGTCCCGTTTGATCCCGGCGGCGGCCTGCGCCGCCTTGGCCGCGCTGGTCTTGGCCTCGTCGGCCTTGCCGGCGGCCTGTCCGGCCTGCGCGATGGTGGCGTTGAGCTTGTCCATCGCGGTCTTGTTCTCGACGGTGATCAGGTCGACCATGGAGAGCTGTTCGAGCAGGTCGCGCGGTGACCTGCTGAGCAGCAGCGCGCTGATGTGGCTCATCCGCGAGCCCTGGAACTGCGAGCTGGCCAGCTGGTCGACGTGCTTGCGCAGCTCTCCCTCCTGCCGCCGCGCCTGCTCGCCCGCGGCGTTGGCCCGGACCAGATCCTCGTTGGCCTTGGTGACCTCGCCCTCCTTGGCCTTGAGCTCGTCGTTGGCCTTGTGCAGCGCCTCGGTGAGCTTCTCGGCCTCCTCGTTGACGGCCTTGAGCTGCTTGAGCGCCTCGGAAGCGGTGCTCGGGTCCGGGGCGGCGCCGGCGGGGCCGACGAGGGCCACCGCGGCCAGCACCGCACCGGCGGTGGCGGCCCCGCGCATCGATCGTTTCAGCCGGTTGGAGGACATGCCGGCGGACGTTAGCGGTCACCTCGGGTTGCATTCAAAGCGAAAGTTCTTAACCAGCGACGGGGTAGTCGGCGAGATCCACGCGATCGCTGACCTCCTTGCCCGCCTTGAGCATCAGCCTCATCAGCGGTGATGTGCCCAGCAGCCGGTTTCGCGCGGTGAGGCCGAAACCCGTTCGCGGGGCGAGGAATTTTCCCGTTCGGTTGCCGCCTTTCTGGCAACCCTCGGCGAAGCGCCGCAGCGCGTTCTCGTAGCGGCGGAATGCCGTCCGGTGCTCACCGTCCGATGTGGACAGTTCACCGGCCAGCACGTACGCGGCGACGATCGCGGCCCCGGTGCCCATACCGCCCAGCGTCGCCCCGGCCGCCGCGTCGCCGACCAGCGCGATCCGCCCTTTCGACCAGCTCGGCACGTCGCTGCGGCTGATCGAGTCGAAGTACAGCTCGTCGGCCCGTCCCAGGGAATCGAGCAGCTCCGGAACGCGCCAGCCGATTCCCCGGTACGCCTCGGTGATGAGCTGCTTCTGCCGGTCCAGGTCGCGCCGGTCGTAGTCCAGCTCCGGCGAGGCGAACACGAACATCGCCCCCGCCTTGGTGCTGTCGCGGTGGTCGACGCCGAAACTGGCCATGCGGCCGAGGGTGTTGTGGGCGATCGAACCGGACGAGACGCCGAAGTGGTTGGGCATGTCCCAGCACGCGACGTAGTAGCCGAGGAAGCTGACGAACTCCGACTCCGGCCCGAACGCCAGCCTGCGCACCCCGGAGTGGATCCCGTCCGCGCCGATCACCAGGTCGAACATGCGCTCGGTGCCGCTCTCGAAGGTCACGTGCACGCCGTCGGCGGTCTCGGTCATCGCCTGGATCGAGTCGCCGAAGATGTACTCGGCGCGGTCGCGGCTGCGCTCGTAGAGGATGCGCGAGAGGTCCGATCGCAGGACCTCCACCTCGCCGCCCGCGAACTCGGCGGGCAGGTGCAGCAGCGTCCGGTCGTGTTCGTCCACGAAGGTCATCGGGCTGCCGCCGGTCCGCACGGCGCGGAGCTCGTCGAGGACACCCATGCGCTCCAGCACCGTCAGGTGGGTCGGGCCCCGGAAGTCGACCGCGTAGCCCCCGGCGCGCAGCCTCGGCGCGATCTCCACGACGGTCACCTCGAAGCCGTGGCGGCCCAGCCAGTACGCCAGCGCGGGGCCCGCGACGCTCGCCCCGGAGATGAGCACGGATCGGTTGGTCATGAACGCCTCCCATTAATTGCGTCCGTCGGACGCAGTTTCTTCTGCGTATAGTAGACACAGTTATGGGACGGGACCAAGAACCGCTGGTAGAACTGCTGTGGGGAGCGCCGCAGAAGCCTCGGCGCGGCCCCAAACCCGCGCTGACCGTCGACCAGCTGGTGCGGGCGGCCACCGCGGTCGCCGACGCCGAGGGCCTGGCCGCGGTGTCGATGCAGCGGGTCGCGGACGAGCTGTCCTTCACGAAGATGTCGCTCTACCGCTACGTGCCGGGCAAGGCCGAGCTGGTCGCGCTGATGATCGACCGGGCGCTGGGCGCACCGCCGGACCTGACCGGGAACGACTGGCGGGAGCGGCTACGGGCGTGGGCGATGCGCATGCTGACCGGCTTCCAGGCGCATCGGTGGCTGGTCGAGGCCACGGTCGGGCCGCGGGTGCTCGGCCCCAACGAGATCGGCTGGCTGGAGTCGGCGCTCGTCGCGATGGAGGACACCGGGCTCGACGGGGGTGAACGGCTCGACGCGGTCGCGCTCATCGCGGGCCACATCCGGATGATCGCGCAGCAGGGCACGACGGAGCAGCCCGAACGCGACGCGGGGATGATCATGGGCGGCGTGCTGCGCGAGCACGGTGCGCGCTATCCCGCGGTGTGCGCGGCGATGGCGTCGGCCGCGGCGGGCGGCGCGCAGGACCAGGGCTTGGAGTTCGGGATCGAGCGCATCCTCGACGGACTCGGCCTGCTCGTCGACCGCCGAGCGGACTGAGTCAGGCGAACCGCACGCCGAGCCCGGCGGCGAGCACCATCGCCTGCTCCGGTTCGATCAGCGCTCCCTTCAACGAGACCGTCAACGGGTCCACAGAGGACAGATCGCTGCCGCGCAGGTCGCAGCGCTCCAGGTTGGCCTTGTCCAGCACCGCGCCGGAGAGGTCGAGGCGGTGCAGCGTCGCGCCTTCACACCGCGCGCCGGTCAGGTCCGCCTCACGCATCCGCACTCCGCTGAACGAGGCTTTGCGCAGGTCCGCCCCTCGCAGGCCGGTGAACGACCAGTCCCCGCCGACGACCTTCGTCAGGGTGAAGGCGCAGCCGTCGAACCTGCTGCCGACGAACTTGCAGTCGGTGAAGGTGGCCTCGAAGAGGTCGCACTTGGCGAACGTGCAGTTGAGGAACGCCGACCCGGTGTGCTCGGAGACGTTGAACGCCGTGTCGCGGAAGGTGCACTCGGAGAACACCGCGCCCTGGCCGGTGGCCTCGGTGAGGTCGAGGTCGACGAAGGCCACGTGCTCGAAGCTCAACCCGGTGAGGTCGTCGTGGTCCCAGTCGATCCCGAAGATCGTCCGCGTGGTCATGGACCGAACCTACGCCCGACCACCGACGAACACCGCCAGGCCGTCCAGCATCCGTTCGAGACCGAACTCGAAGTCCTCGTCCATGCTCTCGTAGCCGTCGTTGAAGTCGGCGTCCTCGGCCCTGGCCAGCACCGGGAAGTCGCCGGAGGCCATCACCTCGGCGAACATCGGCTCGGCCCGGTCCCACCACTGCCGGTTGGTCATGCCGCTGGCCCGGTGCGCCTCGATCTCGTTGAGCATCAACAGCGCCACGCCCTGCACGAAGCCGTTGACGAGGACCATGCAGCTCAGCATCTCGGCCATGCTCAGGCCGCGCCCGTCCAAGGCGGCGAGCACCGCCTCCGTCCAGCGCATCCCGTTGCGGCTCAACGCGGGGCGGGTCACCGACACGGTCTGCACGACCCACGGGTGACGACGGCAGATCTCCCAGTGCAGCCGCGCGCACATCTCGACGCGCTCCCGCCACGGCCCTTCGGTCGGCAGCTCGTCGACGCGGGCGGCGAAGACCTCGTCGACCATCAGCGTGACCAGCTCCTCCTTGCCGGAGACGTAGCGGTAGAGCGACATCGTGCCCGCGCCCAGCTCCACCGCGACGCGCCGCATGGACACCGCGAGCAGCCCCTCGGCGTCGCCGAGCGCGATGGCGGCCCGCACGATGCGCTCGCGGCTCAGCTCGGGCTCGGCGTCGGGATCGGGCCGCCTCGGCACCGGGGGCGCCGTGCCTTCGCGGCGCGCGGCCCTTGCTCGGTAGGCGCGTGCCTGGCAGGACCGGGAGCAGTAGCGCGGGCGACGGCCGCGCGCGGGCTGCCGCAGCTCCTTGCCACATTCGGCGCAGTCGGCCATCCGCCCTCTTTTCATCACACACGCCCGGTGTGACGTAAGGATAACTGATCATTTCGACACGTGTGACGTATTGGTGTCTTTGCACTTCATCACGTGCGCTTGCCGGTGTTTCGACATTTTGCGTAGCTTGTACGCGGAGCGCACTACGGCGTACTCACATGGGGGTTCTCGGATGACCGACACGACCAGGGCCGGGCGGCGCGAGTGGCTGGGGTTGGCCGTTCTCGTGCTGCCGGTGCTGCTGATCTCGCTGGACAACTCGGTGCTGTTCATCGCGCTGCCGGTGCTCACCACCGAGCTGCGGCCCTCGGCCGACGAGATGCTCTGGATCATGGACGCCTACCCGTTCCTGCTGGCCGGTCTGCTGATCACGATGGGCACGCTCGGCGACCGGATCGGCAGGCGGCGGCTGCTGGTGCTCGGGGGCGCGGCGTTCGGCCTGGCGTCGGTCGTCGCGGCCTTCGCGCCCACCCCGGGCCTGCTGATCGCGGCGCGCGCCCTGATGGGCATCGGCGGGGCGACGCTGATGCCGTCGACGCTGTCGCTGATCCGGGACCTGTTCGCCGATCCGACCCAACGGACGACCGCGATCGGCGTCTGGGGCGCGGGTTTCGGTGGCGGCGCGATGCTCGGCCCGATCATCGGCGGCGTGCTGCTGGAGCACTTCGACTGGGGTTCGGTGTTCCTGATCAACGTGCCGGTGATGGTGCTGCTGCTGATCGCGGGACCGTTGCTGCTCAAGGAGTCCCGCGACCCCAACCCGGGCCGCTTCGACCTGCTCGGCGCCGCCATGTCCCTCGCCGCGGTGCTGCCCGCGATCTACGGCGTCAAGAAGATCGCCGCTGACGGTTTCGCCGTGTCCTCCGTCCTCGCCATCGTCTTCGGTGTCGCGATGGGCGTGGCGTTCGTGCGTCGCCAGCGGCGGCAGGCCGACCCGCTGCTGGACCTGCGGCTGTTCTCCTCCGGCACGTTCCGTTCGGCGTTGGCCGCGAACGCGCTGACCCTGTTCGGGATGATCGGCCTGTCCCTGTTCACCAGCCAGTACATGCAGGTGGTGCTCGGGATGAGCCCGCTCTCCGCTGCCCTGTGGTCGATCCCGGGCATGGCCGCGTCGGTCGTCGGCGCGGTGCTCGCCCCTCGGCTCGTCCGGTGGGTGGACCTCCGCACCCTGATCCTCGGCGGCCTCGGCGTCGGCGCGTCCGGCTTCCTGCTGCTGGTCTGGTTGTCCCCACAGGACGGCCTGTTCACGATGCTCGCGGGCTCGGCGATCCTGGCGGGTGGCTTCGGCACCGTCGCGACCCTCGGCACCGACCTGATCCTCACCGCCGTTCCTCGTGAGCGCGCCGGTGCCGCCTCCGCCCTGTCGGAGACCGGCAACGAGTTCGGTGGCGCGCTCGGCATCGCCGTCCTGGGCAGCCTCGGCACCGCCGTCTACCGCGCCAATCTCCCCGCCGGAGTGCCATCGCAGGTCACCGAGAGCGTCGCGGGCGCTGTGGGCACTCCCGCCCTCGCCGCCGCACGGATCGCTTTCACCTCAGCGATCCACGTGGTGGCCGTAGTCGGTGTCGGCATCTCGCTCATCGTGATGCTGGGCGTCTACTTGGGCCTCGACCGCTCCAAGCCCCCCGTGCTCTCCACATCCCGCTAGCCCCCACGCGCGCACAGCTCTTTCCCGTTTCGTACTCATAGCCGTAGATGGGAGCGCTCTATTTACGGCTATGAGTACGAAACGGGATTGGTTTGGACCACCTCGGCCTAGGAGGGCGGGGTGGGGAGGATGAGCATGCGCCTAGTTTAGCTGAGGGGGTTGAGAAGCTCGATTACCTTGCGGACGCGGGGGTCCTCGTAGAGGGAAGGAAGCGTCAGCGGGAGGGGGAGCTTCCAGTTGGGGTATTCGGTGACGGTGCCGGGCAGGTTGGGCTGGCGGACCTCGCCTACGAGGTCGTAGGGCGAGATCAGCAAGACACGGCAAGGGCTGTGTACGAGCAAGCCGTGTAGGGCCACGACGATCTCGTCATCGGTGGCGTTCTCGTGCCCCAGCAACAGCTCCGAGCGCAGCAGGGACAGGAAGTCGGCTCGCTCGGCGTCCGCGTGGGCCTGTTCCTCGGCGAGCGGGCGCGCGAGGACGCCGATCTCGGAGCGCACCCGCACGTGCTCACCGCTGAGAAAACCCGGCGCGGTGGGCAGATCGTGCGTTGAAATGCTCGCGACGGCGTTCGCGGGCCATGCGGCGGGCGGGATCAGCGGGCGGCCGTCGGCTTCATGATCGCGTTGGAACCAGACGACCGTGGAGCCGAGCATGTTCTGCGCGTGCAGTGCTTCGGTGACTTCGGGCTCGACCGTGCCCAGGTCCTCACCGATCACCACGGCGTTGGCCCGATGTGCTTCCAGGGCGAGGACTCCGAGCATCGCCTCGGCGTCGTAGTGGACGTACGTGCCGCGCTCCGGGCCGGAGCCCTCAGGAACCCACCACAGCCGCCACAGCCCGGCGACGTGGTCGATGCGGATGCCGTCCGCGTGCCGGAGCACGGCGCGCAGCACATCGCGATAGGGCCGATATCCCTGCTCCGCCAAGCGATCCGGACGCCACGGCGGCAGACCCCAGTTCTGGCCCTGCTGGTTGAACTCATCGGGCGGGGCGCCGACGCTGGCCTTCGCCAGGACGTCCTGGAGCATCCATCCGTCGGCGCCCGCGGGGTTCACCCCGACCGCGAGATCGTGGACGACGCGAACGCCTTGGCGCGCTTGGGAAAGCTGCGCGAAGCACAACTGTTGCAGCCACACGTGGAACCGGACGCGGTCATTGTCGAGCCGGACGGAACGCGGGTGCCGCAACTCCTCTGGCCACGTGCGCCAGTCGGGACCGTGCTTCTCGGCGATGACGCAGAACGTGGCGAAAGTCCGCAGCGCGGCGTCCGGCTCGGTCACCTCGGCGAAGGGCCACAACAACTCCAGCGCGGCGCGTTTGGCCCGCCACACCTCGTCGTAGTCGATGCGATCACCGTTGGGGGCACGCAAAGAATCGACCTGAGCCCGCGTTTCCGCGTCGGCGCGCGCATAGGCGTCGGTGTGCTCGATGCGGAGGTAGAGCGGGTTGACGAACTGGCGGCTGGACGGGGAGTACGGCGACGGCTCCACGGGCTCGACGAGGTTCGGTGCGTGCAGGGGGTTGACGAGCACCATCCCGGCCCCGTACTCCCCCGCCCACCGCGTGAACTCGGCGAGGTCGGCCAGGTCGCCCATCCCCCACGACTCCGCCGAGCGGACGGCGTAGAGCTGGAGCATCCACCCCCACGCGCGCGGCGGTTCGGGCAGCGCGGGCGGAGCGACGACCACGGTGACCACCTGGGAACCGACGCGCAGCTCATGCCAGCCCAACGGGAGGTCAGCGGGCAGTTCTCCGTCCACGGCAAGCGAAGTGCCGTCTTCGCAGCGCAGCTCTCCGGCTCCGACCGGGCGGGTCGCTCCCTGCCGCAGCACGATCGTCGGCGGCAACCGGTCCTCGGCCGCACGCGCCCGCACGCGGTTCAGCTCGGCGCGCACCGAAGCGGGCGTCGAGGCGTCCACGTCGAGCAGCGCGAGCACGTCGGCCACCACGTCCGGCGCCACGTCGACGCGTTCCCGGTTCCCGTCCTCGTACCAGGTAGCGACGCCGTGCGCGGCGGCGAGAGCGACAAGATCGTCATCCACGTCGTCAGTCTTTCAGCAGCGGCTCAGCCGGGCAGGGTCTCACCCCCGATCGGAGCAAGGACCTCCCCGGTGTAGTAGCTGGAGAGCCGGTCGGATGCGAAGAACACGTACGACGGCGCGATCTCGTCGGGCTGCGCCGCGCGGCCCATGGGCACCTGGGTGCCGAACTCGCCCGCCTTCTCCTCCCCCATGGTCGCGGGGATCAGCGGCGTCCACACCGGGCCCGGAGCGACCGCGTTGACGCGGATGCCGCGCTCCTGCAAGGACTGCGACAGCGAGTAGGTCAGCGCGTTCACCGCTCCCTTGGTCGCGGAGTAGTCGATGAGCGACTTGTTCCCGCGCAGCCCGTTGATCGAGCTGGTGTTGATCACCGAGGAGCCCTTGGGCAGGTGCGGCAGCGCGGCGAGGGTGACCCAGTAGTAGCTGTAGATGTTGACCTTGAACGTGCGGTCCCACTGCTCGGGGTCGAGCTCGGCGAAGTCCTGCACCGGCTTCTGCGTGGCCACGTTGTTGACCAGCAGGTCCAGCCCGCCGAGCGCGTCCACGGTCTGCCGCACGACGTCCTGGCAGTTGCGTTCCACGGCGAGGTCGGCGCGGAGCACCAGCGCGGTCCGGCCCTCGGCCTCGACCAGGCGTCTGGTGTGCTCGGCGTCGGCGTCCTCCTGCTCGTCGAGGTAGACGATCGCGACGTCGGCGCCCTCCTTGGCGAACGCCACGGCCACCGCCCGCCCGATCCCGGAGTCCCCGCCGGTGATCAGCGCCTTCCGCCCGGCGAGCAGGTCACGGCCGACGTAGCCGCGCATCTCGTCGTGCGGCTCGGGGTTCATCTCGTCCGTGCTGCCGGGATAGGACTGCCGCTGTTCGGGTTGCTGTCCTTCGATGGCCATGGCCGCCTCCTCAGACCCTGCCGTGGTTGAGGCCCGTCGCGAGATCGAGCGCTATCGCGTCGAGGAACTCTTCGAGCACGGTCAGCTCGCGGTTGAACACCGGCGGGTCGAGCAGCTCGGTGCGCCACCGGTGAGTGAACGCTTCGCAGCTCTCCAGCACCGCGGTGGCTATCCGGTCCGCGCCCCCGTGCGGCGCGCGCTGGCCTTCGGTCTCCACCACGGCGCGCACGCGCATGACGAGGTGGTCGACGCGCAGGACGGAGGTGAGCGCCAGCAGCTCCGCCATGGTTCCGCGCCGGGGGTCGGCCCCCGGGTCGAAGGTCGTGTACGCCACGGGCCGGACGACCAGCTCGACGAGCATGATCGCCCCGAAGTTCTGGTCCGCTTCGTTGACCGGTGTCCACTGGTCACCGGGCTGGTGCGGCCGACGTAGATGTCGCATGGAATTTAGTTGCCCTGTGACGGACCGAAAAAACCTAAAGCTCGGGTGCAGGCGTGGAGCAGTTCCAGGTCCTCGCCCACCGCGTCGGCGAAGTAGACGCCGACGTTGTGCCGCCTGGGCTGGCCGAGCTCGGCGCGCAGCACCCCTTCCGCCGCGCGGGCGGGATGGCCGATTTCCGCCAGGAATCGTGCTACCGGGATGCGGCAGTGCTGGCTGCCGCGCCAGGCGGTGAGCAACGCCGGGACCACGGGTTCCGGGTCCGAGGTGATCTCCCAGAGCGCGATGGCGGCGTGCATGAGCGCCCACGGCTCAGCCACCTCCAGCCGAGCGCGCACGAGCGGAAGCGCGCCGGTCGCGGCGGGGCCGAGCGCGGCGGCCAGCCTCATCCCCTCGTTGCCTGCGGTGATCGCGGCCAGCGCCGGCGCGGGATCGCCCGTGATCCGCCACAGCGTGAGCGGCGCGTCGAACGGGTGTTCGTCGCAGAGCCTCCGCAGCAGCGGCACTGCCGCCTGCGCCGCCGGACCCACCGCTCTCAGCGCGTAGAACAAGGCGCTGTCGCGGGCTCCGGACTCCAACAGCTCCACCAGATCCGGAGCGGCCTCGGCGCCGCGTTGCTCAAGGTTGCCGATCGCGGTGAGCAGCGCTCCGCGTCGCCATTCGTCGCTCACATCGCGAAGACGCGCGCACAGCACGGGCAGCAACGGCGCGGCGTGCGCACGGATGCCGTAGAGCATGCTGCCGATGTCGAAGGGAATGTCCTTGCGCTCCAAGGCTTCCCGCACGGGCGACAAAGCACGCTCGTCGCCTGTGCGCGCCAAAGTCCGCACGAGCCATGTGGAGCCGTCCATGGCCGCGACGAGCGCATCGGCAGCGGGCGAGGCGTCCGGGCCGAAGTGGTCGAGTGTCTCCGCGGCATCCCTGGCCAGCTCCGGGTCCGCGAGGAGGTCGCCGACGCGCCGGGCCAGCTCGCTGTGGTCTCCGCGCCACTCCCGGACGAGCCCGCGGGCGAGCGAGCTGCCCAGGCGACGGATTTCCTTGCTGGGAAAGGAAAGCAGCTCGATCATGAGCGCGGTTCGCTCGGCGACGCGACCACTGAGCGCCGTGTCCAGCGAACGGACCAGGTGCCCGACGTCGGCACCGTCGACGGCGGCGATCGCGACCTCGGCGACGTTGGCGGGCAGAGCGCCGGGATCGACTTCCGCGAGCGTCGCCAGTGCGCGGAGCTGGACGATCGGGCTGTCGTGGTCGGCCGCGCGCTCGGCGATCCACGCCAGGATCTCGTCGAGCGCGGTCTCGTCGTCGAGGTGCGGCGCGATCATGCCGACCGCCCGCACCAGCGCCGCGCGCGCGTGCGGATCGGACTCGGCGGTCAGGCGTTGCCGAAGCACGGAAATCGTTGCACCCCAATGCTCCTGGCACACGACGAGGACCGCGGGGAGCGCACGGCGGACTTCAGGATCGGGGTCGTCGAACAGCGCGATGAGCCTGGTGAGCGCCGTGCCGATCGACGCGCGGGCGGTTGCGGTGTGCCGGTGGTTGTCATAGGGGTCGGGATCCTCCGGCGCCCACATGTTGAGGCCGGTCTCGTCGACGCCACCGACGCTGGCGAGGAGGTTCAGCAGATCGTGCCGCCGCGGGGTCGACGCGGCGCACACGGCTTCGAGCAGGAAGGGCACGGCCAGCGCGGTCGGCTCGTACACGTCGCCGCCGTGGTGCAGGACGTCGGCGAAGTCCTCATAGGCCAGCTCGCGGGCCCCGGGATCGGCGGAAACCAGGCCGCGCAGGATCTCCGGGACGTCCTCCGCGGGTCCGTACGCGTGCTCCAGCGATAACCAGTCGATCTTGTCGAGCCCCGCGAACACCGGGCAACCGTACCCGGATGATCACACCAGCCCGAGCTCGCGGGCCCGCACCCCGGCCTGGAACCGGGACGTCGCGCCGAGCGCCGCCATCAGCTCGGCCACCCGCCGCCGGTAGGTGCGCACGCCGAGGTCGAGCCGCCGCGCCGCCGTCTCGTCCTTGCAGCCGGAGGCGAGCACGTCCAGCAGCTTCGGCGCGAGCGCCCGCAGCTCGGCGAAGCGCACCTCGTAGGCCGCCAGCGGGCTCGCCACCCGCCACGCGGCCTCGAACAGCGTGGACACGCTGCGCACCACGTCGGGGCTGTCGAACACGCTGAACTCCCGCGACCCGCCGACGAGCTCGCCCGCCAGGATCACGAGGCGGCGGTCGAGGATGATCGTCTCGTTGATCTCGTCGGGGCTGATCCGGACGTCGACGCCGACCCGGTCCAGCTCGCGCAGGTGGGCGGCCGACGTCGGGTCGAGCAGCACCCCGGGGCGGTACATCTTGCGGACGCGCTTGTCCCCGTGCAGCTGGGGGCGGGGCCGCGGTCGCGAGCTCGCCCAGGTGTTGAGGTCGTCGGCGGCGCACGCGACCTCGGTCGCCGAGGCGAACAGGTGCGCCGTGCGCGCGAAGAGCGCTTCCTCGCTCCGGACGATCGTGCTGGTCATGAACCCAGTGTGGCAGGAAGTTGCCGATCGGCGGCGTGACCGCCGGACCGGGCGCAGGCTGGGCACCATGACGACGTCCACATGGGAGTTGGGCGACCACACGGTCAACCGGCTCGGCTACGGCGCGATGCGCCTGACCACCCGCCCGCTCGACCGCGACCAGGCCATCTCGGTGCTGCGGCGCGCGGTGGAGCTCGGCGTGAACCACATCGACACCGCTTCCTTCTACTTCTCGCCGCTGCTGTCGGCGAACGAGCTGATCAACTCCGCGCTCCGCCCGTACCCGTCGGACCTGGTGATCACGACCAAGGTCGGACCCGGCCGCGACCCCTCGGGCGAGTGGCACCGGGCGCGGCCGGAGCAGCTGCGCGGGCAGGTGGAGGAGAACCTGCGCCAGCTCGGCGTCGACCACCTCGACGTGGTGAACCTGCGCATCGGGGCCAGTCTGGAGCGCGGCACCGGCTCGATCGCCGAGGAGTTCGGCGTGCTGGCCGAGCTGCGCCAGGAGGGGCTGATCCGGCACCTCGGGATCTCCAACGTCGGCGCCGAGCACCTGGCCGAGGCGCGCGCGATCGCGCCGGTGGTGTGCGTGCAGAACCTGTACGGGCTGGGGGCGCGTGAGGACGACGCCCTGCTCGACCTGTGCGGTGAGCAGGGCGTCGCGTTCGTGCCGTTCTTCTCCGTCGACCGCGCCGCGCCGGAGGACACCCTCGCCGAGATCTCCGCGGCGCACGGGGTGACCCCGGCGCAGGTCATGATCGCGTGGACGCTGCACCGGGGTTCGCACGTGCTGGCGATCCCGGGCACGGGCGATCCGGAGCACCTGGAGCAGAACGTGGAGGCGGCGCGGATCAAGCTCTCCGCCGAGGAGATGGCGCGGCTCAGCCGGGGACCCGGTCCAGGAACCCCAGCACCGAGCTGATCCGGTCGCCGCTCACGCGCACCACGTCGAAGCCGATCGCCACCGGCTCCACCTCGCCGGGGGCGTTGAGGTGCCAGTGGAAGCGGGCGATGTCGTGGTGCGCGTCGGCCTCGGCGGGCGCGGTGAAGGCCAGTCCGGCGAACTGCTGCTGCGCCCCGGCGATCAGCGCGTCGATGCCGTCCCGCCCGGTGACGTCGGCCAGCGGGTCGGTGTAGGTGGCGTCCTCGGTGAACAGCTCGTCGACGAGCTGCCTGCGCCGCACCGCGTCGGTCTCGTTCCAGACGGCGATGTAGCGTGCGGCGATGTCGGTCACTGCGGTCTCCTTCGGTTGGTGTGGAACAACAATCGACCGGAGGAGGTCGTGGTGTCGATTACCCCGCGGGTAATGGCTCCCCCGCTTAAGCTCGGGGCATGAGCACTCCGGTTGGCGAACTGTTGCGGGACTGGCGCGGGCGGCGCCGGTTGTCGCAGTTGGACCTGTCGCTGCGCGCCGACATCTCCGCGCGGCACCTGAGCTTCGTCGAGACGGGGCGGTCCGCGCCGAGCCGCGACATGGTGCTGCGGCTGGCCGAACAGCTGGAGGTGCCGCTGCGCGAGCGCAACCGGCTGCTGCTCGCCGCGGGGTTCGCGCCCGCTTATCGGGAGAGCGCACTGGATTCACCGCGGCTGAGCGCGGTCCAGGCGGCGGTGCGCCAGGTCCTCGCCGCGCACGAGCCGTATCCCTCGGTGGCCGTCGATCGCCGGTGGAACCTGGTCGAGGCGAACGCGGCCAGCTCGTTGTTCACCGATGACATCGCACCGCATCTGCTTGCGGGACAACCGAATGCGCTGCGGATCAGTCTGCATCCGGACGGCATGGCCTCGCGCATCGTGAACCTCGGCCAGTGGCGGGCGCACCTGCTGGGCCGCCTCGCCAGGGAGGTCGCGGTCAGCGGGGACGCCGAGGTCGCCTCGCTGCTCGCGGAGCTGCGCGACTACCCGTGCGACGAGCCGGAGGTGGAGGTGCCCGACACCGGCGAGGTGTTCGTGCCGTTGCGGGTCCGGCACGCGGGTGCGGAGCTGAGCCTGCTGAGCACGGTGTCCACCTTCGGCACGGCCCTGGACATCACCGTCGCGGAGCTGTCCGTCGAGTCCTTCTTCCCCGCCGACGCCGCGACGGCGTCGTTTCTCCGCGCGAGGTTGACCTGAACCCGAGTTGAGGTTGAAGACTCGGGTCATGCGAGTTGTGGAACTGACGCGGTTCGGCGGTCCCGAGGTGCTGGTTCCCGGTGAGGCCCAGGCCCCTTCCGCGGGCGTGGGTGAGGTGGTCGTGAAGGTCGCCGTCGCCGGGATCACCTTCGTGGAAACCCAAATCCGGCGTGGCGTGGACAAATGGCACGAGGTGCCCGAGCCGCCCTACGTGCCCGGCGGCATCGTGGCGGGCGTGGTGATCACGACCGGCAAGCGCGTCGACACGGGGTGGCTCGGCCGACGCGTGCTCGCCGATCCGGGAATGACCGGGTCGTTCGCCGAGCAGGCCGCGGCGCCGGTGAAGTCGCTCATCGCGGACGCGGTGGTCGATTACTCCACAGTGGACTGGACTGCGGGGATCGGGCCCGTGGACGTCGTCTTCGACGGTGTCGGCGGCGAGATCGGGCGTGCGGCGTTCGCTTTGCTCCGGCGCGGCGGGCGGTTCTCCGTGCACGGCGCGTCCAGCGGTTCGGTTTCGGACGCGCATGCCGCGATCGAGTCCCGCGACGCGCTCGGGAAGACCTTGTTGCTTACGGGGTGAGGACGAGGCGGATCGGGTCGCCGACCTTGTCGTGCAACTGCTTCACCGCACGGTCGGCCTCGGCGAGGGGAATGCGGTCGGTGATCGACCGGGAGAAGTCCAGCCGCCCGTGCCCCGCGAGCCCGATCAGGTCCTCCACGTGCTGCGGGAGCGAGCCGTAGTGGCCGAGCACCTGCTGCTGTTCGTAGCAGAAGACGATGCTGTGCGGCACTTCCAGCTGCTCCGGCGTGAGCCCGGCGAGTACGAGTTTCCCATTGCGTGCCAAGGACTTCACGCCCTGCGTGCGCGCGGCTCCGGCTCCGGCGAAGTCGAAGGCGTGGTCCAGGCCCTTGCCGCCGGTGGCCGCGCGGAGCTGCCCGGCGAAGTCCTCGTCGAGCGGATTCAGGGCGGTGTCGGCGCCGAAGGTGAGGGCGCGCTCGCGGGCCGCCGGGTTCGGGTCGATCGCGATGATCGGGGCCGCGCCGACCAGGCGGAGGATCTGCACGGCGTGCGTGCCGAGCCCGCCGATACCCCACACGCCCGCCGACTCGCCGACCTTGACCTGCGCGGTCGTCACGATCGCGGCGAACGGGGTGGAGACCGCGTCGGGGATGATCGCGGCCTGCTCGAACGGGAGGCTGTCGGGGATCGGGACGACTGTGTCGTGGCGGGCGACTGTGTACTCCGCCCAGCCCCCGTCGTAGTCCACGCCGCGGGTGAGCACGTTCAGGCACGGGCTCAGCGCGCGCACGCAGTTGTCGCAGCCGCCGCAGGACTGCCCGGCCTGGAGCGCGACGCGCTGGCCGACCCGCAGCCGGTCCGGCACGTCCGCGCCGACCGCCTCGATCACCCCGGCGATCTCGTGGCCGAGGGTCACCGTCGTCGCGTCGGTGCGCGAGGGGTTGAACACGCCCGCGATGAGGTGCAGGTCGGACAGGCAGACCCCGGAGGCGCGCACGGCGACCAGGGCCTCGTTCGGCGCCGGTCGCGGTACGGGGACCTCCTCCACCGCGAAGCGCTTGGTGATCAGGTCGAGCCGTCCGGCGAGCATCGTGGCAGTCACGCGGACCAATCTCGCACACCCGCCCCGGAAGATCACCCATTCCACGTTGGGCAGTCTTCAAGTACGACGGACCCCCGCCCCAGCAGTCTCAAACCGCCCCCAACCCCGTCGGCGGCGCGGGGTTGGGGGCGGTTACGGACACCTGGGGGCGGGGTAGGGGGTACTTGAAGACCGGGGAACTCTGAGCCGGAGTGCGGACCTGGGCTGACTACGCCTGGTGACTACGCCTGTGGAGTGGCGGTCGACTCCCCCGCGGCGTAGCGGAGTACATCCCACCGGGGGGTGTCGTCCACGTGGAGGTACAGCCAGCTGCGTACCGCTCCTCCCACCCAGCACTGACGACGCGCGCCGGGTGCCTTGCTTGACTGGAGCAGGGTCCCTGCAGGGCTCCCCGGCGGCCGCGTGGGCCAATCCCCCAGTAGCGTTCACGCGGCCGCCGCGCCCCGCTCGCACTCAGGTGAGCAGGGTGCCGCCGTGGAGGGTTTCGGCGTAGTGGAACGTGTAGCCGGCACCCACGGACACCGGAGCCAAGCCCGCGAAGTCGGCGTCGATCATGTCGTGGAAGCGCAGCGAAGCCGGGCCGGTGCGGATCGGCGAGAATTCCACGCCGTCCACCCGCGAGGTCACCAGCTGCGAAACGGGCTGCTCGCCGTCGATCCACGCGGGCGAGGTCTTGGTGTGCACCAAGGGAATGTTGTGCAGCAGCGGCGGTTCGGCGAGGACGTCCTGAGAGGTCACGGTGGCCTCGACGACGCGACGGCCGTTGACCGACAGGGTGCCGTCGTAACGACCTCCTGAACCCGGCGTTGGCCCGGTGCGGCCGACGAGCTTGGGGCGAGTCTGGTGGATCGAGCCGAGTTGCTTGGGCATGCCCTGCACCCACCCGCGCATCATCGGCACGGACTTGTCCACCCACGCGTAGGGGCAGCGCGCCAGCGGGCGGCCCTGGTACTCGCAGGCGATGAAGATCAGGAACTCGGCGAACTGGCAGCGCTGAGGCTCCGCCAGCTCCGCGGAATCGTCCGAGCACCAGTTCCACTCCGCGAACACGGCGGCCGCGGCGCCGGGATCAGCCCCCAAGGTGAGCCCGGGCGGCAGGAACGACGCGGCGCGCTCGGGGTCGACGCGGTAGTCGACCATGATCACCTCACCGGCGAAGTGCCACGGCGGCGGAGTGATCATCGAGGACAAACCGTTGGGGGACAACGGAAGGCTGTAACCGTGCGGGCTCATGGAACTCCTAGGCGAGAATCGTCCGCCACGCGGCGCCGAGCCGGGAGGCGGCCTCGGTCAGCCGCTGTGGCGAGGTGAAGCTGTAGGCCAGGCGCACGCGCACGCCCGAGGAGGACCCGAACCGCGAGCCGGGCGCGACGGCGACGCCCGCCCGGCTCGCGGCCCCCACCAGGTCGGCCTCGGCGACCTCACCGCGGGCGCGCAGCCACAGGAAGAAACCGCCGCCCGGCAGGGCGAAGTCGATCTCCTCGGGCAGCCGGGCGCGCAGCGTCTCGGCGAGGGCGTCCCGGCGCGCGGCCAACTGGGCCCGCAGCCACCGCAGGTGGCGGTCGTACCCGCCGTCCAGCAGCAGCGCGGTGACCGCGAGCGAGGTGGTGTGGTTGAGGCAGCCGCCGCTGACGAAGGACCCCCGTGTGACCAGCCGCTCGGCCAGCCCGGTCGAGGCCTGCAACCAGCCGAGCCGCAACCCGGGGGCCAGCGTCTTCGCGAACGAGCCGAGGCGGACCACCCCCTCGTAGCCGGCGAGGGCCGCCAGCGAGGGCGGTGTGCGGGTCCCGTCCAGGCCCAGTTCCGCGTAGGCGTCGTCCTCCACCACGAGCACCCCGCCGCCGGTGGCGACCCGGACCAGCTCCGCGCGCCGGTGCCGGGGCACGACGATGCCGGTGGGGTTGTGGAAGGTCGGGTTCAGGTAGACGAATCCGGTGCGCCCGCCGCGCAGCGCCCGCTCCAGTGCGGCGGGGTCCATCCCGTCGGCGTCGCCGGGGACGGCGACCGGGACCAGCCCGGCGTCGGTGAAGATCTGCTTGCCCAGGTCGTAGCAGTGCGGGTCCAGCAGCACCCGGTCTCCGGGTGCCGCCAGCGCCGTGCACACCAGGTTCAGCGCCTGGGTCGTGCCCGCGGTGACGAGCACCTGCTCCGCGGCGCACGCGATTCCATCCACTGTGGACACTCGGGCGGCCAGTGCGGCCCGCAGGTCCAGCGCGCCGTTGTCGAGGCCGTAGCCCAGCGCCGCCGAGCCGTACTCGGCGAGCGCCGCGGTGTAGGCCTCGCGCATCAGGCCGACCGGCAGCAGTTCCTGGTCCAGGTAGCCGGGGCCGAGGTTGTACGGCTCGGCCGGTTCCCCGCCCTGGACCACCTCCGGCGTCCACCTGCGACTGTGGGACCCGGCCTCGACGGTGGTCATCAGCGGTCCAGCAGGACTTCGCGGATGATCTTGGCGCAGTCGGTGAGCGACTCGGTGGAGCGCGCCAGCGCGATGCGCAGCGTGGTGTCCCCGCCCGCCGGGTCGGCCCAGTGGAACTTGTGGCACGGCAGCGCGTACACGCCCCGGTCGCGCAGCCCCGACCACACGTCCATCGAGGAGCGGGTGCCGGTGTGGACGCGCTCCACGCTGCCCCGGCTGTGCAGGTCCGGGAAGTGGACGCCGGGCACCCCGTCCAGGGCGGTGCGCAGCAGGGTGCGGTTGTTCTGGATGAACTTCTGCAGGTCGGCCAGGCCGCCGTCGGCCGCGTCCTCGGCGAAGCGCCGCACCAGGGTGAGGATCATCGGCGAGACCCCGAGCAGGATGTCGGAGTAGATCTTGCCGGTGGGCAGGCCCAGGTTGGCCGAGGTGACCAGCCAGCCGATCTTGAGGTCCAGGGTCGGCCACAGCTTGCCGGTGTCCTCCACGACCGCCCAGCGGCAGCCGCTGGCCTCCAGCACCGCGTAGTGGTCGTACTGCGCGGAGATGTCGAAGCCGCGGAAGGAGGTGTCCAGGCAGAGCACGACGTCGTGCTCGCGGCACTCCTCGGCGAGGCGGCGCAGGCGGTCCTCGGGCACGACGCGGCCGGTGGGGTTGTTCGGCGTGGTGACGAAGACGGCGCCGACGGAGCCCAGCAGCCCGGGGCCGAGGTCGCCGCCGTGCAGCACGTCCTCCTCCAGCGGGAGGAGCTCGATGCCGACGCCGCGCAGGATGTCCGGGATGTTGTCGAAGGTCGGGTGGACCAGCGCCATCCGGTCGATCCTGGTCACCAGCGAGCGCGACAGGATCTCCATCGCGACCGAGGACGAGTAGCAGGCCAGCACGCGCCCGTCCGACCCGGGATAGGAGTGCTGCCCGAGCACCCCGAAGAACGCCTGGTGGGCGCGGATCTCCAGCTCCTCGACGGGGGTCGTCTCGGACTCCCGGAAGATCGACGGCAGGTCGTCGATGATCGCCGCCTGGGTCGGGGTGAGGAGCTGGCGGGCGTGGCCGTCAGCCAGGTTCATGGAGCTGTTCAGCGCCAGGTACTCCAGCTGCGTGAGGTTGGCCTCGACGTCCTTCGAGGCTACCGGCTTCGTCTGGGCGATGTGTACTGCGCTCACGGATAACCTCGCTAGTTCATACGCAGTGATGGCTTGGACACAGCACCGAGTAAGGCGACCGAGAAGTCGGAACAAGATCGCCCACCCGCAAAGCTCTTTTATTGCGACATGGGGATCGTATACTCAGAAAATGTCCGTGCACACAACTGCAATAGATATGGAGATTATCGGAGCGAGTAACCAGGGATATTTACCCACAAGTCAAACTGTTGTTTTCAGGCTGCGGCGCACCCCGCCACCAGCGCCGTCGGCAGGTCGCCGCCGCTGGGCCGAGCGCGTCCGGCGGCACGCTCATCCCCCGCGCGGGAATGGTGAAGCCTACTTCACGCCGAACCGGATCAAATGCCGGAAGCGGACCAACCCAGCAGCGCCGCGGCGTCGCTTCGGAACTGTTCGACGGAGTCGTCGGGAACGAACTCCAGCAACACGAACCGGTCCTGCCCGTCCGCGTTCAGCTCAGCGAGTACCGGCCGCCACAGGTCGGCGCGGTCGGCGAGCGGCAACCGCTCGGTGAACCCGTCCGGGCCCCACGAGAAAGCGTGCACGGTACGCAGCTTCGGCAGCAGCGACCGCACCTCTTTCACGCACGCGTCCACCTCGGGGGTTTCCTTGGGCTGCCAGTACGGCACGAGCGCGTCGACCTCGTCGAACAACCGCGTGGCGGAGTCGATGTCGTCGGTCAGCGTCTCCACGTGGTACTCCACCGCGACCCGGGTGCCGTGCACGGCGGCGAGGTCGGCGCACCGCCGCAGGTCCTCGGTCACGGCGGCGCGGCGGGCGGGGTCGGTGTCGGCGGCTCCGGTCACACCCGCCCACACCCGGATCACTGGCGCGCCTAGCGCGACGGCGGTGCGCAGGGCGTCGGCGAACGCGGCGGGCTCGGACTCCCCGGCCTTGTAGTAGGAGCCGTAGCCCTCCACGATCAGCCCCGCGTCGCCGGTCAGTGACCGGGCGCGCTCGGCGGCGGCGAGGTCGCCGACCGGCACGTGGACGTCGCCGCCCCAGGTGATCGCGCGGAGCCCGGCGTCGGCGGTCAGCCGCACGATCTCGGGAACGGACAACTGCCGGAAGGTCACCGAGACCACCCCGGGAACGATCACTGCGCACTCCCCTCCACCACGGAACCCGACCACCCTATCCGACACCGATTATCATTACCAGCACTGCTGGTTCCCCCGTCTTCAAGTACCCCCGACCCACCCTGAAGCCGTCTCAAACCACCCCCAACTCCGCGCCGCGCGCACGCGCAACCGGTTGCGCTTTAATTTCGTTCGCCGAACGAATATGTCGATATGATCATGATCGTGGCCAACAGTCGGGACGAGCTCGTAGATCAGGTCCTCGCCGCGGGCAGGCGGCTCACCGCCGCCGCGGTGACCCTCCACTCCGCCGTCGCCGACAAGCAGGGGCTCTCCCCCGTCGAGGAGAAGGCGTTGGAACTGCTGGAGAACAGCGGCGCGCTGACCCCCGGGGAGCTGTCCCGGCGGTGCGGGCTGGCGCCCGCGTCGATCACCGGGCTGATCAACCGGTTGGAGGAGAAGGGCTTCGCGCGCCGGACCCCGCACCCGCAGGACCGCAGGCGGCTGCTGGTCGAGGTGCACCGGGACCGGCGGCACGGCGCGAACGCGCTGCTCAAGGACTACCTCGACACGGTGGCCGAGCTGTGCGCCGACTACGACGACGACACGCTGCGGGCCATCGTGGGGTTCACCGACGAGGTTGCCCGCCGCCAGCGCGAGGCGGCGGACAAGCTCGGGCGCTGATCCGCTCCGGATCAGGTGGTCACGCCGAGACCGGCGACTCGATGCGGTAGCGGCCGACCCAGGCGTTGGCGGCCACGTCCTGCACCGCGTCCTCGACCTTGCCGGGCAGCCTGCCCGCGGGCGGCAACGGGAACCGGTACCGGGTGGCGGGCAGGCCCTCGCGCGGCGGGGGCTCGTCGACCCGCCACCGGTCCAGCTGCGGGTAGCGCGCCGGGAACGCCGGGTCGGCCGGGAACACCTCCAGGCCGATGCGCTGGTCCGGGCGCACCACGCTGGCGCGGTCCAGCAGCGGGCGGGAGCTGATCCCGACCGCGCCGATCTCCCGCCACGGCACGGCGTGCAGCGTTCCCTCGGCCCGCCACCACAGCGCCCGCCGGTCCACGATCAGGCCGCGGCCGCGCAGCGAGGCGCGGGCGCTGCTGACGAACCACAGGAACGCCGCGCCGGAGACGATCTGCCACAACCAGATCCACGGGTGCGTCTCGCCATCGGTGAGGATGGCGGCGCAGACCACGGCGACGAATCCGGAGATCCCGCCGCCGAGCATCAGCCACCGCGCCCCGGACACCCCGAAGTCGAGGTCGACCGCCCCCGGCTGCAGGGCCAGGACCCGGTCCGGCACCGCGATCTTCATCGTCGGCGGGCGCTGCGGGTTCACCACGGAGGTCTCTGCTGCTGAGGACGGAGCGGGCACCCGCTCCCAGCCACCACGTCGCCACTTCACGTGATCAACCCTAGTGACCTCGGCGCTGCCACCGCCGCGTGTCCCCGTTCGAGCCACCGGTGCCCCCGGTGCCCCGTCATCGGTGGCGCACCGCAGCCACCCACCACTCGCGCGCACAACCAGGGCAGGCCCTGATCGATGAGCACGTGATCACCACCTCGTCGGTTGTGCCTGCTTTTCTCCTAGGACGCGCCAGGCACCTCGGCGTTGGCTCAGAACGCGGTGGAGCGGGCCACCTTCTCCCACTCCCGCAGTTCCTCGCCGGTCGAACGCAGGTGTTCCAGCACGGCGTCGACGGCGTCCTCGCCCAGCGGCAGCCGCAGCGGCGTGGTCTCGGCGTCGAGCGCGGTGCGGATCGCCGCCGCGGCCCTGGCCGGGTCACCCGGCTGCGTGCCGTCGATGCTCTTGATCATCGTACGGGTCGGGCCGACGGTGTCGCGGTAGTCGGGTAGTTCGGCGCTCTCCACCAGGCCGGAGCCGGAGAAGGAGGTCCGGAACGCGCCGGGCTCGACGATCAGGACCTTGACGCCCAGTGGCGCGACCTCGGCGGCCAGGGCGACGGAGAAGCCCTCCAGCGCGAATTTCGTTGCGCAGTAAGCGGAGAAGCCGGGGAAGGCGACCTGGCCGCCCATCGACGACATCTGCACGATCGCTCCGCCGCGCCGGGCGCGCATGCCCGGCAGGACCGCGCGCACCAGGGCCGCGGGGCCGAACACGTGCAGGTCGAACAGCGCCCGCAGTTCCGCCTCCGTGGTTTCCTCCGCGGCGCCGACCTGTCCGCGTCCGGCGTTGTTGACCAGCACGTCGATCCGGCCGTAGCGGGCCTGCACGTCGGCGACGACCGCGGCGATCGCGTCGGGGTCGGTGACGTCCAGCGCGAGGGCTTCGACCTGGTCCACGTGCGCGGAGACCAGGTCCTCCAGCGCCTCGGGCCGTCGGGCGGTGGCGACGACGATGTCGCCCGCGGCGATGGCGTCCTCGACGATCGCGCGCCCGAAGCCGCTTCCCGCGCCGGTCACCAGCCACACCCTGTTGTTGCTCACGGTTCCTCCTCGTCGGTGGGTCTGCACAACTGTGCGGTCGAACGACGTTTCCCGTCCAAGACCTGCCGTGATAACCAATGGGCATGGACGTGCACCTGCGGGAGTTGCGTTACTTCGTCGCCGTCGCCGAGCACCTGCACTTCACCGAGGCGGCCGAGGCGCTCTATGTCAGCCAGCCCGCGCTGTCCAAGCAGATCCGGGCGTTGGAGGCGCAGTTGCGGACGCCGTTGTTCGTGCGCGGCCGCCGCGGTGTCCAGCTCACCCCGGCCGGGTGCGCGTTGCTGCCCGCCGCGTGCGAGGTCCTGGCGGCGTGGAGCAGCGCCGAGGACGTGCTCGCGTCAGTGGCGGCGGATTCGTCGGCAACCCTCGTGATCGGGATGAGCACCGGACTGGGCCGGGGTCTGCTGCCCGCGATCCGCGCGCGTTTCGCCGAGGCCGCGCCGGGTGTGCGCCTGGTGCTGAAGCAGGTCGGCTGGGAGGACATCACGGCCGGGCTGGACGCGGAGGACCGGCAGCGCACCGACGCGGCGTTCGTGTGGCTGCCGTTGACCGAGCCCGAGCGCTTCGAGTGGGTGCCGGTCGCGGTGGAGCCCCGGCTCGTCGCGCTGCCGCAGACGCATCCGCTGGCGGCGCGGGAGGAGATCGACTTCGCCGACCTGTTGGACGAGCCGTTCCTCGCGCTGCCCAAGGCCAGCGGCCCGGCGCGCGATCACTGGCTGGCCGTGGACGCGCGCGGCGGGCTGCCCGCGGTGATCGGCGGGGAGATCGCGTCGACCGAGGAGACGGTGGAGGCGTTGACCTCGGGGCTGGGCGTGTGCTTGGTGGCGGAGGGGAACGCGGTGCTAGTGACGCGCGACGGGATCGTCACACGCCCTGTGCGCGGGCTGAGCCCGTCCACGCTCGCCCTGGCGTGGCGCCGCGACGACGACCGCCCCCTGCTCCGCGCATTCCGCGCCGTTCTCCCCGTCGTGGGCTAGGCCCTCCCGTCAGCGGCGAGCCCTCCCCACCACCCCACCCTCCTCATGAGCGCAGCCGTCTTTTCCCGTTTCGTACTCTTAGCCGGATTTGAGAGCGCTCTCTTCCCCGCTATGAGTACGAAACGGGATTGGTTTGGACCACACCGGCCCACGTTGAGAGGGGGCGCGGGGTGGGGCGCATGGGTGTGAGTGTAGTGCGGGCGGTAGTGCGGCGCGCGGGGTTCAGCGGAGAAGGCGGAAGAAGGAGCGGACGTCGTCGACGAAGAGCTCCGGCTGCTCGAAGGCGCCGAAGTGGCCGCCGCGGGGCATTTCGCTCCACTGGCGGATGTCGGTGAACCGCCGTTCGGCCCAGCGCCGGGAGGGGCGCAGCATCTCCCCTGGAAAGATCGCCGCACCCACTGGGACGTCCACTGTGGACGGTGTGGGTTCGGTGAAGGTCCGCTGGATCTCGGCGATGCTCTCCCAGTACAGGCGCGCTGAGGAGGCCGCGGTGCCGGTGAGCCAGTACAGGGTGATGTTGTCGAGCATCTCGTCGCGGGTGAGTGCGCGTTCGGGTTCGCCGTCGCAGTCGGTCCAGGTGCGGAACTTCTCCAAGATCCAGGCACACTGCCCGGCCGGGGAGTCGGTGAGCGCGTAGCCGAGGGTCTGCGGCTTGGTGCCCTGCTGGACGGAGTAGCCGTCCTCCGTCTTCTGGGAGCGCTTGAGGTCGTCGATGGCGGCGTGTTCGGCGTCGGTGAGCTCGTCGAGAGTGGCCGGGTCGGGCGGGGCGAGCGGCGGGGCGAGGTGGATGCCGATGACTCGCTGGGGCGCCTGCTGGGCGATGCTCGTGGTGATGCTGGTGCCCCAGTCCCCGCCCTGCGCGCCGAAGCGGGTGTAGCCGAGGCGGTCCATGAGCTCGAGCCAGGCGGTGGCGATGCGGTGGACGGTCCACCCGCTCTTCCACGGCTTGTCGCTGAAACCGTAGCCGGGCAGGGAGGGGCACACGACGTGGAAGGCGTCGGCCCCGTCCGCCGGGTTGGTCAGCGGGCCGATGACCTTGAGGAACTCGAACACCGAGCCGGGCCAGCCGTGGGTGAGCAGCAGGGGTGTCGCGTCCGGGTGCGGGGAGCGGACGTGCAGGAAGTGGATGCCGAGCCCGTCGATGTCGGTGCGGTACTGGGGGAAGGAGTTGAGCCGGGCCTCGGCGGCGCGCCAGTCGTGCTTGTCGGCCCAGTACTCGCAGAGTTCGCGGAGGTAGCCGAGGGGCACGCCCTGGGACCAGTCGTCGACGGTCTCGGCTTCGGGCCAGCGGGTCTCGGTCAGCCGCCTCCGCAGGTCGGCCAGTGCCGCCTCGGGGATCTCGGCACGGAAACGCGCGATGTTCGCCGACATGCCGAAAGGGTTTCAGTCGCCGTAGAAGGTCGCAACGTCGATCGCCTCAAGGGGAATCCAATCCGGGTCGATTGGCGCAGTGAGCGGGTACCGCAGGGTCACGGCGAGCACGGGTCGTTCGTCGACGCGTTGGGCGAGGGTGTAGAGGGTGGCGAGCACGTGCGCGCAGTGCGGGGTCCGCGCGGTGCAGCCGCAGTGGGTGTGTTGTTCGGCGAGCGGGACGGCGACCGCGAGTGCGTCGGCGAGCTCGTCGGGGAGGTCACCGGTGTGGTCGGCGACGACGCCCCGCGGTGCTTGTGTCCACAGTGGAAGTCCGATGTGGACGGTGTGCCCGGAGACAGTGGCGGTGATGCGTCCGGGTTCGGTGTGCAGGTCGGTGACTGCGTTGTTGCGGGCGAGGCTGCGTGCCTTGGGCAGCAACGGGTTCGGCCGGGTGACCGCGGTGGATTCGACGGCGCGGACCCATGCTCTGCCCCAGGGGGTGGCGCCGAACTCGGGTTGGGTCAACTCAGGGCTCCGAGGTCGAGTACTTCGTGGAGTTGGTCGTCTGTCAGGTCGGCCAGTGCGGTTTCGGCGCCGGTGACGGCGTCGGCGAGCGCGCGCTTGTTCTCGTGCAGGTGGGCGATGTGGTCTTCGACGGTGCCGCCGGTGACCAGGGTGTGCACGGTGAGCGGGCGGGTCTGGCCGATGCGGTGGGCGCGGTCGGTGGCTTGTTCCTCCACGGCCGGGTTCCACCAGCGGTCGTAGTGCATGACGTGTCCGGCGCGGGTGAGGTTGAGGCCGAATCCGGCGGCGCGCAGGCTCAGCAGGAGCACCGGTGGCGCGTCGTCGTCGTGTTGGAAGGCGCGCACGAGCTCGTCGCGCTGTGTCGCGGCGAGTCCGCCGTGCAGGAACGGAACGGGTCCGCCGAGTTGGTCGCCGAGGTGTCGCGCCAACAGCTCCCCCATGGCCCGGTACTGGGTGAACACCAGGGCCCGGTCGTTGTCCTCGACGATCTCGGTGAGCATTTCCGTCGCGCGGTCGAACTTCCCGGAGCGCCCGGTCAGCGGCAGGTCGTCGGGCCGGTACTGGGCCGGGTGGTTGCAGATCTGCTTGAGCGCGGTGAGCAGCGCCAGCACGCGGCCGCGGCGTTGGAAGCCCGAACCGAACCCGTCGGTGAAGGCGCGGTCGACGGCGTCGCGGTAGAGCGTGGCCTGTTCGCCGGTGAGGGTGCACGCGATCGTCGAGTACACCTTCGGCGGCAGGTCGGTGGCGACCTCGGATTTGGTGCGCCGCAACACGTGTGGCGTGATCAGCGCGGTGAGCCGGGCCGCGGCCGTGGCGGAGCGGCGTTGTTCGACGGGAGTGCCGAAGCGCTGCCGGAACCGGGCGCGCGTGCCGAGCAGTCCGGGGTTGGTCAGCGACATGATCGCCCACAGTTCGTCGAGCCGGTTCTCCACCGGGGTGCCGGTCATGGCCACTCTTCGCCGCGCGCTCAGCCGCGCGGCGGCTTTGCTCGCCCGGGTGTCGGGGTTCTTGACCTGCTGGGCTTCGTCGAGCACGACCGTGTCCCAGTCGACGGCGCCGAGTTCGTCGTCGGAGCGGAGCACGCTGTAGCTGGTGATCACGACCGTGCGGGGCGGCACCGGCAGGGGCAGTTCCCGGTTGGGTCCGTGGTGGGTGAGCACGGGCGTGTCCGGCGCGAAGCGGGCGAGCTCCCGCCGCCAGTTCCCGACCAGCGAGGTCGGGCAGACCACCAGGTGCGGTCCGTCGCGGGTGGCCAGCAGGCAGATCGCCTGGAGGGTCTTGCCAAGGCCCATCTCGTCGGCGAGCACTCCCCCGCCCGGCACGGAGTGCAGCCAGGCCACGCCGTCCACCTGGTACGGGCGCAGCTCGGCGTTGATGGCCCCGAGCTTGGCGCGCGCCGCGGCTGCTCGACGGTAGCGGTCAAGCAGTGCGGCGGCCGAGCTGATCGCGGTCTCCTCGGCGTTGAGGATCGCGTGTGCGGCGGGCGGCATGTGCTCGGCCAGCTCGGCGAAGGCGTCGTCGCCCGCGCCTTCCTCGACCAGCCGGACCGCTTCGCGCCAGGCCCGCGCCGACGCGGTGGTGCCGGGCAGCGCCTCCGGTTCGACGAGGCTCACCTCGACGTCAGCGGGCACGACGCGGTCGCCCTGCGGGACCGCGAGGCGGCAGGTGACGCGGCGCCCCGCGGTTTCGGCTCCCCACAAGGCGAAAGCACCGTGCGCGGGCACATAGGTGACCTGCTCAGGCATGGATGACCTCTCGGGCGGGGGCGCGGCGCGGCAGGAGGAACGTGGCTGCGAAGGCGACCGCGAGCAGCGCGACGCCCAGCCAGAGCGAGGAGGCGAGCGAGGAGGTGCTCGCGTAGTGGCTGCCGATGATCGCGACCCCGAGCGACGCGGCGAGCTGAGCGACGGTGTTGTAGAGCCCGGAAGCCGATCCGGCCGCGGTCTCGGGCACCTCGCCGAGGGTGAGCTGGGCGAGCGGGGCGATGATCAGGCCCATCCCGGCTCCGCCGACGATCGGGCCCCACACCGCCTCCGGGTGCGCGGCGATGACCGCGAACCCGGCCGCGAGCACGATGAGTCCTATTTGGACGGTGACGCGGCCGATCCTGGGCATGAGCACCGCGACGGCGAGCCCGGCGAACACGGGGACCGCGACCGACCAGGGCAGCATCATCAGACCGGCCCGCGTGGGGCCGAACCCGGCCGCGTTCTGCAGGTGGAGCATGTACACCAGGAAGAACCCCATGGTGGGCACGAAGAACAGCAGCTGGAGCAGCAGTCCTCCGGAGACGGAGCGGACGCGCAGCAGCGACAGGTCCACCAGCGGGTCGGCGACGCGGCGTTCGTGGACGACGAACACGGCCAGGACCACGGCTCCGGCGGCGAGCAGCTCCCAGTGCCCGTTGTGGTTGAGCGGGTAGAGCACCAGGAACAGCCCCGTCGCCGAGAGCACCAGGCCCGCGAGGTCAAGGCGCCGTGCGGCTCCCGGCCGGTCCTTCGGGAGCAGGCGTCGGGCGGCGACCGCGGCGAACAGTCCGATCGGCACGTTCACCCAGAACACCAGCCGCCAGCCCAGCCCGCCCAGGTCCCAGGCCAGCAGCGCCGGACCGAGGATCGGGCCGAGGGTGGCGGCGAGCCCGGACAGCGCGGTGAAGGCGGCCATCGGCGCGGCCCGGCGCCGCGGCGGGTACATGAGCTGGATCTGGGTCAGGACCTGGGGGATCATCACCGCCGCGAGCAGCCCCTGGAGCACGCGCGCCCCGATCAGGGCGCCCGCGCTGCCCGCGAGCCCGCACAGCGCGGAGGCCAGCGCGAACCCGGCGAGCCCGGCGACGAACACCCGGCGGTGCCCGAGCAGGTCGCCGAGGCGGGCCCCGGTGATCAGGCCGACCGCGAGGGCGAGCGCGTAGCCGCCGACCATCCACTGCAGCTGGGCGGGGGTGGCGCCGAGGTCGGCCTCGATGGCCGGGAGCACCACGTTGAGGATCGTGACGTCGATGAGGTCCATGAACGCCGCGACCAGGATGACCGCCAGGGCCACCGAGCCTCCTGGGATACTTGACCGGCGCCGCACACTTATTGCATGACGCACACATTGCGTGACGCAACATATTTGGACGATCGGGTCGTGTCAACATGACGAACAAGGACGAGCTCATCACCGAGGTGATCGACGCGATGCCGGACTGGGCGGTGGCCCTGGTGCAGCTCAACGCGCTGATCGCGGACCGGATGGGCGTGGTCACCTCGGACCTGCACTGCCTGCACGCGCTCAACCACCACGGCCCCGCCACCCCCGGGGTCCTCGCCGAGCGGGTCGGTCTCAGCCCCGGAGCGGCCTCCCGGATGGTCGACCGCCTCGACGCCGCGGGCTGCGTCCGCCGCGTCCCCGACCCCAAGGACCGCCGCCGCGTGCTCATCGAACCCACCGAGGAGGGCCTGCGCCGCGCCGACGCCTACTACGCGGGCCTGGCCGCGCGCACCCGCGAGGACCTCGCCGACGTCCCCGTCGAGCACATCCGCGCGCTCCGCGAGTTCATCGCCGCCACCCGCGAGAGCACCCTCGCCGAACTCCAACGCCTCCGCGCCCGCTAGCACTCCGACCTACCCAGAGTTCTCCCGTTTCGTACTCTTAACGGGCTTTAGAGCGCTCCAATTCGCGGCTTTGAGTACGAAACGGGAAAGGGCCCCCGGTTCAGGGTGCTGCGGGGAGGGGGTGGAGAGCAAGGGCGGAGTGCGGGTTGGGTGGAGTTCCACTCACGTGTGCCGATCGTGAAGGGAGAGGGAAGACTGCTCGCATGCCCGACGAGCTGTTCCCGATCGGCCGCTTCGCCCGGCTCTGCCGCCTCAGCGTCAAGCAGCTGCGGCACTACGACGACCTCGGCCTGCTGCACCCGGCCCACGTCGACCCGAGCACCGGCTACCGCTACTACACCCGCGACCAGACGCGCACGGCGCTGACGATCGGGCTGCTGCGCACGCTCGACGTGCCACTCCCGGCGATCGCCGACCTCCTCGCGGGCGACGACGAGACCCGCGAACGCGTGCTGCGCGGTGAACGCGACCGCATCGACGCCGAACTCCGCCGCAAGCGCGCCGCGCTCCACGGTGTCGAAAGGCTGATGAAGGAAGGACTGGGGCGCAAGGACATCAGCCTCTCCCACGAACCCGCGCTGCGCCTCGCCGTGCAGCGCGGGAGCTGCACGCCGGAGGACATCGGCCGCACCTACGGCGACTGCGTCACCCGCCTGATGACCGCGGTCGGCGAGGTCCAGGGCCCGGCGCTCGGACTGTTCCCGGTCGACCTCACACCCACGCTGGAGATCGCCGCCGCGGTGCAGACCCCGGTGTCACCGCCCGGAGTGCTGATCGAAACCCTCCCGGCCACCCCGGCCGCAGTGATCATCCACAGTGGACCCTTCGAGGAGCTTTCCCTGACCTACCACGCGGTTTTCGCGTGGATTCACGAGCACGGCCACACACCGCGGGGCCCGGTCCGCGAGACCTACCTGTCCGATCCGCGGACCACCGAGCCCGCGCAGTTCGTCACCCGCGTCGCCATCCCCGTCGACGGCGGGGAACAACCATGATCAACACGTTCACCGCGACCTGAACGTCACCGCGGAGCGCGGGGTCTCGTCGACGGCGAGCGTGAAAACGTCGGGGCGCGCGTAGTGGCCGGTCACGTCGAAGTCGTAGCGGGCACCCGCCAGCGACGCGACGTCGACGGAGGCGGTGATCAACCCCTCCTCCCCCGTCAACGGCCCCGCCAGCACCTCACCTAGCGGGCCCACGACCACGCTGCCGCCGTTGATCCGCGAACCCGGCACATCCGCCTGAGCGGCCTGGTACTGGCACGCGCCCACCACGAAGCACCGCCCCTCCACGGCGATGTGCCGCATCGTGGACTGCCACACCTCGCGATCGTCCACAGTGGGCGCACACCACACCTGGACCCCCTTGGCGTACATGGCCGTCCGCAGCAACGGCATGTAGTTCTCCCAGCAGATCACCGCGCCCGCCAAGCCCACCCCGGTCGGCACCACCGGCAGCGTCGACCCGTCGCCCTGGCCCCAGATCAACCGCTCGGCCGCGGTCGGCATCAGCTTGCGGTGCTTGGCCACCAACCCCGCCGCCGGGTCGAGGAACACCGCCGTGCAGTACAGCGTCGAGCCCGCCCGCTCGATCACCCCGGCCACCAGCGACACCCCGGTGCGCGCGGACAACCCGGCCAGCTCGGCGATCTCCGGGCCCGGCACGTCGACGGCGCGGGCGAAGTACTCCGCGAACTCCGCCCGCCCCTCCGGCAACCGGTACCCGACGCGCGTGCCGAACGACGAGCCCTTCGGGTAGCCGCCGAGCAGCGCCTCCGGCAGCACCACCAGCGCCGCACCGGAGTCCCGCAGCCGCTCCTCGTAACCGAGGACCTTCTCCACAGTTGCCGCAGTGGAAAGACAAGAACCCAGTTGCAGCGCGCCGACCACCGACATCCGTCCACCGTCCCTACCATCGCGGGCATGACCATCGACAAGATCGCATGGATCCACCTCGAAGCGGAACGCGTCCTGTCCACCCGCTCCCGCGGCAAGGACACCTTCTACCTCCCCGGCGGCAAACGCGATCCCGGCGAAACCGACATCCAGACCCTGATGCGCGAGATCGCCGAGGAGCTGACCGTCACCATCGACCCCACCAGCGCCGTGCACGTGGGCACCTTCCAGGCCCAGGCGCACGGCCACCCGCCGGGCGTCGAAGTCCGGATGACCTGCTACACCGCCAAGTTCACCGGCGTACTCGCGCCGAGCAGCGAGATCGAGGAGATCACCTGGCTCGGCTACACCGACCGCGACCGCGTCGCCCCGGTCGACCAGATCATCTTCGACCACCTGCACCGGGCCGGGCAGCTGAGCTGATCCGCGCCAGCACCTCCGCGACCGGCGCGGCATCCCATCTCTCGCCGTCGCGCGACCGCACGGACGCCTGACCCGCCGCGGCCTCCCGCGCCCCGATCACCACCTGGAACGGCACCAGCCGCGCCGCCCGCACCCGCGCACCGAGACTGCCCCGCTCCGGCCCCGCGACCACCATCCGCAAGTCAGTGGACCGGGCGAACTCGACGGCATCCGGCACCTCGGCCGCAGACACCGGCAGCACCACGACCTGGGTCGGCGCCAACCACGCCGGAAAAGCACCGCCGTGCACCTCGATCAGGTGCGCGACCACCCGTTCGAGGCTGCCAATGATGCTGCGGTGCACCATCACGGGCCGGTGCTTCGCCCCGTCCGGGCCCACGTAAGACAGGCCGAACCGCCGCGGCTGGTGGAAGTCCACCTGCACGGTCGACAGGGTCGACTCCCGCCCCGCGCCGTCGGCGATCTGGATGTCGATCTTGGGCCCGTAGAACGCCGCCTCGCCCTCCACCGCCTCATAGTCCACATCGGACAGAACCTCGCGCAGCACCGCCTCCGCCCGCCGCCACAACTCCGGATCGACCACGTACTTCCCGCCCGCGCCGGGCAACGACAACCGGTACCGCACCGGCTTGATCCCCAACACCGCGTGCGCCTCCCGGACCAGCTCCAACGCCGCCCGCGCCTCCTCGGCGACCTGGTCCGGGGCGCAGAACACGTGCGCGTCGTTGAGCTGGATCGCCCGCACCCGGCTCAGCCCACCGAGCACACCCGAGAGCTCGGCCCGGAACATCCCGCCCAGCTCCGCCATCCGCAACGGCAGATCCCGGTAGCTGTGCGGCCGCGCCCGGAACATCACCGCGTGGTGCGGGCACAGGCTCGGCCGCAGCACCACCTGCTCACCACCGAGATCCATCGGCGGGAACATGTCCTCGCTGTAGTGCGACCAGTGCCCGGACAGCTCGTACAGCTCCCGCTTGCCCAGCACCGGCGAGTACACGTGCCGGTACCCGGCCCGCCGCTCCAGGCCACGGACGAACTCCTCCAAGGCGTGCCGCACCGCCGCCCCGTCCGGCAGCCAGTACGGCAACCCCGCCCCGACCAACGGATCGGAGTCGAACAGGTCCAGCTCACGGCCGAGCTTGCGGTGGTCGTGCATCGCGGTCTCCTCGCGGACAAAGAGGCGAGTGACCACAGAGAAAAAACCCCGGGGCACTCGCCCCGGGGCTTCGTTTCAGACAACGGTCAGCGCGCCGGGACGGATTCCGGCGTCGTCGTCACAAAAGCGCGCTGCACGCACCGACCTTAGCAGCCTCAGAACTGGCGGTGGTACGCCTTATACGCGAACCACGACCTGACGAACGCGGTGCACAGCGCGTAGACCATGAACCCCGCCATCGCCAGCAAGATAATCACCAGCGGCTCGCCGTTGACCACCCCGATCAGCGAGATCAGGCCCACCAGCGCCTCCATCGCGATCAGGAACTGCCGCCCCCACTCCCGGCCGCGCGTCACCCCGATCGCCGCCCACAGCAGCGCGGCGACCACCGCCCCGATCACGGTCATCCCCGTGACGACCCCGTCACTGACGCGTTGACCGTGGCCCAGGCGCTCGAAGACCTCGACCACGCCGGTCACCACCAGGACGGCACCGGCCGTCACCTGGAGGTAGGCGAATCCCAGAACGAACTTGAGCACGTGAGGCACCCCAGCACGATAGGACAGCCGCCCCGGGACCCCTCCCGCCTCACATGTTGATCATGTGACCGGCCAGGCCGTGGATCGCCTCCTTCACCGCCTCGCCCAGCGTCGGGTGCGCGTGCACGTTCCGCGCCACCTCGTGCACGGTCAGATCCCACTGCTGCGCCAGCGTCAGCTCCGGCAACAGCTCCGTCACCTCCGGCCCGATCAGGTGCGCGCCCAGCAGCTCCCCGTGCGCCGCATCACTGATGATCTTCACGAAGCCCGCCGCGTCACCCAGCCCGTGCGCCTTCCCGTTGGCGGTGAACGGGAACTTCGCCACCTTCACGTCGAAACCGCGCTCCCGCGCCTGCGCCTCGGTCCACCCGAAACTCGCGATCTGCGGCTGGCAGTACGTGGCCCGCGGGATCATCACGTAGTCCAGCTCCATCGTCTCGGTGTCCGCGATGGTCTCCGCCGCGATCACCCCCATCGACTCCGCCGCGTGCGCCAGCATCAGCTTCGCCGTCACATCCCCGATCGCGAAGATGTGCGGCACGCTCGTCCGGCACCGCCCGTCGATGTCGATCGCGCCCCGCTCGGTCAACCGCACCCCGGTCCGCTCCAGGCCGTAGCCCTCCACCCGCGGCACGAACCCGATCGCCTGCAGGACCTTGTCGGCCTCCAGCACCCGCTGACCGTCCTCAGTGGACACCGTGACCCGCACATCCCGGCCGGTGTCCTCAATGGACTCCACCTTCGTCGACGTCAGCACCTCGATGCCCAGCCGCCGGTACCGCTTCGCCAGCTCCGCCGACACCTCGGCGTCCTCCAACGGCACCACCCGATCGGCGAACTCCACGATCGTGACCTTGACACCGTAGTTGTGCAGCACATACGCGAACTCGACGCCGATGGCGCCCGCACCCGCGATCACGATGCTCTCCGGCAACCGCTCGCTGAGGATCTGCTCCTCATAGGTCACCACCCGCGGCCCCAACGCCGTCCCGGGCAACAACCGCGTCACCGCACCCGCGGCGATGACGCAGTGGTCGAAGCCCACCACCTCGTCGCCGACCTTGATCGAGTTCGCGTCCAGGAACTCACCCCGACCGGTGAACTGCGTGATCGAGTTCTTCTTCATCAGGTAGTGCACGCCCTTGACGCGCCCGTCCGCCACCTTCCGGCTGCGCTGGAACGCCGCCGAGTAGTCGAAGGACACCTGCCCGTCCACCCGGATGCCATAGGACTTCGCCTCATGCTGGAACAGGTGCGCCAGCTCGGCGTTGCGCAACAGCGCCTTCGAGGGAATGCAGCCCACGTTGAGGCAGACCCCGCCCCAGTACCGCTCCTCGATGATCGCCGTCCGCAGCCCCAGCTGGGCAGACCGGATCGCGGCCACGTACCCACCCGGGCCAGCGCCCAGAACCACGACGTCGAAGTGAGTGCTCATGCGCACGACCCTATGCGGGCGACCGGCTAACGCGCCTCGACCAACCCCAAGGTCTTTGTCACCCACGCGCACACCGCGTCCACGGTCTCCGAAACCGGAACATCCGTGGTGTCCAGCAACCCCACCGGCGGCGACAACGCCGCACCCTCCTCACGCAGCCACTGCGCGTACTCCAACGTCTCGGCGATCCGCGGCTCCGACCACCCGCGCCACGCGGGCCGCCGCCGCAACCGCTCCGCCAACACCCCCGGCTCGCACATCAACGCCAGGTAGTGAACATCCGAGAACAACACCCGCTCCGGCAACGGCTCGAACTCCGGCGGCACCACCGTCCCGCACAACACCACCGGCCGCCCGTTCTGCTGGATCATCGAGATCACCCGCAGCCACGTCGACCGGAACGCCCGGTGCTCCTCGGCCGGATCCCGCAACCACTCGACCCACAGCACGTCCTGCTCCAGCACCACCACGTGCTCCGACAGGCGCGCGGCCAACTCCCGGCACACCGTCGACTTCCCCGTGCCACTCGGCCCGGTCAAGCACAGCAACGGCAACCGGTGAAAACCCCGCCGATGACCGCAGTCCGCACAGACCACCACCGGCGGGGCACCCTCGACGCGCGGGACCTCCGTCCGAGCCCCGCACGCCGGGCAGATCAACAAGTTCACATCAGTCGAACAACTGGTCGAAGAAACTCTTCTTCTTCTTGTGCCCGTACGGCCGCGGCGAATCGTGGTGACCGTAGCCACCGCCCCGGTACGGCGCGGGCGAGTCGTGGTGCCCACCCCGGTACGGCTTCGGCGAGTCATGGTGCCCGCGATAGGGCTTCGGCGAGTCGTGGTGACCAGGGTGCCCACCGGCATAGGGCGGAGGCGCGGCGCTGTAGTACCGCTGCTCAGCCTGGGCGATCTGCTCCAGCTCCCCACGATCGAGGAAAATGCCCCGGCAGCCGGTGCACTGCTCGATGTGGACGCCCTGGCGATCCACGGTCTGCATCACGTTCTGACACTTGGGACAAATCACCACATCAACATACACAGATACGAGCAGCGGACGCGATCTTCGACCCGCCGTCACCGCTGGACAATCGACCAGGCACGATCGAGACACCATGACGCTCACCGACCAGCTCCCCGGCAGCGCCGACCCCGACGCGCTCTTCGACGCCTTCACCACCTGGACCACCGAACAGGGCATCGAGCTCTACCCGGCCCAGCAGGAAGCCGTCATCGAGATCGTCTCCGGCGCCAACCTCATCCTCAGCACCCCCACCGGCTCGGGCAAGAGCCTCGTCGCCGTCGGCGCCCACTTCACCGCCATGGCCAACGGGCAGCGCAGCTTCTACACCGCGCCCATCAAAGCCCTGGTCTCGGAGAAGTTCTTCGCCCTGTGCGAGACCTTCGGCCCCGCCAACGTCGGCATGCTCACCGGAGACTCCAGCGTCAACTCCGACGCCCCCATCATCTGCTGCACCGCGGAGATCCTGGCCAACATCGCCCTCCGCGACGGCGCGGACGCCGACGTCGGCCAGGTCGTCATGGACGAGTTCCACTTCTACTCCGAACCCGACCGCGGCTGGGCCTGGCAGGTCCCCCTCCTCGAACTCCCCCGCGCCCAGTTCATCCTCATGTCCGCCACCCTCGGCGACGTCCGGCGCTTCGAGACCGACCTCAACCGCCGCACCGGCAGGCCCACCGCCGTCGTCGCCAACACCGAACGCCCCATCCCCCTGCACTACCGCTACGCCATGACCCCCCTCCAGGAAACCCTGGAAGAACTCCTCGCCACCCAGGGCGCCCCCGTCTACGTCGTGCACTTCAGCCAGGCCGCCGCCCTCGAACGCGCCCAGGCCCTGATGAGCATCAACGTCTGCACCAAGGCCGAGAAGGCCGCCATCGCCGACCTCATCGGCAACTTCCGGTTCACCGCGGGCTTCGGCAAAACCCTCTCCCGCCTGGTCCGGCACGGCATCGGCGTGCACCACGCGGGCATGCTCCCCAAGTACCGCCGCCTCGTCGAACAACTCGCCCAGGCCGGCCTCCTCAAGATCATCTGCGGCACCGACACCCTCGGCGTCGGCATCAACGTGCCCATCCGCACCGTCGTGCTCACCGCGCTCAGCAAGTACGACGGCGTCCGCACCCGCCACCTCAAAGCCCGCGAGTTCCACCAGATCGCCGGCCGCGCCGGCCGCGCGGGCTACGACACCGCGGGCACCGTCGTCGTCCAGGCCCCCGACCACGACATCGAGAACGAACGCGCCATCGCCAAGGCGGGCGACGACCCCAAGAAGAAGCGCAAGATCGTCCGCAAGAAGGCACCCGAAGGCTTCGTCTCCTGGGGCAAACCCACCTACGAACGCCAGATCACCGCCGAGCCCGAACCGCTGACCTCCACCTTCAAGGTCAGCCACGCCATGCTGCTCAACGTGATCAACCGGCCGGGCGACGCCTTCACCGCCATGCGCCACCTCCTCGAGGACAACCACGAGGACCGCCCCACCCAGCGCAAGCTCATCCGCCGCGCCATCGCCATGTACCGCGGCCTGCTCGCCGCGGGCGTCGTCGAACAGCTCGACGAACCCGACGAGGAAGGCCGCCGCGTCCGGCTCACCGTCGACCTCCAGTTCGACTTCGCGCTCAACCAGCCGCTGTCCCCGCTCGCGCTCGCCGCCATCGACCTGCTCGACCGCGAGTCCGACTCCTACGCCCTCGACGTGGTCTCGGTGATCGAGTCCATCGTGGAGAACCCGCGCCCGATCCTGTCCCAGCAGCAGTTCAAGGCGCGCGGCGAGGCCGTCGGCAGGATGAAGGCCGAGGGCATCGAGTACGAGGAACGGATGGCGCTGCTGGAGGACGTCACCTACCCCAAGCCGCTGGCCGAGCTCCTCGAAGCCGCCTACAACATGTACCGCCGCGGCCACCCCTGGGTCGCCGACCACGAGCTGCACCCGAAGTCCGTCGTCCGCGACATGTACGAGCGCGCGATGACCTTCGTCGAGTACGTGTCCTTCTACCAGGTCGCCCGCTCCGAGGGCCTGGTGCTGCGCTACCTCGCCGACGTCTACAAGGCGCTGCGGCACACCGTGCCCGACGAGGCCAAGACCGACGAGCTGACCGACATCATCGAATGGCTCGGCGAACTGGTCCGCCAGGTCGACTCCAGCCTCCTGGACGAGTGGGAACGGCTGCGCAACCCCGAAGACGAAGAAGGCGAAGTCCGCCCGGATCAGCAGGTGGACACAGGTCCGCCCCCGGTCACCGCCAACGCGCGCGCCTTCAAGGTGCTCGTGCGCAACCAGCTGTTCCGCCGCGTCGAACTCGCCGCCCGCCGCAACTCCTACGAGCTGGGCGAGCTGGACAAGCACGCGGGCTGGGACGCCGACGCGTGGCGCGACGCCCTTGAGGCGTACTTCGAGGAGTACGACGAGATCGGTACCGGCGCGAACGCCCGCGGCCCGGAGATGCTGATGATCACCGAGGAACCGGAGCGCTGGCTCGTCCGGCAGACCTTCGACGATCCGGACGGCAACCGCGACTGGGGCATCACCGCCGAGGTCGACCTGACGGGCTCCGACGAAGAGGGAACCGCGGTCATCTACATCACCGACGTCGGCGAGTTCTGAGCCGTTCCCGTCGAGCGCGGCCCCCTAGTGCGGGCCGCGCTCGACGGTCTCGTTCACCGCCTGGAGCAGACGGAAGACCTTCGCGTCACCGCCGATGTCGGGGTGCCACTGCCGCGACGCCGAGCGGTAGGCGGCCTTCGGGTGCAGGAACCACAGCTTGTCGCCACTGAGCTCGGCCATCAGCAACCGGGCGTCCACATAGGACAGAGGCGACAGCGGCGTGATGCGGTCGAAGATCGCGTGGAACCGCTCCAGCCGTTCCCGGCGCCTGCGATCCCGTCCCAGCTCCGCGCGCTGCCCCGGCTCGGCCGCAGGCCCCCGCCTCGACGCCCGCCTGCACGCGTCCGAGCACCACCAGAGGGGCATTCCCGACTGCACGAGGCGTGTGCGCTCCAGCCCGCACCACGCGCATACGACCCGCGTGACCGGCCGCCTCACTCCCTCATCACCGCCGCATCCTCGCGCTTTTTGCTCTTGGTTTCCAGGAGGGTTGATTTCACTCGACACTGAAGTCATCGAGCTAGTAAAATTTTGTCGGCCGAAGAAAGCCCGCCGCTCGTCGGCGGCGGGCTTTGCCCAGGTCAGGCGCGTGAAGCCTCGAACGCCTCGATCACGTTGCCCGGAATGCGGCCCCGGTCGGAGACCTCGTGCCCGTTGGCCTTGGCCCAGTCCCGGATCGCCTTGGTCTCCTCCTTGCTGCGCCCCTCCCCCGCGGCGCGACGGCCGGTGCCCGACTTGGCGCGGCCACCGATGCGGCGGGCGGCCTCGACAAAGGGGGTGAGCTTGTCCCGCAGCGCGGCCGAGTTCGACTCGTTCAGGTCGATCTCGTAGGTGAGACCGTCGAGGCCGAACTCCACGCGGGAAATGTCACTGCTGGTGCTGCCGTCCAAGTCGTCGATGAGCTGGACGATAGTGCGTTGTGCCATGAGTGCGCCTCACAGGAAAGTGACTGAACAAGTGTTGGCCGCAACGCTATCAAGTCGTCCCCGGGCATTCATATCCCCATCGGGTTAAGCGAACTTTGCGCCTGTAAATACCTGACCAACTACGGGGCAATCCCGTTGCGAACCATTCACCGCGGCACCTGCCTGGAATTGCCTGGACACCCTGCGTCAGCGGTGGCACCGGCAACCGCTCACCATAAGGGTGCCAATGGCCGTGCTCACCGCGACACGCGGACCACCCGCATTGGGACACCGAATTCGGACTCCATCGCCACGCCCGGATCAGCGGCTCGTGCGGCGCGGTTTCCTGGCGACTCGGGTGCGGTCGGCCAGCAGGGCGGCGTGCAGGCGGGCGGCTTCCGCGACGGCACCGGTCCGGCCGAGCCAGTACGCGTGCTGTTCCCGCGCCTTCAGCGTGCCCGGGTGGTCGGGGCCGAGGGTCTTCGTGCGGTCGGCGACCAGTGCGGCGTAGCGCAGCGCGGCGGCGTCGGGCTCGTCCGGGTGCAGCGCGCGGTTGACCGACAGCGCCAGCAGCTCCGTGGTCCGCGTGCTGCCCTGCTGGGGCTTCGGCAGGTTGCGTCTGGTGTAGATCCGCAGCAGCCGCTGGTAGATCTCGCCGAGGCTCAGCAGCTCCGGCCCGTCCTCGATCCCCTTGGCCAGCAAGGTGATCAGCTCGCCGGTGAAGAGCGTGTGGGTGGCTCCGACCGGGGCCATGGCCACCTTGTTCGCCGGGGTCGCGGTCAGCGTGTACGTGCCGTCGATCTCCAGCTGACCGGGCACCGCGTCCGCGGACATGAACTCGCTGACCGCGCGCCCGGAGAAGCAGCAGTCCAGGATCAGCACCCGGTTCTTCGCGCCGGCGTCGGCCAGCGTCTCCCGGAGCATGGCGAACGGCAGGCTCGTCCAGCCGAGCCGCTCCGGATGGGTCGACGGGACGGTCAGGTGCAGCTCGCCGCGCCCGTCGACCAGCCCGTGCCCGGCGTAGTAGACCAGCAGGAGGTCCTCGGCCCGCTCCGCCGCCTCGGCCAGCCGCACCCCGATCGCGGCGATGTCGGCCTCGTCGGCGAGCACCGCGCAGTGCTTGAGCCCAGTCCCCGTCGCCGAGGTGAGGATCGCCGCCAGGTCTGCCAGGTTGTTGCGCACCGCGGGCAGGTCGCCGAGTCCGGGGTGGTCGAACCGGCTCGTCCCGATCAGCACCGCCCGGGACAGCTCGGGATCGGGCAGCCGCGTCACCGCTCGACCAGGGTGTAGGTCCCCGCGAGGCTTATGAACCCGTCGACGACGACGTGGCTGTCCCCTTCTGCCCTGATGGTCACGGAGAACAGCCTGCCTGGCGCGAGGAGGGCGTCGCACTCCAAATTCACGTGGAGTCTTGGCACCATCGGATCGAACTGCCCCTGTTTGATGCAACCGGAACGGGCATCCCCTGCCGTTCCTGATGGCGATATCGCCACGATGCGCACGAACGAGCGGGTCACGAGAAGCCGATTGACGTAGCCACCTTCCCTCTTGCGCTCCCAAATACCCTGCACGATCCTCGGCGCCACGGAGGGCGCGGTGACATCGACGGGGACTTCGAAGTTGCTGAACCTGGTTTCGACTTCGCCCGACACGAAGGAGACCAGGCGGCCCTTGTCCTTTTCGACGCTCGCCGTGAACGGGATCGGCTGCTTGCCCTCCTGAGTGATCGTGCCGTCGAAGTCGCAGCCGTTCCGGTTGATCGTGGCCACCCTCGGCAGCACGGCTTTCACCGCCTCGGTCGGCGCCGCGGCGGCCGCCAGGAGCTTTCCCTTGTCGGAGGCAGGGTCGACCTCGGTCCATTTCTCCGCGGCCCCGGCGTAGAACTTCCCGCCGACAAGGCGCCCCTCCTCATTGGCGGGCAAGGAAAAACGCACTTCCTTCGCCGCCGGGTCGGTGGCTCCGCCGGTGGTGATGCGCTCTCCCAGGCGCAGCGTGAACTCGTACCCGGCTTGGTTGACCAGGTCCGCGCCATCGCTGAGCACCTGCGTGTACTGCTTGTCCCCCACGACGAGGTTGCAGGTCGCGTCGTCGTAGATCTGCTTCCCTACGTACCCGCCGCCGACGCCGACCGCCGCCACGACCACGCTCACGACGACCACCTTCGTGACCGCCACGCCGCCGGTCGCCACGCCCGCCGCTGTCCCGGTCGCGGCCGCACCCGTCACGGCTCCGGTTCCAGCAGCCGTTGCCGTCGCAGCTCCGGTCCCAGAAGCCGCCACAACGGCACCCGAGCCCGCTCCGCCCGCGCTGACAACTCCGCCGACGACGCCGAGCGTCCCGCCGACCGCCGTGATCAACGCGGCACTCCGCTTCCCCACGCGCCCGCTGCCCCGCCCGCCCAGCAGGCTCGGCGCGACCGGCGCGGCGCGGTCGACTTCCTGGAGGTCGAGCCCGATCAGCCAGTCCCGCAGCTGCGCCGCCGTGGGCCTCGCGGCGTTGTCCACGGACACGGCCGCCCGCAGCAGGTCGAGCAATTCCGCCGACACGTCCGGAAGCCCCGGCAGCGGCTCGCCGCGGAGCGCGAGGTCCATCGGCGCGTCCTGCCACGGCACGGTGCCGCCGAGGACGACGTACAGGGTCACGCCGAGGCTGTAGATGTCCGCGGCCTCGCTCGTCCCAGCGCGCCCGACCGAGACCGCGGCGATGTGCTCAGGCGCGGTGTACACGTCCACCACGCCCGGCACGGTCAGCCCCGGAGCCGTGGTCCCGAACCCGGCGAGCACCGCGCCGTCGTCGATCACCAGGATGGTGCCGGGCTGGACCGCTCCGTGCGTGAGCCCGGCCGCGTGCGCCGCCGCGAGCGCGTCGGCGATTCCGACGCCGTAGCCCTGCGCGGTCCACAACGACAGCGCCCTGCTGTCGAAGATCCGCGCGGACAACGTCTCCCCCGTGCCGCACACCAGGTGTGGCCGCCCGTCGCGGGTCAGCCCCGCGGAGATCACGTCGGCGATGTTCGGCGAGGCCGCGGCGATGGTGAGCGCGTCGGCCCACCGCAGGCACTCCGCCCGCTCCTCGTCGGCCACGCGCGAACGCGCCACGGTCAGCACGGCCTCCCGCCGGGGACCGCGCACGAGGTAGGTGGAGGCGACGGGGTCCTCGTCGATCAGCTCGACGACCTCGAAGCCTGCGGGCAGCGCCCCCTCGGTGTCACTCATCGGGCTCCTCTCGGCGCTGAGTGGCCATCCCACTACTCAGAGCGACTCCGGAGCGTATCGGGAATGATCACCCGCTCACACCACGCCGAGGTTGCGATCCGTCATCGGCCCGCCCCACGCGAAGCGGGCGAGGGTGGCTTTCGCCCGCCCCTGGGGACCCCCCATTTCAAGCATCACGTGACGCCGCGCGAAAACGCAACGTCGGAAAGGGGGCTGGGCGGATCTCCACTCACCTCCACCACGTGTCCACAGTGGACGGTGATGTACCCAATGTGGCATTCGTTACGTCTGACGAAACAAATGCCACATTGGGTACACAACTACGGCGTGTGGAAGGCGGCCAGGATTTGTTGGGCGGCCAGTGCGGGGGTGAGCGTGCCTTCGGCGACCTGCTTGTCCAGCGCGGGGCCGAGCTCGCGGACCTTGGGGTGGTCGGCGAGGTCCTGGAGCAGCTGGTCCCGGACCATGGTCCACGTCCAGCCCAGGAGTTGCCTGCGCCGCAACGCGGCCAGCGCTCCGGAGGCCGACAGCTGGTCGCGGTGCTGGACGATTTTCGCCCACACGTCGTCGACGCCGGTGTTCTCCAGCGCGCTGCACGTCAGCACGGGCGTGTCCCAGCCGTCCTCGCCCATGCGCAGCAGCCGGAGCGCTCCGGCCAGCTCGCGGGATGCCTTCTTCGCCTCGCGCGCGTGCTCGCCGTCTGCCTTGTTCACCGCGATCACGTCGGCCAGCTCCAGGACGCCCTTCTTGATCCCTTGCAGCTGGTCCCCGGTGCGGGCGAGGGTGAGCAGAAGGAACGTGTCCACCATGTCGGCGACGGTGACCTCGGACTGGCCGACGCCCACGGTCTCCACCAGGACGACGTCGTACCCGGCGGCCTCCATCACCACGATCGTCTCGCGGGTGGCCTTGGCGACGCCGCCGAGCGTGCCCGCGGTCGGCGAGGGCCGGACGAAGGCGCGGGGATCGACGGCGAGGCGGGCCATCCGGGTCTTGTCGCCGAGGATGCTGCCGCCGCTGCGCGTCGAGGACGGGTCCACCGCGAGCACCGCGACCTGGTGCCCGGCCGCCGTCAGCGAGCTGCCGAGGGTGTCGATGAAGGTCGACTTGCCCGCGCCCGGCACGCCGGTGATGCCCACCCTGCGGGCCTTCCCGGAGTGCGGCAGCAGCTCGGTCAGCAGCTCCTGCGCGGCGGCGCGGTGATCGGCTCTGCGGGACTCCACGAGCGTGATCGCCCGCGCGACCCACGCCCGCGAGCCCGCGAGGACCCCGTCGGCGTACTGACCGACGTCGACCGGTTGCGGAGGCATCAGGCGGCGTGCCCGTGCAGCTCGGAGAGCTGGGCGAGCAGGTCCAGCGCGGCGTCGGCGATCACCGTGCCGGGCGGGAAGATCGCGGTGGCGCCCGCCGCGCGCAGCTCGTCGAAGTCGCCGGGCGGGATCACCCCGCCGACCACGATCATGATGTCCTCGCGGCCCAGGCCGGCCAGCTCCTCGCGCAGCGCGGGCACCAGGGTGAGGTGCCCGGCGGCCAGCGAGGAGACGCCGACGATGTGCACGTCCGCCTCGATCGCCTGCGCGGCGACCTCGGCGGGGGTCTGGAACAGCGGGCCCACGTCCACGTCGAAGCCGAGGTCGGCGAAGGCCGTCGCGATCACCTTCTGGCCGCGGTCGTGCCCGTCCTGGCCCATCTTCGCGACCAGGATGCGCGGCCTGCGGCCCTCCGCCCGCTCGAACTCCTCGGCGGCGCGGCGCGTCCTCTCGATGTTGCTCACTTCCCCGGCCTCCTGCCGGTAGACCCCGGAGATGGTGCGGATCTGGCCCGCGTGCCGACCGTAGACCTTCTCCAGCGCGTCGGAGATCTCCCCGACCGTGGCCTTGGCCCGCGCGGCGTCGATGGCCATGGCGAGCAGGTTCTGGTCCAGCCCCGGCCCCCGGCTGCCGGAGATCGCGGCGTCGGCGGCCTTGGTCAGCGCGGTCAGCGCCTCCTGGCAGACCTGCTCGTCGCGTTCCTCGCGCAGCCTGCGCAGCTTGTCGATCTGCTGGGCGAGCACGCCCTTGTTGTCGACCTTGAGCACCTCGATGGCCTCGTCGGCGTCGACGCGGTACTTGTTCACGCCGATCACCGGCTGGCGCCCGGAGTCGATGCGGGCCTGCGTGCGCGCGGCGGCCTCCTCGACGCGCAGCTTCGGGAGGCCCTCATCGATCGCCTTGGCCATGCCGCCCGCGGCCTCGACCTCCTGGATGTGGCTCCACGCGCGGCGGGCGAGGTCGTAGGTCAGCCGTTCGACGTACGCGCTGCCACCCCACGGGTCGATCACCCGGGTGGTCCCGGACTCCTGCTGGAGCAGCAGCTGGGTGTTGCGGGCGATGCGCGCGGAGAAGTCCGTCGGCAGCGCCAGCGCCTCGTCCAAAGCGTTGGTGTGCAAGGACTGCGTGTGCCCCTGGGTGGCCGCCATGGCCTCCACGCAGGTGCGCGCGACGTTGTTGAACACGTCCTGCGCGGTCAGCGACCAGCCCGAGGTCTGGCTGTGCGTGCGCAGCGACAGCGACTTGCTGTTCTTCGGCTCGAACTGGTTGACCAGCTTCGCCCACAGCAGCCGTGCCGCGCGGAGCTTGGCGACCTCCATGAAGAAGTTCATGCCGATCGCCCAGAAGAAGGACAGGCGCGGCGCGAAGGCGTCGATGTCGAGTCCGGCCTCGCGCCCGGCGCGCAGGTATTCCACGCCGTCGGCGAGCGTGTAGGCCAGCTCCAGGTCGGCGGTCGCCCCGGCTTCCTGGATGTGGTAGCCGGAGATGGAGATCGAGTTGTACTTCGGCATCTTCTGCGAGGTGAACGCGAAGATGTCGGAGATGACCCGCATCGACGGCTGCGGCGGGTAGATGTAGGTGTTGCGGACCATGAACTCCTTGAGGATGTCGTTCTGGATGGTCCCGGTCAGCTTCTCCGGCGCCACCCCCTGTTCCTCGGCGGCGACGATGTAGAGCGCCAGCACGGGCAGGACCGCGCCGTTCATGGTCATCGACACGCTCATCCTGTCCAGCGGGATGCCGTCGAAGAGCTGCCGCATGTCGTAGATCGAGTCGATCGCCACGCCCGCCATGCCGACGTCGCCGGGCACGCGCGGGTGGTCGGAGTCGTAGCCGCGGTGGGTGGCCAGGTCGAAGGCGACCGACAGGCCCTTCTGCCCGGCCGCGAGGTTGCGGCGGTAGAAGGCGTTGGACTCCTCGGCGGTGGAGAAGCCCGCGTACTGGCGGATCGTCCAGGGCTGGTTGACGTACATCGTCGGGTACGGCCCGCGCAGGTACGGCGTCGCACCCGGGTAGGTGTTCAGGAAGTCAAGTCCGGCAAGGTCTTCGGCCGTGTAGAGCGGCTGGACCGGGATGCCTTCCGGCGTTTCCCAGAGCAGCTCGGCGGGGTCCTGGCCGAGCCGGTCCCGCCACTGCTGGGCCCCCGGCGCGGGGCCGCCGCCGAGGTCGAGGTTGCCGAAGTCCGGGATGTGCGGCGCCATCAGAGGGCTCCTGCCTGGCTCAGGGTGATGCGGAGGACTTCGAGGGCGTCGCAGCCCGCGTACACATAACCGTCGACTCCCTCCCGTTCCCCCGGTTTCCCGGCGAGCAGCACGGTGTGCGCGCCCGCCTCCTTCAGCGCGCGAGCGACGGGTTCGGCGTGCTCGGCGTAGTCCTTGTCGTGCCCGCACAGGCAGGCCACCGTCGCGCCACTGTCCACAAAGGACTTGGCGATGGCGGCGGGGTCGGTGCCCGGCCCGGCGGCGGGCGTCTCGATGCCACCGGCCTGGAACAGGTTGCCCGCGAAGGTCGCCCGCGCGGTGTAGGCGGCGACCGTGCCGATCGTCGCCAGGAACACCCGCGGCCGGACCGGTGCGGCGTCGGCGGCGTCGCGCAGCTGCTCGAAGGGCTCGGCGTAGCGACGTCTGGGCAGACCGCCACCGGGCACCGCCGGCGCGGGCGGGCGAACAGGCAGCTTCTCACCGAGGTTGGGGAACTCGCTGACGCCGGTGATCGCGTCCTTGCGGTGGGCGATCCGCTTGAGGCGCTTGGCCCACGTCGCGTCGAGGCGTTCGGCGAACATGCCCGAGCGCAGCGCGGCGACGAACCCGCCCGCGCGCTCGATCTCGGTGAACCACGTCCACGCGGCGTTGGCGAGCTCGTCGGTCAGCTTCTCCACGTAGTAGGAGCCGCCCGCCGGGTCGAGCACGCGCGCGACGTGGGACTCCTCCAACAGCAAGGACTGCGTGTTGCGGGCGATGCGCCGGGAGAAGTCGTCCGGCAGGCCGAGACACGCGTCAAATGGCTGCACCGTCACGGAATCCGCGCCGCCGACGCCCGCGGCGAAGGTCGCGAGCGTCGTGCGCAGCATGTTCACCCACGGATCGCGAGCGGTCATCATCGCCGACGAGGTGACCGCGTGCTGCCGCTGCGGTTCATCCGGAGCGCCCGAAACCTCACCCACGCGAGCCCACAACCGCCGTGCGGCGCGGAATTTCGCGATGGTCAGGAACTGGTCGGCGGTGGCGGCGTAGCGGAACTCGATCTGCCGGAAAGCGTCCTCAATGGACAGTCCCGCGTCGGCGAGCGCGCGGAGATAGGCCACCGCCGCGGCCAGGGAGCAGCCCAGTTCTTCCGCATCGCTGCCGCCCGCGTCGTGGTACGGCAACGCGTCGACGACGATCGTCCGCAAGTTCGGCGCGCGGTTCGCGTAGGCGGCGACCTCCGCGAGATCACCCGCCTCGCCGGTCTTCGCCTCATGCCCCAGGGGATCGAAGCCCAGGTTGCCGCTCGGGTCCTCGGCCAGCGCGAGGAACGCGTCGGCGGCGCGGGCGGCGTCGGCCCCCGCGTCCAGGACGACACCGGCGAGGTCGAGGTAGACACCGTTCAGCGCCTCGTCGAGCTTGTGGATGGGCAGGCCCTGCTCGCCGACGGTCAGCCACAGCGAGGTGACGCCGTTCTCCAGGTCCGCCAGGACCGCGTCGTTGGTCGCCTTCGCGTCGGACGAGCCGTGCCGCTGCCGAACATCCCAGCCGTCGCGCCGCACCTGGCCGCCGCGCACGAACGGCGCGAGCCCCGGCACTCCGGCCGAGGGAGCGGGGTCGTCCGTGGTGTAGAGCGGGGCGACGGTGATCCCGTCATAAGTGGTCCGTGCGAAGCGATCCTCGGGCCGCTCCAGCCCTTCAGTGTCCACACCGGACTTCCGCAGCACGCCTGCGACCAGCGCGCGCCAGTCCTCTCGGCTCACCGCTGGAAAGTCGGTGGCAAGGGACAGCTCGGGCAGCGTCATGCCGGGGATCGTAGCCACTCCCGCGCAGGCCGGGGTCGATCAAGGTGGTAACTCTCACCCCTATTCAACCCTTGTCTAGCCAATCACCTAACCCCGCGTCCTGTACGTGGTTACCACCGATCGTGACGCCCCCCAGAACATCAGCAGCGCAGCCCAAAACACCCGTTTCGTACTCTTGTCGGGTTTTTGGAGCGCTCTTTTTCCCGTTATGAGTACGAAACGGGGTTCTCTAGACGGCGCCCGCGGGGGATGGGGTGGACGGGCGCGTGTGGGGCATGGGACAGAGTTTACTTGGTGTAAGGAGTGCTGGGGAGGCTTGCAGGGCGCGGGCTAACCAGCGCGCAGGTGATCTACGGCGAGGCGCGCGGCGGTGCCGATGACGGCGTCCGCGGCGGGCAGCGTGAACGACGTGCGCACGCTGGAGGTGAACGCGGCCACGGCGTAGCGCCCCCCGTCGGGGTACTCGACAACCCCTACTTCGTTGCGCAGCGTCGGCAGCGTGCCGGTCTTGCCCGCGACACGGACGTCGTCGAAGGGGAACCCGGACGCGAGCCGGTGTGGCCACACCTGCAACCCGAGCAGCCGCCGCATCGCCGCGCACGACTCCGGCGAAGCCACCTTGTCCCGCCACAGCGCGGTGAGCAGCGCGGTCATCTCGCGGGGCGTGCTGCGATTGGTGCTCTCCGGCCGCAACGCGCTCAGCGTCCGCAGCACCCGGCGGTCGGTCAGCAGCGGCGCGAGCTCGGCCGCGTCGGCGACCCCGGCGTCGCGCACCATCGACTCCGTCAGCTCCCGGCTCCGTTGCACCACGCATGTGGTGGTCAGCCCGAGGGACTCGGTCACGTGGTTGATCGCCTCGAACCCGACGAGGTCCACCAGCGCGTCGGCCGCGGCGTTGTCCGACACCGACATCGCGAGCAGCGCCAGATCCCGCACGGACATGCTGACCTGGTCGAACATCGCGCCGATCCCGGTCGGCCCGCCGCTGCGCTCCCCCGGGTCGAGCGTCACTCGACCGGCTGGATCCACCTCACCCGTCTCCGCCGCCCGGAACACCGCGACGAGCAGCGGGAGCTTGAAGACGCTGGCCAGCACCACGGGTGTGTCGGCGCCGACCGCGACCTCGCGGGCCCCGTCGATCTCGCGGGCGTGCAGCCACCCCGTCACCCCGGCGTCGGCGAAGCACTCCGCCACCCGCTTCTCGATCGTCATGGCAGGTACTCCGTGGTGGGCCGGGGGTGGAGGGGTGGGCGGGGCGCGAGTTCGGCGGGCGTGAGGCGTGCCGTGAGGATCTCCGCGAACGCGGCCACCGCGGGAGTGTGCTTGCCGCGTGGCCACACCGGCGAGGTCCGCCACGCCAGCGGTGCGCCGACGAGCGGGAGGCACCGCACGTCCGGGTGCGGAGCCGGGGAGTCGAGGTGGTGCAGCGCGACGGCTCCGCCCGCCAGCACCAGGCCGAGCGCGAAACCGGGGGTGGCCGCCTCGTGCACCACGCGTGGGGTGAAGCCGTGCCGTGCGCACGTGGACAGCAGCTCGTCGTGCAACGCGGGCGCGGTCGTCCTCGGGAAGATCACCAACTCCTGCCCGGCGAGGTCGGCCAGCCGCAGCGGACCCGGTGGCCATCCCGGTGGGCACAGCACCCCGAGCGGCTGGCTCAGCACTTCGCCCTGGTCCAGCCACGGCGCGTCAAAGGGATGCCGCAGCACTCCCACGTCCAACGTGCGGTCGGCCAGCGCGCGCAGCTGCTCGGCGGTGGTCAGCTCCCGCAGCGTGAGCCGGACGTCGGGGCAGCGATCGCGGAACTCGGACACGAGGCTGGCCACCACGTCTCCGGGCAGGTCGGGCAGCATGCCTCCGCGCAGCACGCCCGCTTCCCCGCGCCGCAGCCGGTCGGCGACGGTGTGCAGGTGATCGACCCTCCCGAGGACTTCGCGGGCCTCGACCAGCAGTGCCGCGCCCGCGTCGGTGAGCCGGACCTGCCGGGCGGCGCGATCGAACAGCCGCACACCCAGCTCGTGCTCCAGGCGCTGGATGCGCTGCGACAGCGGCGGCTGGGACATGTGCAGGCGGCGCGCGGCGCGGCCGAAGTGCAGCTCCTCGGCCACCGCCAGGAAGTACCGCAGATGCCGCACCAGGTCCACGAACAGCAACGATATCCGATCCGATATCGGCATCGTCCTGATATTGGTGTTGGACTTGATCCACTTCGCGCTGTTCTGCTCGGGCCATGTGCACAAGTCATGTCAGTAGACGTGGACTGTTCCGGGGCGCGGGCGTCGCGGCCCTGACCGCGAGCGTGGCGGGCAGCGCGGCGGCCGACCCGAAACCGCTCAGCGGGCCCGGCGTGACCCTGCGCTGGCTCGGCGTCGCCGGCTGGGAGCTGATCATGAACGGCAGGCGGGTGCTCTTCGACCCGTACCTGAGCCGCATGGAGTACCGGCTTCCCGGCAGCTCGGCCATCGACGAGCGCGCGCCCCTCGCGACGCGGCCCGCCCTGGTGGACCGGACGATCACCGAGGCACCCGAGCTGATCATGGTCAGCCACGGGCACTGGGACCACTCGGCCGACGTGCCACACCTGCTGACCCGCTTCCCCGGCGCGCGCGTCGTGTGCGGGCGCGGCACCTCGTTCCTCCTCGAAGCCTGCGGCGTGCCGCGGAAACGGATGATCGTCGTCCGCGGCGGGGAGAACCTGGAGTTCGGCGGGCTGAGCGTGCAGGCGGTGCCCAGCCTGCACTCGATGACCGGCGACCACGCGTACCTGCTGCCCGGCGAGCTGACCGACCGGCCGCGCAGGCCCAGGACGCTCGGCGAGCTGGTCGAGGGCGAGACCTTCGCCTTCCAGGTCTCCTTCGGGACGTCGCGGGAGGTGCTGTTGTTCGGCGCGACCAACTACGCGGAGCGGGAGCTGGCCGGGCTCACCCCGGACGTCCTGGTCGCCAGCATGACCTCGTGGAAGCCGATCCACGCCTACCCCTCACGGCTGATCAGGGCGCTCGGGTCACCGCCGTTGACGGTGGCCAGCCATCACGACGACATGCTCACCCCGCTCGACTCCCCCGACCTGCCCGCGACGGTCAACACGGCGGGCCCGGCGGCGTTCCGGGCCGAGGTCGCCGCGGCCGGACTCGTGACGAAGGTTCACGAACCGACGCATCTCAAGCCCTTCGTGGTGTGATGTGACCACTGGGTGGGGGGTCGATCGGTCTCGTGGGGGCGACGGCGGGAGAATGCGCCCGCCCCTTCAGGAAGGTCACCGATGCGCACCAGCCCGGCCGAGCCGGACACCCGAGACGACGAACCGGCACCAGCACGGCGGCGATTGCCCTGTCCGTCCTGGCTGCTGGTGGGGGCGGTGGCGCTGTTCGCGCTCTCGCTCTACCTGCGCGTCTCGGACATGCTCACCTGGCCGGTGCACCGCGCCCACATGGTCGACCTCGGCGTCTACTACAGCGCGGGCCAAGAACTGTGGGACAACACCGAGCTCTACACCAAGAACCACGCGGGGCTGCCGTTCCTCTACTCCCCGTTCGCCGCGCTGTTCGCGTCGGCCATGACGCTGTTGCCGATGGGCAGCGTGCCGTGGGTGATGACCGGGCTGAGCGTGGTCGCGGTGCTCGTGGCGATCTGGTGCGCGTGGGGGATCGCCGGGTTCGCGGCCTCGCGCGGGCGCCTCGCGCTGACGCTGGCGGTCGGCGCGGTGGCCCTGCACCTGGAGCCGATCCAGTCCAACATCTCCTTCGGCCAGGTCAACGCGCTGCTGATGGGCCTGGTGGTGCTGGACTTCGCGCTGCCGAAGGAGAACCGGTTCAAGGGCGTGGCGCTCGGCCTGGCAGCCTCGGTCAAGCTCATCCCCGGCGTGTTCATCCTCTACCTGCTGCTCACCGGGCGGGTCCGGGCCGGGCTGACCGCGCTGGGCACCTTCGCCGCGACGATCGCCATCGGCACCGCGTTCCTGCCCGTGCAGTCCGCGCAGTTCTGGACGGGCGGCTTCGCCGACAGCTCGCGGATGGGCGCCTACCTGTTCTGGCACGGCAACCAGTCCATCAACGGCATGGTCGGTCAGGCGTTCGAGTTCGACCAGCCCGCGCTGCACGTCACCCGGCTCGCGCTGTCTGCGGTCTTCGGTGTCGTCGGGCTCCTCGTCGCGACCCGGTTCGGCCGCCGCGGCCTCGAACTGCCCGGCCTGCTGATGACGGCGCTGACCGCGCTGCTGGTCTCGCCGATCTCCTGGCACCACCACTGGGTGTGGGTCGCGCCGTTCCTGGTGCTGCTGATCAGCCAGGCGATGCGCCCCACCGGACCGCGACGGACCTACGCCGCCGCCGCGGTGAGCCTGGTGCTGGTGACCGCGTGCTGGCCCGACCCCTACGCCAAGGAGCCACCCGGCTCCGTGGGCGTGATCTGGTGGGGCGTGCCCGAGAGCGACGCCGCGTTCTCCACGCTCGACTTCATCCACAGCCTGTACACGATCTGCGGGGTGGTGGCGTTCCTCGTCATCGCCGTGGCGACCCTGCTGCCCCGTCGCGGCGAGGCCGGTAGTGCTCTGAGGTGATCAGGGGGTTCCTTCCCGATACGGCGTTCGCAGGCGCCGAAACCCCCTGATCACCTCTGCTTGGCGATTCACCGTGGCACCGCGGTTTCCGGGGCCTAGGACACACTGCGGTGCCACAGGAGCTCGCCAAGATCAAGGTCAGGGACAACGGTCGCGTTGGCCAGGGCGATGGTCCGCATGCGGGCCTCGTCCGGGCCGTTCGACCACACCACCCAGTACCGCCGCAGCGGCCTGTCGTAGCGAACGACCACGTGCACCCCGGTGCGGGCCGCCAGCAGGCTGGCCAGTCGGCGGGCCGAGCGGGCCCGTGTGCTCGTGGTGATCACGGTTCACTTCCGATCCGGAACCACCGTCAGGCAGTTCCCTCACTTGTCCAGATCCCGTGCTGTCCCTTCGGAAACGAGGACACCACGGAGGCGCTGTTTGGATCTAGGCTGAGAGGGACTCACGCAGCGCTCACGCTCACTCACGGTGCGAGACGGAGGCGAGATGACCGAAGATCAGGACTTGGCGCCCGGCCTCGCACTCCCCCACGACGCGTTCGTCGAGGAGTTCCGCCGCTGGCGCGACGTGCGCGGGCTGTCCAAGACCGCGCTGGCCGAGGCCATGGGCTACAGCCGCTCCTACGTGTCCAAGGTGGAGAGCGGTCACGAGCGCGCGTCGCGGGAGTTCGCCAAGGCCGCCGACATCGCGCTGGGCGCGGGCGGTGCGCTGCGCCGCGCCTGGCGGGGCTACGAGCAGGCACGGGGGCACCAGCCACCGCACCCGAGGACCCCGTCGCCGCCGGAGTACCTGGTCGACCCGACGCACGGGAGCCTGGTCGTCGAGCACGACCACGCCGAGCTGCACTACGACGGCCACACCTACCGGGCGACGATGCGCCGCAAGCTGTTCAACAACGGCGCTGATCCGATCACCCGCTACCTGATCCGCATTTCGGTGGACCGCTTCCCCGGCCGCCCGGACCAGTCCAACCGGCTCTACCGCGACCAGCCGCTGACGTGGGAGGAAATAGACCTCCACGCGTGGTGGGGCGAGGACCGGGCGGAGCCGATGCACTTCGTGCCGCAGCACGACCGGGACGCGATCAAGGAGGTGTGGTTGCTCTTCGCCAACGACAGCGGGCACTTCCCGCTGTACCCGGGCGAGAGCACGTGGATCGAGTACACCTACGCGGTCGGCGACGACAAGTGGGGCAACTGGTTCCAGCGGGCCGTGCGGCTGCCGACGAAGCGGCTGTCGATCCGGCTGGACTTCCCCGCCGAGCTGGGCCCCTCGGTGTGGGGCCTGCACACGTCGATGACCGCGGACTCGATGCCGTTCCGCACCGCCATCTCCGACCACCACGAGGGAGACCGACGGATCTACTCCTGGGCGACGGAGGACCCGCCGATGAACGCTCGGTACCGGTTGGAGTGGCATTTCCGGCGCAGGCCCGCCGAGGCGGCGGCCAAACAGTCCAAGCCCAGCGAGACGATGCGCTCGCTCGGCGTGATCCAGCACGACGAGCCGCTGCTGCGGCGCCCCGCCCGTCCGTTCACGCTGCCCGCCGACGCCGAGGACGCCCGGCGGGTGGTCTCGGAGTTACAGGCGGCCGCCAAGCGGGTGGCGCGGGCGCACGTCTTCGGCAAGGGCATGGGCATCGCCGCGAACCAGATCGGCATCGACCGGGCCGCGGCGATGATCTGCCCGCCAGCGGGCGCGGACGTGATCACCCTGTTCAACCCGAGGGTGATCGAGTCCTCCGACGAGGTCGACGAGCAGTACGAGGGCTGCCTGAGCTTCTTCGACGTGCGCGGCATGGTGCCCCGGCCGCTGACCGTGCACGTGGAGCACCAGGACCTCGACGGCACCCGCCGCATCACGATCTTCAACCAGGGGGTGGCCCGCCTGGTCCAGCACGAGGTGGACCACCTGCACGGCCGCTTCTACACCGACCGCATGCTCCCCGACGCCCAACCCATCCCCGTGGAGCAGTACCGCGGCGTGGGCGCCGACTGGAAGTACTGACCCCCGCCCCAGCCCACGTCGGACGGTCTTCAAGTACACCGAACCCCCGCCTGAACGGTCGTTAACCGCACCCAACCCCGGTGAGGGTTGGGTGCGGTTAACGACCTCAGCAGCCGGGGTCGGGGGTACTTGAAGACGGGCGAACCCTGGCTGGGACCGACTCAGCGCAGACAGGTGATCCAGTAGTCGCCGTCGTCGTCGCGGTGCACGCCGTGGGTCTCACTGGGGAAGCCGGGGAAGCGGCGGTCGAACTCCTCCAGCACCCGCAGGTAGCGCAGCGTCGGACTGTCGTGCTCGCCCGCGTTCTCCCCCGGCATGAGCACGGGGATGCCCGGCGGCGTCGTCACGACCTGCGTGGCCACGGTGCGCCCGGCCAGCTCGGCGAGCCGCACGGGCTCGGTCCCGCCGCGCAGCAGCCGCTGATAGGTCTGCGCCGGGGTCAGCACGGCCTCGGGCGCGTGGGTGAAAGCGTCGTCCAGCAACGTGGTCAGCTCCGAGCCGCGCAGTTGCGCGTGCATCTCCGCGCACAGCTGCGGCAACGTCATGTGGCCGTAGCGCGCGGGGAGGCTCTTCACGAGGTCGGGCAGCACCTCCGCGACCGGCGCCGAAGCGTCGTAGAGGTTCTTGAAGTCGGTCAACGCGTCGAGCAGAGTGCCCCACTTGCCCTTCGTGATACCCATCGAGAACAGGATCAGGCACGTGTAAGCGTCGGTCTTCTCCACGACGATGCGCCGGGTCTCCAGGTAGGCGGTGAGGATGCGCGCCGGGATGCCCAGGTCGGAGGTGCGGCCGCAGGCGTCCACGCCGGGGCACACCAGGGTGACCTTGATCGGGTCGAGCAGGCAGTAGCCGTCCTCCATGCCGTCGAAGCCGTGCCAGTCCGCGCCGGGCGCGAGCGTCCAGCACGACGGCTCGGTGCGCAGCAGCTCCACCGGCGCGTCGGCGAAGGCGTAGTCGGTGCCGGTGCTCGGATCGGTCACCCGGTCGGGTTGCCAGACCCCGAAGAACCACTCCGGCCGGTCCCCCGCCGCTGCGATGCGGCGGCCGATGCGCACGACGGCCTGGCGGAACCGGATGGCCTCGGTGATCGCCTCGTCGGTGAGCCACAAACCGCTCGGCCCGTCCATCATGCCCACCGCGACGTCGAGCCCGGCGATCATCGGATAGGACGGCGAGGTCGTCGCGTGCATCATGAAGCTCTCGTTGAACTGCCGGTGCTCCACGGGTGACTTCGGCGAGTTCTTCACGTGCACCATGGCGCACTGCGACAGCGCGGCGAGCAGCTTGTGCGTGGACTGCGTGGTCAGCACCGTCGGCCGCAGCTCCTCGTCCACCGTCCCCGGGTCCACGGACATGCCGTAACGACGCGCGTAGAGCGGGTTGAACCGCGCGTAGGCGAACCACGCCTCGTCCAGGTGCAGCCGCGGCACGCTCGCGCCCAGCAGCTCCGCCACCCGGACGGCGTCGTAGCACAGGCCGTCATAGGTGGAGTTGGTGATCACGGCGTACACCGGGTCCGGCGCGGCGGCGTTCGCGCGGAACGGGCTCGCGCCGATGCTGTCCGCGACCGCCGAGGACGTCATCGAGGAGGGCGGAATCGGCCCCATCAAGCCAAATCCGTTCCGCGTGGGGATCAGGTACACCGGACGGCCCCCGGTGAGCGTGAGCCCGTGGTAGATCGCCTTGTGGCAGTTGCGGTCGACGAGGACCAGCTCGTCGTAGGCGATGCTGGCGTGCAAGGCGAGCCGGTCCCCCGTCGAGTCTCCGTGCAGCACGAAGTACGTCATGTCCGCCCCGAACACCCGCGCGGCGTTGCGCTCGGAGTCCCCGATCGGGCCGGTGTGCTCGAACAGCGAGCCCAGCTCCGCCACGGAGATCGACAGGTCGGTTCGGAACAACCGTTCGCCGTAGTAGTCGAAGTACGCGCGCCCCACCGGTGACTTCAAGAACGCCACCCCGCCCGCGTGCGCGGGGGTGTGCCAGGAGTACTCGTGGGTGTCCTCGAAACGGCGCAGCTCCTTGAAGAACGGCGGCAGAACGGCTTCGAGGTAGTTCCGCGCCGCGACGCCGATCCGGCCCGCGATGAAGTCCGGCGTGTCCTCCAACAGCCACACGTAGCCGCACACGACCTCGGAGACCCACAGCGGCAGTTCCTCCACCGACGCGTCGGTGACCACCAAGAACACCGGCAACCGCGAGAACTTCCCCATGAGCGCCTTCAGCACGTCCTCGGCTGGCGCGCGCTTCGTCTCGTCGTCCGGCAGGTCCCAGTTCACCAGCACCGCGGTCAGATCGGCGCGGCTCTGCACCACGGCCAGCGCGTCCTCCGCGGTGGCGGCTCGCACGATCTGGTGCCCGTCCTCCCGCAGGTGCTCGCAGATCCGGTTGAGCTGATCGGCGATCACCGATCCGTCGAGGCTGTCTTCAAGGGCGATGAGAACCGACGACGTTGTCACCAGTGGACTCCTTTGCGCTCACCCGACCTGAGCACACTCTCGAGTCCGTCCGGCCTATCCGTCGCTCCGCTGAACGCCTGAAGCAGCCAAGCGTTCGCCTGCGCTCAGGTGGTGGAACCGCCCACCGCGGCGTGCGCGGTCGCCATGGCCTCCGGGTCCGCGCGCGGCACGAGGCTGGACAGGTCTCCGCCGGTGTCGTTGACGCGCAGCACGTACGGACGGGTCTCGGTGTAGGTCACCACGGACATCGAGCACGGCTCGACGACGATCCGCTGGAAGGAGTCCAGGTGCAGGCCGAGCGCGTCCGCCAGCACCGACTTGATCACGTCGCCGTGGCTGCACGCGATCCACACCGCGTTCGCGCCGTGCTCGGCGGTCATCCGCGCGTCGTGCTCGCGGATCGCCGCCACCGCGCGCGCCTGGACCTCCGCGAGGCCCTCACCGCCGGGGAAGACCGCCGCGGAGGGGTGCTGCTGCACCACCTTCCACAGCGGTTCCTCCAGCAGGTCCTTGATGCCCTTGCCGGTCCAGTCGCCGTAGTCCACTTCGGACAGACGGGGCTCCTCGACCGGGGTGAGGCCGAGCTTGGCCACCAACGGCTCCAACGTCTGCACGCAGCGGTGCAGCGGGGACCGGACCAGCCCGGCCACCGGGACCCCGGCGAGCCGGTCGACCAGCTCCAGCGCCTGCTCCTCGCCGCGCTCGGCCAGCCCGACCCCCGGCGTGCGCCCGGCGAGGACCCCGGCGCCGTTCGCGGTGGAACGCGCATGTCGAAGCAGGATCACGGTAGCCACGCCGATCAGCCTAAGACACGCCGCGCGCTACCCGAGCAGCACGCGCTCTCGCGGCACTCCCCCCGCAGGTGGCTCGGGCAACAGCCACGTCGGGTTGCCGACCCCGGCGACCTCGCCCGAGCCGTCGCGCATCACCGCGCGCACGAAGCTGCCCCGGCCCGGCTCGACGTCGAGGTTCCACCGCCCGCCGGTCAGCTCGGCCACCCGTACGCTCCGGCTGGTCGTCGCCGGATCGAGCTGCCCGGTGCCCGCGTAGTCGACGACACCGCTGACCAGCTCGATCGTGCCGTCGGCGGGCGCATCGGTCACGGTGATCGTCAGCGGCACCTTCTTCGCGGAGCTCAGCAGCACCCCGCCCATCGCGCTCGCCCCGTTGACCGTGGCCTCCAGCGAGCCGCGCCAGCGCCGCGGGTCGGTGAACCACGCCCGCCCGCCCCGCAGCGCGCCGAGCAGGTCCGCGGTGCCCGACGAGCCCGCCCAGACGCCGGTGATCCAGTTGGTCTTCTGGTTCACCCAGTCCTTGCCGACGTGGTCGTCGGAGACCCCCGTCCCGGTGAAGAACAGCGCGTTGCGCGCGGACACGTCCAGCACGTGCAGCAGCTTCGGCAGCGCCATCCCGCAGCCGATCTCCACGATGTCGACTCCGCCGAGCCTGCCGCTGGTGATCAACGCCGCGGCGAGCTTCTGCGGCGTGTTCAGCTCGCCTTCGAGCGGGTGGTTGTAGCTGGCCAGCCCGCCGTGGGAGTGGATGAACGCGACCATCTGCTTCGCCAGCGCCTCCGAGGGGTCCTTCACCGGAGGTTTGCCGCTGTAGTCCGGCAGCACGACGTTCTCGCCGAACCAGTTGAGGTGCCGGGTCAGCGAGACCTCCAACGCCGACCGCTGGACCACGTCCGGGAAGCGCTCGGCGTTGCGGTCCATGATCTCCTGGCGCAGCGCGAGCGCGTCGCCACCCGCGCGCCGGGCTCGGCCGATGCGCAGGCGGTCCACCACGAACGCCGCCGGTGTGCTGTTCGCCGAGCGCACGCCGATCCGCAACCGGAACAGCGAGTTGTCGCCCGCGTTCAGATCCGGCCACAGCGCGGCGATGTCCTGCACCGGAGCGAACGTCAGGCGCGTCCACTCGCCCTTGGGTATCGGCATCCGCACGGTTCCGACCAGTCCGTTCGCCGAGCGCTGGAGCTTGTTCACGCCCCCGATGCGGTACTCGACGCGGTACTGCCCCGCCGGACGCCCGCCCGTCGCCGGGTGGTGCGACCCGAGGACCTCCAGCACCAGCTGCGCGTCCGGCCCCACCTCCTGGGCCAGCACGTCCAGGCTGAGCGTGGTGTCCGCGAGCGAGGTGTTGTACGTGCTGTTCCACGCCGATGCCGTGTACCAGAGGGTGCCGTCGCCCACCGCGTTCAGCGCCAGCGCCTTGCCCGGTTCGTCGGGTGAGCGCGGCTCGGTGACGAAGCGGCCGGACGCTTCGCTGAGCGTGCCCTCCTTGGCTTCGGCCCACCGCCACCAGCGGCCGTCCTGGGTTTCCTCCATGCCCTCGAAGCCGACCGCGGTGCGGTAGCCGTGCGCCATGAGGCGGAAGTCGTGGTCGGTCCACCACACCACGTCCACGCCGAGCTTCGTCGCCTGGTCGAGGTGGCCGGCCATGCTCCCGACGCCTTCGCTGAACGAGGCATGCAGGTGCATCGCCATCGTCACCGGCGACAGCGCGCCATTGCTGTTGGCCACAGCGGCTTTCGCGCTCAACGGGAGACCGGCGCTGCCGATCGCGGCGAGCAGCATCGCCCTCCTGCTGATGGGGCTCACCGCACTCCCTCCTCGACTCACCGGAACTGCCCGGTCTCCGACAACGACAGGAACGAGTCCGCCAGCGGCGGATGTGTCCACGCGATGGCTTCGGTGGCGACGAGGGAATGATCGGGTTCCCAGTAGCGGTGCACCTTCGGCGGAGCGGAGGCCAACGCCTCCACCAGCGCGCCCCCGTGCAACGCGGAGTCGGCTTCGTAGCGGAGCCAACCGTTCGCCATTGCCACCAACAGCTTTCCGTCACGCAGATCCGCGCCGGTCGGCTTGTAGTTGCGCTCCGGAATCCCGTTGGGCGGTTGGAGAACGGAGAGCGGGACCGCGTCCACGACGGCGCCCGGATCGGCGGGAACCGGGAGCTTCAACACCTGTCCCTGCCGCAACGTCGAGCCGCTTGGCGCGGTCTTCACCACCAGGTGCGGCACACCGTCCACAAGGAACAGTGACTCGGAGTTGATCCCCGATGCCGAGTAGCGATAAGCCAGATCAGCGCGGACTTCGTTGTCCCGCAACGGGTCGGGCTCGGGGAAGCGGAACAACTCCCCCGGTTTGTCCTGGTGCGGGTTGTTGCCGATATTGCCCAGCCACAAGCACTTCTTCGCCGGGTCGAGCGCCACGTCCTCGATGTCGATGTTGGGCACGGCGGTGCCGTCGGAGCGCTTGAGGTAGACGTACTTCACGTAGCCGTCGCACGAGGTCTGCGCAACCGCTTCGGGCCAGCGAACGAGCTTCCCGGAGCCCTGGTCGAACCGCACCGCGAGGACGGTCCGGCGGTAGCCGATGCGCACTGGATCGGGATTGCCGATGCCGTCCCTGATGATCCAGAACACCCCGGGATGCTGGTGGCTGGCCACGATCCCGCTCGCCTCGTGCAGGTTCGCGCCGTGGTAGGTCTCGCCGGTCTGCTCCGGGAACGTGTCGTTGTTCATCACCGGCTGGAGCTTGGTGACTCCCTCTTCCCTCATCAGCAAAGCCACCGCCGACAGCTTCATGAGGGTGCGCCTACCGATTCGCGCCACGGTCACCCCTCACCAGGTCCGGAAGCGATCGCGAACGTTGCCGCCCGCGTCCGGCCCGCGCACCGGCTCGTTGTTCACACAGCGCGAACCGTCCAAAGTGGTCGGTTCCCAGTTCGGGTGCATCCCCTTCACCATCGTGCCCTCGACATCGAAAGCGTGGGTGAGCAACGGAATCCCGCGCTCCCGCAGATAGCTCAGGAACGGCTCCACCATGCCCGGCATCCCGGCCCGGCACGCGTCGTGGTGCGCGTTCCACTCCGTGACGATCATCGGCGCGCCACGGTCGAGGACGTACGCGAACCGCTCCTCCCAGCGCACTCGATTGCGCTCAACGGTGTTGTTCGCCGCGAAGTGCCAGTAGTACGGATGCGTCGCATACGCCAGCTGCCCCACCGGGTCGTTCAGCCGGTGCGGCCACATCCCCTCGAACCGCTCAGCCAACGCCGCCCCGTTGACCAGCAAGACATTCCGCGCGCCGAGCCCGCGCACCGTGTCCACGAGCTGCTGGTGCCCGACCACTGCGGCGCCGTCACCGTCGCGCCACTGCTTCCAGCCCGCCTCCGACGTATCGTTGCGCGGCTCGTTGAACAGCTCGAACAACACCCCGTGATCACCCGTGAAGTTCGGGGCGAGCGTCTTCCAGGACCGGATCGTCCGCTGCGACGGCATGAAGTTCACGTCCCCGCACGTCGCCACCTGATCCTGCATCGACAGGACCACCGTGAACCCAGCCGCACGCGCCTTGGCCACACCCGCCTTCACCCACGTCAGGTAGGAACCATCCGCGTAGTAAGGATGTTCCGGGTCCAACGCCACCTGGCTGACCTGGAATCGCAACGTGTCAGCGCTCCAGTTACCTTTGGCCGCAGCAAGTTCCGCGTCGCCGTGCTGTGCGAAGGTGTCGTGCGCGCGCTTCGCCCAGCCCGGTGCTTTGCCTTCGTCGATGCACTTCCGCGGCGTCGCCAGTGCCACCATGTTGAAGCCGTGCGGGAAGAACGGTTGTCCGCCACGGAGCCACTTCGTCCCGGTGACCCGGACCGCGTCGTTGCGCTCGTCCGCCTGGACCGGCGGAGCGAGGGTTCCCGCGAGCATCAGGCCCACGAGTAGTGCGTGCAGGGGTTTCAGCATGGGCGCGGATCGAATCCTTCGAGCGTGGGTGAATCAACCCTTTTCACCGTGCGCCGAACGCAAGGCGACGATCGAACTGTTTCGGTTGTGCGGCTTGCGACTTCTAGCGGGGCTGGGCTTCCAGCTTGCGTGGCTGGACTTCCAGTGGAGTCGGCTGAACTTCCAGCGTGGGGCGCTGGGCTTCCAGCCTGGGGGTCGGCTTGACCTGGGGCCCCTTGCGCGTGCCCTTGGGCCTCACGGGGGCACGGGATGAAACCCCGGCCCTCGCGACGAGCGTATGGCACGCGCTCCCCAGGTAAAGCCGACTGTTTCGTGTGCGGCCTGCGGCGGGGTGGCGCCTGGGTTTTTCCTTGTGGCACAACGGATTTGTGCCCCTCAGAGAACCCGATATAATGGGCGTATCCCTCGAAGGGAGGTGTGATCATGTTGGATACCAAAGCAATCAAGGATCTACTCGCCGCGCAGCTGGCGGCCAACGACGAGCACTCGCGGTGCGGGACAAGGGATGCGCCTTCCCCGGATGTGATCGGCCCCCGGCATGGACGGAAGCTCACCATGTGGTGCATTGGATCGACGGAGGACCGACCAATCTCGACAACCTCGTCCTGCTGTGCGTGTACCACCATCACGTGATCCACGCACAAGACTGGGTGATCATCTTCGAGCACGGGATACCGAGCTTCATCCCGCCGAAGTGGATCGACCCTGATCAAGTGCCGTTGCGGAACATCAGGGTGGACTGCCCATTGGTGCTATAACGCTGGGACGTCCACAGTGGACGGACACCCCGGTCTGGAAGCTAAGGGGCGCAACTGAACGGAGGCTTTACCTGGGGTGCGCGTGCCATACGCTCGCGCGCGAGGGCCGGGTTCCTCCCGTGCCCGTCCGGCAGGCCCTCGGCACGCGCGAGGGGCCCCAGGTCAAGCCGATCCCACGCTGGCAACCAGGAAGCCGTGCCGCTCGTTGGTCAACTCCCCCACGGGATCATCGGTGGCCAGGCGCAGCCCGGCGGCGTCGAGCAAGCCGACGATCTTCTCCGCCGCGTTGCGCCGCCCCGCCGGACTCGCGGACATCACCAGGGCGAGCGTCGTGCCCGCCGAGGTGACCTCGACGGAGTAGGCGGCGGCGCGCACCGAGCGCAGCGCGTGACGGACGCGGTCGGGGTGAATCTGTTCGGTCACAAGCCATTCTGACACTAGAGAGACAGCGGCGCGGAGCCGAAGGCCACGTTGAACCGGTCGCACCAGATGACGACGCTGCGCAGCCCGCCCAGCTCGGCCTTGGCCGGGATGGCGTAGTTCTGGTTGCCGTGGGTGGCCTTGAGGGCGCCGAGCTTCACGGAGCGGCCGTCGTCGTACTTGCCCCAGGACCCGCCAGCGGTGGCATCGGTGAGCCACACGTGCAGGTCGGGACCGTCCGATGTGGCCAGTCCCTCCAAACGCAACACCCGGTTGCCGTCAGCCAGCGTCAGCACCTTCGCGGTGCCGGTGGTCTTGTGCTCCTGGGTGACGAACGCACCGGAGGCCAGCTCGACCGTGGTCGGCTTCGGCTGGGACGGTGGCGCGGCGCTCGTAGACGGCGCGGTACTCGGAGAAGGCACTGTGCTTGAAGACGACGCAGTGCTCGTCGGGGCAGTGGTGGACGTAGGCGTGGGCGGGGCGGACGCGACGGGTGCCATGGGCAGGGCCTCGTCGATGGTGCTGCTGGTGAACAGCCGCCACGGCTGGAACAACCACAGCCCGACGACGAGGACGACCACTCCGACGGCCAACCCGGCCTGGACCCACCGCTTTCGCAACAACTGGCGCATAGGGAATTTCTAGCGCGACGAACGCCGCATTTGCACTGGTTAGCGCCTTACGGAGTCCTTACACCGCGTTGATCGCGCCCGCGCCGAGCATCGCGAACAGGAACAGGCCGAGCGCGATCCGGTACCAGACGAAGACGTACACGCTGTGCTTGGCGACGTAGCGCAGCAGCCACGCGATGGTGGCGTAGCCGATGGCGAACGCGATCGCGGTGGCGACGATCATCTGGGCGACACTGGGCTGGAGCCCGGCTCCGCCGCGTTCGAAGACGTCGGGGATGCTGAACACGCCGGAAGCCACCACGGCGGGGATGGCCAGCAGGAACGAGTACCGGGTCGCGGCCTCGCGGGTGAGCCCGATGGCCAGACCCGCGGTGATCGTGCCCCCGGACCTGGACACGCCGGGGACCAGGGCCATCGCCTGCGCGCAGCCCATGATCACGCCGTCCTTCATGGTCATCTGCTCGACGGTGCGGCGCTGCCGACCGAACCGCTCGGCGAGCCCGAGCAGGACGGCGAAGACGATCAGGGTGGTGGCGACGAGCCACAGGTTGCGCGCCGAGGTGCGGATCTCGTCCTTGAACAGGTAGCCGAGCACGCCGATCGGGAGCGTGCCGATCACCACGTACCAGGCGATCCGGTAGTCCGCGGTGCGCCGGACGCTCGCGTCGGTGAAACCGCGGAACCACGTGCTCAGCAGCCGCCAGATGTCCTTGGCGAAGTAGATGAGCACCGCGGCCTCGGTCCCCAGCTGGGTGACAGCGGTGAACGAGGCCCCGGCGTCACTGTCGAAGAACAGCTCCGAGGTGATGCGCAGATGGGCGGAGGACGAGATGGGCAGGAACTCGGTGAGTCCTTGAACAACGCCCAGTACCAGTGCCTGCACCCAGTCCACTTACGCGACCCCTGACTTCTCCAATGCGTCGACGGCCGTACGCAGAGCCGCCTTGCCCTGCTCGTGATCCTGCAACATCACGGAGACGGACAGGGTGGTGACCCCCGCGTCGGCCATCGCCTGCATCCGATCGGCGACCCGCTCGGGGGGTCCGAGCAACGAGGTCTGATCGATGAACTCAAGGGGAACAGCGGCGGCCGCGCCGAGGTAGTCCTTGGCGAGGAACTTCTCCTGAATTTCCTGTGCCGCGGCGCCGTACCCCATCCGGGTGGCCAGCTCCTTGTAGAAGTTCTTCTTCCTGGAGCCCATGCCGCCGATGTAGAGCGCCGAGTAGGCCCGCACGCTGTCGGCGCAGGTCTTCCAGTCGTCGCCGATCACCAGCGGGACGGTCGGCACGACGTCGAAGCCCTCCAGCGTCTTGCCCGCCTTCTCCCGCCCGGCGCGCACCTGCGCCAGGGGCTCGGCGAAGTGCTCGGGCGAGAAGAAGATCGCCAGCCAGCCGTCGCCGATCTCCCCGGCCAGTTCCAGGTTCCTCGGCCCGACCGCGGCGAGGTAGACGGGGATCTCCTCGCGCACCGGGTGCACGGTCAGCTTGACCGCCTTGCCGGGGCCGTCCGGCAGCGGCAGCGTGTAGTGCTCGCCGTCGTAGGTCAGCCGCTCCCGGCGCAGCGCCGAGCGCACCACGTCGACGTACTCCCTGGTCCGGCCCAGCGGCTTGTCGAAGCGCACGCCGTGCCAGCCCTCCGAGACCTGCGGCCCGGACACGCCGAGGCCGAGCCGGAACCGCCCGCCCGACAAGGTGTCCAGCGTGGCCGCGGTCATCGCCGTCATCGCCGGGGTGCGCGCGGGAATCTGCATGACCGCGCTGCCGACGTCGACGCGTTCGGTCTGCGCCGCCACCCACGACAGCACGGTCGGCGCGTCGGAGCCGTACGCCTCCGCGGCCCACACCACGGAGTAGCCGAGCTTGTCGGCCTCCTTGGCGAGTTCGAGGTTGTCAGCGTCGTTGCCGGCGCCCCAGTAGCCCAGGTTCAGTCCAAGTCGCACCGGAGTGACACTACTCACCGGTAACAAGACGGGAAGGTCCACGTGACCCGCGTCACCTGAAGGGGGAGACGCGCCCCGCGCGCGGGATAACCACGCCCACGGCGGGCGCACTGTCTAGGCTCCCCTTGTGGAGCATCGACAGCTCGGCCACAGCGGCCTGCGGGTGTCCAGACTGGGACTGGGCACCATGACCTGGGGCCAGGACACCCCGGCCGAGGAGGCCGCCAGCCAGCTGACCGCGTTCGTCGACGCGGGCGGTTCCTTCGTGGACACCGCGGACGTCTACAACGACGGCGAGAGCGAGACCGTCCTCGGTGGACTGATCGGCGACGTGGTCCCCCGCGAGAACATCGTGCTGGCGACCAAGGCCGTCGCCCGCCGCACCGAGGGCCCCTTCGGCGGCGGCGCCTCCCGCGGCGCGCTGCTCACCGCGCTCGACGGCTCCCTGGCCAGGCTAAAGGTCGACCACATCGACCTCTGGCAGCTGCACGCGTGGGACGCCTCCACGCCGATCCAGGAGACCCTCGCCGCCCTGGACGCGGCGATCGCCAGCGGCAAGGTCCGCTACGTGGGCATCTCCAACTACTCCGGCTGGCAGCTCGCCACCGCGGCCACCCTGCAAGCCGCCAAACCCGCCCACCACCCGCTGATCTCCACCCAGGTCGAGTACTCGCTGCTGGAGCGCGGGGTCGAGCGCGAGGTGGTCCCCGCCGCCCTGCACCACGGCCTCGGCCTGCTCCCCTGGGCCCCGCTCGGTCGCGGCGTGCTGACCGGCAAGTACCGCAACGGCACCCCGGCCGACTCCCGCGCGGCCTCGCAGAACTTCTCCCGCTACGTCGAGCACCACCGCACCGAGCGCGCCGCGCGCATCGTCCAAGCCGTGGTGACGGCCGCGGACGGGCTGGGCACGTCACCGCTGTGCGTGGCCCTGGCGTGGGTGCGCGACCGCCCCGGCGTGATCGCGCCGGTCATCGGCCCCAAGGACACCGGCCAGCTCACGGGCTGCCTCGCCGCAGAAGACCTCGAACTCCCCAGGGCGATCCGCGCCGCGCTCGACGACGTCAGCGCCCCGACGATCACCTATCCCGAACGTCGCATGGACTGACCGAACAGCAGCTCCAGGTGCGCGTCGAGCACACTCACCGCCTCCTCCGGCGCGTAGTGCTCACCGAGCAGGTGCATGCCCAGACCCTCCACCAGGGCCAACAGGCCGGTCGCCGCCTGGAGCGGCGTCATGCCGAGCCGGGTCTCCTCCGTCCACACCTGCCGGATCTGCTCGGCGAAGTGCTCGCGCATCCCCGTGGTGTTCTGCTGCAGCGCCGCCGCCAGCTCCGGCCGGATCGTCGAGTACGACACGAACGCGAGTGCCACCCGCCCCTCCAGCCGACGTGGCTCATCCAGCGGCAGCAGTGAGATCACCAGCGCGCGGACCTCCGCCCGCGCCGAATCGGCGCCGGTCATCGCCGCCGCGGCGCGCGCCTGCACGCGCTCGCTGACCACCTCCAGGGCGAAGGCCATCAGCTCGTCCTTGCTGCGGAAGTAGTGCTGGACCATGCCGGAGGTCACCCCGGCCTCGGCGCCCACGTGTCGCAGGCTCACCGCCTCAAGGCCGCGGTCGGCCACGATCCGCAGCAGCGCCTCGGCGAGCTGTTCCCGGCGTTCGGCGTGGTCGACCCGCTTCGGCATGGCCGCATCTTTTCACATTGCGGTCGTATTGACATCCTTCCGGTGAACTTTTACGTTGCAGTCGTAACGTAACACCGAGGAGGTCCCGATGACCCGCCAGCTGCCCTTCCCGCAGCCCGACCCCACCGCACCCCCGCCCGGGTACGCCGAACTCCGCGCCACCTGCCCGGTCGCCAAGGTCACCACCGCCGAAGGCATGCCCGCGTGGCTGGTGACCTCCTACGACGCGGCCGCAGCCGTGCTCAGCGACGCGCGCTTCGGCATGGCACCCGCGGGAATGGACAGCACGGGCAACGACACGCTGTTCCAGGACGGCGCCACCCACACCCGCCTGCGCCGCCTGGTGACCAAGGCGTTCACTCCGCGCGCGATCGAGGCCCTGCGCCCACTCATCGAGGAACGCGCCGCCGAACTCGTCGACGCCATGATCGCCCGCGGCCGCACCGCCGACCTCGTCGAGGACCTAGCCACCCCGCTGTCCATCGCGGTGATCAGCGAACTGCTCGGCGTCACCCTCGCCGACCGCGCGCTCTTCCAGGAGCTGGCCGACCGGGTCAACGCCGGGGACGGCACCGCGTGGCACGAGTTCGGCGCCTACTCCGCCAAGCTCATCGCCGCCAAACGCGACGAGCCGGGCGAAGACCTGCTCAGCAGGCTCATCGAGGTCCGCGACGACGACAACGGGCGGCTCGACGACAACGAGCTGATCGGCATGGTGGCCACCCTCGTGCTGGCGGGCTACCAGACCGCCCGCAACGCCATCTGCGTCGCGGCGATCCAGCTCATCGAGGAAGGACCGCGCCCGCTCGACGAGGTCATCGACCGCCTCGGCGGAATCATCGGCAACCCGATGCCGCGCTGGGCGCACGAGGACGTCGAGATCGCGGGCACGCTCATCGCCAAGGGCGACCAGGTCCACGTCAAGCTCGAAGCCGCCAACCAGGACCCGAACCGGAAAGCGTTGCCGCACATGAGCTTCGGCCGCGGAGCACACCACTGCCTCGGCGCCTCCCTCGCCCGGGTCGAGATCGACGCCGCGCTGCGCACCCTCGCCGCCAAGCTGCCCGGCCTGCGCCTCGCCACGCCCGTCACCGAGATCCCGTGGAGCGCGCTCTCCGCCACCGACCGCGGCCCGGAATCCGTTCCCGTCACCTGGTGACGTACGCGGCCATCGCGTCCCGGAGGAACTCGGCCAGCCCCGGGTGCCACGAGTCGTAGCGCCGCCGGAACTCCGGATCGTCCGCGTAGAGCCTGCCCAGCGCGGCGTAGGACTCCGCGTCCGGCGTCCAGAAAGCGGTGATCATCCGATGGTGGTCGGCGATCACCGCGCGCACAGCCGGGTCGCCCGCGCCGTGCCCGGCCTTCATCAGCTCCACCAGCCGGTCCTCCACCACAGACCCGCCATCGGGGAGGACCGGCTCGAACGCGCCGAACCGCCGCGCGATCACGTCCTCGTAGCGCCGCTGCCGTGCCGAGTCCGCCGACCACACCATGTACTCGCCGCTGCGCTCCAGCTCGCCGACGACCTCGTCCACCGACGAGGTCAGGGCGGCCAGCCGCTCCCGCTCAGCGGTCAACGAGGCGAGATGCCGCCGCAGCACAAGGGCCTCGTCGGCGGCACCGGAGACCACCCTGGCAACGGTGTCCAGGTCCAGCCCCATCCCGCGCAGCCGCAGGATCTCCAGCAGCCGGACGCGCTCCGCCTCGCCGTAGTGCCGCACTCCGCCCGTGCCGGTCGCGACCGGCCGCAGCAGGCCGATCGCGTCGTAATGCCGCAGCGTCCGCGAAGTGACCCCGCACAGCCGGGCGAACCGCGCTGTGGACCAGGTCATCACTCCTCCTCGGCTTGACTTGACGGCTTGACTTGACGCGACGTCAACCACGGATTCTCGCCGCATGACCGAAGAAAAGCTCGTCGATATCGACCGACAGGGCCGCCGCCTGCACGCCCGCTGGAGGCGCAACGGCACTCCGACCGTCGTCATCGAAACGGGCTCGGCGAGCAGCAGTTCCGAATGGCACGACGTGCTGGACGCGATCGGCGAGTTCACCTCGGTGATCGCCTACGACCGCGCCGGATACGGCGACAGCGACGCCGACACCGCGCCGCGTACCGCCGACCGGATCGTCTCCGACGCGGTGGCACTGCTCGCCGCCACTGACCTGCCGAAGCCGTATGTGCTGGTCGGGCACTCGCTCGGCGCGCACTACGCCCGTCGCTTCGCGCAGCTCCACCGCGCGGACGTGTGCGGCCTGGTGCTCGTCGATCCCGCCCACGAAGACCAGAACAGCTTCATGCCACAGGAAATGCTCGACTGGTGGGCGGCCAACGCCGACGTGCTTCCCGCATTCGACACCGCCGACGCCGTTCGACTGGAGAACGAGGCCGCCGAGCACAACAACGCGGTGCTACGGGCAGATCCCGGGCTCGATGATCTTCCGTTGATGGTCGTCACGCGCGACCAGAACGGCTGGAGCGAGTACATGCCGGAGGAACTGGCGGCCGCGGTCGGCGCGGGCTGGACGGCAGCTCAGACGGCGCTGGCGCGGCTCAGCACGAACGGCGTGCTGCGGCGGGCGAACGCGCTCGGCCACCACGTCCACCAGGAAGATCCGCAGGCCATCGTGGACGCGGTGCGGATGATCACGGCTCAGTCCCACCCCTGTGCCAACCGGGTGCCCGAGCGTGACCCTCCCCCTGGCGTGGTGGATCCTGGTATCCAGTACATGTAGGCCGGGTACACCCCGGCCTCGCCGGAGGAGGTCGGATTGCGTCGCCGTGCGGTGGCAGTGGTGCCCGTCGTCATTGGAGCCCTCGCGCTGAGCGCCTGCGCACCGGACCGGACGCCCACGGACCCGCTGCTGGTCGGTGACGAACTGGTGGCACCGCTGCCCGCTGCCTCCCCTGCGAGCTCGTCCCCCACCGGAACCGTGCTGCCGCTGGACGGACCGGCCCGCGTGCTGGCGCTGGACACCACCACCCGCACGCTCGCGGTCGCCATGGACGCCAAGGAGATCCGGCTGTTCTCCGTGGACAGTCCGCAGTCGCCGCCGCGAGTCGTCGCGGTTCCGGACAAGGTGACCGCGCTCAGCCCTGCGGGCGACGGCGCGCTCTTCGCCGCCATCCCCTCGGCGAACACCCTGGTGCGCCTCGACGTTCGCACCGGCGGTACCGAGAAGTTCACCGTCGAGGGCGCCCCCAGCGGCGCGACCGTCGTGAATGGACAGACGGTGGTCTCGCTCAGGAACCGCAACGCCGTCGCGGTGCTCGACGGCGGGAAGGTCGCCCGCGAGATCACCGGCTTCTTCGCGCCGACCGCGGTCCTGCGCGGCGCCGAGAACGACGCGCTGGTACTGGACTCCAACCGCACCGCGCTCCTCGAAGTCAACGTCGCCGAGGGCAGGGTCGCCTCCGCGCTCCGGGCGGGTGACGGCGCCACCAACGCCGTCACCGACCGCTTCGGCCGCGCGCTCGTGATCGACACCAGGGGCGGCGAGCTGCTCGCCTTCTCGTCGAGCCCCTTCCTGATGAAGCAGCGGTTCCCGGTGCCCGGCACCCCGTACGGGATCGCCTACGACGCCAAACGTGATCTCGCGTGGATCACGCTCACCGAACGCAACGAGGTCGTCGGTTTCCACGTCGCGGGCGGCGAACCGGTGGAGAAGCACCGCTTCCGCACCGTTCGCCAGCCGGACTCGGTCGCCGTCGACCCGGACAGCGGCAAGGTCTTCGTCGCGTCCGCGGACCGGGAAGGGATCCAGGTGGTGCAACCGTGAGCGACGAGGGCAACAACGGATCGGTGAACGAAGATCTGCTCGCGGGATCGAGCGTCGTTCATGACGGGGACTGGGAGTACCGCCCGCTGCGGCTACCGCCGGGCATCTCCCGCAAGACGGCCATGACCCAGCTCGCGCTGCACGCGGAGTTCTCCGGTTGGGAGCTGGCCAGGGTCCTGCTGTTCTCCGACGGCACCCGCAAGATCTGGCTCCGTCGCCGCTACCGGCCCAACCAGATGCTCCCCGGCATCATCGCCTGAGCCGCATCGCCTGACCCGTTCGCGAGAACGCGCCGCCCTCCCACTGCCCCTCGCTCAGCCGGACGGCGCTACACAGTGGACGGTCCACAACTTCTCCCCCAGGTGCCGGTGATGCTGACACCCCTGTGATGCCACGACCGGGAAGTTGGTTGGGGACCACCCCGCATCCCGCCAGTGCCCCCCAACGCCCGCAACGCCCCCCGCGCTCACCCCCCACAACATCACCTGGGCAGCCCAAACTCCCGTTTCGTACTCAAAACGGGTTTTTGGAGCGCTCTTTTTCCCGTTATGAGTACGAAACGGGGTTCTCTAGACGGCGCGCGCGGGGGATGGGGTGGACGGGCGCGTGTGGGGCATGGGACAGAGTTTACTTGGTGGGCGGAGTGCGGGCGGGGGCTTGGAGGACGCGGACTAGTTGGCTGCCATGACGACCGGGCCGACCTCGACCTGGCTGAAATCGCCGACCGGGCCCTTCTGCCACGGGAAGGACACCAGGTCCAACGTTCCCGGCAGCCGGAACTCCAGCCGGGCGGGTATCGCGGGCTTGCCGTTCTTGGCATCGACCGACCAGCCCAGGTTCACCGCGGCCCAGCCGCCCTCGCCGACCTCCACCTCGTGCGGCTCGCCCTGGCCGTCGCCGTAGCGCAGCGGGATCACCGTGCCGTCCGCCCGCACGAACCGCACGTCCTGGAGCCTGCCGAAGATCTTGCACTGCCGCTTGTCCGAGGCGAAGTACAGCTCCATCACCTTGCGGGTCATCTCCAACGGCTCGAAGGAGTCACCGTTGTCGAACACCCGAACGTCGCTCGCCCGGCACAGCGCCGGGTCCACCGGCGGCGCCGTGACCGGCGTCGGCGAACCGGCCTCCGGTTTCACCGGCGGCTCCTGCTGCCAGTAGAACAGCGCCGCCACGAGCCCGAGCACGCTCACCGCCGCCACTCCGGGGAGCACGAAACTCCGCCGCGACAAAGCTTTCTCGCCCCCGGCCACCGCGCGCAGCTCATCGGCGAAGGCGCGCGCGCTCGGCCAGCGGCGATCAGGATCAGCCTGAAGGGCGCGGCGAACGGCTCGACCGAGCCTACCTTGAAGCTTCGTTCCCGACTCCCCCACGGTCTCGCCCGCCAGGAGCCGGTGCGCCAGCGCGCCGAGCCCGTACACGTCGGTGCGCTCGTCCACGACGGCGCCGCCGCGCGCCTGCTCGGGCGCCATGTACCCGGGTGATCCGGCCACCTGCGTCAACCCCGACCCCTGAGCGAGCGCCTTGGCCAGCCCGAGGTCGGCCAGGAGCACCCGGTCGCGGTGGATCAGCACGTTCGAGGGCTTGAGGTCCCGGTGCACGATGTCCAGCTCGTGCAGGACGCACACCGCCTCGGCGACCTCGACCAGCACCGCCAGCGCCTCGTCCTGGGTCAGCTCGCCGTCGGCGATGCGGTCCTCCAGGCTGCCACCGTCGGCCAGCACCGTCACGAAGTACGGCCGCCCGTCCGGCAGCTCGCCGATGTCCAGCACGCGCAGGATGCGGTCGGAATCGGCCAGCCGCAACAACTTCGCCTCGCTGACGAACCGTTCCCGCACATCCAGGTGGCGCGCCCAGTTGTCGGCGAGGACCTTGATCGCCACCGGGGCGTCCAGCGCGTCGTCCTCCGCCCGCCACACCGACGCGAACGCGCCCGTGCCCAGCAGCCCCGACACCCGGTAGCGGCCGAACAAAGTACCGTTCACGGGGTCGGGCATGGGTGTTGAGTCGATCCCGGGCCTCCTCGATATTCTCAGCGCCATGCTAGGCGATCAGGATGCAGAGGCGTTGGCCAGACGGGTCAGCGACGGCGACCATTCAGCCCTGGACGAACTGCTCCGCAGCATCCAGCCCGGAGTGCTCCGGCACTGCGGCCGCTACCTGCCCTGCCGCCAGGACGCCGAGGAGGCGTGCCAGGACGCGCTGCTCCGGGTCGCCGAGAAACTGCCGGGCTTCGAGTGGCGCAGCAAGTTCAGCACCTGGCTGCACACCGTGGTCTCCAACAGCGCGCTGAGCACCTACCGCTCGCTCAAACGCCGCGCCGACAAGCAGATCAGCGATGACACCGTCCTCGCGACGCGGCCCGATCCGAGGACGACGAGCGTCATCGCCGGCTCGCGGATCGACCTGCTCGACGCGTTGGAGCGCCTGGAGGCCGAGCGCCCGCGGATCGCGGCGGCGTTCGTCCTGCGCGACGTCTCCCGGCTGACCTACGCCGAGATCGCCGAGCACATGGCCGTGCCGGTCGGCACGGTGAAGAGCCAGGTGCACGACGCCCGCATCGTCGTCCGCGAGTGGCTGGCCGAGCGCTCGTGACCCGCTCGTGAACTAGGAGCTCGCGCGGCGGACGAGGTCGGCGATCTGCGCGGTCACGTCCTCCGCGCGCTCCAGCGGGAGCATGTGCCCGGCGCCCCGCATCACCACTTCCTCGCCTCCGCCGCAGATCTCGGCGATCTTCGACACGTGCGAGGCGGGGCAGAGCTTGTCCTTCTCCCCCGCCATCACCACGACGGGCTTGCCCTGGATGACAGTGAGGGCCGCGGTCCGGTCGTGCCGGTCGAACGCGGGGCGGAACAGCGCGACTGTCTCCGGCCACTGCGACCACACCATCTCGGCGGTGATCGCCACGTCCTCGTCGCGCGGGCCGTCGCCGAAGAGCCACCATCGCAGCCCGGCGGTCTTGACGGGCTCGATGCGCTCACGGACCTTGCGCACCAAGGGCCCGAACACGTTCTCCAGTTCCTGCACGAGTTTCCCGGCCAGCGTCGGCAGTCCGAGCTGCACCTCCGCGGCCCCGCCCGCCGACGTGGACACGAATGCCACACCGCCGACCCGCTGCCCGAACAGCCGCTGCCTGCGCTCCGCGAGGGCCATGATCGCCATGCCGCCCATCGAATGACCCACGAGCACAACCGTCGATGCTGGGGTCAGCTGCTCGATGACCTGCGCCAGGTCGTCTCCGAGCTGCTCGACGGTGGCAGTCTCCTCGGTCGCTTCCCCGGACTTGCCGTGCCCGCGGTGGTCGTAGGAGATCAGCCGGACCTGCTGGTCGAGCACCGCGGGCAGCAGCTCGAACTGCCTGCCCCAGGTGCGGTGGTCCAGCGCGTAGCCGTGCGTGAAGAGCACCGTGACCGGGGCATCCACCGCTCCGGCCTGGACGACGTTCAGGAGCGTGCCGTCCTCGAGTAACACAACCGAGGCCCCGTTGTTCGCGGTGCCGCTGTCCGAAGTTCCCGACATGGCAGGAGATGGTGCCACGCGGGACGAGACTTATCTACCCGGGAGTAGCTTCGGGTCGGTGATCGCTCCCCGGAAATGCCTGAAGGGGTCCCGGACGTATCCGGGACCCCTTCAGGAATGATTGTTCGGCGGCGTCCTACTCTCCCACACCCTCACGAGTGCAGTACCATCGGCGCTGGAGGGCTTAGCTTCCGGG
>NZ_JANAVO010000004.1 GCF_024213555.1 Allokutzneria sp. A3M-2-11 16 | reverse complement strand
ACCCGGAAGCTAAGCCCTCCAGCGCCGATGGTACTGCACTCGTGAGGGTGTGGGAGAGTAGGACGCCGCCGAACAATTCTTCGAAAAGGGGCCGGTCCACGGTTATCGTGGGCCTGCCTCTTTTCGCTTTGTTCGGGAGGTTGTTGTGTTCGGAACACCAGATGGGCGCGGCGACGACCGCCGAGGCGAACGCGGCCGCGATGCGGGCCGTTCCGGAGGCGAACGACGCCCCGGCAAGGAGCGGTCCGGGCACTCCGGCCGCCCCAGCTCCGGCGGGGAACGCCGCCACGGAAACGACAGCCGCGGGGACAACCGCGGCCCTCGCCGCGATGACTCCAAGCGCAGCTACGGCACGCGCGATGAGCGCAGCGGCTACGGCGACGACCGCCGTGGCCCGCGACGCGATGACCGCCGTGACGACCGGGGCGACCGGAAGTGGGACGACCGCCGAGGTGGTCAAGGCCCGGGTCAGGGTGGTGGCTGGCAGGGCGGCGACAGCCGTGGTCCGCGCCGTGACGATCGGGGCGACTCGCGTGGCGACCGCAGCTCCGGCTCGCGGGTCGAGCGTGAGGACCGTGGCGGTTTCCGCGGCTCGCGCGATGACCGTGGTGGCGAGCGGAAGTTCACTCCTCGCGACGACCGTGGGGGCGAGCGCAAGTTCCAGCCGCGTGACGACCGGGGCGGGGAGCGCAAGTTCCAGCGCGATGACCGTGGTCCGCGTGAGGACCGTGGGTACCGCGACGATCGTGGACCGCGCCGGGATGACCGTGGCGACCGCGGTGGACGCTCCTCCGTTCCGCGTGATGATCGTGGTGGCGAGCGGAAGTTCACTCCTCGCGACGACCGTGGTGGGGAGCGCAAGTTCCAGCCCCGTGACGACCGTGGTGGCGAGCGGAAGTTCCAGGCCCGCGATGACCGTGGCGGCTTCCGTCGCGATGACCGGGGAGACCGTGGCGGCTCGGGTGAGCGTCGGTTCCAGAACCGGGACGACCGTGGCTTCCGGGACAACCGTGGAGACCAGGGCGGCGACCGCAGGTCCGGATCTCGCGATGAGCGTGGCGGTTCCGACGACCGCGGCGGCTACCGTCGTGATGACCGTGGTGGCGAGCGGAAGTTCGCTCCGCGTGACGACCGTGGCGGCGAGCGCAAGTTCCAGCGCGATGACCGCGACCGGCGTGACAACCGGGACGACCGCGGTGGGGACCGGGGGCGCTACGGCTCTCGGGACGAGCGCGCGGGCGGCGACGACCGTCGATACGGCTCGCGTGATGACCGTGGCGGGGACCGCCGGTTCCAGCGGGATGACCGTGGCGGTGATCGGCCCTCCCGTCGCGACGATCGCGGTGGGGACCGTCCGTTCCAGCGCGACGATCGTGGTGGCGAGCGGAAGTTCCAGCCGCGTGATGACCGGGGCGGCGAGCGCAAGTTCACCCCTCGTGACGACCGTGGTGGTGAGCGCAAGTTCACGCCTCGTGACGACCGTGGTGGGGAGCGCAAGTTCGCTCCGCGAGATGACCGTGGTGGTGAGCGGAAGTTCCCGCCGCGCGATGACCGTGGTGAGCGGCGTTTCCCGCGTGACGATCGTGGCGGCGACCGCCGTGATGACCGCCGTGATGACCGTGGTGGGGATCGGCGTGACGACCGTGGTGGGGACCGCCGTCCGGGCGGCAAGTTCGGCTCGCGGGACGACCGCTCCGGCGGCCGCAAGTTCGACCGGAACGACCGTGGGCCCCGTGGAGGCGACGACCGGCGATTCGACTCGGACGCGCCGCGCCTGCCCGAGCCGGAGCTGCCCGAGGGCATCGAGGCCAGCGACCTCGACGCCGAGGTGCGCGCCGACCTGCGCAGCCTGCCCAAGGGCGCGGCGGAGTCGATCGCGAAGCACATCGTCGCCGCCGGTCAGCTGATCGACGACGAGCCGGAGAAGGCGCTGGAGCACGCCCGTTACGCGCGGTCCAAGGCCGGGCGGGTGGCGCTGGTGCGCGAGGCCGCGGGCCTGGCCGCCTACCACGCGGGTGAGTGGGCCGAGGCCATCGCCGAGCTGCGCGCGTCGCGGCGGATGGGCGGCGGGCCCGGTCACCTGGCGATCCTCGCCGACTGCGAGCGGGCCCTCGGCCGGCCGGAGCGGGCGCTGGAGTTCGCCAGGAGCCCGGAGGCCGCCCAGCTCAGCGCCGACCAGGCGGTCGAGCTGCGCATCGTGATCGCGGGCGCCCGCAGGGACATGGGCCAGCTGGACGCGGCCGTGGTCGCGTTGCAGGGCGACGACCTGGACGCCAAGCGGCGGGACCCGTGGAGCGCCCGGCTGTTCTACGCCTACGCCGACAACCTCGCCGCCGCCGGGCGGACCGAGGAAGCCGTCCAGTGGTTCATCAACGCCGCCGAGGCCGATGTCGAGGAGGAGACCGACGCCTCCGAGCGGGCCTCGGAGCTCAGCGGTGGCGCGCCCGCGCAGTTCCACGTGCAGGTCCCGACGCCGCCTGCCCCGGCCAAGACGGAGCAGCCCACCGAGGACACCGCTGCTGCGGCCGACATCGCCACCGACAAGGCTGAGGCTGACACCGACGAGGACAAGGCCGAAGCGGCGGACGACAGCGACGCCGGTGACGGCGCCGGTGATGACGACGCGGTCGCCGAGGACGTCGCGGTCCAGGACAGCGGCGACACGGACGACAGCGACACGGACGACGGCGAGAAGGACGACAAGAACGACAACGCGTCCTGACCGAAGACCCGCTTGCGGGGTCGAGCATCGTTACCGAAGACCCGCTTGCGGGGTCGAGCATCGGTATCGAGCAAGTACCGTGGTGGAAAGCCCCCGTGCCCGTTGGGTGCGGGGGCTTTTCCGTTTGGGGCGAGCGATCGACAGGGAGTGGACAGCGTGCTGCTTGAGGACTACGACGGCCTGCTCTTCGACCTGGACGGCACCGTGTACCGCGGCGAGCAACCGCTGCCGTCGGCCGCGGAGGTCGTGCGGGCGGCGCGGGACCACGGGCGCGCGGTGCGCTTCGTCACCAACAACGCCTCGCGGCGCCCGGCGGAGGTCGCCGACCACCTCAACGAGCTGGACCTGAACACGGGCCCGGACGAGGTCAGCACGAGCGCCCAAGCCGGGGCGGCGTTGCTCGCCGAGCGGGTGCCCGCCGGGTCGAAGGTGCTGGTGCTGGGCTCCGAAGGCCTGGTCGAGGAGGTCCGCCTGGTCGGCCTGACGCCGGTGCGCAGCGCCGATGAGGGACCGGTCGGCGTGGTGCAGGGCCTGTCGAAGACCTTGGGGTGGCCGGAGTTCGCCGAGGCCACGCTGGCGATCCAGGCGGGAGCCCTGTGGGTGGCCTGCAACCTGGACCTGGTGCTGCCGACCGAGCGCGGGATGTTGCCGGGCAACGGCGCGCTGGTCGCCGCCGTGCGCGCCGCGACCGGTGCCGATCCCCTCGTCGCGGGCAAACCGGCCGCGACGCAGCTCAACCAGGCGGCGGCTTCGGCCGATCTCGCCAAACCGCTCGTGGTGGGCGACCGGCTGGACACCGACATCGAGGGCGCGGACGCGGCGGGGATGGACTCGCTGCTCGTGCTGACCGGGGTCGCCACGCCCGCCTCGCTGCTCGGCGCCCCGGCCAACCAGCGGCCCCGTTATGTCTCCGCTGGGCTGGAAGGGCTGCTCGCACCCGCCGCCGACTCGGAGATCTCCGGGCCCGCCGGTTGGAAGTCCACTGTGGACGGTTCTCGGATCGTGCTCGCGCACGACGGCGGGGCCGAGGACGACCTCTCCGCGCTGCGGTCCCTGTGCGCCGCGTGGTGGTCCGGCGGTACCGGGTCACCTGAGGTGGTGGCCGCCGATCACGCGGCAGAGGCGGCTTTGCGTCGGTTGGCGCTGGACTGACCCGGAATGTCCGTGGGATCGGCTAGCGTGATGCCGCACACCCGCACTGCCGGACACAGGAGCGCACACCCATGACGCCAGAACAGCCTTATCGGCCGTCGCCGATGGCACTGGCCACTCCCTCGGCCCAGATGAGCGCCGAGAGCATCGACGCCGCGCTCATCGGCATCGAGGACCTGGAGGCCGTGCCGCTGGCCGAGCACGTCGGGCGGTTCGACGCGGTGCACTCCGCGCTCACCGACGCGCTCTCCGCGATCGACCGGGTGTAGGCGCGTGCCGAAGAGGGCGCGGCTGGACGCCGAACTGGTCCGCCGGGGGCTGGCGCGATCCCGCGACCACGCCGTCGAGCTGGTCACCGCTGGACGCGTCACCGTGCGGGGCTCGGTCGCGACCAAGGCGGCGACCGCCGTCGAGGCCGACGCGCCGGTGGTGGTCCGCGAGGCCGAGGACGATCCCGGCTGGGCTTCGCGCGGCGCGCACAAGCTGCTGGGCGCGCTGGAGGCGTTCGAGATCGACCCGGCCGGGCGGCGGTGCCTGGACGCGGGCGCCTCGACCGGCGGGTTCACCGACGTGCTGCTGCGCGCGGAGGCCGCCGAGGTGGTCGCGGTCGACGTGGGCTACGGCCAGCTGGCGTGGAAGCTCCAGACGGACGAGCGGGTGCACGTGCACGACCGCACCAACGTCCGCACGCTGACGCCGGAAACCATTGGCGGCCAAGTGGATCTGGTGGTCGCCGACCTGTCTTTCATCTCGCTGCGGCTGGTGCTGCCCGCGCTCGCCGCGTGCGCCCGCCCCGACGCTGACCTGGTTCCCATGGTCAAGCCGCAGTTCGAGGTCGGCAAACAACGCTTGGGCGCCAAGGGGGTCGTGCGCGATCCCGAGCTGCGCGCGGAGGCGGTGACCGACGTGGCGATGGCCGCGGCGGAGTCGGGACTCGGGCTGCGCGGGGTCACCGCGAGCCCGCTGCCGGGACCTAGTGGCAATGTGGAGTTCTTCCTGTGGCTGCGCAAGGAACAACCTTCCTCGAGGACCGAGGTGGAACGGCTGGTGCGGGCGGCGGTCGAGGCGGGACCGAGGTGACCGCGCGCGAGGTGCTGCTCGTCGTGCACACCGGGCGCGAGGAGAACATCAAGACCGCCAAGGACGTCGCGAACCGGCTGACCGACGCGGGCATCCGCCTGCGCATCCTGGGCGAGGAGTCGCCGGACCTCGATCCGGCCTGCTACGGCTCGGTCGTCAAGCACGCGCCGGAGGCCGCCGAGGGCACCGAGGTGGTGCTCGTGCTCGGCGGTGACGGGACGCTGCTGCGCGCGGCCGAGCTGGCGCGGCCCGCCGGGGTGCCGATGCTCGGGGTGAACCTCGGGCGGGTCGGGTTCCTGGCCGAGGCCGACGCGGACGCGCTGGACGAGGTGGTCTCCGCCGTGGTCGACCGGGAGTACCAGGTCGAGGAGCGGATGACCGTCGACGTCGTCGCCAAGGTCAACGGCACCGTGCTGACCAGGACCTGGGCCTGGAACGAGGCCAGCGTCGAGAAGATCAGCCGGGAGCGCATCCTGGACGCGGTGCTGGAGGTCGACGGGCGCCCGGTGTCCGGGTTCGGTTGCGACGGTGTGCTGTGCGCGACCCCGACCGGGTCGACGGCCTACGCGTTCTCCGCTGGCGGGCCGGTGATGTGGCCGGAGGTGCAGGCGCTGCTGGTCGTGCCGAGCAACGCGCACGCCCTGTTCGCGCGGCCCCTGGTGCTTTCGCCGGAGTCCGTCGTCGCGGTGGAGCTCGACGGGGGCGGGCACCCGGCGGTGCTGTGCTGCGACGGGCAGCGGACCTTCGAGCTGCCGCCGGGCGCGCGGGTCGAGGTGACCGGCGGATCGCTGCCGGTCCGGCTGGTGCGGTTGCGGCAGGCGCCGTTCACCGATCGGCTGGTCCGCAAGTTCTCCCTGCCGACGCACGGCTGGCGGGGCCCGGCCCGGTGACCCCGCGCGGCGGGCGGTGTCGGGGCGAGGCGCTAGGGTGCGGTCTGTGCTAGCCGAGATGCGCATCCAGGGCCTCGGCGTGATCGATGACGCCACCCTCGAACTCCACCAGGGCCTGACCGTCGTGACCGGGGAGACCGGTGTCGGCAAGACCATGGTGGTGAGCGGGTTGCACCTGCTCTCCGGTGGCCGCGCCGACGCGTCGCGGGTCCGCACCGGTGCGGAGCGGGCGGTGGTGGAGGGCAGGTTCAGCCTCGCCGAGAACAGCCCCGCCCTGACCGTCGCCGAGGACTCCGGCGCCGCCCCCGACGAGGACGGCAGCCTCATCGCCGTGCGCACCGTCAGCGCGGACGGTCGCTCCCGCGCCCACCTCGGTGGCCGCACGGTGCCGGTCGGGCTGCTCTCCGAATTGGCCGACCAGCTACTCGCGGTGCACGGCCAGAATGATCAACTTCGCTTGCTGCGCTCCGGCGAGCAGCGCAACGTGCTCGACCGTTCCGCGGGTACGGCCGTCTCCCGCCCGCTCGCGGAGTACCGCAAGGTGCGCGCGGAGTGGATGAAGGTCTCCCGCGAGCTGACCGAGCGCACCGAGAACGCGCGCGAGCTGGCCCGCGAGGCGGACCTGCTGCGGCACGGGCTGACCGAGATCGAGTCCGTCGACCCCAAGCCCGGCGAGGACGTGGAGCTGGTCGAGCTGACCCGCCGCCTCGCCGACGTCGACGTGCTGCGCGAGGCCGCGACGGGCGCCCAGTTCGACCTGACCGGCTCGCAGGACGCGGAGGGTGACGCGCTCGGCGCGCTCGGGCTGGTCGGCGACGCGCGCAGGCGCATCTCCGCCAGCGAGGACCCGGCGCTGCGCGAGCTGGACTCCCGGCTGGCCGAGGCGGCCGCGCTGCTGGCCGACGTGGGCACGGAGCTGGGCGGCTACCTGGACCGGCTGGACGTGGACCCGGCCGAGCTGGAGCGCGCGCTGGCCCGGCAGGCCGAGCTGAAGCAGCTGACCCGCAAGTACGCCGCGGACGTGGACGGCGTGCTGGCGTGGGCCGATGAGGCCAGGCGGCGGCTGGCCGGGATGGACGTCTCCGAGGAGGCGCTTGAGGCGATGGCCGCGCGCCGCGACGAGCTCGCGGTGGAGCTGGCCAAGCTGGCCGGGGAGCTGACCACCGCGCGGGTGTCCGCGGCGCAGGAGCTGGGCGAGGCGGTGACCAAGGAGCTGGCCGGGCTGGCGATGCCGCAGGCGCGGCTGGAGGTCGCGGTCTTCGACCGGGTGGCCGGTGCCGGTGACCTGACGGCGCTGCAGATCGGCGGGCGGTCGTTGCAGGCCGGGCCGGAGGGTGTCGACGAGGTCGAGCTGCAGCTGGTCCCGCACCCCGGCGCGCCCGCGCTGCCGGTGCACAAGGGCGCCTCCGGCGGCGAGCTGTCCCGGGTGATGCTGGCGATCGAGGTGGTGCTCTCGCACGCCGACCCGGTGCCGACGATGATCTTCGACGAGGTGGACGCCGGGGTCGGTGGCCGGGCCGCGGTGGAGATCGGCCGCAGGCTGGCTCGGCTCGCGCGCAGCCACCAGGTGATCGTGGTGACCCACCTCGCCCAGGTCGCGGCCTACGCGGACCGGCACCTGGTGGTGGACAAGGTCAGCGGCAACGCCGGGGTGACCCGCAGCGGTGTCCGCATGCTCAACCACAACCAGCGCGTGGTCGAGCTGGCCCGGATGCTGGCGGGCATGGAGGCCACCGAGTCCGGTCGCGCCCACGCCGAGGAACTGCTCGCCACCGCCGAGGCCGACCGCGAGGCGCACCGCGCCAAGAAGCCCCGCAAGCGCTAGCCCCACCCGGGCCGCGCCCCCTTCTCCCGTTTCGTACTCATAGCGGGGAAGAGAGCGCTCCCATTTCCTGCTAAGAGTACGAAACGGGCAAAACGGCGTGGAGACGATGTGGGGCGGGGGCGCGAGCGGAGGATGGGGGAAATTGTGCAGAAGTTGTTCAACTCGCGGTAACCGCGTGTCCTTCGGCTGAGTGACCTGGGAAAATCGTTTCGGCGTGGCGTCGCTGTGCCGGTGCGGGGTTTTGTGAGCATCGATTGCATGAAGCTCACCGGACTCCTCCACCGGAACACCCAGGCGCAGCCCGGGGTCACCGGTGTCGCGCGCGTCGACCGCCGCACCGGTGGTCTGCTCCGCCGGCTCGCGCCCGGCGACATCGCCGTCATCGACCAGATCGACCTGGACCGCAAGACCGCCGACGCGCTGGTCGAGGCGAAGGTGGCCGGGGTGGTCAACGCGTCCCGCTCCATCTCCGGCCGGTTCCCGAACCTCGGGCCGGAGGTGCTCGTCCAGGCGGGCATCGCGCTGATCGACGGGGTCGGGCCGGACGCGCTGCGCCGGATCAAGGACGGCACCCGGCTGCGGTTGTACGACGGCGGTGTCTACGCCGGGGACGACGAGCTCGCGCACGGGGCCCAGCAGACCGCCGAGTCCATCGCCGACCAGATGATCGAGGCGAAGGCCGGGATGGCCGCGCAGCTGGAAGCCTTCTCCGCCAACACCATCGAGTTCCTGCGCCAGGAACGCACGCTGATCCTGGACGGGATCGGGGTGCCCGAGCTGTACGTGCCGATCAAGGACCGCCCGGTCCTGGTGGTGGCCCCCGGGCGGGAGCACCAGGAGGACCTGGCGGCGCTGCGCAAGTACATCAAGGAGTACCGGCCGGTGCTGGTCGGCGTGGACGCGGCGGCCGACACGCTGCGCCGCGCGGGGCACAAGCCGGACATCATCGTCGGCGACCCCGAGGGCATCACCAACGAGACGCTGAAGTCCGGCGCGGAGGTCGTGCTGCCCGCGCAGGTCGACGGGCACGCGCCCGGCCTGGAGCGCATCCAGGACCTCGGCATCGGCGCGGTCACCTTCCCCGCCTCCTGCAACCCCGAGGACCTGGCGCTGCTGCTGGCCGAGGCGCACGGCGCCAGCCTGGTGATCACGGTCGGCTTCCAGGCCACGCTGGCGGAGTTCCTGGACCGGGGCCGCAACGGCTCCAACCCCTCGACGTTCCTGACCCGGCTGCGCATGGGCAGCAAACTGCTCGACGGCAAGGCGGTCGCCACGCTCTACCGCAGCCGCGTCTCGCTGGGCGCGGTGCTGCTGCTCGTCCTCACCGCGCTCGTGGTGCTCGTCGCCGCCCTGTCCGTGACCAACGTCGGACAGGCCTACGCCGAGCAGGCCGGCCGGTTGCTCTCCGACCTGATGACCTGGATCAAGGGACTGTTCTCATGATTTCGCTGAGATACCACCTGGTTTCCATCGCCGCGGTCTTCCTCGCGCTCGCGCTGGGCGTCGTCCTCGGATCGACCACGGTCAGCGAGCCGCTGCTGGCCGGGCTGTCCAACGACAAGGACTCGCTCGGCAAGCGGGTCGCCGACCTGCAGGCCGAGCGCAACGCGCTGAACGCCCGGCTGGCCGACGCCGACCGGTTCAGCGGCGCCATCGCCCCGCTGGCCGTGCGCGGGCAGCTCGACCAGCGCACGGTCGTGCTGGTCACCACCGCCGACGCCAACCCGGCCGACCGGGACGCGCTGACCCAGCTGCTGCGCACGGCGGGCGCCACGATCACCGGGGAGCTCCAGCTCACCGAGACCTTCGTGGACCCGAACAAGGCCGACCAGCTGCGCGATCTGGTGCCGAGGGTGCTGCCGGCGGGCGCGCAGCTGCCGACCGCCTCGGACCCGGGCACGCTGGCCGGGGGCCTGATCGGCCAGCTGGTGCTGCTCAACCCGCAGAACAACAAGTCGCAGGCGAGCCCGGAGGAGAGCAGCGCCGCGCTGAGCGGGCTGGCCAACGGCGGCTTCGTCCGGATCGGGCCGAACCTGCGGCCCGCGCAGCTGGCCGTGGTGCTCACCGGCGGCGCGATCGGCGGGGACGCGGCGGGCGACCGGGCGGCGACGGTCTCGCGGTTCGCCACGCAGCTCGACCGCGCGGGCGCCGGGGTGGTGCTGGCCGGGCGCGGTGGTTCCGCAGACGGCACGGGCGCGGTGGGCGTGGTCCGCGCCGACACCGCTGCCACCTCGATTCTGTCCACTGTGGACAACGTGGATTCGTTCGCCGGGCGCGTGGTGACCGTGCTCGCGGTGCGCGAACAGCTGGAGGGCCGCTCCGGCCGCTACGGGATCGCGGGCAACGCGCAGGCGCCCGCTCCGCAGATGTCGAACTAGGGTTCGCCGGTCTTCAAGTACCCCGCACCCCCGCTCTGGACGACTGTCTGGGCGGGGGTGCTGTAGTTGAAGACGGGGGGACCTCGGCTGCCTGGGGCGACACGGCGGGCGGGATTACTGCTCCGTCCGAGTGTGGTGTTACCGTGAAACCCCGTGGATGGCCGTTCTGGCCTACCTCATCAGCTCGATGAACTGGACACCACGGGAGCCCTCCTTGGTCTTGCAAGGCCGTACGACAAAGCACGTGTTCGTCACCGGGGGCGTCGCCTCCTCCCTCGGCAAGGGGCTCACCGCTTCCAGCCTCGGCGAGCTGCTGACCTCCCGAGGGCTTCGGGTGACCATGCAGAAGCTGGACCCGTACCTCAACGTCGACCCCGGCACGATGAACCCGTTCCAGCACGGCGAGGTCTTCGTCACCGAGGACGGTGCCGAGACCGACCTGGACATCGGGCACTACGAGCGCTTCCTGGACCGCTCGCTGGACGGCAACGCCAACGTGACCACCGGCCAGGTCTACTCCGCGGTGATCGCCAAGGAGCGGCGCGGCGAGTACCTCGGCGACACCGTCCAGGTGATCCCGCACATCACCGACGAGATCAAGTCCCGGATCATCGGCATGGCCACCCCCGGGGTGGACGGCCGCGCCCCCGACGTGGTGATCACCGAGGTCGGCGGCACCGTCGGCGATATCGAGTCGCTGCCGTTCCTGGAGGCCTGCCGTCAGGTCCGGCACGACGTCGGCCGGGACAACGTGTTCTTCCTGCACGTCTCGCTGGTGCCCTACCTGGCGCCCTCCGGGGAGCTCAAGACCAAGCCGACGCAGCACTCCGTGGCCGCGCTGCGCAACATCGGCATCCAGCCCGACGCGATCGTCTGCCGCGCCGACCGGGAGATCCCGGACGGGCTCAAGCGCAAGATCGCGCTGATGTGCGATGTGGACACCGAGGCCGTGGTGGCCGCGCCGGACGCGCCGTCGATCTACGACATCCCCAAGGTGCTGCACGCCGAGGGCCTGGACGCCTACGTGGTGCGCCGCCTCGGCCTGCCGTTCCGGGACGTCGACTGGACCGTGTGGGGCGACCTGCTGGAGCGGGTGCACAACCCGCGCGACACCGTGCGCGTCGCGCTGGTCGGCAAGTACGTCGACCTGCCGGACGCCTACCTGTCGGTCAGCGAGGCCCTGCGCGCGGGCGGTTTCGCGCAGCGGGTCAAGGTCGAGATCGAGTGGGTGCCCTCCGACGAGTGCGAGACCGCGGCCGGTGCCGCGAACGCGCTGGCCGGGGTGGACGGCGTGCTCATCCCCGGCGGCTTCGGGGTGCGCGGCATCGAGGGCAAGATCGGCGCGATCACCTACAGCCGGACCAGGGGCATCCCCACCCTCGGCCTGTGCCTGGGCCTGCAGTGCATGGTGATCGAGGCCGCGCGCGGGCTGGCCGGGATCGCCGAGGCGAACTCCGCCGAGTTCGACGAGACCTGCGCCCACCCGGTGATCAGCACCATGGCCGACCAGCAGGACGTGGTCGCGGGCGAGCGGGACATGGGCGGCACCATGCGGCTGGGCGCCTACCCGGCCCGGCTCAAGCCAGGTTCCGTGGTGGCGCAGGCGTACGGGGAGAGCGTGGTCTCTGAGCGGCACCGGCACCGCTACGAGGTGAACAACGCCTACCGCAAGGACCTGACCAAGGCGGGCCTGGTGTTCTCCGGCACCTCGCCGGACGACCACCTGGTGGAGTTCGTCGAGCTGCCGCGCGAGGAGCACCCGTTCTTCGTCGCGACCCAGGCGCACCCCGAGCTGAAGAGCAGGCCCACCCGCCCGCACCCGCTGTTCGCGGCGTTCATCGGCGCGGCGCTGGACTACCGGGCCGCCGACCGGCTGCCGGTCGAGATCGCCGAGAGCGCGGGGGTCTGAGGTGGCCGCCGGTGAGCACGAGTTCCACGCGGTGCGCAGCCAGGACCTCTACGCGGGCCGGGTGATGGCCCTGCGCGTGGACGACGTGGCGATGCCGGGTGGCAGCGTCGCGGTGCGCGAGGTGGTCGAGCACCCGGGCGCGGTCGCCATCGCCGCGGTGGACTCCGACGAGCGGATCGTGCTGATCCACCAGTACCGGCACCCGGTGGGGCGGCGGCTGTGGGAGCTGCCCGCCGGTCTGCTCGACGTGGACGGGGAGGCCCCGGAGCTGACCGCCGCGCGCGAGCTGGCCGAGGAGGCCGGGCTCGCCGCTTCTTCGTGGTCCACGTTGGTCGACGTCGCCGCTTCGCCCGGCTTCACCGACGAGGTCGTTCGCGTGTTCCTCGCTCGTGGTCTGTCCACTGTGGACCGTGGGGAGATCGCCGACGACGAGGAGTCCGACCTCGTGCTGCGCCGGGTCCCGTTGCGGGAGGCCATGTCCATGGTGCTCGGCGGGGAGATCGTCAACGCCTCGTCGGTCGGCGGGATCCTGGCCGCGCACGCGGTGCTGAGCGGTGCGGTGGACCCGCGCCCCGCCTCGGCGCCGTGGCAGGACCGCCCGCACCGGTGGGCGGAGCGCCGCCGCTCCTGACCACGGAAGTCGTTTTCGTCCGTTTCGTACTCTTAGCGGGGTTGGGGAGCGCTCTTTTTCCCGCTAAGAGTACGAAACGGGCCAACTCTCCGTTATGAGTACGAAACGGGGGTTGGGTGGGGTCAGGTGGTGTGGTTCGGGGGGAAGCCGCCGGTGGCGATGGGGCCCCAGTCCTCGATGGTGATGCGGATCAGGCACTTGCCCTGGCGCCGCATGGCTTCTCGGTACTCCTCCCAGTCGGGGTGCTCGCCCGCGATGCAGCGGTAGTAGTCGACCAGCGCCTCGACGGCCTCGGGCAGGTGGACCACTTCCGCGCGGCCGTTGACCTGGACGTAGGCGCCGTTCCAGTCGTCGGAGAGCACGCACATGGTGACCCGCGGGTCGCGCTCGGCGTTGCGGGCCTTCGCGCGCTCGGGATAGGTGGAGACCACCAACTGGCCCTCGGTGCTCAGTCCGCACGAGACGGGGGAGACCTGGGGGCGGCCGTCGCGGCGAGTGGTGATGAGCACGCCGTTGTGGCGCGGGCGGAGGAAATCCAGCAGTTCCGCGCGGGTGGGAACGCGCGCGTTCGCGATGTTGGGCACGGGCGCAGGCTAACCCGCGTGCAGTCTGTCCACCTCCGCTGTGAATGACCTCCGACTTGTCCGAGGAAACCCGTCAAAGACCCACAGCCAGGGCGTCCCGGGCCGGTTAGGCTGCGTCCATCCGGGTGGCAATGGCGCCGTCCGGTGTTCTTCGAGGAAGGAAATCGGCGTGAAGGTCGGAGTACCCCGCGAGGTCAAGAACCACGAGTACCGAGTGGCCATCACCCCGGCCGGCGTGGTGGAGCTGGTGCGCAGGGGCCACGATGTCGTGATCGAGAGGGACGCCGGAGCCGGCTCGTCCTTCCCCGACTCGGACTACCTGGCCGCAGGCGCGAAGATCCTCAACGACGCGGACGACGTCTGGGCCGAGGCCGACCTCGTGCTCAAGGTCAAGGAGCCGGTCGCCGAGGAGTACCACCGGATGCGCTCGGGCCAGACCCTCTTCACCTACCTGCACCTCGCGGCGAGCAAGGAGTGCACCGAGGCCATCGCGCGCTCGGGCATCGACGCCGTCGCCTACGAGACCGTCCAGCTGCCCGACGGCTCGCTGCCGCTGCTCGCGCCGATGAGCGAGGTCGCGGGCCGGATGGCGCCGCAGGTCGGCGCGCACTGCCTGGAGCGGGCCCAGGGCGGCCGCGGCGTGCTGCTCGGCGGCGTCTCCGGCGTCCCGGCCGGCAAGGTCGCGGTGATCGGCGCGGGCGTGTCCGGCATGAACGCCGCGACCATCGCGCTGGGCCTGCAGGCCGAGGTCGTGGTGCTCGACACCAACATCAACCGGTTGCGGCAGATCGACTTCGTCTACCGCGGCCACCTCCAGACGATCAACAGCAACGCCTACGAGCTGGAGCGGATCTGCCTCTGGGCGGACATGGTCATCGGCGCGGTGCTGGTGCCGGGTGCGAAGGCGCCCAAGCTGATCAGCAACGACCTGGTGTCGCGGATGCGGCCCGGTTCGGTGCTGGTGGACATCGCCATCGACCAGGGCGGCTGCTTCGAGGACTCGCGTCCGACCACGCACGCCGACCCGACGTTCATGGTGCACGACTCGGTGTTCTACTGCGTCGCCAACATGCCGGGCGCGGTGCCGCACACCTCGACCTGGGCGCTGACCAACGTCACCCTCCCGTACGTGACCGCGTTGGCGGACAAGGGAATGCGCAAGGCCCTGCTGGACGACCCGTCGCTGGCCAAGGGCGCCAACGTGATCGGCGGGCAGATCGCGCTGCCCGAGGTCGCGCAGGCGCACGGGCTGCCGCACGCCGAGCTGGCGGACCTGCTGGCGTGACAGCGGATCCGGCGGGCGGGGCGGGCCGGGAGGAGATCCCGCCCGCCCTGTCCGCCCTGCTCGCCGCCTACCTCGACCACCTCACCGTGGAGCGCGGGACGGCGCGCAACACCCTCGACTCCTACGGCCGCGATCTTCGCCGCTACCTCGAACACCTTGCGGCGCTTGGGGTTTCAGCGCTGGCCGAAGCGACCGAGGCGCACGTGGGCTCGTTCCTGGTCGCGCTGCGCGAGGGTGCCGATGGCAGACCCCCGCTCGCGCCCTCCTCCGCCGCGAGGGCCGTCGTGGCGGTGCGCGGACTGCACCGCTTCGCGACGCGGGAAGGCAAGGTGGCCAAGGACGTCGCGCGCGCGGTGCGCCCGCCCGCGCCACCCAGGCGACTGCCCAAGGCGTTGCCGGTGGAGGACGTGCTGAGGCTGCTCGACCACGCCGGGGGAGACGACGCGCTCGGCCTGCGGGACCGGGCGCTGCTGGAGTTGCTGTACTCCACCGGTGCGCGGATCTCCGAGGCGGTCGGCGCCGACCTGGACGACCTCGACGCAGTTGAACGCACGCTTCTGTTGCGCGGCAAGGGTGGCGTGCAAAGGTTGGTACCCGTTGGCCGTCCGGCGCTGGCCGCGCTCGACGCCTACCTGGTGCGCGCCCGCCCCGCCCTCGCCGGACGCCGGACATCTGCCGCCTCAGCGGAAAGAAGCCCCGCCGGGGCCGTCTTCCTGAACGCCCGCGGTGGGCGGTTGTCGCGTCAAAGTGCTTGGCAAGTGCTTAAAAGGGCTGCGGAACGATCAGGAGTGAGCAGCGAGATCTCCCCGCACACCCTGCGCCACTGCTTCGCCACGCACCTGCTGGAGGGCGGCGCGGACGTTCGAGTGGTGCAGGAGCTGCTCGGCCACGCCTCGGTGACCACGACGCAGATCTACACGCTGGTCACGGTCACGACGCTGCGCGAGGTGTACGCGACGGCGCACCCGAGGGCGCTGGGCTGAGCCCCATCCCTTTCACTCTTTTGGGTTGTCATCAACGGGTTGTGACGCCCGCACTGTCATGGATCGCGCCTCGCTGTCCGATTGGATACGCGGCGGGGTGAAGGAGATTGGCGAAACTACTCTTGGCGATGGCGCTAGCATTTCGCCTCTCCAGGGCCCAGTAGGCGGGAAAAGGTGACGGTGGTAGCGATGATGGCGTGTCGGCGCGTCTTACAAGCGCGGCGTTGTGGCGTTCGACCGCATGCCGACACCGGCGGGGAGTCCTGACCGTGCCCCTGCTGCTGGCCGACGACTACTACCTCATCGCGCACGACGACGTCTCCGGCACGGCCCGGTGCGGAGAGGGACGCGCCGGGCTCGGACTCGCCGGCGCCCTCCTCGGCGAACTCGTGCTCTTCGGCTCCATCGACATCGAGCGCCGCAACATCGTGATACTCGACGCGCCCTCGCCCGGGGACGCGCTCGCCCGCGCGCTGCTGGAGGAACTGCTCCGCAACAGCGACGTCACCTCGGTCCCCGACTGGTTGCAGTACCTCAGCCAGAAGGCGCAGTCCCAGGTCGTGCAGCGGCTGCTGCACGCGGGACACCTGCGCCCCACCGAGGTCCGGCGGCTGTTGCAGACCCGCACGATCTACGTGCCGACGGACATGAACGTGGCCGCCTGGGTCGCCGCCCGCCTGGCCAACGCGCTGTCCAAGAACGAGCAGCTGCCCGTCCCCGACGTCGTGCTCTCCGGGCTCGTGGTGGCGACCGAACTGGAGCTGGAGGTCTTCCAGCACGTCGCGTCCGAGGTGGCGCGGCCCCTGCGCCGCCAGCTCACCGGGCTGCCGCCCGCGCTGCGCGCACTGCTCAGTGAAACCGAGGCCGCGGTGGGTGACGCGGTCCTCCGACACCGACGCTGACCACCGGTACGCCAACACCACCCCGAGCCGAGGTAGGCCGATGCACACCACCCCGAAGCCCAGCAAGACCGGAAAAGTCACCTCGGTGCTGGCCAAGGATCGCCTCGGCGTTCCCGCGGTGACCTACTTCGCCATCTCCATGGGGTCGCCGTTCCTGGCCACGGCCGGGGTCATCACGAGCGGGTACGCCATCACCGGGCAGGTCGGCATCCCGGTCGGCATCGTGGTGATGGGGGCGGTGCTCGCGCTGTTCGCCGTCGGGTTCGTGACGATGGCGCCCTACGTGCCCAACGCGGGGGCGTTCAACGCCTACATCAGCAAGGGCATCGGCAGGCCCGCGGGCGTCGCGGCGGGCTGGATGGCGCTGCTGTCCTACAACGCCATGCAGGTGGGGCTCTACGGGGCGCTGGGCGACGCGGCGAAACCGTTGCTGCGCGCCTGGTTCGGCATCGACGTGGCCTGGTGGGTGATCGCGCTGGTCGGCTGGGCGATCGTGGCGTTCCTGGGCATGCAGCACATCGACCTCAACGGCAAGGTCCTCGCGGTGCTGCTGGCCGCCGAGGTGCTCGTGGTCCTGGTCTACGCGGTCTCGTCGCTGTTCCACCCCGCGGACGGTTCGGTCAGCCTGGTCGCGCTCGAACCCTCGCACCTGTTCGAGCCCGGCGTCGGAGCCCTGCTCGCCCTGGCCCTGCTGGCCTTCATCGGCTTCGAGACTGCGGTGGTGTTCAGCGAGGAGGCGCGCTCGCCCGGCCGCACCGTCCCGGTCGCCACCTTCTCCGCGCTCGCCGTGATGGCCGTGCTGTACCTGCTGGCCTCGCTGGCGATGAGCGTCGCGGCGGGCCCCGCCCACATCGGCGACATGGCCCACCAGTACGGCTCCGGCCTGGTGTTCCACCTCGCCGGCGAGCAGCTCGGCCCGGCCATGGTCGGCATCGGCCGCTTCCTGTACTTCACCAGCGTGCTGGCGTGCATGATCGCGGTGCACAACACCGCGGCGCGCTACGCCTTCGCCATGGGGCGCGAGCGCGTGCTGCCCGCCGTGTTCGGGCAGACCTCGCACCGCAACAGCTCGCCGAAGGTCGGCTCGCTCTCGCAGAGCGCGCTCGGCCTGGTGGTGATCCTCGTGTACGCGGTCATCGGCGGTGACCCGTTGCGCGACCTGTTCTACCTGTGGAACTCCGCCGGCGCGCTGGGCATCCTCATCCTGCTCGCGCTGACCTCGATCACGGTCCTGGTCTACTTCGCCCGCAACCCCTCCGGCGAGCCGGTGTTCCGGCGCGTGGTGGCCCCGGCGATCTCCTCGGTCTGCACCGTGATCGCGCTCGTCCTGGTGCTGGTCAACCTGGACAAGGTGTTCGACCTGCCCTCCTCCTCGCCGGTGCTGCTGGCGATCCCCGGCGCCTACGTGCTCATCGGGGTGTTCGGCGTCCTGTGGGGCCTGCACCTGCGGGCCAACCGGCCGGAGATCTACGCCAACATCGGCCGCGGCGCGAAGAGCGCGGCCCGCACCGGGCTCGGACTCGGGCTCGGTGCCCCCGACGAGCAGTAGCTGTTCCCCCCACCCCCCACATCCCCCGGAGCACTGCAATGTTCAACGCAAACGCGCCAGGAGGGGCCCCCGACGTCACATCGGCCCTCGCCGCCGACCGGCTGGGCGTCCCGGCGGTGACGTACTTCGCCATCTCGATGTGCGCGCCGTTCACCGTGGTGGCGGGCGCCGTCACCACCGGCTACGCCATCACCGGGCAGATCGGCATCCCGATCGGCTTCCTGGCGATGGGCGTCGTGCTCGCCGTGTTCTGCGTCGGGTACGTGACGATGGCGCCCTACGTGCCCAACGCGGGGGCGTTCAACGCCTACATCGCGAAGGGGCTCGGCAGGCCCGCGGGCGTCGCGGCGGGCTGGCTGGCGCTGGTGTCCTACAACGCCATGCAGGTCGGCGTGTACGGGGCGTTCGGCGACGCCGCCCAGCCGCTGATCAAGAGCTGGTTCGGCGTGGAGATCGCGTGGTGGGTCATCTCGCTGGGCGCGTGGGCGCTCGTGGCGTTCCTGGGCACGCAGCACATCGACCTCAACGGCAAGATCCTCGCGGTGCTGATGGCCGCGGAGTGCCTGGTGATCCTCGTGTACGCGGTGTCCTTCCTGCTGCAACCCGCGGGCGGGGTGGTCAGCTTCGAGACGCTGGACCCGGCGCACCTGTTCGAGCCCGGAGCCGGGGCGCTGTTCTCGCTGGCGATCCTCGGGTTCGTCGGCTTCGAGACGGCGGTGGTCTTCAGCGAGGAGGCCAAGGTCTCCGGCCGCACGGTCCCGGTGGCCACCTACATCTCGCTCGGCGTGACCACGCTGCTCTACGTGCTCGGCTCCTGGGCTATCAGCGTGGCCACGGGTCCGGGCCGGGTCGCGGAGATGGCCAGGGCCAACGGCTCGGAGCTGGTCTTCCACCTCGCGCAGGACCAGCTCGGCGTCGCGATGATGGGCATCGGCCGGTTCCTCTACGCGACCAGTGTGCTCGCGGGCCTGATCGCCTTCCACAACGCGGCGGCGCGCTACGCCTTCGCCATGGGCCGGGAGCGGGTGCTGCCAGCCTTCTTCGGGCAGACCTCCTCGCGCAACAGCTCGCCGAGGGGCGGGTCGATCCTGCAGAGCGCGCTCGGGCTCGTCGCGATCATCGCCTTCGCCATCGCCGGGCTGCACCCGCTGCGGGACGTGTTCTTCATCTGGACCAGCGCGGGCAGCCTGGGCATCCTGCTGCTGATCGTGCTGACCGCCTTCGCGATCGTGTCCTTCTTCGCCAAGACGCTCACGCCGGAGAGCGCGTGGAAGCGCACGATCGCTCCGGTGCTGGCCGCGGCGAGCACGCTGGTGGCGTTCGTGCTGGTGCTGGCGAACTTCGACAAGACCCTCGACGTGCCCGCGAACTCGCCGCTTCGCTGGGTGATCCCCGGCGGCTACCTGGTGCTGTTGCTCTTGGGCCTGGTGTGGGGTTTCCGCCTGCGCAGCCGGAAACCGAGGGTGTACGCCAGCATCGGGCTGGGCGCGAAGAGCGTCACCCGGACCGGTCTCGGCCTCGGCAGACCGGAGGACCAGGCGGACACGGCGAAGTTCGCCCCGATCAACCGCTACTGAAGCCACCGGCGCATCCCCTCCTTCGGCGTCGCGAAGATCGCGGCGCGCACGGGCCTTCGGCCTCGGATCCCCTTCCCCGACGAGCAGTTCCCCTCTCCCCTCCGGAGCAGTGCCAATGTTCAACACAAACGCAGCAGGAGGGGACACCAAAGTCACCTCGGCCCTCGCGGCCAACCGGCTGGGTGTCCCGGCGGTGACGTACTTCGCCATCTCCATGTGCACGCCGTTCACCGTGCTCGCCGGTGTGACCACCACCGGCTACGCGGTCACCGGCCAGATCGGCATCCCGATCGGTTTCCTGGCGATGGGCGTCGTGCTCGCCGTGTTCTGCGTGGGCTACGTGACGATGGCCCCGTACGTGCCCAACGCGGGAGCGTTCAACGCCTACATCGCCAAGGGGCTCGGCAGACCCGCGGGCGTCGCCGCGAGCTGGCTGGCGCTGGCGTCCTACAACGCCATGCAGATCGGCGTGTACGGCGCGCTCGGGGACGCCGCGCAGCCGTTGCTGCGAGCCTGGTTCGGCATCGACGTCGCCTGGTGGGTCATCTCGCTGGTCGGCTGGGCGATCGTCGCGGTCCTGGGCACGCAGCACATCGACCTCAACGGCAAGATCCTCGCGGTGCTGATGATCGCCGAGTGCCTGGTGATCCTCGTGTACGCGGTCTCCTTCCTCCTGCATCCGGCAGGCGGCACCGTGAGCCTGGAAACCCTTGCGCCGCAACACCTGTTCGAGCCCGGTGTCGGAGCGCTGTTCTGCCTGGCGGTCCTCGGGTTCGTCGGCTTCGAGACCGCGGTGGTCTTCAGCGAGGAGGCCAAGGTCCCCGGCCGGACGGTGCCGGTGGCCACCTACCTCTCGCTCGGCGTGACCACGCTGCTCTACGTGCTCGGCTCCTGGGCGATGAGCGTGTCCACCGGCCCCGGCCGGATCACCGAGCAGGCCGGGACCCACGGGTCGGAGCTGGTCTTCCGGCTCGCCGGGGACCAGCTCGGCGTCATGATGGTCGGCATCGGCCGGTTCCTCTACGTCACCAGTGTGCTGGCGTGCCTGATCGCCTTCCACAACGCCGCGGCGCGCTACGCCTTCGCCATGGGCCGCGAGCGGCTCCTGCCCTCCTTCTTCGGGCAGACCTCCTCGCGCAACAGCTCGCCGAGGGGCGGGTCGATCCTGCAGAGCGTGCTCGGCTTCGTCGCGATCATCTGTTTCGGTGTCGCGGGGCTGCACCCGCTGCGGGACGTGTTCTTCATCTGGACCAGCGCGGGCGCCATGGGCATCCTGCTGCTGATCGTGCTGACCTCCTTCGCCATCGTCCTGTTCTTCGCGAGGACGCTCACGCCGGAGAGCGCGTGGAAGCGCACGATCGCTCCGGTGCTGGCCGCGGCGAGCACGCTGGTGGCGTTCGTGCTGGTGCTGGCGAACTTCGACGTGACGCTCGGTGTGCCGCCGAACTCGACGCTGCACTGGGCGATCCCCGGCGGCTACCTGGTGCTGTTGCTCGTCGGTCTGCTGTGGGGTTTCCGCCTGCGCGGCCGCAAGCCGAGGGTGTACGCCAACATCGGGCTGGGCGCGAAGAGCGTCACCCGGACCGGTCTCGGCCTCGGCAGGCCGGAGGACCAGGACGACACCACCGAGTTCGCCCCGATCAGCCGCTACTGATCTCCCACCCGGCGGATGGCGGGAGTTGGCTTCCGTCATCCGCTTGGGTGCACCGTGCTGACCTGCCTTGACAACACGCCGGGCGGTACGTTGCTGATGTCGCCGGGCGCCGCCTAGGCTGCGGAAGGTTATGCGCAGATCATGATCCTCCGGGGGCGGCCCGGGGACGCGGAGACGAGGAGCCGGTTCGCCATGTCGACACCGCAACCGTCCTGGGGACGGTCCCGTGGTGAGGTGGACGATCTCAATCTCGCACCGCGGCCCGCCGACCACACCGAGGAGGACGTCGACTTCGGCGAGAGCGGTCTCGGCCCGACCGGCCGCCCGCTGCGCCAGGTCCCGGAGCCGCCGCTGGTCGCCGAGCACGGCCCGGCGCGAATCCTGGCCCTGTGCAACCAGAAGGGCGGGGTCGGCAAGACCACGTCCACGATCAACCTCGGCGCGGCGCTCGCGGAGTTCGGCCGCCGGGTGCTGCTGGTGGACTTCGACCCGCAGGGCGCGCTCTCGGTCGGCCTCGGCATGCAGCCGCACCACCTCGAACGGACGATCTACAACGTGCTCATGGAGCGCGAGACCACCGTCGAGGAGACGGTGCTGCGCACCTGCGTCCCCGCCATGGACCTGCTGCCGAGCAACATCGACCTCTCCGCCGCCGAGGTGCAGCTGGTCTCCGAGGTCGGCCGGGAGCAGACCCTGGGCCGCACGCTGCGGCCGGTGATCGACAACTACGACTACATCCTGATCGACTGCCAGCCCTCGCTCGGCCTGCTCACGGTGAACGCGCTGGCCGCCGCGCACGGCGTGCTGATCCCGCTGGAGTGCGAGTTCTTCAGCCTGCGCGGGGTGGCGCTGCTGATCGACACGATCGAGAAGGTGCGCGAACGGCTGAATCCGGACCTGGAGATCACCGGCATCCTCGCCACCATGTACGACCCCCGTACGCTGCACTCCCGCGAAGTGATGGCCCGAGTGGTCGAGGCGTTCGGAGAAATCGTGTTCGACACGGTGATCAACCGCACCGTCCGGTTCCCGGAGACGACCGTCGCCGGTGAGCCGATCACCAGCTGGGCCCCGCGCTCCAGCGGTGCCAAGGCGTACCGGGCGCTGGCCCGCGAGGTGATCGCCCGGTGATGGCGTGAGTTCTGGCGAAGACGCACTCGTCGCCGAGGCCGGTGGCGAGCCGGTCCTCGTGCCGCCGCCGGACGGGAAGTTCCGGGTGCACCTGGCGAACTTCGAGGGCCCGTTCGACCTGCTGCTGCAACTGATCTCGCAGCACGAGATGGACGTCACCGAGGTGGCGCTGCACAAGGTCACCGACGAGTTCATCGCGCACATCCGCGGACTGGGCTCGGACTGGGACCTGGACGAGACCACCGAGTTCCTGGTGGTCGCGGCGACCCTGCTCGACCTGAAGGCGGCCCGGCTGCTGCCGTCGGCGGACGTGGAGAACGAGGAGGACCTGGCGCTGCTGGAGGCCCGCGACCTGCTGTTCGCGCGGCTGCTGCAGTACCGGGCCTACAAGCAGGTCGCGGCGTTGTTCGGCGAACTGGAGGCGGGGGCGCTGCGCCGCTACCCGCGTTCGGTCGCGCTGGAGGACCGCTACGCCGACCTGCTGCCCGAGGTGATGCTCGGCGTCAGCCCCCGGCAGTTCGCCGAGATCGCCGCGACGGTGTTCCGGCCGAAGCCGCCGCCCACGGTGTCCTTGGCGCACTTGCACATGCACCAGGTGTCGGTGCGCTCGGAGGTCGCGGCGATCCGGGTGCGGCTGGCCGAGTGCGGGCAGCTCACGTTCAGCGAACTGGTCGCCGACTGCGAGCACCCGATCGAGGTGGTGGCGCGGTTCCTGGCGCTGCTGGAGCTCTTCCGCGAGGCCGTGCTGCAGTTCGACCAGCCGGAGCCGCTCGGCGAGCTGGCCGTGCGGTGGGTCGGCGGCAGCGCCGAGGAGGCCAGGCGGGACGCGGCCGTCGCACTGGAGCGGGCCGAAAGCGATGAGGAGGAGTACGGGTGAACGACCCGGAGTCCACTGTGGACGGTTCAGGTTCCGGGGACCGGCCGCGGCCGGAGTGGATGCGGGCCTCGGAGACCACGCGCAGACAGCCGGTGGAGCTGCTGCTCGGCCTGCCCCGGCCAGAGGACGAGCCGGTGGCTTCGGCGGAAGAGGCCGTCGACGCCGCCTGCGCCGAGGTGACCGAACCGGTGGAGGCGCCCGAGATCGTTGCCGCCGCTGAGGAAGCGGCCGTGGCCGAGGCCGAGACCGTCGCCGTCACGGGAGAGGTGCCCGAGGACGACGCCGAGTCCCGGCGGATCGCGGCGTACTCCGAGGCGGCCGGGCGGTTCGCGACGGGTGCGCCCGCGCCCACCGTCGACGCCGCACCGGAACCCGGACCCGCGCCCGAGCCGGACCCCGAACCCGAGCCGGAGGGCGAGGAGATCGAGGAAGCCGGACCGGAACTGGTCGAGGAGTCCGAGCTGGAGGCGGCACTGGAGTCGCTGCTGCTGGTGATCGACAGCCCCGGTTCGGACGAGGTGCTCGCCAACGCGGTGGACCAGCCGGTGGCCAGGGTCGCGGCGGCGCTGCGCCGGTTGTCGGCCCGCTACACCGAGGCGGGCAGCGGGATCGACCTGCGCCGCGTCGCCGACGGCTGGCGGTTCTACACGCGGGACCGGTTCGCGCCGTACGTGGAACGCTTCCTGCTGGACGGGCAGCGGGCGAAGCTGACGAGGGCCGCGCTGGAGACCCTCGCGGTGATCGCCTACCGGCAGCCGGTGACCCGGGCCAGGGTCGCCGCGGTGCGCGGGGTGAACGTCGACGGCGTCATCCGTACGCTGCTGGCCCGTGGGCTGATCGAGGAGACCGGCGCCGACCCCGACACCAACGGCATCCTTTACCGCACGACCGAGCTGTTCCTGGAGCGACTGGGGCTGACCTCGCTGGAGGACCTGCCCAAACTCGCCCCCCTGCTGCCCGAAGTGGACATGATCGACGATGTATGACGAAGAGCCGGATGGCGTCCGGTTGCAGAAGGTCCTCGCCAAGGCGGGCGTGGGTTCGCGCCGCGTCGCCGAGGACATGATCGCCGACGGGCGGGTCAAGGTGAACGGCGAGGTCGTCACCGAGCAGGGCCGCCGCGTCGACCCGGAGACCGCCGTCATCCACGTGGACGGCCTCCGCGTGATGATCACCGACGAGCTGGCGCACGTGGCGCTGAACAAGCCGCGCGGCATGCACACCACGATGTCCGACGACCGCGGCCGGTCCTGCGTCGGCGACCTGGTGCGGGAGCGCGACGAGCGGCTGTTCCACGTGGGCAGGCTGGACGCGGACACCGAGGGGCTGCTGCTGCTGACCAACGACGGGGAGCTGGCGCACCGGCTGACGCACCCGTCGTACAAGGTGCTCAAGACCTACCTGGCCGAGGTGCCCGGACCGGTCTCCAAGGAGGTCGGCAGGCAGCTGCGGGCCGGGGTGGAGCTGGAGGACGGCCCCGTCGTCGTCGACGGCTTCAAGATGAAGGACAACAACTCCGGCCGCGCGCTGGTCGAGGTGGTGCTGCACGAGGGCCGCAACCACATCGTGCGGCGGCTGCTGGACGCGGTCGGCCACCCGGTGCAGCGGCTGGTCCGCACCGCGATCGGGCCGGTCTTCCTGAGCACGCAGAAGCCGGGTGTCATGCGCGATCTCACCGCGACCGAGATCGGCGAGCTGTACCGCCTCGTCGGCCTGTAGCGGGGTCAGTCCCCGGGGTCTTCGCCGATCACCGGGGGCGCGACCCGCTGCATGTCGTTGGTGAACACGTCGTCGACCTCCACCAGCCAGGACGGCCGTTGGCGCTCCTCGTCCTCGGCCTTGCCGGTCGGCCCGGGCAGGGGCCCGGCCAAGGGAGTGGCTGTCGGCTTCCCGCCGCCTCGGGTGGTCGAGGATGTTCCGGTGGTGCCACGGTTGTTCTCGCCTGGCGCGCCGCGTCCGCCCTGGCCGGGTTTCTCGCGTGAGTCGCCGCCGCCCCAGCCACCGGCGCCGACTCCACCACCGACTGCGAGGCCGCCTCCGAAGGCGCCCAAGCCGCCGATCGCACCGGTGAAGCCGCTCTGGTCCGGGGTGCCCTGGTTGCCCGGCTCGGGCCGCCAAGGCGCTGGGCCCGCCTGGCCGTGCTGCCCAGGCTGCGGTGCGAACGCGGCGTTCTCCGACTCGCCGCGCTGCCCGGAGCCGTTGGTGACTCCGGGGCCGCTTTCGTCGAGGTTGCCGCCTCGCGGCCCGCGACCACCGGGATCGCTGGGCGGCCCGATCGGCGGTCCGCCGGGGTCCGGTGACGGCGGGGCGGGTGGCTTGACCTCGCCGCCGACGCCCTCCGGCAGCACGAACTCGGGAAGGGCGCGCACGGCGGTGTTCGTGCTCGTCCCGTAGCTCTCCAGCACGTGGACGTTGTGGCTCTGGTTCGCCTGCCACTTCTCCACCGCCTTGACGAACTTCGTCGGGTCCATTCCGCCGAACGGGGTGAACTCGATGGTGACCTGGCGCGGATCGGGTTGGCGGAGCGGCGGTTCGACGCTGTTCTTCGCGCGGTGGAAGGCGTCGCGGGCGGCCGCGACCTGGCCCTGCGCGCTGGTCGCTCCGTCGGTGATCTGGTCGGCCCACGTTCCCATCGGGCCGATCCCACCCCGCGCGGCGTCGGCGGCGCGCCCGTCCCACACCGCCCGGGAGTCCTCGATCACGCGCTTGATCATCGCGTTCACCTCGGCGTGGCCGGTGACGATCTGCCTCAGGATCGTCTCGCTGGCGGAGAGGATCGGTTGCGGGCCTTCGCTGTCGTGGAACCAGTTGTAGATGGTCTCCGCGTCGTAGCCCGCCGGTCTGGGTTCTCCCGCGATCTCGTTGGTGAACATCGCTCAGCCCGCCCTGAGGTTTTCCAGGACCATCGCCGCGATCCGCTCCGACGCCTTGCACGGCGCGTCATTGTCAGGATTCGGGTTGAACGCCGTCACGTGCACCTGGAACGCCACGGCCTTGGCGACCGCCACCGCGGTGAAACACACCCCTTCCGGCGTGGTTCTTCCGATGGGCTTCCTGTTGTCTGTATTGACCGCCGGATAGCCGGAAACCTCGGTCGGCGCGAAGTACCCGAAGCCCTCGTCCCGGGTGGAGTAGAGGGCGTCCAGACCGCGGGTGTTGGTCAGGAATGTCACTGCGATGTGGGTTCCTGACACAGCGTCCGCCTGCCAACCGCATTCGGGTCCGACGACCTGTGTCTTCGCCTCACCCGGGTCCTTGGTCGTCCCCGACGCGGCCAGCTGCTCCCGACGCAGGATCTGACAGGGCTGGGATGTGAAACGCCCGAAGGACAGCGCTGGCTGGGTCACCGGCGGCGCGACCGTGTTCTCGGTTGAGCCGCTTGTGACTCCGGGGACTGGTTCTCCCGCGCTGATCGCCGTGCATCCAGTCGCCACGACCAGCAGAACTGCTGTGACGGCCCAGGCGGTTGGTCCGCGCATCACTTCCCCCGCATGAAGTTGCGCCGGATGCGGTCCTCGTTGTCCCGGTACACCTTCAGCGAAGCCTCCAGCCTCTCGATCAGCCTGACCAGTTGTTCCTGGGCTCGGCGGTTGGCGTAGCCGTAGCCACCTGGCTCATCACCCAGCATTCTTCGCATCGCGGCCGCGACCATGATGCTGTACGGATCCGTGTCGGGATCCTTCACGTACTGGAGGTGCTGCCGCTGCCGGTCGATCTCCTGCAGCTTCTTTTGTGCCTCCCGCAAGCCTTTGATCAGCATCGGGGCGTACTCCGGGCTGACGGAGTAGCCGCCCGCCGGAGCGCTGCCGCCGATCACCACCTGCGGAATTTCCGAGACCTGGTACGGCGCCGGACCCTGGTCCTGGCCTGCGGACGAACCCGACATTCCCCACCTCGCTTTGCCACCCCCGCATGCCCATGGAACCAGGAGCGCGGCCGGGGCACGGGGAGATCACGGGAAATGCCAAAGAGGGCCGTCGCTCGATCGAGCGACGGCCCTCTTCGTGGTCGGGCTCAGCCCAGGTAGTGGCCCTGGGACTGCGGGTTGAACTCACGCATCCGGACGAACTGGGCGCTGAAGGTGCGCCAGTCGTTGAGCTCCAGCACGTCCAGGCCCTTCTGGATGTCGCTGGAGTAGATGTGGCCGTTGTAGTAGTACGCCGACCACGAGCCGCCCGTCACCAGCTTGTTGGCGTTGTACGGGCCCCGCTCCCAGTGCGCGATCTCGACCGGGCGGGCGGAGTTGGTGAAGTCCCACACCGAGATCCCGCCCTGGTACCACGCCTGCACCATGATGTCGCGGCCGAAGACCGGGATCAGCGAGCCGTTGTGGGCGACGCAGTTCTCCGTCTCGGTCTGCACCCGGGGGATCTTGTAGTAGCTGCGGAACTCCAGCTTGCGCTTGTCGCCGCGGCCGGTGATGTCGTAGACGCCGTTGGCGCCGCGGACCTGGCCGATCGCCGCGGTGCAGGCCGGGCTACCGCCGCCACCGAGCTCGTCGGTGAAGACGACCTTGGTGCCGTCGTTGTTGAAGGTCGCGGAGTGCCAGAACGCGAAGTTCTTGTCGTCCTTGACCGTGTTGATCACGCGCGGCTTCTCGCGGTCGGAGATGTCGAAGAGCACGCCCTCGCCCATGCAGGCGCCGGCGGCGAGGTCCTTCTCCGGGTACGCGGTGATGTCGTGGCAGCCGGAGGTCGGCGTCACGTACGGCGCCGGGAACGAGCCCGGAAGGCCGGGGTTGCCGCCGCCGGGGAAGAGCACGGGCTCACCGACGAGCTTGGCCGCGGCCGGGTTCTTCACCGGCACCTTGACGATGGAGATCAGGTCGTGCGGCGGCTGGCAGTCCGGGAACGTCGCGCTCGGGCTGTAGGACGAGACGTAGATGTAGACGTTCTGCTTCCGCTTGTCCGGCACCAGGGTGTTGGTGTGCGAACCGCACTTGGTCTCGATCGCCGAGACGTACTTCGGGTTGGCCTTGTCCTTGATGTCGAAGACCTTGATGCCCTCCCACGCGTCCTTCTCGGTCGCGGGCTTGGGCGAGCTGTTGCAGCTGTCGTCGCTGCGCGAGGAGTCGGTCGATAGGAACAGCAGGTCCCCGGAGACCGACACGTCGTTCTGCGAGCCAGGGCAGAGCACCTGGCTGACGATCTTCGGCTTCGCCGGCCGGGAGATGTCGTAGATGATGAAGCCGTCGTAGTTGCCCACCACCGCGTACTTGCCGGTGAAGGCGATGTCGGTGCCCAGCGCGGCCTCGGTGTTGAACGGGGCCTGCTTCGGGATGTTGGCGATCTGACGGATGTTGCGGCTCGACGAGATCTCGTTCTCGCCCGGAGCCGCAACTGTGTCTTGCCGTCCGGCGGTGTCCTGTGCCGCGGCCGTTCCGCCCAGAACGGTCGTCAGCGACAACGCCAGCAGACCGGCTGCGGCGATCGCGATCGCTCGCGCCGTAGTCCTCTTCTTGCCCGGCGTCACGTAAGTTGCTCCCCTCGACCACAGGCGGGCATCACGCCCGCCCACGGGGGAGTCTGCGCGGTGGAAACCGGCGGTCATAGGGCCGAATAGAGCATCTTGATGTGCCCGCGCGCCCGGGAATACCGTGCTAGCCATTACCGTTCGACGTGCGAGGTCGACGAGCGTGGAGGCGGACGAGGTGACGAACGGGAACCGGCGCGGTCGCGCGCTGCGCGCCGCTGGGCTGGTGCTGGCGATGTCGGTGCCCGCGATCGTGGCCGCCGGATGCGCCGCCTCCAGCCGCGAGGAGACCAGCGCCCCGGTGATCCTCCCCGGCGGTCCCGGGCAGTCCGCGCGCACCATTCCCGCAGATCAGGCGGCCGGAGCGCAGCAGAAGCCGAAGCCAAACGACGCCGACGCGCTGTACGTGGAGCGGATGATCCCGCACCACGCGCAGGCGCTGGAGATGACCAGGCTGGTGCCCTCGCGGGCGGGCTCCGAACCCGTCAAGACGATGGCCGACCGGATCGAGAAGTCGCAGGGGCCGGAGATCGAGGGGATGAAGGGCTGGCTTCGCAACAACGGCAAGCCGGTCCCCGGAACCGGGCACGGCCACGGCGGAGATGCTTCCCAGCATGTGGGAATGCCGGGCATGGCGACGCCGCAGCAACTGCGGGAGCTGGCCGGGCTCACCGGAGCGGCGTTCGAGAAGCGCTTCGTCGAGCTGATGATCGCCCACCACGAGGGCGCGCTGGTGATGGCCGAACAGGTCCGCCGCGACGGCGCCGACGTGTTCGTCGAGCAGATGGCCGACGATGTGATCGCGACGCAGACCGCCGAGATCGCCCGGATGCGCGCTCTCCTTCGCTGAGCCCGGTTCTCCGGTCTTCAAGTCCTACGAACCTCACCTCCACGCGTCTCAAACCGCCCCCAACCCCCGCGCGCCAACGCCGCCTTTGGGGCGTTGGGTTCCCTGAACGGGTCGTTCGGGGCGTTCAGTGCCCTCAACGACCCGTTCAGGGCATAACCCCACGATGTGCTCCGGTGTTCAGGTTCGTGATCGTGTGCCGCCAATGACGCGTTTGGTGCGTTGAGCGTGCTGAATGAGTCATTGAGGGCGCTCAAGTACCTCAATGACTCATTCGGTGCGTTCAGTCACCCCGATGACTCATTCAGCACGTCAGCGTGGGGGGTTGGGGGTGGTTGAAGACTGCGGGGGAGGGGGTTGGGGGGACTTGAAGACGGCCGTACTCCACTTGGAGACGGTTGTACCCGGGGGGATGGGTGAAGATGGCGGGCATGCACCTGCTGGTGGTGGACGATGAGCCCGCCGTGCGCGAGAGCCTGGAGCGCAGTCTGCTCTTCGAGGGGTACACGGTGGAGACGGCCGAGAACGGTCAGCGTGCGCTGGAGCGGGTGCTCGATCCGGACGGGCGCAAGCTGGACGCCCTGGTGCTGGACCTGATGATGCCGGGCGTGGACGGCCTGGAGACGTGCAGGCGGTTGCGGTCGGCGGGGGCGGACGTGCCGATCCTGATGCTGACCGCCCGCGACGCCGTCAGCGACCGGGTGTCGGGGCTGAACGCGGGCGCGGACGACTACCTGCCGAAGCCTTTCGCGCTGGAGGAGCTGCTGGCCCGGCTGCGCGCGCTGCTGCGGCGGGGCCGGGTGGTGGCGGAGTCCGACGGGGTGCTCAAGTACGAAGATCTTGTTGTCAACGTTGGCACGCGCGAGGCGCACCGCGGCGGCCAGGAGATCGAGTTGACCCGCACGGAGTTCGACCTGCTGGCGCTGTTCCTCTCCGCGCCGAAGCAGGTGTTCACCCGCAAGCAGCTGCTGCGCGAGGTCTGGGGCTACGACTACGACCCAGGGACCAACATCCTCGACGTCTACGTGGGCTACCTCCGGCGCAAGACCGAGGCCGAGGGCGGTTCGCGGTTGCTGCACACGGTGCGCGGCGTCGGCTACGTGCTGCGGTCGCGCTCATGAGGGAGCGCAGACTCCTGCTGCGCAGCCGCGTCGCCTTGGTGACGGCGTTGGTGGTGGCGCTGGGCATCATCGTGGTGAGCGTGTTCGCGTGGTTCGGCGCGGACGTGACGATGCGCCGCCAGATCGACGTGTCGCTCCAAACGTCGTCACCGGCGAAGGAGCTGAAGAAGCCGGGCGTCGACCCGGAGTCGCTGTGCGGCAGCGAACAGGACAAAGAGGGCTACCAGAAGTACATCGTCGGTGTTCAGCTGTTGCGGCCGAACGGGACGACGTGCTGCCCCAAGGGGGTCGACAAGGTCAAGCTCGGCCCGCGCGACCGGGAGCCGGTGCCGACGTTCCGCGACGGCATGACCTACGGCCACGTGGGCGTGCGCGTTCTGGTCGAGCCGATCGGCGCGGGGTACTCGGTGGTGACCAGTCGCTCCACGGCCGATGTGCGGGACACGTTGCGGCAGCTGGGAACCGTGCTCGCCATCGTGTCGGTGGTCGGCGTGCTGGTGGCCGCGGTGTCCGGGCTGCTGCTGACCAGGCTCGCGCTGCGCCCGGTGGAGCGGCTCACCAAGACCGTCGAGCACATCGCCGAGACCGAGGACCTGGCCGCACCGGTGGACGTGCGCGGCCGCGACGAGATCGGCAGGTTGGGCCGCGCGTTCTCGCGGATGACCAAGGCCCTGGCGGAGTCGAGGAAACGCCAGCAGGATCTGGTCGCGGACGCCGCGCACGAGCTGCGCACGCCGTTGACGAGCATGCGCACCAACGTCGACCTGTTGGTGCGCAGCGAGAAGACCGGCAGGTCGATCCCGGACGAGCAGCGGCGCGCGTTGCTGGCGAGCTTGCAGGACCAGGCGAGGGAACTGGGCGACCTGGTGGGCGAGCTCGTTGTGCTGGCACGGGACGAGCACGAGACCGAGCGCGTTCCGGTGTCGATGGGCGCGGTCGTCGAACGCGCGGTCGAGCGGGCGCGAGCCCGGGCCAGGGGCCACGTTTTCGACGTGCACAGCCAACCCTGGACGGTGGTGGGCGATCCGGGCGAGCTGGAGCGCGCGGTGCTGAACCTGTTGGACAACGCGGTGAAGTTCTCGCCGCCGTCCTCGACCGTGCGCATCCATTCGGTGGCAGGGGAAATCACCGTGGCGGACGCTGGACAGGGAATCGCCCGAGACGAGAGAGCCATGGTGTTCCAACGGTTCTGGCGTTCGGAGTCGGCGCGGAGCCTGCCGGGTTCCGGGCTCGGGCTGGCGATCGTGGCGCAGACCGCGGCGGCGCACGGGGGCTCGGTGGAGTTCGTCGAACCAATCGATGGCATCGGTGCTACGGTGCGGTTTCGCCTCCCGGTAGGTCGACCTGATCTCTAGGTTCCCGGCCCGGAAGTCTGCCCCTTCGTGCGAAGCCGGTGAGTAGAAATACCCTTATCCGGCAACGGGATCCCGAGCAGCTTGGGCTGTGGAGTGAGGGGCACTCCACAGAAGGGGTCCTGCCATGCGAGTCGAACTGGAAGTCTTCTCCGGACGTACGAACCCGGTGTGGCACTTGGACGACAGCCAGGTGAGGGAAGCGCTCGACCGGTTCTCCGGGCGCTCCCTCGCCGAACCGGCCGACCTGCCGGACCAACTCGGGTTCCGCGGTCTGGTGATCTCCGCGGACACCGACGACCCGACCGAAAGCGAGCTGCCGCAACGGTTCGCGGTCGGCGTCGCGCAGGACTCGCGTGACGCGCTCACCGCGGACGAGTCCGTCGACGCGGTCAGCTGGCTGCTGGAAACCTCGCGGCACCACGTGGACGACCAGATCCGCGAGCACGTCATGCGGGCACTGCGCGGCAACCTGGAGAGCCGCTCGATCGAGGCCAAGGCCGACCTCCAGCCCGCGGCGCCGTGCCAGCCGTACCACACGCCGTACAACCCGGGGTTCTGGAACAACGACGCCACCGTCCGAACCACCAACAACTGCTACAACTACGCGGTCAACCGCCGCACCAACACCTTCGCCCAGCCGGGCCGCCAGTGCGGGCACCAGTACACCTCGCTCACCTGTGCGGCGGTGCGCGCCGCGGCCCTGTGCGACGGGGTCCGGCCCTCGTGCGACGGGCAGCAGCGGCTGGTCGCGCTCGTGGTCTGGCCGGGCGGCGACTACCACTGGTACCGCTACCACTCCGACGGTTTCTGGGGGCACAAGCCCGGTAAGACCGCGGCGCGCAACACCGACAACTCCGGCAACGTGATCGGCGGGTCGTTGAACCCGGCGAACTGCAACCGCGGCCCGTACACGCAGTTCTGCGGATACTTCTGGGTGCCGGTGGGCCTGCTGATCCGCTGACCGCCCCGGCGGGGAGGAGAACGCGATGGAGATCGAACTCGACGTGTTCAGCGGGGTTCCCAACCCCCGCTGGACCCTGTCCGGCGCCGAGGCGCGCCGCCTCGTGGCTCTCCTGCCCGCCACCCCGGAACCCGAGCGCGAGGGCCTCGGGTTCCGGGGCTTCGTCTTGCACAACCCGGAGCGCGAGTTCGGGCTCCCCGACGTCGTGGAGCTCGGTCCCGGCACCGGTGAGCTGGCCGCCTTCCTCACCGCGCAGGCAATCCACCACGGCTACGCCCACCTGCTGTGAAGTGCTTGTGAGGGCGGGTCTCATCCTTTTCTCATGGTGGGTTGAAGCGGCGCTTATGTGACGCCAGCACCGTTGTGGTGTGACCACGACATCTCCAGTAGCCCGCCCGCTCCCCGCGGCGCGGCACCGCGCTCCCGGCCCGTGGGCCGGGCGAGCGCTGATCGGCGCGGCCGCCCTGTCCCTGCTCTTCGTCGTCGCGCTGTGGCAGGGCAACGGCGGTCTCGCCCAGGGCGGCGCCGTGTCCGCGCTGGGCAGGCTCGGCGGGCTGATCGCGTCGAACTTGCTGCTGATCCAGGTGCTGCTGATGGCGCGCATCCCCTTGCTGGAGCGCCGGTTCGGCCAGGACAAGCTGGCCAGGCTGCACCGCGTCACCGGGTTCACCTCGTTCTGGCTGATGATCACGCACATCGTGCTGATCACCACCGGGTACGCGGCGGACGCGGGCACGGGCTTCCTGGAGCAGGGCTGGCTGCTGGTGACCACCGAACCCGGCATGCTGCTCGCCTTCGCCGGAGCGGTCGCGCTGGTCGCCGTGGTGGTGCTGTCCATCAGGGCCGCCCGGCGCAGGCTGCGCTACGAGTCCTGGCACCTGATCCACCTCTACGCCTACCTCGGTGTCGGGCTCGCGCTGCCGCACCAGCTGTGGACCGGCTCCGACTTCCTCGACTCCCCGCTGGCCACCGCGTACTGGTGGAGCGCTTACCTGTGCACGCTCGCGGCCGTCCTGGTCTTCCGCGTCGGCCTGCCGCTGTGGCGGTCGTGGCGCCACAAGTTGCGGGTCGTCGCCGTCACCCCCGAGGCCCCCGGCGTCGTCTCGGTGCACATGGCGGGCCACGGACTCGACAAGCTCCCCGCGCGGGCCGGGCAGTTCTTCCTGTGGCGATTCCTGGACGGCCGCGGCAGGACTCGGGCCAACCCGTTCTCGCTTTCCGCTGTGCCGCAACGGGATCGGCTCAGGATCACGGTCAAGGACCTGGGTGACGGCGGGGCGCGCGTCGCCACCCTCCGCCCGGGGACGCGGGTGCTGATCGAGGGGCCTTACGGCGCGGTCACCTCGGCGAAGCGGAGCTCGGACCGGTCCCTGCTGATCGCGGCCGGAGTGGGCATCACCGCGATGCGGTCGCTGCTGGAGGAGCTGGCTTTCCAGCCCGGCAAGGTGACGCTGCTCTACCGGGTCCGGTCGCGGGCCGAGGCGGTCTTCGCCGGGGAACTGGAGTGGTTCGCCGCCAACCGCGGCGTGAACGTGTCCTATTTGGACGGACCGCGCGGCGACTCGTGGTTGCCGCGCGGGTACGGCGACGATGTCGAGTCCCTGTACCGGATGGTGCCCGATCTGCTTGAGCGGGACGTGTTCCTGTGCGGCCCGGAGCCGTGGATGGAAACCGTCGTCGCGACGCTGCGCACCGCGGGAGTGCCCCGCGCGCGCATCCACTTCGAACGCTTCGCATGGTGACTGGGAGAAGATGATGGGGCGCATTTCCTTCGCGCTGTTGAGCACCGTCGCGGTGCTGGTGCTGCTCTTCGGTTACCGCACGAGCACGGGGGAGTCCGCCGAGCAGGTGCAGGCCGCTCCCGCGGTGCCCGCGCCCGCTCCCGTCGCGGGCGCGCGCACCGTGACGGGTCCGGCGGTGACCACCAGCCGCGGTGTAGTGCAGGTGCGGATCACCTTGCAGGACAACAAGATCTCCGTATCCGAGGCGGTCCGCTTCCCGAACGAGCCCGGACGGCACCGCGAGATCAACAGCCGCGCGATCCCGCAGCTCAACGCGCAGGCCGTGCGCGCGCAGAGCGCCGACATCGACGCGGTCACCGGCGCGACGGCCACCAGCCAGGGCTACCGCGACTCGTTGCAGGCGGCCTTGGACGAGGCGGGGCTGACATGACGGCGGCATGGGTCGAACAGATCATGGGCATGCCGGTGAGCATCCACCTGCGCGGAGCCGAGGTGGGCGAGCGCGCGCCGAAGGCGGTCACGGACGTCTTCGCCGAGCTGCGCGAAGTGGACCGGCTGTTCAGCACCTACCGCCCGGACAGCCAGATCAGCTTGCTGGGCAAGGGAGAACTCGAACTCGGCGACTGCGATCCACTGGTCGCGGAGGTGCTCGCCCTCTCCGACGAGGCCCGCGCCGCCACCGACGGCTGGTTCGACGTGCTGCTGCCGGAGCCGGACGGCACCTACCGGCTTGACCCCTCCGGGCTGGTCAAGGGCTGGGCGGTGCAGCGCGCGGCGGCCCGGCTCGGCAAGCGGTGGGCCGGTGACTACTACGTCAACGCGGGCGGCGACATCGCGTTGTGCTCCAGGGGAGACCGGCCGTGGCGCATCGGCATCGAGGGCGGGTCGGCGGACACGCTCGTCGGCGTGCTGCCGCTGTTCGACGGCGGGATCGCCACCTCCGGCAACGCCCACCGCGGCGGTCACCTGGTGCGCCCGGACAACGGGGAACCCGCCGCCGAGCTGGGGTCGGTGACCGTGGTCGGACCGTCGCTGATGTGGGCCGACGTCCTGGCCACCGCCGCGTTCGTGCGCGGCGTCGGCGCCCTGGAGTGGTTGCAGACCCAGGACGGCTACGACGCCGTCGTCGTCGGCCTCGACGGCTCCGTCGAGTGCACCACCGGTATCCGCTCTGTCGTGGAACTGAGTTGAGGAGAAGAAGATGAGCAACGACAAGCCCGAACAGCCCGAGCAGCCCCAGCCGGAACAGCCCGAGCAGTCCCAACCTGAACAGCCCGAGGCGCAGGCCGCCCCGGTGCCCCCGCCGCCCGCCCCGAAGCAGCCGAAGATGGTGCACGCCAAGGCATGGGTGGCCGGTCTCGCCGCGGCGGGGCTGCTGCTGGTCGGCGGCGTCGGCGGGGCGCTGATCGCGAGCGTGGGCGATGGCCACCGCGGCAAAGACCGCTACATGTCGCGCTACGACCAGCGCCAGGAACGCTTCGGCGACCGCGGCTTCAACAGCTGACCCCGTTTCAGGCGGAGGGTGGTGGGGAGCGTGGTGATGCCGAGCGCGGAGCGGATCGCGGGCAGGACGTCGGCTTCGATGGACCGCCGGACCTCGTGGGGGTCGGTGTCCTCGGTCAGCCACAGGACCAGCCGGAGCGCGGGTTTCCTGCCGCGCAGGCGTGCGCGGGCGCGGCTGACTCCGGTGATCGCACCCGCCTCCGCGCTGATCAGCTCGTTCACCGCGTCGGCCGTCACGCTCAGCCACGAGTTCAGCACCAGGTCGTGCTTCCTCCACGGCCACGGCCAGATCACTTGTCACCTCGTGGCACCAGCGCGGACACGGTCACGTCCAGTCGCCGCACGTGATAGCCGGTGACCCGGCCGACCTCGGCGACGAGCCGGTCGCGCACCGCCTCGGCCGCGTCCCGGACCGGAGCCGGGTAGCGCAGCGCGAGCCGGAGCGCGATGTCGATCACCGGCGCGGTCCCGGTGATCCGGGCGGTGCACTCGCGCGCGGTCTCCGGCGCGTCGTCGACGAACCGCTCGACCAGTTTGCGGAGCACGCCGGGGTGGATCTCCAGCGAGCCGGGTCCCCCTCCGCTCACTCGGTCTCGGGGAGGTGGATGTCGTTGACCGAGATGTTGACCTCGACGACCTCGAGCCCGGTCATCCGCTCCACCGCGGTGATCACGTTGCGCCGCACCGCCCGCGCGAGGTCGAGGATGGACGCGCCGTACTCCACGACGATGTCGAGGTCGATCACGGCCTGCTTCTCGCCGACCTCGACGCCCACGCCCGCGCTCACCGCACCGCCGCCACCAGGGATGTGCTCCCGGATCGCGCCGAACGCCCTGGACAGGCCGTCGCCGAGCGCGTGCACGCCGGAGACCTCGCGCGCCGCGACACCGGCGATCTTCTGCACCACCGAGGAGGCGATGGTGGTCCTGCCCTGAACCGCGTCGTCGCCGAGCCTGGCGGGCGCGGGGGCCGCCGCGCGCTGCACGGGTGCGAGGGCCGTTTCGTTCTTCTGAGCCATGGGTGCTCCCTTTCCGATCACGCCGGTGCGGGGGAGATCATCCCGATGCGTCACCCGACCGGAGACCCCGGCCCCCGTCCGTAGCGGAGCAGCAGCGTGTCGTCCTCGTGCAGCACGGAGACCAGCGACAGCGCGCGCGGCTCCACGGGCAGCGGCCCGGTCGCGATCCGCCCGGCGTCGCCGCCCGCGAGCAGCGGGGAGAGGGTCAGGCACAGCTCGTCGACCAGGTCATCGGCGATCAGGTTCCCGAACAGCGTCGGTCCGCCCTCGCAGTCGACGCGGTGCAGTCCGCGCTCACCGAGCTCGGCCAGCATCCGGTGCAGGTCCACCCGGTCCTCCCCGGCGATGATCACCTCAGCGCCCGCGGCCACGAGGTCCTCGCGGGCGCTTCCCGGGGCGGACGAGCAGGTGAACACCAGCGGTGCCACGGCGGTGTCGGTGAGCAGCGGCGAGTCCGGGCTCAACGCGCACCGCCCGGTCACCACCGCGATCGGCGGCACCGGGGACAGGCCGAGGCGCCGCCGCCGCTCGGTGCGGCGCTCGCCGACGGGCACCCCGCCGTAGCCCTCGACCGCCGCCGTGCCGAGGCCGACCAGCACGACGTCGGCCAGGTCCCGGCCGAGCTGGAACACCCGGTGGTCGGCCGGGGTGGACAGCCCGCGGGAGCGGCCGGCCACCGTCACCGCACCGTCCACACTGGACACGAAGTTGACCCGGACCCACGGCCGGTCCAGCCCCGGGGGGTAGGCGTAGAACTCCTCGATCCGGCTGTCGTCGAAACCGGTCGTTGGCCACAGTCCGTCCACCACCCCATCTCAGCACGGATAGGCTCAGCCGCATGTCCGCGCCCCGCCTGGTGGACCGGTTGCCGGAGGTCAGCACCGATGAGCTGGTCGCGGCGATGGTCCCGCCCCCGATGTTCGACGACGTCTCCTTCGACACCTACCTGCCCAGCCACGAGGAGCCCAGCCAGGCCGAGGCCCTCGAACGGGGCCGGGACTTCGCCGAACGGGTGGTCGAGGACGAGCGCGCCACGTCGTGGTGGAGCAGCCTGTTCGGCGGGGGCAAGCCGGGGGGCAAGCCCGGCCTGTACCTCGACGGCGGCTTCGGCGTCGGCAAGACGCACCTGCTCGCCTCCATCTGGCACGCCGCGCCCGAACCCAAGTCCTACGGCACCTTCGTCGAGCTGACCCACCTGGTCGGCGCGCTCGGCTTCGGCGAGGCGGTGCGGCGGCTGTCCGCGCACAAGCTGCTGGCCATCGACGAGTTCGAGCTGGACGATCCCGGTGACACGATGCTCGTGACCCGCCTGCTCGCGGAGCTGACCGACGCGGGTGTGCACGTGGCGGCGACCTCGAACACGTTGCCGGACAAGCTCGGCGAGGGGCGCTTCGCCGCCGACAGCTTCCTCCGCGAGATCCAGGCGCTGTCCGCGCGCTTCGACGTGGCCAGGGTCGACGGGCCCGACTACCGCCATCGCGGGCTGCCGGAGGCGCCGGAGCCGTTGACCGACGACGAGCTGGCATCGCGTGCTTCGGAAGTCGAAGGCGCCACTTTGGACACCTTCGACGAGCTGTGCGCGCACCTGGCTCGCCTGCACCCCTCGCGCTACGGGCGCCTCGTCGACGACGTGCCCCTGGTGTTGATCAGCGGAGTGCGCCCCGCGGCGGACCAGGACGTCGCGTTGCGGCTCGTGGTGCTCGCGGACCGCCTGTACGACCGCAACATCCCCGTCGCAGTCTCCGGGAGCCCGCTGTCGGCGATGTTCACCGAGGACATGCTCCGCGGCGGCTACCGCAAGAAGTACCTGCGCGCGATCAGCAGGCTCACCGCCCTTTCGCGCATGGCCAACCGATAATCGGTCGCGCCCTGCTGCATCATGGGGACCGTGGGATATCTCGACGCGGCTGGTCTGTCCTATCACCTCTCGGACGGACGAGAGCTGTTCCGGGACGTCGCCATCAAGGTCAACGCGGGCGCGGTCGTCGCGCTCGTCGGCGCCAACGGCGCGGGCAAGACCACCCTGCTGCGGCTGCTCTCCGGCGAGCTGAAGCCGGACGAGGGGTCCTCCGTCGTACACGGCGGCCTCGCGGTGATGCCGCAGTTCGTCGGCTCCGTCCGCGATGAGCGCACGGTTCGCGATCTGCTGCTTTCCGTTGCGCCCCAACCACTTCGAGCTGCCGCGGCGGAGCTGGACGCGGTCGAGCTGAAGCTGATGGAGGTCGACGACGAGACCACCCAGATGCGCTACGCCAACGCGCTCACCGCGTGGGGCGAGGCCGGTGGCTACGACGCCGAGGTGCTGTGGGACACCGTCACCGTCGCGGCGATGGGCGTGCCCTTCGACCGCGCGCAGTACCGCGGGGTGAAGACGCTCTCCGGCGGTGAGCAGAAGCGGCTCGTGCTGGAGGCGCTGTTCCGCGGCCGCGAGCAGGTGCTGTTGCTCGACGAGCCGGACAACTACCTCGACGTGCCCGGAAAGCGTTGGCTGGAACAGAAACTCGCCGAGACCGACAAGGCGGTGCTGCTCGTCTCGCACGATCGCGAACTGCTCGCGGTCGCGGCCACGCACGTGGTGACCGTCGAGGCGCACACGGCCTGGACGCACGTCGGCAGCTTCGGCACCTGGCACGCGGCGCGAGAAGCGCGCTGGGAACGCGTCGCCGAGCAGCACCGGCGGTGGGACGAAGAGCACCAGCGGCTCAAGGATCTCGTGCGGACGCTGCAACAGCAGGCGGCGAACAGCCCGGACATGGCGTCGCGGTACCGCGCGATGCAGACGCGGCTGAGGAAGTTCGAGGAGGCGGGCAAACCGCCGGAGATGCCGCGCGAGGAGAAGGTGACGCCGCGCCTGCGCGGTGGCCGCACCGGTATCCGCGCGATCACCTGCGAGCGGCTTGAGCTGACCGGGCTGATGAAGCCGTTCGACCTGGAAGTGTTCTTCGCCGACCGCGTGGCTGTGTTGGGCTCCAACGGCTCCGGCAAGAGCCACTTCCTGAGGTTGTTGTCGGACAAGGCTTCCGTGGCGCACACGGGGGCGTGTCGGCTGGGCGCGCGGGTCGAGCCGGGGCTGTTCGCGCAGACCCACGAGCATCCCGAGTGGGTCGGCAAGACCCTCACCGAGGTGCTGTGGCACGGCGACGACCAGCGTTCCGGTCTGGATCGCGGCAAGGCCATGGGCGCGTTGCAGCGCTACGGCCTGGCGGAGTCTGGGGACCAGCGCTTCGAGACGCTGTCCGGTGGGCAGCAGGCGCGGTTCCAGATCCTGTTGCTGGAGCTGACCGGCGCCACGCTGCTGTTGCTCGACGAGCCGACCGACAACCTGGACCTGACTTCGGCGGAGGCGTTGCAGTCCGCGCTGGAGCAGTTCACCGGCACGGTCGTCGCGGTGACCCACGACCGGTGGTTCGCCCGCTCGTTCGATCGGTTCGTGGTGTTCCGCTCGGACGGTTCGGTGGTCGAGTCGGATGAGCCGGTTTGGGACGAGGCCCGGGTTCAGCGCGCACGGTGACCCTTGACCAGCCGCACGACTTCGGCCCGCACCGTGTCGAACTGCGCGGCGAACGCCTCGCCGGGGCACGCGGTGCCGACCCAGTCGCGGTGCCTGCTGATCACCGGCTTGGTGACGCGGGCGCCGTTGTCCGGGTTGACGTACTCGAAGGAGCCCGCGGGGTCCACGCCGCACAGCAGGCTGAGCCCGGCGAGGGTGCGCACCAGGCTTGACCGCGCGCCCGCTCCGGGCTGCACCGCGGTCATATCGCCGAGCAGGCAGATCCCGATGTTGCCCATGTTGTGCCCGGACACGTGCCCGCCGGTCACCACGAGCGGTTTGCGGCCCTGCACCGGGTGCGCGTCGAAGACCGGGACCGGATCACGCCCGGAGTAGCGGCCCTCGTAGACCACGCCCTCGGGATCGATGATCAGGTGATAGCCGATGTCGGCCCACTGGCGGCGCACCGCGTGCAGGTCGTGGATGCCGCGCATCGTCGCGTCGCGGTCGGCTTCGACGGGGAGCGCGGAGTGGTGCACCACCAGCCCCTGCACCGGTGAGAACCGCAACGGCCACTGCTCCGAGCCGTCCGGCTTCACCCGCACCGCCTCGTTGGCGCCCCACGCGGCCCGCTTCCGCGCGGTGATCGCGAGATCGCTCCGCCCCGGTGGTGTGAGCCCTCCGGCGTTGCGCGCCCGGGGCTTGGCGGTCGCCCCCGCACCCACCGCCAGGGCTCCCGCCGCCGCAACGATCCCGCCCAGCAACGCCCGCCGCGTAGTCATGCCGTCAGCGTGGAGCACCCCCGCGCCCTCCGCCCTCCACATCACCCACCCGTGGGCCCGCCGCCGCGTCCCACCCGGGTTCGCCCGTCTTCAAGTACCGCCGACCCCCGCTCCAGCGGTCGCAAACGACGACAAACCCCCCGGCTGTCGGCACACAGGTGCTGGGGGTTGGGGGCGGTTAGCGACCGCTGAGGGGTGGGTTCGTAGGACTTGAAGACGGGTGAACCCCTGCGCGGAAAGGAGAAGGCCCGCACACCGCGGGGGTGAGCGGGCCTTCGTGACGCGGTGCGTCAGTGACGGGGTGGGTCACGGACGCGGTGCGTCAGGGGTGCTGTGGGGCAGTGACGCTGTGGGTCAGGAACGCTGTGGGTCAGGGGCGGACGACCTCGGCGATGGCGTCGACGCCGCGGTCGATCTCCTCGCGGGTGATCACCAGCGGCGGGGCCACGCGGAGGGTGTTGTCGTGGGTCTCCTTGCAGAGGATCCCGCGCGCCGCCAGGGCCTTCGACGCCTCCCGGCCCGCCGGTCCGCCGGGCGCGATTTCCACACCGGCCCACAGGCCCCGGCCGCGGATCTGCGAGACGCCCTTGCCGACCAGGTCGGCGAGGCGGCCGTGCAGGTGCTCGCCGAGCTCGCGGGAACGCCGCTGGAACTCGCCGGTGGCCAGCAGCTTGATCACCGCGCGGCCCACCGCGCAGGCCAGCGGGTTGCCGCCGAAGGTGGAACCGTGCTCGCCGGGCCGCAGCACGCCGAGCACGTCGCGGCGGCCGACCACGGCCGAGACCGGGACGATGCCGCCGCCAAGCGCCTTGCCCAGGGTGTAGAGGTCGGCCCGCACGCCCTCGTGGTCCAGCGCAAGCAGCTCACCGGTGCGGGCCAGGCCGGACTGGATCTCGTCGGCGATCAGCAGCACGTTGTTCTCGTCGCAGATCCGCCGCAGCTCGGTGAAGTAGCCCGGCGGCGGGACGAGCACGCCCGCCTCGCCCTGGATCGGCTCGACCAGCACGGCGGCGGTGTTCGGGGTGATCGCCGCGGCCACCTCGGTCGCGTCGCCGTAGGCCGTCGCCACGAAGCCCGGGGTGTAGGGGCCGTAGTCCGCGCGGGCCACCTCGTCGTCGGAGAAGGAGACGATGGTGGTGGTGCGGCCGTGGAAGTTGGAGCCCGCGACGATGATCTGCGCCTGGTCCGCCGGGACGCCCTTGACCCGGTACGCCCACTTGCGGGCGACCTTGATCGCGGACTCGACCGCCTCGGCACCGGAGTTCATCGGCAGCACCAGGTCGGTGCCGGTCAGCTCGGCCAGCTCCTGGCAGAACAGGCCGAGCTGGTCGTGGTGGAAGGCGCGGCTGGTCAGCGTGACCCGGTTCAGCTGCTCGACGGCGGCGGCGACCAGGTCGGGGTGCCGGTGGCCGAAGTTGAGCGCGGAGTACCCGGAGAGGAAGTCGAGGTAGCCGCGGCCTTCCACGTCGGTCACCCACGCGCCCTCGGCGTGGGCGATGACGACCGGGAGCGGGTGGTAGTTGTGCGTGCTCCAGGTTTCGTCGAGGGCGACAAACTCGGCCGAGGAGCTCAGCGGGCCGGTGGTCGGGCGATCGGCGATGGCGGTCATGCCGTAAGGCTAAGCCGCGCCAGCCGACGATTTCAGCCGTCAGGTGTTGCTCAGGGCAGCGGTTTGTTGCGCGATCGGGTGATTCCACGGTGATCCGTTGTGTCAAGGGGTGTTCGGGGCCGGTTTTCCACCCGATGGCGGCATCCGCTGCGCCATCGGCAGGCATCGCGGGGGCCGCGGATTGCCCGCTGTGCAATCTTTGCCAAGAGCCCTTCCCAAAGGTCAATGGTCCAGTCCACTGTGCTGCTGCGGCGGACGAGCGGAAGGGTCTGGGATGATCGAGAGCGACGGCTTCGGCAGGCGGCGGTTCCTCGGTGTGCTCGGTGGTGTGGTCGGGGGGAGCGTGCTCATGACGCACGGGGCGCAGGCGTCGACGCACGGCGTCGCGACGCGGCGGGTGTACCTCGGCTGCTACACCCTGGGCACGGGTGGCGGGAAGGGCATCGGCCTGGCCGACGCGGACCTCCATACCGGAGCGCTCAAGGTCGTCTCCACGGTGGAAGGCGTGGTCAACCCGTCCTTCCTCACCCTCGCGCCGAACCGCAGGACCGTCTACGCGGTCAACGAGACAACGGAGGGCCGGGTCAGCGCGTTCGCGGTGGACGCCAACGGCGGGCTCAAGGCGCTCGGATCGCAGTCCGCGCTCGGCGCCGACCCGTGCCACCTCGCGGTCCACCCCAGCGGGCGGTACGTGCTGACCGCCAACTACTCCTCCGGATCGGTCGCGGTGCACCCGATCCGCGAGGGCGGAGCGCTGGGCCCGGCGACGGACCTGGTGCAGCACAAGGGTTCCGGGCCGGACCCCGATCGGCAGCAGGGACCGCACGCGCACCAGGTGCTGACCGACCCGAGCGGTCGGTGGTTGCACGCGGTCGACCTCGGCACCGATTCGGTGTACGTCTACCGGCTCGATCTGGGCACCGGGAAGCTGAAGCGGCACTCGCAGGCGAAGCTGAAGCCGGGCGCGGGTCCCCGGCACATCGCCTTCCACCCCAACGGGACCGCGGCCTACGTGGCCAACGAGCTGGACTCCACGATCACCGTCTGCGCGTGGGACGCGGTGACCGGCAAGCTCACGCCCGGCGCCACGGTGCCAACTGCTCCCGCGGGCGGGGCGGTGCGCAACTACCCGGCCGAGGTGATCGTTTCCGCGGACGGGCGCTTCGTGTACCTGTCCAACCGCGGCCACGACAGCATCGCGATCTTCGCGGTCGGCGCGGCCGGGCGGGCGCTCAAGCCGGTCGGGACGCCCTCCTGCGGCGGTGCGTGGCCGCGGCACATCGTGCTCACCAACGACGGCCGCTTCCTGTACGTGGCCAACGAGCGCTCGCCCGGGGTGGCCGTGTTCCAGGTGGACCGGGCCACCGGCGGGCTCACCCGGGCCGGTACCGCGCTGAGCACGCCGAGGCCGGTCTGCGTGGTGCCAGCCTGACGTCGTCAGGCGGATGGAGCAGATAAGGAGAGCTGTTCAGGCTAATTTCGCCTCACCGGCGAATTCTGCATCTTCCTCCCCGCGACGCTGCGTGCTACTCATGAGTTATGTGTTAGGTCACGCAACGTCGTGGGGAGGCCCTTGTGGGCGCAAAGGCATATTTCGCGGTGGCAGCCGCGGCCATCTCGTTAAGCATTGTCGCCGCGACGCCCGCAATTGCGGCTCCGAGGGCGGCGGAGAACTATGTGGCGATGGGCGACTCGTACGACTCCGGGGTGGGCACCCGGACCTACGACTCCTCCAGCGGTGACTGCCGCAGGAGCCCGGTGGCCTACGCGCCGCTGTGGGCGAAGGCCAACAACCCGGCCTCCTTCAAGTTCATCGCGTGCTCCGGCGGGCGCACGCCGGACGTGCAGAAGCAGGCCGACCAGCTCACCGCGTCCACCTCGCTGATCAGCCTGTCGGTCGGCGGCAACGACGTCGGCTTCGCCAGCGTGCTCACCTCCTGCCAGCTCGGCAGCGACCAGAGCTGCTTCGACAAGGTGGCCGAGGCGGTCAACCAGGCGCGGACCACCCTGCCCGCGAAGCTCGACGCCACCTACTCCAAGATCAAGTCCAAGGCGCCGTCGGCCAAGGTCGTGGTGTTCAACTACCCCCGCCTCTTCGACCTGGGCACCTGCGGCCTCGGCGGCCTGAGCAAGGCCAAGCGGGAGCGGTTGAACCAGGGCGCCGACATCCTCTCCGGCGTCATCTCCGGCCGGGTCGCCGCGGCGGGCTTCCGCTTCGCCGACATCCGCGACCGGTTCAACGGACACGGCATCTGTTCCAGCGCGGAATGGCTCAACGGCCTGTCCTGGCCGATCAACGAGTCCTACCACCCGAACACCAACGGACATTCCCAGGGCTACCTCGCGGCGTTCAAGGCCGCTATCGGGTGACATTTTGAGTTCACTCCGCCGCCGTCCTCGATGAGGGCGGCGGCGGTTTTTTGTGGACCGCGTGTGAATAGGTTGGGCCGAACCGGCTAACAGTTTTCTTCGTGAGTCGAAAGACTTGACTTTCCTCGCGGGGTCCACCGTTTCCGCCAGTACTCCGTAGCGGTGACCCGCGCGCGGGCGGGCCGCGGTTGCTGGCACGATCAAGGGGTACGCGTCCGGGGCCGGGAGCTGGCGAGGAGGGTTAGGCGTTGACGACGCTGGAGACCGGGACCGAGGTGCTGTATGCCCTCGCCGACCGCACCGGGGAGTGCGCGGGGGAGACGGCGGGGCACCGCGAAGCCGCCGAGCACGCGCACTCCGAACTGGTGCTGACGTGGGTCGGCTCGTCCCATCCGGAAGCCGCCACGGCCCAGGCGTATGCCGCGACAGGGGTCCAGAAGATCAACGACGCGGTCTACCGGCTGCACCGCGCCGCGGAACTGCTGCGCGAGGCCGCCGTCCGCGAACGCGCCGCGCGGGAGGACGTATGACCTCCATCGGCGCGGTGCACCGGCGCCTGGCGATGGCGCGCGGCACGCTCCCGGAGGAGCAGCTGCGCGAGCTCGCCGGGCGCATCCTCGACGAGCTGCGGCCGGAGCTGAACTCGGTGATGGAGCCGGGATCGGGCTACGAGCTGCAGGACGCGATGGCCCTGCTCGGAGCGGCCGCGGGGGACCTGCTCTCCGCCGCGGACGACTTCGCCCTGGCCCGAGAACGAACAGACACCTATCTAGGGCCTCTTTGAGAGGTCCGTGTTCGCGATAGCCGGGCCGAGCCCGCCCCTGGCTGCGCCTCGGCGAAGGCCACGTACAACACCGGTACGCGGCCTCCCCCGAGTCTTGCCAGGAACGACCTCGATCCCGACTCTCATCGAACGAGACCTCACAAAGAGGCCCTCGAGAAGTAGCTGCCGGGGGAAACCCCGAACGCACGGCGGAACGCGGCCACGAAGGCGCTCGCGGTGCCGTAGCCGACGCGGCGGGCCACCGTGCCCACCGCGATCCCTTCCGCGAGCAGCGGCAGGGCGGCGCACATGCGGTTCTGCGCGCGCCAGTGGCCGAAGGTCATGCCGGTCTCGCCGACGAAGAGCCGGGCCAGTGTTCGTTCGCTGGCCCCGGCGAAGCGACCCCAGCTCGCGAGGTCGCGGTCGTCGGCGGGATCGGCGCGCAGCGCGTCGACCACCGCGCGGGCCCGTGCGTCGGCAGGGATCGGCAGCTCCAACGTGGTCACCGAAACCGGCTGTAGCAGGTCGAAAACCACGGCCTCGGCGCGTGTGCGCTCGTCCGGGGCGAGGCCGTCCCGGCTGAGGTGGTCGATGAGCTGGCCGAGCAGTGGGCTGACCGCGATCACGGTCGGCTCGGACCAGTCGATCGGGCAGTCCCGCAACGGGAAGTAGACGCTGCGCATGACCGCGGGGCCGATCGCGGCGGTGCTGTGCTCGACCTCGGCCGGAATCCACAGCGCGCGCGTGCTCGGCAGAACCCAGGTGCCGTTGTCGGCCGTCACCGTGATCACGCCGTCGGTCGCCCAGTTCAGCTGGTGCACGGGATGGGTGTGCCGCTCGAAGCGCAGCCCGCCCGGCATGTCGAGGCTGCCCACCATGATCACGTTGAAGGAGGGTTCCGGGACCAGCTGGCCGTTGAGCGACATCAGTTGGCAGCGTAGCTCGTAGCGGTCACGGCGGCGCCGTCCCTACCGTCGCGGCATGGGGATGAACCGGTACCACCAGTGGTTGTGCGGCTCCGAGACGTGGGCGAAGGACGTGCGGGACAAGCAGATCCCGTGGGCGCTGGACGGGACGGACCTGGGTGAGGACGTCCTGGAGATCGGGCCGGGATACGGCGCCACCACCCGGGCCCTCGTCGACCTGGTTCCCCGGCTGACCTCGGTCGAGATCGACGAGGCGATGGCGGGGCGGCTGGAGCGGCTGCACGGTGGCCGGGTTCGCGTCCTCCAGGGTGACGGCACCGCACTTCCCTTGCCGGACAAGGACTTCAGCGCGGTCGTGTGCTTCACGATGTTGCACCACGTGCCCACCGCGGCGTTGCAGGACCGGCTCTTCGCCGAGGCGTTCCGGGTGCTGCGGCCCGGCGGGGTGTTCACCGGTTCGGACGGCGTCCACTCGCTGGGCTTCAGGTTGATCCACATCGGGGACACCTTCAACCCGGTCGATCCGGACACGCTGCCCGGGAGGCTGCGCGCGGCGGGCTTCGACAGGGTAGAAATGACCGTGCGCCCGAAGGAAAAGATGCGGTTCCGGGCGCACCGGGATTGACCATCTACTGTGGACGGTGCAATGTCCGACTTCCTCGACACCGTCTTCGGTGCGCCGATCGAAGGTGCCTACCACCTCGTCAGCGCCATCGCGGGTGCCGTCCAATCCGTCTTCGGGGGCGCGGCGACGGCCGTCGCGATCGTCCTGTTCACCATGGCCGTGCGAATCCTGTTGCTGCCCTTGGGGTTCGCCCAGGCCAAGGCGGAGCGCAAGCGCGAGGTGCTGCTGCCGCGGCTGAAGGAGCTCCAGGAGAAGTACTCCGACGACCAGGAGCGGTTGCAGCGCGAGACGCTGGCGTTCTACCGCAGCTCCGGGATCTTCGTCGGGATGCTGCCCACGCTCGCGCAGATCCCGTTCTTCGTGGTCATGTACCGGCTGTTCAGCATGCCCGCCGTCAACGGGCAGGCCAACGACCTGCTCACCGAGGACGTGCTCGGGGTTCCGCTGGGCTCGTACGTGTTCGGGGTCGGGTTCAGCGTGGAGGCGGTCGTCGTCTTCGGCGCGCTGCTCGGGTTGATCACGCTGGTCGGTTGGTGGACCGCGCGCAGACAGCCGCCGGGCGGCCCCGGGTGCCTGCGGATGGTGCACTACGTGACCGTGGTGATCGCCTTGTTCGTCCCGCTCGCGGCAGGCATTTACCTGTTGGTCACCACCGCGTGGACGGCTGTGCAGCGCGCGATCCTGTTGCGTGACAAGCATGGGGCTTCGTCCTAGCCTCGTGGTGTGGGACACCTGATGGTTTTCACCACCCTGGACAGCGCGGACGCCGCCGAGGACCTGGCGCGCTCGCTGGTCGCCGATGGCCTCGCCGCGTGCGTGCAGGTCGTCGGCCCGGTGCGCAGCGTTTACCGGTGGCGGGGCGAGGTGTGCGTCGACCAGGAGTGGCAGCTGGTGATCAAGACGGCCGAGGAGCGCATGGAGGAGCTCAGCAAGCACGTGCGCGCGCACCACTCCTACGAGGTGCCCGAACTGGTGGCCGTGCCCATCACCGGTGGCTCGCAGGACTACCTCGACTGGGTTACCGAACAGGTCAGCCCGCGCGGCTGAGCATGGGTGGCACATCGGCGATCGCCTTGCCCAGCAAGGAGATCGCGGTGCGCAAGGTGCCTTCGTCGAGGTGCGCGCAGCCGAGCACCAGGCCCTCGCCCCCGTTGAACACGATCGGGTCGACCACGAGTTTCGGCCGCAGCCGCTCCAGCACGGCGCCCGCGGTGACGCCCTGCGGCAGCAGCACCGTCGCCGTGCCCGCGCTGATCGACCCGCGCACCTCCACCGGCAGGTCCTCCAACCCGGAACGGACCGCGGCCAACCGCAGCGCGTGCAGCTCGGTGAGCCGGGTGCGGTAGCGCTGCACCGCGCCGCGCTGGAGGAGTTCGGCCGCCGCCTCCTGTGGAACCGGGGCGGGCCGCGCGACGGTCTCGGTCAGCACCACCTCCAGCCGGGGCACGAACCGCCGCGGCACCACGAGATAGCCCAGTGGCAGCGCGGAACCGAACAGCGAGCGCAGAGAACCGATGTGCACCACCGATGCTCGGTCTCCGAGCTGGAGAAGGCTCGGCACCGGCTCGTGGTGCTCCGGAACCTCCTGGCCCAGCTCGACCAGCACCGAGTCCGCCGCGCGCGACCAGTCCAGCAGCGCCCGCCTCCGCCACAAGGGCATCCGCGTGCCGAGCGGATCGTGGCCGTCCGGCGAGGTGAACACGAGGCGCGCCTTGGACGGCAGGTCCAGCCACAAGCCGTCCGGCCACACCGGCACCGGCCGCACCATTGGGCCGAGTGCGCCGACGAACGCGCGCAGCGGCCACGGCGCCGGGTCCTCCACCGCGACGATGTCGTCGGCTTTGCACACCGCGCGGACCAGCAGCTCCGCCGAATGGCTCGGCCCGCCAGTCACGATCACCTCGTGATTGGCCATCGCCAGTCCGCGGTTGCGCTCCAGGTAGTCCGTCAGCGCGGCCCGCAACCTGGGCAATCCCAGTGGTGGCGCGGGTCTCGGCAGGACGTGCCCGGCCGCGCGCCACGCCGCCCGCCACGCCTCGCGGGGGAAGCGGGTCAGGTTGCTCTGCCCGGGCCGAAGATCGATCGGCGGCGGCATCCCGTGCATCGGGCCCGTCGTCCTGCGGACGCTCGGCAAGCCCTGCACGTAGCTGCCCGCGCCGCGCCGCCCGCGCAGCACCCCAGCCGCGAACAACAGGTCGTAGGCGGCGACGGCCACCCCGCGCGAGACGCCGAAGGACGCGGCGAGGGCGCGCGTGGACGGCAGCCGCGTGCCCGCCCCGAGCACTCCGCGCTCGACCAGCTCGGTCAGCTGCTCGGCGATCTGCCGGTGGAGCGGGACGCCGCGGTCGCGGTCGACGGTGATCGGGAGGGCCATGTGAGCAGGTTATGAGCCGTTGAGCTGCGAAAACGGGCTCACTGTTGCCGAAAGCGTCTCAAAGCCGTCTCATCCCGCGGACCCCGCGACCGGGAAGTGGTCGGAGTACTCGTCGTCGCGCCGGACCACCACTCCGAGCATCTTCACCTGCCACTCCGGCGACTTCACCAGCAGCGTCTCGTTGCGCCACGCCGCCCTGCCCGCGCCCCGGCGCAGCAGCACGTAGTCCAAGTGCTCCTCCGATCCGCTCGCCATGGAGTTGCGCGACGGCGACCAGGACGGCGGACCGGCGTATGAGGTCGGCGCGAGCGCGTCCAGGTCGGTGAGCATGCCCGGGTACTCCGGCCCGTCGCGGTGCACGTTGAGGTCACCCGCGATGACCGTCGTCCCGGTGACCCGCTGGTCCAGGTAGGAGTCGATCTCGCGGAACTGCTCGGCGCGCAGCGCCCGCGCCCTTCCGGCGGGACACGTGCTGTCGTCGGCTTGGACGTGGGTGCCGACCACGTTCACCGTCAGCCCGCGCACAGTGATCTTCGCGTGGGCGAAACCCTTGCTGGAGAAGCCGTCCGCGCCGCAACCGTTGGTGAAGATGTACTGGTTGCGCGCGGAGATCGGGAACTTGCTGACAATCGCGACGCCGCCGTCCTCCAGGTCGAACTGCGGGTCGCCGTAGGTCCCGTCCCAGCCCGCGTCGCCCCGGCCCACCACCGGCGTCTGGTACGGGTACTCCGCGCGCAGCCCTTGGAGCAGCTTTTCCGAGGCCGGGTTGTCGAAGACCTCGTTGAGCACGACGACGTCGTAGCCCTTGATGTAGCTCGCGTTGGCGATCAGCCCGGCCCGGGTGTCCTGGGCGTCCGTCGGCGCGGCGATCTTCGGCAGGAACTTGACGTTGTGCGTGAGCACGCGCACCGGCGGGGCCGCCACGGCAGGCAGTGGGGCGCTCAGCAGGGCGGCGACGGTCAGCAACAGAGTCCAGCGGCGCATCGCGGTCTCCCGGGGATCGCAGGGTGAATACGATTCACGTTAGCCGCGCGCGCCCCGCTGACCAGGGCCAAAGGGGCAGATGTTCGCCCACCCTTCACCCCCGCCCGGCCGCCCCCTCCACACCCCACGCCCCCAACGACGCATTTGGGGCGTTAGGTGCCCTGAACGAGTCGTTCAGGGACCCCAACGCCCCGAACGACTCGTTCAGGGCTTATCGAGAAGGGTAGGTCGAGGGCGGAAAGAGGCATGGGAGACCAAAAGCGCCTGGTCGAGTGGGGGTCTGCGAGGGTTCGGGTCGGAGCACGATCCATCAGCCCGGCGAGCCTGGACGAGGGCGTCCCCAATGTCGCGTTTGGGGCGTTAGATTCCCTGAACGAGTCGTTCGGGGAACCCAACGCCCCGAACGACTCGTTCAGGGAAAAACCGCGGTGGTCAGGCGTTGACCTGGTGGCGGCGGACCGCGTCGGCGCGGGGGTCTACGGCGGCGGCGACGGCCTGGTCGACCGACATGCCGAAGCGGTGCAGCGAACGGTCGGCGAACTCCATGCAGTGTCGCGCGATCTCGTCCTGGCCGAGCAGGCGGTGCGCGCGGCCGAGGCCGTGCATCACGATCGCCAGCTCGTACTCGTCCGCGTCGGTCAACGAGTTCAGCGCGTTTTCCAGACTCTGCACGGCCTGTTCGGCGCGCACCAGCGATCGCCCACGGTCGGTGCCCTCATGGGCCTCCGCCGCCGCCAGGTACCAGCGGCCGACCGTGATGTCGGCGCGCCCGCTCGGCAGCCCCCTGGTGCCGTGCGGCAGCGCGCGATGGGTTCCGAGGTCCTTGGAGTGCTTCACGAACTCTCCCCGTCGAACTGCTGAAGCTGAACCTAAACCTGAACTTGCGAGTCTTGGATTCACGTTGACGTCGCTGCGTGCCTGTGGTCCTTTCCGGTGCTTGTCACCAGCTTGTCGTGACTCCGGCGACAAGCACTGAGAAGCCTGCCGGAATTCTGTTGTACGTCGAGCTGAAAAGGGAATCGGCAGAGACAACCCTGATATGAAGGTCCCATCAGGAAACCGAAATCACACGTTTGTACACATCCGCGTTATCGCAGTTCAGGGGCTCGTTTGGGCGGTCAAACACGACCAAGGTCGCCCGTACGGGAGACGCCGGGGCTGGGCCACCCGGGCCCGGGAGCAACCCGATCGGGTCAGTCTCGTGACCGGTCGGAGACCGGATGGGGTCACCAATGCCCGAAATGCACGGCACCGCACCGATCCAGAGCCTCCTGGGGGTGCGGTGCCAGCGTCTGTATCGAAAACGCGATGGATAGTTACCCAGGCGAACTAGCCCGGACGCCGCTCAGCCGGGCTTGAGCCGGTACTCCCAGCCGCCCTCTGCGGTGCGGTGCAGCTGGTAGTGGGTCTCGATTTTCGGCCCGCCGTGCAGGTAGGTGTGCGTGACGGTGCTGCCCGCGACCGCCCTGGCCACCGGGATCGCGTCCTCGCGCCCGTCCAGCGGCCCGCCGATGAACCGGGCCAGCGCCCGGCCCGGACCGCCGGAGTCGGGGGACAGCGGAGACGACATGATCCACTCGCATTCTCGGGGCAGGCGGCAGTCCTCCAATCGTAGGGGTGATGACCTGCGGGATCGGCCCTAATCATCCACTTGGCGCACCACGCCGGTACTGCGCGGGCGAATCCGCTCCCCGCCGGTCCTCGCGGCTGCCGGGGACGCCGCGGTCCACGTGGAAGGTGGTGAGCGTCCGTACCGGCGAGTAGGGGTCGCGGCGGTCCTCGATCACCCGCAGGTGCGTGCTCCACCGCCGCGGCGTGACCTCGTAGACGTCGTAGCCGTACCGGTTGCCCTCGAAGTACTTCAGGTGCGGGTTGGCCCGGCCCATCACCGGGCCGTTGGTGGCGTTCCACTCCGGCGAGTACGCGCCGGAGGTGATCGAGTGCGCGGTGAACTCCGTGCCGATCACGGGCGCGTCCGGCTCGTCGAAGTCCGGCACCACGTCGTCGACGAACGCGGAGTGCCAGTCCCCGGTGATCACCACGAGGTCCCGCATCCCGCTGCGGTGCACGTGCCCGAGCACCTCGTCGCGTTCCGCGCGGAACCCGTCCCACTGGTCGGTGAAGTAGTAGCCGCCGCCGGGCTTGGCCAGCTGGCTGAGCATGATCGAGTTGACCCAGCAGTGCCACGAGTCGCCCGCGGAACCGATGCGGTTCTTCAGCCAGGTCTTCTGCTCCGCGCCGAGGATCGTGCCGTTGGGCAGGTTCTGCGCGGAGCGGTATTGCCGCAGGTCGAGCACGTCCAGCTCCAGCAGGTCGCCCCAGTGCCGGGTCTGGTAGATCTGCGGGCCGCTCCCGTCGCGCAGCGGCATGTGCTCGTAGTACGCCTGATAAGCGGCGGCGCGGCGCTCCCGGAAGACCGTGGTGCCGCTGTAGTCGTTGACCACCTCGTGGTCGTCCCACGTCAGGAAGACGGGGTGCGCGGCGTGCATGGCGCGCAAAGACGGATCGCCCTTGTAGAGCGCGTGCCGCCGCCGGTAGTCGGCCAGCGTGAAAACCTCTGGGCCTTCGTGGTCTCGAACGTGCTGCCCGCCGACCTTTCCGTGCTCGTAGATGTAATCCCCAAGATGTACAACGAAATCAAGATTCTCACCGGCGATACCCCGGTGCGCGGCGTAGAAACCGTCGTGGAACGCCTGGCAATTCGCTGATGCGAAGCGGACTTCGGCGACGGGGCCGACCGGAGCGGTCTTCGTGCGGCCGACGCGGCTCGTCTTCCCCAGCGCCGAGAACCGGTAGTAGTAGCGCCTTCCCGGGCGCAATCCGTGAACGGGGATGTGCACGCTGTGGCCCTGTGCGGCGGTCGCGGCGACCGTGCCGCCGGCGATCTTTCGGTGGAACAAGGGGTCTTCGGCGACGCTCCACGCCACATCGACGGAATCGGCGAGCGACGAGGTGAGGGAAAGGGGCTCCGGGGCGAGCCGCGTCCACAGCACGACCCCGTCCGGCAACGGGTCCCCCGAACCGACGCCCAGCGTGAACGGAGCGGGATCGTAGGAGACGCCGAGGTCGACGGCCGCGGCCATGGCCTGCGCGGGGGAGAGCGATTCGCTCAGCGGCCAGACCGCGCCGAGCGCCCCGGCAGCGGCGGCGGAGCGGAGGAGGTCGCGGCGGTTCAGGTTCGGTCTCATGACGACACCGAAGCCAGTTCGAGTGGCGACATCCTGAACACTCCGCGTCGGTGAGGTGAAACCACGACGTCACCGTCCTTTATGGACTGATCGGCATTTCCCGCACGAGTCACCCGTTTGCCACGTCGTCCGGGCTAGCGGCCCTGCGCTTTGATCGGCAGGTCCTGGCGCCGTCGACAAGGGGTGCGCAGCATGTCCGCTTACCGGCAACCGGAGATGTACCGGCCCTATCCCGCGCGGAGCAATCCGCGCGCGGCCGAGGCGGGCGCGCACGCGAGGGACTGGGCGCGCCGGACGGGCATGCTCGCGGGCCTGTGGGACGAGCGCGACATCGACGAGCTCGGGGCGGCCACGTTCGCCGCGCACACGCACCCGGAGGCCGCGGAAGCGGCGCTGTTCCTGCTCAGCGAATGGCACATCTGGGGTTTCTACCTGGCCGGGCACTTCGGTGAGTACCGACGAACACGTGACATCGGCGGAGCGAAGCTCTTCGCCCGCAGACTGGTGGCGTTCACGACGACGGAGGCGTTGACGCCCGGGAACCCGGCCGAGCGGGGCCTCGTGGACCTGTGGCCCCGCACGACGCGGACGATGCCAGCCGAGCAGAGAGAACGCTTACGCCGCAACATCCAGTGCTACGTCGACGCCCACGTGGAGGAGCTGTTCAACCTCTGCCAGAACCGGGTGCCCGACCCGAGCAGCTATCTGGCGACGCGCACGAGAACCCTTGGCGTGCCTTGGGCTCACGACCTGATCCGGCACCTCATCGACGACGAGCTGCCGCGACAGGTGTTTTCGACGTGGCCCATGCGCGCGCTGCTGGCCGCTTTCTTCGAAGCCACCGCGCCGCAACGGGACGCGTGGAGCTACCAGGAGGACGGCAGCCGCGGCATGACGACCAACAACGGCGTCCACGTGTACGCACGATTCCTCGGCTGTTCGTCGCAACGGGCGGGCGAGATCCTGAACAACCTCGGCACGGAACGCTTGCGCCGCTTCGAGAACCTGGCGATCACCGAGGTCCCCGCGCTCGCCGTCGAACTCGGTCTCGGCCTGACGGACGGGGAGCGCCTGCTCCGGCACATCGACCACCTGCGGCAGTTCACCGCCGGGACGCACCAGTGGATTCAGCGCCCCGCCCTGCTCAACTCGTGAGCGCGAAGCCGAATGAGCTCTCGTAGACGTGGTTCGGAACGTTCTCACAGTTTCGGAACGGCGTCAGGAAGTGGTCGTCCTGGTCCTTCCAGTAGCACCGGTGCAGTTCGACCGACGGCTCGGCGGGCTTGGCGGGGTAGATCCATCCCTCGACGCGCAGCTTCGTCTGCCCCTCGCAGTCCTCGCGCAGCGACGTGAAGTGGTTGAGCCCCTTGGCGCTCGTGTAGGAGCAGCCGTAGAGCGGCACCGTGCCCGGCTTGGTCGAGTTCTCCAGGAAGTATCGGTGCTCCAACGAGTAGCGCGCGGTGACCGGGCCGCTGGTGTCCCAATGCTCGCGGCCGTCGTAGAAGCGGGAGAAAGCGCGCTTGGGCGAAGTGAGCGCGTGGCCGAGCAGACCGTCCGAGACCGCACCCGCCTTGTTGTCACAGGCTTCTGTGGTCGCGGTGTAGTGCGTGCCGCCCACGCGGCAGCGGTACAACGGCGTCGACGGTGCGGCAGGGGGAGCGTTGTACAGCCAGCCCTCCGTTTGGAGGATCGAGTTCTGCTTGCCCTCGCAACCCGGGTCCTTCGACAGGAACTGGTCGCTCGCACCGTTGCGGCAGCTGTGAATGCCCGTGGTGTTGTCGGCTGGAGCGTCGGCCAGGTGCCACAGCTTTCCTTCCACCGGAGCGAAACCCGGGGTGCGCTCGGCGTCCGTGGTGGTCCGGTGCTGCGTGCCGTTCGAGAAACCCACCAACGCGCTCTGGCCGGCGGGGCGCCCCGCGACGCAGGTGATCAGGCGGCGCATCGCCACGGCGTTGCTCCAGTCACCGGCCTTGGCCCACTGGAGGTAGTAGACGTAGAACTTGTCGTCCACCACCGAGGGATCGGCGCCGAGACCGACGACGGTGGGATAGGCGTTGCCGCGCTCGGGGTCGCGGAACAGCGGCTGCGCGGGCGTCCAGCCGGTCATGCCGTTCGGCGAGTGGGAGAACTCGAACTCCGTGATGCTGTTGCCCGCCACCATGATCGTGCCACCGCGGGTGGTGCGCACGACGTTGGGGTGCCACGGTCCGACCGCCTCGCGCAGTGACGTCGACGGCCCGTTCTTGCCCGCCGAGCTCCACCCACCCTGGTGGAATTTCGCCCACGGGGTAACGGTTTTGCGCTTCGCCGCGTCGATCACCTCGGCGAGCGGCGCCCGCGCGACGGACAGGCCGGTCGCCTTGAAGCCGCCGTTCTCGAAGGAGTAGTCCGGGAAGTACAGGTACAGGTGGCCGTCGCGGGGCACCAGCGAGGAGGTGCCGATGTCGGCGGTCAGGTCGTGCTGGTCGGCGGTGGCGAAGTCCATGTCGGGACTGACGATCTCGCCGATCAACGTGGTCGCGCCGGTGGCCGGGTCGTGCACGCCGAGATGCAGGTCGGCGTAGAAGTGGTGCTGCTCGCTGAGTTTGCGCTCCAGGTGCAGCACCTGGAGGACGAGTCCGCTGCCCGGATCGCGGTAGACCGGCCCGCCGCCCGCGTACTGGTAGGGCGGCGCGAGCCCGGTCACCTGCTTCATGCTGACCACGCCGCCCGCGACCGGGTTGTCCAGCGTGCCGCGCGTGACGGCGATGCTCTGCGGTTGCCCGCCCGCGCCGACCAGTGCGGCCGTGGACAGGAACTTGTAGTTGCCGTTGCCCTCCGGCAGCACGCCGAAGGCCGTGTCCGGCCAGCCGTTGAGCCCGAGCCGCTGCCGCGTCGGATTGTCCACGACGACCTGCGCTGGCCCCACCGCGACGCGGTTGCACGGTTCGACCGCCGCTTCTCTCGCGTTCGCCGCGGCCGGGCCCACAGCCCCGGCCAGCACGATCACCACACTGAGCACACGAAGCTTCACGCCGCTGATCCTGCCCGCTGAACTTCGCCCGCGTCCGCGATTTGAAGTACTCTCCACCCCATGTGGCACACCCCGCGCCCCCTCAACGCGGGCTAACGTGGTCCAAACCAATCCCGTTTCGTACTCTTATCGGGTTTTTGAACGATCCAAAATCCGGCTAAGAGTACGAAACGGGAAAAGGTGGCTGGGTTAGGTGGGGGGTTCGGGGATGCGGGCCAGGACCAACGCGAAGATGAGCAGGCCCGCGCCCTGGGCCAGGGTGAGGAGTTGGGGGCCGATGGCGTCGCCGAAGGCGCCGAAGGCTAGGAATGCGACGGGGAACGTGGAGCTGATGGCGGCCTGGAGTGCCGCGAAGAAGCGGCCCTTCACCTCGTTCGGGACGGCTACCTGGAACAACGCGGTGAACTTCACGTTCGACACGCCCAGGCAGAGTCCGGCCAGCGCGAGCACCACGGCGTAGATCACCGTGTTCGTCACCAAGCCCGGGATCGCGAGGAAGACACCGAACGCGGCGATGCACAGTGCCCCGAAGCGCACGGTGCGGCCCGCGGTCGGGATGTTCGCCGCGCTGAAGGCACCGAGCAGCAATCCGAGCCACAGCGCGGCTTCCAGGATCGCGAGCGTCCCGGCTTCCTGCTCCAGCACGAGCTTCGTGTACAGCGGCAGCACCAGCAGCGTCGGCGCGGAGAAGAAGTTCGCGGCGGCGAAGCACACGAGCAGCGGGCGCACGGAAGGCATGGAGCCCAGGAACTTCCACGTGCTCTTGTGCTCTTGCGGAGGAGCTTCCCCAGGGGGCGGAGGAGAAACGGGCAGCGGCGTGAAGCGCGCGAAGTACAGGCACACCGCGGCCACCGCGTAGCTCGCCGCGTTGATCATGACCGCGCCGGTGAAGCCGACCGTGGCGAGCAGCACCGCGCCGAAGGCGGCACCAGCGAAGTTCGCCACCGACTGCGTCGACGTGCCGAAGCCGACCGCGCGCTCGACGTCCTTGCCCTCCACCAACTCCGGCATCGCCTTGAGCAGGCACGGGTCGAAGAACGCCTGGCACACCGCGAGGATCAGCGCGACCACGTACACCGACCACACCGGAACCGCGTCCTGCCAAGCGAAAACGGCCAGCACGGTGACCACGGCGCACGCGATCAGCTCCGCGCGGAGCATCACCCTGCGGCTGGGCACGCGGTCGATCAGCCCGCCGATGTGGCGCATCAGGAGCAACGGCGGCAGCGCGCCCATCACCAGGAACGCGCCGGAGGCGATGCCGCGGACGTTCTCCGGCAGCTGGCCGAGCAACCACCACAGCAACGCGATCTGGTAGACCCGCGTGCCGCCCTGGCTGAGCACCTGGCCGATCCAGACCAGCGCGAAGTTCTTGTTGCGCAACAAAAGCGGGCGCTGCCGCGTAGGAGTGCTCATGCGCCACGCTCGTCGATCAGCCGCACGAGCTTGCCGGTGCGGGGGTTGGTGGTCAGCCCGGTGGTGCCGACCCATTCGATGGCCAACGGCTGGATCAGCCCGCGCGCCACGTGGTCGGCGAACATCGGCCGGGTCTCGTCCAGCCGCGCCGCGATGGCCCTCGACAGTTCGGACGGGTCCGTCACGTCCCCGGCAAGGCGCAGCACGAGCTGGTCCTTGGCCTCGCGGCGGCGCAGCACGACCTGTCCACCGGTGATCCCCTGTCCACCAGCGGCATTCCGCACGATTTCCAGGAGATCATCGAGATACAGGGTCACCGGGCCGACGCGGGCGCCCTCGCCGGAACGGCCGAGCAGACGGAAGGTCCTCGCGTCGAAGTCCACCCACTCGGCGCGGTCACCGACCGGGTAGCGCAGCACCGGCTGGAGCGTCCGAACCAGGTCGGTGACGACGATGCGGCCCGCGCGGCCGGACTCGGTGATGGGATTTCCGTTGTCCTCGTCCAGGATCTCCATGATCCGGCCGGGGTAGACCTGGTGCACGCGGGCGTCGTCCTCGCCGTGCACGGGCGCGCCGATGATGCCGCCGTCCACGCTGGCGTAGCCGATGGAGCGCACGGACGCGTTGGGGAACGCCGACGCCAGCAGCTCGCGTTGATCACCGTAGAACGCCTCACCGCTGAACAGCACCAGGCGGATCAGCGGCAGCGAGCCGACGGTGTCCCGCACGTGCTGGGCGAGCTGGCAGAGCGACGTGGGCGGCGCGGTGAGCACCGTGGCGTCGAACTCCAGCAGCGCGCTGGTGACGAACTCCAGCGTCGCGGAGCCTGCGATCGGCAGCTGCACGGTGTCCACCGGCGCGTCCTGCAACGCGTTGAGGGTGAAGATGAAGCTGGAGTACAGCTCCCCGGCGTAGAACAGGTTCGCGACGCGGTCGCCCTCGCGCAGCCCGGCGGCGACGAGCCCCTTGGAGAAGGTCTCACTCATCTCCCGCCACTCGGCCCGCGTGTAGACCGATACCTTCGGCGCGCTCGTGGTGCCACCGCTCTTGAAGATGATCCCGCCGATGTGCTCACCGGTGCGCAGCTTGTTGTCCAGCAACGTGTTCGCCGCCCAGTACGCGCCGTGCTCCACCACGGGGAGGTCTTCGAGCGCGGGCGCGTCCGGCAGGTCCTTGTACAGCTCCCCGTAGAACGGCGAGCTGTCCCGGACGAGTTTGACGAGTTGATCAAGCACCGTTGCGCTCCCGGTTGTCCACGACGGCAACAAGTTTCCCGCTGTTGGTGGTGCGCTTGAACTCCTCGGCGGGGGCGAGTTCGATGTGCAGGGACACCAGCTGGTCCCGCACCGCGGTGGTCTCCAGGTCGGGGTAGCGCTGGACGAACTCCGCCCACACCTCCTCGGTGTCGGACGGGGCGCGGTCGCGGTCTAGGCGGATGGTCAGCCGCTCCTGGTCGCCGATCTCGTCCAGCACGATCTGGAGGTCACCGGCGTAGTCGAACGCCTCGCCCGCCGCCGAGACGAACCTGCGGTAGTTGAGGAAGTGCCCGCCGCTGCGGAACACATCACCGACCCTGCCGAGCAGCTCGAAACGCGGAGTCCTTCTGCCACAAGGACATTCCTCGTCCAGCCAGCGCCCGAGGTCGCCGATCTCGTAGCGGTCCAGCCGCTGCCCGCGCCGGGTGTGCGCGGTGAAGACGAGGCGTCCGGTCTCGCCGGGGCCGACCGGGCGGTCCTCCTCCTGGTCCAGGATCTCCAGCGTCTGGATACCGGCGAAGAGGTGGTGCACCCGCGACGGCGACTCCAGGCACTGGTAGCCCAGCGGCCCGCCGTCGACGCTTCCGTAGGCGGCGGAGCGGATCAGCTCTACGCCGAATTCCTGGGTCAGCCAACGCTTCTGCTGCTCGCTGAAGTGCTCGCCGCCGTAGAAGACCTTGCGGATGCCGCGGTAGGCGCGAAGCGTGTCTCCGGCCTCGTCGAACAACCGCAACAGGTAGCTCGGCATCCCGAGCACGGTGTCCACCTTGTTGTCCACAATGGACTGAGCGACCATCTCGTGCTCGTTCTGCTGGCCCGCCATCGGGTACTGCACGGCCTCAAGCCGCTCCAGCACCGAGAAGAAGCTCGGGAAACCGCCGTAGAGCTGACCGCCGAAGAACAGGTTCATCGTGCGGTCGGTGCGCGGGTCGAACCCGGCCGCGATCATGCCCTCGGCGCCGTGGCGCATGTGCTCGTCGTAGTCGGCCCAGCTGAACGCGGACAGCTTCGGAGCGCCCGTGGTGCCACCGCTGCGGAAGAACACCTCGGCGCGGCTGAGGTCGTCCTGGAGTTCGTCGAACCGCGCCTTCGTGGTGACCGGCACAGTGGGCGGCGGCAACTTCCGCGCACTCACCAGGTCGTCCAGGCACGCGTCGCGGTCAAAACGCTCGTCCAGCTGCACATCGACGCGGCGGCTGTAGCGCTGCAACGCGTAGACACCGTCGTGCGGCTCGCCGTCGTAGCTGCCGAGCATCGCACCGGGCACGGTCACGCGCTGCACGCCCGCCGCGATGAGGCTGCGGGTCAGTGCCGCGGTGTCCTGCCGGTTCGCGCCGAGGCCGACCGTCTGGAGATAGCGCCGCATCGGCCGCAGAACCGCGGAGATCTCCTTGCGCGCCAAGGACTTCACCCAGACCGTGCGGTAGAGCGGCGAGGCCCGGAGCGCGGAGCGGGTGTCGGCGAGCACGCGCCACGAGTCGGTCTTGTGGACCTTGGTGAGGCCGAGGTGCTGCTCCAGCTCCGTGACGAGCACGGTGTTGGTGATCTCGGCCCATTCCGGGGCGCTCGGCTCGCGGCACTCGACGGTGGCGACCACATCGTCCAGCACAGCGGCGAAGCGCTCGGCGAACGCGAAGACCTCAGCGTCGTCGGTGTCCAGGTAGATCACCTGCGGACTCGAACACGCCTGCTGGTCCATGGCGCAAACATCGGCGGCCACCGCGCGCAGGGTCTCCGTGTTCGACCAGGAATCGCTTGTCAGGTAAGCGAAAGAGAGCTTCGGGCCCCAGTCCACCAGTCGGCATCCCGGGCGCAGCACGGACGCGACGCCTGCCAGGGCCTCCTCGCCGCCCCACGCGGCGACGGCGTCGGCGGGGGCGCACATCCGCTCCAGCCACTCGCGGCGGCTGGAGGAGTAGTGCAGCACGATCACCCGCTCGGCGATCTGCCCGGTCGGGTCGGCCTCGGCCAGCGCGGACAGCAGCTCGGCGGTGAACCGCGAGTCGTCGCCGCTGGTCTTGACCACGTTGAGGTTGCCGGAGAGCAGCCCCTCCAGGCAGCTCAGCGCACCCGCGGCGGGCGCGTTGCCCGGGGCGATGTGCGCGAGCAGGCCGACCGGCACCCACGCCTCGAAGACCTGCTTGCGGAAGTCGAAGCGCGCCAAGCGGTTCGGGTCGACGCTGCCCAGCTCGCGGACGACCTTCTTCTCGATGGTCGGCCGGGCCAGCGCCCCGCACAGCCCGCCGAGGGTCTGCTCGATCTCCTCCGCGGGCACGTTCCAGTCCACCAGACGCTGCGCGAGCCGTTGGCGCACCGGGCTTTCCGCGTCGGCGAGGTGCTTGACCACGCGCTCCGCCGCGGCCATCACGATCAGCGGGCTCAGCGGCTCCTGGCCGAGCACGGCCTGGGTCGCTTCCTCCAAAGTGGACAGTCTGCGGTCGGCCTCGGCGTCGTCGACCCACTCGCCCTGCCAGTAATGTTGGTTCACGACTTGTCCTTCAGGAGTTCGGCGGCGGCGATGGCGCAGCTCTTGTTGCGGCTCAGCCCGGCGCGGCCGCGGATCTCGAACCACGGCGTGTCCAGGCCGCAACCGCACTCCGCCGGGGTGTGCAGCGTCGCGAGGTCGCCCATGAGCACGCTCTGCGCGGGCGCCGAGGTGATGAACGGCGAGACGAACTGGAGGTAGCCGGGCTCGCCGAACGGAATCGGCTCCAGCGTGCGCACGTCGCGGATCAGCACGCGCGACCACACGGGCACGTGCATGTTGTGCCGCGCGCACTCGATGTAGGGCACGGAGTGCTCGACCGAGCCGAAGCCGTCGCGAATGCGCTCGTCCGGGATGCCGAGCTGATCGGTGATCTTCGCGTACAGCTCGCGCTTGCTGATCTGCTTGTCCGCGTTGCCCTTCCACCCGCCGCCGAAGAGCACGAGCGAGTCGTCGGAGAGGTTCACCGGCGGCAGGCCGAGCGAGCGCATCCGGTCAAGGGTGAAGGACAGGAACGCGGGGAAGCCGAAGATCCGCACCGGCACGCCGTCCTCGGCCGAGCGCAGAAGTGCCCGCACAGCGCCGAAAGCGTCGAACTCGTGGCCGTTCCCGGTGCTGGGCAGCCCGTACTCCACCCGCCGCACCGGTGCGAAGTCGCACAGGTAGTGGTCGGTGAACGACGCGCCGAGGTTCACCCCCGGCTTGGGCTGGTAGGTGTAGATCAGGTAGTCCACCGGGCGGCTCGGGTCGATCCAGCCGTAGTGCTCGAAGATCCGCGCCACCATGCGCTGCCCGGAGCGCAACGTCCAGTCGTCGAAGAACATCTGCGACTTCTGCCCGGTGGTGCCCGAGGAGGTCACGTGCAGCTTGACGTCCTCGCGCGGGATCGAGACGACCTCGTGCATCTTGAAGAAGTTCGCGTGCACGAAGGGCTGCCGCGCAATGTCCTCAATGGACTCCAGCGGTTCCCCCGCGCCCCAGAGGTTCGCGAAGAACGGCGAGCGCTCGGCGTGCCACCGGTTCGACTCGTTCATCGCGGCGACGAACAACGCGTCGGCGCCCGGGCCGACGTCGTAGGGCTCCGCGAGATCGCACAGCCGTTGGACCTCGGCGAGGGCCGAGGGGTCCGGCACCGTGACCGGGCCGAGGTAACTGCTCACCGGAACACCCCGATCGTGTTGAGGTACTTCTGCTTCCAGAGGTCGATGTACTGCTCGACGAACGGCCGGAACGCCGCGTCGATCGCGAGTCCGCGGAAGTCCAGCGGCTGCATCGTCCGCGCCATCACCACGTAGTCGCGGAACAGGTCGCCGTCCCTGCGCATCGCCGGGTAGACGGCCGCGGGGAGGAACCCGTGCGCGAGCAACGAGGACAGCTCGTCGAAGGCGTGCAGCGGGACCAGGGTCTCGACGTAGAACGCGCCGAAGTTGCCGAGCTGGCTGATCAGCTGGTCCATGTGCGGGTCGACGGCCATCGGGTTGGGCGCGGCGCCGATCAGCGTGCAGTAGCCGTCGCTGATGCTCAGGTGCGTGTACACCTCGTACGAGCCGTCGGAGGCCGCGAGCAGCATGTTCGGCTTGTGGAACGGGTAGAACGCCCGGTCCGGCTCGACCACCTCGGCGAAGCGGCGCAGCACGAACTCCGGCGCGTTGATCAGCTCGACGCCCACCGAGGGCCCCTGCTCCGCGGGAGCTTCGTTCTCGGGGACCACTTCCGGCTGCATCGGCATGCCCGCGACCGTGTTGAGCGCCGCGACGATCGGGCCGATGGCGGCCGGGACGCGTTCGACCGGGTGCCGCCGCTCGATCACGCCCTCGCGGTGCCGGGCGAGCAGGACCATCGTCTCGTGCTTGGCGGCCTTGCGGAGGTTGGGGAAGATCCCCAGCGCGCGGAAACCGCTGCGCAGGCAGACCCGCTGCGGTGCCGTCGACGTGGTGCGCGCCGTGCCGTAGACCGAGTCGATGCGGCCGTCCGCGAGCATCTCGTCGCTCATCGAGCTGACCGCCTGCTGGGCGAGGCCGCCGCCGCGGCACGCCGGGTCCACCACCAGGCCCTGCATCTTGCCGAGCCGGTCGGCCGGATCGACGTTGCCGACGATCGAGGCGACCAGTCCGCCGCCCGCCTCGCGGGCGACCATCCAGGTGGTCAGGTCCGAGGTGATCTCCCGGGCCATGACGGCGGGCTCGGTGCCGAGGGGCAGCGCGTAGGCGGCGCCGTAGACCCGTCGGTAGAGCCGCAGCAGCTCGTCGATGTCCTCGACGCGGGCACGGTCGAAAACGGGGGTCAACGCGTCTCCTTCGGGCAGCACTCGAATCCTGCTCGGGCGCACACGAACAGGACGGATAGGACGTGGATAGGGGTTCGGTCGGCGGACCGAAGGCGTCTCACATCCTAACGCCCGAAACCTCAGAAAAATATTCTATATAGTCTTGACCTGGGGAGATGTCCGCTCGCGGCGACCATCCTCACATCCGGTAACGGGCAGTCCTTATTCAGGTAATAGGCCGTTCGTGTCGATCTTGCCGGGGGTTGGAATTCCCGGTCTGGAATCTGAACAAACCGGGATCGGTCGAGTCCAGAGGGTGTCCTACTATCGACCCGGGTGGCTTACTCCGATCGCAGCAGTCGCGCACGGGTCGGCGCCGCCCGGTCGGCCGACCGTGGCGTCGCTGACCCGGAAACGCGAAAAGGGACGCCCGCGGTGGCGGGCGTCCCTTTCATCGTGCCTCGGTCAGCAGGCTACGACCTTCTCGATAAAGCCGATGCCCGTAAAGTACTTGCGCTTCTGGCCGGGCGAGTAGGTCTCGCACTTGGTGTCGGTCCCGCTGTCGACGATGCCTTTCAGGCGCTTCGTCGTCTTGCACTTGTTGGTGATCGAACCCCAGCCGACCCAGGTGGCGAACTTCGCGCAGCTGACGTGCTCGGCGGCCAGCGCCGGGGTCGCGGTGACCACGGGCACCGCGGCGATCAGTGCGAGCCCCAGGAGGCTTCCCAGCACTCTTCCGCTCACTGTCTTCACTTTTGCTCTCCTGTGCGCTTGAAGGGTAAGCGGGCACAGGATAAGCCGATTCCATTGTTTTCACATTTCCGATTCGGAGGAAGGCGAAGCATTCATGCTTTTGTGTCGGGGTGCCGAATTGGTTATGTGGCGTGTCCCTGTTCGCCGGGTTCAGGACAGGCAGCCGCGCAGCACGTCCACCAGTGGCCCCGTGCACTCGTCGGCGAAGCCGCGGACCGGCATGTGGTTGGTGACGAACGCGAAGGTCAGCTCGGCGGCCGGATCGGCGAAGGCCAGCGAGCCGCCGAGCCCGTCGTGCCCGAACGTTGTGTCGCTGACTTGGAAACCCAGGCTGTAAGCGGTTTCCTGCAACAGGACCAGGTCGTGGCCGGACGCGTGCGGGCGCGCGAGGAGGTCGATCGTGGCGGGGGAGAGCCGGTCTAGGAACGCCGCGTACAGGCCCGCGAGGCCCTTCGCGGACGCGACGCCGCCGATCGAGAGCACCTCGGCCGCGCGCAGCCTCCGCTCGTTGCCGACGCGGGCGCCGAAGTCCGCGCTGTAGGCCTGCCGCGTCAGCGTGTCCCGGGTCAGCAGCGCGCGCACCACCGGGCTCTTCGGATCGAAACCGATGGGGGTGAACAGGGGGACCAGGCGCGGCTCCACCGACTCCGGCAGGCCGAACCACACGTCGAGCTCGGGGAACTCGGTCGCCAGCCAGTCGCCGACGGTGCCACCGGTGATCCGCCGGAACAGCTCACCGACGAGGGGGCCGAAGGTCAGCGCGTGGTAGCCGTGCGCGGTTCCGGGCTCCCACAGGGGTTCCTGGGCGGCCAGCCGTTTGGCGAGGCCGTCGTGCTCGATCACGTCGTCCAGCCCGAACCCACCGTCCACTGAGGACAGACCGGCCTGGTGGGAGAGCAGCAGCCGCACCGTGACGCCCGCCTTGCCGCCCTCGGCGAACTCCGGCCAGTACTCCGCGACCGGGGCCTCCGGGTCGAGCCTGCCGTCATCGATCAGCGCCGCCATCGCCAGCGCCGCGATCCCCTTGGAGGAGGACCAGATCAGCTGCACGCTGTCCGAGCGGTAGTCCGGGCCGCCGTGCAGGTGCGCGACGAGCCTGCCGCGGTGGTGGACGGCCAGGGCCCCGCTCCACCCGGGCCGGGCGCCGAGCAGGTCGTCGAAGGCGTCGCGCAGCGGTCGCAGCTCCGGAATGATCACGACTCGCCACCCATCCCGAGCACCTTCGCGCAGCGCCGCGCCGCCTCGGGGTCACCGGTGATCGTCAGGCGCCCCTCGGCCTGGGCGTCGCGGGCGGTGTACTTGTCCGATCCCAGGCGCACGAAGGTCTTCGCGTCGGTGGTCATGGTCATCGCGGGCTGATCGGCCGGACCGCGCCGCGCCCGCGCCACACCGCCGGAGACCTTCAGGTGGAAGATCTCGTCGTCGATGTGGAACTCGTAGCTCTCCGCCAACCCCGGCACCCGCGAGGCGTCGGCCGCCGCGCCGAGCCCGCCCAGCGCCCAGTGCGCGCGGCAGATCGAGTCCTCGTCCGGCTCGTCCATCCCGGCGAGGCCCCACCGGGTCAGCTCCCGCACGGCGCCCATGAGCCCCCTGCCGCGTTCGGTCAGGGTGTAGACCTGCTCGTCCTTCGTCACGATCCCCAAGTGGGACAACGACTTCAGCCGCTCGGCGAGCAGGTTGGTGCCCATGCCCGGCAGATCGGCGAGCAGCTCGCCGTAGCGGCGGGGGCCGATGAGCAGCTCCCGCACGACCAACAGCGTCCACCGCTCGCCCACCGCGTCCAACGCGGCCGCGAGTCCGCAGTACTGCCGGTAACTCCGCACCCGCCGAGCTTACTTTCCCGCACGCGATCACTCCGCCACGCAGGCTGGGAGGTCTTCAAGTACCACGAACCCCCCTCCCAGCGGTCGCTAACCGCTGCTAACCCCCGAACCCGGGCGCGGGGGTTAGCAGCGGTTTGAGACGTTTTCAGCGGGGGTCGGTGGTACTTGAAGACGCCCCAACCCGGCTGGGACCGTCAGGCGGGATCGTCAGGCCAGGCCGAGGAAGAGCGCACCGCCGACCAGGCCGAGCAACGTGCCCGCGAGCACCTGCGCCAGGTCGTGGTCCTCCACCCGCACCCGCGACCAGCCGACGAGCGCCACCAGCAGCCACAACCAGTGCCAAGCCAGCCCGTAGAGCACCGCCGTGACCAGCGCCGCGGCCGACGCCACCGCGGCGTGGATGCTGATCTTCCACTTGAAGCCGAAGGTCACGCCGACCGTCACCAGCAGTAAGACCAGCTCCGCGACGCCGAGCGCCCGCATGCTCGCGGGCGCGTCCAGGACCGCCATCAGCGCGGTCACCACGACCACCGAGCTGCCGCAGATGATCAACGGTGTCTTGCGGCCCTCCCGGTTGCGCACGTGGTGGCCCTCCCACCGCCCGCGCAGCGCCCCGCCCATGATCAGCACCCACGGGATGAAGCTGGAGAACACCGCGAGCACCGCGGCCCACCACAGTGCCTCGCCCTGCCGGTCCTGGGTGGCCGCGGCCACCGCGAAGGGCAGCGCGATCAGCACGACGTACGGGGAAAGCACCTCGGTGGCCGCCTTGGCGAGCCATCGGCCGGGACCCTCGGTCCGGGAAACGCTGGTGTCGCTCACGCCGACCCCCCGTTCTCCAGACGATCTTCCTCTCGTAGTACCAGGGGAAATCGGCCGGTGCGGCGCGACGTGGTGATCTTTACCCAAGCGTGCCCAGGCGCCCGATGGCGGCCAGCAGCGTCTCCTCCCGCTTCGGGAAGGCGAAGCGGACCAGGTCACCGCCCTTGGCGGGCTCGGCGTAGAACGAGGAGCCGGGCACGGTCGCCACCCCCACCTCGGTGATCAGCCTGCGGGCGAACGCCACATCGTCCTTCGCCGGGTCGAACTTCCCGGTCCCGCAGAGGACGTAGTAGGCGCCGTCCGGCACGCGCAGCTCGAAACCGAGGTCGGCCAGCACCGGGCACAGCAGGTCACGCAGCCTCCGGTAGTGCTCGGCCAGGTCGGTGTAGTAGCTGCGGGGCAGCCGCATCGCGGTCACCCCGGCGGCCTGCAACGGGGTCGGCGCGCCCACCGTGAGGAAGTCGTGCACGGTGCGGATCGCCTTGGTGGCCCAGGCGGGCGCGATCGTCCAGCCGACCCGCCAGCCGGTGACCGCGTAGGTCTTGGACAGGCTGTTGATCGTGACCGTGCGGTCCTCGAGGCCGGGCACGGTGGCGGGCGGGACGTGGCCGCCCTCGCCGAGGTAGTGGATGTGCTCGTAGATCTCGTCGGTGAAGCACAGCACGTCGTGCCGCTGGCACAGCTCCGCGATCAGCGCCAGCTCCTCGGCGGAGAACACCTTGCCGGTGGGGTTGTGCGGCGTGTTCACCACGATCGCCCTGGTGCGGTCGCTGAACGCGGCGCGCAGCTCGGCCTCGTCGATCGTCCACTCCGGACGGTGCAACGGCACGAACACCGGCTTCGCCCCGGCGAAGATCGCGTCCGGCCCGTAGTTCTCGTACCGCGGCTCGAACATGATCACCTCGTCGCCCGGTTCGAGCAGGGCGAGCATGGTGGCCACCATCGCCTCGGTCGCGCCGCAGGTCACGCACAGCTCGGTCTCCGGATCGACCCGCCAGCCGGGGTAGGCCGCCTCGGTCTTGACCGCGATGGCCTCGCGCAGCGCCGCCTCGCCGAAGGTGGTCGGGTACTGGTTCAGGTCGGCGTTCACCGCGTCGGCCACGGCGCGCTTGAGCTCCGGCGGGCAGGGGAAGTCCGGCAGCCCCTGCGAGAGGTTGACCGCGCCGTGCGCGTCCGCCTCCCTGGTCATCTCCCTGATCACCGACTCGGTGAACGAGGCGACCTTGCTGCTGATGCGGGGGATCATCGGGGCTCTCCTGTCAGGCGGGCTTGCCATTCCGCGAGTTTCTCGGTGTCGGTCGGCGGGGTGGCGACGCTGACCGCCACGTAGGTCACCAGGCTGATCGGCAGGCCCCACAGGATCGGCTCGTTGGCAAGCATGCCGTGGGTGAACATCAGCACCACCACGGTGATCCCGCCCGCGACGATCGAGGCGAGCGCGCCCTGCCGGGTCCCGCGCCGCCACACCAGCCCGCCGAGGATCGGCACCAGCAGTCCGCCGACGAGCAGGTTGTAGGCCACGGTCAGCGCGCCCACCACGTCCTGGAGCATCGAGGCGATCGCGATGCCCGCGATGCCGAGCACCAGCGTGAAGATCCGTGCCGTGCGGACCTCGTCGCGGATCTCCGATCGGCGCAGGCGCGGCCAGATGTCGTTGCTGGCCACCGTCGCGCACGCGATCAGCGCTCCGCTCGCGGTGGACATGACCGCCGCGAGGGCCGCCGCGAGCACGAGTCCGCGCAACCCGGTCGGCAGCGCGTCGGTGACGATGGTGGCGAAAGCGTCGTCGGGCGAGGCGAGGTTCGGGAACAGCGCCTTCGTCGACATGCCCACCACCGCGCCCGCGAACGCGTAGACCAGGCAGTACAGCCCGGAGAACGTGCCGCCGACCGTGGCCACCTTGTCATCGCGCGCGGTGAACACGCGCTGCCAGATGTCCTGGCCGATCAACAGCCCGAAGAAGTAGACGAGGACGTAGGTCAGGATCGTCTCCGCGCCGATGTGCCACAACGAGAAGTAGTCGGCGGGCAGCGCGGCGGCGAGCCCGTCGAAACCGCCCGCCTTCGCGACCGCGACTGGCAGCAGCACGAACAGGATGCCGACCGTCTTCACCACGAACTGCACCATGTCGGTGAGGGTGATCGACCACATCCCGCCGAGCACGGAGTAGAGCACCACGATGCCGCCGCCGAGGACCACCGAGGACACCCGGCCCATCCCGAACAGCACGCCGAAGATCGTCGAGCAGGCGATCGTCGAGGTCACCATCAGCATCAGCGCGTAGATCCACATCACCACACCGGAGATCGCGGCCGCGCCGCCGCCGTAGCGCAGCTGGAGCATCTCCGACACCGTGTAGACCTTCAGCCGGGTGATCCGCCGCGCGAACAGCAGGCTCAGCCCGAGCACGCCGAGGCCGATCGTCAGCACCAGCCACGCGCCGGAGATCCCGTAGAGGTAGCCGAGCCGGACCCCGCCAACGGTGGACGCGCCGCCGAGCACGACCGCGGACATCGTGCCGGAGTACATGGTGGTGCCGAGGCGCCGCCCCGCGACCAGGAACTCGCTCTTCGTGCCTGCGCGGCGGGCGGCCCACCAGCCGACCGCGACCATGGCGAGCAGGTAGCTCACCATCACCAGGGAGTCGATGGGCATCTTGCCTCCATTGCCGGGGGTTAGCGCGACCGTAGGGAATCGCTGAGCCACATCGAAGTGGACAACTCGCACAATCGCGGCCTTCACATAGGATGTTTTGTCCAGCGGTTGTGTACCCAATGTGGCATTTGTTTCGCCAGACGTAACGAATGCCGCATTGGGTACACAACGCTGGGGAGGGAGGGGTGGGGCGTGGAGATGCCGACGGTGGCGTTGAGCGATCTGGTCGCGCGCGCCGATCTCGGGTTGACGGTGTTGGTGGGGCCGGTCGAAGGGCGGTGCGTTCGGTGGGTGCACGTCAGTGAGTTGCGGGACCCGGGGCGCTACCTGATCGGCAACGAGCTGCTCTTCACCGCCGGTGTCGATTTCCCTTCCAAGGCAAAGGAAATCGATGTCTACGTCCGGCGGCTGGCAGAGGCGGGGGCCGCAGCGCTCGGCTTCGGGGTGACCCCGGTTCACGACACGGTGCCGCCGCTGCTGATCTCCGCGTGCGAACGGCACGGCCTGCCGCTGCTGCTGGTGTCCATCGAGGTCACGTTCCTGCGGATCGGCCAGGAAGTGTCGCTGATGCTCGCGGAGGCGGAGCGCGCGGGCATGCGCAGGCTGTCCACGGCGCAGGCCGCGCTGACGAAGGCCGCGGCGAGCGAAGGTGCCGCGGCGGTGGTGCGTCGCCTGGCGAGCCTGCTCTCCGGCTGGACCGTGCTGTTCGACCCGTCCGGCCGCCGCGTCGCGTCCGGCGGTGCCGCGCCGCCCGATGATGTTCTTCGTCTCGCTGAACGCGTTCGCGCACCGAAAGGCCCTTCTGCGGCCACGGCGCACCAGGGTTCGCGCCAGCTTGTCGCGCATGCTTTGCGCGGAGCCGGTTCCGGTCCACGATCCGTGCTCGTCGCCGGAGATTCCTTCCAGCCCGCCGACCGCGCTGTGCTCAGCGTCGGCGTCGCTCTGCTGTCGCTGCTGGTCGCGTCCACCAGGTCGTCGCCGGACCTCACGGCAGGGCTGCTCGGGTTGGCGGTGGAGGGCGTGGATTCGGCTGCACTGTTGGAAAAAGCCCTGGAGGCTCCGTCGAACACGCGGTGGCGAGTCGTTCGCGCGCGCCGTGTCCAGAAGAGCGCGCACGCGTTCGACACACCGCTCGTGGCTCCGGTCGCGGACGGGGTTCTCGTTGTCCTGCCGGAAGATCGGCCGCATGCGCCGAGGGGCTGGCTGGTCGGCGCCAGCGGTCCGGTTCCGTTGGGAGAGCTGCGTTCCGCTGCTGTACGCGCTTCGCGGCTGTTCGCGGAGGCAGTGATCGAAGGCCGTTCCCGCGTCGATGACTCCACTGTGGACTCATTGGTGTCCGGCGAGGACGCTCGGGCATTCGCGCGGCGTATCCTGCAACCGGTCGCGGAGGCGGGGTTGCTCGACACGCTCCACGCGTGGCTGGCCCACCACGGCGGGTGGGACGCCGCCGCCGAGGCCCTGGGCGTGCACCGCAACACCGTCCGGCACCGCGTCACCCGAATCGGGGAGCTGCTCGGGCGGGATCTCGCCACCCCCGACACCCGCGCTGAGCTGTGGCTGGCCCTGCGCTGGCGGCGCGAGTAGCACCTGGGCATTCGCCCGAGAAGCCTGCTGCGCGCGGCGGACCGTGAAAAGATCATCTCCGCTCGCGTCGCACAGGGGAGAGAGTCGAGATGCCCGGATCACCGCCTCCCGCCACCTGGGGCTTGCCACCCCGTCAACCCGGCTTCGTGAACCGCGACGACGAGCGCGCCTGGTTCCGGACCCACGCGCGAGCACCGCGCGAGACAGCACCGCTGCTCATGCTGTTGTCCGGGCCGCCGGGCTCCGGCAAGACGGCGCTGCTCCTGGAGTACGGCAACGAGGCCGACGTGGACGCCGTGCTCTACGTGGACCTCGACGACTACCGCCACGAAGAGACCGTCGACTACGAGGACGTTCTCGGTGACCTCATCGTCCAGCTCGGCGTCGGGCGGGAGTGGGTGAAGGTCGGCTTCCGGCGCGCAAAGAGCAGTACTGGCGGCACAGCGCGAGTCAGCGCGTGTTGTTGTTGCTGGACAACGTGAAGCTGCAAGACGACATCTCCGCGCTCATCCCGGCGTCGGCCGCGAGCGCGGTGGTCGTGGCGAGCCACTGGCAGCTCGACCACGTTCTCACCCTTGGTGCGGAGAACCGGTCCCTCGCCGAACTGAGCCCCGAGCACGCCATGCAGCTGCTGACCCGGTTCTGCTCGCAGGACCGCCTGGACCGGGAACCCGACGCGGTCGCCGAGCTGATCGCGAAGTGCGGCCGCCTCCCGTTGCCGCTGCGCACCATGGGCGCCCGGCTCCGCAAGTACCCGACGCGGGAGATCGCCCGCCTGGTGCGCGCGCTCGACGGAGGGAAGCTCGTCGTGGATCTCTTCGAGGTGCCGTACGACCAGCTCAGCCCGCGGGCTCAGCTCCTGTACGGACTGCTTCCGCTCTACCCGGGCCCCGCGTGGACCGAGGACGTCGCCGAGGCTCTGCTCGGTGCTCCGCCCGCCGACGCCCTCGACGAGCTGGTCGAGGCGAACCTGATCATCGAGGACCACGCGGGCCGCTTCCGTTTCCTGGGCCCCGTCCGCGAACACGCCATCGGCAAGCGGCCCAGTGGGGAGGACCGCGACGACGCCGAGCTGCGCCTCGCGAAGAAGCTCGCGCGGCAGGCCCAGCTCGCCGACCTCGCGATCAAGAAGGACCGGTTCCGCCTGTTTTCTGTGGCAGGGGAGAACCCCTTCGGCAGTGCGGCGAAGGCGTTGGACTGGCAGGAGGCGGAGCGGACCGCGCTGGTCGGCGTCGCGGCCATCGCGTTGCGGCAGGGCTGGTTCGAGCTGGTGGTGTCGATCGCGGAAGCGATGTTCGCCCTGCACATGAACCGGCCGCACCGGCTGATCTGGCAGGAGCTGGACGATCTCGGCCTCCGGGCGGCGAAGCTGTGGGGCAACAGGGAAGCAGAGGCAAGGATGCTCAGTCAGCGTGCTCGTTTCGACCTGGATCACGGTGATTCCGACGCCGCCCTGGCCGGTGTGGAGGCGGCGCGGGAGCTGGCTTCGGCCAACAGGCGCCTGCAGGGTTCCGTCTGGGAGTTGACCGGCCGGGTTCTCTTCCACCGCGGCCAGTTCACGGAGTCCAAGCACGCCTACGAGCGCTTCCTGGAGTTGGTCAAGGACATCAGCCCCGCTCCGCAGGCCCTCGCCAAGCACTACCTCGGCCGCATAGCCGCCCATGACGGCCGCACCGATGACGCGCTGCGCCTGCTCAACGAGGCGCTTCCGCTGGCCCGCCAGGGCGAGGGTGACGCGAGGACCGAGGCCCGCATCATGGAGACTCTGTCCGAAGTGGACAGTGACGCGCACCCGTGGCTCGTCAGGGCCGCCGAGATCTACCGCGCTCGCGGTATGCCGAAGTACGAGGCCGGGGTCCTGGTGCGCCTGATCGCCGTCGCGGAATCCCGTGGTGACACCGCGATGGTCCGCCTCCACCTGGAGCGCCTGCTGGAGGTGTACGAGGCGTCCCGGCACCCCGACGTCGCCTCACTCCGCACCCGCCTGACCGACTCCTAGCGCCCCGTCCCGCATCTCTCCACCTCACCCTCATCCCGCGCTGAGGCCGCCAAGATCTTCCGTTTCGTACTCTTGCCGGGATTTGGGAGCGCTCTCTTGCCCGCTATGAGTACGAAACGGGGTTCTCTAGGTTGCGGCCGCCTCACGTTGGGTGTGGAGGCGGTCGGGGCGCATAGGCACAGTTTACGTGGTGTGCGGGGTGCTTGATGACTTAGAGGAAATGGGCGGCCGAAACTACGTGTCGGAAAATCCGAGATCGGTCAGCGAAGCGCCTGTCCCCCATTCGAAGTCCGCTGAGAAACCATCACCCACCACGGCCGAGATCCGGTCCACGTCCCCACGTTCCGCCGCGGGCAACGGCGCACCCACCGACCGCCGAGCGGCATCCGCGGCCCCCAACAACGTCGCCGCCCGCGAAAGCTCGCCGACGAGCGCGTGCGCCCCCGCCAATCCCTCCAAAGCCAACGCGATCGCACGCGGATCACCGGTGCGCCGCGCCAACGCGAGCCCCTCCTCGTGCAGCCGACGCGCCGAAGGAGCATTGCCGCGTTGCTCTTCGATGAAGCCGAGTTCGGCCAGCGAGAGGGCGCCCGCCTCCAGGTAGCCGACGCCGCGGTGCCAGGCGAGGACGCGCCGCAGGTGCTCCTCCGCCTCGTCGAACTTGCCCTCGCGGCGCGCGCCGAGGGCGAGGCCGGTCACCGCGTACATCTCGGCGGGCGGGAAGCTCTGTTCCGCGCCGAGGCGCCGCGCGCGTTCGTGGAGGTCCCGAGCCCGGTCGAAGTCCTTGGTGAGCAACGCGATCCGGCCGAGCCAGGACAGTTGGTAGGACACCTCGGGCCACAGGTCCAGCTCCTCGGCCATGCGGAGGCCGTCGCGGTGCAGGGCGGCGGCGCGCTCGTAGTCACCGGTGACCTCGGCGAGGGTGCCGAGGGTGAACGACGCTTGGAGTTGGCCCCAGCGGTCACCGAGTTCGGCGAACAGCCGCGCGCTGCGGTTGGCGAGTTCCTTCGCTTCGGCGAACGCGCCCTTGTGCATCTGCTGGCTGACGTGGTCGCTGGTCGCGGCGGCGACGCCCCACTGGTCGCCCGCCTCCTCGAACCGCTTGAGCGCCAACAGGGTCAGCCGCTCGCCGGTGTGCATATCGCCCACCGTGGACATGCAGTAGCCGAGGAACCACAGCGCGCGCGGGTCGTCGAGCTCCTCCACCGCGTCGAGCACGTCGAGGTCCGGGCGCTGCCCTTCCAAAACGGCGATCCCGGTCAGCCAGGCGCGCGTCGTGGGCGATCCGCCTGCCAGACGCAGCGACCTGCTCGCCTCGGCGAGCCTGCCGCGGAGGAACCAGTACCACGTCAGCGCGGTGACCAGGCGCTGCGCGAGAGCGTAGTCCCCTTGCCGCACAGCGGTTTCCAGGGCCGCGCGCAGATTGGGGGTCTCGGCGTCGAGCCGTTCGAGCCACAGCCGCTGGTCGTGTCCGTGCAGCAGCGGCGCGGCGCGCTCGGCGAGATCGACGTAGAAGTGGGCGTGGCGCAGGCGCAGCTCCTCGAACTCGCCCGCCTCGTGAACGCGCTCCAGGCTGTAGGCGGCGACGGATTCGAGCAGGCGGTAGCGCGGCTCGGCGCCGCCGCGGACCTGGGAGACCACCAGGGACCGGTCCACCAGGCAGGACACCAGCTCCAGCACGTCGGCCCCGTCGCCGGACACCGCCTCGGCCGCCTCCAGCGAGCAGCTCTCGGCGTGGATCGCCAGCCGCCGCAGCAGGACCCGCTCCGGCTCGCTCAGCAGCTCCCAGCTCCAGTCGATCATCGCGCGGAGCGTGCGCTGACGGGCGGGCGCGTCCCTCGGACCCCCGGCCAGCAGCCGGAACCGGTCACCGAGGCGGTTGAGCAGCTGGTGCACCCCGAGCACCCGGACCTTGGTCGCGGCCAGCTCCAGCGCGAGCGGGATGCCGTCCAGCCTGCGGCAGATCTCGGCCACCACCGGCGCCGTGTCCTCGTCGACGGTGATGCCCGCTCGAGTCTCGAACAGCCGGATCGCGCTGAACCCGCGCGCGGTGGCGAGGTCGCTGGAACGGCCCGGCACCTCCAGCGGCGGCACCGGCCACAGCACCTCCCCGGCCAGGCCCAGCGGCTCCTGGCTGGTGGCGAGGACGCGCACGCCGGGAGCCCGGCGCAGCACCCGCGCCACGACCTCGGCGATCTGCTCCACCAGCTGCTCGCAGTTATCGGCGACGAGCAGGATCTCCTTGTGCCGCAACGCCTCCGCCAGTCGGTCGGCCAGGTCGAGGCGCGGACCCGGCGTCGGCTCCTCGCGGATGCCGAGCGTCGCGGCGATCGCCGCGACGACCCACTCGTCCGGCGGGCACGCGGCCTGGCGGTCCACGCCCGCGAACTCCAGCAGCCACGCGCCGTCGGTGAAGGAGTCGCCGAGCACGCGCGCGACCTCCACCGCGAGCCGGGTCTTGCCGACACCGCCCGGCCCGATCAGCGTCACCAGCCGCGATTCGCCGAGCCGGGACCGCACCGCGCGCACTGCCTCCGCCCGGCCGATCAGCTCCCCGACCGCCGCGGGCAGGTTGGTCTTCGGTGGGGCGACGTCCAGCGCCGGAGCCTGTTCCAGGACTGCCTGGTGCAGCGCCGTCAGCTCCGGACCGGGGTCGAGCCCGAGCTCGTCGGCGAGCCGGTCGCGCAGCTCGGTGTAGCTGGCCAGCGCCTCGCTCTGCCTGCCCGCGCGGTAGAGCGCGCGGATGTGCAGTGACCGCAAGCGTTCCCGGAGCGGGTGCCGCGCGAGCAGTTCGCCGAGTTCGCTGATGACCGCGCCGTGCTCGCCGAGGGCCAGCCGCGCGTCGGCCCAGTCCTCCCGCGCCGACAGCCGTTCCTCCTCCAGGCGCTGGACCAGGGGCGCGGCAAAGGCTTCGTCGGCGAAGTCGGCCAGTGCCGGACCGCGCCAGAGCGCGAGCGCCGAGCCGAACAACTCGGCCCGCTCGCGCGGGTCCTGAGCGGTCCGCGCCCGCGTGGCCAGCGAACGGAACTCCTCGACGTCGACGGACTCCGCGTTGATCCGGTAACCCGGAGCCTCGCGCAGGACGACGTCCCTGCCGAGTGTCCTGCGCAGCTGGGAAACCTTGGTCTGCAACGTGTTCAGCGGATTGCCGGGCTGCTTCCCGCCCCACAGGTCCTCGGCAAGGCGATCCGCCGAGACCACCCGGCCCTCGTGGGCGAGCAGCGCCGCCAGCAGCGCGCGCACCTTCGGCTCGGGCACCCGCACGGGGTGTCCGTCGGAGGTCCACACGGCCAACGGCCCCAGCAGTCCGAATCGCACGTCACGAAACTAGCCCGAGCCACCGACAGCGACTCGTGCGAGAACCGTGCGCGGCGCCGGGCAGAGTCGTTCTCGACCCCGAAAACACACTCTGAACGGGCAGGACAACATGAGCAAGATCGGCGTGACCCTGATCGGACTCGGTCCGATGGGCCAGGCGATGGTCCGCAAGCTGCTCGCCGGCGACCACGCCGTGACCGTGTGGAACCGCACCGCGAGCCGGGCCGACGCGCTCGTCTCCGAGGGCGCGGTCCGCGCCGCCGACGTCGGCGCGGCGCTCGCGGCGAACAACGTGGTCATCCTGAGCCTCACCGACTACCAGGCCATGTACGACATCCTCGGCACCGCGACGGACGCGCTCGCGGGCAAGGTCGTGGTCAACCTCAGCTCCGACACGCCCGGCAAGACCCGCGAGGCCGCCGCCTGGCTGGCCGGTCACGGCGCCGAGCTGCTGACCGGCGGCGTGATGGTCCCGGCGGACCTGGTCGGCGAGGAGGGCGCGTACGTCTTCTACAGCGGTTCCCGCACGACCTTCGACCAGTACGCGCCGATGCTGAGCGTCATCGGGCGGCCGGACTACGTCGGCGAGGACATCACGCTGGCGCAGCTGTACTACCAGGCGCAGCTGGACATCTTCCTGACCTCGCTGTCGGCCTACCTGCACGCGACCGCGTTGCTCAACTCCGCGGGCGTGTCCGCGGAGAGCTTCCGGCACTACGCCGCGGACAACTTCGCCGGGATCAGCATGTACCTGGAGGGGGCCGCCAAGCAGATCGATGAGGGCAACCACCCCGGCGACCTGGCCAGCGTGGTCATGATGGGCGCTACGGCCGACCACATCGTCGGCGCCAGCGAGGAGGCCGGGATCGAGACCGGCCTGCCGCGCGCGGTCAAGGCGCACTACGACCGCGCGATCGAGTCCGGCCACGGCGCGGACAGCTGGACCAGCCTGATCGAGCGGATCAAGAAGCCCTAGTCCACTGTGGACGGTCAGCTGCGGTCGTGGTTCGCCGTGGCCAGCCGCAGCAGCGCGACCAGCGCCCCCGGCCCGGCCACCAGCAGTGCCATGTTCAGCAGGCCGCGGTCGTTGTCGTCGTCGCGTTGCCGCATCCCGGCCTCGGTGAACTCGAAGAAGGTGTAGGCGATCGCGGTCACCGAGACCCCGAGCACCAGCAGCAGGAGCGTTCGGCGGACCTGGGGATTGGGCACGGGGGCCAGTGCGATGAGCACCCAGAGCAACGTGAACAGGAACAGGCCGGACATACGCGCCTCCCTCGTACGCCACCGCTGTCTCCAAGATGACACAACGGGAGAGGCGCGTCAGGGGGTCTCATCCATTCGTCAGATCCACTTCGACATGACCTGAACCGTCCACTGTGTACTGAGCCTGCCCCGCGGTCAGTTCGGCCAGCCACTCGCCGAACTCCGCGAGGGCGGTTTCCTCGACGCTGATCCGGAACCGCACCTCGGCCCCGTAGTCCGCTTCGGCGAGCCGGAACCGCGAGTTCCGCAGCTCGTTCTCCAGCTTTCCCGCCCGCAGGTAGTCCACCACCGTGGAGACCAGCAGGACCGGTCGCCGCTCGACCACGCCGAGCAGGTCGACCGCCTCGGCGACCACGCCGCCGTAAGCCCTGATCAGCCCGCCCGCGCCCAGCTTGACCCCGCCGTAGTGGCGGCTGACCACCGCGACGACTCCGGTCAGCTCGCGCCTGCGCAGGACCTCCAGCATCGGCACGCCCGCCGTCCCGGCAGGCTCTCCGTCGTCGCTGGACCGCTGCGCGTCGTCGAGGACGTAGGCGGAGCAGTGGTGACCGGCGTTGACGTGCGCCTTGCGGCGGGAGCGGATGAACTCGCGCGCCTCGTCCTCGTGCTCGACCCTGGCCAGTGCGCAGACGAACCGCGATTTCTTGATCTCCAGCTCGTGCTCGCCGGACTTCTTCAGAGTGCGCATCGGAACTCGACGCTACCTGTCTGGATGAGCAAGCCCCGCTTCAGCTCCTCCACCACCCGGCCGCTCGACAGCCAGGCGTGCACGGCGGACGCCACCAGCTCCGCCGGACCGCCCGAGACCGCCAGCCGCCGCCCGTCGCGCAGCCACACCACGCACGAGCGCGGACCGGTGATCACTCCCACGGTGCGGCAGACCGGGAGCTCGGCCAGCCAGCGCTCGGCGTCGGCGCCGTCCGGGAGCAGCAGCACCCCGGCCGCCTGGAGCCGCCGCGGGTCCGCGTCCGGGGTCGCGGCGATGTGCCGCTGAGGCAGCTCGGAGACGGGATCGTGGAGGGGAAAGCGTTCCAGCTCAACGATGTTGCCGTTCGAGCACCTGGACGCGACGAAGTACGACTGGGCTTGCGGCGCGTCGACGAAGGGCCGGGGGAGCGCGGGCAGTTCCGCCGCACCTCTCGGCTCCAGCTCCATCAGCCGGTACATGACCTCGCGCAGCCTTCCCGCTGCCTCACCGCTCTGATCGAACGTGCGAATTCCTTCCCAGGCAACGAGATCGTCGAGTTGCGCGCGCAGCGGCCGATCGTCGAGGCGCGGTGCTCGCGCGCCCAGTTCGGCCATGGGCGTGCCCGCCGCGATCTCCTCGTCGGCGAACGTGCCCAGCAGCACCGGAACGCCCATCGCGGTCGCGTAGAGCGCCAGCGAACCGTGGTCACCGATCACGGCGTCGGCGGCGATCACGGCTGCCTGCCAAGCTTCGTGCGGCGGCAGGAAAGCGGCGCTCGGCAGCCAGTGCCCGAGCTGCCGCGCGCCGTGGAAGTCCCAGACATTGGGGTGCAGCGCGATGATCACCAGGTACTCGTCGGCGGGCAGCTCCCTGGCGAGCCGGTCCGGCAGGTCCGGTCGCACGGCCAGCAGCGCGTTCCCGCCCCAGGTCGAGCTGACCAGGACGATCTTCCGCCCGGCGGCGCCGAGGTCGTCCCGGTAGCGCCGCCTCGCCCAGCCGCTCGCGCGCATCCGGTCGTGGCACGGATCGCCGACGACCACCGCGCGGTCCAGCGCCTCGGAACACGTCCGTGCCAGTGTGGCGAGCTGGTCGGTGTGGGTGAGGGCGATCGCGCTGGGCGTGAGTTTTCCGTTGTGCACCAACTGTTCCCGCGCCAAGCCGGAGAGCGCGCCGGAGGGCAGCAGCTTGTTGTGCCCAGCTCCGTGCGGGATGAGCAGCAGCGGGGCTCGCAGCCGGTGCAGGTCGCCGTTCGCGCTCGCCGAGATCGCGAGGTCGTAGGTCGTTTCGGTGGCCTGCTCCCACGGCACGACCTTGGCCCGGTTCAGCAGCGCGGCGACGCCGTCCGCGAAGTCCGAGCCCGGCGCGATCGTGAAGAACACCTGCACACGGCGGTCGCTTTCGAGCAGCGGCAGGATGTCCAGCAGCCGCGCGGTTGACGTGACCGTGCGGCCCACCGCCAGCACTGTCTTGGCGTAGCGGAACGTGGCCCGCGACCGTGTCCCAGTCACCTGCGTCCCGGTCACCTGCGCCTCAGCCACCGGCGCCCCGCGACCGCGACCGCGTCAGCCTCCGGCCTCCGGCCTCCGGCCTCCGGCCTCCGGCCTCCGGCCTCCGGCCTCCGGCCTCCGGCCCGATTCTCAGCAGCAGCGCGCAAAGCAACCCCCGTCACCCACCCGCCAGGGTGAATCCGCACATCGTAATGCCGGGACCGCGACCGCCGCCGAGGTTGGGGCGTCTTCAAGACCACCACACCCCCGTCAGCACTGTCGCAAACGATGACGAACCCCGGGGCGGGCGCCGAGGTTGGGGGCGGTTAAAGACCGCTGGGAGGGGGGTTGGGGGTACTTGAAGACGCCCCAACCTCCCGGGCTGGCGGAGTGCGGACGGCGGCGGAGTGCGAGGTCAGGCGGAGGGTGGGGTCAGGCGGAGTGCGGGGGTTAGGTGGAGTGCAGGGCTAGGGTGCCCTTGCCGCGTCGTTTGGCGGTGTACATGGCGGAGTCGGCGCGGGCCAGCAGCTCCTCAGCGGTCAGGGTCGCGTCGTCGGGGCTGAGCTCGGCGAGGCCGATGCTGGCGCGCACCACGTGTTCGCGCCCGTCCACCTGGTACGGCCGCTGCATGCCTTCCAGGACCGCGGTGCCGACCTGTTCGGCGGTCTTGCCGTTCTGGTGCAACAGGATGCCGAACTCGTCACCGCCGAGCCGCGCCACCAGGTCGGTGCTGGGCAGCAGTGCGCGCAGCCGCGCGGAGATCACCCGCAGCAGCGCGTCGCCGGTCGCGTGCCCGTACTGGTCGTTGACCTTCTTGAAGTCGTCGAAGTCGATGAACAGCACCAGCAGCGGCGGCCCGGTCGCCGTGTTGTTCTCCACCGCGCGGCGCAGCGTCTCCTGGAACAGCGCCCGGTTGGCCAGGCCGGTCAGCGAGTCGTGGTACGCCTGGTACTCCAGCTCGCGCTGGCTGGCCCGCAGGCGGCCGAGCAGCCACAGGTTGTCGGCGATCGCGATCAGCTGCCTGCCGACGACGGCGGCGATGAGGCAGGACCCGAGGTAGATCTCCAGCGGCTCGATCTGGGTGCCGTCGGTGGCGCGGAAAGCCAGGAACAGGGCGGCGATCGGCAGCGGCACGTACGGGACGGCCAGGCGCAGCCAGTGGTCGGATCGCCTGCGTTTGCGCGAGGAGGGCCGGCCGGGCGGCGCGACCGCGGTCAGCAGGAACAGCGCGTTGCCCGTCATGTAACCGATGTCGATGACCGGCGGGATGTGCCTGATACCGCTCAGCACCAGGCTCGTGGTGATCGTCGCGGAGACCGCGTGCGCGAGGAAACCGAGCACCAGCAGGCCGAGCGCGGGTTGCCGCGACAGGCCGCGCGCTCCGGAGACCAGCACCGCGATCACCGCGACGAGCACGTAGGAGATGGGGTGCATCAGCTGGAGCACCAGGTTCCCGCCCGCCATCGAGGAGGCGGAGCGGTTGGTCAGCTTCAGCATCAGCCCGGCGTGGCCGACCAGGAGCACCGAGCTGGCGACGATCACCACGTCCAGCAGCAGCACCGCGCGCGCCCGCCTCGGCCGCGTCGCCTGTTGCTGCTGCTCCTCGCCCGCGACCCCCAGGTCGATCAGGCTGATCACCGTGATCAGGGCGAACACCGGAACCATGAAGTAGGCGATGTTGCCGAGGGTGCTCGCGGGCAGTGGCAGGCCGCTGATCAGCTTGGTCCAGATCCACACGCCGAGGCCGAGCCCCATGCAGCAGGCCGTCGCCGTCATCCACAGCCGCCAGTCGCGGTCCGCCCCGCTCCGGCGGCGCGCGCCGACCAGCAGGGTCACCACGGTGACCACGCTGAAGAGGACCTGGAGCGTCTTGTCGGCCAGCACCGAGCCCGGGTTGCCGAGTGCCTCGGTGGTGACCATGACCGACGCGGCCACCAGAACCAGGGACACCACGACGGCCACCGCGCGGAACAACCGCCACTGCGCCCCACGAGCTGCTGACATTGCCGTTGACCTGCCAATACGCCGGGTTCAGCACACCCTATGACGACCGGATGGCGGTGTCGACGGCTGACACCTGGACGAACGGTAAGAATTTTCGATGTGTCAGGAACCGAAGCGCGGCACGGGGAGTCAGTTCCCGGTCACCTCCCCTGAACGAGAAGAGAGACCCATGGTGCGGTTCGGTTTCGCGCTCATCCTGCTCGGCTTCGGCTCGATGGCGTTGTCCCAGTACAGCGACCGGCAGTTCGTCATCCTCATGTGGGCCGAGCCCATGCAGCCCGCGCTCGGCATCGGCGTCGGCGCGCTCGGCATCGTCCTGCTGGTGCTCGGCCTGGTGCAGAAGGGCCGCAAGCCCGCCGCGCCCGCCCAGCCGTCCATCCAGGACTACTCGCCGCGGCAGCAGCCCTGACGCGTCCATCCTGGCTCCATCACGGATCCATCGGCCTTGGGCACCCTCCGGCTCATCTCAAGCCTGGAGGTTGCCATGATCACCGAGTCCACCCTGCGCACGTTGCTCGACGGTGACGCCGCTCCGTGCGCGATGCCGGACGTGCTGCTGCTGCGCGAGTACTTGCACCGGGGCCTGCCCTACGGCGATCCGATCTGTCTCAGCTTCGGAGAGACCTGGGACCGCGTGCCACCAGCGCTCGCGGCGCGCCTCGCGGAGACGCCGGTCAACGCACACGGTTACCAGCTCTCGCTCTACGGCTTGCCGAGGCTGCGCAGCGCTTTAAGAGAGCACCTCGCGACCGGTCACGGGCTCGCCGGAGGGGACTGGGAGGTCGCGGTCTCCTGGACCGGCACCCGGCACTCGATGTTCGACTTCGGCCGCCTGGTGAAGGAAAGAACGGGTTCGAGCACACCGGTGGTGCTCGCCGCCGGACCGAGCTGGGACTACTCCGGGGTGTTCGGCCCGCTCGGCTTCGCCGTGCGCTACCTCCCGCTGCGCCCGGAGCACGGATTCCAGCCGCAGCAAGAGGATCTGGCTGAGGCTGTGGCCAAGGTGCTTGCCACACCAGGGGAACACCTGGCCATGGTCGTGATCAACGCACAGCACAACCCCACCGCGGTGAACTGGTCCGAGGGGTTCGTCACCGCGATGGTGGACGCGGCAGTCGAACACGACGCCGCGATCCTCGTCGACGACGCGTACTTCGGGGTCTGTGACGCGGGCGTCACCGCCACCTCCGCGCTGCGCGTGGTGGTCGAGCGCGCGCCGCGGGTGCCGTGGCTCGCCGTGCGCTCGATGGGCAAGCAGTTCGGGTGCAATGGCTGGGGCATCGGGTCGATGGTGGCCGCGCCCGACGTGCTCAGCGAGCTGGTCAACCGGTACCGGCTGCACCACGGGCTGATGCACGCGGGACCGGCGCAGCACGCCATGGCGGACTGGCTGGAGTCGGCGGAGAGCGCGGATTTCCTTACCGCGCAAAGCTTTGAGGTCGCCGACATCCGCGAGGCCGCCGTGCAGGCGTGCGTGGAGCAGCTCGGCCACCCCAGGAGCGCCGTGCACGCGGGGGAGTGCACGCCGTACGTGCTGATCGAGGTGCCGCCCGCCTACGAGCCCGAGCAGTACCGCGCCGAGTGCTTCGAGCGGACGGGGGTTCTCGTGGCACCCGTGTGGCCGTGGCCGTACCCCGGGCCCGAGTCCGGCGCGACGCCGCTGCCCTACCTGCGCCTCTACATCGCGGCTGGGGAGAAGGACGTCGTCGAGGCCACCCGCCGCATGGCCGACGCGGGCCTCACCTATCGCTAGCCCCACACAACGTCGCAGTTGGACCGTCTTCAAGTACCCCGAACCCCGCTAACGATCACCGAAAACCGCCCCCAACCCCCTCGCGAGCGCCGCGGGGTTGGGGGCGGTTAAAGACCGCTGGGACGGGGGTCGGGGGTACTTGAAGACGCCCGAACCCCTGGCGGAGGAGGAGGGGCAGCGGAGGAGGGGGGTCAGTCGCCGTCGTTTCCTGTGGGACCGCCGCCCTGCGCCTGCAACGCCTTGCGCAGGGCGGTGGGCACCGGGCCGACCCGCGCGCTCAGCTCGGCGAGGCGCTTGCGGTAGGTCCGGCGGTCCGCGCGGCTCACCACCGTGCGCAGGTTCGCCGCGGCGGCGAGGCTCACCACGGCGGCGTCGCGGAGATCGACCTCCGGCACCGGCCACGCGCCGCGCAGCGCCTCGGAGGCCAGGCTCGCGATGTGCGTCGCCTCGCCCGGATCGAGCAACGTGATCTTGGTGGTGGGGAAGACGCCGAGCACCCGGCGGCGCGCGAGGCGGATGTGCCCCGAGGCGACGAGGGCCTCCCGCACCGCCACCACCGTGGTCTTCGGGCGGTAGCCGATCCAGTACCGCCACGACCGCGCCCTCGCGGAGCCGACCAGCGCCAGCACCTGGTCCAGCACCGGATCGCCGCTCGCCGTCGCGGCCACCGCGCGCGCCTTCCCCGAGGCGTCGGCCAGCCTGCCGCTGAGGTGCAGCTCCGTCAGCGCTGCCGCGCGCAGCAGCGGAGCCAGCGCGGCGCCCCCGGTGAGCCGGCCGCGGTCCTGGTCGAACGCGAGCAGGAACAGGCGGGCTGGAAGGGAGTCAGACGGGTGCACACCCTCGATGGTGACACCGGATCGGCGAGTATCCCGGCCTGCTCAGCGTGTTCCCAGCAAACTCTCAGCCTGGATCGGGATGCTGGCGCGGTGAACATCGATGAGCCGCGCTCGGCCAAGGTGCTCGTGGTCGACGACGAGCCGAACATCCTGGAACTGCTCTCGGCGACGCTGCGGCTCAGCGGGTTCGAGGTCGGCGTCGCCGACACCGGCGCGGCGGCGGTGAGCGCGGCCAGGGAGTTCCAGCCGGACATCGTGGTGCTCGACGTCATGCTGCCCGACCTGGACGGGTTCACCGTCGCCCGGCAGCTGCGGTCGGCGCAGGAGCGGCTGCCCGTGCTGTTCCTGACTGCGCGCGACGCCGTGCAGGACCGCATCGCCGGGCTGACCGCGGGCGGCGACGACTACGTGACCAAGCCGTTCAGCCTGGAGGAGGTCGTACTCCGGCTGCGCGCGATCCTGCGCCGCACCCGCCCGCCCGGTGCGGAGGCCGTCGACGACGGCGTGCTCAGCTACGCCGACCTGGAGCTGGACGAGGAGGGGCACGAGGTGCGCAGGGCGGGCGAGCCGGTGCCGCTGTCGCCGACCGAGTTCAACCTGCTGCGCTACCTGCTGATCAACGCGGAGAAGGTGGTCAGCAAGGAGCAGATCCTGGACCGGGTGTGGGACTACAACTTCGACGGCAGCAGCCGCATCGTGGAGTCCTACATCAGCTACCTGCGCCGCAAGATCGACCGGCGGGAGCCCTCGCTGATCCACACCATCCGCGGCGTCGGCTACACCCTGCGCACGCCACGGGGCCGGGGCCGCTCGTGAAGCACCGGCCCTGGACGCTGCGGACGCGGCTGGTGGCGACGCTGGTCGCGTTGTGCGCCACCGGGTTGACGGTGGTCGGGGCGCTGAGCCTGGTGTGGCTGGACCTGTCCCTGGTCTCCCGCATCGACGCCCAGCTGCAGACCACCTCCGGGCGGATGCGCGACGGGCAGGGGCCGCCGCTGGGCAAGTTCAACCGGGGTGACCAGCAGCTGCCGACCGACCTGCGGCTGGTGGCCTTCAGCCGCAGCGGGGTGGAGACCTACCGCGGCGGCTCCTCGCTGGAGTCGCCCAGCATGCCGAGGCTGCGCTACGACGTCCTCAAGACGCGCGTGGGTACGACCTTCACCGTGCCCGACAGCGACGGCGGCAGCGACTGGCGGGTCCGGGTGGTCATCGGCGACTTCGGCAGGGTGGTCGCGGTGGCGATGTGGCTGAGGTCCCGGGACGAGACGGTCGCGGAGCTGATGAGCGTCGAGGTGGTCGTCGGCCTGGTGATCCTGGTCGGCCTCGCGGTGCTGTCCACCTACCTGGTGCGGATCGGCCTGCGCCCGCTGACCAGGATCGAGGGCACGGCGGAGGCGATCGCGGCCGGGCAGATCGACCGCAGGGTGCCCGATGCCGACCCGCGCACCGAGACGGGCAGGCTCGGCCAGTCCCTCAACGTGATGCTCGGCCGCATCTCCTCGGCGCTGCGCGAGCGCGAGCACTCCGAGCAGCGCCTGCGGCAGTTCGTCGCCGACGCCTCGCACGAGCTGCGCACGCCGCTGACGTCGATCCGCGGCTTCGCCGAGCTCTACCGCAGGGGCGGGGCGCCGGAGAAGTCCGATGTGGACAGACTGATGGCGCGGATCGAGGACGAGTCGCAGCGGATGGGCGGCCTGGTCGAGGACCTGCTGCTGCTGGCCCGCCTCGACGAGCAGCGCGCGCTGGACCTCACCGAGGTCGACCTGCTCGTCCCCGTCAACGACGTGGTGCACGACGCCCGCGTGCGCGACCAGGACCGCTCCATCACCCTCTCCGTGCCGGACGGCCCGGTCCGGGTGATCGCCGACGAGGCCCGGCTGCGCCAGGTGGTGACGAACCTGGTGATCAACGCGATCGCGCACACCCCGCCCGGCAGCCCGGTCCGGGTCACCGTGCGCTACCGGCCGGTCGAGGAGCCCGCCCGCACCGTGGCCTGGTCCGGGAGCGACCTGCCAGTGGCCGCGGCGTACGCGCTGGTGGAGGTCGCCGACAACGGCGCGGGCATCGACGCCGAGCACGCGCAGCGGGTGTTCGACCGCTTCTACCGCGCCGACGCCGCCCGCACCCGGGCGCGCGGCGGCTCCGGCCTGGGCCTGGCGATCAGCGCGGCGATCGTCTCCGCGCACAACGGCCGCATCGAACTGGACACCGAACCCGGACGCGGCACCACCACCCGCATCGTCCTGCCCCCGGCCTGAGCGTCCGGATAGCGTGATGAACATGTCCAGAACCGGAGAAGCAGACAAGGTCAACGATCAGAGCGTGCAGGTCGTGCCGCCGGACGCCGAGCTCACCACGCAGCAGGCGGCCGACCAGCTCAACGTCTCCCGTCCGTACCTGATCGGCCTGCTCGAGCGGGGTGCGATCCCGTTCCGGCTCGTCGGCAGGCACCGGCGGATCCGCTTCGACGACCTCGTGGACTACCAGCGCCGTGACGATCTTCGCCGCAAGGACGCGATCGACGAGCTGACGCGTCTCGATCAGGAACTGGGAGCGGACTGACACGTGTCCTTCACGGTCACGGGAACGCGCAGTCGCACAGCGCCATCAGGACTCGTCGCGGCGTGAGAACCGACTTCGACGGCTCGGCCAGCTTCGCTGGTGCCGGGCGCCCCGAACGGTCGGTCAGCTTCATCTCCAGGGCCAGCGTCACCGGGGCTCGACCGGAGTTCCAGTAGGCCACGGTGCGGCTCTGCCGGTCCTTCAGGTGGATGCTCGTCGAGCGCGCGCGACACCACTTCGGTGTGGCCGAAGCCCAGGTATACGACCCTTGCCTTGAGATCAGCCGCGGCCCAGCGCATCCTGGCGATGATCCCGTCGATCGCGCCGCTGCCGGTGCCGTCGAGGACCTTGCCGATGGCCAGCCCGGCGTCCGGCGCAGCGTGGGAGACGGCGGCGGCGATGCGAGTGCCGTGGTCGGTGGTGCCGCCCGTGCCGGTGAAGTCCCTGCGCACGGTGATCTTCCCCGCGAGGGTGGCGTCAGCACCGGAATCGAGCACGGCGACCGTGACGCCGAAGCCGGTCGGGTCGCCCCCGGCCGCCGAGCCACCGGCGCACCCACGGCAGGGACGGCCCGGACGCGCGCGTTGAGCCACAGCTTCACCCCGCTGGAGAACTTCGTGCCCTTGGGCGCGCTCACGGAGGTGAGGCTCAGCTCGCGGAACACGCGCCGGACGACCGCGGCCTCCGGGAGCGCGCCGCCGTGCTTGACCAACAGCGGCAGCGAGTCAGTGCTGGCGCGGGCGGTTCGACGGCGAAACTCGCCACTGCCAAGGCGACAGTGGCGAGCAGCCGTCCGTATTGGTACATGCGCACGCCATAACGGTTACCGCACGGCGCCTGCGGTGAGCCCGGAGCGGATGCGGCGCTGGAACACCAGATACACCACCAGAACCGGCAGCATCGCGATAGTCAGCCCGGCGAACAGACCGCTGAAGTCACCGCGGTAGCCCTGGCTCACCGACAGCGCCGCCAGGCCCTGCGCGAGTACGTAGTTCGCCGGATCCGGGTTGAGCACGAGCGGCAGCAGGTACTGGTTCCACAGGCCGAGGAAGTTGAAGATCCCCACGCTGATCAACCCCGGTCTGGCCATCGGCAGCATGACGCGGAAGAAGATCCCCGAGTGCGAGCAGCCGTCCAGCGCCGCCGACTCCGCGACCTCGTTGGGCAGGGTGCGGAAGAACCCGGTCAGGAAGAACACCGTGAACGGCAGCGCGTAGGCGGTGTAGACCAGGATCAGCCCGGGATAGCTGCCGAGCAGGCCCAGCTGCTTGACGACGAAGAACAGCGGCACCAGGGCCAGGAACATCGGGAAGAGCATGCCGCTGACGAACAGGTAGTACAGGAACCTGTTGCCGGGGAAGGAGTACCGGGCCAGCGCGTAGGCGACGAGCGAGCCGAGCAGCATGGTCAGCACCAGCGCCCCGCCGACCACGACCAGGCTGTTCAGGAAGTACTTGCCGATCGAGGCCTGCTCCCACGCCCGCGCCCAGTTCTCCAGGTGCGGGCGGTCGGGCAGGGACCACGGGCTGGTCAGGATCTGCTGGTCGGTCTTGAGCGAGCTGAGCACCGCCCACACCAACGGGAACGCGACCATCACCGCCCACGCCGCCATGAACAGGTGGATCGCGCCGTCTCCGAGTCGCCTCATGCCATCTCCACCTTCGTGCGGCGACCCGAGCGCATCGCGATCACCGCGAGCGTCAGGGTCAGGAAGAACAGGGCGACGCCCATCGCCGACGCGTAACCGAACTGCCCGAACGAGAAGGCGTTGCGGTACAGGCCGAGACCGATCACCTCGGTCGCGCCGTCCGGTCCTCCGGGGCCGACCGACAGGATCTGCACCAGCGCGAAACCGTCCAGCGCCGCGATGCCCAGGTACACGAAGGCCGCGTTCACGTTGTCCCGCACCAGGGGCAGCGTGATGGAGCGGAAGGTGGCGAGACGGCCCGCCCCGTCCAGCCGGGCCGCCTCGAACAGCTCGCGCGGGATCGAGTCCATGGCCGCGCTGAACAGCACGACGTAGAACCCGACCGCCGACCACACCATCACCGCCATGACGGCCCACAGCGCCACCGAGCCGTCGGCGAGCCAGGTGCGGGCCAGCCCGTCCAGCCCCACGGCACTCAGGAAACCGTTGAGCAGACCGTTGTTCGGGCTGTACACGAACTGCCAGAGCACCGCGATGATCGGCACCGACAGCAGCTGCGGGAAGAAGTAGACGATCTTGTAGACCTTCCCGCCCGCGACGCCCTGGACCTCCGCCCGCCCGCGCCGACCGCCGAGGTTGAGCATGGAGGCCAGGAACAGCGCGATGGCGATCGTCGCCAGCGGGACGACGATCAGCATCAGCGCGTTGTTGCCCAGCGCGGACAGGAACAGCGGGTCCTCGCCGAGCCGGGCGAAGTTGTCCAGCCCGACGAAGTTCGCCTGCCCCGCCACCCCCGTCCAGTCCGTCAGGGACAGGTAGAACGCCTGCGCGTACGGCGAGAGCACGAAGATCACGTGCAGCGCCAGCGCGGGCAGGATCGCCATCGCCAGGAAGCGGTATTTGCCGTGCTTCATGCGTCAGCGCCGGTACTTGGTGATGTTGGGGTCACGGGCGACCGCGTCGGCGGCGCGCTGCACGCGGTCCGCCCACTGCTGCGGGGTCAGCCGCCCGGTGAACAGCTCGCCGGTCGCGTCGTCCCACGACTTCTTCAACGTGCCGTACCAGGTGCGGAAGCGGTAGCGGAACGCGTTGTCCCCGGCGGCGTTCACGGCGTTGCGCACGGAATCCACCCCGGAGGACAGCCGCAGCCCCTCGGTCGCGCCCTTCACCGAGGGCAGCGCGCTGGCCAGCTCGGCGAAGCGGCGGGCCTGCGGCACGGCGAACAGGGTGCGCAGGAAGTCCATGCCGCCCTGCCGGTTGCGCGCCTTCTCCGGCACGATGAAGCTCTGCGCGCCGCCCGCGCGCACCGCGGCCGCGGGCATCTTGTCCGAAGTGGACAGTTGCGGCGGCGGCATCATCACCATCTGGAAGTTCTCCGGCGTGACGCCCTTCTGCTCGCTCTCCAGCCACGAACCGGACGGCAGGAACGCCGCCTTGCCCTGCGACCACGCGGCCTGCGCCTCCGTGTGCGACAGGCCCTCCGAGCCGGGCATCACGTATCCCCTGCCGACCAGCTCGGCGAAGGCGGTCGCCGCGTTGATCATCGCCTCGTGCTTCCAGGCGTTGGGCTCCAGGTTGTCCACCGCGACCAGCAGGTCGTTGCCGCCCGCCTTGAACGCCATCGACACCAGCAGGTCGCCGACGTAGTCGGGGTACTTGCCCTGGTGCGTCCACGGCGCGATACCGGACTTCTTGATCTCGCCGCAGAGCGTGAGCATCTCGTCCCAGGTCTTCGGGTAGGACCAGCCGCGCTCGGCGAACAGCGTCCGCGAATACCAGACGCCCCAAGCGGTGTAGACGAGGTTGAGCGCGCGCGGGCGCCCGTTGAACGTCCCGTCGTCGACCACGCCGGGCAGCAGTGTGTCGCGCACGCGCACGGACGGGTCGTGCAGCGAGGGTGAGTCCAGCAGTTCGCTGAGGTCGCTGACCTGGTTGGCCTTCACCAGCGTCGGCAGGTCCAGCGCTCCCGCGCCGGTGTTGTCGACGACGTCCGGCGGGGTGTCGGCGACGAAGCGCGGTTGCAGCGCCTCGCCGACCTTCTGGATGGCCTGGTGGTTGATCTTCGCCTGCGGGTGCCGCTGGTTGTAGGCGCGCTCCGCGTCGAGGGCGTACTGGTCGCCGTAGGCCCCCTTGAAGATCACCACTTCCAGGGGCGCGTCGAGCGCGACGCCGAGCGGGTTGTCCTTAGTGACCTGCCCGCGTAAAGCAGGGCCCTGGTCGCCGCCGCCCGCGGTCACACACCCCGCGAGCAGGGGTGTCGCCGCCGCGGCCAACGCTCCGCGAAGCACTGAACGTCTCGTAGTCGGGTTCACAGGGTCTCCTCCGCTCAGGCGGTCCGACGGATGCGTCCGGCGTAGCGGTCTTCCAGCACCTTGTTGTGCTCGCGTCCGCCGGGGATGTTGGCCGAGATGTAGATCGGGGGCTTCTCGTCCTGAGTGGACAGTCGCCGCACCACCTCGACGGTGATCTGCTGCGCCAGCAGCGCGGCGGTGATCGACGACACCGCGCCGACTGCTCCGCCGCCGGGCAGGGGCAGCGCCGAGTCGCCGTAGGGAGCACCGTTGTCCAGCACCACGTCGGCCAGCTCGGCCAGCTTGCGACCGCTCGGGTGGTTGGACTCGACGAGATCGGTGTGCTGCCGCGAGGTCAGCACGATCACCTTGTGCCCCTTGGACTTCACGTGCAGGGCGAACTCCACGATCAGCCCGTTCACGCCCGAGTTGGACGCGATCACGAACACGTCCTCCGCGCCGACCGGGGCCAGCTCGTAGAGCCGGTGCGCGACGGTCGGGTCCTTCTCCAGCAGCGGCCCCTCCAGCACGGAGACGGGCTCCCCGCCGAAGAGGACCAGGTCCCGCAACGAGATCCGGTTCGACGGCACCAGGCCGCCCGCGCGCCCGGCGATCTCCATCGCCAGCGCCTCGGAGTGCCCGCAGCCGAACGCCTGCACCACCCCGCCCGCGCGCACGCAGTCCGCGATCACGTCCGCGGCCCTGTTGATGTTCGGAAGTTGTTCGGTGCCAACGGTTGTGACCAGCTTGGTAATGGCCTTGAGGAAACCCCCAGCAGAGATGATGCTCGATCCCGCAAGCGGATCTTCGTTGACCTCGCTCAACGTTTTCCCTTCCTGATCGGATGTTCGGGAAGCCGATGCGTCTGGACCGCTCGGGCGGTCAGCTCGAACGCCTCGTCCACCGCCGGGTGGCTGCGCTGCGCCACGGCGACGTAGACCAGGTCCAGCACGAGCAGCTGGGAGTGCAACGCGGAGAGCGCGGCCAACCGGAAGCTCGTCTCGTGCGTCTCGGTGGTCAGCACGAGCTCGGCGGTCTCGGCGAGCGGGGAGCGCGGGTAGGAGGTCACCGCGACCGTCATCGCGCCGTGCTCGGCCGCCTCCGCCAGGAACTCGATCACCTCGCGGGTCCGGCCGCTGTGCGAGACGCCGATCGCCAGGTCGCCGGGGCGCAGCAGCGCGGCGCTGCTCAGCGCGGAGTGCGCCTCGGCGCGGTGCCAGCACGCGACCCGCAGCCGCTGGAGCCGGAACACCAGTTCGGTGGTCGCCGCGGCGCTGCTGCCGACGCCGAAGACCTCCACCCGGCGGCCGGAGCCGATCGCCTCGGCGATGGTGCTGGCGACCACCTCCACCGCGGTCAGGTCCAGCCGGTCGGCGGTCTCGCGGATCGCCTGGGTGTCGGCGCTGACGATCACCCCGAGCACCCGCTGCAACGGGTGGTCCGGCGCGATGTCGCGGTCCACGTCGATCTCCCAGCGGGCCTGCGCGGCCCGGCCGATCTCGGTGGCGATGGCCACCCGCAGCCCCGCGTAGCCGCGGAAGCCCAGGGTGCGGCAGAACCGGGTCACGGTGGCGGGGGAGGTCCCGGAGCGCTCGGCGAGGTCGACGATGGTCGACTGCGCCGCCTCCTCCGGATCGCGCAGGATCAGCTCGGCGACGCGCTGGAGCGCCTCGGGCAGTCCGGGCAGCTCCGTCCGCAGCCGTGCGAGCAGTCCTTCGCCGTCGAGCGCCATGTACGTTGCTTCTTCCCTGATTAGCCGTCTTCGGTAAGAATTGTTGCCACAAGACGAGGGCGAGCGAAAGGGTGAACATAATTTTCATGCTTGTGCTCGGAGCGGACTGCGGCGGAAGCACCACCCGCGTGATCGCGGCGACCCTGGACGGACGCGTCGTCGGCGCCGGGCGGGCGGGGCCCGGCAACCCCACCGGCGGCGACCCGGAGCGCGCGGCCGCCGAACTCGGCAGGGCCGTCTCCCTCGCCCTGGACGGCCTCGAACCGGCGATGGTGCGCGGTGGCGTCGTGGGCATGGCGGGCTACAGCCGCCTCACCGATCCCGCCGTGCGGGCCGCCTACGACGCGGAGTGGGCGGCGGCGGGTCTCAGCTGTCCACTGTGGACATACGGCGACGCGCCCGTGGCGTTCGCGGCCGGGACCCCGCACCCCAGCGGCCGCGTGCTGATCGCGGGCACGGGCGCGGTGGCGGCCGAGATCCGCTCCCGCGCCGAGTTACGCGCCGCCGACGGCCTCGGCTGGCTGATCGGCGACGAGGGCTCCGGCTACTGGATCGGCCGCGAGGCGATCCGGCACGCGGCGCGGGCCCTCAGCGCGGGCACCGGCCTCGACCCGCTTTCCGAGCGAGTGTGCGACCGCCTCGGCTCCACCGTCCGCGAAGGCTTCCTGACCGCCGTCTACACCGCTTCCCGGGCCGAGATCGCCGCGCTGGCACCGGATGTCTTCGACCTCGCCCACTCCTCGAACCCGGCCGCCGCCGTGGTGTCGGACGCGGCGCGGCGCCTGCTGATCACGTTGGGGGAGTTGGGAGAAGTGCCCGGTCCGCTCGTGCTCGCGGGCGGCCTGCTCACGGCGGACACCCCGTTGCGCGCGGCAGTGCTGGACCTGCTGGCGGAACCGGCCGTGACCGCCGCCGACACCGCGCGCGCCGCGGCCTGGCTGGCCTTGGTCGAACTCACCGCCCCGGACCCGGTCGCGGCGGCCGACCTGCACCGCCGCATGGTCACCGACGAGGCGTGACACCCTCCAGAACCACATGGCTCGATCCAGTAGGGCAGTCTTCAAGTCCGACAGACCCCACCTCAATCGGTCGCTAACCGCTACAAACCCTCCGGTGGGTGTACTTGAAGACTGGCCAACCACGCGTACCGGCACAGAAAAGCGGTGGGGCCATAAGTGGCCCCACCGCTGGAACTGACGACTGACTGGAGGATCGAAAGCGCTACCCGGGTTGATTGCGCAGGGCGATCGGTGCCCCCGCCAGGTCCTCTTCGTTGCACAACAGCCTGACCTCGTAGTACGGCGCTCCTTCGCGGTCGTCGTAGTCGAGGTGGATGGCCATCACGTCAACGGGTTCGCCCAGCCATTGCTGGGTCGCGCGCAGCCACGCGGCGGTGCGTTCCAATGCGCTCGGCAGGTCGTCGTCGCGGAACTCCACCGGCCGATAGGGGACGTCTCGAACCTGGTCCTGTGAGTGCGTGGGCTGGGGGAGATCCACCGCGACGCCCACTTCGTCCAGATCGAGCTGGATCCTTTCCTGGGTCACTCATGCAGCGTGTCCCAGTGCGGAGGCGACCGCAACCCCGACTAGCCGCCGGAGAGCCCGAGCTGAACAGCCAGGACCGCCAGCTGCACCCGGTTGGTCCGCCCCGTCTTGCCCATCAGGCCCGCCACGTGCGTCTTCACCGTGGTCACGCCCAGGTTCAGCCGCTCGGCGATCTCGGCGTTGGCCAGGCCGTCTCCGAGCAGCGCGAGCACGTCGCGTTCCCGTTCGGTGACTCCCTCAGGCAGTCGCGGACCCGGTTCCCGGCGCGGTTCCCGGGCCCGCAGCGCCTGGTCGACCAGGCGGTCGAGCACCCTGGGGCTGAACGGGCTCTCCCCGGCGGCGGCCCGCCTGATGGCCACCAGCAGCTCGGCGGGTTCGGCGTCCTTGGCCAGGAACCCGCAGGCCCCCGCCTCCAGCGCGGGGTAGAGGTGATCGTCGTCGTCGAACGTGGTGAGCACCACGATCCGGGTCGCCGGCAGGTTGCGCAGGATGCGGCGGGACGCCTCGATCCCGTCCAGCCGGGGCATCCGCAGGTCCATCAGCACGACGTCCGGCGTCAGCCGTTCGGCCAGCCGCACCGCCTGTTCCCCGTCCCCGGCCTCCCCGGCGACCTCGATCAGCTCGTCGGCGTCGCAGAGCATCCGCAGCCCCGCGCGCACCAGGGGCTGGTCGTCCACCAGCAGCACCCTGATCATCCGTGCTCCTCACCGCTGTTCCCGAGACCGCTGATCTCCGGACCGCTGTTCTCCGGCAGCACCGCCGTCAGCCGCCACCCGCCGCCCACCGCCGGACCCGCGTGCAGCGAACCACCGAGCAGCTCCACCCGCTCGCGCATGCCGACGAGCCCGTGCCCGCCGGGGACCTGGAGCCCGCTGGTGTCCGCACGTCCGCCGTTGTCGGCGACCTCGATGACCACCGCCCTGGTCGGGACGAGCGAGACCTTCAGCCTGGCGGCGGCGTCCCGGCCCGCGTGCTTGATCGCGTTGGTCAGCGCCTCCTGGGCGATCCGCAGCACCGCCAGCCGCCGCACCGAGTCCAATGTGGACAGACCGGGGCCGAACTCCGCCGACACGGTCAGCCCGGCCTGCCTCGTGCGCCGCACCAGGTCGTTGAGCGATTCGATCAGCTCGGCCGGATCGGGCAGCGGCGCCACCGGTCCCCGCTCCGGATCGCGCAGCACGCTGACGAGGCGGCGCAGGTCCTCCAGCGCGGTGGTCGCGGTCGTGTGCACGTCGTCGAGCACCGCGCGGATGCGGGGATCGGTGTCGGCCGCGACGTGCCGGGCGACGCCGACCCGCAGCACGATCGAGGCGACGTGGTGGGCGACGAGGTCGTGCAGCTCCCGCGAGATCGCCGCGCGCTCGCTCGACGCCGCCTGCCGCCGCTCCAGCTCGGCGCGCAACATGGTCTCCTGGACGCGTTGTTCGGCCTGCGCGGCCGCGTCGCGCAACGCCCGCTGGTGCAGTCCGAGCAGCACCGGGGCGGCCACGACGCAGGCGCCGACCGGCCCCAGCGGGGGCGGGGCCTGGCCGAACGGCACGTCGATCAGGTTCAGCACGGTGGCGATGGTGGCGCCGACGGTGCCGACGATCAGCTCCCGCCCCCGCCGCTCGGTCAGCGCGAACAGGTTGATCAGCAGCGCGAGCTGGACGACCTCGCTGCCCGCGCCGCCCGTGGTGTCGACGACGAGCAGCAGTGCCACCTGGAGGAGCACCACGAGCAGGCAGAACCGTCCCGAGTAGAGCGCGAGGGGGGCCGAGGCGATGGCCGGCGCCCACTGGAGGACCGTCGTGGAGCGCCACCACACCGAGTCGACGAACAGCCCGGTCACCAGGAAACCGGCGACGACCAGCGCGGGCAGCACCCGCACCACGTGCCGCGGCCTGACTCCCGTCCTCGCCCTCACCCTGAGAACCGTAGGCCGCGCGCCTCGGGGTCGCCTCCTGCCAAGGGAGGAGCGGGTCCGGCTTTCCGGCCGCGGGGACGGGCTCGGAGGGCGAGGCGGACGGGGCGCCCGCCCGGTGAGGGTGGAGCCATGCCCGCCAAGCAATCCGAACTGCTGCCGTTCCTCCAGGCCGCGGTCCGCAATCCCGCCGTCATCGGGGCCATCGCGCCCAGCTCGCCCCGGCTCGCCGAACGGCTGGCCGAGGTGGTGCCCCGCACCGGATCGCCGACCGTGGTCGAGCTGGGCCCCGGTACCGGCGTTGTCAGCTCGGCCATCGCCGACCGGCTGCCCGCCGCTGGCAGGCACATCGCGGTGGAGCTGGACGACGACATGATCCGTCTGCTCGGGCGGATCCGGCCCGATCTGGAGCTGGTGCACGGTGACGCGGCGCGACTGGGCGATCTGCTCGCCGCCCGCGGACTGGACAACGTGGACACCGTGGTGAGCGGCCTGCCGTGGACGCTTTTCCCGCCAGGGCACCAGGTGCGCATCCTCAGCGAGATCGTGAAGGTGCTCACACCGGACGGCGCGTTCACCACGTTCAGCTACCTCAACGCCTACCCGATGGCGGGAGCGCGGCGGTTCCGCCGGATGCTTCGAGGTAGCTTCGACGAAGTGCTCATCACCCGGACCGTGTGGCGCAACCTGATGCCCGCGTTGACCTACGTCTGCCGAAGGCCCCGCCATGACCGTCTTGCGTGACTCCCTGGCCGGCCTGCCGCCCGTGGTGGTGTACCTGGTCTTCGGCGTGCTCGTCACGGTGGAGGCGGCGATCGTGCTCGGCGTCGTGCTGCCCGGGGTGAGTGGCTTGCTGCTGTTCGGTTTCCTGGCCTACCTCGGCAATGTGGAGCTCGTCGCCGCGGGCTGCGTCGCGGCGCTCGGCGCGGCGCTGGGGACCACGCTCGCCTTCGCGTCCGGGCGCAGGCTCAGCCGCGCCGATGGCCTGCCGGACAGCCGGATCGTGCGCCGCATCGGCGCGGACCGCTGGCACCGCACGGAGAACCTGCTCGACCGGTTCGGTGGCCGGGCTGTCCTTTTGGGACAGTGGGTGGTCGGCATCCGCACCCTGATGCCCCGCTTCGCCGCGATGGCCGGGCTGTCCTACCGCCGGTTCGCGTCCTGGAGCGTGCCCGTGTCGCTGCTGTGGGGCTCGACCTGGGTGGTGGTCGGCTGGACCGCGGGCAGCGCCTACGAGCGCGTCGCGTCCATCGCGGGCTGGGTGAGCCTCGTCCTGCTCGTGCTCGCCGCCGCGGTGCTCGCCCTGGTGCTGCACCGCCGCCGGGTGGCGCAGGCCGCGTAGACCTCGTCGTGCAAGCGGTCGCGACGCCCGCTATGAGTACGAAACGGGACAAGCCCCACCCGCGCACACCCCGCATCCTGCGCTGAGGCCGCCGAAGATCTTCCGTTTCGTACTCTTAGCGGATTTTTGGAGCGCTCTCTTTCCCGCTATGAGTACGAAACGGGAGATCTCTAGGTTGCGTCCGCCGCGCGTTGGGTGTGGAGGCGGGTGGGATGCATAGGCACAGTTTACGTGGTGTGTGCGGGCGCTTGGCCGCCTTGCGGGCAGGAGCCGCGAAAATTCCGTGCGCGCCTTCCTCGGCGGAGGTAGTGTCTGCCACGACATCGCCTACCCAGGGAGGCTCCGCGCTGTGTTCCTGAGCGACGACGACATCTCCGAGTGATACCGACCGGCCCTCGTAGGCCGCGTCACCTCACTCCTCGTCCCGTCCTCCTCGGCCGTATCCGGCTGTGATCACAAGCGCGGTGAAACATGTCCCATCCTTCCCTTTCGTGCACCTCCCTGTCCTTCGCGTGGCCGGACGACACCCCGGTCTTCTCCGGGCTGACCCTGGCGATCGGGCCGGGCCGCACCGGGCTCGTCGCACCCAACGGCGCTGGCAAGAGCACGCTGCTGCGGCTGCTCGTCGGTGACCTGAAGCCGACCGCCGGATCGGTCGCGGTCGACGGTGAGCTCGGCTACCTGCCGCAGACGCTCGCGCTGACCCTGGACGACACCGTCGACGAGGTGCTGGGCATCGCACCGGTGCGCGCGGCCATCGCGGCGATCGAGTCGGGGGACGCCTCCGAGGAGAACTTCGCGGTCGTCGGCACCGACTGGGACGTCGAGGAGCGGGCGCGCGCGGTGCTCGACCGGCTCGGCCTCGCCGACGTCGGCCTCGACCGTCCACTTCGGACGCTCAGTGGTGGGCAGATCATCTCGCTCGGCCTGGCCGCGCAGCTGGTGAAGCAACCGGACGTGCTGGTGCTCGACGAGCCGACCAACAACCTCGATCTCGAAGCGCGCGAACGGTTGTACGCCGTCGTCGAGTCGTGGAAGGGCTGCCTGCTGGTGGTCAGCCACGATCGTGCGCTGCTCGACCGGATGGACCAGATCGTGGAGCTGGTCGGCGACGAGGTCCGGTTCTTCGGCGGCAACTTCACCGAGTACACCGAAGCCGTGGAGCGCGAGCAGGACGCGGCCGAGCGTGCGGTCCGCTCCGCCGAACAGGAGGTGAAGCGGCAGAAGCGCGAGGCGCAGGAGGCCAAGGAGCGCGCGGCGAAGCGAGCGAGCAACGCCAAGAAGAACCTGGCCAACGCGGGACTGCCGAAGATCATCGCTGGGCAGATGCAGCGGTACGCGCAGGAATCGGCGGGCAAGGCCAACGATATGCACGCGCAGCGCCTTGAGGACGCGAGAACCAAGCTGGAGCAGGCGAACCAGGACATCCGGCAGAAGTCGAAGATCGCGATCTCGTTGCCGGACACCGAGGTTCCCGCCGGGCGCACGGTGCTCGTCGCCGAGGGGATCAACGCCGTCTACGGGGCCGGGCCGGTGTTCGCCGAGCCGGTGGACCTGGCGATCCGCGGCCCGGAACGGATCGCGCTGATCGGCGGGAACGGTTCGGGGAAGTCCACGCTGCTGCGGATGCTCGACGACCAGCTCGAACCGTCCACCGGCACCGTGCGCAGGGCCTCCGGCCGGACGGCGTTCCTGTCGCAGCGGCTGGACACCCTCGACCAGGGCCGCACGATCTGGGAGAACCTGAAGGCGGCGGCGCCGGAGCGGCCGGAAACCGAGCTGCGCCACCGGTTGGCGCAGTTCCTCTTCCGCGGCGACACCGTGCACCGCCCGGTCGGCGCGCTCTCCGGCGGGGAGCGGCTGCGGGCGACGCTGGTGTGCGTGCTCTCCGCCGATCCCGCGCCGCAGCTGCTGTTGCTGGACGAGCCGACCAACAACCTGGACCTGGTGAGCGCCGGGCAGCTGGAGAACGCGCTCGACGCCTACCAGGGCGCGTTCGTGGTCGTCAGCCACGACCTGGAGTTCCTCAGGGCGATCCGGGTGAACCGCTGGCTCCGGGTGCACGACGGCGAGCTGACCGAGACGAGCGCGCCCGGGAGCTGATCACCACCGCCCGCAAGTCATCCAGCCGTCCCACCCACCACGTAAACTGAACCCGTGCACCTCACCGGCCCCCACACCCCACCTCCGGCGGCCGCAACCTAGGTAACCCCGTTTCGTACTCATAACGGGCAAAAGAGCGCTCCCAAATCCCGGCAAGAGTACGAAACGGGTTCTTCAGCGACCTCAGCGCGGGATGAGGGGGGCGTGGGTGGGGTGGCCCGCTGGTGCGCCGGGGCGAGTACGGGCAGCGGCGCGAGCGTTCGTGACGACGTGCAGGACAGGATCAGCGCCGACGTGGAACCCTTACGTGGATGTGAAGGTTGGCTGCATTCGGTGCCTCTTATCGAGGGCGTTCCTGTCAGGACTCGCGGGTAATGTCGGTATCCATGCAGCCACAGTCCACCGGCCCCAACCTGCTCGCCGTCGCCGACCTGCACATGGACCGCGCGGCGAACCGGGAGGTCCTGCAAGGCATCCGGCCGGAGACCGACGAGGACTGGCTCATCGTCGCCGGTGACGTCGCCGACCTGGTCGAGGACGTGGAGTACGCGCTGCGGCTGCTGCGCGAGCGCTTCGCCAAGGTGATCTGGGTGCCGGGCAACCACGAGCTGTGGACGCTGCCCAAGGACCCCGTGCAGCTCAAGGGCGAACCGCGCTACCGGCACCTGGTCGAGCTGTGCCGGAGCCTGGACGTGGTCAGCCCGGAGGACGAGTACCCGGTCTGGGACGCGGGCACGGAGAAGCTCGTGCTGGCGCCGCTGTTCGTGCTCTACGACTACACGCTGCGCGACGAGAACGAGACGAAGCAGCAGGCGCTCGAACGCGCCCACGAGGCCGGGGTCGTCTGCACCGACGAAGTGTTCCTGCACGCCAACCCCTACCCCGGCCGCGACGCGTGGTGCCGCGCGCGGGTGGCCTACACCAAGCGCCGCCTCGACGCGATCCCCGAGGACATGCGCACCGTGCTGATCTCGCACTGGCCGCTGCACCCGGGCCCGACGAAGCGCTTGTACTGGCCCGAGTTCGCGCTGTGGTGCGGCACCAAGTTGACCGAGGACTGGCACACTCGCTACCGCGCCGCCGTCGCGGTGTACGGCCACCTGCACATCCCGCTCACCGACAACTACGACGGCGTCCGCTTCGAAGAGGTCTCGCTCGGCTATCCGCGCGAGTGGCAACCCCGCGGCCTGCCGAGGGGCGTGCTGCGCAAGGTGCTGCCGGAACCCGCTGTCCTGCACCGAGTCTGAGGAGTTCCGTTGCTTTCTCTCGATGGCGTCACTGATCTGCACGAGCTGACCGGGGGCAAGGCCGCGCTCGTGGTGAACGTCGCGTCCCGCTGCGGCCTGACCCCGCAGTACACCGCGCTGGAGGAGTTGCAGCGCGAGTACGGCGACCGCGGCTTCACGGTGATCGGCGTGCCGTGCAACCAGTTCGCCGGTCAGGAGCCGGGCACGCAGGAGGAGATCGAGTCCTTCTGCTCGACGACCTACGGCGTGACCTTCCCGCTCACGTCGAAGATTGAGGTCAACGGCCCCGCCCGCCACCCCCTTTACGCCGCGTTGACGTCCCACCCCGACGCCGCGGGCGAGGCGGGCGACGTCCAGTGGAACTTCGAGAAGTTCCTCCTCGCCCCGGACGGCAAGGTCGTGGCCCGCTTCCGCCCGACCACCGATCCCAAGGCCCCCGAGGTCGTCACCGCCATCGAATCCGTCCTGCCGTAGTTCCCCGGTCTTCAAGTACACCCAACCCCCGCGTGCGTTGTCGTCAACCGCGGCGTACCCGGGGGTTGGGTGCTGTTTGCGGTGATCGTTCGCGGGGTGCGGGGTACTTGAAGACGCCCTAACCCGTGGGCGGAGTGCGGGTGGCGAAGCCGGTCAGGAGTTGGTTCTCGGCGACGGTGAGGTAGTCGGAGAGCTTCTCGGCGGCGGCGGAGCCGTCGCCCTCGCGGAGGTCGGCGAGGATGTGCTGGTTGCGGCCGAGGTAGGGGGCGTGGAAGCGCTTCGGGTCGTTCATCACGTGGAAGGCCAGCCGTAGCTCCGCGATGATCTGCTGCATCATCTCGTCGAGCCGCGGGCTGCCCGCGAGTGCGGTGAGCGCCTGGTGGAAGTGCATGTTGGCGGTGCCGAGCTCGCGCCACCGGCCCTCGCGCTCGGCCCGTTCGCCCTCGGTCACCGCGGCCTCGACCTGGGCCAGGCCCGCGGGCGGAGTGGTGATCGCGCCGACGACCGCGCATTCGAGCATCCGCCGGACCCGGTAGAGGTCGCGGACGTCGTCCGCGGTCAGGGAGCGGACGAAGACGCCGCGGTTCATCTCGTGCGTGAGCAGCCGCGCGTGCGTGAGCAGCCGGAACGCCTCGCGCAGCGTGTTCCTGGAGATGCTCAGCGCCTTGACGATCTTGTCCTCGGCCAGGCGTTCACCGGGCTGGAAGGCCCCCTCGATGATCCGTGTCCGCAGGATCTCGGCCACCTTCTCGGCCGTGCTGGTGCGGCCCAGCAGGGCGCGGTCGGCTTCGAGGGAGAGCGAGGCGTTCACCGATCCAGTCAAGCACCGGATACCAGAACGAAACAACTTTCCCCTTGAAGGATTGTTCAACAATCCTCTACCTTCGTGTGGTCCACCCCACAGCAGCTGGAGGGCAGATGAGCACGGACACAGCCCCGGACACGCGGCCCTTCGCGTGGTTCCGCACCCTCGGTCCCAAGGGCAAGCGCGCCTTCGTGGGCTCCTTCGGCGGGTACGGCCTCGACTCCTACGACTTCCAGGTGCTGCCGCTGGGCATGGTGGCGATCTCGGCCTACTTCGGGATCTCCAGCGGGCAAGCGGGCCTGCTCAGCACCGTGACCCTGGTGATGTCCGCGGTCGGCGGCATCGGCGCGGGCATCCTCGCCGACCGCATCGGCCGCGCGCGCACCCTGATGGCCAGCGTGCTCGTCTACGCGGTGTTCACCGCGCTCTGCGGGTTCGCGCCGACCTACGAGACGCTGCTCGTTTTCCGTGGCCTGCAAGGGATCGGCTTCGGCGCGGAGTGGGCGGCGGGCGCGATCCTGGTCGCGGAGTACGCGTCCTCGCAGTACCGGGGGCGGACGGTCGCGTTCATCCAGAGCGCGTGGGCAGTCGGCTGGGGGCTCGCCGTCGTGGTCTACACGGTGGTGTTCAACCTGGTCGATCCCGATCTCGCCTGGCGGGTGCTGTTCTGGACCGGAGCCCTGCCCGCGCTGCTGATCCTTTATGTGCGCCGCAACGTGACCGACGCGCCCGCGACCGAAAAGCGCCGTACGACCGCGAAAGAGCGCGGCACGTTGCGGGCGATCATGCGCGGCAAGCTCGGGCGGACCACGTTCTTCGCCTCGCTGCTGGCGACAGGTGTGCAGGGCGGCTACTACACCCTCGCCACCTGGATTCCGGCCTACCTCAAGGCCGAGCGGGGGCTGACCGTCGTCGGCACGGGCGGCTACCTCGCCTTCCAGATCACCGGCGCGTTCATCGGCTACGTCACCGGCGGGTACTTCACGGACTGGTTGGGGCGCAAGAAGACCTTCGTGCTGTTCGCGGTGCTCTCGGCGGTCCTGATCGTCGGCTACACGGCCATTCCGGTCGGCGCGGACACGCTCGTGCTCCTCCTCGGTTTCCCGCTGGGCTTCTGCACTTCGGCCATCTTCAGCGGGTTCGGCGCGTTCCTCGCCGAGCTCTACCCCTCCGCGCTGCGTGGGACCGGCCAGGGCTTCACCTACAACTTCGGCCGCGCGGTCGGGTCGCTGTTCCCCACGATCGTCGGCTTCCTCGCCGTGACCATGGGCGTCGGCGGCGCGATGATTGTCGGAGCGTTCGCGTACGGCATCGCCGTGGTCGCTCTGCTCGGCCTTCCTGAGACCGCGGGCAAGGAACTGGAGTGAGCTATGTCCACTGTGTACACACAGGATGAGCGCGCCCGGCTGGCCCCGGAGACCGCCCGCGCGGTGTTCCGCTCCGGCACCGTCGAGCCGACCAGCGGCTGGTCGCACGGCTACGCCCAGGCCAACATGATCTCCGTGCCGGAGGACTGGGCCTACGACGTGCTGTTGTTCGCGCAGCGCAACCGCAAGCCCTGCCCGGTGCTCGACGTGACCGATGCCGGGGCGACCGGCACCGTGCTGGCCACCGGCGCGGACCTGCGCACCGATCTGCCGAAGTACCGGGTGTGGGAGCGCGGCGAGCTGGTCGACGAGCCGACCGACGTGCTCGCGCACTGGCGCGAGGACCTGGTGACCTTCCTGATCGGGTGCAGCTTCACCTTCGAGTTCGCGTTGACCAGCGCGGGCGTCCCGCTCCGGCACGTCGAGCAGGGCCGCAACGTGTCGATGTACGTGACCAACCGGCAGTGCCGTCCGGCGCGGCGGCTGCACGGGCCGATGGTGGTGTCGATGCGCCACATCCCCGCGTCGCTGGTCGAAACGGCCACCCGGGTCAGCGGCCTGATGCCGGAGGTGCACGGCGCTCCCGTGCACGTGGGAGCGCCCATCAAGCTGGGTATCCAGGACGTGGGCAAGCCGGATTTCGGTGACGCGGTCAAGCCGCGCAAGGGCGACGTCCCGGTGTTCTGGGCGTGCGGGGTGACGCCGCAGGCCGCGCTCATGGCGTCCAGGCCGCCGTTCGCGATCACCCACGCGCCGGGGCACATGTTCGTCACCGACAGGCCGGACTCGGAGTACCGGGTGGGTGCACAATGACGGAGATGATCATCGACCTGAACAGCGACCTCGGTGAGGGCTTCGGGCCGTGGCCGATGGGCGATGACGAAGCCCTGCTCGGCATGGTGAGCAGCGCGAACGTCGCGTGCGGGTTCCACGCGGGGGACCCGTCGATCATGCGGCGGGTGTGCGCGCTCGCGGTCGCCGGAGGGGTGGCGGTCGGTGCGCACGTCGGCTACCGCGACCTCGCGGGCTTCGGCAGGCGCGCGATCGACGTCGACCCGGGCACGCTCGCCGACGAGGTGCTCTACCAGCTCGGCGCGCTCGACGCGTTCGCGCGCGCGGCCGGGGATCGAGTGCGCTACGTCAAGCCGCACGGCGCGCTCTACAACACCGCCGTGCGCGACGAGAAGCAGGCGGGTGCGATCGTCGCGGCGATTCGCTCGTACAACCCGGGGTTGCCGGTGATGTGCCTGCCCGGTTCGCGGTTGCTTGAGTTGGCCGAAGAAGCCGGAATCCCCGCTGTGGCAGAGGCTTTCGCTGACCGGGCTTACACGTCGGAGGGCACGCTCGTGCCGCGGCGCGAGCCCGGCTCGGTGCTGCACGACGTTGACGCGATCGTCGAACGGTGCGTCCGGATGGCCGCAGGGGAGGAGATCCCGGCGATCGACGGGTCGCCGCTGAAGGTCTCCGCGCGGTCGATCTGCGTGCACGGGGATACGCCCGGCGCAGTGGCCATCGCGACGAAGGTCCGCGCCGGGCTCGACGCCGCCGGTGTTTCCGTCGCGCCATTTGGAGTCGACTGAATGCAGGTGCGTCGCTGCGGCCGTGATGCCGCGCTGGTCGAGCTGTCCGGGCTCGACGAAGTCCTCGGCCTGCACGCCGCCTTGCGGGCCGAGGAACCGAGCTGGCTGGTCGAACTGGTACCTGCCGCCACAACCCTGTTGGTGCGCTTCGACTCCAAACTGACCACAATGGACAGAGCGGTGGAATGCGTTGCCGCCCTTGAACACTCCACTGTGGACACCCGAGGAATGGATGAGGTCGTCGTCCCGGTGCGCTACGACGGCGCCGACCTCGCGGATGTGGCCTCGCACGCCGGGATGACCGAGGCCGAAGTGATCGAGCGGCACAGCGGCGCCCGCTACACGGTCGCTTTCTGCGGCTTCGCCCCCGGCTTCGGCTACCTCACCGGCCTGGACCGCGAGTTGTGGTTGCCGCGCAGGGAAACCCCGCGAACGAAGGTGCCCGCCGGGTCGGTCGCGCTGGCCGACCAGTACGCCGGGGTCTACCCGCGCTCCTCGCCCGGTGGCTGGCACATCCTGGGCAGCACCGACCTGGCGGTGTGGGACGTCGACCGCGACCCGCCCGCGCTGCTGGTCCCCGGAGCCCCCGTCCGATTCGAGGTCCTCCGGTGATCACGATCGTCAACCCGGGCCCGCAGGCGCTGGTGCAGGACTTGGGGCGGCCCGGCCTGGCCACGCTCGGCGTCGGCAGGTCGGGCGCGGCCGACCGGCGCAGCCTCGCGCTGGCCAACCGCCTCGTCGGCAACCCGGAGACCAACGCGGGCATCGAGATCACCTTCGGTGGCCTGGTCGCCCGCTTCGCCGAAGCCGCCTTGGTCGCGGTGACCGGCGCGCCCTGCCCGGTCGAGGTGGGCACCCGCGCCGCCGACATGTACGGGCCGATCCGGGTGCGCGCGGGCGACGAGCTCAAGCTCGGGCGGCCGAGCGCGGGGCTGCGCAGCTACCTCGCGGTGCGCGGCGGCATCGAGGTGCCGAAGGTGCTCGGTTCCCGCGCGACGGACCTGCTGGCCGGTCTGGGCCCTGAACCCCTCGCGGCGGAGGCAGTTCTGCCGATCGGAGTGTCCACAGAGGACTATCCGGGGGTGGACCTCGCGCCGCAGGCGCCGTACTCGGACGAGCCCGTGCTGCGCGTGCTGCCGGGACCCCGCGCGGACTGGTTCACCGAGGACGCGCTGGAGTCCTTGTGCGGTGGGAAGTACGAGGTCAGCACGGCGAGCAACCGCATCGGCGTCAGGCTCACCGGTCCCGTGCTGCGCAGACGGGAGCCGGACCGGGAGCTGCCGCCGGAGGCGATGGTGCTCGGCGCGCTCCAAGTCCCGCCCTCCGGCCAGCCGATCCTCTTCCTCGCCGATCACCCGGTGACCGGCGGCTATCCCGTGATAGGCGTCGTGGAGCCCGCGGACCTGCACCTTGCGGCACAGTTGCGGCCGGGGCAGCGAATTCGCTTCCGCGCGGTCGCACCATAGGAACATGGACCTCGCCGCAGCCTTGGAGCGCAACCACGCCGAGCACGCCGCTCATCTGCTCCGCGGCACCGCGGGCACCTGGGTGGACGAGCCCGGTGACGTGCTCGTCGCCGACAGCGGGATCACCGACGACACGTTCAACATGGTGATCGACGCCCGGTTCACCGAGGACACGGCCGATGACCGGATCGCCGAGGTCATCGCCTCACTGCCGGAGGGGCGGCCGTTCTCCTGGTGGGTCGGCCCGAACTCGCGGCCCACCGACCTCTCCGAGCGCCTCGCGAAGGCCGGGTTCCCGGCGGACGACGAGGAAGAGAACGCCATGTGGTTCCCGTTGTCGGAGACCCATGATCCGCAGGACACGGACCTGGAGATCGTCAAGGTCCGCACCGAAGAGCAGCTCGCCGACTTCGCCGGAGTGCTCGCCCCGCTCTGGACCCCGCCGTCGAAGACCGTGCCGGAGTTCTACCGGATGGTCGCGGCCAAGGCAGTCCTGCCGGACTGTCCGGCGCGGTTCTTCGTCGGCTACCGCGACGGGAGGCCGGTCGCGACCGCCGAGGTCTTCCTGGCCGCTGACGTGGCGGGGATCTACAACGTCGCCACCGCCGTCGAGCACCGGCGGCGGGGCTACGCGGCCGCGCTGACCTCGGCGGTGCTCGCCGAGGCCGCCGGAGCCGGGTACCGGGCGGCCGTGCTCCAGGCGTCCGAGGCGGGCGAGCTGGTGTACCGCGGGCTCGGCTTCCGGGAGTTCGGCAAGGTGCGCGAACACGCACTCGCCTGACAAGCGGTCCGCGAGGTCTCGGCAAACGACCAGGATGTCGCCGCAGAACGCCGCAGAACACTGTCAATGCGTTGAGGCAGGGTTGTCGGGCGTGTCACGCCGACCTAACATCCTGTGCACGGTGTGGAAACGATTCCATGCACACTCCTTGACCAAGGAGGGGAATCCGGGGGCGTTCCCGCGCGGGGGAGGATGTTCGTGCAGCTGCGCAGACTCGTCGCGGCGGCGGTCGTGGCCGTGCTGGCGGTCACCACCGGCGCCTGTGGCCTTGAGAAGCACGCCGAGGGGCCGCCGGTGGTCCGGATCGGGGTCGGTGGGCTGCCGTTGCTGGTCTACCTGCCCACCACGCTCGCGCAGCGGCTCGGCTACTACGCCGACGAGGGCCTCGACGTGCGGTTGCAGGAGTTCCAGTCCGGCGGGAAGGCGTTGCAGGGCCTCCAGGCGGGCGAGGTCGACGTGGTCAGCGGCTTCTACGACCACGCCATCCAGATGCAGGCGAAGCGGCGGCCGGTCAAGGCGTTCGTGAACATGCTGCGCTACCCCTCGCTCGTGCTCGCGGTCTCGCCGAGGAGCGGCAGGCGGATCACCTCCATCTCCGACCTCAAGGGCGCCAAGGTCGGCGTCACCGGGCCCGGCTCCTCCACCGACTTCCTGCTCAAGTACCTGCTCGTGCGCAACGGCTTACGCGCCGACGACGCGGACGCGGTGGCCATAGGGGGCGACACCAGCGCCGTCGCGGCCATGGAGAGCGGCCGGGTGGACGCCGCCGTCATGATCGATCCCGCGTTCTCGTTGCTGCAGAAGCGCTTCGGCGCGGCCAACGTGCGCGTGCTCAGCGACACCAGGACCGCGGCCGGGGTGCGCGCGGAGTTCGGCACCTCCACCTACCCGGCGACCGTGCTCTACTCCGGCTCCGAGTGGGTCGGCGGCAACGCGCCGGTGGCCGGGAAGCTGACCAGGGCGATCGTCCGCACGCTCGACTGGATGCGCAAGCACACCGCGGCCGAGATCGCCGAGAAGATGCCCCGCGACTACGCGGGCGGGGATTTCGAGACCTACGTCCAGGCCATCGCGCACGCGAAGGACGCGTATTCGCCCGACGGCGCGATCCCCATCAACGGGGCGGAGGCGGTATCGGGAATCCTCCGGCAGTTCGAACCGGAGATCGCCCGTATCTCCGTCATTCTCGAAGATACGTTCACGAATGAGTTCGTAACCCGAAACTGAACAATATTCTCGTTTTGTATCGGTCCTGTATCTCCGAATCCTACACTTCTTCACATCAGCGGGTCCCGCCATTCCCTGTCATTTCGGGATACCGCTGACGGACTCACCCTGCATGTCCGAAGAAGTGAGGAACAGATGGCTACCGTTACCGTTCGCACGGCGGTCGCGGCGCTGGCCACCAGTGCCGCCACCCTGCTCGCCCTCACCACCCCGGCCACGGCCGCCCCCAACCTGCGCACCCCGTTCGACTGCGGGCAGGTGTGGAACGCCAACACCCGGACCAACCACAACCCGCAGCTGTCGGTGGACTTCCAGCGCGGCGACGCCAACAACAAGAACGTCCGCTCCAGCGCGGCTGGCAAGGTCGTCACCCGTCGTGACCTCGGCGGGAGCAGCTACGGCAAGTACCTGGTCATCGACCACGGAGGTGGCTGGCAGACGCTGTACGCGCACCTCAACGCCTTCAACGTCTCGCTCAACCAGAGCGTGGCCGCGGGCACGATCATCGGCAAGGTCGGCAGCACGGGCGGATCGACCGGCCCGCACCTGCACTACGAGCAGAAGCTCAACGGCGTCGTCCAGCGCGCGGTGCTCAACGGCAAGGCGATCCTCTACTTCGGCAACACCTCGATCACCAGCAGCACCGGCTGCTGATGCTTTCGGAGCAACTCCCGGCGGCCTTCTCCGCCGGGAGTTGCTGCTTTTCTGAGACCTGCTTGTAGGGTCGAAGCATCAGCACTGGCCCTGTTGTCATCGCTGTCCTGATGGCAGGCTTGGCCGATCTTCGCCCGGTCCCGGAGGTCTCACGTGCGCACTGCCCTGGCAATCATCGCCGCGCTGGTGGCGAGTCTTGTCGCGCCCCCGGCGTCCGCCGCTGTAAGCGACGCCGATCTGGCCTATCACTGGGCCCCTGTGCACTACCAGGACACCGATTCTTCCGACGCTGACGCCGACTACCTGTCGCCGATCGACTTCGACGGCAACTGGACCGGCCGGGACAATTGGGAGAACCAGGTCAAACAACCGCAGAACCTGCGCGGCGCGGCCTATTACTCGGTGACCGAGAACGCCGATTTCTACTACCTGCTGTACGCCTTCTTCCACCCGCGCGACTGGCACGAATGGAATCCGCTCGAAGAGCACGAGAACGACCTCGAAGGCGTGCTCGTCGTGGTCCAGAAGGGCGGCCAGTGGGGGACGCTGCGCTCGATGGTGACCGTGGCGCACCGCGACTTCTACTCCTACACGCCCGCCGGGAGCCCGTTCACCTCCGGCGCGGAGAACATCGACGGCACCGTGGTCACCACGACCCACGACGGGGTGGCGCGGCCCTCGACGTTCCAGGAGGCGAAGGGGCACGGGCTCTACCGCTGGAACGGCGAGGACTTCCCCGGCGGCGACGGCGTCGTGTACTACCCGACGCGCGGCACCGGGGAGGTGCCCAGCGGCGGCAACGACCGCCAGGTGGGCTACCAGTTGATCGACATCTTCGCGGCGGGCGGCCTGTGGGCGCACCGCAACGACCCGGCCACCTTCCACGCGTGGGGGACGTTCTCCGGCGACAACGGGAGGGACAACGCCGCGAACGCGCCCTGGGGCTGGGACGACCACGACGACAAGCCGGTGCGCGGCGAGCTGGCCACCGATCCGGCGCGGGTGATCCGCGACTACTTCGCCAACGCGGGCGACCAGAGTTCGGCCTACGTCAGGAACCCGTACCGCTGACCAGGCCCGCCGAGGTGTAGCCGCCCGCGACCGCCCAGTCCGAGCCGGTGATGAAGGCCGAGGACGGCGAGCAGAGGAACAGCACCACCTCGGCGACCTCGGCAGGATCGGCGACCCGGCCCAGCGGGTGGAACGGCGTGCCCCGCCCGGAGTCGGCCGCGTCGCTGGTGAACTGGTCCAGCACCTCCGACCACGTCCACGCGGGGGAGACGGAGTTGACCCGGATGCCGTCCTCGGCGAAGTCCGCCGCGATGCTCCTGGTCAGCTCCACCAGCGCGGCCTTGCCGACCGGGGCCAGCCAGCGGCTGCGCCGGACCGTGCCGTCGGAGGTGAGGTTGACGATCGCCCCGCCCGCCGCGCGCAGGTGCGGGTGGGCGGCGCGGGCCGCGATCGCGGCGCTGACCACGCCGGTGTTGAGGGAGTCCAGCCAGTGGAAGCGTTCCGCGCCCGCCCCGGCCGGGCTGCCGCCGAGGTTGATCACCGCGTCCAGCGCGCCGAACTGCTCGGCCGCGCGCCGCAGGCAGGCCGCGACCTGGGCGTCGTCGGTGATCTCGCAGCGGGTGAAGCGGACCCCGGGAACGACCCGCTCGTCCGGTCGGGCGTCGCCGAGCAGCACCCGGGCCCCGGCCTCGCGCAGCGCGCTGAGCACCGCGGTGCCGATGGGTGTCGGCCCGGTGCCGGTGGACCCGCCGAGCACCACGACGGCCTTGCCGGCCAGCTCCCGCATAGTCCTCATTCCCGTTCGCCTGACTCAAGAATGACCGGGCGATCATGGTCTGGCCAAGCCCCTCGACGCACCCTCGATACAGTTTGCGCAGTGAAGTGCACATTTCACTTGGGGAGGTTCACCGGTATGCTCGAAGGTCCGCTCGCGGGCACCTCTCCGCGGCCACCGCGCGCCGGTCACACCCTGTTCCGCACCCGCGACCTCGACGCGTTCCGCGAGCAGATCACCCGCTCGTTCTGCCCGCACCGGGTGGACCTGATCGGGCCGGGCGCGCGACTGGACGCGCGACAGCACGGGATGCAGCTGGGGCGGGTCGCCCTGCACCACATCGACTACGGCGCGCGGGTGCGGGTCCGCGCCGAGGCCATCGACGGCTTCTTCGCGGTGCAGATCCCGCAGGCGGGCTCGGGGGTGATCCGCTGCGGCCAGCGGGAGGTCGTCATGAGCGTCGACCGCGGCTCGGTGCCCGGTCCGACCGACGACGTGGACATGGTGCTGGACGGGGGCACCCCGCAGCTGGTCGTCCGGCTCGACCGCGAGGCCGTGGAGAGCAGGCTGCACCAGCTGCTCGGCCGCCCGCCGCGCGGGGTGCTGCGGTTCGACCTCGGCGTGGACCTGACCAGGCCGGAGGTGCGGGCGTGGCTGGCCCAGCTGCGGTGGGCGCGCGCCGAACTGGAGCGGGGGGCGACGCCGTCCCCGCTGGTCGCCGAGCACCTGGAGCAGTCGCTGATCACCGGGCTGCTGCTGGCGCAGCGCTCCAACTTCTCCGAGGCGCTGCACGCCGACCAGGCCGCGTCGATGCCGAGGACGGTGCGCCGAGCCGTCGACATCATCGAGGGGCACGCCGCCGAACCGCTGACGGTGGAGGACCTCGCCGAGGCGGTCGGCGTCGGGGTGCGCGCGCTCCAGGGCGGGTTCCGGCGGCACCTGGACACCACGCCCATGGCCTACCTGCGCGAGGTCCGGCTCACCAAGGTGCACGACGAGCTGCGCGCGGCCGACCCCAACTCGGTGATCACCGTGACCGAGGTGGCGTCGCGGTGGGGCTTCTGGCACCCGGGCCGCTTCGCCGCGGCGTACCGGCAGCGCTACGGCGAGACCCCTTCGGCGACGTTGCAGCGCTGACCGGCTTTGCTCTGATGAGAGGTAGGCGGAGGAGTGGACGGCGATATGAAGGACTTCAAGGACTTCCTGACCTCGGAGCCGGACTTCGAGGCGCTGGAGATCAGCCGCTCTCGTGAACCGGCGCGGATCGTCGACCCGTTCGAGGCGGATCTCCGCTAGAGACCGTCCATTGTGGACGAAATAGGTTTCCGGCCGGTAACCGCGCGGCGGCGAATCATGTTGGCGTACAGGGAGATGCCGGGGTACCCGCGCGACTCTCCGGTTGAACCGCGTTAACGGATGTTCTCCTTCTGGGAAAAATCGCCTAAACTGGCCTATTACTCAGCAGGAGGTGTCGCGATGGAGGAGTGGGTCAACAGTATCGCGTGGTCGAACGTGTTCACCCTGATGTTGGCGGTTCTCGCCGTCGTAGCGGCCGTTCTGGCCTGCGCGATGCTGGCGAAGAGCCTGGACCGCGCGCTGCGCGAGGAGCGCCGCGGAACCCGTGAGGGCGATGACGAACCGCTCGGCGTCACCGTCGAGCGTTCGTCCAGATAGGACACTCGACCGACAGTGCGGCCCTGCACCTCAAGCTCCGAAAACCCCGGGCGCCGTTTTCGCTGAGGTGCGGGGGCTCCGCCGAAGCCCCTCTTTTCCTTGTGGTCGCAACGACTTCGCTTTCGCCAGCAGGCGTGCGATCAGGCTGCGGTGCTGTGCGTCGGCATGTAAATCGCGTTCCCGATGCTGGTGCATCTGGTAAAGCTGTAACGGGTCCACGGCTCAGCCGCTCCCTTCTTCGTTGCGGTCGGCGAGGGAGCTGGCGAAGAACAGGCGTACCGCCCGGTGTCCTTCCGGGCGCAGCCCGGTGTTCTCGAAGCGGTCGTTGTAGCGCTTGAGCAGCGTCTCCATCTCGGTCCGCAGTTCGGCCAGTTCCTCGGGGGTCACGAACGCGACAGTCGCCGAGAAGCCGTTGGCCTTGCGCCACGGTTCCGGTTCGGAGGGACCACGGCGCAGCGCCGCCTTCATCCGCGTCGCCTCGTAGTCGAGGAACGCCTCGGAGGCTGCTTGGCCCGCCGCGGCCTTCTCGGGGCTGACATCGCCGCCGTCGGCGTCCCACGTCTGCTCGACGCTGGCCATCCGCCACGGCTTTTCCCGGCCCTGACCGCCGGGCGCCTGTTCCACGTAGCCGTACTTGGCCAGGGTGTTCAGGTGGTAGGAGCAGTTCGCCACGCTCTCGCCGAGCGCCTCGGCGCACCGGGTCGCGGTGGCCTGCCCCTCCACCGTCAGCAGGTCGATGATCTTCCAGCGCAGCGGGTGTGCGAGCGCGCGCAGCTGCTTGGGGTCCTGGATGTTGCTGTGCTTCTTCATCGTCACGAATCGCAAGATACCTTGCTAAAGACTTCTTTAGCAAGAGTTCTTGTTATTCGGCGGGCGGGGCGACCGGGCGCCAGTCGATCGGCGTGGACAGCACCATGGCGCTGGAGGTCTCGCCATAGCGCGACAACCGCTCCAGCAGTTGCTCCAGCGCCCGGATCGTCGGTGCGGCGACCTTCACGACCGAGCAGATGTCACCGGTGAGGCGCACGACCTCCATCACCTCGGCGCAGTCGGCCAGCAGTTCCGGGTGCACGGTGATGCAGCGCGCGCCGTAGCACTTCATCCGCACCAGGGCGATCACCGGTCGCCCGGCGGCGGTGGGGTCGACGCGCGCGTGATAGCCCTGGATCACCCCGGCCGCCTCCAGTCGCCGCACGCGCTGGGCCACGGTCGGCGCCGACACGTGCACGCGGCGGGACAGCTCGTTGTAGGACAGCCGGGCGTCCTCCTGGAGCGCGTCCAGCAGTGCCCAGTCGACCTTGTCCAGCGGCGTGTTCATGACCGTAAGCCTAAGTTGGCCATCCGTTTTCGGCCGGAAAGCACGAGGGGCGCATTCGCCGTCAACGGCCATTCCACCCGGCGGATTCGCGGAGCACCATGGTGTGGGTGAAGACCCAAGAGCCCAACCTGGACTTCGCGGGCACGACTCCCTACGAGGACTACGTGCACGCCTCCGTGCTGCACTCCCTGCAGCAGCGCTGGTCCAACGATCCCGGCGAGATGTCGTTCCTGGTGATCACGCAGATCATGGAGCTGTACTTCGGCTTGCTGTGCTTCGAGTGGCAGCAGGCGCAGCAGGAACTGCGCGCCGACGACCTCGACTCCGCGCGGCGCACCCTGCACCGCAGCGTGCTGCACCTCCAAGGCGTCAACGCGGCGTGGCGCTCGATCGCCAGGATGACCCCGGAGGAGTTCAACGCCTTCCGGAGCAACCTCGGCGAGGGCTCCGGCTTCCAGTCGGCCATGTACCGGCACGTGGAGTTCCTGCTCGGCGAGAAGTCCGCCTCCATGATCGTTCCGCACCGCGCGGTGCCCGCGGTCGAGGCGGAGCTGGAGTCCGCGCTGCGCTCGCCGAGCCTGTACGACGACGTGCTCGAATACCTGCACCGCAGGGGTTACGCGATGCCGAAGGAAGTGCTCGAGCGTGACCGGTCCCGGGTCTACGAGGCCCATCCCGAGGTGGAGCGGGTGTGGGCGCGGATCTACTCCTCGCGCGCCGAACACCACGACACCCAGCAACTCGGCGAGGTGCTGACCGACATCGCCGAGGAGTTCGCGCGCTGGCGCTACGACCACCTCCTCGCCACCCGTCGCGCCATGGGCGCCAAGGTCGGCACCGGCGGCTCGGCGGGCGTGGCGTGGTTGGAAAAGCGCACGCAGCGCACGGTTTTCCCCGAGCTGTGGACCGCCCGTAGCTACGTCTGACCGGGAGTGTTGATGCCTTCCCTCGCCGAGCGCGCCCGCGAACTCGACGCCATCGATCCCCTCGCCGACCGCCGGAAGCTGTTCGACCTGGACGACGCGGTGGTGTACCTGGACGGTAATTCCCTTGGCGCACCACCGTGTTCTGTCGCCGACCGGATGGCAGACGTTGTCCGGAACCAGTGGGGCCGCAGGCTGATCCGCTCGTGGAGCGAGGGCTGGTGGACCGCTCCGGAACGCGTCGGTGACCGCATCGCCCCGCTCGTCGGCGCTGCTCCCGGTCAGGTCGTCGTCGGCGACTCGACGAGCGCGAACCTGTTCAAGGCCCTGGTCGCGGCGCTGCGGATGTCCAAGGGGCGCAACGAGATCGTCGTTGACGCGGCGACTTTTCCCACGGACGGCTACATCGCGTCCTCGGCGGCGCGGCTGATGGGCGCCACCGTGCGGCCCGCGGCGCTGGACGCGTTGGAGCTCAACGAGAACACCGCGGTCGTGCTGGCCAACCAGGTCGACTACCGTACAGGCCGGGCTTACGACGTCGGCGCGATCACGTCGGAGGTGCACGCCGCGGGCGCCCTGGTGCTGTGGGACCTGTGCCACAGCGTGGGCGCTCTTCCTGTGGACCTCGACTCGCACGGCGTCGACCTCGCGGTCGGCTGCACCTACAAGTTCCTCAACGGTGGTCCTGGTTCGCCTGCTTTCCTTTATGTGCCAACGCGTTCGCAGTCATCGTTCGATCAGCCCCTCGCGGGGTGGAACGGGCACCGCGAACCCTTCGCGATGGCTCCGGAGTTCACGCCGTCCTCGGAGATCGCCCGTGGACGGTGTGGCACGCCGGACATCTTGTCGCTGTTGGCTTTGGACGCCGCGCTCGATGTGTGGGACGGCGTGACCATCGCCGAGGTCCGCGAGAAGAGCCTCGCGCTGACGGGATTCTTCATCGACTGCGTCGATTCACTCGTCGGCTCGCGCGTTTCCGTTGTCACGCCTCGTGATTCGACGCGGGGTAGCCAGGTTTCGCTGGCGTGCGAGGACGCTCAGGCGGTGATGGACTCGTTGATCGCTCGTGACGTGATCGGTGACTTCCGCCCGCCGAACGTGCTGCGCTTCGGCTTCGCCGCCCTGTACGGCCGCTACGCCGACGCGCTGCGCGCCGCTTCGACCCTCGCCGAGATCCTCACGTGAGGTCCGCCAGGGCGCGGAGAACTTCGGGCCACGCGGGGGAAAGCGGGTCGATGACCGCGAAGTGGTCCGTGCCCGGCAGTTCGCGCAGTTCGCAACGCGGACCGGCCTGTGCCGCGTAGTTGCGGCTCGCCTCGATCGGGACGAGCCCGTCGGCGTCTCCGTGCAGGAGCACCGTCGGCACCTCGGTCGGGGTGAGCCGCATCGGATCGGCGACCTCGTAGCGGTCCGGCACCGATTTCGGTGTGCCACCAAGGAGAGCGCCCACCGCGTCGTCGTCCAGCCGCAACCGCGACGCCAGCTCCAGATCGCAGACTCCCGCCAACGAGACCACGCCCCTGACCTGGGCCCGCGACGCCGCCCACAGCGCAAGGTGCCCGCCCGCGGAGTGGCCGACCAGCCCGATCCGGCTCAGGTCCGCGCGCGGCCCCAGCAGCTCCGGCAGTGCCTCCAGGCCCGCCTCGACGTCGTCGAAGGTGCCCGGCCAGCCGCCGCCGTGCTGCCCCGTGCGGCGGTACTCCGGTGCGCACACCAGGTAGCCCGCTTCCCGCAGGGCCACGCACATCGGCCGGGTGTGCACGCGGTCGTACTCCGCCCGCCAGAAGCCGCCGTGGAGCACCACCGCGACCGGGAACGGCCCTTCGCCCGGTGGAAACCACAGGTCGGCGATGTGATCGGGGTGCTCGCCGTAGGCCACCGTGCGGTCCGGGCCCGGCGCCGGGCGGGACAGCACATCGCGGGAGTCAGCCACAGCAGGACGCTACCAAGAACGGTGTCAGTGGGTGCTGGGAAGATCATCGCGTCGTCGAGCGTCTAGGAGGGGAACGTGACCGTTTCGGTCGTCGTCAGCGCCGTGGTCATGGGCGTGGTCATCGGGATCATGGCCAGGATCGTGCTGCCCGGCAAGCAACGCATCCCGCTGTGGCTCACCGCGCTGGTCGGCATCGGCTCCGCGCTGGTCGGCACGCTGCTCGCGAGCCTGTTCAACCTCAGCGAGACCCCGGGGATCGACTGGATCGAACTGCTCATCCAGCTCGGCATCGCCTCGGTGGGCGTGGCCATCGCCACGGCCGTGCTCGCCCCGGCCAAACGCAAGCGCAAGCGCCGCACCGGCACCCGCGCTCGCGCCAAGGTCAAAGCCCGCGACTGAGCCCCGCTTCAGGCGTTCTCCTGTCGGTGCAGTTGCGTCCCCCGCAATTTGTCGCTCAGCTGAGTGACAAGATCGGCGAACGGGAGGAAACGGCACCTCGGGGGAGACATGCAGTTCGCGTCGGGCAGCGTTCGATCGTTGTGGAGCAAGGGCGCGGAGGACCTCGTGCGCCTGCTGAGCGCGGGCGCGCGCAGGGCCCGGATCTCCGCGCTGAAACCGGAGAAGCAGTCATGGGAGCGAAGCCTCTGGTTGTTGCTTGACCAGCTGGTGGCGGACGGGTTCGGTGATGTCCACGTCTTGGCGGAGCGACGCCTGCCGTACAGCTCGGGGCGGATCGACGTGGTGTTGTGCGGGCTGCACCCGGAGGACCGGGTTCCTTCCTACGTTCTGGTCGAACTGAAGCAGTGGACCGATGTCGTGCCAGCCGGTGAAGGGCTCGCCAAGTACGGCTCGTCGGATGAGACCTGGCTCGACCCCCTGGAGCAGGTCACCCAGTACCGCCGGTATCTGCTGGACTTCGTGCCTTCGCTCGCGCGCTGCCCGGACATGGTTCATGCCTTTGCCTACCTGCACAACGAAGAAGCAGGCGAGGCGCATCCGCTGGCACGCGACTCCGGCGATGCCTACACGGAACTGTTCTTCAAGGACCAGCGTGTGAAGTTGATGGCGCGGCTGGCCGGCCTCCTCGATCGCGCACCTGGTCTGGCCGGAGCCGCGGAGCGGACCGCCCTGGCTCTCGCGTCAGCGGTCGCCGCGCCGAGCGGGCCGCTGTTGTGGGTGGCGGGCCAGGAGATTCGCCGTCGCGATCGCTTCGTGCTGCTGGATGAGCAGCAGACCGCGTTCATGATGGTTCGCCGCGAGCTCGACGATCCTGACGAAGCCGGGCGCAAGAAGGTCATCGTGGTGATCGGTGGCCCTGGTTCCGGCAAGAGCGCCTTGGCGCTGAGCTTGCTGGACACCCTGGCACACCAACGACGACGGGTCATGCACGCCACGGGTTCGAAGGCGTTCACGGAGTCGCTGCGCACGGTGACCACGCGGGAGACGGGGCGAGCCGAGAACCTGTTCAAGTACTTCTTCGACTTCCACCGGCAAGGGGAGAACGAACTCGACGTCCTGCTCTGCGACGAGGCCCATCGGATCAGGGATGTCGACACCGGAATCGGGAACCAGGTCGACGCGCTGATCCGCGTCGCCAGGGTGCCGGTCTTCCTGCTCGACGAGCACCAGGCGGTGCGGCACAACGAGATCGGAACGGTTGACAAGATCGCGAAGGCCGCCGCGCGCAACGCGTGCGAGCTGGTCAAGATCAGGCTTGACGGCCAGTTCCGCTACGGGGGGTCCGCGCTCTACGACGAGTGGGTGCTGCGACTGCTCGGTCTCACGGACAAGGCCCCCGTCGCGTGGTCCGACCTCGTCGCCGGGCAGGACGATGACTTCGCCGTGCGCTACAAGCCCACTCCACAGGCGATGGAGGACTGGCTGCTCAGCCAGGAGAAGAACTTCACCGGAATCGCGCGCATCGCTGCCGGGTTCTGCTGGTCTTGGACGGACCCGGAGAACGGGGAACTCGAGGATGACGTCAAGATCGGGGACTGGCACCGCCCGTGGAACGTCAAGCAGAAGTTCAAGGTCGATGGTGCGCCGTCCGCTTCGCACTGGTCCTTCGGCGACCACGGATTCGGTCAGGTCGGTTGTGTGTACACGGCACAGGGGTTCGAGTACGACTGGGCCGGTGTGATCTTCGGCGGTGACCTGGTCGTCCGGCGTGGAACGTGGCAAGCCCGCCCCGGGGAGTCGAGGGACCGTGGAGCGTTCAGCGGCCTGCGGGGGAGCCCGAGCGTGGTCGAACAGTCGGCCGCACGGCTGATCCTCAACTCCTACAAGGTGTTGCTCACGCGAGCGCTCCGCGGGGTATGCGTGTACTCCGTCGATGACGAGACAGCGGCGTACCTCCGTGAGTACGCGAGGTAGCTCAGCGCGTCATCTCGCGGAGGTAGTCCTGCGTCTCGGGGTCCGTCGAATACACGCACACCCCGCGCATGCCCCGGGTCAGCAGGACCTTGTAGGTGTTCCTGATCAGTGAGTGGAAGTGCATACCGTCCGCCCGCTTGACGGCTGGATCGTGGGAGTGCTTCGCCTGGGAGACCCAGGAACCGTCCCTCCGCACGAAGTCCGGACCGAAGATCACTCCGGCCCAGTCGTACTCGAAGCCCTGAGCAGTGTAGACGCACCCCACCTGACCGAAACCACGGGGATCGCTTGCCCAGTAATGCGATTCGGGGGCGTCCGCGACCCGCTTCTCCGGCTTGGCGTTCCACGGCCGCTGCCACGAACCGATCTTCACGTCGGAAACCAACACCTTAACGCCGTCCCTGATGACCGGGTCGCTCCACGGCCAGCAGTACCCCGCCGCGATCCGCGCGGTGCCCCCGAGCTCGTCCCGTCGCTCGAGGAGCCACTGCTCGAGCTCCTCCAAGGAGTCAGCGCTGCGCACCAGGAACTTCTCGTCGCTGCCTGCCACCAAGGACGACCAGGTCGCTGGCTGCCGTACTCCTGTGCCGAGCAGCCCGGCACCCCATGTGTCGAAGAACTCCGAGCCGCCGCAGCGGTACTGCCCGGACAGCCGCACCACGTCGACCCGGCATCCGAGCGCCTCCGCCGCCGCGGTGATCTCGGAGAGCGAACCCATTTCGCCGGGGCGCACCACCTGGTGCTCGTCGAGCAGGAAGACCGGCACGCGTGCGACGTCGATCAGCTCGTTGACCTGGCGACGGGCCTTGTCCCGGACGGCCCTGCGGGTGAAGCGGTTGGCACTGGTCTCCCGGATGCGGTGCGCCTCGTCGCAGACGATCATGTCGAGCGACTGGGCTTCCGCGTCCATGAAGCTGTTGAAGTACTTGAAGATCGCGCCGTTGCGGTCCTTGACCAGCTTCCGCAGGGTCTTCGTGAAGGCGCTGGAGCCGGTCGCGTGGTAAACGCGCCGCCCCTGCCTCGCCAGCTCACCCAGCAGGCTCAGCGCGATCACGCTCTTGCCTGAGCCGGGGCCGCCGAGGATGACGACCACTGTCTGCTGCCTGGCGGTGCGTGCGCGTTCGACGGCCTGCTTCACGAGGCTGAACGCCACTTGCTGCTCGTCGAGCAGGACGAACAGCTCGCGGTCTCCGACCTCCACGGCGACCCGGTCCAGCAGTGGCTTGGACGGGGCGTGCTTGAACGAGAGGAACTCCTCCGCCGCGGTGCGCGCCGCGGCGCGGCTTCCCGGGTCCGGGTCCAGCACCGCCTTGAGCTTGTCGATCAGCTGCGTCCTGGTGTCCAACGTGTACAGCTGTCCGTGCTGGTCCAGTTTGTAGTTCGAAATCCGCCAGACCCCGCTCTCTCTGGCGTTGTGAAGGTAGGCGAAGCCGTGCAGCGCGCCGGGACGCTCGGCCAGCGCGGGAGTCGAGTCGATCAGGTACTCGCAGTAGCCACGGACCTGGTCCGCAGGGTGCAGCACCGGCTGTGAGTACTGAGGGATGACGACCAGGTCACCATCGGTTTCGTCCACAGTGGACCACTGCTTGAGTTCGACGACCGCGTAGGAAGGCGTGCCCTGCTTCGGATGCGTGCCGCACAGGATCACGTCCACACGCTTGGGATTGTGCGGCAGCTTGTGCTCGAGCAGGACCTCGACGTGGCCCAGGCCCGCGTCCACCACGTCCGCGAGGAACACGGGCAGGCTCTTCTCCCAGGACCGGATTTCCGACGCGCCGACCCCCGACTCGAAGCTGACCCGCGCCTTCTCCGCGAGTTCGAGGTGCAACCGCCCCGCCACAGCCTCGGACAGCAGTTGCTGAGCGCTTCGTCGAACCAGAGCCACCGGACCCCCCGTGCGGACGCTTGATCGTCAACACAGGCTAGTCCGAGTGGATTTGCGGGCCTGGCAAACCAGGCCGGATTTGGGCAGACGCCTGAGATGGTCGCCGGGTCAGAGTGCCAGGCCATGCGGGTCGGGAGTTCCGCACGGAACAGGTCGAGCACGGGGCAGTGCCGGTCGGCGTTCCACCGCGGGTCCTCGTAGCGCGCGGATTTCCGGGGTGGTCTGGTGGTGCGGAAGTTGAAGGCGTCCAGGAGCGCGTCGACGACTTCGGACGAAGACATCTGTGCTCCTCGAAAGGGCTTTGCTGAGGTCGACCCCCCACGACCAGTGAGCGCTCTCCGCGTTCAATGCTTTCTTTCTGCTGTATGGAGTCGAGACGTCGTTGAGCGACGGGTAGGCGCTCGCGGACAGCGCGGTCCGAGTTGGCGCGGTGGTGCCTCCCGCGCGATGCGGGGGCGGTGGTAGTTTTCGGGCTTCGCGACGATGTGGATGCGACGCGCATTCGTGAATGGGTTGGAGTTGTTCAGCCACTTGGTCAACATCGGCGATGTGCGCGGCGCGGTCGCGCGCCCAGTGAGCACCAACCACAGTCAGCTCTCCGAAAACCTGAAAGCCGATTGTGAATCGGGTTTCCGTGCGGCGAAGGCGGCGTTGAGTCAATGACCCTGGTGCGCCCGGACGTGTCCACCACCCCTCCCGTCACGAACGCGTGGCGGGACGGGGACCCCGTCGGACACCGGAAGTTCCTCGCGTTGCCCGACCCGTTCCCGCTCCAGTCCGGCGGAGTCCTGCTCGGGGGGAAGCTGGCCTACGAGACGTGGGGAACGCTGGCCCCGGACGGCGGCAACGCGGTCCTGGTGGAGCACGCGCTCACCGGGGACAGCCACGTGACGGGCGGCGAGTCCGATCCGGGGTGGTGGAACGGTCTGGTCGGGGAGGGGCGCACGATCGACCCCGACCGCTGGTTCGTCGTCTGCGCCAACGCGCTCGGCGGTTGTCAGGGCAGCACCGGGCCGTCTTCCCTTGACCCGCAAGGGAAACCGTGGGGCAGCCGGTTCCCGGAGCTGTCCGTGCGGGACATGGTCCGGGCCGAGGCGCATCTCGCCGACGAGCTCGGTGTGCGGCGCTGGGCCGCGGTGATCGGCGGCTCCCTGGGCTGCATGCGGACGCTGGAGTGGGCCGTCGACCAACCCGATCGGGTGGACTCCGCGCTGCTGCTCGCCGGTACCGCGGCCGCGTCGGCCGAGCAGATCGCCTGGTGCTACACGCAGTTGAGCGCCATCTACAGCGATCCCGCCTGGCGCGGCGGGGACTACTACGACGAAGAGGTGGGCCCGCACCTCGGGCTCAGCGTCGCCAGGCGGATCGCGCACACCACCTACCGCACCCCGGCCGAGCTGGAAGTGCGGTTCGGCCAGACGCGCCAGCCCGGTGAGGACCGCTTCGCCCTTGAGTCCTATTTGGACCACAGTGCGCGGAAGCTGTTGCGGCGCTTCGACGCTGGGACCTACGTCGCCCTGACGCGGGCCATGATGAGCCACAACGTCGGCAAGGACCGGGGCGGCGTCGAGGCGGCGCTGAGCCGGATCACCGCGCGGATCGCCGTCGCCGGAGTGGACAGCGACCGCCTCTACCCCTTGGAGCAGCAGCAGTTCCTCGCCGACCACATCGCCACGGCGGGGCCGCTCCAGGTGATCCACTCCGACCACGGCCATGACGGCCTGCTCATCGAGGCCGACCAGGTCGGACGCATCGTCGCCGACCTGCTCGACCCGAAGTGAAGCCAGTGCGGCATTCGTTGCGCCGAACGCAGCGAATGCCGCACTGCCCCTAGCGCGGAGCTCCGATGGCGCCCGGGAGCACGTGGACGTCGGCGGCCTTCACGTAGGCGACGCGGTGGCCGAAGAACACCTGGTAGTAGCGCTCCTTGCCGCGCACGACGACGCGCGGGCCGGCCCACTCCTTGGCGAAGTAGTACTCGGTGGGCACCGCGAGATCACCGGCCACATACCGCTGACCGGGCAACATGGTGTACTGCAACGGTTCCACGGTCTGCACGGGGACACCGGTGCCCTCGTAGGCCGAAGCCTCCGGATAGGCGATGCCGAAGACCGGGACCGAAGCACGGCCTGGGCGCGGAGTCACCACGAATCCGGTGCCGGGCACGGCGGCCGGAGCGCTGGACGGGTTGTGGAACCACGCTTTCTGGCCGAGGTACCACACGGCGGTCCAGTCCCCGGAGTGGTCGGCGACGGCGAACCGCTGGCCGGTGTCGACGCGGCCGCCGATGTCGCTGACCTGCCGAGTGCTGTTGCTGCCGTCCGGGCGCAGACCGATGTCCTTGACCAGCGGGGCGTCCGCGCGCGGTTCGGTGTGCAGGAAAACCGTTGTGGTGCCACGGGTCGGGCAGATCTCGGCGGGCTTCTTGCTGTCGCAGCCGTACATCGGCGGGTGGTTCGTTGCGTAGTTCGGCTTGATCGTGACGATGCCGGAGTTCTTGCCGCCGCGCGCGGTGAACGGCGCCTTCAGCAGGTCGAAGTAGTGCGCCCAGTCCCAGTAGGGGCCCGGATCCCAGTGCATGCCGCGGACCTTGGCGGGCGCGACCCCGGGAACGTTGTCGTGGCCGAGGATGTGCGCGCGGTCCAGTGGAACGTTGTGCTTGAGCGCCAGGTACCGCACGAGCCGCGCGGAGGTCCGGTACATCGCCTCGGTGTACCAGGTGCCCTTCGCCGCGAACCCTTCGTGCTCAAGGCCGATCGAGTGCGTGTTGACGTACCAGTTGCCCGCGTGCCACGCGACGTCCTTCGCCTTGACGTGCTGGGCGATGTGGCCGTCGGAGGAGCGCAGCGAGTACTGCCAGCTCACCCACTTCGGGTCCTTGATCAGCCGGAGCGTGGTGTCCCAGTAGCCCTCGGTGTCGTGGATGATGATGTACTTGATCGGCATGTCCACGGGCCGGTTCGCCTTGTCGTGGTTGCCGTACTTCTCCGGATCGGTCGGCGTGTGGTGCTCGTAGGCCGCCGGGAGCCACTCGCAGCCGAGATCGGTCGGGCACTCGGTCTCGTTGGGAGCACTGGGTTTCAAGCCCATCCGGTCGATGATCCCGGTGTCCGCCTTGAGGTCCACGGCGCTCAGCCGCACCGCGTGCCCGTCGTCGGTGGTGCGCGCTTCCCCCGAACGGATCACCTCGAAGACGTCGTCGGCGAAGCGCTTCGCGGTCCCGGTGTCCTTGGCGCCGCTGTACTTCGCGACCGCGCCGTACCAATCGCCGACAGCGCGGTGGTGCGAAGCGAGCAACGCCGCGCCGCCGCGGATGTTCTGCCGTGCGTTGGTCCGCAGCACCGCGCGGTCGACGCCGGTCAACCGCTCCGCCGCTTCGATCGTCCGCAGCTCAGCCGGAACGGCCTGCTGAGGCACGCTGTCCACTGCCTTGAGGGGCCGCCGCAGATCACCGCGCGGGTCCTCGGCGTCCGAGCCGTGGTGGTCGTGCTCGTCCACATCGAGGGCCGCGGCGTCCGTCAGGTGCATCGGGCCGTAGCCCGCGCCGCGGCTCGGAGCGCCCGCGTTGGTGTCCCACCGCGATTCCAGGAACGACACCCCCAGCAGCACGCTCTCCGGAACGCCGAACTCCTTGGCCGCCGCGGCGTAGTCGCCCTGGCGGCCGGGATCAGGAGCGGCGGCGCCGGTGGTCGGCAGCGCGAGCGCGGCGACGGCCACGAGGACCGCCGCGCGTAAGGCAGGGGAAACGGACATCGGTGACCTCCTGGAGAACCGACACTCGACGTCTTCAGACCTTTGTCGGCGCCCCAGGAGTCGTCAACACTTCACCAATTACCGTTGAAGGTCTGTTAGCGGCGAACCGCTGCCACACGTCGGCCAGCCGGTCCACCACCGCGGTCAGCTCCTCGGGAGCGCTGAGGAACGGGATGCGCAGGTGGTCGTCGCAGTCTCCGCGCGCGGAGAAACCGGGGCTGGCCAGCAGTGCGATCCCTTGGCGCAGGGCGATCTGGGCGAAGGCCGACGCGCTGCCGTGCGGCAACCGCACCCACAGGGTCTGCCCGCCGGTCACCGGCCGCGGCGTCCACTCCGGCAGCCGCGCCGCCAACCGTTCGCGCAGCCGGTCGTGGCACCTGCGCAGCTCCGCCACCCGCCGTGCGCGCAGCTCTGGCAGCTGCGGCAGCAGCTCCAGCACCGCGCGCTGCGGGAGCACCGAACTGCCCATGTCGTGCAGCGCCTTCACTCGCGCCAGCCGGGCGATCCGGGCCGCGGGGCCGCGCACCCAGCCGATCCGCAACCCGCCCCAGACCAGCTTGCTCAGCGATCCCACCGTGAGGATGTCGCCGTCCGGCGCGTAGCTCGCCAGCGACGGCGGCACGACGTCGTCGAAGCCCAGCTCCGCCAGCGCCTCGTCCTCCACCAACGGCACGCCCAGCTCGGCCGCGCGCAGCACGATGTGCCGTCGCAGCAACGGCGGCAGCACCGCCCCGGTCGGGTTCTGGTGCGTCGGGATGAGGTAGCCCAACCGGGTGCGTTCGCGGGCGAGCAGCCGCAGGAACTCCGCGTGGTCCAGCCCGTCCGGCCCGCACTCCGCCGCGCTGATCACCGCGCCGGTGTCGCGGAAGAGCTCCAGTGCCCCCGGGTAGCTCGGCGTCTCGCACACCACACCGTCGCCCGTGGTGAGGAACGTGCTGGTGATCAGCGCGAGCGCCTGCTGCGCGCCGGTGGTGATCATGACCTGCTCGGCGCCGGTGGGCACTCCGCGCGCGGTGTAGCGCCGCGCGATCGCCGCCCGCAGCTCACCTAGCCCGGCCGGGTGATAGCCGATGTCCCCGCCGGGGTCGCTGACGAAACCGTCCAGCGCCCGGCGGTAGGCATCGGCCAGCTCGGGCGGGGGAGCGGCCGGGGCCGCGCAGCCGAGCTGCACGATGTCGTCCGGCGGCTCCATCAAGTGCAGGAACAGCGTGTTCATGCTGCCCTCGGCGCCGGTCGGGGCGGCCGGGACGCGGGCGTCGGCGACCTGGGTGCCGCTGCCCTGCCTGCGGACTATCCGCCCTTCCTGGCGCAGCACGTCGTAGGCGGAGATGATCGTGCTGCGGCCGACGGCGAGGGCCAGCGCGAGCGCGCGGTCGGTCGGCAGGGTGGTGCCCGCCCGGATCTGCCCCTCGTCGATGAGGAAGCGCAGCCTGGCGGCCAGTAAGAGGTAGAGCGCGCCACGCCCGCCGGACCAGCGGCCCAGCAGCGTCACCAGCTCCTCGCAGGACAGGATTCTCATCGGCACACCAATTGGCCCTGATTGGTGCTGCCGGTCAACCGGGCCCGGTCGTGAAGCTCTTGGAATGGGTTCCTCACGGTACGACGCCGATCATGATGCAGTCGACCCCAGCACCCGTGCCGTGCACATCCGTGCACCGCACCTGGAAGGGGTCCGGCCGCTGAGCCTGCCGATCTTCCAGACCTCCAGCTTCGCCTTCACCGATTCCGAGAGCCTCGCCGACTCGCTGGCCGGACCGGACGGCTCGTTCGCCTACAGCAGGTACGGCAACCCGACCACGCGCGCGCTCGAAAGAGCGGTCGCCGACCTCGAAGGCGGGGTCGCCGCGGTGGCCACCGCCTCGGGCATGGGCGCGATCAGCTCGGTGCTGCTGGCCCGGCTGCGCTCCGGCGACCACGTGGTCGTGCAGAGCGCACTCTACGGCGGCACCGTCTCGGTCCTGCGCGATATTTCCGAGCGGTTCGGCGTGGAGGTCAGCTACTTCTCCGGCGCGGCTTCGGAGCTGACCGAAGCGCTGCGCCCGAACACCCGGCTGCTCTACCTGGAGACCATCGCCAACCCCACCACGCGCGTCAACGACCTGCCCGCGTTGGCCCGGATCGGGCGCGACGCGGGGCTGACAGTGGTGGTGGACAACACTTTCGCGTCGCCGTTGCTGTGCAGGCCGCTGGAGCACGGCGCGCACATCGTGCTGCACTCCAGCACGAAGTTCCTCGGCGGGCACTCCGACATCATCGGCGGTGTCGTGGTGTTCGCCGAGGAGGAGCACCACCGCGAGACCTGGCACCAGGTGGTCGACTACGGCGCATCGGCGGACCCGTTCGCGGCGTGGCTGACCGCGCGCGGACTCCAGACTTTGCCGCTGCGCCAAGCGAAGCAGTGCGCCAACGCGCGGGTGCTCGCCGAACGCCTCGTCGAGCACCCCGCGATCGGCGCGGTGCGCTGGCCGGGCTTGGCGAGCCATCCCGATCACGAGACCGCAACCAAGCTGCTCGGCGACTTCGGCTCGCTGGTGAGCTTCGACATCGCCGAGGGGCACGAGGGCGCGGTCCGGTTCCTGGAACGCATCCGCATCGCCACGCTCGCGGTCTCCCTCGGCGGGGTCGAAACCCTTGTGGTGCAACCATCTTCAAGCACGCATCGGCAGCTCGACGCGGCCGGTCTCGCTGCGGCGGGCATCACCGAGGGCACCATCCGGATGTCGGTGGGCATCGAGCACGCCGAAGACCTATGGGCCGACCTGGCGAACGCGCTCGGCTAGGTCGAGCACCACCTCGACGATGAGGTCGATGTCGGCGGGTCCGGTCCGCCAGTTCACGATGGCGGGCCGGAACGCCACCATGCCGCGGTGGGTGGTCGAGCCGAAGTGCACGCGCCCATCGGTGATCACCGCCTCGGCGATGGCGGAGTTGAGCGCGTCCAGCTCGTTCTCGGCGACGTCGTCCGGGTGGTAGCGGAAGCACACGATGTTGAGCGGCACGTCGGCGAGCAGCTCGAGCGACGGCTCGCGGCGGACGCGCTCGGCGAGCTGCTGCGCGAGGTCGAGGTGCCGCTCGACCATCCTCCGGTACCCGGACCGGCCGTAGGCGGCGAGCGTCGCCCAGACCGCGAATGCCCTTGCGCGGCGCGAACTCTCCGGTCCGAGGTTGCCGTAGTTGGGTCGCTCCAGCTCCACCCCGGGCAGGTAGGCGGCCGTGTTGGTGAAGATCGGCCCGAGCAGCTCCGGGTGGCGCACGAACGCGAAACCGCAGTCGTAGGGCACGTTCAGCCACTTGTGCCCGTCCGAACCGACCGAGTTGGCCCTTTCCACACCGGCGACCAAGTGCCGCGTCCGCTCGGAAACGGCGGCGAACAGGCCGAAGGCGCCGTCCACGTGCAGCCAGGCGCCGAACTCCTCGGCGAGGTCGGCCAGCTCGGAGATCGGGTCGAACGCGCCGGCGTTCACCTCGCCCGCGCTGGCCGAGATGATCGCCGGGGCGCCGCCGAGCGAGGCCAGGTCCGCGCGCATCCCGGCCAGGTCGACGCTGCCGTCCTCGCGGCGGTGGAAGCGCACCGACGAGCGGCCGATCCCCAGCATTCCCAACGACTTCACCGCGCTGGAGTGCAGATGTCCGCTCGCCAGAACGGGAACCCGCGGCAGTCCGGACAGGCCCTCCACGTCCACGTCGACCCCGTGCTTGGCGCCCCACCAGCGGCGAGCGGAGGCGAGCCCGACGAAGTTCGCCATCGTCGCGCCGGAGGTGAGCACCCCGGACCACGCCGCGGGCAAGCCGAAGAGCTCCCGCAACCAGCGCAGCGCGAGGACCTCCGTGTGCGCGCCGATCGGCGAGCTGACCCACATGCCGGTGTTCTGGTCGGCCGTGGACGTGAGCATGTCCGCGGCCAGCGCGGCCGGGGTCACCCCGCCGATGACGAAGTGGAAGAACCGCGGCCCGGCCGAGCGGATCGCCGTCTCCAGCAGCCGCTCCGACAGCTCGGTCACCGCCTCGGCCGCACCGAGCCCGTGCTCCGGCAGCGCGAGGTCGCCCGGCGGCAGTCCCGATTCCGTCGCCTCCGGCCGGACCAGCGCGTCGGGCGGAGCGGTGAGGAGTTTCTGTTGGTAGCTCGCGACCAGTTCGAGCAATTCGAGGCTCTCGTCGGGAAACGGCGGCACGGATTACCCCTTTCAGTGGCACTCCCAGCCTTCGCCGTGCGGTGCCGCGCGGTCAACGGCCAATTCCGTCGCGCTGGCCCGTGAATCCTTCGATAAGGCCGACCTTCGACAGGAGGGAGTGCGCGCGCTGACATACGCTGCCCCCAATGGATTTCCCGCCCGGCGACGATTCAGGGAGAAGGCAGGCGATGACCGGATCGGCAGACGAGCGGCTGGCCGCGGCCCAACGGCAGTTCGACGAGGGCGGCGGGGAGAACCGTCTGATCCGGCTGATCGCGAGCGGGCAGGCGCCGTTGTCGGTGATCGGCAAGCTCGCCGCCGAGCAGCACCGCGTGATCACCAGCGACTGGCGCGCGTTCCTCACCCTGGCCGCGCGCGCCGACGAGCCCAACGCCCGGCAGTTCTTCTCCGGGCTCGCGGCCGGTGAGGCCGTCGCACTGGAGCGGGTCGCCGTGCTCGCAAGGCACTGCGGCATGGACGCCGACGCGGTGCGCGCCTACCGGACGCAGCCCGGCTGCCAGTCCTACCCGTCCTACGTCGCCTCGCTCGCGCTCAACGGTGACCCGCTGGACGTGCTGGTCACGCTCGTCGCCGGGTTCGGCGGCTGGGGCGGCTACTGCGCTTCGGCGTCGCGGGGGCTGCGCGAGCACTACGGCTTCGACGACGAGGGCTGCGGCTTCTTCGACCTCTTCGCCGACCCCGATCCTTCGGGCGCCCAGCTGGCCACCGCCGCCGTCGACGCGGGCCTCGCGGCGGGCTGGACCGGCGAAGCCGTCGAGGACCAGATCCGCCTGCTCCAGCACTACGAGCACCAGTTCTGGAACACCCTCGCCGACCTCGAAACCTGACGCCCAGTGGTTGGGACGTCTTCAAGTACAACGAACCCCACCAAAAATCACCGCTAACCGCACCTAACCCCCTACCGGACCTCGGGGGTTAGGTGCGGTTAGCGGTCGCTGGAGCGGGGGTCCGGGGTACTTGAAGACGCCCCAACCCGGCCGAGCTAGGCGTTGGTCTGGCGGCGCGTCGCGGAGTGCGAGCGGAGCCGCCGCAGGTCACCGACGGTTCCCTTCTCCTGGAGTTCCAGGAACAGCGCCACCACCGCGGGGTCGAACTGGGTGCCGCGCCCGTTCAGCAGCTCCTGCCGAGCCTGGTCCTCGGTCAGCGCCGTCTGGTACGGGCGGTCCGACAGCATCGCCGCCCACGCGTCGCAGACCGCGATGATCTTCGCCTCGATCTTGATCTCCGAATCGCGCAGCCGCCGCGGGTAGCCGGTGCCGTCCGGCCGCTCGTGGTGCTGGCGGACGATCTCCGCGACCGCCTCGCAGCCCGGGACCGCAGACACCATCCGGTAGCCGCTGTCCGGGTGCTGCCGCATCAGCTCCCACTCCTGCGCCGACAGCCGCGCGGGCTTGGCCAGCACCTCCGGCGGGATCACGATCTTGCCGACGTCGTGCAGGCGCCCGGCCAGCTCGGCGCAGCGCACCCCGGCCTCGTCGTGCCCGAGCTCGGCGGAGAGCAGCCGCGCCCACCGCGCGATCGCCCGGCTGTGCTCGTAGGTCGACAGCATCGCGTCCACCTCGTCGGCCAGGTGCCCGAGGTAGTCGATCATGCCGGTGTGCTCGCCGAGCCCCGGGCCCAGCTCGGGCGCGGTGCCGATCACCACCCGGTCGCGGCCCCTGGCTTTGGCCGAGTACAGCGCCCGGTCGGCGATCGCGATCAGCTCGTCCGGCCGGGTCCCGTGCAGCGGGTACGCGGCGATGCCCACCGACACGGTGACCGCCAGCCAGGTCTCCTCCGACACCGCGATCGGGCTGCTGGCCACCTGGTGCCGCAGCCGCTCGGCGATCTTGGGCAGCTCCTCCAGCTCGGTGTCGCGGGCCAGCAGCGCGAACTCCTCGCCGCCGTAGCGGGCCAGCACGTCCCCGGCCCTGGTGGCCTTGCGCAACCGCGTGGAGATCTCGATCAGCGCCTGGTCGCCAGCGGGGTGCCCGTAGTGGTCGTTGATCGACTTGAAGTGGTCGACGTCGATGATCAGCACGGCGAACGCGGCCTCGCCGCGCTGCGCGCGACCCACCTCCAGCGGCAGCTGCGCCTCGAAGAAGCGCCGGGTGTGCAGCTTGGTCAGCGGATCGGTGATGGCCAGCCGCCGCTGGTCCGAGACCAGGTCCGCCAACCGCGCGATGACCAGCAGGAACAGCAGCGCGCAGGCGATCGCGATCACCGGGATGTCGTGCAGCGAGCCGTTGGCGTTCTGCACCAGCAGCGTCACCGGCGCCACCAGGGCCGCGCCGATCAGCACCGCGATCCGGGACGCGCCGAGGTGCTTGTCCACGTTCGGCGCGCGGTCGGCGAGCTGGGTCATCGTCGGGTGCAGCGCCGCCGCCCCGAGCGCGAGGTTGCCCGCCAGCCAGATCGCGTCGATGAAGTTGCCCACCCAGTAGTTCTCGCCCAGCCGCATCAGGCTGTAGATCGTGTCCGCCGCGAAGATCCCGAACAGGTTGGCGCACAGCAGCGAGAACGCCGCGGGGCGCTGACCCGGGCCGAGCAGCAGCCGCAGGCCCACGGCCAGCATGACCAGGTCCATCAGCGGGAAGGTCATCAGGAACGCCCGGACCAGCGCGGGCGAGTTCGACACCGTCGGCGGGCCGATCAGGTACAGCCAGGTCAGCATCGCCGCGACGACCGCGAGCACGGCCGCGTCCAGCAGGCCGGGCAGGTCGCCACCGGGGCTGCGCCTGCGGATCAGCAGCAGCAGACCGGCGATGACCAGCGGGTAGTGGCTGATGTAGATCGGGTCGGCGTACCCGGGGAAGCCGGTCTTGCCGAAGATGTAATGCGAGATGTAGAAGGTCGCGTCCGCGCTGGCGTAGATGACCTGGCTCAGCCCGAGCAGCAGCCACGGCACCCACACCCGCGGCCGGTACCGGAACAGCCCGACGAACACCGCGACCGCCGCCGACGAGGTCAGCAGGCAGTAGGTGATCAGGCGGCCCCAGACGCCGCCGCCCTCCGCCGGGATCAGGTAGTAGCCGCCGACCGCGGCCAGACCGATCAGCAGGTAGACCAGCCACGCCTTGCGGGGAAGTGGTTTCGGGCCCCGTGAGTTCATTGAGACCTCTCATCCGTTCCCGGCGTCACCGACCGCGATCCGCACATCACGTATCGGCAACGAATCATGCCTGATCTGCGCGCGGCGCGAAACTACCGGACCATTTGACTTCTTCTCGGCCGGGCCCGCTACCTGCGCAAGTGCACGATCCGTCGCTAAACGGGTGTTTCACCCGTCAATCACACGCCACGATCGCGAAAGTTTCCGGAGAGAGGCGAAGTGTTTCCCCCTTGAGGACCGCTTCACCGTTATGGAGCAACGTCCGGCGCGCCTCGGGCAGCGGAATGTCCACGGCTTCCGCGCCGAGATTGCACACCACGCGCAGAGAACCCCTGTGCAGCACCAACCACCGGGCGTCCTCGTCGTGATCGACGCGCAGCAGGTGCAGTCGCGGGTCGGTCAGCTCCGAGTGCTCCCGCCGCAGCCGCAGCAGGGCCCGGTAGGTCTCCAGGAGCTCGCGGTGATGTCCTTCACGGGCTTCCTCCCACCGCAACTTCGAACGTTCGAATGTCGCGGTGTCCATCGGATCGGGGACATCGGCCTCGCCCCAGCCGTGCTCGCCGAACTCCCGCCGCCGCCCGGTGCGCACCGCCTCGGCCAGCCCCGGGTCGGGGAAGGAGGCGAAGAACTGCCACGGCGTGCTCGCGCCCCACTCCTCGCCCATGAACAACATCGGCGTGTACGGCGAGCCGAGCACGATCGCGGCCGCGCACCCCAGCAGCCCGGGGGACAGGGTCGCCGCCAGCCGGTCACCGGTCGCCCGGTTGCCGATCTGGTCGTGGTTCTGCGTGTACGCCAGGAACCGGTGCCCCGGTTGGCGCCGCGTGTCCACCGGCCTTCCGTGCGCGCGGCCGCGGAACGACGACCAGGTGCCCGCGTGGAAGAACACCCCGCGCAGCGTGTTCGCCAGCGACTCCAGCGACCCGAAGTCCGCGTAGTAGCCCTGCCGCTCGCCGGTCAGCGCCGTGTGCAGGCAGTGGTGCAGGTCGTCGCTCCACTGCGCGCCCAGCCCGAAGCCGCCCGCCTCGCGCGAGGTCACCAGCTTGGCGTCGTTCAGGTCGGACTCCGCGATCAGCGACAACGGCCTGCCGACGTGCGCCGACAGCACCTCGGTCTCCTCGGCCAGCTGCTCCAGCAGGTGCGTCGCGCTCCGATCGACCAGCGCGTGCACCGCGTCGAGCCGCAGCCCGTCGAGGTGGAAGTCCCTCAGCCAGCCCAGCGCGTTGTCCAGCACATAGCGCCGCACCTCGTCCGAGCCCGGCCCGTCCAGGTTCAGTGAGGCGCCCCAGATGTTCTGCCCGGCGAAGTACGGCCCGAAGCGCTCCAGATTCGCCCCGGACGGCCCCAAATGGTTGTGCACCACGTCAAGCAGCACGCCCAGCCCGCGTCGGTGGCACGCGTCGACGAAGCGCTTGAACCCGTCCGGCCCGCCGTAAGGCTCGTGCACCGCGTACCAGAGCACGCCGTCGTAGCCCCACCCGTGCGGTCCGTCGAAGGCGTTGACCGGCAGCACCTCGACGAGGTCGATTCCCAGGTCCACCAAGTGATCCAGGCGCTCGATCGCCGCGTCGAAGGTGCCCTCGGCGGTGAACGTGCCGATGTGCAGCTCGTAGATCACCGCGCCTGGCAACGCCCGCCCGGTCCAGTCCTGGTCGGTCCACACGAAAGCATCGTGGTCGTACCGCCGTGATCGGCCGAAGACCCCGTTGGGCTGCCACGGCGATCGCGGGTCCGGCTGCTCGGTGGTGTCGTCGTCCAGCAGGAACGCGTAGTCACCTGTGTCAGGCGCGTCCCCGCGCCACCACCCGTTGTCCCCACGCCGCAGCTCGACCGTCGCCTCACCCACCACCGCACGCACGCGTTCGCGCTCCGGGGCCCAGACCTCAATCATGTTTCCTCACAAGCAATGCCACAGGGTAAGGGCTGAGCAGATCCGCCAGCAGGGGAGCACGCGAGTCCACGGCGCGCCCGGTGATCACATCGGTCCACGTGCCGTCGAACAACGGCAGCCTCGTGTCGCCCCAGCCCCCGGCGGCGGCCAACCCCACCGGCAGTCGGGTCGCCACGGCCACCAAGTCGTTGCTGCGTGCGAAAGCCACCGCATGCCGCTCCGCGACACCCTCAGCCCGCAACGCCCGATAGCCGCTGAACAGCTCCGGCCGATCCCGCCGCAACCGCAACGTCCGCGCGGTGACGAGGAGTTTCGCCGACCCCAGCTCGTCCAGATCCGGCAACCAGCCCGTGTCCAAGCGCCGCAACAACATCCGGCGCGCTTCGAAGTCCACCGGCCGCCGGTTGTCCGGGTCGACCAGCGAGTAGTCCCACAGCTCCGTTCCCTGGTACACATCGGGAACGCCCGGCCCGGCGAGCTGGAAAAGCTTCTGCCCCAAGGAGTTCGACCACCCGGGCACGCGAACGAGCTCCAGCAGCCTTTCCAGGTCCGCCACGAGCTCCGTGTCCGCCAGCACATCGCGAACCCACTGCTGCACCTGCTCGTCGAACGCCTCGTCCGGATCGATCCACGTGGTGCGCAGCTTGGCTTCCTTTGCAGCCTTGGCCAAGTAGCCGCCGAGCCGATCCACGTCGATCGGCCACGCGCCGATGAGCGTCTGCCACGCCAACAGGTTCAGCGTCGGCTCGGGCAGCGCTCGCTCTGCCGTCCACCGCCGCACTGCCGCAGCGAACTCCTCGGGAATCTCGCTGAGCACCGCGAGCCGCGCGCGAACATCCTCCGAGCGCTTGGTGTCATGAGTGGACAGTGCTGTCATCGTGCGCGGCCAACCCGCTTGCCGTGCCGACCACTTCGCGTGGAATTCCTCCACCCCGACGCCGAACCGGTCGAACGCGCCGCCGACCTCGTTCAGCGCGGCGAAACGCGTCAGCCGGTAGCCCGCGGTGTCCTCGACGCCCTTGGCCATCACCATCGCCGAGGTCTGCTGAACCCGTTGTGTCAGCTCGCTTTCCGGCTCCGCACGCATCCGCTCGCCGATCGAGGTGATCGCCGCGGCCAGCTCCGGCCGTGCCCGGCACGCGGCGTCCACGGCCACCTGAAGGTGCCCGTCGCCCTCCGGCAAGTAACTGCGGTACACCGGGAAGGCGGCCAGCAACTCCGCGACGGCCGCTTCCGCGTTGTCGACGTGCAGCAGTCGTGCGATCCGCCTGACTTCGGCCAGCAGCATCACGTTCGCGGCAGTGCGCTTGCAGCCGTGCTCGACCTCGTGGACGCTGACCGGAACCCCGGCCTCCGCCGCGAGCGCGGTCACTGCGGCTTCCCCGGCAGGATCGATGAACAGCCCGCACACCTCGCGCAGCGCCTCGTACCCCGTCGTTCCGTCCACCGGCCACGACGGTGGCAGTTCCTCTTCTGGTGCAAGGATTTTCTCCACCACAAGCCACGCATCCGGTGCTGCCGCGCGCAGTCGCCGCATGTACTCGCCCGGCGCCGTCAGCCCGTCCGGGTGATCGATACGCAGGCCCGTGACCTCGCCCGCGGCGACCCACCGCAGCAACTCCGCATGTGCTGCCTCGAAGACCTCAGCGTCCTCCACACGCACCGCGGCCAGCTCGTTGATGTCGAAGAACCGCCGGTAGGTCAGCTCAGCCGAGGCTCGCCGCCACGACACCAACCGATAGTTCTGGCGCGCATGCACCTCCCGCGCCGAACCCTCACCAGTGCCCGGCGCGAGCGGGAAAACGTGCTCGTAGTACACGAGCCGGTCGTCCTCAACACGCAGATCGTCCTCCGCGTCGTCACTGCCCAACACAGGGATCAGGATCGGTCCACGACCCCAGTCGATGTCGAAGTACTTGGCGTACACCGAATTCCGGCCGTGCTTGAGCACGTCCCACCACCAGGCGTTGGCCTCCGGCTTCGCCACGCCCATGTGGTTCGGGACCACGTCGACGACCAGGCCCATCCCGAGCTTGCGCAACCGCTCCGCGAGCTGTCGCCGCTGCTCTTCCCCGCCCAGCGTCTCAGAGACACGCGTCGCGTCCGCAACGTCGTAGCCGTGCGTGGAACCCGGCGCCGCCTGCAACACCGGCGACGCGTACACCGCCCCCGCACCGAGGAGATCCAGGTACTCCGTGAGTTCCGACGCATCCGCGAACGTGCAGCCCGGACCGAGCTGCAAGCGGTAGGTCGAACTGGGCGCCGCGCTCATCGGGTGCGCTGCAACACGAGGAGGGACCGGTCCGCGAGCGTGATCCGCTGCCCGCCCAGCACCGCGTGGTTCGGCGAGGACCGCTCGTCCGCGAACACCTCGCCCGTCACGGTGTCCACCACGACCGCCCACTCCTCACCGTGGCTGCCGTCAGGCACGGTCACCTCGATCTCCCCGTCATGTCCGTTGAAGCACAACAGGAACGAGTCATCGGTGACCAGCTCACCGCGCTCGTCCCGATCCGTCAGCCCGTCGCCGTTCAGGAAGACGATGACGCACTTGCCGAAACCGGCTTCCCAGTCCTCATCAGTCATTTCCCGCCCGGACGGCGTGAACCAGGCGATATCGCGCAACTCGTCCCCGCGCCGCAACGGCCGTCCCCGGAAGAACCTCTGCCGCCGGAATACCGGATGCGTGCGCCGCAACTCCAACATCGACGACGTGAACGCGTACAGATCGTCGTTTTCGGCGGCCCGCTTCCAGTCCACCCAGCTCAGCTCGTTGTTCTGGCAGTAGGCGTTGTTGTTCCCGCGCTGCGTCCGCCCGATCTCATCGCCGTGCGAGAACATCGGCACACCCTGCGACACCGCGAGCGTCGCGATGAAGTTGCGGACCTGCCTGCGCCGCAACGCGTTCACGTCCTCGTCGTCGGTCGGCCCCTCCACCCCGCAGTTCCACGACCGGTTGTCCGAATGCCCGTCGTTGTTGTCCTCGCCGTTGTCCTCGTTGTGCCGCTCGTTGTACGACACCAGGTCGGCCAAGGTGAACCCGTCGTGCGCCGTCACGAAGTTGATCGAGGCGAACGGCTTGCGCCCGTCGTCCTGGTACAGATCCGACGAACCCGTGATCCGCGAGGCGAACTCGCCCAGCGTCGCCGGCTCCCCGCGCCAGAAGTCGCGCACCGTGTCGCGGTACTTCCCGTTCCACTCCGTCCACAGTGGAGGGAAGTTGCCCACCTGGTAGCCGCCGGGCCCGACGTCCCACGGCTCCGCGATCAGCTTGGCCCTGCTGATGATCGGGTCCTGCTGCACGATGTCGAAGAACGCGCTCAGCCGGTCCACGTCGTAGAACTCGCGCGCCAACGTCGAGGCCAGGTCGAAGCGGAACCCGTCCACGTGCATTTCCGTTACCCAGTACCGCAACGAGTCCATGATCAGCTGCAACGTGTGCGGATCACGGGCGTTCAGCGAGTTCCCCGTGCCCGTGTAGTCCATGTAGTAGCGCTGATCGTCCTCCACCAACCGGTAGTAGGCGGTGTTGTCGATCCCGCGCAGGCTCAACGTCGGCCCGAGGTGGTTGCCCTCCGCGGTGTGGTTGTAGACCACGTCCAGGATGACCTCGATGCCCGCTTGGTGCAGCGAGCGCACCATCGCCTTGAACTCCTGCACCTGGCTGCCCTGCACCGTTTGCGAGGCGTACGCGTCGTGCGGCGCGAAGAAGCCCAAGGTGTTGTAGCCCCAGTAGTTCGTCAGCCCGCGCTCCGCCAGCGAGTGCTCCGGGATGAACTGGTGCACCGGCATCAACTCGACCGCCGTCACCCCGAGCTTCGTCAGGTAGTCGATCATCACCGGGTGCGCCAGGCCCGCGTACGTGCCGCGCAGCTCCATCGGGACGTCCGGGTGGTCGATCGTCAGCCCGCGCACATGCGCCTCGTAGATCACCGACTTGTGGTAGGCCGTCCGCGGCGCCCGATCCTCCGACCAGTCGAAGAACGGGTTGATCACCACCGCTTTCGGCACATACGGCGCCGAGTCCAGCTCGTTGACTTGATCGGGATCGTCGAATCGGTAGTCGAACAGCGCTTCGTGCCACTCCAGCTGCCCGTCCACCGCCTTCGCGTACGGATCCAGCAGCAGCTTGTTTGGGTTGCACCGCAGCCCGAACTCCGGCTCATGCGGCCCGTGAACCCGGTACCCGTACCGCTGCCCCGGCACCACGTGCGGCAGGTAGCCGTGCCACACGAAGGCGTCCACCTCGTGCAACCGCACCCGCGTCTCCGCGCCCGCCTCGTCGAACAGGCAGAGCTCCACCTTCGTGGCGACGCTCGAGAACAACGCGAAGTTCGTGCCTGTGCCGTCGTAGCTCGCACCCAACGGATAAGAATGACCCGGCCACGGCTGCATGTCGTCTCCTCAGGGTGGCTGCCGAGTGGGTAGTTACCAACGGGACGATCACGTAAACGCCACCCGATCCTGATCGTTTCAGCCCAGCTCCGGCCCCCGCAAGCCGACGAACGCCACCACGCTCTCCAACCCCGGCCGATACCCGTCCGTCGTGTCCACCTCCATCCACGGCGCAGTGGTTGTGACCCGCTCAAACTCCCCAAGCTCCACCGGCTCGTCCTCGTGCGCCCGCCGTACCGGGTTCTCCCGCCACCTCCGCACCCTGCGCTCCATCGCCACTTCCGCATCCACCACGCAGTGCACGACCTTGACGTCCGCTATGTCCCGTAGCGGCTCCAGCCCAGGCCGCCATAACCGATCCTGGAACGCCGCCTCCGCCACCGTCGTCACCCCCGCCCGCAGCAGGTGCTCCACCACCCCGAAGAAGGCCCCCAGCGCCTTCAGGCTCAGCTCATCCCTTGGTGCGCGCGGCGCCGCATGCACCATCCCCTCCTTGATCTCATCCCGGCACACCGCCGGACACCCGATGCGCTTCGCCAGCTCATGCGCCAACGTCGTCTTCCCCGCCCCCGCCGGCCCGCTCACCACCACCAACGTCGGCCGCACGCCCACCCCCGCACCCCGTCCGATATGATCAGCACCACCACGTACACTGCTACCCGGTGCGCCCCTGTAGCCCAATCGGCAGAGGCAGCAGACTCAAAATCTGTACAGTGAGCGTTCGAGTCGCTCCAGGGGCACCACGCCTCACCAGGCGAAACAACTGAAATTAAGATCCACTCAGATGATGTTCGGGCATGCACTCAGGTGCTCCGTCAGGGCTTCGTCTCGCATCCGTGACGCTGGGTGCGTGCACATCGGCTTTAGGTTCAAGGCGCAGCTCAGCGAGGAAAAAGGGCTGTTGATCCACGCTGAGCGCACCATGTCCGAAAGGCGGCATACAGTTGCCGCAGATCATCTGGGTGAACCAAGTCGACCGAGTTGCGATCTTTCGAGGTCCGCGGCGGACCTGAAATCCGAATTTCACTCCAGATCCCAGTCGACTGGTTCCACGATGCGCGAGATGGGCTTGCTGGCGTCGTGGAACCGCAGTCCGCGGGGCCCGTCGACGTCGGCGGCAGGCATGTCAATTAGCCATTCCAGTGCCTCGTCGTCGAGCTGATCCGGCTCTGCGAGGTCGGCGATGAAACGTTCTGAACCAAGGCCGTCATAGGGCGCAGGAAGAATGATGCCGCCAGCGACAGCGTCTTCGACGATGGCGCGGCACACAGCTGCCCACCGGCCTTGCCCCCACCACGTCCACGTGTAGCTGGTCGAGCCGCCAATCGTCAGCAACCGCAACGTTGCCGCTGGTCCGAGCAGATCCTCGTCCAGACGTCGCCACGTCGTGAGTTTTTCGCTTACGGAGTCACGAACTTCCTGCCATCCCTCTCCGAACAGGCCGGAGATCGCTCTCCCGTCTGGGAGCGTCCACTCTGAATCGGTCAGAGCTGTCTCAAGGCCGGGCCAGTCGACGCCCTCGTACGGGTCGACGTAGTCGGAGATCTTCTTGGTGACCGCGATGTTGATCCTGGCCATAAGCACGTCATCCGGCACGTGCCACGCCTCCACCTCGGTGTCGTTGCGCCAGCACCATGCCGCGATTCCGTGCACGGCGGCGTTCGGCACGAGATCCGGCAGCGCATCTCGCCCGAACACGTCAACAACGGTGGCGAAGTAGGTTTGGAGGTATGGGTCTGCGTCGAGGTCACCGACGGCGTCTTGAAGGGACTTCTCGCGGTATTGTGCGATCTCCTCGAAGACATGCTCTCTCAGCTGGACGGCCATGAACTGCCGCAACGACACGTCAGCAACAGGATCGACCTCGACCCGAGTGGCATCAAGCAGACCGAGTGCACCCGCGCGCTCGGTAACGCGCTCCATCTGCTCGTCGACGTCACCGCCGAGTTCGATCACGACTTCGTCGTCCAGCATGCTGAAGACCTGTGGCCAGCCGCCTGGATACTCGTGCGGAAGAAGACGGAGCTGGGCGGTCGATGGGTGGAATTCGACGTCGAACGCCATGCAGGTCCGACGCAGGGTCGTGTACAGCACCGGTCCGGTCTCGTCGTCGTACTCCGTGAAGTAGTCGTGCTCATGTTCTGACCATCCCGCCCATTCGAAGCAGCTGAGAAGCTCCTCGACGTGTTCGATGTGCTCGGCCCAACGTTCGTCGGACGGCGCGTCCTCCCCGGGAACGGGCCTGCTCATGCGCCCGACCAGCCAGACGGCGGCCTCCGGATCGTCCACCGCCAGTAAGAGCGAGAGTTTGCGAGGTTCGTCGGAGTCGGTGCCGTAGCCACCGAAGGTCGACACGCTGACTCCGCGTCCTGCGCAGACCTCACGCAGCTGCGTCGCCGCATCGGCCAACGCCTCGTTGGTCTTCGTGACGCGCTCGCGCGCCTCCTCTCGTTCGCTCTGGATCCGCTCTGCCTCCAGACGGCGTTTCCTGAGCCACGCCATGACCTGGTCGCTGGTTCCCCACACTTCCCGCCGATCCACCTGGCACGTCGTCGCCTTGCCTTTCTTCAACAACTGCGTCAGCGTGTACGACACGGTCGGTTGCGACAGCAACAGCCGCCTGGAGATCTCGGCGATCGTCAACAAACCGGGGTACTCGTGCTGTTCGCCGAACAACCACAGGATTTGGCCCTCGGTAGACCACAGCGGGTTGGAGTCGAACTCCTGCTGTTCTTTCGCGGTCATGTGTTTGCGACAAGCCGGCGCCATCGAGCTCAACGGCACTGATCGGCGAACCACCGCTCCACACGGCGTGCCAGCCTTTGTCGGACGTCCGCACTTCGGACGTTCGGTCACCCTCCACCTCCAGATTGCGGATCAGGCAGATCGTCACGCGCTCGGCACCAGCCCGCGCACCCACTCTCGGATCTCCTCCATGACCACGAGTGGGTGTGGTACCGCCGAGTACACCTTTGATTGCCGAGCCTTGAGTGCGATTCGCCGGACTGTTCACGGCGTGACGGATCCGTCATTGATCAACCTCGACCACGAGGCAGAAGGGCGGCGACTTCGGCGATGGCGTCCAGGGTGTCGTGGTCGAAGTGGCTTCCCGCAGCGTTCTCGGCCTCGGCGATGGTGACGGTGCTGCCATCACGGTCGCTGCCGTAGCGGAGGCCGGTGAACGTGATGTTGGCCAGGCCGAGCAGTTGTGCGCCGAGCGGGGTGATGTCACCGGTGCCGTGCTCGTCCATCAGCGTCCGGAACCTCCTGGCGTCGTTGCTGTTGGTTAGCCCGACCCACACGACGGACACCACTGCGGTGTTACCAGTCTTGTCCGCCACGGGGAACAGCATCCGGTCCAGGGACTTACAGCGGTGCCGGGTGAAGAACTCTCGTACCTGGCCGTAGGAGGCGGTGACGCATTCGGCTTGTTGGCGGGCGGGGCGGCGTAGTTGTCGTAGCCCCATTCGCTGCCATGCCCCAGCAGCATCACCTCGCCGGGCGGCCTTCTGGCTCTCGCTCTTACGTGCTCGCAACTGGAGCGATGGTGAGCTGCCTGCTTGGGCGACACCGATCTCGCTGGCCGTGGTGCCGCCTAATGAGATTGCTCCGCCGCTGGAGGCGAATATCCCCACGGCGACTGCGCCAGCTACCAGACCACCCTTGCCTCGGATGGGTCTGATTCGGCCCTGCGGATCGGTGTAGAACTCCGGCACTTTCGCCCCCTAGTCCTGCGGAAGTAGTTGGTGGCCGTTCCAGGTGAAGCGGGCGGTGGTGACGGCGTCGTCGCCGTCGGAGGCGGTGATCAGCTGGTGGATGCCGATGCCGCTGAGTTCGGAGTAGACGCACCACTCGTGGTCGGACGTGAGCATGAGGTCGAGGTCGAGGAGGGACAGCAGGGCGAACACCTGGCCTCGGTTGGTGGTGTCGACGCCGACGAAGACCTCGTCGAGCAGGATGACGCGTGGGGCGGGAGGAGTTGCCTGGTAGTGAGCGGCGACGGCGGCGAACAGGGGGAGGTGCAGGGCGATCGCCTTCTCGCCGCCGGAGAGGGCGCCGTGGAGCTTGCGGGTCAGCAGCTGCCAACCGGCACCGTTGGCGCGGTCGACCTTGACGACGAACTGGTGCCACGCGGTGTAGTCGAAGACCTGGCCGAGTTGCTGTTCCCAGCTGGTCGCGGTGTCGTCGGCCTTGGCCTGTTCGATGCGGTCGCGGAAGAAGCGGTGCAGGGACTCGCGGTCGGCGTCGTTCAACCCGGCGGGGTCCTTGAGCAGCAGGTCGCGGGCGGCTTTCGTGCCAGCTGGTAGGTCGGGAGCCACTTGCCAGACCAGCCGGACAGCCACCTTGGACGCGGTCCGGACGCGTTCCAGGCGGGCGTTCATGCCGTCGACGAGCTCGTTCGCCTGTCTGATCCGCGCGGCGAGGTGGCGTCGGATGTCCCCGGTCAACGTCTGGTCGAACAGCGCGCGTTCGCGGTCGGTGATCTCGCGGCGGCTCTCCTCGGCCTCGGCGCGGAGGATGGCCAGCAGCTCGGCGGCACCGACCCGGATACCGTCCACCACGGCGGTGAAGACCTGCACGTCCTCATCGGTTTCGAGATCGAGGTCGGCGCGGGACTTCAAGCTCTCGCGGCAGGAGTGAACGGATTCCAGGAGCCGGTGCAGCGCGTCGCTGATGTTCGCGGGGGAGTGGGGGATCACGGGCCAGGCGGCGGCGACCAGGCGGGCAGCGTCCAACGTGGCGCGGACGCCTTCTGATGCGGCGAGGGTCGCTTCGAGAGCGTCATCGGCGCCGCCGTCAGCGGGGAAGACACCGCTGGTCAGCTGGCGGAAGCGCGTCGCTGCGGCATCTCGTTGGACTCCGGCTTCTTCGTGGGCCTCGGCGTCGTTCTTGTGCTGGACCCGGAGTTCGCCGAGTGCCGTGGCGAGTTCGGTCACGCGTGCCCTCGCCTTGTGCTGGTCCGCGCTCAGCTGCCCGAGCTTCCTCCGCAGTTCGTCGATCTCGGTGAGCACCTCGCGGTAGTCCACCCCGAAAGTGCTGTCGATTGCGTTGAGCTTGGCGGCCAACTGGTCGTGCTCGGCGGCGGCCCGCGCGGCTTCGGTTTCGCGCTCGGCGGCGATGCTTTCCGAACGCAGCGCCCGTTCGGCCATGTCGTGGAGATGCTGACGGGACGAGATCAGTTGGCTGTGTGCTTCCAACCAGCTCTCGGCCTGGTCGTGGAACGAGCGGATCGCCTTTTCCAGCGCCTTCAACGCTGCGCGGTCCGTTGGCACGCCGTGCTCGGCGGCCACGCTCGTCAGCTCACGGAGAGCGCGCGTCACCATCCGTTCTCGTTCGGTGACTACGCCGACGCGGGATCGGACGGCCGCTTCGGCGGCGGATCGCTCGGATTCCCGCCGCCTCACGGTGTCCGCGGCATCGTTCACCGCCGCGTGGCTCGGCCGTGCTCCGCGTTCGTCACGCAGCACCTGGCGTCGGGCCGACAAGCCGGTCAGCTGGTCGTCGAGTGACGCCAAAGTCGTGTCGTACTCCGCGATCAGCACGGTCAGCTCGTCGATGCGCCGCTGCCGGGCGCGCTGGCGCGCGAGCGTGCCGATGTAGGAGGCGTGGTCCTTGGCCCAGCTGCCGGACAACGAACCCAGGCGCCAGGTTCCGTCGCCGCCGATGGCCACCAGCGCGTCGGGAAGCTCATCTCCGTAGGCGATTGAGCCCAGGAGACGGCGCACGGCTTCGTGTTCGGCAACCAGCACGTCGGCGAGGGAGCGGCTCCGGACCGGCGGTAGCGCATCGGGATCGGCGAAGACGTCGTGTCCCTCGATCTCACCGCGAGCGCCGACCCAGGCGTCGAGCAAGCCGCTTCCTTCGAGGGCCGCCTCGATCGACGCGGCCGTGCGATCTGGTGTCGAGTCGGCGAAATCGACGAGCCGCCACAGAGGTGCACCGGTCATCGTCGCGCGATCGGTGGTCCTGGTGGGCGGAGCGACCGGCGGCAGGTCCCGCTCGGTGCGCAGCCGCGCCAGCTCGTCGGCTACTTCGGTGCGCTCACGGCGAGCCGCGTCGACGGCCGCCGTGATGATCGCCTCCTTCCCGGCGATGTCTTCCAGGACGGGGGTCGCAGCCGCATCGACGGCCGCGATCAGCGCCGGTTCGGATTCCAGGTGGGCCAGCAGCGCGCCGGGATCGGCGAAGAGCAACTCTCGGCAGTTCGCCGCCCACGCGAGCAGCTGCGAACTCAGGGCGTCCAGGACCGCCTCGTGTTCCGCGATTGCGGTTGTGAGCCGGTCCTGGGCCTGGGAGAGACGGCCCCGTGCTTCGTCGAGATCACCCTCGGCGGATGTGCGGCGATCGACGGCTCGTTCGTGCTCGTTCACCGCGCCCCGGACCGTGTCGAGCTGCTCCTGCCTGCTCCGGATCGCCGCGCTGAGCAGAGCGCGGGCGGGGCCGGAGTCGGTTTCCAGCTGCGCCACCACTTCGGCGTGGACGCTTGCCAAGCTGGCGCGGGTCGCCGCGCTGCGGGTCTGGAGTTCCTGGCTTCGCACGATTTCGGCCCGCTGGCTCTCCGAGAGCTCAGCCGCCTGTCTGGCCTCCTCGTCGCGCACCGCCGCCGATCGCTTGTTGGCGGCGTCGTCGCGAAGCCGTGTGGCGGTGCTGCCAGCTTCGACGGTCATCTGGCGCAGACGGTCGAGTTCCTTCCCCTGCTTGTACTCCTCGCTTTCGACCAACCCCGTCTTGCGTGCTTCGGTGGTCTCGATCTCCGCCGCGAGTTCCTCGACGTCGTTCTCGGATTTTTCCTTTTGCTGGGCGGTTTTCTCGTACTGCTCGGCAGAAGTCCGCGCGGTCTTCGCCAGGTTCTCCAGCTCGGTGGTCGCCGAGATCACGTTCGCGGCGCCCGCGCGGAGCACCCGCTGCGCGTAGGTCTTCTGCCGACTCGCAAGCGTGCGGGTCGCCGACACCTCCTCTTCCAAGGACTTCAGCCGTTCCCGTTGCGCGTCCAGTCGTTCGAAGCCCTCGGCGAGGTCCTCGATCTCCTGCTGCCCCAACGGTGGCAGCGCCTTGGAGAGCAGGTTCGACAGCAGACTGGGGTCGAGCCGCTGCGACAGCTTCGGTTGGCGCAGCTGGAGGAGCGCGGTGATCAACGCGTCGAAGCGCTGCTCGCTCAGTCCAGGAAACAGGGTGGTGCGGACCTCTGCCCGATAGTCCCCAGCGTTGTCGTGAACGACGCCGTCTGCGCCGAGACGTTCCTCCAGAGCCTTCTTCGTCAGCGGCTGGCCTGCTTGATTGACAAGGGAAAAACCGTCAAGGCCAACGCGGAGGTTCGTGATGAAGTAGTCGGGGTGCACCGTGGTCGTGTGCGTGCTCGCCTGGAGCCGGGCGCCGCACGTGAACCACTGCTCCGGCTCGTTGGGGAAGCGGAACTCCATCCACACGTACCCGACTCGGGTGGTTCCGCTCGCGCCCTCGCCCATGAGGTTCCAGTGCATGGTCCGTTCGCTGGTACCGAAGGTCGAGAGCCGGTTGGCGCGCAGGTTCGCGTCGTACAGGAACGGCAGGAGCAGCTCCAGTGCCTTCGACTTGCCGCTGCCGTTGGGGCCGCGGAGCAACAGGCGGCCTTCGTGGAACTCGAAGACCTCGTCGTAGTACCGCCATACGTTGAGGATGCCCGCGCGGCTCGGTAGCCAGCGCGCGGAGCGCGCCGTCGGCTCTCCTGTGGAGTGGCGTGGGAGTGCGGTCACCGTCATGGCGTTGCTTCTCCGGGATCGGTGGTCCTGGGGGCGTCTACGGCGTACCGAGCCGCGGCTGGAAGGGGTCGGATGATGCCGCCTTCCCGTTCTGCGAGGCCGAAAGCTGTCAAGACCGCGACGGCGTCGGAAACGAGCTGTCGAGGACCGTCCTCGTCTCGATAGGTCTTGGCCCACCGGGGAAAGCGGGAAAGCAGGTCCTCCACCTGGATTTCGAGTTGCTCGACGGTGGCGGGCCCGGTCAGCGATTCCAGCAACAGCAGCGCCGCGACCTTCGCGTTGCCCGCGTCGTCCGGGAAGCGGCTGTCGGTGGCGATGCCGTCGACGTCCACCAGGAGAAGCCCTTCGGCGCGTTCCTCAAGGACGAAACCGCCTTGCTCCGCGGCACGGCGCAGCAGCTGCCGACCGGTCGGGGAGGCGAGGTAGGCGCGCTCTTCGGGGAGGAGGTCTTCGAAGTACAGCACCGGATCGTCCACGAGACGGCGGAACACGGAGTGCCGGAGCCAGAGGTTGCGCTGCACCTCCGACCGGGTGGCGGACTCGTCGTGGGCACCGGAACCCAGACCGTATCGCCGTTCGTGCGAGATGGCGGCGAGCAGCTCGTCGAAGCGCAGCGCCACGTCATCGATCGGTACGCCGAGCTGTGATGGTCCAACCGGAACCGCCAGCAGCCGGAGCAGCAGGGTGGCATCGATCCGGTACAGCACCTTGGCCGCCGCCGAGTCCACAAAGGACTCCGTCGTGCCGTCGACGGTCTCCACGACACCGTAGGACTCCAACAACCGCAGGACGTCGACGAAGGCCATGCGCTCAGCGCGGTTGGCGGTGTCGAAGGTCGGCACCACCTCGTCCGTCGCGGTTGCCCGGCCGACCCGGTCTGCCAGCAGGCCGATCGTGGTCACCGGCACGGTGAGCAACTCGGCCGCCACGACGCACAGCAGCGTGTAGCGACGGCGGTCGAACGGTGCTCGGCCCGACCGCAGCCGCCTGGCCGGTCTGGTCGGATCGGTCGCGGTCCGCACCTTGACGAGCCGGGCGTAGCCGAGCCGCGGCTCGACGGTCAACGTCCAGCCGCAGTAGTAGTCGAACCACTGCTGGAGGGGTTCCCGCCGCCTGCGGATCAGGTCGAAGGCTTCCGGTTGAGCTTGTTCGGTGATCAGTGGAGTGGCCAGCAGCCGCCGGATCGCGTCAGCCACCTCTTCGCGTTCCGCGGTCACCAACTGGTTGGTGAGCTTGGTCATCGACGGCCTACCGAGGCATCCCGTGAGCGCTGTCCAGCGGTCCGGATCTCGATGTCGTAGTCGGGACCGCGGAACTGCCCGCGGGCAGTGGTGAGCGTCGCGGTCACCCCATCGCGCGTTGGCCGCAGCAGGATCTCGATCCGCCCGTCGGAGGTGGTGCCCCGCCGGGTGCCACCTTGACCGGGTGTCGCGCTGAGCGCCCGGCCCAGCAGGTCCAGCAACCGCTCGAACACACCGTGGTCCAGCGATCCGAAGGAGGACAGCCGGACTCGGCCATCCGTGTCGAGCATGTCCCACGCGGCTTCCAGCTCAGCCCGCTCGGCTCGCGCCTGTTCGGCTCGGGCCGCGCGCACCGCCGCGACCTCGCGGACCTTGCCCGTGCGGCTGAACCGTTCGGTCCGCCCGCTCGCCCTGAGCAGCGGGGAGACGGCGACCGGTGGGGCATGGGACCAGGACGACGACGAGCTGATCAGCTCCGGGTCGGGGTGTGCCAGGTGGGCGTGGCGGGCGGAACTGAGTCCGAAGGCGGTCGACCACAGGCGGTGGAGGTCGTCGTGCGCGGGAACGACGGTGAACCACCTCGCGAGCTCGCGGAAGTCGGTGACCGCACTGCTGGCTCGCCGCCGTGACTCGGTGATGCGGTCGAGCACCTGGAGCAACGCGATGATCGCCTTGCGTGCCACGACGTGCAGCTGCTCGACCCGAGGGTGTGTGCCGTCGACCGGCAGGAACCAGGTGCGCAGGCCCTCCCACTTCGCGCGCCGGTGCTCCAGCCAGGCAGGTCCCGGCTCCGTCGCGGAGAGCCGCGGCAGGTCCGCACCGGCCAGCGCGCGCTGCTGCATCAGCCCGACGCCGTGTTCCTCCACCCGCTGGACCCGCACCGCGATCGTGTGCGCCCGGTGCTCCAAGTTGGTCAGGAACTCTTGGAGGTAGGCGACAGTGCTGGCTTTGACCTCGTGGAACGTGGTGACGTTCGCGCCGTCGGCGCGCAGGAGCCGCTGGAGCTCACCGTTGAACTGCTTGGTGTTGCCGCGCAGGGCGTCGAGATGGGCCTCGAGTTCGACGAGCGTGCTGAAGATCCGCCGGTCGGTCCCGGTTTCCAGTTCCTGGATCAAGCTGCCCAGCCGGTCGGCGATCGCGTCGAGCACCGCCGTCTGCAACGCGCCGGTCGCGGCGAGCACGCCCATGGCGTGAACGACACCTGCGAAGGCGGCTTCGCCTTGGCGGGTAAGGGAGTACTGGAGATTGCGCCGCTCGTACTCGTCCGCCGTGCGGTAGTTCTCGGAGTGGTTCTGGACGACGTCGACGAGGTTCCAGTCACGCAGCTGCGCCAGCGCGGTGATGAGCTCGTCGTCTTCGAGGGCTTCCAGCCAGCCCACCGAACGCAGCCGGGCGCGGATGTCGAGCAGGCTCAGCGCGGTTTCGAGCCGTTCGTTCGCCTCGCCGAAGGCGTGCAGGACTGAGATGTACAGCCCGGCCCGGTCTCCGCGGGTGAAACGGAACATCTCGGGCGGGACACGGATCGGACCCATGCTTCCCTCCGGCGGTCCCCGGCCACGCTACGGGAGGGTGCCGACGATTCCGGGTCCTTCGCCGCCGTTCGTCTTCGGCAGCTGCTGGACGATCTCGTCCAGTAGGGCGATTGCCAGACGTTCCTCCGGGACAGCACGGCCGACTTCGCCGAGGTGACCGGCGAGGTCCGGGTCCCACGGCACTGGCGTGACCCGGCCGACCGGAGGCCCATCGGTGGCAGCGGCGAGGTAGTCGGCGCTGCTCATCCGCCACGGGGTCGCGCCGGTCCGTGCGATCACGTTGGCAGCGATGCGGAGCCCCTCGCCGTCGAAGTCGCCGTGGTAGTGAAGCGCCGAGCCGGCTTCCCGCAACCGGTTGAGCAAGAGGATGTCGGCACTGCTCGGCCATCCCGACGTGCAGACGAGCGGCGGGCAGTGGACTCCGAACCGGTCGAGTGCCACCGCGAGCACGCTGGGGTTCTCGAACACCCACACCTCGGACGGGGCACCGGTGAACGCGGTAGTGGCTCGGAGCTGTTGCAAGGTGAGCACTGCCGCGAGGCCGGAGTCGGCGCAGAGCCGGAGGACGCCGCTGGCGACGTCGTCGCCCGCCAGTCGCAATCCCGCGGCGAGCGCGGTCGAGGAGAGCTGGTCATCAGCGATTCCGGCCCGCTCCCACAACGCGCGGCGCTCGGGCGCGTCGACCGGAGCCGGGACGTCGTAGATGGCGACGAGGGCTTTCAGAACGAGGTTCGCTCGGCGCGTGCCGTCGTCGAGCGCGTGGGGATCGTTGAGCACGTCGTCGGCGAACGCGGGTAGCGGTCGCCCGGCTGCGGGCAGTTCGGCGAGCACGGTCAGGACCTTGCCGAGTTCGTCCTTCGTCCGAGTGATCGAGCCGTCGATGAGGCCCGTCCTTCGAACACCCACCGCCCACTCCGCCAGCGCGGGCTGTGCCGAGATGACCGGGTGGGTGGTGAACCAGTCCCACAGCTCGGCTCGGTCGGCCGCGGCTTCGCGTCGCTCGGCCGCGCGATCACCGATCGGTCCGATGACCTGGACGACGAAATCCCTGGCGTCCCGGCCGGTCCGCTCCAGGAGCACTTCGTCGAGCCGCTCCAGGCTGATGTCGACCTTCTCGCCGGGCAGTCGCGCGGAGCCGAGCAGGTCCGCGAGAGCGGTGCGCTGGTCGAGGCCGAGCGGGCCGACCCGGACCCGGCTGACGGGTCGGCCGGTCGAGAGCCGCGCGTGCACGGCCTGCCAGAGCGGCTTGAGCGCAGGCGACAGCAGGGGATCCACGATGTCCGCCAGCATAGGGAGCGGCCCAGGTGTTACTTCGTGCGGCGTTTGAGTTCGCCGATCACGATGTCCTTGCCGAGGTGTTCGGCGATGAGGTGTTTCAGCTGTGGGCCTTCGATGAGCTGGATGCGGCCGTGGCGGGCGCTGAAGTCGTGCGTGGCTTTGCCGAACCACGAGGTGGTGACCAGGACACCTCGGCTGGCGCGTTTGTCATCCATGACTCCGGCGAGCGCCCGGACCGCGTCGGCGGGCACGATCCCGCTGTACCGCTTCGCTTGCACCACGCAGACGCCACCCATGATGGGGTCTTCGTTGACCGCGACGGCGTCAACACCGTCGTCGCGGGAAGCCTGGGTCACCCAGGACCTCATGCCCATGGCCTCGAACAGCTGCCGGACGAGGTGTTCGAACTCGATGGGCGCCATCTCCAGCAGCACCTGCCGGGAGTCGAGTCCCGCAGCCGCGTCGTGGGCGTCGACGAACCGGTACTTTGACAGGTCGGGGTCGAAGATCGGACGGATCGCCTCCAGGTCCCACGGATGAGGGGAGACCAGTGCGCTGAGGTGGCGCAGGCACTCCGCGGGGTCGAGCTCGGTCAGCACGAGGTCCTCGAACTGCGCGCGGGTGGCGGAAACGCTGACGAGACAGGGGCGCTCCGGTCGGCCCGTGGCCTTGTTGCGAGTGGAGACATGCCCGTTGACGGCCACCTCGTCGATGATCGCGGCCGGGCGGATCTGGAAGGCGTCGCGCATGGTTCGCAGCACCAGCTGCGCCACCAGGTCGGCGTAGCGCTGCCGGATCTCCTTCTGCGGCCTGGGTTTCTCGACGGTCTCATCTCGGCTGCGCACGTAGCTGAACTCGCGCACTCCGGGAATGACCACGACGTCGGGAAGCTCCCTGATCACCAGCAGCTTTCGCGCATCCGGTTGATAAGCGACCTCGACATCGATCGGGAGTTCTTCCGGGAGGCGGGACAACTCGATCAGCAATTCGCAGTAGTCCTCGACCGCCGTCGCGGATTTCGCCCTCACGCCGCGTTCGAGTTCGTCGACCCGCCTGTTGTGCTCGTCGATTTCTCCGCGTCGCTGGCGCTCGGTGCTCGCGTGTTTCGCCTCAGCTTGAGCCAATGCCGCGAGTCGCTGCCGTTCGCCGTGCTGGAAGCGTTCTGTCGCCGCCTCGAAGCGCGCCCGTGCTTCGACTTGCGCTTGGTGGATCTTTGTCTTGGAGAACAGGCGGCTCAGTGCGGATGGCGGTGCAGGCTGGTAGTTCTGCCAGTACGGAGGTTGTGCTGGCTGTATGAGTCGCCCGGGGCTGAACAGCCGTGCTTCGAACGGCTTGCGCAACTGGTCGAAGGTCACGGCACGGGCGGAGGACGCCCCCGAAGTGAGGACTCCTTCCAATTCCGCCACCCGGGCACGGGTCGCCTCGGTCCGCGCCGCGGCGTCTTCTTGCTGTGCTCGTACATAGGCTGCCTGCATTTCGCGATTTGCCTGCGCCGCCGCGCGCTGCCGTGCTCTTTCGGCGCGTTCGGCCTCTCGGGCCGCTCGTTCGCGTTCCTGGCGTTCGCGACGCTCGGCTTGTTCGCGCTGATACGCCATCTCGGCGAAGAACCCTCGCTTGCGTGCCACCTCTGGCTCCCTGGGAAACGACGGAGGTTCCATTCCCCCGCGCTGGGCACGGGCGGGAGCAAGTCTGCAACAACGTTTGCTGGTCCCGAAGGCGCCGACTACCAGGTTTTGGCAGCTGCCTATGTCGAATCGCGATCGGTACCGGGACGCGAGGAGGGGTGATCGCTTCGGCTAGCGGGCCCGGTCGTTCTTGCGCTGCTTGAGGCGCGCGGCTTCCTTGAGGGACTCGACCTGGATGGCGCGTTCGCGCTGCAGCCAGTCGGGGTTGCTGGCCTTGATCTCCTCGACCTGCTCGCTGGTGAGGGCCTCGGTGATGCCGCCCCTGGCGAGACCGCTGATCGAGACGCCGAGCTTCAGCGCGAGGATCTGCCGGGGGTGCGGGCCGTTGCGGCGCAGGTCGCGCAGCCACTGCGGCGGGTCGGCCTGGAGGGCGTTGAGCTCGTCGCGCGAGACGACACCCTCCTGGAACTCGGCGGGGGTGGCCTCCAGGTACACCTCCAGCTTCCTGGCGGCCGTGGCCGGCTTCATCGTCTGGGGAGTCTTGTGCGCCTTCATGGCCCCAGGATATCCAGCGGCCGAGGAAGCCCTGATCACAGCGGGTAGCCTGACCCGGTGACTGGCTCGGAGTTCCTGCTCGGCTATGTGCCCGGGGTGGTCCCCACGAAGTGGCTGCGGATCTGGCAGGAGCGGCTGCCCGAGGTCCCGCTGACCCTGGTGAACGTCTCCGCTGCGGACGCCGTGGACCTGGTACGGCGACGGGAGGCGGACGCGGTCCTGCTGCGGTTGTGCACCGACCGAACGGGCATGCACACGATCCCGCTCTACACGGAGACGACCGTGGTCGTGATGCCCAAGGAACACCCGCTGACCGAGGCCGAGGAGGTCTCGGCTGCGGAGCTGGCCGAGAGCGTCGTGTTGCACCCCCTCGACGACACGCTGGACTGGGAGCGTCCGCCCGGACTCGTCGCGCCGGAGCGTCCTGAGACGACCGAGCACGCCATTCGCCTGGCGGCAGCGGGACTGGGGTTGCTGGTGGTTCCGCAGTCCCTCGCGCGCCTGCACCATCGCCGTGACCTCACTTATCGGCCGCTCACCGAGGCTCCGGGCTCCGGCGTGGGGTTGTCGTGGTTGCAGGACGGGGGTCCTGAGCTGATCGAAGAGCTGATCGGGATCGTTCGCGGGCGGACCGTCAACAGCACGCGGGGGCGCCCGCCACAGCCTCCTGCGAAGCAGAAGACCCAGCCTCAGCGCAAGGCGCGCGGAACTGCGAAGGGCGGCCGGAGCCGTAAACCCCGCCGATAGCGGCTCCGAGGAGCGGAGCGCTAGGAAGTGTGACCGGGTGGCCTAGTCAGAGGGACTGGATCGGTTCGGGAACGCGGTGGTGCCGGTCACAGGCATGTGGGTGGTGGTGGCGGCTGTGCTAGTTCACTTGGTGATCACTTTCCAGAGGTGAAGGGGATTGCGCGTGGGTGAGCACGGGACCGTGGTGGACGTGGGGCGCTACCCGTTGGCGGAGCCGGGGAGTGCGGCGTGGCGCGAGGTGGTGGAGCACGCGCAGCGGGAGCTGAAGCAAGACGGGTGTTGCGTGCTCGAAGGCTTCGTACGGGATCCGGAGGCGCTACAAGCGGAGTGCGCGGGAATCGCGGACCGCGCGTACAACCGGGTCGAGGTGGTGAATGCCTACAACATCGCGGTGGACGCGCCGTTGCCGGAAGGGCATCCGGGGCGCATCGCGATGAAGAAGGGCAACGCGTTTGTCGCGCGCGACCACATCCCGGCGGACTTCGTGATCGAGAAGCTGTACACGAGCGAGGCGTTCCGAGAGTTCGTGGCGGCCTGCTTCGAGTTGCCGGTGGTGCACGAGCTGGCAGATCCGCTGTCGGGGTTGTGCCTCAACGTGATTGAGCCGGGCCTGGCGCACCCGTGGCACTTCGACACAAACGAGTACACGGTCAGCATGTTGACGCAGGAGCCGGACGAGGGCGGGGTTTTCGAGTACTGCCCGAACATCCGGACGCCGGAGGCGGAGAACTTCGCCGATGTGGCAGGGGTGTTGAACGAAGAGCGGCCGGACCTGGTGCGGCGTCTCACCCTCAGGCCGGGAGATCTGCAGTTGTTCAAGGGGCGTTACGCGTTGCACCGGGTGACGCAGGTCGGTGGCGCAAGAGCGCGGCACTCGGCGATTTTTGCCTACAGCGAGCGGCCGGGGGTGATCGGGAGCGTGGAACGGACGAGGCAGTTGTTCGGCCGGGTGCTGCCCGAGCACCGGACCGCGGCAGTGCGAAGCGACCAGCTGCTGGACTGAGGGAGGACACATGGCATTCGACGCCACGGGGAAAGTCACCCTCGACCACATCTACACGCAGCCGGATCCGCGTGCGTACTTCACGACGTTGCGCGGGCTTGAGTACAACATCCCGCAGCTGGCGAAGCCGTACTTCGCCGAGCTGATCGAAAAGCAGGCGCGGGTGGTGGACATCGGGTGCTCGTACGGGATCAACGCGGCGCTGCTGAACCACGGCGCGACGATGGAGGACCTGTACGAGCGGTACGCCGATCCGGACGTGGCGGCCTGGTCGACGAGTGCTTTGGCCGCACGTGATCGTCAGCGGCGTGTGAAGCAGGGAAATGCCTGGATCGTGGGGCTGGACAGTTCGCGGCCAGCGCTGGATTACGCAGTACAGGCGGGGTTTCTGGATGACGCCGTGTGCGCGGACCTGGAGAACAAGGACCTCACCGAGGAGCAGCGGGAGCAGCTGGCCGGGACGGACCTGGTGATCTCGACGGGCTGCATCGGGTACGTGGGCGCGAGCACGATCTCCAAGGTGGCTGAGATCAGCCAGCCGTTGATGGCGCACTTCGTGCTGCGGATGGTGCCGTTCGAGCCGGTGGAGGACAGCCTGCGCGAGCTCGGGTACGACACGGTGAAGGTGGACAGGTACTTCCGGCAGCGGAGGTTCGTCTCGGCCGAAGAGCAAGATCAGGTGCTGGATACGCTGCGTGCGGCCGGGGTTGATCCACGCGGGTTGGAGGACACCGGCTGGCTCTACGCTCAGCTGCACCTGTGCCGGCCGACCGCGTCGGCCCGGACCATCGTCGATCTGACCTCGGCCATCGGACAAGGATGACAGTGACGACCTTCGAGTACGAGGACAAGCTGCCGCGGGTTCCCCTGCCCACGCTGGAAGAAAGCTGCGAGCTGTTCCTGGAGTGGTGCTCGCCGCTGCTCACGGCGGACGAGCTGGCCGAGACGGAGAAGGCCGTCGCGGCGTTCCTGGCCTCGGACACCGTGCACGCGCTCCAGGCGGACCTGGTGCGCTACAACGAAAGCCCGGGGGTGCGCAGCTGGCTGGACACGTTCTGGCCGTCGCGGTACCTGGGGCGGCGGGACCGGATCGCGCTCAACGCCAACTTCTTCTTCCTGTTCAAGGACTCGGAGCTGGGCCAGGTCGACCGGGCGGCCGCGCTGGTCGCCTCGGCGTTGGAGTACAAGGCGGCGCTGGACGCCGAGACGATCCCGCCGGTCGTGCTCCGCGGGCAGCCGCAGTCGATGGAGCAGCACCGCTATCTGTTCTCCACCACCAGGATTCCGGGTGCCGAGCAGGACACGGTGAGCGGGCCCGTGCAGGCGAAGCACATCGTGGTGTTCCACCACGGGCAGATCTTCCGGATGGATGTGCTTGGGGCGGAAGGCAAGCCGCACACCCTCGACGAGCTCGCGGGCGGGTTGCGCGCGGTGCTGGAGGCGGACGCGGCCGAGGACGTCGCGGTCGGCCACCTCACCACGAAGGCCAGGGCGGAGTGGGCGGCCAGCCGGGCGCGGTTGCTCGACCTGGGCAACGCCGAGGCACTGGAGGCCGTCGAGTCGGCGTTGTTCTGCGTGTCCCTGGAATCCGACACCCCGGATGACACGCTCGCGGCGTGCGACGCCCTGTTGCACGGCGACAGTGCGAACCGGTGGTTCGACAAGGCGGTGTCGCTGATCGTCTTCGCGGACGGGCGGGCCGGGATCAACGTGGAGCACTGCCTGCTCGACGGCACGACGATCCTCGCGTTCGTCGACGCGCTGCTAACCACGACGGGCACCGAAAGCGCTGTGGCGCAAGGAATTCCTGCCGTTGAGCCGGTGCGGTTCGCCCTCGATGACGCGCTGCGGGACGACGTTGTGGCCGCGGGCAAGGCATTCGCGGACTACGGGGCCGCGACCGCCACCACCTTGGTGTCGTTCGAGGACATCGGCACGAGCAGGATCAAGCAGCTGGGCGTTTCGCCGGACGGCTTCGTGCAGGCGGGGTATCAGCTCGCGCATCGGCGCAGCAAGGGAATGACCGGCACGACGTACGAATCGATCGCCACGCGGCAGTACCAGAACGGCCGCACCGAGGCGATGCGCGTGGTCACGCCGGAGATGCTGCGCTACGTGGCGGCGATGGAGGACGGCGACGCCGAGACGAAGCGGGCGGCGTTGCGGGAAGCGGCGGGCAAGCACGTGGCCCGCGCCAAGGAATGCCAAGCGGGGCAGGCGCCCGAGCAGCACCTGTGGGAGTTGCAGCTGATCCACAAGCGCAAGGGCGGCACCGAGCCGATCGCGCTGTACGAGTCGCCGGGCTGGCTGATCATGCGCGAGGACTACCTGAGCACGAGTTCGGCGCCCTCGCGGAACATCCAGTACTTCGGCTTCGGCTCGACCAGCAGCAAGTGCATCGGCGTCGCGTACGTGCTGCTGCCCGACCGGCTCAACGTGTACCTGAGCACGCCGAAGCCGGTGGCCGACCAGATGCACGCGTTCGCCGACGCGCTGAGCACCGCGCTGCGCGAGCAGGTGGAACTGCTGGCGACATAACGGTTTCCCCCGTTTCGTACTCATAGCGGGCTCGAACCCCGTTATGAGTACGAAACGGGCTGACCACCTCCAGGACAGCGCGTAGTCCTTGCCCTGCAAGCCCCCGCTGCCCGTGCACACCACGTAAGCTGTGCCCATGCATCCCCACCGCCCCCGCACCCAACCTGCGGTGGACGCAACCTAGAGAACCCCGTTTCGTACTCATAACGGGGAAGAGAGCGCTCCCAAATCCCGGCAAGAGTACGAAACGGGAGATCTTCGGCTACCTCAGCACAGGATGCGGCTAGTCGAACAGGCCGTGCACGTCGGTGATCATCGAGATCGTGGCGACGAGGAGCGCCACGATCGGCACCCAGAAGTTGATGCGTTCCCGTCTGCCCTCGTCCACCGCGGTGACTCGCTCGGTGGGCCGGGGACCGCCTGGGGCTCGCCGGACCACCGGATGCCTCCCGAAACGGGCCTGGAACTTCTCCCAGCGGTGGTGGTGGCAGCCCAGGAACACCCCTCGCCCGAAGGACTTGCAGGGTCGGCCGCTGTTGGTCGTGGTGACGCGGCACTGCACCCGCAGCGCGAAGCCGTACAGCAGGAATCCGCACATGGCCCCGACCGTCCCGAAGCGCATCGCCCCCGAGGTGTCACCGGCATCGATGCGCCAGTAGCAGAACACGGCGAACATGATCATGAGCCAGGTCAGCGCCGTCCGTACCGACACGGACGGTCGCCTTCTTCGTCTCGCCACAGACGCCTGCTCGGGTTGGGGTGCTGCTCAACGGTGGTGCGGGCTTCCGCCGTGATTGAGATCGTCGGCGATTCGGCGCAAACTTGATGATCGGAATTCATCATTTTTGCGCCTGCATCGCGCTCTTTCCGTGTGTCTAAACTCGGGTCCAGCCGGGCTTTCGGTCACGATTCTGGGGGGAATCATGAACTCGTCCGTAAAAATGCGGACGCCGAACCCGGTGATCGCCGAGCCGGTCACCCGCGAGCTGTTCGACCGGCTCGGGCTGGGTGAGGCGGTGGACGACGGCGCGGTGTCGTTCCCGGGCCGCAACGACAACTGGGCCGGGCCGACGACCAGCGGCGCGGAGGTCTTCGTCAAGCGGACCTCGGAGGGCGGGATGCACCGGGCGGTGGCCTTCGAGCTGTTCGCGTCGGGGCACGCGCCGAAGCACCTGCGCACGCCGAGCTGCCTGGGCTGGGACGAGGGCGCGGGCCTGCACGTCACGCGGCTGCTGCGGGACTGCGTCCCCGGCGACGAACTGGCCGACGACGGGCGCTTCGGCAGCGCCGCCGCGGAAGCGACGGGGCTGGCGATCGGTGAACTGCACGGGTGGGCGCCGACGCCGGAAGTCGTTGCGCACGAGGAGGTTCCGATCCTCGGCAGTATCGTGCGGCTCTTCGACGGACTTCCCCTGCCGGTGTACTTGGAGGCGACGGGGGCGGAGCTGGAGGTGTGGCGGCTGGTCCGGCACGACCGGCCGCTGCGCGCCGCGTTGGACGCGTTGGCAGGACAGGATTCGGTGGTCGTGCTCCGGCCGGTGCACGGAGACCTGCGCCTGGACCAGCTCCAGGTCGCCGGGGACACCGTGTACCTCACCGACTGGGAGGAGTTCGGGCTCGCCGACCCGGCGGTGGACGTAGGCGCCTTCGTCGGCCAGTGGCTGTTGCGCGCGGTGCTCGGGATCACCGGGCCGGACCGGCAGGTGGCCGAGACTTCCTTGTCGCACAACGACATCATCCAGCGGACGCGTGAGGTCCGCCCGGTCGTCAACGCGTTCTGGGCGGGCTACCGCGCCGCGAGGGGCGAGGTCGAGGACGGGCTCGCCGAGCGCGCGACCGCGTTCGCGGGGTGGCACGTGTTCGACCGCGTGACCGCGGCGGGGCAGCCCGCGGGGGCGGGTATCGGCCGCAAACTCCTGCTGGACCCGGATCGCTTCGTTGAGGTCATCGGTCTGGGGACGGCATGACCGGTGAGCTGGCGCCTGAATTGGCTGCGGTGCTCGACAAGATCTCGGTGGACCATGATGCGCTGACCGCGTCGGTGGCGGGCCGTTCGGTGACCGCCGACAGCCGCGCGGAGTTGCGCTCGCGGCTGCGCCACGCGATCTACGAGGTGTTCCACCAGGGAAGGCCGCCGGAGGACGACGACACGCCGGTGTCGTTGCGGGATTCGGCGCTGGAGCGGGATTTCGCCGAGGCGATCCCGTACCAGGAGACGCTGGATGAGGCGGTTGTGCTCAAGCTGAGCGAGGAATCCGCGCTCGTGGAGCTCACCGGCATCGCGGTCAGGGTTCCGCGTTCGGTGTTGCGCGGCACCGGGAAGCGGGTCGCGCTCGGACTGCCGCCGGGCAGGCCCGCGCTCTCGCCGGGATTCTTCCTGGCGTACGGATCACGCGGAACGGGACCGGAACCGCAGGTCCTGCGGGTTTACGGGCACCTGAAGGACCCGCTGTCCGCAGTGGACGTGTGGCGGGTTGCGTTGGGGCACTTGGAAACCCGCAACCTCCATTACTACGCCAAGGTCTTGAGCGTTCCCGCGCTCTACCCGCGCCATGACGCACTTGTGGTGTACCTGCCCGGAAATGCTTGGGGGAGCGCGGAATCCCTCGCCGAGCGGCTCCGTGCGCATCCCGGGCTGGGCGAGTCGACCTCGCCGTTCACCCAACAGTTGGCGCCGGGTGTGGCCGCGGCGTGGGAACAACCGCGGCCTGCGGAGGGCAGGCGGTTGAGCTTCGGCGAGCACCGCGCGCAGGCCGTGGCCGACGGGCTGCTCAGCCTGGGATCGAGTACCGCGGACCAGGTCGCGTTGGCGTGCTGGCAGGCTGGTTTCGATCCGCTGACCCCCTGTGGCGAACGCTGAGAACTGATTGTCGGTGGGCGGTTGTAGCTTGCCGGGCATGGATGAGACGGACCGGACGCGGCAGGTCGTCCAGCGGTATGTCACCAGCGCCGAGGCGCGGGACTGGGATGCCCTCGGCGGCCTGCTGCACGAGGACGTGCTGTACGAGATGCCGCAGACGCGCGAGCGAATCCGGGGAAGGGCGGGGTTGCTGCGCTTCAACGTGGAGTACCCCGGCGACTGGCACCTGCTCACCCGGCGAATCGTGGCCGATGGCCGGACCGCCGCGGCGTGGATCGACGCGCGCGTCGGCGAGGAACGCATGGACGCCTGTGTGTGGTTCGAGCTGGATGAGGACGGGTTGATCAGCCGTATCACCGATTATTGGCCCGAGCCCTACGAACCACCGGCAGGTCGGGAGCACTTGGTCGAGAGGTTCGGTGGTTCGAGCGCGAGGACCGAGGGCACCGTCTCGGGTTCGAGCAGGCGCAGCAAGCCGTAGCCGATTCCGGCGAGGCCGGTGAACAGGCCCGTGCCGACCAGGTTCGGGTGCAGGCCACAGCGCCATCCGTGCTCGTCGACTCCGTCCAGCACACCCGCGGCGTGCCGATGAATGACCTCGGTGTCTCCGCGCGCGGAGAGCAGGAGGAAGTCGAGATTGCCGAGATCACCGTGGCACAGCGAATGATCACTGCCGAACCCGGAGCGCAGCGTGACCGCCGTGGCGGTGTTCAGGTCGTCACGCCACGCCGGTTCGTCGACGACGTCGAGGACGATGTGCCGGGCGATGCCGATTCCGGGCGCGCCGTGGCACCACGTGACGGAGCGCCCGGACTCCAGTGTGACAACGAGATCGGTGCCGACATCGCGGCGCACATCCCTCCAGTCACCGGCCTCCGCGTCGAACAGGTGCGCCTCATAGGCCAAGCCAGCGCGCATCGCGGCCTCATAACGCGCATCGCCGAGCACATCGGCAGCGACAGCCAAGGCGGCTGCGATGCCGGAGGTTCCGTGGGCGAACCCGCCGAGTGGTTGCGTGGCCACGCCCAGCTCGCCGATCAGGGCGGACGTCCAGGCGGCTCCAACCGCACTCGGGCGTTGCGCTGAAACGAGCCGGTCAGCCGCTGCGGCGATCGCGTCCCGCACAACGCCTTCCGGCCGCACACGGTGCAATGCGGCGAGCCCGAAGATCGCGCCTGCGGCTCCGCTCAGGACATCGAACTGCTCGTCGGAGGCGACGTTCGTGCGAAGCCACTCCGTCAGCTCAACGGCGTGATCGAGCAGATCTTGGCTCGGTAGAAGGGAATGCAGCTGGGCGAGCCCGTAGACGATGCCTCCGGCGCCCTGCAACCCCACCCCTGTGCTGTTCGCCGAGCGGGAAACCTGGCGAACGGCGGCGCGAGCAGCTGCGGCGGCCAAGCGCAGGGACTCCGCTGAACCGCGCACTGTGCCGTGCTGCGCGAGGAACGTGGCGATCCCGGTCAGGCCGTCGTAGAACCCGTTGCCGAGGAGGCCGACCGAGTAGTTGCCGCTGCGGCCGGTCGAACAGCCCAGCCACACCGCCTCGTCATCGGCGCTGATCGCCAGCGCGGCGACCCGCTCCGCGATCGCGTCCGCCGCGTCGGCGAGCCGGGTTCGGTCGACGGGATGCGCGGCGGGGGCTGATTCGTGTCGTTGGTGTGCGACAGTCAGTTCCGAGCGGATCGTCTCGGACGTGACCGCCGTGCGGATCAGCCAGGTCTGCAACTCCAGATCGTCGGGCCCCAGCCGGTCGAGCACCTCGTGCGCGATGTCCATGCCGGGCCGCACGGTCACCCCGCGCAGCGGATCGCCGTCCGCGGCGCGGACCGGACCGCCGCTGACGCCCACGGTGAACAGCGGAATGTCATTGCGCCACAAGTCTTTCCGTTCGGCTTCGACGAACGCGGCCAAGCCCGGTCGCCGGGCGATGTCGCGGTGGAGCCGATCGAAGTGCCGCTCCCGGTCCTCCGTGCCGCACAACAGGCCCGGGTGGAAGGAGGTGGACAGCAACAACCCGTAGACCGTCGTGTCCCGCACGATGCAGCGAACGCGGTCGGCCGAGAACGCGGCGAGCGGGCCGTCCGCGGCGGCCAGTTCGGCACGGTGATCGACGAAAACCCTGTAGGCATCGGTGAAACCTGCCTCGATGTCGTGCAGGTGATCGATGGGGCGCCACCGGGCTTCCGGGCGCTGCACGATCTTCTTGTTCCGCGTGGAGATCTCGATGCGCATCCGGTCGGTGCCCGCGTCCACGATGGCCGCCTGGGGTAGCCCAGAGCCCGGCTTCGGCGCCACCGCAGACGATCCGAGCCCGGCCGGATCCATCGCGTCGGCCGGGCGGGCGCCGGTCGGCAGCAGCCCGCTGAACAGGACGGAGCCCTCGCACATCGCGGCCGCGGCCATCTCCGCCGCCGAGCTGGAGCCGGAGCGCAGCGAGGTGATGTGCGGCTGGAAGACCGTTTCGAGGTCGATCAGGTACGGGTGTTCCCCGGCGACGATCATGTTCTCGACGTGGCAGTCCCCGGCGTGCACGAGGTGGAGGACGGCCATCAGGCCGCCGTACCGCCGGAAAAGGCGCTTCGCGGGTTCGCCGGGCGCGCAGTCGGCGGCCTCGACGAACTCCGCCCAGCCGTGCGAGCCCCGGTCCAGGCAGCGGATCGTCGGCAGCGCCGGACCGTCGAGGCGTTCGTCGAGCCAGTCCACCAGCGCCCGGAAATGCACGTCGGTGGCCAGCGACCTGGGTTTGTACACGCAGCCGAGACCGCTCTCGAAGCGCACCGAGCAGACGGTGCGACCCCCGCCGTGCGGATCGCCGAGTCCCATGTGGACGGTGGAGACGGCGCCCGGATCGGTTCCCCCGGCGAAGTGCTCGACCAGCGCGGGGAGGTCGTCGGCCAGCCGCTCGGAGAACTCGGCGGCCTGGTCCAGCCAGAGCCTGGCGACCACCGCGAACTGCTTGGCCAGCACGGGGTGGCGGGCCAGCACCGCTCGGCGGTTGTCCGGTTCGGACAGCCAGTCGAGGAAGGATTCGAAGCGGACCTCGCCGCTGTCCCCGGCGAGCAGGTCGTGATCGCGGGCGTGCGCCAGCTCGACCAGGCAGGTGCGCTGCGCCATGCCGTTGAGCCGCCGGGCCAGGTCGGGCAGGAGCAGCCGGGCCCACTGCCGAGGGGCGGGCAGCCGGTGCGCGTGCGGCCCGGCGGTGCGCCACGGCACGGCGAGCCGTTCGTGCGCCCAGGCCACGAGCGGCTCGGCGAGGGTGGCGAACGGTGTGGCCCGCCGGTCGGTCAGGCGCTGACCGAGAGCGCGGTAGCGATCCTCGGAGTCGATCACGGACGGCTCGTCCCACGACGGCGCGCCACCGCGCTCTCGAACGTCGAACATCTGTCAGAAATCGGCGAGCGAGCAGCAGCCGATGGGCATCATGGAACGAATGCTGGGAAAGGTGAAAGCGGCATCCACCGGCGCCCCGCCGTCCATGACGTCCAGTACGGACAGTTCAGCTTCCACATTTCCCGCCGCGGTCAGCCCGTCATTCGAAGGAGTGCACAGCTGAATAGGCATCCGGAACTCACCTCGCGTAATCACTTTTCGGATACTGCTGAATCAGCATGGCAGTGGCGGATCGGCGCGGGCAAGAACGCCGGCGGCAGCTGAACAAGTTTCACCATGGGCCTATTCGGCGCCCGCTTCCGGCGAAATCGGCGCGGAGCAGCAGGAATCGCCCCGGGGTGACCCGCCGCGATGGTGGTGTCGCCATTCGACATCTCGAAGTGCCTGCGGGTCGAATGACCCGCATTCGGGTCCGGGATTCGTCATTGACTGCGCGCCGAGGTGACCCTACCGTACTGCATCGATGTACTGGTAAATCGATGCACGGAATGTTGGGGAGGCTACATGCGACTTCAATGGCTCGCGAGCTGGGGGGCGGCGGTGCTGCTGGTGACCACCACGGTGGCCGCCGCCGCCGCGCCCGCCGTGGACACCGCCGCAGGCCGCTACGGCTGGGGGAACCCCCTTCCGCAGGGGTCCGACGAGTTCAACTACGGCTCGGCCCAGAGCCCCGCGGTGCCGGACGCGGCGAAGTGGAGCCTCGCCGGTGGCGGGGTCGGCAAGTGCTGGCCCGGCCACGCGGGCAACGGCAAGCGGTGCGAGGAGAACACGCGCGTCGTGGGCGGCGTGCTCCGGCAGACCGGGGAGAGCGGCGGCGACTCGGGATGGCTCGCCTCGAAGTTCGGCCAGCGCTACGGCCGGTGGGAGGCGCGGGTGCGCTCGCAGGCCACGAGCTCGGACAACGGCAGGCAGTACCACCCGCTGCTGATCCTGTGGCCGGACTCCAACAGGTGGCCGGAGGACGGCGAGTACGACTACCTGGAGAACAGCGCTCCCGGTGAGGCGTGCGCCGAGGCGTTCATCCACTACCCGCACAAGAAGGACGCCTCCGTGCAGCAGGAGCACGCCAAGAAGTGCGGCGTCGACCTGAGCAAGTGGCACAACATCGCCGTCGAATGGACGAAGGACCACGTGAAGGGTTTCGTGGACGGCGTCGAGTGGTTCCGTTTCTCCGGGGGCGCCAACAGCGTCCGCAAGTGCATTCAGTGCGCCCCGTCGATGCACCAGACCATTCAGCTGGACAACTTCCACGGCACGAACATGCAGTCGGCTGTCTATGAGGTCGACTGGACGCGCGTCTACGCCCTTCCGGCGTGAAACGAGGAAAAATGTCTGTCAGGATCGTTCTGTCCCTTGTTCTCGCGGCCGCCGCCGCGTTGACCGCGCCCGCCCCGGCGAGCGCTCTGCCGTGCGGGATGATCAGGGCGCACGGCCCGCACAACCACCTGCACTGGAACAACTGCGGCCCTGGTGTGCAGCGGATCGAGATCCACTCGGCCTTCCAGATGCGCAAGGTCGTGTGGTGCGTCGGCCCTGGTCTGCGTGACCTCTCCGGGGCCTTCGGCGGGCGTCAGCAACCCGTGTACGCCAAGCTGCTCCCTCCTGGTCCCCCCTGCTGAGCCACGCCGGTCCCGCGCCTCCCCAGCGGCGCGGGACCGGTGGCTACGCTCGGGCGATGCCCCGACGATTCCAGGTGGTCGTCGACTGCCGTGATCCCGATCGGATGGCCGGGTTCTGGGCGGTCGCACTGGACTACGAAGTGCAGGCCCCGCCGGGGGAGTGGTCGACGTGGGACGACTACCAGGTCAGGTTCCCGGAGGCGGAGCGGGTCGGCTTCGCCGCGATCACGGACCCGGTGGGCGACGGGCGGATCTGCTTCCTCGCCGTGCCCGAGGAGAAGCGGGTCAAGAACCGCCTGCACCTGGACGTCAGCGCCCCGGACGGGGTCGACGCGCTCGTCGCCCGGCTGTCTTCGCTGGGCGGCACGGTGCTGAGAGTGGGCCGGGAACGCGGCCAGTACTTCGTCGCCATGACCGACGTCGAGGGCAACGAGTTCTGCGTGCACTAAGGCCCGTCCTGCGCGCACACCACCACCCATGCTCGCCCTGGACCATCAACGGGCCCGCCCCACCTCGCACCCACCCTCATCCCGCGCTGAGGTCGCTGAAGAACCCGTTTCGTACTCTTGCCGGGATTTGGGAGCGCTCTTTTTCCCGTTATGAGTACGAAACGGGGTTACCTAGGTTGCGGCCGCCGGAGGGTTGGGTGCGGGGGCGGTCGGGGAGCATGGGCACAGTTTACGTGGTGTGGGGCGAACGGACGAACCACCTGGGGGATAGAAGTGGATCACGATCTGGCCAGCGGAGTGCGGCGGGCGAGCTTGCGATTGCTGCCGTTCATGGCCGTCCTGTTCTTCGTGAACTACCTGGACCGCGTGAACGTCGGTATCGCCGCGGTGCGGATGAACGCCGATCTTGGCTTCAGCACAACGGTTTTCGGGCTCGGCGCGGGCCTGCTGTTCGTCGGGTACACGGTGTTCGAGCTGCCCAGCAACCTCGTGCTCCGCAGGCTGGGCGCCCGGCGGTGGATCGCGATCATCACGGTCAGCTGGGGGCTGTGCGCGGCCGGGACCGCGTTCGTCCAGGGGGAGACGGACTTCTACCTGCTGCGCTTCCTGCTCGGCGCCTGCGAAGCGGGTTTCCTGCCGGGCATGATCTTCTACCTCACCCAGTGGTTCCCCAGCGCGCGGCGGGCCCAGATCACCGCCCTGTTCATGGTCGCCGTCCCGGTGACCGTGGCCGTGGGGACCCCGCTGTCCACGCTGCTGATGAACCTCGACGTCCCGGAACTGGCCGGGTGGCGCTTCATGTTCCTCGCCGAGGGCGCGCCCGCGATCCTGCTCGGGTTCCTGGTGCCGAAGCTCCTGCCGGACGGCCCGGAACAGGCGAGTTGGCTCCCTGACAAGGAGAGGTCGGCGATCCGGGAGACGCTGGCCAACGAGGCCGGTGCTGTCGTCAGCCACGGCAACAGCACGCTGGGTGCGGCGCTGCGTGACGTGCGGCTGTACGTCGTCGCGCTGATCGGGTTCGGAATCAGCGGCGGCCTGTACGCGCTCACCTACTTCCTGCCGCAGATCATCGCGGGCTTCCGCGAGACCTACGGCGTGCAGCTCTCGATCACCGAGATCGGCCTCGTCACCGCCGTGCCCTCCGGCCTCGCCGCGGTCTCGATGTGGTTGTACGCGCGACGATCCGACCGGCTCGGCGAGCGCATCCGGCACATCGCGCTGCCGCTGGTCCCGGCGGCGCTGGCGCTCGGCATCGCGTTGTACCTGACGTCACCGCTGCTGGTGATGGTCGCCATCACGATCACCACGGTCGGCGCGTTCGTGACGCTGCCCGTGTGGTGGCAGCTGCCCGGCGCGCTGCTGACCGGTCCGGCCGCGGCGGGCGGCATCGCCGTGATCGCGGCGCTGGCGAACCTCTCCGGCTTCCTCGCCCCGTACCTGACCGGCTGGCTGCGGGACCTCACCGGCGACTACCGGCTGGGCATGCTCGTGGTCGCCGGTTTCATGGTCATCGCCGCCGTCGCCACCCTCGTTCTCGGTCGCGACCCGGCCTTCCGGTAGCGCGGAGGTCATTTCACCGCGATTTCAGCGCGGTCTGTGACGCTTCCCCCTCGACCGCGGGGAGGAGAGCGGCAGTGGTGAGGAAAGCCTTGGTGCACATCGGGATCGGCCTGCTGGCCGCCCTGGTGACCGGTGTCGCTGCCCTCGTTGTCGAAGCGTTGTTCCTGGGGCGGAAGAAGCAGGATGGTGTCACCGATGTGGTGATGCGGCGGCCCCAGGACGCGCAGGCGCTTCGCGTCGGCCTGTTCGTGGTCGGCTGCGGTTAGCGGGTAGCGGGTAGCTCACCGTGCGCGACCTCACGGGGTAATGCGTTGCATGACCATGCGGTGGTGTGCATATACTTCACCCGTGTCCAAGGTGCTTACCTCCCTTCCTGTCGGTGAACGTGTCGGTATCGCCTTCTCCGGCGGCCTCGACACGTCGGTTGCTGTCGCGTGGATGCGCGAGAAGGGCGCGGTGCCCTGCACCTACACCGCAGACATCGGCCAGTACGACGAGCCCGACATCGCCTCGGTCCCCGGGCGCGCCACGGCCTACGGCGCGGAGATCGCCCGCCTGGTCGACTGCCGCGCGGCCCTGGTCGAGGAGGGCCTGGCGGCGCTGGCCTGCGGTGCCTTCCACATCCGCACCGGCGGTCGCACGTACTTCAACACCACGCCGCTGGGCCGCGCGGTCACCGGCACCCTGCTGGTGCGCGCGATGCTCGACGACAACGTGCAGATCTGGGGCGACGGCTCCACCTTCAAGGGCAACGACATCGAGCGGTTCTACCGCTACGGCCTGCTGGCCAACCCCTCGCTGCGGATCTACAAGCCGTGGCTGGACGCGGCGTTCGTCAGCGAGCTGGGCGGCCGCACCGAGATGTCGGAGTGGCTGGTCGCGCACGGACTGCCGTACCGGGACAGCACCGAGAAGGCGTACTCCACCGACGCCAACATCTGGGGCGCCACGCACGAGGCCAAGACCCTGGAGCACCTCGACACCGGCATCGAGATCGTCGAGCCGATCATGGGCGTGCGGTTCTGGGACCCGGCCGTGGAGATCGCCGCCGAGGACGTGACGATCGGCTTCGAGCAGGGCCGCCCCGCCACGATCAACGGCAAGACCTTCGGCTCGGCCGTGGACCTGGTGCTGGAGGCCAACGCCATCGGCGGCCGCCACGGCATGGGCATGTCCGACCAGATCGAGAACCGGATCATCGAGGCCAAGAGCCGCGGCATCTACGAGGCTCCGGGCATGGCGCTGCTGCACGCCGCCTACGAGCGGCTGGTCAACGCGATCCACAACGAGGACACCCTGGCCAGCTACCACAACGAGGGCCGCAAGCTCGGTCGGCTGATGTACGAGGGCCGCTGGCTGGACCCGCAGGCGCTGATGCTCAGGGAGTCGTTGCAGCGCTGGGTCGGCACCGCGGTCACCGGCGAGGTGACGCTGCGGCTGCGGCGCGGTGAGGACTACTCGATCCTCGACACCTCCGGGCCCGCGTTCAGCTACCACCCGGACAAGCTGTCGATGGAGCGCACCGAAGACTCCGCGTTCGGCCCGGTCGACCGGATCGGCCAGCTGACCATGCGCAACCTCGACATCGCCGACTCCCGGGCCAAGCTGGAGCAGTACGCCGGGCTCGGCATGGTCGGCAGGCAGCACCCGACGCTGATCGGGGCCGCGCAGGCGGCCTCGACCGGGCTGATCGGCGCGATGCCCGAGGGCGGCGCCGAGGTCATCGCCTCCCGCGGCGAGGCCCCCGAGGACGAGCTGCTGCTGGACAACGCCGCCATGGAGGCGGGCACCGACTGAAGGCGTCAGGACCTGGGCCGCGACGATCTCCTCGCGGCCCAGGCCAGTACCGCGGCGGCGAGCACGATCCCGCTGACCGTCAGGACCGCGGTCTGCGTCGGCTTCGCCCCGTACTCGTAGGTGAACAACACGACGTAGGCCACCCCGTGGAAGGCGTAGACGGTGGCCGCGCCGCCGATGAGAAGCCCGGCGAGGCGGACCGGGATCGGCAGGAACCGCGTGAGTTCGGCGCACACCAGGCCCGCGACGAGCACGACGACGAGCTGGAACGCGGTCGTGACGAAGCTGCCGTGGTAGCCGGCCGGATCCAGCGTGAAGTACTGCCAGCCGTCCTCGCCGTATTCGAGGTCGGAGTACCAGAGACCCACGACGGCGAGGGCGGCGACGAGCGCCATCAGCATCCCGGAGGCGGCGGTGGGCAGCCGCTTCCGCCACGTCGCCGGGCCCGGCTTCGGCGTCGGGCTCTGTTTCGGGCTCTGTTTCGTGAGGATCTTGGTGTCGTCCGTGTCGCCGATCATGGCCATCGCCTCGGGGACGGTCGGCCGCGTGTCCGGGTCCTTGTCCAGCAACCGGGTGATGAGCTCCGTCAGCCCCCCGGCGCGGCTCGGCGCGGGGACCTCGCCCAGCAGGAGCGCGGCCAGCGTGGCCTCCGGGGAGTCGCGGCGGAACGGCGAGACTCCCTCGACGGCCTGGTAGAGGGCCACGCCGACGGAGAACAGGTCGCTGGCGGGCAGCCCGTCGGTGCGCAACCGCTCGGGCGCGAGGTACTCCAGTGAACCGATGAACATCCCGGTCGCGGTCAACGCGGTGTCGGAGTGGTGGACCGCCGTCCCGAAGTCGGTGAGCAGCACCCTGCCGGAATCGGTGAGCATGACGTTGGCCGGTTTGATGTCGCGGTGCACCAGGCCTTCCCGGTGCGCCGCCTCGACCGCGCTCAGCAGCGCCTTGGCGAGCTTCGCCGCCATGTCCGTCGACAGTGGACCGTGCGCCGCGACGTGCTCGGCGAGCGTACGGCCCTGGACCAGCTCCATGACGATCCAGGGTCGGTCGTCGTCGGTGACGGCGTCGTAGATCGCGACGATGTTCTCGTGGTTGCGCAGGCGGGCGGCGTTGCGGGCCTCGCGCACGGCGCGCGCGAGCCGCTCGTCCTGCTCCACCTGGGACAACCCCGACGGCATGCGCATCTCCTTGATCGCCACGTCGACGCCGAGGGTCTCGTCGTGCGCGCGCCAGACCCGCCCGAAGCCGCCCGAGCCCAGCTCGGCGACCAGCCGGTAGCGCCCGCCCACCACGTGACCAGTACCGATCGACGTCACGTCCACCCCTCTGTTGTTCCGCTCCGCGTTCCGCCGGGTTCGCTCCCGGGTCTCAAGACTGTCTCACGCCGGGTTCGTGGCGGCGATCTCCGTGGTGGGCTGCTGGTCGACCCACCAGGAGGCCACCGTGCGCGTGCTCGTCGCCCTGCTGACCCTGCCCTTCACCGTGCTGCCCGCCCCGTACCACGACCCGGCGTTCGGTTCCGCGTGCGAGTTCCTGAGCTTCGGTGAGGGGGAGCGCCCGCCGTGGCACGTGATCATGCGTGATCCGCTGTGCGTGGAGTACGCCAAGCAGGACATCACCTTCGACAACGGTGGTGCGGCGCGGTTCCTGCTCGCGGAGCCGATGCGCATCGCCGTCGCGGTGCCCGCCTGCCGCTACTGGCAACGTGATCACTGGAGCGTGCAGGTCAGCCGGGGTGAGCCGCCGTTGGTCGCCTGGGACGGCAGCTACTGGTTCGACAAGCGGTCCGGCCGGGCCGCCGCGCGCGTGCGGAACTTCCGCATCGGCGGTGAACCGACCACTGTGGACGGTGCCGTGTCCGCGGTCCGCGGGTACTCGCCGGAGCTGGCCGACGCCCTGATCCGGCTCGACGCCGGGATCAGCATTCCCTTGCCGCCCAGCCTGTTCTGCCGATGATCTCCCGCAGGAGCCTGCTCGGCCTGGCCCTGGTCGCCCCGCTCGGCCGTTCCTCGGGTGCCCTGGAGGCTTTCGCCGACACGATCGTCCCCGGGGCGACGCGGGCGGGGGCGATGACCGTGCTGCGGCTACCTTCGCTTGGTCTCGCGCTGCTTCTGCCCGGCATGGCCGCGCTCCTCGACACGCGCGCCGTGCTGTCGGCAGGTCGGCCGTTGGCCGCGCTGAATCCCGCTGAGCGAGCCGCTCTTGTCGACGAACTGTTGCGGAGCGGCGGGCTCGACCGGGAGGTCTACGTGCTGCTGGCGTTGCTGTGTGCGTCGGCGTTCGATTGCGCTGCGCACCTCAACACCGCGCAGGCCGCGCGGAGCGGTCATCCCGGGCTTCGTCACCTGCGGTTTCCCATGCCGGACGCGGACGGCCTCTGGCGCTTTCCGGAGTACTCCTACGGGCGTCGGCTCGCTCCGAGCCACCCTCAGACCACGGCTGCCGGGAGCCCGCCATGACCTTCGAGAAGGCCGACGTGGTCGTGGTCGGCAGCGGATTCGGTGGTGCGGTCCCGGCTTACTACTGCGCGGCGTCCGGGGCGAAAGTCGTTGTCCTGGAACGAGGTCCTCGGCTGACCCGGTTCCCGCACTCCCTGCGACTGGGAGAGTTCACCCGTGCTGTCGATCTTGTGGTGGGTGACGGGGTCGCCGCGGTGACGGGCAACTGCGTCGGCGGGTCGAGCGTTGTCTACTTCGGAGCGTCGTTGCGCGCGCCGAGCTTCGTGTTCGAGCGTCGTTGCGGCACAGGGCGACGAGTCTGGCCGCGCGCGATCAGCCGGGCATCGCTTGATCCGTGGTACGCGCGTGTCGAACAGGCGCTTCCGGTGGAAGTTCCGCAGTGGTCGCAGATCGCTTACTCGGGCGGTGTTTTCGCCGCCGCGTGCTCGCGTGCTGGGCGCACGTGCAATCCGGTTCCGTTGGCGGTGGACTTGAAGCGCTGCGTGAACTGCAACTGGATGCTCGCCGGCTGCGACTTCGACGCGAAGCGGTCCATGCTGCTGAACTACCTGCCCGCCGCTGAGGCCGCGGGCGCGGAGATCCGGCCGTTGCACGAGGTGCAGACGCTGACGCGGGGTGATCGCTATGTGGTGAGCTACACCGTGATCGACCCCGATGACTACCGCAAGGTCGTCGGTATCGGTGCGATCGAGGCGAAGACCGTCGTGCTCGCGGCCGGAGCCGTTGCCACACCGCCGATCCTGCAACGCTCCGCGCTCGACGTGCCGGGCGCGGTGGGGAAGTACTTCTCCGGCAACGGGGATCGGGTCAGCATCGCCGTGGTGGACGACAAGAAGCTCGGCATGCCGTACGAGGGTTTCGCGGTCGGGCGGCCGATCAACACGATGAGCTTCGACCGGCTCGATCCGGTTCAGCCCGAGTACGAGCGGTTTTCCTTGCAGCAGATCTATTTCCCGGCGATCACCAATGTGCTGGCCGACACGGGGTTCGGCGATTCGGCGCGGGACGCGCGGGCGAAGTGGGCGTCGTGGTTGTCGGTGCTCGCGATGACCGAGGACGACAACGAAGGCGTCTTCGGGCCGCCCGCGCCGTCCGGCAGCGGACTGCGGCTGGCGTTGTCCGTCGTGCGGTCTTCCTTGCGCTACCGGCCTTCTTCGCGCACGCTTCGGGGTTGGGCCCTGGCTGACGACGAGGCCAAGGCGATCCTGGAGCGCGGCGGGTTGTCCACGGTGAAGCCCTGGCGCGACTTCGCGGGTTCGGTCACCGCGCATCCTTTGGCGAGCTGCCGGATCGGTGACGACCCGCGCACGTCCGCGCTCGACGACCGGCACGAGGTGCGCGGGCATCCCGGGCTGTTCGTCACCGACGGCTCCGCCGTGCCGACATCGTTGTGCGTCAACCCTTCGCTGACCATCGCCGCGCTCGCCGAGCGTGCGAGCCGCATCATTGTCGAGAGCACCGGGCGCCCCGCGCGGGACGTCCCGCTCCCCGGGAAGGGGTGATCATGTTCGGCCCGAAGTGGGACGGCAGGCCAGGGCGGCTCGAAGTCTGGTACACGACTTTCACCGATCCCGTCACCGGCACCGGTTTCTGGGTGCACGTCGAGGTGCTCGCGTCCCGCGACGGCGTGGCGCACGAACACGGGTGGATCGCCGTCTTCCCGCCCGACGCCGAGCCCGTGTTCGAGCGCTTCGGCCCCGTGCCCGCCGTCGTCGGCCGCGAGCCAGATCTCCTTGTCGGAAGCCAGTGGTCCCTGACCGCTGAGGACGACGGCAGCGCGCCGCTGTACACATTTCCGCGCTGGGCTTGGAAAACCGGCCTGCTCCCTGCTGCTCAGGTGGTTCCCCGCGTTCTCACCTGGTTCACCGGCACCGTCACCGTGGGCGGTCGCACGTGGGAACTCCGCGCGGCGCCCGGTGCGATCGCCCGGATCTACGGTCACGGCAACGCACACCGATGGGCGTGGTTGCACGCCGACCTCGGCGGTGGTGACGTGCTGGAGATCGTCGCCGCCGTCGCTCGCCGCCCCCGGCTCCGTCCGTTGCCCTTGGTTCAGCTTCGACTGTCCGGAGTGGACTGGCCGCGAAGGCCGCTGTTGTCCGCTTTTCGCTTCACCGCGCGCATCGAGCTTCCTGTGTGGACAGTGCGCGGTTTGGGGCTTGATGTCACGGTGACGCAGGACCCTTCGCGGTGTGTTCGCGTCGACTACACCGATCCCGACGGCGCTACCGCGGTCTGCGTGAACTCCGAGGCTGCAACGGCTGAGGTCGTGTTCCGGGGACGACGTTGGCTGGTGGACGGCCGCGCCCACGCCGAGGTCGGCCTGCGCTGAAACAACGTGAGATAGACTCCACCCCATGCGCTATCTCCCCTCATGTTCACTCAATCGTGGGTTGCAGTAGGGGAGAACCCCGTTTCGTACTCTTAGCGGGAAAGAGAGCGCTCCCAAATCCCGCTAAGAGTACGAAACGGGAAATGCGGCGAAGCGCGCGCCGTGGTTCAGCCGGTCGACGAGGGCCAGCACCGCCCGTCGCCCGCCGTGCGCCTCCGCCCACCGGTGCACCTGACAGGCAGCCTTGGCGTACATCTGCTCATCGGCGCTGGCGGCGCGCAACCACTCGTCCAGCGTCTGCGGCAGAGGCCCCTGTGCAGCGACGCGACAACGGTCCGCAACGTTGCGCGGCAACAGAAAACGCGGATCGTCGGAGACCAGGACGGCGAGTCCTTCGTCGAACCACTGCGGCACCTCGCCCGCTGAGCCCAGTCGCGCGTGGAGTTCGACATGGGACAGCTCGTGCGCGGCGATGGCGGGATCGATGCCGCGGGGCGACAACATCACCGCTTGGTTGCCCACCGCGACGCCCCGTTCCCCGCCGCCGCCGATCCGCCTGTAGCACTCGGGAGTGAGGCAGGCGAGCACGATCGGTTTGCTCTTGCGTCCTTCGTAGAAGTCGGTGACGCGCTGGTTCGCCTCGCGGTGCAACGCGACGAGTCGCTGTCGGTCGGCGTCCGACACGTCGCGTTCGGCGTAGAGCCCGTCCTCCACCGGGACCAGCCCGTAGCACCGAGGACAGGTGGTCGCGGCGATCGAGGGGAAAGCGAGGACCAGCGTCGCGCCGGAAGCCAGCGTCAAGACGGCCGCGACAGCGATGATCCACGCCCAGCGGCGCCGACGCGGTTCGGTGCTCATGCGACCGAACTATAGGTAGCGCCGCAGCTCGGCGTGGTCGTGCGCGGAGAAGATCTCGACCTCGTCGCCGTGCGCGGCGCGGAGTTCGCCCAGCCGTCGCTGGTTGGCCCTGCGTTTGGGACCGTCGACCTGCATCAGGTTCTGGAAGAACGCCAGCCCCGGCGTGGAGCGCGGGCGCACCGGATCGGTCTCGTCGTGGACCATGTACGCGTCGCCCGCGTGCAGCAACCACTTCTCGCCGGTGTCCACCGCGACGGCGGTGTGGCCGTGCGTGTGCCCGGCGAGCGGGACGAGCAGGATCTCCGGCGGCAGCCCGTTGAGCTCGCGCACCGCCTCGAAGCCGAACCACCGGTCACCGGCCTCGGCGTAGGTCTGCCAGTCCGGACCGTGCGCCCACTGCTTCCCTTGGTACCGGCGCTTTTCGGCTCCGGTGGGGTTGAGCGCCCGGTCGTGCTCGACCTGGTGCACGTGCACCTTCGCCCACGGGAAGTCGCGGAGGCCGCCCGCGTGGTCGACGTCGAGGTGGGTCAGCACGATGTGCCGCACGTCCTCGGGTTTGTGGCCGAGCCGCTCGACCTGCCGGACCGCGGTCTCCTCCGGGTCGAGCACGGGACGCGTCACGGTGCGGAACACGGTGCTGAGCGTGGCTTTCGGGTCCTGGACGTCGCCGAGGCCGAGGCCGGTGTCGACGAGCACCAGGCCCTCGTCGGTCTCCACGACCAGGCAGTGGCAGACCATCACCGCTGGCTTGAACAGGCCGCCCTCGCCGTGGACGAGGCGGTGGCTCGGCGGGTGCATCGTGCCGCAGTTGATGTGGTGCGCGCGCAGTCCGGTCATGCCGTGGTCTCCTCGATCATGGTGGCGATCCTGGCCGCGACGCGGCGCAGGGGAGTGATGTCGCGCTGGACCCTGGCCAGCAGCAGCGCGCCCTCGATGGCGGAGACCGCGAAGGTGGCCAGCTCCGCGGCGGCGGCCTCGTCCGCGCCGTCCGCGCGCAGGCGTTCGGCGATCAGCTCGATCCAGGACCGGTAGCCCTCGGCGCACGCCTCGCGGATCGCGTCGCTGCCCGCCGCCGCTTCGAGCGCCACGGTGGCGATCGGGCAGCCGTCCCGGAACTCGGAGTGCTCCAGCAGCCCGCCGAGCAGGTCGGCCGAGGCGCGCAGGGCGGAGGCGGTGTCCGGCGTGCTCTGGATGAGCAGGTCGACGGCGCCGCGCAGCTCGGTCGCGGAGAGCTGGACCGCCTCCACCGCCAGCTGTTCCTTGCCGCCGGGGAAGTGGAAGTACAGCGAGCCCTTGGGGGCGGCGCCCTCGTCGAGGATCTGGTTGAGGCCGGTCGCGTGGTAGCCCTGCCGCCGGAACAGGGTCCGTGCGGTCTCCAGGATGCGCCGCCTTGTCACGCCGCGGGGTGCCATGCGATAACTATATAGACTGGTCTAGTAAGGAGCAACCGTGACCGAGCTCGTGATCGACATGCACACGCACGGCACCCGCCTGCTGCCGCAGCCGTTCCGCGCGCTGCACCGCCGGTTCCTGGCGCGCTCGTGGCCGGAGAACACCACCTACGCCGACCTCGCGGAGACCCCGGTGCGCGCCGTGGTCGCGAAGGCGGTCGGAGATCCACTGGTGACCCGGTGGCGCCGCCCCTGGGGTCCGTGGCACGCGGTCCGGCGGCAGTTCGCCGAGATCCGCGCCGACGCGTCAGCGGCGGGCTGCCGGATGGCCACCACCGTCGCGGAGATCCGCGCTTCGCGGGAAACCGCCGTGCTGCTGGGGATCGAGGGCGCGGACGTGGTCGGCGCCGATCCGTCGCGGCTCGACGACCTGTACGCGCTCGGCGTTCGCGTGGTCGGCTTGGTGCACTACGCCGACAACGAACTGGGCACGATCTGCATGTCGTGGGACAAGTCTGCGGCCAGCCCCGCTGTGCGCGCGGGCCGCCGCGAGCCCGGTCTGACCGCGTTGGGCGCCGAGGTCGTCGCCGAGCTGAACCGCCGCGGCATGGTGATCGACCTGGCGCACGCTGACCGGGAAACGATCATGGATGTGTGCGCGCGGACGACGGCTCCGGTGATCAGCTCGCACACCGGGGCGCGCGCGGTGCAGGACTTCGCGCGATACCTGGGCGATGACGAGATCCGCGCGATTGCCGGGACCGGCGGGCTGATCGGGTTGTGGCCCTACGGGGACAAGGGGATCGGAGTGTCCACTGTGGACGACTTCGTGCGGCACGTCCGGCACCTGGCGGAGGTGGCCGGTCCGGCGCACCTGTGCTTCGGCACGGATATGAACGGCGTGTCCGGACTGATGTCGGGCTATCGTGGCGCGCGCGACTTCGCTGTGCTCACGGAGGCGCTGCGCGTCGCCGGGCTGAGCGAGCCCGAGGTGGCCGGTGTGGCCGGGGGCAATGCGGCGCGTGTGCTGACGAAGGTCTGCGGTTGACCCCTCATCCCCCAAGCTCGCGAGGTTGGGGCGTCTTCAAGTACCACCCACCCCCCTTGTTGATCACCGATAACCGCAGCAAACCCCTTCCAGCGGCAGCTCGCCGCGCGGTGGGGTTGGGGGCGGTTAACGGTGATCGTTTGGAGGGTCGGTGGTACTTGAAGACCGGCGAACCACCGCGGCGTGCGGCGCGACCACGCGAGCTGAGGGGTCAGCAGGCGGGGGGCGCGAGGTGCGGGTTCAGCAGGCGGGGGTTCAGCGTGCGGTGGTTCAGTACGCGGTGGTTCCGTAGGCGGTGATGCGGAGGAGAGCGCTGTTGGGGACCGGCCCCGTCTCGCTGCGGCGGAAACCGGCGACGCTGACCTCGACGTTGGTGTCGGAACCGGCGATCGTCGGCCGCACGGTGAACTTGACCGGCGGGCGGCTGGTGCCGGGCGCGTGGGCGGCCTCGGAGCGGCAGTGCACGTGGGCCCACGCCTCGGACAGCCGCGGTACGCAGTTCCAGGTGTCACCGGAAGCGCCGGAGAAAGCGATGCCGTGCGGGATGCGGATGGTGAACCAGTCACCGCCGGTGTGCTCGACGGTGCCCTTGTTGCTCACGACCACGGTCGCCTCGACCAAGGCGTCCTTGGCGACGTGGGTCGACTTCGACGAGACCTCGATGCCGATGTCGTACACGGGCGCGGCCGGGGCGGCGGAGGCGGGAAGGGCGAGGGTGGTGATCGCGGAGACGGCCAGTGCGGCGACGCCCGCGCGACGGATGGTGCTGTTCAAGAGATGCCCTCCGGGCGGCGATGGTACGGCTGATACGGAGAGGTGACGCGGCGGGAGGTAACCGGTTGCGCGCACGGCGGCATCTTTCGGCTGACGGGGAAGGCTCACTCGCGCAGCGGTTCCAGAGTGGCCCACTTGCGCCAGTGCTCGCGGGCCTCGCGGGCGGCGAAGACGGCGCCGCCGAGGGCGAGGGCCCAGCCGCTGATCCCCTCGGGGAGCGCGGGATCGCCGCTCTGGCCCATGAAGTAGCCGAGGAGGTAGGTGCCCGCGAAGTACACGAAACCGAGCCACGGCTGCGAACCGCGATCCATGATGTTCAGGCAGGTCGCCGAGGCGAGGATGACCCCGGCCGTCGCGAGGATGCTGCCCAGCAGCTGGTTCTGCTCGCCGACGGCGAAACCGACCACGGTGAGGCCGATCGCGGTCAGCGAGGACGGCTGGCGCACGGCGTCGAGCGCGGACGAGCGCGCGGGCCAGCCGAGCAGGAACATCGCGACCAGCAGCGCGAAGCTGATGATGCCGGGACCGCCGATGACGGAGATGAGGCCCATGCCCAGTTCGTCATCGGAGGGCCGCTCGCCGTCGAGCAGCCGGGGGACGATGCCGCTGGCGAACGCGAGACCGTCGATGATCACGCCCTCGATCCAGAACCTGGTCCGCACCTTGAACGCCTCGGCCTTGGGCAGCTTGCCGGGCGGGGTGACCTCCCGCGCGATGCCGTACTCCTTGAGCACCGGGAACTCGTTGCGGCGCCGGTACTTCAGCGCGGCGTACCCGGCGCAGCCGACCGTCACCAGCACGACGCCGAGGAACAGCAGCGGCAGCGGGTACTTGACGAGGTTGTCGCGGTAGGAGCCGGGCTCGACGGGCGCGTCGGCCGTGCTGGCCACGTGGTAGGTGCCGAAGGCGAAGCCGCCCGCGCCGACCAGCAGCAGCCAGCCGACGAGCGTGTAGGCGAACACCGGGGACCAGGTGACCTGGCGGGTGGCGACCACCTTCGCGAGGTACCTGCGCGAAGCCGCCGCGCGCAGCCCGAGGCAGGCCAGCCACCCGACGACGGCGACGATCGCCGTGACGGTGACGGGCTGCCAGTGCACATCGGCCGGGCTGCGCACCTCGCGCCCGACCAGCACGGTGGCGGGGGCGGTCGCGAGCAGCGTCGCGATCACCCCGATCGACAGTGACGCGAGCACATCGCGCCATCCCCCTGGCAGAACGAGCACGGCGATCACCGTAGCGCGCATCGCACCCGATCTGAACGGCTTCTCGCGATCAGGGGATCACCCGGCGGCGACCGGAAAGTGCCCCCGTGACAACATGATCATGTGGCGTTTGACGTGCAGACGGCGGTTGTCGTCGCCCTCCTCCTCGGCTCCGGCATCGCACTGGGAACCCTGCTGTCGCGGTGGAAGACACGGCAGGACGTCGCCGTGCTGGAACGCCAGATCAACGTCCACCTGGAGCTGTCCGGGCGGCAGCACCAGGCGTTCCTCGACGCGGTCCGCGAGCAGGACGGCCGCCGCGATCTCCGCGAGGTCTACGACGACCTGGCCCGCTGGACGCACGCGCTGGAGCGGACCGTCGAGGAGGTCTGGAGCGCCTGCCAGACCGCGGACGAACAGCTGCGCAAGCGTGCGCTGGTGTCGGTCGAGGACTGGGTGTGGGGCGGCGGCCAGGTGCCCGCGGAGTACGTCGCCGCCAGCCTGTGCTGGAGCGGCGACGTCCACCAGCGGGTCCGCGAGTTCAAGGCGAAGTCCTTCGACTTCATGTTCGCCGCGCGCACGGTGCTCAAGCACGAGCAGCAGGCCGGCCGCGACACCCGGGCGCACGAGCCGTACCTGGACGCGTTGACCGCGCTCGACCAGGTGCGCTCGTGCGCCCGCGCCGAACTCGGTGTCGCCCAGTGAGAAAGCTCAGTAGGACAGGCCCCAGATCGCCGAATGGCGCGACGTCTGTCCACAAGGGAGGCACGGCGCGTCGGTGGTGAGGTGCGTCGGCAGGCAGCGGATGGTCACGCCGAGCGCCTTCAGCCCGATCTCGCAGTCCCTCGCGCCGCACCAGCCCGCGAGGGCGAACCCGGCCTTGTCCTGCTTGAAGAACACCTCGGCGTCGGCGCGCGTGAGGATGTCCCGGCGGATGTTGTCGTCGAGCCGCTGCCGTGCCTGCTCAAGAAGCTTGTCCTGCAACGATTCCAGCTCGGTCGCGGCGGTGGCGACGAACTCCGCGAACGGCTTCTGGAGCTGGTGGCCGGGCGAGAACCGGTTGCGGTAGCTGACCACGCTCGCGGTGGCGTCACGGGCCCCGACCTCGACGAGCAGCGGCGCACCGCGTTTGACCCACTGCCACTTCTTGTCCGAGGGCCGGGTCGCGCGCTCGTCGACGTGCACCCGCAGCGGCCCGAACCTGGTGGACTTCCCGCGAAGATCCGCGGCGATCTCGCGGGCGTAGTCCAGGACCTCGGCGTCGACGTCCTCCCCGCGCAGCATCGGCACGACGACGATCTGGTGCGGTGCGACGGCGGGAGGCACGCACAGCCCGTCGTCGTCGCCGTGGGTCATCACCAGCGCCCCGACCAACCGCGTCGAAGCGCCCCAGGAGGTGGTGTAGGCGTACTGGCGCTCACCGTCGACGCCGGTGAACTCGATCCCGGCCGAGCGCGCGAAGTTCTGCCCGAGGTAGTGCGAGGTCCCGGCCTGCACCGCCTTGCCGTCCTGCATCATCGCCTCGATGGTGAAGGTCTGCCTCGCCCCGGGGAACCGCTCGGTCGGCGACTTCTCCCCGGCCACCACCGGCATCGCCAGCCAGTCGCGGGCGAAGCTCTCGTAGACCCGGTGCATCTCCAGGGTCTCCGCCACCGCCTCGGCCTCGTCGGCGTGCGCGGTGTGCCCCTCCTGCCACAGGAACTCCGTGGTGCGCAACAGAACGCGGGGCCGCATCTCCCAGCGCACCACGTTCGCCCACTGGTTGAGCTTCAGCGGCAGGTCGCGATAGGACTGGATCCACTCGGCCATGCTCTCGCCGATGATCGTCTCCGAGGTGGGCCGCACCACCAGCGGTTCCTCGAACGGGGCCGCGGGCACCAGTTTCCCGTCGCGCTTCTCCAGCCGGTGGTGGGTCACCACCGCCATCTCCTTGGCGAAGCCCTCGACGTGCTCGGCCTCCTTCTGGATGTAGGACAACGGGATGAACAGCGGGAAGTACACGTTGTCGTGCCCGCGCTCCTTGATCATCCGGTCCAGCTCGCGCTGCATCAGCTCCCAGACGCCGTAGCCCCACGGCTTGATCACCATGCAGCCGCGCACGTGCGACATGGACGCCAGGTCGGCGGCGCGCACGACCTCCTGGTACCACGACGGGAAGTTCTCGCCCCGTCGCGGTGAGATCGCGGTTCTGGACTGGGACACTGCGCCTCCCGGTGGGGGTCGAGTACGTGCGGTGGCGCGATTCTCACAGCGCGCCCCGGGCACCGCACCCCGATTTCAGTCCTGGCGGGGGTGCGACTCCGCCACGGTGATCATCGCCTTGGCCGCGCGCCCGGCCGCGGCGACGGTGTGCCGTCCCAGACCGCACGCGCACGCCACGCCGACGGACTTGCGCCGCGCCGCGCTCTCGAACAGGTGCAGCGCCCCCACCGACGCCAGCTCGTCGGACTCTGCCACCACGCCCGCGATGAGCTTGTTCCAGGACGGCGACAAGCCCTTCAGCGGTGCGTAGAACGCCTCGTCCAGCGAGGGCGCGTGCGCGCCGAAAGCGATCGGGATGTGCACCGGCGGCAGGGCGACCTGCCTGCGGGTCAGCTCACGGCCGAGCTTGTTGAGGTAGGTGACCGTCCACGACAGGTCCTTCGGCACGAAGATCTCGGTGTTGTTGTAGTTGCCGTAGCACAGGTGCAGGATCACCTTGGCCTGCTTGGGGAAGCGCGCCAGCATCTTCGCGGTGTACTTGGTGTGCAACGACGAGGACAGCGCGGGACCGCCGGGGAAGATCCGCGCCTTCCACATGCCGATCAGCGCGGACGGGAACTCGATGTGCCACAGCACGTCCTCGCCGCGCGCCTCGGTGACCCTGGTGACGTAGTCGACGATGGCGTCGGTGTAGACCGGCATGTACCTCAGCGCCGACCGCACCTCGGGCAGCGCCGGGATAGCGTTCTGGAAGCTGGGGCCGACGAAGGTGAACAGCGCCAGGTCGATCGGGCTCGGCACCGGCAGCATCAGCCGCGTGCCCTCCAGCCCCAGCGATGTGAACGCGTCCACTTTGGACAGTGTCTCGTCCACGTCGCCGTGCGAGACGTGTTCCGGTCTCAGCACGGCGCCCTTGCGCACGCGGTAGCCGCGCATGTCGTCGTAGTCCACGTACTCGCCGGGCACGGTCACCTCGAACACGTCGCGGTGCGCGGCCAGGCCCAGCAGGTACTCGATCACCCAGTTCGGGTCCTGCCGCGCGGGCAGCGCCGTGATCGGCCGTCCGTCGGCGTTGTCCAGGAACCAGCGCGAGACCTCGGCGTCGGTGGTCGTCAGCTCGGGCGGCAGGCTGCCGCAGAAGTGCAGCTGTCGGGACATGGTGGGGAGCCTCCCTCGTGTGGGTGGCCGAGTGTCCTGGAGGGACGGCCGCCGTTTCATCCCGACACGCCGATCACCTTCGTCCGGCTAGGCTCCCGCGAATGACGACGCCAGGATCGGCCGCGGTGCAGTTGAACGGCTACGGTGGCCCGGAAGTGTTGGAACTGCGCGAAGTTCAACTGGGTCCGGTGCCGGAGGGCGAGGTCCGGATCGCCACGATCGCCGCCCCGGTGAACCGCGCCGACGTGGAGATCCGCCGCGGGCACTGGCCGATCGAGCGTGCCGACCCGTTCCCGTACACGCCGGGCCTCGAAGTCCTCGGCGAGGTCGTGGAGACCGGGCCCGGCGTGCAGTGGCCTCCGGTGGGGCAGCGCGTGATCACCATGATGCAGCGGCTCGGCGGCATCCACGGCGAACGGCCCGGCGGCTACGCCACGCACGTCACCGTGCGCGCTGAGGCGGTCGCGGCGGTGCCGGAGGAGCTGGACCCGTACGCGGTCGCGGCGGTCGGGCTGGCCGGGGTGACGGCCTACGAAGGCTTGCGGCGCTTGGAGATCCGCCCTGGCCACACCGTCGTGGTGCACGGCGCGTCCGGCGGGGTCGGCTCGGTCGCGGTGCGGATGGCCGAAGCCATGGGCGCCAAGGTGATCGGCACGAGCTCGCGCACGCTTGCCGAGCGCTCCCTGCTCGACGAGCTCGGCCCGCGCAGTGTGGACGGCGTGCTGGAAACGTTGGGGGAGCGCACTTTCTCCGACTCCGTCGCGGTGCTGCGCCGGGGTGGCAGGCTGTGCCTGGTCGGCGCGCTCACCGGGTCGGAGCTCGGCCTGTCCGCGTGGGACCTGATCCAGGAGCTGGTGCTGACCGGCTACAGCACGGAGAACCTGACCGGCGACGACCTGCGCGAGGACATCGCGATGATCTCCGGCTGGCTGGGCGACGGGACGCTGACGCCGCCGCCGTACCAGGTGGTTCCCCTGGCGGAGGCGGCGCGGGCGCATCGCGTGCTGGAGGAGGGCGGGACGGGCGGCCGCGTTCTGCTGGTGCCCTAGAGGGTTTCGGCGATCGCGGACACGTGCCGCACGTCCGTGCCGCAGCAGCCGCCGAGCACGCTCAGGTTCGGCAGTAGCTCCCGGAGCCGAGCGTAGTCGTCGGCCAGCTCCGCCGGGTCGCCCGCGTCGAGCTCGGTGGCCTCGTCCAGTTCCGCGTGGCTGCGCCGGGAGGCGTTGGCGCGCACGCCGCGCACCCGGGCCGTCCACTCCCCGTTCAACTGTCCGGCGAAGTGGTCGGGGTGCGCACAGTTGATCATGAAGTAGGCGGGTGGCGTGTCCGCGTCGACCGCCGCGATCGCCTCCGCCAGCGCCGTGCCGTCCGGCAGGTTCCCGTCGGTCTCCACGGTGAACGACACCACCGGCGGCAGCCCGGCCCGCGCGGCGGCGCGCGCGATCCCGAGTCCTTCCGCGACGGTCGTCATGGTCATCGCGGTGATCATGTCCACCCCTGCTTCGGCGAACGTGTCGACCTGGGGTTGGTGGTAGGACTGGGCTTGCTCCGCCGTCATGACCGCGTCCGGCCGGTAGCCGTCCCCCCGCGGTCCGACGCAGCCGCTGATCAGCATCTCGGTGCCCTCGAAGGCTTCGCACAGGTCCGCCAGCAGTTCGACGGCGTTGCGGTTCGCGGTGGCCAGCGCCGCTTCGTCGTAACCGAGGCGCGCCGCCCAGTCGGGGTTGGCCCGCCACGTGGGCGCTTCGAGCACGAAGCCGGTGCCCGCCCGCCTGGCCACGGCGATGTGCCGGAGGAAGTAGGCGCGCAGCCGCTGCCGTCCTTCCGCGTGGGCCAGCAGCGGGAAGGCCGCGAAGTCGGGCAGGTCGACGCCCTCGTTGAAGATGAGGTCGGTCTCCAGGCCCGAGTCGGTGAGCAGGATCCTGTCGCGGAGTAGGGGGCTCGCCATGGGGATACCACCTCCGTTGTTCAACGGATGAGTATCGTCCCCGCGGGGCGTCGACAGAACTACTCGATCGGCTCACTCGCCACGCATCGACCTGCGAATCTCCTCAAGCCGGTCCCGCCCGGCGCGCTCCCGCTCGGCGAACTGCTGTTCCACGTCGGCGGTGTCGCCGGTCATCGCGTCCAGTTCGGTCGCCCCCACCGCGGTCGCCGCCCGCCCCTCGATGCGGTCGCGCACGTAGTCAAACGTTGGCACGCCGCCCTCGTCGTAGTCGAACTGCGGGGTCACCGGCGGCGGTGGGGTGACGTCGACGATCTCGCCCTCGATCGGCTTCGGCTCGTTCATGCCCGCCATTCTGCCCGGAGTTCAGCGCGGCGGCGGGCTCCACGCGATCCGGTGCGGCAGCAGGACGAAGCGCCCGCTCTCGGTGGAGCGCAGTTCGACCCCCGTGCAGTTGGCGACGGTGTTGCTGTCGTGGAATTCGCGGAAGCTGAGCATCGCCCGCCGGTCGATCGCGCCCGGCTGGTTCAGCAGTACCCACATCACGCACTTGATGAAGTTCTCGTGGGTGAACACCATGATCGGTCCGGGACGGTGTTTTCCCAGTCGTGCCAAGCAATCGCGCACGCGCGCGACGAGGTCGGCGAATGATTCGGCCCCGCCTTCCCGGAGGTCGGGGTCGGCGCGGTTCCAGTACGCCTGCACGTACGGTCTGCGTTCCTGGACGGTGGTGGAGCGGCCGTCGAGGCTGCCGAGGTGGGTGAACTCCTGCACCGGCCACACTTCGCTCGGCGTGCCCGGGAAGCGGTCCATGGCGGGCTGCGCGGTCTGCCGGGCGCGCCAGTACGGCGAACTCACGATCAGCCCCGGTGGCACCGGTATCGCCCGCGCGAGCTGTGCGGCCTGCCGGTGGCCGATCGCGGTCAGCGGTGTCTCGCCCGGGGTCGAGCTGGGTCCTCCGACGTTGGAGTCGCTCTCCCCGTGCCGGATCAACCACACCCTCAGCTCGGCCACCCCTCGACGCTGGCACACCGCGACCCGCCGTCCAAGTCAAGATCGCTGAAGATCACCGGTAATGCTGCATGTGGCGCAGCCGCTGACTGCTGTCGGCGCACACCTGCTCACTGACGGTCAGAACGGTGCCGGGTCGGCGATGGGTTCGGGTTCTGCCGGGTAGACGCGTCCGGTGGGTGTGGTCCACACGTGTTGGCCGTTGTCGAGGTTGTCGCAGTGCCAGGGGGTGTGGGTTTTCATGCGGTGGTGGTGTCGGCATTTGGGTCGGAGGTTCTCGGCGGTGGTGTTGGTGCCGTCGAAGGGACAGCAGTGGTCGATGTCGCAGCGGTGCGCGGGTTGGCGGCAGCCGATGGCGGTGCAGTGGGGGTGGCGGGCGTGGATCAGCTCGCGGAGCGCGGCCGATGGCCGGTAGGTGGTGCTGATGTGTTGGGCGATGCCGGTGGTGGGGTCGGTGAGGATGCGTTTCCAGGTGCCGTCGGCGGCGAGTTCGCGGCCCAGGGGTGCGGGGATGGCCCCGTATCCGGCGAGCATCCCGGGGTCTTGGTTCAGTCCCATCAGCGCGGTGATGGGCATGGTGACCTGAACCTTGACCGCTCCTTGGGGTGCGGGGGTCGCTTTGCCCAACAGCAGATCCACCGCGACGTCGGCTCGTTTCTGGTCCATCGTCCGGCCGTCTTTCGGCAGGGCGCGGGCGATGCGGTCGATCCTGTCCCAGACGGTCACGCCTTCTACGGCGGTGAGGCAGAGGCGGAGGTCGCACATGGCGTCGTCCTGGGGAAGTTTCTCCACCCGCCGGGTCTTACGTTTCTCCTCGTGTTGGGCGAGGGCTGCCTCCGGGTCGAGTTTGATGACCAGCCGCTGCCCGCGTCCCCTGGTTTCGCCGTAGGTGTGCTTGGGCGCGAAGGCGAGCAGGTCTTTCTCGGCGATCGCGGCCTTCTCGGGTGAGAGGGGGAGGAGGAGTCCGGCGATGAGCAGTGCTTTGCTCTGATCGAGTGCCCCGGTGGTCATGGCGTCGAGGAGAGCGGGTCGGTCGAGGAGGAGTTCGGCGTTGTTGACCAGGGTCGCGGCGGCGCGGCGGGAGATCGACAGGAGCGCGGCGACTTCTTCGGCGGCGTAGGGGTAGAACGAGGGTGGTTGGGAGTCGAGGAACAGCCCGATGCGGTGGGTGAGGGTGGCTTGTTTCCGGGTGAGTTCGCGGAAGGCGTCTTCGACGTCGTCGAGTTCGTCGCGCATACCCTGATTATATCTGGTCGAGAACCACGTTTTCCCTTATGTGGCACCGTCTCCGGTCACTCGATAGGAGGGACACGCAGAGTATCCGATCGATCTTTTCCCTTGCACCCCAACAACTCCACCGGAAGACGCCAGGCGAACGACAGTCCATCCCATCGACCGCGCCCCACCACCTCACCGCCACCCGCCACGGCAACAAACGCTCAACCCAACGCACGCCCGGTCCTTGCCGAACAACGCACCGCCCCACCTCCGCCACCCGCCACGGCAACGAAAGCCATCCTCAACGCACGCCCCGTCCTTGCCAAGAAAACGCAACCCCGCAACCTCCGTCAGCCGCCACAGCAAAGAACCCCCACCAGACCTACACCGCCCAATGCACCCGAGCCTCCCAGGCTCGCAACACCCCGTCCTCCGGATCCGGCATATTCCCCAACACCAGCGCCCCAGCCGACGAAACCCCCACCGCCTCCCCGCTCACATTGCACATGACCACCAATCGTGCATCCCCCAGCGAACGCTCGAACGCGTAAACCCGCTCATCCTCCGGCAGCAGCATCGTGAAGTCCCCCAACGACACCACCGGCAGCTCCCGCCGCAACCGGATCAACCGCTGGTAGTGCGAGAACACCGACCATGTGTCCCCGTACTGCGCCGATGCGTTCCACTCAAGATAATCCGGGTTCACCCCGATCCACGGTGGCACCGAGCTGAACCCGGCGTGCGGCTCAGACGACCACTGCATCGGTGTCCGAGCGTTGTCCCGCCCGGCAGCGCACAGTCCTTTGAGGACAGTCTCCGGAGAGGCACCCGAACCCAACGCGAACGAGTAGTAGTTCAACGACTCGATGTCCCGGAAGTCGGAGACGGAAGCGAACGGCGAGTTGGCCATCCCCAACTCCTCGCCCTGGTACACATAAGGCGTGCCGCGATGCAGGTGCAGCAGCGTCGCCAGGCACGTCGCTGAATCACGTCGGAACTCCGGGCTGTCGTCGCCGAAGCGGGACACCACCCGGGGCTGGTCGTGGTTGTTCCAGTACAGGCTGTTCCACCCGACGTCGGCGAGCCCGGTTTGCCAGCGCCCCAACGACTTCTTCAGGTCCGTCAGCCGCAACGGGTGCGTGTCGAACTTGCCGCCCGGCCCCTGGTCGAGGCAGACGTGCTCGAACTGGAAGACCATGTCCACCTCGCGCCGCGCCGGATCGGTGAACAGGCGCGCCTCCTCCAGGGGCACACCCGGCATCTCGCCGACGGTGAGCAGCGCCGGACGCCCGGCGAACACCTCGGAGTGCATTTCCTGCAGGTACTCGTGCACGCGCGGGCCGTTGACGAAGCTCGCCGAGCCGTCGCCGTAAGGAGTCCCCGGGATCGGTGGGCCGTCGACCAGCTCTCCCTTAGAGATCAGATTGATCACGTCCATCCGGAACCCGTCGACGCCGCGATCGAGCCACCACCGCATCATCCGGTAGATCTCTTGCCGCAGTGCGGGATTCTCCCAGTTGAGGTCCGGTTGCTTGCGGGAGAACAGGTGCAGGTAGTACTCGCCGGTGGCCTCGTCCAGCTCCCACGCGGAGCCGGAGAACACGCTCTGCCAGTTCGTCGGCTCGGGCCGCCACAGGTACCATTCGCGTTTCGGGGAGTCCTTGCTGGAGCGCGACTCCACGAACCACGGGTGCTCGTCGGAGGTGTGGTTGACGACCAGGTCCATTACCAGCTTCATCCCGCGCTCGTGCACCTCCGCCAGGAGGAGGTCGAACTCGGCGAGCGTGCCGAACACCGGGTCGATGTCCTGGTAGTCGCTGATGTCGTAGCCGTTGTCGTCCTGCGGTGACGGATAGACCGGCGACAACCAGATCACGTCCGCGCCCAGCGAGGCGATGTGGTCCAGGTGCGCGCGAATGCCGCCGATGTCCCCGACGCCATCACCGTTGGAATCGGCGAACGAACGCGGGTACACCTGGTAGACAACGGAATTCTGCCACCACGTCACTTGACGGCTCCCTGAGTCACTCCGGAGATCACCCAGCGCTGGGCGAACACGTACACGATCAGCAGCGGCGCCATCGCCATCAGGTACGACGCGAACGCCACCGTGTAGTTCGTCTGGAAGGTTCCTTGGAAAGCGTGCTGCACCAAGGGAAGCGTCGCGGCCTCGGGAGCGGAGACGATCACCAGTGGCAGCAGGAAGTCGTTCCACGCCCACAAGCACGTCAGGATGCCCACCGTGGCGTTCATCGGCATCAGCAGCGGGAAGATGATGCGCCAGAACACCGTCCAGGTGCTCGCGCCGTCAATCACCGCAGCTTCCTCCAGCTCGCGCGGGATCGAGCGGATGTACGCGGTGAAGATGAAGATGTTGAAGGACAAGCCGTACACGACGTACAGCAGGATGAGCCCGGCCTGGTTGTCGAGGCCGAGGAACGCCGTCTGCTTCGCCACGGGCAGCATCAGGATCGGGAACGGCACGAACAACGCGGAGACGAAGTAGATGAACAGGATGCGGAAGAACCTGCGGTGCCGATTCCTGGCGATCGCATAGGCCACCATGGAGTTCGTCAGCAAAGTCAGCACCACCGCGCCGACCGTGACCAGCGCGCTGTTGAGCGCCGCGCGCGGGAAGTTCGTCATCCGCCACGCGTCCGCGAAGTTCTCCCACCGGACTTCGGTGGGCAACGCGAAACCGCTGCCGCCCAACTGGTCCGGCGTCTTCAACGCCGTCACCACGACGAAGTACAGCGGGATCAGCACGGTCAGCGAGAGCACGGCCAACAGCGCCGTCAGCCACCAGTTCGTCTTGCTACGCATGGGAAACACCTCGATTCCGCATGACCCGGAACTGCACGACCGCGAACAACGCGATCACCGCCATGAAGACGACGGCGTTGGCGATCTGGTAGCCGTACTCGCCGCCCTGGAAGCCACCCTTGTAGATCAGCACGGAGATCGACTCCGTCGCCGTGCCGGGCCCGCCGTTGGTCATCGCGACGACGTGGTCGAACACCTGGAGGAAGTTCTTCAGCGACAGCACGGTGTTCACCACGACGAAGCCCGCGATCATCGGCAGCGTCACGCCGCGGAAGCGCCGCCAGGGTCCCGCGCCGTCCAGCGCGGCCGCCTCGTACAGCTCCGCGGGTACCGTCTGCAACCCGGCCAGGTAGATGATCACGTTGAAGGCGACCGCCTGCCACACCGCGAGCGCGAGCACGCCGACCCACGCCAGTTCCGGGTCGGCCAGGATCGACGTGGACAGCGCCTCGATCCCCAGTGCCGACGCGATCTCCGGCAGCGAGTTGCTGAACAGGTAGTTGAACACGTAGCCGATGACCAGGATCGCCAGGATGTTCGGCACGAAGTAGATGCCGCGCAACGCGTTGCGGAACCTGATCCGCCCGTTCAGCCCGACCGCGAGGGCCAACGCGATCCCGTTGACCAGGATCGTTGCCACCAAAGCGAACTGGAAGGTGAACAGGTAGGCGCTGAGTACCCGCTCGTCGCTGAACAGCGCCGTGTAGTTGGACAACCCCACGAAGTCCCACGCGCCGTAGCCCGCCGAGTCGGTGAAGCTGTAGAAGATGCCTTGCAGCACCGGAATGGTGTGGAAGACCAGGAAGAGCACCAGGGCCGGTAAGACCATCCAGAAGAAGCTCATCGCCGCACCGCCCCGAGGCCCCAGGTCCGCCGCTTCGCCACCCGGTCCCAGGTGGAGTCCAACCCTCGCAGGTACCGCGTGCGATCGCGATCGATCAGATACTGCTGTGTCAGGGGCCCCAACGGGATCGCCGGGATGAACTGGTGGTCCATGAAGCCCGAGGTGCGACCCTCATCCGCGAGCGCCAGCACCGAATCCTGATTCTTCAAGCCCTTCAGCGCCGGAATCGCGACCTGTGCCTCCGCGTAGTCCTGCACCACCTGCGGACGCATCAGGAACTCGATGAAGCGCCGCGTCTCGGCGGGGTGATCGCCGTCCGCGTGAGCGGTGACCAGAAGGTCCACACCGGACACGAACTCGGTCCGTGCGGCGTCGTCCGTGGCGGGCAGCGCGAAGTTGCCGATGGTGAACTTGGGCTTGGACGACCGGATCTGCGGCGCCGCGTAGCTGCCGAGGAGCAGCATCGCGGACTTGCCCTGGGCGAACGCCGTCGTGCCGTCCTCGTAGCCGGTGCCGCCGGGGTTCGGCTGGGTGTGGTCGAACAGGGTGCCGAGCTTGTCCACTGCCTCGCGCCAGCCCTGCTCGAACGTCGTCCGACCGGCGAAACGCTCAGTGAAGAAACTCTGCGCGGTGGTCTGCGCGGTCAAGGGGGCCAATGGCGACAGCGTCGTCCAGGCGTCCGCGCGCGTGGCGTAGAAGGGGGGAATCCCCTTGGCCTCGAACGCCTTCACCACCGACATGAGCTCACTCCAGGTCCGTGGCACCCGGACCCCGTGCTGGGCGAACAGGTCCTGGTTGTAGAGGACGCCGCTCGCGTTGGCGCTGAAGGGAATTCCGTTCACCGCGCCCGGGGAGCCCGCGCCGAGCGCGCGCAGGACCTCGACGTAGGCGGGCTTGACGTCCCGGAGCAGGGGATCGCGGGAGAAGTCCGCGAAGACACCCGCCGAGGCGAACTCGCCGAAGGGGCCGTTGCCGTTCAACGTGAGCACGTCCGGCACGTCGCCCTTGACCAGGCGCGTGCGCAGCGCGGTCTCCGCGTCGGGCACGTTGTCGACGACCACGCGGATGTCGGGGTTCTCGGCCTCGAACCGCGCGGCCAGGTCCTTGAAGTACTGCATGGCTTCGGTCTTGAACTGGAAGAACACCAGGGTGGTCCGCTGGTCGCCGTGCCACGAGCAACCCGCGAGGACGGCCGCGGTGAGTGCGGCAGCCAGGGCCCTGGCGCGGGTGGATCTTCGCTGGTCCACGGCGCCTCCCTATTCCTAAGTGCCTTTTATTAAAAGGCGTTGCGTAGTATCGGGGCCCACGATGGCCAGGTCAAGGGGAGGGCTGTGACGGAGCGACCGGAAACCGCGACCTCTCCGCTGCTGCGCAGGATGAACGCCACGGTGGTCCTGGAGGCCCTGCGCGGCGCGGAACCAAGGGCCGCCGAACCGATGACGGTCACCGAGTTGATGGAGGAGACCGGGCTGTCCCGGCCCACCGTGCACACGGTCTGCGACGAGCTGATCCGGCTCGGCTGGGTGCGCGCGGAGGACATGCCGCAGGGGCAAGTCCCGCGACGAGGCCGCCGCGCGCGCCGCTACACCTTCAACGAGCGAGGCGGCTACGTCGTCGGCATGGACCTCGGCGCGAACAAGGTCACCGTCGTGGTCAGCGACCTCTCGGGCACGGCGGTCGAACAGGAGACGCGTCAGCTCGACGACAGCGCCGATCGGCTCGACACCGCGCGCGATGTGGTCACGGATTCCTTGCGTAGAGCCGAGATCGCCGAGGAAGCCGTGCTCGCGGTCGGCCTCGCGGTGCCCGGCTCGGTCCGGCACGACGGCACGGTCAAGGTCGCGGATTGGTGGTTGCCGGGCCGGAAAGCGGTCGATCTGCGCACCGCCCTCGAAGAACGTTTCGCGTGGCCCGTGCTGGTGGAGAACGACGCCAACCTGGCCGTGCTCGGTGAGCGCTCACGCGGTGTCGCCGGTGACGTGGATGATGTCGTGCTTTTGCTTGCGGGAGAACGACTTGGTGCCGGTGTGTTCATCAACGGCAGGCTCGTCCGGGGCGCGGGCGGAGCCGCCGGTGAGATGGGTTTCCTCAGCCTGGTCGAGCACGTGGGGACCGCCGAGGGGATCGGCGCGCTGACCCGGAAGCTCAGCGGCCTGGAGTCCGCGCAGGCGGTGTTCGCCGCCGCGCGCTCCGGGGATTCCGCTGCGGGACAAGTGGTTCAGCAGGTCTGTGCGCGCATCGCCCGCGCTGTCGCGGTGCTGGCGACGCTGCTCGATCCCGAGCTGGTGGTCGTCGGCGGCGCGGTCGCGGAGGCGGGTGACGTGCTGCTCGGCCCGCTCGAACGCGAGGTCGCCGCGCTCTGCGACCGTCCGCCCCGCCTGCTGGCTTCGGCCTTGGGAGACCGGGCCGTCGTCGAAGGTGCCGTGCGCTTCGCGCTCCAGCACGTGCTTAAGCGAATCTTTGCCGCGGCTGGATAGCTTGCGAGGCATGCGCACACTCGCTGTCGTCGTTCTTGCGTTCCTGGTCACCGCGACCTCGGCGCTCCCCGCGCGGGCCGCTCCCGTGATGTCGCGGTTCGTCGTCGCGATCGGCGGGCTGAGCACGGGTTCCTCGGCGAACTGGGTACGGCTGGCCAACTACTCGCTCACCGCCTCCGGCACGGTCAGCGAGTCGCATTTCCACTGGAGCCAGAAGGACCGCGTCAAGCGCAGCTACACCGGCGTGACCGGCAAGAACTGCGTGGCGCGAGCGTGCCAGGTGCAGACCGCCAACGGGTTCCAGGCCGGTTCGCCACCGCAGAAGCTCAGCGGCAGGTACACCGTGACCGGCTCGGTACTGCGTATCACTTGGGACTCTGTCGGCTGGGAGGAGTGGACGGTCAGCCAGCCGATCGCGGGCAAGCTGACCAAGCTCTCGTTCCGCGCCAGCTCCTTCAAGGCCACCCACGGCTACGGCTACGGCAGTGACGCGAGGTGGGACCAGCGCGCGTCCATGGCGAAGATCGCCGCCGCCGACCACGACGCCTTCGAGCACCAGTTCCACCTGTGGAAGACCAACGCCGGGAAGCCCTACCTCGACCAGGGCTCCGGCAGCCCGTTCTGGCAGCGGGACTGGAAGACCTGCGCGAGTTCTCGTTGTCTCGGCGGCAAAACGCCCACCACTCAGTACTACCTGTCGACGGCCAACGCCACGGCGAACGACCGCAGGGACACCATCTGGCACTGGCGGACCGCGCTCGCCGACGCGCGTGGCGAGCACTGCTACACCGGGAACTCCCACGTGAAGCCGCTGATGCAGATCATCGACAGCGACGGGAACTTCCACGGGTGGGTCGGCGTCGAGGCTTCGCTGAACCAGACCTCGCCCGCGCAGGGCACCGCCGCCGACGACATCGGGGTATTCCGTATCAGTCGGTACTGAGTATTAATCGGTACCAAGTATCGATTCGAGCCCCTTGCTCAGCAGTTCGAAGCCCTGCCTCGCGGCGTCCACGGCCGCGGGGTAGGCGTCGTCCGCGCTCGTGCCGTCCGCGATCAGCTGCTGGTTGTCCTCGGCGAGCCGCCACTGCACGGCCATGATCTGCGCGGCCGCGAGCCGGGCCGTCAGCTCCGGCGCCCGCTCGCGCAGCGCCTCGGCGAGCGCGACCTCCGAGCTCCCTCGGTAGCGGAGCATGCCCGCCGCGAGCGACGGTGTGCCCATGATCAGCCGGTACAGCGCGACCGCCGCGGGCACGTCGCACAGCCCGGTGATCGGGTCGCGGCGGTCCAGACCGTCCATGAAGTGCGCCCGCAGCGCGGCCAGCGGGGCGCCCGGGTGATCCCGCACGATCCGCGCGCTCTCCGTCTCGTGGTCGGCGATCCGGTGCAGGACCAGGTCTTCCTTGGCGGGGAAGTAGGCGAACAGGGTGCGCCGGGAGACCTCGGCGACCTGGGCGATCCGGGAGATCGACACCTGGTCGAAGCCGTGCTCGAAGAACAGCGCGATGGCCGCGTTCGAGATCGCCTCGCGCGTGCGCTGCTTCTTCCGTTCCCGCAGTCCGGTCGGCTCGTCCACGGAACAAGGCTAGGCCGTGTTCGGCAAGCCCTCGGGTTCGCCGGTCTTCAAGTACCCCCAACCCCCGCCTCAGCGGTCTTCAACGACGACAAACCCCCGGGCTCGGGCGGCACCGTCACTGGAACCCTCAGCTCAACCACTTACAGGGGCACTTGTCAGCCGCGGTACTCGGAGCTGAGTTGAACGCGGTGCTATATTGCACTAAGTCTACTTTTGCACTGAGGGGAGTTTTGTGGACGTCATCGTGGTGGGAGCGGGTCCGGCGGGGCTGATGCTGGCGCACGAGCTGGCACTGGGCGGCGCCGAGGTCGTCGTCGTGGAACGGCTGACCGAGCGCGTCGAACAGACCAAGGGCGGCGCCATCCAGCCGCGCACCGCCGAGCTGCTGGACGCGCGGGGCCTGCTCGACCCGATCATGGAGCGCGTGCACGCGCGCCCCGTCATCGGCGGCCATTTCGCGGGCCTTCCGGTGGAACTGGACTGCACTCCCTGGAACACGAGGAACCCTTATCCGATCGGCATTCCGCAGTGGAGGATCGAGGAGGTCCTGGAGGAAGCCGCCACCGCGCGCGGCGCGCGTGTGCTGCGCGGCCACGAGGTCACCGCGGTCGCTCAGGACGCCAACGGGGTCACGGTGTCAGCTGGTACTGAGTTCCGCGCCAAGTACCTCGTCGCCTGCGACGGTGCGCACAGCACCGTGCGCAAACTGCTCGACCTGCCGTTCCCCGGGCGCTCCGGCACGTTCAAGGCCGTGCTCGTCGACGTCCGGCTCTCCTCGGTCTCCGACCTCGTGCCGAAGGCGGCCGGGCACATGAGCGCGCTGACCAGGGAGGTGGAGAACCACTGGGGGATGCTCGTCCCGATCGGCGGCGACAAGTACCGGTTCACCTTCGGCAAACTCGACGAGCCGGAGACCCCGGAGACCGACGACGCGGTCCGGCAGGCACTGGTCGCGCTCTACGGCGAGACCACCACGCTGGCCGAAGTCCTTACGCGGTCCCGTTTCGGCGACTCCACCCGGCAGCTGGAGCAGTACCGCCACGGCCGCGTGCTGTTCGCGGGCGATGCCGCGCACGTCCACTCGCCACTGGGCGGCCAGGGGCTGAACCTCGGCGTGCAGGATGCGATCAACCTCGGGTGGAAGCTGGCCGCGACCGTCGCGGGGTGGGCGCCGGAGGGGTTGCTCGACAGCTACCACGCCGAGCGGCACCCGAAGGCCGCCCGCGTGCTGCACCACACGTCGGCGCAACGGGTTCTGGCCACCCCCAAGCCTTCCGAGGACGTGCGCGCGCTGCGCGAGATCTTCACCGACCTGCTGAGCTTGCCGGACACCAACCGCACTATCGCGGGCATGATGTCCGGCCTGGACGACGAGACCCGCGTCCAGGACTTCGACCTGGTGACCGCCGATGGCCCGACGCGGCCGGCGGAGCTGCTGCGCTCCGGGCGCGGTGTGCTCGTCGACCTGACCGGCTCCGTGCGGCTGCCCGAGGAGTGGGTCGACCGCGTGGACCTGGTGCACGGCAAGGCTTCCCAGGACTTCGACGCGATCCTGCTCCGCCCGGACGGCGCGGTGTGCTGGCGAGGCGAAGGCCCCCTCGAACCCGCACTCCGCGCCACGTTCGGCTAGCGGGTCGGCGGCTCGCCGTTGACAGGGCGGTAGCCGCCGAAGCGTGAGGTCAGCACCCCGGAGCCGCCGGAGAGCCCCGGCAGCGCGCGGTGGAACTCGCGCAGCCGGGCCGAGGGGATGACGGCGTCGACCAGGGCGGAACCGTTGCGCACCAAAGGAGTTTCGGGCAGGCCGTCGTGCCGGATGAGCGCGTTGAGCACTGTGCTCAATGCCTCCTCCGGTACCTCCAGCTCAATGTCGTCCAATGGCTCGCACACCGTGGTTCCCGCCTCGGCCAACGCGTCCGCGAGGACGAGCGGCGTGAGCCCGCGGAAGTCGGCGGCCACGCTGATCGGACTGGAGAAACCGCTGTGCGTGAGCGTGACAACGCAATCCACCACCTGCCACCCGTGGATGCCTTCGCGTAGTTCCTCATGAACTGTCTCCTCGATCGCGGTCATGAACGCGGCGGGCAGCGATCCGCGCTCGACTTCCAAGCGGAACACCACGCCCGACGAGCCCGGCTCCACGCGCAGGCCGATCGTCGCCCAGTGCATGACGGGGCTGGTGTCACCGATGCTCTGGACGGCGTGGCCGATGCCCGCCACGCGCTCGACGCAGACCACGCGTGGCGCCGAAAACGACGCCTCAACACCGAATTCCTCCGCCAGGCGGGCGGCGATCACCTCGCGTTGCACGTCGCCGTAGAGGGAGACGACGAGGCTGCCGTGGTTCTGCCCGCGCCGCACGTTGATCAGCGGGTCCTCGTCGGCGAGGCGGCTGAGCGCGGTGAACAGCGCGGTTGGATTGTCTGCTGTCACAATGGTTTCCAGCGTTGGCGGACTGAACCGCGCCGGGCCGCGCGAGGTCGTGGCCGCACCGAGTCGATCACCGATTCGAAGCGGAAGCCCACCGATGCGCGCAATTCCACCCGCGAGCACCCGGGCCCGGTCGCCCGAGGCATCGAGAACCGTCGTCGCGACACCGGCTCCGGAGCCGAACACCACCTCATCGCGCGCCGCCAGCGAACCGGAGAACAAGCGGGCCACGGCGAACCGCTGCCGACCGTGCTCCACGGCGAACACGACTCCGTCCAACGGGCCGTACGGAACGGGGTCGGCCGAGGGCAGCAGCTCCGCGATTCCCTTGCGCAGAGCGGAAATGCCCGCACCCGTGATGGCCGACCCGAAGAAGAGCGGGTTCAGGATCCCGGCGTGGGACTGTGCCCGCAGTTCCTCTTGCAGGAGGTGGCCATCCACATGTCCGTCTACATAGGACTGAAGAACGGTGTCGCTGTGTTCGGCGAGCAACTCCGCGTCCAGGGCGATGTCGACGACGTCCGCCGTCCGACTGCCCAGGTTGACGGGGCGGTTCAGCGGGATGGCGGTTTCACTGAGGAGACGGCGAATGTCTGCCAGCAACTCGGTGTGCCGGGCGCCAACGCGATCGATCTTGTTGACGAACAACAGCGTTGGCACGCGCATGGCGCGCAGCGTGCGCATGAGCACACGCGTGTGCGCCTGCACGCCTTCCACGGCCGAGATCACGAGGATCGCGCCGTCGAGCACGCCCAACGCGCGCTCGACCTCGGCGACGAAGTCGGTGTGCCCCGGCGTGTCGATGAGGTGCACCCGGCAGTCCGCCGTGGTGAACGCGGCGACGGCCGAGCGGATCGTGATGCCCCTGCGCCGTTCCAGCTCCATGCCGTCCGTCGTGGTGCTGCCGTCGTCGACGGAGCCGAGGTGGCGGATGGCGCCGGATTCGAAGAGGAGTCGTTCGGTGAGGCTGGTTTTACCTGCGTCGACGTGCGCGACGATGCCGAGGTTGAGCATCCGCATGCGGAATGAGGTCCTTACGTGCGAGCGATCGACAGAAGACGGGGCCTGTCGTCACTCGGCGCATGGAGTCCTCCCGGGTCGTCGGATGAGGGCCGGACCATAACAGGACGGCACTACCGACGCAGCTGAATTACGCTGGCCCCCATGCGTGAACCCCTTGTGATCGCGGTAGCCCAACCCCTGTGTGCGTCACACGAAGTGGCGGCGAACGCCAAGACCCACGCGGAGACCGTGCGCGCGGCGGACGCGCGCGTGGTCGTCTTCCCCGAGCTTTCCCTGACCGGCTACGAACTCGACGCCGAGGTCGTGCCGGTCGACGACCCGCGCCTGGAGCCTCTCGTCGAAGCCTGCGCCGAGACCGGTTCGGTGGCCCTGGTCGGGGCACCCGTGCCGGGCAAGCACATCGCGATGCTCGCGGTCGACGCGTCCGGGGTCACCGTCGCGTACAAGAAGGTCAACCTGCACGGGGAGGAGACCCGGCTCTTCGTGCCCGGTGAGCCCGTTGTGTTCACTGTGGACGGTTGGCGGCTCGGCCTCGCCATCTGCCGGGACACCGGAGTGCCGCAGCACGCCTCCGACACCGCCGCGCTGGGCATCGACGCCTATGTCGCGGGCGTCGTCGAGGACAGGCCCGACATCATCGCCGAGCGCGCTCAGCGCACCGCCACCACGCACGAGGTCTACGTCGCCGTCTCCAGCTTCGCCGGTCCCACCGGTGGCGGGTTCTCCGACACCGCCGCGCGCTCCGGCGTCTGGGCCCCGGACGGCACCTTGATCGCCTTCGCCGGAACCGACATCGGCGCCGTAGCCCGCGCTCAGCTCTCCTGAACGCGCTAAAATAACCCCATGCGCCAGCCCACATCCCGCCCCACATAACGTCGGCTGGTCCAGACCAATCCCGTTTCGTACTCTTAACGGGAAAAAGAGCGCTCCCAAATCCCGCTAAGAGTACGAAACGGGAGAAGTGGGGGTTAGTGGGCGCGGGCGGCTTTCATGAAGTCGCGGATGAGGGCGTGGTCCTTGGTGCCACGGGTGACTTCGACGCCGCTGGAGACGTCCACGCCCCACGGGTGCACCGCCGCGATCGCCTCGGCGACGTTGTGGGGGGCCAGGCCGCCCGCGAGCATCCAGCGGCCGGTCTGACCGCGCAGCGCGGACCACGCCCACTGCTCGCCTGATCCGGCGCGGGGCGAATCGAGGATCAGCATGTCCTCGCCGTAGGAACCGACCGTGATCGGTGAATCGGTCGCCGTGGCCCGGACCAGGGGGACGCCGAGGTCGGCCAGGTCCGCGAAATCCTTTGCCGTGTAAGCAGATCCGTGCAGCTGCACGGCGCCGATCCCGGTCGCGGCCACGACCGAACGGATCTCGGCGACGGTCTGGCCGAGGAAGACTCCCACCGTCAGCACGGAAGCCAGCGGGACGAGCCGCGCGACCTCGTCGACGCTGATCTGCCGGGGGCTCTTGGCCAGCACGAAGCCCACGGCGTCGGCGCCCTCGGCGACCGCGCACTCGACGTCGGCCGCGGTCTTCAGACCGCAGATCTTCACGAACATGGCACCAGTGTGCCCGCTTCCGCGTGCCTGCGAAATGCGGTTGCCGCCGACGTCACGCCTCCCGAAGATGAACGCGTTGTCCGGCAACCACATCATCTCGGAAGGAGTGTGTTCCGCCATGCGTGTACTCGTCCTCAACGCCAGCTACGAGCCGCTGCACACCGTCTCGGTCCCGCATGCGATCCGCATGCTCCTGCGCCGGGTCGCCGAGGTCCACGAGTCGGACACCGGGAACGGCTACGGCCTGTTCCCGCGCCCGCGCTCGGTGCGGCTGCTGCGCTACGTCGTGATGAAGTGGCGCTACTCGCAACCGCCGCGGTGGTCCCGTCGCGGAGTTCTCAAGCGCGACAACCACATCTGCGCCTACTGCGGTCGCACGGCCACCACCGTCGACCACGTCACGCCGGTCAGCCGCGGCGGTGCCCGTACCTCGTGGCTGAACACCGTCGCGGCCTGCGGCGGGACCTCGCGCAGCTGCAACGCCCGCAAGGCCGACCGCTCGCCGGAGGAGGCCGGGATGCGGCTGCGCTTCGCCCCGCGAGTGCCCTCGTGGGACGAGATGTCACCGCTTGTGGTGCTCTAGCAACCGCGCCAGCATCAGGGTGAGCTGCTCGCGTTCGTCCGGGGAGAGCGGGGCGAGCAGCTCTTCCTGGGCCTTGGCGAGCCGCTTGTCCAGCTTCTTCAGCTGCCGCCTTCCGGTCGCGGTGATGGTGACGACGTTGCGCCGCCGGTCCTCCGGGTCCGGCGAGCGCTCCACCAGCCCCTGCTCGGCCAGTTCGTTGAGCGCCGCCACCACATCGCTGAGGTGGATGCCGGCGTGCCTGCCCACGGTCGCCTGGCTGGCCGGGCCGAACTCCTCCAGCGTCGCCAGCACCCGGTAGTGGTGCCCGCGCGCGCCCGCCTCCGCCAGCCCGTCGAGCACGAGGCGGTGGGTGTGCGCGGCGGTCTGCGTCAGCAGCCAGCTCGGCAGTGCCAAGAGCCGCGCGGGGGTCTGCTCCATGGCGGTGATCCTAGCGGTTGACGCCAATCGTTGGTGTAACTAACGTTAGTGCCGCCAACGAACTGGAGGTCGTCATGCCCGTCGTCGACGTGCTCGGCTCGACCATGTACTTCGAGGACGAAGGCAGCGGCACGCCGCACGTCCTCCTGCACGGCAACCCGGCGTCCTCGCACCTGTGGCGAAAGGTGTTACCCCTGGTCGGGGGCAGACGCCTGGCACCGGACCTGATCGGCATGGGCCGCTCCGGCAAGCCGGACATCCCGTACCGCTTCGACGACCACGCGCGCTACCTGGACGCGTGGTTCGACGCCCTTGACCTGGACGAGGTGGTGCTCGTCGGCATCGACTGGGGCGGCGCGCTCGCCTTCGACTGGGCCGCGCGCAATCCCACCCGCGTGCGCGGCATCGCCTTCATGGAGACGATCCTCAAGCCCATGAGCCGCGCGGAGTTCCCCGCGGCCGCCTGGGATCGTTTCCAAGCGCTCAAAGATGCGGAGTTCGACGCGGACCTGGCCCGCGGCTTCCTGGAGCAGGCGCTCGCCAACACCGTGCTCACCGGCCTGTCCGAGGAGGACGCGGATGTCTACCGCGCGCCGTTCCTCACCCCGGAGAGCCGTCGCCCGCTGCTGGAGTGGCCGCGCGCCATGCCGCTGGAAGGTCGTCCCGCCGATGTGGTCGCCCGCGTCGAGGAGTACGACAAGTGGCTCATGACCAGCACGGACGTGCCGAAGCTGCTGTTGACCTTCGACACCTCGCCGACCCTGATGGTGCGCGAGGTGCTGACGAAGTGGTGCGTGGACAACATCGCCGCGCTGGAGACCGTGCACTGCGGTCCCGCCGGTCACCTGGCACCGGAGGACCAGCCCGAGGCGATCGCGGCCGCGATCAACGCGTGGTCGAGGTGATACTGGGGGAGTGCGGGAACTCATCGGGCGGGACCGGCCGCGGGCGGTGCTGCTGAACGAACTGCGCAAGGCGGACTCCGGACGCGGCGGCGCGTGCTTCGTCGTCGGCGAGGCCGGGATCGGCAAGACCGCGCTGGTGTCCACTGTGGTCGGTTCGGCGCGCGCCGCCGGTGCCGCGGTGGTCATCGGCGCGTGCTGGGAGGGCGAAGAGGCCCCGGGGTACTGGCCGTGGCTCCAGGTCGTCCGGGAACTGCGGCCGGGACAGCGCTTCGACAGCGCGGGTTTCGAGTTCTACGACGCGGTGACCCGACTGCTGGTGGCCGCCGCTCGTGAACGCCCGCTCGTCGTACTGCTGGAAGACCTGCACTGGGCGGACACAGCTTCGTTGCGATTGCTGGACTTCGTCGTGCAGCACGCGCGGCATGAGCGGTTGCTCGTCCTCGGCACGTCTCGCCGAAACCTCACGCAGCAGGCCACCACCGTCGCGCTGAGCGGGCTCGACCGCGACGGAGTCGGCGCGATGATCGAACAGATCACCGGCGGGAAGCCGGAATCCGGGCTGACCGACGAGATCCACCGCTGCACCGGGGGAAATCCGTTCTTCGTCGAGCAGGCGGTTCATCTCTGGCAGGGCGGTAGCCCGCTCGCCCCCAGCGTGCGAGCGAGGTTGTCCCGGCACTCGAACGACGTGGTGGCTCTGCTGAGGACCGCCGCGGCACTGGGGCCGCGTTTCCACCGGAACCTCCTCGCGGCGTTGTCCGGGCATTCGGTCGACCAGGTGCTCGGCCAGGCCGGGAACCTGGTCGAAGCGGTGGGGGATGGTTGGTTCGCCTTCGCGCACGACCTGATCCGCGAGGAACTGCGCACCGAACCGGAGAAGACCAGCGCGGCGGTCATTCTTGCTCTCAAAGAGAATCCCGCGTTGGCCGACTACCTGCTGCCCGCCGAGCGCGCCCACCACGCGCACATCGCCGGTGACCAGGCGATCGAGCACTTCGTCATAGCCGCTGAGGACGCGGTCAGCCGCTTGGCCAGGGACGAAGCGGTCCGGCACTACCAACGTGCGCTCGACCGGACTCCCTTGGCAGAACCCAGAAAACGAGCCCTGATCGCATTGGGCCTGGGCGTCTCCCAGCACTGGGCCGGTGACCCGGGGGCCGCGCGGAGCTTCGAGGTCGCCAGGTCGATCGCGCGCGAGCTGGACGATCCCCGACTGCTCGCCCGGATCGCGCTGGACCTGCACTTCAACCACGGCCCCGACGAACTCCGCCGCGCGCACGCGGAGCTCGGCCTCGGCGATCCACAAGGGACGGACGACGAGATCGCGCGCGCGGTCAGCCGCCAAGCCGCCGATCTGGCGCGCCAGCACGGCGACGACGAGGAACTGCGGTTCAGCCTGCACGCGTGCATCGCCTCGACCTGGGGGATCGGCACCGCCGCCGAGCGGATCGCGATCACCGAGGAGCTGATCCCGCTCGCCCGGCGCGCCGGTGATCGCGAGCTGGAGCTGCACGCCATGTCGTGGCGCGTCGGAGCGCTGCTGGAGAACGGCGATCCCCGTTACCGCGCGGAGCACCACCGGTACGTGGAGGAGGCGGAGAGCACCGGGCTGGCGCTGTTCCGGCACGACGCGCTGCTGAACCGGGCCATGCTCGCGACGCTGAGCGGTGACTACGACGAAGCACGCGAATGTGCCGACCGGGCAAGGGAAATCGGCGAGCAACCGCACCTCGACCGGGAGGACGTGTGGCTGTTGCAACGATGGGCGATCGAGCTGCGCGCCGGTCGGGCCGACGAGGTCGACGCGTTGCTTGACCGGATGCGGGACCGCGGAACGCAGTTCTTCCCGTTGCTCCGGGGAATCGTTGCGGCGCAACGCGGCGAAGCAGTCGTGCTGCCCGATGAGGAGTTCCCCCGGTGGATCGCGGCGTTGGGGTTGTGGCTCCAGGTGGAAGCCGCTGTCGCTTCCGGTGATCCCTTGCAGCGCGAGCGGGTCAGAGCGGCCCTCCTGCCCTACTCCGGGCAGTGGGCGGTGGCCGCCACGGTCGTGGTCGCCGGGCCGGTTGACCTGTGGCTGGGCATGCTCGGAGACCAAGACCGTCTCGCGGCGGCGCACGCCCAGGCGGAGGCGCTGGGCGCCCGGTTGCGGTCCGGCAACGTCTTCCGGCTCGTGGACGAGGTGTGGACGCTGACCTTCGCCGGGCGGAGCGTGCAGGTGCCCGCCAGCTTGGGACTTCGCGACCTGCACGCCCTGCTGTCCAATCCGGGCAAGGACATCGCGGCGTCGTGGTTGCTGAACCCCGAGGCCCCGGCGGCGTTCGGCTCCGATGGCGTGCTGGATTCGGAGGCCAAGGCGCGGTACCGACGAAGACTTGACGAACTGGAAACCGCGATCGAGGAGCAACCGGACGACGGGAAAGCGGCCCGGCTGGACGAGGAAAGGCAGGCGCTGCTGGAAGAACTGCGCGCCGCGGCGGGGCTCGGCGGCCGGACCCGCAGGCTCGGTGACACCGCCGAGCGCGCCAGGAAGGCGGTGGGCAACCGCGTTCGTGACGCGCTGCGGCGGCTCGACGACCGGCATCCCGCGCTGGCGGAGTACCTGCGCGAGACCGTCACAACTGGGACGACGTGCCGTTACGAACCCAGTACCGGAATCACGTGGCGGTTGTGAACTCGTCGGCGTGCTCCGCGGCCCACTGCGCGAAGGTGCGGGCGGGGCGCCCGGTCACCCGCTCCACGGTGTCCTGGGGGACCATGCCCACCTCGGGCGGGTTCTTGCCGAGCGCGATGCCGAACTCCACGTCCTCCTCGCTGTAGCCGTAGGCGCGCAACCTGTCCCGTTCCTCCTGCTCGCTCAGCTGGCGCACGGTGAGGTCCTTGCCGATCGCCGCGCCGAGGATGCGCGCGCGGTCGCCGGGCCTGAGCGCCTCCGGCCCGGTCAGCATGTAGGCCTGGCCCGCGTGCCCGTCCTCGGTCAACGCGGCCACCGCGACCGCCGCGATGTCCGCCTCGTGCACCATCGCCGACGGCCAGTCGCCGAACACCTCGATGGTCCCCGCGCGGACGCTTTCCTTCCACGCCAACGCGTTCCCCATGAACTCCACCGGCTGCAACCAGGTCCAGCCGATGTCGGCGGCCCGCAGCGCCCGCTCGACCGAGCTCTCCTCCCAGCCGCTGAGCACGCTGATCCGCCGCACCCCGGCCCGCGCCGCCAGCGCCACGATCTCCGGTCCGGTGGTCAGCGGCTCGTCCCCGCCGAAGGTGATCAGGTGCAGCGCCGTCACCCCGTCCAGGGCGGGCACCAGTGTCTCCGGCCTGCTGAGGTCACCGCGAGCGAACTCAGTTCCAAGTGGAACCGAGTACCGATCGGGATTCCTGGACAACGCGCGCACTGGGTGCCCCGCCGCGGCGAGCTGCCGCACCACCTCCGCGCCAACGGTTCCGGTGGCTCCGGCAACCAGGATCGTCATGTTCGCCTCCTCGTGGGTTTCTCACCCAGGAGGCGCCAGATCCGATCTAGCACCCGCTAGCTCCACCTCGGCCGGGGTTCGCCGTCGTTGGAGACGCTGGCGAGCGGGGTTCGTGGTACTTGAAGACCGCCCAACCGGGCGGGAGGCCCAACCCGGCGGGAGGCTCAGTGCAGGTCGATCGGCGGCGGCGCAGTGAAGCCGTCGTCTGCGGGCGGGTCGTGGGGGTGTGCCGGGGGGAGCGCGTCGTAGTCGCCGTCCGGGTCCGGCGGCAGCTGGTCCAGCTCGATGAGGATGGACAGCAGCGTCTCCCCGTCCAGCATCAGCTCCGTGTCCGCGCCCGGGTTCACGCACAGCACGTGCTCCGCGTCCGGCCACGCCGCCAGCATGGCCAGGAACGGCACGACCGCGAAGTGCTCCCAGGAGCCCGAGGAGCGCCGGAGCTGCTCCTCGGAGGTGAACACCGGGATGGCCTCGTCGAACGCCGCCCACGGGATGCGGATGGTGCCGTCCTCGCCGTGGATGGCGAGCGGGTCGGGGACCGGCTCGGTGGTCGGCACGACCACCTCCGACTCCCACAGCGCGGCGGTGAACGCCTCACCGTCGGCGGCGGCCACCGCCTGGGCGAGGTGCGCCTCCAGCTCGTTCGCCGGCGGCCCCGGACGCGGCGCGGTGCCCGCGGCCAGACCGAGGCCGACCAGGCAGAGCTCGCGCATCCGCTTGTTGATCCGCTCCTCGACGAGCTCCACCACGGCCTCGGCGGAGACCAGGGACTCCTTGCCGGTGCGCAGCGCCTCCATCGAGCCGATCGCCATCACCGACCCGATCGGCAGGCCCGGGTTGAGCGCGAGCTGGAACTGCGGGCTCGGCCAGCGCTTGAGCAGCGACGCGTAGTCGGTCTGGATGTGGCCCCTGGTGTAGGTGCCCAGCAGCCTGCCCATCGCGTCGGGGGAGGTGAAGACCAGCACGTGCGGCTGGTCCAGCGGCAGCTGCGCGCTCAGCTCCCGCCAGCGCTCGCTGCCGCGCTCCGGCAGCACCGGCAGGAACAGCGGGGCGGCCATCACCGTGGTGGCGAAGCGCGGACCGTCCCCGGCCTCCAGCGCCTCGGCCATCTCCCGTTCGACCTCGTTGGCCGGGCTCCATCCGGATTCCACGCGTGACCACCCCTCTGCGGTAATTTGTCCGGAAGGCTAGTGCCCCACCCCGACCGGCCCCCACCTGGATCGACACTGCCAAGGACCCATGACTCGCACACTTCTCGTCGCACCCGGGCAGCGGGGCGCGCTCCCGACCATCCGCGACGCCATCGACACCGCCGACGGTGACGCCGTGATCTCCATCGCGCCCGGCGAGTACGCCGAGGAGCTCGCCCTGGAGCGCAGGAACATCGTGCTCAAGGCGCGGGAACCGGGCACGGTGACGCTGCTGCCGCCCTCCGGCGACCAGCCGACGATCTCCGTCACCGGGGGCTCGCTGGAACTGCACGGCCTCGCCGTGAAATGCGTCGACCACCCGGCGGTCCGGGTCAGCGGCGGCAAGCTGAAGCTGACCGACGTGGAAGCGTCCTCGGGTTTCGCCGCCGTGATCATGGTCGGCGACGGCGCCTCGATGGAGCTGCGCACGTCCAAGATCCTCGGTGGCCAGTACGGCATCGTCGTCGAGGACGCCGACGGCGTCGTGGACACCTGCGAGATCCGCGACATCGCCGACGACGCGGTGATCCTGCGGCTGGGCGCCCAGGTGGCGCTGCGCAACCTGACCATCGCCGGGTGCGGCTTCCGCGGGATCTACATGTACCAGGCGGGCACCTCCAGCGTGGAGCGCTGCGACATCTCCCAGACCGGCGACGCGGGCATCGCGGTCGCCGACCAGACCTCGCCGCAGATCGTCGAGTGCTGGGTGCACGACACCCAGGGCGTCGGCATCTCCGTCGGCCGCGGCTGCGGCGGCGTGATCGAGAACTGCCGGGTGGAGAACGCCGCCGCGCCCGGCATCCAGCTCGCCGAGGGCGCGCGCACCGAGGTCCGCGAGGGGGCGTCGCAGGCGGGCAAGGCCCCGGTCGGCGCCACCGTCGCCCGCAGCAACCAGCAGGACCTGGCGCAGGTCGAGAAGCTGCTCGGCGACCTCGACGGGATGGTCGGCCTGGACAGCGTCAAGGACGAGGTCCGGGCGCTGATCGACGAGATCCAGGTCAACGAGTGGCGGCGCAGCGAGGGCCTGTCGGTGGACGCGGTCAGCAACCACCTGGTCTTCGCGGGCGCCCCCGGTACCGGCAAGACCACGGTCGCGCGCATCTACGGCGGCCTGCTCAAGGCGCTGGGCATCCTGCCCAACGGCAACTTCAAGGAGGTCTCGCGCCGGGACCTGGTCGGCCAGTACATCGGCCACACCGCGGAGAAGGCCGCATCGGCCTTCGACGAGGCCCGCGGCGGCGTGATGTTCATCGACGAGGCCTACACCCTGGCCCGCTCCAGCGGCAGCGGCGCCGACTTCGGCCAGGAGGCCATCGACACCCTGGTGAAGCTGATGGAGGACCACCGCGACGAGGTCGCCGTGATCGTCGCCGGCTACACCAAGGAGATGGAGGACTTCCTCGACACCAACCCGGGTCTGGCCTCCCGCTTCGCCAAGACGCTGACCTTCGAGAACTACAGCCCCGAGCAGCTGGTCAAGATCAGCCAGTTCGTCGCCAAGAGCGCCGACTACCAGCTCGGCGACGATGTGGAGATCGGTCTGCTGGAGTGGTTCGGCCAGATCGACCGGGACGCCAACTTCGGCAACGCCCGCGAGGCGCGCAAGCTGCTGGAGCGGATGCGCAAGTCCCAGTCCACCCGCCTGCGCGGCCTCGGCCGCCGCCCGACCCGCGACGACCTGCGCACCCTCACCCTGGAGGACATGCTGCACGCCATCAGCGGCAACGGCTAGACGGCGGGGCCGTCGCTCTCGTCGACCAGGCCGTAGTAGCTCATGTTCGTGCGGCTGAGCAGGGCGTGCATGAAGGCGGGCCCCTCGCTGGGCCGGACCCGGCGCCCCTGCTCCCGCCAGAGCACGCCCTCGTCGTAGAACTGCTTGCCGACCACGCCCCACTCCGGGTCGACCACGGTCACCGTGACGCCGGTGTCCTCGCTCCAGCGGAACTCGGTGGCGCGCTTCGGCTCGCCGGAGGCGTAGGCGTACAACGTGACCAGGGTCGGCGTCCTGTCGGTCATCAGGTGCTCTCCTCGCGGTGCTAGGCGCGTACGGCGAGGAGGGTGCCCCGCGTTCCCACGTAGAGGGTGCCGTCGGCGTCCACGGCCGGGGTGTAGGCCATCGTCTCCGGCAGGGTCCACAGCCAGCGCTGCCGCCCCTCGGGGTCCAGGCACAGCACGAAGTCCGGCTCCCGCTGGGCGCGGCGGTGGGACAGCTCCGGCTCCGGGCGGCCGATGACGAACAGGTGACCGTCGGGCGCGGCGAGCACCATGTCCGGCTTGGCCGGGACCTCCTGCTTCCACCGCACCTCACCGGGCAGGTCCACGGACATCACGGTGTGGCTGCGGGTGAACGGCAGCGGCGACTCGGTGGGGCCCTGGGCCACGAACCGGCCGGGGTCCGCGTCCAGCGCCGTGATCGGCTGGTGCGGGGTCCACTGCGAGACCACGCGCTCGGTCGCCCCGTCACGCGGGTCGATGGCGTAGAGGCCGGTCCCGATCTCCTCGGTGAACTGGGCGAGCAGCCGCCCGTCGCGCAGGACCGTCACCGGTTCCCGGACGCCCCGCCCCGGACCCGGGGCCAGCCAGCGGGTCTTGCCGTCGCCGTCGAGCGCGCGGACCCCGTCCTTCGCCGGAACGACCACCAGGTCGCCCGTCGTGACCGGCGGGTAGAAGCTGCGGGCCGTGAGCGGGGTGCTCCAGCGCCGCTCGCCGTCCACGCTCGCCTTCGTCAGCGCGGGCGCGGAGTCGACGTAGAGGAGGTCCCCGTCCGGCGCGAAGCTGACGGAGATCACCCCGCGCGCGGGCCACCCCTTCACCTTCTTGCCGGTGTCGGCCTTGCGCACCACCATCTCGTCACCCTCGGCCCCGACGAGCAGGCCGTTGGGGGTCGCCAGGGGAGCGCGCCTGGGCCGGTCGCCGGGTTTGACGGACCAGAGCTCACGTCCCTCGCCGTCGAACGCCGTCAGGCGCCCACCCCCGGACACGACGCACCCGCCGGGCGCGATCGCGATCTCCCCGCCCGGGGCCTCCGGCAGCGCGACCGTCCACACGACGGACATCTGGTCACTCATCGCCATCCTCCAAGCCGAGGCCGTCCTACGTGGCCCAGCAACTCGCTGATGTTGTACACAATGCCGGACACCGCCCGGTACCGACGGCTCACGGCGAGCCCTCCACGGCGAGCGGATCGGGCAGCCCCAGCAGCCCGCGCAGGCCGTCCAGCTTCCGGGCGGCGGCCACGTACTCGTCGTCGTCCAGGTGGCGGCGCCCCGCCTCGGCCGCCGCGTCCAGCATGTCCTTGATGGTCAGCTGCATCAGCAGGTACGAGGTGCGGCCCGCCGTGATCACACCGGGGAAGACGCTGTCGTAGCCCTCGGTGAACCTGTCGATGGCGGTGAGCATGGCGTCCCAGTCCCCACCCATGACCGTGTAGACGCTCGCCACGAAGTGGTCGAAGTCGGCGAGCGGATCGCCGTAGTCGGTCAGGATGGCGAACGCGACGCCCGCGTGCTCCTCCAGCTGGGACGGCATCCGCGTCCGGACGGGCGCGCCGTCCGGACCGGTGGACTCCACCATCAGCTCCGGGTCGATCAGCCAGACCTGGCCGTCCCGGCTCAGCACCAGGTTCCCGACGTGCAGGTCGTTGTGGGTCTGCACGACCCGGCCGCTGTCCAGATCGCCCAGGTCCGCCTCGACGCCGAGCAGGGCGTGCTCGATGGCGTCGACGTCGGTCAGGCCGATCCAGTCCGCGAAGTCGGTGTTCTCCGCGAGCGCGAGCAGCCGCGCCGAGGCCAGCCTGTCCGCCGGGAGCTGGAACGGCTCCGGTGACCGGGTGTCGTCGTGGGTGAGCAGGTGCAGGAACCCGGCGGTCACCCCCGCCTGCTGGTAGCCGTGCAGGTAGGCGTCGACGAGCGGCTGGCGGGCGTCCTCGTCGTTCTGTTCCAGCACGACGGCGATGTCCTCCAGGGGCATCGCGCCCGGGACGTAGCGGGTGATGCTCAGTCCCCGCTGCACGGGGTCACCGGGCGCGCCGATGATCCCGGTCTCGACGGGCACCGGGAGCGGGAACGGACGGCCGGTCTTCTCGGCGAGGTCGTTGACGAGTCCGAACGCCCGCACTTCTCGGAGGTACCTGCCCAGGGCGGCTTCGGGGCGGTGGTCCCAGACATCGCTGATCTTCACCACGGCGACCGGCTCGGCGTCCGCGTCGCCTTCGGGCGCGTCCCACACGAAGAAGACGTTCTTGTCGCCGAGCTGGGTGAAACTCAGGTTCTCCGCGTCGGTGCGCCCGAGCGCGTCGGCGACGAAGCGCGTGAGGGTCGAGGCGTGTTCGTGCTCCGGCTCCGCCAGCGCCGCCGTCACGGAGATGACGTCCAGGCCGGGCAGGACGCGCGGCGCGTGCTCGGCGAACTGCTGGATCAGGCCGAGGTTGTCCCGGTGCTCCCCCCGGTCGGCCATCGGCCGCAACGGGGTCGTGCGCGCCAGCTCCACGGCCTGCCGGACCCGGGTCGCGCTCTCCCGGTCGTCGAGGCCGAGCAGGGCGCGCAGGTCGTGCACCCGGGCGGAGGCCGCCCGCAGCTCGGAGCGCCAGGCCACGCCCTGCCGCTCCCGCTCGGCGATCATCGCCAGTTCGGCGAGGCCCAGCTGGAGCAGCACGTAGGCGACGCGCCGCTCGGTCACCACACCGGGGAGCACCGACTCGTAGCCCGCGGTGAACCGGCCGACGACCTCCAGCAGCGTCGGCCAGTCGTCGGCCAGCTCCTGGTACGCGTTGGCCACGAAGGTGTCGATGTCCAGCAGCGGGTCACCGAACTCGGTGAGCACGACGGCCGCGGTGACCACCTCGGCACCGTCTGCCGACGGGGCGGTCCTCCTGACCGGCATGGCGCGCCTGCCCACGGAGTCGGACATGACCTCCAGGTTGACCACGCGCACCGAGCCGTCCCGGCCGACGACGATGTTGTCCAGGTGGAAGTCGTTGTGGGTCAACGCGATCAGCCCGCTGTCCAGGCGGTCGAGCTCCGCCTCGGTTGCGAGCACCGCCTCCGTCAGGGCGGTGACGTGCTCGGAGAGCGCGATCTGGTCGGCGAACTCGGTGTTGCCGCTGAGCGCGGCGAGCCGGGCCGAGGCCAGCGTCACGGCGGCGGGCCGGACCGGGTCCGGGTTCTGCCGGGGATCGACGGACACCACGTGCCCCTGGGCGACGCGCTCGCCGACTCGCCGCGCCGTGTCCGCGAGGGCGGTCGTGGCGGCCTGCCGCTCGCTCACGTCCTCCAGATCGGCCAGTTCCTCGAACAGCGTCCGGAGGTCCCGTGCCCCGGGCGGCACGGCCGAGATGGTCAGCCCCGTCGTCATCGGATCTCCTGGGGCACCGACGATCCCGGAGTCCAGCGGCAGGTCGTACGGGTGTGGCCGGTCGGCCCGCCGCGCGTGCACGGCGACCGCGGCGAGGGACTTCATCTCCCGCAGGTAACCGCTCACCGTGGTGGGGTTGCCCTCCCAGTCGGTGTACAGCTTCACGATGCCGACCGCGTCGCCGGTCGTGGCGTCGACGACCATGAAGGCGCCGGTGTGACCGACGCGCCGGAAGCCCAGGTTCTCACCGGTCCGGCCGAGCGCCCTGGCGGCCAGGTCGGCGACCGCAGCACGACCCGGGTGCGTGGGCTCCTCAAGTGCGGCGAGCACGTCCTGGCCGTTCATGCCGGGCAACAGGCGTGGCGCCTCGGCGACGAACTCCTGGATCGCCTCGTCGTTCGCGTTCGGCTCACCCTCGACGGTCAGCGGCTCCAGCGGGATGGACAGGGCGATGTCCAGGGTCTCGTGGACCCGCTCCGCACCGTCGGGCGCCGCACCGTCCTCGCCGTCCACACCGAGGAAGTCGAGGAGGTGCTCCAGCGTCTCCTGCGCCTCGGCGAGGTGCTGCGGCACGTTCCGTCCCTCGGCGATTTCCTTGCGTGCCCGCGCCAGCTCACCGACCAGCGCGAGCATCGTGTAGTAGCGCAAGCGCCGCGCGGTCACCACGCCCGGCAGCACCGCCTCGTAGCCCTCGGCGAACGCGTCGAGCACCCGCGCCAGGGTGGCCGGGTCCCGCCGCAGGTCCGCGGCCGCGTTCGAGACGAACCCGTACAGGTCCACGAGCGGATCGCCGTACTCGGCCGTGCCCGCGCTCCGCGGGTTCCGGCCGGGCCGTCCGCCCGGCAGCATCGAGTCGGCCATCATCTCCAGGTCGATGACGTGCGCGGCACCGTTGGCGTCGACGAGCACATTGCCGAAGTGGAAGTCGTTGTGCGTCAACGTGACCAGGCCGCTGTCCGTGCCCTCGGCCCCCACCGCCTCTTCCTCGGCGCGGATCGCCGCTTCCAGCGCGTCGAGATGCCTGCCGAGCCCGATGCCCTCGGCGAACTGGAGGTCGTTCTCCATCGCGCGCAGCGCCCTGGTGGCCGTGTCCGGTGTGGCGGGAGTGGAGCGCGGAGCCGCATTGTCCAGGGAACTGCTGTCCACGGAGCCGCGGTGCAGCAGCGCGGCCTGTTCCCCGGCGAGGTGGCTGCCCGCGACGAGCTCGTCGGCGGCTTCCCGGCGCAGGTCCGGGTCGTTGCTGTCCAGCGCGGTCGAGCGCAGCTGCCCCAGCGACTTCCCGCCCGCCACGAACGGGGTGATGACCAGGCCCGACGTCGTGTCGCCACCGGGCTCGCCGACCATGCCCGCTTCGAGCGGGGTGACCACCGAGGCGGACTCCTCGCCCCGTGCGGCGATCGCGGCCACGGCGGCGAAGGCCTGCATCTCGCGGATGAACCGGCCCGTGGCGATGTGCTGACCGCGGCCCCAGCCACCGGTGTAGAGCTTCAGGATCGCCAGCGGTTCGCCGGTGCCGCGGTCGTCGACGCGGTAGATGCCGGACTTGATCTTCGTGAAGTCCAGGTTCTCGACGTCGGCGCGGCCGAGGGCCCGTCCGGCCAGCTCGGCGACGTCGCGCCGCGCCGGGTCGTCGGAGCCCGGTTCCAGCGCCCGTTCCACCGCGGCGGCGTCGAGTTCGCCGAGCAGCCGCGGCGCGTTCTCCGCGAACTCCAGGATCGCCGCCTGGTTGTCCGGTGACTCGTTCACCCCGTCCAGCCGCACCAGCGAGGTGCGCAGCGCCAGGTCCATGGTCCGCCGCACCCGGGCCCCGGTGTCCTGCGGGCCCAGCACCTGGCGGAGGAAGTCCAGCAGGTGGTTCGACACCGAGTAGAGCTTCGCCTCGGCGGCGGGCCTGTTCACCTGCATCTCGCTGTACTGGACCAACCGCCCCAGCGCGAGCGTCGCCAGGACGTAGCGCACGCGCTGTTCGGACACCACGCCGGGGAAGACCGAGTCGTAGGCCTCGGCGAACGCGGTGGTCAGGCGCAACACCGTCGCCCAGTCGCCGTAGAAGGCGGTGAACACGCTCGCCACGAACCGGTCGACGTCGGCGAGCGGGTCGCCCTGGAAGGCCAGGACCGGGCGTTCGAGCCGGTTCTCGGTGTAGACCTCGCCCCGGCCGGGCAGTCCGCCCTCGCGCAGGTACTGCGGCATCAGCTCCGGGTCGATGACGTGCAGCCCGCCGTCGGCGTCGGCGAGGAGGTTGCTCATGTGGTAGTCGCCGTGGGTCAACGCGACGACGCCGCTGTCCAGGCCGCCCACGGTCAGCTCCAGGGCGAGCAGCGCCTGTTCGAGAGCCGTGAGGTCCTCGCTGAGCCCGATGCCGTCGGCGAAGCGGCTTTCCGTGCCCAGCCGCCGCAGCAGGCCGGACGCCCGGTGTTCCTCGGCCTGCTCGAAGGGCTCGGTGACCGCCTGCCCCTCGTCGCGGCTGGCCTGGTGCAGCCGGGCGGCGCCCTCGCCCGCCCGCGTCACGGCTGCGACGATCCGGTCGGCGATCTCCTGGCGCAGGGCGGGGTCGTTGGTGTTGCCCAGCTGGTCCGCCAGCTTCAGCAGCGGTTCCGCGCCCGCGGGGAACGGCGCGACGATGAGCCCGGACATCGTGTTCTCGCCGGGGATGCCGACCACACCGGCCTCGATCGGCCGCACGAGCGGGAAGGGGTCGTCGGGCAGCTGCTCCACCAGGGCGTACGCCTGCATCTCCCTGATGAACCGGCCGACCTGCGGGGTTCTCGCGTTGCCCCAGCTCACGGACAGTTTGATCACCGCGACCGGTTCCCCGGTGCGGAGGTCCCGCACTCCGGCGATCCCCTCGCGCAGGCGCCAGAGCTCCAGGTTCTCCGGATCGGTCCGGCCCAGCGCCTCCGCGACGAGGCCGATCGCCGCGGCGCGGTGCGGCGAGGTCTCGTCCTTCAGCGCCGTCACCACCTCGGGGACGCTGAGCCCGGGCAGCAGGTGCGGTGCCGCCGCGGTGAACCGCGCGATCGCCTCGCGGTTCCGGTCGGTCTCGACGAGGTCGACCATCGGGTGCATCGGGGTGTCCATGGCGAGCGCCATCGTCGCCTCGACGCGCGCCGAGGGGGTGGCGTGCCGCGGGTCCGCCGCGGCACCGGAGAACTCCTCGACCGCCACCTGTTCGGTGATCCCGCTGTCGTCGTGGCCGAGCAGGGCCCGGATGTTGGCCACCACCTGGGCCGCTTCCTGGTCCCGCTCGACCCAGAACTCGTCGCGCTGCTCGCTGACCGCCATGTTCTCCAGGTCGGTGAGCGAGAGCAGCAGGAGGATGTGGGTGACCCGGTCCTCGGTCACCACCCCGGGCCAGACGGCCTCGTAGCCCTGGACGAAGGCGTCGACGGCCTGGGTGAGGCTGTTCCAGTCGTCGCGCAGTTCGAAGTACAGGCGCGAGATGAACTTGTCGACGTCGGCGAGCGGGTCACCGTAGTCGGCCAGGACGACGAGTTCTTCCTCGGGGACAGTGCCGTCGGGCAGCGCGATCGGGGTCCTGGCCGGGACGCCGCCCGGGCGCAGGGAGTCCGACATCAGCTCGACGTCGATGATGTGCACGTTGCCGTCGGAGTCGACGAGCAGGTTCCTGAGGTGCAGGTCGTTGTGGGTCAGCACCACCCTGCCGCTGTCGGCCCGCACCGGGTCCAGCTCGGTGGCGACGACCAGGCCGTCGAGGGCCTCGAAGGCCGCGGCGTCGAGGCCGAACCGGCGGAGGAAGTCGGAGTGGCCGCGCAGTCGCTCCAGCACGGTCGAGGGCATCTGGTCCGCGGGGATCCGGAACGGCTCCGGTGCCGCCCCGGTGTCCTCGGACATGCGGTGCAGCGAGGCGACGTGCCCGCCCGCCTGCCGGGCCACCCCCAGCAGCGCCGACCAGACCTCCTGCCGTTCCTGCTGGTCACCGGCGTCCAGCACGTCGTTGACGAGGTCGAGGACCTCCCGGGCGCCCGGGACGAAGGGGAAGACCGTCACGCCGGTCGCCATGTGGTCGCCGGGAGCCCCGACGAACCCGCTGTCGACGGGCATCACCACCGGAACGGGCACGCCGGACCGCCGGGACGCCTCGGCGACCGCGGCGAACGCCTGCATCTCGCGCAGGTACTTGCCGTTGGCGGTGATGCCGGAGCCCCAGGCGCTGTACAGCTTCACGATGCCGATCGCCTCGGTGCCCGTCCCGGGCGTCGCGACCGCGACGAGGTAGACACCGTCCTGCAGCGGCTCGAAGACCAGGTTCCCGGGGTCGTCGCGGCCGAGGGAGGCGGCGATGAACTCGGCGACGGCCCGGCGGTGCTGGTGCGTGGTCTGCTCGAGGCTCCCCGACACGTCGGCGATGTCCATGCCGGGCAGGACGCGCGGCGCGTTGCCCGCGAACTCCCGGATCGCGTCGTGGTTGGCCACCGGCTCCTGGTTGACCGACAACCGCTGCAGGTCCGCGCCCAGGGCGAGCTCCATCGTCCTGGCGACGCGCTCGGCGGGGGAGAGCGCGTCGTCGGTGGCGACCGGCACCGGCTCCGCGGCCGCGGCGACATCGTCGGTGACGCCCAGCAGGTCCCGGAGGCTCTCGAGCGCCTTCTCGGCCGCCGCGAGCTGGTGGGGCATGGACGCGACGCTCTCGGGCAGGTCGCTGACCCTGGCGAGCCTGCCGAGCAGCAGCAACGTCAGGACGTACCTCGCGCGGTCCTCGGTCACGATGCCGGGCAGGACCGAGTTGTAGCCCTCGACGTAGCCCTCGATCGCCTCCAGCACCGTGTCCGGGTCCTCCGGCAGCTTCTTGTACAGGTCCGTGACGAAGAGGTCGAAGTCGACGAGGGGATCGCCCTGCTGGGCCATGACCGGGTTCACGTGGTGGTCGCCGACGGTCTGCGGCGTCCGGGTGGGACGGCCCTCGGTGTCCATCGACTCCGCGAGCAGCTCCAGGTCGATGATGTGCGGTCGGCCGTCGGGGCCGATGAGGATGTTGTCGGCGTGGTAGTCGTTGTGGGTCAGCGCCACCTTGCCGCTGTCCAGGCCGCCCAGGTCCCCCTCGGCGGCCAGCACCGCCCGCTCCAGCCCGGCGAAGTACCGGCCCAGCCCGATGGACTCCGCGAAGCGGGCGTTGCCGCGCAGCGCGCGCAGCATGCTGGAGGCCAGGTGGTCGTCGGCGGGCTCGAAGGGCTCGGGAGTCTGCTGCTCGTCGAGGGTCGCACGGTGCAGCCGCGCGGCCTGTTCCCCGGCCAGGCGGCTCGCGTCGACCCAGGCGTCCATGGCGTCCTCGCGCGCGCCCGGGTCGCCCGTTTTCTCGGTCTCGCGCACCGCGGCGCCCAGCTGCCACAGCGGGCGCACACCCGGGACGACCGGGGAGATGATCAGCCCGGCCTTCGTGTCGTCCTCCGGCGCGCCGACGAGTCCGGCTTCGACCGGGGTCACCACGGCCATCGGGTCACCGGCCCGGCCGAGGGCGGCGAAGGCCTTCATCTCCCGGATGAACCGGCCGGTCCCCACGTCGCCGCCCCACTCCGTGTAGAGCTTGACGACCGCGATCCGTTCCCCCGTCGTGGTGTCGACGACGAAGTGGACGCCCTGCTTGATCGGCTGGAAGGCCAGGTTCTGCGGATCGGTGCGGCCCAGTGCCCCCGCGACCAGCGCGGTGACCGCGGGTCGCTGCTGGTGGGTGTCCAGCAGCAGCGCGTTGGTCACGTCCTGGGTGCTCAGCCCGTCGAGCAGGCGGGGTGCCCGTGCGGCGAACTCCGCGATCGCCGGGCCGTTCCTCGGGTCCTCGCCGACCTGGGGCAGCGGGTGCATCGGCGTCGCCAGGGCCAGGTCCATCGTCTCCGCGACCCGCCGGGCGGCGGCCTCGGCAGCGGCCGACACCTCGGCGGCGCTGAGCCCGGGGGCCGGGGGACGCGCGAGCTCGCCCATCCGCTGCCGAACCTGCCTGGCGACCTGCTGGACGTCCTCGACGGTCCACACCGAGTCGTGGACGGGGTCGTTCGGGAACTCCGCGCGACGCCGGTCGAGCGCTTCTCCCGGCCCGTACAGCTGTTCCATCTGCCGGTAGCGCGGGTCGCGGCGCAGCGCGTGCAGGTCCAGCTGCCGCCCGATCGCCGTGTGGTACCCGCCGTTCGGGCCCCGCTGGCCGAGGATGGCGAACCCGCGTTGCTCGGCGGCCTGGGCGAGCATGAACTGCGCGGCGGTCTCGGCCCGGGGCACGGCGTGGGCGAGGGCGCCGGACGCCCGGATCGCCAGGCCCTCAGCCGTCTCGTTGAAGGCCGTCGCGGCCAGCACGCCCTGCTCGCCGTAGGTGACGACGGCGACCGTCGAGTAGGCCAGCTCGCTCAGGATCCAGGCGGCCATCCGGTCACCGTTCGCGGCGTAGTGGCGGAGGCCGTCGGTCAGCCAGCGCCAGTTCGGCGTGTCCCGCTCGGCGAAGAGGCTCTTGCCGCCGGTGCTGAAGAACTGGTGCGCCTCGAAGGCCATGAAGTCGATCGACTGCGCCGGGACTCCCCGCCCGGTGTTGGGCGGGAACGCCGGTGCCTGCGGTGCCTGCGGTGCTTGAGGCGCCTGGGGTTCCTGGCGCGCCTCTGGTTCCTGCCGCGTCTCGGGTCGCGTCTCGGTCGTCGCGGCGGCGGTGGGGGCCCTGTCCGGCTCGCTGGTTTCCCGGTCCGTGGCCCGCGTCCCAGGTTCGACCCCGAGCACGCCCACCGCGAAGTTCATCGCGTCGGAGCCGAGCAGCCGGGTGACGGCGGGCCGCTCCAGCAGGTCATCGCCCGCCCGCTGCACCAGTGCCTCGACGGTGTCGCGCGCCTCGGCCAGCATCCGTTCGCGGAGGTCCGCGTCCTGCGTGGTCGCCATGCGGACGGCCAGCACGTTGAGCTTGGTGATCAGACCGACGACGGGGTTGTTCAGCGGGTACTGGCTCCCCCGGTCTGGCCGCCAGTCGTAGGCCTCCACCAGGCCCCAGCCGAGCTGCTCGGCCACCCTCCACGCCGTGTCGGCCGAGTCGGCCCGGTTGGCGATGGTGATCTTCAGCATCATCTGGCCGGTGGCGACGTCCTCGACGAACTCGACGCTGTCGAAGTCCCCGTGCGGATCGTGCACCACCGTCAGGGCCGCGGTCGTCAGGAACTCCTGGGAGACGACCGTGAGACCGCCCGGCGTGGCCGCGACGGTCACCCCGGGGATGCCCGTCAGCTGTGAGACGTCGAACGAGGACGTGATCCGGAGCTGCTTGGAGAGCGCCCGGATGAGGGAGTCCATGTCGGCGAAGGCGTTGGGGGCCAACATGATGACCCGGCTGTCCTGGTCCCCGGAACTCCCGCGCGACCGCTTGGCCGGATCGTGCGCGTCCACGTCGTTGCGGATGATGACGTCGTCCAAGGCGTTGAGCTGTTCGGTGAGCCCGCCCCGTTCGGCGGCCTCCCGGACGGTCGCCATGGTCTGGGGGAGACCGCCGTAGACGTCGTCGCCCGAATCCGCGGCGTGGTGCGCCGTGCGGAGATTCCGGCCGCTCACGATCGCGCCCTGCCACGTCCTGCCAGTGATCGTGCCGTTGTCCTTGATCTCCTGGAGCCGCGCCAGGGCGGCGGAGATCTCCGTCTCGGCGATGCCCAGTGCCCGCAGCCGCTGGGCGAGCTGGACGGTGTCGATCGCGTCGACCGCGCTGAGCACCCGCGGGTCCAGCTGCCTGCCGCTGTTCTTCACGCGCGTGACGAACTCGGAGATGATCGCGTCGGACCGCGCGCGCGGGCTCCGGAAGCTCAGCGCGTTGTCGATCAGCGCCAGCTTCCCGTTCACCGTCATGTAGTTGCCGGGATGGCGGTCGCGGTTGCCCATCACGTAGTCCAGGACCGCGGCGCGCTGGAGGTCGATCTCGTCGTACTGAGCGAGGTCCGGGTAGGCGGGGCGCGAGTCCGCGAGCCACCGCTGGGCCACGCCGCGGCGGTCGTCCCCGTCCGTCCAGTCGGTGGTGACCGGGATGAGGTCGGCCCAGCCGAGCTCCTCGGCGAGCCGGTAGGCGGCGACCTCGCGAACGGCGTGGCTCTCCGGCCAGTCGTTGTCGGGATCGGGCTTGACCATGGCCTTGTCGTCCGGGTTCAGCGGTACGACGTGGGCGGATGAGCCCGGGAGCTGGAACGGGGCCGTGGTGACCCCGGCCAGCTCCGTCCGCAGTTCGCGCTCCGCCGCGCTGGACCCGTCTTCGGTGATGCCGTGCGCGCCGTGATCGTGTTCGCCGTGGAACAGGACGTCCACGAAGTCGGCGTCGGGCAGGGTGACGGGCCGCCTGGCTTCGACCGGTGGTTCCTGGCCGATGACGGGCGTGCGCGTGACCGCGGGCTGCGGCCGGTCGGGGTGCAGCCGGGCGACCGCGACGGCGGCGGCGTTCTCGGCGTGGTCTTCGAGCAGGTCGACGGAGGTGTTGCCGGGCCGGACCCCGGCGCGCAGCTGCTTGGCGTGGGCGAGCTCGTGGGCCAGGACCCCGACCAGGGTCTCCATGTCCGCGAAGGCGTCGGGGGTCAGCCAGATCTCCCGGCCGTTGCGCGGGTCGCCCTGGGCGAAGACGGGGGTGGCGCCCAGCGCGCCTTCCCGCCGCATCATCCGGAGCGCTTGCTCGCCGTGCTCCAGGACGAGGTTCTGGATCAGGGCCAGGTCTCCGGTGAGGCCCGCCAGCTGGGCCGCCCGCTGGACCGTCTCCGCCGTGATGGGCAGCCCGGGCCGCGGAGTCGACGCGCGCGTGCCGAAGTCGTCGGGGACCCAGGTGTACTCGCCGGGCAGGGTCTCGCCCCGGATGACGCGGTCCCACGCCTCGCCGGTGATCTTCCCCTGCTGCTGCATCTCCCACAGGCGGCCGAGCGCGGCCTGGACCTCGAACTCGTCGAGGCCAGCCGAGCGCAGCGCCGCGGCGAGCGCTTCCGGCTCGACCTCGTGCAGTTCGGCCAGCACCCGCGGGTCGAAGGGCAGGTTGACCTGGTCCAGCACGAAGTCGGAGGTGATGACGGTGGTCGCCAGGTCCGCCTGCGCCCGCGTCGGCAGCGAGTCCGGGTCACCGAAGAGCACCAGGCCGCCGTCCGCCCTGGTCCCGTGCGTGGCGGAGCCGCCGGTCTTGGCCAGCAGGTAGTGCACCGCGGCGGCGCGCTGCCGGTCGAGCGAGTCGTAGGTGCTGACGGGCCCGGCCTCGGTGGCGCCGGGAACGTGCTGCTGCACCGCACCACGGCCCAGCGGGCTGTTCCACGGAGTGGTCGGCGTGCCGAGGTGCTGCCACTTCACCACGTCCAGCGTCCGCCAGTGCGCGACGAGGCGGTTCGGCACCGCCTCGGGCTCGCCGGGGAACCGCGGGTTCTCCTGGTCCGGGACGAACGTGCCGGCCGGGTCCTCGGCCGGGCCGACCTGGAACTCGCCGTGGGCCCGCCGCACCTGGCCGCCCTCGGGCGTGGCCAGCCGCCGGGCGAGCCCGGCCTCGCCGTCGTTGAGCCCCTCGGCGACCTCGGCGAGGGCGCCGAGGCCCGCCAGGTCCTCCAGGCCCATCCCGGCGAACTCGTCCGGAACGGCCGTCCCGGCGAAGCGGGCGAGGTCGACCGGGCCGCCGTCGGCGAACTGGATCTCCCCGTCCCAGGCGCGGCCGGTGATCATGCCCTGGTCGCGCATCTCCTCGATCCGCGCGATGACCCCGGCGACCTCGTGCTCGTCGAAGCCGTCGGCGCGCAACCGCTCCGCGAGGACGTCGGTGCGCACGTTGTCCAGCTTGATCATCGTGTCCTCGTCGAGCCGGACACCGACGTGCTCGGCCACGAAGTCGGACCGGATGGCGTTCCAGCTCGCGGTGACCCCGCGCGGGTTCCTCGGCGGGAAGGACGTGTGGTTCACGGTCAGCACCAGCTGGCCGTCCGGGCCGGTCGCGTACGTCCCGTACCCGCGGCCGGTGTGCCCGATCGCGTAGTCGAGCACCGCGGCCCACTCCTGGTCCAGCTCCGGGTACTCCCGGGTGTTCAGGTGGCCCGGTTCGGCGTCCGGGACCGTCCGGTGCACGGCACCGCCGGGACCGTGCGGGCCGTCGCCCCAGACGGTGGCCGTCGTGACGAGGTCGGCGAGGTCGAGCTCCTCGGCGACGTGCGAGGCGCCGACCACGCGGCGCGGCCTGCCGTCCAGCCCGCCGTCGAAGTCGCCGTGCGGCCGCAGCGGCATGTACTCGCCGATCGGCTCGCCGCCCTCGCTGACCTCGAACCGGTCGGGGCCGGTGGCGGTCGCCGTGCCGGACACGACCGCGCCCGACAGCTGTTCCCGCAGCTCTCGTTCCGCTGGCAGCGGTTCGACGGTGGGCGCGCCGTCGTCGAGCGCCGCGAACAGGTCCGCGGTGTCGTCCGAGCCGATCCCGAGCAGCACGCGGATGTTGGTCAGCGCGGCTTCGGCTTGATCCGTCGCCCTCCGGCCCGCTTCCACACCCAGGTCGATGACGTACAGCTGGAGCAGCAGGTAGTTCAGCCTGCGCTCGGTCAGGACACCGGGCAGCTGCTGCTCGAAGCCCTCCGCGAAGGCGTTGACCACGCGGAGCAGCTTCGGCAGGTCGTCCTTGAGGTGGGCGTGGGCCTCCGTCACGAAGAGGTCGAAGTCCACGAGGGGATCGCCCCGGTGCGCCAGCACGGGCTGCTCGCCCGGCTCGTTCATCGCGGGCAGGTCCTGCGCGGTCCTGGTCGCGGCGCCGCCCGCCAGCAGCGAGTTCGCCATCTTCTCCAGGTCGATGACGACGACCTCGCCGTCCGAGGTGAGCAGCAGGTTCCCGAAGTGGAAGTCGTTGTGCGTCCGCGAGACCAGACCGCTGTCGGTGCTGCCCAGCTCCTGTTCAGCCGCCAGGACCGCGTGCTCGATGTCCGCGAGATCGGCGTCGAGTCCGATGGCGGCGGCGAGCTCCCCGTTCCGCGCCACCGACCGCAGCCGGGCGGAGGCGAGCCGGTCCTCGGGGATCTGGAACGGCTCGGGGCGCTGGTCCTCCTCCACCGAGAGCGCGCCGAGGGTCCCGGCGTGTTCGCCCGCCCGCCTGCTGCCGCGGATCAGGTCCTCGGCCGAGTCCGGCGAGACGAGCACGTCGTAGAGCGACCGCGCGCCCGGGACGAACCGCGTGATGGTCAGGCCCGAGGTGCCCGGCGCACCCGGGGCGCCGACGACCCCGGCCTCGACCGGCGGCACGACCGGGATCGCCCGGCCCCGCTGTTCGAAGAGCTCCAGCACCGAGGCGAAGCCCTGCATCTCCCGCGCGAACCGGCCGACCGCGGAGTGGCTTCCCCGTTCCCAGCCGTCGTAGAGCTTGAGGACACCGACCGGCTCACCGGAGGCGATCACCAGGAAGACGCCGTCCTTGATGAACTGGAACCCCAGGGTTGACGTGGCGGGCAGGCCGAGGGCGTTGGCGGCCAACGCGACGAGCGCGGGCCGGTTCGGGTCGGTGTGCCGCCGCAGCCCGTTCAGCACCTCGCGCCCGCTCAGCTCCGGCAGCAGCCGCGGCGCGTTCTCCGCGAACGCCTGGAGGGCGGCGTTGTTCTCCACCGGCTCGGCGAGGTTGACCTGCGGCGCCAGTCGCGTGTTCAGCGCGACGGTCATCGTCCGCCGGACCCGCTCGGCGCCGTTGTGAGCCGCCGTGACCGGGGTGTTCATGACTGCGGGGTGGTCTGCGCCCAGGAATGCCTCGACCTGCTCCTGCCACAGGGTGCGCAGTTCGTCGGTCAGCGTCGGCGCGACGACGTCGCCGTCGCGGACCGCGCGGTCCTGCGCGATGGCCATGAAGGACTCCAGCGCCCGCTGGAACACGGCGGGGTCCTTGCCCGCGGTGTCGAACCAGAGGTGGAACTGGGCCTGCGCGCGCCGGTCGGTCAGGGTCTCGTACATCTCGGTCAGCTCGGTGGAGAGCCCGCGCGGCGCGGGCACGGGCTGATCGCCCGCCAGGAGCGCGACGGCGTTCTCCAGCCCGAAGACCGCGACCAGCACGGCGTCCGCCTCGGCCGTGTTCTCCCGCTCGGTCCGCCGGAGCTCGGCCAGCTGCTCGTGCAGGAGCCGGTTCCGCTCGGCGGTCGGCGGCGTCGTGCTCAACCGGCTCAGCGGGTGGTCCGTCACGACCGGCGTGCCCGCGCCGTCGATGATGAGGAAGTCCACCCGGCGGGTGCCGGGGAACTCGGCCTTGGGCGGGTTCGTGCCGCGCCGCGTCTCCGCGTACGGCTGCTCGACCTCGACGCCGTCCTTGGCGATGAACTCGATCCGGCCGCCGTGGTTGACCGCGATCAGGCCGCCGCGCTCGCCCCTGGGGTCGTCGTCGGTGATGTGCAGGACGAGCGCCATCGCGCCCTCGCCCGCCCGTCGCAGCTCGCCCTCGATCCTGGCGTGGGCGCGGCCCAGTTCGGAGAGGTGCCTGCCCGCGTCACCGGCGAGGGGGGTGACCTCGGCCATGGTCTGGACGCGCCCCCCGGTGACCAGTTCCACCAGGCTGTGCGGAGCGATCTCCGCGCCGTAGGGCTTGGTGACGTCACCGTCGGTGAAGCCGTCGACGGTCGCCTCGGCGGGCAGCTTGGGCACACCGTTGACGTAGATCGAGCGCGCGGCGAGGAAGTCCTGGTAGGCGCTGCTGTTGGCGCTGTTCTGGATCGGCCCGCGCCAGGTCGCCGGTTCCTGGTGGGACGCGATCACGCCGTTGCCGTCCCGGAGGGCCTTCGCGAGGTCCTCCACCTCCGACCGCTGCGGCGGGATCAGGCCGCCGGGCCGCAGGTAGGGCGTGCCGGGCTCGGCCGAGGTGTCCGCCGCGTCGTAGACGGAGTTGAGCAGCGCCCACAGCTCCGGGCTGGACGTGGCCAGGTGCTCCCGGGTCGCCCGCGGAGCTTCGGCGACGCGCTGCATCGCCCGCTCCTGGTGCCTGCGGTTCTCGGCGCGGGCCTTCGCCCCGTCCAGGCCGAGTGCCCTGCGCAGCCTGCTTTCCCCGATGTCGTACCGCTGCGGGGCGTGCTCAGCGGCGTCGCCGGTCGTGGCCAGCTGGCCGAGCCCGGCGTGCCAGCGTTCGGCGAGCAGCTGTTCCAGGCTGATCCCCCGCCACCGCGCGATGGCCTCCCACTGCCGCACCGCCTTGGTGATGGCGTCCGGATTCGCCTCGGCGCGGGCGATGAGGATCGCCGACGCGATCAGTTCCGTGCGTGCCGCCCGGTCGGTGAGCCCACCGAGGTGTTCGGCCGCCTGGAGGGGGAGGAATCCGACGTCACCGTTGTCCTCGGCCCGCTGGACCCGCTGCGCGAGGGCATCCCAGTCCGCGCGGTCCTCGTCGCGGACGAACTCCTCGGTCGGCGTGCGCGAGCTGATCGGGCTCAGCGGGAGGCCGTGCACCGGCCTGGCCCGTTCTCCGTTGTGCACCAGCACATCGACCACGGTGCCCGCGAAGTCCACAGTGGACAGAGCGGTCAGCTCGTGCCGCGCCGGGTCGAGCAGGACCACTTCACCATCGGCGACCCTGGCGCCGTAGACCCGGGAGTCCGGTGTGCCGTCAGGACCGGGGCGGTGCACGACCACGAAGGCAAACCCGTTCCAGGTCCCCGCGAGAGCCTGCGCGATCGCCTCGGCCGGGTCGCCGGTCACCCGCTGGAACCGCCCGCCGTGGTCCTCCATGCGGCCGAACCGGCCGACTTCGCGCCCGGTGGGCCTGGTGACGTCGCCGTCTGTGAAACCGTCGAAGGTCCGGGGCGCGGCGGTCGACCGGGCGGTGCCGAGGACCCGGTCCCGCAGGGCGAGCACGGCGTCGGCATCGCTGAGCGCCATCGTGGGATCGGCCGTGCCGCCGGGGTTCACCGCGCGCATGGCCGCGTGCAGTTCGGCCTTGGTCCACTGGGCGCCCTCGTGGCGGAACTCGGCGCCGAACACCACGTGCCCGTGGAACGGCACCCGCAGGGCACCGCGTTCGTCGTGGACGCGCGTCACTTCAGCGGGCGGGGTGTCGTCGGCCGTTCCAGTCGGCAGCGGCTCCCCGGCGACCGCGTCGACCGCGTCGGCGTTGGTCAGCTGCCACGTGTGCTCGGGCAGGGCGCGCTGGTCCTGCTCGGGCAGCGCGGCCAGGTCCTCGCGCGCGGACAGCCGCAGCAGGTAGTCGCGTTCGGCGAGCAGCAGCCGGGCGGTCTCGCTCAGCCGTGCGTCGCTGACCGCCGTCCACTCCGCGTCCGCGGGCAGCCCCGCGGCCACGCGATCGGCGAACTCCAGGAAGTCCTGCTCCAGCAACGCGATCGCGGCCCGGTCGAAGCCCGCCTCCCGCATGCCCGTGGCCCACTGGGCGGCCATCACGTTCAGCACGGCGATCCGGCCCGCCGTCTCGGCGTCGACCCTGGCCGCCTTGGGGCCGCGGGGGAGCAGGCGGCGCAGCCGCCCGGTCGGTTCCGCCGCCTCGTGCGCCAGCTTGCCGAGGTGGTAGGCGTACTCGCGCACGACGCGCTGGTAGCCCAGCTCGTCGCCGGTGTCGCGGTACGTGCCGAACCTGATGTTCGCCTGGCCCTCCCGGACCTGGAACGCGGAGAGCTGGCCGTACTGTCCCTCCGGCGTGCCGAACATCGTGCCGGTGACCAGGTTCAGCCGCGTGGAGCCGAGGGTGATCGCCACCGGCCCGCCGGACTCGTGCTCGCCGTGGGTCAGTCCGGGCACCGCGCCGGAGGTGACGAGGTCGTCCAGCACGCTCGCCACGTCGCCCGAAGCGGCGTCGAAACCCCGGCGCGCGGGGGCGGCCCGCAGCGGCTCGGGCAGGTCGGGACCGGCGTCGAGCCCGGCCAGGCCCTCGTCGGCGACCCGGGTGATCTGGAACCAGTCCGCCAGCGTGGACATGGCCAGCCGGGCGCGGGGGGAGAGGCCGCCGCCCTGGATGATCCGCGCCATGCCGTCCTCGCCGACCTCGGCGACCAGCCCGTACGTCTCGGCACGGAACTCGATCCAGAGGTCCGAGACCTCCGGACCACCGTGGGGCGCGCTCATCGTGGGACCCGTGGCCATGCCGGTGGCGACCAGGGCGTTGGCGAGGGCGTTGAGCTTGTTGAGGCGGCGGCGCACGTGAGCCATGTGCCTCGTGGGCTCGCCGTCGCTCATGCTCGGCGTGCTCAGCTCGTCCAGAGCGCCGACCTGGCGCAGCGAGTCCCCGACGGTCCCGAGCACCTCCGCGACCTCGACCGCCGCGTCGGTGACGTCCTTGCCCGCAGGGACCTCGATGATGGCGACGGTGCGGCCGGTGGCACTGGTGTACGTCGACGAATGCGCCCAGCGGGTGTCGCGGTCGGTGGTGGTGCGCAGCGCGACGTCGACGGAGCGGCCCAAGCTGTGGAAGGTGACCCGCGGCAGGTCCGTGCCCTCCGTCTCGACGGTCATGCCGGGTAGCGGCCCCATGACCGCCAACAGTTCGTCGACGGCGGCCAGGCCCTCGACCGTGCCCGCCGGTGACGCGTGGTCGTGGCCGTCACCGTGGAACAGGAAGCGGACGTGCTCGCCGCCCTCCTTCGGGTTCCCGGGAGCGGGCATGGGCACGGTGCCGGGGTTTCCGGCGAGCGCGGCGTTCGCCACGTCGTGGGCGTGCTGTTCGAGCACGGCGACGGAGGTGTTGGCAGGACTCAGCCCGGCGCGCAGCTGCTGGGCGTGCGCCAGCTCGTGGATCACGACCCGCATGCGGGTCTCCGGGTCGGCGAAGGCGCTCGGCGCCAGCCAGATCTCGTTGCCGCCCTTGTCGACGGGCGTGGCGCCGGGCGCGCCCTCCCGTGCCATCCAGTCCAGTGTCGGCCCGTCGTCGACGAGGACGACCTTGACCGCGTTGTCGCCCTGGAGCAGGTGCCCGAGCCCGGCCGCCTCGGCCGCCTCGTGGACCTCGGCCATCCACTGCTCGTGGACCAGCCCCATCACCCGCGCCTGGGCGGGGGCGTCGGCCACCTGGTCCTGCCAGGCGTGGCCCGCCAGGTGGTCCTCGTTGAGCTTGGCGAGGGCGTCCTGGACGGCGGCTTCGGCGCCCGTCGTGCCCCGGTAAGCACTGCCGGACCGCACCGCGACGAGCCCGCCGGGAGTGACCCGGACGCTCACCGCGCCCTGGACACCGTCGTCGTTGTGGGCGACGACGACGAAGTCGTGCTCGGTGCGGAAGGCGTCGCGGACGTTGTCCCGGCCCGCGCGGATCCGCTCGGACGTGCCCGGCTCGCTCCGGGTGAGCGCCTCGGCCTGGCGGGCGAAGGTGTCCCACGACGCCGTTCCCGGCTGCACCACCGTGATCCGGCCGTTCTCGGCGAAGGGCGTCGCGATGGTCGACGCGGGGACGTCGACGGTGATCGAGCTGTCGGGGTACACCAGCGCGGTCGTCCACACGGCCGCGGCCAGCTCGGCGACGGTCAGCACCGTGCCGCCCGGGTGGTCGGGGTGACTCGGCACCAGCACCTGGTCGCCCGACAACGGGATCACGGCGACGTACCTCGGCGAGTCCTCGCCGAGCAGGGCGTACATCGGCAGGTTCTGGTTGTGCAGGGTCCGCACCAGCTGCGGCAGCTCGGTCGTCGCCACCGGCGCGGTCCGCGTCGGCAGACCGGTCAGCGAGGTGACGACCTTGCCGAACTCGCTCGCCGTGAGCGGGCTGTGGTCGGCCAGGTACGACGCCTGCGGCGCCGAGAACACCGAGTAGACCTTCTCCCAGAGCCGCATCCAGTGCGGGGTGCGCTCCTCGGCGCCCTGGTCGTAGGTCGGCAGCTGCTGGGTCACCGCGACCGGGACCCGGCCCGCGGGAACCGCGGTCGAGCCGTCCGAGACCGCCTGGAACGGCGTCACCACGACCAGGTCCGCCTCGTTGGGGTGGTTCTGGAACTGGGCGAACGCGTGTTCCGGATCGGTCGCGACGAAGCCGAGCATGGCCTGGAACAGGTCCCTGTGCTGCACCAGGTCGCCGGAGATATCGGACGGGCTGACGAGCATGCCGAAGGTCCGGTCGTCCTGAGTGGACGGTCGGTGCCGGTCGACCGTCCAGTCCTGCTTGTGGCCGGTCGTGCGGTTGACGTAGACGGTCGGGTTCCGCGGGCTCCGCGGGCTGTCGGGGGAGTGGTAGAGGTCGACCAGCGCGCCGACGCCGCGGTGGGCGAGGACCATCGTGCGCCCGCCGCGGTCGTAGTAGAACTCGTGATCCTCCAGCAGGGCCAGCATTTCCGCGTTGCCCTCGTGCTGTTCCGCGAACGCCGCGCGGGCCAGCCGCCGGTCGGACTCCGCGGACGGGAGGTGGTCGGCGGGCAGACCCGCGCGGGCGCGGAGTTCGGCGATCTCCACCGGGGTGGTCGCCGGGTGCTGGTGGGCGGTGATGTCGACGGCGTCGGCGTAGTGCGGGTCGGCCGGACGCACCGAGTCGGCCAGCGCGGCGTTCAACGGCTGGGCGACTTCGTGCGGCAGCTGGTCGACCAGTTCCGCGGTGTTCGCCGCGGGCGCGCGATCGGTCAGATACGCACCTGCCGAGTCCCGCCAGGCCGCGATGAGGGCGGTCTCCAGCGTCGGGACGTCCTCGCCGTCGCGCAGCGCCCGGTCCTCGGCGAGCGCCATGAAGGACTCCAGCGCCCGCTGGAGCCTCTCGGCGTTCTGGCCGGTGGCGTTGAACCAGATGTGGAAGTGCGCCTTCGCCCGCTGGTCGGAGAGCGAGGAGTACATCTCGACCAGCTCGGGGGTGAGCCCGCGCGGCATCTCCAGCTCGGCCGCGAGGTGGGCCCCGGCCACGGCGACCGCCTCGGCCCGCGCCCTGGCGGTGTGGGCCTGGTCGTCGAGCACCGCCGCGCTCGGCGGGACGGTGTTCAGCTCGCTCGGCACGGCGACCGGCAGGTATGCCTGGCTGCCGTCGCTGTTGAACATCACGACGTCCACCCGGCTGACGTCGCGGATCTCCGCCATCGGCGGGTTCGACCCGCGGCGGGAGAGGAGCCGCTTGGTGACTCCCTCGACCTTCGCGAACGGCTTGTCGATCTCGATGTCCTCGGCGGCGTGGACGTGGATCTCGCCACCGTGGTTGACCAGGAACACGGCCCCGCGCCGTCCGGTCGGGTCGTCCTCGGTGATGTGCAGGATCATCGCGATCCCGCCGTCGCCGACGACCTCGCGGAGCTGGTTGGCGACCGCCGCCTGGTGCTGGGCGAGGCGCCGCACCTCCTCGTCCGGCGTCCGGGCGGGCGCGAAGCGCGCCACCGTCTGCACCTGGGCGCCGGTGACCAGGGACAACCGGCCGATCGGGTCGAGCTCTCCGCGGATCGGCTCGGCGACGGTCCCCTTCTTGGTCTGCTTGCGCTCGTAGCCGTTGACGGTTTCCTTCGCGGGCAGCTTCAGCCGCCCGTCCTGGTACATCGACTTGAGGGCGAGCAGCTTCTCCACCGGGCTCGCTGCATCCACGTCGAAGATCCACTTGGCGAGCTTCTTCGGGGCCTGGCGGGGCGCGAGCCTGCCGGAGGCGTCCGCGCCGAGTGCCTTGCCCGCCTGCTGGAGCTCCAGCGTCAACGGCGGCAGCAGACCACCGGGCCGCAGGTAGGGCGATGCGGGCTCGTTCGACGGGAGCTCCGCGTCGTAGAGCGAGTTCACCGCGGCGAACACGTGCGGGTACGCGGTCAGGTCCCGCTGCGCCTCTTCGCTGACCTCGGCGTCGCGCAGCGCCTCCGCCCGCTTCGCCAGGTCCTCGTTGAGCTTGTGCGTCTTCTTCGGGTTGGTGCCCTCATCCAGGTCGTAGAGGGTCGGCGTGCCCACGTCCGCGGTGCGGACCTCGGCCAGGGAGTGCAGTCCGGCCTGCCACGCCGTGGCGAGCAGCTGCTCCAGGGTGACGCCGCGCCACTGGGCGATGGCCTCCCACTGGCGCACGGCCTTGCCGAAGAGCTCCGGGTTGTTCCTGGCGTCCGCGGTCTCGGCCAGCGCGCGCATTTGCAGCCGCGCCGCCCGGTCCCGGAACCCGGCGAAGTGCTGGGCCGCGTTCGGCGAGAGGACGGCGTTCATGTCCTGGCCGCGCTGTTCGGCCCGCATGGCCCGGAGGCCGGTCTCGATCCACCCGCGCCGCTCGAAGTCCGGGAGGGCTTCGAGGTAGGCGGCGGTCGGCGGGCGCGAGGTGATCGGGCTCAGCGAGAGACGGGGCACCGGCCTGGCCTGATTGCCCTCGAACACCATCACGTCGACGGCGAGCACTCCATCGTCCAATGTGGACAGAGGGGCGAAGTCCACTCGCGCGGGGTCGAGCAGGACCAGTTCGCCGTCCGCGATCCTCGCGCCGTACACCCGGGACACCGGCTCACCGTCCGGGCCCGCTCGGTGCACGACCACATAGGCGAACCCGTTGGCGGTGGACCGCAGGGCCCCCGTCAGCGCTTCGGCCGGGGACTGCCCGGCGGGGACCCGCTGGAACCGGCCGCCCCGGTCCTCCAGGCGGCCGAGACGACCGGACTCCGTGCCGGTGGGCCTGGTGACGTCGCCGTCGGCGAAGCCGTCGAAGGTGCGCGGTGCGACCACCGACCGGGCGGTCTCGGACAGGTGGTCGTGCAGCGCCATCGCGGCGTCGGCGTCGCTGAGCGCCACCGTGGGATCGGCCGCGCCGAGCGGGTTGACCGCCCGCATCGCGGTGGACAGGCCCTCCCTGGTCCGCGAGTCGGGCCGGTGGTCGGCGGCGAGCAGTTCGTGCCCGAGGAACGGCGCCCGCAGACCCTCCCGCTCGTCGAGGACCCGGGTGACCTCCGCGGGCGGGAACTCCTGCTCGGGCGCTGCCGTCCGCGGCCTACGGGGGCCCGCGGCCTCGCGCATCAGGTCCACGTCGGTGTTGGCGACCCCGTGCAGGTCTCCCGGCAACCGCTGCTGCTGCGACTCCGGAAGCGCGCCGAGCGCGTCCCTGGCGGCGATGCGCAGCAGGTACTCGCGCTCGCCCAGCAACGTGCGCGCCGGGGCGGAGAGCCGCTCGTCGATGAACGCGGCGCGCCCGTCCTCCGGCAAGGCCACGAGGACCTGGTCGGCGAAGTCCAGGATCTCCGCCTGCGCCGCCGCCAGCGCTTCCCGGTCGAAACCGTTGTCCTGCAAGCGAACCGACCACTGGTAGGCCACGAGGTTCAGGACCGCGACCTGACCCGCGAGGTGCCTGCGCCGCCGCTCCTCCTGCTCGGCCGCGGCCCGCTCCGCCTCCGTCGCCTTCGCCTTCGGCGGTTCGACGTTCTCCGCGACGCCACCGAGGTAGTAGGCGATCTCCCGGGTGATCCGGTCGGTGCCGAGCTCGGCGGGCACGATGAGGTAGATCTTCTGCTGCTTGTCGCGATCCGTCCTCACCATGCTGGACAGCGGCGCGGACGCCTCCACGAGCGGGATGAACCCGAAGGTCGCCTGCGGGATCATGTGCTCGTTCGGAGTGTTGCCGGAAAGGACGATCAGTTCGAACTCCAGCGAACCGAGCGTGACCTCGACGGAGGAGAAGTCGTCCTCGGCCTCGGCGGTCAGCTCCGCGACCGCGCCCGAGACGGCCAGCTCCTCGATCAGCTTCACCCTGTCGCGGGGGGAGTTGTTGAAGGCGGGGCGCGGCGCGAGCGGCTGGATCGGCGCCACCGGCGTGGCCGCCACGGCGTCGGCGTCAGGGGCCACCACCACGTCCCGGAACGCGGCCTGCTCCCGCAGCATCGCCCGGGCGCGCGGCGAGAGCAGCCCCGCCTCGACGAACCTGGGCAGTGCCTCCGCGACGGTCAGCACGCCGCCACCGGGCTGCGGGACGGTGAGCTGGAGCGCGGTGAAACCGAACTCCTCGGCCAGGGCCTCGCGGGTTTCCGGGTCGAAGGTCGTGACCATCTGGTCGGCGATCACGTTCAGCTTCGCCAGGCGCCCGGCCACGTCGGCGGGGACGAGCGCGATGTCGGCCGGGGCCGCCTCCGCGCCGAACACGGCCACCAGCTCGGCGAGCTGCGCCAGCACCTCGGCCTTGGTCTTGAAGTGGCCGAGGGAGACGGTCAGCACGGCCGGGCCGCCCGCCGGGCTGTACCGGACGTCGGTCGAGGTGCGCTCCGCCGTCCACTTGCGGACGACGTTCAGTTCGACGGTCGTCCCGGACTCGGTGAAGGTGATCCGGGGCAGCGCGCCGTCGGCCACCTCGACCCGCACGCCCGGGATCGCGCGCAGTGCCGGGACCAGCTCGTCGAGCGTGACGACGGACTCGCCCCGCTCGTTCAGGAGCAGGTAAGCCGGGGCACCGGTGAGCCGCGCGTTGACCGCGTCGTTGAGCGTTCGCACGTCCTCCACGGACCAGGCGGAGTTGAACGAGGGGTGCTCCGCGCCCAGCCTGCGCCCCATCGCGTTGTGCAGCGCGGTCTGCTCGGACCGCTGGTCGATGTTCTCGTTGACGGGCAGCCAGTTCGCGTTCGCGCGCTCGATCAGCGCGAACTCGGCGGTGCCGAGCGCGGCGGTGTTCGTGCTGCCGGTCGAGATGACCTCGAAGGAGGTCTGGTCTGCGTTGGTGAAGCCGATGACGGCCTCGACCCGGCCCTCCACGTGAGCGATGGCGAACGCCTCACCGTTGGCCAGCGCCTCGCGCAGCGCGGGGCCGCCCTCGTCGTCCGACAGCTCGGCCGCGATGCGGCGGAACTGCTCCAAGGCGACGATGTCCGCGTTCCTCGTGCTCGGGTCGAGGACCACGAACGCCCCGTGCCGCCCGAGGAACTCCTTCGCCTGTGCGGCGAGGAACTCGACGGCCGCGTCGGGCACCCCGAGGCCGGTGTTCGGTGGGATCGCGTCGATCGACGGTGCCGTGTGCCCGTGGTCCTCGCTGTGGAAGAGGAACGGCGTAAGGATCTCGTCCTTGTCCACCCGCGAGGAGTCCTCGGTGGGCAGCGGCACGTCGGGCCTGGTCTGGCCACCCGCCCTGGCGAGCGCCACCTCGGCGACCAGCCGCGCGTGCGTCTCCAGCACGTTCACCGGGGTGTTCGTGGGGTCCAGGCCCGAGTGGAGCTGCTTGACGTGGGCCAGCTCGTGCGCCAGCACCTCGATCAGGGTCGCCTCGTCGGCGAAGGCGCCCGGCGCGAGCCAGATCTCCTCGCCGCCCTTGTCGACCGGGGTCGCCCCGAGCGCGCCTTCCCGCTCCATCCAGGCCAGCGTCGGCGCGTCGTCGATGAACTCGACGTAGTCGACGAGGTCGAGGTAGGCGGTGAGCCCGGCGCGCTCCGCGGCGGCCTCGACGGCGGCGAGCTTCTCGTCCTGGACGCGCTCCCGCTCCGCGACGTCGACGGTGTCGGCCTCCTGGGACTCCCACCGGCGGCCGCCCAGCCGCTCCCGCACGCCGTCGGCGACCTGCGCGGCGTCCTGGAGGGTCCACACGGAGCCGAGTCCGTCGAAGCCCGGCTGGACCTGCTCGGCCTCGTCGCCGGTCCGGCGGCCGATCGCCTGGTGGTAGGGCGCGAGGCTGTCGAACTCGAAGCTGCTGACCACCTGGCGCTGCTGCTGTGCGGCGAGGTCGGCGAGGGCGTACTGGAGCGCGGTGCCCGCGCCGGGAACGCCCCGGTAGGCGTTGCCGAGCGCGGTCACGGCGAGGCTGCCGCCCTCGATCTTGACGCCCAGCGACGCCTGGATCCCGTTGGCGTCGTGGGCGACCAGGACGACGTCGTGCGGCTGCGTGAAGGAGCTGCGCACGTTCATCCGCCCGTACTCGATGCGCTCGGGCGTCTCCCCCCGGCTCCGGGTGAGTGCCAGCGCCTGCCGCTCGAACTCCGCCCACTCCGGCGTGTCGTTGGCGACCATGGTGATCCGGCCGCCACTGGCGAAGAACTGCCCGACGTGGTCGGCGATGAAGTCCATGGCCTGCTCGGGGACACCCCGGCCGACGTTGGGCTCGATCGGCGGCCAGCCCTCGAACAGGTGCTGGATCTCGTCGGTGGCAGAGGTCGGAGCCTGCCCGGTGCGCTCGGGCAACCGCACCTCGGCGGGGGTCTCGCCGCGAGCCCTGGCGAGCGCGGCGTCGGCCGAGGCGCGGGCGTGCGCTTCGAGCACGCTGACGCTGGTGGTGGACGGGGTGAGCCCGGCGCGCAGCTGCTGGGCGTGCGCGAGCTCGTGCGCGAGCACCTCGATGAGGGTGTCCTGGTTGGCGAACGCGGCCGGGCTCAGCCAGATCTCCCGGCCGTGCTTCTCGACCGGCGTGGAGCCGCGGGCGTTCTCCTCCCGCATCCAGTCCACGGTCGGCGCGTCGTCGATCGGGACGACCGTGACACCGTTGAGCTGTTCGAGGAGCCCGGCCTTCTCCGCGGCTTCCTGGACCATGCGGAGTTTCTCGGCCCTGGCCAGCTCCCGTCCCGTGGTGCTGGCCGGGTCGGCCTCCGGCGACTCCCAGCCGCGCCCGCCGAGGCGCTCCCGCACCCCGTTCGCGACCCGCTCGACGTCGCCCGCGGTCCACACGGAGTTGTACTTGGCCCTGTCCTGGAACTCGGTGCCGAACTGGTAGAGCGCGTCGGCCTCGGGCTCCTCGGAGTCGGCGTGGACGTCGAGCAGGTACAGGTACTCGTCGTCGAGCTGGTAGGCCACCTCGTCGAGGCGGCGGCCGATGACCGCGTGGTAGCCCTCGGCGTCCTCCTTCGAGTACCCGCTCCGCACGCCGGTGCCGTCCCGGTGGGCCAGGTCGGCCAGGGCGTACTGGAGGGCGGTGCCCGCGCCCGAAGCACCGCGGTAAGCGTTGCCCAGCCCCTGCACCTCGTAGCCGGAGTCGGTTTTCTTGACGCTCAGGGTTCCCTGGATGCCGTTGGCGTCGTGGGCGACGATGACGAAGTCGTGGTCCTTGCGGAAGGATTCCAGCACGTTCTTCCGGCCGTACCGTTCCCGCTCCGTGCTCTCCGGTCCGCTCTGGGTGAGCGCCAGCGCCTGCCGCTCGAACTCGGCTGCCCTCGCCGTACCGTCCTCGACCACGGTGATGCGCCCGCCGTCGCCGAGGAACCGGTCGGTGTAGTAGGCGATGAAGTCCAGCGCCTCCGCGGGGACGTCCTCGCCGGAGTGCGGCGGGATGATCGCGGGCGGGCGGGGCACCGTCGCGGGCTCGGCTTGGGTGGCGATCCGCCCCTGGACGCCGTCGACGATCTGCCGCGCGTCCTCCGCTGACCAGAAGGAGTTGAGGTCCTCGGCGCCGAACCGGGCGACGGTCTTGTCCAGCTGGCGGCCGATCGCGTTGTGGAACGGCCTGGAGTCCGCGTCGGCGACGCTGGCCACCGCCAGGTCGTTGTCCACCACGTACTGCGCGAGCACGAGTTCGACGGCGACCGCGGCTCCGCGCACACCGGGCTCGTGGGAGCTGCCGAGCGCGGAGATCTCGACGGTGCCGTTCGACTCGGTGATCCGGGCCGCGGCGTGGGGTTCGCCGTTCACGTGCGCGACGAGGATCTTCTCGCCGTACTGGAGCGCGTCCTTGAGGTACTGGCGGCCCTTGTCGGCCTGCGGGTCGCCGGTCGGCTCGGCCACCAGTGCCGCCGCCTTCTCGAAGAAGCCGATCCACCGGCTGTCCTCCATCCCGTCGACGATCACGACCTCTCCGCCCAGCGCGCGGAACGCGTTGGCGTGGAAGGCGATGAAGTCGATCGCGGCGGCCGGGACGCCCTGGCCGGTGTTCGGCGGGACGTCGGTGGCCGCGGGCCGGGTCAGCTGACGAGCGTCATCCCCGGCCGCGGCGGCGTCTCCGACCGTTCCACGAGCACCGTCGTCCTGCCCTCGGCCCGTGCCCTCGGTGTCGGGAACTCCACCCCGAGCACCTGCCACTGCCCGTCCGTTTCCGGATCGCGCAGCAGCACGTCGTCCGTCATCGTCCCCGCCGTCAGGTACCCCGACACCAGGAGTCCCGACCTCGTCGGCAGGTCGTCCACGATCGTCACCCGAAACTGCACTGCCACTGTCGTCTCCTCCATCGCCGTTCTGGGGGGTCACGCCCGGGGAGTGGAACAAGTACGGGACCGGGCCCTGGGCCAAATCCTCTTCCGCGTACCGCGTGTCGGGCATCGCCGGGCCCTGGGCGAGCTTGTCCCGCAGGCGCTGCAAGGCCGCCTCGGCGTGCGCCCGGGCGTTGCGCTCCAGCACGTCGACGGGCGTGTTGCCCGGGGTGTGGCCGTCGCGCAGCTGGTCGCGGTGCGCCAGCTCCTCGGCGACCGCGTCGACCAGGATCTCCATGCTGGAGAAGGCGCCGGGGGACAGGTAGATCGTCCTGATCCCCTGCTCGTCCGCCTCCGTGGTGATCATGGCGAGGGCGAGCTCCCGCTCCAGCCGCTCCAGCGTCGAGGTGTGCCGGGGGTCGGCGGGGTCGAGGATCTCGAACCGCACCCCGGTCTCGTGGTCCAGCTCGGCGAGCCCGGCGACCCACTCGACCGAGGCCATGCCCACCGGCAGCTGGCGCAGCTCGATGTCGGAGGCCATGATCTCGTGCTCCACCGGCGCGGGCGGGAGCTCGGCGTCCGGGTGGGTCTGCCGGGCCAGCCGGTCGAGATCGGCGTCGGTCCAGTTCTCCGGCAGCGCGCTCCCGTCGATGCCGTGCCGGTCGAGGACCTCGTGCGGCACGGCGTTCTCGTCGGCGTTGAGCTCGCGCAGGATCTGCGCGGTCACCGGGTTCAGCTCGCCGGTGACCGCCGCGAACTGCAGGTAGACGTCCCGGAGCTGCTGCTCTGCGTTGAGGAAACCGTGGCCGTACGCCAGTGCGTACTGGGCCCGGTGGTCGGAGATCAGCGCGGAGTCGCGGGACATCAGGTAGCCGTTCACCTTGTCCCGCATGTTGTTGCCCGCCATGTTCCAGCCGGTCACGACGCTGTTGACGCTGATCGCGACGGCCGTGCTGAGCACCTGGAAGAGCATCTTGGCCGGGCTGGCCCCACCACCGGCGAGCTGGCTGGTGGCGCGGCCGACGAAGCTGCCGAGGTTGCCGGAACCGATCTCCATCCGGACGAAGTTCGCCTGGCCGGCGACCCCGGTCGCCCCGTGGCGGATCTCCGCGGCCCACCCCCGGATCTCGCTGATCATGGCGCGCGCGTCGGTGCCGATGACCATCGCGTCCGCGTCGCCCTCGTTGGGCCGCAGCACGGTGGGCTCACCCGGCACCCCGGGCACCACGCGCAGGAGCAGGTGGCGCCGGTGGTTGCTGCGGAGCTTGGCGGAGATCTCCCACGGGCCCGGGTCGTCCACCCCGTCGACCATGATCATGTACGTGCCGGGGCCGATCCGGCGCACCTCGGCCACGTTCGTGATCCCGGTCAGCTCACCGTTGGTGACGAGTGCGTCGAAGTCGTCGACGATCTTCTGGCGATCGACCTCCAGCTCGGCCTCGGCCAGCTGCTCCAGCAGCTGTCGCCGCCGTGCGGCGACGTCCGGGTCGTCCGCGCGTTCCTCGATCGCCTCGCGCAGGGCCGTTGCGGCCTTGCCCAGCCTGTCGAGGCCGTGCTTGGCCAGGTCGTCCATCGACCGCGGGGTCGTCGACTCCCGCCGCAGACCGCGGCGGGTGTTCGTGCCCGCCTGCTCCAGCATCCGCTGGCTGGTCATGATCGAGGCGATGCCCTGGCCAACGGCCTGTCCCACCTCGGCGACGGCCTGACCGGTCGCCACCACGTCGCCCTGCGCCGCGCTGGTGAGCGCGCTGAGGCCGCCGCTGCCCAGCGAGCGGAGCCCGGAGTTCATCGCGAGCTGGCGCTTGCCCCACGGGTGCACGTGGGGGGCGACGGCCACGATGTCGCCGAGGTGCTCGGCCAGCCAGCGCTCCAGCGCCTCGGCCTCCAGCCTCGTGCCGTCCCCGGCCGGGTCGGGCAGCAGCATCTCGTACCAGCGGCCCTCCCCGCCGCGGCCGGTGGTCAGGTCGCTGCCCGTGGTGTTGGGGATGTACGGGACCAGCAGGCCGTCGGAGGCCGACACGAAGATCACGATGAAGTCGGGCAGCTTCGGGTGCCGGTGCGCGGACTCGAACTCGATGCGCACGGACGGCCGACCGGCGCCTGCCCGGACCTCGACCTTCTTGACCCGGTCCAGGTTCTCGGCGAGAGCCCCCAGGCGCGTCGTCGCGTCCTGGAGCATCGTGTCCGTGTCGGCGGAGACCAGCTCGGGCTGTGCCGAGTCCGGCCGCAGCCGCTGGATGTCGGCGTGCAGCCCGTCGATCCGCTCGATCGCGGCGGCCATCAGCCCGATGGAGGTGTCGGCCATCCGGGTCCGGTCGTCCAGGCTGGCGATCTTCTCCCCGTGCTGGCGGTAGCGGATCGCGTCGGTGTAGATCGCGTCCGCGGTCTGGCGGTACCTGGCGTTGAAGTAGGCCGAGAACGCCCTGCCCATCCGGGAGCCGAGGCTGGCCACGACGGCGGCCAGCATCATCTCCATGCTGTCCTCGCTCTGGGTGAGCTGCTGGGCCAGCGCCGCGAACCCGGCGGTGAACGCCGCGTCCCCGGGGAACAGGATCAGCTCCTCCTTGGCGATCACGCTCAGCTCCGGCTGGAACAGCACTGCCGACGCGGCGGCCGCGACACTGGCGAACTTCGCCGCGATCGCGGCTTCGAGCTCCGCGTCCGAGGCGTCGACCAGGTTGGGCGAGAGGGTGATCCAGTAGCGCAGCTCCGAGTCGGAGACGGTGGCGCCCCTGAGGAACTGGTCGGAGTGCTCCGTCTCGGACTCCACGAAGGAGATCTGCAGCGTCTCCGCGCCCTCCCTGGCGACGCGGAGGGTGCCGAAGTCGTGTGGCTCGTTGTCCGCGCGAGCGTCCTGCGCCGCGCGCCGGTCGGCGCTCCAGCCCGCGGTGCCCGCCATCGCCTCGATCAGCCCGGCGACGTCTTCGCTGATCGTGAGCTTGGTGCTGTTCTCGGCCGCGATCAGCTCGCCGATGTCGACGCTCGTCTCGCCCTGCTCGGCGATCCTGGCCGTGATCGCCGCCGCCAGCTCGGCGGGATCGGTGGTGCTCGCGCGCCTGGCGACGAAGGTGCCGTCCTGCACTTCGGCGGCGAGGCGGGCGCCGATCTCCCGCACCCGCCCGGCGAAGGCCTCGCGCTGGGCGGGGGTGAGCTCCACCTTCGGCTGGGGGGCGGGGGCGTCAGGAAGGGCGGCGGAGGCCGTGCCGCGCTTGGCGCCGAGCCGGTCCCTGAGTGCGCGCGCCTCCTCGGCGAACTGGGTCTTGGTCGGGCCGATGCCGCCGCGCCAGGCGGCCGCCAGCCTGCTGGCGGAGTTGCCCGCCTCGGTCTCCCTGCCCCAGGAACCGAAGAACATGCCGGGGTGCAGGGCGGAGGCCCACAGGCTCTGCGCCAGCCGGCCCGCGAGGTACGAGCCGCTCATGCCCAGCCCCACCAGCACCGAGATCGCGGTGCCGAGCGCCGCGCCGAAGGCGGCACCGCCCTCGGTCAGCAGGGCCAGCCGCACGGCGAAGCTCGGGTACGGGACCTGGGGGACGTAGTCGGCGGCGGAGGCGAGGATGATCTCGCGCAGGGCCGCGTCGATCTCCTCCATCGTGGCGCCGCGCCGGACCTCCAGGACCAGCTGGGTGCCCTCGACCCAGCCGTCGGGCAGCTCCGCCGCCCGGCCGACGCGGGTTTCCTTGGCGCGGCGCACCGCGGGCGCGTTCGGGTCGGGGTCGTCGTAGAGCCGGGTCTGCACGGTGAACCCGGGCCGGAACAGCCGCAGGCCCAGCGATCTCTCCCCGCCGGAGAACCACGCCATGGTGACGATGCCCGCGAAACCGGGGCGCTGCGTCCCGGCGGTGCCGCGCCCCTGGTAGCCGGCGTACTCGTGGCTCACCGCGGTGATGGGGGGCTCGGTGGTCTGCCTGCCGAAGATCTTGTAGAGCTTGTCGTTGAACCGGCCCTTCACCGAAGGGTCGCCGTAGTTCCTGGTCTTCAGCAGGTGCCAGGCGTGGGCCAGCTCGGGTGCCGGGTGCTCGTCGAGCGCGGTGAGCTCGCGGACCAGCGGGAGCCCCGTGGTGTTCGCCCCGGCGAAGCGCGGGTGCCCGGTGACGACCTTCTCCAGCCAGCGCAGCCGGGTCTTGCTGCCCTCGAACGCCTCGTTGAGGCCGAGGCCGTGGCCGGTGCCGTCGCCGCTGATCATCAGGCGCAGCTGGTGCTTGACCTGCTCCAGCTCCGCCGTCATCCGCTGGACGTCCGCGGGCCGGGGCTGGTCGTCGGTGAGCGCGGTCGCCAGCGCCTCGTGCTGGTCGAGCAGCGTGAGCAGCCGCTGGACCGAGTCCAGGTCGCTCGCGGCGACGGCGGCCATTCCCGGCCACCGGCCCGGGTTCGGCGTGGCGAAGAAGATCTGCGTGCCGGTGATCGAGGCGGCGCCGAGCGCGGTGTCGCTGGGATCGACCAGGACCGGGTTCCCGGCGTGCACGTCCGCCAGCGGTTCCGCCACCTCCTCGACCACGGCCAGCGCGGCGTCCAGCTCGGCGAGGGACTCGTCGGCCCGCTCCAGCGCCTGGTCGGCCCGGGCCCGCTCCAGCTCGGCGAACCTCTTCAGCTCGTCGGCGGTGATCGGCTGGCCGAACAGGGTCGCTTCGCCGTCTTCGGCCTGCGCGGCCTGCCTGGTCCAGCCGGCGAACTTGCCGAGCGCCAGGTCTGCGGCGTCGAGGTGGGGTTTCCGGCGCTGTGCGATGTCGATGACCACGTCGAGCGCGTCGGCGACGCGCGTGTAGTGGTCAGCGAGCGTCCCCTGGATGGCGGCGAGTCCGGGGTCGGTGGGGCCGGCGTAGAGCTCCGCGAGGCGACGCATCTCGGCGGCGAGCGCGACCGCGTCGGTGAGCAGTTCCTGGGACGCCCCAAGGGGTTCGCTGCCCGTCGCGGTGTCGCCCTCCTGCGCGACGGCGTCCGGGGCCAGGTAGGACTCCCAGGACGCGCGCAGCCCGAACGCGGTGTCGAGCAGGTCCCGCGTGCCCTTGAACACGGCCGCGTCACCGGTGAGGGCTTGCGCCGCGGCCGCCGGGGCGACCGGGATCTCCGTGTCCGGCTCGGTCTCGGTCTCGGCCGCCTCGGTCTCGCCGGTCTCCTCGGTCTCCTCTGCGACGTCCGGCGTGATGTCCGGATCGCCGGGGGTGACGCCGTCGGGAGGACCGTCACCGTCGGGGCGGGCGGTCTCCGGCTCACCGGTCAGCCTGCCGGTCCGCTGGACGGTCTCCAGCGCGGTGACCACGGCTTCGACGTTGTCGGCGTCCATGCCGGTGTCGAGCAGGTCGGCCCGGACGTCTTCCAGGTCGACAGCGCGGATCGCCGCCAGCAGCTCGGGGTGCAGCAGGCGCGTCGGGTCGGCGGCCTCCTCCTGGGCGAGCCGGTTGGCGAAGGGCGAGCGCCTCGGCCGGGTGAGGATGTTCTCCACCGAGTGCACCCGGTCGGAGGTGCTCGGGAACGACGCGCCGAAGTCGATCGGCCGGGGCCGCTTCTGGCCGGTCTCGTCGACCGTGGTCAGGTAGTTGTTCGGGTGCTGGTCGTCGTTGGCCGTCAGCCAGTCCAGCAGCGCCATGGCGTCCAGGTCGCGTCCACTGTAGACGGACATGTCCGGCTCGCCGGGGGCCGCGTCGTCCAGCCACAACCGGATCACGCCCGGGGCGTGCTCGCCGTCGCCCGCCCAGTAGAGGGTGGGCGGGACCAGGCCGAGCCCGAGCCGCCGGTCCAACCGGTAGGCACCGACCTCGTTGACGCCCTGGAGGTCGGGGTCGCCCTCGTCGAGGAACGGCGACCTCGGCTTGTGGATGGTGCTGATGTCGTTGGCCAGCAAGAACTTCTTGGCGGCGTTCAACGAGAAGTTGAGGTCGTCGCCGAAGCTGGCCAGGTCGATGTCGGCGAGGTCGTCGTCGGCCATCAGGGAGTCGGTGACGACGTCCTCCGCCGCCCGGATACCGGCCGCCAGGCCCTCGCGCAGCGGTCGCAGCGCCGCGTCGTCGCTCGGGCCCTGGGCCGGGACGACCGCAGCCGGGGCGATCGGGAGGTCGGTGTCCGGCTCGGTGTCCGGCTCGCCGGTCAGCCTGCCGGTCCGCTGGACGGTCTCCAGCGCGGTCAGCACGGCCTCGATCCGGTCGTCCTCCAGCCCGGCCGCGACCAGGTCCGCGCGCAGCTGCGCGGGCGTGACGGCGCGGATGTCGGCCAGCAGTCCGGGGTGCAGCCTCCGCGTCGGGTCCGCCAGCTCCTCCAGCACCACCTTGCTCGCGAAGGGTGAGCGCTTCGGCCTGGTGCGGATGTTCTCCTCGGTGAAGGCCCGGTCGGAGGTCCCGGGGAAGGAGACGCCGAAGTCGACCGGGTGCGGCCGCTTCTCGCCGGTCTCCTCGTCGATCGTGGTCAGGTAGTTGTTCGGGTGCTGGTCGTCGTTGCCGACCAGCCAGTCCAGGAAGGCCATCGCGTCCTGGTGCCGCCTGCTGTAGGCGGAGGTGTCCGGGTCACCGGGCGTCGCGTTGTCCAGCCACTGGCGGATCACGCCGGGCCCGTGCTCCTCGTCGCCCTCCCAGTACGTGGTCGCGGGCACCAGGCCGAGCTTGAACCGCCGGTCCACCGCGTACGCCGAGACCTCGTTGACGCCCTGCTGGTCGGCGTCGCCCTCGTCGAGGAACGGCGACCTCGGCTTGTGGATGGTGCTGACGTCGTTGCCCAGCAGGAACTTCTTGCTGGCGTTGAGCGAGAAGTTGAGGTCGTCGCCGAAGCTGTCCAGGTCGATGCCCGCGAGGTCCTCGTCGGCCATCAGGGAGTCGGTGACGATGTCCTCCGCCGACTGGACGCCCGCCGCGAGCCCGTCCAGCAGCAGCTGGACCGGATCGCCGGAGCCGTGGTCGTCGTGCGCGGTGTGGTACAGCCGCGGGACGGGCGCCGTCGCCAGGGGCAGGTGGGCGTAGTCGCTCTGCGCGGGGAACCTCGGCGGGACACCGCCCTCCAGGTTGTGCAGCCGGGCGACCGCCGCGCGACCGTGCTCGTGGGCGTCGGTCTCCAGCACCTCCACCGGCGTGTTGCCCGGCGTGTACCCCGCGCGCAGCCGGTCGGCGTGCCGCAGCTCGTGCGCGACGGTCTCCACCAGGGTGTCGAGGGTGGCGAAGGCCGACGGCGCCAGGTAGATCACCGTGCCACCCGCCTCGGTCGGCACGAAGCCGTGCTGCCGCTCCCGCTCCATCTGCGCCAGCGTCTTCGGGTCCGTGACGACCCGGATCTCCACCGGTGAGTGGTCCAGTCCCACCAGCTCGGCGGCCCACTCGGCGGCCACCACCGACGGTGGCAGGTCCGGGCGGTCGAGTCCCGGCTCGGCCGCCGGGAGCGGCAGCGCCTCCGCGGGGGCCTGGTTCGGGTAGACCTGCCGGACCGCCAGGTCGAGGTCCTCGAAGGTCCAGTTCGCGGGCAGGGTGCTCGCGTCGAGCCCGTACCGGTTGAGCAGCTGCTCCAGCGAGAGGTCCTCGGACCCCAGCTGCCTGCGCAGGATCTCCACCGTCGTCGGCGTGAACCGCCCGGTCTGCTGCGCGTGTTCCAGGACGATGTCGACGAGCTCGGCGTTGGCCTTGCCGAAGCCCTCCGCGTAGCCGAGCGAGTACAGGATCCGGTCCGGCGACATGACCTTGGAGTCGCGGGACAGGATGTAGCCGTTGAGCTCGTTGCGCTGGAACATCCCGCGCGTGTGCCACCCCGACGCGGTCACGTTCAGCGCCGTGGAGACGAGCGCGCTGCCCGCCTGGACGCCGATGTCCACCGGGTCGACGCCCTTGCCCGCGGCCTGGCTGGAGACCCGGCCGAACAGGCTGGGCAGGTTGCCCGTGCCCGCGTCCTGGAGCAGGAACGCGCCCTGGCTCGGCACGCCCGTCGCGCCGTGGTGGTAGACCGCCACCCAGCTCTCGATCAGCGGCAGCAGGGCGCGCGCGTCGTGCCCCATGGCCAGTGCGTGGGTGTCGAAGCCGTTGGGCACCAGCAGGCTGTTGGGCTCACCGGGGATCGGCGGCAGCAGCCGGAGGTTCATGAAGCGCGGGTGCTTGCCCTGGAGCTTGGCCTTGATGTTCTTCGGGCCGGGGTTCTCGGCCATGTCGACCCACAGCTGGTACTGGCCGCGGCCGATGCGCCGGACGTTGCCCAGGTACGGGATGTCGGCGAGCGCCCCGGAGTCGATCAACGCGTCGAAGTCGTCGATGATCTGCTCGGGGTCGGCGTTGTAGGACTGCGCGCGTTCGAGGAGCGGCTGGAGCCGCGCGGTCAGGTCGGGATCGGTGACGGTGCCGAGCAGTTCGGTCACGGCCTGGCTGGTCTGGCGCAGCCGCTGGGAGCCGTGCCGCACCGTGTCGTCCATCGCGCGCGGCGTCACCGCCTGCGCCTTCAGCCCGGTGCGGACGGTCTTGGCGTTGACCTCCATGTTGCGGCGCGCGGTGATGACGCTGGTCATGCCCTCACCGATGGACGCGACCGCGTCCGCGACCGACTGGGCCGTCCCGGCCATGCTGCCCTGGAGCACCGCCGCCGCTGCGGCATCCGCCTGCGCCTCGGTCTTGCCCTCCGCGAGCGCGTCCTGCCGCGCGGTGTCCGCGTCGGCCTGGCCCTGCACGGTGCTGATGATCGCGTTCAGCACGCCGCGGCCCATGGACCGGATACCGGCGTTCCAGGCGAGCTGGCGCTTCTCCCTGGGGTGCACCAGCCGCTCGGTGACCGCGATCTCGTCCAGGTGCTGGGTCAGCCACGCCTGGGCCTCGGCGAGCGTGAGCTGCGTCCCGGCCTCGGTCCACTGCGTCGGCAGCAGCATCGCGAACTCGCGGACGTCCTTGCCGTCCGCGGTCTTCACGTCCGTGTGCGTGGTGAACGGGCTGAAGTCGCTCGGCAGGTCCGCGGACTCGGAGAGCCCGATCCGGATCTCCGCGGGCATCTTCGGGTTGCGAATCTCCGGTTTGCTGGTGATGACGACGATCGGCCGGAACTCGTCGATCGGGTTGAGCTCGATCCGGACGCTCTCGACCCGGTCGAGCTTCTCCGCCTCGGCCTTGATGTGCTTGGCCGCGGCCATCAGCATCGCGGTGTTGGCGACGTCCGGTCCGGTCGCGGGCGGCAGGTGCGGCTCGGCGGTGCGGAGCTGCGCCTCGGTGAGCGGGGTCCGCTCGGGGGAGCCCGGCAGGTCGGAGGTGACGACGAGGATCGGCTGGAAGCCGTTGTCCTGGTCCAGTTCCAGGCGCACGCTCTCGACGTGCTCGTCTCCCGAGGCGGCGTTGGCGCCGGCCTCCGCGGTCACCATGCGCCTGGCGATGGACACCAGTTCGCCGAGCGGCTCCTCCGACACGAGCCGCTGACCGCCTGGCCTGGCGGGCAGCAGCGTCTCGACCTCCGCGCGCAGCCCGTCCAGCATCTGCACCGACGCGCCGACCAGCCCGATCGCGTTGCCCGCGTGCCTGGTCAGCTCGTCGACGCTGGAGATCTCCTGCCCGGCCTGGCGTTCCCGGCTGGCGTCGGCGTAGAGCCCGGCGGCGGCCTTGCGGTGCTTGACGTTGAGGTAGGCCTGGAGCGCGGAGCCGAGCCGGATGCCGAGGCTGCTGGCGATCATCGGCGGCAGCAGGTGCATGGTCTTGGCGAGCGCGGCGAAGGTCCACGTCATGGCGATGTCGGGCACCGCCATGAGGAACTTCTCTTTGAGGTAGCTCGACATCGGCGGCTGGAACATCACCCGGGACGCGGCACCGACGAGGGTGGCGTACTTCGCCGCGATCGCCGCCTCGACCGCCTCGGGACCCCGCCGGACCAGGTTGGGCGAGACCTTGATCCAGTACCGCAGCTCGGACTTGTCGACGTTGGCGCCCTTGATGAACTGGTCGGTGTGCGCCATATCGCCCTCGACCAGGGAGATCTTCACCGTCTCGCCGGTGGGCAGCTTGGCGGTCAGCGTGCCCAGGTCCCTCGGGTCCTGGTTCGCGGAGGCGTCGGTCGCGGCGATGTGCTCGTCCGGCGCCCACTGGACGTTCTTCATCCCCTTGAAGAGGTCGGTGATGTCCTTGCTCTGCGGGTACTCGTCGAGGAAGGTCTTGTTGGCCAGCTTCGTGACGACGGCCTCGCCCGCGTCCCGCACCCAGGCGTTGAACCGCGCGCGTTCCTCGTCGCTGAGCTCGTGGGTCTCCTCGTAGGGGAGGACGTCCGGCAGCGTCACGCCGAACACCTCGGCCGCGGACACCAGCGCGCTGCGCGTGGTGAAGGTCGTGTCGCTGACCTGCTTGTTGGTCGGGCCGACGCCACCGCGCCAGGTCGAACGCAGCCTGCGAGCGGCGTTGCCCGCCTCGGTGCTCTTGCCGCCGTAGGTGTACCAGGCCGCGATCCCGAACAGGGACGACCACAGGCTCACCACCCCGATGGCGACCAGGTACGGCACGCTCAGCGGCATCCCCAGCAGCAGCGTGATCGCGGTGCCGACGCCCGTGCCGAGCAGGTTGCCCGCCTGGTACAGCAGGGTGGAGTTGATGTCGACCTTGATCGGTGCGACCTGGGGCACGTAGTTGGCCGCCTCGGCGAGGATGATCTCGCCGAGCGCGGCGTCGATCTCCTCCGTGGTCGCGTCGGCCCGCACGTCCAGCACCAGCTGGCCGCGCTCCACCCAGCCGTCCTTGGCGACGTCCGAGCGGCGCACCGCGTCCCCGGAGTCGACGTCGATGATCCGCAGCTGCACGGTGAAGCCGGGGCGGAACAGCTTGAGCGGGCCGGACCTCCACGACACGTTGAACACGTTCGTGACGGCCGGGTTGGCCGCCTCCTGCTGACCCGGCAGCGAGTGCTCGCCGAGGTCGAAGCTGACGTCGTCGATGGACAGCTCGGTGGTCTGCCGGATGACGATCCGGTGCAGCGCGTCGTTGAGCCTGCCCCGAACCGAGGAGTCGCCGTAGTTGCGGTTCTTCACCAGCAGCATCGAGCGAGCCATCGCCGGTACCGGGTGCTCCTCGGCCCTGGACATCTCGGCGACCAGCCGCAGGCCGCGCAGCGTGGAGATCTCGCCGCGGAAGCGCGGGTGGCCCATGGCGATCCGGTCCAGCCAGCGGTGCCGGGTGTCGGAGCCGTCCACCGCCTCGCCGAGCCCGAGCCCGTGCTGCCGACCGTCGCCGTTGATCACCGTGCGCAGGCGCAGGTCGACCTCGCGCAGTTCGGCGGCCACCCGGCGCGCGGTCTCCGGCTGGGACGTGTCGCCGATCAGCGCGGCGAAGTCGGCCGCCCGGCGCCCGTCGAAGCCGAGCGCCCGCAGCTGCGCGACGAGGTCCTGGTGCTGCTCGACCAGCGCGAGCAGGTGCGCGACGGCTTCCAGGTCGCTCTCGGCGATCTTGCCCATCCCGGGCCAGCGGCCGGGCTTGGGGTTGGCGATCAGGACCGGCTTGCCCGAGTCCTCGGCCAGGCCGAGCGCGACGTCGCCGGTGTTGATCAGTACCGGGAGCGTGGAGTGCAGGTCCTCCAGCAGCTCCGTCTCGCGCTCCAGCACCGCCAGCGCCCGGTTGAGCTCGGCGAGGTGCTGGTCGGCCTCCGCGCGCGCCTCGTCCGCCCGCGCGGTCGCCGCGGTGGCGAGCTGGTCGAGACGGGCGGCCGTGATCGGCTGGCCGAACAGCTGCGGCGTCTGGCCCCGCTGCTCGGCGATGGTGGCCGCGACGGCCTGGTAGGACCAGGACAGGGATTCCAGGTCCGAGTCGTGGGCCTGGGCCAGCAGCTCCTGGCGCGCTTCCGCGATGGCGCTGACCCGGGTCAGCGTGTCGGCCAGCCGCCGGTAGCGGTCGGAGAGCCGGACCTGCGCGGTGGCCAGGCCCTGCTCGGTGGGTGCGGCGTGGGTCTGGGCCAGCCCGTGCAGCTGGAAGGCCAGTGCGCCCGCGTCCTCGTGCAGCTGGGTGGCGATCCGCTCCTCGGCCATGACGGTCTCGGCCGTGGTCGCGTCGTCCGTGCCCAGCGCTGAGGTCTCGCGCGCCTCGGCGATGGCCTCGACCAGCAGCCGCAGCCCGCCCAGCGCCTCGCCATCGGCGGTGAAGTCCTGCGACATCTGGTGGACCGCGGCGGGCGTGCTCGCCGCCTTCGGCACGACGGCGGGCAGCAGCGTGCCCGAGGCGGCCGCTGCTGCGGCGGCCTGAGCCGCGGCCTCCGCCTCGGCTGCCTCGCGTTCGGCCTCCTCGCGGGCCTGCTGCTCGGCCTGCCGCTGGGCCTCCTCCTCGGCCTCGGCCTCCCGCCGGGCGTCGTCCTCGCCCGCGGCCCGCTGTTCGGACTGCTGGACCTGCGCGGCCCGGAGCCGTTCGTTGGTCACCTGGCCCGAGGGCCGCGGGGCGCCGTCGCCGTTTCCGTTGCCGCCGAAGGTGAGCAGCCACGAGGTGGGAACGAAGTCGGGGAGCTGCAGGATCGCCGACTCCAGCGCCTGGGTCAGCATCAGCCGCTGTCCGGTGTCGTTGCCCGGCAGCGGTGGCACCACCAGTTCCACCGACCCGCTGTCCTCGGCGAGCACCAGCTGCGGTGCCCGGACGGCGGGGTCGACGAGCACCAGGACCGGGACCACCGCGCCACCGGCGAGGTGCGCCATGACCATGCCGGGGTCGTCGTCGTCCAGCACCGCGCCGGGCACCTGCGCCGTGACCGCGCGCATCGCCTCCGGCCGCAGCTGGGTGGTCGTGCCACCGGCCCACGCCCGCGCGCCCACCACCGGCACCGGGACACCGGAGACCACGGGAGTGCCACCAAAGGGTTCCTGGCCCGGGGACGGGTCGTCACCGTCGGGGCCGAGCGCGGGGCGGGTGTCCGGGTCGGTGAACAGCACCGGCATGAAGTGGCCGTCGTTGTGCAGCAGGACGGCCTCGGCGCCGCCGACGCCGCCTTCGTTCCGGACAACGCCCTCGTCGTCTATCACCACGATGTCCAGGCCGTGGCGCGCGGCGATCATCATCGGCATCGCTTCCAGCAGCGCGCCGGTGAGCTGGCCCTTGACCGCCCAGGTGGCCAGCGCGCCCGCGCGCTGGGTCTCACTGGTCAGGTCGGCGAAGTGCAACAGGTGCCGCTCGTGGTGGGGCAGGCGCAGTTCGTGCTCCAGCGCGGCGCGCATGTCCTCGGCCAGGTCCATCGCGTTGGTGATCGTGGTGGCGGGGAAGGCGCCCGGCGGCAGCTGCCGGACGATCGCCTCGAACAGGTTGGGCGCCCCGTTGGGCACCCACTCGGTCAGCGCGTCGTTGAGCGCGAGGAACTCCAGCTGGGCCTGGGTGGGGACGTTCTTGTCCCCGGTCTGCTTGGCCAGGTCCTCGGTGGCCAGGTTGCCGGTGAACCGGGCGCCCGGCAGCCGGGTCGCCACCCAGGCCGCCGCGGGAACGCCCCAGCGGGCCAGCGCCTCGTCGATGGCCGCCCGGCCCGCGGCGTCCAGCGGATTCGGGCCGCGGTAGGCGCGGTCCATCCGCAGGCCGTGGTAGTAGCTGCGGACGATCTGCTCGACGGTCGCGGCGCGGGCCTCCCGCTCGGCGGCCAGGCTGGGCGGCGGGGGCTGGTCGAACAGCGCGGGCCGGGTCTGCACCGCGCTCGCCAGCCACTGCGGGTCCACTTCGAGCGCCAGCCTGCGCTCGGCCGCGTCGAACAGGCCGTGGTTCATCGCCAGCTCGATCGCCAGGCCGCGCAGCAGCTCCGCCTCGTAGACACCGACCGTGCCGGTCAGCCCGGCCTGGTTGAGCATGTGCCGCAGCCGCGCCAGATCCTCGGGCGTGGTCGCGAACCCGAACAGCGGGGCCACCTCGGCCAGCGTGAAGGCGGGCACCACCATGCCCAGCGAGGCGACGGCCGAGCGGATCGCGTCGACCGGGGACGTGCCGTCCGCCGTCGCCTGCCAGTAGACGCCGAGGAGGTCGACCCCCTCCGCGAGCGCCCAGCCGACCGCCGCGCTGGGGAGTCCGGTGTCGGCGAACGCCTGGTGGAAGTCCGGCCGGACGGCGTCCCAGCTCTGCAGCGCCTCCCTGGTGCCGATGATCTTCCCGTGCTTGCCGGGCGTCGCCTCAAGGCCGTTGAGCAGGACGTCGGCCCGCGACCGGTCCGGGTGGTGCTCGGCGGCCGTCGCCAGCAGCTTGTCCACGTCGACGCCGGCGAACGCGGCGGCGGCGACGGCCGGGTCCCGCGCCGTGGCGACGTCGAGCTCGAACGGTTTGCCGATCGCGGCGGAGCGCTCCAGCAGCTCCGACAGGTTGACGCGCAGCCGCAGCGCCTCGCTGATCACGTCGAACTCCCGGACGAGCGCGCCCTCGGAGTCGATCTCGGTCGGCGTCTGCTGCCGGGTGATCAGGTCGTCCAGCTCGGCGACCGCGTCGTCGCGTCGCGCCGCGCCGTCCGGCGAGACGTGGAAGCGGGTGACGGTGCCGTCGTTCTCCGTGCGCAGCAACAGGATCTCGGCGCGCAGCTGGTTGGCGACGCCGCGCGCGAGCTGGACCGGGTCGCCCGAATGCCGCGGCGTGGTCGCCAGCAGCTGGGCCAGCCCGACGTCCAGGGTCCTGGTGAGCCGCTGGAGGTGGTGCGAGACCACGCTGAGCGCGTCGTGCATCTCCCCGCCGCGGCCGACGGCGGTCTCCCAGGCGCCGACCGCGTTGTCGAACGCGAGCTTGGCCTCCTTCAGCCGCGCCCCCTCGTTCGCCATGGCCTGCCGGAGCGCGTCCGCCAGCGCCTGCTCCCGCTGGGCGGCGGTGGGCTGCTGGTTCCGGCCGAGCCGGTTCAGCAGGCTCCGCGGCGTCGCGTTCGCGCCGTGCTCGCCGTAGACCCGCGCGAGGACGGCCCGCCACTCCTCGTCCGCCGCCCGCAGTTCGGCGCGGGCGGCGGCCAGCGGTTCACTGGTCGCCCGGATCTGCTCGGCGATGTCGACCGCGTCCTGGGCGGCCTGCTGCGCCTCGCGCACCATGGCCGGGTCGACGGTGTCGAGGTCGAGCCCGGCCAGCCGCGCCCGCGCGTCCACCATCGCGTCGCCGACCCGCCCGGAGATCTCGGTCTGCTCGGCCGCGGTGTCCAGCATCGGGTCGCTGGTGAGCTTCACCAGCAGCCTGCCGCTGGCGTCGGTGTTCTGGCCCGCGAGGAACCGCCGGACGCCCTTGGGCAGGCCCTCCAGGATGCCCCTGGTGACCCCGGTGTGCGGGTAGTCGCTGTCCAGCCTGCCCGCCGTCTCGGCGTCGGCGAGCAGCGCGGCCAGGTCGAACTCCGGCGCCTCGGTCTCGCGCTGTTCGAGCGCCTGCCGGACGGTGTCGGCGTCGTGGTCCTGAAGGCCCAGCGCCACCAGCCGGTTCCACGGCTCCGCCGACTCCAGCTGCGCCATCAGCGCGGGCAGGTCGCGTTCGTAGACCTTGAAGTTGAGCGCGCCGGTCGCGGCGTTCGCCCGGTTGCGCACTCGGCCGGGGATGTCGGTGTTGTCGGCCCTGTTGACGTACTCGTGCACCGCGAGGTGGGCGTGGTACTGCGCCCGCACGTGCACCAGCGAGCCGAACTCCTCGGTCTTCTGGTCCACCCGCTCGCCGGTGGTCGCGGAGATGCTGACCTGGCTGCCCGCCCCCGCCGACAGCGAGCCGGTGCCGTCGACCCCGTCGACCAGCTCGCCGAGCGCCTCGTCCCCGGAGAGCCCGACCGGGGTGGACCGCTGCCTGCCGATCTCGATGTCGAGGGTGTCGTTCTCGCGCATCACGGTGCCGAGGCCGCCGTTGTCCGGCTGGGTGCCGACCACGTGCACGCCCGACACGTCCAGCTTGGCCTTGACCTGGATCTTCGTGACGTCGTAGCCCGCCTGCCCGCGCGGGATCCGCAGGGGCAGCGTCGGCCCGAGGTCGTCGCCGCCGGGCTGGCCGACCAACCGGGTGAGCCCGGCGGCCAGGGACTCCACCGAGGTCATCTTGTCGACGGCGTCCTCCAGCTCGTCGGCGCGCTCGCCGTAGAGCTGGTGCAGGAAGTCCTGGACGGCGTTCTTGATCGGCGCGTGCTCGACGAGGTCGAGGCCGATCCGCTTGCCCGGCAGCCGCCGGATCGGCCGGTAGTCGATGTGCCCGGGGGGCCCGGGGCGCTCGCTCATCAGCTGGCCGTCTGCGACGTGCAGCCCGAGCACGCCCTGCAGGACCTCGGCCCTGGAGCTCGGGCGGCCGATCCCGGGGACGTGGTTGCGGCCCCACGTCATCATGTTGTTCAGCAGGCCGCGCACCACGCCGGTCCTGGTGACCTTGAACGTCACCTCGATCGGCATGCTCACGTCGTGCGCGCCGCGCCAGTCGAGCTGGGTGTAGGCCATCAGCGCGGTGTTGGACCGGGCGATCGCGGTGTTGGTGCCGATCTCGGTGCTCGCGGACATGCCGTCGGGGATGCCGTCCAGCCCGGTGCCCATCGTGCCCTCGCCGGAGACGTTCAGGCCCGCCCGGGTGCTGACGCCGCGGGAGCGGGTGACGCGCCGGGTCCGCCGGAACTCGTTCTCGGTGCCGCGCTTCTTCTGCTTGCCGGTGATCTCCGCGTCGCCGACGACCCGCACCGACATCGTCACCTTGACGCGCTCGGCCAGCCAGGGGAACTTGCTGTCCGTCGCCACCACCAGGTTCGGCACCAGCGTGTACTCGCTGTTGAGCGCCGAGGTCATCGGGCCGTACATGCGCGTGCCCGCCGCGAGGCCGTTCAGGGCGCGCGCGAGCCCGGGGACCGACCGCAACGCGTTGGGCGCCGCCTGCGAGACCAGCTGCGTGAGCACCTCGTTCTCGCGGGCCTGCCGTGACGCGGTGCCGTCCGGGTCGCTCCGGAACAGGCGGAGGAACTGCACCGCCCGGCTGCCGCCCCACGACTCGCCCTTGGCCAGGTACTGCGGCAGGTGCAGCGCGCGCACCTCCGCGGCCGCGGCCGGTGAGTGCTCCGCGACGGCCTCCAGCACGTCGAGCACCTCGGTGGCCGCGGCGATCTCCGCGGCGTCGTGCCGCTCTTCCCGGGTGTAGCTCGCCAGCACGTCGCGCAGCAGCCCGTGGTCGACGGTCTCGCCCGCGGCCAGCTGCTCCCGGGAGAACCGGGCGACCGCCTTGGCGATGACGTTGCGGTTGACGTCGGCGTCGCCCTCGCGCCAGCGCCGGAACGACTCGGTGAGGTAGTCCGCGGGCAGCTTCAGCTTGCCCTCGGCGTAGGCGTTGACCTGGTCGGACTCCGGGCTGATCCAGGTGAACTCGCCGCGGTGCTCCACCTTGACCGACTTCGAGACCGGCGGGGTCTTCCTACCGCGGACCCGGTCGCTGACCGTCTCCTCGATGACCTCGACGCGGAAGCGCAGCCCGGTGCGCAGGTGCAGCCGCTGGTCGGACTCGATGCTGAGGGTGTCCGCGCCGAACGAGGAGGTGTGCGCCCCGGACTGGCCCGCGCTCGTCGTGCGACCGCCGGAGACGCCCGCGCCCACGTCGCCCGCGACGTCCGCGATGCCCTCGGTGTACCCGCCGTCGACGCCCACCGTGCCGGTCCGGGAGATGCCGGAGGCGACCTGCGTGTAGTAGAAGAAGCCCTTGGCCGTCACCGTGTTGCCGACGACGACACCGAGCAGGTCGGTCTCCTCCGGCTCGGCGGTGATCTTCAGCGAGTAGCGCTTGTGCGGCGCGAGGCCCTTGAGCGAGCCCAGTTCGAAGAGCTGGTCGTTGGTGCTCCCGCTGAGGATGTAGTCCTTCAGCGCGGCGTGCAGGGCGCCCGCGCTGAGCTCGGCCTCCACCGCCTGCTTGCTCACCGAGTCGTGGCCGACCAGCTGGCCGACCGCACCGGCCACCTTCTCGAAGAGCCCCTTGAACGCGACCGAGACGACCTCGGTGTCGTTGTCCCGGAACAGCTCGCGGTCGGTCTCGTCGGCGACCCTCGTCGGGGCCTCGCCGGTGTGGACGAAGCCCTCGGGCACGTAGATCTCGGTGCTGCCGTCGAAGGTCACCGAGCCGTCCGCGGCCGAGCCCGGCAGCCGCACCGCCCCGTCGCCGTCGTTGACCCGCACGACCAGCTTCAGCGGCACCTTCCAGCCGTGCACCCGGCTGTCGTTGTGCAGCAGGTGCGCCTCGGTGTCGCCGAGGCCGACGGTGACGCTGCTGCTGACGCCCTTGCCGACACCGCCGCCCCCGGCCCCGGTGCCCTCGAACACCTCTTCGCCGCCGGAGCGGTTGCCGCCCCACCTCTTGGACTTGGTGTTGCCCTGGGTGACCGACAGCCCGGAGTCGTGCCAGAGCATCTCGTACACGTCGCGGGTGGAGCTCAGGCCGAGATGGGTGGCGGAGTCGTAGTCGGCGACGCCCGACAGGACGATCTCGACCTCTTCCTCGGCGTGGCCCTTGAGCGGGTTGAGCCGCTTGACCCTGAGCTTGAGCCCGTCGTGCACCAGCTGCGTGTAGTCGATGCCGACCGCGCCGCTGGAGAGCTGGTCGGTGATCATCGCCTTGTTCTCGGCGATCAGCGTCCGCGCGACCTCGGTCAGCTGCGCCCGCCTGCTCGCGTCCACGTCCGGGCCGAGCGAGTCACCGGGCAGGACGAAGTCCATCGTGCTCAGCTGCTCGATCAGCAGCTTGTGCACCGGGGACAGCAGGTCGCCGTCGCCCGCGGTGCGCGGGGTGCCGTCGAGGTTGCGCACGGTCATCTGGTCGATGGCGGACAGGCCGGGGCCGCCGGTGCGGAAGTGCTCGGGGAACGGCACGTCCTCGGCGCCGTCCTCCTTCTCCGGCATCCCGCGCACGAGCTTGCCGTCCTCGCCGACCAGCGACGCGGCCACCGGCATGCCCGCGTAGAACGCGGTGGTCTCCGGGGTCTCGGTGTGCACCTGCATCGTCGTCGTGGCGGTGGCGACCGGGGTTTCCTTGCGGTCCCGGCCGAGCAGCTTGATCGTCACCTCGGCCTGGGTGAGGTGGCTCGCGATCCCCTTGCGGTAGCGGTCCATCTGCAACCGCATGCCGGTGGAGGAGGACGAGAGGCTGCTGCTGGTGCCGCGCGACCAGAGCCGGGTCAGCTTCGCGCCGATCGCCTTCGACGAGCCCTTGGCCTGGGCCCCGGCGCCGCGGCCGGTCGCGGTCGTCCCGCCGGAGGAGTGCGTGGTGTAGCCCCAGAACTCCAGGTAGGAGTTCTGCCCGTCGCCGATCAGCCTGGCGGTGTCCAGCAGCATCTTCGCCGAGACCTGGGCGTACAACGGTGCCCCGCCGTCGATGAAGATCGGGAACTCGAAGCCGGAGTTCACCGTCTTCTGCCACTCCGCGGGGATGCGCATGACCCCGTCGTAGACCTGGGCGCGCAGCCCCGCCCGCTGCTGGGGGCTCATCTCGTCGTAGGTGGTGCCCAGCGCCTCGCGCAGCTGGCCCATGACGGCGTCGATGATCTCCTCGCGGCCGGTGACCGCGCTGGCCTTGGTCCTGGGCATCTTGGCGTCGACGTGGTCCGGGTCCACCTCGCGGCGCACCACGTCGGTGACCGGCCGCAGGTAGGACTCGTCGACCGACAGCAGGATCGTGTCCGGCTGGTCCTCGGACCACTCCCGCGGCGCGAGCGGGTCGAGCTGGGTCTCGGTGCCGTCGGAGAGCATCTCGGCGACGGTGAGCGTGGTGGCGGCCTCGAACACCGTGAACGGTCCCTGGCTGCCCTTGAACGCCCGGTAGCTCTCGCGCGTCATGCGGGCGCTGACCTGCTGCCCCTGGCTCCAGGACAGGACCTTGCCCAGCGTGAGGTTGGCGATCGTGCTCAGGCCGGGGAGCCCGCTCATCATCTCCATCGCGTTGCCGAGACCGGCGGCCAGGGTCAGGCCGAGCCTGCCGCTGCGCCCGGTGGTCTCGCCCTGGCCGAACTGGCCGAGCGGGTACCGGCCGCGCGCCTGGTCGGCCATGACCACCTCGGACCGGACCTTGACCAGGTCCTCCACGGTCAGCGCGAGGCGGAACACCTTCTCCACGCCGTCGAGCGCGGTCAGCCGCACGGTCACGCCGCCGGGGCTGAGCACGTCGGCCCAGTTGGCCAGGACCACGTCCTCCAGCGCGCCCGCGGCGACGTTCATCTGGGCGGCGATCTCCTCGACCCGGGGGACCTCGCTCATCACGCCGGCCTCGGTCAGCGCCACGTGCGAGGGCTCGCCCTCGCGCAGCGGCTGCCCGTCGAGGCCGGTGCCCTGGTCGTTGGTGGAGAAGATGAGCCCGGCCAGCGGGTCGGTGTTGCCGCCCTGCAACCCGAGCTGCGCCTGGATGGCCGCGGCCACCGGGTCGGGGTCGGGTGCGGACGGACCGCCGAACCTCGCGCGCGCCTTGGCGATCAGCTCGGGCGCCTCGCGCAGGACTTCCGCCAGGAACTCCTGCCGCGCCGCGGGATCGTCCGGCAGCGCGGGCACGATCAGCCGCGTCGCGACGTCGGGGTTCTTGGACAGCACGATCCGGGGCGCGCTCGCGTCCGGGTCCACCTCGACCGCCAGCGCGATCCGGCCGCCGCCCGGCATCCGCAGTTCCAGCTCGCCCAGGTAGTCCCGGCTGGTGATGACCGGGACGGTGCCGTCGGCGACCAGCGCGCTGAGCACGTCGGGGTCGATCGCGGTGGTGGTGCCGGTGTTCCAGGCCCTGGTGGGGAACCGGATCAGGGCCTCTTGGAAGGCGGTGTCGCCCTGGTACGGCGGGCGCGGCTGGAGCGCGGGCTGTGCCGTGCCAGTGCCGGTGAGAGTGCCGGTGCCGGTGGTGGTCTCGCCCGCAGGGGCCATGGGGAGGGCGGGCGCGGGCACGTCGGGCAGGGCGGGCGCGCTGCCGGTGAACCACACCGGCATGAAGTGATCGCCCGTGCGCAGCAACGTGATCAGGTGCCCGTCGCCGCCGTGCCGGGTGATCGCGGAGTCGCCGTCGACCACGGCGATGTCGAGCCCGTGGCGGGTGGCGAGCAGCTTCGGCATCGCGTCGAGCAGCGCGCCGCCCAGCTGGTCGTGGTTGGTCCAGTCGCCGATCGCGCCCTTGCGCTGCGACTCGCTGCGCAGGCCGTCGACCAGGTGCAGCAGCTCGCGGTCGGCGGGCTCGCGTTCCAGGTCGGCCGCGAGCGCCGCCCGCATGTCCTGGGCAAGCTCCTCGGCGGTGAAGATGCCGCGGTCGGCGAGCGCGTCCTGGGGGAGCTGGCGGAAGACCGCCTCGAACGGGTTGATCGCCCCGTTCGACGCCCATTCGGTCAACGCCTCGTTGTCGAAGAGGTAGCGCAGCTGGTCCGGTGTCGGGACGTTGCCGTCCCCGGTCTGCCGCGCCAGGCGCTCGGTGGTGAAGTCGCCGGAGAACGCCGAGTCCTCCATCTGCGAGGCCACCCACGCCGCGTACGGCACGCCCCACTGCGCCAGCGCGGCGTCGATCTCGGCGCGACGGTCGGCGTCCAGGTCGTTCTCACCGCGGAAGGCGCGGCCCATCGGCAGGCCGTGGTAGTAGCGGCGGACGATCTCGTCGACCGTGGCCGCCCGCGCCGCCTGCCGCTCGGGGTCGGCCGCGGGCGCCGGGGCCTGGGTCGGGTCGGCCGGGCGCAGGAGCGCCGCGCCGATCGCGTGCTGCGGGTCCACCTCCAGCAGCTGCCTGCGCTGCCACGCCTGGAACAGGCCGTGGGTCACCGCCATGTCCGCGGCGAGCCCGCGCAGCAGCGCCGCGTCGTAGGCGCCCAGCGTCCGCGGCATCCCGGCCTCCTCCAGCAGGTGCCGGAACTTGGCCATGTCGGCGGGCGTGTCCGCGAAGCCGAACAGCGCGCCCAGTTCCGCGTGCGTGTTCGGGATGTTCAGCATCAGCGGCACGAGGTTGCTGCGCCTGCGCAGCTCGGTGGCGGGAACTCCGCGGTCGAACACGACCTGCTGGTAAAAGGCGCGGAGGTCCACGCCGTGCACCAGGGCGCGGATGATCTCCTGCTCGGAGATCCCGGCCTGGGTCAGCGCGAGCGTGAAGTCCTCGCGCATGCCCTCCCACCGGGCCCGGTCCCGCTCGGTGCGCTCGGCCAGCAGGTCGGCGCGCGGGTCGTGGACCTGGTAGCCCAGCCGTTCCCGCAGCTCCCTGCGGGTCGCGGCCTCGGCCAGCGTGTGGTCGATGTTCACGCCGTAGCGCGCCGCGGTGATGATCGCCGGGTCGCGGGACTCGTGGACCAGCATGCGCAGCGGGCGGCCGGTGGCGACGGACCGCCGCACCAGCTCGTCGCGGTCCAGGCGCTTGCGGTCGACCTCTTCCTGCAACGCCGGGTTGTTGTCCAGCTCGTAGGCCGGACCGCCGTCCGCCTCGTCGCGGCGCACGCCGCCGTCGGGCGCGACCCAGTACCTGACCTTCTTGCCGTCCGCCTCGGTCAGCGTCAGCAGCACCTCGGAGCGCAGCTCGGAGGCCACACCGCGGGCGGTCTCCAGCGGGTCGCCCTCGTGCCGCAGGTCGGTGTCGCGCAGCACGGCGATGCCACGGGGGTCGTCGAGGACGGTGCCGACCGCGGTCTCCAGGGCCTGGAGCGTGTCGTGCATCTCGCCACCGCGGCCGGTCGCGGCGTCCCAGGCGCCGTTGAGCTGGTCGAACGCCTGCCGCTGCCGGTCGAGGTGCTGCCCGGCCTCCCTGGCCGCCTGCTCGGCGGCCTTGACGGCCTCGTCGTTCGCCCGGCCGATGCCGATCCGCTGGAGCGTCCGGCGCACCGCGCCGGGCCGCTCGGCCCGCTGGGCCCGCCCCTGCTGTTCGGCGAGCGCGGCCCGCGCCTCCTGGTTGGCGGTCTCGGCGCGCCGCAGCGCGGCCCGCGCGGCGGGGAGCTGCTCGCTGGTGGTGATGATCTCCAGCGCGATCGCCGCGGCCGCCTCGACGTGCTTGACGGCCTGGTCGACGACCTTCTGGTTCTCCGGGGTGGCCAGCGCCTCGGCCCGCTGCCGGACGTCCGCGACCTCGGCGATGATCCGCCGCGCCAGCTCCGTCTGCTCGTCGGCGCGGGCGATCGTCGGATCGCTGTCCAGCCGCACCAGCACGCTGCCGTCGGTGCCGTCGGTGCCCTCCAGCTTCCGCCGGACCGACCGGGGCAGCCCGGCCTCGACCTGCTTCGCGGCACCGAGGAAGGGGTAGTCGGTGTCGAGCTGGTCGGCCTCGGCGGCCTGCTCGATGAGCTGGTCCAGGTCGAAGCGCGGGGCGTCCTCCTCCCGCTCGCGCAGCTTCGCGGCGATCTTCTCCGGGCTCAGGCCGGCGAGTTCGAGCACGGAGTCGCGGTCCCACGCGGGGTTCTCCAGCGCCGCCAGCAGCGCGGGCACGTTCTCGGAGAACACCCGGAACTGGACCTGGCCGCGCGCGGCGTTGGGGCGGGAGAGCTGCTTCTCCAGCTTCTCCTTGCCCTTGGTGCTCACCGACTTCGCCGTGCCCTCGAAGTCGACGTGGTAGAAGGCGGTCACGTCGACGACCTCGCCGACCACCTTGTGGAAGTGCTCCTGGCGGCTGCCGCGCAGGACCGAGCCCCCGCGGTTGCGCTGGGCGCCCACGGAGGCGCTGCCCTTGAAGTCGACGCCGTCGAGCACCTCGCCGAGGCTGTCCAGCCCCTCGCCCGCGCCGAGGTTGAACGGCAGCGTGCTCTGGTTGCCGATGTCGTACTTGAACGAGTGGTGGTCCCTGTTGGCGTAGCCCAGGTTGAACCCGTCCGGGCGCTCGGAGGTCACGTGCACGCCGCGCAGCCGCATCTTGAGCGAGGCGTTGAAGACGGTGCGGGCGTAGCCCGGGTCCATCCGGCCGGGGATCTGGTAGGCCGTGGTGACGTTCTGGCCCATGAGCCAGTTGCGCACGTTGTTCTCGGCCAGGTCGGGGCCGACCGAGGCGCGGAACAGGTCCCCGTGCTGCGCCTCGTCGACGCCGAGCTTCTTGGCGAACTCCAGGAACGCCGCCTCGATCGGGGCGGTGTCGATGTAGTCGACGCCGATGGTGTTCGGGGCGTCGGTCAGCTCGCCGAAGTTGATGTTCGCGGGCGGGGCGGGCCGCTGCTCGGAGACCACCCCGGAGGGCACCTCGACGGTGAGCTTGCCGCGCACCGTCACCGTGCCGGAGCTGGAGGCGTTCAGCTTGCCCGGCAGCACGTTGCGGCCGCCGAGCAGGACGTTGTTCAGCAGCTTGCCCGGCAGGCGGGACTTGCTGACCGAGAAGGTCAGCTCCACCGGGATCTCGACGATGTGGACGCCGCTCCAGTTGGCCCGGCTGTCGATCGAGGTCCGCTGGTGCTTCTCGGCCATGTTGGCCGAACGCCCGCGCCCGGTGCCCACCGACAGGCTGTCCGGCAGCGCGTCCCCGGCGCCCTCGCCGATGACCCCGGCGTTGTTCAGGCCGCCGCCGACGGAGACGTTGAGGCCGTGCGCGGTCTCCATCTCCTCGTAGCCGTAGCCGAGGTTCTCGATGCCGTGCTTGCCGAGGCTGCCGACGATCTCCGGCTTGCCGACGGCCTTCATGGTGCCGTGGATGGCCGCGTGCTCGGCGAGCACCGGCAGCTTGCCGCCGACCGGCACCGTTCCGGACCACAGCTTGTGGCTGCGGTTGAACATCGACCTGATCTGCCCGCGCATCCGGGTGCCCGCGGTCTCGGCGGCCAGACCGCCGTGCAGGCCGCGAATTCGGTCGAGCAGCTCGGGCATGTTCTCGCCGATGAGCCCCATCAGCAGGTCGTGCTCGTGGACCTGGGTGGTCTCGCCGTTCTCCTCGTGCTCCAGCACCAGCGACCGCACCGCCGCCTGGCCGCCGAGCGACTGGCCCTTGGCGATGGCGGCGGGCAGGTGCAGGTCCCGCATCGCCTGGGGGGCGGCGTGCGCGGTCTCGGCGATCTCGGTGAGGCGGTCCAGCGCCGCCTCGGTCGCGGCACGGGTGTCGATGGGGTCGGTGCCGCGCTCCTCGTCGGAGTACTGCCGCAGCGCCGCGTCGAGCAGGTCGTGGTCGATCTCCAGGCCCGCCGCCCGCTGAGCCCGCGCCAGGCGCACGGCGGAGAGCGTGACGGTGTTGCGGCCGAACTGGGCGTCGCCCTCCCGCCAGCGCTTGAGCGAGCGGGTCACGTCCTCCTGCGGCAGCGCCAGCGTGCCGTCGGCGTAGTCCTCCATGATCTCGGACTCGGCCTTGACCCAGGTCGCGTTCAGGTCGTGGGTGACCGAGCGGGTCCAGCCCCGCTCCCCGGGCAGCTTGGCGCCGGGCTCGTAGGTCACCTCGACGACGAGGTCGAACTCGGTCCGCATGTGCGGCTGCTCGTCCTCGAAGCTCAGCGGGAGCTGCTCCTCACCGCCGATCCGGGTCCGCACCTCCCCGCCCGAGGTGGCCCGCCCGATGTTGGCCGACACGCCGCTCTCGCCCGCCAGCTCCATGAGGCCCTCGGCGAACGAGCCGTCCACGCCCCTGGGGCTGGACCAGTTCACGTTGCCGGTGATCGCGTTGAGGCGGAAGGTGAAGTGCCCGGTGACCGCGTTGGGCACCCGACCGATCCGATGGGTCTGCTTCGGCACCAGCCTCATGCCGACCTTGTACTTGCCGTGCCGCCCCACACCGGTCTCGAAGAGCTGGTCGTTGGTGGTGCCGCTGGCGATCATCTGCTTGAGCTTGGCGTGCAGGGTGGTGACGTCGAGCATGCTCTCCAGCACCTCGACGGAGTCCGAGTCGGGCTTGAACAGCTCGGGCGCGATCCCCTTGACGGCCTCCCGCAGGCCCCGCGCCTCGACCGAGGTGACGATGGTGCCGTTGGTCGCGAAGACCTTCTTGTCGGTCTTGTCCGCGACCTTGACCGGCTCCATCTCCTTGGCGAAGCCCGCGGGCAGGAAGATCTTGACCTTGCCGGTGACGGTGACGGTCTGCGGTTCGCCGTCCGGCCCGGTGACCGTGCCGGTGACGGTGATCGGGACCAGCCAGGCGTCCATCTTGCCGTCGACCTCGAAGAGGTGGACGTCGTTGGCGCGCTCGGCGACCGAGGAGCCGGAGCCGACGCTGCGGCCGAACCCGCCGCCCTGGCCGAACTCGCCTGCCTCGATCCTGTCCCCGCCGCGGCCCAGGAACCAGCGCTTGGCCTTGGACCGGATGTTGGCGAAGGAGTTCGCGGCGGTCTCGATCAGCAGCCGGGCGAGCTGCTTGTGCTGCTTGCCGAGGTAGACCGCCGCCGAGTGGTCCAGCTGGGCGTTGACCATGAGCTGGGTCTGCCGGGCGTCCTCCGGGTCGCGCAGGTCGGAGTGCTTGAGCACCATCAGCTTGCCGTTCTGGACCAGCTGGTCGATCTCCGACTCGAGCATCGCCTCGGAGATCTGGCGCTCGATGCTGTTCTGGTTGACCACCCGCTTGTCCTGCGCGGCCCGCCGCCAGACCCGCTTGCGCTTGGGGGCGTCCGGCTCGGTGGCTGTCTGGGCGGTGGAGCCCGCCTGCGGGGGCACGGCGCCGGTCTTGGCCAGCTCCCGCAGGATCTGGTGCATGAACGGGGCGAGCGCGTCGCCCTCGCCCTTGCCCTTGGGCTGCCCGTCCTCGGTGTCGAGGACGAGCTCCTCCAGCAGACCGGTGCCGACACCGACCTTCGAGACGAACTCCGGCAGCACCGCGTCCGGTTCGTTCGGGTTCTTGACGATCCCGTCGACCGACTCGCCGTCCGGGCCGATCGCGTCGACCGAGGTCGGGTAGCCGTGCTCCACCGCGTCCTTGCGCGACATCTGCACGACCAGCTCGGTGTCCACGACCGCGGGATCGCCGACCTTGTCCCCGGTCGGGCTCTGCAGCTGGACCGTGATCGCGGCGGGGACCTTCAGCGTGACGGCGCGCTCGCGCCCCACGCGCACGTTGATGACCGTGGAGTCGGAGTAGGTGACGCTGGTCTCCGAGCGGCTCCAGGAGCGGCCGCCCCGGTGCGGCAGGATGCCCTGCACCATGGAGTCGAGCCAGCCGAGCACCTTGGAGCCCGCGCCGGTCTCGGTGTTGAGCCCGCGGCCGACGGCGGTGACCCCGCCGGTCTTGAGGAACCAGACCAGGACGCGCTCCAGCAGCAGGCCGCCCTTGGCGAAGCGCCCGGCGTCGTTGCCGCCGACGATGGTGGCCCCGGCCGGGTTCAGCGCGGACCGCAGCATCGGCCGCGCGACGACGTTGCCCGCCGAGTCGACGATCGGGAACGAGTAGCCCTCGTCCCGGTTCGCCGGGCGCACCATGTCCGCGCTGAACTCGACGATCGCGGTCTCGATCTGCCTGCGCAGGTCGGGGACGGCCGTGCCCACCGACGGGCCGAGCATGTCCATGACCTGCTTGATCAGCTTGTTCCGGCCGTCCCACGCCGCCAGGGCCATGTGCGGGACGTCGGCGTCCGTGGTGTCCACAGTGGACAGATCGCGCCGGACGGACTTCTCCACCCGCTCCAGGAAGGTGTCCGGGACACCGACGACCAGCGTGTCCTTGGTGTCCGGGGTCCACTGGCCGTCGGTGCTGCCGTACGGCGTGAACTCCGCGACCTGGACGAACTCGCCCGGGTCCTCGGTCAGCTCGGAGACCCGCACGGTCACCGCGACCTCGAACGCGGTCGCCGGGCCGCGGTTGGTGGTGACGGCGTGGTTGGTCTCGCCGAACTGCTGGGCCTGCACCGACTGGCTGGTGGAGAAGGAGAACTTCTTGCCGATGTTGGCGGAGGCGATCGGGTTCTCCCCGATGACCGGCGCGCCCGCGACGGCGAGGCCGACGATGTCCTCGGCCGTGGCGGCCAGGCCCAGGCTGAGCGAGCTGCTGCGGCCGGCCGAGTTCTCGAAGCCGCCCTGGCCCTGCGCGAAGGTGCCGTGGCCCTGCTCGTGCGGCCGGACCCCGGAACGCACCTTCTTCGGGTCGGTGAACTCCATGTGCACCAGGCGGGTGATCCGCCTGCCGTCGGTGGTCCGGAACTCGATCTGCGCGCCGTGCGGGCTCAGCACGTCCTGCCAGTGGGCGGTGATCGCCTGGTCCACGTCGACGGCGCTGACGCCGAGCTGCTCCGCGATCGCCTGGGCGTGCGGGATGCGGCCGATGGCGCCGCCGTTGATGAAGCCGGGGAGGGTGGGCTCGCCCTGGGGGATCGGCCTGCCGTCCTCGCCGACCTCCAGGCCCTCGTCGTAGACCAGCGGAATCCCGCTCGCCGTCGTCGCGGGCCGCTCGTCGCCCTGGTCGGGGGTGAGCAGCTGCCGCGCGTCGGCGAGCACCACGGGGAGCTGTTCGAGGATCTGCTCGACCGCGAGCCGCTGCGCGTCCGGGTCGTCGGGCAGCGTGGGAACGAGCGCCTCGAATCCCGCCACCGTTCCGTCCGGCCGCAGGGAGACGATGACGACGGGATCGCCCGAGGTGTCGCCGGTCGTGGTGACCACCAACGGGACGGTCTGCCCGTCGACCTGGACCAGCAGGTGGTCCCCGCTGGGCGCGGTCTGCGCCGAGGAGGCGTCGTCCGCGCCGATCCGCACGTAGACGTCGGGGTCGACCGTGGTCGCGGAACCCTGGTGGGACCAGGGCGTCAGCGCGGGCAGCGCCGTGATGACCGACCTCGTCCCGGCCTGGGACTGGCCCGCCGGTGCGGTCGCGGGGGCTGTCGTGGGGGCTGCTGTGGGGTCGACCAAGTCCGGGACCGTGTTCACCAGGTCGGAGAGCACGACCAGCTGCGCGTCGGCGTCGGCGGGCAGCGCCGGTACCACCAGCACCAGTTCCATCAGCGCGCCGGACTCCGACCTGACGATCTCCAGCCGCGGGTCCGTCGTGGACGGTTCCACCTGGATCGTCAGCGGGATGTCGTCTCCTTCGACCCACACCGGCACCTCGGTCTCGTGCACCGGCACGAAGCCCGGCAACGCCTGCCGCAGGGTGTCGATGACGTCCGGGTCGACCGTGTCCGCGGTGCCGTCGGTCCAGGTGATCGTGATCGGAAGGGCCAGGGTGCTGGCCGCGGGAACCTGCGGCAGCGGCTGGGTCGGCGCATCCGGATCGGCTTGCGCGGCCCCGGTTTCGGCCTCGGGTTCGCCGGTGACGACGTGCGGCCGTGCCCCGTCCAGCGCGGCCGGGAGGTGGTCCACGATCTGGTCGACCAGGGCCTGCTGCGCGGCGGGGTGGTCGGGCAGCGCGGGCACGGTGACGCGGAACCATTGCAGCGTCCCGTCCTCGGCGAAGCTGACGGTCACTCGGGGGCCCGCCGACTCGTCGCCGTCCGCCTCGAATCCCAGCGGGAAGCTGTCGTCCTCGATCCGGATCAGCAGGAAGTTCGCGTCCGGAGCGGCGTCGCCGGGGAAAGCGGGGTCGTTGCCGAGGGCCACGTAGACGTCGGGGTCGATCAGCGTCGCGGTGCCCTGGTACGCCCAGGGGGTGAGCCCCGCGAGCGGCATGACGACGGACGTGCCGAGTTCGCCGTGGTGGACCTGGATGGGGCCGGGGGCCGGGGGAGGCGTCTGCTCACCGGGCTCCGCCGCGGTCGCCCGGTGCTCGGTGACCAGGTCGGGGAGCTGGACGAGCAGCGGGCCGAGCACGGCCGCCTGGTCCGCGGCGTCGCCGGGCAGCGCGGGCACGACCAGCACGAGGGGGGAACGCCGGTCCCCGGGCACCTCGACGCGCGGGCCGTCTGCGTCCGGGTCGATCCGGATCACCAAGGGCTCCGCGCCCAAGCCGATCCGCAGCAACAGCCCGTCGGAGTTGGTCGGGTCGTCGGCGATCGGGACGTCGCGGTCCGCCTGGAGCGCGGCGAGGGCGTCCGGGTCCAGCACCGTCGCGGTGCCGTCGGTCCACGGCACCAGGACGGGGACCTCGACGGGCGCGCTCGTCTCGGGCTGCTCGCTCTGCTCAGGTTCTTCGGTCTGCTCGGTCTGCTCGGTCTCTTCGGTTTCTTCGGTCTGTTGCTGGGCCGCGTTCTCGTGCGCCTGGGCGACCGCCTCCTGGAACTGCGTGATGTCGTCCGGGACGGTGGCGCCGTGGTTGCGGTTCACCGCGACCTGGAGCAGGTCCACCGGGATGCGCGTCATCGCCTGCTCGTCGAGGCCGGTCCACGCGAACGACCAGTCGCGGTTGCGCATGATCGGCCCATCGGGCTGGCGGATCGCCTCGTGCAGGTAGCTCATGCCCCTGGCCAGGGCCGTGACGACCGCGGCGGGCACCTGCTCCGGCCCGAAGAGCTTGGCGATCTGGCGCAGCGCCTGGACGTCGAGCCCGGCGGCCAGCAGGGTCGCCGAGTCGAGGTCCCCGGTGTACTGCGGCGCGTAGTGCTGGAGCGCCTCCCGGGGCGTGATCTCCGGCAGGGGCGGCGCGGTCGGCAGGGCGTGGGTGGTCCTCGGCAGGCCGACTTCCCCGTGCAGCTCGGCGATCTCGTCGCGGACCTGCGCGGCGAAGGCCGGGACGTCGGCGCCGAAGAGGCGGTGGAAAGCGATGTCGACCAGCTGGACCGGGACGCGCGAGCGGTCGGCGGCCGGACCGCTCAGCAGCACCTTGACCTGCCGCGCGACCTCGTTCGGCTCGGTGAACAGGGGCATGAACCGCATGCCCTTGGCGCCACGCGCCAGGTGCGCGGCGATCACCGCGGGCAGCAGCTCCGGGCTGGTCGTCGCGGCGATGATGCGCAGTTCGCCCGAGGTCAACCCGGCGGCGGCGAGCCAGGCGGGGTCGATGGCGGCGGTGAACTCCGGGACGAGCCGCCGCAGCGTCTCCTCGGCGGTGAGCGCCGCGACGGGCTTGCCCGCGGTGGACCCCTGGTACGCGTCCTCCGCGGCGGAACCGGGCCGGGCGGCGTCGCCCAGCGGCGCGGCCACGCTCAGCCCCCAGGTGTGCGCCGCGACGTAGTGCGAGCCCCGCCGCAGCACGACGACGCGCTGCCGATGCCTGCCCTCGCCGTGGACCTGGGCCTCGCCGTTCTCGTCGACCAGCACGATCCGCACGCCGAGCTGGTCGGCGAGGGCCGGGAGGTTGTCCTCGGTCGTCGCGGCGAACGTGCCGGTGCGCCCGCCCGTGCGGTCCAGCGCCGCGCCGAGCGTGCCCTCACCGGGCATCGCCCATTCGACCCGCAGGAACTCGCCGTTGAGGTACGCCTGCTGGGCGGGCGTCGGCGCGTTGGGGTCGCCGACCAGGGTGGCGAAGTCGGCCGCTGCCAGGTTCGGCACCGGGTGGGCGCCGGGCAGCTGGCTGACCATCAGCGCCGCGTAGCCGACGCCGTGGAAGTAGATCGCCGACCGCACCTGGTCCCACAGCTGCGGCGACGCCAGGTCGCCCGGCAGGGCCACCCCGGCGGGCTGGCCGTGCAGGAACTGGAGCAGCACCTGGCGCACGCTCGCGTCCAGCGCCGCCCGCGCCGCCGAGTCCGCGGGCAGCGGGACCGCGGGCAGCGCCTCGCTCGGGCGCAGGAACGACGGCCGCAGCCGGACCGCGGCGCCCAGCACCTGCGGATCGCCCTCGATCACGTTGCGCCGCTGCTCGCCGGTCGCCATGCCCCGCCGCACCGACAGGTCGACGGCGGCCGAGCGCAACGCCTTCAGCTCGTCGTAGGACCGGGTGTCCGGGTCGATGCCCGCCTGCTCCAGCACGGTGGCGAAGGCCGCCATCTCGGTGGTGTTCGCCGGGTCGTAGCCGAAGAGCGCGGCGGCTTCGCCCACGTTCGCGGGCAGGGGGGAGTAGCCCTGGTCGAGCCGGGCGACCGAAGCCTGGAACTCGGTGACGCGGGCCGGGACGTTCTCGCCGTAGCGGTTCTCCACGGCCAGCCGCAGGAGCCTCGGCGGCACCTGCGCCCTGCCCGCGTCGTCGGCCCCGTGCCACGCGTGGTGCAGCATCGCCCGGCGCATCTGCACGTCCGGCGTCATGGCGATCACCCGGACCACGCCCATGCCCCTGGCCAGCGCCGTCACGATCGCGGCCGGCAGGTCCTGCGGCCCGAACAGCCGGTGCAGCTCGCGCAGGTCCACGTCGGCCCCCGGCTCCACCAGCCGGTTCGCGTCGAGGTGGACGTCGAGCTGGGACAGGGCCTCCCTGAACTCCTGCTCCTGCGCGGCGGTGGGCAGCCCCTCGTCGGAGGCGGACTGCTGCAACAGGGTCTCGCCGCTGCTCAGCGCCGCGAGGTAGGCGCTGTTGGGCGGGTGGATCTCGGTGCGGACGATGGACTCGAAGTCGGCGGCCTCGACGACCGCGGTCATCGCCTCGGTCCGCGCCTCGGCCGGGATCGCCTGGTAGACGGCGCGTTCGGCCAGGTGCGCGGCGACCTCGCGGTCCTGCAACTCGGTCGTGCTCAGCCCGGTCGGCTGCCCCTGGAGCCAGTGCGTCACCTCGTGCACCACGGCCCCGGCCACCTCGGCGACGGTGGTCCCGGGCGTCAGCCGGACCGTCACCTTCCCGTCTTCCCAGTTCAGGTAGGCCCGGAGCGTGCCGTCGGGGCGCGAGGTCATCGTCTCGACGATCTCGCGGATCTCGTCGGCGATGTCCTCCTTGGTGTACTCGCTGTCGGCGCCGAGCGCGTCGGCGATCGCGTCGACGGCCAGCAGCGCGACCCGCTCGATCTCCGCGCTCTGCGCGTCCAGGTCGGTCACCACGGTCGTCGCCTGGGTGGCCACGAGCGGGTCGAGCAGCTCGTGCAGCGCCCGCACCGCGTCCTCGACGCCGCCGGTGTCCTCGCCGGTCTCGCTGAACGCCTTGTACTCGTTGAGCACGCGCTGCGCGGCGACGAAGGTCTGGAAGTTCTTCAGGTCGCCGTCCATCGTCGCGATGCGCACGGCGTTCTCGTAGGCGGCTTCGAAGTGCTGGACCAGCTCGGGGGCGAGGCCGTCCATGCCGACCCTGCCGAAGGCGGTGCGGATGCCGACAGCGATCGCCCGGACATCGTTCTCGCTGGACATGCCGAGCGGGACGCCCGAGCCGTCCAGGGACAGCGTCAGCGCCTCAAGGTCGATCAGCGACAGCCTGGCGGTGCCGTCCTCGTCGCTGAAGAGGAAGTTGTCGGCGGAGGTGTGCTCCTCGCTCGGCGCGGCGGCGTGCACGGCGGAGACCCACGCGGCGGGCAGGAACTCGGCCAGCAGACCGCTTTCCTCCAGCGCCGTGACCAGGTCCCGGGGCACCAGGTCGGACCGCCCGTCGGCCTCGGCCAGCTCGTTCGCGGCGCGGACGAGCTCGGTCGCGGGCGTCAGCCAGTGCGCCCCGGCCGGGCCTTCCGCGCTGGACGAGTGCCGGGTCCGCAGGTGCAGCTCCGCGAAGGCCTTGGCGGCCAGCTCCAGCATCTTCTTGACCCGCTCGACCTGCTGCGGCCGCGCGTCCTCGCCCGCCCGCGCGACCTGCTGCGCGAGCTGGGTCAGGGTCTCGCCGGGCATCAGGGTGGTGAGCGAGACACCGAGCAGCAGGTCGGGCCCGTGCACCACGCCGAGCGCGAGGTACTCGGGCATCTCGAAGCGGTCGTAGCCGTGGTTCTCGACCTCGTACTCCGCCAGCCGCTGGTCCGCCCAGAAGCGGTACGCCAGGTCCTCGATGGACTGGTGCACGCTGAGTACGGCGACGGCCTCGCCGTTCACCAGGACCTTGAAGAACCGTTCCCCGGCAAGCAGTTCCAGCTCGACGTCGCCCTCGTCACGGCCCAGCTGCTCGGCGGCGAACAGGCGCAGGTTCTCCCGGTGCCGCGCTCCGGGGCTGCCCGGCTCGTCGGCGTGCACGAGCGCGGTCGAGTACTCGCTGAACGCCGCCATCCGCCTGTCGATGTGCGGGATCGTGTCGCCGTCGCGGGTGCCCTCGACCACGGCCAGCGCGTCGACGAACTCGTTCATCGACGAGGTGGAGACCCGGACCCGCTGCCCGGACGGTCCCACCAGAACGCTGTCGACGAGACCGCGCAGCTGCGCCACCGAGGGAGTCATGGACTCGCTCTGGGTCAGCGACTGGACCAGCTTGCCCGCGCGCCCGAACAGACCCTTGAGCCCGCCGGAACCGCGCCGGGAGTACTGCAGCGAACTGTCGCCCTCGGCCAGCGCCCTCATGTGCGGGCTGTCGTCGGAGTGGACCTTCGCCGAGACCAGCTCGACCATGCCCGGCGTCCACGCCGCGACCGCGGCCAGCTCCTCGGTGAGCACGCTCGTCGGCAGTGACCGGTACAGCGCGAGTTCGGCCTTGTGCGCGTCGATCTCCAGGCGCCGCAACACTTCGGTGGGCAGTTCCCGCGGGTCGCCCTGGAGCAGGTGGGTGACTTCGTGGACGATCCGCCCGGCCAGTTCGGCGACGGTGGCCCCGTCCGCGACCCGAACGGAGAGCCGCCCCTCGCCGGTGGACCAGTCGAGCACGGCGCGCGCGTCGGTATCGGCGCTGGTGAGCTCGGTCATGGTCCACACCGCGTGGTCGATCATCCACGACACTTCGCCGAGCGACTTGCCGGTGAGGTCGGCGATCTCCCGCGCGACGGACTCCGCCACCGTGCCGACCAGCTGCCGCGTCGAAGGGTCGAGCTCGGTGACGACGGAGCCGGTGGCGGCGGTCGTCTCCGCGTCCAGCCTGGCCAGCCCCAGCATGTCGCGAACCGTGTGCACCTGGGCGGCGAGAGTTTCGGGGGAGCCACCCTCGCGGTAGGTGGTCAACACCTGCTGCGCGGCGGCGAACGCCTTGTAGGCGTTCAGCTCGGCGTCCAGCGTCAGCCCGCGCACCGCCGACTCGTAAGCGGACTGGAAGTGCTCGGTCATCTCGGTGCTGAGCTCGGACAGGTCGAGGTCTTGTTCCAGCGTGCGCCGGAGGTGGTCGGCGAAGATCTCCAGGTCGCGCTGCGTGGAGATCCGGCCCGTCGGAGTCCGGTCCGAGGCCAGCGTCTCGTGCAGGAACTCGAAGTCGATCAGGGTGACGCGTTCCTCGCCGGTCTCCTCGTCCCGGTGGTACAGGACGTTGTCGCCGTGGGCGTCGTTGTGCGCCGCCGCGACCCACTCGTCGGGCATCGCCACCGCGGTCCTGGCCTGCTGCTCCAGCAGCGAGGCCAGGTTGCCGGGGACCAGCTCCGGCCTGCCGTCGGCCACGGCCATCGCGTGGGCGGTGCGCAGGAACTCCGCGGCCGTCTCCAGCCAGTGGGCCCCGGCGGGGCCGTCCCCGAGCGCGGCGTTCCGGGTGCGCACGTGCAGCTCCGCCAACGCCTTGGCGGACAACGTCAGCAGCCGCTTCAGCCGGTCGACGTGCGGCTGCCGTTCGTCGGGCGCGGCCGCGGCGATCTTCTGGGCGATCTGGTACTCGGTCTCGCCCGGTGCGGGCGAGCTCATCAGGACCGGGATCGGGGCGCCGCCGAAGTGGATGACACCCGCGGCCTGGGCCGTCGACAGGTCGAAGGCGGTGAAGCCCTGGGACTGCAGCCACGGGTCCGCCCAAGTGCGGGCCGCCAGCTCCTCCACGGTGAAGAGAACGCCGATGACCGAGACGGTCTCGCCGTTGTGGACCACCCGGAAGAACCGGCCCTTGCTCAGCGCGACCAGCTGGACCTCGTCCGCTTCGAGCCCGAGCTGTTCGGCCGCGAACCGGCGCAGGTTCTCGCGGTGGGCCGTGCCCGGGCCGTCCTCCCGGTAGCTGGCCGCGATCTCGTTGACGAAGACCCTGGCCGCGCCTCGGCGGGCGCCTTCGTCCATCGCGGTGTCCAGCGTGCCCGGATCGCCCTGGACGACCGGCAGCGCGTCGCGGAACTGGCTCAGGTCCACCGCGGTGAAGTCGACCGGACTGCCCTGCGGCAGGGTGGCGACGGCGCTGGCGACGAGGTCCTGGAGCTGGGCGATCCCGGTGGCGCTGTCACCGGCGCGCAGCGACCGCAGGGCACGGCCGAACAGACCCCTGAGCCTGCCGCCGTCCCGGCGGGAGTACTGGAGCGAACTGGTGCCCTCGGACAGTCCGACGATGTACGGGCTGTCGTCGGGGTGGACCTTCGCCGCGACCAGCTCGACCATGCCCGGCGTCCACGACGCGACCTCGGCCAGCTCCGCGGTGAGCACGCTCGTCGGCAGCGACTGGTACAGCACCAGTTCGGCCTTGTGCGCCTCGATCTCCATGCGCCGCAACACATCCGGGGCGAGTCCCCGCGGATCGCCCTGGAGCATGTGGGTGGCCTCGTGGACGACGCGGCCCGCGAGTTCGGCGACGGTGACCCCGTCCTCGACGCGCACGGAGAGCCTGCCGTCGCCGATGGCCCAGTCGACGAACGCCCGTCCCGCGGTGTCGCCGTCGTCGAGGACGGTCATCGTCCGCACGGCGTCCCGGATCGCCTGCCGCACGCTCTCCACCGAGCGCCCGGTGACGTCGGCGATCTCCTGCGCGACGGACTCCGCGACCCTGCCGACCAGCTCCCGCGCCGGATCGTCGAGCTCGGTGACGACGGAGCCCGCGGCCGCGGTCGTCGCCTCGTCCAGCTTGGGCAACCCCAGCAGCTCGCGCACCGCGTGCACGGCGTCGTGCAGAGCGTCGCCCGCCGCGGTGGTGTCGGCGTCCGGAGCGATCGCGGCGAAGTCGCGGTAGGCGGCGAGCACGTCGTCCGCGGCGGCGACCAGCCGGGCGGCGTCCGGCGTGACCGGCGCGACGCCCAGCATCACCATCGAGGCCAGCGAGCTGGAGACCAGTTCCGGCCTGCCGTCGGCCAGGGCCGCGTCCGCGGCCTCGCGCAGCACCTCGACGGCCCGTTCGGTATCGGCCCGTTCGGTATCGGCTGGGTCACTTTCCGGTTCTTGCTGCGAGCTTTCGTCCGTTTGGACGAACGTTTGCGCCGTTTCGGCGGTGCCGACGAGCATCAGGTCCAGCTCGACCTGGCCGTCGACCTCGCGGACGCGGACGACCTCCAGCTCCGCCCCGGCGGGCAGCAGCGCGTCGGTCGGGGTGCCGGACACCTCGCCGAGGTAGAGGACCTTCGTCCCGCTCGGCACGTAGATCCGGGCCTGGTGGGGGCGCCCCGTGTTCTCCGGCTCGACCGCGGCCGCGGTCGGCGCCTGGTTGGTGAAACGCCTGCCGATCAGCTCGCCGGGAGCGCTGAACGCCCCGGTGAGCCGCGTGAGGTCGTCGTAGCCCCAGTACAGCTGCACCGGCTCGGTGGACGGCTCGACCTTGTCGAAGGCCTCGGTGACACCGTTGAAGGTCGCGGCGTCCTGCTCGGCGAACTGCCGCAGCTCGGCCTCGGTGTACAGCCCGTCGATGTGGTGCGCGTAGAGACCGGTCGCGATCAGTTCGGCGCCGGTGATCGGCTCCGCGCGCTGATCGGCGGGCCGGTTGGCCAGCGCCGCCTGGAGCGCCCTGCCGAACATCTCGGCCCTGATGCCCGTGGCGGCGTGCAGCGCGTCTACGTTCTCGTCGGTGATGCCTTCTGGGCGCCTGCCGGTCCGCCACTCGGAGGCGTCGGTCATCCGCAGGATCGCGTCGTAGTCGTCGACGCCCTCGGCCAGCGCCTGGTTCCGCAGCGCCGCGTCGGCGGGCCGCGCGGGCCGCGGCGCGCGCACGGTCTCGACACCGGCCGGGGCGACCAGGGCGGCGCGCAGCTCCTCCTGCCGCGCCGTCAGCCGGGCTCGCCGCCCGTTGATGCGGTCCTGCCTGCTCTGGAGCTGCCGCCGGTGCTCCTCCAGCTCGGCGAGCGCCTGCTCCCGCTGGGTGGGCTCCCGCTCCGCGTCGCCGTCGGCGTCCTCGGCCCGGTCGCGCTCGTCCTGGGTCTGGGGAGCGGAGCGGATCATCTGCTCCACGGACTCCAGGCGCGTGAGGTTCTCCTGGACGGTGCGTTCACGCTCGTCCAGCCGCGTGAGGTCGTTGGTGACCCGGCGCAGATCCGCGCCCTGCGGGGTGACCACGCGCACCCGCACCCGCTGGCCGGTCTGCCCGTCGCGCACCTCGAACCTGATGCCGGGGTCGCCCTCCGGCCAGCCGTTGACGATCGGCCCGGTCACGTGCAGGTCGCGCGCCTGGAACTCGCGCAGCAGGGTGCGGATGTGGTCGGCGTGTCCGTCCTCCGGCAGCCGCACCATGACGTGCGGGATCTCGCTGCCGGTCGCGCCGAGGTCGAGCTCGTGCTTGGGTTCGTCCGCGGTCTGGTTGACGGCCTCGTAGAGCGCCCGCAGCACCCGCTCGGTGGTGCTCTCGCCGTCCGCGCCCGTCGCGGCCGTGACCGAGTCGTCCGAGGTCGCCGTGCCCAGCGCGGTTCCGCCGACGGCCACGATGTGCAGCTGGACCTTGCCGCCGACCTCGCGGACGCGGGCGATCTCGAACTCGGTGCCCGCGGGCAGCAGCGTGTTCGCCGTCCAGGCGTCGTCGCCGATGTGCAGCACCCTCGCGTCGCCGGGCAGGTAGACGACGGCCTCGTAGGTGTTGGCCGAGGCGTGGTCGGCGTGGGTCGATGCGGTGATCGGGCTGTGCTGGACGAACCGGTGCCCGATGAGCTTGTTCTCGTCGGCCTGGAGGACCGCCGCCGCGAGGTCGTCGAAGCCCCAGCGCACGGCGATCGGCCCGGTGCTGGCGACCGCGTGCCGCGCCGCGGCGGTGACCTCGCTGATGACGGTGGCGTCGCGCTCGGCCATCCTGGTCAGCGCCTTCTGCAGGCGCCGCTCGGCGTTGTGCCAGAAGCGCTTCTTCGGCTCCGCTTCGAGCAGGTCCTCGTAGACGCCGGTGTCCAGCAGGTCCTGCGCGGTGACCGGCCGGGTGAGGTCGCGGACGCCCGACCGGTCCATCGCCGCCCGGTGTTCCGCGAGTTGCCTTTCCAGCCGGCTCCGGACCGACCGGCGGTCGCCGTGCTCCTCAAGGAGCTCCAGAATGGTCTTCTCACGCGCCTGGGCCGTCTGCAGATCCGCGACGCGGCCTTCCATGACCCCGCGGTGCGCGTCGGTCATCCGCTGGTTGTCCTCGGCGGAGTCGGTGAAGATGACCATCGCGCCGAGGGCTTCCTCGGTGACCCCGTCCGGGACCTCGCCGATCCGCGCGGCCGCCTCGTCCCCCTGGACCGCGTCGGCCGCCCACTCGTGCTCCTTGGCCTTCACGTACGCCGAGCGGATGATCGGCGCCTCCGGCGCCCGGACGCCGTCGACGCCCGGCGGCACGATCCGGGCTTCCCGCAGCTCGTCCCGTGCCAGCTCCAGCCGCGTCCGCTCCAGGTCCTGCCGGGCCTGCTGCTGGTCCAGCTGCTCCCGGCGGACGTCGAGGTCCTCCAGCGCCCGCCGCAAGGCGTCGGCGGGCTCCTCCGACTGCTCGGGGGTCTGCGCGGTCCCGCCGTCCTCCTCCCGCCCGATGGCCTGGCGGAACTCCTCGACCCGCTGGTTGATCTGCTCGGTGGTGAGGGCCTCGCCCGCGGTGCCTTCGAGGCTGCGCCGTACGGCCTCCAGGTCGGCGATCTCCTGCTGCACCGTGCTGTCGGCGGCATCCAGCCGGGTGAGGTGGTTGGCGACCGCCCTCGCCTCCGCGCCCTGCGCGGTGACCAGCCGCAGCCGCACCCGCTGGCCGGTCTGGGCGTCGCGCAGCTGGACGAGGACGCCGGGTTCGCCGTCGGCCCACGCGTTGACGATCGGGCCGGTCACGTGCAGCCCGCGCGCGTGCAGCTGCTCCAGCACGGTGTTGGCCAGCGCGACGTGGTTGGTCTCCGGCAGCCGGACCATCGCGGCCAGCACCGAGGGACCGTCGCCGGTGATGCCCAGGTCGCGCAGCAGGCCGATGCCGTCGCCGGCCTGCTTGACGGCGGCCTCGAGCAGCTTGGTCGCCCGTTCCCGGCTGTTCATCGGGGGTTCGGGGCTCGGCTGCGCGAGCAGCTCGGGGTCCTCGCGCCAGTCGCCCTCGGAGCGCAGCTCGGCGGCGTCGTCCGGCACGGGGACGGCCTGGACCACCTCCTCCACCCGCCGGGCGAGGGCGTCGGCCAGCGGGTCGCCCTCGGCGAGCCCCTGGAGCTGCTGCTGGACCTGGCGCCCGTAGTTCCTGGCCGTCAGGGAGGCCGGGGTCTCCAGGTTCAGCACGATGGTGTCGCCGCCGGGGGTGATCCACGTGGCGGTCACGCCGAGCCCACCGGCCACCCAGGCGTTGGCGATGCCGTCGCCGTGCTCGTCGGCGGCGAGCCGGTACCCGGCGGCCTCCATCGCCAGGATGATCCGCTGCACGTCGGCGGTGTACTCCGGACCGGCCAGCCGCACGGTGTACCGCGACGGGTCGCCCGGGGCGTCGGGGTCGGGCGTGACCCGTGCGGACGGCACCACCGACCGGACCGCGGCGAGGACCGGCTGCGCCTGCGGGTCGGTGCGCAGCGCGACCGCGCCATCGGCCAGCACGCCCTCGCCCATGACCAGCTCGTGTGCGCGCATCAGCGCCTTGCGCATCAGCACGCCCGCGATCATCTTGCGCTTGCCCGCGTCGTCCGGGCCGAAGCCGGAGACCTCGATGATCATCGGGCCCGACTGCCGCAGCACGCCGTCCACGGCCACCCGCTCCGGCGGGGTGATCCGGATACCGCCCGCGCGCAGGTCGTTGACGGTCCTGATCAGGACGTCGACCACGGTGCCGTCGGGGTAGTGCAGCCGGATGAGCTCCCCGGCCCGTTCCATCCGCACCGGCAGCGCGGCGCCGGTCCCGGGATCGGTCGCCGTCCGCCCGACGAGCCGCTCCACGGCGTCCTTGAGCTCGCCGTCGAACTCCTGGTGGTACTCGGAGTCGGCGCTGACCTCGACCTTGTCCTCCAGCGGCTGGGTGCGCTCCTCGGAGGTGGCGTCGGCGGCGTTGTGGGTGAACCGGGCGTGCGGCACCGCCCCGTCTGGGTCGTTGCCGGGGACGGTGTTGTGCAGCTCCCGCATCGCGGTGTCGATGTAGGAGCGCATCTGCTCCGCGGACTCCGTCACCGGGATGGTGACCTTCGCGGTGGTCTGCTGGGCGATCGTCCCGTCGTGCAGTCCGACCCAGTCACCCGCGTCGACGACGATGTGGTCGGCGTCCGAGTCGACCACGAAGTCCACGACGATCCGCGTGTTGTCGGAGTAGTGCACGATCGTCGTGTTCAGCCGGGGCTCTTCTTCCGGCTGGAGGAAGCCCAGCGCCGCCTTCTTCGCGCTCGGGACCTTGGGGTCGGCGTGGCCGGTGACCGCGATCGGCCGTGCCTGCCCGTCCGTGGCCGGGGTGTCCGCCTCCGCCCCGTCCTGCAGCCGCCTGATCTCGTCGCTCAGCGCCTGAACGCCGCGGTCGGCGGCGTCGCCCTCGGTTTCGGTGTCCGTGTCGGCGTCCGGCGTGGTCGAGGGGGTGTCGACCCGCACGGCCCGCGGCGCGGTGTGCCAGGTCTGGCCCTCCCGGGAGACGTCGGGGTCCGCCGGAGTGGCCCGGCCGTTGCTCGGGCCGATGTTGCCGACCTGCACCACCGGGCTGTCGGTCCACAGCGCGCGCAACGCCCGGTCCAGCTGCTCCTTGGAGTGCGTGATCATGCCCTCGACCGTGTTGACCACGGCCGTGGAGACCTGGATCTGCGCTGGACTGGTCTGCACCCAGCCGTTGGGCGTCAGCTCGAACGTGCCGGGGACGACGCGGACCGCGCCGGTTGGCAGGTCCCCGTTGAGCGCGAAGGTCGCGTCGACGACGGCACCGTCCTCCGAGACGGCCGTGACGCTGGTCGGACTGCCGTTCGCGTCGGTGTGGATGGTGATCGTGCCGTTGTTCTGCAGGTCCTCGACGGCCACCGAGAAGCCCATCGTGGACATCTCGTCGGAGTGCAGGACGGGCTGGTCGGTCTTCTTGCCGTCCCCCTCGCCCTCCGTCGTGAACTCCTCCATGCGGGATTCCGGGGTCTCCAGCGTCTGCTCCGGACCCTGGTGGGTGTCCTCGATCCTGCTCTGGCGCCGGTTCGACGCGGAGGTGTCGTCGTCCCCCTGCTGCCGGGTGCCGTCCCCGGAGTCGCCGCTGTCCGAGTCGGAGTCACCGGTGTTCGACTCGCCGGCGCTGGTGTCGCTGTCCCCGGTCTGGGTCTGCCCGTCGCCGGTGTTCGAGCCGGTGCCACCGCCGTCGCCACCGGTGCTACCGCCGTCGCCACCGGTGCCACCGCCGTCGCCACCGCCGAGGTTGGCGATCGCCTCGCCGACGTTGCTGACGGTGTTGGCGACGGTGTTGACGACGCGGCCACCGAGCCCCCCGCCCTCACCGCCTTCACCGCTGCCGCTGTCACCGCTGCTGTCACCGTCGCCGGAACCGGACTCGGAGGAGCCCTCGTCCCGCGTCCCGCCGTCGCTGTTGTCGGGGGCGGGGCTGGGCCTGCGGGTCTCGGTCTGGCCGGGGGTCTGGGTGTCGTTGCCCTGTACCTGCCCCGTTGCCGGGTTCAGCGTCTGCTGCTGTCCGTCCCCGCCCGCGACGACGACCCGCCGCCCGGCGCCCTCACCGGTCTGCGGGGACCCGGTCTGCGAGGTCGTGGTCCGGCCGCCACCGCCGCCGGTCGCGGTGTTCCCGCTACCACCTGTGGCCGTGTTCCCGCCACCACCGGCGACCGTCGGGTCGGGCGCGTTGATGGGGGGAGCGTTGACCGGCGCGTTCTGGAACAGGTCCGGAATGGCGACCTGGCCCATCGACCGGTACGCCAGGCGCATGTCGGTGAAGTTCATCCGGGCGTCGGCCCAGCTGCGCTCGCCGATCACCTGCTCCCAGGTACCGCCGAGGGCACCACCGACGGCGGCCTCCCAGAGTGCCTTCGCCGACAGTTCCTCCTCGGGCAGGTTGCCTCGGGAGGCGCGCTGCGCGATGACCTCCGGTGGCGCCACGCCAGCCATGATCGAGAGGTCGGTCAGTCCCTGGGTGGTGTAGTGCGATCCGTAGAGACCGGCGAGACCACCGGCCGCGCCGAGCGCGAGGAAGCCGAAGGTCCGGTTGGCGAGGCCGAGCGGGGCACCGCCGAGTGCCGCACCGACGAACGCGGCCATCGTCGCGATCGGGGAGAACTGGTGGTGGCCGTCGGTGCGCAGCATGGTCATGAACTGCGCGGCGACGTCGGTTCCCACACCGTAGAGCAGGGCCGACCGCAGACCGTAGCCCTTGACGCGCTGGAACAGCTCGCGGCGCATCGTCGTGTTGGCCAGGGTGTTGTCCACCTGGGAGATCAGCGCCCGGCGCAGCGCCGGGTTCATCGCCGACTGCCCCAGCTCCCGTCCCGCGAACCGGGCCGCGGCGAGGCGGGCGACCTCCCGGTTCGTCGCCGTGCTCATCACCCGCCCGGCCATGCCCCTGCGCATCGCCTGGGCCCGGGCGAACCGGCCCGCTCCCTCGCGCCCCGCGCGGAGCAGGGCCTGCTGGGCCAGTCGTTCCGCCAGTTCGGTCTGCACTCGCCGGGCCACGGCGCGACCGGCGATGGTGGAGGGCCGCATCGCGTGGCCCGCGTTCTTGATCCCCTGCCAGATCGTGGTGGGCTTGACCGCGTGGACCACCTTGGTCCCCACGTGCACCGCGCCCTTGGCGACCACCTTGGCGATCGCCTTCGGCGCCGTGACGAGGACCGCTCGCGGAGCCTGCCGGGCCGCGGCCTTCGCCCCGCCGAGGACGATGCCCTTGATGAAGCCCTTCTCCGCGATGATCCTGGCGACGGCCTCCATGATCTCGGTGAAGATCTTCTTGGCCGCGAGGATGCGGATGGGCAGGCTGATGCCGACGAAGGTGGCGATGCTGCCGCCCAGGGTGGGGACCGCCGCGATCAGCGCGCGCACCACCTCGTAGGCCAGCAGCGCCAGGTTCGCCTGGTACATGCTCTTCATGAGCACGATCTGGGTGTTGAAGTCGCTGACGCCCATGCCGATCTGGCGCGCGGCCTGGCCGACCTCGTAGAGGTTGCGCTGGACCTCGGCCAGCTTCTGCTGCGCCTGGAACGACGTGGCGCCCTCGAAGTCCATCTCCAGCTGCTTGCCGAGGGTCAGCATGCTCTCGCTGAAGTCCAGGACGCGCTTGGACTCGTCGAAGTAGTGCTCGGCCAGCTGCCGCGACTTCTCGGCGTCGGCCTTGGGGTACTGGCCGAGCAGACCGTTGACCACCATGGTCATGTCGATCGGCGGTACCCAGATGCCGAGATTCGACGCCCACTTCTGGAACTCGTGGACGTACTCGTCGACCGAGGCCGCGAACTTCTGCATCGCGTACGCGAAGGGATCGACGGCACTGTCGATGGCGTTCCCTACCGCGTCACCGACACCCACAAGGCACCCCAGACCTCAACGTAAAACAACAAAATAGGACACGCTTTTCGTGCCCTCGGCAGTTCTACCCCGGCATTGCCCCAGCGCCGGGATCAGGTCTCCTTTGTATTGGCCGTCCGGTGCTGGACCTCGTTGGCGTCCTCACCGGCGCGCAGCTCGCGGGCCGTCTGGATCAGGTAGTCGCCGAATTCCTTGACCCTGGTCCCGGAGTCGGCGAACGTGAGCAGCAAGTCCTCGGCCGTGCCCGGCTTGTACCGTTCTTCGTTGTACATCTTCTTGCCGATGGCGTCGTCACCGAACGTCCGGGAGTCGGTTTCCAGCTCCGTGATCGGCTTCACCTTGCCGTCCGAGGTGTCCTTGAAGGTCTGACCGGCCTCGGAAAAGCGGTTTCCCAGTGCTTCGACCTGCTCCAGGAATGCGCGAAGGTTTCCACTCATTTCTTCTTCTCCTGTCGCTCGGCGTAGACGTCGGCATCGCTGCGGAACGCGTCCGCGAGCGGGTCACCGTTCTCGAGGCCGCCGTCGCCCGCCAGCGCGCGCAGCTCCTCGAGCTCCGGGGGGAAATTCTCGTTCACGATATCCTGTGCCTGTTCGGTGCTCTGCCGAACGGCGTCCCTCGAAGCTTTCAAAATCTTGGCGCGCAACTCGGCCGCGTCCGGCTTGCGGAACACCCTTGGATCGATTTCCAGGTCGACCAGCTGGCCGCGCGGGCCGACGACGACTTTCACCATCCGGTCGTCCGACCAACCGGTGCCGACGATGTCCATCATCCGTTGCTGGGTCTGCGGAATGGCCGCGGTCGTCTTCTGCAGCTGCTCCAGCATGCTGTCGAAGAAGTTCTCACTCGGCGTCGAGTAATCCATGCCGCCCTCCCCAAAGAGCACACTGCGCACACCGTGCACGCCATGACCGCTGGCCGCCGGGTTGGCGCCCCGGAACCATTATCCTATTATCGCCGCCGTGAACGCCAAGCGCATCGGCCAAGTGCTTCTTGTCCCGGCCGTGCTCGCCGCGGGCCTGCTCGCCGCCCCCGCCACCGCGACCGCCCAGCAGCAGTGCGTCACCGGGGGCTCCGACATCCGCTCGGTTCCCTGGCCGCAGCGCTTCCTGGCGCCGGAGCGCGCCTGGCCGATGAGCACCGGGTCGGGGCAGAAGGTCGCGGTGATCAGCACCGGTACCGGGGACAACCCGCTGCTCTCCGGCAAGGTCGCCGACTCGACCACGCTCGCCCAGGCGAGCGGCCGCAACGCCAGCGGCAGGCCGGACTGCATGGGCATCGGCACCGGCGTCGCGGGCGTCATCGCCGCGGGCAGCGCGCCGGGGATCGGCTTCCACGGCGTCGCGCCGGGCGTCTCGCTGCTCTCGGCCAAGGTCGTCGCCGACCAGTACGTCTCGGGCGGGCCGCCGAAGGCCGTGGACCCCGGGCTGCTCGCCGACGCCATCGACTGGGCGGTGGGCAAGGGCGCCTCGGTGATCGCGGTGGCCGAGGTCGCCCGCGAGGACAACGCCGCGCTGCGGCAGGCGGTGCAGAACGCGATCGCCAAGAACGCCGTCGTGGTCGCCGCGACCGGGGAGCCGGTGGGCAGCGACAGTCCGTACGCGGGCAAGCCCACGTACCCGGGCTCGCTGGACGGGGTGCTCACGGTCGGCGCGATCGACGAGGGCGGCCAGGTCGTGCCGGGCGCCAGCCGGATCGACATCGTCGCGCCCGGCGTCGGCGTGCTGACGACCTACCCCGGCGGCGGGCTCGGAACGGCGGCCGGGAGCTCCTTCGCCACCGGCTACGTCGCGGCCGCGGCGGCGCTGGTGCGCGCCTACTGGCCGAATCTGTCCAATGTGGACGTCGTGAAGAGGTTGCGGGCCACCACGACCCCGGCCAACGACGGACCGGACCGGCGCACCTACGGCGACGGCATCGTCAACCCGTACCAGGCGGTGATCGACCAGGTCTCGGGCGGTCGCCCCGCGGACCTGCCGCCGCTGCGGCAGAAGGAACCGACCGCGGAGGAGAAGGCCATCAAGGCCGCCGACGACCACGCCACGGCGTGGGGCTTCGGGGCGGCGGGCATCGGAGTCGGACTGGTCGGCCTCGTCATCGCGCTGGCGATCTTCTGGCCGAAGGGCCGCGGCCGCCGCTGGCGCAGCGGGCTGGCACCGGACCCCGTCGAGTACCCCGAGGACGAGCTGCCCCAGCCGCCCGCCGAACTCTTCGGCGGGCGCGCTGGGAACAGCTGACGGGTTCGTCCGCACGGTGCTCGTCCCTCGGGATCCGGATGGCGGCGGGGCCAGGGTGGGCAAGGAGAGCCACCCGCGCGGGGTGGGAACTGCCGGAGTGCTAAAAGAGGCCCGTCAGGGACTGGTCCAGACCCTGCATGTCCTGGCTGCCCAGAGTGGTCTTCTGACCGAACTGCTCCTGGGCGCTGCCCATGCTGTCGGCCATCTTGTTCCACTCGACCTGGGCTTCCTGGAACGCCCCCATCGCGGCACCCTTCCAGTCCTCGCCGCAGATGGCCTGGGCCTCCGTCATCAGGGCCTGGAACGCCTGCTTCAGCGCCTCCGCGTGCGTCCTGGTGTTGGCACCGAGCGTCTCGACTTCACCGAACCTGTAACCGATAGGCTGGCTCATTGGTCTTCCACCTTCGAGTCTGATCTTCGCTGAGTGAGTGGCTGGCTGTCGAAGCTGACCTGGACCGGCTCAGCCGCCCATGCGGCTGTTGAAGAGCGCACCGTCATCGCCCAGGTTCATCGCCTCGAAGGCTCGCTTCTGCTCGTCGGAGAACTCGAGCACCCGGTTCTTCACCGTGCTGACGCCGTTGAGCAGCTTGTTGAGGATCTCTTCGATCCTCTTCCACTCGTCACTGAAGTCCTCCTGCTTCTGCAGGGCGGCGTTGGCCGCGGGACCCATCCACGAGCCTCCGACGTTGCTCATGTAGTCCTGCCGGATCTTGTTCATGATCTCAAGCGAGTCGTTACCACACTGCTCGATGGCCTTCTCGAGCTTGATCATCTGGTCTTCTGTGAGCTTGGACTCCGACACGGGCTGGTCACCTTCGATCTTGGAATCAGCGAGTCGTTCACATTCTCCGACGCGCCGACTCGGCGCGCGGTTCCACCGGACCCTAGAACAAGCTTAACCGCAGGTTGTAGACCCGACTCTTCAGTTTCGATGGAAATGTTATTCGGGTTTAGCGTCCGTTCAGCCCGCGCTGTGAACCGATCCAGCCAGGCTCGGGTCCAGGGTCGGGCCCACCGGGATGCGCTGGACGAGGGCCGCGGGCATGGACACCGCCCGCGTGGTGGTGTAGCCGAGCTTGCCCAGCACCTCGGCGTTCGGCACCGGATAGCGGATGCCCAGGTCAGTGACGATGTTGAGGGCCCCGGAGCCGTCCGTGCGGTCCGAGGGCGAGGCCCGGACGATCACCACCGCGCCCGGCGGGAGCAGCACCCGGTCGGCGAGCTTGGTGCCGCCCGCGGTCTGCGCGCGCGTGACCAGGCCGTTGGCCAGCGCCTCCGCCGAGCCGCCGAGGGAGACCACCGGCGCGGACTTGGCGTCGACGGCCTTGGAGCACACCGGGGCCTTGCCGCCGTCGCCCACCACCGTCAGCGCGGGCGGCTGCGCGGGCAGGCCCGCCGTTCCCGCGGCCGGGGCCAGCGCGTTGCTGCTCGGGGCCGCGGTCGCGGCGGCGGCCGAGACCTCCACCGGCTGCACCGAGTACTGGCCGCGCAGGATGCGCACCTGGAAGTCGTTGACCGGCGCCAGGCCGTCGGAGCGCACCAGGTAGTTCTGCACGCCGTTGCCGACCGGGTGGAAGACGATGTCACCGACCTTGCGCCCGGCCAGCACGGTCGAGTTCTGGCCCGCGTTGTCCACCTGGATCGGCCCGATGTCCTGGCCCGCGGGCAGCCCGTTGAGCCAGGCCGGGCCGACCGGCTCGATCATGGTCTGGGCGCCGAAGACCGAGCGCAGCAGCTGGTCGGGGGAGTTGCCGGTGATCCGGTAGCGGTGGTCGTGCCAGATCAGGTGCACGGCGCGGTCGGACTCGTCGCGCACGAGCAGGCCCCGCTCGCCCAGCGGCGTCCCGCCCGGCACGCCCGCGCCCACCATCAGCGTGGTGGTCGGGGTCAGCCCGCCGGTGCCGTTGTCGCCGAGCACCGAGCAGGTCGTCCACGGCTCGGTGTTGGCCCGCTTCGCGTCGGGCAGCGACATCGGCGCCCCGGGGATGCCCACGGTGGCACCGCCGCGGGGGATTCCGGCGAGGTCGGCGCTGGAGACCCGGTACGGACCCACGTTGAACCCCGTGCTGAGCAGGCGCGCCGAGGTGTAGTTCAGCGTCGGCTGGAGGCTGGCCTGCGCCCCGGGTCCCGGCAGGTAGACGAAGGTGGCGCCGGTCTCCCGCTCGATGATCACCGCGCCCGGCTGCTTCCACGACGTGCCGCCGATCCCGGTGAAGATGCCGTAGATCCCGTACCCGGCCGCCACCAGCACCGCGATCATCACGCCCGCGAACACCGCGCCGACGCCGCGGCGCAGCGGGGTCTGCTCCGGGTCCGTCTCGCGCAGCATCACCGCGGAGATCACCCGCTGCATCATGAACTGGTACGCCTGGAGCTGGTCGCGTCGGGTAGCCACGCTCGTCCTTCGCTGGGTGGGGTCTTCGGTCGCCGGGGGAGGGTCAGCCGACCGAGGCCATCAGTCCTTGCACGTAGAAGAAGAAGCCGGTGATGTAGCCGGCGTACGGGATCAGCGCGATCAGCGCCACCACGTCCAGGATGTCGGCGAAGCGGCCCAGCCACGGCGAGGGCGCCTTCTTGCTGTAGACCAGCCCGGCCATCGCGACCAGCCCGGCCAGCACGGCGACGCCGAGCAGCAGCAACGACCTGGCCAGCGTGGTCTCCACGACCGCCACCCACGCCCCGGCCAGCAGCAGCGCCACCAGCACCCCGGAGAGCAGCAGCGGCAGCCGCTGGCGGGGGATCGGGAACAGCCGGGCGCGCAGCGTCAGCGCCAGCACCACCAGGATCGCCATGGTGATCCTGGACGCCCCGCCCTCGGTGACCAGCGCGACCGAGGCCAGCACGCTGGTCACGGCGACGCCGGTGAGCAGGCCGGAGAGCACCTCGTCGGTGCGGCCGACCGCGGCCACCACGACCGGGGACGGCGGCTGCTTGTCCTCCTTGAGCAGGTCGGCGGCCCGCTGCGGCAGCTCCGGCAGCGGCAGCCTGCCCAGGCGCATGGCCAGCATCGGGTAGCCGGGCAGCAGGCCGATGCCCACCGCGAGCACCACCGACGCGGCCCCCGCCGCGGTCATCGACCCGGCCAGCAGCGCGCCGAGCGAGCCCAGCACGCCGATCAGGATGGCCGCGATGAACACCCGCCCGGCGACGGCGATCGAGACGTAGCCGACCACGCCGAAGACCAGCAGCGCGATCGTGCCGAGCAGCAGCTGCGGCGAGCCGAACGCGCCCATCGGCAGGTGGCTGGGGGCGGTGAGCTGGTAGCCGCCGATGAAGGCGTAGGGCAGCGAACCGCCCGCGAAGACCACCCCGGCCCACGCGTCGGGCACGGCGCGGGCGATGGTCACGCCGATGGCCATCAGCACGGCGGCGCCGGAGAGCATGACGATGCCCGGGACCAGCCACGGCGGCCGGAACAGCAGCCCGCCGAGCGAGCCGGCGAGCAGGATCGCCGCGGTCAGCGCGAGACCGCAGCGGCGGGTCGCGGTGTTGCCCCAGCTGCGGCCGAAGCGGCGGGAACCGCTGGCGATGGCCTCGACCAGGTCGTCGTAGGAGATCTCGGGCCATTCGGCCTGGCCGGGGCCGAGGTGCAGCAGCTCGCCGTCGCGCACGTCCTGCGCGGCCAGCGTGCGCTGGCTGTCGAGCGCTTCCCCGGTCGGCCGCCGCAGCACCCAGCCGCCGTGCCGCTCGCCGTCGTCGGCGGCGTCCTCACCGGCGTGTCGCAGCAGATAGGGCAGCAGCTCGGCGACCGTGACGTCCTCCGGCAGCGCCACGTCTATCGTGCGCTTCGGTGTCACGACCGTGACCTTGGCCAGCGTGGCACCCCGTACGGGCATGGTCATGAGCACCTCCCACAAAAGGACCGGGCATACCCGGCACAATGAGACCGTGATTCGCAGGGGCGGGCAGCACAGACAATCACCGGGGTAGTTTGCCCCATCAATAGCTCGGGCGTTTCAGCGCCAGGATCAGCACCAGGATTTTCGGGAGAAGGTTCAGGTTTTGGCAACGATCATCGTCAGGCGGCCGGAGCGCCGAGCGGCGCCGGAGCTCCCCTCGGGCGAGGTGGTCCTGGAGCCGCCACCGGAGAACCCGCCCCCCGGCGGCAAGAGCTGGGGCCGGGCCATGATGATCCTGCCGATGCTCGCGGGTACGGCGGGTATGGCGCTGCTGATCGGCGCGGGCGGCAACCGCGGCCCACTGATGTACGTCGCCGGTGGTCTCTACGGCACGGCCGCGCTGGGCATGGTGCTCTACCAGATCCTCAGCCAGCAGGGGCAGGGCGCGAGCAAGCAGGAGATGGCCCAGAACCGGCGCTCCTACCTGCGCAAGCTGAGCAAGCAGCGGGCCCAGGTGCGTGACACGATCGAGCGACAGCGGCTGGCGATGTTCTACCGCCACCCCAATCCCGACCGCCTCTGGTCCACCGTGCAGAGCGCCCGGCTGTGGGAGCGCAGGCCGCACGAGTGGGACTTCTCGGTGGTCCGGATCGGGCTCGGCAGCCAGTCGCTGGCCACCCCGCTGGTGCCACCGGAGACCAAGCCCGTCGACGAGCTCGAACCGATGTCGGCGATGGCGTTGAGCAAGTTCGTCAACCGCTATTCCACGGTGCCGGATCTGCCGATCGCGGTGGCGCTGCGCGGATTCTCCCGGATCTACGTCACCGGTGACGACGACCGCAAGCGCGCCTTCGCCAGGGCGGTCGTCGCGCAGCTGGCCACTTTCCACGCGCCCGGCGAGATCCTGATCGCCTTCTGCGTGCGGCAGGAGGAGCGGCCGCTGTGGGAATGGGCGAAGTGGCTGCCGCACGCCCTGCACGACAGCAAGACCGACGCGGTCGGGCAGATCCGGCTGGTGGCCTCCGCGGTCACCGCGCTGGAGGCGATGCTCGACGACGTGCTGGCCAACCGGCCGCGGTTCAACCCGGGCTCGATGCCGATCGAGGGTTCGGCGCAGCTGGTCGTCTTCGTCGACGGCGGCAACACCACCAGCTCGGAGCACCTGATGATCGAGGGCGGTGTCGAGGGGGTGACGGTGTTCAACCTCTCCGAGACCCCGCCCAGGGTGCTGGACTCCACCACCCTGGTGCTCGACATCGACGCCGAGGGCGCGATGCGCAGCCGGACCATGGACGGCGAGGCCGCCATCGGCACCGCCGACGTGCTCTCCGTCGAGGAGATGCTGGGCCTGGCCCGCGGCCTGGCGCCGCTGCGGCTGTCCGCGCTCTCCAGCGGCGACCAGCCGCTGTCGACCTCGCTGGAGCTGACCGACCTGCTCGGCCTCGGCGACCCGTACCAGCTCGACGTGGGGCAGACCTGGACCACCAGGTCCAACCGGGACCGGCTGCGGGTGCCGATCGGGCTGACCGCCGACGGCAGGCCGATGGACCTGGACCTCAAGGAGTCCGCGCACGACGGCATGGGCCCGCACGGCCTGCTGGTCGGCGCCACCGGTTCCGGCAAGTCGGAGCTGCTGCGCACCCTGGTGCTGGCGCTGGCGATCACCCACGACCCGGAGATCCTCAACTTCGTGCTCACCGACTTCAAGGGTGGCGCGACCTTCACCAAGCTGGACAAGCTGCCGCACACCAGCGCGGTGATCACCAACCTGGAAGACGAGCTGCACCTGGTCGACCGCATGCTCGACGCGATCCAGGGCGAGCTGATGCGCAGGCAGGAGCTGCTGCGCAAGGCGGGCAACTACGCCAACCAGCGCGACTACGAGAAGGCGCGGACCGCGGGCGCCCCGCTGGACCCGCTGCCCGCGCTGCTGGTGATCGTCGACGAGTTCTCCGAGCTGCTCACCGCGCGGCCGGACTTCATCGAGATGTTCGTGCAGATCGGCCGCGTCGGCCGGTCGCTGGGCGTGCACCTGCTGCTGGCCTCGCAGCGGCTGGACGAGGGCAGGCTGCGCGGCCTGGACTCACACCTGTCCTACCGGATCGGTCTGCGCACGTTCTCCGCCATGGAGAGCCGCGCGGTGCTCGGCGTGCCCGACGCGCACCAGCTGCCCAGGGCGCCGGGCAACGGCCTGCTGCGCACCGGCACCGAGGACCTGGTCCGCTTCCGCGCCGCCTACGTCTCCGGGGTGCACCACAAGGGCGGCCAGAAGCTCGTCGACGACGAGGGCCGCGAGATCGACCCGGTGCAGGACTACTCCACCCGCTACCTGCGGCCCCGCCTCTCCGAGAAGCCGGTGGAGAAGAAGCCCGACACCAGCGAGCAGATCGGCGACACGCTGCTGGACGTGCTGGTGGACCGGCTCGCGGGCAAGGGGCGGCCCGCCCACCAGGTCTGGCTGCCGCCGCTGGACGCGCCGCCGACCCTGGACCAGCTGGTCGGCCCGCTGATCGTGGACCCCGATCGCGGCCTGACCTGCTCCTCCGCCGAGAACCGGGGCGCGCTGCGCGGCGTGGTCGGCGTCATCGACCGGCCCGCCGAGCAGCGGCGGGACACCTACTGGCTGGACCTGGCGGGCGCCGGTGGGCACATCGCGGTCGCCGGTGGGTCGCACAGCGGCAAGAGCACGGCGCTGCGCACGATCATCTGCAGCCTCGCGCTCACCCACACCCCGCGCGAGGTGCAGTTCCTCTGCCTGGACTTCGGCGGCGGCGGTCTGGCCGCGCTGCGCACCCTCGCCCACGTCGGCGGGGTGGCGACGCGGCGGGACGGCAACCAGGTGCGGCGCTCGGTGGCCGAGGCGCAGAGCCTGCTCGCCGAGCGGGAGCAGCGCTTCTCCGACCTGGGCATCGACAGCATGGCCACCTACCGGCAGATGCTGCGCGCGGGCCGTTTCCCCGAGGACCGCTTCGGCGACCTGTTCCTGGTCATCGACGGCTGGGCGACCATCCGCACGGAGTTCGAGACCCTGGAGCCCGCCCTCTCGGAGCTGGTCAACCGCGGTCTGGCCTTCGGGGTGCACCTGCTCGTCGCGTGCAACCGGTGGATGGACCTGCGGATGAACATCCGGGACATGTTCGGCACCAAGGTGGAGCTGCGGCTGGGCGACGCGACCGACTCGGTCATCGGCCGCAGGCAGGCCTCCGCCGTCCCGGAGCAGTCCCCGGGCCGCGGCCTGGCCCCGGACGCCATGCACTTCCTGGCCGGGGTGCCGCGCATCGACTCGCAGGAGACCGCGGACAACATCACCGAGGGCACCCAGAACCTGGTCGAGACGGTCAACAGCGCCTGGCGCGGTCCTCGCGCGTCCGCGGTGCGGCTGCTGCCCGCGCTGCTGCCCTACTCGGAGCTGCCCGCCGCCGTGCCGGGGGGCCGCAAGGCCGTGCCCATCGGCATCGCCGAGAGCGACCTCCAGCCGGTCTTCCTGGACTTCGAGGCCGAGCCGCACCTGGTGCTCTTCGGTGACGTGGAGTCCGGCAAGAGCGCGTTCCTGCGCTCGCTGGCCACCGGCATCATGTCCCGCTACTCGCCGAAGGAGGCCCAGATCGCCCTGGTCGACTTCCGCAGGAGCATGCTGGGCCTGGTGCCGGAGGAGTACCTCATCTCCTACACCACCACCCAGGCCACGGTGCAGGACCTGGTGCAGCTGACCATCGGCGTGATGACCAAGCGGCTGCCGAAGTCCGACGTCACCCCCGAGCAGCTGCGCAAGCGGAGCTGGTGGAGCGGTCCGGAGCTGTTCATCCTGGTCGACGACTACGACCTGGTGGCGCCGAGCTCGCACCAGAACCCGCTGACGCAGCTGCTGGAGTTCCTCACCCAGGGTCGCGACGTCGGCCTGCACATCGTGGTGACCCGCCGCAGCGGTGGCGCCTCCCGGGCCATGTACGACCCGGTCATCGCGCGGATCAGGGACCTGGCCTCGCCGGGCATCCTGATGTCCGGAAGCCCGCAGGAGGGCGCGCTGCTCGGCAACATCAAGCCGCAGCCGCTGCCGCCCGGCCGCGGCTGGCTGACGTCACGAAACGGTAACGAGCTCGTGCAGCTGGGCTACCTCCCACCGGATCAGGAAGACTGAAGCAACAAGCATGCACCTACAAGGAATCTGATCCTTTTGGTCGGCAACCGCCCCGCTCGCCTGGAACCATCGGCACACTGGCAACGTCCCTAATAACGGTGACATGACTCCAGGTGGCGGGGCGCACGGCGAGCAGCGGGCGGTGAAGGCGACATGGGTGACAGGAACGGCGACTACTACGGCTTCGATTTCAACGGGCTCGACCGTCTGTCCCATGGCAACTTCATCGGCCCCACCGTGGGTCCGCTCACCTACGCCGAGCAGCAGCGCCGGGAAATGGTGAAGGGCGGCCAGACCCCGCCGCCCGCCTCGCCCCGCGCGACCGAGGACGGCAAGCTCGAGACGCTGTCGATCGAGGCCATCAAGATCATGGTGATGGGCGAGATGCCCGGCTACGCCAGGACCCGGGCGGACCTCTGGAACCAGGTCGCCACCAACCTCCAGCACACCGGCACCCAGCTGCGCCAGCAGGTCGACAAGCTCAACGTCGAGTGGGAGTCGCCCGCCGCCAAGGAGGCGGCCCTGCTCAAGCTCGGCAAGAACCTGGCCTACCTGGAGGTGTGGCGCCAGGCTGCGGCCGAGAACTCCTCCGTGCTCAACGGCATCGCCGGGGTGATGGACCAGTACCAGAAGGAAATGGACGTCCTCTACGCGGAGTACGAGCAGAAGCGGGGCGAGGCCTCGCCGAGCTTCGGCGACTACGCCGGGGCGATCGCCAAGGACATGTACGGCTTCGGCCTCGTCCAGGGCCGGACGAACGAGCAGATGCAGGCCGACGCGGAGAAGGAGGTCCAGGACGAGTACAGCAGGAAGGCCAGGACCCTCCTCAAGAACATGGAGAACGGCTACGCGCCCTACCTCGGCCGGATGGCCAAGGCGCAGGCGCACATCCTGAACCCGCCGAACGCCGTGTTCAACCCGCAGGTGACCGGGATGGAGCTGCCGCCCGTCGCGCCCGGTGGCGTTCCCGGCGGACCGCCCGGCACTCCCGGTGGCCCGCCCGGGGCTCCGGCGAACCCGCCGCCCACCGCACCGCCCACGGCACCGCCCGCTACGCCTCCGCCAACGGCACCGCCGACGCCCCCGCCCGCGACGCCGCCGCCGACGGCACCGCCGCTGGCCCCGCCGGTGGTCCCGACGGGGCTGACCACCCCTCCGCCGCTGCCCAACGGCCTGCGCACGCCCGGCGCCCCGCCCTCGCCCGGCAGCCTGAGGACGCCGACGCCGGGCACGTTCAGCACCCCGCCGCCCGGACTGAACGGGCGCAACCTCGGCGTGCTCGGGACGAACCCCTCGCTCAACGCGCCCGGACCGGGCGGCGCCCCCTCGGCCTTCAAGGGCGGCGCCCCGCCCGGGTTCGGCGGGTCGACGCTGGGCCAGAACGCGATGGGCGGCCAGATGACCCCGCCGCCCGCGCCGCAGGGCAACCAGGCCAAGGACCAGCAGAAGCGCAAGGACGTGCCGGGGCTCGGCGGACCGCAGCAGCCGGGGCAGATGACCCCGCCGCCCGCGCCGCAGAACAACGACCGCAACCGGCCCGCCGCACCGAAGCAGGGCGCGCCGCGCAACGACGACGTGGAAGACGCGTTCCAGGCGCCGCCGTCCACGACGCCCCCGCCATCGGTGCTCGGCGACCGCAAGCCGAACACGCCCTCCCGGCGGACCCGGCCCGGCGCGCAGCCCGCGGCCCCGCTGACCGGTGACTCCGTGCCGCCGGTGCTGGCCAACCCGCACCGGACCGGACCGGCGAAGACCCACTCCGAGGAGATGAAGGCCCGCGAGCGCGCGCTCCGCGAGCGCAAGGAGCGGATGCGCGAGCTGAAGCGCCAGAACTCGGAGTTCGGCACCGCCCTGCCGTCAGCGGCGGAGTCGGTCTTCGAAGGCCGGATGGCGGCGAAGGACCCGGTCGACGCGAAGCGGGAGAAGGAAGCGTCGGTGCCGACCTCGCTGCTCGGCGCGCAGCCCGCGGCCCTCGACCAGCGCATCGCCCCGCAGCGCTCCGCCGACCAGGTCGCCCGTGAGATCCGCAAGCAGGTCGCGGAGAGCACCGAGGAGGCGTGGGCCCCGCAGGCCAACCCCGGCGGGCCGGTCGTGGACAAGCGCACCGAGCAGGAGTACCGCGCCGAACCGAAGCCCGACGTCACCGCCAAGTAGCAGCCGCAGCACACCGGTCCGCCAAGGCCGGACCGTTGGAGGAGCTGAATGAACACCACTCCGGACTGGGCAACATCCGGCGACGAGCTCAAGGCCGACCCGAGCAGCCTGCGCGGGTTCGCCAAGAACGTCTCCACCATCGCGGCCAACCTGCTCGCCGACGTCAACGGCCCGATGATGGAGCTCTTCGTCAGCGGCTCGAAGTACCCGCTGAGCACCGGCGGTCTCACGGCCGGTGGCGCCGCCGAGGAGCTGACCAGCTCCAACCAGGTGAGCATGTCGACGTTCTGCGGTGACGAGTACCAGACGCTGCTCGCCGACGGCAGCGCCTTCCACACCCTCGCCGACTGCTACGAGACCGGGGCGAACAACCACGGGGTCAGCCTGAGCGCCATCCAGTGGGTCTACCAGGAGGCGGGCGGCAAGAAGCCGGCCGGAGCCAACCTGTCGCACCTCTACGACAAGAACGGCAAGCTGCAGACGATGGACGGCGTCTTCAACGCGGCGGGCGAGGGCGCCGCGAACGACGGCGCCCGGGGCGATGTCAAGACCGGTGGGGTCTGCATGGCCGACGGCACCATCATCACGACCTACCGGACCGCTGACGGCGGCGAGCGCACGGTGACCAAGACCGGCACGGAGGTCAAGGAGGTGGTCACGAACGCCAAGGGCGAGACCATCTACACGATGTCCAGCCTTCCGACCGGCTCGACCACGACCACCTTCTACAAGGACGGCAAGCCCGCCGGGACCACGACCACCACGCGGACGTTGACGACCGACTGCCCCGTGAGGGGGCCGCAGACGACGCACGAGCAGACCACCGTCGTGCAGAAGGACGCCAACGGCAAGGTCCTCGACGAGCGGACCGACCACGTCGTCACCAAGCACAACTACGAGGAGAACCGGCAGACCAAGCAGCTCTACACCACCGAGGACGGCAAGGTGGACGAGGAGAGCAGGCGCAACATCGGCAAGCAGCCCGCCCCGGCGACGCCGGATGACTGGCAGGAGCTCGCCGAGACGGAGGGCGAGCGCGCTCGCACCCGGATCAACGGCCTGTAGCCCGGCTCCGCACGACGGCGGCCCACTCCCGATCGGGAGTGGGCCGCCGTCGTGTTCGCTAGTAGCGGCCGGGGCGGCCGAGCCGCTGCTCCTGGCCGGTGACCGTGAGCGCCGCGTACTGCCGGGCGGTGTCCATGAACATCGCCACCATGTCGTCCCGGAGCCGGGAGATCTCCTGCGTGGTGTCCGGGGTGAAGCTCATCTCCGTGGCCACCAACGACGCCTCGAACGGCGCCAACCGTTGCAGCAGCACGAGATCCGAGCTCGCGGCGAGCCTGGCCCGTTCCGGGGTGAGCTGGCGCAGCACGGTCAGCCTGGTCCGCCACGGCACCGGGTCCTCGGCGGGCGGCGGCTGGTCGTCGTGGACGCACAGCAGCGGCTTGTCGGCCGAGGCGGTCAGCTCGTTCGGTGAGCCGGGCGGCAGCACCATCAGCCGGTCCACCCGCCCCACGGCCAGCTCGCCCAGCTCCGACCAGCCGCCGGACTGGTGGGTGAACACCACGACGCGGGCGCCGAAGCGCAGCGCGCGGAAGGCGAGCAGCCGCGCCGCCCACATCCCGCCGACCAGCAGCGCCTCGGTGTGCTCCGGCCGGAACAGCGGGATCGCGACCGGCTGGCCCGCCTGGTCCCGGCCGAGCCGCAGCCCGAAGGAGCTCCCGGCGATCTGCAGCAGGTCCAGCTCCTCGTCGGAGGCGTGGTGGTGACCGATGCGCAGCGGCGACAGGCCGCCGTGCTTGCGGGTCTGCCACGACTCCTCCTCCCGCGAACCGGTCCGCTCCGGGGTCGGCCCCGGCGGGGTCGGCGGGGCCAGCGGAGGGCTCGACCCCACCGCGAGCGGTTGCGCGAGCAGCGTTCCGGCGGCCGATGCCTGGGCCGCCGCCGCGGCGGCGCCCGCCGCGGCCGCGCCCGGGTAGGCCATCGGCCCGCCGAGGACCTGGCCCATCTGGCCCGGTGGCGGCATGGGCACGCCGGGGCGCGCGTGCGCGGGACCCGGTTGCTGCTGCTGGGGATGCGGCTGCTGCTGGTGTTGCGGGGGCGGGCCCGCCGGGCGGTGCTGTCCCGGCTGCTGTCCCGGCTGCTGCTGTGGGCCCGGCTGCTGGTGCGGGCCCGGCACGGGCTGCTGCTGGTGCTGGGGGTGCGGCTGCTGGAGCTGCTGGCCGCCGGGGGGCGTGTGCGCGTGCTGCCCGCCGAGCACCGGCCGCACCCCTCCCGGGCCGCCCGGGAACGGGCGCTGCTGGACCGCGCCCTGGCCGGGCGGGCCCGGCTGCGGGGGACGGGTCTGCTGCGGCATGCCCTGGTGCGGGGTGGGCGGGTGTCCGTGCCTGGGGCCCTGCGGCTGCCCGTGCTGCGGTCCCGGCTGCGGACTCTGCTGGGGTGGCCTCTGCTGCGGCCCGTTGTTCGGGTTCTGCGGCGGCTGGGGCGGGCGCTGCTGGTGGGGCGGCTGGGGTGGTCCCGGCGGGCGCTGCGGGCCCTGGGGGTTCCGGGGCCGCGGGTCGGGCTGCTCGGGCTCGTTCAACGTGCACCTCCCCCTGATGGCGCCGACGCGTAGACCGCCGGTGCGTGTTGCCCGTCCAATTGTGTCAGCCGGGCCCCCGAGCGTGCAGCCACTTCGAGGACCGAGGCGCACGCCTGGCCGATGCGGTCGGGCGGGGCCGCCACGCGGATCAGGCAGCGCAGGTCGGCTCCGGCCAGCGTCGGGTCGAGCAGCAGCGCCACGCTGATCATCGGCGCGGGCAGCTCGGCGAGCGCGGCCAGCAGCTCGACCCCGCGGACCGGGTCGGGCCAGGAGCGCACCCAGAAGCAGGTGTGCGCCAGCCAGGGCGAGTACCAGGCGTCCCACTCCTCGCGGATGCGTTCCGGGCCGCCCGGCCGGGCCAGGTCGCACGCGCGGGCCAGGGCCTCGGTGACCTCCTCGGCGGTGAGGATCCTGGCGCCGTGGCCGCGCCGCTGGAGCACCCGCTCCACCCGGCGGGTGATCTCGGAGAGCACGGCGGGCACGTCCACCCGGCCGTCCTCGTTGTCGATCATGGACTCGGCGGCGGCGTGCGCGTCCAGCCGCACCGCCACCCAGGTGGTGTGCTCGCGCCTGCCGGGGCCGACGATCGGGCCGTTGTGCGCGACGACCTGGGTGACCACCCCGGCCTGCTCCGCCTCCGCGGCGATCTTGACGAGGGCGGCGAGCGGGACCGGCGGCGTCGGCGTGCTGCCGTCGGCCGGGGCGACCTCGATCACCGTGAACCAGCCCGCGCCGTCGCTGCCGAGGCCGAGCTTGCGGTCGTTGGGCCCGTCGACGTCGTCGACCACCAGGGTCGGGGCGAGCTCGCTGAGCGCGGCGAGCCTCGGGTCCTCCCGGACCTCGGCGGGGGCGCCGCGGCGGCGGCGGAACCGCAGCCACAGCGCGAGGCTCTCGGTCCACCAGCGCCCGTGCGACCTGCCGAAGATCAGGGCGAGCGCGAGCAGGCCCAGCACGCACGAGGCGATCAGCGCCCACATGCCCTGGAACACGCCGTAGGCCAGGCCGAGCAGGACGACCTGCAACGCGATCAGTCGGACCAGGCCGAAACCACCGAGGCGGCCCGGCTGCCGCCGGGGGCGGAACCAGGCGCCCGCGCGTCCGCGCCGACGCGGTGCCGTGCCCTTCGCCCGTGGGTCGGACGGCGGAGACTGGCTCGTCATCACTCGCAGTTCCTTTCCACGGCCAGCGGAGTCCTCGTGTCACCGCGGGCCTGTGTCACCGGTCTCATGCATCCTTCCGGATGAGTCCGTCCGGGTCATGACCGACATCCAACCTTGGAGAAATTGTCTTTTCCTCATGTCTGCGGTCACACGTGAATACCATTCACGCCCCTGGCCGTCGCGCGTCTTGATCGTCTACCGCGCCCGTCCGGTTCTCAACCCCGCGGCAGTCCATTGAGGACTGAGCAGAGGAGGCGGATGGTCATGAGGAGGTCCCTTCTCGTTGTCTCGGCGGTGCTCGCGGTGCTGACACCCGTGCGGGCCGAGCCGATCCGGTGATGAACCGCCGGTGAGGAGATCGTGCTGGCGTACTCCGGTTTCGACGTCATCAAGCACGAGTCGAACCCGGTGGCGCGCCTGCTCGCCGCACACGCGCGCGGGGTGCGGGTCATCCTGCCCGAGGAGCTGGTGGGAAAACCCGCGCACGCCCAGCTCAAGGCGGCGCTCGGCGCGGACGACACCAAGCCGAACCACGTGGTGACCTGCGGGGCGCGGCGCGGCTGCATCGCCACCCGCCAGACGAGCTGGAGCACCGGATACCTCCACACCAAGTTCGCGGCGTTCTCGAAGGTGCGGATGAACGACGGCACCGTGGTGTCGGACGTGGTGCACATGGGCTCGTCCAACCTCGGTGACTGGGACGCCGTCGAGGCGTACAACGACATGTTCACCTTCACCGATGCCAAGGTGCACAAGGCTTTCCGGACCTACTTCACCGATCTGACCCGGTACCGCCGCACGGCCGCGGGCAACAACTTCGACAACACGCCCGGCAAGCGCGATCTCCAGGTGCACTCGAAGACCATCATGATCGACGGCCGCTACGACGACGACACCACGCCGCGCGTGTACACCGGCAGCCACAACCTCGCGTGGTCGGCGCTGCGGCAGGGCGACGAGGTGCTGATGCGCGTCACGGGCGGCGATGCTCACGACGAGTACCTGCGCCAGTTCACGAAGATCCACACCACCTGCAAGAACCGCGCCTGATCCCTGTTTTCTTGCCCGGCTTGGTGATCCGGCTGGAATCAGCGTGCCTCGCCCATTTCGTCTCCACCGCCGCGCACCGGCCTAGCACCTGCCGTTGTGGTTTCCATTTCCCTGCACATTCACCCCCGTGTTGCGCTTGTCCTCGACCTTGCTCGTGGAGTGGGGGTGATGGGAACCGCTGGTTCAGTGGAAAAGGAGATTTAGGCGGATGCCCATGAATGAGGCAGTCCGGGGGTCCGTTCACTTCATGCCGAGGCTGAGGGCCACCGAGCCGGACTTGGCGGCGTTCTGCTCACTCGTCACCTTTCCCCTGCGGCTGACCTCCACCTGGTAGAAGCGGTGATGGCCCGGAACGCCGGCCACCTCGAACTTGAACGTGCACGGCTCGGAGTAGCTCGACGTGGTCGTACTGGTGGAGGAAGTGCCGAGGTGGCCGATGGCGATCACCGAGCCCTGCGGGTCGTAGACCGTGACGCTCGCGCCCTCCCTGATGTCGCTGTAACCACCGGTTCCCGCGCACGTGGTCCCGGACAGCCGGGTGGAACCGCTGGCGGTGAGCGCCATCGTGCCCCGGAGGGTGAAGGTGTCTTCGGGTTCGCTCGTCGCCGCGCTCGACGTGAACAGGGCCCACGCGGCACCGACGACCATCGCGCCCGCTACGAAACCGACCACGCCGAAAAGCAGACCGGAAGATTTTCCGGCGGGGCGATAAGCGGGAGCATTGGCGCCGAGTGCTTCGTACATGTAGGCCTCCAGGATATGTTGCCGTCGATTCAGGTCATCGAGGCGGAGAATCCCTTTGTTAGCGGAGGTCTTCGGTTGGCGCCTGGTTGGGTGTTCTTTGAATTGTTACGACGATGCTGCTGTGAAGGTGGTGGCCGCTGTGCACTGAACACGACAGCGCCCGCCGTCCTGATGGGCGGCGGGCGCTGTGCGGGGTGGTGCGTCAGGAGCCGAACTGCTGCAGCCACACCCGGGTGGCGTCGCGGTAGACGTCGGCGTTCTTGTGCAGGCCAAGGGAATGGCCCGCCTTCGGCAGGACGTGGAGGTCCAGTTTCGCCTTGGCGGTGTAGAACGGGGCCTCGGCGGGGCGCAGTGTCTGCGCGCTGGAGCAGTCGCGCAGCGCGAGCAGGCCGCAGAAGAGGATGTCCTTCTCGCCGACGGCCTGGAAGACCGGGACGTCGATGCCGAGGGTGACCGGCAGGACGATGCCGAAGACCGCGACGGTGCCCATGCCGGGCACGGAGACCTGGTCCTTGGTGGCCTCGTCGGCGGCGATCACGTCCGGGTCGGCGTTGTCGGAGTAGAACAGCGGGCCGCGCGCGCCGGGGCGGGTGGCGAACCACAGCGGATCGCTGCCCCTGTCGCCCAGCAACGGGTCCAGGAGCACCGGGTGCAGTCCGAGCCCGGCGCCGAGGCCGAGCGCTGGCACGTTGGGCAGGTGGGTGATGCCGGTGAGGCCGACGCCGTCCACGTCGCCCTTGTACTTCGCGGCGGCGTAGGACACGATGCCCGACCCCACGGAGTGGCCGATCATGATGACCTTGTCGAACGCGATCCCGCCGACCCGGCCCGCGCGCAGGTGGCCGACGACCTCGTGCAGGGAAAGGGCTTCCGCCTCGATCGTCATCGGGATGCTCAGCGGCTTGCTGCTGCGCCCGGCACCGAGCCGGTCGACGGCGAAGCTGGCGTACCCGTGCTTGGCCATGTCGCGCTGGTAGGAGTACTTCTCCGGCTGGTAGGGCAGGTCCCAGTACGCGCGGTTGTACGTGCCGCCGTGCACCAGCAGCTGCACCGTTTTCGGTGCGGCGCCGGTGGGTGCGCAGTACTGACCGCGCACGACGGCGGGCATTCCCGGGCTCAGCAAGGGAAGCAGCCCCGGCGCGGTCACCGGGAGCGTCACCTCGGAGCAGGTGACCTCGGCGGCGAAGGCGGGTGGGGCGGCGGCCCCGGCCATCAGCAGGCCGCACGCGAGTAACGAGGAGGTGAGTTTCGGCAGCAGTCGCACGGGGACAACCTTCCAAGATCGTCTAAGCGCCGGGGAGGGGACAGTACCGTTCGTGATCAAGGAGTCACGTTCAGGTGATCCCTCGGCACCGCGGTCATCGGCAGCTGGTTGGGCTGCATCGTGGCTTTCACCTTGGCGTACACGCGTTTTCCCGGTACCGGGACCAGTCGCCAGCGCGCGCCGACGGTGGCCGCGACGATCGCGATCTCGGTCTGCGCGAAGAAGTGACCGGGGCAGAACCGGGCGCCAGCGCCGAACGGGATGTAGGCGCCCCTCGGCAGTTTCGCCGCGCGTTCGGGCAGCCAGCGGTCGGGGTCGAAACGCTCGGGATCGGGGTAGAACTCCGGGTTCTGGTGCAACGTGTGCTGGCTGACCGCGACCTCGGTGCCCTGCGGGACGGGCACCCCGCCGATCTCGGTGTCCTCGCGGGTGCGGCGCATCAGGATCACCGGCGGAGTGCGGCGCAGGACCTCGTTGATGATCCGCTGCGTGTACTCCAGCTTCGGCAGATCGGCGAAGGTGACGGGGTTTCCGCCGAGCACCTCGTCGATCTCGGCGTGGAACCGCCGCTCGATCTCCGGGTTCCGCGCGATCTCGTGGAAGAACCAGGCGAGCGCGACGGCGGTGGTCTCGGCCCCCGTGGTGAGGATCGTGATCACCTCGTCGTGCACCTGCTCGTCGGTCATCGACTCGCCGGTCTCGGGGTCCTCGGCCAGCAGCAGCGTCGAGAGCAGGTCGCCGTGGTCGGTGCCGCCTGCCCGCGCCGCCCCGATCGCCGCGGGGATCACCGTGCGCAGCCGGGCCGCGGCGGCGTCGAAGCGGCGGTTGGCCGGGATCGGCAGTTTCTCCACCACCCGCGGGGAGAACGCCCGCACGAGCACGTTCTCCAGCATGATCGGGATGGACCGGCGGATCTCGGCGAGCACGTCGTCACCCAGCTCGGTGGAGAACAGGGTCCGGCCCGCGATGCCCAGCGCCAGGTCCTGCATCCGCTGGTCCACCTCGACGACCTCGCCCGGCCGCCAGCTCAGCGAGAGCTCCCGGGCGAGCGCGGTGATCGTGGACTCCGCGTAGCCCTCGATCCTGGCGCGGCCGAAGGCGGGCAGCACCATCCGCCGCTGCCGCTGGTTGAACGCGCCGTTGGAGGTGGCGAGGCCGTCGCCGAAGAGCGGGCGCATCTTGTCGAAGACGATGCCCTTGTCGAACTTGTCCGCCTCGCCCGCGAGCACCTGCCAGGCCAGCTCCGGCGTGGTGACCAGGTAGACCGGCAGCGGGCCGAGGAAGATCCGCACGACCTCGCCGTGCTCCCGCAGCGAGGTCAGGAAGCGCACCGGGCCGCGCACCATGGACATGGTGTGGCCGACGAGAGGTAACCGACCGGGGACCACCGGGGCTGTGCCCATGCAACCGCCTTCACAGGAATCGTGTCGACCGGTCACAGTAGGTAATGTGCGCTGCGGCCCGCGATGATCTCGTGGGCACATCCACACGATCGGATGTCGAGGTGTTGCGCCGTGACCGGAAGCCCGTACCGGGTTCCACCCGAGGTCGATCCGACGGTGCCCAGCCCAGCCCGGGTCTACGACTACTGGCTGGGCGGCGGGCACAACTTCGCCGCCGACCGCGAGCTGGCCGAGAAGATCCTCACGATCATGCCCGGCATCCGCGACGCCACCCGGCTCAACCGCGCGTTCCTGCGCCGCGCGGCGTTGTTCATGGTCGAGTCCGGGGTGCGCCAGTTCCTCGACGTCGGCTCCGGCATCCCGACGGTCGGCAACCTGCACGAGATCGTCCAGGCCGTGGAGCCGGACTGCCGCGTGGTGTACGTGGACAAGGACCCGGTGGCCGTCGCGCACGCGCGGTTGCTGCTGGAGGACAACGACCGCACCGACGTGCTCCAGGCCGATCTCCGTGATGTGGAAGGGATTCTGGACTCCCCGGAGGTGCGGGAGCAGCTCGACTTCGACCAGCCGGTCGGGCTGATGATGTTGCTGCTGCTGCATTTCGTGCCGGACTCCTGGGATCCGGTCGGCATCCTCGCCCGCTACCGCGACCGGCTCGCACCGGGCAGTTTCATGGCGCTGTCGCACGTGGCGGGCGACTCGGGGGTTTCGCGGCTGGACGAGGCGGTCGAGGTGTACAAGTCCAGCCAGAACCTGCCCTACGTCCGCGACTACGACGGTGTGATCCGCTTCTTCGAGGGCTTCGACCTGGTGGAGCCGGGCCTGGTCGGCTGCGCGCTGTGGCGGCCGGAGGGCGCGGGCGACGTCACCGACAACCCGGAGATCAACGCGTTGCCTTACGCGGGGGTGGGCCGCAAGCCCTGAGGTCGGGCGGTCTTCAAGTACCCCGAACCCCCGCCCCCAAGGTCTCCAAACACCCCCAACCCCTGCTCACCCGCTCCCCGCCCCAATGCCGCGTTTGTCCCGTTGAGTGTGCTGAATGAGTCATTGAGGGCGCTCAACTCCCCCAATGACTCATTCAGCACGTTCAAGTACCCCAATGACTCGTTTGGGGCGTTGGTCGATGTCCCTGAACGGGTCGTTCGGGGCGTTGGGGTCCCCGAACGACTCGTTCAGGGCAAAAGCGCGGGGGTTGGGGGTGGTTGGAGACCTCTGCGCCGGGGGTTGGGGGGACTTGAAGACGGGGGAACCAGCGGGGGGCGCGGAGGGTGTCAGGGGCGCTCGTAGGATCGGGCGCATGGCGTTCCCCGAGACCCGTCCAGAAGTGGAAGTGCTCAACCGAGTCTTCGGTTATGACTCCTTCCGCGGGGACCAGCAGGCCATCGTCGAGCACGTGATCGGCGGCGGCGACGCGCTGGTGCTGATGCCGACCGGCGGCGGGAAATCCCTGTGCTACCAGGTGCCCGCGCTGGTCAGGAAAGGCGTCGGGGTCGTCATCTCGCCGCTGATCGCGTTGATGCAGGACCAGGTCGACGCGCTCACCGCGCTCGGTGTGAAGGCCGGTTTCCTCAACTCCACCCAGGACGCCCGGCAGCGCCGCGAGGTGGAGGCGGCGTTCCTCTCCGGCGAGCTGGACCTGCTCTACCTGGCGCCGGAGCGGTTGCGGGTGGAGTCGGCGGTGCGGTTGCTGGAGCGCGGCACGATCTCGCTGTTCGCCATCGACGAGGCGCACTGCGTCTCCCAGTGGGGCCACGACTTCCGGCCGGACTACCTGGCGCTCTCCGAGCTGCACGAGCGGTGGCCGGACGTGCCGCGCATCGCGCTCACGGCGACCGCGACCAAGGCGACGCACGGCGAGATCGCGACCCGGCTGAAGCTGACCGAGGCCAAGCACTTCGTCTCCAGCTTCGACCGGCCGAACATCCAGTACCGCATGGTGCTCAAGGACGGCGGCGAGCGGCAGCTGCTGAACTTCATCCGCACCGAGCACGCCGGCGACGCGGGCATCGTCTACCGGTTGTCCAGGGCGAAGGTGGAGAAGACCGCGGAGTTCCTGAGCCAGAACGGGATTCCGGCCGTGCCGTACCACGCTGGGCTGGACGCGGCCACGCGCGCGAAGCACCAGTCGCGGTTCCTCCGCGAGGACGGCCTGGTCGTGGTCGCCACGATCGCCTTCGGCATGGGCATCGACAAGCCCGACGTGCGCTTCGTCGCCCACCTCGACCTGCCGAAGTCCATCGAGGGCTACTACCAGGAGACCGGCCGCGCGGGACGGGACGGGCTGCCGTCGACCGCGTGGATGGCCTACGGGCTGGCCGACGTGGTGCAGCAGCGGCAGATGATCGAGACCTCCGAGGGCGACCGCGCGCACCGCAGGAAGCTGGCGATGCACCTGGACGCGATGCTCGCGCTGTGCGAGACGGTGCAGTGCCGCCGCGTGCAGCTGCTCAACTACTTCGGGCAGACCGGCGCGGCGTGCGACAACTGCGACACCTGCCTGAACCCGCCGGAGTCGTGGGACGGCACCATCGCGGCGCAGAAGGTGCTCTCCACGGTGCTCCGGCTGGACCGCGAGCGCGGGCAGAAGTTCGGCGCGGCGCAGATCGTGGACATCCTGCTCGGGAAGCGCACCGCCAAGATCGAGCAGTACCGGCACGACCAGCTCTCCGTGTTCGGCATCGGCGCCGAGCTGGACGGCACGGAGTGGCACGGCGTGATCCGGCAGCTCCTCGCGCACGGCCTGCTCGGGGTCGAGGGGGAGTACAGCACCTACGTCCTCACCGAGGCCAGCTCGGATGTGTTGGGGCGCAAGCGAGACGTCCTGTTGCGGCGGGAACCGAAACGCGCGCCGCGGGCGGCGAAGACCGCGAAGGCCAAGGCCGCCGCGGTCGAGCTGCCCGCCGAGGCGGCGCCGGTGTTCGAGCAGCTGCGCGCGTGGCGGGCGGCGGCCGCGAAGGAGCAGGGCGTGCCCGCCTACGTGATCTTCCACGACGCGACGCTGCGGCAGATCGCCACCGAGGCGCCGAAGTCGCTGGCCGAGCTGGGCACCGTCAGCGGGGTCGGCGAGAACAAGCTGGCCCGCTACGGCCAGCAGATCCTGGACACGCTGGGAACGTGACACGCGGCAGATCCCTCGCGTTTCGGCCGTCACCGAACAGGGGCGTGGCGGGCGCCCGCCGCGTTGTAGCTTGACTCGTTTGATCATGGTTGTGGACGTTGTGGAGAAAACCCATCAGTACTACCGGGAGCCCCGGTGCTGACCGGGCGAAACAGGGACGCAGAGCGGTGCGGCCGGACCCCGCCTCCGGACCCGTCGCGGAGTTCGCCGACGAGTTGTGGCGCCTGAAGCTCCGCGCGGGCAACCCCTCGTACGACTGCATGCGCGCCGTCTACGGCGCGGCCGCGTCGAAGTCCTCGCTGGCCGCGGCCGCGCGCGGCCAGCACTTCCCCAGCAGGGAAACCACCTGGGAGTACGTGCGCGCGCTCGCGGTCAACGCGCTCGGCGAGGACGTCGACGAGGTGCGCACGGAATGGTGTGCGAAATGGGAGCGCGCTCGGGCGAAGATCGAGGGCGGCCCCCTTGTCGTACCGCTCCAGAGATCTGCTCCGAAACCGGTCAAGCCGATTCGGTTATTTGGCAGCGGTGTTGTGCTGTTGGCTATTTTTCTGCTGCTCGGCCTTTTTCTGACGAGTGCCGAACAGGTTCCCCTGGTGGCCACCGGCGTGCCGGAGCACCTGCATCGGCTGGTGCCCGGTGACAACGTCGGAATGCGTCGGATGGTGAATTACCCGAATGGTGCGATTGTGCACCCGGGAACGGATATCGTCAAGATCTGGGAATTGGTGAACGTCGGCTCGGCCACCTGGACCGACCGCTATCTGGTGCGGATCGACCCGATGCAGCCTGGCGGGTGCTCCTCGCCGGAGCGGGTGCCGATCGCCATGACCAGGCCGGGGCAGTCGGTGCTGGTGGCCGCGCCGTTCCACATCCCCGACCGGCTCGGCCAGTGCGTGGTGCGGTGGAAGATGGCCGCCGCGGACGGCACGCTGTTCTTCCCGGAGAGCCTCTACGTCCAGCTGCACGTGATCATCTCCTGACCTGCGGTTTCGCTTTGTGCGATGACCGTGGACAACGCTCGGACACCGATGGCTTGTCCGAGGGGCGGCCCCGCTCGCATGCTCTGGACCCGTGCCCCCCGCGTCCCCCATCGCGGTGGTCGGAGCGGGAACGCTCGGCCGCCGACTCGCCCTCATGTTCGCCAACGGCGGCGCCGAGGTCCGCATCACCGATCCGGTCCCCGACCAGGTCACCGAAGCACTGGAGTTCGTTTCCGCACATGCGCCCAACGCGCCGGGTCGCGTTGTCGCGGTCCCTTCCCTGAAGGACGCGGTGCGCGGTGCCTGGCTCGCCGTCGAGGCCGTTCCCGAGCGCCTGGAACTGAAACGCCAGGTGTTCGCCGAACTCGACCGGCTCACCGATCACGACATCGTCCTCGCCAGCAATTCCTCCTCGTTCCCGACGAGCCGGATGATCAGCGGGCTGGATTTCCCGGAGCGCGTGCTCAACACGCATTTCTACCTGCCGCCGTTGATCAACGCGGTCGAGGTGATGTCCTCCGGGCGCACTTCTCGCGCGGTGCTGGACAGCGTGCTCGGCGCCCTTCCGGAATTCGGTTTCACCCCGGTCGAGGTGCGCGCCGAGAGCACCGGCTTCATCTACAACCGCATCTGGGCCGCGGTGAAGCGCGAGTCCCTGGCGGTCGTCGCCGAGGGGGTCGCCACCCCGGCCGAGGTCGACCTGCTCTACCGGATGGTGGTCGGGGTCTCGACCGGGCCGTTCCGGGTGATGGACCAGGTCGGGCTGGACGTCGCGCTGGACATCGAGAACGGCTACGCCGCCGAGCGCGAGGGCCTGCCGGAGGGGCCTCGGGCCCTGCTGCGCGAGTACGTCGAGCGGGGGTTCCTCGGCGTGAAGAGCGGCCGAGGTTTTTACGACGACTACCGGGAAGACTCATGAAAACGCTGCCCCAGCCCGCCTTCCACCCCGCGCAGATCGCCGGGCTCGTCGAGCGGGTCCGGGAGCCCGCGCACGTCGTCGCCACCGAGAACCCGTCCGAGGGCTACGGCCTGGCCGTCGGCGGGCACGCGCCGCGGCACCAGGTGATCGGCATCCTCCCGCCGCTGTACCCGGAGTGGCTCGGCGACCGGACGTTCGGCGAGACCCACGGCACGCGCTTTCCTTATGTGGCGGGCGAAATGGCCGGTGGCATCGCAACGGTCGGGATGGTCGAGGCCATGGCGCGCGGCGGCATGCTCGGCTTCTTCGGCGCGGGTGGGCTGGGCCTGCCGCGGGTGCACGAGGCCGTCGCCGAGCTGAGGAAATCGTTGCTGGGCGTGCCGAACTGGGGCGTCAACCTCATCCACTCGCCGAACGAGCCCGCGACCGAGGACGAGGTCGCCGACCTGCTGATCCGCAACGGTGTGCCGTGCGTGTGCGCCTCGGCGTTCACCGACCTCACGCCCGCCGTGGTGCGGTGCTCGGCCGCCGGGTTGAGCCAGGACGCGCAGGGCCGGATCATCAGGCGCACCAGGATGTTCGCGAAGATCTCCCGTCCGGAGACGGCTGAGCGGTTCCTGTCCCCGGCCCCGCCGGAGCTGCTGCGCGGGCTGGTCGACCGTGGTCTGCTGACCGCGAAGGAGGCCGAGCTAGCCGCGCTCGTCCCGGTCGCCGAGGACATCACCGTGGAGGCGGACAGCGGTGGCCACACGGACAACCGGCCCCTCGTGTCGCTGCTTCCAGTGATCCTTTCCTTGCGGGACAAGCTCGTTGCCCGGTTCGGTTATGACCGACCGGTTCGCGTCGGTGCCGCGGGCGGGCTCGGCACGCCCACCGCGGTGGCCGCCGCCTTCGCGGGCGGCGCCGCGTACGTGGTCACCGGCTCGGTCAACCAGGTCGCGGTCGAGTCGGGGCTGTCGCAGGCCGCCAAGGACCTGCTCGCCGCGGCGGACCTGGCCGACGTGACGATGGCACCCGCCGCCGACATGTTCGAGCAGGGCGTGAAGGTCCAGGTGCTGCGGCGCGGGACCATGTTCGCCGCGCGGGCCACCCAGCTCTACGAGGCGTACCGGGACAACGACTCGCTGGAGGACCTGCCGGAGCGGCTGCGCGCCCGCATCGAGCGGGACATCCTGCGGATGCCGGTCGCCCAGGCGTGGGCGGAGACCGAGCGGTTCTGGCAGGAGCGCGACCCGGCCGAGCTGACCCGCGCCCGCGTCGACCCGAAGCACCGGATGGCCCTGGTCTTCCGGTCCTACCTCGGCCGCAGCAGCCGGTGGGCGGTGGACGGCGATCCCGTGCGGCGGACGGACTACCAGATCTGGTGCGGCCCGGCGATCGGCGCGTTCAACCGGTGGACCGCCGGGACCTTCCTCGCCGAGCAGGCCAACCGCACCGTCGTGCAGATCGCGCTCAACCTGCTGGAGGGCGCCGCGGTGATCACCCGCGCCCACCAGCTCCGCGTCTACGGCCTGCCCGTGCCGCCGGAGGCGTTCGCCTTCGCGCCGCGCCGGTTGGTCTGATTCCCGATTTCACAGGAGATTGTTGTGGCACGCGAGAGCGCGCAACCGCCGGTGGCCATCGTCGGCCTCGGCACGATCATGCCAGGATCGCTTGACGCAGAAGGGTTCTGGCGCACCGTCGTCGAGGGCCGAGACCTGATCACCGATGTGCCCGGCACGCACTGGCTGGTGGAGGACCACTACGACGCCGACCCGTCCGCACCGGGCAAGACCTACGCGCGCCGCGGCGCGTTCCTGCCCGAGGTGGACTTCGACCCGGTGGCCTTCGGCATCCCGCCGAACGTGTTGCCCGCGACGGATTCCACCCAGTTGCTCTCGCTCGTGGTCGCCGAGCAGGTGCTCGCCGACCTCGGCGGCGGGCTCGGGGAGACCGACCGGGACCGGGTGAGCGTGATCCTGGGCGCGTCGGCGATGAAGCTGATGTCGGAGATGACCGGCTGGCTCAACCGCCCGGTGTGGCTGAAAGCCTTGCGGGAGAACGGGGTCGACGAGCCAACCGCGCAGGCGGTGTGCGACGGCATCGCCGGGCACGGCGTGGACTGGCAGGAGGCGACCTTCCCCGGCATGCTCGGCAACGTCGTCGCCGGGCGGATCGCCAACCGCTTCGACCTGCACGGCGCCAACTACACCACCGACGCCGCCTGCGGCAGTTCGCTCGCCGCGGTGTCCGCGGCGATCGCGGAGCTGGCGATCGGCCGCGCCGACCTGGTGCTGACCGGCGGTGTGGACACCACCAACGACATCGGCACCTTCGTCTCGTTCAGCAAGACCCCCGCGCTGTCGCCGAGCGGGGACTGCCGCCCGTTCGCCGAGGACGCCGACGGCACCATGCTCGGCGAGGGCCTGGCGATGCTCGCGCTCAAGCGGCTCGACGACGCGGAGCGCGACGGCGACCGGATCTACGCGGTGATCCGCGGTATCGGCGCGGCGTCGGACGGCCGGAGCACGGCGATCTACGCGCCGCTGCCCGAGGGCCAGGCCAGGGCGTTGCGCAGAGCCTACGACGTGGCGGGCTACGACCCCGGCACCGTCGAACTCGTTGAGGCGCACGGCACCGGCACGATCGCGGGTGACCGCGCCGAGTTCGGCTCGTTGCGCGAGGTCTTCGACGAGTCCGGGCGCACCGACCGGCAGTGGTGCGCGCTCGGCTCGGTGAAGTCCCAGGTCGGTCACACGAAGTGCGCCGCGGGTGCGGCCGGGCTGGTCAAGGCCGCGCTCGCCTTGCACCACAAGGTGTTGCCGCCGACGATCAAGGTGGACCGGCCCAACCCGGAGCTGGAGCTGGAGCGGACTCCGTTCTACCTCAACACCCAGGCGCGCCCGTGGGTCGGCAATCCCGCGCATCCGCGCCGTGCCGCGCTGTCGAGCTTCGGCTTCGGAGGCAGCAACTTCCACCTGACCCTGGAGGAGTACACCGGTCCGGCCGCGGCCTGGCGGCACCGCTCGCAGCCGAGTGAACTCGTCCTGTTCAGCGCTTCCTCATCTCAAGAGCTGCTGAAGAGCTTGCGCGCCAAGCGAAGTGGCTCACTCGCCGACATCGCCCGGCGGAGCCAGCTTCGCTTCCGGGCGACCGATGCCGTTCGGCTCGCGGTGGTGGCCACGGACATCGGCGACCTCGAACGAGCGGCGGCCTTGGTCGAGAAGTCCCCGGACAAGGGGTTCTCCACGCCGAACGGAGTCCACTATGGACTTTCTATTGTGGAGGGACGAACCGCGTTCCTGTTCCCCGGTCAGGGGTCACAGTACGTCGGGATGAGCGCCGACATCACCATGCACGTGCCGAGTGCTCAGCGGGTGTGGGACCGCATCGGTGACTTCGACGAGCAACCGTTGCACCAGGTGGTGTTCCCGCGCCCCGCGTTCACCGATGCCGAACGTGCCGAGCAGACCGCTCGAATCACCGCGACGGAGTGGGCTCAGCCCGCGCTCGCCGCGCATAGCCTCGCGCTGCTCGGTGTGCTGTACTCGCTGGGCTTGCGGCCGGGTTGCGTTGCGGGACACAGCTTTGGTGAGCTTGTCGCGCTGTACGCGGCCGGTGCGGTCGACGAGCGGTCGTTGCTGCGGATGGCGCGGCGGCGCGGCGAGCTGATGCGGGACGCTGCCGAGGTCCCGGGCGTCATGACCGCGGTCACGGCCTCCCGCGAGGATGTCGAGAACGTGTTGTCGGGCATCGGGATCGCCGATGTGTGGGTGGCCAACCACAATGCGCCGGACCAGGTCGTGATCTCGGTCGGCGCGCCCTCGGCCGATGTCGTCGAGCAGAAGATCGCCGCCGAGGGCGTCGCGGTGAAGCGGCTCAACACCGCGACCGCGTTCCACAGCCCTCTGGTGGCGGACGCTTCGGCGCCGTTCCTGGACTTCCTCAGCGGAATCCCGGTTGTCGAGCCCGGTGTCGAGGTGTTTGGCAACGCCGACGCCGCGGTGTACCCGAGCGCGCCGGAGGAGATCCGCTCGCGCGTCGCGGGACACCTCGCGGCTCCGGTCCGCTTCGTCGAGCAGATCGAGGCGCTGTACGCGGCGGGGGTCCGGCGGTTCGTCGAGGTGGGCGCCGGGTCGACGCTGACCGGGCTGGTCGGCCGCATTCTCGGTGACCGGGAGCACCTGGCCGTGGGAACCGATCGCAAGGGCCGCAACGGGATCAGCAGCCTCAACGAGGCGCTGGCCCGGCTCGCGGTGAGTGGTACCGAGTTGGGCTACGAGGCGTTGTGGGAGCGGAACGCACCGCTCGCGGAACCGAAGAAGGAGAGCAAGGCCAAGATGACGGTGCGCATCAACGGTGCCAACCAGGGGCGCCAGTACCCGCCCGCCGGTGGAGCGACGGCGTTCCCCGCGCCCAATCCGGTGGTCCCGGCAGCCGAACCCGTTGTGGCTCAGGAGGCTTCCGCGCCCGGGTGGCTGCGCGCGGTGGAGGAGAGCCAGCGGCAGACCGCCGAGGCGCACAACACCTACCAGCAGCTGCTGTCGGAGAGTCACCTGGCTTTCCTGCGTTCCTCGGAGGCCACGCTCGCCGCGCTGCTGGGCAGTCCTGGCGAGCTGTCCGCCGCTCCCGCTCCAGCTCCAGTTCCTGCTCCGGTCAGCCTGCCCGCTGCCGCGGTAGTGTCCGCTCCGGCGATGCCCAGTGCTCCGATGATGCCCGCCGCTCCGGTGATGCCGAGCATCACCGCCATGCCCGCGCCCCCGGTTTCCGCTTCGGTTCCTGTCGGGCCTGCCACCGATGTCAGCGCCGTGCTGCTGAGCGTGGTGGCGGATCGGACGGGTTATCCGGTGGAGATGCTGGATCTGGATATGGAGCTTGAGGCGGATCTGGGGATTGACTCGATCAAGCGGGTGGAGGTGTTCTCGGCTCTGCGCAGGGAGGTTCCGGGTCTGGCGGAGTTGGACTCGGCTCGGCTCGGTGCGCTGCGGACGTTGCGTGAGATCTCCTCGGGGCTCGGTGGTGGCGTTTCCAGCTCCAGCACCGCCGGTCAGGACATCAGTGGGGTGTTGCTGAATGTGGTGGCGGATCGGACGGGTTATCCGGTGGAGATGCTGGATCTGGATATGGAGCTTGAGGCGGATCTGGGGATTGACTCGATCAAGCGGGTGGAGGTGTTCTCGGCTCTGCGCAAGGAGGTTCCGGGTCTGGCCGAGCTGGACTCCGCGCGGCTCGGTGCCCTGCGCACGCTGCGCCAGATCACGAGCGAGTTCGGTGGGGCGGTCGAGGCCGGGAGCACCGGGAGCGCCGGGAACACGGTCGTTCGCCGGGTGACCCGGGCGGTCGGCACCCCGGCTCCGGGTCTGGCCATGGTGGGGCTGGGCGACTTCCCGCTCTACGTCACCGAGGACGGCGGGGGGATCGCCGACTGCGTCGCGGCGAAGCTCACCGCGCGGGGCATCGCCGCCAAGGTCGTGACCGAGGTTCCGGCCGACGCCAACGGGGTTGTGCACCTCGGCGGACTCGCGGAGATCAGGTCGATCGACGATGCCCTCACCATCCACCGCGACGCCTACCAGACGGCGTGGCGCACTGCCGCCACCTTCACCACTGAGGGCGGTGTCTTCGTCACCGTGCAGGACACCGGCGGGGACTTCGGGCTCGACGGGCGCAGCCCGAACCGCGCGTGGCTCGGGGGAATCTCCGCGCTTTCCCGTGTGGTGGCCAAGGAATGGGACTACGCGAGCGTCCGTGCGATCGACTGCGAGCGCGGTGGCCGCACGCCCGACGAGATCGCGGAGGCGATCGTCGGCGAGCTGCTCTCCGGTGGGTCCACTTTGGACGTTGGTCTGCGGGCCGATGGGACCAGGCTGACGCTGCGCGCGGTCGCCCAGGAGCTCGACGGCACTCCGGGCACCGCGGTCGGGCCGGAGTCGGTGATCGTGGTCGGCGGCGGGGCGCGCGGCGTGACCGCTCCCGGGTTGCTGGCGCTGGCGCGTTCACACCGGCCACGGTTGGTGATCCTCGGCCGCAGTCCGCTCGCGGACGAGCCGGACTACCTCGCCGGGATCACCGATGAGTCCGCGCTGGTGCAGGCCGTCGCGCGGCACGAGCGCGCGGCGCCGGGCGTGGTGCGCTCCAGGGTGCGCGGCGTGCTGGCCAACCGCGAGGTGCACGCGAACCTGAAAGCCTTGCGGGACGCGGGATCCGAGGTCAGCTACCACGCCGTGGACATCCGGGACAGCGCCGAGGTGGCCGTCGCTCTGGCCACCGTTCGCGAGCAGTGGGGGCCGATCACCGGGCTCGTGCACGCGGCGGGCGTGATCGAGGACCACCCGCTGGTCGAGAAGACCGACGAGCAGTACGAACTCGTCACCAGCACCAAGCTCACCGGGTTGCGCGCGTTGCTGGACGCGACCGCCGAGGACCCGCTGACCATGCTCTGCCTGTTCTCCTCGGTGGCGGGCACCTTCGGCAGCGACCGGCAGAGCGACTACGCCATGGCCAACGAGACGCTGAACCACGTCGCCGTCGCGGAGAGCGTTCGCAGGCCGGACTGCTTGGTGCGCTCCATCGCGTGGGGGCCGTGGGAGGGCGGCATGGTCGACTCGTCGCTGAAGGAGTTCTTCCGCCGCAGGGAGATCGCGCTGATCCCGCTCGCTGAGGGCGGGGCCGCCTTCACCGACGAGGTGACCGGTGCGGGCAACGACGTGCGCGTGATCATCACCGCGGGCGAAGGCGTTGCGGTGATGACCGGCCGGAACCAGGACCCGCCCTCGGTCGAGGTGCGGTTGCACGCATCGACCCACCCCGACTTGGTCGGGCACGCCGACACCGGGGTGACCGCCACGACCGCGGTCGACTGGATGAGCCGGGCCGCGCGCACGTGGTTCCCCGAGCTGGACAGCGTCGTCCTCGACGACGTGCAGCAGCTCGGCACGTTGCCGCTGCCGGGACTCACCGGCTCGGGTAGCCGGATTCCGGTGCGCGGCAAGCGGATCGACGCCTCCGTGGTGGACATCGAGGTCGGCGACGCGCCGAGCTTCCGCGCCCGCCTGCAGATCCAGTGACCCGGGAAGAGAACACCAGCGTGGACATCGCGATCGTCGGCCGGGGCTGCGTGCTGCCCGGCGCGTTCACCCCGGACCAGTACTGGGACAACCTCGCCGCGGGCAGGCAGAGCCTGTCCACCGTGCCACCCGACCGGTGGGGGCTCGGTCCACAGTGGGCGATGGCGACGGACACCGAGACCGTCGACCGCACCTATTCCGACGTCGGCGGGTACGTGCGCGGCTTCGATGCCGTGTTCGACCCCTCCGGCTTCGCGATCGACCCCCCACTCGTGCTCGCCCTGGATCCGTTGTTCCAGTGGGTGTTGCACGCCGGTCGCGAAGCACTGCGCGAGTCCGGACTGGGCGCCGCCCCGTCCCGGTCCGGACTCGTGCTCGGCAACCTGTGCATGCCGCCGGAGGCCATGGCGGGCTTCGCCGAGCACGTGTTGCTCGACGGAACCCCTGCCCTGCGTGGCGATCGCGTTCGGCCGGACGCTCGAAACCGTTTCTCCGCAGGACTTCCTGCGCACCTCGCGGCCAAGGCGCTCGGGCTGGACGGCGGGTCTTTCGCGCTCGACGCGGCATGCGCCTCCTCGCTTTACGCGATCAAGCTCGCCTGCGACCGGCTGCTCGACCGCTCCGCGGACTTCATGCTAGCCGGGGCGGTGAACCGCGCGGATCAGCTGATCCTGCAAGTGAACTTCGCCGCGCTCTCGGCGACGAGCAGCACCGGGCGGAGCCGTCCGTTCCACCGCGACTCCGACGGCCTCGTGCTCGGTGAGGGCGCCGGGATGGTCGCGTTGATGCGGCTGGCCGACGCGGTGCGCCAGGACATGCCCATCTTCGGTGTGGTGCGCGGTGTCGGCTTGTCCAACGACGGCCGGACCGGTGGTTTGCTCGTACCTGCGCAAGACGGGCAGGAGCGGGCGATGCGGCAGGCATACGAGATCGCGGGTGTCGCGCCGGAGACAGTGTCCCTTGTGGAGTGTCATGCCACCGGAACCCCGGTCGGTGACTCCATCGAGGTGCGGTCGCTGGCGAACGTCTTCGCGGCGAGCGCGAGCCTGCCGATCGGTTCCGCGAAGTCCAACCTGGGCCACGTGCTCGCCCCCGCGGGCGTTGCCGGTCTGCTCAAGGTGATCGGCGGGATGCGGGCCGGGCTCCGCCCGCCGACCCTGGACGCCGACGAGCCGATCTCCGCGCTGGACGGAACTCCGATCCGCCTGGTGACCGAGACCGAGGAGTGGACCGGGCCGCTGCGCGCGGGGGTGAGCGCGTTCGGTTTCGGCGGCAACAACGCCCATCTCGTTGTGGACGGCTGGACCGAGAACGTCGGGGTCATCGAGGCTCCGGTGCCGCCGAAGCGACTAGATCCGGTGGCGATCGTGGCGATCGGCGCGAAGGTGGCCGATGGCGCGGACGCGGAGGACTTCCGCAGGGATGTGCTCACCGGAAACCGCCGCCGGAACCTGCGCCGTGACGTCAACCTGTCCCTTGCGGGACTGCGCTTCCCGCCGCGCGACCTGGAGCGCGCCTATCCACAGCAGTTGGTAGTACTGGAAACCGCTCGCGAGGCCGTTCGCGATGTGAAGCTGCCGCGCGAGCGCACGCTTGTGCTCGTCGGCATGGGCACGGACCTTACGGGCACCAGGTACTGCGCCCGGCTTCGCGTTCCACAGTGGATGGAGGACGCGGGCGCGGACACCAGTGATGCGGCTGCCTTCCGCGAAGCCATCGCGGGACCGTACACCGCGGCCGTTTCCGTTGGTGCGATGCCGAATCTCGTCGCCAACCGGATCAACGCGCAGCTGGACCTGGCCGGGCCGGGCTACACGGTGTCGGCGGAGGAAGCCTCCGGTCTGGTGGCGCTCGACCTCGCCGCACGCGCTTTGCGGCTCGGTGAGGCCGATGCGGCGGTCGTCGGTGCGGTCGACCTCTCCGGAGATCCGGTGCACCAGGCGGCACTCCGCGAGCTCGGTCGCGAGACCACGCCGGGTGATGCGGCTGTTGCGCTGGTGTTGAAGCGGCTCAGCGACGCCGAGCGTGACGGTGATCGCGTGATCGCTTTGCTGGACCAGGACGATTCCCAGCCCGCTGACCTGATCGTCGAGGAGTCCACTGTGGACTTCTTCGGATCGGCGCACGCGGCGGTCGGGCTCGTCGGTGTCGCTATGGCGGCTACGGCGTTGCGGCACGGAGCGCTCCCGCAGGCCGGTTCTCCGGCGACGCCCGTCGTGGGATTGCAGACCGCAGAGGTCGTTGTGGACCCGCTCGAAGCGCCCAGGACCCGGGTTCGGCTGCGCGCGGCGGGAACTCCCGAGCCGTGGATCGCGGACGAGCCCACGCTGGAGGTCTACTCGGGCCGCGACCGCGCTGAAGTCGTTGCGGCACTGGAGTCCGGTGACATGTCGGACAGCGGTCCAGCCAGGCTCGCGGTGGTGATCGAGGGCGACCGGGGCAAGGCGATCGAACGTGCCCGGCGTTGGCTCGTCGACGGGGGAGTGAAGCCCGCGGGCGTCGCGTACCGGGACGAGCCGCTCGGCGGAGAGATCGCGTTCGTGTTCACCAACGGTGCCGCGGTGTACCCGGACATGGGCCGTGAGCTGTGGCTGGCGTTCCCGGACGCGGTCGCCTCCGCGTCCGAGCGCTTCGGCGGACCGCTCACCCCGCCCGGCGGCCGGCCGCCGTCGGTGGTCGAGGACATAGTCGACCTCGGCAAGTTCAGCATGCTGCACAAGGAGATCACCGACTCGCTGGGCTTGCGGCCCAGTGCGGTGATCGGGTACTCCGCCGGGGAACCGGTGGGGCTGACGGTGATGGGCGTCTGGCCGGACATCACCAAGTGGAACAACGACTTCCGCGAGAACTCGCTTCTCAACGATCTCACCGGCGACTGTCATGCGCTGCGGGAGCAGTGGCAGCGGGCGGGCATCACCGAGGACCGGTGGGCCAGCCACCTGGTCAACGGTCCGGCCGCTTCCGTTAGCGCGGTACTGGACGACTACCCCGGCGTGCACGTGATGGCGGAGAACGCGCCGGACGTGTGCGTGGTGGGTGGCCCGGAGCAGGCTTGCTCGATGCTGTTGGCGCGCACGGGTCTGCCGTCCATCAAGATCGGCTACCACTTCGCGGCGCACGTGCCGGAGCTGGAGCCGGTGCGCGCTTCGTGGCGTGACTTCGCCACTCAGCCCGCTCGCGACATCCCCGGTGTTCGCTTCTACAGCGGTGCTACCACGGAGTCCTACACGGCCACGTCGGAGCGCGCCGCAGAGGCGGTCAGCGCGCAGGGCGTCAGCACCGTGCGGTTCGCCGAAGTGGTCGAGCGCGCGTGGGCCGACGGTGTGCGCGTGTTCGTCGAGTTGGGTCCGCAGGGGCTGTGCACTGGATGGATTCGTCGGACCCTTGGCGATCGTGAACACCTGGCTGTTGCGCTGGATGCGCCGGACGGGCGAGGGCTGCGCCAGTTCGGCTTCGCGTTGGCTGAACTCGTCGCGGCCGGAGTTCCCGTTGCCGCGGCGGAGTTCTTCGAGCGGATGCGCCGCCCGCGTGCGGAGATCGGCAAGACCATGCGGTTCCCGGTGGAGTGGAGCGAGGTTCGCCTGCCGGAGCTGCGGTTCGCACCAGTCCCGGTTGCTACTCCGGCTGTTGTCGCTCCGGATCGCGTCAGCTTCGTTATGGCGCAACGGGAACGGGTGGCCGCAGCGCACGCGGCGGTGCTCACCCAGCACACCGAGGTGCACCGGCATTTCCTCGAACTCCAGACTCGGACGGCGATCGCGTTGATGGGGCGGCAGCCGGAGAAGAAGCTGGTCTTCGATCGTGAGGACCTGCTTCTCCTTGGTGCTGGGCCGGTTTCGCGGGTCTTCGGTCCTCGCTTCGCCGCGCAGGACGACCACCGCAGGCACATTCGCCTTCCGCAGCCGCCCATGCTGTTGTTCGACCGCGTCCTGGAGATGGAGGCGGAACAGGCTTCCATGGGCGCGGGCGTGATCAGGACCGAGACCGACGTGCACCCGGACGCCTGGTACCTGGACCACACCGGGTACCTGCCGCCAGGGCTGATGGTGGAGACCGGTCAGGGCACCCTGGTGCTGATGAGCTGGCTGGGCGCGGACCTCGGCCATTCCGGGGACCGCAACTACCGGTTGCTGGACGCGGAGCTGACCTACGTCGGCAGTCCCGCGCGGGCTGGCGAGGTGATCAGCTGTGAGGTCAACGTCGACGGGCACAGCGAGTACAACGGACTGATCATCTTCGCGTGCCGCTACGACTACTGGGTTGGCAACGAGCTGCGTGTCACCGTTCGCTCGCGCAGCGGCCTGTTCACCGACGAAGCCCTGGCGAGCTCACCGGGCGTCCCGTGGAACCCGGCCGAGCACGTCCCTGCGGCCGACGCCCCGCTGGACACGCCGTCGAACGCTTGCTCACCTGGAAAGTTCGCGCCGCACCAGATGCTGGCGTTCGCCAACGGGCGCGCCGCTGAGTGCTTCGGCCGGGCGGAGCTGCGGTCGCACAGCAGCTCGCCGCGGCTGGGCAGCGAACGAACCTGGTTGCTGCACGAGGTGACCGAGTTCGATCCGGCCGGTGGTCCTTGGGGCCGCGGTTATCTCCGAGTGGAGACGCCGGTTGCCGACGACGCGTGGTTCTTCGACGGGCACTTCCGGGACGATCCGTGCATGCCGGGCAACCTCATCGTCGACGGCGGCTTCCAGGCGATGGCCTTCTACCTGGCAGCGTTGGGATTCACCGTCGATCGGGACGGCTGGCGGTTCGAACCGGTGCAGCGCGAGACCTATGACTGGCGTTGTGGCAAGCAGATCACCCCGGCCAACGAGCGCCTGGTGTACGAGCTGTTCGTGGCGGAGGTCAGGGGCGGCGACGAGCCCACGCTGATCGCGGACATCGTGTGCGCGGTGGACGGTGTGAACGCGTTCCACGGCTCCCGTTTCGGCCTGACCCTGAGGAGGGGCGATGCGCGCTGAGGACGTCCTGGCGAAGGTGACGACGCCGCTGGCCGCGCCCGCTTATCCGCTTGGTGTGTACCGGTTCACCGACCGCGAGTACCTGAACATCTTCTACCGCACCGATCTCGACGCACTGTGCGCGATCGTCCCAGAACCGTTGGAGATCGACGAACCGCTGGTGCGCTTCGAGGTCATGCACATGGGCGATGTCGGGGGTTTCGGGCCGTACACCGAAGCGGGCATCGCGATCCCGGTGCGCTTCGGTGAGGAACGCGGCGAGTACCTCCACGCCATGTACCTCAACAGCTTCGCGGCGATCGCCTGCGGGCGCGAACTCTCGGCCTATCCGAAAAGCCTTGGTGAGGCACGGCTCCAGGTGGACAGCGGGGCACTCGTCGGCACGCTGGACATCGGGTCCCTGCGGGTTGCGACGGCGACCATGGGGTACAAGCACCACCCACTGTCCGAAGAGGACGCGTTGCGGCAGATCACCGTGCCGACCTACATGATGAAGATCGTGCCCGGCTACGACGCGCGGCCCAGGATCGCCGAGCTGGTGCGCACGCAGATCGCCGACGTGACCGTGAAGCAGGCGTGGACCGGTCCCGCGCGGCTCCAGCTGTTCGAGCACGTGCTCGCGCCGCTCGCGGACCTCCCGGTGCGGGAGGTCGTCCTGGCCAGCCACATCTTGACCGACCTCACCCTCGCGCCCGCAACTGTGTTGCACGACTACCTCACACTGGAGGCGTGAACAACGTTGACCGGGACTGGTTCGACGACGCGTCGCGCCGTCTCGCCGAGTGCCTCGGCCGGTGGCGGCTGTCGCCCGACGGTCCTCTCCAGCTGAGCCATGCGTGCTCATTGGTCCAGCGGGTGCACTGCGCCGATGGCTCGCCCGCCCTGCTGAAAGTCAGGACCAGCTGGGCCGCCGTCGTACTCCGGAAAGATGCCGCCGTGCTGCGCGCCTACGGCGGGAACGGCGTGGTGCGCTTTCTCACCGAGGACTACGAACGGGGGGCGTTGCTGCAGGAACGGCTCGACCACACCCGGCCACTGTCCACTGTGGATGACCAGTGGGCCGCGTTCGACGTTCTGGCCGAGCTGTTCGCCCGGACCAGCTCCGCCCGCCCGCCTGAGGGAGTGCGGCGGCTGTCCGAGGTCGTGGCGGAGATGATGGAGTACGTGCCGCGAATGCCCGATCCGGACCACCGAGCGTTGTTCGACGCCTGTGCCGGAGCCGTTCACGACCTCCGTGACGAGCCAGGGGACCAGTTGCTGCACCAGTACCTGGACCAGAGCCACGTCCTGGCTCCGTTGCCGGGCTTCGACCGCGAACCCTGGCTGGTCATCGCTCCGGCGCCGCTGGTCGGTGATCCCGGCTACGCCCTGCTGCCCGCACTGGTCGACCGGTGGGACGAAGTCGTCGCCTCCGGTGACGTCGCGGGCGTGGTCCGCAGGCGCTTCGACCTGATGGTGGAGCGCCTCGGTCTGGACCGGCGCCGGACGGCGGGCTGGGCTCTGGGTCGTGTTCTGGACAACTGCCTGCACGACCTGGAGCAGGAGTTCTTCCCGTGGCCGGAGACCGTCACCGTTGGGCAGATCCTCGCTGAGATCTACAAGAGGTCGGCATGACCACCGTTCTCCCCGCCGGTCTGGTCCGGCTGCACAGCGGGCAGGACCAGACCTGGCTCGACAACCTGCCCCGCTTCGTCGCCGAATACCTCGACCGGTGGGAGCTGCGGCCCGATGGCGCGCCGGGGCACGGCATGGCCTCGCTGGTCCTGCCGGTGCGGCACGCGGACGGCGCGGCCGCCGCGCTCAAGATCGGCCGGGTCACCGAGGAGAACGCGGGCGAGGCAGCCGCGTTGCGCGCGTGGGACGGTGACGGAGCGGTGCGGCTGCTCGCCGAGGACCACTCGCGCAGGGCGCTCCTGCTGGAACGGCTCGACCACGCCCGCCCACTGTCCACTATGGAGGATGAGTGGGCGGCGCTGCGCATCCTGACCGACCTCCTCGCCCGGATCGGCTCGGTTCCGCCGCCCGCCGGGCTGCGACGGTTGGGCGACGTCGCGGCCGCCATGCTGGAGGATGTGCCTCGACTGTCCAATCCGGATGAACAGGCGTTGCTGGACACCTGTGCCGGTGTCGTCCGGGACCTCGTCGACGAGCCGGGAGATCAGCTGCTGCACTGGGATCTGCACCAGGGCAACGTGTTGGCGCCGCTGCCGGGCACCGATCGCGAACCGTGGCTGGTGATCGACCCGGAGCCGCTCGTCGGTGATCCCGGGTTCGACCTGATGCCCGCGCTGTCGGACCGGTGGGACGAGGTCGTGGCCTCCGGTGACGTCGCCGGTGTGGTCCGCAGGCGCTTCGACCTGATGACCGAGGGGTTGGGGCTGGACCGGCAGCGCGCGTTCGGCTGGACGCTCGCTCGCGTGCTGCAGAACTGCCTGTGGGACATCGAGGACGGCGAGCCCGAGCTGAACGCGGCCCAGGTCGCCATCGGAGAGACCTTGATCGCCGCTTACAAGAGGTAGGACTCCGACAGTAGCGACGCCATGTGCTCCAGCGGGGCGCTCGCATACTCGTGGTCCACGTCGCCGCCCAGGGCCCTGATCCACACCAGGGTCCTCGCCACCTTGCCGACCCGGCAAGCCAGCTCGACGGACGCGACCAGCTCCGCGGGCGGTCCGAACCCGGCGAGGTAGGCATCGCGCACTCGGTGGTCCTCGTTGCGCGACAACGGCAACAGCAGGCTCGCGAACGGGTGCGCCACCACGCTGTCGCCCCAGTCGTAGAACTTCGCGCCGGTAGCGAAGACGTTGCTCTGGTGCAGGTCGTTGTGGTCGAGGCTGGGCGGGATCGGGTCCTCGGCGAGCCGTTCGCACCACTCGCGGTAGGTGTCCTCGAAGGCCACGAGCTGGTCGAACGTGGTCCGCTCGGCCTCGCCACCGCGCCGCTCCACGTAGGCGCCGACCGCCTCCATGGCCTCGGTGAACCGCTTCGGCATGATCGCCGCACGCATGTCGACGACGCCGATCGCCAGCAGCTCGTCGACGTGCGGGGCCAGGTCGCGTTGCAGTTTCGCATACCCCGCAAGCACTTCCGCGAGATCGCGCGGGCTGTCCTTCATCGTCGGCCCGCCATCGGGCAGCAGCAGCCACTCGCGGTCGAGGTCCACTGCGATCGGGGTGAGCACGCGGTCCGGGGCGAGCCGGTGCAGCAGCGGGTAGAGCGGCACCTCGAACGCGGTGCCCGGACCGCACGCCTTGAGCCACACGACGCCCTGGTTCGTCTCCGCCCGAAGCACCGTCGCCCACGACTGCACCCGCGGCTGCGTCACCTCGCCGGTGCGGACCATCCCCGCCCTGACCAGCTGCGCGTCCATCCAGGCAACGGCCTCGCGGCGCCACGGGTCACTCGCCCAAAGTTGCATCACAACGGAAAGTTAGCTTGTGCGGCTGCTCACACAACCCGGGTGCCGCGCACCGCGTCATCTCTGCGAAACCATCACCACAGGGGAGACGCACATGGCGCGAGCCAAGTCGATCGCGATCGGACTAGCCGTTGTGGCGGCACTGGGGCTCAGTGCGTGCACCACCGGCTCGCCCGCGCAGCAGGCAGCCAACGTGGCCGCGCCGCCGGAGAGCAAGGTCGTCGTCGAGCCCGCCGACAAGGCGACCGGAGTGGCCCCGGCCGCACCGCTGAAGGTGAGCGTCACCGGCGGAACCCTCGGCGACATCCGGCTCACCGGGGCCGAGGGCAAGCAGCTGGCTGGCAAGCTCTCCGACGACAAGAGCACCTGGACCGCGACCGAGAAGCCCGACTTCGACGCCGAGTACAGCTTCTCCGGCACTGCGACCGGCTCCGACGGCAAGCCGCTGCCCGTGAACAGCAGTTTCCGCACCGTCAAGCCACGGGTGCCGGTCACCGTCAGTCCCCGCGTGACGGAGGGCGGCAGCTACGGCGTCGCGCAGCCCGTGTGGCTGGTCTTCCCTTCTCCCGGCGTCAAGAGCACCGAGCGCGCCGCCGTCGAGAAGGCCGTGTCGGTCGAGACCACCCCCGAGGTCGAGGGCTCGTGGGGCTGGATCGACGGCGAGAACCTGGTGTGGCGCCCCAAGGAGTACTGGCAGCCCGGAACGCGCGTGACCGTCCGAAGTGGACTCCGTGGCGTGCACTTCGGCAACAACGCCTACGGCAAGAACGACTTCACCACGAACTTCGTCATCGGCCGCCACCAGCTCGTGCGCGCCGACACCGACCAGCACCGGCTGATCGTCGAGCGCGACGGCAAGGAGTTCCGCAACTACCCCGCCAGCTTCGGCCGCGAGTCCGACCCGAAGCTCGTCACCCGCAACGGCCGCTACTTCATCATGGCCAAGCACGAGCAGTACTACATGAAGCAGTTCGAGTTCAACGCGCACTGGGCGCTGCGGATGTCCAACCACGGCGAGTTCATCCACGCCAACCCGGACTCCGTGGGCAGCCAGGGCCGCAACAACGTGTCGCACGGCTGCGCGAACCTGTCGATGAAGGACGCCAAGGACTACTACGCCACCGCGTTGGAAGGCGATCCGGTCGTGGTCACCGGCTCGTCCATCGACCTCCCCGCCAAGGGCGCCGACTTCTGGGCCTACCCGTGGGACAGGTGGACCGCCCTCTCCGCCACCAAGGCCTGACCCGACGTTTTTGCCCTGAACGAGTCATTGAGGTACTCCAGCGCACTGAATGAGTCATTGAGGCACTTGAGCTCCCCCAATGACTCATTCAGTCCACTCTCCACGCGGCGAATGACGCGTTTGGGGCGTTGAGGTCCCTGAACGACTCGTTCAGGGCAAACCCCCTCGTTTCGGGCTCATAACGTGGGTTTGAGTGCCCTCGGACGCCCGGTATGTGTCCGAAGCGGCGGCTGAGGCCGAGCCGCCGCCAGAGGCACGGGGTCGCGGCGGCCAGCACAACGTGGGCTCGCGAAGTACCTCAATGACTCATTCAGCACGTTGGAGTCCCTGAATGAGTCATTGGGGATCTCAGCGTGCACTGAAGAGGTCGATCGGGGCGGCCGGGTGGTGTCCGGATAGGCTGGAGCATTGGGGAAGGCGGTGCGCATGCCGGTGAGGAAGCCAGCGGGAGAACCCGTGCAGGAGCCGGAACTGGAGCGGTTGGCCGCGGTGGCCGGTGCCGCGTCGGCGGAGGCCGCCGTAGTGGGGCCGGTGGGGGATGGCCCGGCGCTGGACCTGACGGCCGGGGCGTTCTTCGACGTGGACAACACCATGATGATGGGCGCGTCGATCTTCCACTTCGCGCGCGGTCTGGTGGCGCGCAGGTACGTCTCCGGAGCGCAGCTGGCCGGGTTCGCCTGGAAGCAGCTGAAGTTCCGCGTCGGCGGGCGCGAGGACCAGGCCAGCATCGACTCCAGCAGGGACCAGCTGCTGTCCTTTGTGGCCGGTCGGACCGTCGAGGAGCTGTCGGCGGTCAGCGAGGAGATCTACGACGAGCTGATGGCCGACAAGATCTGGCCGGGCACCAGGGCGCTCGCGCAGAAGCACATCGACGCGGGCCAGCGGGTCTGGCTGGTCACCGCGACCCCGGTGGAGCTGGCCACGATCATCGCGCGGCGGCTCGGCCTGACCGGGGCGCTGGGCACGGTGGCGGAGAGCGTCGACGGCGTCTACACCGGACGGCTGGTCGGCGGGCTGATGCACGGTCCGGCGAAGGTGCACGCGGTGCGCGCGCTCGCCGCCCGCGAGGGGCTGGACCTGCGGCGCTGCACCGCGTACTCCGACTCGCAGAACGACGTCCCGATGCTGACCGCGGTCGGCACGCCGGTCGCGGTGAACCCGGACTCCGGGCTGCGCCGCATCGCGCGGGCCAAGGGCTGGGAGGTCGAGGACTTCCGCACCGGCCGCAAGGTCGCCCGTGTCGGCGTGCCCTCGGTGCTCGGCGCCGGGGCTGTGATCAGCGCCGTTGCCGCGGGGCTCGCGCGTTCCCGCCGATAGCCTGTAACAACACTGTGTGTGAGCGACGAAGTACCCCTCGTGAGAATGACTGGACTCGTGCCGCCGGTGGTCCTCGCGGTCCTGGCCGGGATCGTCCCGGCCACCGCCGCGCCCGCCACCGCTGATCTCGCCGGAGCCGTCACGCTGGTCACCGGCGATCAGGTCCGGCTGCTGCGGCAGCCCGGCGGCGCACCGGGCGTGATGATCACCCCGGGGCCCGGTCGGGAGCACGTGGGCTTCATCCGCGAGGCCGGTCCCGGCGCGGCCGACGTCTCGGTCATCCCCTCCGACGCGAGCGCGCTGGTGGCCGCGGGCCGCGTCGACCGCCGCCTGTTCAACGTCTCCGAGCTGACCCGGCGCAGGCGGGACGACACGCCCTTGATCGTCACCTCGGCGGCCCCGCCGCCCGGAGTGACCAAGGTGCGCGACCTGCCCAGCGTCGGCGGCATCGCCGTGCGGCAGAATCCCAAGCGCACCAAGGACTTCTGGGACTGGGTGACCCGTTCGGCCTCGCCCACCCAGGTGTGGCTGGACGGCATCGGCAAGCCCGCCGTCGACACGAGCGTCCCACGGGTCGGAGCGCCGCGCGCGTGGCAGTCCGGGTTCACCGGCAAGGGTGTCACGGTCGGCGTGCTCGACTCCGGAATCAAGGCCGACCACCCCGACCTGGCCGGGAAAGTGGTGGAGGCCAAGGACTTCACCGGCACGCGGCCGGACGCGCGCGACGACCTCGGCCACGGCACGCACGTCGCGGGGATCATCGCGAGCGCTTCCTCGGTCTACCGCGGCGTCGCGCCGGACACGAAGCTGATCAGCGGCAAGGTGTGCGTGGACCACGGCTGCCCGGACTCCGCGGTGATCGCCGGGATGGAGTGGATCGCGCCGAAGGCCAAGGTGGTCAACCTCAGCCTCGGCGGGGCGGCCACCGATGGCACGGACCCTGTTTCCCAGGCGTTGAACCGGCTTTCCGCCCAGCACGGCACGCTGTTCGTCGTCTCGGCGGGCAACGACCGCAACCTCGACGGCGCGGACCCGCTCGCGTCCGTGACCGCCCCGGCCTCCGCGGACGCCGCGCTCGCCGTGGGCAGTGTGTCCAAAGAGGACACCACGAGCCCGTTCTCGCCGCGCGGCCCGCGCACCGGGGACCTGGCGGTGAAGCCGGACATCGCCGCACCCGGAGCCGAGATCGTCTCCGCGCGTGCGCCCGGTACTCGGGACGGTGATCTCGCACCCGTCGATGCCTTGTACGCGACGCTCTCCGGGACGTCGATGGCCGCGCCGCACGCTGCCGGTGCCGCCGCGCTCCTGGCCCAGCAGCACCCGGACTGGAAGGCGGACCGCCTCAAGGCCGCGCTGACCGGATCGGCCCGACCGACCGCGGACGCCCTGGAACAAGGAGCGGGCAGGCTGGACATCGGTCGCGCGGTGACCCAGCAGGTGACCGCGATCTCCGGCGGCGTGAGCTTCGGCTTCCTTTCCTGGCCGTACAAGCGATCCGACTCCAAGACCGTGACCTACCGCAACGACGGCGCGGCTCCGGTCACCCTCGACCTGGCCGCAGCTGGCCCGTTCACTCCGTCCTCGCCAAAGATCACCGTGCCCGCCAACGGCACGGCCAGCGTCGGTGTTGTGGCCGACCCTGTCGGCAAACCCGCGGGCAGGCACGGCGGTCGCTTGACGGCCACCGCGCCGGGAACCGTTGTGCAGACGGCACTTGCGGCAGTGCTGGAAGGGGAGAGCTACGACCTCAAGGTCGAGTTGATCAGCCGCACCGGACGGCCCAACGGCGGCGTCGCGAAAGCGGTGAACACCGAAACCGGTGCGGCGTATGGACTTCGCCCGAACGGCACCGCGCGGCTGCCGAAGGGGCGCTACGACATCAACGCGTTCGACCTGTCGGACGACCCCGCCAACAAGGCGCAGCCGCTCGCCGTGACGGCGTTGTCCAAGACCGGTTTCGTGGTCGGCAAGGACGCTGTCGTCACCCTGGATGCCAGGCAGGGCAAGCCGATCCGCGCCGCCGTCGACCGGCAGGGCGCGAAGTTCAAGTTCGGCCAGGTCGCTTTGCTCTCCGGCAAGGGCGACCGGATCAGCTCCCTCGGTTGGACGGCGGGCCCGGCACACCAGCTGTACGCGGTGGGCACGGAAACACAGGTCTCCGACCACACGTACGCGTTCACGTTCCGCGTCGGGCTCGTCGATTCGTCCGCCACGTACCAGTTGGCTTTCCTCGAGCGCGGCAGGATTCCGGCGAACACGACCTACCGCGTGCGTGATCACGAGCTGGCGAAGGTGGAGTCGCGGTACCACGCGCAGGGCGCACCGGCGAAGGGGCTGCGGGCGGACTACGCGCGGCTTGCCGTGCAGGAGCCGGGAATCGGCGTGTACGAGACCACCGACCACGCCGTTCCGAGCAAGCGCACGGAGTTCTTCACCGCCCATCCGGACGTCACCTGGCGGCACGTACTCGCGTCCTTTGTGGACGGGAACGACTCGGAGAACACGTGGTCGTACCGGAGCTACAAGCCCGGCTCCTACCAGGTTGGGTGGAACAAGGCCGCCATGGGACCGGCGTTCGGGAACGCGGAGGACGGCTGGGCCGTGCAGCGCGCGGGGAACCAGCTGTCCGTCGGCATGCCGCTGTTGTCGGGCAGTGACCCCGACCAGTACATCTCGCCAGCCGAGGCCATGACCGGCACGACGACCCTGGCCCGGGTGGGCGGCACCCCAGAAAGCGTTCCAGGCGCGGGAATGGCGAGCTTCACCATCCCGGACGCCCCTGGCCGGTACACCCTCCGCACGGAGGCCACCCGCTCCGTGCCGTGGTCGGTGATCGGAACCAGGATCGACACCACGTGGACGTTCGCCGAGCCAGGTGCTTCCAAGACCGCGCCACTGCCGCTGATGGTGGTGCGCGCGAGCGGCCCGGTCGACGATCAGAACCGTGCTTCCGGGCGGCTCCACCCGCTTTCGCTTCTGGTGCAACGGCAACCCGGATCGGTGCGGTCGGATGTCGTGGCGCTGACGGTGGAGGCTTCGTTCGACGACGGCGTGACGTGGAAGCACATTCCCGTTCTGCGCGTGGGAGAACGGGGATTGGCAGTGGTCGAGCACCCCGGCGGGTCAGGATTCGTCGGCTTGCGGATCGGAGCTTCCGACGCCGCGGGAGGCTCCGTGTTGCAGACAGTCCTGCGTGCGTATCGCTTCTAGGGCAACCGAGCCACTAGATCAGCCGTGCCGCCTGCCAAGCGACACAGGTAGGGCGAGCACCAGTGACGGTGAACTCCCTGACTGCCGCACGAACGAGGTCGAGTCGGATGGTGGCACTGCGGTCGAACTCGGTTCCGTGGCCGGGGTCGAAGTACATCGGTGGCGCCTCGTCCGGGACCGCGGGGTTGTGGGTGTCCCAGGCGGCTTCCTCGTCGGAGAAGTTGATCGCGCCCCAGCCCTCTTCTGGAGAGGTGTGCACCCGCATCTGGTGCCGCGGGAACTCGTTCTCCTCGACGTCGTGTGCGCGCATGCTGCGGCAGGGCCGGTCCCAGAGGTAGAGCAGGCTCGCCCACCGGGGATGTGCGTCATCGACCACTCGATCGATGACCTCGGCCTTCTCCGCGCCGGTGCGCGCGTAGACGAAGCGGTTGTCGATGATCGCGCTGAGAATCAGCTCGGCGCCGCTGCTCATGGTTGGGCCTTCCCGCGAAGACGGATCGGTTTGGTGGCGCCTGGCTCCCAGACGACCAGGGTGTAGCCGCGCGGCAGGATCGCCGGGACGGCGTACGTGCAGCCGTACACACCGTCGCAGATCTCGTTGTTGATCACGACGGCGGCGTAGGTGATGCCCTGCTCGCGCATTCGGTAGGCGATCTTCGTCTCGACGTGCTTCGCCGTGTCGAAGCCGCCTGTCTGCGATCGCGGACGCGGGAAGTGGGAGGCGTTGACAAGGATCAGCTCGGCTTGGACGGCATCCTGGTCCCCGCCGCTGACGACCTCCACGTGTGAACCGTCGCCGAGCACACCCAATCCGGTGGTTCGGTCACGCGGACCGACGCGCTCGGGCAGTCGGCGGGCGATGTTGACGGCCCAATCCTTGGTGAGGGCGTGATCGAGGGCTTCACCGATCCCGTCCGGCGCGTGCCCGCGGGCCGGGTGCGGGACGCTGACGCTGCGCTCGGCGGGTTCCCGGTCCTGCGCCGCACAGGGGGTTGTTGGAGGAGACCCGGTGAGGAAGACGTCGCCGACATAGGCGTTGATCTTCTCGGTGACCTGGTCGAGTGCGTTGGCGGCGTCGAGGAAGTCCTGGGCGGCGGTCTCCAAGCCCTGCCGGACGTCGTACAGCGTGGAGTTCTCGCTGCCCGCCGACACCGCGGCCAAACCCGGTCGATGCTCGTCGAGGATGCGGCGCGCGAGTGCGCGAAGTTCGTTCGCGGGACTGGCGTCGCGGGCCGCACGCAGCCTCTTGTAGACCTCGGTCAAGTACGACACGGCGTCAGTACTGCGTCGCCGACATGCGGAGCAGGGTCGCGCAGTGCCGCAGGCGGTGCAGCCCACTGGTGACCATCTCGACGGCGGCGTGGGTGTTGGCCAGGGCGTTGTGGACCTCGTCCCGCTGCGATCCCGCCCAGGCAGAACCGAGCTGCGCCTGCATCTGTTCGACCGACTCGCGCAGTCCGTTCGCTCGCCCGGTGCCTTGGTCGATGACTTCGGCCAGCGAGCTGAGCGCGGCACTCACGTCCCCCGCGGATGTGTGTTCCATGGTGCGTCCCCCTCTGCGACAAGGTGCTCACGCCAGCATGCGAGCCGGGTCTGACACCGAGCGGCGGCTGGTTGGCATACGCCGAAAAGCTTCACGACAGGAGGAGCAGGCTGAGCACGAATGCGGCGGTCATGTCGCGGACTCGCCGAGAACAATTCCACTCGTATGAGTGACGACTAGCAGATTCGATGCGCAACTGCAAGCCCAATGACTGGACAGTTACTGGACATTCGGCCCTCATGACGCCTCTTTCCTGTCCCTTTCATTGGACAACGTTGTTGGTAAGTTGCGGTCCAGTTCCTCCTGCGAGAGCCCGCAAGGTAGACCGGCGCCGCAGGTGGCCCAATGGTTCGGCTATTCTCATGACGGCTGGGAAAATTTGCTCTCTCTGCCTGCGGGTTCGCGAGCCGCAGGCGGCACCAAGCCCTTGTAGGTCGCACACGGGTGGCTTGCAGTGGTGAAAGAGGGTGAAGATTGCCCAGATCGAATGAGAGGAAGTCGAACGACTCGGGTGGCCAAGAGCCTGCCCGCTTGAGGGTCAAGCGCGTGCTCACGCGAGCGCGGAGCTTTACCGCCAAGCATGGCAGAAGCCTGGTCAGCTGGGCTGCCAGGCTTCTGCTCGTGATACTCCGGGTCGACTACTTTGGCTGGTGGACAGACCTGGAGTAACTGTAGGACGGCGGCCTGGTGCGTGCACTAGGCCGCCGTCTCGCATCCTGCACCGCTGGCAAGATAAAACCAGATTACCATTTGAATGGTAACTTTGCGCTGGGTGGCCTAGCCCACTAGGCCACCCCTGTCACCTGCACTTTTGTGCCCCTGGGATTTTTCTTCTTCACGAACTGCTGCTTGCGTGTGGTGCAAGAGCCGTTCGGCTCTCCGCTTGCCCAATTCGACAACTGCACCGACGGCGTAGCTGCCGAGGTCGGTCAGCATGCGCCCGCGCATCTCGTCTCCTATGGCACTAGTCGGGGTGCGGCGCAGCATGGCGTTGGGGCTAGTCGTGCGGTAGTCGGGACCGACACTCAAGGGCATCACGCCCAGCGTGCGGGCAAGCGCGCCCCAAGCCCCTCGGTGCCACCCCCTCGCGGGCCGCTCGCCTGCGGGTACATCCCCTCAGAGGAACTGCCTACGTGAGGCCTCCTGCCAAAAGCACGAAACGGGAAAGCGACGCTGCGTGGGTTACGACAGGATGAGCAGGCCGAGCACGAAGGCGGCGGTCATCAGGGCGGCGAGCGTGCGGGCGTGCCGGGCCCACTCAGCGTCCCAATCGCCGCGGTAGCGCACGTTCGACGTGGTCATCAGCGCCCGCCCGAGGCCGAAGCCCACCCCGGCGCACAACCCCAGCGGCAGCGGCGCGAACAGCAGCACGACGAGGCCGCCGATGTAGGGCAGCCCGCTGGGCAGGTAGGTGCGCATCGCGGTGCCCATCTCGATGCCGAACTGGAGCGGACCGAGGTGCGGGCCCAGGCGGAACACGCTCTCCGGCACGAGGCGGCGGTTCTCCGGCAGTGCGAAGGACAGCACGCCGAAATCCCGCAGCAGCACGGGAACCAGGGCCGCGGCCACGATCGACCAGCGGACAGCGTCGGGTAGTGGCGCGCGGATCAGGGACCCGACGACGACCAGACCCGTCGCGGTCAGCGCACCGCCGACGACGAGACCGGCGCAGAACGCCACCAGAGGGGAACCTCGCCGGACCGGCGAGCTCAGCACGAATGCCGAGTTCTTGCTTCAAGTGCTGCCGCTGGTGGCGAAGCCCGCGGCCGCGCCCATCAGCAGCCACATCGACGGCGGCCACCACACCGCGCAGGCGATCGCCGCGAGCAGGACGCCCACGGCGATCGTCAACGGGTGCCACCGCATGTCAGACGATCGCCCGGCAAATGGTCAGGTAGGTCTGCCCGGTGTGCCCGCCGCCCCAGTACGTGGTGAAGCCGTCAGAGCAGCGGTAGACGATCCCGTCCGGCGTGGTCCACTTCCACGCGTTCTTCGTTGTCGTTGTGCCACAAGCGGTTGCGGTCGGCGCGTGGTCGGCCTGGATGCCGTTGTCGTTCCACGTGCCGTACTTGTGCCAGCCGCCGTCGCAGAACGTGCTGCCCCGCCAGGCGCCGTTGAAGCACGCGCCGTAGGTGTTCACGTAGGCGCCGCTGGTGTCGCCCTTCACCTCGTAGCCAACGGGATAGGCGTCCTTGCAGTCGTTGCGGTCCCACCCCTGCATGCCGTACTTGCCGGTCTCGGCCCGCGCGGCCCTCGGCCAGCTCAGTGCCGACGCGCCCAAGGTCACCGCGCCGAGCGCCATCGCCTTGAGCACGGTCCGCCGGGCTCCGGTGATCTTCAGCCCAGACAGCGCACGGGACGGCTCCGCGGCCGGGGGAGCCTGGTCGTGGTCAGGAATCCGATCGAGCGTCAACGACATCGACGGCTCCCTTCAAGTCAGAGTCGGTGTCGATCCAGCCGTCAAGCTCCTCGACGCGCACGGGCAACGTCATCCTCCGCACGGCCCCGCCGCCGTCCACGTGCATCAACACCGGCGGTGACAGGTGCGAGACCGCCCGCCACGCCTCGCGGTCGCTGATGATCTCAAGCCCGGCGCCGCTCCACACCGAGGGGGACTCGTGCGTCAGCAGCTTCGCGTGCGGAGCGCGTTGTGCCAGCTCATCGACCACAACCCGGCACAGCGGGCAGCCGGAGTCCACGGCGGCGACGATCGGCCGCGAGGTGCCGTCGGCGAACACCCCGCCGAGCACCACATCCGGTTGCGCGGCGGCGAAACCGTCCGGGTCGCGCATGACGACGGCGCGCAGCAGCCGGACCTCGCGCAGCGTCGCGACGAGCCCGAGGAACAGCACGATGATCGCGGCCCAGGTGATCAGGTAGAAGGCCAGTTCAGCAGACATCAGCTCGCATCCCGCCACGACACGTTGATCCCGTCGAGCCAGTCGAGGTGCTCCTGCGTGGTGCCGGTCAGGTGCACCTCGGCCACGCCGCGCGAACAGCCCAGGATGAACGCGAAACCGCCTGGGTAGGCGGCCTTCCACACCTCGCCGTGCGTGGTCGGGGCGCCCGCGTGCCTCGGCACGAGCGCACTCGCCTGCCTGGGGCCGGGAATGGACACCGAACCGTAGTCCTTCACCACCACGACGACCTGCTCGGACATGGTGTCGAGCAGCGTCGCCGAACGCGGCCGCACCACCATGCCGCCGCTGTTGTCGGTGATCGTCAGCGAGTTGAACAGTGAGAACACCCGGTCGCGCCGCGGTGCCGGTCCGGCGAAGACGGTCATCAGCTCGTGGTACGTGCCGATCAGCGTGGCCACCGAGGACTCGCCGTCGTTCGCCTCCGCGACCAGCACTTCGCGGCCGTGGACGACCAGCCGCTCGCGCGGTGTTGCCGGGGCGACGTGGGTGCACGCGAAGTCGTGGTAGCCACGCGGTCCCATTTGGAACCCGGTTCCATAAGACCCACCGGCGAACCGCACGCCCGTGACCACGCTGGATACCGGCGCCGTGCCCGGGAGCGCCACCCGTACCCGACCGCCGCTCGGCGAGATCAGGTCTAGTTGCTGTTCAGCCACAAGCCGCTTATCGATCACTGACCGTGAGCCGTTACGTGCGCTACGTGCCGGGAATCGGCAAGGCGTTCGGTGAGGCCCATCCGGTTGAGCGTTTCGAGCAGCGGAACGGCGACGCGGCGTGTGGTACTCAGTGCCTGACGGGCCTGACTCACGGTGAACGGCTGCTCCAACCGCGCCAGGACGCGCCGCGCCAGCTCGATGGCCTCCGGCAGCAGCACGACCCCTTCCGTCACCTTCACCAAGCGTCCCGCGCGCACCGCCGCGGCGAGTTCCTTCTGCCCCAGCTTGAGTTCGGCCAGACGGTGCGCGTCCGGCGCCGCGAACGGATCTGCTCGCAGCTCTCGCGTCAGCGTCACCAGCGCGGCTTCGACGCGTGCGGGCAGTTCCGCCTTCTCGGACCGCTGGAGCCTTCCACCCACGACAAGCAACCCCGCTGCCGTCGCCAGGTCACCGATCAGTGCCGCGGGCATGTTCAGCCGCTGGAGTGCCACGGTCACCGGCAGGCCCGGATCCAGCGGCGGCCAACTGTCCACTTCGGACTTGAGTCGCTCGGTCAAGCTCGCCCAGCGGTCCGGGTCGACCCGCCACTCCGGACCGTCGTGCGGCAGTCCCATGGCGCGCAGCCGGTCCCGGTGCACGAACTTCCGTTGTCGCAACTGGAGTTCAAACGGTGAAGCCAGCTCATCCGCGCGCGCCCGTGCGGCTCCGCGTCGAGTCAACGGAGGGGGATCGAGGTCCGCGACGGAAGCGCCCACGATCGTCGAACTGCCAGGGTCCCGCAGCAGCAAGCGATCTCCGATCCGCAGCGGCAGCGCGCGCGACAACGTGAGGCGTGCCGCAGGGGTCCCCAGTGGACGGACGCTCACGGGAACCGAAGCCGAACCGATGTGCAGCGTCACCTGAGAAGGCAATTCGTGTGAAACGAGAACGTCCACAGTGGAACTGTCCAGCCATCGGCTGGGCGTCAAGAGCGCGTCGCCGCGGTGGACGGCGTCACGATCCACTCCGCGCAGGCTCACCGCGACGCGGGCGACAGCTTGAATCGAACCTTCCTTGCGCCCCAACGATTGGAGGCCACGCACCGTGACATGAGAACCGCCTAACAGCAGTTCGTCACCCACGCGCAATGTTCCACCTGTGAGCGTGCCGGTGACCACGGTCCCCGCCCCGGGAACGCTGAACGAGCGATCGACCCACAGCCGCACATCGGCAGCCGTGTCCGGAGCCGGAAGCTCCAACGAAGACAAGGCCGAACGCAGCTCGTCCAGCCCCGCGCCGGTCGCCCCGCTGACCACGACGTGCGCGATCCCCGCAAGCGAGGTCGCAGCAAGGCGTTCCCTCGCTTCAGCGAGCGCACGGCTCGGCGAAGCGAGGTCGGAGCGAGTGATCACGAGCACGCCGCGCTCGATGCGGAGAGCGTCCAGGGCGGCGAGGTGCTCGCTGGACTGCGGCATCCAGCCTTCGTCGGCGGCCACCACGAACATCACCGCTGGCACCGGTCCGATCCCGGAAAGCATGTTCGGCACGAACTTCCGGTGCCCCGGCACGTCGACGAACGCGATCTCCGAGCCGTCTTCGAGGGTTGTCCACGCGAAGCCGAGGTCAATGGTGAGACCGCGCCGCCGCTCCTCCGCCCAGCGATCCGGCTCCATGCCGGTGAGCATCCGGACCAGGGTGGACTTGCCGTGGTCAACGTGCCCGGCTGTGGCGATGACTCGCATCAGCAGCCCAGAACCGCTTGCAGTAACAGAGAATCGTCGTGGACCGTGCGCAGGTCGAGCAGGCACCGCCCGCGCTCGATCCGGCCCACTACGGGAGTTTCGCTCAACCGCAACGATTCCGCGTACTCCGCAGGTAGGCTCACCGCGGCAGACGGCAGCTCGACACCCGGAGCGCCACCGCCGCCCACGGCCGCCACACAGCGCACTGCATCAGCGGAAATTCCCGCGTTGCGCAACAACGTGGACAGAGCGGACGCGCGCTCGAACAAAGCCTCGACAGGAGCTTCAAGTGCTTGGCGCACAGGGGGAAGCGGCCCGCGCAGAGTGGCCTCCAAGGCGGCAAGGGTGAGCTTGTCGACCCGCAGTGCCCTGGCCGCCGGGTGTCGGCGAAGCCGCTCCACGAGGTCGGCGTCGCCGAGCAGCAATCCGGCTTGCGGGCCGCCGAGGAGCTTGTCGCCGCTCGCCGTGACCAGGTTCGCCCCGGCGCGCAGAGCCGTCGCCGCGTCCGGCTCGTCGGGCAGAAGCGGATGTGGCGCGAGCAGGCCGGAGCCGATGTCCGCGATCACCGGGACGCCGAAACCGGTCAGCTCCGCTATGTCCACAGTGGACGTGAAGCCGGTGACCTCGAAGTTGGACGGGTGCACCTTCAGGATGAAGCCCGTGGAAGGACCGACGGCGTCGGCGTAGTCGCGCGGGTGGACGCGGTTGGTCGTCCCGACTTCGTGCAACCGCGCGCCGGTGGAGCGCAGCAGCTCGGGGATGCGGAAGCCGTCACCGATCTCGACCAGTTCTCCACGACTGATCACGATCTCCCGACCCGGTGCGAACGCCAAGGCGCACAACAGCAAAGCCGCAGCGTTGTTGTTGACCACGTGCACTCCGCCCGCGTCCGGCACGGCCTCGGCGAGCGCCGCGAGCGCACTCCGCCCGCGTCGCGCCCGCGCCCCGGTGGCGAGGTCGAACTCGACGTCCGTGGTGCCCGCGGCGGCGTCGATCGCAGCGCGGGCCGCGGGCGACAGGGGAGCGCGGCCGAGGTTGGTGTGCACGACGACCCCGGTCGCGTTGATCACGCGCCGCGGACCTGCCGGCAGTGCCGCCGCGACGGCGGAGGCCACTTCGGACGGAGCGATCTCGCCGGCGCGAGCCCGTTGCTGCGCAGCCACGATCGCCGCTTTCACGGTGGCCGTGCCGAGTTCTCCAACAGCGTAGGCGAAAGACGAGAGGAGGGCGTCGGTGCGCGGGATGTTCCGCCGCGGGTCCGTCATGGCAGGCCCGGCAAGCGGAGGTGGACGGGAATCGAACCCGCCAGCGACAGGTGCTGCCGCTCAACGGTTTTGAAGACCGCGCCGGTCACCAGACCGGATACACCTCCCCGAATCACAAGACCATCCTGACACGATGACCGCATGATCTCCTACCGTCTCACCCAATACGCCCATGGCGGCGGGTGCGCCTGCAAGATCCCGCCGGGCGAACTGGAGCAGATCGTCGCCGGGTTGACCGGGGCGCGGCCGGAGCATCCCGCCGGAGAACTGCTGGTCGGTCTGGGCACCGGGGATGACGCGGCCGTTGTCGGCGTGCGGCCGGACCTGGCGCTGGTCGCCACCGCCGACTTCTTCACCCCGGTGGTCGACGATCCCTATGACTGGGGCCGGATCGCGGCCGCGAACGCGCTTTCCGACGTCTACGCCATGGGCGGCACGCCGGTCGTGGCGGTGAACCTGCTGGGCTGGCCCAGGGAGGTGCTGCCGATGGAACTGGCCGCGGAGGTGCTGCGCGGCGGGCGGGACGTCGCCGCCACCGCCGGGTGCCACGTCGCGGGCGGGCACAGCGTCGACGACCCGGAGCCCAAGTACGGCATGGCCGTCACCGGAATCATTGACCCCGCAAGGACCCTGCGCAACGACGCGGGCCGCGCCGGGCTGCCGCTGTCGCTGACGAAGCCGCTGGGGATCGGCGTGCTCAACACCCGGCACAAGGCCACCGGCGAGGTCTTCCCGCAGGCGGTCGAGGCGATGACCGCGCTGAACCGGGACGCCTCGGTGGCCGCGGTGGCCGCCGGAATCACCTGTGCCACCGACATCACCGGGTTCGGGCTGCTCGGGCACCTGTACAAGCTCGTCCGCGCCAGCGGGGTGAGCGCGGTGGTCGACGCCGCAGCGGTGCCCTATTTGGACGGTGCCAGGGAGGCGGTGCGGGACGGTTTCGTCAGCGGTGGGAGCCGTCGGAACCTCGACTGGGTGCGGCCGCACGTTGATCTGTCCACAGTGGAAGAAACGGAGGCGCTGTTGCTGACAGACTCTCAGACTTCGGGTGGTTTACTGGTCGCGGGCGAGGTCTCCGGCGGAGTGGTGATCGGAGAGCTGATTCCCCAGCGGGACAACGCGATCGTCGTGAAAATAGGGCAAGCCCTTAGGGGGATTCCCAGGGCCGAACCCGATGTGGTCCCCCGGCCGCCGGCCGTAGTGTGCACACCGTGACACTCATCGAGAGCGAATCGCTCGAAAAACGGTACGGCGGCGGGACACTCGCCCTCGCCGACCTGACGGTGAGCATCGAGCCCGGCGTCGTCGGGCTGGTCGGTGCGAACGGGGCGGGGAAGAGCACGCTGATCAAGCTGGCTCTGGGGTTGATCGCACCGACGGCGGGGCGGATCAGGGTGCTGGGGCTGGACCCCCTCACCGATGTGGAGCAGGTGCGGTCGCAGGTGGGCTACATGCCCGAACACGACTGCCTGCCACCGGACATGACCGCGGCGGAGTTCGTGACGCACATGGGGCGGATGTCCGGGCTGCCCGCGGCGACCGCACGGGAACGCGCGTCCGAGACGCTGCGCCACGTCGGGCTCTACGAGGAGCGCTACCGGGCGATCGGCGGCTACTCCACCGGCATGAAGCAGCGGGTGAAGCTCGCGCAGGCGCTGGTGCACGACCCGGAGCTGCTGCTGCTGGACGAGCCGACCAACGGGCTCGACCCGGAGGGCCGGCAGGCCATGCTCGGCCTGGTGCAGCGCATCGGCACCGAGTTCGGCATCTCCGTGGTGGTCTGCTCGCACCTGCTGGGGGAGATCGAGCGGATCTGCACCTCGCTCGTGGCGATCGAGGGCGGGCGGCTGCTGCGCTCGGACTCGCTGTCGGCGATGACCCAGCACAAGGGCGTCCTCGCGGTCGAGGTGGACGAGCGGGTCGACGAGCTCGTCGCGCGCCTGGCCGCCGCCGGGCTCGAAGTCCGCGAGCAGGGCAGGGAACTGCTGGTGCGCTTCGACGACGACAAGACCTACGACGTGATCCGGGACGCCGTGGTCGACCTGGACCTGTCGCTGCACCGGCTGGAGCAGCGCCGCCACCAGGTCGCGGACCTGTTCCGGGACCCCGTCGCAGGATCGGAGGTGGGCGATGTCCAGCACGCCTGAGGGTGTCATTCACGACATCGGCTACCAGCGCTACCAGGGCCAGCGGCTCGGCAGGCGCTACGCGATGTGGTCGCTGTACGTGCACAGCCTGCGCACCGCGTTCGGCCTCGGCCGCGGTTTCAAGGCGAAGCTGCTGCCGTGGACGCTGACGGCCGCGGCGGGCATCGCCGGGCTGGTCATCATGGTCGTCGGCACCCAGACCGGGTTCCAGCTGGTGGGCTACGTCGACCTGGTCGCCAACCTGACCTACGTCGCGATCATCCTGCTCGCCGTCGTCGCGCCGGAGCTGGTCTCCCGCGACCTCGGCAGCAACGTCATGCCGCTCTACCTGGCCCGGCCGCTGAGCGGCACCGACTACGCGCTGTCCAAGCTGGCTGCGCTGATCTCCTCGGTGGCGCTGACCCTGGGCCCGGCCATGGTGATCATGTTCGCGGGCAACGCGTTCGCCACCAAGGACGGGATGACGGGGGTGCTCGACCACGCCGGTCAGTTCGGCCAGGGCATGGCCGCGGTGGTGATCCACTCGGTGGTGCTGGCCGCGCTCGCGCTGCCGCTGGCCTCGCTCTCCGGCAGGCGGATCTTCGCCTCCACCCTGGTGCTGGCGCTGTTCCTGGTGACCGCGCCGATCGCGGAGGGACTGGCGGAGTTCAGCGACAACCCCGAGGTGGTCGGCATGATCACCCCGGCGAACCTGCTGCAGGGCGTGGACAACTGGCTGTTGGAGGGGACCAACCACCCCGTGGGCGTGTGGGGACCGATGCACGGCGTGGTGACGCTCCTGCTCACCTGCGCCGCGGTCGGCCTGCTCCTGCTGAGGTACCGGAAGGTGTCGGCATGACCACGAACATGATCGAGCTGAGCTCCGTGTCGCGGTGGTACGGCAACGTGGTCGCGGTCAACGACGTGACCCTGACCATCGGCCCCGGGGTGACCGGCCTGCTCGGCCCCAACGGCGCGGGCAAGACCACCGTGCTGCACATGATGGCCGGGTTCCTGGCGCCCTCGCAGGGCAGTGTGCTGGTCAACGGCACCCCGAGCTGGCGCAACCCCGAGGTCTACCGCTCGCTCGGCCTGGTCACCGAGCGCGAGAGCGTGCCCGGCTACCTGACCGCGTGGGAGTTCGTGCACGCCAGCGCGGTGCTGCACAAGCTGCCCGACGCCGAGGCCGCCGCCCGCCGGGCGATCGACCTGGTCGAGATGGGCGAGGCGATGGACCGGCGGATCGGCACCTACTCCAAGGGCATGCGGCAGCGCACCCGCGTCGCGGCGGCCCTGGTGCACGACCCCTCGGTGCTGCTGCTGGACGAGCCGTTCAACGGCATGGACCCGCGGCAGCGGATGCACATGATGGACCTGCTGCACCGGATGGCGGGCGAGGGCAGGACGATCCTGTTCAGCTCGCACATCCTGGAGGAGGTCGAGCAGCTCTCCGGCACCGTACAGGTGATCGTCTCCGGGCGGCTGGCCGCCTCCGGCGACTACCGGCACATCCGGCGGCTGATGACCAACCGCCCGCACGAGTTCGTCATCTCCTCCTCCGACGACCGGCGCCTGGCCGCCGCGCTGATGTGCCTGCCGTCGGTGTCCGGGGTGGAGCTGGGCACGGCGGGCCTGCAGGTGCGAGCCAGCGACTTCGGCGGTTTCACCAGGGAGCTGGCGAAGGTGGCCAGGGCGCAGGGCATCCGCCTCTCGCAGCTGCTGCCCTCGGACGAGTCCCTGGAACGCGTCTTCTCCTACCTGGTGGCGTCATGAACCTCATGATCATTCGAATCACCCTGCGGGCGCTGCTCGGCAGGCGCAGGGCGCTGTTGCTGCTGCCGATCCCGGTGCTGCTGATCGGGCTGACCGGGTTCGCCACCACCACCGGCGTCGCGGTGGAACGCTGGGCACCGATCCTGCTCAACGGCATGGGCCTGGGCGTGCTGCTGCCGCTCACCGCGCTGATCGTCGGCAGCAGCGTGCTCGGCCTGGAGATCGAGGACGGCACGATCACCCACATCCTGACCAAGCCGCTGCCGCGCCGGGACATCATCGTCTCGAAGCTGCTGGTGGCCTGGCTGGTGACCACGGTGGCCGCGGGCGTCCCGCTCGGCGTCGCCGGGGCGATCGCAGACGGCGCGACCATGGGCACGGCGCTGTTCGTCGGAGCCGCGGTAGGGGCGCTGGCGTACTCGGCGCTGTTCCTGGCGCTGAGCGTGGTGACGCGGCGGCCGGTGATCATCGGGATGAGCTACATCCTGATCTGGGAGAACCTGCTCGGCACCTACGTGGACGGCACGAAGGTGCTCAGCGTGCGCCAGTTCTCCAGCACGATCACCGACACCATCGCGGGCAACCCGCTGTTGCAGAGCACGTTGTCGGTGACGACGGCGGCGGTCATGGCAGGCGTTTTCGTACTCCTCGGCACCGTCTCCGCCACGCACCGCCTCCGCTCCTTCTCCCTCGCGGGCGATACCAACTGACGCCGACGTAGGGCGGTCTTCAAGTACCCCCGACCCCCCTCCCCACCGTCGCTAACCGCGACAAACCCCGTACAGGGTGTGTAGCTGTTAGCGACCGCCGGAGCGGGGGTACGGGGTACTTGAAGACCACGAATCGGCAACGGCGGCCCCGCTCCGACTGTGAGCGGGGCCGCTTTTTGTCACGATCGGGTGTGACGTGGCCCGAACCGCGTCAGAGCACGGCGGGCATCGGCGTCTCCTCCCCGAAGCCGCACGACGGACGAGGGAGATGGCATGGAGCACGACGAGATCCGCACCACCACGATGTTCAACCTGCTGCTCGCTCCCGCGGTCACCGTGGAGGTGGAGCTGGCTTACTCCACCCGGGACCCCTACGCGATCCGCATGCTGTTCAACCCGGTGCGCGGAAAGAGCGTCGAGTGGCTCCTCGCCCGTGACCTGCTCGCCGACGGCCTGCTCGGCGAGGCCGGGGAGGGCGACGTGCGGCTGTGGCCGATCGCGGGCCCGATGAACCTGGTGGAGATCGAGTTCAGCACCCCGGCCGGTCAGGCCCGGTTCGGCGCGGACGCCGAGGTGCTCGCGGACTTCCTCAACGACAGCTACCTGCTGGTGCCCTCGGGCGAGGAAGAGCTGTGGTTCGACTTCGACCAGGAGCTGGCCCTGCTCGGGGAAGCCTGACGATAATCCCTCCGGTGAGCAGAGCGATCTACTTCGACCACGACGGCGCGCTCGACGACCTGTTGTCGCTGACGTTGCTGACCAGGTACCGGGGGATCGCGCTCAAGGGCGTCACGGTCACCCCGGCCGACTGCCTCGTCGAGCCCGCGGTGTCCGCCACCCGCAAGATCCTGGAGCTGGCGGGCGCGCACCACGTGCCCGTCGCGGAGGGCACCCTGGCCGGACCCAACCCGTTCCCGCTGGAGTGGCGGGTGGACGCGCTGCGAGCGGACGCGTTACCCGTGCTCAACCAGCGCGAACCCAGGGCCCGCGTGTCGGAGCTGCCCGCGCACGAGCAGCTGGCCCAGTGGCTGCTCGCCGCGCCGGAGCCGGTGACCCTGCTGATGATCGGGCCGCTGACGAACCTCGCGTGGTGCCTGGACTCGCATCCGGCGGTGGAGTCCAAGATCGCCGAGCTGGTCTTCATGGGCGGTGCCGTCGACGTCGGCGGCAATGTCGACGAGCCGGACCACGACGGCACCGCGGAGTGGAACGTCTACTGGGACCCGCAGGCCGCGCACCGCGTGTTCGCCTCGCGGATTCCGATCACCCTCTTCCCCTTGGACGCCACCGACCAGGTGCCGATCACGTCGGAGTTCGTGCGGTCGTTCGGCCCGCACTACGGCACTCCGCTGACCGATCTCGCCGGGTCGCTGCTGGCGATGACCTTCGGCGGCTTCGAGACCACCGGGTTCGCCTACTGCTGCTGGGACAGCCTCACCACGTCGTACCTCGCCGAACCGGAGATGTGCGAGTTCGAGGACGTGCGCTGCGAGGTCGTGACCTCCGGCGTGAGCCAGGGCCGCACCGTGCGCTCGGAGACGGGCCGACTGGTCAAGTGCGCCAAGAAGGTCGACGCCCAGCGCTTCTACCGCCACTGCCTGGAAACGTTGACGGGTATTCCTGAGTTCTCCACGCAATGACCGTTGCGGTCGTAGGTGAGCACGGTGCTGATGTTCAGCGTCCAGCCCGGGAGCAATCGCACCGTGCGCGGCCTGCCACTGCCGCCGCCGCTGGGCTCACCGATCACCCGGACGTGGTCGAGTCCCTGTAGCCCCGACAGGAAATCCTCGCTCGCGGAGTAGGTCATCGGGTCGGTGAGCACGGTCAGCCGCCCTCCCCAGCGCACTCCGCTAGAAGGCTTTCCGATCATGGGCACCGGCTCGGAGAGCTTTCCGTTGACGCAATAGCGCACCGAGCCGAGAACGGTTTCCTCGCGGAGGAAACGATCCCGGGTCGCCCACGCCAGCACGACATTCCCGCCGACGTTCCCGCGAAGGTCGAGCGTCAGCTCCGCGCGGTCGGCCAGTTCGGTCAGCGCCGTGTCGAGCGCCTCCGCGGTCCCCGATTTCGCGACCCACTGCCCGATCCTGATCCGGCCGTCCTTCTGCCAGGTCACCAGGTCGCCGAAGGGCAAGCCAGTCGGCTTCTCGGTCCACCTGACGTCTTCGCCTCCCGGCCCGAACGCGCGCCATTCCTGGCTTTCCGTTGCGGAAAGCAGTCTCCTGCCGATCGCGTAGGGACGCATGTGCGGCGATGCTCCGGTGCGCCGCGCGACATCCTCTTCGTGCGGTGCGTCCAGCCGCCAGCCGGGACGAACTCCCGCCTCCCATGCCGCGCTGCCCTCGGGAACGTCCGTGAAGGTCGTGTGGAATGCCTTGTATGGAAGGGAAAGCGGGCGTGGGGAAGCGTGCACGGCGGTATGGGCGTCGCCGAGCTGCGCGACCCATTCCTGGCACATCGCGAAAGGATCGTCCGCCGCGAGGACTTCGGGCACGTAGTGCTCGCACAACTGGTCCCAGTCCAGGCCGCGCAGAGCGAATGCCGGATAGCTGAAACGGATCTCGTTGATGATCCGGTTGACTGCCTCGTCGAGATCGGCGGCGTCCGTCGCGTAGGTGTCCTGCCCCGTCCGCAACCATGTGTGCCGCAGGCTGAACGTTTCCCACATCTCTTCGTGTGTGCGGCCAACCGATTCGATCAGATCGCCGTCGCGGCGCAGTACGGCCGGGCCGTCGTGATCGGGATCGACCCGGCAGATCCAGCGCGGTCCAGCGCCCGGGTCCTCGCGCACCAAGCGGACCGGAACACCGAGTTCGATTGCGAGCACCGGCAGCGAGTCGGCGAGGAGAAGGGCGCGGTCGTCGAACTCCGCGCCCGCGGGCCACACGAGATCCATACCCCCAAACTACGGGCGACGGCCACTCCCGGGCTGTCAAGACCCGGCCCGCCGTGGTGCGGACAAGTTTGCGTGCCGGAAACACACGGCCACCTCGGGATAACCCCGGCCTCCTAGCGTCGAGGTCAGCGAAGGGGGTGATCCGTGCCGACTCCGACACACTGCCCGTACTGCGCCCTGCAGTGCGGAATGACGGTCAAGCCAGGTCCGGCGGTCGTGCCGCGGGACTTCCCGGTCAACCGAGGCGGACTTTGCCAGAAGGGCTGGACCTCGGCCGCGCTGCTGAACACCCCGGGCAGGCTGACGACCCCGCTCGTCCAGGGGCGCCCGGCATCGTGGGACGAGGCGCTCGACCATGTCGCGCAACGGCTTCTGGAGTTGCGGGCCGCACACGGGCCGGATTCCGTCGCGGTCTTCGGCGGCGGTGGGCTGACGAATGAGAAGTCCTATCTGCTCGGCAAGTTCGCCAGAGTGGCGCTCGGCACTTCGCAGATCGACTACAACGGCCGCTTCTGCATGTCCTCTGCCGCGGCGGCGGGCATTCGCGCGTTCGGGGTCGACCGAGGGCTTCCTTTCCCGGTAACCGATCTCTCGAACGCTGACGCCGTTCTCCTGGTCGGGGCGAACGTCGCCGAGACGATGCCGCCGTTCGTCCAGCACCTCCGCCGGGCAATCGACTCGGGCGGGCTCGTCGTGGTCGATCCGCGCCGCACCGCGACCGCTGAACAAGCTGCGGTGCATCTCGCTCCGACGCCCGGAACGGATCTGGCCCTCGCGCTCGGGCTCCTGCATGTCGCGGTGGCTGAACGGTATGTGGACAAGGACTACCTGTCGGAGCGCGCCATCGGTTTCGAAGAAACGTGGGAAGTCGCCGCGCGGTGGTGGCCGGAACAGGTGGAGCGGGTCACTGGCGTATCGGCGGCTGATCAGCGGCGCGCGGTCGCCGTATTGTCTCGTGCCACCAACGCTTATGTGCTCACCGCGCGCGGGACGGAGCAGCACGCCAGCGGCTCCGACATGGTGTCGGCGTGGATCAACCTCGCCCTCGCATTGGGCCTGCCAGGGCGGCCGGGCTCCGGATTCGGCTGTCTGACCGGCCAGGGAAACGGGCAGGGCGGCCGGGAACACGGCCAGAAAGCCGACCAGTTGCCGGGTTATCGCAAGATCGATGATCCGGCCGCGCGGGAACACGTCGCAGAAGTGTGGGGAGTCGCCCCGGAATCCTTGCCGGGACCGGGAAAGTCGGCTTACGAGCTGCTGGATTCCCTGGGTGTCGGACCGCGCGCGCTGATGGTGTTCGGCAGCAATATCGCCGTGTCCGCCCCGCGTTCCGCTCACGTGACGGAACGCTTGGCGGCATTGGATTTCCTGGTGGTCGCCGACTTCGTGCTGTCGGAAACGGCTGTGCTGGCCGACGTTGTGCTCCCTGTGACGCAGTGGGCGGAAGAAGGCGGCACGATGACCAATCTGGAAGGACGCGTTCTCCTGCGCAGCCGCGCTGTCACGCCGCCTCCTGGAGTGCGCACTGACCTCGAAGTGCTGCACGAGCTGGCCGTCCGGCTCGGGCAGCCCGCGGAACGGTTCCCGGTCAACGAGGAATCGGTTTTCGCGGAGCTGCGCAGGGCGAGCGCGGGTGGCGTCGCCGACTACGCGGGAATCAGTTATGAACGCCTGCGTGCTGGAGAAGCCTTGCACTGGCCGTGCCCGGACGAAAGGCATCCCGGAACGCCGAGGCTGTTCCTCGATCGCTTCGCGCACGCGGACGGCAAGGCGCGAATGGTTCCCGTGGACCACCGCGGGCCAGCTGAACTTCCCGACGATGACTATCCGCTCAGCGCGACCACGGGAAGGGTTTTGCAGCACTACCAATCCGGGGCGCAAACGCGTCGGGTTCCGGAGCTGAACGCGGCTGTGCCGGAGGCGTTCGTCGAAGTGCACCCCGACACCGCCGACCGAGCCGGTCTCGCGGAAGGCGATGTGGCGCGGATCTGTTCCCGACGCGGTGAAGTGCTCGCGAAAGTCCGCTGCGTGCAAGGAATGCGGATCGACACGGTGTTCCTGCCGTTCCACTTCCCCGGCGAGCAGCGCGCGAACCTGATCACCAATCCGGCGCTCGACCCGATCAGCGGGATGCCCGAGTTCAAGGTGTGCGCGGTCCGACTGGAGGCGGTGACATGAGCCCGAGGCGAGTGGTCGTCGTCGGCTACGGCATGGCCGGAGCGCGGCTGGCCGAGGAAGTTCGGCGGCGTGACCCGAAGGGCGAGCGCGTCTCACTGACGATCGTGGGCGCGGAATCGCACACCGCGTACAACCGGGTGCTGCTGTCATCGGTGCTCGCCGGGTCGCTCGCGCCTGACGCGGTGCGGTTGCGCGGTTCGGAGCACGTCGATCTGCGGCTGGACACCGAAGTGTCCTTTGTGGACAGATCAGTCCGTGCGGTCGTTCTCGCGGATGGGGAAACCCTGCCCTACGACGCTTTGGTTCTCGCGACGGGAAGTGAGCCGTGGGTTCCGCCGACCGAGGGACTGCGCGCGGACGACGGTTCCCTGGCGGAAGGCGTGCACACGTTCCGCACGCTCGACGACTGCGCGCGGATCGTGGCCGCGACCGCGCCCGGGTCGCCTGTCGCCGTGCTCGGCGGCGGGTTGTTGGGGCTTGAGGCCGCGCGGGGCTTGGCGGGCCGGGGAAACCTCGTCACGGTCGTCCACCCGGTCGATCACCTGATGGAGCGGCAACTCGACGCACAGGCAGGCGCCGCGCTGGCGAAGTCCTTGCGCACGTTGGGGATCGAGCTTCGGCTCGGCGTGCTCGCGACCCGGTACCTGCCCGGTGACGGGCTCAAGCTGGACGACGGCAGCCACGTTCCCGCCGACCTCGTCGTGGTCTCCGCCGGGGTGCGTCCTTCCGCTGATCTCGCCCGCTCGTGCGGCCTGACCGTCGAGCGCGGGATCGTCGTCGACAACGCCCTGCGCACGAGCGATCCGCGGATCTTCGCGCTGGGGGACTGCGCCGAGCACCCCGGCACCGTGTCCGGCCTGGTCCAATCGGCGTGGGACCAGGCGGTCGTGCTCGCCGACCTGCTCACCGGCGCGGACCCGAGTTCCCGCTACCTGGGCACGCCCGTGGTGACCCGCTTGAAGGCCCGCGACATCGACCTGGCCGCGCTCGGCGAGGTGCACACCGAACCGGACGAGCCGGGCGCGGAGGTGCTGCGCCTGGAGGACCCGACGCGCGGCCGCTACGCCAAGCTCGTGCTCCGCGAGGACCGGGTGACCGGCGCGATCCTGCTCGGCGCCCCCGACGCCGCCGCCGTGATCACCCAGCTCTACGACCGCGGTGCTCCCGCTCCCGCCGACCGGCTGGCGTTGTTGCTGGGCCGAGCTTTGTCGCCGGTCGCTCAGGCAGGTCCTGCCGACCTGCCCGCGAGCGCGGTGATCTGCCGGTGCAACACCGTCAGCAAGGGACAGTTGGTGTCCGCGTGGCGCGCCGGCGCCCGCAGCACCGGGGCCCTCGCCGACGCGACCCGGGCCACCACCGGCTGCGGTGGCTGCCGCGACGCCGTGTGCGGCCTGGCCGACTGGCTCTCCGCCCAGGAACCCCAACCCAGCTAACCCCACGCTTCTCCCGTTTCGTACTCATAACGGGATTTGGGAGCGCTCTTTTTCCCGTTATGAGTACGAAACGGGGTTCTCTAGTCCTCCGGCGCGGACATCATGACGTGCTCCGTGTGCTCTGTGCGCACCGTCTCACTCGCCCGTCCTGTCCGTGCCACATCGTTCATGTCGCGGGTTCACCCGAGGCGTCCAACCTCGCCGCACCGCATCCCCGCGCCGTCGAACACTAGCGCGCCGTGCGAATCCTCGCCCCTCGACAGGCGTCCTTCGAAATTGCCGAACACGTTGCCCCACAAGGCGTCCGCCCCTCGCTGCACCTCGCAACCACACCCGCGCGCGAGGGGGTCCCCACGAATCCATTCTCCCAGACACCCCCGACAACGACGCGCGAGAACCGGGCAGGTGCGGGTGAGTTATCCACATCGAGGTGCTCCATCCACAGATCGCGAACGAGCTCACCGCGCCGCTTTCCGCTGTGTGAGCCTGAATTCGCACGGCCGTCACGAACGGCCTCACACGGGTAACGCCCGTTTCCTAGCGTCGGCGCAGGAGAAACCGAGGGAGGGTGTATGAGCGGTCGATGGATCAAGCACTGGGAGCCGGAGGACCCGGAGTTCTGGGAGCGCACGGGCAAGCGCGTCGCCCGGCGGAACCTGTGGTTCTCGATCCTCGCCGAGCACATCGGTTTCTCGCTCTGGACGGTGTGGAGCGTGATCGTGGTCAGCCTGCCGCAGGCGGGGTTCCCGTTCACCGTCGACCAACGCTTCTGGTTGGTCGCCGTGCCCAGCCTGCTCGGCGCGGCCCTGCGCCTGCCCTACACCTTCGCGGTCCCGCGCTTCGGCGGGCGCAACTGGACGGCGGTCAGCGCGGCGCTGCTGCTGGTGCCGTGCGGGTTGCTGATCTGGTGCGTGTCGACGCCGGGGACGCCGTTCGAGATGTTCCTGCTCGCCGCCGCGCTCGCCGGGGTCGGCGGCGGGAACTTCGCCTCCTCGATGGCGAACATCTCCTACTTCTACCCGGAGTCGGGCAAGGGGCTGGCGCTCGGCCTGAACGCGGCGGGCGGGAACCTGGGCGTCGCGCTCGCGCAGCTGCTGGTGCCGGTGATCATCTCGGTGGGCACGGGCGTGCACCTCGTGTACGCGGGGTTGTTCTACCTGCCGCTGATCGTGCTCTCCGCCGTGTGCGCGTTGCTGTTCATGGACAACCTGGCGGGAGCGAAGGCCGACTTCAAGTCCCAGGCGCGGGCGGCGGCGCGGCCGCAGACCTGGGTGGTGTCGTTCCTCTACATCGGCACCTTCGGTTCGTTCATCGGCTTCTCCGGAGCGCTCCCACTGCTGATCCAAACCCAGTTTCCGGAGGTCGAGGGCGCGCACTACGCGTGGCTCGGCGCGGCGGTCGGCTCGCTGTCGCGACCGTTCGGCGGCTGGCTGGCCGATCGGCTCGGCGGGGCCAGGGTCACGCAGTGGACGTTCCTCGCGATGGGCGCGTCGACGCTGCTCGTGGTGGCTGGCCTGCGCACGGGTGAGTTCGCGGTGTTCCTCGGCGCGTTCCTGCTGCTGTTCGTCACCAGCGGGATCGGCAACGGCTCCACCTACCGGATGATCCCGGCGATCTTCGCGGCGCGGGCCGGGGGCGCGGCCGAGGCCCGGCGGGAAGCGGCGGCGGCGATCGGCATCGCCGGGGCGGTCGGCGCCTTCGGCGGCTTCTTCGTCAGCCAGGGCTTCCGGATCTCCGTCGCGGCCACCGGCGGCATCACCGGCGCGCTGTACGGGTTCCTGGCCTTCTACCTGGTCTGCGTCGGCGTGACCTGGTGGTGCTACCTGCGCAGCCGGGTGCTGGTGGCGCAGGTGCCCAGCCTGGCGTACGCGCGGGTGTGACGGGGGTTAACGGCGGTGTCACACGCGGGAGAACAACACGAAACCCCGGGCCACCAGCATGAGCGGTGGAACCCAACCGAACGGCGGGAGGGACGTCGATGAGCAGGCACCTCGTGGTCATCGGGCACGGCATGGTCGGCCACCGGCTGGTGCAGGCGCTGCGCGCGCGGGACGCCGGGGACGCGTGGCGGATCACCGTGCTCGCCGAGGAGGACCGTCCCGCCTACGACCGGGTCGCGCTGTCGTCCTATGTGGACGATTGGGATGCGGGGCGGCTCCAGCTCGACGGTGCCGAGTTCTCCGATGACCCCCGTGTCGACCTCCGGCTCGGCGCCCCCGTGGTGGAGATCGACCGGGCCGCGCGGGCGGTGCGGACGGTGACCGGTCATGTCCTCGGCTACGACGCGCTCGTGCTGGCGACCGGTTCAGCCCCGTTCGTGCCGCCCGTGCCCGGACGGGACCTTCCCGGCTGCTTCACCTACCGCACGATCGAGGACCTCGACGCGATCCGGGCCGCCGCGCGCGGTCACACCACGGGCGTGGTGGTCGGCGGTGGGTTGCTCGGCCTGGAAGCCACGAACGTGTTGCGGGGCTTGGGTTTGCGCGGCCACGTCATCGAGCTGGCGCCCAGGCTGATGCCGCTCCAGGTCGACGAGGGCGGCGGTGCGCTGCTGCGCAGGACCATCGAGGGCATGGGCCTGGAAGTCCACTGTGGAGTGTCGGTGACCGAGGTCGTCCGGCACGAGGACGGACTGCTGCTCCGGCTCTCCGACGACACAACTGTCCACACTGGACTCCTGGTGTTCTCCGCCGGCATCCGGCCGAGGGATGAGCTGTTCCGCGTCGCCGGGCTCACCGTGGCCGAGCGCGGTGGGGTCCTCGTGGACGAGACCTGCCGCACCAGCGATCCGGCCGTGTGGGCGGCGGGGGAGTGCGCGAGCTTCGAGGGGCGCGCCTACGGCCTGGTCGCCCCCGGCTACGCGATGGCGGAGACCGTCGCGGATCGGTTGCTGGGCGGGGACGCGACGTTCTCCATGCCTGACATGTCCACCAAGCTCAAGCTGCTCGGCGTGGACGTCGCGAGCTTCGGTGACGCCCACGGAGTCACGCCGGGTGCGCTCGAGGTCGTGCACAACGACCCGGTCTCGGGCGTTTACAAGAAACTCGTGGTCTCGGACGACGCGGGCACGTTGCTGGGCGGCGTCCTGGTCGGTGACGCCTCCGCCTACGGATCGCTGCGTCCACTGGTCGGCCGCGCGCTGCCCGCGGACCCGGGCTCGCTCATCGCGCCGGCGGGCGGGGCACCGGCGCTCGGTGTCGACGCGTTGCCGGGAGATGCCCAGGTCTGCTCCTGCCACGCGGTCACCAAGAACGCGATCGAGGAGGCGGTGGGCGCGGGATGCCGTGACATCCCGGCGCTCAAGGGCTGCACCAAGGCGGGCACGGGATGCGGCTCGTGCGTGCCCCTGCTCAAGCAGGTGCTGGTCTCCTGCGGTGTGGAGCAGTCGAAGGCGCTGTGCGAGCACTTCGACCACTCGCGCGCCGAACTGTTCGAGATCCTGCGGGTGACCGGCATCCGCACGTTCAGCGCCCTGCTCGCCCGGCACGGCCGCGGGCGGGGTTGCGACATCTGCAAACCCACGGTGGCGTCCATCCTCGCGTCGCTGGGCTCGGGGCACGTGCTCGACGGTGAGCAGGCGGCGTTGCAGGACACCAACGACCACTTCCTCGCCAACCTCCAGCGCAACGGCACGTACTCGGTGGTGCCGCGCATCCCCGGCGGCGAGATCACCCCGGAGAAGCTGCTGGTGATCGCCGAGGTCGCCCGGGACTTCGCGCTCTACACCAAGATCACCGGGGGCCAGCGGATCGACCTCTTCGGCGCGACCGTCGACCAGCTGCCGTTGATCTGGCGCAGGCTGGTGGACGCGGGCTTCGAGTCCGGTCACGCCTACGGCAAGGCGCTGCGCACGGTGAAGTCCTGCGTCGGTGAGGCGTGGTGCCGCTACGGCGTGCAGGACTCCGTCGGCCTGGCGATCGAGCTGGAGCTGCGCTACCGGGGCCTCCGCGCGCCGCACAAGATCAAGGCCGCGGTGTCCGGCTGCGCCCGCGAGTGCGCCGAGGCCAGGAGCAAGGACATCGGCGTCATCGCCACGGAGAACGGCTGGAACCTCTACGTCGGCGGCAACGGCGGCTTCACCCCGCGGCACGCCGATCTTCTTGTGTCCGATGTGGACAAACGTTCACTGCTCACCCTGATCGACCGGTTCCTGATGTTCTACGTGCGCACCGCGGACCGGCTCCAGCGCACGTCGGTGTGGGTGGAGTCGCTGGAGGGCGGCCTCGACCACCTGCGCGAGGTGATCGTCGAGGACAGCCTCGGCATCTGCGGTGAGCTCGAACGGGCGATGGCGGCGCACGTGGACTCCTACGCCGACGAGTGGCGGGGCGTGCTCGAGGACCCGGTGAAGCTCGCCAGGTTCACCTCCTTCGTCAACGCGCCCGGCGCACCCGACCCGACCATCACCTTCCGCACCGAACGGGGGCAGCGGGTGCCCGTTCCACTGGGAGTTCCGGAGGTACGAACATGACGACGAGCGAGGCCCCACGACTGACCTGGCTGCGGATCTGCCCGGAGGCGCGGCTGTGGCCGGAGCGCGGATCGGCGGCGCTGCTGCCAGACGGCGGTCAGGTCGCCCTGTTCCGGACCACCGACGGCGCCGTGCACGCGGTCGGCAACCTCGACCCGTGCACCGGGGCGGCGGTGCTCTCCCGCGGCATCCTCGGCGACCGGGCGGGGCGGCCGGTGGTGATCTCGCCGATGCTCAAGCACACCTTCGACCTGAGCACCGGCGAGTGCGTGGACGATCCCCTGGTGGCGATCCCGGTCTACCCCGCGCGCGTCGTGGACGGCGTGATCGAGGTGGCGGTGGAGGAGATGAGCGGGCGATGACACCCACCACCGCCCCACCCCTGGCGGGGTTCACCATCGGCGTGACGGCGGCCCGCCGCGCCGACGAGCTGATCGCGCTGCTGGAGCGGCGAGGCGCGACCGTGGTGCACGCCCCGGCGATCCGGATCGTCCCGTTGCCCGACGACGCCGAACTGCTCGCCGCGACGAGAGAGGTTCTCGCTGATGCCGTGGACACGGTCGTGGTCACCACCGCGATCGGCTTCCGGGGCTGGCTCGAAGCCGCTGAGGGATGGGGCCTGGCGGGCGCGCTGCTCAGCCGGATGAACCGGGCGACGGTGCTCACCAGGGGCCCCAAGGCCAAGGGCGCTGTGCGCGCGGCCGGTCTCGTCGAGGACTGGTCACCCGGCTCGGAGTCCAACGCCGAACTCCTTCGGCACCTGCTCGACCGCGGTGTGCGCGGCAGCCGAATCGTCGTCCAACTGCACGGCGAACCCTTGCGGGGCTTCGTCGAGGCGTTGCGGTCCGCGGGCGCCGAGGTGGTCGAGGTGCCCGTGTACCGCTGGGTCCCACCCGCGAACACCGATCCGCTCGATCGGCTCGTGGACGGAGTGCTCGGTGGCGCGGTCGACGCGGTGGCCTTCACCAGTGCTCCGGCGGTGAGCAGCATGTTGGCCCGCGCCAAGGTGAACGGCAGGCACGACGAGTTGTGCGCGGCACTGCGCGATGGCGTGTTCGCCGCCTGCGTCGGGCCGGTGTGCGCCGCACCGTTCGAGGCGGTTGGCGTGCCGAGCTCGCGACCGGAACGCGCACGCATCGGTGGGCTGGTGCGCCTGCTCGCCGAGCAATTGCCCGCGCGCGCCCAACGCCTGCGAGTGGCCGGTCGCGATCTGGAGATCCGTGGCCGCGCGGTGCTGGTCGACGGCCGGTTCCGTCCGGTCGCTCCGGCCCAGATGGCCGTACTCCGGCTGCTCGCCGAGGAAGCCGGGCGCGTGGTGCCACGGGACCGACTGCTGCGCGCGCTGCCGGGAACCGGTGACGGCCATGCCGTGGAGACCGCGATCGGGCGGCTGCGTACCGCCCTCGGCGAACCCCGGCTGGTGCAGACCGTGGTCAAACGCGGTTACCGATTACCCGTGGAGACCGAGCCGATCGGAGGCGCCGGATGACCCTGGTCCTGGTCGCGCACGGGACACGCGACCCTGCGGGGACGCGGATGGTCGAGCGCATCGCGGACGCGGTGCGCGAGCGGTTGCCAAAGATCCCGGTCTCCGTCGCCTACGCCGACGTGTGTCAGCCTCGGCTGTCCGCGGTACTGGGCGATCTTCCGCCCGGTCCGTGTGTGGTGATGCCCGCGTTCCTTTCCTCGGGCTACCACGTGCGCGTGGACATTCCCGCGGAAATCGCTGCGGCGCAACGGTCCGACGTGGTGGTGACACCCGCGCTCGGCTCCGAGCCGGGCATCGTCGCAGCGGCCCACGATCGCCTGCTCACTGCGGGATGGCGCCCAGGGGACGCCGTGGTGTTCGCGGCCGCGGGGTCCTCTAACCAGGCCGCGCTCCGCGAGGTCCGACGCGCGGCGACGATGTTGGCGCTGCGACTGGGAACGCCGGTGCACCAGGCGTATGTCGCCACCGCCCAACCGTCGGTGCCCGAGGTGGTGGCCGACCTGCGGGAGCGCGGCGGCCGGATCGCGGTGGCCTCCTGGCTGCTGGCACCCGGGTTGTTCCACCGTGCCATCACCGCGGCGGAGCCCGATCTCGTCGCCGCACCGCTCGGCGCGCATCCCCGGGTGGTCGACGTGATCGTCCGGCGGTACCGCTCCGCGCGGAGTTACCGGGCGGCTGCTTGAGGTAGTCGTTCCAGTACTCTCCGGGGTGGCTTGCGGGGGGTGCAAAGCCCCTCGGCGAGGCCCGGGAGGCGTCATGGACGAGGGAACCGCAACGCCCGCGGTGTTCGCGAAACGCTTGAGCGCCAGCACCGCGGCGCACCTGCGGACCCTGGGCACCGTGCAGTCCTACAAGCGCGGGACCCCGGTGCTGCACGCGGGCGAGGCGGGGGACAGCGTCGTGCTGCTGCTCGCCGGGCGGGTCAAGGTGGTGGCGCGGGGCCGCAACGGCTCGGAGGTGGTGCTCGCCCTCGGCCAGCCGGGTGATCTCTACGGGGAGATGGCCGTGCTCGGGGAGCGGCCGAGGATGGCCGACGTGGTCGCGGTCGAGGACGTCGAGGTCCGCAGGATCAGCGCCGAGGCGTTCCGGCGGTTTCTCGCCGACTACGACGACGCCCGCCGGGAAACGCTGATGATGAACTTCGCCAGGCTGGCATATGCCAATGAACAAAGGCTCGTGCAAACCCAGGGCGATGTCACCTACCGGCTGGCGCGGCGCCTGCTCGACCTCGTCGCCGAGAACGGGAGACCGGTCGGTGACGGCGGCTGGCAGATCGACGTCCCGTGGTCCCAGCGCGATCTCGCGCAGAGCCTTCCCGCCTCGGAGACCTCGGTGGACCTGGCGCTGCGGCGGCTGCGCGAGCTGAACCTGGTGGATACCCGCTATCGCACGATGGTGATTCTTGATCTTCCGGCGCTGCGCGCTTTTACCCAGTCCTGATCACATCACCCGTTAGCGCAAGGGCCGCTGTCCACAATTCCCCACTTTTCGGGAGTCCGGCAGTTCCGCGCCGGACAGACTTCTCCCATGCATTGCGTAAGCAGACGCGTGGAGGGAGCGACTGTGGCAGTGGAGGTACCCGCGACACACGCCGTGCTCGCCGTCGACGTCGTCAGCTCGACCCAGGTGGCCGACGACCAGCTCGACAGCATGAAGACCGACCTGGACGACCACCTCGACCGGGCCCTGCGCGCGGTCGGCCTGGACCGCGAGGCCGCGGTGCAGCCCCGGCACACCGGCGACGGGGTCCTGCTCGCCTACGCCGAGGACGCCGCGCCGCGGCTGGTCGAGATGCTGTTCCACCTCGACCACCTGCTGCGCTGGCGCAACCGCGAGCACCGCATCCCCCTGCGCGCCCGGATGGCCGTCCACTGTGGACCCATGCGCGAGGAGGGCCACTACCATCGGCCCTACATCGTGGCCAGCAGGCTGTTGGACGCCCCGGCCTTCCGCGCGGCCGTCGCCCAGTGCATGGCGACCGACCCGTGCGGCGACAAGGTCGGGGCCGCGCTGGTCGTCTCCCGGTGGGTCTGGCACAACGTCGTGGAGCCGTTCCGGATCATGCAGGTCCCGCCCGCCCGGTGCGCGCCCGTGCCCATCGACAGCTCCACCTACCAGGACCTGGCGTGGATCCACCTGCCCGGCATGGACGCCGACCACGTGCTCGCCCAGGCCCACGCCCAGTTCATGGCCACCGCACCCGTGCCGCAGCCCGTTCCCCTGCCCCAGCAACAGACCGCGCGGCCACCGCGCTTCACCCCACCACCGCGCCCGGCAGCACCGAGCACCGTGGCACCAGGGGAGAGTGCCGCGATGAACGGAGCCGTCCCGCACACCGACGACTACACCCGGGTGAGCTGAGCGAGGGGCCGACCTGTCGGCGGGGTCAGGTCGGCCCACCCGCCCCACCGGGTGCCGAAACGCGGGTCAGGGGAGGCGGCGGCGTGCGGCGAAGCCCAGGTCGGCGCGGTGGTACCAACCGAGTTCGGCCTCGCCTTCGAGCCAGCACAGCAGGACGGGCACGCCGTCGAGTTCGGCGGGGAAGTCCACCAGCAGCGGCGCGAATCCCTTGAGCTCGGCGCCGGTCTCCTGCACCCGTGTCATCAGGTCGTCGAGTTTCGCCTGTGCCGCTTTGAATTCCGGCAGCCCGCCGAGGCGCACCGATCGGCCGCCGTCCGCGACCGTGCCCGCGAGTTCGGCGGCGTCGGCGCGTACGGCCACGATCTCCCGCAGCACGGGCTGGAGCCGTTCCAGCTCCGCGCGCGCCTCGTCAACCGTAAAGATTGCCATGCCCCGAGCATGCCACCCCGGACGATGTTCGCCATACTCTGCGGGCCGATATTCGCGCCGTCCGAAGGGAAACCGCCGCCGTGCGCCGAAAGGTTCTCGCGATCGCAGTTTCAGCATTGACAGCAGCGTCGTTGACGGTTCTGCTCCCGTCCGTCACCGCGAACGCCATCGCGGGCGGGAGCGCGGCCAGATCGGGGGAATTCCCTTCCGCCGCATACGTGCAGGAGCTGGGCGAGTTCGCCTGCGGCGCGATCCTGGTTGGCGAGCAGCACGTGCTCACCGGTGCCAGTTGCGTGCGGCAACCCGATCCCGCGACGCTGAAAGTGGTGCTGGGCGGGCATTCCCTGCGGATGGCCGCACCCGGGCAGCGCGCGGTCGGCGTGGAAAAGGTCGTCGTGCACCCGGGATACGACAGCTCCAAGCTGACGAACAATGTCGCGGTCATACGGTTGTCCGAAAAGGTCGCCGCGACGAAGCGCATTCGGCCGGTCGAACTCGGCCGTGACCAGCCCACCGGCGACGTCGTTCTCGCGGGATGGGGCCACGATCGCAACGCCAAGCCGCCGTATTCGCTGCGAAAGGTGACCGTGCGGCCGGTTCAGCACGCCACGTGCGTGGCGAACTACGAAGGTGTCGGCCACGTCGGCGCGGGCGCACTGTGTGTCGGCGGATTCGAGGGCAAGGGCGCCTGCATGTTCGACAACGGCGGCCCGATGTACGCGGGCGGAAAGCTCGTCGGCGTGATCTCGTGGGGTGTTGCCCCGTGCGGGCAGCTGCGCTACCCGACCGTCGGGAGCAGCGTTGCTCACTACGCGGACTGGATCGCCGCTCAGCTGACATAGGGTCGGCGTGTGGAAGCTGACTTCGTCAGCGTCGTCGGTATCGGCGCGGATGGCTGGGACGGGCTCCCGGAAAGCGCGCGGCGCCTCGTACTGGGCGCCGATGTGCTCTTCGGGAGCACCCGACAGCTCGCGCTCGTGCCCGGCCACGCCCAGCGGGTCAGCTGGCCCTCGCCGCTGCTGCCAGCGTTGCCGGGCCTGCTCGACGCCAACCGCGGCAAGGCGATCTGCGTGCTGGCCAGTGGCGACCCGATGTTCTTCGGTATCGGCTCGACCCTGGCGCGGCTGATCGGCCCGGAACGGTTGCGGGTCGTGCCGCACCCCTCGTCGGTGTCCCTGGCCTGTGCGCGCCTCGGCTGGCCGCTCGACGAGGTCGAGGTGATCACCGCGGTCGGCCGCCCCGTGGAGTCGGTGAACGCCGCGATCCATCCCGGTCGCCGGGTCATGGTGCTGAGCGCGGACGGCGGCACACCCGCGGAGGTCGCGGAACTGCTCACCGACCGCGGGTACGGCGCCAGCACGATGACGGTGCTCGAACACCTTGGCGGACCTGAAGAACGCAAGATCAGTTCCACGGCGGCCGACTGGCACGAGAAGTGCGGGGCGCTCAACGTGATCGCCGTGGAGTGCGCGGGGCCGAAGCTCTCCTCGGTTCCGGGCCTTCCCGATGACGCCTACGAACACGACGGCCAGCTCACGAAGCGCGAGGTCCGCGCCGTGACCCTCGCGATGCTCGCACCCGTGCCCGGCGAACTGTTGTGGGACGTCGGCGCCGGAGCGGGCAGCATCGCGATCGAGTGGTCCCGCGCGCATCCGAGCTGTCGCGCCATCGCGATCGAGAAAGACCCCGAGCGCGCCGAGCGCATCGTGGACAACGCGAAAAGGCTTGGTGTGCCGTCGATTCGGGTGGTGCGCGGGGCGGTTCCCGACGCATTGCCGGACGAGCGGCCCGACGCGGTGTTCATCGGCGGCGGCGTCACGGTGCCCGGAGTGGTGGAGCGCTGCTTCGAAGCGCTGAAGCCGAGCGGGCGGTTGGTGGCCAACGCGGTCACCGTCGAGTCCGAAGCCGTGCTCGCGCGCTGGCACGCCGAACTGGGCGGGGAGTTGGTGCGCCTCGCGGTCAGCAGGGGCTCGCCGGTGGGTGGTTTCACCGGCTGGCGGGCGATGATGCCCGTGACGATCTTGATTGCTACCAAGGGAGAACCGACGTGACCGTGTACTTCATCGGAGCCGGGCCGGGCGCGGCCGATCTGATCACGGTGCGCGGTCAACGGGTCATCGAGTCCGCGCCGGTGTGCCTGTACGCGGGCGCCTTCGTGCCGGACGAGCTGCTGAAGCTCTGTCCGCCGGACGCGCGCGTGGTCGACACCGCGAAGCTCAACCTGGACCAGATCATCGACGAACTCGTTGCGGCGCATGGAGAAGGCAAGGACGTCGCGCGGCTGCACTCCGGCGATCCCTCGGTGTTCAGTGCCATGGCCGAACAGATGCGTCGTCTCGACGACGCCGGTGTGCCCTATGAAGTGGTGCCCGGCGTTCCCGCCTACGCGGCTGCCGCGGCGAGCCTCAAGCGTGAGTTCACCGTGCCCGGCGTGGGGCAAACCGTCGTCCTCACCAGGACTTCCGCGCGCTCCACGCCGATGCCCGACGGTGAGGATCTGACGTCACTGGGCCGCAGTCGCGCCACGATGGTCGTTCACCTTGCGGTGCAACGGATCGACGAGGTCGTCGCGGAGCTCGTGCCCAACTACGGCGCGGACTGCCCGGTCGCTGTCGTCGCTTGGGCGAGCCGGGAAAACGAGGTGATCCTGCGCGGGACCCTCGCGGACATCGCCGACCAGGTGCACGCCGCGGGCGTCCGCACCACCGCGGTGATCGTCGTCGGAAAGGTGCTCACCGCGAGCGGTTTCCTCGACAGCCACCTGTACTCCGCGACCCGATGCCGCACGTGACCGTGGTTACCCCGTCTTCAAGTACACCCCACCCGCCAAATGATCACCACTAACCGCCCCCAACCCCCGCCGAGGTATGACGCGGTCAGCGGTGATCGAAAGAGGGGTTCGGGGTACTTGAAGACTGCGGAACCAGCGGAGCTAGGCGCGGCCCACGATCACGCCCGCGCGGTCGATCACCACGATGTCGACCGCGACCGGGGCCTCGGCGAGAACGTTGCGGCAGGTGGCCAGCGCGCCCACGGCGATGAGATCTCCCAGCGGCAGACCGGCTTCCTGGCACAGGTGCAGCGCGCCGAGCGCGGTGTTCGAGCCTCGCACAGCCGAAACCAGATCGGCGGAGCCGCCCGCCCGCGCGGTGAAGTCGGCCAGCAGGTCGTGGTTCACCTGGGAGCGCCCGGAATGCAGGTCGAGGTGCCCATCCGCCAGCTTGGACATCTTGCCGATGCCGCCCGCGATGGTCAGGCGGGGCACGGGATGCCGCGTGATGTACTTCAGCACCGCGCCCGCGAAGTCGCCCATGTCCAGCAACGCGTCCTCCGGCAGCCCGTACAGCTCTGCGGCGGCCTTCTCCGACGTGCTGCCCGTGCAGCCCGCGACATGCTGGTAGCCCGCTGCGCGCGCGACGTCCACACCACGCCGGATGCTGTCGATCCACGCCGAGCACGAGTACGGCACCACGATTCCCGTTGTGCCCAAAATGGACAGTCCACCCAGGATTCCCAATCGAGGATTCCACGTGTGCTTGGCGATTTCCGCGCCGTTGTCCACCGAGATCTCCACGATCACATCACCGGAACCACCGTGCGCGGCGGCCACGCGGGCGACGTGCTCGCGCATCATCTGACGCGGAACCGGATTGATCGCTGGCTCGCCTACCGCCAACGGCAGCCCGGGTTTGGTCACCGTGCCGACCCCTGGGCCCGCGCGGAAGACCACACCGGAACCCGGAGTGCCGTGCCACACCGTCGCGGAGATCGAGGCCCCGTGGGTCACATCGGGGTCGTCGCCCGCGTCCTTGACCACCGTGGCGTAGCCGGAATCCGGCCGAAGCCGCTCGCGCGCCAGAGCGAAGGCGGGGCGTTGTCCCTTGGGCAGCAGGATCTCCACCGGGTCGGGGAACTCGCCGGTGAGCAGCGCCGTGTAGGCCGCGGTGGTCGCCGCCGTGGCGCACGCCCCCGTCGTCCAGCCGTAGCGCAGAGTGCTCACCGGGACAGGATGCAACAGTGACGAGAACCGTGCTGGTCCTGGGCGGGACCGGGGAAGCGAGGCGGCTCGCCGAGGAGCTGCGCCCGGGCCTGCGGGTGATCTCCTCCCTCGCCGGACGCGTCCGCGAGCCGAAGCTCCCGGTCGGCGAAGTGCGCGTGGGCGGGTTCGGCGGTGTGGAGGGACTGGCCGCCTGGCTCGCCGACAACCACATCGATGCCGTGGTGGACGCCACGCATCCGTTCGCGGCGACGATGACCGCGTCCGCGGCCGAAGCCACCACGCGGCTCGGGCTGCCGTTCCTGGTGCTCCGCAGACCGGGGTGGGCCGAGGAACCCGGCGACCGCTGGCACTGGGTGGACTCGATCCAAGAAGCCGCGAACGTCGTGCAACCCTTGGGGGACAGGGTTTTCCTCACCACGGGCCGCCGCGACCTGCACGCCTTCGCCGAGCTGGACAAGTTCTTCCTCGTCCGCTCGGTCGATGCGCCTGATCACCAACCGAGCCGGACGCACGTGGTCCTCGATCGCGGACCGTTCACTGTGGACGGTGAGATCGATCTGCTCCGCGAGCACAAGATCGACGTGATCGTCACCAAGGACAGCGGTAGCCCGATGACGGCCGCGAAGCTCGTCGCGGCGCGTCACCTCGGCCTGCCCGTGGTCGTTCTCCGTCGCCCGCCGCTGCCGGAGGGGGTTGCCGAAGTGGCAACGGTGGCCGAAGCCCGCGAGTGGCTCATGCGGGATAACGGCGAGGAGTGAACACCACCCCGTCGCGAACCTGGGTCGCCGAGGACCCGATCAGCAGCAGGCAGCGCATGTCCACTGTGGACGGATCGAGCTCGGCGAGGCGCACGACGCGGACGGACTCCGCGGGCCCGCCGACATCGCGGCCGATCACCACCGGCGTGTCCGGCGACCGGTGCTCCAGCAGGAGGTCCCGGGCCCGCGACACCTGCCACGTCCGGCTCCGCGAAGCCGGGTTGTAGATCGCCAGCACCAGGTCCGCCCGTGCCGCCGCCGTCAGCCGCTCGGCGATGATCTCCCACGGTTTCAGCCGATCCGACAACGAGAGCACGCAGAAGTCGTGGCCGAGCGGAGCGCCCACGCGGCTCGCGACCGCCTGCGCCGCGGTGAGCCCGGGTAGCACGCGCACGGGCACATCGGCGAACTGCTCCTCGCCGGCCACTTCGAGCACCGCGCTGGCCATCGCGAACACGCCGGGGTCACCCGACGAGACAACGACGACCCGCGAACCGCGCTTGGCCAGATCGAGCGCGAACGCCGCGCGCTCCGCCTCGACCTTGTTGTCCGAGGCGTGCTTGCGTTGGCGTGGATTCGTTGGCACGCGGTCGATGTAGGTGACATAACCCACGAGGTCGTCGGCGGACGCGAGTGCGGCCTGGACCTCCGGAGTCATCCATTCGCGACCGGCCGGGCCGAGCCCGACCACCACGACCTCGCCAGCGCCGGACGGTCGAGCGTCCACAGTGGATGGATCTCTGCTCGGCAGGATCGCGATCGAGAAGTACGGCACCGTCGACGGATCAACGTCGGCAAGCGGTGAGATGCGCTGCTTGCCCGTGGTGGCGCGCTCCACGTACCAGGCTTCGCCGAGCCGTCCCGCAGTGTCCAAAGCGGACCGAACGCTCTCGAAAGTACGACCCAGCTTCATGATCGCGGCGGAGTCGGTGGCGGCGATGCGCTCCGCCAGCTCCTCGGTCGGCAGGGTGCCGGGCAGCACGGTCAGCGTCTCGTCCCGCTCCACCAGCGGTCGGCCCAGCTCCGCCGAAGCACCGCTCACCGAGGTCACTCCGGGAACGACCTCGGTGGGGAAACGATGTGCGAGCCGCTTGTGCATGTGCATGTAGGAGCCGTAGAAGAACGGATCACCGGCCGCCAGCACGACAACGTCGCGGCCCGCCTCAAGATGCGCGGCGAGCCGCGAAGCGCACGATGAGTAGAACTCGTCGATCGCGCCCTGGTAGCCGCCGGGGTGGTCGGTCTCCTCGGTCGTGACGGGGTAGACCAGCTGCTCTTCGATCTGGTCGCCGCGGAAGTAGGGCTCGGCGATCGCGCGAGCGACGCTGCGACCGTGCCGGGCGCTGTGGTAGGCGATCACGTCCGCCGCGCCGATCAGCCGCGCCGCCTTCACCGTCACCAGTTCCGGGTCTCCCGGACCGACTCCGACGCCGTATAACCGCCCGCTCATTCTTCCTCGCTCGCGATCGCGTTGAGGGCCGCCGCGGTGATCGCGCTGCCACCGCGTCGACCACGGACGACCAGGTACTCCAGCCCCAAGTCGTTGTCCGCCAATGCTTCCTTCGACTCCGCCGCCCCGATGAAGCCGACCGGCATGCCCAGCACCGCGGCCGGACGGGGCGCTCCGAGAGCGATCATGTCGAGCAGGTGGAACAGCGCGGTCGGCGCGTTGCCGATCGCCACCACGGCGCCTTCGAGCTTGTCACGCCACAACTCCAGCGCCGCCGCACTGCGTGTGTTTCCCAACGACGAAGCCAAATCAGCCACGCGCGGATCGCGCAGGGTGCACAGCACCTCGTTGTCGGCGGGCAGCCGCTTGCGTGTAACTCCGGCCGCGACCATGTTGGCATCACACAGGATCGGCGCCCCTGAACGCAGCGCTGCCCGTGCGTCGGCGACCACGCGCGGCGAGAAAGCTATGTCCTGCACCAGGTCCGTCATCCCGCACGCGTGGATCATGCGCACCGCCACCCGGGCCACGTCCTCCGGGAGCCCGCTCAGATCGCTCTCGGCGCGGATGGTCGCGAAGGACCGGCGGTAGATCTCCGCACCGTCCTTGATGTACCCGGTCACGTGTTCCTCCTGGCCGCTGCGAGCGCGGCGGCCGTGTCAGGGGCCAGCTTCTCGTTGACCTCGTAGCCCTCGTCGGTCGCCACGACGTCGATCACCTGCCCCTGCGGGCGGCCGCACCGACGTGAGCAACCCGACCAGTGCACCCGCTGCGCACTCGGTTCCGGCCGCTCGCGCAGCCAGGCGGCGGCATCCGCGCGCACGTCGGCGACCGCCTTCACACAGCCGGGCATCCCAGCGCACGAAGTCACGCCGTGCCAGGGCGAGTTCGGGTCGATGATCAGGTCGCGCCCGACCACCGTCGACGGCTCCACCCCGCGCAGCACGATGCTGCGCCACGGGGTCAGCCGCAGCGTCGGCCCCGCCGCGCGCAACAGCTCCCGGGACTGCGCCGCGTCGAGCCTGCCCAGCGGCGCGCCGACGACCAGCGTTCTCGGCGTCGCGAAGCCGGTCCGCAGCGGCACGGCGGGCCGGACCATCAGCCTGCGCCGAGTGACCGGCAGGGCCAGCCGTTGCAGGACCCGTTGCGGCCCTTCGGTCAGCTCGTGCAGCCGCCAGGCGGCCGAACCCTGCCGCCTGCGCTCCACCAGGAACGCCTGCGCGGCGGCGATCACGGTGGTCACGGTCTGGTTCTCCGGCACCCGCACACCGGTGTCCTGGCTCGCCAGCAGCAGCGCCCAGTCCGGCCCCACACGCGCCAGCCCGACGTCCCCGCCGAGCCCGCTCACGTCGCCCTGGCTGTCCACGGTGATCAGGAAGCGACCGGGCAGATCGGCCAGCTCCGGCCACGAGCACAGCTCCCGGTCCAGTTCGTCGACCAGTGGCTGGTCCGCGCCGAGCGGCGAGGCGATGATGTTGCGCACGCGCTCGTGGCTCAGCGACGGCAACAACCCGGCCTCGCGCAGCCGCTCGGCCAGCTTCGCCTCCGCCCCCGGCCGCAGCCCGCGGATCTGGATGTTCGCCCGCGAGGTCAGCTCCAGCTGCCCGTCGCCGAGCGCCGCCGACGCCGCGAACACCGCGTGGAACTGGGGCGCGGTCATGGTGCCGCCCGGCACCCGGATGCGCGCGAGTCCGCCGTCTGCCGCGCCGTGCACGGTGACCGCGCCGGGGCAGGCGTCCCGGCGCGAGCGGTCGGCTGGGGCGTCGGCTGGCACCCGGCGGATGCTACTTGCCGAGTATGGTCACGGCGAACAGCGCTACGCGGAGGAAGCCGGTGGAAGTCCGGCGCGGTCCCGCCACTGTGACTCTGAGAAGAGGAGCCAGGAACTCCAGTAGCGCTGTGCCCACATGAGCCGGGGCGAGGACCCCGGGGGAGCGGAGCGTGTCCTGTGCTGCTGTTGTTGTCGACCTCCGACACAGACCTGATGTCGGCCCGCGCCAGCGGCGCCGACTACCGGCTGGCCAATCCGGCCAGGACCGATGTCGACGATCTCCCGGGGTTGGTCGAGGGCGTTGACCTGGTGGTGGTGCGCATCCTCGGCGGTCGGCGGGCCTGGGAAGAGGGTCTCGACGCACTCCTGGCCGGTGCGGTTCCCGTGGTGGTGCTCGGCGGTGAACAGGCCCCCGACGCGGAGCTGATGGAGCTGTCCACGGTGCCCGGCGGAGTCTGCGCGGAGGCCCACGCCTACCTCGCGCACGGCGGCCCGGCGAACCTCGCCGAGTTGCACAAGTTCCTCTCCGACACCGTGCTGCTGACCGGTTTCGGCTTCGCGCCGCCCGCGCCGACGCCGACTTGGGGACCGCTGGAACGAGAAAGCGCACAAGAAGGCCCCACCGTCGCGGTCCTCTACTACCGCGCTCACCATGTGGCGGGAAACACAGCGTTCGTCCACACGTTGTGCGATGCGGTCGAGGAAGCCGGAGCCCGCGCGCTGCCGATTTATTGTTCGTCGTTGCGCACTCTGCAGATGCTCGATCCCGCAAGCGGATCTTCAGGAGAGCCGGAACTCCTTGAAGAACTGGGCAAAGCGGACGCGCTGGTCGTCACGGTCCTGGCCGCCGGTGGCACCAAGCCCGCCGCCGCGTCCGCGGGAGGCGATGAGGAAGCGTGGGACGTCGGCGCGCTCGCGGCGCTCGACGTGCCGATCCTGCAAGCGCTCTGCCTCACCAGCAGCCGCGCGGCGTGGGACGAGAACGACGACGGACTGTCCCCTTTGGACACCGCGACGCAGGTGGCGGTCCCGGAGTTCGACGGGCGGATCATCACGGTCCCGTTCTCCTTCAAGGAGATCGACGAGGACGGCCTCACGGTCTACGTCGCCGATCCCGAGCGCGCCCGCCGGGTGGCCGGGATCGCGTACCGGCACGCAGTGCTGCGGCACATCCCGCCCGCCGAACGGCGCATCGCGATCATGCTGTCGGCCTATCCCACCAAGCACTCCCGCATCGGCAACGCGGTCGGCCTGGACACCCCGGCCAGCGTCGTCCGGCTGCTCAGCGCGATGCGCGAGCGCGGCTACGACGTCGGCCCGCTGGACGGTCTCGACGCGCTGCCGGGCCTGGCCGCGCTCGACGGTGACGCGTTGATCCACGCGCTGATCGCGGCGGGCGGCCAGGACGCGGACTGGCTGACCGAGGAACAGCTCACCGGCAACCCGGTGCGGATGCCCGCCGACCGCTACCGAGCCTGGTACGGGACGCTGCCGGAGGACATGCGCGAGGAGATGGAACAGCACTGGGGCGCCGCACCAGGAAACCTGTTCGTCGACCGCTCCGCCGACCCCGATGGCGAGATCGTGCTGGCCGCGCTGCGCACCGGCAACATCGTCGTGATGGTGCAGCCGCCGCGCGGCTTCGGCGAGAACCCGATCGCCATCTACCACGATCCGGACCTGCCGCCGAGCCACCACTACCTGGCCGCATACCGTTGGCTGACCGAGGATTTCGGCGCGGACGCGGTGGTGCACGTCGGCAAGCACGGCAACCTGGAGTGGCTGCCGGGCAAGACGGTCGGCATGTCGGCGGGGTGCGGCCCGGACGCGGCGCTCGGCGACCTGCCGCTGATCTACCCGTTCCTGGTCAACGATCCCGGCGAGGGCACCCAGGCGAAGCGCCGCGCCCACGCGACACTCGTCGACCACCTGGTGCCGCCGATGTCCCGCGCGGACAGCTACGGCGACATCGCGCGCTTGGAGCAGCTGCTCGACGAGTACGGCAACATCGCCGCGATGGACCCGGCGAAGCTGCCCGCGATCCGCGCGCAGATCTGGACGCTGATCCAGGCCGCCAAGCTCGACCACGACCTCGGCATGGCCGATCGCCCGCACGACGCGGAGTTCGACGAGTTCCTGCTGCACGTCGACGGCTGGCTGTGCGAGGTCAAGGACGTGCAGATCCGCGACGGCCTGCACGTGCTCGGCCAGGCCCCAGAGGGGGAGGCCAGGGTGAACCTGGTGCTGGCGATGCTCCAGGCCCGCCAGATGTGGGGCGGCGCAACGTCTCTGCCGGGGCTGCGCGAGGCACTGGGGCTCGTCGAGGACGGCAGCGCGTCCAGGACCGGCACCGACGCGGTGGAGGAGACCGCGCGCAACCTGGTGCAGGGCATGGAGAACGCGCAGTGGGACGCGTCGGCCGCGGTGCGCGTCACGCGCGAGGTGCTCGGCCGCGCCGACGACCAGATCACCGAGATCCTGACCTTCGCGGCGGTGGAGGTGGTGCCGCGGCTGGCCCGCACCACCGACGAGCTGGACATGGTTCTGCACGCCCTGGACGGCGGCTACGTGCCCGCGGGCCCGAGCGGATCACCGTTGCGCGGCCTGGTGAACGTGCTGCCGACCGGCCGCAACTTCTACTCGGTCGACCCGAAGGCGGTGCCGAGCCGCCTCGCCTGGGAGACGGGCCAGGCGATGGCCGACTCCCTGCTGGCCCGCTACCGCGCGGACACCGGCGAGTGGCCGCCTTCGGTCGGCCTGTCGATCTGGGGCACCAGCGCGATGCGCACCGCTGGCGACGACATCGCCGAAGTCCTTGCGCTACTTGGTGTCCGGCCGGTCTGGGATGACCAGTCGCGCCGCGTGTCCGGCCTCGAAGTGATCCCGCTTGCGGAGTTGGACCGCCCGCGCATCGACGTCACGATGCGCATCAGCGGCTTCTTCCGCGACGCGTTCCCGCACGTGGTCGGACTGCTCGATGACGCGGTGCGGATGGTCGCGGAACTGGACGAGCCCGCCGAGCAGAACTTCGTCCGCGCCCACGTGCTCGCCGACAAGGCGGCGCACGGCGATGACCGCCGCGCCACGATGCGGATCTTCGGGTCCAAGCCGGGCGCGTACGGCGCGGGTCTGCTCCCGCTGATCGACAGCCGCAACTGGCGCGACGACGCCGATCTGGCCGAGGTGTACGCGGTGTGGGGCGGCTACGCCTACGGCCGCGAACTCGACGGTGTGCAGGCACGGCCGGACATGGAGACCGCGTACAAGCGGATCGCGGTGGCGGCCAAGAACATCGACACGCGCGAACACGACATCGCCGACTCCGACGACTACTTCCAGTACCACGGCGGCATGATCGCCACGGTCCGCGCGCTCACCGGCAAGGCCCCCGCGGCTTACATCGGCGACAGCACGCGGCCGGACGCGGTGCGCACCAGGACGTTGAGCGAGGAGACCACCCGGATCTTCCGTGCCCGCGTGGTCAATCCCCGTTGGCTCGCAGCGATGCGCAAGCACGGCTACAAGGGCGCGTTCGAGCTCGCGGCCACAGTGGACTACCTGTTCGGTTACGACGCCACGACAGGCGTTGTCGCGGACTGGATGTACGAGAAGCTGACCGAGACCTACGTGCTGGACGAGGAGAACCGCAAGTTCCTCACCGAGTCCAACCCGTGGGCGTTGCACGGCATCGCCGAGCGCCTGTTGGAAGCCGCGAACCGGGGCATGTGGGAACACCCGGAACAGGCCACCCTCGCCGCGCTCCAGGAGATCTACCTCAGTACTGAAGGGGACTTGGAAGAGCAGTGAGCAGCTCGTCGTAGGTCGGCGCGAGCGCTCGCAACGCGTCGGCGGCCCGCTTGTGATCGCCGACGACCAGCGGGTGCTGCGTCGATCCGATGAGCCGCGCCTGCTCGCCGAGGATCCGGGACGCCCTGATGAGTCCGGTGCGCGCCAGGCAGGTCGCCGCGTCCGCGACCCGCCTGGCCCCCACGCGCACGGCGAAGTGGATCAGGTGTTCGCGCGGGTGCTCCCCGGCTTCGACCAGATCGGCGAGCGCTTCGGCGGCGGCACCGTTGTCTCCCTGGGACAACCAGTGGACCGCGATCGGCACGGAAGCCCTGATCGCGTCCACTTCGGACACTTCGGCGATCCTGGTGAAGCCGGTTCGCATGGTGAAAGGCTTGCCGTAGCCGACCTCCTCGATCCGCCACGCTTCGACGAAGTCATCGAGCGGCAAGGACGCGTACGGGAAGCCCTGCGGGTCGTGCATGAGCACTCGCTCGTCGTCCACCTCGATCACGACGACGTAGTGGTCCGCCCCGATCGGCCCGGTCATGTCGGGCTGGTGCCGCAGGTGCCCCATCTCGACGGGGCCGACCCACACCGGACCGTCCACAAGGGACTCCCGGAGCAGGCTGAGCGCCTCGCCCGCGTCGGTGGCCCGAACCGTGGTCGAGGACCACCCGAGCGCCGTGAGAGCGCCGTCGAAACCCGCTTCCGGGGTCCAGCCGCACGGGTCGAAGAACGGCAGGTTCCCGTTGACCAGCTGCATCCCGAACGGGCTGCCGGTCGCGGTCTCGATCACGGCGGTGGACGGCGCGTCGGCACCGAACACCATCGCGAAGGAGTTGCTGTAGCAGTAGGGGCCGGAGCCGACATACGGAAAGTGCGTCATGACGGGACATTCCTAGGGGTTGATGGGGTAGGTGACGTCGAACGGGGCACCGCCGGTGCCGGGATAGATCTCATATGGACTGTCCACACTGGTCAGACCGTGGCCGTCCAACCAGGTCTCGACCGCGTCGTACAACCGCAGTACCTGGGGGAACGCCGCATCCTCCTGCGACGCGGGGATGTAGGCCTCGCGCAGTGCGGGCCGGAATCGGATGCACAGGTCCGCCGCGGGCTCGACGCTGCCCGCGTAGGCGATCGACACCTCGACACGGCCCTCGCTGTCCCGCGTGAGCTCATCGTGGAAGTGCACGTTCATCGGTCCGTCCGCGTCGACCCCGTGCGCCCTCAGGTGCGCGCGCAGGTCGCGCTCCGCCTCGGCCATGACGGTGTCCAGCTTGGTGACGTCGATGACCTTCTGCCGGTAGAGCACCTTGCTCGCCGCCACGTCGCGCACCACGACGGCGGCGGACGGCCTGCCCTCGGCGTGGCGGGCCACGGCTTCCACGATCTCGGTCTGCTCGGCCAGCCGCTCGCCCTGCGCTCGCAGCCACGCCCGCAGCTCCAGGACCAGGGCCTCAGGGGGCAGCGTCACCAGCCAGGCGATCCGGGCGACGGGCAGCCCGAGCTGGCGCAACCGCGCGATCAGCCGAGCGCGCGGCACCTGCTCCTGCGCGTAGTAGCGGTAACCGGTGGCCGGATCGACGCGGGCAGGCACCAGCAGCCCCTGCTCGGCGTAGAGCCGCAGGGCCTTCGGTGACAACCGCGCCGCCGCGCCGAACCTCCCGGCCAGCAAGTACGCATCAGTCATGAACGCAGTCTGCGGCTCGCCCCAGGGGCGAGGTCAACCCGAATGCGCCCAGCGCACCGCCTCGACCACGCTTTCGGGGCGCTCCAAGGGAATGTGGTGACTGGCGTCCTCGACGAGCACGAACTCCCCGAGCGGTGAGCGCGCGGCGAGCTCCCGCAGGCTGCGCTCCTGGAACTCCGCCTGAGCCCTGGGGAGCCGAGGCCGCACACCGGCCCCGAGCACCCGCAGCCGCACGGCGGGCAGCCCGTTCCGCTCCACCACCTCCGTGGCCTCGGCGATGTTCTCCCGCATGTGCCGCAGCGCCCGCCCCAGTTCCCTGGTCCGCGGGCTCATCCGGAGCAGCAGGGGAGTCACGGCGAACCCGGCCCGTTGCAACGCCTTCGACCCCGGTCGCTGCCCGGTGGGCGTGGGGTCCACGAACACCAGCCCGGCCACGTCCTCGGGGTGGCGAGTGGCGAAGACCTGCGTCACCAGCGCGTCGAAGGACCAGCCGACGAAGACCGCGGGCAACCGGATCTCCAACCCCCGCAACAGTTCCCGGAGATCATCGGCCATCTCGGCGACCGTGCCGGGCGTATCCCCACCGGACTGCCCCGACCCGGCGCGGTCGTAGGAGACGACGGTGTGGCTCTCGGCGAGCAGTGCTTCCAGGTCCGGCCCCCAGCCGCCGTCGACCCCGGCTCCGGCCCCTCCGCAGTCGAGCACGACCGCAGGCCCTTTCCCCCGAATCCGGGCGCACAACGCCCGCCCTCGCACGTCGACCAGCACGACGAACCACCTCCTTTCGTCAACCTAGGTTGACGAGCGGGATGAAGTCAGCCCAGGTTGACGTGACAGGGTGGGACGCGACATCACCTCGCCTTGACAGGTGCCCAGGTAGACAGGGCGCGGACAGCCCACGTACAGGAGTCGGCACGATGACGAAGAACGCCAAGATCACCCTCGGCGTAGTCGCGGCGGTGGTGATCGCTGTCGCCGCCTTCGTGCTGATCCCCCGCGGCGGGTCGCCCCAGGTGAGCGGCGGCGCGCCGACCACCTCCGAGGTGCCGAGGGTGCCGATGGACGTGCTCGTCCGCCCCGACAGCCACAAGATCTCCTCCGCCGCCGACGGCAAGGCCACGATGGTGGAGTTCCTGGACTTCGAGTGCGAGGCGTGCGCCGCCGCCTTCCCCGCCGTCGAGCAGCTCCGCAAGGAGTACGCCGGGAAGCTCACCTACGTGGTGCGCTACTTCCCGATCGACAGCCACCCCAACTCCCACAACGCCGCGCGCGCCGCGGAGGCCGCCGCGCAGCAGGGCAAGTTCGAGCAGATGTACCTCAAGCTGTTCGAGAACCAGGAGAGCTGGGGGCACACCACCGAGTCCCGCGCGGGCGTCTTCGAGGGCTACGCCGCCGAACTGGGCCTGGACGTTGCCAAGTTCAAGGCCGCCGTCGTCGACCCCGCCACCGCCGCTCGCATCGCCAAGGACCAGGCCGACGGCGCCACGGCGGGCGTCGAGGGCACACCGAGCTTCTACATCAACGGAGCCAAGATCACCCCGCGCTCGGTGCAGGACCTCCGCGCCGCCATCGACACCGCGCTGGCGGGCCGATGAGCGCCCGGCCCGGGGCTCACGACAAAGCCCACGCCAGGTCCAGTGACGACGACGCCGACATCGACACGGACTACACAGCCGAAGACGACGGCCCGGTGCTGTCGACCCGCCTCATCGCGTGGGTGCTGACGGTCGGCGGCGTGCTGGGCACCGCCGCTTCGTTCGCGTTGGTCGTCGAGAAGTTCCTCCTGCTGGCCAACCCCTTCCACATTCCGTCGTGCACGGTGGACGCGGTGCTCAGCTGCGGCTCGGTCATGCGCTCGCCGCAGGCGGAGCTGTTCGGCTTCCCCAACCCGGTGCTGGGCGTGATCGCGTTCCCGGTGGTGACCACCCTCGGCGTCGTGCTGCTCGCGGGCGCACGGCTACCGCGCTGGGTGTGGCTGGGCCTCCAGGTGGGCGCGACCCTCGGCGTCCTCTTCGTGCACTGGCTGATCATCCAGAGCCTGTACGACATCCGTGCGCTGTGCCCGTACTGCATGGTCGTGTGGGCGGTGACCATCCCGGTCTTCTGGTACACCACCGTGCACAACCTGGACCGCGGCTACCTCGGGCTGCGCACGCCGCTGCTCGTGCGCTTCCACAGCACCGTGGTGACCACCTGGCTGCTGATGATCGTGCTGCTCGTCGGCCAGGCGTTCTGGGCCCACTGGATGTCGTTCTTCTAGCGCAGGCCGGACCGTGAGGTCGGCCGCAGCACCAGCTCCTCCTTTCCTTCGCCACCACGGAGAACCCCGGCGAACCGCTCGACGGTCACGAACACGTGCTCGCCCTCGCGCACGGGCAGCGCGGGGAAGGTGTTCGCCGCGTACTCGGAGCGGAAGCACGCGATGGGCCGGTAACCCAGCTCGTCGGCGTAGGAGTCCCTGAAGGGCTCCTCGCCGTAGTGGATGGTGACGAGGAACCTGCTCTCCGGCGGCGCTGTCGAGCCGGGAACTGGCCTGTCAGATAAGGGAAATCCCTCGCCGACCGGCCGCAACAGCAGTGCGTTGTCCGTGTCCACCATCGTCGCCCTCGCGGCGTCGCGGTGCTGGGCCCACACCGGCCCGCCGTAGAAGGCGCTCAACGCGCGTTCGCGCTTGGCCATGTCCGGGAACGACCTCAGCCAGACGAACCGGTCCGGGTCCGCCTCGTCCCGGAACTGCCCGATGACGCGCATGCCCGTGGCGTCCTGGGTCTCCAGGAACTCCCGGTCGAACAGCTCGATGAGCGCGTCCCTGGTCCCGGGCCGCAACGTGTACTGCCGGAGTTCGACCACCTGATCCGTCATGGCGCCGAACCTATGCCGCCGCCCTGACAATCACGGCCCCCGCTGTCCCGCTGTGGACCCACATCGCGGCCAAAGCCCTCCACACGCAACATCACCACCGCAGCCCAAACTCCCGTTTCGTACTCAAAACGGGTTTTTGGAGCGCTCTTTTTCCCGTTATGAGTACGAAACGGGGTTCTCTAGACGGCGCCCGCCGAGGAGGGGGTGAGCGGGCGGGTGCGGGGCATGGGCACAGTTTACGTGGTGTGCGGAGTGCGGGCGGGGTTCGCAGGACATGGCCTAGTCGTCGTAGGGATCTTCGGCCGGTGAGTCGTACTCGTCGACGGCCTGGCCCGGGTCGATCAACGCGAACCTGGTGCCGAGCGGATCGGCGAGCACGACGACCTTGCCGATGGTGGAGCCGTAGGGTTTGAACCGCAGCCGCGCCCCCGCGGCCCGCGCGCGGTCCAGGGTCTCGTCGAACCCGACGTCCGGGTCGATCGCGAAGTGCGCGATCCACCTGGGCGGCACGGGTTCCGCGCTGTCCAGGTTCATCCGGACCCTGGCGAGCACCGACTCGCCCTCGACGTACCAGACCACGTGGTCCACCCGGACCCCGTCGGCGACCTGCCGCTGCTCGTAGCCGAACACCGCGCCGAAGAACCGGTCCGCCAGCGTCGGCCGCGGCGTGATCAGCTCGGCCCACACCAGCGAACCCGGCAGCCCCACGGTGAAGTTCCAGTCCCGCGCCGGCTGGCACAGCCCGACCGTGGCCCCGCTCGGATCGTCGACGAGCACCTTCGCGCCCAGTCCCGGGATCACCTGCGGCTGCTCCAGCACCGAACCGCCGAAGCGCCGCACCTGGTGCGCGCCCCGGGCGAGGTCGGCTACGGCGAGGTAGAGCGTCCAGTCGCGCACCGGCCCGTCGTGCGGGCGCAGCCCGGCGACCGGCTCCCCGAACAGGGTCGCCACCGTGTAGTCCGCGCCGTGGTCGTCGCGCCGGACCTCGTAGTCCCAGCCGAGCACGGCGCGGTAGAACTCCTGCGTCGCCGCGGAATCCGCCGTCGGCAGTTCCGCCCAGCAGGGCTGGCCGACAGGCAGGGTGGACTTGCTCGGCATGCCGCCTCCTTGGTAGCGCGACGGATCACCCTATCGGGTACATGAGACATCACCGTGGCTACGGTGCTGCCAGGGCCGTTGGCCCGCCGCGGTCTTCCCCGCGCCGCACCGTGATTGCCTCCGCGACAGCCGGACCGACATCATGATCCGGCGCCGCCGCCACCCGTTCGACAGGAGACGAAATGAGTCACGAACAGCTGGTTCGCGAGTTCTATGATAACGCCGTCCACTGCTACGAATCGATCATGGGACACACCTGGCACCACGCGGATCCGGCCGCCGAGGCGCGGGGCCTGACGGGCCTGGCCGCGGCCCAGGAGCTGGAGGAGCAGGTCGTCGCGCTCGCGGGCCTCAAGCCGGGGGACTACGCGCTCGACTTCGGTTCCGGGGTCGGCGGCGAGACCGTCTACATGGCCAAGGTGGCCTCCTGCAACTTCGTCGGGCTGTGCAACAACGAGGGGCTCAGCGCCCGCGCCCGCGCGCTCGCCGAGAAGACCGGCATGTCCGACAAGGTCAATTTCTTCACCATCGGCGACGAGGACTACAAGACGCTGGTCGCCTTCCCGGACGCCTGCCTCGACGCGGTGATCTTCTACGAGTCGGTCTGCCACCTGCCGGACAAGGCGGCGTTCTTCCGGGCGGCGTACCGGATCCTCAAGCCGGGCGGGCGCATCGTCGGCCTGGACTGGCTGCAGCGGCCGTTCGGCGAGTACCAGACCGAGGAGCAGATCCTCGGCGCGATCAGCGGCGTGAACGAGTACTACCGGATCGCCTGGCACGGCACCGTCGACAAGTACCGCGAGATGATGACCGAGGCCGGGTTCGACGTGACGCTGGCGCGGGACCTGTTCGAGGGCGTCAAGTGCTGGGGCAGCACCCCGGACGGGGAGCGTCCACAGTGGACCAACTACGAGGGTCCCGAGGGTGAGTTCTTCCGCAAGGGCAAGGTGGCGCTGGACGCGGCACGGGACGCCGGCGTGTTCACCGTCGGCCTGTTCGCCGCGACCAAGCGCGCGTGAAACCCTTGTGAGCAAACGGGTTCAGCTCGTGATCGGCTCAAGTCGGCAGTGGAAGGGACGGAGCACCTGCGGGTTCTTGGTGAGGCGGTAGCCGGGAACCCGCTCCGGGTGCTTCGCGATCTTCGCGAGCACCTCGCCGACGTACTCCAGGTGGGTCTGCGTGTAGACCCGCCTCGGCACCGCCAGCCGCACCAGCTCGTGGGGCGGGCTGTTGCGCACGGTGCCGTCGTCGTCGATCTCGGCGAGGTAGAGCGAACCCAGCTCGGCGCACCGGATCCCGCCCTGTAGGTAGAGCTCGCAGGCCAGCCCGTGCCCGGGGAACTGGTCGGGCCGCAGGTGCGGCAGCAGCCTGCCCGCGTTGAGGTAGAGGGCGTGGATACCGGGTGGACGCACGATCGTGACGCCCGCCGCGTCCACCACCTCCGCCAGGTACTCGGTCATCGACGCCCTGGCCCGCAGGTACAGCGGATCGGTGACCTCGGCCAGTCCCTGCGCCAGCATGTCCAGGTCCCGCCCGGTCATCCCGCCGTAGGTGAGGAAGCCCTCCGAGGCGATCACGTGCAGCTGGCAGATGTCGGCGAGCCGGTCGTCGTTGAACGCCAGCACCGCGCCGATGTGCGCGATCCCGTCCTTCTTCAGACTCGCGACGCACCCGTCGGCCAGCGCGAACATGGCCTGCGCGACCTGGCGGGGGGTGTGGTCCCGGTAGCCCTCCTCCCGCTGCGTCACCAGCCACGCGTTCTCCGCGAACCGGGCCGCGTCGAGGAACAGCGGCACCCCGAACTGCCTGCACAGCTCACGCGTGGCGATCAGGTTCGCCATGGACACCGGCTGCCCGCCGCCGCCGTTGTTGGTCACCGTCATCAGCACCAGGCCGACCCGTTCGCGCTCCGGCCCGGACAGCACCTCCCGCAGCGCGTCCAGGTCGATGTTGCCCTTGAACGGGGCCGGGCTGTCCAGGTCCGCGGCCTCCCGGCACGGCAGGTCCCTCGGCTCGCAGCCCAGCAGCGCGACGTTGGCCCTGGTGGTGTCGAAGTGGGTGTTGCTGACCGACATCTGGCCCGGCTTGAGCAGGGCGGTGAACAGGATGCGCTCGGCCGCCCTGCCCTGGTGCGCCGGGAGGATGTGCTCGTAGTTCATCAGGTCGCCGACCGCCTGCCGGAACCGGTGCCAGGACCGGGAACCCGCGTAGGTCTCGTCCCCGTCGATGCCCGCCGCCAGCTGCGCCGCCGAGACCGCGTTCGTCCCGGAGTCGGTGAGGAGGTCGATGGTGACCTCGTCAGCGCTCAGGTTGAACTGGTTGTAGCCGGCCCGTTCCATGGCCCGGCGCCGCTGTTCCGGGGTGGTGATCGGAATCGGCTCCACGACCTTGATCCGGTACGGCTCCATGATCGGCATGGGTGCGCTGCCCCTTCGTGGTTGCTGGCGGTGCTGGCTGGCGGGCGGACGGGGACAGCGGTCAGGAGACCAGGGCTGATCGCCGGGGCGGGCAGACCGCGAAGGCCTCGGTGGAGAGGTAGACGGTGAACCCCGGCTTGGGCCAGCCCAGGCGCAGCGACAGGTGCGGGATCATCCCGACCCCCTCGGTCAGCGGCCGCCGCGCGACCGCCTCCAGCGCCCGGTCCAGCAGCGCGGGGTCCAGGTCCATCCGCGTCATCAGCTCGGCGGCCCGGTTCCTGGCCTCCTCGTCGTTGTTGACGTAGTCCCGTATCGGCACGTACAGCGTGTAGACGCTGGGCCGGTCGGTGTCGCCCTCGACGAAGGAGTAGCTGGAGATCAGCGGCCGGTGCGCGAACAGCCCTGTGCCACCGCCGGAGACCCGGCAGAACTCCACCACCTGGTCGGGGTCCGCGTTGGGCACGGCCTCCGCGGCGCGGCGCACCGTGGGCTCCTCGGCCATGTGGTGCGAGACGTAGACCTTGACCCGGGGCCGCACGTGCTGCCGGAGGTCGAGGGTGAAGAAGGAGTAGCTGTCCAGGTGGTGCCCTCGCCTGCCGGCGTGGCGCAGGACCGTCTCGTAGGCGGCGGGGAAGCCCAGGCGCTGGAAGCCCTCGCGCACCAGCGCCGGAGCGTTGCAGTGCCCGCGCACCTCGGGATTGAAGTACAGCTTGAAAGAGGGCGGCGTGTTCGGCCGTAACACCAGGGAGTACCACATCGCGAATTTGCCCTGCGGGTCCTCCGGAAGAAAGAGGTCCTGAATGGCCGTGAACTGGTCCAGGGAGAAGTCCAGTCGGTTCGAGAGTGCCTGCAATATTCGTTTCGAGACTTCCATGTTGGCGAGGTTGCTGGGGTGCTCCGCCGTCGGCTCGATGAGGATCCGGATCGTCGGGGTGCCATCGGAGTCGAATGCCACGGAGAACTCGAACGGCGTCCGGTCGTCGGAGACGTCCGATCCCCACCGCGGATCATCGGAGATCGAGTTGTATCCGCCGGGGCCCAGAATTTCCTGAAAGAGTCTCGTCGCTTCGTCGCGCGGCCCTGGGAAATCCACTGCCCGACACAGCTCATTCAGTCGGACTGCAGCATAATCGCGCAAAGAAACAGAGCTCATGTCCCTCACCTGCCCCGATATTTGTCCAGCATGCCGCCCGCACAGCCAGTCAATCTACAGGGAGAAATGATCTTGCTTCTACCGCTTACTTGGTGATTGAGTGAGGAGCGGTAATGTTACACAGTGTACCGCCGTGCGGGTGAAGCGTCCTGGCGAAGCGGGAGTAGTACGCTATTCGAGTTAGTCGACCGGATGGCGGCGCTACTCCGCGTGGGATCACTCTGCAAGCAACTGGGCTACCGTCCTGCGGCAAACAGGGCTCAGGGCGACGGTCCGACCGGTGGACATCGTCACCCGGTGTGGTCGTCGCCCTGAGCTCAGTCGCGATCCGAACCCGCGCTCGAACACGCGGTACTACTCTGGTATTAGACTACTTCGTCCACCGACATGGGCGCTCGGCTCATTGCGTGCTCCACCAAGCTGACCAACGCCTGCTTGCTGGATTCGCGTTCCCGTGCATCGCACATGAGCACCGGAATATCCTCGCTCAGAGCTAATGCGCTGCGCACCTCGTCGACCTGGTATCGATACGCGTCGTCAAAACAGTTCACCGCGATAATGAACGGGATCTTCCGCCGCTCGAAGAAGTCGACCGACGGGAAGCTGCTGTCCAGCCGACGCGTGTCGACGAGCACGATCGCCCCGATGGCACCATTCGCCAGCTCGTCCCACATGAACCAGAAACGATTCTGGCCGGGGGTGCCGAAAAGGTACAACACGATTTCCGCGTTGATCGTGATGCGGCCGAAGTCCAGCGCCACCGTGGTGGTCGTCTTCTCCTCGACCCCGACCAGGTCGTCGACGTCGGTGCTCGCCTCGGTGAGCAGCTCCTCGGTGCTCAGCGGGGGTATCTCGCTCACCGAGCCGACCATCGTCGTCTTGCCGGCGCCGAAACCGCCCGCGACGAGGACCTTGACCGAGGTGGGGATGACCATCGCGGCTCCCTGGGCCTCAGATTCTACGGACACCATCAAGCACCGCCTGAAGTAGATTCCGGTCCGGCAGGTTGTTCGCCATCCGCGGCGCTCTCGCCACCACGTCCCCGCGTTCGATCAGGTCACTGAGCAGGACCTTCACCACGACCAGCGGGACATCGACGTACGCGGCGACCTCCGCGACCGATAACGGGGTGCGGCACAGCTCGATGACGGCTTGGTGCTCCGGACTCAGCGAGCCCGAGTCGTTCTCGGTCCACACCGTCACGACCTGGGTCGCCAGGTCGAGATCGGTGTTCCCGGGGCGAGTTCTGCCCCTGGTCATGGCGTACGGGCGGACCAGGGGACCTGCTGCCTCGTCGAACCATCGGTCATCTGGTTCGGACATCACATCACGCCCTCGACGCGCCGTTGGCCGCAGCCTGCTCTGACCGGGGAGCTGAACTCAGGTACACACCGACCTGCTTCACGAGCAGGTTCATCTCGTAGGCGATCATGCCGGCGTCGGCGTTCTCCTCGGCGAGCACCGCGAGGCAGGCGCCCCGCCCGGCGGCGGTGACGAAGAGGAACGCGTGCTCCATCTCGACGACGGTCTGCCGCACGGCGCCGCCGCCGAAGTGCCTGCCGGTACCGCGGGCCAGGCTCTGGAAGGCCGATGCCATCGCCGACAGGTGCTCGGAGTCGTCCTTGGACAGCGCCTTGGAACGCCCGATGAGCAGCCCGTCAGCGGAGAGCACCACCGCGTGCTGGACCCCGACCGTCCGGCTGACCAGCTCGTCGAGCAGCCAGTTCAGGTCGGTGTGCTGATTAGACTTCTCGCTCATGTGGGGGTGACCTTCTCCGTCTTCCACGTGGCTCATGACTCGAACGGACTGTCCGCGTTGCGGCCCTCACGGGTGCCCCGCTGGAAGGCGGACATGGTATTGCGGATCTCCTCTGCGGAGCGCTGGTGCTCAGCCAGGTCCTCGGCGATCTGGGGGACCGGTGCCGGTTCCGCCCGGAGCTGAGGCGCGAGGCTCTGCTGCGGCTTGCGCTGCGGTAACGCCGGGCGCGGCCTGACGTTATCCCCCATGCCCGCCCGGGGTGCTTCCGGAACGGGCGGCTCTGTCTGGCTATTGCCGGTATACACCGGAATGGGTCCGGTGTGGCTGTACCTCGGCGTCTCCACAGGGTGGCCGCTCCTGGGCTCGTCGACGATCGGATCGAGATCGGGTCCAGGCACCTCCCGCACGGCCTCGAAGCTGAGACCGCCGAGCAGGTTCAGCGGCCGCCCGCCGTCGGAGTCCTCGTCGCCGAGCGGCTCGGACCAGAAGCTCTCCAGGTCGGCGCCGAGCCGGGCCCCGGTGTCCACGGGGGCGGCGGAGTGCCGCTGGCGGTGGGCCGTGACCTGGTCCACCCCGGTCTGCTCGGTCCGGCTCTGCGGCGGGAACGGGGTGCCGTTGGGCGGCGTGTGCTGGTGCCGGGAAAGCCCGGGGTTGGTGCCCGGGCTCATGTCCTCCGAGCTCGCCTTGGACGCCAGCACCTCGTTGGGGATCAGGATGATCGCCCGGGTGCCGCCGTAGGGCGAGGTCCGCAGCTCCACCTTCACCCCGAGCCGGGAGGCCAGCCGCGCGACGACGAACAGGCCGAGCCGCGAGTCGCCCTTGAGCGCCATCGCGTCGAACTCCGGCGGGTCGCTGAGCATGGCGTTCGCCGCGGCCTGGTCCTCCTCGCTCATGCCGAGGCCGTGGTCCTCGACCTCGACGACGACGCCCTTGGCCGCCAGCGAGCCGTGCACCTGGACCTGGGAGCGGGGCGGGGAGAACGAGGTCGCGTTGTCGACCAGCTCGGCGACGAGGTGGATGGTGTCGGCGACCGCGGAACCGACGATCGCGGCCTCGGGCACCCGCTGCAGCCGGACCCGGACGTAGTGCTCGGTCTCGGAGATCGCCGCGCGCAGCACGTCCACCAGGCGGATCGGGTTGCGCCAGCGGCGGCCGGGCTGCTCGCCGCCGAGGATGATCAGGTTCTCGGCGTTGCGGCGGGCGCGGGTGGCGAGGTGGTCCAGCTGGAACAGGCCTTCCAGCTGCTCCGGGTCCTCCTCGTGGCGCTCCATCCGGTCCAGGATCTTCAGCTGCCGGTGCACCAGGCCCTGGTTGCGGTGCGCGATGCCGAGGAAGACGTTGTTGATACCTTCCCTGGCCTGCGCCTCCTTGACCGCGGCCGCGACGGCGGTGAGCTGCGCGGCGTTGAACGCGCTGGCCACCTGGCCGATCTCGTCCTTGCCGTAGTCCAGCTCTGGCACCTCGGTGGAGACCTTGACCGCGTCACCCTTGCGCAGCCGGTTGACCAGGTTCGGCAGCTTGCGGTGGGCCAGTTCCAGCGCCTCGTTGCGCAGGCTGGCCAGGCGCACGACCAGCGCCTTGTCGACGAGCTTGCGGGAGACCCGGCTGGCGATGACGATCGAGGCGATCGACAGGGCCAGCGCGATGATCGCGCCGATGGCCACGGTGATCAGCTTGGTGGTACCCGCCTGCAGCGCCGTCGCGGAGACGACGTCGGCCTGCTTGATGAGCAGGTTGGCCAGCTCGTCGGCCACCCGGGTGGTCACCTGCAGCCACTCGGTCTCGGTGATCGGGATCGCGCTCTGGGCGCCGCGCCCGTTGGTCCCGGACGACCGCACCCACGGGCCGTTGGTGATCAGGGCTGACTCGGCTGAGACCAGCTTCTTCCACGCATCGCTGTTGGTGAGCCGGGGGTAGATCTCCTGGACTTCTTTCCTGGCGTTCGGGATCGACTTGTCCAGCTCGGAGTGGTAGGCACCGACGAGCGAGGTGAACTGCAGGTGGTCCTCGGCGGAGAAGGCGGAGAGCGCGAACGCGCCGGTGACCAGGGAGCCCGCGCGGGACATGTAGTCGGAGGCCCGGACGAAGGAGAGGGCGTCCATCGCGCCCTGCACCGCGTACGGGTCCGGGACGATGCGGGCCTGCACGTTGAACAGCCGGTATCCGGCGTCGAGCAGGTTGTTGTAGATGGAGTAGACGTTTTCCTTGGTGGCGTCACCGCCCTCGATCCGGCTCCGGATGCCCGGCAGCTGGTCGATCACGGACAGGAGCTGGTTCGCCCCGTCCGCGACGTCGGGCGGCGCGTTCTTGATGAGCGGCGTCATCTCGGTCCGCATGACGCGCACGGCGTCATCGGTCGTCTGCTGCTGCGCGCGCAGCTCGGCGGTGCCCAGGGCCTTCCGGCCCAGGTAGGCCATGCTCAGCTGGCGTTCCTTCTGGGCGGAGGCGAGTGCGCTCACCGCGGGCAACGAGGCGTTGCGGACACCGAGCGCGACCTCGCGCACGTAGTACCCGTCGAAGACCAGGTACGACGAGGCGAGCACCCACATCACCAGCAGCGCGATACTGGGGATCATCACCGCGCCGGTCAGGCGGCTCCTGATCGACCCGTGACTCTTGTAATCGCTGTCCGTCTTCACGACGCTCCACAAACTCGTGTGCTATCCCCGGGGCCTGGGGCTGTGACAGGCTGGCGAAACGCCGTCCGGTGGGATGGAGGTGGTACCAGCGGAAATGCCTGCCCGGCGCTTCGGCCGTCCGGTGTAGGACACCGTGATAATGCCACCGTCTATTTCCCCACAATATTCAGCTGGAGATTGCCCTTCCAGTGCGAACAGGCCGTCGAAATGACGGGAACCGTAGCACAGGGTGATCGAGGGAGTACACCCTAGAGGGCTGGCCTGCTGGTGGATGCCGAAACGCCCTCGTTTTCACCGGAATGCGTAAACGCGTCACCCTATCAGCGGAAGTCGGAGCTGTGTAGGGAAGGCGGACCACTCGACCGGGTGGCAGTCGAAGCCTGGCCGGAACCCCCTGGCCGGACGTGCCGATGACCGCCGCCCCGAGGGGTCGACGGCCATCGTAGGACGTGCCGGGTTCAGTCGTTCGCGGGCCCGCGGTCAGCCTGGGTTTCCGCGCTGTCAACCGCATCCACGGCCGCCGCCCGCTCCGGGGCGAGGTCGGCGGTGGTGTACTTCGCCGCGACGAACAGCGCGGCGCCAACGGCACCGAGCGTGGTGACGGCGAGGGGGACGACCACGGAGACTCCGAGGGTCAGCGCCACGGCGATCGCCGACCTTTTTCTGCGCCTATCGGCCATCGGATGATCCTCCCTCCGGTGGAGCGGCAACGGCTCCTGCTGCCAATCCGGGATTGCCGCGGGAATCAGTGGTCAAACCACGTCGGCCGAACCTTCCCCGCGCGTTCCCGATCCATTTCCCTGACGGCCACCACCGGTTTCGCCGGTGCCGGTGGCCGGATCGCTAGAGCGCCCGATCGGCGCCCGCTGCCCTGTCTGTCGTTCCGGGGCCCTCGATCGTTTCCTCCGCGACCGGGTTCGGCCCGAAAGCGGGCGCGGGCTCGGGGCCGCTGTGCTTGGCGGCGACGAAGAGCGCGGCGCCCAGCGCGCCGAGGGTGGTGGCGACCGAAACCGTGACGGCGGCGAAGACGCCGACGATCGCGCCGATGACGGACCGCTTCCGGCGAGGCTTGTCGTTCATGGGTGGTCCTCCGTCCCGTTGAAAGGGATACCTCCTCTATAGCCGAGGGAACCCCGCGTTGTCAGCCGACTCCACTCGTTGTTCGCCCGGCGGTGACGAGCCTCTCGGCAGCCGGTCACCCACGGTCGCCCGAAGGGGAGACGGCGCGGCCGTCCCGGCATGGCGCCGCGGCACGGCACAGCCGGACCGTCCACCTCGGACCGGACCGAGTTCGTCCACTGTGGACGTTCGAGGGCCGGGGCATTTCGGCGCAACGTCACAGCGTCGTGCGCCGGTTCCGGTCACCGCCCGCGAGTAAACTGCGGACTCCGCCCGAGAACCCGACCTTCAGGAGGACCCCGGTGACCCAGCCGGCTACCGAGGCCCCCGAGGCCACGCCCGTCCAGCGCCGCGTCCTGGTCGCCGAGGACGAGGCCCTCATCCGCCTCGACCTGGTCGAGATGCTGCGCGAGGAGGGCTACGAGGTCGTCGGCGAGGCGGCCGACGGCGTCGAGGCCGTCGAGCTGGCCACCCAGCTGCGCCCGGACCTGGTCATCCTCGACGTGAAGATGCCGCGCAAGGACGGGATCGAGGCGGCGGCGGCCATCGCGGGCGAGCGCATCGCCCCGGTCGTCATCCTCACCGCGTTCAGCCAGCGCGACCTCGTCGAGCGCGCCCGCGACGCCGGGGCGATGGCCTACCTGGTCAAGCCCTTCGCCAAGCGGGACCTGGTGCCCGCCATCGAGCTCGCGGTGTCCCGCTTCGCCGAGCTGCAGGCGCTGGAGACCGAGGTCGCGGGGCTGACCGAGCGGCTGGAGACGCGCAAGGTGGTGGAGAAGGCCAAGGGCCTGCTGATGACCAAGCAGGGCCTGACCGAGTCCGAGGCCTTCCGCTGGATCCAGCGCACCGCCATGGACCGCCGGTCCACCATGAAGGCGGTTGCGGATGCGGTCGTCGAGAATATTGGTTGACCGGAAGTAACGGTCGTGTCACCCATCGGTGACAAATGTTCGCGGTTGCCAAACTATTGGCCGAGTCCGGTTGCTCTTCATCGTCACGATGTGGCTACGAGCGTCGCGGGGTTCTGTGCAATGCCGCTTTTCGGCAGTTAGCTTCCTGCCCTGACCACGCCCCTGATGGAACGGGGCTCACCACCAGGCAAACGTGCATTGTGGTGAATTGGGTTTACGGAGGTACGGGTGTCTGGGACACGACTCGTGCGAGCCCTGGCGACGACGGCAGTGGTGGCTCTGGCGATCGCAGGGTGCGGGGGAAACAGCAACGACACGACGGGCGGCGGCGGCACCAGCGGCGCCGCGGGCCCGACCAAGGCGGCCAACGCGGCCGACCCGCGCGGTGACGGCAAGGCGCAGTGCAGCAACGCCTCGCTGGCCTACATCGGCACCATCGCCGGTGACAACGCCGCGCTGGGCCTCGCGATCCTCAACGGCGCGCGCCTGGCCATCAAGCAGCACAACGCGGCCAACCCCGGCTGTCAGGTCAACCTGCGGGAGTTCGACTCCGAGGGTTCGCCGGACAAGGCCCCGGGCGTGGTCGCGCAGGCGGTGAACACCCCGGACATCCTCGGCGTGGTCGGGCTGCCGTTCTCCGGTGAGTCCAAGGCCGTCGGCAAGACCTTCGCCGACGCCGGACTGGTCACCATCAGCCCCTCGGCGACCAACCCGGGCCTGAGCAAGAACGGCTGGAAGACCTTCTTCCGCGCGCTGGGCAACGACGCCGTGCAGGGCCCGGCCGCGGCCAAGTTCATCACCAACGACCTCAAGGCGTCCAAGGTCTGCGTGATCCGGGACGACTCCGAGTACGGCAGCGGCCTGGCCGCCGCGGTCAAGGAGGCCCTCGGCAGCAAGGTCATCTGCGAGGACCAGGTCAAGAGCAAGCAGAAGGAGTTCGCGGCCACGGTCAGCAAGGTCGAGGCGGCCAAGCCGGACGCGATCTTCTACTCCGGCTACTACACCGAGGCCGCCCCGCTGGCGGACCAGCTGTTCAACAAGGGCGTGACCGCCAAGCTGGTCGCCCCGGACGGCACCAAGGACGACCAGTTCGTCAAGAACTCCGGCGACGCCGCCGAGGGCGCCTACTTCACCTGCCCGTGCGTGCCCGCTGACGAGTTCAAGGAGTTCACCGACGAGTACAAGAAGCTCGCGAACATGGACCCCTCGACCTACTCCGCCGAGGGCTACGACGCCGCGACGATCCTGCTCAAGGCGATCGACGGCGGCAAGAAGGACCGTGCGAGCGTGCTGGAGTTCGTCCGCACCTACGAGGGCCAGGGCCTGACCAAGAAGTTCAAGTGGGACGCCACCGGTGAGCTCACCGAGACGCCGGTCTGGTCCTACAAGGTCGAGGGCGGCAAGATCGTCAAGAACAAGCCGATCGGCTAACCGGCAGAGCCAGACACGACGGTTGTCGCACGGGGCACGGTCACGACGGGTCTCCCCCCGCCGTGACCGGCCCCGGCGCTTTGCACGGGAACGGGCAGATCAGTGATTGTTCAAGCTACGGCCATGCTCGCGCAGGCCGAGGACAGCTGGATCGACTTCAACGTCGGCCTCTTCCTCGACCAGTTCTGGAGCAACACGGTCGACGGACTCGCCTACGGCAGCATCTACGCCCTCATCGCACTGGGCTACACGCTGGTCTACGGCGTGCTGCGTCTGATCAACTTCGCGCACTCCGAAATCTTCATCACCGGCGCTTTCGGCGCCTATTTCGCGATGGAGGCCCTCGGCCTCAAACCGGGCCCGACGGCCCGCCTCGGCATACTGGAGATCATCGGATTCCTGTTGCTGATGATGGCGGTCGCCATGATCATTTCCGGGGTCTCCGCCGTCGTTCTGGAACGCGTCGCCTATCGGCCACTGCGGAAGCGCAACGCGCCGACCCTGGTTTTCTTGATCACCGCGGTCGGCGCCTCGTTCGTGATCCAGCAGCTGTTCTTCGTCAGCCGGGGTGCCAATCCGGAACCCGCGCTGCGGCTGATCCGGCCGACCGAGGTCTTCACGGTCTTCGGCGCCCGGGTGACCAACATCCAGCTCCTGGTGTTCGTCGCCGCGCTGCTGCTGCTCGTCGTCGCGGACCAGTTCATCAACCGCTCCCGGCTCGGCCGAGGGGTGCGCGCGGTCGCGCAGGACCCGGTCACCGCGACGCTGATGGGCGTCAACCGGGAACGCGTGATCATGCTGACGTTCCTCATCGGCGGTGTGCTCGCCGGTGCCGCCGCGGTCTTCTACCTCCTGCAGATCCCGCAGGGCGTGGTCTACAACGGCGGGTTCCTGCTGGGCATCAAGGCGTTCACCGCCGCGGTGCTCGGCGGTATCGGCAACCTGCGCGGCGCGCTGCTCGGCGGCCTGCTGCTCGGCGTGGTCGAGAACTACGGCCAGTCGCTGCTGGGCGGGGAGTGGCGGGACATCGTCGCCTTCGTGCTGCTGATCGTGATCCTGATGTTCCGGCCGACGGGAATCCTCGGCGAGTCCCTGGGGAAGGCACGGGTATGAACGCACACCAACAGGCACAGACGAGTGTGCGGGCGCCCTTCGGGCAGCGTGTGCGCGACTGGTGGAACGGGCTGAACCGGTTCCAGCAGTGGGGCGTGCTCATCCCGCTGGTGGTGCTGATCTACGCGCTGCCGATCCTCAACCCGCCGCTGCTGACCACCGAGCCGGGAACCGACTTCCAGATCGCCCTGTTCAACGCGGCGCGGTTCGCGCTGATCGCGATCGGGCTGAACGTGGTGGTCGGCCAGGCGGGCCTGCTGGACCTGGGCTACGTCGGCTTCTTCGCCGTCGGCGCCTACGTCGCGGCGATCCTGACCAGCCCGGACTCCGCGCTGCGGTGGGACTACCCGTGGATCGCGATCATCCCGGTCGCGGTGGTGGTCACGATGGCCACCGGAGTCCTGCTCGGCGCGCCGACGCTGCGCCTGCGCGGTGACTACCTGGCGATCGTGACGCTGGGCTTCGGCGAGATCGTCCGGCTGCTGGCCGACAACGTGACCCCGCTGCGCGGTCAGCGCGGGTTCCAGGACGTCGGGCGGCCGGAGGGGCTCAACGCCGACGGCACGGCGATCTTCAACTCCTCCGACGGCACGCCGTGGTACTGGCTGGTCGTCACGGTGATCATCATCATCCTGATCTTCGTGGGCAACCTGGAGCGCAGCCGGGTCGGCCGCGCGTGGGTGGCGATCCGGGAGGACGAGGACGCGGCCGAGATCATGGGCGTGCCCACGTTCAAGTTCAAGATCTGGGCCTTCACCATGGGCGCGGCGATCGGCGGCCTCTCCGGCGCGATCTACGCGGGTCAGATCGGCTTCGTCAACAACCAGAAGTTCGACGTAGTCACCTCCGTGCTGTTCCTCGCGGCGGTGGTGCTCGGCGGCTCCGGCAACAAGGTCGGGGTGATCCTGGGCGCGTTCGTGATCTCCTACGTGCCCGACCGGTTCCAGGCCATCGCCGAGTACAAGTACCTGATCTTCGGCCTGGCGCTGATCGTGCTGATGATCTTCCGCCCGCAGGGCCTGCTCGGCTCGCGGCAGCGGCTGCTGGCCAAGGGGCGGCAGGCGTACCGGAAACTGCTGGGCAGACCCGAGCAGATCGCCAAGGAGAGCGCGATGATCGACTCGGCGAAGGGGGTCCAGGGATGACGCACGCGGCTGAGAACGCACCCGAGCCCGAGGTGCCCGCCGAGGGCGGGCTCGTCGCCGAGCTGGAGCGGATGAGCCCGGAGGAGCGGGCGGCGCACGAGGCCGAGGTGGCCGAGGTCGTCGCACCCGACCGGGAGATCGCCGTCGAGGTGGGCGACACGCTGCTGGAGCTGGACGAGGTCACCATGGCCTTCGGCGGCCTGACCGCCATGGACTCGGTGAGCTTCCAGATCCGGCGCGGGGAGATCCTCGGGCTGATCGGGCCGAACGGGGCGGGCAAGACCACCTGCTTCAACGTGATGACCGGCGTCTACCGGCCCACCAGGGGGCGGGTGCTGCTGGAGGGCAAGCCCCTCGGGCGGTCCAAGCGCAACGCGATCACCCGGCTCGGCATCGCGCGGACCTTCCAGAACATCCGGCTCTTCGGCGAGATGACCGCGCTGGAGAACGTGGTCGTCGGCACCGACGCTCGGCACAAGACCAGCGTGCTCGGCGCGCTCCTGCGGCTTCCCCGGCACCACCGGGAGGAGCAGGCCGCGGTCGACAAGGCCATGGCGCTGCTGGAGTTCGTCGGCATCGCCGACCGGGCGGCGGACAAGGCCCGCAACCTGCCCTACGGCTACCAGCGGCGGCTGGAGATCGCCCGCGCGCTGGCCACCGAGCCGAAGCTGCTCTGCCTCGACGAACCGGCGGCCGGCTTCAACCCCGCGGAGAAGGAAGAGCTGATGGGGCTCATCCGCAAGATCCGCGACGACGGCTACACCGTCCTGCTGATCGAGCACGACATGAAGCTCGTCATGGGCGTGACCGACCGGATCGTGGTGCTGGAGTTCGGGAAGAAGATCGCCGAGGGGCTGCCCGCGGAGATCAGGGACAACCCCGCGGTGATCGCGGCCTACCTGGGGGTGCCCGACGATGGCGCTGCTTGAGCTGAACAAGATGTGCGTGCACTACGGGCGCATCCAGGCGCTGTCCGACATCACGCTGCACGTGGAGGAAGGCGAGATCGTCTCGCTGATCGGCGCCAACGGTGCCGGCAAGACCACCACGATGCGGGCGGTCTCGGGCATCCGCCCGCTCTCCGGCGGGTCGGTGGTCTTCGACGGCCAGGACATCAGCAAGCTGCGCGCCGACCTGCGCGTGGTGCGCGGGATCTCGCAGTCGCCCGAGGGCCGGGGCGTGTTCCCCGGCATGACGGTGCTGGAGAACCTGGAGATGGGCTGCTACACCCGCAAGGACCGCGCGGCCATCGCCGAGGACTTCGAGCGGGTCTTCGACCTGTTCCCCCGGCTCGCCGAGCGGAAGTCGCAGGTGGGCGGCACCATGTCCGGCGGTGAGCAGCAGATGGTGGCGATCGGGCGGGCGCTGATGGCCCGGCCGCGGCTGCTGCTGCTCGACGAGCCGTCGATGGGCCTGGCGCCGCAGTTCATCCAGCAGATCTTCCGGATCGTCAAGGAGATCAACGAGCAGGGCACCACGGTGCTGCTGGTGGAGCAGAACGCCCAGCAGGCGCTCAGCCGGGCGCACCGGGGATACGTGCTGGAGACCGGCCGCGTGGTGAAGACGGGAACCGGCGCGGAGCTGCTCGCCGACCCGTCGATCAAGGAGGCCTACCTCGGCGTCGCCTGAGGCCGTCCCCGTGAACGGGCACTGTCCACTTCGGACAGTGCCCGTTTCTTATGTGCCGAACAGGAACGGCTCGACGACCTCGCGCAGCGCAGTGCCCTGCTTGCTCGGATTCCCCCGCTGTGCCTCGAAAACCACCCGGCCCGCGCCGCTGATGAGGTCCGCGAGCTGGATCGACGGGTGCTCGTCGGAGGAGCCCACCGCGAAGGTGTGCACGCCGTGCGCGAGCTCGTTGAGCATCTTGTGCTGGTCGTGCAGCAGGCGGAACTCGCCGAGTTCGGCCCGCCTGCGCTCGATGTGCGTCGCCAGCATGCGGGGGAGCGGGTCCAGGGTCGGCGGCTCCGCGGCGAGCAGTTCCTCCGCGCGCGGACGGCTTTCGACCAGCCGCGCCAGGACCTCCGCGGCGGGGTGGCCTTCGCACTTCTCGCGTGCGGATTCCAGCAGGGCGAACAACGGCGTGAGCTCCACCGTCCGTCCGTTCCGCCGCGTTCCCCTCGCGAGCCCGGTGAGCGCGGTGACCAGTTGTGTCCACTGTGGACCGAGGAGGTCCGGCCCGTCTTCGACCAGGGGATCGACCGCTGTGTTCGCGCCCTCGTCCTCGTCGAGGAGCAGGCCGACGATCTTCGACACCGCGAGGAAGAGCTTGTCCACGACCAGGATCGAGGCGCGGCCGTGCAGCGCGCCGCCCTCGCCGAGGAGTTCCACTAGAGCTGCAAGGGGCCTGTCCCGTTCGAACTGCCAGAACTTCACCTCGCGGCTCTGGCGCAGGCCCGTGGTGTCGCGAAGCTCCCGCAGCAGCGCCCCGGCGAGGACGTCGTCGACGCGCACGGTCGCGTGCGTCATGACGCGCTGGTGGAGCACCGCCCCGCCCGTCCAGCCCGACTCGTCGGCCGCCACCCACGGCGGTCCGTCCGCGTCATCGGTCGGGGTGGTCATGCGCACGGGCCATTCACGGCTCATGCCGCAGTATGCGTTGCGTTGTCACTGGCGAGCACCGCATTACGCCGGTCCTGTCAGAGGCCACTGCGGGTGTGTCGTCCACAGAGCAGAGATCGGCAGGCAGGTCAATCCGTCGCCGAAGCTCAGTGACTCCGTTCCGCAGTAGAGCACGAACCCCGCGTGGAACCGTGAGCCCAGGCGGCGCTGGAGCAGCTTCAGGCCGCGAAAGTCCTCCGTGCGAACCGTTTCAGCCGCTTTCACCTCGATACCGATGATCCGGCCCGCGTTGTCCTCCAGGACCCCGTCCACCTCGTACTGGTCGCGGTCGCGGTAGTGGTAGAGCCGCGCGACCCGGCGCGACCAGGTGAGCTGCCGGGCGATCTCGCCCAGGACGAAGTTCTCGATCAGGTTGCCCGCAGCGCAGTCGCTGGCCGCTCCGGTGCTCAGGTAGCTGGCGAGGCCCGTGTCCAAGAAGATCAGCTTCGGGGTCGCGACGGCACGCGTCGTCACGTTCGCCGCCCACGCGGGGATCAGCCGCACCAGGTAGATCGTCTCCAGGATCTCCACGTAGTCCCGGGCTGTCGGCGCCGTGATGTTCAGGTTCCCGGCGAGACGGTTCACGTTCAGCAGACCACTGGTCTGGGCGGCCAACAGGGACAACAGCCTGCGCATGTCGCCGGAGCGCCGGATGTCCGCGACCTGCTTGACGTCTCGTGCGATCAGGTCGGCCAAGTAGCCCTCGAAGAACCGTTCGCGACGGCGGGCGGACTCCCGGCGAACGGCCTCGGGGTAGCCGCCTCGGGCCGCTCGGGTGAGGTAGTCCTTGCGGCGCAGTTCCTGCGGCTGCGCCCGCAGCGCCGCACCGACGGCGAACGCCGCGTCGACGAACCCGTCGGGCGCCCCCTCGATCTCCCCTTGGGACAGCGGCCACAGCTCGATCGTCTCGGACCGTCCCGGCAATGAGTCGGGCAGCTGCGCGAGGCCGAGCAAGCGCGCCGACCCGGTCAGCAAGAAGCGCCCTGGCCGGGGCTCGCGGTCGACGAGATGCTTGATCGCCAGCCACAGATCCGGGACGCGTTGCACCTCGTCGATGAGCATGAGGCCGTCGTGCACGACGAACCGGGCCGGATCCTCCTGTGCGGCGGACCGGGTGCCCGCGTCGTCGAGAAAGCGCGCGATCCCGTTCGGCCAGTCGCGGAGGACGTGTTCGGCGAGGGTGCTCTTACCGACCTGGCGAGCCCCGTTGACCACCACGACGCGCGTGTCGGACAGCGCGTCCAGCACGAGTTCCGTCACACGCCGTGGCAGATAGCCGATCGCCCTTCTCACCTGCGCAAACTATCACAGAGCTTTAGATCTGCCGAAGGGATGGCTTTAGATCTGCCGAAGATCGTCAGCCCTTGGCGCCGGGCGGGGCGTCGCGGCTGACGCAGGTCAGCCGGGCGGTGCAGACGCGCTTGTCCGACTCGTCACTGATCACGATCTCGAACGTCGCGGTGGTCCGACCCACGTGCAGCGGGGTGCACACGCCGGTGACCAGGCCCTCCCGCGCGGCGCGGTGGTGGGTGCAGGACAGCTCCAGGCCGACCGCGATCCGGCCCTCGCCCGCGTTCATCACCGCCGCGATCGAGCCGAGCGTCTCCGCGAACGCCGCGCTGGCGCCCCCGTGCAGCAGCCCGTACGGCTGGCGGTTGCCCGCGACCGGCATGGTGCCCACCAGGCGCTTGGCCTCCCACTCGGTGATCTGGATGCCGAGCTTCTCGGTGAGCTGCTCGGTGAGCACCAGGTTCGGGTCTTCTGTCACGGGGTGGTTCACGGGCGCTCCTCGGGGGACGGCGGGACCACAGCATAAAACGGAACCATCCAGGTCAGGAATTCATTCCCGCTAGATGTGTAGAACATCTTGTTCTACACTCGTCGGCATGGGTGAGAAGAAGCTTGCGCAGGACATGCGGGGCTACACCGAACTAGAGCTCGGTCAACCGTACGTGCTGAGGCTTGAGCACATCGGTGTGCGCGAGCTGAACCAGAACACCTCGGCGGCGTTGCAGCGCGTCCGGGACGGCCACGCCTACACCGTGACAGATCGCGGGGTACCCATCGCGCACCTCATCCCGGTGCAGCCCGGTGATCCCGTGCTCGACCAGCTCGTGTCGACCGGACGGGCCCGGCCGCCGCAGATTCCGCAGGGGCCGGTGCCGATGCCACCCGTGCTGGGGGATTCGGACGTGGACTCCGCCGCCGCGCTGGCCGCCGATCGCGAGGACGAACGCTGGTGATCTACCTCGACACCGCCGCGCTCATGAAGCTCGTCCGGCGGGAGCCGCACACCGAGGAACTCGTCGCCTGGCTCAACGATCCGCAGCGGAACGGGTCGCCCCGGGTCGCCTCCACCCTGGCCGAGGTCGAACTGCCCCGCGCCGTGCGGCGCAACGCACCGGCTGCCGCCGCCGGAGTGCCCGGCGTTCTGGCCGCGTTGTACTTGTTGGAGATCGATGCGACCGTGCGGCAGACAGCGGCGGCGTACTCCGATCCCCTGTTGCGCTCACTCGACGCCATCCACCTCGCGACAGCCCAGATGCTGGCCCGTCAGCCCGGAGCGGACCTGACGGCGTTCGTCACCTACGACAAGCGGCTGGCCGAGGCGGCCCGGGGAGCGGGCCTGCCCGTCTGGCCGGAGTAGCCCGATCGGAGTGTCGGTGGGGCGGCCTAGACTCCCCGGCGTGAGTGCTCCCGGAGACCGCAAGCTGCTGCTCATCGACGGCCACTCGATGGCCTACCGCGCCTTCTACGCCCTGCCGAAGGAGAACTTCCAGACCGGCACGGGCCAGACGACCAACGCGGTCTACGGCTTCACGTCGATGTTGATCAACCTGCTCCGCGACGAGGCCCCCGACCACATCGCGGTGGCCTTCGACGTCTCCAGGGTCACCTTCCGCACCGCGCAGTTCCCGGAGTACAAGGCCACCCGCAGCGCCACCCCGGACGAGTTCCGCGGCCAGGTCGGCCTGATCAAGGACGTGCTCGCGGTGCTGGGCGTGACCACCCTGGAGAAGGAGGGCTTCGAGGCCGACGACCTCATCGCCACCCTCGCCACCCAGGCGACCGAGCAGGGCTTCAACGTCTCCATCTGCACCGGCGACCGCGACGCGCTCCAGCTGGTGAACGACAGGATCACCGTGCTCTACCCGGTCAAGGGCGTCTCCGAGCTGGCCAGGTTCACCCCGGAGGCGGTGCTGACGAAGTACGGGGTGCGCCCGGACCAGTACGCCGATTTCGCCGCGCTGCGCGGAGATCCCTCGGACAACCTGCCCAAGATCCCCGGCGTCGGCGAGAAGACGATCACCAAGTGGATCACCGAGTTCGGTTCGCTCGGGCAGCTGGTGGACCGGGCCGACGAGGTGAAGGGCAAGGCGGGCCAGGCGCTGCGGGACAACCTGTCCTCGGTGCTGCTCAACCGCCAGCTCACCGAGCTGGTCAAGGACGTCGAGCTGCCGGTGGGCGTCGACGGCCTCGCCGCGCGCGACTGGGACCGCGACGGCGTGCACAAGCTCTTCGACGAGCTGGAGTTCCGCGTCCTGCGGGAGCGGCTGTTCGCGACGCTGTCCACCAGCGAGCCGGAGGCCGAGGACGGCTTCGAGGTCACTGGCGGCGTGGTGGCCCCGGGCGCGGTCGCCGCCTGGTTGGACGCGCACGCGCGCGGTGGCGCCCGGATCGGCCTCGCGCTGCGCGGGACCTGGGGCCGGGGCAGCGGGGACCTGGAAGGGCTCGCGCTCGCCGGGGCCAGGGGCGAGGGCGGTTACCTCGCGTCGGCGGCGCTGACCGAGGACGACGAGCGCGCGCTGGCCGCGTGGCTGGCGGACGCGTCGGTGCCGAAGGCCGCGCACGACGTGAAGGGCGGCCTGCACGCGCTGCGCGACCGCGGGTGGAGCGTGGCCGGGCTGACCACCGACACGGCGCTCGCGGCGTACCTGGTGCGGCCGGGGCAGCGCTCGTTCGACCTCGGTGACCTCGTCCTGCGCTACCTCCAGCGCGAGCTGCGGGCCGAGGAGGGCGAGGCCGACGGCCAGCTCTCGCTGCTGGCCGACGAGGAAGAGGACGCCGAGCGCGCGGCGGTCGCGGAGATCGTGCGCGCCCGCGCGGTCGCCGAGCTGGCGGACGCGCTGGACGAGGAGCTGGAGCGGACCGGCGGCACCAAGCTGCTGGCCGAGCTGGAGCTGCCGCTGCTGCTCGAACTGGCGGAGCTGGAAGCGGCGGGCATCGCCGTGGACAACGACCGGCTCACCGAGCTGGAGTCGGCGTTCGCGGCGAAGGTGCGGCAGGCCGCGCAGGACGCCTACGACGAGATCGGCAAGGAGATCAACCTCGGCTCGCCGAAGCAGCTGCAGGTGGTGCTCTTCGACGAGCTGAACATGCCGAAGACCAAGCGCACCAAGACCGGCTACACCACCGACGCCGAGGCGCTGCAGAAGCTCTTCGAGGACACCCAGCACCCGTTCCTCGCGCACCTGCTCACCCACCGCGACGCCACCCGGCTGAAGGTGACCGTGGAGGGCCTGCTGAAGTCGGTGGCGCCGGACGGGCGCATCCACACCACCTTCAACCAGACCATCGCGGCGACCGGGCGGCTGTCCTCCACCGACCCGAACCTGCAGAACATCCCGATCCGCACCGACGACGGCAGGACGATCCGGCAGGCGTTCGTGGTCGGCTCCGGCTACTCGGAGCTGATGACCGCCGACTACAGCCAGATCGAGATGCGGATCATGGCCCACCTCTCCGGCGACGCGGGCCTGGTCGAGGCGTTCAACACCGGCGAGGACCTGCACACCTACGTGGCGTCCAAGGCGTTCGACGTGCCCGCCGCCGAGGTCACCGGGGAGCTGCGGCGCCGGGTCAAGGCGATGTCCTACGGCCTGGCGTACGGCCTGTCCGCCTACGGCCTCGCCGCGCAGCTGAAGATCTCCGCCGAGGAGGCGCGGGCGCAGATGGAGGCGTACTTCTCGCGCTTCGGTGGCGTCCGCGACTACCTGCACCAGGTCGTCGAGCAGGCCCGCAAGGACGGCTACACCGAGACCATCCTCGGTCGCCGCCGCTACCTGCCGGACCTCAACAGCGACAACCGGCAGCGCCGCGAGATGGCCGAGCGGATGGCGCTCAACGCCCCGATCCAGGGCAGCGCCGCGGACATCATCAAGGTCGCGATGCTCGGCGTGCAGAAGGCGCTGGCCACCTCCGAGCTGCGTTCGCGGGTGCTGCTCCAGGTGCACGACGAACTCGTGTTGGAGATCGCCGACGGCGAGCACGAGCAGGTCGAGAAGCTCGTCCGCGCCGAGATGGGCGGCGCCTACGAGCTCTCCGTCCCGCTGGAGGTCTCCGTGGGCTACGGCCGATCCTGGGACGACGCCGCCCACTAGCCCCTGGTGGTTGGCCCGTCTTCAAGTACCCCCAACCCCCCTCCACGCGGTCTCAAACCACCACAAACCCCCGTCCGCGCCCCACGTTTACGCCCTGAATGAGTCATTGGGGCACTTGAACTCCCCCAATGACTCGTTCAGGTACTCCAACGCACTCAATGACTCATTCAGGGCGTTCAACGCACCAAACGCGACATTGGCGCACGCGCGGATCGAGCCCCGCCCACGATCCGATCCCTCCCCGCCGTTGTCCCTGAACGGGTCGTTCGGGGAACCCAACGCCCCGAACGACCCGTTCAGGGAATCTAACGCCCCGAATGTTCCGTTCGGGGCGCTCAGCGCACCAAACGCGGCGTTGGGTGCGGGGCGGGCGGGGGGTTGGGGGGTCTTGAAGACGGGGGAACCCACGAGCACTGTCCACTGTGGACAGTGGGTGGGTACGGACAGCGACAGTGCGGGGCCCGGCTCCGTGGCAGGTTCAGGCGGTTGCCGAGCAACCCTCGCGTCCGTGATCGACGCTGGGTGACTCCGCCGCATCGACCGGGTTCTGTTGGCGGCACGATGCGGTGGACTCCCGCCCGATGGTCAAGCGACGTCCGCCGATCGTGATCGGATATCCCCGATCAGTGGCGCGGCCGACGCGCCGGGTGAGTGAGGAGGTCCACGAATGAGATTGGCCAAGGCGGTGCTGGCGAGCGTGCTGCTCGCGGGCGTGTGCGCGGCCCCGGCGATGGCCGGTGGGCCGTCCGAGGTGCGCGGCGCCGGACCGATCGCGCTGGTCCTCACCGTCACGTCGGGGGAGCGCGCGCTGCCCGCCGGGCACACCGCGCTGCTGGGCTGCGAACCGCTCGGCGGTTCCCACTCCCGCAAGCACCAGGCGTGCGACCGGCTGCGCGACGTCCAGGGCGACGTCGCCCGGCTGAACCACCGCGCGGGCGCCTGCACCGACGAGTACGCCCCGGTCACCACCACCGCGGTCGGCGTCTACCGGGGTCACCCGGTGTCCTACAGCAAGACCTGGCCGAACCGCTGCGAGATGTGGCGCGCCACGGGCGAGCTGTTCCAGTTCGAGACCGGCGTCGGGCGTCCGGGCCTGCCAGGCTGACGGAGCACGGCGCCCTGGCCGGGCGGAGCCCCCGCACGGGGTTGACGGGGGACCGTCCGGCTCAGGTCCGGTTCACCCACCGCGCAGCGCGGACTGGAGGCTCGCCGCCGCCCGCATCCGCCAGGTCGGCACACCGGCCTTCGTGAACAGCGCGCACGCCTTGGTCAGGATCTCCACGGCGTCGGCGGGCGCGTGGTGCCCCCGGATCAGCTCGCCGAGGCTCCACAGGCTGACGGCCTCGCTGAACGTGTCGCCCTGGTCGCGGAACTCCCGCACGCACTCCTCCAGCAACGGCCGCGCCGCGCCCGGATCGCCTGAGGACGCCAGCACGTGCCCCAGCAACCGCTGGCAGCGCAGCTCCTTCAGCCGCGCACCCATCTCCGCGAACGCCGTCCGCGCGGGCTCGGCGTAGCTGCGGGCCTGCTCCGGCTGTTCCCACCGGTTGTAGGTCAGCGCGAGGAAGAACCGCGCCTCGGTCGCCGAGTACCAGTCGCCGAGCCGGTCGAAGTCGTCGATCGTGCGCAGCAACGACTCCAGCGCCCGCTCGCGCTCACCGCGGTCGCGGAGCGCCAGCGCCAGGCTCAGCCGCGCCCACGCCGCACCGCGCTCATCGGAGATCTCCGCGAAAATCGTTGCGGCCCTTCGGAAACACCGCGACGCCCGGCGCACGTTGCTGAGCTGGTGGTACATGTCGCCGATGCCGATCCACGCGTACCCCGCCTCCGAGCGCGCGCCCAGGGACCGCCAGCTGCTCAGCGCCCGCGCGAACCACCGCATCCCCTGCGGGTAGCGATCCCGTGCCGCGGCGAGCAATCCGAGCCCGTAGGACATGCGCGCCGCGCCGTACCAGTCGCCCGCGGACCGGCAGGCCGACAACGCCCAGCAGTGCGTGCGCCGCCAGTCGTCCCACTCGCCGCGCAGGTCGAGGTAGCCGGTCAGCGCCGCGGTCAGCCGCCACGCCGAGTCGGCGTCGCCCACCGTCGCCGCCTGCCGCACCGCGCCGACCAGAACCGGCTGCTCGGCGGTGAACCAGTCCAGGCCGACGCACGGCTTTTCCGTTGCCACACCGGCGGTCCAGGAGCGGCTGGGCAGGCGCGCGCTCACTTCTTCCGCCGCGCGCACCATCGCCGGGAACGCGCGCTCCAGCACCGGCTCCGGTGCCTGTTCGAGCTGCTCCTCGGCGTAGATCCGCACCAGCTCGTGGAACCGGACCCGCGCCGATCCGCCCGTGCCGCGCGCGTCCTCCAGCAGCTGCGCGTCCAGCAGGTCGTCGATGATCCGCTCGGTCTGCTCGGGGGAGCGGTCCAGCACCGCGGCGCTCAACCAGGCCGGGTAGTGCGGCACCTTCACCGCGCTGAGCAGCCGCAGCGCCCGCCTGCACTCCTCGTCCAGCCCCTGCTCGCTGAGCCCGATGCTGGCCCGCACCGCGAGGTCCCCGGTGACCAGCCGGTCCAGCCTGCGGTGCTCGTCGGCCAGTTCCTCCGCCAGCCACGCGACTGTCCTTTGTGGACGGGAGCGGAGCCGGGCTGCGGCGATGCGCAGCGCCAGCGGCAGCAGGCCGCACCGCCGCACCAGCACCCCGGCCGCGTCGGGTTCAGCGGAAATCCTCGCCACACCGGTGATCTCACCGAGCAGCTCGATCGCCTGCGGTTCGGTGAGCACGTCGAGGTCGACCGAGCGGCCGGTCAGTCCGGTGAGCCGGTTGCGCCCGGTCACCAGCACCGCGCAACCGCCGTCGCCGGGCAGCAGCGGGCGGACCTGCGCCGCGTCGACCGCGTCGTCGAGCACCAGCAGCACCCGGCGCCCGGAGAGCCGGTCCCGCAACAGTTCGGCCAGCTGCTCCACGTCCTCCGGAAGGTGGCTGCCGAGCATGCCCAGCAACCGCAGGAACCGGCCGAGCACCTCGGTGGGGTTCACCGATCCGCTCGCGGTGCGCAACCGCGCGAAGAGCTGGCCGTCCGGGAACTCCGCGCGCAGCGAGTGCGCCACGTGCACGGCGAGCGCGGTCTTGCCGACCCCGGCCATGCCAACCACGGTGATCACCTGGGGGCTGCACCCACCGGGGACGGGCCGCAGCGCGGAGCGCAGCGACTCGGCCTCCTCGGCGCGGCCGATGAAGTCGGCGATGTCCGGCGGCAGCACGTGCGGGGCCCGCATCGGCTCGGCGGTGCGCGGGCGGGGCTGTTCCGGATCGGAGCGCAGCACCTCCTGTTCCCGCCGCCGCAGCTCCGGGCCGGGCTCGACGCCGAGCTCCTCGACCAGCATCCGCCGTGTCTGGCGGTAGACCTCCAGCGCTTCGGCGCGGCGCCCGCAGCGGTGCAGCGCGAGCATCAGCTGCGCGCTGAACCCCTCGTCGAGCGGGTTCTCAGCGACCAGCACGGTCAGCTCGCCGATCACCTCGGCGTGCTTGCCGAGGCGCAGGTCGATTTCGGCCCTGCGGTGCAGCGTGCGCCCGCGCAGCTCGGCCAGGCGCGGTGCCTCCACCCGGTGCATCCAGTCCGAGCCCACGTCGGCGAGCGCGGGGCCCCGCCACAGCGTGAGCGCGGCGTGCAGCAGGTGCGCGGCCTGGGCGAGGTCGCCGTCGGACTCGGCCACCTTGGACCGCTCCACCAGCCGCTCGAACCGCCGCAGGTCGAGGGAGTCCTCGTCGACCTCGATGAGGTAGCCGGAGTTGCGGGTGACGATCACCGGCCCGAGCGTGCGCCGCAACCGGAGCACGTAGCCCTGGAGCGTGGTGCGCGCGCTGGACGGCGGTTCCTCGCCCCACAGCTGCGTGATCAGTTCCGAGGACGGCACGACCTGGTTGGCGCGCAACAACAGCGCGGCCAGCAGCGCGCGGTGCTTGGCGGCGGGAATGCGCACGATCTCGTTGCCCGCGACCACTTCGAGAGGACCGAGGAGCCGGAATTCCATTTCTCGCCTCCCCCAACATCGCGGAGCCCAATCTTCACCGCCGCGCGGTGTGAGCTCCAGGCACCTTCGAACAACCGAATGCCTCTTACGGTCTGACCTGCGATAACCCTCTCTCAAGGGGCTGAGAGGACGATTCGGGACCAGCGAGAGACAAGCGGGCACGCGGATCTTCTCCACCGGGACCCCTGCCCCCCTTCACAACGGAGGTTTGTGATGCGTCTTTCTGCTTTCGCCAAGCTGGGCACCGCGTGCGCCCTCGCGCTGGCCAGCGTCGGTGCCGCGACCCCGGTCGCCATGGCGGCCCCGGCGGCTCCCGCCGACGAGGTCTCCGTCGCCGCCGCCCATCCCGGTCGCGCCAAGGCCGTGTCCTGGGCGAGGTCGATGGTCGGCAAGAGCCAGTACCACCACTACTGCGAGCTGTTCGTCGAGCTGGCCTACGGCACCAGTGGCCGCTACGCCTCGGCGAAGGCGCACTACAACGCGGCGAAGGCCGCCGGGCGCCTCAAGTCCGGCTCCGCGCCCGCGGGCACGCTGGTCTTCATGTTCATGAGCTCGACCTACGGCCACGTCGTGGTCTCGCTGGGCAACGGCACGGCGGTCAGCACCGGCCAGAAGAGCTCGAAGATCGAGATCCTGAGCACCGCGAGCAACGCGGGCTGGGCGGACGCCCCGTCCAGCTGGCCCGGCCGCTAGGAACCAGGCGATCCCCGTCCAGCTGCCGTCCCAGCTGGGCGGGGATCTTTTCCGCCCGGATACTCAAGCGATTACTTGACTATTGGGCGGGCCGGGTCGATACTCAAGTCCATGCTTGACCATCGAGGCCGGTTGGACCGGTTGTTCCACGCGCTGGCCGACAGCACCCGGCGCGACGTGGTCGAGCGGCTCGTCCGGGGGCCCGCGTCCGTGAGCGAGCTGGCGGGCTCGCACTCGATGACCCTCCAGGCCGTCATGCAGCACCTGAAGGTGCTCGAAGCCTGTGGGCTGGTGCGCACCGAGAAGGTGGGCCGGGTCCGCACGTGCGCGCTCCGGCCCGAGGGCCTGCGGCTGGCGGAGGGCTGGCTCTCCGGGCAGCGCACCGGCTGGGAGGACCGCCTCGACCGGCTGGGCGAGCTACTGGAACCCGACTCGTGAGGAGCGACCCATGATCAAGCACGCGACGTTCACGCTGGAGCGCGATTTCCCGGCCCCGCCCGCGAAGGTCTTCGCGCTGTGGGCCGACCCGGAGAGCAAGGCGAAGTGGTTCGCCGGGCCGGGCGCCGAGCACGAGCTGGACTTCCGCGAGGGCGGCACGGAGATCGCCAGCGGCGTCCACGACGGCACCAAGCTGACGTTCGAGGCCGTGTACCGCGAGATCGTGGCCGACGAGCGCATCGTTTGCAGCGGAGTGCTCCGCGCGGGCGACACCGTGGCCACCGTGTCGCAGACGACCGTGCAGTTCGAGGCGTCCGGCGGCGGTACCCACCTGCTCGTCACCGAACAGGGCGCCTACCTCGACGGCCACGAGGAGCCGGAGTGGCGGCAGCGCGGCATCGAAACCCAGCTCGCCGCACTGGAAAAGCTCATCGCCGAGCGGTAACCCCGATGCCGAATGCCGAGGCGCGCGCGGTGACCTCCGCGAAGCCGTGTTCCCGCAGCGCCGCGGCGACGGGTCCGGTGACGCGGTCGGCCGAGGTCGGACCTCCTGCGCCATAAAGGATGTGCAGGCTCCCGCCCTCGCGCAGTGCCGCTTTGAGCACGGCCAGCTCGCGAGCGGGATCACCGACCCAGAACACGTTGACGTTGACCGCGAAGGCCTTGTCGAAGCTGCTCGGCGGCACGATGAGGTCGGCCAGCGCGGACTGCCGTACGGCGAGCCTGCCAGCGGCGACGTGGTCGGCGTTGCGCTCGCCGATCCGCTCGACGGCGACGGGGGAGCGGTCGAGCGCCAGCAGTCGTCCGCTCTGGAGTCGTTGGCAGACAAGGGAGGCGGCGACACCCGGGCCTGATCCGATCTCCAGGATCTCGTCCTCCGGCCGCGGATCGAGCACCTCGACCGCCCAGCGCACGCGGTCCGGGACGTTCACCGGTTCTCCGCGGCGGCGGCGAGGCGGGCCAGGTTCTCCACCCACCCGGTGGCGTAGCAGTCCCGGTCCTCGTCGCCGACCTCGCCGAGAACCCGGTGCCGCAGCGTCACGGTCGTCTCGTCGCCGATCGGCTCCAAGATCATCCGCCACTGCCCGAGCACGGGACCGGCCAGGCCCATCGCCCCGTCGACGACCAGTTCCCGCCGCGGCCGCAGCGCGGTGACCACGCCCCACAGCTCACCTTCGGCGCCGTCGTCGAACTCGCCGTTGGCCGGGCCGAGCCTGCCGCCGACGACGGGCTCGAACACCAGGCGCTGGCCTTCGCTCCACCGCCGCGGCCACCACCGGGGCAGGTCCATCACCGTCTCCCAGGTGCGGGCCACATCGGCCCGGACCCGGTGCTGCGCCTGGACATCCATCGCCGCACTCCTTTCCTCCGCCGCCTCGCCGAGGCGCAGCAGCGTGTCGGCCGCGGACTCCGCCAGCGGCCGGACCCATCGCCGGTACGCCTCGCGCAGCGGCACCGCGGTCAGGTGGTTGAGCCGTTCCCGCCCCCGGCGCTCCACGGTGATCAGGCCGACCTCGGCCAGCACGTCGAGGTGCCCCATCACCGTGTACCGCGTGGTGGGGAAGCCGCAGGCCAGCGTGCCGGTGGTGCGCGGCCCGGAGCGCAGCGCGTCCAGGATCGCGCGGCGGGTCGGATCGGCGAGGGCGTGCCAGATCCGGTCCTCGTCGGGTACCACTCGGCGGCTCATATGTGGTTATATACCCACATATCACTGGTGGAGCAAGCCGGAGGTGGTGGAGATGACGGTCGCCGTGATCACCGGGGCCGCTCGCGGAGTCGGCCGGGGCGTGGCGCTCGCCCTCGCTGAACAGGGCGCGACCGTGTACGTCACCGATCGCGAATCCCGCGCGCGCAAGCACTCCGAGCTGCCAGGAACCGTCGAGGACACCGCGGAGCAGGTGGACCGCCGCGGTGGGCGCGGGATTCCCGTGGTCGTCGACGTCACCGACGACGACGCGGTCGCCGGGCTCTTCGAGCGGGTCCGCGTGGCGCACGGCGGCCTGGACCTGTTGGTGGCCAACGCTTTCGACGGCAACGCGCTGCCGTTCCGCGGTGGGCCGTTCTGGACCCTGCCGTGGGCCCACTGGCACAACATGATCGACTCGGGAGTGCGCGGGCACGCCCTCACCGCGTGGCACGCCGCGCCGCTGCTGATCGAGCGCCGCGGGCTGGCGGTGCTCACCGGCTACGCCCACGACGCCGACGAAGTGCTTGGCGGGCATGCCTTCTACGACCTGGCGATGACCGCGATCAGCAGGCTGGCCGCGACCCTCGCGCGGGACCTGGCGCCGCACGGTGCCGCCGCGCTGGCGTTGTCCCCCGGCTTCACCCGGACCGAGGCGATCACCGCCGCGCTCGGGGGAGCCGTTCCGCCGGAGTCCGACTCGATCGAGTTCCCGGGCCGCGCGGTGTGCGCACTGCTCGCCGATCCTGACGTGACACGCCATTCCGGCCGTACCGTCACTGTCGCCGATCTCTCCGCGGAATACGGATTCGTGGACGTCGAGAACTCTTGACAAAAGGCGTGCGCGTCGACTGGGATGCATTTCGTGTCGTGTGACGCTGCCAGGAGGACGGCGGCGGCTAGGCGGCACCGTACCCCGGGATGATGCCGTGACTCCTCACCGCACTGGCGCCTGCTGAGCGCATCCTGCGCGCGTTACCCCCTCTTGCCGTGGTTCCGCGCTGCCCGCCCGCATTTTCTTCGCCGCGCCCGTGCGCGGATTGCACCCATGCCTGAAAGGATTGTTTTTGCGCGTCAACACCATTTCCGCGACAGCGGAGGAAAGCGCTGCCGTCCGCGAACTGCTCGCGGCGTTCTTCACTGATCCGCCCACGATCGACCCGGCCGCCGACCTGACCCCGGACGTGCTGCCCACCGGGGGCGTCCCGGGCATGTGGGTCAACGGATCGGGCCGCACGCCCGCCTCCGGCGTGACGATCTACGTGCACGGAGGCGGTTTCGCCCACAGCAACCCGCCGATGGAGCGGATCATGGCGCACCGGCTCTCCCAGGCCACCGGGCGCCCGGTCTTCGCCGTGGACTACCGGCTCGCCCCCGCGCATCCGTTCCCGGCGGCCATGGACGATATCGTCGAGACCTACAGAAGCCTTGTGCGGCAAGGGATTCCACCGACGAAGATCGTTCTTGTCGGTGAGTCGGCCGGTGGCACGCTCGTGCTCTCGACCCTGCTCGCGCTCGCCGCGGCCGGAGATCCGTTGCCCGCGGGGGCCATTCCTGTCTCGCCGGTCACCGACTTCACCGAGTCCAGCCCATCGATCAAGGCCAACAGGGGCGGTGACGTCATCGACCCGAGCGTCATGGGCGGGGTCGGTCCGGCCTACCTCGGCGGTGCCCGGCCGGACCAGGCCCCGCAGTCGCCGTTGTTCGGCGATTTCCACGGGCTGCCACCGATCCTTCTCGCGGTGGGCCAGGACGAGGTCCTGCTCGACGACTCGGTGCGCTTCGCCGAAGCCGCCGCCGCGGCCGGGGTCGACGTCACCCTCGACCTCTACGAGGGCATGACGCACGCCTTCCACGCGGCCGTCCTGTTCGACCCGACCGGGCACCTGCCGACCGCGACGACCTTCCTCGACCGGATCGGGGAGTGGGTCAAGCGCGTGGCGTGACCCCGCGCACCAGCAGCATCACCGAGTCGCGCACCTGGTCGAGGCTCCGGTCCGGCTGGAACACCTGCCAGTCCAGGGCCACGACCAGGAGCGTGCCGAACAGGGCCGCGGACGCCGTGCCCGCCTGCACGCCGTCTGGCAGCTTCCCGGCGTCCGCGGAACGCTGTACCACCTGCTTGAAGATGGCCACGATGTCGTCGCGGAGCAGGCTCAGCGTGCCGTGCCACTGCCCCGGGCTGCGCCACATCTCGCTCACCAGCAGCTGGCCGAAGGCGGGGTAGTCGCGGAAGAACTCCAGCGAAGCGCCGACCAGGTGCTCCACCGCGTCGTCGCTGCCCTCGGGCCGCAGCCGCTCCGCGAGCAGGTCGACCCCGTGCCGCAGCAACGCGTCGATCAGCGCGTCCTTGCTGCCGAAGTTGTAGTAGACGGTGCCCTTGGCGACCCCGGCCGCCGAGGCGATCTCGTCGACCGTCACCTCGGCGGCCCCGCGCTCCCCGAGCAGCCGCAGCGCGGCGTCGAAGAGCTTCTGCTTGGTCACCGCGGTGCGCGCGGGCCTGGGGTTCACAGCACGAGCTCCGGCTTGAGGCGGTTGGGCGTCCACACCTTCTGCTTGTACGCGGCCAGCACCGCCAACAGCAAGCCGAAGATCAGATATCCGCCGAGGACGCCGATGTCGGTGCCCATGTTCGCCCAGCCGCCGCCGTAGATCAGGTGCCGCAGCCCGTCGACCACATAGGACAGCGGGAGCACCAGGTGCAGCACGTGCAGCGGCTCCGGCGTGGTCTGCCACGGGAACGTGCCGCCCGCCGTGGTCAGCTGCAACACCAGCAGCACCAGCGCGACGAACTTCCCGCTCGGCCCGAGCAGCGCGTTGAGCCCGTGCAGGACCGCGGTGAACGCCAATGACGTCAGCACCATGAAACCCAGTGTCCCCAAAGGGTTCGCCGGACTGACCCCGATCGCCGTCGTCACCACCAGGAACAGCAGCGAGACCTGCAGGCTGCCGAGCAGCGCGGCGGGCAGCCAGCCGCCGAGCGCGACCCGCCACGGTGCCGCCCCGGAGGTCAGCGCCCGCCGAGAGAGCGGGCGCACCAGCAGGAACATCACGAACGCGCCGATCCAGCTGGCGAGGCCGAGGAAGAACGGGGCGAGCCCGGCACCGTAGCTGCCCGCCTTGTTCTCCCCGATGGCGCGCACCGAGATCGGGTCGCCGATGGTCCGCGCGGTGTCCTTGCGGGTCTGCTCGTCGAGGTTCGGGATGGTCTCGACGCCCTCGCCGAGCTTGCCCGCCAGCTCCTTGTTGCCATCCGCGACCTGGACCGCGCCCTCGGTCAGCGGCTTGGTGCCGTCGTAGAGCTGGCCCGCGCCGGTGCTGGCCTTCTTCAGGCCGTCGCGCAGCTCCGGGGTCTTCTCGGCCAGCTGACCGGCGCCGTCGTCGAGCTGCTTGATCGCCGAGCTCAGCCGCGGGGTCTGCGCGGCGAGCGTCGCGGCCCCGTCCGAGACCTGCTTTGCGCCATTGGCAAGCGTTTTGAGCTGCCCGGACAGGCCCTGGACCTTGTCGTTGGCCTGGTGCAACGGCTTGCCCGCCTCGTTCATCAGGCCGAGCACCTTCTGCACCTGCTCCTCGGGCAGCCCGAGCGCGCGCAGCTTCTTCGCGATGTCGTCCCGCTTGCCGTCCAGCGTGTCGACCAGCTGCTTCGCCGCGTCCGCGACCGCGGCTCCCCTGTCCGCCAGCTGCTTGTTGCCGTCGGACACCTGCTTCGCGCCGTCCGCCAGCTGCTTGGACTTCGTCGGCAGCTCCGCGGTCTTGGTGCGCAGTTCGCCGAGCCCGCCGGAGAGCTTGACGATCCCGTCGTTGAGCTTCTGCCCGCCCTCGGCGAGCTTCGTCAGCCCGGTGCCCAGCTCGTTGATCTTCTCCCGGGCGGTGCCGACGCCGTCGCGCACCTTCACCGAACCGTCCGCGAGCTTGCCCGCGCCCTCGGCGGCCTGCTGGGTCTTCTCCCGCATGGTGGAGAAGCCGACCAGCAGCTTGTCCGCGGCCTCGGTGCCGACCTCGGAGGACACCGCCCGCCGCACCTCGCCGACCACCTTGTCCGCGATCGTGCTGACCAGGTAGTTGTTGGCGTCGTTGGTGGTCATCACGATGATGCCCTGGCGCGGCTTGTACTCGGCGGGGGAGAGCAGCGCCTGGGAGAAGTCCGCGGGCAGCGTGATCGAGAAGGTGTACCGCCCGTCGCGCACCCCGGCGTCGGCGTCGGCCGCGTCGGTCTTGGTCCAGGAGAAGGTGCCGGAGTCGTCGAGCTTGTCGGCGATCTTCTGCCCGGCCTTGAGTTCGGTGCCGTCGTCGCGGCTCGCCCCGGTGTCCGCGACCACGAGCGCCGCGGGCACCTCGCTGAGTTTCCCGTACGGGTCCCAGTTGGCGTAGAGGTAGAGCGCCCCGTAGAGCAGCGGGACGAGGGTGATCGCCAGCACGGCCAGCCGGGGGAGCTTCCCCGCGGTCAGCCGGCGCAGCTCGTTCGCGGCGAGGCGGAACGGGGTCACTGGGTCATCTCCTGGGCTTCGTGCTTGCGGTGGACGGTGAGCGCGGGCGGTTGCTCACAGCAGCCGAGGCGCGCGGCGGGTATCCCCAGCAGCCGCGATGACGTCTCGGTGCACAGCGCGACGACCGCCATGCCCTGTTCGGCCTGCTGCCGGGCCAGTGCCCACCACGCGTGCGGGTCGTCGGTGTGCCGGTCGGGGCAGTCCATGACCAGCGCTTTCACCCGGGGCCGCGCTGCAGCGGACTCGACGAGCAGACGCGTGCGCGTGGTCGCGGGCACGGTTTCGAAGCGCGCGTCGGCGTGCTGCTCCGCGTCGCGTTCGGCCAGCCAGCCGCGCACGGCCCGGCGGCTCGCCCGCAGCCCGGCCATGGCCAGCTCCTCGCCGATCACGTCGCGCAGCCGCAGGGAACCGTCCGGCTCGGTCACGCCGGGAGCGTCGACCACCGCGACTCCGGCGCGCAGTCCGGCGGCGTTCGTGCGACCGTCGAGCAGCACGGCGCCCTCGTGCGGGCGCATCCGCCCGGCGAGGGTCAGCGCGAGCACGGTGTGCCCCGCCCCCGGCTCGCCCGTGACCAGGGCGACCTGACCGGGCGCGACCCGCAGCGAGGTGGGGCGCAGCAGCGGTCCGTGCGGGCCGGTGACGCCCACCGCCTTGGCCTGGATCTGCACGCTCGCCTCCTATTCGAACTGACTGGTCAGTTTGAATAGTGGCCCTCCGTCTGGCGCACGGCAACTCGCGCCCCTGTGATCTCCATCAGGACCGCGCGAACCGGACAAACACCCGCCGCACCCCTCGCTCCAGCGCGCGAGGTAGACACGTCTTCAAGTACCCCCAACCCCGCCCGAAACTGTCTTTAACCGGCACAAACCCGGGGGTTAGTGGCGGTTAAAGACCGCTGGGAAGGGGGTTGGGGGTACTTGAAGACGCCCCAACCGGGCTGGGCGCTAGCGGAGGGCGGTGGCGGGGCGGACTTCCCAGAGTGTCCACAGTGGACGGTAGCCCTGGCGCGGCCAGAACACCGACGACAGCGGGTTCGGCGGGTTGTAGTAGAGGTAGGTCCCGGTCGCCCCGCCCCGCGCGAACTCCGTGTGCACGACGTCCATCAGCCGCCTGCCGATGCCGTTGCCCCGCGCGCCGGGCAGCACCGACACGCAGTTCACGTAGCCCCAGTTGCCCGGCTGCAAGCGGCTCCCGGCCCAGCTGCTCGCGGTCACCGGCATCCACAGGCAGTCGGCGAGCGCCAGCGTCATCCCGTCCCGCTCCGCCACCCACACGGGGCCACCGTCGAGCAGCTGTTTGCGCAGCCCGTCCCGCTTGAGCGCCGCGGCGTTGTCCCGGAAGGTCGCCGCGCCGACGAGCTCGGAGTACCGCAGCTCGGCCAGCGCCAGCTTGACCATCTCCGCCATGTCCGCGGTCCTCGCCCGGCGAACCTCCGGCCTGCTCCCCGCCGAGGTCTCCGCGGGCGCGGCCCGCCGCACGGCCAGCACGGACCGCGGGCTGAAACCGTGGTCCAGGAACGCCTTCGTCGCCCTCGCGTCCCGGCTCGGCCACGACACCAGGCACGTGGAGTCGGTGCCGGGCGGTCCGATCTCGCGCATCCGGTCCACCCAGAGCCGGAGCAGCGCGTCCATCCCGACGCCGCTGTCACCGCCCACCAGGGGCAGCAGCTCCCACACGTCCGCGGTCGTCCACAGGCGTTGCGCCGCTCCCACCGGGTGCCGGTCGTGCGCGATGACGCCCGTGACCCTGCGGCCGTCCGGGAGAGCGGCGGTGATCATGTTCTCGACGGGGGGTGCGACGGCCCGCGGGAGCAGCGGGTCCAACGCCGCGAAGTGCGCCCGCTGAGCGGCGAGCAGCTCGTCGAGTTCGGTCATGCCCTACAGCTTCTCGCACAGGAAGATCGCTGTGCCGGGGAAGAGCTTCCCGCGCAAGGGGCTCCACTGGCCCCAGATCGCCGTGTGCCCCTCGGGCCACTCGGGCTCCACGATGTCCTTCAAGCCCATGCCCGCCGCGGTGATCGCGCGCACGAAGTCGCCGAGCGTGCGGTGGTGCTCGACGTAGGTGGCCCTGCCGTCCTCGTCGACCTCGACGTAGGGCGAGCGGTCGAAGTAGGACTGGTGCACCGTCAGCCCGTCCGGGCCGGGATCGTCCGGGAAGCACCACCGCACGGGGTGCGTCACCGCGAACGCCCACCGCCCGCCGGGGCGCAGCGTCCTGGCGACCTCGCGCATCAGCAGGTCGATGTCGGCCACGAAGGGCACACCGCCGAACGCGGAGCACACGATGTCGAAGGAGCCGTCCTTGAAGGGCAGCGCGTCCCCGCTCGCCTGGACGAGCGGCACGTGGATGCCCGTGGCGGCGTTGTCGCTCGCCGCGTGCCGCAGCATGCCCGCCGACACGTCCAGTGCCGTAGTGCGCGCGCCTCGCGCCGCCAACCACCGTGCGCACGCGGCCATCCCGGAGCCCAGCTCCAGCACGTCGAGGCCCGTCACGTCGCCGAGCAGACGGGCGTCCTCCTCGCGCAGGCGTTCCGGGCACCAGACGAAGTCCGCGGCGCCGAGGAAGTCCCGGTGCTCCTCGCGGTAGTCGTCCGCGTCAGCGTCCCACCAGGCGATATTCGCCAGCCGCGACTCCACCACCCCCGCCTCGCGCTTCACGATCCCGATGGTGCCGAGTGCTCGTTCCGCGCTGGCGTGCTGGTGCTGGTCAGACACACTGCTCCTACTGGGGACTGGATCGGAGTAACCGGTTTGCCCGGCCGTCGAGCAGGCGCGTACGATACCGTCCGCGCGGTGGGTGCGCGCTGCCTGCTACCGGCATCTCACGAAGCAGAAGCTCGGAACAGGGGGCGCTCGTCGCTCGTTGTTGGCCTTGTAGCACTATGACTTGCGCCGGCTAGACAAAGCCCGCAGCGAAAGAACGTGCAGAGGCCAACTACACCTATCCGTACCGGAGCACCCCACCTAATGTCCACCGACACCGTCACCATCCCTTCCTACACCGGTCCCGCGCCTGCCAAGACCCAGGTCGCCGTCAACGACATCGGTTCGGAAGAGGACTTCCTCGCCGCCATCGACAAGACCATCAAGTACTTCAACGATGGCGACATCGTCGAGGGCACCATCGTCAAGGTCGACCGCGACGAGGTGCTGCTCGACATCGGCTACAAGACCGAGGGCGTCATCCCCTCGCGCGAGCTGTCGATCAAGCACGACGTCGACCCGGCCGAGGTCGTCTCCGTCGGTGACCACGTCGAGGCCCTGGTTCTCCAGAAGGAGGACAAGGAAGGCCGTCTGATCCTGTCCAAGAAGCGCGCCCAGTACGAGCGCGCCTGGGGCACGATCGAGGCGCTCAAGGAGAAGGACGAGCCCGTCAAGGGCACCGTCATCGAGGTCGTCAAGGGTGGTCTCATCCTCGACATCGGCCTCCGTGGCTTCCTTCCCGCCTCGCTGGTGGAGATGCGCCGCGTGCGCGATCTGCAGCCGTACGTCGGCCGCGAGCTCGAAGCCAAGATCATCGAGCTGGACAAGAACCGCAACAACGTGGTCCTGTCCCGCCGCGCCTGGCTGGAGCAGACCCAGTCCGAGGTCCGCAGCGAGTTCCTCAACCAGCTGCAGAAGGGCCAGGTCCGCAAGGGCGTCGTGTCCTCCATCGTCAACTTCGGTGCCTTCGTGGACCTGGGTGGCGTCGACGGCCTGGTGCACGTCTCCGAGCTGTCCTGGAAGCACATCGACCACCCGAGCGAGGTCGTCGAGGTCGGCCAGGAGGTCACCGTCGAGGTCCTCGACGTCGACATGGAGCGCGAGCGCGTGTCGCTCTCGCTCAAGGCGACGCAGGAAGACCCGTGGCGCCAGTTCGCCCGCACCCACGCGATCGGCCAGATCGTGCCGGGCAAGGTCACCAAGCTCGTTCCGTTCGGCGCGTTCGTCCGCGTCGACGAGGGCATCGAGGGCCTGGTGCACATCTCCGAGCTGGCCGAGCGCCACGTGGAGATCCCGGAGCAGGTCGTGCAGGTCGGCGACGAGGTCATGGTCAAGGTCATCGACATCGACCTGGACCGCCGCCGCATCTCGCTGTCGCTGAAGCAGGCCAACGAGGGCTTCACCGCGGACTCGGAGTTCGACCCGACCCAGTACGGCATGGCCGCCGAGTACGACGCCGAGGGCAACTACATCTACCCCGAAGGCTTCGACCCGGAGACCCAGGACTGGCTCGAGGGCTACGACAAGCAGCGCGAGGAGTGGGAGAAGCAGTACGCGGAGGCCCGCGTGCGCTACGACGCCCACATCAAGCAGGTCGTCAAGGCCACCGAGGCCGAGGCGGAGGCCGCCGCGAACGGTGGCACCGAGGCCGCGGCCGCTGGTGGTGGCTCCGGCTCCGCCGGTGGCGCCGCGTCCGGCGGTGGCAACTACTCCTCGGGTGGCGAGTCCTCGGGCTCGCTGGCCAGCGACGAGCAGCTCGCGGCGCTTCGCGAGAAGCTCTCCGGCAACCAGGGCTGATCTCCTGATCGGGTAGGCCACGCAGTACGTCCGAAGGGCCCCGCACCACGCTCCGTGGTGCGGGGCCCTTCGCCATGTTCACCCGTCCCAGCGCGGGTCCACCGGTCTTCAAGTACCCCCGACCCCGCCCACAACCGTCTCAAACCGCCCCCAACCCCGGCGCGGGTTGGGGGCGGTTTGAGACCGCTGGGGTGGGGGTGCGGGGTACTTGAAGACGGGGGAACCCGCGCGTCAGGAGGCGGTGAGGGCTTCCAGTTGCTCCGCGGAGAAGGGGAGCGCGCGCAGGAGGGATTCGCGGAGCAGGCCGACCAGGTCCTCTCGACCCAGTTGCGGGCTTTCCACCCAGTGCAGCGCGATCTCCTCGACGAACGCCACCGCGCCCCGGACCAGCAGGGACAGGGCCGCGTCCACCTCGATGCCCGCCGCCGCCAGGCTGTCGGCGAAGTACCGGGCGATCCGGGTCCGGCTGGAGTCCACCACCGCGCGCAGGTCCGCGTCCGCCGCGGCGGCGCCGCGCACCAGGGACAGGTAGCCGTTGCGGGTGCGCTCGACGTAGGTGATGTAGCGGGTCAGGCCCTCGGTCAGCTGGTCGATCGGGGACAGCTCGGGATTCGGGCGGACCTGCTCCACCAGCTCCTCGATGGTCGCGCTGACCACCTCGAGCACGATGTCGCCCCTGGTGGGGAAGTAGTGGAACAGCAGCGGGTTGGAGATGCCCGCGCGCCGGGCGAGCTCGTTGGTGGAGAAGCCGTCGACCCCGCGTTCGATCATCAGCTCGGTGGCCAGCTCCAGCAGCTGGGCCCGGCGCGCGTCCCGGGTCATCCGGCCGCGAGCGCGCCCGGGAACGGGGTCGGTGATCGACGACATGTGCCCAGTGTAGGGACCCGCGCGCACTATTGACTTCCTCTCAACAGTCACCCTACCGTGGAATTGAGTACTTCTCAGTAGTAACGGAGGGTGGCGGGGCATGGCCGAGCACGCACACGTGTTGATTATCGGTACCGGCTTCTCCGGGCTCGGCGCCGCGCACCGGCTCCGCGAGCGCGGGATCACCGACGTGCTGCTGCTGGAGCGTGCCGACGACGTGGGCGGGACCTGGCGGGACAACAGCTACCCCGGCGCCGCCTGCGATGTGCCGTCCCTGCTCTACTCCTTCTCCTTCGCGCAGAACAGCGACTGGTCCCGGTCCTTCTCCGGGCAGCCGGAGATCCTGGCCTACCTCCGGCGCTTCGCCCGCGACAACGGGATCTACCCGCGCTGCCGCTTCGGCCACGAGATGCTGGAGTCGCGGTGGGACCCGGAACGGATGCGCTGGCACGTGCGCACCGGCCGCGGCGAATTCACCGGCGACGTGCTGATCCTCGGCACCGGTCCGCTCTCGGAGCCGTCGATCCCGGACATCCCCGGCCTGGAGTCCTTCGCGGGCACCACCTTCCACTCCGCGCGGTGGAACCACGAGCACGACCTCTCCGGGAAGAACGTCGCGGTGATCGGCACCGGGTCCTCGGCCGTGCAGTTCGTGCCGAAGATCCAGCCGAAGGCCGCCAAGCTGCACGTCTTCCAGCGCACCGCGCACTGGACGATGCCCAGGTGGGACCGCGAGGTCAGTCGGGTGGAGCGCCTGCTCTACCGCCGCTTACCCGTGCTGCAACGCCTGGCCCGCTACGCCGTCTACTGGGGCCGCGAGAGCTTCGCGCTGGGCTTCACCGTGCAGCCCAAGATCCTCGGCCTCGCCAAGCGCGCCTCGCTGCGCAACCTCCGCCGCCAGATCGCCGACCCGGTGCTGCGCGAGAAGCTGACCCCGGACTACGCCTTCGGCTGCAAACGGGTCGTGGTGACCAGCGACTGGTACCCCGCGCTGACCGAGCCGAACGTGGAGCTGGTCACCGACTGCATCGCCGAGATCCGGCCGCATTCGATCGTCACCGCCGACGGCACCGAGCGCCCGGTGGACACCCTGATCTTCGGCACCGGCTTCCACGCCACCGACTTCCCGGTCGGCAGGCGGATCTTCAACGGCGACGGCGCCTCGCTCACCGGCACCTGGCACGACGAGCCGGGCGCCTACCGCGGCACCACGATCGCCGGGTTCCCCAACCTGTTCATGCTGATCGGCCCGAACACCGGCCTCGGCCACACGTCGATGGTGTTCATCATCGAGAGCCAGCTCAACTACGTGCTCGACGCGCTCGACCACCTGCGCGAGCACCGCGTCACCGCCGTGGAACCCTTGCGGGAGCCGCAAATCCGCTTCAACGAGCGCGTGCAGCGGCGGATGCGCCGCACCGTGTGGTCCCGCGGCGGCTGCTCCAGCTGGTACCTCGACGACCAGGGCCGCAACATCGCGCTGTGGCCCGGTTTCAGCTTCAGCCTGCGCATGGCCACCAGGAAGTTCGACCCGGACGCCTACCGCGCGCTGGTCCGCTCCCGAGCGGCGCGGGACGAGCTGACGGGCGTCCGGTGAAGACGGCGCTGATCACCGGGGCGGCCAGGGGAATCGGCGCTGCCACCGCGAAAGCCTTGGCGGCGAAGGGAACCCGCGTTGCCGTGGTCGGGCTGGAGCCCGAACGGCTCGCGGCGCTGACCGACGAGCTCGGTCCCGGTCACCTGTGGCATCCCGTCGACGTCACCGAGCCCGAGGCGTTGCGGACCGTCGTCGACGCCACGGTCGCCGCGTTCGGACGGCTCGACGTGGTGATCGCGAACGCGGGCATCGTCAACTACGGCACGGTCCGCACCACCGACCCCGTGGACTTCGCGCGGACCATCGACGTCAACGTCAACGGCGTCTTCAACACCGTGCGCGCCGCGCTCCCGTCGATCATCGCCAGCCGCGGCCACGTCCTGACCATCGCCTCGCTCGCGTCGTTCGCCCCCGCGCCGGGCATGGCGGCGTACGCGGCGAGCAAGGCCGGGGTGGACGCGATGACGTGCTCGCTGCGGAACGAGGTCGCCCACCTCGGCGTGACCGTGGGCTCCGCGCACTTCGGCTGGATCGACACCGACATGGTCCGCGACGCCGACGCCGAACTGCCCAGCTTCAGGCGATTGCGGTCCCGGCTGCCGTGGCCCGCGAACTCCACGACTGACGTCGCCGAGTGCGCTCGCGCCGTGGTTCGGGGGATCGAGCGGCGCTCGCGGCGGGTCTACGTGCCAGGCTCGGTCGCTGTCGCGTACTGGGTGCGCAGCCTGATCACCAGTCGCTTCGGTGATCTCGCCACGCGGCGCGTGATGGGCGGCTTCATCGACGCCTACGAGGCCGAGTCCGCGCGGCTCGGGCGGGCGATCGGGAATCACGCCGACAAGGCCGAGCACAGCTGACACAATCCGGCCCATGTTGCGCGTGGGGCTCACCGGTGGGATCGGATCTGGGAAGTCGACCGTGTCGGGGAGGCTCGCCGAGCTCGGCGCGGTCGTGATCGACTCCGACCTGCTGGCCAGGGAGGTCGTCGCCCCGGGAACGGACGGGCTGCGCGACATCGTGGCCGCCTTCGGCGAGGGGGTCCTCGCGGCGGACGGTTCGCTGGACCGCGCCGCGCTGGCCGGGATCGTCTTCAGCGACGACGAAGCCCGCCGCACGCTGAACGGCATCGTGCACCCCAGGGTCGGCGCGCGCACCGGCGAGATGATGGCCGCCGCGCCGTCGGACGCGATCGTGGTGCACGACGTCCCGCTGCTGGTGGAGAAGGGCATGGCGCCCGCGTACCACCTGGTGCTGGTGGTGGACGCGCCGGTCGAGGAGCGGGTGCGGAGGCTGGTCGCCGTGCGCGGCATGGCCGAGCCGGACGCGCGCTCGCGCATCGCCGCGCAGGCCGGTGACGAGCAGCGCCGGGCGACGGCGGACGTGTGGCTGGACAACGGCGGTGAGCGGGCCGTCGTTCTGTCCGAAGTGGACAGACTGTGGGCGGAGCGCCTGGTGCCCTTCGAGGCGAACGTCCGCGAGCAGCGGGTGCACCGCGCGGGCTCGCCGAAGATCGCCGAGTACGACCCGGACTGGCCCGCGCAGGCCGCGCGGCTGATCTCGCGGATCCAGGCGGCGACCAGCGGCGCGCCGGTCGAGCACATCGGCTCCACGTCGGTACCGGGCCTCGCGGCCAAGGACGTGATCGATCTCCAGCTCGGCGTCGACTCGCTCGAGGAGGCCGACAAGCTGGCGCACGCGTTGGGGGAGGCAGGTTTCCCGCGCTACCCGGAGCCGCTGAGCGATACCGTTCTGCCCTCGCACCCCGACCCCGAGATGTGGCGCAAGCGCGTGCACTGCTCCGCCGACCCAGGCCGCCCGGTGAACGTGCACGTCCGCGTCCGCGAGTGGCCCGCGTGGCGCTACGCGCTGGTCTTCCGCGACTGGATGCGCGCGCACCCGGAGGAGGTCGCGGCCTACGCGGCGCTCAAGCGGGAGCTGGCACCGGCGTTCGCCGCGGATGGGGGTGCCACACGCTACGCCGACGCCAAGGACCCGTGGATGCACGCCGCACTGGCTCGCGCGATCGAGTGGGCAGGGGGTCACGCCGACCGGCCGTGGTGACCGGCCGGCGCGAACGCCCTAGATCTCCGGCATCGGGGGCCAGCTGTCATAGATCCCCATGGAGCACAGCCAGCTGCTGATGTCGTGGCGCTGGTAGCTGATCTCCTCCAGCGTCCGGTGCACGGTCCGCAGCGCCAGGTCGGCGTCGGAGGACCGCAGGACCCGTCCGGCCACGGCGGCGGCGAACTCCTCGGAGCGGACGATCCGCGCCGTGGTCCCGCCGGGCACCGCGAGCCCGAGCAACAGGTCGGTCGTGCGCCAGGACCGGGTATCTCGCTGCACCCGAACCGCCGTCAGCACGCTGGGCGTGCTGCGGGCGTGCCTGGATCTCGGCCGGAGGTAGGTCAACCGCAGTCCGAGGTCCGGCAACAGCCAGGTGACCTCGCACTCGGAGAACGGATCCTCCGGGGTGGGGCACTCCGTGCGGAGACCCCACGGCTCGACCCGGCACGTAGTCAGCTGCCGGGCAGTTCCTGACGAGTAGTTTCGCACCGAGGTAAACGTGTCAACCACGTCGACCAGCTGCGGTGTGATGACCGCGCTCACAAATCGGAGAGTAGCGGGGATGGCGCGGGGCGTGATCGACGGGTCCGTGACCGCGCTCACGTGCGGTCAGTGCCCAAGTATCGATCCGGGGAAGCCCCTCGCCCCGGCTCGCCGAATCCGTTCGGGGTGTCACGCCTGAAGGCGATCACGCTCGGTCATGGTTTCCACGACAGGGCGATACCGTGACCGGTGAGCCATTTGTCGAGGTCATAGCCGCTGCGGCTGATCCCGTCGACTGTGCGGTGCGTCACGGTGAGTGCTCGCTCGGCCTCGTCGGCTTCGATCAGCCCCGAACCGAGGGCGGTCAGCAACTCGTCGATGTCGAGCACGCGGACGCCCGATCCGGCCGTCACGAGGAGGTCGAGGTAGAGGTCTTTGGTCCGCCACACGTTTCCGACGCGGCTGATGTTCACTACATCGAGGTAATAATCGAAGCTCTCCTCGTGGCCCGGGTGCCAGGACCAGCGGCCCACCCGCAGCCCGAGCGAGGGCAGCAGCCAGCTCCGGAAGTACGCCAGTCGCGGGTGCCCCGGGGTCGGCCGGGCCATGTAGAGGCCGAACGGTTCGGTCCGGTAGGCGTCCACCTGGCGCACGAACCCCTTGGGATCGGTGTTCGTGCCCGCGTCGACGTCGAAGACCTCCGCCTTGGGCGGGTGGATGTGGCCGGGGTCCCGGTGGGCTGCGCTGGGCGTCACGCCGTCCACGATCGCGACGCGAAGGTCATTCGTCCAGAACAATCACACGCCTGGTCGCGTCGTGGGATCCTGCCGCTCCCGGTGCGGGGCCGATTCATGAGGGGGATTTGTGTTCGGCATCATTCGACCCTGTCGCAACCGCTTGTCCAAGCAGCTGCGCGAAGCCTGGCTCGCGCACCTGTGCGGGCTCTGCCACGCGTTGCGCGACCAGCACGGCCAGTTCGCCAGGGTGGTCACCAACTACGACGGCCTGGTCATCTCGGTCCTGGTGGAGGCGCAGTCGGAGCGGGCGAGCAGGCGCACCGCGGGACCGTGCCCGCTGCGCGCGATGCTGCCCGCCAAGATCAGCATCGGCTCCGGGGCCGAGCTCGCCGCCGCCGTCTCCCTGGTGCTGGCCTCGGCCAAGGTCCGCGACCACGCCGAGGACGGCGACGGGGCCTTCGCCAACCCGCGGTTGGCCGGGGTGGGCCGCCGCGTCGCCACCCGGTGGGCCCGGCAGGGCGCCAGCACCGGCGACAGCCTCGGGTTCGACACCACCGTGCTCACCGAAGCCGTTCTGCGACAAGGAGAACTGGAGCGCGGCATCGGCGCGGGGGACTCGCCGCTGCTGGCCACCGAGCCCACCGAGACCGCGACGGCGGCGGCGTTCTCCTACACCGCCGTGCTGGCGGGGCGCCCCGGCAACGCCGACGCGCTCGCCGAGGCCGGGCGCCTATTCGGCCGGGTCGCGCACCTTCTCGACGCGGTGGAGGACCTGGCGGCCGACCGCGCGTCCGGGGCGTGGAACCCGTTGCTGGCGACCGGGACCGACTTCGACGAGGCCCGCAGGCTGTGCGACGACGCGGTCCTCGGCGTGCGGCTGGCCCTGAAGGAGGTCGAGTTCACCGACCAGCGGCTCGCCCACGCGCTGCTCGTGCACGAGCTGGAGGCCGCCGTCGAACGGGTCTTCGCCCAGCACGCCGACCCGACCGCGCCGCAGGCCCCCGATCTGCCGCGGCGCAACTGGTTCGTCGGCTGCGGCATCGCCTCCTTCATGTTCTGCACGGGGCAGATGTGCTGCCGCAAGGAGTACAACGACCCGTGGGACCGCAAGAAGCGGCAGGGCTTCTGCCATCGGGACAACTGCTGCACCGACTGTTGCGCTGACTGCTGCGGCGAGTGCGGGTGCCGCGCCTGCGAGGGCGGCCTGAACTGCGGCTGCCGGGCGTGCTGCCGCAAGTGCGACTGCGATTGCGACTGCTGCTGAGCTGGTCCGTTCGTGATTGTCGGGGGTCCGACATACCCTCGACGTCGTGGCACAGGAACCGCATTACTACCCCTCGACCGGCCCGATCTCCGAGCACCGCCCAGTGGGCGAGATCCCACGAGCGTCGGGCCGGTTCGAGGTGGTCAGCGACTACAACCCAGCGGGTGACCAGCCCGCGGCCATCGACGAGCTCGAACGCCGGATCCGCGCGGGCGAGCCGGACGTCGTGCTGCTCGGCGCCACCGGTACCGGCAAGTCCGCGACCACCGCGTGGCTGGTCGAGCGGTTGCAGCGGCCGACGCTGGTGATGGCGCCGAACAAGACCCTGGCCGCCCAGCTGGCGAACGAGCTGCGCGAGCTCTTCCCGAACAACGCGGTCGAGTACTTCGTCAGCTACTACGACTACTACCAGCCAGAGGCCTACGTCCCGCAGACCGACACCTACATCGAGAAGGACTCCTCGACCAACGCCGAGGTGGAGCGACTGCGCCACTCCGCGACGATGAGCCTGCTGACGCGGCGCGACACCATCGTCGTCGCCTCGGTGTCCTGCATCTACGGCCTCGGTACCCCGCAGGAGTACCTGGACCGCTCGGTGCACCTGAAGGTCGGCCAGGAGGTGGAGCGGGAGACGTTGCTGCGCGCGCTGGTCGACGTGCAGTACACCCGCAACGACATCGCGTTCGCCCGCGGCACGTTCCGCGTGCGCGGCGACACGGTCGAGGTGATCCCCGCCTACGAGGAACTGGCCGTGCGGGTGGAGTTCTTCGGTGACGAGATCGAGCGGCTGTACTACCTGCACCCGCTGACCGGTGACGTGGTGAAGGAGGTCGAGGAGGTCCGGGTCTTCCCGGCCACGCACTACGTCGCGGGTCCGGAGCGCATGGAGCGCGCCATCAAGGCCATCCTCGAAGAGCTGGAGACGACGCTCGCGAAGATGGAGAAGCAGGGCAAGCTGCTGGAGGCGCAGCGGCTGCGGATGCGCACCAACTACGACATCGAGATGATGCGCCAGGTCGGCTTCTGCTCGGGTATCGAGAACTACTCCCGGCACATCGACGGCCGCGAGCCCGGCACCGCGCCCGCGACGCTGATCGACTACTTCCCCGAGGACTTCCTGCTCGTCATCGACGAGTCGCACGTGACGGTGCCGCAGATCGGCGGCATGTACGAGGGTGACGCCTCCCGCAAGCGCACCCTGGTCGAGCACGGTTTCCGATTGCCGAGCGCGATGGACAACCGCCCGCTGACCTGGGAGGAGTTCACCGACCGGATCGGGCAGACGGTGTACCTGTCCGCGACGCCGGGCTCCTACGAGATGGGGCAGGCGCGCGGCGAGTTCGTCGAGCAGGTCATCCGGCCCACCGGTCTGATCGACCCCGAGGTGGTGATCAAGCCGACCGAGGGCCAGATCGACGACCTGGTGCACGAGATCCGGGTGCGCGCGGAGCGGGACGAGCGGGTCCTGGTCACCACGTTGACCAAGAAGATGGCCGAGGACCTGACCGACTACCTGCTCGAGCTCGGCATCCGGGTGCGCTACCTGCACTCCGAGGTGGACACGCTGCGCCGGGTGGAGCTGCTGCGCCAGTTGCGGCTCGGCGAGTACGACGTGCTGGTCGGCATCAACCTGCTGCGCGAGGGCCTCGACCTGCCGGAGGTCTCCCTGGTGTCCATTTTGGACGCTGACAAGGAGGGCTTCCTGCGCTCGGGCACCAGCCTCATCCAGACGATCGGCCGCGCGGCGCGCAACGTCTCCGGCCAGGTGCACATGTACGCCGACAAGATCACCGACTCGATGCAGTACGCGATCGACGAGACGAACCGGCGGCGCGCCAAGCAGATCGCCTACAACACCGAGCAGGGCATCGACCCGACGCCGCTGCGGAAGAAGATCGCCGACATCCTCGACGTGGTCTACGCGGAGGCCGAGGACAGCGAGCAGGTGGCCGTCGGTGGTTCGGGCCGCAACGCCTCTCGCGGCAAGAAGCCGGAGCAGGGCGGCGGTGGCCGCACCACCGCGGGCGTGCTCGGTGACCGCGACGTCAAGACGATGGCCAGGGCCGAGCTGGCGGATCTGGTGCAGCAGCTGACGGATCAGATGATGAACGCGGCGCGGGAGCTCCAGTTCGAGCTGGCCGGGCGGTTGCGCGATGAGATCCACGACCTGAAGAAGGAGCTCCGCGGCATGGACGCCGCAGGCGTCAAATAAACACAGTCGCAGGCGTCAGATCGGCGATGCGGCCGGGTGTAGTGATCCCGGAGGTAGGGCCGGTCGGTGGTTGGCCGACCGGCCCCGCGCGTCATCAGGCCGCGCTCGGGTCGTGCTGCATGGCGCCGAAGATGTTGCCCTCGGTGTCCTTGATGTGGACGGTCCAGCCGAGGCCGGGCAGCGCGGTCTTGGCGACCGCGACCGCACCGCCGTTGGCGACCGCGGTCTCCGCGGTGGCGTCGCAGTCCTCGACGAGCACGGTCAGCACGAAGGAGTTCGCGGACTGGCCCTCGGCCGGGGCGGCGTCGGTGCGCTGCACCATGCCGCCGCCGATGGTGGCGTCCTCGCCGGTCTCGATCCCCCAGTACGGCATCTCGCCGAACTGGCTGAACTTCCAGTCCAGGACCGCGCTGTAGAACGCCTGCGCGCGAGCAGGGTCGCTGGCGTTGATCGTGAAGTGGACGGGGGTTGCCATCGTTGTCTCTCCTCCGGGTGGGGTGTCGGCAGGGGGAGAGGCAGATCCTAGACAGTCCGTCGCGGAGCATGATCGCCCGGTGACCGTCAGCGCTTCGCCCGGCCGGTCCGTGAGGCGCCGGAAGCACCTGGATGTCAACGCGGACAAGGGAATCAGCGCCGTGCCGGTCGTCTCGCAGGACACCGCGTCCTCATTCCAGTTCCTTGGCGATCCGGGCGATGAACGCGGCGGATTCCCCGGTGTCCAGCGCCGCGTCCACCAGCCGGTCCACGGCGCGCTCGTAGGTCTCGACGTCGCTGTCGTCCTCCAGGAACAGGTGCGAGGTCAGGTGGTCGACGAAGACTACCGTCGGCGGCCTGCTGCGGGCGAACATCGAGAACGATCCGGTCCAGCCCACGTTGGACCGGCTGGAGTTCGGCACGACCAGCAGGGTCACGCCGCGCCGGGTGGACATCCGCAGCAGGTGGTCGAGCTGCCTGCGCTGCACCGGCACGCCGCCGACGGTGTAGCGCAGCGCGGGTTCGGTGGTGATGGCCAGCAGGGTGGGCGAGGGTTCCCCGCGCAGCCGGGCCCGCCGTCGTTTCCTGGTGGTGACCAGCTGGCGGATCTCCCGCTCGGTGAGCATCTCGCTCTCGGTCAGCAGTGCCCGCGCGTACTCGGTGGTCTGCAGCAGGTCCGGCACGTGGGTGGCCTGGAAGTCCACGATGCCGCTGGCCTCGGCCTCCAGTTTCAGCAGCGTGCGCAGCCGCTCGTCGTGGTCGGGGTGGAAGGGCTGCCACCAGCCGCGCCGGTCGACCTCCCTGGCCAGTGCCAGCAGCCGGGCGCGGCGGTCGCCGGTCACGTCGTAGAGGGCGAGCAGGGCGGCGACGTCCTCCACCCGCGCGCAGCGCTTGCCGCACTCGATCCGGCTCAGCTTGCTGCTGGAGGCGTCGATCCGTTCCCCCGCCTCGGCCAGGGTCAGGCTCGCGGCGACGCGCAGCCTGCGCAGCTGTTCGCCGAGCTCCTGCCCGCGCAGCGTCGGCTCGGGGTCGGTCATGTGTGCCCTCCAGCGTCGTGAACGATTTCGGCGCAATGGTGGCGCGGGGCACTGACGAAAAAGGCCGCCGAACGGGCCCGAACCCGGGGAATCACTCCAACGCGTTATTGATTGCCACGGTGGCAAAAACCCGCTCGCGCGAGAGAGGTGGGCGAGGGTGGCTTTCGCCCGCTCAGGGGGACCCCCTAATTCGATTATTCCGGCATTTGCCGGGAGGCGTCAACGCGCAGGTCGGACCTGGGGGGAATCCGTCTCATGGTCGGGGAACTTGTGCTGGAGCAAGGCGATGCGAATCGCAGGTACCCTCGTCCCCGGCCTTCCCGTGCTCTTCGTCGAACCCTCTCCCATAGCACACCCATCGCGCTCCGGGGAAAGCCCGTTTCGTACTCTTAGCCGCCGAGGAGAGCGCTCTCAAACCCGATAAGAGTACGAAACGGGAAAAGCGGGGCATGGGGGGTCTCGCCCCGGCAGCCGCTTCGGCCTACTCGTTCTCCGACCGGCTGGTCACGCTCCTGGCGATCGTGGTCGCGATCGCGATCGCCGCGGTCGTGCTGCTGCCGGGGGAACCGTGGGGTTGCTGTGGTTCTAGGCGTCAGCTGGTGATGTCCTTGCGCGCGAACCTCCGCACGGCCAGCAGCACGAAGAACGTTCCGTAGGCCAGCGAGGAGAACGCGCCCGCCGCCATGTTCGACCAGTCGATGTCGGTGCTCAGCAGGTCCGACCACGCGTAGGAGTAGTGCGTGGGCAGGAACTCGCGCAGGGAACCGAGATCGGTGATCTGGTTGAGGATCTGCGACACGATGGACACCAGCGCGGCGCCGCCCACCGCGCTCAGCGGAGCGTCGGTGGACACCGACAGCAGCAGCGCCAGCCCGGCGACCCAGAACAGGTGCACGGCCAGGTAGCACAGCGCCAGGCCCAGCGCGACGAGGCCGTCGGCGAGCGGAACCGACTCGCCGGTCGGCGTCACCATATCGCCCGCGCCGTACCAGATCAGCCCGACCAGCAACGACATCACGGGCAGGACGAGCAGGCCGAGCACCGACAGCAGGCCGGAGACCAACGCCTTCTGCCGCAACAACCTCCCGCGCGGGACCGGGATCGCCAGCAGGTACTTCAGGCTGGACCACGACGCCTCGCTCGCCACCGTGTCACCGAAGAACAGCGCGACCACCACGACCAGCAGGAAGTTCGCCGAGGCGAACAACGCGAAGGTGACGAAGTTCTGGCCGCTCGCCGTCGCCAGGTCGACCAGGCCGCCCTGGCGGCGCGCCGTGCCGTTGGACCCCAGCTCGAAGGCGAGCAGCAGCACCACGGGCAGCACGGCGAGCAGGCCCAGCGTCACCTGGGTGCGCCGCCTGCCGAACTGCCGGGCCAGTTCCACCCGCAGCGGCAGCGTGCGCCGCTCGCGGTAACCCGCGATCGCGCCGTCCGCCCGCGTCTCGGTGGGCGGCGCCGGGGTGGGGTCCTCCGCCGCCTCCGGCACGGCACGCTCCTTGACCTGCTCGCTCACTGCACCGACTCCTCACCGACCAGCTGAAGGAACGCGTCCTCGAGCCGCCGCCGCGGCCCGGCCTGTTCCACCGCGATGCCCGCCTGCACCAGCGCGGCCACCGCGACCGCCCTCGGCAGCGGGCCCAGCTCCGCGGAGACGAACTCGCCCTCGGCGCTCACCTCGCCGACGCCCTCCAGTGTGCGCAGCGTGTTCACCGCGGTGCTCGGCCGGTCCACCCGGAACGAGGCCGCGCCGCCGCCCGCGACGATCTCGGCGACCTCACCGGAGGCGACGAGACGGCCGCGGTGCATCACCACGACGTGGCTGCACGTCTGCTCGACCTCGGCCAGCAGGTGGCTGGAGACCACCACGGTCCGGCCGGTCGCCGCGTAGCGCCGCAGCACATCGCGCATCTGGTGGATCTGCGGCGGGTCCAGCCCGTTCGCCGGTTCGTCGAGCACCAGCAGGTCCGGCAGTCCGAGCATCGCCTGGGCGATGGCCAGCCGCTGCCGCATGCCCTGGCTGTAGGTGCCCACCTTGCGCCGCACCGCCTTGCCGAGCCCGGCGATCTCCAGCGCCTCGTCGAAGCGCGCCTCCTCGGCCGCCCTGCCCGTCGCCGCCCAGTACAGCCGCAGGTTCGCCGTACCGGAAAGGTGAGGCAGGAAACCCGAACCCTCCACGAAGGACCCGATGCGGGACAGCACGGGCGCACCGCTGTGCACCCGGTGGCCGAAGACCCTGATCTCACCGGCGGTCGGCTGGACCAGGCCCATCAGCATCCGCAGCGTCGTGGTCTTGCCCGCGCCGTTCGGGCCGAGCAGACCGAGCACCTGGCCGCGCTCCACGGAGAAGGACAGGCCGTCCACCGCGGTCAGCCCGCCCTTGTACTCCTTGCGCAGACCGCTGATCACCAACGGAGTGTCCACAAGGGACTGATCGACGTCGTCCGCGCGCCGCCTGCGGAACCGGGCGAGCAGCGCGGCGGCCACGGCCACCGCGAGCACCACGCCGATGCCGATCAGGGCACCGACCGGCGCGGGGGAGGAGCTGCGCGTGCCGGGCACGATCGGCACCGACAGCGTGGGATCGACCTCGACGAGGTGGGTGGCCGGTTCCGCCGCGCCCGCGAAGGACTGGTCGGTGGTGGCGAAGACGACCTGCATCCGGTGCCCCGCCTCGATCGGCCGCACCACGCCCGGCAGCGCCGCGGTCACCTCGACCGGCGAGCCGTCCGCGGGCAACCCGGTCACGCGGATCGGCGCGACCGCACCGCCCGCGAGCGTGCGCCGCCCGTCCGGGCCGACGTCGTAGAGCTTGCCGAACAGCACCGCCTCGCCGGTGGCCGGTTGGCCGGGGATCGACCGCAGCCGGAGCCGGACGTTTGCCGACCCCGCAACGAGCACCTGCTCGGCCAGCGGGCGCGTCGTGAAAATCGCCGACTGGCCGGGGATGTCGATGCTCAACCCGCTGCTCAGCGCGGACGCGCCGCCGATCCGGTCGGACAGACCGGGGAAACCGCTGACCGCGGCGGGGTTGCCCCCGGCCGGGTTGATCACCGGCTGCGCCGTGCCGATCAGCTCGAACCGGTCCCGCCGCACCGCGTTCTGCCCGTGCAGCCCGGGGTAGCCCGGGGAGACCACCTCGCGCACGGACGCGCCGCCGCCGGTGCGGAAGGCGCCCTGCACCGCGTAGGAGAACCCGGTGCCGGGGTCGGTTCCCTGGCCGGAGAGGTGGAAGCCGAACCAGTCGGCGATCTGCCCGCGCAGCAACGGTCCCGGCCCGCCGCCGTCGTGACCGCCCGCGTACCAGATCGTCTTGACCTTGCCGCCCGCCCCGGCGATCTGCCTGGCGTTGGCGTCGGACTGATCGAGCCCGAAGAGGGTGTCCCGCTCGCCCTGCACGATCAGCGAGGGCACGGTGATCTTGTCGGCGACGCTGACCGGGGACGAGCGCCGCAACAGGTCGATGGTCTGCTGGCTGGCTTTGCCGGTGGTGGCCACCTCGGTGTAGGCCGCGCAGACCTCGGGCCGGAACCGGCCACAGGTCGCCGGACCCTGGCCCAGCGCGGCGAGGTTCGGCGCACCCCGCTCGCCACCTTGCGGCGGCGCGGCGGTGTCGGCCGGGGCGGACGTGCCGGTGGACGGGACGCCGGGTTCGGGGGCCTCCGGGCCGGGACCACCGCCGCCGGTGCTCGCGGGGCCGAGGCCGGAGGAGAAGAACATGCCCGCCCACGCGCGCTTGAACACGCCGTTGTCCGCGCCTCCGCCGCCCGCGGGACTGCCGGGGACGGCGGCGTCCCGTGTCGCCGCGTTCGGCAGCAGCGCCTGCGCGAGGTCGTTCCAGGTGATCAGCGGCGCGATCGCGTCGACGCGCCGGTCGACCCCGGCCAGCATCAGCGACAGCGCGCCGCCGTAGGAGCCGCCGGTGACACCCACCCTGGGGTCACCCGGCCCGTCGAGTGCCACCTCGGGCTGCCGGGACAGCCAGCTCACCAGCTGTTCGGCGTCGGCGATCTCGTAGTCGCGCGCGTTCAAGGCGATCTGCCCGGTCGAACGGCCGAAGCCGCGCGCCGAGTAGGCGAGCACCACGAAGCCCCGGTCGGCCAGTTCGGTGGCGTCGGTGGCCACCGAGTCCTTGTTGCCGCCGAAGCCGTGGGCGACGATCACCGCCGGTGCCGGTGTGCGCGCGGGCAGGTAGAGCGTGGCGTCGATCTGCACCCGCTCCGTCCGCTGCGGACCGTCGACGACGTCGAGCAGCACGGGACGGGTGGTGACGGGGGCGGGGGTCGCCGGGGTGTTCGACCACAGCACTACCCCGCCGCAGATCAGCAGGGCGACGAGGGCGAGCAGGGGCAACGCCCGGTTTCGGGAGCGCGGGACGGGCACGGGGCCGACGTTATGCGAACTCGGGTGAGCAGGGCGTCACAGAACGTGGAATCGATACGTGTCCGGGATCAACGCACCGTGCTCGTGGCACTACGGCAGGTGTTCCCGGTCGGAGTCCCGCAGGTCCACGACGTGTTCGACGCAGGGCGGTTCGACGAAGAATTCGCATACGCCCGCGCGCCACGACAGGAAACCGTCCGAGCCATAGAAACCCTCGATGTGAGATTCGAGTGAAACCCACTCGGACAGGAGAAGAAAACGGTTCGGTTGTTCGATCCCGCGGACCAGGCGGAGCATCCGGCAGCCAGGCGAGTCGGCGATATGCCGGGACGCCTCGTGGTAGGCGGCGATGAACGCCTTCTCGTCACCGGGACGGATGATGATCTCGGCGATCGTGACGATCACATCGCTGATCGTCGCACGGTCGGGGCGCCCGGCCCAGCCGTGACTTTTGTCAGTGCTGCCACCGCACGCTCACTCACCAGCGGGAACGAAGTGTTCGACCCGCGGGGCACCGACCAGGAAGCGGCCGATGCCATCCCTCCAACGGGTGAACGCGGGGGAGTTCCGGAAGCCTTCGGTGTGGGCCTGAACGCTGTCCCACTCCACGAACAGCACGAACCGGCTCGGGTTCTCGACGCCCCTGGTCAGACGGGCGGAACGGCAACCGGGGCTGCCGAGGAGATGGGCGACGGCCACCCGGTAGGCGGCTTCGAACTCCTCTTCCTCGCCCGGCTGGACAAGGATCTCGGCGACTTCGAGGATCATGGCTGCACATCGTCCCAGCCCTGCCGGGACGCGTGCAGCGTGTGTCCGCTCACCCCCGCTGGTGCGGGGGCGGTCGGGCATGAGAATCTTGCTCCGTTGTTGGAGGGGAGTATTCCTTCGCGGCGGCATCGTCATCACGGAGGGCTTCCCTCCCGGTGCCGTCGGTCGGCTGAGCTCAGTCGGCGGAAGAGACCTCCGGTCAATGGCGCATGCCTGTGAACCGGAGGTGAATGGTGAACGTTCCCGTCTGGCTGTGGATCGCGACGATCGTCGGCCTGCTCGTCCTGATCGCGATCGATCTCGTGATCGTGGACAGAAAGCCGCACGAGGTCACGATCGGTGAGGCGTCCAGATGGGTCGTCTTCTACATCGCGCTCGCGGTTCTGTTCGGACTGGGCATCTGGATGTTTTCCGGATGGCAGTTCGCCGGTGAGTTCTTCGCCGGCTATATCACCGAGTACTCGCTCTCGATCGACAATCTCTTCATCTTCGTCATCATCATGTCGACGTTCTCGGTGCCGGCGATCCACCAGCACAAGGTGCTGCTGATCGGCATCCTGATGGCGCTGGTCATGCGCGGCGCGTTCATCGCGGCGGGCGCGCAGCTCATCGAGCGCTTCACCTGGGTGTTCTTCCTCTTCGGCGCGTTCCTGATCTACACCGGCTGGAAGCTGGCGTTCACCGGGCACGACGACGAGGAGTTCAAGGAGAACCTGTTCCTGCGCGCGATCCGCAGGGTCCTCCCGGTGACCAAGGAGTACCACGAGGCCAAGTCCTTCGTGCGCATCGACGGCAAGCGCTGGGTCACCCCGATGTTCGTGGTCATGGTGGCCATCGGCTCGACCGACCTGCTCTTCGCGCTGGACTCGATCCCGGCGATCTTCGGTCTCACCAAGGAGACCTACCTGGTCTTCACCGCCAACGCCTTCGCGCTGATGGGCCTGCGGCAGCTGTACTTCCTCATCGGCGGCCTGCTGAACAAGCTGGTCTACCTCTCCGTCGGCCTCTCGGTGATCCTGGGCTTCATCGGCGTGAAGCTGATCCTGGAGGCGCTGGCCACCAACCAGCTGTCGTTCATCAACGACGGCCAGCCGCTGGACGTGCCGCACATCGGCATCGAGCTCTCGCTGTCGGTGATCGTCGGCGTCCTGGCGATCACCACCATCGCCAGCCTCATCAAGGTCCGGCGCGACCCGGAGGCGGTCAAGCAGCTCGACTAGCCGCGACACGACGTCGAACGGGGCCGGTGCGCACGCGCACCGGCCCCGTTGTCGTCTCCGGCTTCCAGCGGGGTCCGCCGGTCTTCAAGTACCCCGAACCCCCGTTCCAGCGGTCGCGAACCGCCCCCAACCCCGGTCGGTGGCCGGGGTTGGGGGCGGTTGAAGACGTTCTGGGTGGGGGCCGGGGGTACTTGAAGACGCCCCAACGACGGGCATGTCTCGGCTGCGGTGGTGGTCGATCGGGGTGTGGGGTCTAGGCGGCGTTGGGCTGGACGACCACCTTGAGCTGGGTGCGGTCGGTGAGCGCCGTTTCGATCGCCTGGCCGGTGTGGGCCAGCGAGAACCTCGCCGTGACCAGGCCGGAGAGCCGGACGCGGCCGGTGCCCGACCAGCCGATGGCGCTGCGGAAGGCGGCCGGGCCGTAGCGGAAGCAGCCGACCAGGTCGACCTCCCACCGCTGCACGTAGCCCAGGGGCGCGGCGGGCCAGCGCTGGGGGACGCCGACGAGCGCGATCACCCCGCCCGGCTTCAGCGATTCCACCGCCTCCAGGGCCGACGCGGCACCGGAGCACTCCAGCATGCGGTCGATGCTCGCGCCGGGCAGCTCGTCGGCGTTGAGGTCCACCACCGGGCCGGGGTGCAGCCTGCGGGCCAGCTCCAGCCGCTGCGGGTGCACGTCGGCGACGGTCACCTCCAGCGCCCCGGCCGCCAGCGCCGCCTTGGCGGTGAGCAGGCCGATCGGGCCCGCGCCGGTGACCAGGACCCGGTGACCGGTGGCGACCCTGGCGCGGTGCACCGCCCAGCAGCCCACCGCGAGCGGCTCGATCAGCACGCCCTCCTCCGGGTTGAGCCGTTCCGGCAGCGGGTGGGCGAGGCGGTGCTCGATCACCACGTGCTCGCGCAGCGCGCCGTTGGTCGGCGGGGAACCGAGGCAGTAGCCGCTGGAGCAGAGGTTGGACCGGCCGCTGCGGCACAGCAGGCAGACCCCGCAGGAGGTCGCGGGTTCGAGCGCGACCTGCCTGCCGAGCAGCTTCGGCGGCGTGCCCTCGCCGACTCCGACGACGATGCCGGACGCCTCGTGACCGAGCACGGTGGGCGTGCTCAGCACCGTGGGGCCGTTGTAGCCGTCCACGTAGTAGTTGAGGTCGGTCCCGCAGAGGCCGACCCGCTCGATCTGGACGAGGACCTGGCCCGGCCCGGGTCGCGGCCGGTCCACCTCCTCCAGCCGGAGGTCGCGCGGCCCGTGCAGCACCGCGGCGAACTCGCGCTCGGTGAACTGGGTCATCCGGCACCTCCCCGCGGGCACGTGATCCCACTGGAGTGATCGACCGCCCCGGGGCCCGTCCTGATCGGCCGACCGGGGGCTCTGCCGGGGAATATGCCCGAATTGTTCCACGTTGTGGAACGGCGGGGGCGCTGCTTGAATTGTGGGTCGCAGATCAACGCGGCGAGGAGTTTGCGATGACAGCCGAGACCGGGGGCAACGGTCGTTCGTCGTCCGCCGGGAACGCCGTGGAGAAGGCGCTGCGGGTGCTCGAGGCGGTGTCCATGCCGGGCGCCCCGCACCGGCTCGCCGAGATCGCCGCGACGGCCGGGGTGCCCAAGCCCAGCGCCCACCGCATCCTCGGCACCTTCGCCGACCGCGGGTTCGTGCACAGCCACGGCGGCGGCCGGTACGCGCCGGGGCCGCGGCTGCGCGCGATGGCCGCCCAGGTCGCCGGGGACGACGACCGGGGGGTGGACCAGGTGCTCACCGAGCTGCAACGCCAGGTGGGCCATACGGTGCACCTCGCGCTGCGAGCGGGGGACCGCGCGGTTTACACCCACAAGGTGGAAGCCGACCAGCCGTTCCGCACCTCCTCCCGGATCGGGATGTGGCTGCCGCTGCACAGCACGGCGATCGGCAAGTGCGTCCTGGCGCACCTCGGCGCGGGCGAGGTCGACGACGTCCTCGGCGCGGCCGGGCAGGCGCGGCGGACCCCGGCCACCATCACCGAGCGCGACCGGCTGGACACCGAACTCGCCGAGGTCCGGCGGCGTGGCTACGCCGTCGACGACGAGGAGAACGAGCCCTCGATCCGCTGCGTGGCCGCGCCGTTGCTGGACGCGTCCGGGCGCCCGGTGGGCGGGGTCAGCGTGTCCGGCGTCGCCTTCCTCGTCGGCCGCGAGCAGATCGAGTCCTTCGCGCCGGAGGTACGCCATGCGGCCCAGTCCCTGGCGGCGCTGCTGCTGTAGCGAGGTGTACAACGATGGCGCCTTTTTTTCGTACGCCTTGCTAAGAGTCGGGTACGGTCCGGATTCATGCGACCGGATGACCTTGCGCTGCTGCACACCCCCGGAACGTTGGCCCTGCACGGAGATCTGCTCCTGACCGATGTGGCGACGCCGGACCTGACGGCCAACGCCTACCGCTCCGCGCTGTGGCGGGTGCCGCTGGCCGAGTCCCCTGAGGCGCCGTGGCGGCTGACCTTCGGCACGCGCGACTCCGCGCCCCGCATCTCCCCGGACGGCGAGTGGGTGGCGTTCCTGCGCGTGGCGGAGGAGGGCGGCAAGCCGCAGCTGCACGTCATGCCGACCTCCGGCGGAGACGCCCGCGCCGTCACCGCGTTGCCGCTCGGTGTGGACGTCCCGGTGTGGGCCCCGGACTCCCGGCGCATCGCCTTCGTGGCGCGCATCCCCGAAGAGGGGCGCTACGGCACCGAGGAAGGCGTGACCGCGGCCAAGGAGGCTCCGCGCCGCTTCACCGGTTACCAGTACCGCTTCGACAACATCGGGTTCATCAGCGACCGGCGACCGCGGTTGTTCGTGGTCGACGCGCTGGACTTCGACGCCGAGCCGGTGCAGCTCACCGATGGCACGACACGCGTCGCCTCGCCCGCGTGGACACCCGACGGCGCGCACCTCCTGGTCGTTTCCGACCGGGACCTCGACGCCTGGGACACGTTGCAGGAGGACCTGTACTCCGTTCCGGCGGACGGCAGCGGCGGGCTCACGCTCGCGGTGCGCTCCGGCGGTGGGGTCGAGCACCCGGTCGCGCTGCCAGACGGCGACGTCCTCTACTACGGCGCCGATTTCGAGGGAATCCACGCGGTGGCGCGCAACAGCGGGCTTTTCCGTGCGCCGCTGAGCATCGGCGGCGAGCCGACGACGGGCACCAGGCTCACCGACGCCGAGACGGTCGACTGCGAGTCGGGCTCCGGCGTGCCCGTGCCGGTTCCCGGGGGCGTGCTGGTCGTGGTGCGCGTGCGCGGGGCGAACGAACTCCGCCTGGTGCCGGACGGCGCCGAGAACGCGGTGCTGGACGAGCTGAAGCCGGTGCTCGGCGAGCGCGGTGTGGTCAACGCCTTCACCGCGGACGGCGACCGCATCGCCGCCGTTGTCTCCACAGTGGACAGTCCGGGTGAGGTCGTCACCCTGGAGGCGGAGAACCCGTTGGTGCGCACCGACTTCGCCGCCGACGTGCGGGCGGCCGGGCTGCACAAGACCATCGAGATCTCCGGCACCGCCCCGGACGGCTACCCGGTGCACGGGTGGCTCGTGCTGCCCAAGGGCGAGGGGCCGCACCCCGTGCTCCTCAACGTGCACGGCGGGCCTTTCCGTTACTACGGCTGGGGTTTCTTCGACGAGGCCCAGGTGTACGCGGAGGCCGGGTACGCGGTTGTGCTGCCCAACCCCCGTGGCTCGGCGGGATACGGCGAGAAGCACGGCCGCGCGATCATCGGCGCGATGGGCACCGTGGACGCCGACGACGTGCTCGCCCTCCTGGACGCCGCACTGGAGCGCCCCGACTGTGACGCCGATCGCGTTGGTGTGATGGGCGGTTCGTACGGCGGCTTCATGACGAGCTGGCTGGCCGCGCACCACGGGGAGCGGTTCAAGGCGGCGTGGAGCGAGCGCGCGGTCAACGCCTGGGACTCCTTCACCGGTTCCTCCGACATCGGTTGGTACTTCGCGGAGGCGTACTGCGGCGCCGACCCGGAGGCGCAGCGGCGGCAGAGCCCGCTCTACCACGCCGACAAGGTCACGATCCCGTTCGCCGTCGTGCACTCCGAGGAGGACTGGCGCTGCCCGATCGAGCAGGCCCAGCGGCAGTTCGTCGCCTTGCGCCGCAACGGAGTCGCCGCCGAGTTCCTGTTGTTCCCCGGTGAAGGGCACGAGCTCAGCCGCAGCGGCCTGCCCAGTCACCGGAAGCAGCGCTTCGACGCCGTCCTCGACTGGTGGAGCAGGCACCTGGGGTAGCTCCAACCTCGCGTAGCTCCAACCGAATATCGAGATCTTGAAGAAATCGACTCGCTGTTTGCGGCCGCTTGGCGCACGCTTCCCCACATGATGTGGACAGTGCGCCGGGCGGCCGCGGCGGATGCGGTGGAAATCGCCCGTATCAACGTGAACGCGTGGCGGCGGGCGTACCGGGGAATCGTGGACGACGCGTTCCTCGACTCGATGGACCCCGAGCAGCGCGTACCCGGGTGGGAGCGGTGGATCGCCGCCCCCGGGCCCTCCGCGGTCTTCGTGGCCGCGGACGAGTCGGGCCGGATCGGCTCCTACGCGGGGGTCGGCGCGGCCCGCTCGGACGACGAGGACTTCCCGGAACCGACCGGGGAGCTCTATGCGATCTACGCCGATCCCGACCTGTGGGGGACCGGGGCGGGCGGCGCCGTGCACCGCGCGGGACTGCGGCACCTCGCCGAGAGCGGGTTCACCACGGCCGTGCTGTGGGTCCTCGACGACAACGCCCTCGCGCGCAACTTCTACCGCTCACAGGGCTGGCAGGACGACGACGTGCACAAGGACATCGAGCTGAACGGGGCGCGACTGCCGGAGCGCAGGTACTCCGTGCGGCTACGGGTCGATCAACCCAACAACGTGTAGTTCAGCTCCTGGCAGATCCGGCCCAGCGGGAGGTCCAGGCCGGGGTGGTCCAGGGGCAGCAGCACGTCGGGCGTCGCGGGCATCCCGCTGCCGCCCGGCGGGTCCCACAGGCAGATCGCGGGGTTGCCGGAGTCCATCGACGAGCGGTACCAGAGCCCGTCGAGCTCCGGGTAGGCCGCCCGGATCACCCTGGCCCACGCCTGGGTGCGGTTCTTCGGACCGCTGCTCATCGCCTGCGAGGCGCCCGCCCTGGTCGGCCAGAGCCCGGCGAGGTCGAGCAGCCGCAGCGTCCGCTTGGGGCGCATGACCACCAGGTGCGGGCTGCGGGTGCGGCGGTCCACCGTGGAGGTGGCCTGGAAGACCTCGGCCACGCTCGTCCGCACGGACAGGCCGAAGTAGAGCACGCCGTTCTCGTGCGTCTCCTGGTAGACGCCGCCGACGGCGGGCGGGTGCGGGTCGAAGCGCGCGTGCGGCAGCGGTCCCGCGTAGCGGAAGGAGTTCCATCGCTGGGGGTGGGTACCTCCCGCGGCGAAGATCCTCACCAGGCGAGTGGCCCGGTGCACCGCGACCACGTCTTCGGTGCGGCGCAGCAGGGCCTGCAGGGCGGCTGCGGACGGCGGCTGGGGGAGCCGTGCCATTCGTGTCCTGTCGTCTCGGTCGTGGGGCGACTGGCGTGACGAGTTCTCGTCAGGCCGGCGTCCCCAGAACCGAGGCGAGCTGGGCCACCCGGACCGGGTCGCCGCCCGCGAGCAGCCAGTCCCGAGGCGTTGCGGGGCGGTCGCCGAGCATCAGGTCCTCCTGGAGCGTCGTCATGAAGGCGGCCACCACCAGCGGCGGCTGATCGGCCGGGATCGAGGCCAGCACGACCTCCAGCCCCGGCAGCACGCCGTTGTCGGTGAACTGCCACGCCGGCAGGCGCCAGCCACCCCGATCCTTCCATCCCGTCAACCGGCCCGCGCTCACCCGGTGCCGGATGCGGCTGGTGTCCACGTCCAGGCAGCGCGCGGCGTCGGCGACGGACAGGGCCGAGTCGCGCAGCACGGCCTGGGCCGCGACGGACTTCGCCCTGGGGTCGGCCTCCTCGGCGGCCCGGGGGCGCAGATCGGCTCCGACCTCGGCCAACGCGGTGCGCTGGTCGGCGGAGAAGTAGGCCGCGGGGTCGGGGTGCGGCGGTGCCAGCTTGCGCGCCGCGTCCTCCACGAGGGAGAGGAACTCGGTGGCGGTGACGCGGAGTCCCGCTCGGGCCAGGACATCCTCCAGCGCAACACTCATACGCACAGAGTAGCGCATGTGTGCGGGTTCGTGCTCTCTGGATCGCTGGGGAGAACCAGCGGCTACGCCGAATGTGCGTGAGAACATCACGCACAGTAAAGAGGGCTTGTGGGGAAATCACACAAGAAAGGAGTGTCCCACGGCGGAGGTGGTGATGCGATTACAAAGGCGTGACAGAAATCACAGGATGCGCGGCGCGGTGCGACGCAGGTAGTGCGCCACATAGCCCAGTGCCAGCACGAACGCCAGCAGGTACACGTTCCTGCTCAACGGCTCCAGCCAGGTCGGCGCGTCCCAGAGGAACAGTCCGCTGTCCGGTGGCGGGGTGTGCGGCGGGGTCAGCTGGTGCACCTTCACCAGCCAGGCGAAGCCGAGCAGGTACACCGCGACGATGAGGGCGGTCGCCGCCCGCGCCCGGTAGGTCAGCGCCGCGTGCACGAGGAAGACCAGCAGCGGCACGAACCAGACCCAGTGGTGGCACCAGGAGAACGGCGAGACCATCGTGGCGGTCAGGCCGCACATGGTGACGCCGAGCAGCTCGTTGCCCCGCCCCGCCGCCCACGCCGCGACCGCGAGCCCGGCCAGGCCGAGCGAACCGGCGACCAGCAGCCACAGGATCGTCGGCGGCTCGTTGGTGTCGAAGAACCGCGCCAGCATGCCGCGCACCGACTGGTTGCTCGGCCAGATCGTCGGCCCGACCCGGCCGGAGGTGAAGAAGGTGCCCGTCCAGTACTTCACCGCGTCGCTCGGGATGACCAGGAAGCCGAGCCCGATGGTGCCGAGGAAGCTCGCCGTGGCCACGCCGGCGGCCCGGAAGCGACGGGTGATCAGCAGGTAGACGATGAAGATCGCGGGGGTGAGCTTGATGCCCGCCGCGATGCCGACGCCGACTCCCTTCCAGCGGTTGCCCGCCCGGCTCGTCAGGTCCCACAGCACGATCACCAGCAGCAGCAGGTTGATCTGGCCCAGCCAGAACGTGGTGCGCACGGCCTCCAGCCAGAACAGCGGGCCGGTCAGCAGCACGGTGAGCAGGACGAGGTCGCGGTTGCCGCGGTAGCCGAGGCGGCGCAGCGACAACCAGATCGCCGCGACCAGCAGCGCCAGGTTGCCCAGCGTGGAGAGGATCTTGAGCGTGTCCGCGTCGAAGAGCGCGAGCGGGGTGAAGATCAGCGCGGCGAACGGCGTGTAGGTGAACTCCAGCGCGTTGAGCACCGGTCCCTCGTACAGCGGCCGTCCCTGCAGCACCACGTCGCCGCCCGCGCTGTAGACCAGCACGTCGATCATGATCTGGTGGCCCGGCCAGGCGATGACGGTGACCGCGTGCGCCGCGAGCGCCGCCACGAGCAGCACGGGGGCGAAGATCCGCAGCCAGGTCGGGAGCACGAGCGTGCGTTCGGTGACCGAGGGGTTCTGGTCACCGTTGGCCTCGGGCGATGACGTGGCCAGGAACGGCATGGCTCCCCAGGGGGCAGGCGTCGGGGGACCCGGCCAGCCTAGGCAGTGCCCGAACAGTCCGGCTTTCCGCCCCCGTCCCAGCCGGGGTTGGAGCGTCTTCAAGTACTACCGACCCCCCTGAAAACGACCGTCAACCGCCCCTAACCCGCGTGGGCGCTATGGGGGTTAGGGGCGGTTGACGGTCGCGGGGAGGGGTGTTGGGGGTACTTGAAGAGCGGTGGACTCCGGGCGCGGCGCGGTTAGGATGCGAACAGGACAACAACTCTTTGGGGGTAGCGGATGTCCGCCGTGGACCGGCTCGCCGACGAACTGCTTGACGTGATCTTCGACCAGAACCCGGTCTTCGCGACGATCACCGGGATGCGCGAGCGGGACCACCTGCTCGGCGGGCACTCCGAGGACTTCCGCGCGGGACTGGTCGCCCGCTACACCGGCATCCTCGACCGCGCGCGTGCGCTGCCCGCCGACGGGCTGAGCGCCCAGGACGCGGTGACCAGGGCGGTCGTCGTGCACAACGCGCAGTCCGCGCTGGACCAGATCGACGTGCGCTTCGAGGACTTCACCGTCACCGACGACTTCATCGCCCCCTACGCGGAGCTGCTGACCGCGATCCCGATGGCGGTGTGCCAGACGCCGGAGCAGACCAGGGCCTACCTCACCCGCCTCGGCGAGATCCCGCGGATCCTCGACGAGCTGGGCGAGCGCAACGTGGCCGCGGTGGCCGACGGCCTGCTGCCGGTCGCGCACCTCGTGCAGGGCGCCATCGACTACATCGAGCGCTACCTCGCCGACACCGAGGGCGACGTGCTGCGCAGGCCGGTCACCGACGAGGCGTTCGCGGCCGAGCTGGACCGCGTGCTCGCCGAGGTCGTGCACCCCGCCTACGCGAAGTACCGCGCGCTGCTCGTCGACGAGGTGCTGCCGCACGGCCGTCCCGAGGACAGGGCCGGGCTGTGCTGGCTGCCCGAGGGCGAGCGGCGCTACGCCAAGCTGGCCAGGCTGCACACCACCACCGACCACGACCCGCGGGAGCTGCACCGCGTCGGCCTCGACCTGATCGCGAAGCTGGCCGAGGAGTACAAGGAGATCGGCTCGCGGCTGTGGGGCACCACCGACCTCGCGGAGATCTTCTCCAGGATGCGCACCGACCCGGAGATGCGGTGGCGCGACGCCGACGAGATGCTCACCGCCGCACGGACCGCCGTGGCGAAGGCGCAGGCCGCGGCGCCGCAGTGGTTCACCGTGCAGCCGGAGTCGCCCTGCGAGGTCCGCGAGGTGCCCGCCGCCGAAGCTCCAGCGAGTCCCGCCGCCTACTACATGTCGCCGTCGTTGGACGGATCGCGGCCGGGCATCTACTTCCTCAACACCTACCAGGCGAGCGAGCGGTTCCGGTTCGGCTGCGAGGCGCTGGCCTTCCACGAGGCGGTGCCGGGCCACCACTTCCAGATCGCCATCTCGCAGGAGCTCACCGACCTGCCGATGCTGCGCAGGGTCAGCGTGGTGACGGCCTACGCCGAGGGCTGGGGCCTCTACACCGAGCGGCTGGCCGACGAGATGGGGCTGTACTCCGACGACGTCATGCGCCTGGGCATGCTGTCGATGGACTCGATGCGGGCCGCGCGGCTGGTGGTGGACACCGGCGTGCACGCGCTGGGCTGGAGCCGTCAGCAGGTGATCGACTACCTCACCGAGAACACCCCGATGCCCGCGGTGGAGATCGAGTCGGAGACCGATCGCTACATCTCCTACCCGGGGCAGGCGCTGGCGTACATGGTGGGGCGCTTGGAGATCCTGCGGCTGCGCGCGGAGGCGGAGCGCAAGCTCGGCGACCGCTTCGACATCCGCGCGTTCCACGACGTCGTGCTCAGCGGCGGGTCGCTGCCGCTGTCGGTGCTCTCCGAGGTCGTGGCCGCGTGGGCGGCGGAGCTGGGGTAGGCCGTCGCCGCAACGGGTATCCGGCGGGGAGCTGTGCCTGTCTGTGCCTGTTCTAGGAGGCGAACATGGACTCCCCGCGCTCTCAAGGACCGCCGGTGGTGTACGAGGGTCGCTGTCGCGAACCCGCGCTGCTCGTGCTCGACGCCGAGGGAGAGGCCAAACGCGGCTCTCTCCCACCGACGTGGCGGCCGCTGCTCGACCGCGCCCGGGTGGGCTGGGTGCGGATGCCGGTTTTCCTTGAGCAGCGCGGAGATGCCTTCGCTTTCGTGCCCCAGGACGCGGAGCGCGTGTACGTGCTCGCGAACGGGACTGCCGCGGAGGCCGCGCTGAGGGTGTCCCAGTTGCACGCCGATGTCGTACGTTCGGTGCTGCTGGTGGACCCGATCACCGATGAGCGTTCGCTCGGGGAACTTCCCGTTCCCGTGCGGGTGATCGCAGTCAGCGAGGACACGCGCAACGACGCCGGTGCGCCGTTGCCGTTGGGACACCCGGTCGTCGTCGACGCCGTCGCCAAGGCGCTCCGGGAACTCGAGCCTGTTGGCTAGCAACAAGAAATAAGCCCCCGTCGAGTTCGACGGGGGCTTATTTCACTTGTCCTTCCTGCGTTTCATGAGGCGCAGGACCAGCACGCCAGCCGCGACCCCGCCCACAGTGGTGGCCGCCTTCTTGCGGTCCACTGTGCGCGCCCAGTCGACCGCGTGCCCGACCGCGAGCTGTGCCTTCTCCCGCAGCTGTTCCGCCTTCTCCTTCGTGCGTGCTTTCACGTCCAGCTTGTAGGACAAGGCATCCACGGTTCCGGCGAGCTGTGCACGTGTGTGCAGGATGTCCTCCCGCAGCTCCTCCGGACTCATTTTCTCGTTGTCCTGCTGGGGTTCCGCGCTGCCGATCACGTCAACGCCGTCGTTGGTCCGCTTCGTCGTCATCGGGGCGTGCCCTCCTTCAGCGCGGTGATGTCCTGGCGCACATTGGCGATCGCCTGTTCCGGTACCGGTGGCACCGCCTTCGCGAGCTGCTTCTTGCCGACCAGCGCCAGCACCCCGGCGATCAGCAGCAGCGCCGCGCCGACGACGAACGCCGCCAGCCAGGGAGCCATGCCCAGCGCCAGCAGCAGCACGATCCCGGCGAACACCGCGGCCAGCCCGTAGAGCGCCAGGATCCCGCTCACCCCGAACGCGCCCGCACCCATGCCCGCGCGTTTGCCCTTCTCCTTCAACTCGGCCTGTGCGAGCCGCATCTCGTCCCGCACCAGGCGGGAAACCTGCTCGGACAACTGCGAAACGAGCTCACCGGTGGTCGGCTCCGCGTTCGCTGTCTTCGACATCGTCAGCTCCCTTCCTGACGATGTCGGTTACCCCGATCGACGCCGGTCAATCCGGTAGCGGAGCAGGGGCGCCTGCGTCTGGTGCTCCCGTCCGGAGCAGAGCCACCTGGGCACGAGGACCCGCCATCGGGTGCGCTCCGCCCGGGCCTGGACGCGTTCGGCGCGCGGGGGGCGCAGCACCATGCTGATCGCCAGACCGACCGCGGCGACGTGGGTGGCCGCGGTGCCGAAGGGCTCGTGCCCGGTGAGCACGAACAGGACGCCGAGCACGCTCATGATGAGCAGGCGGCGCAGCGACGAGGTGACCAGGAACTCCTGCGCGGCCTCCGCACGCGGGGTCTCCTCCGCGGTCTGGGTACCCATCGCGCACCTCCTGGCTGGTGGAGCACATCGGGTACCCGGGCGGCACTCGCGCTACCCAACCACCTCGAAGCGGTGGAACCGGGTCGGGAAGCCCTTGCCCTTCGGGGAGGCGCACATCGGGCCGACGAGCACCTCGTCACCGGGCGGGAGGTACGCCAGCCGAAGCATGGTGCCCGGCTCGTCCTCGTCGAGGCCGTAACGGATCGTCACCGCGTCACCGGTTCGGTCGACCACGAGGGACACCGACCCGGTGAGCTGCGGGAGCGCCACCACCGACCAGTCGGAGAAGTCCCTGGTCACCACGGCGCTGAGCAGGTGCTCGCCGTCGACGAACTCGATCCCGGTCTTGATCCAGTTCCGGTCGTCGATCCGCAGCAGCGCGCCCGCCTGGTCGTACTGCTCGGCGTAGGAGCCGGTGAAGCTCAGCCGCAGCACGAAGTCGCCCCGCACCGGCCGCAGCAGCGCGTGCCCGGTGTCCCTGACGAAGTCGTAGTGCGTCGTCCGCCAGAAGTCGCTGTCGTCCTTCGACGTGACCTCCAGACCGTCCACAGTGGACCAGTCGGCGGGCGGGTTGAGCCAGCGCCAGCCGGACACGCCGAATGCGGTGACCTCGTTCATGCGCGCTCCTTCTTGACGGTGTTGCGCAGTTTCGCGCGCACCACGCGACGCGCGACCGGCCCCAGATCGTCGACCACCTCGACGAGCTTGGCCAGTTCGTCCAGTGTGGACCCGATCGGGGTGACCGGCTCGAACAGCTCCAGCCCGACGAACGTGGCGGCAACCGTCCGCGCCAGCGTCGTGGGATCGAGCAGGTCCTCCAGGGGCGAGCCGGCGAGCAGCCGCCGCAGCACGTGCTCGATCTCGGTGATCCACAGCTGGACCGCGGCACCGGTCGCCTCGGCCAGCTTCGGATCGCGTTGCGCCCCGGCGAGCATCTGCGCGAGCACGGTGACGTTGCCCGCTTCGCGCTCGTCCTCGTGCAGCCGTGCGCCGAGCGCGAGCAGTCCGGAGAACGAGTCGACCTCGGCGAAGCGCTCGCGGAAGCGTGCCACCCGCTCCTCTGTCGTCACCAGGCACGCCTGCGCGAGGAGGTTGTCGACGCTGTCGAAGTGGTAGAAGACCAGCGCCTGGTTGACTCCCGCGGTGGCCGCGATCGTGCGCGCGGAGACCGCCGTGATGCCGTGCGCGCGGATCGTCCCGATCACGCCGTCGATGAGCCGTCTGCGGGTGTCACCCATGGCCCGAGCCTAGAGGCGGTGCTCAGTCCTTCCGGGCGAGCAGTCGGTAGGAGTTGCACAGGCTGTACTTCTCCGCGACGTTCTTCAGCGCGTTGTCGGCCAGGATGCTCGCGGCCATCAGCGGCGTTCCGGCCGCGAAGGTCGCTCCCCTGGCGATCCGGCTGAGCGTCGACGGCGGCTCCGGGCGCCACGGCACATCCCGCTCCGGTGCCACCGCGCGCAGCACCGTCCAGGCCGAGGTGAGCAGGTCGGCGGGCTGGTGCGCCTCCGCGTGCTGCTCCAGGACCACGGTGTAGCCCAGCTCGGTCAGCCGCTCGCGCAGGTTCTCCACCGGGAAGAAGTGCAGGTGCTGCGGCTGGAGCCAGATCGACCACCACTTGCCGAGCAGCTTCGCCCAGCGGCACGCGGGATCGGGCACGTCGATCAGCAGGTACCCGCCGGGCCGCAGCACCTTCGTCGCCGCCTCCAGCTCCAGCTGCGGGTCCTTGCTGTGCTCCAGGTAGTGGAACATGCTGACCACGTCGTAGCGGTCGGTCATGCTCGACGCGAGGTCGACGAACATGCCGCGGTAGCCGCGCTCGACCCAGCCCCGGCGCTCCGCGATGGGGATGCCGTCGCTCATGTCCAGCCCGTGGAAGCTCGTCTCGGGCCAGACCTCCTTGGCGGCGTTGCAGAAGTGGCCGTGCCCGGTGCCGACGTCCAGCCACTTCTCCGGGGTGATGAACGGCCGCACCGTCTCCGCCTGCGGCTGGAAGTAGCCGCGCCGCGTGGCGAAGAAGCCCTGCACGAAGTCCTCGCTCAGCCCGTCGTAGGCGTCGCGGTAGTAGAAGGCCAGCCCCTCGGCGGTCGGCTGCGGGTTGGTGAAGACGTGGCCGCACGAACGGCATTCGTCCACTTTGAACTCACCGGGCTTGCCCTGGTGCAGATCGCCGGAGCGCAGCCGCACCGTCAGCTCGGTGGCCCCGCACCACGGGCAGTCGGCGCGCTCCGGCTCGAAGAACCGGTCCAGCCCGGCGTCCAGATCGGCCTGGTACTGGGCGCGTCGCCGCTGCACGGGGTCCTCGCCGTTCGCCTGGTGCGCCGCGTCCGCGCGCAACGCCGCCACGAGCCGCTTCGGTTCGCGGACCAGGCGCTTGAGGCTGTAGGACCACAGGTCCGCCGGCTTGAGGTGCCGGTTGCCGCTGAGCACCATCAACGGGTGTGCCGACCACGCGGCCAGCGCCGCCAGCGCCCACCCCGGGCTGAACAGTCCACTTGCGACGATCAACGCGGGGATCGACAGCGAGGTGGCCAGGTCGGGGCCGAGCCGCGATCCGTGCCGTACCCGCAACACCTCGGCGCTCTCGGCGAGCACCGCGGGCGACGACCACAACCTGGGCGCCACGACCACCTGTGTGCGGGCCGCCGCGTGCGGCTTGAGCTCCTTCTCCGCGCGCGCCAGCTCCACCGCGCTGGGCGCACCCCGTTGGGGGAGGCCCACTTTGTGCAGCAGCTGGTGCTCGGCGAGCACCGCGTGCCCGCCGCCGTGACCCTTCGCCTGCCGGTCCTGGCGGTACGTGCGCGGGTCGACGTCGTGCAGGAGCTCCAGCACTTGCGCGGTCGGCAGGTCGCGCGGGATCAGGTTCACCACCGCGAGCCCGTCGCGCTCGGCCAGCTCGCGCGCGGCGACCTCGGTGACCTGGTCCACCACGACGCCCTTGGCGCGCACCAGGCGCAGCGTGGAACCTCGTCTGTCCACTTCGGACTGGCCCGCCCGTTGCCTCGGCACGAGCGGCAGCACCGGCAGCCCGGCCAGCCTGCGCCGCTTGGTCAGCGCGTCGAGCACCGTCACCAGCATCGCGACCACGGGCAGGACGCGCGCCACCTTGGACCATCCACGCTTGGACATACTTCAGATATCGGCATCTACCTGCGGTAACCCGATTACCCGATCTTGTGGGTGACGCCCGGACCCGTTTCGTACTCATAACGGGTTCAGCAGCGCTCCACACCCGCTATGAGTACGAAACGGGACAAGCACGGCCACCTTGCCCACGCGCGCCATCCGCATCCTGCGCTGAGGTGGCTGGAGAACTTCCGTTTCGTACTCTTGCCGGGATTTGGGAGCGCTCTCTTTCCCGTTATGAGTACGAAACGAGGTTCTCTAGGTTGCGGCCGCCGGAGGTGGGGTGTGAGGGCGGCTGGGGGGGCATGGGCACAGTTTACGTGGTGTGGATGGCCTGTAGGACACCTAGGTGGTTGCCGGTCCACCGATGGTGACGAAGTCCGTCCCGGGGCGAGCCGGGACGGGTAGCCTTCGCGGGTCGATCTTGTCGCGAGCGGCCGGGGGAAGCCAGTGACCGAGAATCGTTTCGACGGCATCGCCGGGAAAATGGTGCAGGCCGGGCAGATCCACGGCGACGTCCACTTCCACGACCGGGAACGGCCGAAGCCGCACCAGCTGCCGCCGCGCCTGGCGAGGCTGGTCAACCAGCGCCGTGTGCTCGACGCGCTGGCCGGGCCGAAGCCGCTGAAGGTGCTGCTCGGCATGCGCGGCAGCGGCAAGTCCTCGGTGGGCAACCACTTCCTGCACGAGCGGATCGGCGACTACCCGGACGGTCAGCTGCACGCGAACCTCGGCGGCTGGACTGAAAAACCCCGCTCGGTCAGTGACATCCTCGCGGATTTCCTGGTGGCGCTCGGCGAAGACCGCGCGACCTTGCCCATCGACCTGGAGACCCGGCAGGCGCTGTACCGCTCTTTGTGCTGGGACAAGGCGATTCAGGTCTTCCTCGATGACGCGGTCGTCCCGGCGCAGGTCCGTGCGCTCCTGCCGGGCTCGACGAAGGCGGTCGTCGTGGTCACCGGGCAAGGGGCGTTCGGCAGTCTGAAGCGGGACGGCGCCGATCTGATCGACGTGGAGCCGCTTGAGGACGAGATGGCTCGCGTGCTGCTGGAGGAGTACGCGGACGACCGCGTCGCCGACGAACCGGAAGCCGTGAAGGCGCTGCTGAGGCTCTGCGGCGGGCTCCCCATCGCGCTGTGCGTGGTCGGGGCCCTGCTCGCCGACGTGCCCGAGCTGCGGATCAGCGAGCTGCTGGATGAGTTCGACGGCAACCTCAGCGAAGTCTCCGCCGTGTTCGACGCGGCCTACCGAAGGCTCGGACCGGCGGCGCGGACCTGCTACGAACTCCTCGGTCTGTATCCCGGAGATGGCGATGTGTCCTTCGGCGCGCTCGCCGCGGCCGCTGATCCGGCGGTGGTGCGCGAAGGGCTGAGGGAACTGCGCGTCCGGCGCGTCGTGGAACCCGTGGCGCCCGGTCGATTCGTGGTCCACGGCTTGGTTCGGGCGCACGCGCGCGGTCTGGCGAAGGATTCTGGCGAGCGCGTCCGGATGTTGCGGTGGTACCTCGCGGAGACGGCCGCCGCTGAGGCGTACGTGATGGCGAACCGGCGCTGGCGGACGAAGTTCTTCCCGGACTTGGTCATGGGCGCGCCACATGAAGATCCGCGTGGGTGGTTGGAGACCGAGCGCGCCAACCTCACCGGGGCGGTGCGCGTGGCCGGAGACATGGGGGAGCTGCTCATCGCGGCGCAGCTTTGCCTGCTGCTGTGGTCACTGCACGAGCCGGGCAAGTACGTCGAGGATCTCCTTGCCACACACGAGATTGGCATCCTCGCGGCACGTGAACTCGGACTGTCCGAAGTAGAGAGTGTGCTGCTGACTCAGCGCGCGTTCGCCGAGCGCCACAGTGGACGGTTGACCGATGCCGAGGACACCCTGCGCGAAGCAGCGGAGCGCGGCGCCGGAGATCCCGAGGTGGCCGCGACAGCGGAGGAAGCCCTCGGTCTGGTGCTGTTGGACCTCGGCCGGATAGATGACGCGTTCACAGCGCTGTCCCGCAACCTCTCCTTGGCGATGGAGATCGGCGATCGGCGGCGGATCGCGCTGGCGCAGCTGCACTTCGGCAAGGTCGCGCCGTCGGCCGAACTGTTCGACTCCGCAGCTGAGACCTTCCGTGAGCTGAACGAGCCGTACAACCTCGGCAAGGTGCTGACCTGGCGCGGCAAGACCCTCCGTGACCGCGCCGCACTGGACAGCGCGCTGGCGATCATGAGGGAACAGGACCGGCCGTTCGACATCGCTCTGGTACTTGAGGCACTGGGAGACCTCTCGGGTGGCGAGGAGGCTCGCGCGTACTACACCGAAGCCCTCGCATTGTTCGAGCGGCTGTGGCTGCGTGATCGCGCGGAGGCTATTCGGGCTCGACTGTCCACACTGAACTGATCGGACCGGTGTTGACGGTCAACCGGTTCGGCAGCTCCGACCACGGGCGCCCAGTCAGTAACCACGCGTAGACCGCTGATGCGATCGCGCGTCCGTCTTCGCCGGTGCACCGCACGCGGTTCCCGTCGCGATCGCCGACCAGCCAGCCCGTCCTTGTCGGCATGGCGGCGAGCAGGCAGCCCGGTAACGCCTTGAGGGTGACACCGATCCAGCTCTCCGGCGCACCGAGTTGTTCGTGCACAAGGACTTCGGCCAGTTCGAGCCATTCGCGCTTCGGCTGGTCGGTTCCGCTCAGCAGATGCGTGTCCTGCGGAGCGGGCCCGCCGCGCAGACGTTCCGCCGACCAGCGAGTTATGTCCACAGTGGACTCCGTGAGCGACGCTCTGACCAGCTGAGCACCCGTCGAAGGAGTAGGGATCACCGGGAGTGGCACAGCGGTGTGCTCGGCGGGAGTGTCGGGTTCGAGCAGCCCCATAGCGGAGTAGATGGCTGTGCGCAACAACTTCGCCGACTCTCCGGGAGTCGAGGTGGCCAGGTCGATGATCGTCCGAGGGGCCACCTTGATCTGCTCCATCAGGTCGCGGCCGGGGTCGAGCAGCGGAGCGGCCGCGTTGAGGAGCCCGACCGGTGAAGCGGGATCGACCTGATCTCGTTGTTTTATGGCCAGCAGCAAGGGTGTTCCGAGCGCGGCGGCGTAGAACGGGACCGAGCCGTGGTCGCCGATCACGAGATCGGCCGCGATCGCCGCGGCGCGCCAGCCTTCCTCCGGTGGGACGGCCAGGACGCCGGAGCGCGCTAGCCAGCGTTCGACCTGCCAGGTCCCATGGGCCGCCCAGACGTTGGGGTGCAAGGCGATGACGAACTTGTACTCGTCCTGCGGGAAGGAGCGGGCGAGAAGGCCGGGAAGCTCAGGGTTCGCGCTGTAGAGAGAATGCTGTCCCCACGTCGAGGAGATCAGGACCAGCCGTTGCCCGGGAGCGACACCGAAAGCGGCGCGGTAGGTCTCGCGCAGCGGTAACCCGGCCAGCATCCGGTCGAAGCACGGATCTCCCGCCACAACAGCGACTTCGGCGGCTTCGGGGCTGGCCAGACGCAACCGGTCCAGCTGTTCGTCGTGTGACAGCACGATGACCGAGGGGATGAGTCCGCCGCTCGAGAACAGCCACGGAACCGACAAACCGAAAACCGATTTCCGATTTCCGATTTCCGATTTCCGGGCGAGTATTTATTGTACCCCATTCCGTGAGGTACAACGATCATGGGGGCTTGGACGTCGTGCAGCGCGCCGCCGTAGCTCGCGGAGATCGCGGCGTCGAACGGGACCTGCACGGCCTGGGACCACGGCACGGTGTCGATTCCGCGCCGCAGCAACCATTCCTCGGTGCCGGGTGAGAACGCGGACGACCCGGTGCAGGTGAACACCACCTGCACCCTGGGATCGTCTGCGACGAGCGGTAGCACGTCGAGCAGCCGGGTGGCGGCGGTGACGTTGTGCACCACCGCCAGCACCGTCTTCTCGGCGGGCACGGTCGTCCACTGTGGAGTGTGTGGTCCGACCGGCACTTTCCGCCACAGCTCCTCGCGCACGACCGGCGATCCTACCCGTACGCCAATGCCGCGTTTGGGGCGTTGGTGTCCCTGAACGACTCGTTCAGGGACACCAACGCCCCAAACGACTCGTTCAGGGCACTCGCGTGGGCGGGTGCGTGGGGGTTGGGGGTGGTTAAAGACCGCTGGGGTGGGGGTTGGTGGTACTTGAAGACTGGCGAACCCTGGGCGTCACGATGCCCTGAATGAGTCATTGGGGGCGCTGAAGTACCCCAATGACTCATTTGGGGCGTTCAGGTCCCCGAACGACTCGTTCAGGGCACAACGGCGGTGGTCAGGATTTGCGGGCGATGACGCGGTAGGCGTTGGTCAGGCCCAGGCGCGCCGCGAAGGGGCGGAGTGCGCCGTCGGCGAGGCTGGCCGCCAGCAGGAACGGGCTGCCGACGGCGAGCGTGGCCGCGCGGATCGCCTTGCGGGCGGGTTCGGGCTTGGCCGGGTACCACGGCAGGTCCTCGCCGCTGGCCGCCAGGTTGCTCAGCCGCGTCCACGCCGCCGACAGCAGGTCGATGGGCTCGTGCGCCTCGGCGCGCTGCTCCAGCACCACGGTGAAGCCCATCTTCTCCAGCTGCCGCCGGAGGTTGCCGATCGAGACGAAGTGCAGGTGCTGCGGCTGGAGCCACGGCATCCACCACTTGCCGAGCAGGTCGGCCCAGCGGGCCTCGGGGTCGGGCACCTCGATGAGCAGGTGCCCGCCGGAGCGCAGCGCGGTGTGCGCCGCCTCCAGCTCCAGCTTCGGGTCCAGGCTGTGCTCCATGTAGTGGAACATGCTGACCACGTCGTAGTTCGCGGCCATCGACGGGGCCAGTTCGACGAAGCTGCCGCGGTAGCCGCGGTCGATCCAGCCGCGGTGCTCGGCGAGCTTGATGCCGTCGGTGATGTCCAGGCCGTCGAAGGTGGTCTGCGGCCACACCTCCCGCGCGGCGTTGCAGAAGTGGCCGTGGCCGGTGCCCACGTCGAGCCAGGACTCGGGCTGGGCGAACCGCTTCATCGACTCCGCGCGCGGGCGGTACATCACCCCGCGCGCCTTGAACAGCGAGTCGAGTTTCTTCTCGCCGAGGCCGTCGTAGAAGTCCCGGTAGTAGAAGTCCAGGCCCGCCGGGCTCAGCCGCGGGTTCTGGAAGACGTGCCCGCAGTCCTGGCAGCGGTCCAGCACGAACGTGCCCGGCTTGCGCTGGAGCAGATCACGCGTGCGCAACCGGGTTTCCAGGCGCGTCGAGGAGCACCACGGGCAGTCGGTGCGGCGTTCGCCGAAGAAGCGCTCGGTGCCCTTGGACAGCTCGGCCTGGTAGGAGGCGCGGCGTTCCTCGACCGGGTCCACCCGCTCGACCGTGCGGGACTGGGCGGTCGCGATCGCGGCGAACAGCCGCTTGGGCTCCTTCACCGCCCGGGTCGCGCTGTAGGACAACAGGTCCGCCGGGCGCATGTTCTTGCTGCCGTAGAACACGATCATCGGCTGGGCCGACCACGCGCCGATCGCGGCCAAGGCCCACGCGGGATTGATCAGCGTGCTCGCCGCGAGCGTGGACAGCCAGGCGATCTGCGGCAGCAGAGCGCCCATCGTGTTCTCGCCGTGCATCGACGCCAGCACCTCGGGGTCCTTGGCCACCACGTCCGGCGCGCTGGTCAGCCGCGGCGCCACGATGAGGTCGGTGCCGCCGGGCGCGTGCAGCTTCAGCTGGGCGATCGCCTCGGCCAGCTCCGGCGCGCTCGGATGCCCGTTGTCGGTGGGGATTCCCGCCGCGCGGAGCACGCCGTCATCGGCCAGCGTCGCGTGCAGCGCGCCCCGCCCGGGGGCCTGCCGGTCGGTGCGGTAGGTCGTCGGGTCCACCGCGCGCAACAGGTCAAGCGCCTGGGCGACCGGGAGGTCCCGCGGCACGAGGTCCAAAGTGGACAGACCTTCGGCCTGGGCGTGCGCGCGGGCCGCGGCCAGCGTCGCCCGGTCCACCCGGACGTCCTCGGCCTCCAGCACCCGGAAGCGGTCCTGGCCGGGCTCGGGGCGGTCGGGCAGCGTGCGCAGGCCGGCCAGCCTGCGGCGCAGCTGCGCGGTGTCCAGCACGAGCCCCGCGATGAGCCCGGCCTGGATGGTGCGCCGGACCCACTTCCCGGAACGGCGACGAGAAGACTTTCCTGCGGTCACGCTGTGGTCCCTCCTGTGCCCGCGAGTGCGGTGGCGGTGGCGTCGTGCGCCAGGAGCTCGAGGTGCTTCGCCGCGCTGGCCGCCCCGCCGGCCGCGCGGAAGGAGTCCCGCACCCGTTCGGCCGCGGCCCGGTGGTCCACATCGGACAGCACGGAGTCCACGGCCCTGCCGATCTGCTCGGCGGTGGCCCGGTTGAACCGCAACCGGACGCCCGCGCCGCAGTCGACCACCTGTTGCGCGACGATCGGCTGGTCGTCGCGGATGGGGGCGACCACGAGCGGCAGCCCGTGCGAGAGCGTCTCGCAGACGGTGTTGTGCCCGGCGTGGCAGATCACCGCGTCGAGTCGTTTCAGCAGCCGCAGCACGGGAATCCGCGCCGCGACGACGGCGCCGCCACCGGGGTGCTCCGTCAGCGCGCCGGCGGGGTCGGCCACGATCGCCTGGACCCGGTCGGCGCGTTCGACGAGCGCGGTCACGGCCTCGCGCAGGAAGCGCTCACCGGCGTCGGCGTTCGCGGTGCCCAGGGTGAGCAGCACCTTCGCCCGCGAATCGTCCAGTTCGGCGTCGGGGAAGTCGTCGTTGTCGAGGCGCTCGGTGATGGACGGCCCGACGAAACGCACGTTCTCGTGCGCGGTCTCCCCGATCAGCGCCCTCGTGGTGAAGGCCAGCGTCAAGAAAGGAGAGAACCGGAGATCCATGTCGAGCCGAGTGTCCCCGAACTCGGTTTGCAGGCCCTGCAACAACTCCCGCAGCCATTCCTCGACCTTCGGCATGCTGGCGAGGGGATCGGTGAACTCCGCCGAGGTCGTCGCGGAGGTCGCCCACGGCAGACCGAGGGAGTTGGCCACGATGGCGCCCGCCACCGCCTGCTGGTCCACCACGAGCACGTCCGGGCGGAACCCGGCGCAGGCCGCGCGGACCCCGGGGACCATGCCCCTGGCCAACGGGGCGAGGAAGTTCTCCCACAGGAACTTCAGCGCCGCGGGACCGCGCATCTCCGGCGGGCGCTCGGCGCCTTCGGGGCCCAGCACGGGACCGGCGCAGTGGAACACGGCGGCCTTCGGGCCGACGAGATGGCGGACGAACTCCTCGTGGCCCGCCCACGCCACCTCGTGGCCGAGTTCGACGAGCCGCGCGGCCACACCGATCGTGGGATTGGTGTGGCCGACCAGCGGCGGCACGACGAACAGGAAACGACTCATGTGGCGAATTCCTTGAGGACGGCTTTGTCCGGGGACCGCATCACGCCGGAGTGCCCTCAAGCACGCGGCCGCCCTCGTGCTCGGCGACCCACGGCAGCAACAGGTCGCGGACCGTCTTGGGCGCCTCGACCAGCACCGAGTGCTCGTGCCCGCCGACGATCACCGAACGGCAGCGCTCCAGGCGGGTCTCCATCACCTGCGCCTGCACCGCGAGGTCGGACTCGCTGCCGAAGATCGCCAGCACCGGGCAGGTCACCGACTCGATCTCCTCGGCGGTGTGCACGCGGCTGGCCGGGATGTCGGTGGCCATGCTGGTGTTGCACAACGCGTTGCTGGCCGCCTTCGCCAGCCGCGAGGTGTGCGCGCCCTGGTTCTCGGTGATCCAGGCGAAGGCCTCCTCGTAGCGCAGCTGCTCCGCCGCGCGGCCGAGCAGCCCGCCGAGCTTCGCCGACCACGCCGTGGTGGCGGGCTCGGACTCGATCATCACGATGCTGGCGACGCGCTCCGGGTGCGCCACCGCGTAGCTGAAGGCCACCGTGCCGCCGAAGCTGTTGCCCACCAGGTGAACCGGGCCCTCGACGTCCATCGCGTCGAGCATCGCGTGCAGGTCGCCGACGAAGTCGTCGATCCGGTAGCCGCTCTCCGGCCGCCCGCTGCGGCCGTGCCCGCGCAGGTCGAAGGCCAGCACCTCCATGCCCGCGGCCGAAACCGGGGCGGCGAGGGTGAAGTAGAAGCTGGCCAGGCTGTCGGTGCCGAGGCCGTGGATGAACACCACGGTCGGCGGGCGCTCGGCGGCGGTGTTCTTGGCGGGCATGCGCTGCACGTGCAGCCGGATGCCGTTCGCGTCGATCATCGCCATGGTCACCGACCCCCGACCGAGGTGAGGCAGGACACCACGTAGTCGACCAGCCGACCGACGGTCAGCTCGATGATCTCGTCGAGCTCCAGGTCGGCGATGAACTCGGCGAAGTTGACCCGGCCGTCGTAGTGCTGCTCCAGCTGACCGGACAGCGCGACCAGGTCGATGCTCTCCAGCTCCAGGTCCTCGTGGAACTTGGTGTCCATCTCGATCACCGCGTCGTCGAGGCCGTACTCGCCGAGGACCTCGCGGAGCATCTCGCTGATGTCCGCGAGCACCGCCTCGGGTGCCGACAGATCAGGGGTCGTCGTCACAGGGTTTCCTCCTCGTGCGTGAGGCCCGTAGTCCAGGCCACCACGTAATGCCGTTCCGGCAGTCCTTCGGCGTTGCTCGCCTCGGTGCTGTGCACCAGGTAGCGCCGTTCTCCGACGCTGACGACGAGCCGGACGCCTGTGGCCTGCTCGACGACGAAGTTCCTCGGTGCTCCTTGCAGGCCGGTGCCCTCCGCCTTGGAGACTGCTTCCTTGGCGGTGAAGAACCGGGTGAACCACAGCGCCCTGGACTCGCCCGTGTCCGCGACGAGCGCGTCGAGCAGTTCCAGTTCCACTGTGGACAGTGCGAAGGTGACGGTGGACTCGTCGCGCTCGGCGACCTCCTCCACGTCGATGCCGATCCCCGGGATACCGGGGACCTCCCGCTCCGCGACGGGGCGGGTGATCGCGACACCGACCTCGCGGCTGTGCGCGATGGAGACGTCGGTGTCGGTGAACTCGGTGCCGTGCCGCCCGGCGACGAACGGCCTGCCGGAGGGCTCGTTGCCCACCCGGACCTCGCCGGGGAACAGCGGGGGAGCGCCCGCCGCCCACAGTTGCCGGCGCACGGCGTCCTTGGCGACGATCCGGCCGAGCAGCCACTGCCGCCGCGTCCTCGGGGGCCGCTTCTCGTACTCGTCGCGCTCGACGGCGGAGAGATGGTTGCGCATGATCAGGTCGCGCGAGGCGAGGTCCGGCCACAGCTCGTGCAGCAGGTACCAGCCGCCGTCCTGGCGTTCTGAGATCGTGTTGCGCTCGGGGAAGCGCTCCACCGGCTCGGTCTTGGGGTTGCTGTCGAAGCGCCGGTCGACCCAGCTGTCGATGTGCGCCCAGAGCGTGCCGTCGGGGAGCAGCAGCTGCATGTCCGCCTCCAGCAGCGTGTCGGTGACCCCGCGGATGCCGATCACGCACTCCAGCGGGACCCCGGCGGCGGGGTGCGGCCCGAAGAACCGGATGGAGCGCATGCCCACCGGGAAGACGACCTTCTTCTCGGTGAACCGCGACATGATCCAGTAGCCGAGGATCTGGCCGACGTTGTCCAGCAGCGCACCGGGTGCGGCGGGCGTGGTGATGGTGCCGCGCACGTGGTTCTCGCTGACGCCGGACAGCGCGGTCACGCCCTGGAACAGCGGACCGTGGAACATCCAGCGCTTGGTGTAGAGCTCTTCACCCGCCAGCTCCGGCGTCTGCTCGCCCGCGAACGGCGGCCACGGCGCGGGCACCTGCCCGGGGTAGCTCGGGGCCAGCTCGATCGTGGCCTGGCAGTAACCGGTGATCGACACCTCGACCCGGTGCGGCGTAACGGGGACGACGTTGACGTCGACCTCGATGCCGGGCGCGGAGACCATCCAGCGGTTGAACTTCACGTCGTGCAGCGTGACCGCGCGCCGCCCGGGGGCACTGCGCTCGGCCGCGTCCATCATGTGCTGGACGAGCGTGGTCGCGGGCACGATCGGCCAGTTGTCGGTCTCGTCCGGCCAGTTCGCACGCTGCCGGAAGAAGCAGTGGTCCAACAGGTACGGCATCGCCGTGGTGTTGACCGCCAGCTTCTCGTGCAGCTCGCGCGGCGCGGCAAGCGTTGCGACCGGCGCGCTCCCCGCTGCACCGATGACGGCGGCAGCGGTGTCCGCGGTTTCCCGCAGCAGGTCTTCGAGCTGAGCGGCGAGCGGGAACTGGTTGCCCAGCTTGCCCAACGCGCCCGCGTCCACGGTCGGCCTGCTGATGGGCGGCACGGAACCGTTGAGCGACACCAAAGCGCCGTTGAGGTCCAGCCGCATCGGCGACCTGCTCGCCTTCTTCGGTGCCGGGGCAACGGGAGCGGGCTGCCCGAACAGGTCCTGGGCCGGAGTGCCGCCCTCCACCCACAGCGAGGTGGCGACGCGGCGCAGCTGCTCCATCCCGGCGCGGTTGCCCGCATTGCCCACCACGGCGAGGTGTTCCTGCCCGCGCAGCGTGTCGCTGATCAGCGAGGCCAGCTGGCCGGTACCGGTCTGGATGAAGACGCGGTAGCCGTCGGCGTACATCGCCTCGATCAGCTGGCGGAACCGGACGGGCTCCAGCAGGTGCCGGACGAACAGCTCGCGGATCGCGGCTTCCGTTGTGGGGTAAGGGGAAGCGGTGGTCGCCGACCAGATCGGCAGCGTGGCCGGGTGCAGCGTCAGCTCGTTCACCGCGGTGTGGATCGGGTCCATGAACGGCCCCAGCATCGGCGTGTGGAAGCCGGACTGGAACGGCAGCAGCTGGCCGAGGACGTTCTTCCCGCGCATCTCGCGGACCAGGTCCTCGACCACCTCGACGGGCCCGCACACCATGCACTGGTTGGGCGCGTTGTCGTGGGAGAGCACGAGTTCCGGGCGCGCGGCGAGCGCGTCGGCGATCCGGTCGACCCCGCAGCCCAGCGCGGCGAAGGCCACACCCGGTACCTGGAGCGCGTCCGGGTCGTAGGTGTGCAGGAAGCTGTCGATCTCCGCGTCGGAGTAGATGCCCGCGGCCACCATGGCCGACCACTCGCCGACACTGTGCCCGGCGACGCCGTCCGGGGTGATCCCGCTGCGGCGCAACACCGTGTCGAGCATGCGGCCCATGCTGAAGACCGCTTCACCGTGCGCGCCAACGGTGTCACCGGACAGGTCGCGCTTGGGCAGGCCGAAGTGCGCGGCCACGTCGTCCATCCGCGGCTCGAAGTCGGCTTCGAGGCCGGGGAAGACGAACGCGATCTTCGCGCTCGGCGCGCCCAGCAGCGGCGAGGGGCTGAACCAGACGTCGTTGCGGCCGCGCCAGGACACCGCCTTCGCGGCGACCTTGCGGGCCAGCGTCAGCTTGCGCGTGGTGGGCCCGACGACGCCGAGGCGGGTGTCCAGCGGCGAACCGTCCACAAAGGACATAGCGCGCAGCTCGGCGTCATCGGCTTCGAGCAGCTTCGCCATCTCGGCGGGGGAGGACGCGCTCAGCCGCAGTACCTGCTCGGGCTCGGACACGACGACGGGAGCGTCCACAGTGCTGATGCTCGACCCCGCAAGCGGGTCTTCGGCGGACGCCTGCTCAAGCACCACGTGGGCGTTGATGCCGCCGAAACCGAACGCGTTCACGGCGGCGCGGCGCGGCTTCCCCTTGGAGGTCTCCCACGGGCGCGCGGTGGAGATCGGCCGGAAGCGGGTCTCGGCGAGCGCGGGGTGCGGCTCCTCGCAGTGCAGCGTCGGCAGCAGCACGCCCCGGTGCACCGCGAGCGCGGCCTTGACCAGACCGGCGATCCCCGCCGCGGGCATAGTGTGCCCGATCATGGACTTGACCGAACCGATCACCGGGAAATCGTCGGAATCCCCACCAGAACCGAAGATCCGGCGCAGCGTGTCCAGCTCGGCGGCGTCACCGGCGGGGGTCGCGGTGCCGTGCGCCTCCAGCATGCCGATGGCGTCCGGCGAGGTCGGGTCGAGCCCGGCGGCGGACCACGCCCGCTGGAGCGCGAGCACCTGGCCGTCCGGCTCCGGGTTGAACAGGCTGGCCGCCTTGCCGTCGCTGGCGACGCCGGTACCGCGGATGACCGCGTAGACCCGGTCGCCGTCGCGCTCGGCGTCCTCAAGGCGCTTCAGCACCACGACGCCGGTGCCCTCGCCGATCAGGATGCCGTCAGCGTCCTTGCTGAACGGGCGGATGCTCTGCTTCACCGACAGCGCGCGCAGCTGGGAGAAGACGCTCCAGAACGTGACGTCGTGGCAGTGGTGCACACCGCCCGCGAGCATCACGTCGCAGCGCCCGGCGGCCAGCTCGTTGACCGCCTGGTCCACCGCGATCAGCGAGGAAGCGCAGGCAGCGTCCACTGTGTACGCCGGGCCGCGCAGGTCGAGGCGGTTGGCGATGCGCGAGGCGGCGAGGTTGGGCACCAGGCCGATCGCGGACTCCGGCTGGTGCGGGCCGAGCTGCTCGGTGAACGCGGCGCGCACCGACTCCAGCTTCTCGGCGGGCAGGTCCGGCATCAGCTCGGCGAGCGTGCGCACGAGCTGGTGCGCGGTCCGCACCCGCTGCTCCAGCCGCACCAGGCCGGGCGTCAGGTAACCGCCGCGGCCGAGCACCACGCCGATCCGATCCCTGGCGGGCAGTTTCGCGTCACCACCGGCGTCGGCGATGGCGGCGGCGGCCACGCGCAACGCGATCAGCTGGTCCGGCTCGGTGCCCGCGACGGAGTTGGGCATGATGCCGAACCGCGTCGGGTCCACCTCGGCGTAGGCGTCGACGAAACCACCGCGGCGGCAGTAGATCTCGTCCGCCTCCGCCTTCCCGGTCGCCGAGGACGGCTTGTAGAACTCCGCGTCCCAACGCCCTTCGGGCACCTCGGTGATCGCGTCGACCCCGTCGACGAGGTTGCGCCAGTAGCTTTCCAGGTCGGGAGCGCCCGGGAGGAGCACGGACATCCCAGTGATCGCGATATGCATGCCGTTAACCCCGCATCACCAGCCGGAGGCGGTGTAGACGACGGCTCGCAGGTCCGGTGCGCCGAAGGCCAGCTCGCGCAGGAGCGACATCGTGCCCTCCTCCGGGTCGATCAGTGAGATCCCCCGGCGCGCGTACTCCTGCTGGAGCTCCACGGTCACCATGCCGCCGTGCTGCGCGCTCGGCGCCCACGGTCCCCAGTGGACGGTCACCGCGCGGTTGCCCGTGCGGCCCGCCCACCCGGCGCCGATCGCCTCCAGCGCGTCGTTGGCCGAGGAGTAGTCGGACTGGCCGCGGTTGCCCAGCACGGCGGCGATGCTGCCGAACAGGGTCACGAAGCCCGGCCCGGTCGGCAGTTCCTCCAGCGCGCCGAGCAGCGCGCGGGCGCCGCCGACCTTGGTGTTGAACACCCGGCGGAAGGACTCGACGTCCTTCTCCGCCAACAGCTTGTCCTCGATCACGCCCGCCGCGTAGACCACGCCGTCGATCCGGCCGTGCTCGGTGTGGATCTCCTTGACCAGCTGGCGCAGCGCGTCGTGGTCGCGGACGTCCAGGCTGTGGTAGCGGACCTGGCTGCCCAGCTCGCGCAGCTGCTCCACGGTCGCGGCGACCTCGCGCTGCGCCAGGATCTTCCTGCTCAGCTTCTCGATCTCGGCGGGGGAGCGGTGCCCCAGCTCGATCAACGCCTTGCGCAGCGCGGTCTTGTCGGTGGCAGCCGCGGTCTTCGGGTCCTCGTCCTCGGTGGCGGCGGCGGTGCGCCCGACCAGCTCGATCCGGCAGCCGCTCGCCGAGGCCAGCGTGGAGGCGAACTGCGCGGTGATCCCGCGCGCCCCGCCGATCAGCAGCACCACGGAATCGCGGTCCAGCCCGATGGCCTGCGCCTCGGCGGCCCCGTCCCCGGCCGGACCGGCGCCGGTGCTGCCCAGGGTCAGCGGCAGCTCGGTCATCACCAGCCCGTGCCGCGAGTCCGGGGTGGCCAGCACCACCGGAGCGTCCTCAGTGGACAGCAGCTCGGCCAGCACCAGCTTGGCGACCACGGCCGCGTCGGTGGTGTGGTCGACCTCGACCAGGCGGGCCACGGTGTCCGGGTACTCGCGCTGCACGGTGCGGAAGAAGCCCCGCAGCCCGGCGGCGCGGCCGTGGGTCAGCTCGGGGACGGCGGTGCCGCCACCGGTCGGGCTGACCGAGATCAGCCAGCGCAGCCCGGAGGTGAGCGCCGACTTGAACGAGGGGAAGGTCTCCGGTAGCACCGGCTCGTCGACCTCGTCCCACCCGTCCAGGTGCAGGACACCGTCCACCGAGCCATCGGCGTCGGTCAGCGGGCGCGGAGTGTCCGAAGTGGACACCGCGGCGCCGTGCTCGCCGAGCAGCGCGGCCACCTCAGTGCTGACCGGACCGGTGCCGAAGAGCAGGAAGTTCTTGCCGCCCAACGCCTTCCCAGCCGCGCCGAGGTCCACCGCATCCAGCGCGGCGGGCGCCATGACCAGGCGCTTCGGCGCGATGCCCGGGTTCACCGGCTCTTCGACCTTGGCGGAAGTCGCAGCCGGAGCCGCGGAACCGGTGTGGCCGCCGAGCCAGTCCGCGATGGCCTGCGCGGTGCGCGCCTTGGCCAGCTCCTCCAGCTCCTCGTCGGCCAGCTGCGCGTCGGTGGCGCCGATACGGGAGGCGAGTTCCCCGGCGATCTCGGTGCGCTTGATGGAGTCGATCGAGAGGTCGGCTTCGAGGTCGAGGTCGGGCTCGATCATGTCCAGCGGGTAGCCGGTGCGCTCGCTGATGATCTCCAGCACCGTGCCGAGGATGTCCACAGTGGACTGAACCGGCGCGGGAGCCGCTGCGGCGGGCGCGGGGGCGGTCGACCCGACCCGGCTGCTCAGCCAGTCGGAGATCGCCTGCGCCGTACGGGCCTTGGCCAGCTCTTCCAACTGGTCGTCCGCCAGCTGCGTGTCCGCCGCGCCGATACGGGAGGCCAGCTCGCCCGCGATCTCGGTGCGCTTGATGGAGTCGATCGAGAGGTCGGCTTCGAGGTCGAGGTCGGGCTCGATCATGTCGAGGGGGTAGCCGGTGCGCTCGCTGATGATCTCCAGCACCGTGCCCAGAACGTCCACAGTGGACTGCGCCGCCGGGGCTGCCGAAACCGGAGCCGCCTCGACAACGGCGGGAGCGGGCGCCGCGTACTGCTGAACGGGCGCGACCGTGGCGACGGCCGGGATCGAGTACTGCACCTCCGGCGCGGAGCCGAGGTAGGTCAGCAGCACGTCGCGCTGCGCCTGCACCATCTCGCGGCTGGCCTGGAGGAACTGGTTGACCATGGCGTCGCGGTTGGTACCGGGCTGCGAGGAGCCGCCTGGGGTCGTCATGGTGGTGATCTCCACACGTCGGGCGGGCGCGAGGCCGTTGGGCAGGAAGTCGCCGGAGGCGGTGCGCACGACGTGGCCGTCGATCGTCCAGCCCGCGCGCTTCGGCGGCTTGGCGTTGGTCAGGTCCTTGGCGTCGCGACCGGCGAAGAGCCAGCCGGTGCGCACGCCGACCCCGGACACCGCGAGCGTGGCGACCGCGTTGAGCAGTCCGGCCAGCCCGTGCCTCGGGCGGCCCTCGCAGGCAACGGTCAGGTGCGGCCGGTCGCCCAGGATCGCCTTCACCAGGTTGGTGAGCACCTTGCCGGGACCGGCTTCCACGAAGATCCGCGCGCCATCGGCGTACATGGCCTCGATCTGCTCGACGAACCGCACCGGCGAGCCGATCTGCGCGGCCAGCTCGGCGCGGACGTCATCCGAGTAGACCGCAGCGGTCCGGTTCGCGTAGACCGGCAGCTCCGGCGCGCGCACGTCGGCGTCGGCGAGCACCGCCCCGAATGTCTCGGTGGCGCCGCTGACCAGCGGGCTGTGGAAGGCGCACGCCACGTTCAGCTTCTTCGGGCTGAGCTTGGCCGCCTTGAGCGCGGCCACCGCCGCGTCGATCGCGGCGGTCGGACCGGAGATCACCAGCTGCTCGGGGGAGTTGTGGTTGGCGGCCACGACCTCTTCCGCCAGCCCCGCCTCGGTGAGCACCTCGGTGACCCGCTCGCGGCTCGCCTTCACCGCGGCCATCGCGCCCGGGTCGTCCCCGGTGGCGCCGAGGATCGAGTCGGCACGCGCCTCGCTCAGCCGCAGCAGCGTCGCGGAGTCCATGGAACCCGCCGCCGCCAACGCGATCAGCTCGCCGTAGCTGTGCCCGGCGACCATGTCCGGGCGCACGTCCAGGCGGCTGAGCAGCTGGTGCACGGCCAGTCCGGCGATGCCCAGCGCGGGCTGCGCCACGCGGGTGTCGCGCAGCCGCGCGTCCTGCTCCTTGGCGCGCTGCTCGTCGAAGGCGGTGGGCGGGAAGATCGTCGAGGCCCACTTGCGGCCCTCGTGCAGCAGGTGGTGCACCTCGGGGAAGGCCACGAACAGATCGGCCAGCATGCCCGGCTTCTGGCTGCCCTGGCCCGGGAACAGGAACGCGACCTTGCCGCCCGCTTCAGGAGAAACCGACGCCAGGTGCACGCCACGCGGCGTCTCACCGGCGAGCGCGGAACGCAGGAGCTGGGCCAGGTCGTCCAGGTCGGAGGCGACCACGGCGATCTGCACGGGCTCGGTGCGCGCGTCCGAGCGACGCGCCACGGTGCGGGCGATGTCCCGCAGCCGCCACGGCCGACCGCTGGAGTCGTTGGTGCGCAACAGTTCCAGGGTCTGCTCGACGTGCTTGCCCGCGGTCTTGAGGTCCGCGCCGCGGAAGGTGAACAGCTCCGCGGGCCACTGGTCGCCGACGTGCCGGGGAGCAGGACCGCCGTCGTAGCCGCGCAGGACCACGTGGAAGTTCGTGCCACCGAAACCGAAGGCGCTCACACCGGCGACGCGCTCGGCGGGCTCGGCCTCCCACGGCAGCGCGGCCGAGGTGAAGGTGAACGGGCTGCTGTCCGGCTGCCACGCGGCGTTCGGCTCGGACACGTGCAGCGTGGGCGGCTTGATGCCGGTGTGCAGCGCGAGCGCCGCCTTGATCAGGCCCGCCAGGCCCGCCGCGCACTTGGTGTGGCCGATCTGCGACTTCACCGAGCCGACCGTGCACGTGCCGGGCAGCGCGCCGTGCTCGACGAACATCTTCGTCAGCGTGCCCAGCTCGGTGCGGTCACCGACGACGGTGCCGGTGCCGTGCGCCTCGACCAGGCCGACCTCGGCCGGGGAGATCCGCGCGTTGGCGTAAGCCCGCTCCAGCGCGTTGCGCTGACCTTCCGGGCGCGGGGCGGTGAGGCCGAGCGACTTGCCGTCACTGGCCGCGCCGACGCCCTTGATCACGCCGTAGACCCGGTCGCCGTCGCGCTCAGCGTCCTCAAGGCGCTTCAGCGCGACGCAGGCGACGCCCTCGCCGAGCGCGATGCCGTCCGCGCTGCCGTCGAAGGTGCGGCACTGCCCGGTGGGCGAGAGCGCGTGCACCGACGAGAACAGCAGGTAGTCGTTGATGCCGTTGTGCAGGTCCGCGCCGCCGCAGAGCATCATGTCCGCCGAGCCGCTGACCAGCTCCTTGCACGCCACGTCCAGCGCGGCCAGCGAGGACGCGCACGCCGCGTCGACGGTGTAGTTCGCGCCGCCGAGGTCGAGGCGGTTGGCGATGCGGCCGGAGATGACGTTGGCCAGCATGCCGGGGAAGGAGTCCTCGGTCAGCTTCGGCAGCTGCGCGTCCAGCTCGGCCGGGATCTCACCGATGTAGCCGGGCAGCACCGCGCGCAGCGACGACGCGTTGGACAGGTCCGAGCCCGCCTCGGCACCGAACACCACGCCGACCCGCGACCGGTCGAAGGCGCGATCGGTGTAACCGGCGTCGACGAGCGAGCGCTGCGCGGCTTCGAGCGCGAGCAGCTGCACGGGCTCGATCGCGGCCAGCGACGCCGGGGGGATGCCGTAGCTCAGCGGGTCGAAGGGGATCTCCGGCAGGAAGCCGCCCCACTTCGACGGGGTCTTCTCGCCCGCGCTGCGACCGGTCGCGTCCGGCGAGTAGTAGGTCTCGTGGTCCCAGCGGCTGCCCGGCACCTCGGTGACCGCGTCCCGGCCGCCGACCACGTTGGCCCAGTAGGTCGGCAGGTCCGCGGCGCCGGGGAACATGCACGCCATGCCGACGATCGCCACGTCCACCGGCGGGGCGGCGGGCACCTCGGCGCGCGCGCGCCCGCTGATCCCGGCCAGCTCGTCCAGCCGCGTGGTCAGGTAGGCGGCCGCGTCGGAGCTGACCGAGGCGTGCAGGTCGGCGACGGTGGTGACGGCGGAGCGCAGCACGGCGACCTGACCGGCCATGAACATCCCGTCGGCCAGCTGCCCGGCCTCGGCCACCTCGACCAGCTTGTCGCCGTCGCGGGTCACGCCCTTGCTGGCGATGCGCAGGCGGCCGACGTTGAGCTGCTCCAGCTTCTCCCAGGCCTCGCGGTCCGGGACGCCGCTGGTGCGCAGCTCGTCCTTGATCGCCAGGAACTCCTCGGCGAACGGGGAGGTGACGCAGCGGGTGGCGTGGCCGGGCGCGGTCTCCAGCAGCTCGGTGCGCTCGGCGGCGATCACCTGGCGCTGGAACGCGGGCTGGACGGCACCGGCGGCCACGGCCTCCTCGGTGAACAGGTAGGCGGTGCCCATCAGCACGCCGATCGCGACACCGCGCTCGGTCAGCGGGGCGGCCATCGCGGTGACCATCGCGGCGGAGCGCTCGTCGTGCACCCCACCGGCGAACAGGACCTGGATGCCCTGACCGTCCTTGGTGGACAGGTAGTCCAGCAGCACGGAGATCTGGGCTTCCCACAGCGGGAAGCTGGAGCGCGGGCCGACGTGGCCGCCGCACTCCTGGCCCTCGAAGATGAACCGGCGCGCGCCCGCCTCCAGGAACTGCCTGAGCAGACCGGGCGAGGGCACGTGCAGCAGCGCCGCGATGCCGTTGTCCTCCAGCGCGTTGGCCTGCGCCGGGCGGCCACCCGCGATGATCGCGCAGGCGGGCTTGATCTCCTGGATGACCTCCAGCTGCCCGGCGCGCACGTCCTCCGGCGCGAACCCGAGGACGCCGACGCCCCACGGGCGCTCGCCCAGCAGGTCGCGGGTCTCCTCCAGCAGCGCGCGGGTCTGGGCCTTGCCCGCCAGCGCGAGCGCCAGGAACGGCATCGCGCCGCCCTCGGCGACGGCCTTGGCGAAGGCGGCCTGGTCGCTGACGCGGGTCATCGGGCCCTGCGCGATCGGCAGCTCGACGCCGAGCGCGGCGGCCAGCGGAGCACCCGGGCACAGCGCGTCGGCGCCAGCGTTCGAGCGCAGCGACTCCACCAGCTCGGCCCGCAGCCCGCGCACGAGCGCGGTCGCCGAGCCGAAGCGGTCGGCGAGCTGCTTCGCCAGGAAGCCGTCCTGGCCGACCGGCAGCAGCTGCTCGCGCAGGTCCTTCGCGCCGAGCCGGGCGATGACCTCGGTCTCGGTCAGATCAGTGGTCGCCGGGGCGCCCGGGCCGCGGCGCAGCAGCACGCGGTGCCCGCCCACCAGCACGGTCTCGGAGCCGTCCATCGTGCTCAGCGCGGCGGTGACCTCTTCGGCGAGGTCGGACTCGGCGAGCAGGGCGAGCTGGCTGTCCAGCACCACACCGGCGGCGCCGCCGACGACGGCCGCGGTCGCGGTGCGCGGCCCGATGCCGCCGTTGACCCACACCGGCAGGCCGAACTCGGCGACCAGCTTCTGCACCAGGACGAAGGAGCTGAGCTCGCCGACCTTGCCACCGGCCTCGTGGCCGCGGGCGATCAGGCCGTGCGCACCCGCCGCGACGGCGGCGCGGGCCTGCTCCGGCGAGGTGACCTCGACCAGCACGCGCGGACCGGCCTCGGCGGCGGTCCAGGGCGCGCCGTCGGCGAGGACGACGGTGTCGACGCGGTCGAGGGGGAGGTCTTCCGGGCGCAGGGCGCAGCCGGGGGCGACGCGGACTCCGAACGTACCCGGTGTCCAGCGGGCCGCCAGGTCGAGCGCGTGCCGCGCGTGCCGGTCACCACGTCCGAGGTCGAGAACACCGAGCGCACCCGCGCGGCAGAGCGCGGCCACGAGGCGAGCGTTCGGTTCACCGAAGGGCGTCACCCCGATGATCAGCTCGCGCTCAGGCGTTTCCGCGGCCATTGAGCCTCCGTCGATCAACACAACCCGGTAGTCCGGCTGGACATGCGAGGTCCAACCCGAATGGCTGAATCGAAGCGGGAAGCTATCTGGGAAAAACGAATTGGTGCAACGGGCACTACAGCATCTTGAGGTCACCTCAAGCTCGATTTGAGCGATCCTCAAGCGGGACTCAAGCGGTCCCAGCCGACTGGCGGCGGCCGTCGTTCCTAACTTCGGCCGCTCCCGAACCACTCTGATTCCCTCAACCGGGGGTTTTCACACCTACGGCCCGCGGCGGGGGCCGCCCGGAGGCCGCACTCCTCAGTTTCCTCGTCGTTGAGAGACGCGTGGGGTGTTAGCCCGGGGCCACGAACGAGATGTGACCGTGACCACTCTCAAGGGCTCCCGCTCACGCTAGGTGATCACCGGCGGGAGTGGTCCCCGTGCCGCGTTCACTCGCACGGTGGACCTTGCTATTTGCTGTAACCGTAAATTCACGCTGGTCATCTACGCGATACCCAGCATTTATCGAGCGGTTCTATTTGCTATTTGCCGACTTCGCATCAGGGTTCCCGCATTGCGCTCACGGCAATTACCACACGTCTTTGGGGGTCGCATCCGGACACTGTGGGCAACGACGGCGGCGCGCCGCCAGCGGGAACGCCGGACCGGGCTTAGCGTGGTGGGAGGCGCTGGCGGCGCGCCTGCGGGAAGCGGGAAAGTGGAGGCAGGACACGGGGCAGCACGCTGATGAGGAGGCGCGGATGGGACAGGCCGACGTCGTGGTGATCGGGATGGGACCCGGCGGGGAGCACGTCGCGAGCAGCCTGGCCGGGGCCGGGCTGAGCGTCGTCGGCGTGGACCGGCGCCTGGTCGGCGGTGAGTGCCCCTACTACGGCTGCGTGCCGACGAAGATGATGGTCCGCGCCGCGGGCCTGCTCGCCGAGGGTGGCCGGGTACCCCAGCTCGCGGGGTCGAGCACCGTGCGTGGCGACTGGTCCGTCGTGGCCCAGCGCATCCGCGAGCAGGCGACGGACAACTGGGACGACAAGGTCGCCGTGGACCGCTTCACCGCGACGGGCGGCCGGTTCCTGCGCGGCGCGGCGACCCTGACCGGCAGGAACGAGGTGCTGGTGACCGACGACGACGGCACCGAGCACCGGCTGACCGCGAGCAGGGCCATCGTGATCAACGCGGGCACCGAGCCCGCCGTCCCGCCGATCCCCGGACTGGCCGAGACCCCGTACTGGACCAACCGCGACGCGGTCCGGCTCGAAGAGCTGCCGCGTTCGCTGGCCGTCCTCGGCGGCGGCGCCATCGGCGTGGAGTTCGCCCAGGTCTTCGCCCGCTTCGGTGTGGCGGTCACGGTGGTCGAGGCCCAGCCGAGGCTGCTGGCCCTCGAGGAACCCGAGGCGGGCGAACTGCTGGCGAAGGTCCTTGAGTCCGAGGGCGTCACCGTGCACACGGGCGCCAAGGTCGCCGGGGTCTCGCACTCCTCGGACGGCTTCAGCCTTGACCTGGGCGGCACCGCCGTCACCGCGGAGAAGCTGCTCGTGGCGACCGGCAGGCGGACCGAGCTGGCCAAGCTCGGCGTCGGCGCGATCGGCGTCGACGAGCAGGCCCGGTTCCTCGAGGTCGACGAGCGGCTGCGGGTCACCGACGGCGTCTGGGCGGTCGGCGACATCACCGGCAAGGGCGCCTTCACGCACACCTCGATGTACCAGGCGGACGTCGCGATCGCCGACATCCTCGGCCGCGACGGCCCGCCCGCCGACTACCGCGCGATGCCGAGGGTGACCTTCACCGATCCCGAAGTCGGCGCGGTCGGCCTCACCGAGGGGCAGGCCCGCGAGTGGGGGATCTCCGTCCGCACAGGCAGCACCGACCTGGCGGCCTCTTCGCGCGGCTGGATCCACGGCGCGGGCAACGAGGGCCTGATCAAGGTCGTCGAGGACGCCGATCGCGGTGTCCTCGTCGGCGCCACCGCGATGGGCCCGGCGGGCGGCGAGATCCTCGGCGCCCTGGCCGTCGCGGTGCACGGCGAGGTCCCCATCGCCCGGCTGAAGTCGATGATCTACGCCTACCCGACCTTCCACCGCGCCATCTCCTCCGCGCTGGCCGACCTCTCCTGACCGTGGTCGGGCGGTCTTCAAGTCCCGCGAACCCCGCCCCGGCCGTCTCCAACCGCAGCGAACCCCGAGGTCGGGTGCGGTTTGCGACCGCTGAGGCGGGGGTTCGGCGTACTTGAAGACCGCGGAACCGGTGCAGCGGAGTGCGGCCGGGGCCTGTCGGAGTGCGGCCAGCGGAGTGCGGGCGGCGGAGCGCGGGCGGCGGGGCGGACAGCGGAGTGCGGACGTGGGCGCGGGGGCCCGGCGTGATCGCCGAGCCCCCGCGCACCCCCCGAGGCCTTCACGGTCCCGGCTCCCTGTGGGCGGATCCCCTCCGCCCGCCCCCGAGCCGGGTGAGCCGGTCAGGCCTTGGCGGTCTTGTCCGCCTCCGGGGCGGCCTCGCCGTCGCCGAACTCGGCGATGAACTCCTCGTCCAGGTCGGGCTCCTGCTCGGGCTCCGGGGCGCCGATGTGCAGCGTCTGCGAGGTGTAGGGGCGCACGACGCCGGGGTCGCCGGGACCGGTCGTGGTTCCCGGCTCGGGCTCGGTCTCCGGAAGTTCCTGGAGGCGGTCGATGTCGGTGTTCGGTTCCATGGAGGTTCTCCTTCTTGCGGTGTTCGTGGAAGCGGTGTTCGTGGAAATTGGTCAGACGAGGCTGGCGCGCGCGCCCGCGGTGAGCGGACGCCCGCCCGGTGGCAGCCACGGGGCGCCGACTCCGTGCCGAAGCCGCACCAGGAAGCCGAGGCTCCCGGCCATCCCGGTGCCGTGCGAGAGGTCGTCGCGCCGCCAGCCCGCACCAGGCACGAGCCACCGGCCGTCGTGCCGGTACGCGTGCCCTCCGATGATCCGGCCGAGGCGCTCCGCCCACAATCGATATCGCTGCTCGCCGGTGGCCCTGTGCAGGTCCAGCAGGAACTCGCCCCGGCCCGCGAGCCCGTGCGCGGAGGACGGGTCGGGCACCCAGCGCCGCTGCCACACCGACAGGGCCGCCCGTTCCGCCAGTTCGAGCCAGGTGCGCTCGCCGGTCGCGCGCCACAACCGGACCAGGAACGAGCCGATCCCGGCCGTGCCCGCGGTCCAGGTGTCGCCCGCCTGACCGGTCGGGCCCGGCCAGCGCATCCCGGAGCCGTCCTGCACCGCGGCGCCCGCCATGGTGCGCCCGGCGAGCCCGGCCAGCTCCACCAGGTCGCCGCGGCCCAGCGTCGCGGCGGCGGAGAGCAGGAAGGTCGCGATGCCCGCGGTGCCGTGCGCGAGCCCGTAGGCGGCACCGCCCTGTGACCGCGAGGACGCCCAGGTCAGGCCGCGGTCGTCCAGACGTGCCTCGTGCGCGAGGTGCTCGGCGATCGCCTCGATCCGCCCGAGCAGGCCGGGGTCGCCGGAGGCCACCGTGAGCGCGCACATCGCCAGCCCGGCCCCGGCGGTCCCGCTGGCGAGGTCGAGGTTCGGCCAGCGCGCGGGCAGCCGGTGCGCCCACCCCAGGGCCTCGTCGGCCAGGGCCGAGTCGCCGAGCACCTGACCGGCGCGGTGCAGCACCAGGAGCGTCCCGGCCCGCCCGTGCAGCAGGCCCGGCGTGAGCACCGCCTCCGCGCGCATCCGCCTGAGCAGCCAGTCCGCACCCGCGCGGAGAGCGCCGCGGTACCGCACGTCCCCGGTCGCCTCGGCCGCGGCGAGCACCGTGGTGAGCCCGCCCGCCGCCCCCGGCCACGCGGAGCACGCGTCCTGGCGCGGGTCCACGACCGGCCAGAGGGTCTTCGCTCCCGGCCGCATCGCGGCGACGAGGTGCTCGACGCCGTCGGTGATCAAGGTGTCCGCGTCCGGGACGCCGTCCTCGTGCGGGGCGCACGGCGTGACGATCCCGCGCACGGACACCGCGTCGAGGTACTGCGCCGCCCGGTCCAGCGTCCACCGCCGGTCCGGGTCCGCGTCCTGGAGCCCGTCGACCAGCGGGCGGAGCCTGCCGAGCACCGAGTGCTCCGCGCAGACGAGGTCCAGCCACCGCTTCCGCTGGAGCATCCGCTCCGCCATCTGTCCACTGTGGACGATCTCGGCCCCGGTCGCCAGGAACACCAGCACGGCCCCGAGCGCGTACCGGTCGGCCGCCGCCGTCCTCGGCGAGCCCGCCAGCTGCTCGTACGGGGCGTAGCCCGGCGTGCCGGACGCGGACAGCGTCGCGCCCTCCTCGGCGGCCAGCTCCACGTCGATCAGGGTCAGCCCGCCATCGGGGCGGACCATGACGTTGCCCGGCGTCAGGTCGCCGAGCACCAGCCCGTCCGCGTGCACCTTGGCCAGCAGCGCCATCAGGTTCCTCGTGACCGCGAGCAGCTTCGGCCAGCCGAGCCCGGGAGTGCCCGCCGAGGCGAGCCACCGGCGCAGCGACTGCCCCTCGACGAGCTCCTGGGCGAGGAAGTCGTCGCCGTCCTGGGCGAACTCCGCGACGAACCGCGGCGTCACACCGAGCGGTTCGAACCGGCGCAGCATCGCGGCCTCGTGCCGCTGGATGTCCCGGACGTCGCCGCCCGCACCGTCGTCGCCCACGTGCGCCCTGGCCTGCTTGACCACGACGGTCTCGCCGGTCTCGGTGTCCATCGCGCGGTAGACACCGCCCTTGTTCGCGTGCCGGATCGCCTCGACGGCGAGGAACCGGCCCCCGAGCAGCACGCCGCCGGAGCCCGTGCCCCGCGTGCTCTTCCGCGAGTCCGGGAACGGCCACGTCGCCCACGCCGGGGCGCTGAACCAGGGGTCGCGCCGGTCCTCGACCGTGCCGCCGTCCGGGGTCAGCAGCATGTCGCGGTAATCGCCGTCCGGGCTCAGCACGGGGTTCGCGAGGAAGCACCCGTAACGGCAGTGCACCAGGCTCCCCGCGCGGTACGGGCGGTCCGAGAGGATGCGCGGCCCGGACAGACCGGCGGTCGCGCGGTGCAGCCGGAGCGCGAGCACCCGCAGCTGCGCGTCGTCGGCCGGGTAGACGGTGATGAACTTGCCCGCTCCGCTCCGCGTGCAGCGGGGACCGTTGAGGTCGCGCAGCACCGCGCGGGAGGCGGCGAACTTGAAGGCGATCCGGAAGCCCGCGAGCACTCGCACGGCCCGTTCGAGCACTCGCTCGGCGTGCGCGGTCGTGGCGGAGAGGTGGAGCTTCCAGCCCTGCCTGCGGATCCCCACCTCGGGCGGGGTGACGGAGCACCACTGCTCGCCCAGGTGGACGACCCGGTCCTGCTCCCCGAGCTCGGCGAGGACCCGCTCGACCAGTGCGACGAAGGAGGGACGCGCGGCGCCAGGGGTGGGCTGATCGGTGGATGCGACGATCATGGTCACCTGTTCGGCCCCCTTCGAGTGGATGTCCGGCTGCGGAAGGCAATCTGCCGCTCACCCAGGTGGCGGAGCATCGGGGAAACCCCTCAATTCGTTACTGGGTAGCTCGTCACGTGCCGCGATCAGGGAATCACCTAAAGCGATCGTCGCTGTTCCATGGTCCGTTCGTGTGGTCGGTGGCGTTCCTGGGACGCGACCACGCGCGGTCCCGGTTCCCTGCTTCCGTCCGGCATCCGGCCGCCACGTGCCCGTTTCCGCGGACGGGCGGGCTCGGCGTAGTTTGGGACCGGCGCGACCCACGCCGATCGGACCGCGGCTGCGCGCCGTGAGAAGGTCATCCGGCGGAATAGCCGGTTGTCCGGGTTGGTGAGGAGTAGCCCTGGTCGGCATCATTGCTGAGACGCAGGCGGGCTTCGGGTCTGCGCTCGCCGAGCGTGCCCCGGGGCACCCCGAGGGGTGGATGCCGTAATGCAGAAGAGGGTCGGCGGCGCGGTGCGCCCGCTGGTCGGACGCGAGGCCGAGCAGGACGCGCTCACCCGCGCGATCAGCCGCCTCGCCGAAGGACAGGGCGGGGGCCTGTTCCTCTCCGGTGACCCCGGCATCGGCAAGAGCAGGCTGCTGACCGACCTCACCTGGCGGGCGTCGATGCGCGGCCTCACGGTGTTCAGCGGCCGGTCCGCGGAGTTCGAGCGGGACCTGCCCTTCGGCGTCTTCGTGGACGCGCTCGACGACTACCTGGCCGACCTCCAGCCCGGAGAGCTGGAAGCGCTGGGCCGGGCGCACGTCGCCCAGCTCGCCGCGGTGTTCCCCTCACTCGCCGACCACGCCTCCGACCAGGGGCAGGAGGCGTCCTCGCCGTCGGTGCGGTTCCGGATCTACCGCGCGATGCGGGAACTGCTCGACGTGCTGGCCAAGGACACCAGTCTGGTGCTGGCGCTGGACGACCTGCACTGGGCCGACCGCGCCTCCATCGAGCTGATGGAGCACCTGCTCCGGCACCCGCCGCGGGGCCGGGTGCTCATCGCCGCGGCCTACCGGCCCCGGCAGCTCGCCCCGCAGCTGTCCACCGCGCTGCTGCTGGCCAACACGCAGTGGTACTTCGAGGTCGTCGAGGTCGCTCCGCTCACCCTCGCCGAGACCGCCGACCTGCTGGAGCTCGGTGCCGACGACCCGCGCCTGACCGACCTGTTCGAGGCGAGCCGGGGCAATCCCTTCTACGCCGAGGCCCTGTCGGAGGTCGCCACGGAGGCGCGGTACCTGCCAGGGGTGTTCACCGAGGGCAGCGCGCCACCGGCGGTCCTCGCCGCGTTGCGGTCGGAGCTCTACCGGCTGTCCGCCGTCGTCCGCAGGGCGGCGGGCGCGGCCGCGGTGCTCGGTGACCCGTTCACCCCGGACCTGGTCGCCGAGGTCGCCGAACTGGACCTGCCGACCGCGGTCGCGGCGCTGGACGAGCTGGTCAGGCAGGACGTCATCCGGGTGTCCGCGGGCGGAAGCCAGTTCGGTTTCCGGCATCCGCTCGTGCGTAGTGTCACCTACGGCGACACTGAGTCGGTGTGGCGCTTCGCCGCGCACCGGCGGGCAGCTGATGCCCTGCGAGCCCGGCGCAGCCCCGTGTTGCTCTACGCGCACCACCTCGAACGCTCGGCGCAACCGGGCGACCACGACGCCGCGAGCGTGCTCTCCTCCGCGGCCCGCAGCGTGCTCTCCACCGCCCCGGACACGGCGGCAAGTTGGTTGCAGACGGCGTTGCGGCTGCTGCCGACGGGCGAGCCCTACGACGCCCAGCGCATCGAGCTGCTCAGCAACCTCGCCACCGCCTTCTCCGCCATCGGGAAGACGGGGCGCAGCCGAGATCTCATGCACGAGGTGCTGGACCTGTTGCCGAAGGACAGCGACCAGCGGCTGGACATCGTGCTTCGTCTGTCCAAAGTGGAGCGTGGGCTGGGCAGGGCGAACGAGGCGCGGGCGCTGGTGCTGCGCGAGCTGGAGAACGCGGGGGAGCGCAACCGGTCCGGCCGCGCGGGGGCGCTGCTGGAGATCGCGATCATCAACCTCGCCGAGGGCGATGTGCCGGAGGCGTGCCACTGGGCGGAGGACGCGCTCACCCTGTCCTCGGGCCCCGGCCTCGTCGACCGGCTCAACTCCGCCGTGGCCGCGGCGATGATCATGGCGACGGCGCCGGGGGGCGACGCGTCCGCGAGGCTCACCGAGCGGGTCCTCGACGCGACGCCCGCCATCGACGCCGCCTCCGACGAGGAGCTCAGCACCTACTTCAGCCTCGTGGTCTCGGCGATCACCACCGTCATGTGGGTGGAACGGATGGACGACTCGGTCCGGCAGTTCATCCGCGCGATGAACCTGGCGCGGCAGAGCACCCACCGTGACTCGATCATGGCGGTCATCCTGGCCAGCGCCGAGGCGCACATGTGGCAGGGGGCGCTGGAGGCGAGTGAGACCGCCGCGGAGGACGCACTCGAAGCCGCCATGCTCACCGACAACCAGGAGCAGCGGCTGATCGCCTGGAGCACCCTGTGCGCCGTCTCGATGTGGCGGGGCGACGTCGAGGAGGCGCTGCGGTTCGGCAGGCTGGCCCTGGGGGGCGAGGACCCGGCGACCAGCGGCCGCAGCCGGTCCGCCGGTTACTACAGCGCGGCCGCGCTGCTGCTCAAGGGGGAGCCCGCGGAGGCGCGGCGGTGGATGATGGCCGCCATCGGTGACGAGAGCATGGCCTCGGTCGCCGTGCTGATGCGGCCCCCCGTGCTGGAGATCCTGGTGCGGATCGAGCTGGCGCTCGGTGATGTCGGCGCGGCCGAGACCTGGGCGCGGCGGATCGACCCGCAGATCGGGGAGGTCCTGCCCGGGCGGTGGGGGATGCGGCACCTGGCGCACGCCCAGGTGCTGATCGCCAGGGATCGCTTCGAGGAGGCGGCCCGGCTGGGGCGGGAGGGCGCCGAGCTGTGCGCGAGCGTCGGCATGCGGCTCTACGAGGGGCGGTGTCGGCTGGTGGCCGGGATGGCGCTGGGGGAGCTGGGCAGGCACGACGAGGCGCGGGTGGAGTTCGGCGCGGCCAAGGACCTGTTCGCGGCGCGCGGGGCGAAGCGGCTGCACGAGGACGTGATCAGCGCGCAGCGGCAGCTCGGCGCGAAGATGCCGCGGCGGCGCGGTGCTGGCGACGGGCTGCTGGCGCTGACCTCCCGCGAGCGCGAGGTCGCGGAGCTGATCAGCCAGGGCCGGACGAACAAGCAGGTGGCGGAGCACCTGTTCGTCAGCCCCAAGACGGTCGAGGCGCACCTGTCGCGCATCTTCAACAAGCTCAACGTCAGCAGCCGGTCCGGGCTGACCGCCGTGGTCTTCGCCGCGCGGGAGACGAAGGACTGACCCCTGCCCCCCGATGTGGGGGTTTCCCCGATGCTCTGGCAGCCCCCCGGCGGCAGTCTTGATTCGTGCGGACTGTGCCTGGATGCGGGGGGTCGAGGATGCGAATCGAACTCGGCCTGCTGCGGATGTGTCTGAACGGCACGGTGCTGACGCCCGGTGAGCCCGGGTACGAGGCCGAGTGCCGGTCCTGGAACCTCGCGATGCACCAACGCCCCGCGTTCGCGGTGTCGGCGCTGAGCGAGCAGGACGTGGCGGCGGCCGTGCGCTTCGCCTACGTCCGGGACCTGCCGGTGGGGGTGATGTGCACCGGCCACGGCCTGCCGCGCCCGTGCGACGACGGGGTGTTGATCAACACCGGGGGGATGCGCGGGGTGCGGGTCGATCCGGTCACCGAGACGGCCTGGGTGCAGGCGGGGGCGCGGTGGCAGGACGTGATCGACGCGGCGCAGCGGCACGGCTTGGCGCCGTTGTCCGGTTTCGCCGCGCACGACGGTGCCGTCGGCAGCACGCTCAGCGGGGGGATGGGCTGGCTGATCCGGCGGTACGGGGTGAGCGCCGCGAGCGTCGTGGGAGCGCGCGTGGTGCTGGCCGACGGGGAGCTCGTGGAGACCGGTGAGTCGCGGCATCCCGAGCTGGTGTGGGCGCTGCGCGGGGGCGGCGGGAACTTCGGCGTGGTGACGGAGCTGCGGTTGCGGCTCTACCCCGTGTCCGAGGTGCACGGCGGCGGCGTCTACTACCCCATCGACCACGCCGGGCAGGTGCTGGAGGTCTACCGCGAGTGGGTGCGGGAGCTGCCTCCGGAGATCAGCTCGTCGGTGTGCCTGATGCGCCGTGGCGCCGAGCCGGGGGTGCCGGAGCCACTGCGCGGGCGCTGGGTGATCGGGCTGCGGGCGTGCCACAGCGGGGATCGGCAGGAGGCGGAGCGGCTGGTCAAGCCGTTGCGCTCGCTGCCGGGGGTGCTGGCGGACTCCTTCGGGCCGCTGCCGTACTCGCGGATCGCCGAGATCGCCATGCTGCCGACCGATCCGAACCCGCACGTCAGCTTCGGCATGCTGCTGCCGGAGCTGTCGGAGGCGGCGTGCGCGGCGCTGCTGATGGTCGCGGGGCCGGATCGGCGGGCCCCCTACGACCACCTGGAGCTGCGGCACATCGGCGGGGGGAACCGGCCCGAGGAGGCCGATGCCGGGCTCGGCCTGTGGGGGGCGGAGTTCGTGCTGCACTCGGCGATGCGCACACCGGTCGCCGACGAGGTCGCGACGGCGCAGCGGTTCTACAGCAGGCTCGCCCGCGGCCTGGAGCCCTTCGCCAGTGAGCGGACGACGCTGAACTTCATCGGGCCGGCCAACACCGAACCGGACCGCGTGCGCCGCTCCTACCGCGATGACCACTACCAGCGGTTGCAGCGGATAAAGGGCATGTACGACCCGCACAACGTGTTCCGGTTCAACCACAACATCCCGCCAGCCGCGTAGGGCGGGGCGGGAGATCCGGGGGGATGGTGGGGCGCGGCCCCGGCGGGCAGCCAGCCCGCCGGGGCCGTGTTGTCTCTCCGGCGCTGTTTTTTCGGCCACTTCGGGCATACGCATGTGACCGATGTCGTTCTGGACGGGTGAGGACACCCTGGCTACGTTGAGTTCTTGCCAATCACCGTGCGGAGTCGCGCTCGGCGGGATTTGAGGAGCTGCACCATGATCCGCAGGATCGTCGAGCTGGTCGACGCGCGGGGGACGACGCTGGGCGAGTGCCCGGTCGAGGAGGCGCACCAGCCCCCCGGCAGGCTGCACCGGGCGTTCTCGATCATGCTCTTCGACGAGCAGGACCGGGTGCTGCTGCAGCGCAGGGCGCTGTCGAAGTCGCGTTTCCCCGGACTCTGGGCCAACACCTGCTGCAGCCACCCCGCGGCGGGCGAGGACGTCGCCGAGTCCGCGGCCAAGCGCCTCGACGAGGAGATGGGCCTGCACGTCGGGGAACTGCGCGAGGTCGGCACGTTCGTCTACCAGGCGCTGGACGGCCGGGGTGCCGCCGAGCACGAGTTCGACCACGTGCTCATGGGGGACCTGGACTCCTCGGCGGAGCTGTCCCCGGACCGCGAGGAGATCGAGGAGCTGGCCTGGCTGCCCTACTCCGAGCTGGTCAGCGACGCGGCCTCGCGGCCGGAGCGCTACGCGCCGTGGATCCCGGGCGTGCTCGCCCTGATCGACCGGGCGCGCAGCGCCAACTGAGCCGTCAGCGCGCCACGTCGGGCACGACCGTTATCGCGAGCGCGGTGCTTCTCACCAGACCTCCTGATTCGAGCTGATGCGGTGGAAGATCATGTGCCGCCAGGGACGCGCGGGCCCACTCACCCGCCCACGCCGGGCAACCACGAGTACAACGACGGCGCCCGCGGCTACAAGGAGTACTTCGGGGCGATCGCCACGCCGCAGGGCAAGACCTTCTACAGCCACGACATCGGCAACTGGCACTTCGTCGCGCTGGACTCCAACCTGCCGACAGCGGAGACCTCGGAGCAGGGCAAGTGGCTCGTCGAGGACTTGAAGCGCACCACGAAGGGCTGCATCGCGGCGTACTGGCACCACCCGTTCGCCAGCGGGGCCAGTCACGGGGACCAGAAGGTGGCCGAACCGTTCTGGCGGATGCTGTACGCGGCGGGCGCGGACGTCGTCTTCGCCGGGCACGACCACAGTTACGAGCGGTTCAAGCCGCAGCGGTGGCGCCAGCCTGTACCCGGTGACTCCCAGGCCCAGCACGGAAAAGGCGTACAGCAAGCACGGCGTGATGAAGCTGCGGATCACCGATTCCACGTACGCGTGGGAGCACCTCGGGCTGGACGGATCGGTGCTCGACTCGGCGGGCCCGTACACCTGTCACTGACCTCCGATCGTCCCGGATTGTCACTGAACGTTCTGCTTCGATTCCGAAGTGTTGACGGGCGCGCTTTGTGCGTGGCAGCCTGGATAAACAGTTAGGTAAGTTTCCTAACTAAAGGTTTCCTAACAAGCGCACACACTTCTCGTCGATGCCGGTTCGTCCGCCGCCCGCGCCGGTCTCGTCGACAGGCTCGTCGAGGAGAGAACGTGAACGCACGATCCCGATGGGGCAGGCGGGTGGTCGCGCCGATGGCCGCCCTCGCGCTGCTGGCCCAGCCACTGGTCGCGTCCGGAACCGAAGCGCTGCTGGCCGAAAACCTGTTGTCCTACAACAAACCCACCACGACGTCCTCGGTGGAGGACGAGACCACGGTCGGCGGTCTGGCCGTGGACGGCGACATCGCCACCCGCTGGGCGAGCGCCGAGGGCGTCGATCCACAGTGGATCGCCGTCGACCTCGGCGGCCCGGCGGTGGTCAGCCGGGTGAAGCTGGCGTGGGAGGCCGCCTACGCCACCGACTACCAGGTCCAGGTCTCCGCGGACGGAAAGGCTTGGCAGGACGCGAAAAAGGTCACCGGCGGCGACGGCGGGACCGACGAGATCACCGGGCTGGCCGTCTCCGCCCGGTACGTCCGGGTCCTGGGCACCAAGCGCGGCAGCGTCTACGGCTACTCGCTCTACGAGCTGGAGGTGTACGGCTCGCGCACGGGCGGTGGGGACATCGAGCCGCCGACCGCGCCCGCGGGTCTGCGCTCGCCATCGTCCACTTCGGACAGCATCGCGTTGGCCTGGGACCCGGCGAGGGACAACGTCGGCGTGACCGGATACGAGATCCTGCGCAACGGCAACGTGGTCGGCACCGCGACCACACCGTCCTACACGGACACCGGCCTGGTCTCGGCCACATCCTTCACCTACGCGGTGCGGGCGCGCGACGCGGCGGGCAACCTCTCCGCGCAGAGCGCCGCGATCCAGGCGAGCACCCAGCAGGGCGGCAACCCCGGTGGCACCGTGATCGTCGTCGCCGGTGACATCGCGAGCCCCGACCTGCCCGAGACCCACCGCAACACCGCGAAACTGGTGGAGGGCATCAAACCGCAGTATGTGCTGACGGTCGGCGACAACCAGTACCACAACGGCACGATCGCCGAGTACCGCGCGCACTACGACAAGACCTGGGGCAAGTTCAAGGCGATCACCAAGCCGTCCCCGGGCAACCACGAGTGGTACGACAAGCTCAACGGGTACAAGCAGTACTTCGGCGCCGCCGCGACACCCCAGGGCAAGCCGTACTACAGCTACGACATCGGCGACTTCCACTTCGTGGCGCTGGACACCGAGCCGATCGCCAAGGGCACCAGCAGCAAGAGCGAGCAGTTGGCGTGGCTGAAGCAGGACCTCGCCGCGAACAAGAAGGCGTGCGTCATCGGCTACGGCCACCACCCGCGGTTCAACTCCGGGAAGTACGGCGACGACAAGACCATGACGGAGGTCTGGAACGAGTTCGTCAAGGCCCGCGCGGACGTCGTCTTCTCCGGGCACGACCACCACTACGAGCGGCTGAAGCCGTTGAACTCCTCCGGAAAGGTCGACGAGGCCAACGGTGTGCGGTCGGCGATCGTGGGCATCGGCGGGGACAACCTCTACACCCAGATCAAGAAGCGGGAAGGGGTCGAGCAGGCCTTCGCCAAGCACGGCGTGATGAAGCTGGTGCTCTCCGGCAAGACCTACTCCTGGGAGATCGTCGGCGTCGGCGGCACCCTGCTGGACAAGGCCGGTCCCTACACCTGCCGGTAGATCCGCGCTGACCGCGCCCACGAGGGAGGAACTTCGATGTACATCGCATCGGCGCGCTCCGGTCCGTCCGAAGTGGACGGGAAGAGACAGGGCCGGGTCGCGGGAAACGTCCTCGCGCTGGGCGCGGTCAGCCTGGTCACCGACATCTCCTCGGAGATGGTGACCGCGGTCCTGCCGCTCTACTTGGTGCTGGGCCTGGGTTTCTCGCCGCTCCAGTTCGGTGTCCTCGACGGGCTGTACTCCGGGGTGACGGCGCTCGTCCGGGTCTTCGGCGGCAACCTCGCCGACCGCGGGCAGCGGCGCAAGCTCGTCGCCGGTGTCGGCTACGGGATCTCGGCGGCGGCCAAGCTCGGGCTGGTCGCGGCGGCGGGCTCGGCCACCGCGCTCGGGCTCGTGCTGGCCGCCGACCGGACCGGGAAGGGGTTGCGGACCGCGCCGAGGGACGCGCTGATCTCCTTGAGCAGCAACCCGGACACGCTCGGCCGGGCCTTCGGCGTGCACCGGGCGATGGACACGGTCGGCGCGTTCCTCGGCCCGCTCGCGGCGTTCCTGTTGCTGTGGATGGTCGCGGGCGGCTACGACACCGTGTTCTTCGTGAGCTCCTGCTTCGCGGTGCTCGGCGTGGTGCTGCTCGGGTTGTTCGTCACCGACCAGCGCGGGCCGATGCCGCCGAGCAAGGCGGTGTCGCTGCGCTCCGCCTTCGGTTTGTTGCGGGACAAGGGGTTCCGGCGGATCTGCGGGTGGGCCGTCCTGCTCGGCCTGGTCACCGTCGGCGACGCGTTCGTGTACCTGTTGCTGCAGAGGCGATTGGACATCGCGCCGGAGTACTTCGCGATCCTTCCGCTCGGCACCGCCGGGGTCTACCTGCTCCTGGCGGTGCCGATGGGGCGGCTGGCGGACCGCTTCGGGCGGTGGCGGGTGTTCCTGGCCGGGCACGCGTCGCTGCTCGTGGCCTACGTGTTGCTGGTCGGCGCCGCGGACGGCGTGCTGCTGCTCGTCACGAGCCTGGCGGCGCACGGGATCTTCTACGCCTGCACGGACGGCGTGCTGATGGCGGCGGCAGGACCGCTGCTGCCCGCCGAGCTCAAGACGAGCGGGATGGCGCTGCTGCAAACCGGCCAGGCGCTGGCGAAGTTGTTCTCCTCGGTGCTCTTCGGCGCGGCGTGGACGTTGTGGGGCATGGGAACCGCGGTCACCCTCGCCCTGGTCGCGCTGGCGGCGGCCACCCTCGCCGCCGGGTTGTTCGGAAGGATTTCGCGGTGACGAAGAAGGTTCTGCTGGCGTTGCTGACGACCCTGGTGCTGGCGGGCGCGGCGATCACGCACACGGTGCGGGCCATGGCGGAGCGGCCGGACCGGCAGCAGGCGGACGCGTCCGTGCTCGTCGACCGTTCCGGCGGGGTGCGGCTGGACGAGCCGGGGCGCCTGGTCTTCCGCAACACCGCGCCCGGCCCGGACCACGGCAAGGTCGCGTCGGTCTCGCTGGCCGACCCAGCCGGTCCGCGCCGGATCAGCGGGCTGAGCTGCGACCGCTTCTACCTCAGCGCCGGGACCGGTCTGTGCCTGGCCACCGCCCCGGGGCCGCTGCCCAGCGCCGTCGCGGTGTTCGTCGACAAGGAGCTGCGCGAGGTCAAACGGGTGGAGCTCGCGGGCATTCCCAATCGCGCCAAGCTTTCCCCGGACGGGAAGATGGGGGCGTGGACCACCTTCGTCACCGGTGACTCCTACTCGCAGAGCGGCACGTTCTCCACGCGCACCGGGATCATGGACCGCGATCAGGACCAGCTCTACTCCAACATCGAGGGCATCCCGCTGCTCGTCGCGGGGGAGCGGCACCACGCGGAGGACGTCAACTACTGGGGCGTCACTTTCACGCGGGACAACAAGCGCTTCTACGCCACCGTGGCGACCGGCGGACGCACTCATCTCGTCGTCGCCGACTACGACGCCTGGGAAGCGAAAACGGTGCGGGAGAACGCGGAATGCCCGTCGCTGTCGCCGGACGGCACCCGGCTGGCGTTCAAGAAACGGGTCTCCACCGACAACGCGCGGCCCTGGCGGGAGCACGTGCTCGACCTCGCCACGATGACCGAGACCCCGCTGGCCGAGACGCGGAGCGTGGACGACCAGGCCGTGTGGCTCGACCCGCGCACGCTGGCCTACTCACTGCCGAACGAGCGCGGCGGCAGCGATGTCTGGGCCGTGCCCGCGGACGGTTCCGGGGCGCCGCGACTGCTGGTCGCCTCGGGTTCGTCGCCAGCGTCCGACTGACCGGTTGCCAAGCCTTTCGGCTCAATGGCTTAATTTCCACCGGGTTTTTGCCATTTGATGGCGTGTGAATCGGTTCACATGCGCGATATGTGCAGGTAAACCGCCATTCGCTGAGCCAGATGGAGTCTTTTGTGTGGGCTGTTCGGCCCGATTCTTACGTCGTAACGAGCACCGACTTAAGTCGGGTGAATCGGGTATTGCGTCTCATTACTGTCGCTATTGCCTTGCGAAATTCGCTCTTCGTTCGCGGGGTCCCTGCATTCCCTGCTTCAGGAGGTTCTCCATGCGGCGTTCCCGTCGCGCGCTGATGGTCGCTGCGACAGCGACCACGGTGTTGCTCTCGCTGGGTGTGGTCAGTGCCAACGGCCAGTCCACGGGCGAGCAGGTCCGGCTCGTCGGCGACAACTCCTTCTCGGTCAGCTTCGACGGCGGCAAGAGCTGGAGCCGCCAGCTGCCGACCGCCAAGAAGATCCACCTGGTCAACCGCTCGTTCGACCCGAGGTCCGCCGACGCGCAGCGCGACGCCACCGCCGACGAGACCGGCGTCTACCTGGTGCAGTTCACCGCCGCTCCGCTGGACGCCCAGCGCCGGGAGCTGCGCGGGCTCGGCGCGCGGGTGGGCGCGTTCATCCCCGACTACGCCTACGTGGTGCGGATGGACCGGGCCACCAGTGAGCGCGTCGCCAAGCTGGACTACGTCCGCTGGGTCGGCGCCTACCAGGCCGGGGACAAGCTCACGCCGGGGATCGCCGAGGCGGTCCGGGCCAAGCAGCGGCTGCCGCAGCAGCGCTACCTGCTGACCCTGGTCGAGGCCGACGCCGCCGACCAGCAGGCGCTCGTCGCGGAGATCGGCAAGCTCGGCGGCAAGGTCGAGACGGCTTCCGCCAGCCGCCAGCACGTCGAGGCGACCCTGACCCACGACCAGCTGCTCTCCGTCGCCAAGCGCGCCGAGGTGCTCGCCGCGGAGAAGCACACCGGCGAGGTCGGCACCGACATGGACAACGCGCGCCAGGACGTCGGCGCGACCACGATCGAGACCGCTGGCGGCTACAACGGCGCGGGCGTGCGCGGCGAGGTGATGGACTCCGGGCTGCGCCTGACGCACCAGGAGTTCCAGAAGACCCCGCCGGTCATGCACGGCGCCAACGGCACCAGCCCCAGCCACGGCACGTCGACCTACGGCGAGATCTTCGCTTCCGGTGTCTCCGCCAAGCAGCGCGGACTGCTCTCCGAGGGCCAGGGCATCTTCGCCGCCTACCAGCAGCCCGACCGCTACAAGCACACGCAGGAGCTGGTGGACCCGGCGGGCAAGTACCGCGCGGTGTTCCAGACCAACAGCTGGGGCAACCCGCTGACCACGTCCTACACCGCGATCTCGTCGGCCTTCGACAAGACGATCTTCGACACCGACCTGTTCATCTGCAATTCGCAGAGCAACGCCGGTTCGCGGAACTCGCGGCCCGAGGCGTGGGCGAAGAACGTGCTGTCCGTCGGCGCGCAGTACCACAAGAACACCCTCGACCGCGCTGATGACCAGTGGAACCGCGGCGCCAGCATCGGTCCCGCCGCTGATGGCCGGATCAAGCCCGATGTGTCGCACTACTACGACAACATCGACACCACTTCGTCGACTGGCGACAACACCTACACCACGTCTTTCGGTGGTACCAGTGGCGCGACGCCGATCACCTGCGGCACCGCAGGCCTGGCGTTCCAGATGTGGGCTGACGGTGTCTTCGACGGCGGCCCCGGCAAGAAGCGCGATGTCTTCGACAGCCGCCCCCACGCGGCCACGATGAAGGCGCTGATGATCAACACCGCCAACCAGTACGCGTTCTCCGGTGAGGCGCACGACCTGACCCGCGTGCACCAGGGTTGGGGCACCGCCAGCGTCGGCAACATGTACGAGCAGGCCAAGGCGAACGGGTGGAAGCTGCCCGTGCTGGTCAATGAGACCGAGGTGCTCAAGGTCGGCCAGTCGCGCAGCTACGAGGTGACCACCGACGGCAGCAAGCCGCTGAAGGCCACCCTTGCCTACAGCGATCCCGAGGCGGCGCCCAGCGCGGCCAAGACCTTGGTCAACGACCTGACGCTGAAGGTGACCGCGCCGGACGGCACCGTTTACTGGGGTAACAACGGCCTGCGCGCGGGCAACTTCTCCACCCCGGGCGGTTCCGCCGACACCATCGACAACGTCGAGAACGTGATCATCGAGAAGGCGGCGGCGGGCACCTGGAAGGTCGAGGTCTCCGCGGACGCGATCAACGTCGACGGCCACCGGGAGACCCCGGACACCGACGCCGACTTCGCGCTCGTCGTCACCAAGTAACGGTTTCCTCCGGACGGGGCGCCACCGCTGAGGTGGCGCCCCGTTCCGCTTGCTCAGAACGGGGCGGGTTCGCCGATCGGCTCGATTTCTGATTCGTAGGTCTTGCCTTCTGGTGTGGTCCAGACGTGGCGTCCGTCTTCGAGGTTGTGGCATTGCCAGCTGGTTTCGTGCTTCATGCGGTGGTGCCGTCTGCATTTCGGCCGGAGGTTGTCGACTGTCGTGTTGCTTCCGTCGAAGGGGCAGCAGTGGTCGAGGTCGCAGCGGTGCACCGGCTGGCGGCATCCGATCATGGTGCAGTGGGGGTAGCGGGCGGCGATGAGTTCTCGCTGCTTGGTGGTGGGTCGGTAGGTGGTGACGTCTTCGGCGATGCCGGTGGCGGGGTCGGTGAGGATGCGCTTCCAGATGCCTCCTGCGGCGAAATCGCGTGCGATCTTGATCGGCAGCGGCCCGTGCCCTTGCAGGATGGCGGGGTCATCGTCCATGCCGATGAGTGAGCTGATGGCCATGGTGAGGTTGACCGTCACCTGACCCTGCGGGGCACCGGTTTCCTTGCCCAACAACAGGTCCAGGGCCACATCGACGCGCTTCTGATCCAACGTTCGGCCATCCTTCGGCAACCCTCGGGCGATGGCGTCGATGTGGTCGAAGGCCAACGCGGTGTCCAGGGCGGGCAGGATCAGCCGCAGTGATGCCATGCCGTCGTCAAGGTTGGTTTTCTCCACCTTGCGTTGCTCACGTTTCTCCTGATGACGGTGTTCGGCGGCCTTCGGGTCGAGGCGGTCGATGTAGCGGCGCGCGTACTGGCGGGTGGCGGAGTAGGCGTTGTTCTCCGCGTGCGCCAACAGAGCTTCCTCAGCGGTGGCGGCCTGCACGGCGGAGAGGGGCTGAAGCAGTTCGACGATCATCAAGGCTTTGCCTTCGTCGACGCGGCCTTCGGCCAGCGCCTGCAAGACCACGGGGCGCGCGGTCAAATCTGAGGCTTTGGCCAGCAGTCGGGATGCTTTCTCCTTCGAGATCCGCAACAACGGCATCAGTAGCTCTTCGGCGTACTCACGCTCGGCGGGCCGGAGCTGAGCGACGTACTCCATCAACGCCACCAGAAATTCGACGACCGCTGTACCGATGCCGGTGAACGTTGCCTTGACTTTCGCATCAGTGATATCGAGGGTCATGCCTCCATTTTATCGCACAATAATAGTGGATCATGGCTCTAAAGGATGAATTGCCAGGCGCCCGAAAAGCCCGAAACGCAACCCCAGCGAAACGGCAAGCCGCACATGAAAGCGGGTCGGCTTTACCTGGGGTGCGCGTGCCATACGCTTGTCGCGAGGGCCGGGGTTTCATCCCGTGCCCCTGTGAGGCCCAAGGGCACGCGCAAGGGGCCCCCAGGTCAAGCCGACCCCCAGGCTGGAAGCCCAGCGTCCCACGCTGGAAGTTCAGCCCGACTCCGCTGGAAGCCCAGCCACACAGGCTGGAAGCCCAGCCGTACCCCAGCCGGAAGCCCAGCCGTACCCCAACCGGAAGTCCAGCCACGCAAGCAGGAAGCCCAGCCCACGCAAGCCGGAAGCCCAGCCCCAAAACAACAAGAGCCTAAACCGGCGGAAGCGGCCCATGCTTAGCCAGCCACCGCTGATAATCCGGACTCCGATCCACCGCTTCCTGATAAGCCGACCGCGCCGCCGCGAGCAACCGCTCGGCCAGCCGCGTCAGCGAACCATTCCGATTCCACACCAACACGTGCCGGACCCGCATCGGAACGTCGATGATCGGCCGCACCACCACGCCGGGGGTTTCGCGAAAGGTGGCTTGGCCGATCGCCACGGCCTGTCCGGCCATCATCAGGTCGCGTGCGCCGGAGGCTTCGGTTTCGTGGCTCACCCTGGGCCGGAACCCGGCTTGCTGGCAGGCGATGGCGAAGTATTCGCGGAAACGGTCGCCGGGCGGTGGGATCACCCAGGATTCCTCGGCGAGGTCGGTGAGGGCCAGTTCGGGGCGGGCGGCGAGCGGGTGGGTGCTGGAGAGCAGGGCGAAGCTCGGCTCGGTGGCCACGATGCGGCGTTCGACCTCCTGGCGGGGCGGCACCTCGTGGTCGGGGTATTCGAGCATCGCCGCGAGTTCCAGGCGGCCGGAGGCGACGAGGTCGACCAGGGTCGCCGAGGAGGACTCGGTGCGCAGGGTGACCTCGGCGTCGGGCAGCAGTTCGCGCAGCCTGCCGAGCAGGCCGACCATCAGCGGGCCGGGCGCCGCGCCGTAGCGGAGCAGCCGCAGGTCCTGCTGGGCCCCGGCGCGGCGGATCGCGTCGGCCTGGAGCTGGTCGATGGCGGGGAGCACGGCGCGCGCCCTGGAGATCACGAAGGTGCCGAGGTCGGTCGGCACGGTGCCGTCCGGGCCGCGCAGGAACAGCTTCCCGCCGAGCAGGGACTCGATCCGCTGGAGCTGCCCGGTCAGCGAGGGCTGGGACAGGCCGAGGGAGGTCGCGGCCTTGGTCACGCTGCCCGCGTCCGCGATCGCGCAGATCACCCGCAGATGCCGGATATCGAGCTCCATAGCCCCACCCTATGGGGCTGGGAAATATCCGCCTAGTGCCCGAGTGCGCGCGAACGCCGGTGGGCTAGGTTCGTCGGGAGCCGACCTGAGGGGGATCATGGGCGCCGTGCGCCGCTGGCTGGCAGCGGGTTTCCTCGGGCTGCTCGCCATCCTGCTCACGGTGTCGCTGGTGGAGATCAGCCCGCCCGCCCCGGTCCCGGCGAGCGCCCCGGCGTCGCGGTTCTCCGCCGAGCGGGCCATGACGCACCTCTCCGCCATCAGCGCCCGCCCGCGCCCGATCGGCTCGCAGGCGCACGCCGACGCGCGGGAGTACCTGTTGCGGCAGCTGCGTTCGCTGGGCGTCGACCCCACCGTGCAGCGCGCCACCACCAACAGGCAGGCCGACCTGGGCGAGGTGCGCAACGTGTACGCGCGCATCCCCGGGCGCGCCAGCACGGGAACGGTGTTGCTGGTGGCGCACTACGACTCCACCTCGAAGGGGCCGGGTGCCGCCGACGACGGGGCCGGGGTGGCCGCGGTCCTCGAAGCGGCGCGGGCGGTGCTGAGCGGGCCGAGGCCGCGCAACGACATCGCGATCCTGCTCACCGATGGTGAAGAAGCCGGTTTGCTTGGCGCGCAAGCCTTTGTGGGCGCCAGCCTGCTCGATCCGCGCAACACCGTGGTGCTCAACTTCGACGCGCGGGGCTCCGGCGGACCGTCCACTGTGGTCGACGCGGGACGGGCGAGCGCGTGGCTGCTGCCCGCATTGTCCACAGTGGACAAACCGCTGGCCTGGTCGTTCGCCGGGTCGCTGCGCAGGATCATCCCGGACGAGTCGGACTTCTCGGTGTTCCGCCGCGCGGGCTTCGCCGGGCTGAGCTTCGCCTTCGACGAGGGCGCCGCGCGCAACCGCACCGGCGCCGACACGGTGGCCGCGGTGGACCCCGGCAGCGTCCAGGACCACGGGGACAAGGCGCTCTCGCTGGCGCGGTCGGTCGGCGAGCGCGACTTCGCCAAGGCCAAGCGCGGCAACGCCAGCTACTTCACGGCGTTCGGGTTGGTGATGAGCTACCCGAACGGGGTGGTCATCCCGCTCGCGGCCGCCGCCGCGCTGCTGTTCCTCCTCGTCGGCTGGATCGCGGTGCGGCGCAGGGGCGTCCGGCTGCGGGCGGTGGGGCTGGCCGCGTGCACGTTCGTCCTGCCGATCGTCGTGACCAACACGCTGGCGCACGTGGCCTGGTACGTGCTGAACGTGCTCCGCCCGGACTACGCCTACATCGGCGGCGGGACAACGTACCGGCCGGAGTTCTACCAAGCCGGCCTGCTCGTGCTGAGCGCGCTCTTCACCGCGGTCTGGTACCGCCTGGTCCGGCGGCGCTGGTCGACCGAGGAGATCATGCTCGGGGTCTGGGCGTGGTTCTGCGTGCTGGCCCTGGCGTGCGCCTTCCTGGTCAAGGGCGCCGCGTACGTGACGACCCTGCCGCTGCTGGTGGGTTGCCTCGCGGCGCTCGCGGCCTTCCGCTGGGGTGGCGACGATCCGTTCTGGCCGAGGCTGGCGCTGTGCGCGGCGGCCCTGCCCGCGGTGCCCCTGATGACGCCACTGGTCGACTTCACCTGGCGCGGGCTGGCCTTCGCCGGGCCGCCGCTGGTGGCGGCCACCCTGGTCGTGGCGCTGGCGCTGCCCCTGGTCGACCTCCTCGAACCGCGCCGCCCCGTGCTGATCACGGCGGGCGCCGCCGGGATCGCCGTCGCGCTGGTCGTCACCGGGTTCGTCGCGGACCGCTTCGACCGCGACCACCCGCACCAGACGAGCCTGCTGTACGCGATGGAAGCCGATATCGGCAAGGCGTTCTGGATCAGCCACGACCGGCACCCGCCCCCGTGGACCCGCCGCTACGTGCCCGGGACCGAGGACCCCGAACTGGCGGTCCTCGCCGAGGACGCGAACCCGGGATCGCTGGCCGACTACGAAGGCGGCAACGCCTCGCTCGCCGCGGTCCCCGCACCGCGCGCGACGGTGCTGCGGGTCTCCAGGGAACGAGACGCCACCGTGCTCCGCGTGCGCGTTGATTCCCTTGGCGCGCAACGGGTTTCGGTGTACGCGGACACCACGGCGCACACGATCGTGGACGCCGCGGTGCAGAACGTCCGGCTCGGCAAGCTCGCCAAGAGCCTGCTCGCGCGGGAGCCGTGGAACTGGGGCTTCACCTTCACCGCCGTGCCGCCGGAGGGCATCGAGGTGGAGCTGCGGGTGCGCGGCACCGGGCCGTTGCCGCTGCGACTGGTGAGCCGCCGCTACGGCCTTCCCGGCGTCGCGGAGTTCCGCCCGATGCCCACGGACCTGGTGCTCTCCTCGCGTCCCGGTGGGGACACCGTGGTTTCCCGGACGCAGCGGATGGACTTGGACCCGCGTTAGGCCGTGTCCTGCAAGTGGTCACCCGCGACCGCAACGCCCCTCGCACTCGCCCCCAACATCAGCCAGCGCAGCCTGAACAACCCGTTTCGTACTCTTAACGGGTTTTTGGAGCGCTCTTTTTCCCGTTATGAGTACGAAACGGGGTTCTCTAGACGGCGCGCGCGGGGGATGGGGTGGACGGGCGCGTGGGGTGCATGGGCTCAGTTTACTTGGTGGGCGGAGTGCGGGGAGGACTTGCAGGACCCGCGTTAGTCCAGGGCCAGGTTCACGCCCTTGAGGTAGGAGTCCCACCACAGGCTCGACGGTCGCCCGTTGAGGTCGGTGAACCCGTAGTCCTCGGCGAGCTCCACGACGGTGCGAACGGTCCCTGCGTGCCGGGAGGGATCGGCGTCGGCGGCGAGCGCCGCGACCGCGCGCCCGACGAACTCGGTCGACTCCGTCAGCTCCGCCTTCTCCTCGGGGAGCACTTCGCGCATCGACTCAGTGAGCATCCAGCCCGGCGACACCGCGAGCGCGGTCACCCCGTACGGCGCGAAGTCCTCGGCGAGCCCGACCGGCATCCGGTTGATCGCCGTCTTCACCACGTCGTAGTAGAGGTTCTGGTTCTCCTTGTAGTCGTCCCCGACCGCCCACGTGGTCAGCACGACCAGCCCACCGCGCGTCTCGGTGAGCAACGGCCCGGCCAGCTGCACGGTGACCATGTGCGCCCGCAGGCCCGCGTCGAGCATCAGATCGAGGTGCGCGGTCTCCAGCTCCCACGACCTCAGCGGCATGATCCGCTTCTCGTAGCCGCCCCACGCGTTGGACGCGAGGATGTCCAGCCGCCCCGACTCGGCGCGGACCCGGTCGAACAACGCCCGCACCTGCTCGTCGTCGGTGTGGTCGCAGCGCACCGGGATGCCCTTGCCGCCGCGCGCGGTGACTTCCGCCGCGGCGTCCTCGACGGTCTCCGGCCGACCGGTCGGGCTACCGCCTTCCCTGCTGGAGCGCCCGGTCACGTACACCGTGGCGCCCCGTTCGCCGAGCACGGCCGCGATGCCCCGTCCCGCGCCCCTGCTCGCCCCGGTCACCACGGCGATCTTGCCGTCCAGTCGCATGTCGTTCCTCCGTCGTCGCGTTCTCCGACGAGGAGATGGTCGCGCCGAAACCTGACAACCGCTGTCAGTGTTCCGGCGCGACCTCGGCGCTACTGCCCGCAGGTGAAGGTCTTCTCCGCGCTGTACTTCTCGGTGCCGTTGCTGCCGTCGACGACCGCGCGGTAGGTCTCCTTCTCGCCGGCCTTGCAGTCGAAGAGCAGGGTCTGGCTCTCGTTGCCCCGCCACGTCCCCGAGTCGAGATTGGTCCAGTTCAACCCGGTCATGTTCCGCCACTGCAGCTTCGCGGTGTAGGTGATCGCCGTGCTGCAGCCCGAGGTGGAGACGTTGGCCTTGACGTTGCCGCTGTGGTGGAACGGCGTGCCCGCGGTGAGCTTGCAGGCCGCGGCCGATGCGCCGGCGACGCCCGCGGTGAGGCCGCCTGCGACGGCGAGCGCGGCGGTGAGGACTGCTGCGGTGCGAGTGATGGTCATGCGATCTCTCCCGAGCTGGGTGAATCCGACAACTCGACCTTCTGGGCGCGGCGAGCTGACCGGCAACCCGATCGGCCTAGTCCGGACTGTCCCGGACGGACCCGTACGCGCAGCTCAGACGGCTGCGGGGCGCAACGACGGGCGGGTGAGGGCGAACGGGCTCAGTTCGGCGGGCGCCCAGCCGGTGGGCACCGCGAGGGCCAGCGCACGGGAGAGGGCGAAGGCCAGCGGCAGGCCGTTGAGGTCGAAACCGCCCGCCGCCCAGACGCGCTCGTCGACGCGGTGCACGACGGGCAGGTGGTCGGCCGTGCGCGCGACCGGGGCGGCCCGTCGCTGCGTCGTCCGGATCTGTCCGATGGCCGGGAACAGCCGCGGCAGCGCCCGCACGAGCGTCGCGTGCACCGCGTCCTCCGGTTTGCGGTCGAGCGGGCCGGAACCGTTGGCCTGTGCGGAGGCCGCGGGCCCGTAGCCACCCAGGATCACCCGGCCGTCCTTGGTCTGCTGCCAGTAGGTGCCGTCCGCGCCGATGGTCGCCGACATCCCGGTGGAGAACACCGGCGGGAGCACGTCCGTCGCCAGCACCTGCGCCTGGCTCGCGGTGATCATCCGGTCCAGGTCGGGCACCAGGCGCCCGCTCCACGCGTTGATCGCGATGATCGCCGCCTCGGAGCGGACCAGCCCGCGCGTGGTCATCACCCGGACGCCCTTGGCCGACTGCTTGACGTCGATCACCGCGGTGCCGGTGTGCACCGTGGCGCCGAGGTCCATCGCGGCCTTGGTCAGCGCGAGTACCAGCTGCGTCGGATCGAGGACGCCCCCGGGTAGGAGCAGGCCGCAGCGCACGTCGGCGGCGAGCGCGGTGGTGACCGGGCCGCGCAGGTCGCGTGGGCTGAGCCACTCGGTCGGCACGCCGTCGGCCTTCAGCGCCCTCGCGCGCTCGGCCAGCACGGCGTGCCGCTCGGCGCCGACCGCGAGCTGGATGTGGCCGTTGTCCTTGAGCGGGCAGTCCACCTCGCCGTGCTCGGTCGCCTTGCGCAGCAGGGAGAAGCCCTTCTCAGCGATCCGCAGCACCTGGCGCGCGGAGCGCCCGCCGAGCCGGTCGACCGCCCGCTCGTAGGGCTCCGGCGTGGTGGGCACCACCAGCCCGGCACCGCTGCCGCTGGCCCCGCCCGCGAGGCTGCCCGCCTCGATGACCGCGACCCGCCTGCCGGAACGGGACAGCCAGTAGGCGCAGGCCGCGCCGAACAGGCCGCCGCCGATGACGGTGATCTCCGTGCTCGCCGGTGGGGCGTCGGTGGTGAGCGCGGTCAGGGGCGGCCGGTGCCCGGGTCCTGACACGAGTGGTCCCTTCGCTGGAAGTCCTGGGGGCAAGGGACCGAACCTCCGCCGGGCGCTCGGTGTCCGGCAACGACTTCCCCGTGTCCCGGACAGGCTCGGACGGGGAGGACATGCGATTTTCCGGCCGGGACGGTGCTCAGCCGGAAATCTTCTCGGTGATCGCGCGCAGCTCCGTGCGGCTGATCGGCCGGTCGAAGAGCCGCACGTCGCGGATCTCCCCGCGCCAGCCCGAGATGTGCCGCCCCCGGTACACCGCGCGGCCGATGTCGAAGGCGCCCGTCGTCCGGCGCAGTCCGGCGGGCAGCTCGCTGGTGCCCACCGCCGCGCCGTCGACGTAGAGGGTCAGCTGCCGGGTCGCCGCGCTGTAGACGCCGCCGAGGTGGGTCCAGCGGCCCCTGCGCGGTGGCGTCCCGGACAGCGCCGCGCTGATCACGTCACCGTCGTCCTTGTGCGGGGCGGCGAAGGACCACGCGTCGGCGTCGCCGTTGTAGCCGAGCAGGAACGAGTCGAACCCGCCGCCGCGCGCGCTGACCGCCGTCGCCCAGTCGCCGGTGGCGGTGAGGCGCACCCACGCGGTCACGCTGAAGCCGTTCTCGGCGGCGACCACGCGCCGGTCGGTGGACACTCGGCCGTTGCCGTCGAACTCCACCGCGGGGCCCTGCTCGGTCCGCACCCAGGTACTGCCCCCGCTCAGCACTCCCGCCGCGCCCGAACCGGTCGAGTCGGCGGCGGTCGCCCCGGCCCCGTCGTCCAGCTTCCACCAGGTCACCGGCCCGGTGTGGGTCGCATCGGCGAGCACCGGGGCGGCTTGCGCCCCTGGCAACACGCACAGGCACAGCAACGCGAACGCCACGCGGGTCGCGCGCCGGGCCCACCAGCGCGACACGGGCAGCTCGGTCTTCACCGGAGCCGTCGGGTGCTCGGCGCTGGCGAGCGCCCGCCATGCCCTGGTCCAGGCCGCCAGTTCCGCCTCGTCGTACTCCCTCGCGCGCAGGCAGGCCAGCACGAACGCCTCGACGAACTCCAGCCGGGGCAGCCTGGCCAGCCGTTTTCCGGTGAGGACGTCCGAGACGGTGGCCGGGGGCAGCGCGTCCGCCGGGCCCGCGAGCGCCCGCAGCCTGCGCAGCGAAGGCGTGCCCGCCCAGCCGCGCAACTCGTTGAGCCGGGCGACCAGTTCGGCATTGCCGGAGATTCCGGCCGGATCCGGCGGCGCGTCTTCGAAGCTTCCCGTCACGACACCTCCTGCATTCACCGAAACGGGAATTCAAAGATAGCACGACGGTTACTTCAAAGAATCGATATGGCGAATTCTTGAACTTTCCGGTAGGTGCTCAAGAATGCGTCTTGGAAAGGATCGCGACGCCGCCGAGCAGGGCCGCCCACAGCAGGAACATCGGCGAGTACGCGGCCAGTGCCAGGACTGCGGGCGTGCTCAGCGGGGGAACGGTCTCGCGAAGCGGATACAGCAGGAGCAACCCGGAGAACCCGCGCGTCGCCAGTGCCGCCACGGCCACCCACGCCGGAATCAGCAATGCTCGGCGAAAATTCGTTCGACGAAGTCCGAGCGGCAGCGCGGCAATCGCCAGTGCCGCTATCACGAGGCCCGGCGGGGGCAAGAGGGAATCGCTGAGAAGGCGTTCTGCGACGCCGACCGACTCCAGTAGGGCCTGTCCGCCCAACGTCCAGTAAGCCCGCAGCCCGGCGTAGAGGACGGCGAGCGCGACCGCTCCGTGGCACGCGATCGTCGCGAGTGGACCGCGCAGGTCCGGGTTGCCGGTCACGCGCCTCCTTCCGCCTCGGATCGGCCTGGGCACCCCCAGCGGCCCAGGCCGATCACCCCGCTCAGCCTGTGCTCGCCGCCCCGTCGTGGGACTCCCGCTGAGGCGCGAACCGTCTCCCCCGCGCGAGGGAGACGGTCGTCGGGGTGGTCTGCGAGGATCGGAGTGTGACCGAAGATCCGCTTGCGGGATCGAGCATCGGCACCGGTCTCCGTCGCGTGCTGGGTCCGCTGGTCAGCCGCTTCACGTTCCGGTCGTGGATCTTGCTGCTGCCCGGCGGCGGCCTGCTGCTGTCGTTCGTCGGGCTCGACGCCGGGATCGGCACGGTTGTCGGCGGCTGGTTCCCGTGGCCGCCCGCGCAGGTGCTGGTCATGGTGCTGGCGATGGTCGTGCCGCCGGTGATCACCGGCTTCATCCCGGCCGTGCGGATGGTGGAGATCGTCGCCGTGCGCGCGCTGCTCGGCGTGCCGCTGCCGGACTACTCCGCCGAGGACGGGCGCTCGTGGCGGACCCGGTGGCGCACCGCGGCCTGGTTCCTGCTGCACCTGCTGTGCGGTGGGGTCATCGCGCTGATCACGTTGATCGCGCCGACCTTCGGCGTCGCGATGATGATCGCCCCGCTCGTGCCGGAGCAGCGCATCAAGTTCTCCGACACCGGGGTCGTGGAGTTCCCCAGTGGCGCGGCGGCGCTGTGGGGCGTGCCCGCCGGGCTGGTGCTGTTCGCCTGCTCGCTGTACGTGATCTTCTGGCTCGGCGTGCTGCTGCGGCACCTGGCGCCCGCGCTGCTCGGGCCGTCGCCGGAGGAGCGGATCGCCCGGCTGGAGCGGCGCACCGAACAGCTCGCCGAGCGCAACCGCCTGGCGCGCGAGCTGCACGACTCGGTCGGCCACGCGCTCACCGTCACCACCGTGCAGGCCGGTGCGGCGCGACTGGTGCTCGACAGCGATCCGGAGTTCGTGCGCAAGGCGCTGCTGGCGATCGAGGAGGCGGGCCGCGCGGCGCTGGAGGACCTCGACCACGTGCTCGGACTGCTGCGGGAGGAGCGCGCCGCCGGGACGACGCCGCAGCGAACGCTTGCCGACATCCGTTCACTGCTGGACAAACCGCGAGTTCAGGCCGAGCTCACCGGCGACCTCGACCGGGTGCGTCCGGCGGTGTCCAGGGAGGCGTACCGGATCGTGCAGGAGTGCCTGACCAACGCTCTTCGACACGCGGGCGAGGTCGATGTCCGGGTGCGGATCGCCGTGCTGGACGGAGTGCTGGAGCTGGACGTGGCGAACCCGGTCGGCGCAGCCAAGGCAGCGGGGCGCGGTGGCCGCGGGTTGATCGGGATGCGGGAGCGCGTGACGGTCCTCGGCGGCCGGTTCTCCGCGGGCGCGGACGACGGGGAGTGGCGGGTCTCGGTGACTCTTCCTTTGGGGGACAGATGACTTCGGTCGTGCTTGTTGATGACGAGGACCTGATTCGCACGGGACTGCGGGCGATCCTGGGCGCTGAGCCGGATCTGGAGGTCGTCGGCGAGGCGGCGGACGGGGCCGAGGTGGTGCCGCTGGTGCGTTCGCTGAAGCCGGACGTGGTGCTGATGGACGTGCGGATGCCCGCGGTCGACGGCATCCAGGCGACCCGCCACCTGCTGTCGACCATGGCCGAGCCGCCGAAGATCCTGGTGGTCACCACCTTCGAGAACGACGACTACGTCTACGACGCGCTGCGCGCAGGTGCGAGCGGGTTCCTGCTCAAACGCGCTCGGCCCGCGGAGATCGTGCAGGCAGTGCGCACGGTGGCCAGCGGGGATTCGCTGTTGTTCCCCAGCGCGATCCGCGCGCTCGCCGAACAGCGCGCGGGTGGCGAGCGGAAGGCGCTCAACGGGGCTCAGCTCACCGAGCGGGAGGCCGAGGTGCTTCGGCTGGTGGCGAAAGGTCTGACGAACGCGGAGATCGCGGCGGAGCTCGTCGTCAGCGTGGAGACGGTGAAAACGCACGTCGGGAACGTGCTGGGCAAGCTGCACGCCCGTGACCGCACGCAGGCCGTGATCATTGCCTACGAGTCCGGATTCGTCAGCGTTCGCTGACCTAACATTTATGACCATGCATGAACTTCGGGAGATCGACGGCTCGCCGCTGGCCGAGGCGCTGTACGCGGAGGTGGCCGACACCGTCGCCGCCCTGCCCGCGCGGCCCCGGCTCGCCGCGCTGATCCCCGAGGAGGATCCGGTCGGCGCGCTCCACGGAGAGCAGCTGAGCTGGGACGGCGTCGAGCTGGGGATCGACGTCGTGCTGCGGGTGCTGCCGGTGGACGCGCCCGCCGTGGACCTCGCGGTGCTGCTCGACGAGCTGTCCGCGGACCCCGAGGTGCACGGGGTGAGCGTGGCCGAGGGCTTCCTCGCCGCCGAGGGACTGCGCGAGCGCATCGATCCGGGCAAGGACGTCGAGGGCGTCAACCCGCTCTCCATCGGCAGGCTCGCGCACGGCCTGCCCGCGTTCTCCCCAGTGGCTCCGGTCGCCGTGATGGAACTGTTGCGGCACGCGGAGATTCCGCTCGTCGGCGCGCGAGTTGTCTTGGTGGGCAAGGGGATCTCGCTGGCGTTGCAGCTGCGCGCCGCCGAGGCCACGGTCACGGTGGTGCGCGGGGACGCACCCGCGCTGCCGGAGATCACGGCCGCCGCGGACGTGCTGGTGTCCGCGGTGGGGCAGGGCGGCCTGATCACCGCGAAGCACGTCAAGCAGGGCGCGACCGTGGTCAGCGTCGGGCTCGACCACTCGGGGGAGAGCCACGGCGGCGAGTTCGGCGGCCTGCTCCCGGGCGCGGTCGGCGACGCCGAGGCGAAGGACGTCGCCGAGGTCGCGGGCGCCTTCATCGGCTCGCTCACCGTGGGCGCGCTGATGCCCACGCTCGTGCTGCGCCACGTCGCGCAGGCGGCGATGGTTCAGCTCAAGCAGGAGTAGACCGCGCCGACCAGTCGGTCCCATCGAGGATCGCTACCGGAGACCGTGGTCCGCAGCTTGTTCGGCGTGTACCCGAACGCCAGGCCCGCGTCCGGGTCTCCGAAGGCCAGCGCGCCGCCCGCTCCGGGATGCCCGAATGCGTTGGCGCCAGGGGAGAACGGCCGCATCGGACTCGGCAGCATGTAGCCGCTCGCGAACCTGGAGTGGCCGAGCAGCACCTCGTCCGGCCCATCGCTGACCGGCGCGATCGCTTGACGCACAAAGGATTTGGTGATCGTCCGCGCGTAGAGCTCCGCGAGTCCGCGTGCGGTCGCGTGCCCGTTGGCCGCGGGAACCTCGGCGTCGAGCCACCGCGCTCCGGTGAGGTCGACCGTGGCCAGGTCCGGCGGGTTGCCGAATGCCTTTGCTGTCACCGAGTTCGGGTCGGTGAGCGCGGCCAGCTTCGGCGGCGGTCCGAACACCACACCGCTGAGGCGACTCCGTTCGGCTTCCGGGAGTCCAATGTGGACATCGAGCGCGAGTTCCTCCGTCAGCTGTCGCACGGTTTTCCCGGTTGCCCGTCGCAGCACCTCACCGACCAGGAACCCGTAGGTCACCGCGTGGTAGCCGTGCTTGGTCCCGGGCTCCCACCACGGTTCCTCGTTCGCCAACGCGGTGGCGAGGTGATCCCAGTCGTAGAGCGATCCCGGCGGCTGCTCTTGGCGGAGCGCGGGAAGTCCCGCGCGGTGGCTGAGCAGATCGCGAACTGTCGTGTCGCCCTTGCCCCGCGCGGCGTACTCGGGCCAGTAGGACTCGACTTTCGTGTCGAGGTCCAGGCCCAGCTCGTGCGCGATCGTCGCCACGACGCCCTTGGTCGCCGAGAAGACGTTGACCACGGTGTCGTGCTGCCACGGCGTTCCGGCCGCGGTCTCGCCGCCCCACAGGTCGACCATGACCGCGCCGTCGACGCTGACGCAGACCGCCGCGCCCAGCTCGTCGTCGTCCAGGCAGGCCGCGAATGCCTCTCGTACCGGGGTGAACGCCCGGTCCCATCGTCCGTCCATCGCGCAACCGTAATTGCGCAACCATGGTTGTGTAAATAGGGTGGAGCTCGTGACGGATCTGGTCCTGCTGCTCACCGCGGCCTCCGCGGCGGCCGACGCGCGCGTGCGGGAGGCGGTCGCCGCGGCGGGCTTCACCGATGTCCGGGACAGCCACGGTTTCGTTTTCCAGCACCTGCTCGTCGGCCCCGAGCGGATCTCCGACCTCGCCGCCAAGCTCGGCATGACCCCGCAGGGCGCGTCCAAGCTGACCGCCGAGATGGAGCGCGCCGGCTACGTGCGGCGCGTCGTCGACCCGGGCGATCAGCGCAACCGCTTGGTGGAGCTGGCGCCCCGGGGCCGCTCGCTCATCGAGGCCGGCCGCGCCGCCCGTGCCGCCGTCGACGCCGAGTTCCGCGCCGCCCTCGGCTCCTCCGCCCCCGCCTTCGAATCCGCCCTGCACGCGCTCGCCGAGCACTCCGGCGGCCTCGTCGACCTCCTCGCCCGCCGCCTCCGCCCCCGCGCTTAACGCCCTGAATGAGTCATTGAGGCCGCTCAACTACCCCAATGACTCGTTCAGGGCCTAAACGTGGGGGGTTGGGGGCGGTTTGAGACTGCGCGGAGGGGGGTTGGGCGTACTTGAAGACTGGCCAACCTGCGCGGGTGGATCGTGATGAGTGCCCCTGAACGAGTCATTGGGGGCGTTGGGTTCCCTGAATGACTCGTTCAGGGACTAAGCGGGGGTGAGCCACTGGCGGTGCTTGGAGCGGGTGCGCTGTCGCCACTCGCCGGGCAAGCCGTGCTCGACGTCGTGGGCCCGGTGCTCCTCGCGGGCGTAGAGCAGGCCGTAGGTGAAGGCGCTCTCGCCGTGTTCCTCCGCCTCGTCGGAGAGGGCGCGCAGCAGGCGGCGGCACACCACGCTGTCCTGGTGGACGCCGAGGAACCGCTGGAGGTCGCGCATCTGCTTGCCGAAGCGGACGGCCGGGCGCCCGCAGACCTGCGCGGCGGCCATGGACGCGTCCCACACGCACTTGGCGGCCTTGCGCACGTCGTGCAGTGCCTCGTCGCGTTCGGGGCCGGGGTGCCGGTACTCCGCGACGGCGGCCATCCGCGACTCCAGGCGGCGGTAGGACCGGGCCACCTCCCCGGGCAACGCCGACGCGGCGGCCAGTGACGCGTCGGGGGAGCTGTGGTCGAAGATCCGCTCCATGGCCACGCGCAGCCCGGCCTGCCGCTCGCTGTCCAAAGTGGACACGACGCGCGTGTGCAGCTCGATGCGCCGCCCGGTGAAGAACTTGCCGGCGCGCGCCGCCACCGGACCGCGCATCAGGACGGGCGGGGTGAGCGCGATCTGGCCGTTGAGCCTGGCCTGGACCATCTCCAGGTCCCGCGCGTCGCCGAGCATGGTGTTGAACCAGCACAGCTCGGCCACCACGAACCGCGCGTGGTCGGCGTCGAGGAAGCGGTGGAACGCCTCCAGCCCGCTGCGCAGCCTGCGCACGCCGACGCGCAGCCTGCGCAGCGCGTCGGGCTCGCGGTGCCGGACCCTGCCCTCCTGGAACAGCACGACGTCGACCTGCTCGCGCAGATAGGCCCCGACCACGTCCCCGGCCCGTTGGCCCGCCAGCGCCGGAACAGCGGACTCCTGTTTCGTGGTCATGGGTGGTACTTACCACCGAACGGCCGGGGCAAGCGCACCGCCCCGGCCGTGTGGGGCGACTGCCCCACATCGCGCGGTAAGCGCGATCACTCGAATGGGTGATCTTTACAAACGACGCAACGTTATGCCTGGCAGAGGCGTCGTCGCTCTCTGTCGACCGGTTGACTCCCCTGGCGCAGTCCGCATTGGGCTGTCAAGATCCACTTGGTCGGACTGGACTGCTCTCGCGAGTCTGCTCCGCGCACCCGCTCGTCGAATCAGAAACCAGGTCCACGTGAGCCGACACGCCGCAGCCGCCGTGCTGGACGACATCGCCTTCGCCGCGCCCCAGCCGGTCCCGCCGCGACGCGCGCTCCGCAGAAGGTCCGTCCCGGTGAGCCCCGGCCGTGTCCGCCTGACCGTGGTCCGGGACCCGATCGCCGCCGAGCCGATCACCCCGCCCGCCCGTCGCCGCCCCGCGCTGCGCAGGGCCGTCCGCGCCGCGCGGTCGGTGCTGCACCGCAGGCCCGCCTCGGGCGGCACGCCGATGCTGGTGGCCATCGCCGCCGGGCTGGCCGTCACCGCCGCGACGCTCGGCGTGCTGCCGACCGCGGGACTCGTCGGGCTCGCGGTGGTCGGCAACGGGGTCTGCGAGCTGCTGGACCACGCGAATCGCACCTGATTTCCGGCTCTCCACGGAGGGTCGTCCTCCGCTCACGTCGGGGATGCGCCATGATCAGCGCGCTCGTCCACCGTCGCTGTGAGAGGAAACTGGCGTGAGCCGAGGGCGCTGGATTCTGGCCGCCGTGCTTGCCGTGATCGCGATCGTCTCCGGAACGGCCGCGCTGTTCATGGAGGATCCTAAGCCGACCGGCTCCGCGCCGGTGACCACCGAGCACGCCCCGGCCGGGGACTCCGCCGCGGCCAGCCGGGCCGACCTCGACCGGCTCGCCGTCGCCGCCTGGCACCCGATGAAGGGCTACACCAGGGAGAAGTTCAAGCACTGGATCACCCAGGGCGAGAAGTGCGACACCCGGGAGACGGTGCTCAAGCGGGACGGCAGGAGCGTCGTGACCGACGCCAGCTGCAAGGCCACCGCGGGCAGGTGGGTCAGCCGCTACGAGGGCAAGGAGATCGCCGCGGCGGGCGAGATGGACATCGACCACACGGTGCCGCTGGCCAACGCGTGGCGCTCGGGCGCCGACACCTGGACCGACCAGCGCCGCCAGGAGTTCGCCAACGACCTGGCCAACCCGCAGCTGCTGGCGGTGTCCGCGGCGACCAACCGCTCCAAGGGCGACCAGGACCCCTCGCAGTGGAAGCCGCCAGCCAAGGACACCTGGTGCGAGTACGCCAAGGACTGGATCGCGGTGAAGAAGGTCTACTCCCTCAACGTCACCGAGGCGGAGAAGACCGCGCTGCGCGACATGCTCGCCACCTGCAAGTAAGACGGTCTTCAAGTACCCCCGACCCCTGCTGGAGAAGTCGCCAACCGCAGCGAACCCGGGGGTTGGGGGTCGTTTGAGACGGTGTGAGGGCGGGTGTGCCGTACTTGAAGACGCGCGAACTCCGAAGGGCGCCCGATCCGGTGCGGATCGGGCGCCCTTCGCGCGTCTGCTCTCCCCAGCGTTAGCGCGCTCTAACCTCGAAGCGACGCCTAGTCGGCCGCGATGGCGAGCGCCGGTGCCTGACCGGGCGTGGGCGCGCGGCGCGAGACCGCGGGCGTCGTGGTGGTGCTCAGCAGCTGCTGGGCCAGCGCGGTCGGCGCGTGCCACATCGACCGGCCCTGGCGGGCGGTGGCGATCAGCCCGCAGTGCCGCAGCACGGTCAGGTGCTCCGAGACCCGGCTCAGGCTGACGCCGACGCGCTGGGCGATCTGGGTGGTCGACCCGCCCTGGCCGAGCCCGCGCAGGATCGCCGCCCTGGTCTGCCCGACCAGCGAGCGCAGCGGGTCCTCCGACCACGGCACGTCCGGCGAGAACCGGGCCTTGGTCGGGTAGGCCAGGATCGGCTGGCCGCTGAGGTCGCGCATCAGCTGCGGTCCCTCCGGCAGGAACGCCGAGGGGGCGAGCACCAGCCCGCGGCCCGCGAGGTCGACCTCGGAGCGCTGGGTGGCGGCCAGCTCCAGGACCGGGGCGCGCCAGCGGATCGTCGGGTGCAGGCCGCTGAGCAGCCGCTCCGTCCCGTTGGCGAGCAGGACCGTCGACCGGTCGGCCAGATCCGCCTCAAGGTGCGCGCGCAGCTTCGCCCAGTCCGGTTGCAGGCACGTCTCGTGATAGCGGCGCAGCACCGTGAGCAGGATGCGCGTGCCGCTGCGGCCGCCGGAGTGCCACATCCAGCTGGGGGCGCTGACCGACCGCGGGTCGATCGTCCGCAGGTGCCGGTGCAGCGGCTGTTCGCAGTGCGTCGCCAGGTCCTGCAGCTCGCGGTCGAAGGACGTGCGCTCGCCGAGCGCGGTGACCAGGGCGGTGCTCAGCGGCTGGTCCTGGGGCACCAGGTCGAGCAGGGTCAGCGAGTCCGACCTGGTCAGCTCGGCGAGCCTGCGCCGCCAGCGGCCGAATTCGGCGCCGCCGCCCGTCTGGGCCAGCACCCGAACGCTGAGCAGGGTCTCCACCAGGGGAGATACCAAGAAGCGGATCCGCGGCAGATCGTCGGGTCCGAAGCGTATGCGTAGCACGAGCCCTCCGCGGCGGTGGGGGATTTGCGGGTGTCCCGGCTCCCCGAGAGGGGAACCCGAACCGTCAACAAATACCTAGGAAACCCGTCGGTGGGAAATACTCCATCAAACTGCCGATATCGATATCAGCCAGCTGACGTATCCCTCTTCGTCCGCCGTACCCCCACCCGGTCACGCAGGGTCGCACCAGGGGTGGTGAGCACACACGGTAGCGGTCATCGGCCGCGACTGGTGAGGTAGGACGAAACAAGACGGCCGTCCTGTTTCACCACTTCCTGCACGACCACGAGTTTGTCCTGCGGATTCGCCCCGCCGCGCCCGAGAGCGCGGTCAGGGGCCCCGAAGTCCACCTTTCCCGTCACTCCGGAGTGGGCGAGTGCTCCCGTGGTCTCGCGTAACGACTGGTAGACCTGGTGCCGGTTGGGCACCCCGCGCGCGTCGGTCCGCGCCCGTTCGGCCGCGGTGAGCAGCAGGTGCACGGCGTCGTAGGAGAGCATCACGTGGCCATTCGGCCCTGACCGAAATGCCGGTCCACCGCGTTGGCGCTGTTCCCGTTCCACGGCGAGGTGATCGGCGAAGAACCGGTCGACGCCGGGCTCCAGCCGGCCGTTGCCGCGCAGCTCCCAGCCCTCCCTCGTCGGGCCGAAGGTGGTGAAGAACAGCCGCTCGCTCGCGTAGTCCTCGCGCCCGGCGAGGTCGCGGAAGCCCGCGGTCTCCAGCTGCGAGAGGTCGTCGCCGCCCAGGATGATCGCCTCGTCCCGGCAGGTGCTGCGGCTGAGCTCGTCGAGCAGGGTGGGCAGCTCGTTGGCCCGTCCGGAGTAGACGATCATCGGGCCCGGCAGGTCCGGCGGGTTCTCCTCGCAGATCTCGCGCACCCGCGTGCGCAGGGTGCTCGCGGTGCCGGTGGTGCCAGCCTCGTAGGGCTTCTCGATGCCCGCCCGCAGCTCCGGGACCTGCTTGCGCTGTTCCTTCTCCAGCTCGCGCTGGTAGTCCTCCTTCAGCTCCCGGCTGTAGCGGTCGGTGGGGTTGTAGACCAGGAACGGCTGCCTGCCGCGGAAGGGCCGCGCGGTCACCGCCCACTCGATCGCCACCTGCGCCTGCCTGGCGTTGGTCGGGGCGACGCGGAAGAAGTACGGCTTGCCGCTGAAGGTGTTGCCGGAGGGGGCCGAGCCCATCATCGGGATGCCGGTCCAGGTCCCGGTCGCGGTGCCGAGCAGTTCGGCGGCGCGCACGGTGGCGTCCCTGGTCTGCCCCATCCCGCTGACCGCGACCACGGTGGGATCGGCGTCGGCGAGCCCGCGGATCTGCTCCGCGGTGTGCTCGGCGTGCTCGGAGTCGCCACCGAAGTTGGCCGGGAGCAGGCGGACCAGGAACCCGCGCTGGATGGTCGAGGTGCGGAACCGGTTCCAGTCGCGTTGCGCGAGGTAGGCGCCGCGCAGCTCGTTGACGCCCGCCGAGAGGTCCCGTTTGGGGCGCTCGGTGGAGCTGAGCATGGTGGCCACCACGATGCTCACGTACGGCCGCCCGCCCGCGCGCCCGGCCTCCTTGAGCACCTGGTCGTTCTGCTCCTTGATGAGCCTGGTCAGCTCGGCGACCTCGTGGTCGTCCTCGCCCGCGGTGCTCTCGTCGGCGAGGAAGGTGCCCGCGGCACCGGTCACCCCGACGCACTCGCCGTCCATATTGGACAGAACCTTGCTGTCGTCGAACAGCGTGCCCGCCACCGTGCCGACCGACAGCGGTCCCTCGCGGTCGCAGTGCACCAGCACGTGCCGGATGTAGACGGCGCCGTAGAGCACGAGCAGCACCACGGAAAGCACCGCGACGGACTTGCGGATGGCGTGCCTCGGCGGCCACACCCGGGGGTAGGGGTGCTTGCCGGTCCCGGTGCAGTACTCCGGGAGCTGGGGCAGCGGGGTCGCGGGGTTGCCGTCCTGCGAGGCGTGCACCAGAGCACGGTAGCGGGACAGCTGCCGGGCCACAGAAGGGTCGTCGTCGGCGTTGAGCGAGCGGTACCCGTCCAGCACGTCGTGGAACAGTTCCCCGCCGCGCAGCGCGGTTCCGGTCCCCGAGCGCAACCGCCAGGTGGCCCGGACCAGGTCCTCGACCCGGCGCAACCGAGGGCCTTTGAGCCAGCCCAGTCCGGCTTTCAGCGGCGCGACCTCGATGTCGGAGCGGTAGGGCGCTGCGGCGATCTCCTCCAGCTCGGTGGCCCAGCGCCCGTGCCACTGCGCGATGCGCGGCGCCAGGTAGAGCGCGACCGCGCGCACGTCGCCGAGCGCGAGGCAGTGGTAGAGCCGGTCGGAGTGCTTGCCGAGCCGCGCGTAGTGGTCGCGCAGCGCGCGATGCACCTGGTCGTGGGTGAAGTCGGGATTGCCGTTGGTGCGCAACAACTCCTCGGCCAGCAGGTCGCGCAGCAGCGGGTGGAACTCCAGCTGCGCGCAGTCCGGGCTGAGCGTGACGAAGCTGTAGGTGGACAGGCTGGTCCAGATCTCGTCGGCGTCGCGATCGGGGACCAGCAGGCGGATCGTGTGCACGTCCAGCCGCCGCGGCGCCGCCAGCCGGGCCAGCAGCTGCCTGGTCAGCGTGCGCTGCGAGAGGTCGCTGTCCCGGAACCGTTGCAGGAAGCGCAACATCAGGTACTCGCCGACGGTCTCGGTGCGGTCGGCGCCCTCGGCTTCGGGGTTGGGCACCAGCTGCGCGTAGACCGAGCGCACCGGCGGCACGACGCGGTCGCGGGCGTAGCGCCGGTCGACGACCTTTATGGCCAGCCGGACCGCGAGCGGGTGCCCGTGGGTGACCTCGTGCAGCTCGGAGACCAGTGCGGGGCGCTCGACCGTGCCCGCCCGCCGCTGCGTCCACTGCGCGAGGAACTGCCCCGTCTCGTCCCTGGTGAACGAGCGCAGGCGGATCGGCAGGTAGGCGCTGTCGGTCCGCCTGACCCGTTCGAACCGGTTGCGCCAGCCCCAGTAGACCGCCCGTGCGATGTCCACAGAGGACGGATCGCCGCCGTCCTCGCCTGCCAGCTCGGGCGGCAGCGGGATGTCCTCGATGTCCGCAGTGGACTGTTTGGTGGCGATCACCAGCAGCGGCAGGTCCGGATGGCGTAATCGCGCCTCGGCCAACAGCTCCACCACGTCGGTCGGTGGCGCCGGGGACACCGGCCGGTCGGCCGGGAACAGGTTCAGCTCGATCGGGGAGAGCAGGTCCGCCCCGTCCAGCAACAGCACGCAGTTGACCTTGCGGTGCCGGGCGCCGCGGTAGGCCGCCTCGATATCGGCCAGGAACGCGGCCACCAGGAAGCGGTCCACGGTCAGCCGGTCCCTGCGGTCCTCGCTGTCGGCGAGGTGCCACAGCTGGGAGATCACCGCGTCGACCTTGCAGCCCGGGCTCATCCTGAGCAGCTCGCGCCCGGCCTCCCGCTCGTACCAGCGCAGCACGGCGGCCTGGCGGTAACCGGCCAGCCAGCGCAGCCAGCCGGGCAGCACGGTGGCCACCGTGGCCAGCGAACGGCCGAGCGGGCGCATCAGCCTGCCCAGCCACTGCGTCGGCGTGCTCGCCTCGGCGACCGTGCTCAGCGCGTCGGTCACCGTCGGCAGGGTGCGCGCGTCGCGGCCGATCAGCTCCCGCGCCGCGCGCAGCGGATCGGCCTCGGCCGGGGGCCGTCCGCCGAGCACCGCGCGGGCCAGGCCGTAGCGCGGCATCCGCAGCCTGCCGAACTGCGGGTGGTAGTACTGGCGGAGCTGGTTGTGCGCGGCGTCGAGCACGTCGCGGCAGGACTTGGAGCCGGTCTCGTCGAGGTCGACCCGCGCCAGCGGGACCGAGGGCTCGCACCGCCGCCGCACGTGGTCGAGCAGCGTGGTCTTGCCGCTGCCGCCGGGGCCGAACGCCACCAGCACCGGCAACGGGTACCGGGCCCTCCGGTCGATGAGCGACTCCACCAGCGCGGCGGTGGAATCGCGGCCGACGAGACCGATCTCAGGCTCCAGCACAGGTCGGTGTCCCCTCCTCCGGCGGCCGATGCAGATCGCCCAGCCTAGTAACCCGTCACTTACCGGGGGTAACTAAGGCGCAACGCCACAGGTGGGGGGTGGGCGTCACCCTGACAGGTAGGTGTTCGCGTGCATAGTTGATCGTTTGATCGTTGGCGCTGCATGGTGTTCACCCATGGGTGGCGATCGAATCTTCGTGGTGGTGGGGGCGGGGCTCGCGGGCGCGAAGGCCGTCGAGACCCTGCGTGCCGAGGGCTTCGATGGCAGGGTCGTGCTGCTCGGCGAGGAGGACCGGCCGCCGTACGAGCGGCCCTCGTTGTCCAAGGAGTTCCTGCGCGGCGCGGCGGCGTCCTGGGTGCACCCGGCGGAGTTCTACGCGGGCAACGGGATCGAGCTGCGGATTGGCGAGCGCGTCGCGGCGCTGGACCGGGAGAACCGCGAGGTCGTGCTGGTCACCGGCGAGCGCATCCCGTTCGACCGGCTGCTGCTGGCCACCGGGGCCACGGCGCGGCCGCTCGCGGTCCCCGGCGCGAACCGGCCGCACGTGCACTACCTGCGCACCATGGCCGACGCGGAGGCGCTGCGTTCGGCGATGGACGGCGCGGAGCGGATCGCGGTGATCGGCGGCGGCTGGATCGGCACGGAGGTCGCGGCCTCCGCGCGACGGCTCGGTCGGTCGGTGGCGTTCGTCGAGCGGCGCAACAGTCCACTTCAGACGGTCCTCGGCGTGCGGATGGGCGAGGTCTTCCGCGATCTGCACGCGGAGAACGGCGTGGACATGCACATGGGCGTCACGGTCACCGAGATCGTGGACGCGGGCGTGCGCACCGATCGCGGGCTGGTCGAGGCCGACCTGGTGGTCGTCGGGGTCGGGGTGCGCCCGCGCGTCGAGCTGGCCAGGGCCGCCGGGCTGTCCGTCGAGGACGGCATCGTGGTGAACGAGTACCTGGAGACCTCCTCGCCCGGGATCTACGCCGCGGGTGACGTCGCCACGGTGCGGCATCCGTTGCTGGGCAGGAAGGTCCGGGTGGAGCACTGGGCGAACGCGCTCGGCCAGGGCCCGGTGGCCGCGCGGAACATGTTGGGGCGCAACGAGATCCACTCCGAGGTGCCGTTCTTCTTCTCCGACCAGTACGACCTGGGCATGGAGTTCCGCGGGGTGGCGCGGCCCAGCGACGAGCTGGTGGTGCGCGGTGACGTGGCGGCGCGGGAGTTCATCGCCTTCTGGCTCTCCGGCGGGCGCGTCATGGCGACGATGAACGTCAACGTCTGGGACGCGGGGGAGCTCCTGGACACCCTGATCGCCCGGCGCGCCGAGGTCTCCGGCGACCTGCTCCGCTCCGCGTCGCTCCCCTCCCTCGTGCGCTCCCTGGCCCCCTAGCACTCCGCCCCCCGGGTAGGGCCGTCTTCAAGTACCCCCGACCCCCCTCCAGAACGTCTCAAACCGCCCCCAACCCCGGCCCCGCTTCCGGGGTTGGGGGTCGTTTGCGATCGCTGGGGCCGGGGTTCGGGGTACTTGAAGACCGGGGAACTCCGGCGGGGGCCCTACCCGTGCGGCGGAGTGCGGGTTTACCGCGCCTTGGGTGGGGCTTAGGGCCGTGCGCGCACTGTGGGGTGGCCGTCGGGGAGACCTGGCGGTGGTGCCTTAGCGGCAACCCCCTGCCGCCGCTGGGCGCCAAATGAGGGGATGCGGCATGGAGAACACCGTGCAGATTCTCGACTCTGCAAGCAAGTCTTCGGTTTTCCGGCGTCTCGTTCGCGGTTTCGCGGTGGTCGGCATGAGCGCGGCGGTGGCCGTCAGCTCGGTGTCGGTGCCCGCGGTGGCCGCACCGTCCGATCCGGCGCCCGCGGTGCTGGAAGTGCTCGACGAGCACGGCGCTCCGCTCGCGGGCGAGGAACTGCGTCAGTTCATGGCCGAGGAAGAAGAGCGGAACAGGAACACTGCCGCGGACGTCGCCGACGACACCAACGCGGATGACGCGAACACGTTGGCGCTCAAGGACACCATCGTCAAGATCGCCAACGCCGAGAAGGGCAACGGCGAGAAGCCGAACGGCAGCAACTGCACCAAGTACTCGAAGATGTGCGTGGCGTGGTGCGCGCTGTTCGCCACCTGGGTCTGGCGCAAGGCCGGGGTGGGCATTCCCCAGTACCCGTTCACGGGCGACGTTTACAAGTGGGGCAAGCGCAAGGGCAAGTCCTACGGCAAGGCCAACCTGAAGAAGGCCACCAAGGGTGATGTGCTGCTGTTCGGCACCGGCCCGTCCAGCACGAAGACCAGCACCCACATTGGGATCGTGAAATCGGTTTCCGGAAGTTCGGTGACGCTGGTCGAGGGCAACTCGCAGAACAAGGTTCGCCAGGTCAAGCGCACCCTGAGCAGCCGGACCTTCTACGGCGGCAGCCACCCCTGACGGCCGCTGGGGGTTACCGGGTGGGGATGGCCGTCCCCACCCGGTATTTCGGCCATGGATATCAAATTTTCTGGTGGCGGCTGCGACAGTCGGACGCAGACATAGGCGAGGGAACACCCAACAATTGGCCATCGACCGTCCGAGACGGAGGGCCACGGTGGACTTTCGCATTCTCGGCCCGGTTGAGGTCTGGGAGGCGGGGTCGCGCCTGGACCCGCCGCCGCCGAAGTCCCGCCAGATCCTGGCGATGCTGCTGCTCGAAGCCGGTCGCATCACCCCGGCGGAGCGGCTGATCGACGCGGTCTGGGGCGACGAACCACCGCCGCACGTGCGCAAAGCGCTCCAGGTGCACATCTCCCACCTGCGCCAGCTGCTGCCGTCGGTGTCGCTGCGCTACAGCCCGCCCGGCTACCTGCTCGCGGTCCGGCCGGAGCAGGTCGACCTGCACGTGTTCCGATCCCGCGTGGCCGCCGCGATGCAGGAGCCCGATCCGGGGCGCGCGAGCGCGCTGCTGCGCGACGCGTTGGCCCTGTGGCGCGGCCGCGCTCTCGCCGACGTCGGCTCGGACTGGATGCGCGAGCGGTTCTTCCCTGGGCTCGAAGAGGAGCGGCTGGCCGCCATCGAAGCGCGCATCGACGCCGACCTCACCCTGGGCAGGCACGCGGAACTGGCAACGGAACTGCCGACGCTGGTCGCTGACAACCCGTTGCGGGAACGGCTGCGCGGGCAGCTGATGACAGCGCTCTACCGGTGCGGCCGCCGTGCCGAGGCACTGCGCGTGTTCCAGGACGCCCGGCGCGCGGTCACCGAGGAACTGGGCATCGAGCCTGGGCCGGACTTGCAGCGCCTGCACCTCGACATCCTCGAAGGTCGCCCGGGGGCAGCGGGGTTCAGCGGTGAGACAGCTGCCGGGCGGGACCAGGCCACGCGCAACTACCTCCCGCGCGACGTGCACGACTTCACCGGCCGCGAGCACGAACTGCGCAGGCTGACCGAGTCCACTGTGGACACTTCGTCCGCGCTGCGGGTGTGGTGGCTCGACGGACCGACCGGCGTCGGCAAGACGGCGCTGGCGATTCGCGCAGCGCACCGCCTTTCCGACCGCTACCCGGACGGACAGCTCTTCGTTGAGCTGCACGGGCAATCCGCCGATCACAGCCCCGCCGCACCGGAAGCGGCACTGGACGCGCTGCTGCGGGCGCTGCGCGTGCCGAGCGAGCGAATCCCCGAAGGGCTGCGGGAGCGCGCGGCGCTGTGGCGGGCCGAACTGGCGGGGCGGCGAGTGCTCGTGGTGCTCGACGACGCGGCGGGGGAGGCGCAGGTGCGGCCGCTGCTGCCGGGCGGCGCCGGCTGCCTGGTGATCGTGACCAGCGGCCAGCGGCTGTCCGGGATCGAAGGCGCCACAAGGGTTCCCCTTGACGTGCTGCCGCCCGAGGACGCGCGAACCCTGTTCTCCCGCATCCTCGGCGACGACCGCGCGCAGGCCGAGCCGGACGCGGTGACCGAGGTCGTCGAGCTGTGCGGGTACCTGCCGCTGGCGATCCGGATCACCGGCGCCAAGCTCGCCGCGCGGTCGCACTGGCCGGTGTCGCGGCTGCTGCGCAGGCTGCGCGACGAACGCCAACGGCTGGACGAGCTCTCCGTCGGCGACCTCGCGGTGCGCACCGGCCTCGCCGTCACCTACCTCGGCCTGGACGAGCAGAGCAGGCGCGCGTACCGGTTGCTCGGCGCGCTGGGCTACGCCAACCTGCCCGGCTGGCTGGCCTCGCCGCTGCTCGACCTGCCGGAGGACGACGCGGAGGACGTCTTCGAGCGGCTGGTGGACGCGCAGCTGGTCGAGGTGATCAGCAAGCCGGTCGAGCCGCTGCGCTACCGCGTGCACGACCTGGTCCGCATCCACGCCCGCGAGCGCGCCGAGCTGGAGGACTCCGAGCAGGTGCGCAGGGACGCCGTGCACCGCGCGGTCTCCGCGCTTCTGTCCACAGTGGAGTCACTGGTGGAGAACCTCCCGCCCGCGGTTCCCCGGTTGTGCCAGACCGAGCTGAACTCCTTGCCCTCCAAGCGGAACCGGACTCCGGAGACGGACAGCTGGTTCGAGCAGGAGGAGGCCGCGCTGATCACCGCCGTGGAGCGGGCGGCCGAGCTGGACCTCGCGGAGTCCGCCGCGGGGCTCGCCGAGGCGCTGGTGTTCGCCTGGTTCGCGGTGCACAACCGCTACGACGGCTGGGAGCGGACGCACGACGCCGCGCTGGCCGCGTTGCGCAGGACCGGACTGCGCCACGGCGAGGCCGCGCTCGAATGCAGCCTCGGCCAGATGTACTACAAGCGCGACAACTTCGAGACCGCGCGCGAGCACTTCCGCACCGCGCTCGCCCTCTTCACCGAGGACGGCGACGCGCGCGGGGAAGCGGTGGCGCTCAACGGGATCGGCATGGTCAACCGCGAGCTCGGCGAGCACTCCACCGCGCTGCCCGCGCTCAACCGCGCGTACACGCTGCTCGCGGACCAGGGGGATGAGGAAGGCGTCGCGCACGCGCTCTACGGCATCGGTTACTCCTACCGCGAACTGGGGGAGGACCAGGCGGCGCTGCGCACGCTCAACCTGGCCGCGGAGATGTACCGGTTCGTCGGCAACGACCGTGGCGAAGCCTTGGCGTTGCGCGGAATCGGGCTCGTGCACCGCGCGTCGGACGATCTGGCGGCGGCGGAGGAGTACTGCGAGCGCTCGCACCGCATCGTCGTCGCCGTCGATGACGCGCTGCTGGTGCGCTACACCGCGCAGGCGTTGGCGAAGGTGCGCATCCGCCAGGGCAAGGCCGACGAGGCGGAGCCGATGCTGCTGGAATGCCTGCGCGGCTGCCGCGAACTGCACGACGCGTTCGGCGTCGCGCTGGCCAGGCGGACCCTCGGCGAGTGCTACATCGCCATGGACGAACCAGAGCGCGCGCTGGCGTACCTGGAGCAGGCGCTGACGGACTGGAACACCATCCGGCTGCCGGTGTGGCGGGCCCGCACGCTGCGCGACGTCGGCGCCGCGCACGCGATCACCGGTGACGCGGACAGCAGCGAACGGGCCTGGTCGGCCGCGGCCGCGGAGTTCCGGCGGCTGGGCACCAGGGAGGCCGCCGAGGTAACGAGCTGGCCACAGCGCTGGCCGTGCCGCCGCTAGCGCCGCCATTCGAGTTCCGCCGACGTTACGACAATCGGGGGGATTTTTCCCGGCCGTGCCACCCGGAGATGCGCCGCTTCCGTCCAGGGAGCAGTGTGGAACATGCTATGACCGGTTTCACGCGTGCTGTGGGCTGTTCGTGTCACGCCCGTCGCGGCCCGAACTCGGAGGCGGCCGGTATTAGCCCAGGTAAGAACGTGTGCATTCGATCTTGCCTTCGGCTACAGCGCTGTGAGCTGCGGATTTGCCTATACGGCGGTTTGGCCTAACGCGTCGTCCGACCGGCGTGGGCGGCTCCGGGTAACGCCCGGACGCCCCTTGGCCTATCGACCGGCCGTTTTTCGTGCGATAAAGTCGCCGAACTTCGTCTGCTTTTCTTTTCTGTGGAATTCCCCGGGGTTTTACTTATGACGCGGTCAAGCCGTTGAAATCAGTGTCTGTACGAACTCGGTGAACCCCGCCTAACATCGATCTTACGTTCGCGCGGACGTTGTAGTCAGTACTCCGTTTCCTTGACCCCACCGGCAGAAACCCCTGCCGTGGGGAGGACGTGCGCTTTTCCTTGCTCGGCCCCCGCATCGACGGGCGCCGAACGTGCATGGAGGAGAGAGGACCGCGATATGACTCGTAAGCACAGGACCAGGTCTCGGCTCGCCGCGGCCTCGGTGCTCGGTGCCACCCTGGCGATGAGCCTGGTGGCCCTGGGTTCCACCGCGACCGCCGCACCGGCTGAGGGCGCCGTGCGCAACGCCGGTGGGGCCGATGCCGTAGCCAACAGCTACATCGTGGTGCTCAAGGACAAGGTGAGGACGGCGGCAGCCGTTTCCGCCGAGGCCGGGGCGCTCGCGCAGCAGTACCAGGGCAAGGTCGGACTGGTCTACGCGACCGCGCTCCAGGGCTTCTCCGTGGAGATGACCGAGGCGCAGGCCAAGAAGCTGGCCGCCAACCCGGACGTCGACTTCGTCGAGCAGAACAAGACCGTGCGCATGTCCGGTACGCAGACCCCGACCCCGTCGTGGGGCCTGGACCGGATCGACCAGCGTGACCTCCCGCTGGACAACTCCTACACCTACCCGTCCGCGGCGGGTGTGACGGCGTACATCATCGACACCGGTGTGCGGCAGACGCACCAGGACTTCGGTGGCCGTGCGCGGTCCGGTCGCGACTTCATCGACAACGACGACAACACCGACGACTGCCAGGGCCACGGCACGCACGTGGCGGGCACCGTCGCCGGTACCAGCTACGGCGTCGCCAAGGACGCCAAGGTCGTCGGCGTCCGTGTGCTGAACTGCCAGGGCAGCGGCACCTGGGCGCAGGTCATCGCCGGTGTCGACTGGACCGCCGCGAACGCGGTCAAGCCCGCCGTCGCGAACATGAGCCTCGGCGGCGGCGCGAACGACGCCCTGGACACCGCGGTCAAGAACGCCATCGGCAAGGGCATCCCGTTCGCCCTCGCGGCGGGCAACGGTGACATCTTCGGTCGCCCGCAGGACGCGTGCACCGCCTCGCCCGCCCGCACCCCGGAGGGGATCACGGTCGGCGCGACGCAGAAGACCGACGCGTCGGCGACGTTCTCCAACTTCGGTACCTGCCTGGACATCTGGGCACCCGGCGTCGGCATCACCTCGGCGTGGAAGGACAGCGACTCCGCGACCAACACCATCAGCGGCACCTCGATGGCGGCTCCGCACGTCGCCGGTGGCGCGGCACTGGTGCTCGCGGCGAACCCGACCTGGACCCCGGCCCAGGTGCGCGACAAGCTGGTCGCCGACGCCACCAGCGGCAAGGTGACCAACCCGGGCGCGGGCTCGCCGAACAAGCTGCTCTTCGTCGGTGGCGGCGGCACCACTCCTCCGCCCACCTGTGACGCGGTGACCAGCGGCGGTGCCGTTGCCATCGGTGACCTGAAGACCGTGGAGAGCCCCGTGGTCGTCGCCCGCTGCGACGGCAACGCCACCTCCGTCAAGGCCGAGGTCAAGATCACCCACACCTACCGGGGTGACCTGGTGATCGACCTCATCGCGCCGGACAACACGGCCTTCCGGGTCAAGAACTCCAGCGCCTACGACAGCGCCGACAACGTCAACGAGACCTACACGGTCAACGTCGGCGGCAAGGTGAAGAACGGGACCTGGAAGCTCCGGGTGCAGGACGTGGCCCGCGGTGACTCGGGCTCGGTCGACTCCTGGACGCTGCGCTTCTAGTTCTAGTTGATCTAGCCAGTCGGGGTGGTGCCGGTTCGCCGGTGCCACCCCTTCCGCGTGACCAGGGGCAGTACGACCTCGTCGGTGATCTGCTCGATCACCTCGTCCGGGACAGGCGCGCCGTACTGGAGGAAGTGCAGTTGCAGCAACGAAGGCCCGGCCATCACCACTCGCGGCGTGAGCGCTTCGGGGGTTATCTCTCCCCGTTCCACCGCCTTGTCGAGGACCCCGCGCATCATCCGCTCCCGGTTGCTCGTGGTGCGTGAGCGCAGTTCCCTGCCCAGCTCCGGGTGGTGCAGCGTTTCCGCGAGCAACCCCCGCGCCGCGGCCCCCAACGGTCCGTCGAACCGATCGGCGATCATCCGCAGCAGCGTGAGGACATCGCGCCGGAGGTCCCCGGTGTCGGGCAGTTCGTCGTCGGCGGGCAACGCGTGCCCCGCGGCCGCCGCGACCAGGTCCGCCCGGCTCGGCCAGCGCCGGTACAACGACGCCTTGCTGGTCCGCGCGCGTTCGGCGATCCGTTCCATGGTCAGGTTCGCGTAGCCCGACTCCGCCAGTTCCGCGAGTGTCGCCTCGAAGATCGCGTTGAGCAGCACGTCGCCGCGTCGCCGCGGGTTGCTCCGGTGGTCGCCCATGTTCTCCGCTTAGAGGTCGTTGCGTTCTCTACCGCCGCACCCTACCGTAGGGAACGTTGCGTTCTCTATTGGTAGGGGGTCGGCATGAGGGTGCTGTTCCTGTCCTCGCCCGGTATCGGGCACGTGTTCCCGATGGTTCCGCTGGCCTGGGCGTTCCGCGCCGCCGGGCACGAGGTCCTGGTGGGCAGTTCCGGCGAGGCCCTCGCGGTGGCGGACGCCGGGTTGCCTGTCGTCGACATCGCGCCGGGGCTCAGCCGCGCGGAGACCATGGCCCGGCTCCGCCGCGAGCGCCCGGACCTGGTGCGGGCCATGCTCACCGCCGAAGTGCGGGACCTCGGCGAGATCGTCGAGGCGATGGCGGAGATCACGCCCGCGCTGTTCGACGGCGCGCTCACGGTCGCGCGAGAGTGGCGGCCAGATCTCGTTGTGCAGTCCCAGGGGCAGACGGTCGGCCTGCTAGTCGCGGGAGTGCTTGGGATTCCCTTGGTAGAGCACAACTTCGGCCTCATTCGTGCCACGGGCACCCAGGAAGGCGCGTACGCGAGGATGGCCGAGACGTTCGACCGTTATGGCTTCACCATGCCCACTTCGCGCCAGTGGCTCGACGTGGCGCCGCCGAGCATGGGCGTCTCTCCCGTTGGCCTGCCGATGCGCTACATCCCTTACAACGGTGGAGCTTCGCTGCCTTCGTGGCTGCGCACGGTACCCCATCGCCCGCGCATCGCCGTCACCCTCGGCACCGTTGCTCCAGGGATGACGGGCATTACCCCGGTATCTCGGATCATCAAGTGCGCCAAGGACATCGACGCGGAGTTCGTGCTCGCGCTCGGCGATGTGGATCTCAGTGAGTTCGGCACGTTGCCGGAGAACGTGCGCGCGGCAGGATGGGTTCCGTTGAACGCGCTGCTGCCGAGCTGTGCCGCGATCGTGCACCACGGCGGTGCCGGTAGCACCATGGCGGCGCTCGATGCCGGAGTGCCGCAGTTGGTTCTGCCTACGGGAGCTGATCGTTATGTGAACGCGGACGCTGTGGCTCGGCGGGGGGTGGGGCTGCGGGCATCGGAGTCCGATGTGGACGCTGCGGTGGTGTCATCTGTGCTGGGGTCGGGGTTTCGTGGTGCGGCGGCGGAGGTTCGGGCGGAGATTCGCGCTATGCCTGCTCCGGCGGAGGTTGTTGGGGTGCTTTCGGGGTGAGTTGGGCTTGTGCGGGCTGGGCTCCCTGCTTGGGTGGCTGGGCTTTCAGTGCGAGTGGGCTGGGCTTCCAGCGGGGGAACGGCTGGACTTCCAGCGGAGTTGGCTGGATTTCCTGCGTGGGGCGCTGGGCTTCCAGCGTGGGGGTCGGCTTGACCTGGGGCCCCTTGCGCGTGCCCTTGGGCCTCACGGGGGCACGGGATGAAACCC
>NZ_JANAVO010000043.1 GCF_024213555.1 Allokutzneria sp. A3M-2-11 16 | reverse complement strand
ACGCGCACCCCAGGTAAAGCCGACCCCGATTCCCAGCCCGCCCTCACCTTTTCGCTGGGGTTGCGTTTTCGGGCTTTCGGACGCCTGGCAATTCACCCTTTAGAGCCATGATCCACTATTTATCTACGATAGAATAGGGACATGTTCCCTGTAGATCCCGACCATAAACTGATGGTCTACTTCACTGCGATGGGGAAAGCTGCGGCGGACTTCGCGGTCGTGTTGATGGAGTATGTCGCTCAGCTGGAGTTGTGTGATCGTGAGTTCGCCGAAGAAATCCTCATGCGACTACTCGCGGTCTCGAAGACGAAGGCCGCCCGGCTGTTGCAACGCGCAGAAGACCTCACCGGTCGCCCTGTGGTGTTACGGGCGCTGGCCGAAGGCCGCATCGACGAGGGGAAAGCGTTGATGATCGTCGACCTGCTCTCCACCCTCACTGCGGTGCACGCCGCGATCGCCGAGCAGGACTTCCTCGCCTTCGCCGAAACCCACAACTACACCGCGACTCGCAGGCATGC
>NZ_JANAVO010000042.1 GCF_024213555.1 Allokutzneria sp. A3M-2-11 16 | reverse complement strand
GGCGACATCCCGGGCGATCTTGATCGGCAGCGGCCCGTGCCCTTGCAGGATGGCCGGATCGTCGTCCATGCCGATCAAGGAGCTGATCGCCATGGTGAGGTTCACCGTCACCTGCCCCTGCGGGGCACCGGTTTCCTTACCCAACAACAGGTCCAGGGCCACATCGACGCGCTTCTGATCCAACGTACGGCCATCCTTCGGTAGACCACGTGCGATGGCGTCGATGTGGTCGAAGGCCAACGCGGTGTCCAGCGCGGGCATGATCAACCGCAGTGATGCCATGCCGTCCTCAAGGTTGGTCTTCTCCACCCTGCGCTGCTTGCGTCCCTCCTCGTGGCGGCGTTCGACCGCCTTGGGGTCGAGCCGGTCGATGTAGCGCCGCGCGTACTGACGAGTCGCGGAGTAGGCGTTCTTCTCCGCATGCGCCAACAGAGCTTCCTCAGCGGTGGCGGCCTGCACGGCCGAGAGGGGCTGAAGGAGTTCGACGATCATCAACGCTTTGCCTTCGTCGACGCGGCCTTC
>NZ_JANAVO010000041.1 GCF_024213555.1 Allokutzneria sp. A3M-2-11 16 | reverse complement strand
TCGATCTGGCGGATGCGTTCGCGCGTCACGCCGTAGACCTGGCCGATCTCGTCGAGGGTGCGGGGCTGGCCGTCGGTGAGGCCGAAGCGCAGCCGCACCACGCCTGCCTCGCGCTCGGAGAGCGTGGCCAGCACCGACTGGAGTTGGTCCTGCAGCAGTGTGAAGGAGACCGCGTCCACGGCGACGACCGCTTCGGAGTCCTCGATGAAGTCACCGAGCTGCGAGTCGCCCTCGTCGCCGATGGTCTGGTCCAGCGAGATCGGCTCGCGGGCGTACTGCTGGATCTCCAGGACCTTCTCGGGGGTGATGTCCATTTCCTTGGCCAGCTCCTCCGGCGTGGGCTCGCGGCCCAGGTCCTGGAGCAGCTCGCGCTGGATGCGGCCGAGCTTGTTGATGACCTCGACCATGTGCACCGGGATGCGGATGGTGCGGGCCTGGTCGGCCATGGCGCGGGTGATGGCCTGGCGGATCCACCACGTGGCGTAGGTGGAGAACTTGTAGCCCTTGGTGTAGTCGAACTTCTCGACGGCGCGGATGAGGCCGAGGTTGCCTTCCTGGATGAGGTCGAGGAAGGCCATGCCGCGGCCGGTGTAGCGTTTGGCGAGGGAGACCACGAGGCGGAGGTTGGCCTCCAGCAGGTGGTTCTTGGCCCGCTCACCGTCGCGCACGATCCACCGCAG
>NZ_JANAVO010000040.1 GCF_024213555.1 Allokutzneria sp. A3M-2-11 16 | reverse complement strand
GGTGTATGGCGAGGATGTGATCGACGTGGTGCGTGTGTGTTGGGCGGTGTTGGGAGGGCCTGCGGGTAAACGTCTTGCGCCGTTTCTGCCGGAGTTGGTGGCGCGGTTGCGGGCGTGTGGGGAGTTGGAGATCACTGATCGGGTTGCTGTGCGTGCGGCGCGGGTGTCGGCGGCCACGATCGACCGTCGCTTGGCGGGGGATCGGGCTCGGTTGCGGTTACGGGGGCGTTCGGGTACTAAGCCGGGATCGCTGTTGAAGCCTCAGATTCCGGTGCGCACGTGGGCGCAGTGGGATCAGAGTCGGCCGGGGTTTGTGGAGATCGATTTGGTCGGTCACGACGGTGGTAACTCGCGTGGGGAGTTCGCCCACACGCTCACCGCCACCGATGTCGCCACGGGGTGGACCGAGACCCGGGCGGTGCGGAACAAGGCCCGTAAGTGGGTGTTCGTTGCCCTGACTGAGATCCTGTCGCAGTTCCCGTTCCCGGTGTTGGGCATTGATTCCGACAATGGCAACGAGTTCATCAACAACCACCTGCTTGCCTACTGCATCCAGAACAAGATCACCTTCACCCGGTCGAGGATGGGATGCAAGAACGACTGCTGTTACGTCGAGCAGAAGAACTGGTCGATCGTCCGTCACGCCGTGGGCTACGCCCGCTACGACACCCCCGCCGCGCTGGCGCTACTGAACCGGCTCTACGCCCACTACCGACTAATCACGAACTTCTTTACCCCGAAACAGAAACTCACCGGAAAGACCCGCGACGGAGCAAAGATCACCAAGAAGCACGACACCGCACAGACGCCCCACCAACGCATCCAGGCCCACCCCCGCATCCCCCGGAAGATCAAAGCCACACTCACACGCCACTACCAGCCACTCAACCCCGCCCAGATTCGCCGCGATATCACCGATCTACAACACCAACTCACCCACCACGCCGCCACCCATCCACACCCCGCACCCACCCCGGAACCCACCACCCCACCCGCGGGCATCCCGAAACGAGGCAACGAA
>NZ_JANAVO010000003.1 GCF_024213555.1 Allokutzneria sp. A3M-2-11 16 | reverse complement strand
AGGGCCGGGGTTTCATCCCGTGCCCCCGAGAGGCCCAAGGGCACGCGCAAGGGGCCCCCAGGTCAAGCCGACCCCACCGCTGGTACCGGCGCAAGCCGGAAGCCCAGCCTCGCAGGAAGCCCAGAAAAATCAAGAACTCGGCGGCGCAGGCCAAGGCGGCTGCGGAGGCACCGGCCCAGGAACAGGCGGAGTAGGATTAGGCGGCACCGGACCCGGTCCCGGCGGCAATGGATACGGATGCTCAGACATACGTCGGGAATACCCCAAATCCATGATCCCCAAGCGCCGCCATGTACGCCGACGGCGTCATCCCGATCGCCCGGGTGAAGTCGCGGATGAAGTGTGACTGGTCGAAGTATCCGAGTTCTGTCCAGTCCCCGCCCTTGCCCGAGGCGAGCAGGGCGGCGGCTTCGTGCAGGCGGTACCGCTTCAGGACCCATTTCGGGCTCACTCCGACGTAGCGCTGGAACAGCCGTTGCAGCGTGCGCATCGACAGACCGAACCGCTCGGTCACGTCTTGGACGCGGGTCACCGTGCGGTCGTGCAGCAGTGCCCGGACGATCCGCCCCACGCGCGCGACCTCCGTGTCCGGAGGCGGCCAGTGCGCACGGAGGTGCCGCTCGGCTACCGCGACAAAGCCGTCCAGCCCTGAGGCTCCGGCGAGTTCGTCGGCGAAGACCGTGGCCGCCGAGCCCCACAGTGTCGACAGTGGACGGACCTGGTCGGTCAGCTCGGCGACCGGACCGCCGTAGAACGGCTGAAAACCGCCCGGGCGGAACTTGATCCCGAAGACCTGGCCGCGCCCCTGGTAGGTGTAGGTGAACCGGTCGCGGCCGACTCCGCTGATCATCAGCTGTCCGCGGTCGAAGACCAGGTTCACGCAGGGGTGCGGCAGCAGGGTGACCGAAGCGCTGCGCCCGGCGGGCATGTCCCAGCTGGTCATCCAGTGCCGCTCGACGAACGCGCCCAGCTCGGCGCTCACCGGCACCCGGTCCAGCCGGAAGCTGGGATCGCCGGTGCCGAGGAGCCCGTGAACGCTGGTCGTCGCGTTGTCCACCCGCACAGGATGGCAAACGGGTCTGACGGTGTCGCGTTTGTCCAAGCCGCCGCGCGCACCACGGAGACAGGATGCACGCATGTCGAACAGCACCGGCCCGGCTCCGTCCGGGAGCCCCGCCCTGACCATGTTCTTCGCCGTCCCCGACAGCGCCAAGGCCCTCGCCTACTACGAGGACGTCTTCGGCGCCGAGGTGATCGACCGCTTCGACGCGCCGGACGGTTCCGTTGCGCACGCCGAGATCGCGCTCGCCGGTGGGCGGTTCCAGCTCTCCGAGCCGATGCCCGACTACGGCATCGTCGGCCCGCCCGCCGAGGGCAACTCGTTCACGATCACGCTGTGGACGGCCGACGTGGACGCGGTCTTCGAGAAGGCCGTCGCCACCGGCTCGACCGTGCTGACGCCGATCGACGACACCTTCTCCGGCGACCGGCTCGGCGTCCTGCGGTGCCCGTTCGGCATCCGCTGGTGCGTCGCCCGCCACGACCGCGACGTCCCCAAGGAGGAGATCGACGCGGCCGTGGCGGCGATGTACGAGCAGGGTTAGTAGCGGTTTGCGACGCTCTGGGCGGGGGTTCGCGGTACTTGAAGACCGGTGTATCTCGGGTCCGAGCGCGGAGGGTCAGAGCGCGGAGGGTCAGAGTGCGGAGTTGAGGGTGCCGAAGTCCAGTGCGTCGGCGGTCGCGGTGTAGGTGCCGCTGGTCAGCATCTCCCGCGCGCCGCGCTGGACCACGGCGTAGGCGGCCTGGGTGAGCCCGGAACCCAGGCTGGCGCGCGCGACGCCCAGCGCGCCCAGCTCGGCGACGGTCGGCGAGCCCGGGCCGACGAGCACGTTCAGCGGCGCGCTGATCTCCTTGACCAGCAAGGAGATCGTCTCCGCGTCGGCGACACCGGGGACGAAGATCCCGCTGGCGCCCGCGTCGAGGTAGGCCCGCGCCCGCTCCAGGGTCGCCTCCACCCGCGTGGACGGGTCGCCGACCGCGCGCAGGTACACGTCCACGCGGGCGTTGATGTAGAGCGCGGCGTCGGCTTCCCGGGCCGCCGCGAGGCGTTCTGCCTGCTCAGCGGTGGGGCGCAGCGGGGAGTCGCCGCCGTGGTGGGCGTCCTCCAGGTTGACGCCGACGGCACCCGCGGCCGCGATGCCGCGAATGGTCTCCGCCACGTCATCGGCCGAAACACCGAAGCCGCTCTCGATGTCGGCGGTGACCGGCACGGAGACGGCCGCGACCACTCGCGCCACGAGGTCGATCGCGCGGTCCCGGTCGAGCTGGTCGCCGTCCGCGGCGCCGAGGCTCCAGGCCACCCCGGCGCTGGTGGTGGCGATGGCCGCCGCACCCTCCAGCTCGACCAGCCGCGCGCTCATCACGTCCCACGCGTTCGGCAGTGCGAGCACGGAATCGTTGTGGTGCAAGGAGGTGAACAGCTCAGCCTGTTCCTGGCGGCTTTTCGTCATGGCCACAGTCCACCCCAGCCCGCCGCCGGAGTCCAGCAGGAAAACGACATCATCGTCCGTGTCGTTTTTCCGCTAGCAATACCGTCGCGGGCGGGCGAGGCTGGGGGCATGCACAACGACAGGGAACGGTGCGTCCGCGCGGTCCAGTCGAAGGACTCCCGCTTCGACGGGTGGTTCTTCTGCGCGGTGCTGACCACGCGGATCTACTGCCGCCCGAGCTGCCCCGTCGCCCCGCCCAAGCCGGAGAACATGCGCTTCTACCCCACCGCGGCAGCCGCCCAGCAGGCCGGTTTCCGCGCGTGCAAGCGCTGCCGCCCGGACGCCAGCCCGGGATCGCCGCAGTGGAACGAGCGGGCCGACGTGGTGGCGCGCGCGATGCGGCTCATCGCGGACGGCGTGGTCGACCGCGACGGTGTGCCCGGCCTGTCCGCGCAGCTCGGGTACAGCACGCGCCAGCTCGAACGCCTGCTGCGCGCGGAGCTGGGCGCGGGTCCGCTGGCGCTGGCACGAGCCCAACGTGCCCAGTCGGCTCGCATCCTCATCGAGACGAGCACGCTGTCCATGTCGGATGTCGCGCTCGCGTCCGGCTTCGCCAGCATCCGTTCGTTCAACGACACCGTGCGCGAGGTCTTCGCGCTGTCACCGACCGAACTCCGCAAGCGCGCCAAGCAGGCGCCGTCCTCCGGGACGCTCTCTGTGCGGTTGCCGTTCCGTGCGCCGCTGTTCCCGGACAACCTCTTCGGCCATCTCGCCGCGACCGCGGTGCCCGGTGTCGAGGAGTGGCGGGACGGTGCCTACCGCCGCACGATGCGGTTGCCGCACGGGCACGGGATCGTCGCGCTGAAGCCGCTCCCCGATCACATCGCGTGCCAGTTGACGCTGACGGACCTGCGCGATCTGTCCAACGCGATCAGCCGGTGCCGGAGACTGCTCGACCTGGACGCGGACCCGACCGCCGTGGACGCCCTGCTCTCCGAGGACCCGGTGCTCAAGCCACTGGTCGCGAAAGCGCCCGGCAGACGCGTGCCGCGCACCGTGGACGGAGCCGAGTTCGCCGTGCGCGCGGTCCTCGGCCAGCAGGTCTCCACCGCTGCGGCGCGAACGCACGCGGGCCGCCTCGTGGCCGCGCACGGCGAGCCGATCGAGGACCCCATGGGCGGGCTGACCCACCTCTTCCCCACGCCCGAAGCGCTGGCGGAGGTCGACCCGGAGTCCTTGGCGCTGCCGCGCTCCCGGCGGACGACGCTGACCTCGCTCGTCGCCGAGCTGGACGACATCGACCTGGGAGTCGGCAGCGACTGGGAACGCGCCCGCGCGCAGCTGGCGGAGCTGCCCGGCTTCGGCCCGTGGACCATCGAGTCGATCGCGATGCGGGCGCTCGGTGACCCGGACGCGTTCATCCCCACCGACCTCGGCGTGCGCATCGCCGCCGAATCACTCGGTCTGCCGTCCACCCCCGCCGCGCTGACCGCGCACGCGAGCGCCTGGCGGCCGTGGCGCGCCTACGCCGTGCAGTACCTGTGGGCGACCGGCGACCACCCCATCAACCTGCTTCCGCAGTAAGGAGAAGATTCAGCCATGACTGACCGCAAGCACACCGTGACCGACAGCGTCTTCGGCCCGCTGACGCTGGTCGCGACCGACGGCGAGCTGTCCGGGCTCTACATGGTCGAGCAGCGGCACCGCCCGGCCGAAGCCACCTTCGGGTCCAGAGTGGACAGTGGATTCGATCACGTGATCGAGCAGCTGGACGCCTACTTCGCGGGTCGGCTGACCGACTTCGACGTGCCCCTGGCGCTGGCCGGAACGCCTTTCCAGCGGCTGGTGTGGGGCGCGCTCCAGGAGATCCCGTACGGCGAGACGGTGTCCTACGGCGAGCTGGCGGAGCGCATCGGCAGGCCGACCGCCTCCCGCGCGGTCGGGCTGGCCAACGGGAAGAACCCGGTCGGCATCATCGTCCCGTGCCACCGCGTGGTGGGCTCCACCGGCGACCTGACCGGGTACGGCGGCGGTATCGAGCGCAAGCGCCACCTGCTCGACTTCGAGCGGACGACCCGGGATTCCCTTGTGGCCCAGTGACCGCGGCGGGTGTTGGAGGGAGCGTCCGGAGACGCTCCCCCACCCCTCGGCGTGAACCTAGCAACGGCACCTTGACCGTTCGGCCCGGCTTCAAGCCTGCGTGAAACCGCCAGCTCGCGCCTCGTTCCGGGCACCTATCGGGCACGTTTGCCCAACATCGGGAGTGCTCCGGGCACAGCGGAGTTAGCGTGGAAACGTGCTGAACGAGCTGGCGGTCACCGTGCTCACGCCCAAGGACTCCGACTGGGGCGCCGTCGAGCTGCGCGTGCTCGTCGACGGGCGCGACATCGTCGCCGAGTGCTTCGACGCCGGCCCGAACTACGACCCCGACTACGTCCTCGGCGACGCCGGCCGCCTGCTGCCCGGCGCCGAGCCGCGCAACGTGCGCATCGCCGAGGCCGAGTGCATCGCCGAGTGCTGCGGCGCGCTGTCGGTGTGGATGAGCCGCGAGGGCGACGAGATCGCTTGGTACGGCTGGGAAAACTCCTCCGATCGGGCTGAGGTGCCCGACGAGTTCCGGTTCGACGCCGCGCAGTACGAGGCGGAGCTGGCCCGCGCGGGCCGGGACCGTTCGTGGGAGTGGCCCGCGCGCACGTTCGCCCGGCTGCTGCAGGAGGCGCTGCGGACGGACACGGACGTGCTGGGGCGCTGGAACAGCAAGGTCTGCTTCGCGGTCGCCAGGGACGGCGCGGTCGAGCTGACCTTCTTCACACCGCCACCCGCGAAGGGCGACTACTACCACCTGAGCCGCATCATCGGCATCACCGACGAACCGGTCGAAGAGCAGGCCGAACGCGTCGTCGAAGCGCTGCGCGCACGGGACCCGCGCGAGGACGCGCTGATTCTCGGCGGCTCGGCGGGGGCCGGAGCGCTACGCGGTGTCAAGTACCGCGATAGGTACTAATAACCGGCATTTATAGCCGCGTTATCTGCGAGCCAGTTGTAGTACTAAGCGGATTACAACCCCGTGAACTGCGGCGACAGCCGCATACCCTGTGCCCTGACAGACGTCATGGTCGATTCGTGACGGACGAGGTATGTCCGAACGGCGCCGCCCCGGCACATTTAGACCGTGCACAAGACTTCGACCACTTCTTAAGCGATGGGGAACTCAATGATCGAGGTTCACGGTCTCACCAAACGCTATCGGGACGTCGTCGCCGTGGACGATCTCTCGTTCACGGTGTCCCCGGGTCGCGTGACCGGCTTCCTCGGCCCCAACGGCGCCGGGAAGTCGACCACCATGCGCATGATCCTCGGGCTGGACACCCCGACCAAGGGCTCCGCCAGGGTCGGCGGCCGCAACTACCGCAGCCTGGCCGCGCCGCTGCGGGAGGTCGGCGCGCTGCTGGACCCGGCCGCGCTGCAGAAGAGCCGGACCGCGCGGGCGCACCTGCAGTGGATCGCCCAGGCGGGCGGCATCGAGCGCAAGCGCGTCGGCGAGGTGCTGGAGCTGGTCGGCCTCGGCAAGGCCGGGGACAAGCGGGTCGGGGAGTTCTCCCTCGGCATGCGCCAGCGCCTGGGCATCGCCGCCGCGCTGCTCGGCGACCCGGCCGTGCTCATGCTCGACGAGCCGCTCAACGGTCTCGACCCGGAGGGCATCGTCTGGGTCCGCACGCTGCTCAAGGGCCTGGCATCGGAGGGCCGGACGATCTTCCTGTCCAGCCACCTGATGAACGAGATGGAGGCCACCGCCGACCACGTGCTGGTGATCGGCAAGGGCAGGCTCATCGCCGACGTCAGCGTGCACGACCTGGTCCGCCAGGGCGCGGCGGCGCAGGTCAGCGTCGTCTCGCCGAGGGCGGCGGAGCTGGTGGCGCTGCTGGAGCACACCGAGGCGCACATCGTCTCCGGCGCCGACAGCGAGCTGATCATCAGCGGCGTGGACGCCGCCGAGATCGGCGAGCTGGCCGCGCGGCACGGCATCGCGCTGCACGAGCTCACCCCGCGCCGCCCCGGCCTGGAAGAGGCGTTCATCCACCTGACCCGCGACGAGGTCGGCTACCGCGCTAAGGAGCACCAGGGATCATGAGCACCGCATCTGTGTCGCCTTCCGGGACCAAGCACAAGCCCTCGGGCCTGTTCACCACCGTCGGCTCGGAGTGGACCAAGATCTGGAGCCTCGGCACCAGCAGGATCCTGCTCCTGGTCGCCGTCGGACTGGCCGCGGTCGCCGCGGCGCTGTTCGTGCTGACCAGCGCGGTGACCACGGGCACCGGCATCGCCGACCGGGAAGTCTTCGACGTGGTCTCCACCAGCCTGCTGGGCGCGGACGCCGCGGCGCTGACGCTGATGGTGATGGCGGCGATGACCATCGGCTCGGAGTACTCCACCGGCATGATCCGGGTGACGCTGACCGCCTCGCCCAAGCGCAGCCAGTTCCTGACGGCGAAGGCCATCGTGATCGCCGTGGTGACCTACGTGGTCGGCGTCGTCGCCGCGTTCGTCGCCTACGGCGTGGGCCAGCTGATCCTGCTCTCGCAGGGCCTGGACATCGCCAGCGTCGCCGATCCGCGCATCCTCCGGCTGATCACCGGTTCGGCGATCATGGCCCCGCTCTACGGCCTGATCGCGGTCGCCTTCGGCATCGTCTTCCGCAGCACCGCGGGCGGCATCCTCTCCGCACTGGTGGCGCTGGTCATCCCGAGCATCGTGGGCTGGCTGGGCGAGGCCGGGAACTCGATCATGCCGTACCTGCCCGGCGAGGCGCTGCACAACCTGGCCGGGCTGACCCCGGCGACCTCGCCGTACGCGATCAACCCCGGCGTCTCGGCCATCGTGCTGGTCGTCTGGGTGCTGGTGGTGCTGGGCATCGCGCAGAGCCTGCTGGCCAAGCGCGACGCCTGATCACCGCCGCAGGGAGAAAGGCCGGTCCCCGGGGACCGGCCTTTCTCGTGGAACGGCGGTAGCGTGGAGGTGTGATCCTTCTCGGCCTGCTGCTGTTCGGGCTCGGCGCGTTCGCGTTCTGGAACATGACGAACCCGGTGCTGGGCGTCGAACCGACGACGATCGGCACGGTGTTGTTCGTGCTGGCGGGCGTTGCCATGATCGTCGGCGTCGTGCGGATCGCCAGGGGGCGCCTCGGCATGGTCGCGCGGTTGCGCGCGTTGCCGAGGATGGTGCGTGCGGTCCGCGCGGGCACCTACCCCGCTCCGCCGTGGTCGAAGCGGATGTTCTGGATCTTCGGTGTGCTCTACATCGTGTCGCCGATCGACCTGATCCCCGAGCTACTGCCGGTGATCGGGCTGACCGACGACATCGGCCTCGGCGCGTTCCTGCTCACCCAGGTCGGTGCCGAGGCGGCGCGGTTCAGTGAGCACGAGCGTCGCGGGGGAGCGGCAGCCGGATCCGAACGACGCTGAACGGCAGCACCGGCTTCTCGACACCCCACTGCAGGTTGACGACCAGCATTTCCTGGCTGCCGGCGAAGGCGCCGGTCGACGGCGACAACAGCGCCGGGTCGTCCAGCCGGTGGCGCAGCTTTCCCTTTGCGGCCAAGTGGTCGAGCTGGAACACGTGGACCGTTCCCCGGTTGCCGGGGGCGGTGCTGATGGTGATCAGCTCCCTATCGCCGATGAGCAGCCCGTCCGCGCTGACCTTGAGGCCGCCGAGGTCGAGCTTGCGGACCTCGCGGGTCCTGCGGTTGATGGTGAACAGCTCACCGTCGTTGCTGTCGGCGACGACGAGGGTGCTCTGGTCCTCCGAGAGCGCGATGCCGTTGAGGTTGGGCCCCTCCGCCTGGTAGTTGATCGGCGTGCCGCGCAGGTCGAGGAACGGCCGCAGGGGCACCAGCGCCTGACCGGCTTCGCCCAGCTCCTTGGCGCTGATCTCGTACAGCGTCGGCAGCTGCGAGTCGGTCACGTAGACATCGCCGGTCATGGTGACGACGAGGTCGTTGAGGAACGATCCGGCGACCCCGGTGGAGAAGGTCTTCAGCAGCTTCCGCGTGGCGAGGTCGTAGACCCACACCTTCCCGGAGGTGCCGCCCGCGATGATCAGCCTGCCCGCGTCGTCGACCTTCATGCCCAGCGCCGAGGTGCGACCGTCGGCCCCGGCGGGCAGGAACGCCTCCACCTTCCCGGTCTTCACGTCGCCCCGGTAGATCGTGCCGTCGGTGAAGCTGCCGGTGTAGAAGGCCCCCTGTCCGCGGTCCAGGGCGATCCCCTCGGGGTGCGTCTTGTCCCCGGGGATCGCCCAGCTGGTCGGCCGGGCCTCGGCCTCGGCCGGAACGACGGGTCCGCCCGCGGCGAGCACCGTGGTCACGGCGGTTGCCGCGAGCGCGGCGGCGAGTGCGATGCGCATCTGTTCTGGCCTTCCGTTCGAAGAGAAGCGAAACGCTACGAAGCGTTTCGAATCGCCACAAGTACCTGTTACCGGGGACTTGACCGGAGTCGGCGACGGGGGTCACGAGGGTTCGAGTGATCACGTGTGCTTCTCTCGTTGATCGGGTAAGTTAATCAAAACGCGACGTCGCGTTTCGATTTCTGACAGAGGGCCGCCCCTACGATGGGAGGCGGTTCGAGAGGGGGCTGGTGTGAGCGGTGCCGTCGGTGAGGCACGTCGAGGCGGTCGGACCAGGAGCGGTTCGGCGCACGCCGCCGTGCTGGCCGCCGCCGCGGAGCTACTGGACGAGAGCGGCTACGGCAAGCTGTCGATCGAGGGCATCGCGGCCCGCTCCGGCGTCGCCAAGAGCACGATCTACCGGTGGTGGCGCTCCAAGGCCGATCTGGTGATGGAGGCTTACACCGAGGTGACCGCGCGCCGCGTGCCCGGCCCGGACACCGGTGGGGTGCAAGAGGATCTGCGCGTTTTCCTGGACACCCTCTACCGCGTGAACGCGAACGCCGGGCGGGCGCGGGTGCTGCGCGGCCTGATGGCGGAGGCCCAGCTCGACGACGGTTTCCGCGCGGCCTTCCAGGAGTGGATCCAGAGCCGCAGGACCCTGATGTCCACGATCCTCATGCGCGGTGTCGAGCGCGGCGAGCTGGCGGAGGACCTCGACGTGGAGTACACCGTCGACTCGGTCTTCGGCCCGTTCTGGTACCGGCTGCTCGTCGGACACGCCGAACTCGATCCGGCGGACGCGCCGAAGCACGTGGCGCAGCTGCTGCGCGGCGCCGGGTACCGCGCCCCCTAGCGTGGTCGGGGCGTCTTCAAGTACCCCCAACCCCCACCTGAAACGTCTTCAACCGCCCCCAACCCCCGTCACCAGCGGGGGTTCGTCGTCGGCGTGACAGGATCGGACCCATGCGAGTGTGCGTCTTTTGCGGCTCCCGGCCCGGCCGGGGCACCCAGTACGTCGAGACGGCGCGGAACTTCGGCCGCCTGCTCGGGGAGCGCGGCATCGGCCTCGTCTACGGCGGCGCCTCGGTCGGCACGATGGGCGAGATCGCCGATGCCGCCCTCGCCTCCGGCGGCGAGGTGCACGGGGTGATCCCGCACCAGCTCCAGTCTCGGGAGATCGGCCACAGCGGGCTCACCGAGCTGCACGTGGTGGACAGCATGCACACGCGCAAGGCGAAGATGGCGGAGCTCGCCGACGCGTTCGTGGCGCTGCCCGGCGGCATCGGCACGCTGGAGGAGCTGTTCGAGGTGTGGACCTGGTCGATGATCGGCATCCACGCGAAGCCCCTCGGGTTGCTGGACGTCAAGGGCTTCTTCCGGCCGCTGGTCTCCTTCGCCGATCACCTGGTGGCCGAGGAGTTCCTCCGCGAACAGGCCCGCGAGCTGCTGATCGTCGACGACGACCCGGTCCGCCTGCTCGACCGCCTTGGAGTCCTGGCATGAGCCTCGTAGCCGACTACCTCGCCCGCATCGGCGCCGACCGTCCACTTCGGACTGACGAGGAGACGTTGCGGTACCTGCACGCGCGGCACCTCGCGACGGTGCCGTTCGAGAACCTGGACATCCACCTCGGCGTGCCGATCGAGCTGACCACCGACGCGATGCTGGACAAGCTGGTGAAACGCCGTCGCGGCGGGTTCTGCTACGAACTCAACGGATCGTTCGCGCACCTGTTGACGGAGCTGGGTTTCCGCGTGGAGATGCTGTCCGCGGGAGTCTTCCAGGCCGGTGTCCCCGGTCCGCCGTTCGACCACATGGCGCTGGTGGTGCACCTGGACGAACCGTGGCTGGCCGATGTGGGCTTCGGCAGGCACAGCACGTTCCCGCTGCGCCTGAGCTCCCGCGCGCCGCAGGAGGATCCCGACGGGACGTTCCTGCTCCGGTCCACTGAGGACGGTGACCTGGACGTGCTGCGCGACGGCACACCGGAGTACCGGCTGGACCCGCGCCCGCGTCGGCTGACCGATTTCGTGCCGACCTGCTGGTACCAGCAGACGTCGCCGGACTCGGGGTTCCGGCGGGGCCCCACGTGCTCGATCGCGGTGCCCGGTGGCCGGATCACCCTCGCCGGTGACCGTCTCATCAGGACGATGGGCGGCGCGCGCACGGAGGAGGTCCTGCACTCCGAGGCCGAGATCCTGGCCGCCTACCACGAGCACTTCGGCTTCGAACTCCCCCGGGTCCCTAGCCTGTCTTGACGAACTCGGCGGTCGCGCTCAGCACGGGCCCCGAGCCGAGCTCGCGGTAGACCCAGTACAACCCCGGCCGTGATCCCGCACCCTCGGTGGGTGTCAACGCGATCGTGCCGCGTTTGACGCAGGACCGCACCGGCTCGGCGACGATCTTCTCGGTGAGCATGACTGCCGAGCGGTCGGCCTTCTCCAGGGTCAGTTCGCCCCGGCACTCCAGCCCGGGATAGACGATCTCGCCGACCTTGTCGCCCACCCGGCCGCCGCGCAACGTCATGGTCGCCTTGTACTTCGCGGTCGTCCCGGGCTGGTAGACGTAGTCGGGTGTCTGCCACGTCCCCACGAAGTACTCGGGCACCAGCGCTCCCGGCTCGTCACACGGATCGGCAGTCCACGGCGTGCCCAGCCCCCGGTTGGGACGCGGTCCGGGAGGTCCGGTGCGCTCCTTGGCCATCACGGCGCCCGGCCTGCCCACAGAGCCCCAGCCACCGGCGTAGCCCCACCACGCCTCACCCTCGGCCCAGCGCAGGTCCGCGCGGGTGTCCAGCAGCGTTCCCTGATCGGTCCGGTCCAGCATCCACCCGTGCGTCCCGGTCGTCGGGTAGGAAGCGTGCGTTCCCTTGGCCGAGTACCCCACGGGCCTGCCGTCGGTCTTCTCGACCTTCGGCCAGTCCAGCCTGCACTGCGAACCGTGCCCGTTGAAGACGAGCATCCGCGGTGTGTCCTGCAGGTCCGTGATGAGTGTGACGCGCTCCCAGTCCCCTTCGTGGTCACCGTCGAGCCCCGCCACCGACCCGGGCACCGGGATGACGTCCTCCACGTTGCGGGCGTTGTTCCACGCGTGGAAGCGCCAGTACGTGTAGACGCGCACCCGCTCGCCCTTGGGCTCGTCCACCTGCCAGTACGTCGGCGCGCCCGCTCCGTTCTGCCGCCGCTGCGTGTCCATCCCGTCCAGGTAGAACCCTTCCTCACCAAGCTCTTCCGTACGCCTCGGCACGCTGTACGTGCTCGACTTGATCGGCTCACCCTCGAAGTCGCAGCGCGGGAGGCCGCTCTTCTTGCGGTGCGCGTACGGCTCCGCCCTGCCGCTGAGTGCCGCCAGGTCCGGTGGCGCGGCGATGTCCGCGTCGGGACAGCCGTCGTCGTGCGACCACTTCAACTTCGCGGTGGAGATGAACGTCGCCGCGTCCATCGGACCGTATTCCTCGCCCTTCGCGAACCAGATGAACGGGGCGTACTTCTCCGCCGTGGCCTTGCGCGCGGCGCCCGGGGCGCGCACCGGCGCGACGTCCGAGGGCTCAGCCGGTTGACCGACCACCGGCTTCTCGTTGCACCCCGCCACCATCAGCAGCACCGCGCAGACGCCACCCACCCACCTGGCTCTCATGGCCCCGCAGTATTCCACCCGGCACCGGCCCAGGCCGATGTCCCGTGATTCCCGCCTGACGTGGTACCTGCGTGGGGTCGGCTAGACCTGGGCCCCTTTGCGCGTGCCGAGGGCCTGCCGGACGGGCACGGGAGGAACCCGGCCCTCGCGACGAGCGTATGGCACGCGCACCCCAGGTAAAGCCTCCGATCCGTTGCGCCCCTTGCCTTCCAGCGTTACAGCTTCAATGGGCAATCCACCCTGATGTTCCGCAGGGGTGCCTGGTCAGGGTCGATCCACTTCGGCGGGATGAAGCTCGGTATCCCCTGCTCGAAGATGATCACCCAGTCCTGTTCGTGCATCACATGATGGTGATACACGCACAGGAGAACGAGGTTGTTCAGGTCGGTCGGCCCGCCGTCGATCCAATGCACCACATGATGAGCTTCCGTCCATGCCGGAGGCCGATCACAACCGGGGAAGGCACATCCCTTGTCCCGCACCGCCAACGCCCTCCGCTGAGCGGGTGAGGCGAGTCGTCGTGTGCGTCCGTAGGCGAGGGGTTCCCCTTCGCTTCCGAGGACGATGTGGGCGAGGTCGGCGTCGCAGGCGGTGTGCTGAGCCAGTCCCGGGGACACCGGCTGTCCGGTGTCGGTCCGAGCGGCACCCGGTCTTGTTCGCCAGGTTGTCGGCGTCCATCGTGACGACCAGCAGGGAACGCGGGAGTCCGGGGATGTCGCGGGCGGTCATCGCGATCGTCATCGCCTCGACGAAGGCATCGGCCAACCGCTGCTCGAAGGTCCGGGGGTCTTTCTCCCCGTCCACACTCCTGGGCTTGGACAACGCCAACAGGAAGTTGAAGATCTTCTCACCATCGAGCGGACCCACCGTGGCACTGAAACGCAGGCTTCCGTCCCTGTCCCGGAACATCCGCGCCGCACGCCGCGCTATCGCGTCCTTCTCATCGCGGTAGACACCGTCAGGGTCGACCACGGTCCGCACGTATTTTCCGGCACGCATGAGGAACTGCGGGTCCAGCGTCGGTGCCACATCCGCCAGTACACGATCCGCATCCGCCTTGTACTCCGTGGGAAGACGCTTGATGGCGTCGGAGATCACCAACGCGTGCTCACCGCTGATCTCCCCGGCGTACATCGCGTCGCGGGTGTGTGGGAGATTCGGCAACTCCCGCACCAACCTCGTGCGCCGCTTCGCCTCACTGGGATGGATCTTCAGCTTGTCCCGCAATAGGATCGCGAGGTCTTTGCACCCGTAGGTGGCGTGCAGGACACGTTCATCGGCCTGAGTGTTGGCGTCGGTCTTCACAGCGGTCAGGAGCCTGCTGATCGTCTCCAACTCCGACAGGAACTCTAGGTGGTCGTTCTCGGGCAACTGGTAGGAGTCGTTGGCCGCCAGCTGCGCGGCGAGTAGATCCTTGATTGCCTTGGTATCCAACATGATCACACCTCCTCTCCGTGGATACCTCCATTATATCTGGTTCTCTGACAGTTACAAATCCGTTGCGCCACAAGGAAAACCCAGGCGCCGACCATCCGCCGGACGCGGCTGGAACGGTCGGCTTTACCTGGGGTGCGCGTGCCATACGCTTTCCGCGAGGGCCGGGGTTTCATCCCCGTGCCCCTGAGAGGCCCAAGGGCACGCGCAAGGGGCCCCAGGTCAAGCCGACCCACGCTGGAACCGGCGCGAGCTGGAAGCCCAGCCGACTCCGCTGGAAGCTCAGCCACACAAGCAGGAAGCCCAGCGGCTCACGTCAAAGAAAGGTGTCAGCGGACGCGCCGACCTCGACCAGTGCCGCGCTCCACGCCGCGACAGGGCTGACGTTGAACAGCATCGCCCGCTGTCCCTCGCCAACTTCACCACGCTCCATCGCCGTGTACAGGTTGAGGAACATGTCGTTCGGCCCGAGGTGCCCGTAGCGCCGCAGGTTCTCCGAGCACGCCTTCCCGATCTCCACGCCGAGCGCCTCGCCCAGCACGCGGTGTCCGGCGGCGGACAGGTTCTGCGCGAGGTAGCAGTCCACCGTGTCCCCGTGCCGTTCCGTCAAGATCGACCGCAATGCCTGAAGCCGGTTCCGCGTCTCCACGGCCAACTGGAACGAGTACTTCGCAGGATTGGAGCACGTCTCGCGCCACTCCGCGGACGGCACGTCCCGATACGAAACGCCGAACAGGTCCCAGTATTCGCCGTTGGTCTCCTGCACGATGTCGAGCACGCGCACCGGCCCCTGCCTGCCGAGCAGCAGCGCCTGCCCGCCGTCCCCACTGACGGTCACAGGATCGCGGTAGCGCTCCGGCGTCGCGGGTACGCTTCCGTGCACCACAAGGACATTGGCCAACGAAGGGTCTGCAGCGAGCAGCCCGCGCGCGGTCAGCAGAGCCGGACTGATCGAAGCGCAGCCCAGACCACCGACACCGAAGGTCAACGCCCGGTCCGCGCCGAGAAGGTGTTGCAAGCGCATCACTTCCGAGGTCATGAGCCGCTCGGGCGCACGGGATTCCACCACGATCAGCGCGGAGACGTCGTGGCCCGTCAACCCTGCCTCGGACAGGGCCGAAGCCGCCGCGCGGAACCCTAGCTCGACGGCGTCGGAAGTGCCCGCACGGACCTCCTCGATACCCAGGTCGGACCGGGCGACCGGCAGCACCTGGTCCGGGAAATGCCATGCGGCGGCGCGGATTCCGAGTTCCATGTCAGTCCTTCAGCTCCAGGAACGCGGATTTCACGTGGGCAGCGAGCTTGTCGATGTCGTCCGCGCCGAAGCGGCCGTCGTGCGCGATCAACACCACCAGGGCACCGTCCACGATCGCGCTCGCGATCGCCAGAGACGCCCACTGGGTCACCGAGTTCTGCACAAAGCCCAGCGGGGTGGTGCGCATCCACACCGCCTTGGCCGCCGTGTTCATCGACTCCCCGCCGTGCGCGGTGTGCTCGACGAAGATCTCCGGCTCTGCGAAGGACCGAAGCCGCGTGACGCCCTCGCCGGGGTGGCTCAAGTGCCGGAGAATCCCGTAGCCCACACCATCGTTGGGCACGGACCGAAGCGTGTCCACAATGGACGGCATCGCCTCGGTGACACTCGCCGTGGGATCAACCGGGAGCAGCACCGGGTGCGCCGTGGTGAACCAGCCGACCGAGCGAGACCGATCGTCCGGGCGGTACCCGTTCGGCGTCGCCTGGCCTTCGTTGAACAGGTAGACCGACGACTCGCCCCGCCAGCGGGCGACCGCGACGGCCGCTGCGCTGACAGCGACTTCTCGGCCCTCCGCCCCGCTGGCGCGCAACGACGGCGCGACCTGGTCAGCGGGGATCGTCCGCACCACGTGCCCGGCAGGCCCACCCACCGAGTCCAAAATGGACGGACGAGCCGAACCGGTCTGGACGACGCCGGTCCAGTAGCCCAGCTCCCCGGCGAGCACGTCCGAGGACGCCATGTCGTGCACGTGCGCGGACCATGCTTCCCACGCATCCGGAGCGGGCTCGACGGTCCGCCCGGTGAGCAACGCGTTGAGGTCTTCCAGGATCGGCACCAAGGACATCGCATCGTAGACGAAATGGTGCACCACGAAGAGGAGCAGACCGGTCTTCCGGTGCCCACGATCGTAGTACCGCACGCGGAGAATCGGCCCGCGCTCGATGTCGATCTCCTCCGCGAGCTGGACCTTGTCCGCGTCGGGCACCTCGTCCACCATCGGCGGCAGCACAACAGAGTCGAAGAACTCGCCCACGGGAGCCTCCTCGATCCGCCAGCCGATGGCATTGCGGCGGAACCGATAGCGCAATGTGCTGTGCAGTTCGACCAAGCGCTCCACTGCGGCCCGAACCTGTTGCGCACCAATGCTCTCCGCGACCTCCATGTCCTCGATCACGGTGAACCTGAACCTCGGGTCCCTCATCCGCTCCAGGAAGCTGTGGATGATCGGCGTCGGACGCACCGGCGCCGGGCGCCGCTCCGGCGCGGAGGCCGCCAGAGGGACCGTCAGGGAAGCCAGGTCGCGCAACCGTGGATGGGTCAGCACATCCTGCGGTGTGATGTGGATGCCGTGCCTGGCGGCGCGACCCGCGACCGCGACGCTGAGCACGGAGTCACCGCCGATCGCGAAGAAGTCGTCGTCACCGGCAACGGTGTCACGGCCGAGCAGTTCCGCCCAGATCTGACCAAGAACGCGCTCCGGTGATGTCACGGTTGTTCCCCCCAAGCGTTTGCGGTCGAGCTTTCCGTTGATGGTCTTCGGCAGTTCGTCGCGCACCACGACTTCCGCGGGCACCATGTGGCTCGGCAGTTCGCGCGCCACCCACGAGATCAGGTCGCCGGTCGGCCCATCGGCGACGACGTGCGCGACGAGCTGCGAACCACGCAGTGTCACAACGCATTCGCGAACCGACGGATGCGCGACGAGAACGCGCTCGATCTCCGCGGGTTCGACGCGATGCCCGCGAACTTCCAGCTGCGCGTCCGCCCGCCCCAGGAACTCGATTGTCCCTTGTGGACTGATCCGGGCGAGGTCTCCTGTGCGGTACATCCGCGAACCGGGCGCTCCAAAAGGATCGGCGACGAAGCGCGTCGCGGTCAGTCCGGGCAGCCCGCGGTAACCCCGGCCGACCACGGCCCCGCCGAGGTACAACTCCCCTGTCGTGCTCGGCCGTCCCTGCGGATCGAGCACGTACGCGCGGGCATGACGAATCGCGAAGCCGATGTCGGGCAAGCCACCTGACGGCCCAACCTCGCCGGCGGTCGCGGCGACCGTGCACTCCGTGGGGCCGTACAGGTTGAGCAGCCGGAAAGGCAGCCCCGGCGCGGGGCGGACCCGCAGCCGGTCTCCGCCCGTGCACATCACCCGCAGCCCGAAATCGCCGAACCGCGCGGCTTCGTCCAGCACCACCTCGGCGAGCGGAGTCGGCAGGATGGCAACGGTGATCCTGTTGTCGGCGAGCCACCGGAGCAACGTCGCGGGCGCCTGCCGGACCTCGCGCAGCACGTGCACGGTCGCGCCGTGGTAGAGCGACGACAGGATCTCCAGGATCGCGGCGTCGAAACCGGCCGCGAACACTTGCGACGTTCTGTCCGAATTGGACATACCGACGAGAGACCCGTACCACTGCACGAGATTCTGCAGGCTGCGGCGCTCGATCTCGCAGCCGTGCGGATGACCGGTCGAGCCGGAGGTGTAAGCGACGTACGCCAGCTCCGACCGCGGGCCTTCCCCGATCGGCCCGTCGAAGTGCATCGCGGGGAGAGATGCGCGATCGCACGGAACAGTAGACCCGACAACCACAACCGGACCGGCGATCTCATCCAGCATGGTTGCGATCCGCGCGGCCGGGTTGGCCGGATCGACCGGAACGAAGGCCGCACCGGCTCGCATCACGCCGAGCCAACCGACCACCAGCTCGACACCGCGCTCGGCCAGCACCGGGATCGGCGTCGACGGCCGCACTCCAGCTTCAAGCAAGCGCGCTGCCAAACGACCGGCGAGCGCGTCGATCTCCGCGTATGTGTACGGACGCCCATCCACCACTGCCGGGTGTGCGGGCCGCTCCTCGGCGTGCGCTCGGACCAGCTCCCAGAACTGACGATCATCCTTGTCCAACAACGAATCCAGGCTCAGCGAAGGGTTAGCCATCGCGGCCGTGACCACCCTCGCGAACAGCTCCGCGACACGCCGCATGGTGGATTCGTCGAACAGGTCGGCCGCGTACTCCAGGTAGCCGCGCATCTCGCCGCCGTCCTGATCGGCGACGCCCAGAGTCAGGTCGAACTTCGAGGTTCCCGGCGCGATGCCCAAGCCGCTGGGCGCGAGTTCCAGTCCCGCGATCGCACCGGAGTGCGTCGCGGTGTTCTGGTGGGTGTAGGCCACGGTGAACAACGGCTGCCGCGACGCGTCCCGCCCCACGCCGAGGTGCGAAACGATCTTCGACAGCGGCACCTCCTCGTGGTCGAGCGCCCCGGTGACCGTGGCCGAACACCGCCGCACCAACTCGCGGAAGCTCACCGCGCCGTCCACCCGCGTGCGGAACGGCAGCAGGTTGTTGAAGTATCCGACCAGCTCGTGGGTCGAGGGGTTGGTCCGCCCGGTGGTGGCCGAGCCGACGACCACGTCCTCCTGGCCCGCCCACAGGTACAGCAGCGCGTCGACCGCCGCGAGCATCGTCACGAACGTCGTCACGCCCTGTGCCTTGCTGAACTCGCGCAACCGCACGGCATCGTCCGGGTCGAGCACGAACTCCAGCAGGCCACCCGCGAACGACTGGACCTCCGGGCGCGGCCGATCCAGCGGCAACTCACGAGCGCGGATGTCAGCGAGGGTGCTCTCCCAGTACCGCAGCCCTTCCCGCAGCCGCTCACCCTGGAGCACGGATCGTTGCCAGGCCGCGAAATCCGCGTACTGCACCGGCAGCGAAGGCAGCTTTGGAGCGCGTCCGTCCACTCTGGACTGGTAGAGCTCTGACAGATCCCGCAGGAAGATCGCCGGAGTCCACCCGTCGAACACGATGTGGTGCCACGTCACCTGCAACACGTGGTCCTCCGGCGTCAACCGGAACAGCGTCGTGCGCGCCAGCGGCCCAGTCGCCAGGTCGAACGGCTGCCGAGCATCGTCGTCCATCGCCCGGCGCAGGTCGTCCTCGGAGCCGACATCCACGATCCGCAGGTCGGGTCCGGCGTGATCGGCCACCACGTACGGCAACCCGTCATCGTCGGGAATCCGAGTCCGCAGTACCTCGTGCCGCTGGGCGAAGTCCCGCAGCGCCGCGCGCAGCACGTCGACGTCGAGCGGACCGCGGTATCGGAGGTCAGCCGGAATGTTGTAGAGCGGCGAGCCCGGGTTCAGCCGGTCCAAGTACCACAGCTGTTCCTGGTTGAAGGACAACGGCAACCGGCCGCCGCGCTCCAGCAGCGGAATCGTCCACTCAGAACTGTCCACAACGGATGTTCGCTGCTCGATCAGCGCCGCGAGCTTCCGCGCGGTCGGGTGCTCGTAGAGATCGGCGAAGGCCAGCGGGACACCGAAGTGCTGCTCGACCTCGCGAAGTACCGTGATGCCCGCGATCGAGGTTCCGCCCAGCTCGAAGTAGTTGGAACCCGCGTGCACGTCATCGGCCTTGAGCAGCTGGCGCCACCGGTCGATCACCCACTCCTCCACCCCCTTCGATGCAGTCGGCGCCGGAGCGGCGGTCCCCGTGGTCCAGCACGAGACCGGCTCGAACACCGTGCCCGGTAGCTCGATGCGCGGGATTCTCGCGCCCTCGTAATGCCGCTCCCAATCGATCGTCACGCCCAGTTCGTAGAGCTGCGCCACGGCTTGAAGCGGACCTTCGGCAAGGGTCACGATGGGCAGGTCGGGCACCAGCTCGGCGATCCGCCTCGACAGCACTCCGTCCGGTCCGATCTCGACGAGCACGGCGTTGTCGTCGAGGAATCCCCGAACCGCCCGTTCGAGCCCGGCGAGGTTGACCTCATCGCTGGGCTCGACGTCCTGCGCGGCATCGAGGGCCAACTGTCCACGAAGGACACGAACGGCGAGGTTGCCTCCGGCCGAACCCACCATCCGGCTCTCAGAAACGCCGAGCGCGCGGAGCTGTGTCGCCAGTTCGTATTGCCGCCGGACCACATCAGCCGGGAAGGCGTCGCCGGAGAACAGGAACACGACGGGCCGCGGGCTGACCGGCTCCGCCGGGGTCTGAAAACGTTCGACCAGTTCGGTCGCACTGTCCACAATGTACGCACGACGATACGGGTGATCATCCCGGCCGCGGTTCAGCACGTGGGCGATCGACGCCAGATCACCGTCCAGCGACTCCCGCAACCGCGTCCAGTACCGCGCGAACGACTCCGGGGTCTTCGCCGACAGCGTGATCAGCTGAGGCCCGAAGCCTTCGAAAACCGGCCGGGCGGCAGGGCACTCGACCACCGCGTGCGCGTTGGTCCCGGTGAGGCCGAACGAACTCAGCCCGGACAGCTGTGGTGCTCCCGCACCCGACTCGGTGCTCACCCGCACGCGATCACCGAAGTCGATCATCGGGTTGGGCGTCTCGAAGTTGACCGTCGCGTACCGCGCGTCGTGCCGGGCGCCCGCCAGGATCTTGAACAGGCCCGCCATGCCCGACGCGTGGTCCAGGTGCCCGAGGTTCGACTTCACCGCGCCGACCGTGCACTCCGCATCACCCAGCCCGCGACGCAGTCCCGCGATCTCCACGACGTCACCGAGAGAAGTCCCCGAGCCATGGCACTCCACGTGCTCGACCGCGTCCACTCCGGCATCGCGCCACGCCGCCGTGATCACCTCGGCCTGCGCGTTCTGATCCGGAGCACCCATGTTCGTCGCCCGGAACCCGTTGTGGTTCACGGCGATCCCGCGCAGCACGCCATGGATGTGGTCGCCATCGGCCAGCGCCGCCGACAACCGCTTGAGCAGCACGAACCCACCGCCCTCGCCACCGACCGCGCCATCGGCTCCGGCGTCGAACGGACGGCACCGGCCGCTGCTCGACAGCACTCCGCGCAGCTCGTAGTCCTGCTCCGGCAACGACGTCTGCACGCTCAACCCACCCGAGACGGCGAGATCGACGCGACCGCTGCGCAGTTCCTGCACGGCCGCGGCGAGCGCGACCAGGCTGCCGCTGCACGCCGTGTCGACGACCTTCACCGGTCCACGGAGGTCGAACAGGTACGCGATCCTGGCCGCCGCCGCGGACGCGAGGGTGCCCAGAATGCTTTGCGGCTCGTCTTCCGAGCTGGGGTAGTCCGAACGCGGCGCGCTGATGATCACCGCGGTTCGGGAGCCGCGCAGCGCACCGGGCGCGTACCCCGCGTTCTCGATCGCGGCGTGCACCAGCTGGAGGCTCATCCGCTGGTGCGGGTCCATGAGTTCGGCCTCGCGGCGGGAGATCCCGAAGAACCGGTGGTCGAACAGGTCGATCCGGTCGAGGTAGCCGAGTTCGGCGTAGGCGGCGCCGTTCGAGTGCAGCGCGCGCTCCGCACTCGGGGCGCGGACGCTGCTGTGGCCGCAGAAGAGGTTGGCGTGCAGGGCGTCCAGGCTGTCCGCGTCCGGCAACGCAAGGCCGACACCGATGATCGCGATGCTCACAGCTCGTGGTCCCCGTCGTCGGAAGGCGCGAGCAGGAGCGCCATGGACTCCACAGTGGACCGTTCTAGCAACTCCGCAACGGTCACCTCGCCCGCCCCGGCCGCTCTCAAGCGGTTGACCAGCTCCAGTACCGTCAACGAAGAACCCCCAGCCTCGAAGAACTTCTCCCGTACCCCGATCTCCGGCCGTTCCAGCAGATCGGCCCAGATCGCGGCGACCACCCGCTCGGCGTCGGTGCGCGGCCGCACCATGTTCGCTTCCGCCCTGCTCCACGCCTGTGGCAGCGCGGCGCGCTCGACCTTCCCGTTGACGGTCACCGGCAAGCGCTCCAGGATCACGAACTCCGACGGCACCAGGTACTCCGGCAGCTGCCCGCCGAGGAAGTCACGGAGCTCGTCCGCCGCGACTCCTACGGCCGCGACATGGGCGACCAGCCGCCGCGCAGCGCCTTCACCGACCGCGCTCACCGCGGCTTGGACCACCTTGGGATGCCTGGTCAAAGCGGCCTCGACCTCGCCGGGCTCCACGCGGAAACCGCGCACCTTGACCTGCTCGTCGCTGCGCCCGATGAATTCAAGGCGTGCTCCGAACCACCGCGCGCGGTCGCCCGTGCGGTACATCCGTGTTCCGGGCGGCCCGAACGGATCAGCGACGAAGCGCTCCGCCGTGCGGGCGAAATCGGCCAAATATCCCCTGGCCAAGCCAACTCCGGCTAGGAACAGCTCGCCAGGAATCCCTTCGGCGCACGGCCGCAGCGAGGCATCCAGGACGTACGCCCGCGTCCCCGGAAGCGGCACACCGATGCCCACTGCGTCGCCCGGTGACAGCGGCCCGGTCATCGTCGCGCACACCGTCGACTCGGTCGGTCCGTAGGCGTTGACCATCCGGCGCCCTGTCGACCAGCTGTCCACAAGGGACGGTGGGCACGCCTCTCCGGCCACGATGACCGTGGCCCCCGAGGGGACCGACCCCATCACGGCGAGCGCGCTCGGCGGCAGCGTCATGTGGGTCGGCTCTTCAGCAACCAAAGTGGCCCCGGTGAACAGCGCCATGGCCAGCTCCCAGAAGGCCGCGTCAAAACCCGGAGCCGCGAACCGGAGGACGCGCGAGCCCGGGCGGACGTCGAACTGCGCGCGTTGCGCCGCAACCATGCTGTGCACGCCGCGATGCGTGACTACCACCCCCTTCGGGGTGCCCGTAGACCCCGACGTGTAAATCACGTAGGCCGGGTTGTCCACCGAGACATCGACCTTCGGCGCTGTTCCCGACCCGGTGGCCAGCCCGTTGATATCGTTGAGCACCAAGGTGATCCCGGCGTTCTCGGTGATCCACTTGATGCGGTCCGGCGGAAGCGCGGGGTCCAGCGGCACGAACGCCCCGCCCGCCTTCAGCACCGCGAGGATCGCCACCACCCAGTCCACGCCCGGCGCCATGCCGACCCCGACCAGTACCTCCGGCCCGACGCCCCGGCCGATCAGGTGATGCGCGACTCGGTTGGCCTTCGCGTCCAGCTCCGCATAGCTCATCGACCCTTCGTCGAACTCCCACGCCACGCCATCCCGAGCGGTGAACAACGATTGCGCGCAGACCGGCTCGGCGCCCGGTCCGCCGTCGAGAACCGCAACGGACCTGGACAGCGGCACCTCGGCCAGCGAGCGATCGGGTGCTGCGATCAGCTCACCCACCACAGTGGACAGTTGCTCCAGCAACAACCGCGCGGTCGACTCGTCGAACAGCTCGCGGTCGTAGACGAGCCGGAGGAAGAGGTTGTCGGCGCTCCGGGCGTTGAGGCTCAACGGATAACTCGTCGTATCGTCACCATCGACGTGCGCCACCCGTACTCCGCCCTCGGCGATATCCTCCGCATCCTCCGGCAGATCGCCAAATGACATCGCCGAGTCGAACAGCCCGGCCCTCTGCTCGAAGTCGACCTCGCGATCGGTCACGTGTCGCCGCTGCAACTCTGTCAACCAGTCCAGCACCGACCGATCGTCGATCCGGACGCGAACTGGAATGGTGTTGAGCAGCAACCCGATCACTGTCTCCGCGCCGGGCAGATCGGCCGGACGGGTCGACACAGCACTCCCGAACACCACGTCATCCGAGCCGGAGTGCCGCGCCAGCAACAGCGCCCAGGCGCCCTGGACAACCGTGTTCACGGTGATGTGGTGCCGCCGCGCGAACTCACGGATCGGCTCGACCGGCACTTCGGCGGTCAGCTTCCCGATCGATCGAATGCGATGTCCAGCAACGGGTTTGCGGTCATACGGCAACGGAGTCGATGTACAGCCCGCCAGTCGTTCGCGCCAATGCGCCACGTCGTGGGAACGGCTGCTGAGCCACGCTGCATAGTCCCGGAACGGCGTCCTCGGCACCACGGTGGGCTCGCGCCCTTCGACCAGTTCGCCATATGCGGCAAGCACATCGCCCAACACTTCGGACAGGCTCCACCCGTCCATGAACAGGTGGTGCGTCGTCCAGAGCACGTACACGCGCCGCTCGTCGAGCCTGGCAATGGTGATGCGCATCGGCGGCGCCACGCGCAGGTCCAAGCTCCGCGTCCGGTCGCGTTCGAGCACGTGGGAAGCGTCGTCCACGTACTCGATCGGAAGCTCGACCTTAGGATGCACGACCTGGACGGGCTCGTCGCGATCCTCCCAGTGCACTGTGCTGCGCAGCGTGGGAATGCGATCGACGACCACCTGCCAGGCGCGCCCGAGGACGTGCTCGTCAGTGACGCCTTCGAGAGTCAGGGCGACCCGCATCGCGTAAACATCCACATCGCCGCCCGCGAGGGAGTCGTAGAGCAAACCCTTCTGCATCGGCGTGAGCGGATAAGTGTCCTCTGTACTCTTCTGCGTCCACGCCTCGACCGGACGGACGTCCAGGCCACTGATCTTCTGTACCAGGAACAGGTCCTTGGTGGTGATCCGCAGTCCGGCCTCATGCGCCTTGGCCACTACGCGAATGCTCTGGATGGAGTCCCCGCCCAGCTCGAAGAAGTTGTCCTCGACGCCCACCCGGTCCACGCCCAGCACGTCCGCCCAGATCTCCGCGAGCGTCCGCTCTTCCGGTGTGCGCGGCTCCACGTGCTCCGAGTCGGCGGCGAACACGGGCTCCGGCAGCGCCTTCCGGTCCACCTTGTCATTCGGGGTCCGCGGAATCTCGTCGAGCGGGACGAACACCTGGGGCACGAGATAACCGGGCAACCGCTGAGCGAGATCGGCCCGGAGATCGGTCCGCTCCGAGACGACATAAGCCACTAACCGTCCCTTGTGGACGATCACAGTGGCCTGATGCACGCCGGGAAGGTCCAGCAGCGCGGACTCGATCTCACCCGGCTCAACGCGGAAACCCCGCACCTTCACCTGGTCGTCGACGCGGCCGACGAACTCGCACGTGCCGTCCGGCAACCACCGCACCAGATCACCGGTCCGGTACATCCGCGATCCCGGGTTGCCAAAGGGGTTCGCGACGAACCGCTCCGCGGTTCCGCCGGGCCGGTTGAAGTACCCACGCCCCACTCCTGCACCCGCGAGGTACAACTCGCCGGTCACGCCCACCGGCGCGGGGCGGAGCCTGCTGTCCAGCACGTGGTGCCGCATGTTGGCGATGGGGCGGCCGATCGGAGCGCTACCGCGCTGCTCCCTCTTGGTGATCCGCATGGTCGTGGAGATCAGCGTGGCCTCGCACGGCCCGTAGATGTTGACGAACTCGCGGTTCGGCCCGAGCCACCGCCCGGCCAGCTCGGCGGTGCACAGCTCACCCCCGGCGAGCACGGAGCGCAGACTCGGCACCCTCGAAGGGTCCACAGTGGACAGCAAGGCGGGTGGCAGCGCGACCACGGTGACCTGGTCCTGCCGCACCTGCTCGGCGAAGTCGATCTCCCCCGCGCGGCTCATCGACACGGTCGCCCCGGACAACAGCGGTGTCATCAACGCCCACACCCCGCCGTCGAAGCTGACGGAAAGGTGCAGCAGGACCCGGCTGTCCGGCCCGAGCTCCCACCGGCGGCGGCCGTCCATCGCGCTGTTGCACAGCGATCTGTGCGAGATCATCGCCGCCTTGGGCCGACCGGTCGAGCCCGACGTGTAGACGACGTAGGCCAGATTGTCCGGCTGTACAAAGGTCTTCGGCGAGTTGTCCGAGACTTCGTCCGTCACGAAGACGACTTCCGCCGAGTGCACGGGCAAGCGCGGGGCCAGTTCTACGGTCGACACGAGCACTGCGGCGTCGGAGTCAGCGATCATGAACGCCAGCCGATCGGCGGGGTAGTCCGGGTCGAGCGGAACGAAGACGCCACCCGCCTTGAGCACCGCCAGCACGCCGACCGCGAGATCGACTCCGCGCTCCAGGCAGACGCCGACCAGCGCCTCCGGCCCAACGCCCCGCGCGATCAGCTTGTGCGCCAAGAAGTTCGCGCGTCGATCCAGCTCGGCGTAGCTCATCCGCGCGGACCCGTGGATCACCGCGCACACGTCCGGTGCCGACCGCACCCACGACTCGAACCGCTCGTGCGCGAGGCCACTGCCCTCTTCGTCCGTGCCCGTCGCGTTCCAGTCGGCCTCGACCTGACGACGCTCGGCCGGGGGCAGCAACGGCAGGTCGCCGAGCGGCCGCGACGGCTCCGCGATCACACCGTCGACGAGAACCCCGAGCCGCGCCAGCATCCTGTCCACTGTGGCCGGGTCGAACAGGTCGGCGTCGTAGTTCGCGAAGACCCGGATCTCCTCGCCGACCTCCTGGAACTCCAGCACGAGGTCGAAGCTCGCGGACACCATCGGCAGGTCGACCTCGACCGCGCTGAGTCCGGGCAGCTCCCACGTGACCGGCGCGGACGCGCGCATCACCGCCAGCGCTTGAAGCAGTGGGACGCGGCCGGGATCACGTTGTGGCGCAAGCTCGTCCACCACTCGCTCGAACGGGACGTCGGAGTGCGCCATCGCGTCGAGCACAGTCTGCCGGACATCACCGACGAAGGCGTCGAACGGCTGCGATCCGTCTACTGTGGACCGCAGGGCGACCGTCCCGGCGAAGAACCCGACCACGCGTTCCCACTCCGGGCGATCCCGGCCCGCGACGGCGGTGCCGAGCAGCACGTCGTCCTGTCCGCAATGCCGGGCGAGCAGGACCTTGGTTGCCGCGATCAAGGTCGTGAAGAGCGTGGTCCCGTTGGCTCGCGCCAACTCCCGCAGTCCGGCAGCCGGAATGGTCGCAGTCCGCGTGCCCCCGGCTCCGCTCGGAGTCGCGGGTCGAGGCCGATCGGTGGGCAGCTCCAGCGCCGTGGGCTCGGCCAGCTTCTCCCGCCAGTAGCCGACATCGCCGTCCGCGCGTTCCCGTTGCCACACCACATAGTCCGCATACCGTGCGGTAGAAGGAACAACTCGCCTCTCGTAGCAGTCGCGCAGATCCTCCAGCAGAACCGTGATCGACCATCCGTCCGAGATGATGTGGTGCATCGTCAGCACGAGCAGATCCGGCTCGACGAGCCGCGCGCGGAACAACGGACCGCTGCGAAGGTCGAACACCTGGCCCGGGTCCGCTTCGCCGACCTCAAGCTCCACAGGCGAAGGCGGATGGACGATTTGGACGCCCCGACCATCCACTGCGTCGAAGGTCGTGCGCAGCGACTCGTGCCGTTCGACGAGCCGGTTCACCGCCTCGCGCAGCGCGTCGACGTCCACTTCGCCGGTGAACCGCAGGCCGATGCTGAGGTTGTACTCCGGCCCCGGCGAGTACTCGTGGAGGAACCACAACCGTTGCTGGGCAAAGGAAAGCGGAAGTAGATCACCACGTGCCTCGATCGGTTCACCGAGCGAGGAGAAGTCGGCGGCGGCGAACTCGGCGACGGTGGGGCGCTCGAACAAGGCCCGAACCGGAGCCGAGATGCCGAGCCGGGCGATGATCTGCATGCCCAGCAGGGAATCCCCGCCCAGCTCCACGAAGTCGTCGTGTATCCCGATCTCCGGCACGCCGAGGACGTCCTGCCAGATCTCCGCGACAGCGCGCTCGCGTGGCGTTCTCGGCGGCGTCGACGATGACATGGCGGGCGTGGGAAGGGCCCGCCGGTCGACCTTCCCCGAGGACAGCAACGGGAACTCGTCCAGACCGACGATCACGGCGGGAACCATGTGACCCGGCAGCCGCGCCCGGAGGAACTCGCGGAGATCCGGAACCTCGGGGACCACGTAGCCGACGAGCCGCCGGTCCCGCACGAGGACGGCCGCCCGCGTCACGGCCGGGTGCGCGAGGAGAGCGTTCTCGATCTCGCCCGGCTCGACGCGGAACCCCCGGACCTTCACCTGGTCGTCGGCGCGGCCGAGCACTTCGAGCTGGCCGTCCGGGCGAATCCGGCCCAGGTCACCGGTGCGGTACATGCGCGCGCCCGGCCCGGCGAACGGGTCGGCGACGAAACGCTCCGCGGTCAGCGCGGGCAGCCGGTGGTACCCCCGCGCCAACCCTTCCCCGCCGACATAGATCTCACCGGTCTCAGCTGCCTTGAGATCGACTCCAAGCACGTACACGGCGCTTCCCGAGACCGGTCGGCCGACGGGGACGACCGAGCCGAGTGAATCCGTTTCCGGTCTGGCAACACAGGCGTCGATCATGGTCTCGGTCGCGCCGTAGGCGTTGACCACCGTGGTGCCCGGCGCGACGCGGGCCAGCAGCTCGCGGCAGTCCTCGGCGTGCCACGCCTCCGATCCCACCGACACCAGCCGAAGCGGCGGGAGCTCCCCGGGCAGCGCCTTCGCCAGGCTGGGCAGCAGTTCGAGCGCGTCCGCCCCGGTCCGCCGCACGAGGTCCAGCAGGGCGCGCGGGCTGGTGACGACGTCCGTGGGAGCGATCACAATGCTGCCGCCGAAGCACACCGAGCGCAGCACGTCGGCGAAGAACACGTCCACGGTCAACGCGCTCACCGAGACCAAATGCGGTGGCGCCGCCGACAATCCGTACAGCTCGTCCCACGCGTCGGCTTGGCGGGCCAGACCGCGGTGCTCGACGAGCACGCCCTTGGGCCGCCCCGTCGAGCCCGAGGTGAACATGAGATAGGCCGAATTTTCGGGCTGTACGGAAACTCCCGGCGCGTCGGCCCGCATGCCCGCGTCCGCGATGTCGCGGTCGGTCACCATGGCGCACAGCCCGGCTTCCGCGGCGAGCCGCTCGACGCGCTCGGCCGGATGCCCGGGATCGAAGGGCACGTAGGCCGCACCGGCCTTGAGCACCGCGAGGACGCCGATGACCATTCCCGGGCCACGCCGAAGGCTGAGGCCGACCAGGTCCTCCGGTCCGGCACCGCGTTCGACGAGCCGGTGCGCGAGCCCGTTGACCCGGGCGTCCAACTCGGCGAAAGTCATCGGACGATCGCCGGGTGCGCCCGGCAGCACCGCGACGTCCTCCGGCGAACGCGCCGCGGCATCGGCGAATCGTTGGTGCGCCAGGAGTCCAGTCATGCCCTCTCCCCCGAGCGTGGTCGGAGCACCGCGCGGAACACAGAATTTATCGACGCCCTTTATGGCCGCAATATCCTTGCCATATCAAGAAAAGGCTGGATCGGCCGGGATGCGCGTGGTAGGGACTTTGCGGTGACGAAGGAGTCGGCATGAACGGCGCCCGGCCGATCGGGGTGGTCGGCGCGGGCACGATGGGCGCGGGGATCGCGCAGTGCCTGGCCGAGGCGGGCCGCGAGGTGATCGTGGTCGACCCGGTGCCCGGGGCGCTCACGCGCGGGATCGACCGGCTGCGCGAGGGACTGCGGCTGGCCAAGCAGCTGCGCAGGCTGCCGTCGGCGCCGCCGCCGGACGCGCTGGCCCTGGTGCGCTGGACGACGGAGATCACCGACCTGACCGCGGCCTGCTTCGTGATCGAGTGCGCCCCTGAACGGTTGGCGCTCAAGGACAAGATCTTCGCCGAGCTGGACGCGGTGTGCCGCCCGGACGCGGTGCTCGCCTCGTGCACGTCGACTGTGCCGGTGGAGCGGTTGGCCGCGAACACGCGCAGGCCGGACCGGGTGCTGGCGACCCACTTCATGAACCCGGCGCCGCTCAGGCGCCCGGTTGAAGTGGTCCGGGGGGCGCTGACCAGCGACAACACCGTGGACCGGACGCTGGCGCTGCTGGCCGACCTCGGCAAACAGGGCCTCGTGGTGCGCGAGTTCGTCTCCACCCGCGTTGTGCTGCTCGCGGTGAACGAGGCCGCGCACGTCGTCCAGGCGCAGACCGCCGATCCGTCCACAGTGGACAAGATCTTCCAGGACTGCCTCGGGCACGCGATGGGACCGCTGGCCACGGCGGACCTGATCGGCCTCGACACGGTGCTGGACTCACTGGTGGTGCTCCAGGAGTACACCAACGACCCGCGCTTCGCGCCGAGCAGGCTGTTGGCCGACCTGGTGTGCGCGGGGCACCTGGGGCGCAAGACGGGCCGCGGGTTCCACTCCTACCCGACGCGGTGACCGCAGCGACCGCGGCCACGGCGGTGTAGCTGATCAGCCGCCCGGCGGTGCCCCAGTCGTCGATCACGCCGCGTCTGTTTCGGCTTCGGCTTCCGCGCGTGCTTCGCGGGCCCGCGGGCCTGCTCCGGTCATGGCGGTTCGGCGGAGACAGCTGAACACGCCGCCTGCGCACCTGACCGGGCGGTTTGCCGGTCGCGCTTGCCAGTGGCGCAAACGGCCGCCGAGCCGCAGTGGCGGAGCGGTGAGCGGCATCCCCGGATTTGGCCCGGCCGAAGTGGCTCAGCCGTGCCAGCGGCAGAGCGCGGCACCGCCGAACAGCGACGCCAGGATGATCGCGGCGACGGCGGGGCCCGCGAGCATGGAGACCGCGCCGAAGGTGATCAGCGGCACCATGGTGAACACCGCCTGCCGCATCGCGGGTGACCAGCGGCGGGTGCGGCGGACCAGCGGGGCGAGGAAGCAGGCATTGCGCTTGCGGACGGCGGGCCGCCGCACCGGGATCGCGCTCACCGGGCGCGGACCTCGACCCGCCGGGCCGAGGTGGACGCGGCGGCGGCGCGGGGCGAGCACGGCCGGACTGGGCCGCGACGGCTGCTGTGACACCCGCTCCACGCTCATCTGGCTCCCGTCCCACGCGCTCGGCGACAGGCCAATTCTGTCGAGTGGATCTTGCGCGCGTGGCAAACAGCCGGTACGGCGCGACGAGCTGTCGGTGCCGAGCGGCCAACGGCGGGTGGGGGTCACCCGGACAGCCCAATCCGGGTTTTACCTAGTCAAGTTCGGTTTCAGGCGCTCCCCAGAAGCGCGCGGCTCGACCAGCTTTCCAGCGAGCACTGCAAGAGCACGGTGTCCAGCACGCGGCCGTGCTTGCGCCCCACCCGCGCCAGGCGGCCCGTCTCGACGAAGCCGCACCGGCGGTGCAGCCGCAGCGAGGCGGGGTCACCGGTGTCCACCACGACGGCGAGCACCTCGCTGATCCCGGTCCGCGCGCAGTCGTCGAGCAGCCGCGTGAGCAGCGCGGTCCCCACACCGCGACCCGCGGCCTCCGGGGCGAGGTAGATCGACTCCTCCGCGGTGGCGCGATAGGCGGGCCGGTCGCGCCAGGGCTTGGCGAGCGCGTAGCCGACGACCCGGCCGTCGTCCTCGGCCACCAGGAACGGCAGCCCGGTCGCGGCGATCTTCCAGTAGGCGCTCCGCCAGTCGGCCAGGCTCGGCGGCCGCTCGTCGAAGGTGGCCACACCGCCGGTGACGTGGTGCCCGTAGATCTGCCCGACCGCCCCGAGATCACCCGGCCACGCCTGACGAATCTCCACGACCCCTCCGTTTCGCTATAGGAGAACTGCATCTACTATAGCGCACATGCTGGACCTGGGAGTTCTCGGCGAACGCGTGCAGGAGCTGCGCGCGGAACGCGGCCTGACGCTGCAGGAGCTGGCCGACCGCAGCTCGGTGAGCGTGAGCATGCTGTCCTCGGTGGAGCGCGCGGCGAAGGCGCCGACCGTCACGGTGCTCTCCCGCATCGCCGACGGCCTCGGCGTCCCGCTGGCCAAGCTCGTCACCGAACCCGCGCAGGACCGCGTGATCGTCCGGCGCGCGGCCGACCAGGACGTCTCCGACCACCCCGGCGGTTGGCGGCGCACCATCCTGTCGCCCGTGGTGCCCGGGGTGAACGTCGAACTCCTGCGCACCGAGCTGCCCCCGGGCTGCGACGCGGGTGACTTCCCCGCCTACGCGTCCGGTTCGCACGAGTACGTGGTCGTGCAGGAAGGCACCCTCGTGCTCACCGTGGACGAACAGCGGCTGACGTTGACCGCGGGCGACTCGGCGTACTTCGCGGCGGACGTCGTGCACGGCTTCGCCAACCCCGGACCGGAGCCGTGCTCCTACTACATCACCGCGCTGATCATGCGCCCCCGCGGCGGCGGTCCCACTCGGCCATGATCTGGAAGATCGTCACGGAGTCCACCACGGGCCACGCCGGGTCGAGCTCGCGGTAGAGCGCGTGCATCGTGATCACGATCCGCTCCGGGTTCTCCCACCCGGCGTAGGGGCCTGTCGAAGCCCAGCCCCGCCTCCTCGACGCTCTCGCCCCGCGCGTGCGCCGCCTGGGCGTGTTCGAAGGCGTGCGAGAGGTAGCCGCGCATCGCCAGGATGCCGTCCTGCCCGGTGATCGGGCCGTGGCCGGGCACCACCACCGCCGGGTCCATCGCGATCATGCGGTCGCAGGCGGCGATCCAGGTGCGGGACGGCCCGGCCCACATGATCGGCGTGGACTCGACGAACAACAGGTCCCCGGCGAAGAGGACTCCGGCGTCGGGCACGTGCACGACCGTGTCGGCCTCGGTGTGGGCGGGCCCGAGGTCGTGCAGGTGCACCGCCCGCCCGCCGACGTCGAGGGTGTGACTGCCGTCGAAGAGCGCGTTCGGCTCGCGCAGCGTGATCTCGTCGAACGCGAACGGCCCGAACGCCTTCTGCATGTAGGGCGTGAGCACGGGCCCGAGATCGGCTTGGAGGATCGCGGCCATGTAGTGCGGCGGGGCTTCGTGCATCCCGGGCACGGTCTCCCGGGCCGCGTGGATGCGCACGTCGGCACCCAGCAGCTCGTTGCCGAAGCAGTGGTCACCGTTGGCGTGGGTGTTGACGGCGTCGGTGATCGGGCGCCCGTCGAGCACCTTGTCCGCGGACGCGAGCAGCTCCCGGGTCAGCCGGAGATCGTAGAGCGTGTCGACGAGCAGCGCTTGTCCTTGTCCGCCAACGACTCCGGCGTTGCTCCACCCCCAGCCGCGCCCGGGTCCGACCCACGCCCACACGTCCTCGGCGATCCGCCGCACGTCCGTCACCCGGCCGAACCTAGTCGATCTCCCGGTAGGCGGTGGTCCAGAAGTCCTTGATCAGGCGGGGCGTGTCCTGGCTGTCCTGCGCGACCTGGGTGAGCAGGATGCCGGTGAGCTGCCGCTCCGGGTCGGCCTGCGTCGAGGTGCCGAGGCCGCCGTCCCAGCCGAACTGGCCGATCGAGGCGTGGCCGCGGCGCACGGTGCGCACACCCATGCCGAGGCCGAAGCCGCCGTGGTCGCTGAAGACGTTGCCGTCCATCTGCTCGGCGGTGAGGTGGTTACCGGTCATCAGCTCGACCCCGGCGCGCGACAGGACGCGCTCGCCGTTGTGCGTGCCCTTGTTGAGCAGCATCCGGTAGAACGCCAGGTAGTCGTCGGCGGTGGAGACGAGGCCGTCCCCGCCCACCTCGAACGGCGGCGGGCTGCTGTACTTGCCGCCCTTCGCCTCGTCCCACACGACCAGCCCGCCGGTCTCCGGGTCATGTGCGTAGCTCGTCGGCAGGCGGTGGATCTTGTCCTCCGGCACGAAGAATCCGGTGTCGCACATGCCGAGCGGCTCCAGCAACCGCTCGCGCAGGTACTCGCCGAAGGACTTGCCGGAGGCGCGTGCGATCAGCACGCCGAGGACGTCGGAACCGGTGTTGTAGAGCCACTTCTCCCCCGGCTGACGCATCAGCGGCAGGGTGCCGAGCCTGCGCATCCACTCGTCCGGCTGCATGGCGCTCGGCGTGGTGCCGTCGCTGCCGATGCCCAGTTCCGTCATGGCGGCCTGGATCGGGTGACTGCCGTGCGGGGCCAACACGGCACCGAATCCCCAGGTGAAGGTCAGCAGGTCCCACACGGTGATCGGCCGGTGCGCGGGCACGGTGTCGTCCAGGTCGGCGCTGATGCTGGTCAGCACGCGGCGGTTGGCCAGCTCCGGCAGCAACTCGTCGACCGGGTCGTGCAGCCGCAGCCTGCACTCCTCGACCAGGGCCATCACCGCGGCGGCCGTGACCAGCTTGGTGGCCGAGGCCATCCGGAACATCGTGTCCCGGCGCATCGGTTCGGTGCTGTTCACGTGCAGCGTCCCGGCCACTTCGACCCGGGTCTCCCCCGCGTGGTCGACCAGCGCGACGATCCCGGGGAAGGCCCCCGACTCGACGTTCTTGGCGAGCAGTTCACGCATCTCGTTCTCCCTTGCGAACACTGTTCCCTTGTTGCGAACACTGTACGCAGACGGTCTCGGCGTACGCAAGAGGCGCACACCGTGCGCTACGCTCGGTGGATGGCGGACGAACCGAAGATCGCGTCGGCGTGGACCCGCCCCCGGCGGCAGCGGGAGACCCTGAGCCGGGAGCAGATCGTGGCCGAGGCGGTGAAGCTGCTGGACGCCGAGGGCGTCGAGGCGCTCAGCATGCGCACGCTCGGCACGCGCATGGGCACCGCGGCCACCTCGCTGTACCGGCACGTGACCAACCGCGACGAGCTGATCGAGTTCGTGGTGGACGAGGTCTACGGCGAGATCGAGGTACCCGACGGCTCCGAGGGCTGGCGCGCGTCCGTCACCGCGTGCGCGGGCAGCGTGCGCGCGATGATCCTGCGGCACCCGTGGATCGCGTCACTGCTCGGCCAGGTCGGCCTGTCCTACTTGGGCCCCAACGTGATGCGGCTCAACGACCGCATGCTCGCCCTGTTCGAGGGCGCGGGCGAGTTCGGTCCCGTCGAGGCCGACAAGGCGATCAGCGCCGTGATGGCCTTCGTGATCGGCATGGGCGTCAGCGAGGCCGCGTGGCTGACCTCCTTGGCGCGCAGCGGCCAGGACGAGCGGGAGTGGGTCGCCGAACTGGCCCCCGCCGCGGTGAAGGCCGCCGAGCCCTACCCGCACCTGCGCGCGCACGTCGCCGCCGGTCGCGTAGACGACATGCGCCAGACCCGCGACGAGCATTTCACCTACGGCCTCAACGCCATCCTCGACGGCCTCCAACCCCGCCGCCCCTCCTAACCCCCAAGCCCCACAAGCCCGCCCGCACTCCGCCTACCAAGTAAACTCCGCCCATGCACTCCACCCGCCCGCACACCCCATCCCCCGCGCGCGCCGCCTAAAAATCCCGTTTCGTACTCATAACGGGAAAAAGAGCGCTCCAAAAACCCGTTTTGAGTACGAAACGGGATTTTGGGCTGCCCAGCTGATGTTTCGGGGGAGAGCACGGGCGGTGGTGTCACGAACGTTGGGGAGCGCTTCGGGACACGGCTTGGTCCGCGACAGGGCGCTCGCTCGCGTAAACTACGTGCATGCGCCACATCGCCCGTACCCGCTGAACCTCCGCGATGTGAACCGCAAATTCCCGTTTCGTACTCATAGCGGGGTAAAGAGCGCTCTCAATGGCCGTTATGAGTACGAAACGGGGTTCTCCGGCTACGTGGAGGCGGTCATGTCGTGGCGATGGGGACGACCACGGTGCCGGTGGCGCGGGTGACCACCAAGGGCGGGTCGAGGACGTCGGCGGAGGACGGGCCGCGGTCGGGGGCTGCGCGACACACCACGCGGGCCTCGAAAGCCACTGTGCGCGAACGGTTTCCGATGCGGGTGAGCGTCGCGGCCACCTCGACCACGTCACCGGCGCGGACGGGCGCGAGGAACTCGACGTTGGCGTAACCGGCGAACAGGCCCTCGTCGCCATCGGTCTGGATGCACAGCTCGGTCGCCACATCGCCGAACAGCCCGAGGCTGTACGCACCGTCCACCAGGTTCCCGCCGTAGTGCGCGTGCGCGTACGGCACGTACCGGCGGTGCGTCACGGTGAAGCCTTCGACGAGCGACATCAAGCCACCTTTTCCTTGTGGGACATAGCGTGTACGAGGAAGCTCGCGACCTCGCCGGGGGTGGTGCCACGCCCGAAGACGCGGTCCACGCCGAGCTCGCCCGCCTGCAACGGGTCGAAGCGCGGGCCGCCCGCGACGAGCAGCGGGCGTCGTTCGCCCATCGCCTCGCGGAACGCGGCGGCCATCTCCTTGGTGTTCAACAGGTGTGCGTCGCGCTGCGTCACGACCTGGGACACGAGCACCGCGTCGGCCTTCTCGGAACGGGCGCGCTTCACCAGGTCCGGCACGGCGACCTGGGCGCCGAGGTTCACCACGCGCAGCTCGCGGTAGTACTCAAGGCCCTTCTGCCCGGCGAAGCCCTTGATGTTGAGGATCGCGTCGATGCCCACGGTGTGCGCGTCGGTGCCGATGCACGCGCCGACCACGACCATCTTGCGCCGCAACGACTTCTTCACCGAAGTGTTGATCTCGGTCGGGCTGAGCAGCGGGTACTCGCGCTCGACGACCTTGACCTCGTCGAGGTCGATCAGGTGCTTCACCGAACCGTAGACGACCACGAAGGTGAAGTCCGGGCCGATGGCGTGCGAGTGCACCACCATCGCGGGTTCGATGCCCATCTTCGCGGCGAGCTGCGCGGCGGCGCCCTCCGCCTTGGGGCCGTGCGGCACCGGCACGGTCAGCGACATCTGCACCATGCCGTCGCCGGTGGTGTCGCCGTAGGGACGGACGTAACGAGAAGTCACTTGGTGGCTCCCGTCTCCAGCATCTCGATGGCGGGGTTGTAGTACTCCTCCGCCTTGACCACAACGCCGTCCGCGCCCTTGCCGCCCTCCGGCGGGCGCTTCATCAAGCCGAACGTGCCCTCGGCGATCGCCTTCAGCAGGCCGTCGCGGCCGATGCGCTCCAGCAGCCCGACGGCCTCGTCCAGCACCAGGTGCGCGCGCTTGACGATGAAGCCGTCCGGCGCGGGGCGGAAGTCCTCGGCGAGGTTGCCCGCGGCGTTGAGCACGTAGCGCACGTTGGCCACGGCGAGGTCGCGGTCGGACAGGAACGGCGTCACCACGGCCTCGGTCATCATGCCGACGAGCAGGATGCTCTGTCCTGTCAGGACACCGGCGAGGTTGAAGAAGCCGTCCAGCAGGTGACCGCGGAACACGTCGCCGGTCATGTGCTTGGTCGGCGGCATCCACTTCAGCGGCGCGTCCGGGAAGACCTCGCGGGCCAGCAGCGCGTGCGCCAGCTCCATCCGGAACGAGTCCGGCAGGTCGGGGTTGATCTCGAACGCGTGCCCGAGCCCGAGCAGTTCGTCCGGCAGCCCGGCCTCGTGCGCGAACCGCTCGTTGAGCAGCTGCGAGACCGTCACCGTGTGCGCGGCGTCCACGGCGTCGTCGGTGGTGAGGTAGTTGTCCTCGCCGGTGTTGATGATGATGCCAGCGCGCGCGTGCACCTGGCGCGAGAACCGTTGGTCCACAAAGGTTCTGATCGGGTTGATATCGCGGAACAGGATGCCGTACATGCAGTCGTTGAGCATCATGTCCAGCCGTTCGAGGCCGCCGAGCACGGCGATCTCCGGCATGCACAGCCCGGACGCGTAGTTGGTCAGCCGGATGTAGCGGCCGACCTCCTTGCTCACCTCGTCCAGCGCCGCCCGCATGATCCGGAAGTTCTCCTGGGTGGCGTAGGTGCCCGCGAACCCGCGGTGCGTCGCGCCTTCCGGGACGTAGTCCAAAAGGGACTGTCCAGTCGAGCGGATCACCGCGATGATGTCGGCCCCGGCGCGCGCCGCGTTGCACGCCTGCACGACGTCCTCGTCGATGTCGCCGGTCGCGACGATCAGGTAGATCCACGGCCGCTGCTGCGGGTCGCCGATCTTCTCGACCAGTTTCGCCCGCTGCGCCCTGCTGCGGTCGACCTGCCGCATTCCCTTGCCCACGGCCGATCGCGCGGCCTTCGCGGCCCGATCGCGGTCCTTGCCCTCCGGCAGCGCGAACCGGACCTGCCCGGCGGCAGTCGCCTCGGCCAGTTCGGTCAGCGTGCCGAGGTCGTGCTCGCGCAACGCGTGGAACACCGGCAGCAGGGAGCCCTGTTCCAGTCCACAGTGGTCACGAACGGTGTCGACGACCCGGTTCACCCACGGCACGTCGCCCGCCCGGTGCGTGCTGTCCGCTCCGGTGATCCCGGCCAGTCGCAGCGTCGCGCGCTCGACGGCGACGGTGGTGTGCGCCTTGGCGAGCTCGATCACCGGGGCGGCCGCGGCCGCCGCCAGTTCCCTCGCCCTCGCGACAGTCCCCTGGTCCAGTCCCAACAACGCCCTTGTCATTGGCTTGAGCCTCCGTCATAGATCGTCCGTCCACTTCGGACAGTACGGGTACAGCGCGGCAACGGTGCGTCCACGTCCAGCCGCGGCAGCCCGGGAACACCGGAGCGCGGGTCGGTGGACCACCGCTGCACGCGGTTGTCCGGCGCGGCGACGACGAGTTCACCGGCTTCCCACACCGCATAGGTGGCCGGAGCACCCGGCTTGATCGTCCCGGTGACGCCGTCGTTGACACCGCACGCTCGCCACCCACCGCGGGTGTGCGCGGTGAACGCCGCACGCGGTGACACGCCGAGCCCGGAAGTGCGGTGGTGCACAGCGGCGCGCACGGTGGCCCACGGCGCGACCGGCGTCACCGGCACGTCGGAGCCGAACGCGAGCACGATCCCGGCGGCGGCGAGCTGGGAGAACGGGTTGAGCTGAGCACCACGCGGCAGCCCGAGCCGCTGCGCGTACATGCCCTCGGCGCCGCCCCACTCCGCGTCGAACAGCGGCTGCATCGACGCCGTGACACCCCACGCCGCGAGCCGCTCGGCCTGCTCCGAGGTCACCATCTCCAGGTGCTCCAAACGGTGCCGTCCGGCCGAAAGCGCATGCGCCCCAACGACTTTCTCCGCGAGCGCGAAGCCTTCGACGACCTCGGCGACCGCCGCGTCACCGATCACGTGGAACCCGCCCTGCAACCCGGCGCGCGTGCACCCGACCAGATGCTCGGCGATGTCGTCGGCACGGAGGTACAGCGCGCCCGAGGTGTCGGAGCGGTCGGTGTACGGCGCGCACAACGCGGCGGTGCGCGAACCGATCGCCCCGTCCACGAACAGGTCACCGGCGAGTCCGCGGACTCCGAGTTCCTTGGCCGTCTCGAAGGCGTTCAGCTCGCCCCAATATCCGATGACCTCGGGAACATCCTCCACAGTGGACAGTTCGATCAACTCGGAGAGGTCCTCGGCGCTGGAGATGTCCGGCCCCGCGCACTCGTGCACCGAAGCGATGCCGTTCGCCGCCGCGCGCCGCAGGAACGCCGTCTGCGCGGAGCGTCGCTGGCTCGCGGTCAACGAACGCTGTGCGGCTCGGCGGACGTGGTGATGCGCTTCCTGGGTCAGCGGCCCGTCCGCGGACCACCCGACCGCATCGCGCGTCGAGTGCACGCGGTCGATCAACGCCGAACTCGCGAGCGCGGAGTGCACGTCGATCCGCGAGAGGTAGACCGCCTCTCCCCCGGCCGCGACGTCCAGCTCCGCGCGGGTCGGCGGGCGCCCCTCGGGCCACTTCGTCTCGTCCCAGCCCTGGCCCCACGCCAAGGCGCCGGGGTTGGCCGTGGTGAACCGGCGCACCGCGTCCAGGCACTCCGTGAGCGAGCCGCATCCCGCCAGGTCCAGGCCCTCGATCTGGAGCCCGGCCGAGGTCGCGTGCACGTGCGCGTCGACGAACGCCGGGGTGACGAACGCGCCCGCGAGGTCGACCTGCTCGGCGTCGCGGTAGAGCGCCTTACCGACCGCGTCCTGGCCGACCCACACGATGGTGTCGCCTTCGACGGCCATCGCGGTCGCGTCCGAACTGGCCTGGCTGTGGATGCGGCCACCGTGCAGCAGGGTCGGGAGCTTCATGCGCGTCATGATCGGGAAGTCTGCCGTTCGCGCGCCTCGAACACCGTGCGCACCCCGGGTTCCGCGCGCCACAGCTCCAGGGCGAACGCCGCGTGGCCGGGGACGTAGCCGTTGCCGACCAGCATCTCGACGTCGGCGGCCAACCCTTCGGCGCCGAGCGCGGCCGCGGAGAACGAGGTCGCCATGGAGAAGAAGATGACGGTGCCGCCGTCCTTGGTGGCCAGCACCGCGCCGTGCTCGCAGCCGGGCACGTCCACGCACACCACGGTCACGTCGACCGTCTCGCCGACTGCGTTGAGCACCGCGATCGGGTCTCGCGCGTCGGCGACCACGACCTCGTCGGCCAGGCCGGACGCGCGCACGACCTCCGCCTCGGACTCGAACGGCACGAGCGCGACCAGCCGCTTCGCCCCGGCCCGCCGCGCGGCGGCCAGCGACAGCGACCCGGACTTGCCGCCCCCGCCCAAGATCAAAACTGACACGTCCCCGTGACCATGGGGCGAGCCTGCAAGCAGCTCTGCCCGACGACCGACGACGCGCGAGGTCAGCGCGGGCGCGCCGCACACGTCGAAGACGGACAGCGCGAGCAGGTCGGGCACGTCGTCGGGCAGGACGGCGGCGATCGAGCGGCCGAAGAGCACGGCGGTGCCCTTGCACGGGACCTGCTCCCCCTGACCGTCCCAGTCCGAAAGTTGGTCGTCGATGCGCAGCGGGGTGAGCGTCAGCGACACCAGCGTGGCCACCCGGTCGCCCGGTTTGAGGCCGAGCGGGGACTCCGGCCCGACCTCGCGCACGGTGCCCAGCAGCATGCCGCCGGAGCCGGTCACCGGGTTCTGCATCTTGCCGCGCTCGGCGACGATGTCGAGCACCGCTTTGCGCAGCTCAGGACCGGTTCCGTGGGTCTCGCGGAGCTGGCGGTAGGAGGCCGCGTCCAGGTTCAGCCGCTCGACGTCGATCACGACCTCGTCCCGGCCCGGCACGGGGTCGGCGTCCAGGCGCCACGCCTGCTGCGGGAGCACCCCCGCCGGTTCGACCACCCGGTGCAGTCCGAACGGCGAGGTCTGGCCCGGCGTTTGACTCGGGGAACCGGCCTCGGTCACGCTAACCTCCGTAAGATTTACGCCATCGCTGCGTTCTGGCAGCATATCTTTACGTCGTCTTGAGGGCGAGGAGTAGTTATGACTGCGGTCCACGACGGTGTCTCTGCCAGCACGACGGTCTCGGAGGCCATCGAGCACAGCGCGCGCCAGCCGTACGAGTACGTCCGGCAGGAGCTGCGAGAGCCCGACTGGCGCCGGTTCCCCGGCTGGAAGCACATCACCGAGGCACAGTGGCGGGACGCGCAGTGGCAGCGGGTGTCGTGCGTGAAGAACGTGCGCCAGCTGCGCGCCCTCATGGGCGACCTGCTGACCGAGCGGTTCTACGACGACCTCGCCGCCGACCAGGCGCAGCTGGCGACCATGTCCATGCTGGTGCCGCCGCAGATGATCAACACGATGGTGCCCGACGGCGCCGCGTCACCGGAGGAGTTCACCGAGGCGTTCTACGCCGACCCGATCCGCCGGTACATGATCCCGGTGGCCTCCGACCGCGAGCAGGAGTGGCCGTCCCACCCGCACTCCTCCCGCGACTCGCTGCACGAGGCGGAGATGTGGGTGGTCGAGGGGCTGACTCACCGCTACCCGACCAAGGTGCTCGCGGAGCTGCTCTCGACGTGCCCGCAGTACTGCGGGCACTGCACCCGGATGGACCTGGTCGGCAACTCCACTCCGCAGGTGGACAAGCACAAGCTTTCGCTGAAGCCGGTGGACCGCCAGGACCAGATGATCGACTACCTCAAGCGCACCCCGGGCGTGCGGGACGTGGTGGTCTCCGGCGGCGACGTGGCGAACGTGCCGTGGCGGCAGCTGGAGTCCTTCCTGATGCGGCTGCTGGACATCGAGACCGTGCGCGACATCCGCCTGGCCACCAAGGCGCTCGCCGGGCTGCCGCAGCACTGGATCCAGCCGACCGTGGTCGAGGGCATGGAGCGCGTCGGGCGCACCGCCCGGCGGCGTGGCGTGAACCTGGCGATCCACACCCACGTCAACCACGTCCAGTCCGTCACGCCCCTGGTCGCCGAAGCCGCGCGGGCGATGCTGGAGGTCGGCGTCCGCGACGTCCGCAACCAGGGCGTGCTGATGCGCGGCGTCAACGCGGATCCGAAGGCGCTGCTCGACCTTTGCTTTGCGCTGCAAGGGGAAGCGAGCATCCTGCCGTACTACTTCTACATGTGCGACATGATCCCCAACGCCGAGCACTGGCGCGTCGCGGTGTGGGAGGCGCAGGAGCTCCAGCACGCGATCATGGGTTACCTGCCGGGATACGCCACGCCGCGCATCGTCTGCGACGTGCCCTACGTCGGGAAGCGCTGGGTGCACCAGCTCGCCGAGTACGACCGCGAGCTGGGCATCTCGTACTGGACCAAGAACTACCGCACCGGCATCGAGCTGTCCGACGGCGAGGCGCTGGACCGCCGCTACCCGTACTACGACCCGATCACCACTCTGCCCGACACGGGCCAGAAGTGGTGGGAGGACAACAAGGACGCGTGATCCACGGCGCAGGCCGGGCGGAACTCATCCGCCCGGCCTTCTCCTTGTCAGTCGTCGGTGGACGAGCCGAGGCGAGTCGGCGGTGCTCATCCCGACCTGGGTGAGCACATGCGTTGGTCGAGCAGTTCGGCGTGGGTCGGTCGACGATGCGCGAGGCGCTGGGCGCGCTCGTGCACCTGGGGCTGTTGGAAGCGCGGGTCGGCGACGGCACGTATGTGCGTTCCTCGAGCGAACTGAGCGCCGTGCTGCAACGACGCGCGGCCGCCGCGCGCAGGGAAGAAGTACTGGGACTGCGCGCGATCCTGGAGGAACACGCGTCTTCCCTTGCCGCCGCCCACCGTTCGGAAGCCGACCTGGCCTCGCTGGAAAGCCTGTTGGTCGAGCCCGTCCTCGCCGTCTCCGTGCTGGGCCTCGGCGGAGGTGTCTGCCTGGTCCTCGCCCTCGGTTTCCAGAGCCAGCGCGCCGCCGACCACGGCCAAGCGGCCGCACTCGCCGGTATGGCCCAGTCCATCGGCTACCTCGTCGCCGCGGCCGGTCCGCTCCTGCTCGGCGTCCTGCACGACGCCACCGGCGGATGGGTGCTCCCCCTCGCTCTGCTCGGCGCCATCAGCCTCGTCATGGCCGTCGTCGGTTACGGGGCCGGGCGCGAGCGGCACGTCGCCGCCGAGGACTTCCAGGCTCAGAGCTCGCGTTCGAGCACGGCCGCGACCTGCCGGTAGCGGCTGACCGGGACCAGGTGCACGCCGTCGAACGCGCCCGCTGTCGCGGATGGCCAGGATCTGTTCGCACGCCGCCTCGACACCGGCGTCGCGGTCGCGTTCGACGGCGGCGACCAGCTGCTCCGGGATGTCGATGTCGGGGATCTTGGCCGCGAGGTTGCGGGCCATGCCCGCGCTGGCCAGCACCATCACTCCGGCGTAGACCGGCACGTCCAGCGACACGCTCTCCCGCCAGCGCAACAGGTTCTCCACCGAGTAGCTGACCTGGACGAAGACGAAGTCGGCCGCGCTCTTCCACCCGGGGAGCGGACGCAGCCCAGAGGTCACCCCGGCCTGGAAGGGAGCGCAGTCGCCGAACGCCGGGTCCGCCGAGGCCGTCCGCGTTTGCTCGATCATCGTCCGGACGGTCAGCTCGCTGGTCCGGCCGCCCGCGGTGGGCTTGTCGCCGTAGACGAACAAGAACCGCTCCACCCCGTACGCGGCGGCCGTCAGCAGATCGCGCCGGAAGCCCAGCACGTTACGGTCCCGCGAATTCAGGCAGGCGATGGAACGCGCGCCCATGGCCTGCACCTCATGAGCGACCGCGACACTGGACACCGTCGCACGGCCGATGTGGTTGTCGGGGATCAGGAACGAGTCGGCGATCGGGCTCAACACGCCGATCTGGTGCCGCACCCTGGTCAGGTCGGGACGGGTGGGCGGCTCGACCTCACAGATCAGCTCGAAACGACGATCAGCCATGCCCGGACCTTATCGCTGCTTGGTGAGGCGGACGGTGCTGTCGTCCGGGGCATCGGCGAGGACGTACCCGGCGCGCGTGTAGAAGTCGATGTTGCGGGTGCTGCGGCGGCCGGTGAACAGGGCGTGGTGCGTGGCCTCCGCGGGAGCCTGCGCTTCGACGAAGGACAGCAGCCGCGAGCCGATGCCGTTGCCCGCCTGGTCCGGAGCCACCATCAGGCGACCGATCAGCCACTCCGATCCGTTGCGGCGAGCCCGGACCGCGGCGATGAGCCGTCCGTGCCTGCGCACGCACCACAGCCGCCAGCTCGAAGTCGAAGCGTGCAGCTCCTCCAGGGTTTCCCGAAGCGGAGCGAGGTCGAGAGTGTCGTTGGCGACGGCCTCCTGCACCCAGCAACACCGTTGCAGCACAAGCAGTTCAGGCAGGTCCTCCGGCTGAACCGCGACCGGCCCGGGGTCATCGGGGTCGTCGCTGAGGCGCAGTGGCCGCATCACCCGGGCAACCCGGCTCAGCTCGCGCAGCACGCCGCGGGCGGTCTCGTCCCGCTCCGCCGATTCGAGCACCCGCCCTTCGTGAGTGCTGTCGGCCAGGCGCAGGGCGACGGTCGCGCCGATGGGCATCATCTTCAAAGTGGTGACGACCTGCTTGGCCATCTGCACCGAGCGGGTGCCCGCCGAGGTGTTGCCGTAGCTGACGAAGCCCACCGGTTTCCACGCCCACTCGTGGTAGAGGAAGTCGAAGGCGTTCTTCAACGCCGCGGGCATGCCGTAGTTGTACTCGGGCGTGACCACGACGAACGCGTCGGCCGCGGCCACCCGGCGGCTCCATTCGCGGGTGTGCTCGTGGACGTAGACGCCGCTGGAGGGGTGCTCGGGCTCGTCGAACAACGGCAGCCCGATCTCGGCCAGGTCCGCGACGTCGACGGTGACCCCGGCTTCGGGCTGTGTGGCCCGGACGAACCAGTCGGCGATCGCGGGCCCGAGCCGCCCGGGGCGGGTGCTTGCGACGATGACGAGCACGGTCAGCGGTTTCATTGACATGTCATCGAAGCTACGCGGACTTTCGATGACATGTCAATGACTGTAGGCTGGCGCCATGGACACCGCGTGGCTGAGCGAGGACGAGGAACTGGCGTGGCGCGCGTTCCGGCGCCTGCTGACGGCGCTGCCCGCGCGGATCGGCCGGGACCTGGCCGGGGACTCGGGGTTGTCCCCGGCGGACTACGAGGTCCTGAGCACGTTGTCGGAGAAGCCGAATCGCCGGTGGGCGCTCAAGGACCTGGCCGCCAAGATGGAGTGGTCGCGCAGCCGGTTGTCCCACCACGCGACGCGCATGCAGGGCCGGGGGCTCATCGAGAAGGACCCCGATCCCGAGGACGCGCGGGGTTGCATCCTTTGCTTGACCGACGGCGGTTCCCTGGTGCTGGAGGAAGCTGCCCGGCACCACGTCGCTTCCGTGCGCGCTCGCTTCCTCGACCACCTCAGCCCGGACGAGCTCGCCATGCTGCGCGCGCTGTCGACCCGGATCGCCGACCTGCCCGGGTGAAACGCTCCTGCGACCTCAGCAGCGCAACGGACCGGCCACGACCTGGTCCACCCACGTCCGCACGCGCTGCTGGTATTGGGGCGCAAGGGGATGCAGGTTCACGTCGTGCCCGGCGCCCGGTTGCAGGTAAGCGCTGACGCACGGAGATCCCGCGTAGTACGGCCGTTCCGAGGCCAGAACGGTCTGCGCGCTCGTGCAGTTCGTCGCGGCCAGACCGCACAGCAGCGGGTCCGAGCCGCCAAGCACGAGAAGCACCGGAGCGGTGATCCGCGCGGAGTACGGCAAGACGACGGCAACGCCGACCGCATCCGCGGCCTCGGTCGCGGCGAAGACGTCCTTGGTCCGCTCGTCCACCGCCACGACGCCAGGATCGACCTGCCCCGGATCGTGGAACAGTTCCTTGCGCTTGCCGGGCTGCGTGGTCAAGTAGGTCGGATCGTGGTTGCGGCCGCGCAGCTGGGGGTCGAGCGCGGCCGGATACATCGAGGCGACCACTTTGACCGCGGTCACCAGGTTGAGGTGGTGGGTCAGCCCGGTCACCACCACGCCGTCGACGTCCCGGTACGTGGCCGACTCCAGGATGACGACGGTCGAGCCCAGTGAGTGCCCGGCGAGGATCACCCTGCCGAACGCCCTGCCCCCGATCCGGCCCGCCCGCAAGGACTGGATCACCTCGTGGACCGCGCCCGCCTGGACGAAGGTGGTCAGCTGCGCGCCCAGCGGCACCGAGCTGCCGCCGGTGCCCAGCCGGTCGACCACGACGGTGGCGTGACCGGCCGCGTTCATGGCTCTGCGGAAGTTGTACTTCTCCGGCTGGTACGGGAAATCCCAGTAGGTTCCGTTGTAGGTGGAACCGGCCACCATCACCACGACCGTCTTCGTCGACCCGGGCACGCACAGCGTCCCGCGCACCCGCGACTGGCCCAGCAACACCGGCACGGTCTGGTCGAACTCCTGGCACACCGGCTCGCCCCTCGCGGCGGCGGGGACCGGGCTGAGCAGGGAAGCCAGACATGCGGCCACGATCGACACGCGCCAGCGAAGACGCATCACCGCTCCTTGAGCAGTACGGGGAAGGCCGCGCCCGATTCTAGATAACGGGATTATCCGCGTGATCGGCTGAACGGGTGGGATCCCAGGGTTCCCAGGCGAGCGCGGTGCGCCAGTTCGTCCGCCCCGCGGCCCAGTCGCAGACCACCTCCACGACCTTGTCGAACCCGCGGTCGTAGACGCTGCCCCAGTCGGACGTGCGCGGCACCGTCGTCTGGAAGTGGTCGGACGGCCCGCCTTCGCGGTACTCGACCTGATAGCTCCCGTAGTTCGGTTCCGCCCGCAAAGCCACCTGGATGTAGTGGACGCGCTCCGGGTCCGGATCAGCCGAAAGCCGTTCCACGACAACGAAGTTGCACCGCAGGTTCATGTCCGCGAGCAGGTCGTGCAGTTGCTCCTCGGACGGGTCGTCCAGGGTCCTGCCGGCGTCAGTCGCTCGAATCCGGGGAGTCGCCACGAACAACGATCTTAGCGTGAGCCATGTTCACGGGACACGCGCTCGATCCATAGTGGACGGTTCAGCGCGTCGGGCTCGCCGAATTTGACAATCCGGCTCGCGCTCGCCACGTTGACCACCGTGAACGCGCCGTCGAACTGGCAGCAGCCCCCGCAGCAGTACCCCGGCTGGCCCCAGCAGCCACCGCCGCCCCCGCGGAAGAAGCGCACCGGCCTCGTCGTGGGCGTCATCGCCGGTGTGCTCGTCCTGGTCGTCGCGGGCGTCATCGGCGCGTTCTACCTCGACTACGCGGAGATGCCGGGCGGCGGGCCCGGTGGACAGCCGGTGGCGCAGTGCGACATCAGCGCCGAACTCAAGCAGCAGGCCAAGGTCAGCAGCTTCCGCCTGGCCGGGGAGCCACCGAGGGCGCGCGGCATGAAGCACAGCAACTGCTTCTGGGAACAGACCGCGGGCAAGGACGGCAAGGACACCCGCAAGCTCCAGATCCACGTCTACGACTTCCGCGGCTCCAACCGCCTGCCCGAACGCGACGTCGAGCAGGCCCGCAACGCCTACCGCAGCGCCGCCACGAGTCCACTCGGGATGGACCGGCAGCTGGCGGGCGCCGAGGAGGCCACGTTCGTGGACGCCACCTCGCTGCAGACGTCCATGACCGAGGCGAACCTGGTGGCGCGCAAGGGTGCCGTGTACTACCTGATCAAGTACTGGGGCCACGACAAGGGTTTCTTCCGCGACTCCCCCTTCCCCGAGGAGATCGCCAAGGACGTCGTCGCCAAGGTCGCCGAGGAACTGCTCGCCAAATAACACAGCGTGCGGCCCAGGCCACGTTCCACAAGCCGTCACCAACGACCGCACGCCCACCGCCCCCTCCCGCAAAACCTCAGCTGGGCAGCCCAAATCCCCGTTTCGTACTCTTGTCGGGATTTTGGAGCGCTCTTTTTCCCGTTATGAGTACGAAACGGGGTTCTCTAGACGGCGCCCGCGGGGGATGGGGTGGACGGGCGCGTGTGGGGCATGGGACAGAGTTTACTGGGGTCGGCGCCCCCACGCCGACACCAAGGGTGGGGAGGGTACGAGGAACTCCGGATCCGCCAACGATTCCAGCGTGTCGTCGACCTCGGCCCGGGTGATCCCCTCGTGCTCGACCAGGGAGTCGGCCAGCTGGTGCACCGCCTGGCGATCGAACTCCGCCGCGGCCGAACCGCCACGGATCAAGCCGCCGTGTAACAGGGTTCCGATCTCCGACAGCCCGTGTTCGTGCAGCAGCAACGGCAAACGCCTGCCGTACTCGGGGTCGTAGCCGTTGGCACGCATGCGGTCGTTGATCGCCTCGTTGACCCGCGTGTAGGTGGCCAGCCGCCGATCCCCGTCAGCGGGATGCCTGCGTGGCCAATCGAACTCCTCGACGAGCAACCACCCGCCCGGCGCGCACAGCGAAACGAGCTTCGCCAGTACGGCATCGCGATCCTTGAGGTGCGAAAGCACCAAGCGCGCGTGGACCAGGTCGTAGTCGCCGGGCAGCGCCTCGTCGCCGGTGATGTCGTGCCGCATGACGAGCGTGTTGGGAGTGGCGCGGAGGAACCGGGTGTCGAGGTCGGTGGCGTGCACGGCGCCGTCCGCTCCGACAGCCTCAGCGAGCCACCGCGTAACCGATCCGCCGCCCGCCCCGACGTCCAGGCAACGCCAGCCGGGTCGCAAAGGGATGGCGCGCAACGCATTGCGGGTGCCCTGGTCCCACAGCGCGGTGATCCCCAGCAGTCGCTCTTCCTCGCCGACCGCGGCCTGGTCGTAGGTGTACCGCTCAGCCACGGAGTTCGCCAATGGCAGCGACGACTCGTTCGGCGGCGGCCAGCACGGACGGCGTCGAGCGCGAGATCGCGACCCGCAACCGCCGGGCTCCCCTGTCCCGCTCCGCGTAGAAGTACCGGCCGTCGAGCACGTGCACGTCGGACTTGGTCAGGTGCTTGCGCAGCTCGACCGCGTCGAACGGGACCTCCGGCGTCAGTTCCAGCCACAGCAACGGAACCGTGGACTCCGGCGCGAGGTCGTGGAGGAGCCCGTCGGTCAGCCCGAGGAAGCCCTCGCGGTTGCGCCGCACCCCGCGCCACAGGTAGTCCTCCAGCCCCATCTCGGCCGCGCCCGTGCAACCGCGGCCGAGCAGCTCCAACACCCACGGCGAAACGTTGAGCAGGAGGTCGCGGTTCAGCTCGTGCAGGGCGCCGAGCACGTCGGCCGACGCCGCGAGCATCCCGACTTTCAGGTCCAGGAAAGGGAAAACCTTGCCCGTGTCCTCCAGAACGACATAGCTCACACCGGACTCGTCGAGCACCGAGTACTGGCACCACGAAGTCATCCGTGGCGAGAACAAGCGGAAACAGCAGTCGACGACCAGCAGGACGTCGTGCCGCTCGCAGTGCTCCGCGAGCGCGCCGAGCAGGTCCTCGTCCAGCTCCTGCCCGTCCGGGTTGCCCGGCGCCACCACCCACAGCACGTCGAAGTCCGGCACGGTGCCCAGCAGCGCGGGCAGGTCCGGGTAGCCGATCCGCGTGGTCTCGACGCCGACGTTCGCGACCAGATCGACGAAGTTGTCGAAGCACGGCTCCGCGTAACACACCCGCCGGTGGTTGCGGCGCAGGTGGATGGCGATGCTCTGCACCAGGCTCGACACGGAGTAGGACAGCAGCACGTGATCCGGCCTGCGTTGCCCGCCGAGCTCGTAGAACCGGTCCAGGAACGCGTTCTCCACGCTGCTGTAGTCCTTCGGCCACACCTCGTGGAAGATCTCGCTCGCCCGTTCGACCAGGTCCAGTTCGAACGCGTGCAGGTCCTGCCTGGCATGCCCGTCGGCCAGGTTGATCCGGCCGTCGATCGCTATCCGCTGCACTGTCGTGTTGTTGTCCCCGGTGAGCAGGTCGGAGACGGAAACGAGAGCAGACAAAGAGTTCTCCTCGGCGCGGAAGCGATTCCAAGATTCTGCGCCGTGCCGGGTCGAACGTCCATTTCCCTTTGCTTGCAACGAACTTAAGCTCAGCTATATGTTGGAACTGCGCCGCCTCGTGCTCCTGCGCGACCTCGCGGCCAAGCGGACCGTCACCGCCGTCGCCGCACTGCACCGCATCACGCCGTCCGCGGTCTCCCAGCAGCTGCGCGTGCTGGAACGGGAGGCCGGGGCGCCGCTGGTGCAACGCAGGGGGCGCGCGCTGGTGCTCACTCCGGCCGCGCGGATGCTAGTCGAGTACGCCGAACGGGCGCTGCACGAACTCGAACAGGGCCGGGCGGCCGTGGCCGCGCTGCGCAACGAGGTCACCGGCACCCTGGTGCTGGGCTGCTTCGCCTGCGGCATCCCGAGGTTCGCGGCGGGGCTGGTGGCCGCGACCGCGCGGCAGCACGGCGGGCTGCGGGTGGAGATCGTCGAGACGGAGCCGGACCAGAGCCTCAGCGCGCTCAAGGCGCACCGGCTCGACGCCGCGGTGATCTACCACTACCCGCTGGCCGACCTGGCGGTACCCGCGGGAATCACCAGGATTCCGCTCCTCGCCGATCCGCTCGTGCTGGTCACCCCGCGCAGCTGGGCGCTGGGCGAGACCACGCTGTCCGGGTTGGCCGAGCGGCCGTGGATCAGCTACCCGACCGGCAACTGGTGCGCGTCCGCCACCACGACCGCGTGCACGGACGCCGGGTTCAGCCCGGACGTCCACCACGTCTGCGACTGCTACGACTCGGTGCTCTCCCTGGTGGGCGCGGGCGCCGGTGCCGCGTTGGTGCCGCAGGCGACCGTGGGCCGCGGCGGCGACTACGCAATCACGGCGCACCCCGACGCGACGCGGCACATCGAGCGGCACGTCGAACTGGCGATCCGTGACGGGAGCAGCACGAATCCGGTGATCGCCACCGCCGCGCGCATCCTGCGCGAGATCGCGGCGGACTCAGATCCGCTGTAGGCCGAGCCGCGCGCCGAGGCCGATGAGCAGGCACCCGGTGACGCCGTCGATCCAGCGCCGCACCACCGGCCGCGACAGCACGTGACGCGCGGCGACCACCGCCCAGCCGTACAGCACGAGCCAGCAGAAGGTCATCGCGCAGAAGATCGAACCCAGCACCAGCATGGTGGACAGCCCGCCGCCGCCGAACTGCGGCAGCAGGCTGATGAAGAACACCGCCATCTTCGGGTTGGCCAGGTTGCTCACCAGCCCCTGCCGGAAGGCTCGCCCGGTCGGAGCTCCCGTGACGTGCTCCCGCCGGTCGCCGCGCCAGGCCGACCACAGCGACCGCACGCCCAGCAGGACCAGGTACGCGGCGCCGACCAGCTTGATCGCCAGGAACAGCGATTCCGAAGCCCTGATCACCCCGGCGACCCCCGTCGCGGCCGCCACCGCCCAGACGCCCTGTCCCGCGGCCACCCCGGCCGCCGTCAGCACACCGCCGCGCCGACCGCCCACCAGCGCGTTGCGGACGGTCAGCACGGTGTCCTGGCCGGGCGTGGCGATCACCGCGAACGACACCCCGAGGAAGATGACGAACTCTGCGACGTCCATACGCCCATTCTGCACCCAGCCTCAGCTGTGCGAGAAATGAATTGCCACGTTCTGCGCGTTCACGATGACGACCTTCTCGATCCCGGTGATTCCCAGGCGGCGACCGTGCTCACGCACCAGCCAGATCGAGGAAGCACCGTTGTCGGTGCCGAGAAATGCGTGGAAGAAATCCGAGGTGGTCGCGCTGACCGGTCCGGCCTGACCGTCTACCCGCCATTCACTGAGGTCACCGGGGGTGAGCGTCATTCCGATGAACCTCGTGTTCAGATTGCTCAGGTAGAGGACCATCTCGCTGCCGTTGCCGGAGGCGACGTTCATCCGCACGATCCGGCGCAGCGGCGCGACCCGCGCCCCGTTGAACGCCGCCTCGTAGCGCAGGTACTGGATGTCGGAGGTCTTCAGCAGCGGCCAGTCCGGGATCTCGTCGCCGACCGGGTTGGCGTTGTGCCAGGCCCGGATCTCGCCCTGGGCGGCGCTGATCGCGTTGACGTACATCGCGGCCGGGATCCCGGGGATGCTGACGTGCTCGGCGCCGTCATCGCAGTAGGGCTTCTCCTTCGCGGGCTCGGCGCGGTAGTGCTCGGCGAACCGCCGCCGCCGCTCCGCCATGTCCTCATCCGACAGGAAGCCACCATCCTGAACAGATTTCATCATTTCCCGGTAACGCCGCTCTCCGGTTCCCAGCGTTTGAGCGAACGCGGCCGTCTGCTGCGCGGATACGCGCTTGTCAGGCGTGAAGGGAACCGTTGGCGGCATGGGTATTTTCGATTCACTCATGTGCAGGGATCTTTCCCGTGTGCCACACCGGCCGCTAGGCTCCGAAAGAGTGTCCGCGAGAAAAAGGAGTGTCATTTCCGCATCGGCCGAGTAACGCTCGATTCGACGGTGTCGGCTCGCGCCCGGTCCAGCTCCGTCAGGTCGGCACCCTCCTTGCACCGCGGTTTGAGGGTCGGCGCCCGTCATCGCCGGAGGATCACAGCAAAGTCTCCGGGACGACTTCAACGGAACACTTGAATTATGGACGTCATCGACATCTCATCGAGGAACAGCGCGCAGGGCCGGGATGAGCTGGCCGGGGCGATCGGAACCGCCTGCGGGACTTCGGGATTCTTCGTCATCGTGGGACACGGCGTGCCCCAGGAACTCGTCGACCGGATGTACACGGTGACCAACGCCTTCTTCGGGCTGCCCGCCGAGGAGAAGGCATTGGTCGCGCACCGGCCGGGGACCTCCGGCTTCCGCCGGTCCGGCGGCACCACCGCGCTGAGCCTCGACCGGCAGACCCCTCCCGATCTGTGCGAGTCGTTCGGCGCGCACACCGACTTCGGCGCGCTGACCGTGCTCTACCAGGAGGACGACCTGGGCGGCCTGCAAGTGCTCCAGGGGCCGGACGAGTGGTGTGATGTTCAAGCGATCCCGGGCAGTTTCGTGGTGAACATCGGCGACCTGATGGCCCTGTGGACCGGCGGCCGGTGGGTGTCGACCATGCGCCGCGTGATCAACCCGGAACGGGGCGACACGTCCTCGCGCCTGTCCATTCCCTACTTCTACCAACCCAATCACGACACCCGGGTGGACGACGTGATCGCGGGCGAGTGGATGGCCACGAAGACGCGGAAGCTGTTCGCGCCACCCGTGTAAGTCCACTGAGGACGGTCAGAGCCGGACCGCGCCGTCGAAGCTCTTGCCCGGGTACCAGGGCATCGAGTCGATCGCGGCGAACCCGGGGATCTTCTCCATGTGGCGCACCATCTCCCGGCGCATCGCCTCGTCCGGGAGCGGCCCGCGCAGAGCGCCGAGGTTGTCGGTCATGTGGTCCGGGTTCGTCGTGGCGGGCAGGACGCAGGTGACCGCCGGGTGCGAGATGACGTACTTGAGGAAGAACTGCGCCCACGACGCACAGCCGATCTCGGCCGCGAAGGGCGGCAACGGGCGGCCCGCGACCACCGCGTGCAGCCGCGCCTTCTCCAGCGCCATGTTGACCAGCACGGCCGTGCCGCGATCGGCGGCGACCCGCAGCAGCCGGTCCTCGATCTGCCTGGCGAAGATCGAGTACCGGAACTGCACGAAATCGACGTCGCCGGTGGTGATCCAGTGCTCCAACGCGGGCAGGTAGTGCGCCACGTGGTGGGTGACGCCGAGGTAGCGGATGCGGCCCTCGCGCTTCCACGCGCGCAGGATCGGCATGATCATGTCCACGTTGGTGAGGCTGTGCACCTGCACCAGGTCCATGCGCTCCCGCCACAGCCTGCGCCGGGACTGGTCGAACTGCCGGTTCGCGTGGCTCGGGTCGCTGAGGTACTCACCGGTGCTCCAGGACTTGTTGGCCAGGAACACCCGGTCGGCGATGCCGAGTTCTTCGAGGAAGTCGCCGACGGTGACCTCGGAGTAGCCGTAGAGCGGAGAGGTGTCGATAACCCGCCCGCCGCCGTCGAAGAAGCGTTTGGTCACCTCGCGCAGATGCGCGCGGGGTCGGCCGGGGAGCTTGTCGAAGGTCATGAACGTGCCCATACCGAGCACGGGCACGCGTTCGCCGGTACGGGGAATGACGCGGGTGATCGGATTGCCGACCGGCGCGGCGGAGGCCGCGGCCGCGCCACCCACCGCAGCGAGGGCGCCGAGCCCGGCGGCCTTGAAGACCGTCCGGCGGGACGCACCGTGTTGGGGACTCATGCCGCGATGCTGGCAAGGACGCGGCCCGCCGGTCTTTCACCTTCGCCGCGATTACAGCTTCGCTTTGCGGTAGGCGTGCGGCGTCTGGCCGAAGCGGGCGCGGAAGAGCGTCGTCAGGTGGCTCTGGCTGGACAGGCCGACGCGGTGGGCGATCTCGGCGATGGGCAGGCCGGAGCCGGTCAGCAGCTCGGCGGCGCGGCGCAGCCGCTGGGTCAGCACGTAGCGGTGCGGGGTCAGCCCGGTGGCCTGCTTGAACGCCTGGCCGAAGAGGTGCCTGCGCATGCCCGCGGTCGCCGCGAGGTCGTCAACGCGCAACGGCTCGCCCAGGTGGTCCTGGATGCGGTCGAGGACCTGCTTGAGCCTGGCCCCTTCCAGCGCTCTCGGTTCCTCGGGCGCGGCCGGGCCGCCGTGGTGGCGGGCCAGGTGCAGTCCCAGTGTGGTCGCGACGCTGTGCACGAACAGGTCGGCGTCCTCGCCCGGCGAACCCGCCTCCGTCCGCAGCGCCAGGCAGAGCTGGTGGATGAGCGGGTCCGGCCGATTGGTGAAGCCACGGAAAGCGGTTCCACCCGCCAGGGCGGGATCGAGCCAGATCGCGGCGTAGTCGATCTCCCCGCCCTGGTGCCACGACCGCCGCTGCCGGTGCGCGGGGATGAAGGTCACCGCACCGGCGAAGTCCGAGCCCACGTAGCGCGGCGCCCCTTCGATCTCCGCCTCGGTGCGTTTGGTCGCCCCGGCGAAGGTGACGAAGAGAAGGTGCTTGTCGGAGAAGGACAATCCGTCACCTTCGGGGTCCGCCGACCAGCGCGACAGCTCCAGGCGTAGCCCCGGCCAGGTGTGCTCGCTCCTGGCCAGGAGCCGTCCCCCGTGCCGCCGTGTCTCCCGCACCCGCCCACTATCGGCCGCCCGCCGTGAGGTGCGGGTGAACGGCACGGCTCACCCGCCGCCCGTGCGCAACCGCTCCGCGGGCCAGGACGGCGGGCCCCTTTTCCCGTTTCGTACTCATAACGGGATTTAGAGCGCTCCAAAACTTGGCTAAGAGTACGAAACGGGCGGTTCCAGACCACCCCGACCCTCGATCGAAGAGGGCTGCGAGCCACGATTTGCAGAACACAGTCTAATGCCTGTCCCGCAAGTCATCCAAGCACTCCGCACACCAAGTAGACTCTGTCCCATGCACTCCACCCGCCCGCACACCCCATCCCCCGCAGGCGCCGACTAGAGAACCCCGTTTCGTACTCATAACGGGGAAAAGAGCGCTCCCATAGCCCGTTAAGAGTACGAAACGGGTTCTTCAGCCACGTCAGCGCACGATGGGCGGTCCAGGGGGCGGGGCCGCGCCGATCAGTCAGAGTGTCCACAAAGGACACTTGTGGGTGTGCGCTGCTCCGAACGCGCGCGGAAACACCTTCTCGCCTTCGCCCTCCGGGCAGCAGGTTCAGCTCAGTGGCCCTGTCGCCGAGGCTCGGCCCGGTCATACGATGGGCTGATCTTGACCGGAGGGACTTCGCGCCATGGCGCGTTTTCTGGATCGGATGCTCGCGCTGGCGGTGGCGCTCACCGTCGCCCTCTCCCCTGTCGCCGCCGCCGATTCTTCCCGGCGCTACGCCAATCCGGTGTCCGCTCCGGCCGCGGACACGTTCGCCGACCCCGCGGTCATCCGGGGCAAGGACGGTTTCTGGTACGCGTTCGGCACCGGTGACCCGTTGCGGCGCGGCGAGCACGTCCACCGCCTGCTGCCGATCATGCGCTCGGCCGACCTGACGCGCTGGGAGTACGTCACCGACGTGTTCACCCAAGCCACCCGGCCACGGTGGGCGGCGCACGGCGCGGGCCTGTGGGCGCCGGACATCCGTTACGTGGACGGGCGATACCTGCTGTACTTCACCGTCACCGACACGGTGCTCAACGAGGGTGGTGATGCCGCGGTCGGCGGAGCCACGGCGCCATCGCCGACCGGACCATGGACGGCGCTCGACGCTCCCGTGGTGCCACCCGTGCCCGGGGACCAGGGCCGGTTCTGGTCGATCCTGGACCCGGCGATGCTCACCGACACCGCTGGCAAGCGTTGGCTGTACTACGGCTCTTATTACGGTGGGCTTTTCGTCGTGCCGCTGTCCGACGACGGGACGCGGAAGACCGGAGCCGCGACGCGCATCGCGATCGGCGACCGGTACGAAGGTGCTTATGCGGTAAGGCGAAACGGCTGGTACTACCTGTTCGCGTCGTCCGCCAACTGTTGCGTGGGACCCGCGACGGGCTACAGCGTGTTCGCCGGGCGTTCTCGATCGCCGACCGGCCCGTTCACCGATCGCGACGGCATTTCACTGCTGGACTCGCGCACGGGCGGCACGCCGGTAGTGCAGCAGCACGGCAACCGGTGGATCGGGACCGGGCACAACTCCGTGGCCACCGACGCTGCGGGCCAGGATTGGTTGCTGTATCACGGAATCGACCGCTCCGACCCGTATCTCGACGAGCCACACGGCGTGAACATGCGCCCCATGTTGCTCGACCGGCTCGACTGGATCGACGACTGGCCGACCGTGCGCGCAGGCGCAGGCGCTTCGACCGGACGACAGCGGGCTCCGGTGACTTCCGGCGTCGTCGACGACCGCTTCGAGCGAGGTGTGCTCGGCCCCGGCTGGCGCGCTTCGTCACCGGGGTGGCGTTTGGAGTCCGGCGCACTGCGGCACGCATCGACGGGAACGAATCGGTTGACTTCTGCCGAATCGTTGCCCGCCAATGCTTTTGTCGAACTCGACGTGCGCGTCGACGGAGCTGCCGGGGTGTCCTTCGGTGGCACCACTGTCATGCTCGACCGGCGGGCCGCCGCGCTGGTCACCGACGTGCCTGGACGCGGCGTCCGACTCACTCCGCTTCCTCCACATTTTCGTTACTCCGCTTGGCATTCGCTCACAGTTCGCCTGCGCGGCGGAGAGCTGACGGCCTCCGTCACCGACGCCCGGCTCGGCGATCCCGTTGCCGAGCAGTCCCGCGATTTCCCTTTTCACACCGAGGAGTTCGCGCTCATCGCACGAGGCACGGCCGAGTTCGACAACGTGTCACTCGCCCACGCCGCCCAGCCAGTGCGGCGCTCCTCTCCAGTGCCGCACATCGGTCGACTCGACCGAACAGCCTCAGACGAGTTCGACGGCGCGCTTTCCTCCGGGTGGACCTGGGTCCGAGGCGATCCGGCCGCGACCGTGCACGGAGGCTCGCTTCGGTGGCCTGCCCAAGCGGCGGATTTGGTCGGTACCAACAACACTGCCGGTATTCTCCTGCGCGATCCACCGCGCGGAGACTACGTCGTCGAGACTCGCCTCGATCTCGACCTCGGCGAAGGGACAGTGCGCAACTTCCAGCAAGCGGGCCTCATCGCCTACGCCGATGACGATGATTTCGCCCGGTTGAGCCATGTCGCGATCTGGAACACTCGGCAGCTGGAGTTCGGGCGGGAGCTTCCGCATGCCGGACGGCTCGTCTACGGCCAGCTGACACTGACCGCCCCGGCGCCCAGGATCTGGCTGCGGCTCGCGCACAGCGTCGACCCCGTCAGCGGAGAACACCGGTTCCGGGGCGGAGCCAGCCGCGACGGCGAGCACTGGACCTGGGGCGGCACCTGGACATTCCCCGCCGGACCCGCGCCTCGCATCGGCCTTGTCTCTCACGGCGGCGACTCTCCTCCGGTCACCGCGACCTTCGCATACTTCCGGGTGTATCGGGGCTAGGTGGTTCCTGCGATGGGTCGGCTGGGCTTCCAGCTCGCGTCGGTACCAGCGTGGGGTCGGCTTGACCTGGGGCCCCTTGCGCGTGCCCTTGGGCCTTTCAGGGGGCACGGGATGAAACTCCGGCCCTCGCGGGGGAGCGTATGGCACGCGCACCCCAGGTAAAGCCTCGATCCCGTTGCGCCCCTTACGTTTCGCTGGGACTTGCGATTGGTGTCGCCCAGTTGGAGGACCCTCCCCGAATGCCGAATTCGGTGACACGCTGGAACCGTTGGCGTGCAGGGATTCACCCACTGGTACTTGGATGTCGATCTTGCGTCTTGAGATAATAGAGGTATCCACGGAGAGGGGGTGAATCATGTTGGATACCAAAGCAATCACAGACATGCTGACGACCGAGATCGAAGTCAACGACAGCTACCGACTCTCCGAGAAGGACCACGTCGCGTTGCTGAAGGAGTTGGAGCGGATCAGCAACCTGCTCACCGCCGTCAAGACCGATGTCGCCACCCACGCTGAGGAACGTGGCCTGCACACCTCACGCGGGTGTAAGGATCTGGCGATCCTGCTGCGCAGCGAGTTGAATATCGCTCCTGCCGAAGCCAACCGCCGCAGCCGCTTGGTGCGCGAGCTACCGAAACTGCCCAACACCCGGCAAGCCGTCTACACCGGAACGATCAGCGGCGAACACGCGCTGGTGATCTCCGATGCCATCAAGCGCATCCCCGAGCAGTACGCGGGTAAGGCCGACGCGGCCCTGGCGAAGGCGGCACGCAAGCTGAACCCGCGTGATCTGACGGTGGTCGGCAAACGCGTGCGACATCACGTCGACCCCGACGGCGTCTACCGCGACGAACAAGAAGCCATCGCGCGGCGCGCGGCCCGGATGGGCCGTGACCAGGACGGGTGCCTGCACTTCAAGACCACCCTCGATCCGATCAACGGCGAGAAGGTGTGGAACTTCCTCTCGGCGTTGGCCAAGCCCAAGTCCGTCAACGGCGAGAAAGACCCCCGCACCTTCGAGCAGCGGTTGGCCGATGCCTTCATCGAAGCCATGACCATGGCGATGTCGATCCAGGACATCCCTGGTCTGCCGCGTTCGCTGCTGATCGTGACGATGGACTTCGACAACCTGCAGCACAAGACCGGCTGCGGGGAAACCCACACCGGCCAGCCCATGTCAGCGGACCTGCTGCGGCAGACCGCCTGCGACACCGCAGTCATCCCGATCGTGCTCGGCGGAGAGGGTGAACCCCTCGCCTACGGACGCGAACGACGCCTGGCCTCCCTCGCTCAGAAACGCGCACTGGCGGTGCGGGACAAGGGATGTGCCTTCCCACGCTGTGATCGGCCACCCTCGTGGACAGAAGCACATCATGTGGTGCACTGGATCGACGGCGGGCCGACCGACCTCGACAACCTCGTCCTGCTCTGCGTGCATCACCATCACGTGATCCATGATCAGGACTGGGAGATCATCTTCGAGCACGGGATACCGAGCTTCATCCCGCCGAAGTGGATCGACCCTGACCAGGCACCGCTGCGGAACATCCGAGTGGATCACCCACTCCGGTTGTAGCCCCGGCGTGGGCTGGAAGGTAAGGGGCGCAACGCAACCGAGGCTTTACCTGGGGTGCGCGTGCCATACGCTCCCCCGCGAGGGCCGGGGTTTCATCCCGTGCCCCTGAAAGGCCCAAGGGCACGCGCAAGGGGCACCAGGTCAAGCCGACCCACCGCAGGAACTCAGCGGCCCAGGAACAGGAATGCGATACACCGCAGGCATCGGCATCGCCCGACTGAACTCCCAGTCCACAGTGGACATACCCGCCGGGCCGGGCAGCCGCCGGATCGGCCCAGCTCGCGGCGTAATGGCGGGCGTAGTCGGGGGTGGGGTCGAGCCCTGAGTCCCATTCCCGGAGGTCCGGCATGGTCCGTACGGGCAACCCCACCGCGCGGGCGAGGGGCGCCACGGTCTGCACGGCGCGCAGGTACGGGCTGGACACGATGAGCGTGGGCGCGGCCGAGACCAGGTCGGCGACAAGGCTTTCGGCCTGCGCCATGCCTGCCGGGGTCAGTGGTCGCCGGTACTCGTCCGGGCCGCCGGGCCGAGGGACCTCCGACTCGGCGTGGCGGACCAGGATCAGCTCAGCCTTCACCCAGCCGCCCCTCGTGGATCATCTTCCCGGCCGCGTCGAACGCGCGAACCGTGGCCGCGCCGATCGCCTCGGTCGTGGTGGGCGCGGTGACGGCGAAGGTGTTGGCGTCAATCTCCAGCCGCGCTACCCGCGGTGCGGCGTAGCCATGGGCGAACACACCACGCGACTGCCCGCCGATCGTGCCGAGCAGGTGCACGACACCGCGCTTGGGCACGTCAAGGGTGGTGCTGCCACGCCCACCTCCCTCGCAACAGTGCACGTGCCGCGAGCGATCCGGCGAACTGGCCACGACGGTGCGCTTGCCGCCGGGGTCGGCGAGCATCGGCCCGAGCAGCAACGAATCCACGTCCAGCCCGTCGAACACGCACTGCCGCAACAGTTCCCGCTTCGGGTCCGGCGCGACGGCTTCTCCCCGCTCGCCCCGGAACACCAACCGGCCCCCGAAGGCGACCAGCAGCACGGCCCCGGCGAACCACCACCGCTTCGACATGCCTCGCATTGTGCTGCACGGTCAAGGCGCCCAGGGCACGACTTCGCCATGCCGGACGAGTTCTCCGTAGTGCTTCGGCGAAAGCGGTCCGAGCGCGAGGTCCAGCGGGGCGGCGGCGGCCTCGGCCGGGCTGGGCGCGGAGCTGACATCCCACCACAGCGCGGAGGTCGGCGTGTTGATCATGCCTGGGCAGACCGCGGCGAGCAGGACGCCGCGCGCGAGGTCCCGGTCCCGCCGCTGGTGTGCGAGCGCGCGGACGGCGGCGACCTGGCCGATCTTGGACGGGATGTTGACGAAGCCGGGCCACGCGCCGCCGCGGGCACTGCCGTCCTTGATCGCCGCACGCCAGGCCGCGACCTGGTCGTCCACCTCCGCCAAGGATCGAAGGCCGTCGAAGCGCCGGTGCAGCACGGGCGCGAGGTGGTGCAACGTGCCCAGCGAACTGGCGACGACGAGCAGACGGCCGTTGTCGCGCACCAAGGGCGCGAAAGCACGCAGGAGCCGGGTCGTGCCGAAGTTGTTCACCTCCGTGTAGGTGTCCACGATCGAGCGCGGATCGTCGTCGGGGCCGACGCGCATCACCGCGTTGCCGAAGACGATGTCGACGCCGCCGTGCCGCTCCCGCAGGGTCTCCGCGATCCGGTCGGCGGCATCGTCTTCGGCGACGTCGAAGACCTCGCCCCGGACCTGCGCGCCCCCGCCGGGGATCGATTCGACGGACGAGGCGACGCGGGCGGCGTCGCGGCCGGTGAGGTAGACGGTGTCGTCGGCGTCCATCCGCCGGGCGAGCCCTTCGACCAGTGCCAAGCCCAGCCCCTGGGTCGCGCCGGTGACGAGTGCGATCTTCATGGCCTCCACGCTAGGAACGCCGGAGGCATGCGAAAAGCGAAACTCCGGCAACCCTGGTATGCCATTCCGTCATGAGCTTCAGCGATGCCTCCCTCACCGCGCTCCGGGTCTTCCGCGAGGTCGCCGAGCGCGGAACCCTGACGGCGGCGGCCACCGCGCTCGGCTACACCCAGTCGGCCGTGTCGCGGCAGATCGCCACCCTGGAGCGCGCCGCCGGAGCGCCACTGCTGGAGCGGCGGCACGACGGGGTCCGGCTGACCGCGGCCGGACGCGTGGTCGTGCACCGCGCCGCGACGGTGATCGACCAGATCGACGCCACCGCGCGTGAGCTCGCCGGTCTGCCCGACGAGCGCGGCACGGTCCGCCTCGGCTGGTTCACCAGCGCGGGCACCGGCCTGCTCCCCCGGGCCCTCGCCGAGCTGCGCCGCACGCACCCGGCAATCACCGTGATCAGCCGCGAGGGCAGCACACCCGCGCTCGTCCGTTCCCTGCGCGCCGGAACCGTCGACCTCGCGCTGCTGGCGTCCGCGCCGCCGTACCGCCCGCTCGACGACGAGAGCCCTCCGCTGCGCCTGCGGACCCTCGCCGAGCGCAGCCTGCTGCTGGCCCTGCCCGCGGCCCACCCGCTGGCCGCCGGGGACGCCGTGGACGTCGACGACCTGCGCGGCCAGAGCTGGATCGCGAGCGCCAACTCCGGTGACGACCGCCTGCTCGGCGTCTGGCCCGGCCTGGACGAACGCCCGCGCATCGCCCACACCGCGCGCGACTGGCTCGCCAAACTGCACCTGGTCGCGGCCGGATGCGGCCTGACCACCGTTCCCGCCTCGCTCGCCGCGGTCGCCCCGGACGGGGTGCGCGTCCTGCCGGTGCGGGGCGGCCCGCAGGAGCGGCGGCGCCTGCTGCTCGCGTGGCTGCGGCACCCGCTCCCGGAACCGGCCGCACGCCTGGCCGACGCGTTGCGCGGGCAGAGTTGGATAATCCAGGCAGAGACGCGGTAGGAAGGGGGGTCATGCGCAAGTCAGGGATGGCGGAGGACGCGCGGGGGTTCGGTCGGCACGACCACCTCTGCTGGTCCTACACGAGCGGCGAGGAGTTCACCGCCCGCGCGCGGGAGTTCCTGGTGGAGGGGCTCGAACTGGGCCAGCGGATCTGCTTCGTCGGTGCCGAGAACGCCGATCCGCTGCGTGGCGTCGCCGCCATCGAGGCGGCACTGGCCAGCGGAGCCGTGCAGGTGATCCCGCAGGCGCGGGCCTACCCGAACGGCGAGGTGGTCGACCCCGCCGACCAGGTGCGGACCTACGCCACCGCCACGCAGGAGGCCATCGACGCCGGGTACACCGGGCTGCGGGTCGCCGCCGAGGCCACGCCGCTGGTGCGGACGCCGGAGCAGCTCAACGCCTTCCTGCGCTACGAGCACCTGATCGACCGGTACATGGCCAGCCACCCGTTCTCCGCGATGTGCGGCTACGACAGCACGGCGCTCGACGACCACGCCGTCGCGCGGCTGACCGCGGCGCACCCGACCGCCAACCGGCCAGGGCAGTTCCGGCTGCACGCCCCCGCGGACGGTGGCTGCGCCGCCGAGCTGAGCGGGGAACTCGACCTGTACGGCCATGATCTGCTCGCGGCGCTGCTGGAGTGCATCGACCCGCGACCGACCGATGGCGAGCTGGTCCTGCACGCGCCCGAACTGGACTTCATCGACCACCGCGGCCTGATGGTGCTGGCCGCGCACGCACAACGACACGACGCGACGCTGGTGCTGCGGACCCGCTGGCCCGGGGCGGCGCGCGTCGTCTCCGTGCTCGGCCTCCCCCACGTCCGGGTGGAGGCGATCGCATGATCGACAACGGCAACTTCGTCCACCCGGCGCTGTTCTACCGCTCCGACCAGGAGTACCTGGACTGCCTCGTCCCGTTCGTCACCGACGGCCTCGCCGTGGGTGAGCCCGTGGCCGTCGCGGTGCCGGGGCCGAGGCTCGACGTGCTCCGCGAAGGGCTCGGGGCGGCGGCGGAGCGGATCACGCTGCTGGACATGACCCGGGAGGGGCGCAACCCCGGCCGGATCATCCCCCGGGTGCTGCGCCGCTTCGCCGACGCCCACCGCGACCGGCACGTCCGCATCATCGGCGAGCCGATCTGGGCGGCGCGCAGCGATACCGAGTACCCGGCGTGCGCCCAGCACGAGGCGCTGATCAACATGGCCTTCGCCGGTCGCGACGTCACCATCGTCTGCCCTTACGACATGTCCACGTTGTCGGCCGAGGCGCTGGACGACGCGGTGGAGACGCACCCGCTGATCTGGGACAGCGAACGACGCTACGACAGCGACCGCTACGCCCCGGAAGCCGTGATCGCCCGCTACAACCGGCCGCTGGCCGACACCGGCCCGGACGACGCGGTGCTGCGCGTCGGCACTCCGGCCGACCTGCCCGCGGCGCGGCGCTTCGGCTCCGACCGGGCCCGCGTGCTCGGGCTGGCCGAGGAGCGCGTCGCCGACCTGGAACTGATCGTCACCGAACTGGTCGCGAACAGCCTCAGGCACGCCGGTGGGCCGTCGCGGCTGGGCGTGTGGCGGGAGAACGGGCACCTGGTGTGCGAGGTCCGCGACACCGGGGAGCTGACCGATCCGCTCGTCGGCCGCCGCCCGGCCGAGCCCGGCCAGACCTCCGGTTACGGGCTGCTGCTCGTCAACGACCTGGCCGACCTAGTGCGCGTGCACACCGGGCCGGGCGGGACCACCGTGCGGGTGTTGTTCACCACCGGCGATTGAGGTTTACCGCGTCCGCGCCGCGGGGAACACCGCGGGCGCGGGCTACGCGGAGGGACCACCTGGTGGACTGGTACGTCGATCGGCACGACCGGGCGGTGCCGTCGGCGCTGCGCCGGGAGATCCGTGACTACCTCGCCAGGCACTCCCAGGCCACCCCGCAGGACCTGGCCGACGCCGAGCTGATCGCGATGGAGCTGACGGCCAACGCGCTCGACCACGGCAGCGGCCCGGTGTGGGTCACCCTGGAGTGGACGCAGGCGCGGCCGACGCTGACCGTCCGCGACCTGGGTCCCGCCTTCTCGCTGCCCCGGCACGCCCCCGACTCCGCGCAGCGGCGCGGCCGGGGGCTCTGGCTGGTCTCCCAGCTCGCCCCCGAACTGGCGGTGGCCGCCCGCCGCGTCGGCAAGGCCGTGCGGTCGACGCTGCCGGTCTCCCGGCCGGTCGAGGTGACGATCGAGCCGCCCCGCAACCACACGGTGAACCCGTTGCCGCACCTGGACGAGGCCGCGCCGACCGGCGGTTTCGGCCGGGAGAGCTTCCTGCGGGCCCTGGTCGTCCAGCTCGCCAACACCATCGAGCAGCAGCAGGGGCCGGGCACCGCCCAGCGCGCGATCGCCCAGGTCGGCACCGACATCGGCGGCCAGATGGAGAAGGAGTACCGGATCGCCACCGGGACCACCGGCGCGCTGCCGCTGACCCCGGAGCAGATCGCGGAGTGCCTGGTCCGGCTGAAGACGGCGATCGGCGGCACGTTCCGCGTCGTCGACGTGACCGAGGACCGGATCGTGCTGGTCAACGACCGCTGCCCGTTCGGGGCCGCAGTGCAGCGCTCGCCTTCCTTGTGCCGCATGACTTCCGCGGTCTTCGGCGGTATCGCCGCGCGCAACGCCGGGAACGCCGCGGTCACCCTCGAAGAGCGCATCGCCCTCGGCGATCCCGGGTGCCGCGTGGTGCTCCACCTCGGCGCGGCCTCGGAGGCGCTCCCGCTCGCGCACCAGTACACCGCCGGAACCTGAGCACCGGGAAACGTCAGTACCGCCACTGGATCGCATCGCCGCACTCGGTCAAGCTGCTCTTGGCCGCCGCCGCGGTGAGCGCGCCCTTCGCTTCGTCGGCGTCCGTTTTCGTCTTCGCGAACATCACCATGAAGTACATGTCGCTACCGCGCGGCCGGGTCTTGTTGTCCCAGCCCTTCCAGGCGGTCACGCGCTCTTGGAGGGCTTTGACCATCCGCTCCCACGCGGCCCGGAAATCGGTGTCCGCACCGGCGTCCTCGAACGTCTTGCTCGCGGTCTGAGCGGCCTCGATCTGCTTTTCCAGAGCGGGAACCGTCACCCCGGCATGGGTCGGGTCCGCGAACTTCGGCACCGCGTTGACCACGTCTTCGACCTGCGAACAAGCACCGTTGATCTTGTCCTGCGCGGAGGCGCATCCGCCCAGCACGAGTGCGGACGCGAGCACCGCGGCAATCCTGCGCACCATTCCCGCAGGCTAGCCCCGCGCATCGGGACCGGTCCCGCCTCGCGCGTAGACAACAGGGTTTCTCCTGTCGTTGCGCCACACTTCGCCGTCGACGAGGCCGGTGAGGTCTTCCGTCGCGAGCATGCGTTCGTTGCGCAGACCGTTGAAACGCACTCCGTCCGGCATGAACGCGGCCGTCATCGCGCGGCGCCGGCCCGAGGTCATGTTCGCTCCCGCGCCGTGGATCGTGCGGGCGTTGTGGAAGGTGCACCCGCCCGCGGGGAGCTCGCGCGGGACCGGCGAGTACGCGAACCCGGGATTGGCGCTGAACACCGCGCCCAGGTCCGACCCGAGGTCGCTGCGGTAGTCGAGCCCGAACCGGTGACTGCCCGGCACGAAGTACAACGCGCCGTTGCCCACGGTGGAATCGTCGAGCGCCACCCAGATCGTGCACGCGTGGTCGGATTCGAAGCACCACCACGGGAGGTCGAGGTGGTACTGGGTCGGCTGCCCGAACGGCTCCTTGATCAGCGCCTGGTCGAGGCAGATGCGCATCGCGTCGACCCCCTCCAGCTCCACCGCGAGCCTGCCGACACGGGGGTCCTGCACCAGTTCCCCGACCTTCGCGTTCGTCCAGCGCAGGTTCATCCGCTGGGTGTTGACCCTGGGGTTGCTGCCCACCGGCTGCCGCACGCTCTCATCGGCCACCGCGGCGTCCACGACCGCCCGCCAGTGGTCGAGTTCGGCCGGGCTGAGGAAGTCCTCGATCGCCACGAAGCCGTTCGTCCGGTACGACTCGATCTCTTGTTCCGTCAGTCCTTCGCGCATGTACCGACGATCGCGGCCGAGGGCGTTTCCCGGCAATGCGAGAACCGGCTGCGTTGCTTCGAGATCCTGCTGCGGCCCATGTCGGACCACCCGGCGGCGAACTAGCCTTGCGCGATGGCAGCCCGCGAAACGCCCTACGCGCCGGTGCGGCGGTTGCTCACCGGGCACGAACATCGCCGCGATGTCCGGTGCCTGCGGCGGCGCGGCACTCCGGTTCCCCTGCTCATCCACACCCGGACCGGCAGGGGCACGATCAAAGTCGCAGGTCAGCCCACGGAGCAGATCTTGTCGCCCGGGGACACCGCGCTGTGGTGGGCTGGCACGCCGCAGGACTTCGGTCCGGCGGTCGGCGCGGAACCGTGGGAGATCGTGTGGGCCCATTTCCACCCGCGCGACTCGTGGCACGAATGGCTCGCCTGGCCCGCGCTCGGATCAGGTGTCGCCCGGATTCCGGCTCCGCAGGCGCGGCTGCGGGCAAGGGTCGACGACATGTTGCTGGAGATGGATTCCTACGCGCGGAGCGCGCTCCCACGGGCGGTCGACCTCGCGCTGAACGCGTTGGAGCGCGCGTTGTTGTGGCTGGATTCCGCCAACCCCCGGCCCGCCCGCCTGGACGCCGCCGTGCAGGAGGCGATCCTGTTCATCGCCCGCAACCTGGACAAGCCGTTGACCGTCCCGCAGATCGCCGCCGCGGCCGGGTTGTCGCCGTCCCGGCTCGCCCACGTCTTCAAGGCTCAGACCGGTGTCCCGCCCGCCCAGTTCGTCGAGCACCGCCGGGTCGAGCGCGCGAAGACGCTGCTGGAGTCCAGTTCGCTGCCGATCGGCGCCGTCTCGGAGGCGACCGGCTTCAGCAGCGCGCTCTACTTCGCGACGCGCTTCCGCAAGGTCACCGGGCTGAGCCCGAGCGGCTGGCGCGCTCAGGCCGACCTGGCCGCCGCCTCGACGGTGGGGTGAAGGTCGAGCACCGTGTCCAGGCCCGTGGTCCGGAGCAGGCGGGTGACGAACCCACCCGACCCCGCCACCCGGAAGAGCGCCCCGGCCTCCTGCGCCTCTCGGTTGGCGACCGCTATCGCCGACAGCCCCGAGGAGTCGATGTAGGAGACCTTCGTCAGGTCCAGCACCACTCTGGCGGAGGCGGTCCGCAGGGCTTCGGAGAGCTCCTCGTAGAGCTCGTCCTGGCGCGAGACGTCGACCTCTCCGGCCAGCGACAGCACCTGCCACCCGTTGACGGTGCTCCATCGCACGTCGAGCAGCTCGCCGTCGTCCGAGGACACAGCACCCCACCTCCCACGGTCACAGACCATCCGGTGACGCGACGCTAACAGCACCCACCCGGTCCGCCCAGACCGGCGAGATGATCTTGGTCGTCGGCGGGGCGCCCGTCGATCCCCCGGAGGCGTGGCGCCCCCTCCCGACCCAGCGCTGTTTTCCCGTTTCGTACTCTTGCCGGGATTTGGGAGCGCTCCATTTCCCGTTATGAGTACGAAACGGGATTGGTTTGGACCACACCGGCCCAGGAATGGGTGAGCCCGGGGATGCGGCGCATGGGCGAAGTCTAGCCCGGGTCACGTTGAGGAGTGAGCTGTGGAGCTGGACCTGGGCGCGGTGCGCGCGTTCGCCGTGGTGGCGGAGGAGCGGCACTTCGGCGAGGCGGCGAGCAGGCTCGGGCTCTCGCAGCAGGCCGTGTCCAAGCGGGTCGCCCGGCTGGAGGACGACCTGGCCACGACCCTGCTGCACCGTTCACGCGGCAGCGGCACGAACCTGACCAGCGACGGCGAGGCGTTCCTGCCGCACGCCCGCGCCCTGCTCACCGTCGCCGACCAGGCCGTGGCGGCGCTGCGCGCGAGGCGACGGCCGTTGCGGATCGACGTGCTCCACACCTGGCTGGCCTCCACAGAGCTCGTCCGGGAGTTCTACCAGTCCACCGGCGTCGAGGTGGAAATCGTTACCTCCCAAGGACTTCGCGATGCGGGACCGGCGCTGGCCGAACGCAGCGTCGACGCGGCCTTCGCCCGCGTGACCGGCGCGCTGGACGAGTCGATCGCGCACCACCCGGCCTACCTCGAACCCCTGCACCTCCTGGTCGGGCGCAAGCACCCGCTGGCGCGCCGGCGCTCCGTGACCGTGGCGGAGCTGGCCGGTGGCACCGCGTGGATGCCGGACAACCAGCCCGGCAGCGAATGGGCGGACTACTACGAGGCGCTGGAGGAGGAGCTGGGCATCGGGATCGACACGTCCGGCCCGCACTTCGGCTTCGACCACCTGCTCGAAGAGCTGGGCGGCTCGCCGGACTGGTTCAGCTTCGCGGCCGAGCGCATGCGCGTGCCGTGGTACCCGGACGTCGTCCAGATCCCCATCGTGCGGCCGATTCCGGTCTATCCGTGGTCCCTGCTGGTCAACCGGCACCACCCGCACCCGGCGCTGTCCCGGCTCGTGCGGCACGTGGAGGAGAACTTCACGCCGCTGGACCCGGCGCGGCACTGGGTCCCGCCCGCCGACCGCGCGAGCTTCAGCTAGAGGCCGAGCCCGCGCAGCACGATCTCGAAGCCCTTCCGGAACTCCTCCTCGGGCGTGATGCCCCGCGCCCGCGCCGCGGTCTCGGACAGGATCGGGAACTCTTCGGGCGGCAGCTCCGCCAGCGCGGCGGTACCGGGACCGGACAGCGGGCCGAAGTGCGCGACCTGGAGCGCGCCGAAGACGTAGCCGAGGACGGCGCGGAACGCGATCACCCGGCGCTTGCCGGTCAGCCCCGCGTCGGTGAGCACGGTCAGCATCGCCTCGCCCCAGCGGAGCGAGCTGGGCGAGCGGTGCCGGTAGGTCAGCAGCAGCGGCACGACCGCCGGGTGCCCGGACACCACGACCCGCACGCGATCGGCGAGCGCGCTGAGGCGTTTTCCCGGTGTACCACGGGGAATGGCCGGGTCGACGGCTTGGAGCACGAGGTCGACCACGAGCTCTTCGACCTGACCGCGGTCGCTGACGTAGCGGTAGAGCGACATCGTGCCGACGCCCAGCTCCTGGGCGACCGTGCGCATGGACAGGCCGTCGAGCCCGTCGCGGTCGAGCACGGCCAGCGCGGCGGTCGCGATCTGCTCTGGGGTGAGGGAACGGGGTCGTGGCATGGCGTTTGACAGCGTACAGCATACGCGCATACGTTCGTAGGCGTACACCACACGCCTACAGGAGGAGCCATGCGCGAGCTGATCACCGTCTCCGGGGAACGCGTCCGCTTACCCGACCCGGATCGCTTGGTACACCTGCAGTTCCGCCGCTTCGCCGGTTGCCCCATCTGCAACCTCCACCTGCAGTCGGTGGTGCGGCGGCACGACGAGATCACCGCGGCGGGCATCCGCGAGGTGGTCTTCTTCCACTCCCCCGCCGACGAGCTGCGCGACTACGACCTGCCGTTCGCGGTCATCGCCGATCCGGAGAAGCGCTACTACCGGGAGTACGGCGTGGAATCCAGCCGCCGCGCGCTGCTGCACCCGCGAACCTGGGGCGCGATCCTGCGGGGCGGCGCTTTGACGGCACTGGGCCGATTCCGGCCGCCCGCCGCCAAGCAGGAGGGCGGGCGGCTCGGGCTACCCGCGGACTTCCTGATCGACCGGGACGGCAGCGTGCTCGCCGCCAAGCGCGGTGAGCACGCGTACGACCAGTGGTCCGTCGACGAACTGCTGGCATTCGCGCGCACCACCGAGCGCGCTTAACCCCTGTCCCGCAAGTAATCCAAGCACCCCACACATCACGTAAACTGAGCCCCATGCATCCCAACCGCCCCCGCACCCAACCTCGCGCACACGCAACCTAGAGAGCCCCGTTTCGTACTCTTAACGGGAAAAAGAGCGCTCCAAAATCCCGACAAGAGTACGAAACGGAAGGTCTCTAGCCACCTCAGCCCAGGATGGGGTGCGCGTGGACGAGGTGGTGTCGTCTGTGTCGTTTTGTACTCATAGCGGGGTTTTTGAGCGTTGTCGTGCCCCGTTGTGAGTGGGGAGCGGGGTTCCCAGCACTGGTGGACGCGCTTAGGGGCAGACGTGCGGGCAGGACCGGCGCAGAACGGAGAACCGGACCGCACGGCTAACTAGGTTCGGCGCTGTGAAACAGATGAAGATGCGCCTGCTGCGTTCGACCGTCATCGCCACCGCCGCGCTCGCACTCGTGGCCGGTTCGGCGTCGGCCGGTGAGCTCGCGGGCGGAACGGTCGTCGGCTGGGGAGAGAACACCGGCGGTGTGGCGACCCCGCCTGCCGGGCTGTCCAACGTCGTCTCCGTCGTGGTGAACAGCCGGACCAGCCTGGCGCTGAAGGCGGACGGTCACGTCGTGGGCTGGGGAACCAACATCGTCGGCCAGGCCACCCCGCCGTCCTGGCTGTACGGCGTCAAGGCGATCGCGACCAGCGGCGCGCACAGCCTGGCCCTGCGCAACGACGGCACGGTCATCGGCTGGGGCGACAACGGCCGCGGCCAGGCGACGGCGCCCCCGGGGCTTTACGACGCCGTCGCGATCACCGCGGGTCCGACCTACAGCCTGGCGCTGCGGGCCAACGGCACGGTCATCGGCTGGGGCGCGGACTTCCACGTCCCAGCTGGGCTGTCCGGCGTGAAGGCGATCTCCACGGGTTGCTGGGGCGAGCACACCCTGGCGCTCAAGAACGACGGCACCGTGGTCGCCTGGGGCAGCAACAGCCATGGCCAGTCCTCCGTGCCCGCAGGCCTGTCCAACGTCAAGGCCGTCGCGGCCGGGCGCTACTTCAGCGTGGCGCTCAAGAACGACGGGACGGTCGTGGCCTGGGGCGGCAACCAGTGGGGCGAGACGCCTCCGCCGCCGCTGAGCGGGGTGAAGGCCATCGCGGCCGGGTGCGCGCACGGGCTGGCCCTGCACAACAACGGGACCCTGCGCGGCTGGGGCTCGAACATCTACGGCGAGGCGACTCCGCCGGAGGGACTGGCCGGGGTCACGACCATCGCCGCCGGTGGTTCCTCAAGCCTCGCGGTGAAGGGCTGACGCCAGGCCGCGCGCGTAGGCCGCGTCGGTTCCGGGGATGGAGAAGACGACCCGGAAGTACAGCGGCGCGACCACGCGGTCGATGACATCGGTGAGCGCCGGCACCTCGTGACCGGCCCCCCGCGCACGGTCGAGCAGGGCTTCGATGGTGGTGCTGCTGCGTTTCAGGCACTCCCGGAGCCCTGCTCTGCGTTCGTCGACGTCGGCGGCGACCTCCGCGCGGAAGAACGCGATGCCGCCGGGGCGGGAGAGGTCGGCGAGGGTCCACTCGGCGTAGGCGGCGAGGTCCGCGCCCAGATCCCCGGTCGGGGCGGGCGGCCCGCTCTCCTCGGCCGCCGCGACCTCGGCGAGCAGGGCGGGGATCGAACCCCAGCGGCGGTAGACCGTGGTCGGGTTGACCTCCGCCCGCTCGGCCACCGCCGGGATCGTCACCTGGTCCGCCCCGCGCTCGCAGACCAGGTCGGTGACGGCGCGGTGGACCGCGGCCTGGACCCGGGCGCTGCGGCCGCCGGGACGGCGGGTGGTGGCCATACGACCAGCTTAACGCAAAGCACTTTGCTTTAGCCGACGTCATGACGTAGCGTCGCTAAAGCCAAGCCATTTGCTTTAAGGAGGCCCGTGTGGCGTTCTGGACCCTCGCGACGACGCTGTTCACGTTCATGGCCGCCGCGGCCGCACCTTCCCCGCTCTACGTTGTCTACCAAGCACAATGGGGCTTCACCGGCACCACGCTGACCGTGGTGTTCGGCGTGTACGCGCTGGCGTTGCTGGCCGCGCTGGTGACCGTCGGCGCCCTGTCGGACCACGTCGGACGCCGCCCGGTGCTGCTGGTCTCGCTCGCCGCCCAGTTGCTCGCGCTGATCATGTTCGTCACCGCGGACGGGGTCGGCTGGCTGGTCGCCGCGCGCGTGCTCCAGGGCCTGGCGACCGGGGCCGCGACCGGAGCGATCACCGCCGGGCTGGTCGACGTGCAGCCCGCGCACCGCCCCGGGCTCGCACCGCTGGTCACCAGCGCGGTCCCCGGCCTCGGCCTCGGGCTCGGCGCGCTCGGCTCCGGTCTGCTCGTCGAGTACGCGCCCGCGCCGACCACCCTGGTCTTCGTGCTGCTCATCGCGGCGACCGCGGTGATGGCGGCCCTGACCGCGCTGATGCCGGAGACCTCGGGGCGGCGCCCAGGAGCGCTGGCGTCGTTGCTGCCCAGGCTGACCGTGCCCGGGACGGGGCGGCGGACGTTCTTCGCCGCCGTCCCGATCTTCGCGGCCACGTGGGGTGTCGCCGGGCTCTACCTGTCGCTCGGGCCCTCGCTCGTCGCCGAAGTCCTGCACCTGCGCAACCACCTCGTCAGCGGGGCAGTGGTGTGCGCGCTGATGATCGGCGCGGCGGTCGGCTCGGTGCTGGCACGGGGCCGCGACCCCCGGTCCGCGATGGTCACCGGCGCCTCCGGGCTCGCGGGCGGGTTGGCGATCACCCTGATGGGACTGCACATCGACTCGCTCAGCGCGCTCTTCCTCGGCACCGCGGTCTCGGGTCTCGGGTTCGGGATCGCCTTCCTCGGCGCGTTCGCGACGACGACGGCACTCGCGGTGCCGGAACGGCGCGCGGCGCTCTTCGCAACCGTCTACACGGTGAACTACCTTGCGTTCAGCCTGCCCGCGATCGTCGCCGGGGCCGCCGCGACCTCGTTCGGCCTGGCGGTCACGGCCGACGTCTACGGGCTGACGGTCATCGTGATCTCGCTGGCCGCGGCGGTGTTCCTGGTCCTGGAGCGGCGGAAGGCCCCTGCCACCGTCCACTGTGGATGATCGTCGTTGTCGCACTGTTATCGACAATCGCGGCGCCTGCCGTCATCGTGATGTCATGGGGTCAGTAGCCGTACGGGACGTGGTGCGCGACGTGGTGGCCGAGGTCGCGCCGGAGGAACTACCGGTCGTGAACGGCCTGGCGGCCTTCGACGACGCCACGGTCGTCCGGCGGCTGCGCCGGGGCGGGGACCGCGGGCAGCCGCTGGGATTCGGCCTCGGCGAGATCGCGGTCATGGTCGCCCCGGTGGTGTGGATCGTGGTGGACCAGATCGCCCAGAAGGTCGCGGACACCGCCGTCAACGGTGCCGCCAAAGGGACGAAGGCGTTGCTGCGAAAGGTCTTCCGCAAGGGTCCCGCGCGGGTGGTCATCCCGCCCCTGACCGCCGCGCAACTCGTCGAAGTGCGGAAGAAGGTGCGCGAAGCGGCCTTGCAGCGCGGCATGTCCGAGGAGCGCGCCCAGGCGGTCGCCGACGCGGTGGTGGCCAGGCTGACGCTGGGCGAGGCCGACGAGGAAGATCCCGGCTAGCCCAGCGGCGGCGGTGGGTGCGGCCTCAGACCTCGATCGGCTTGGGAGTGCCGCCCTTGGGGTCCCAGTAAGCCGCGATGGTGCCGCGTCCGACCTTGAAGTAGTACCCGGTCGGGCAAGTTGCCTTGGTCCACTTGCCGTCGTTGCGCGTCCTGCTGACCACCGTCTTGGGCGGTCCCGTCAGCGGGCCCTGAAGCGAGCAGTTTGCGCCGATGAGGTACTTGCCGTGCGAGCACTTCATGCTCACGCCGGTGCTTTCCTCCTTGAACGAGCACGGGCTCGCCGCCGACGCCGGTGAACCGACGAGCACGCAGCTCGCCGCGATGATCCCGGTCAGCACGATCTTGCGAAACATCCGGAAACTCCTCACGTATTCCCTTGTGGCGCAATGCCACCGCGCGGAGCATAAGCGAAGCTGACTCGCCGGGAGCCACCGATCGAGTTTCCGGATTTGCCGCGCTACCAAGGCGAAACGGCTTCCACATTCACGTGTTGCCGTCATTGCCGTGACAAGGCCGCGAGGCGGTAGTAGGCCCGACTCCACCAGCTCGGTCTCCGACATCCGGGCGAAGTCCTCCAGCGTCTCCACGCCGACCGCCCGTGTGAGCACGGTGTGGTGCGGCCCGCCCGCTGTGAGCCAGCACTCCGCGGAGGTCGACAGCGACGGCGCGGGCCGCCACACCGCCCTGGCCACCGGCAGGTTCGGCAGCGGCTCGTCCGGCGCGACGACCTCGACCTCGTTGGCCACCAGACGAAAGCGGTCGCCGAGGTCGACCAGCCCGACCACGACGGCGGGGCCCGGCTCGGCGTCGAAGACCAGCCGCACCGGGTCCTCGCGACCGCCGATGCCCAGCGGGTGGATCTCGCAGGAGGGCGGGCCCGCAAGGTTTCCACGATGCCGCGGCCGATCGAGTCGCCGATGAGCGCGAACGGCCCGACCGGGATGTCCCCGCCGAACTCGTCCGCGATCATCGTCAGCACACAGGGAATCGGCTCACCACGCGCGGACCATGCTGTGGCGTAAGGAGAATGCGTGTGCGCGGCGGTGTCCGAGGACGGTGCCAGCTCCCCCTCGACCAGCTCGCCGTGCAGACCCGTTTCGTACTCTTAACGGGAAAAGGAGCGCTCCCATAGGCCGCTATGAGTACGAAACGGGAGAAGGCGGCGCTGGGAGGGGAGTCAGGCGGGCGGGGCGACGCTCTCGCGGGACACGAGGGTGGGCGCGATGGTGCGGCGTGGCTCGGCGCTCTCCCCGTCGCTGACCTGGGCGAGCAGCAGGCCGAGCGCCTCGCGCGCCACGGCGTCGAAGTCCGGGCGCACTGTGGTCAACGGCGGGATGAAGTACGCGGCCTCGGGCACGTCGTCGAAACCGACGACGCTCACGTCCTGCGGCACACGGCGACCGCGTTCGCTCATGGCGCGCAGCACGCCGAGCGCGAGGTGGTCGTTGGACGCGAACACAGCGGTGACCTCGGGCATCCGGGCCAGCATCTGCCCGGCGCGGTAACCGGCGGCGGCGCTCCAGTCCGCGGCCATCACCGGGGGGACCTCGGCGCCCGCGGCCTCCAGAGCACGTTGCCAGCCCTGGACTCGACCGGCGGCGTCGAACCAGTCCGCCGGACCGGACACGTGCCAGACGGTGCGGTGACCGACGTCGAGCAGGTGCTTGGTGGCGGCGAAGGCACCCGCGGCCTGGTCGACGGTCACCAGCGGGGTCGGGCGCCCGGGGTCGCCGTCGATGGTCACCAGCGGCACCCCGGCGGGGACGTCGGCGAGCGCGTCGTTGGCCGAGGCGGTCGGCGCGATCGCCACGATCCCGGCGACCCGCTGGTCCCGGTGGCGCTCCACGGCGGCGGCGATCGAGGCGCGGTCGAGCACCTTCACTCTGCCGACGCTCACCGAGAACCCGGACCCGGCCGCCGCCTCCTCGAAGGCGGCGAGCAGTGAGGCCGGGCCGTAGAGCGTGGAGTTCTGCGCGACTACACCGATGAGCTGCGATTTGCCGGTGACCAGGGCGCGCGCCGCCCGGTTCGGCCGGTAGCCCAGTTCCTGGATCGCGGCGCGCACGCGCAACCTGGTCTGCTCGCGGACGTTGGGGTGGTCGTTGAGCACGCGGGAGACCGTCTGGTGGGAGACACCGGCGAGCTTGGCGACATCGGTCATCGCCGGATCGCGCGAAGTCTTGTTGTCCACTGACGCTCTCCGATCCTCGTTCCCCGGACCCGTGATGCTAGCGATACGGGGTTGGATCCCGCCGGACCGTGACACGCTCGACGGCGGGGAGCGCGTCACGCGGCGATGAAGTGAGCGTTAACATAATCGACATCTGCCGACCTGTCAACGAAGACAACGGCTCGGCGCGCAGGGTTTGACGTCAATATGTGAGCGCTCACTCTAGTCGACCAAGTCCGCTTCCCGTTCTCCCCCGAGGAGTCCCCGTGCTGAAGAAGATCGCGACGGCGGCAGGCGTGGTCCTGCCGTGCGGCAGGCCGTTCAGGATTTCCTCGCGACTGGCGGAGACCGTCCTTCCGGTGTCCGCTGGCGGCCCGACGAGCTGTAGACGCGTGCTGTCGCGACGCTGACCAGGCTTCATTAAGATCGCTGGGAGTTCCGAGGGAAGCCGGAGACAGCATGCTCGAGATCAGCTTTCTCACCTGGGCCGTGACGATCGGCCTGATCGTCGCCCTGCTCGCGGTCGACCTGGTCGTGGCCGCGCTGCGGCCGCACCGGGTGGGCTTCGCCGAGGCCACCGCGTGGTCGGTGTTCTACATCCTCGTCGCCGTGGGCTTCGGGGTGTGGTTCGCGCTGAGCCACGGCGGGGACTTCGGCACCGAGTACTTCGCCGGTTACATCGTCGAGAAGAGCCTGTCGGTCGACAACCTCTTCGTCTTCGTGATCATCATGACCACGTTCGCCGTGCCCGAGGAGCACCAGCACAAGGTGCTGACGTTCGGCATCGTGCTCGCGCTGATCATGCGGGCGATCTTCATCGTGCTCGGCGCCGCGCTGCTGTCGCTGTTCTCCTTCATGTTCCTGATCTTCGGGCTGCTGCTCGTCTTCACCGCCGTGCAGCTGTTCCGGCACCGCGACGAGGACCCCGACGTCGAGAACAACGTCATGGTGAAGCTCGCGCGGCGCCTGTTCCCGAGCACCGACGGCTACGTCGGCGGGAAACTGGTCGTCCGCCAGGGCGGGCGCAGGCTGGTCACGCCGCTGTTCGTGGTGCTGCTGGCGATCGGCAGCGTGGACCTGCTCTTCGCGCTCGACTCCATCCCCGCGGTCTTCGGCGTCACCGAGCAGCCCTTCATCGTGTTCACCGCCAACGCGTTCGCGCTGCTCGGCCTGCGGGCGCTCTACTTCCTGGTGAAGGGTCTGCTGGACCGGCTCGTCTACCTCTCCACCGGCCTGGCGCTGATCCTGGCGTTCATCGGCGTGAAGCTGATGCTGCACTGGGCGCACGTCGACATCGACCCGCGTGTCCCGGAGATCCCCACCCCGGTCAGCCTCGGCGTGATCATCGGCGTGCTGGTGGTCGTCACCGTGGCGAGCCTGGTCAAGACCAGCCGGGATCCCTCGGCCAAGGCCCACGCGGGCTCCCTGCGGGCAACCCGGCAGGACGACCCTGAGCAGGCCTGACTACCTCGCGTACGCGACTTCCGGTAACTGCCGCGAAGCCCCGTCCCACCCTTGGCGTATCCGGCGTTAGCGGAGTTGCTGCCACGCAATGGTTTCGGGGCGGTTTCCGGTGGCGGCGAACTCGTGCACCGCAGCGCGGATCTGGGGTAGCGGGATGGGGGCGTTGTTGGGGAAGTCGTGTCCGGTGCCCATGTAGCTGTAGGAGACCGCGTCCCACCCTGAGTCTTCCGGGGCGCTGCTGACCCAGATGCCATCGTCGTCACTGCACTGCGCGATGCCGACATCGGGGCCGCCGCCGATGCCGACGAGCAGTTCGATGGGCTGCGGCAGGTTCTCCAGGTCGTCGGCGCGGAACAGCGCGACCATCACCGGGTCGTCGGCGACGGCCAGGCGGGTCAGGAACTCGTCGGTGGCCTCGACCCCGTCGAGCACTTCCGCGTCGTGCTTGCGGACGTCGTACCAGGCGTGCAGCACGGTCACTGCGTCATCCTCCTGAAGGTCTTGCGATAGCCCTCTGGGCCGTAGATGGTCAGCGACTCGCCGGGGCGCAACAGCTTCGGCATGACCTTGTCACAGCCGTAGGGGCCGGGGCACGGCTCGTTGTCAATCACGATCGTGGTGTGCTGCCGTCGGTTGGCGCGCATCCACACCAGCGTCTTGAGTTCGACATGGACGGCGATGTTGAGACGGCGGAATCCGGCGTCGGCGATAAGCCGGTCGGCGGTCGAGGTGGTCTCGTCGGTGCCAGAGCGCAGCGCGCCGATGATCGTCCCTTCGGCGTCAAGAATGCGACCGCGAGTGGGCATCTGCGTCTGCCCTCGCTGGCGCCGCACCAGCGGCGACAGATCCTCGAAGGCCGCAGCGACTCCGGGCGGCAGCGCCGCCGGAGTCGGAACTGATGTCGGCGGCACGACGGCCGGGTTGATTCGACCGCCGAGTCCGGCGATCCAGGACTCAACCCGGTCGGGCAGCTGCCCCAGCATGCTGCGTACCGCGTGCAGTCCATCGAGGGCGTCCTCCAGCAGCAGGTTCACCTCGTCGCGGGCGGAGTCGGGGCTGCCCTCGGTGGTGTGCTCCCACAACTGCGCGGTCTCTTTGAGCGCGTTCTCCGCGGAATCGATCAGCGCGACGGGCAGGTCGCCCACGGCTCTGCGCGCGGCTGCGACGACCTCGCTGCGGATGGACACGACCTCGACCCTGCCGCCGTCTACGCAGCAGCGGACCGGTTCGGACAAGCTCCACTCGATTGATGCAGCGTCTCGTTCGGGATGAGCTGATCTAGCGGGCCCAGGGAATGACGACCGAGCTTGCCGGGCTCACGGCGGCGTTTAGCGAGGCTCCTCCCCTTGATCATGCCCTCAATGACGCATTCAGCACGTTAGAACGCACCAAATGCGGCATTGGGGCCGACGCTCACCAGCGGTCGGCGATATGCGGAGCGATCAGCTCGTCGTAGACCGAACGCACGGTCTCCAGGTGCGAGGCGGTCAGCGGGGCGAGGTCGGCCGCCGCGGCGTTCGCCCGAGCCTGCGAGGGGTTGCGCGCGCCGGGGATCACCACGCTGACGCCGGGCTGGTCGATGATCCAGCGGAGCGCGAACTGCGCCATGGTCGCCCCGGGCGGCACGAGCGGAGCCAGGCGCCGCACCGCTTCGAGCCCGGTGCCGAAGTCCACGCCGGAGAAGGTCTCGCCGACGTCGAACGCCTCGCCGTTGCGGTTGTAGGTGCGGTGGTCGTTGTCGGCGAAGGTGGTGTTCGCGTCGTACCGGCCGGACAGCAGGCCGCTGGCCAGCGGCACCCGCGCGATGATGCCGACTCCGGCGGCGCGGGCGGCGGGCAGGACCTCGGCGAGCGGGCCGAGCCGCAGCGTGTTGAGGATGATCTGGACGCTGGCCACCCCGGGCCGGGCGATCGCGGTCAGCGCCTCGGCGCGGGTCTCCACGCTCACGCCGTACGCCGCGATCCGGCCCTCCTCCACCAGGGTGTCCAGCCCGTCGAAGACGGCGTCCGTGGAGTACACCGGCGTCGGCGGGCAGTGCAGCTGCACGAGGTCCAGGGTGTCCACGCCGAGGTTCGCGCGCGAGCGGTCGGTCCACGCGCGGAAGTTGTGCAGCGTGTAGATCGCCGGGTCCTGCGGCGTGATCCGGCGGCCCATCTTGGTCGCGACGGTGATGCCCCGCCGCCCCTTGAGGAACCGGCCGACCAGGCGCTCGCTGCGCCCGTCGCCGTAGACGTCGGCGGTGTCGATGAACGTCACGCCCGCGTCGGCCGCCGCGGAGAGCACCGACAGGGCCTGGTCCTCGTCCACCTCGCCCCAGTCGGCGCCCAGCTGCCACGCGCCCAGCCCGATGACCCCGACCTGCCTGCCGCTGCGGCCCAGCTCTCGTCTCTCCACAGTGTTAACGTTAACACCCGATGGCGCGCAGTCGATCCAGGATGACGCGTACCTCACTCTCCCCCAACGACACCAGCTCCAGCGCCAGTTCATCACCGTGAACCATCACGAAGATCGGCGGGTCACCCGCTTCCAGTTCCGCGGCCAGCCCAACGGCGTCGTCGACGGTCAGCACCGCACGGGTCACCGGCAGCCCGGCGGGGTCGGGCCACTCGCGCGCTTCGACTCCGGGGATCTTCGCGGCCTCCCGCACGAAGTCGGCGACCTTGGCCGCCTCGCCGGCCAGCCACGTGTCAGGGCGCCACTCCCCGATGGCGGCGATGACCCCGGCGATGGCTTCCTTCGTCGGCTTCATCCCGCGGCCGATTCCCTTGTCCTGAGCCCGAACCGCGCGCACGAACTCCCGTGATCCGAGCACCAGCCCCGCTGTCGGTGACGCCAGGTACTTCTGGCCGCTGACCAGCACCGCGTCCGCGCCGGTCGCCAGCAGCTCGCCCACCCTCGGGAACTGCGCGGCTCCGTCGATGATCACCGGCACACCGTGGTCGTGCGCGGCGCGAACAGCTGCGGCGAGGTCGACCTGTTGCGCCAGCCGGGAGGACACGAGCACCAGGCAGGCGACATCATCGGAGAACGCGAGTTGCCCCACAAGGGAAACACGGGCACCGGCGAGTCGGATCGCTTGCAGATTCGACTGTCCGTAGTTCACCTCCTGCCCTTCGAGCACCACGGCGCGGTTCTTCATCCCCGTGGTGTCGGGCAGCGCCGCGATCCGCTCAGGGTCGGTTCCGGCCATCGCGGCAGCCACCGCGACGGTGATCGCCGCCGCCGTGCAGTGCACGACCGCCCCCGCCTGAGCACCGGTCGCGTCCGCGATGACCTCGCTGGCGCGGTCGGCGAGTTCTTCCATCACAACGAATTCCGGCAGCGCCTCGGCGACGGCCGCGATGACGGCGGCCGAACTCCGCGACACCCCCAGCGGCGTGTACGTCCCCTTGGCGTTGATCACCTTGGACAGCCGCAGTCGCTCGTGAATCCCCATTCAGATCACGACCTACGCGCTCGGTAAGCCGCGACCGCGAGCCGGTTGCCGCACGTCGTGCTGCAGTAGCGACGGGAGCGGTTGCGGGAGAGGTCCAGTACGAGTCCTTCGCAGACATCGCTGTCGCACAACGACAATCTGCTCATCTCGTCCGCGCGGATCAGGTCCACCATGGCCATGGCGGTCTCCACGGCGATCCGCTCGGCGAACGGCCGTTCCGCGTCCACGGCGTGCAGGTGGTAGTCGAGGCCGTCGTGCCGGACGAGCTGGGGCAGCGCGTGGTGCTCGGCCAGCATCCGATTGACGATCTCCGCGGCGGTGTCGCGGTCGCTGACGAGGAGGGCGCGCAGGGGCGCCCGCAGTGCGCGGACCGCGGCCAGCTCGTCGGCGTCACGGGAACGCGAGCCGCTGTAGCCGTGCTCGGCGAAGAACGCGTCGAGCTGGTCGAGGCTGGTCAGCGTGTCCGGCTCCTCGGCGGAGTTCACCAGCGCGACCGCCGCGACCAGTGACGATGCGGTGTCATCAGTGAAACGCACATTGACACATTACCCGGACTGTCCATACCGTCATGAGCCATGACGACTTTCACTCATGACCGACAGCGGGCCGGTTGGGGCTTCGCCCTGCTGTCCGCGGCGTCGTTCGGCCTGTCCGGCCCGCTGGCCCGCGGGCTGATGGACGCGGGGTGGTCGTCGGCCGCCGCCGTGTCGGTGCGGGTGCTGCTGGCGGCGGTCGCGTTGACGCCGATCGCCCTCGCCCAGCTGCGCGGTCGGTGGAAACTGTTACGCCGCAACGCTTCCATGGTCATCGCATACGGATTGGTGGCGGTCGCGGGCTGCCAGCTGGCCTACTTCAACGCGGTGGCGCACATGGAGGTCGGCGTGGCGCTGCTGATCGAGTACACCGCGCCGGTCGCCGTGGTCGGCTGGCTGTGGCTGAGCCGGGGTCAGCGCCCGACCCGGCTGACCGTGCTCGGCGCGGTGCTCGGGGTGGCCGGGCTGCTGCTCGTGCTGGACGTGGCTTCCGGAGCCGAGGTCAACGTGATCGGCATCCTGTGGGCGCTCGGCGCGATGGTGGGGGCCGCGGCCTACTTCGTGCTCTCCGCGCGCGAGGAGGACGCTGTGCCCGGCACGGTCCTCGCCGCGGGCGGCCTGTTGCTGGGCGGCATCGCACTGCTGGTGGCGGGCATGATCGGAATCCTGCCGTTCACGACGTCGACCGAGCCCGTGGTCTTCGCCGGGTTCACCGTCGCGTGGTGGCTGCCCGTGCTCGCGCTCGGCATGGTCACCGCCGCGCTGGCCTACGTCTCCGGCATCGCCGCAACGCGATTGCTCGGCTCACGCCTCGCGTCGTTCGCCGCGCTCACCGAAGTGCTGCTGGCGCTCATCTTCGCCTGGCTGCTTCTGGGCGAGATCCCGCGCGGTTCCCAGTTGCTCGGTGGCGCGTTGATCCTTGCGGGCGTTGTCGTCGTCCGGCTCGGCGAGGCCGGACTGACCGAGTCGCGCGCTGGTGGCGGCGACGAACCGCAGGATGCGGCCGTTGACCTCCGCCGGTGACTCGGCGGAGAGGCCGTGGCTCGCGGCCGGCCACAGCTCCGCCTCCACGTCCGGGACCAGCGCCCCGGCGCGCGCGTACGCCACGCGGGGATCGTGCATGACGCTGCGCCCGGCGACGATCGCGAGCACCGGCACGCGGATGCTCCGCAGCTGCTCGTCGGTGAAGTACGTGGGCAGCGGCGTGCCCAGCCGGAACGACCGCATCCCCTTGATGATCACGTCGCCGACCGGGTCGCCCTCCGGCATCGCGACCCCGCCGGAGACCCAGCTCAGGAACGCGCGCCAGCCGCGCAGCCCGGCGAAGGCGACGCCGAGGACCAGCCGCGCGGAGAAACGGGCGAAGGTGCACACCGAGTCGATCAGGCTCACCGAGGCGATCCGCTCCGGTCTGCGCAGCGCCTGGTTGCACGCCAGCCAGCCGCCGAAGGACACGCCGACGAGGTGCACGCCGCGCAGGTCCAGCGCCTCCAGCACCGTCGACAGCCACTCCGCCTGGTCGTCGCCGCCGGTGATGGGCGCGGGCTGCGTGCTCTGGCCCGGTTCGCCGAGCGGTTCCACCGCGTACACCGGGTGCCGCTCGGCGAGGGCGGCGATGTTGGGCCGCCACATGACCGTCGTCCCGGCGCGCCCCGGCAGGAGCAGGATCGGCGCGCCGTCGACCTGACCGAACCGGTACACCCGCACCCGGCCGAACGCGGTCGGAACGTCATGCACCGCAACGGGTTCCGGGAGCAGGCGCATCCCGGCCCGATAGCTGACCTCGAAGTCCGACCGCCCCTTCCGGGAGCGGAACCCACCGATCCTCACCGGCTCAACCGATCGCCACGCTCGCCACGGGGAAGCAGGCCCGGACCACGGTGCCGGACGGAGACGTGTCGAGCTCCCACTCTCCCCCGGTCGCGGCGACGCGCTGGCGCATGGACGCCATGCCGATGCCGAAGCCGGAAGGCTCCGCGATGCCCGAGCCGTTGTCGCGGACCTCGACGACGACCCGATCCGGCTCCACGGTCACAGTGAGGCCGATCGCGGTGGCGGCGGCGTGGCGGGCCGCGTTGGTCAGCGACTCGGCGGCGACGTGGAAAACGGCGTCCTCCTGGAGCGGGGGCAGCTCCGGCGGAATCCGCGCGGTGACGGGGGTCGCGGTGGTGGACAGGCGGCGGCACAGCTCGACGAGCGCGCCGCGCAGGCCGTACTCCTCCAACAGCAGTGGCCGCTGATTCCGGGTCACCCGGCGGAAATCATCGAGGATCTGTCTCATGTGGACAGACGTGTTCTCCAGCAGCGCGGCCTCTTCGGAGCGCGGAGCGAGCATGGTGCGGACCGCGCTCAGTTGCAGGGTCACACCCGCGAGGGCGGGGCCGAGGCCGTCGTGCAGGTCACGGCGGAGCCGGAGCCGTTCCTCCTCGATGTTGCGCTCCAGGCGCTCCCCGATGAGCATCGTGCTGATCACCGTCGCGGTCTGCTCCACCAGGGGCTCCAGGGCGGCGATGTCCAGGTCGTCCAACGACATCTGCCCGGAACGCGGCCACACCAGCAGGGCACCGAGGCGCCGCCGCTGGTGCACCAGGGCCAGCTCCACGGGCTGACCGGCGGAAGCTCCGATGCTCGCCAACCGCCGCCCGTCCACCTCGATCGCGGCCGCGGGCAGGCGGAGCACGCTGACCACGGTCTGGCACACCGCCAACGGGATCTCGCTCGACGGCAACCCCTCGTTGAGCTTGCTGGGCAACGCGCGCAGCACCCGGTACGGCTCCGCGCGGTCGCCGTAGAACGCGCGGTCGACCCGCCTGCGGACAGCGCCGACCGCGTCACGGAGGCCGAAGCCCGCCAAGCCCGTGGCGAGGGCGATCACCAGCGCGCCGGTGGACGCGGCACCCGGCAGCACACTCGACAGAACGGCCGTGGCCAGCGTGTAGGACAGCACCAGCCCACCGGTCACGGTCACCGCGATGACCGTGACGCGGGCCGCGCGGTCGATCTGGTGCAGGTGGGTCCGGGTCAGCGCGAACCCGAGCACGGGCACACCGACCAGCGCGATCGCCAGCCGCAGCACGTTCAGCAGCTCGTCCGGCACGGTGACCACGGCCCGCGCGAAGGACTGGTCGGTGAACCACATCTCCAGGAAGAACGCGGCGAAGCCGAGCGCGAAGATCGTCAACATCACGGTGATCTGCCTGCGGCGCAACCCCTTCGGCCGCTTGCGGAGATCACGGTAGGTGGCGACCAGGCACCACGCCCACACCACCTGGAAGGCCACGATCGCCGCGCGCAGCACGACGACGCCGACCTCGGGGGCGCCCGGCAGGAGCAGCCGCCCACCGGGCACCGGCACCGTCAGCAGCAGCGCGGTGAGCTGGGCGGCACCGATGAGGCCGAGCACCGGGTAGATCCACCGCCACCGCTGCCTGGGCAGCACGCCGTCCGGGGTGAACAGCGTCAGCAGCGGGAACAGCACCACGCCCGCGACGTTGACGACCAACCACATCAGGAAGGCGCCGGTCCGCATCCCCTCCGGCAACCCGTGGCGCAGCAGGGCGCCCAGGAACGGGTAGAGCACGTCGCAGCCGCCGATCACGATGAACAGCCACGCCAGCGGCAGCCGCGGGATGTGCGCGACGATGAGCATGCCGATGACTGCGAAACCCATTCCCACCAGGGATTTCTCGCCGGTCATCAACCAGTACCACAGCGGCCTCGCGGGCCCCGGCGGCGCGGTGGCGAAGAGCACCCACGCGGCCACGGTCACCACCAGGCACGCGAAGCTGAGCGAGACCGCGAGCACCACGGGGCGGCCGAACGGCCGCAGGGCCGGACTCACCGCTGCTCCAAGGGGAACCTGGCCCGCACGGTCGTGCCCGCCGAACCCGAGTCGATCTCGTAGTCGCCACCCGCCGCCCTGGCCCGCTCAGCCATGGACGTCAGCCCGACGCCGAGCTTCACCGACTCCGCGATACCGGCTCCGTCGTCGCACACCTCAACTATGACCCACCCCGGCACCACCGCGACACGGAGGGTGATCGATTCCGCCCCGGCGTGCCGGACGGCGTTCGCCAGCGCCTCCGCCGCGACGTGGAACACGACCTCCTCGTGGGCCTCGGGCAGCACGTCGGGCAGCTCCGCCAGCACCGGGGTCCCGGGCGTGGACAGGCGGCGGCACAGTTCGGTCAGCGCGCCGCGCAGCCCGCGCTCCTCCAGCAACAACGGCCTCTGATTCCTTGTCACCCGGCGGAAATCGTCCACGATCTGTCTCATGTGGACCATCGTGGAAGCCAGCAGCGAATCGGCCTCGGAGCGCGGCGGCAGCATCGTCCGCACGGCTCCCAGCTGGAGCGTCACGCCCGCCAGCGACGGCCCGAGCCCGTCGTGCAGATCCCGCCGGAGCCGCAACCGCTCCTCCTCGATGCTCCGCTCCAGGCGCTCCCCCACCAGCAACGTGCTGATCGCGGTCGCGGTCTGCTCGACAACCGGTTCCAGGGCGGCGATGTCCAGCTCGTCCAACTCCCGCTGGCCGGAGCGCGGCCACACGAGCAACCGCCCGGTCTTCCCGAGTTCGAACGCGGTCGGTTCACCCTCCGCGGCACCGGCGCTCGCCAGCCGCCTGCCGTCCACCTCGATCGCCGCGGCGGGCAGCCGCAGCACGCTCACCACCGTCTGGCACACCGCGAACGGGATCTCGTTGGGCGACAAGCCCTGGTTCAGCCTGCGGGGCAACGCGCGCAGCACCCGGTACGGCTCCGCCCGATCCCCGTAGAAGGCCCGGTCCACCCGCAGGCGCACGAAGCGGACCGCGTCGCGCAGCCCGAACCCGGCCAGCCCGGTGGTGGCGGCGACGACCATCGCCCCCGTCGACGCGGCGGCGGGCCACACGATCGACAGCAGCGCCGCCAGCCCGACGTAGCACAGCACCAGGCCACCGACCACGGTCACCACGATCAGGGTCACGCGGGCCGCCCGGTCCAGCTGGTGGAGCCGCGTCCGGGTGAGCGCGAAACCCAGCGCGGGCACCAGGATCACGGTCGCCAGCAGCTGGGTGATCACCAGAACCCCGGTGGGCACCGTGACGCCGACCCAGAGGACCGACGTCGGCACGAACAGGTACCCGAGCCAGAACGTCAGGTACATCAACACGAGGATGACCAGGATGACCGCGGTCTGCCTGCGGTCGAAACCCGTTGCCCTGCGCAGCTTCCCGTACAGCGCGACCAGGCAGAGCGTCCACAGCGCCTGGTGCACCGCGGCACCGATCCGCATGCCTGTGCCGATTCCGCCGGTCGGCGGGAAGCCCAGCCACACGGGCGTCATCACCGCCAGGGTGACCACGGGCAGCGCGACCAGCATCGGCCGCCACCGCTTGCTCGGCAGCACTCCATCCGGCGAGTACAGCGGCAGCAGCGGGAGGACGACGTAGCTGAGCACGTCGACCAGCTCCCAGAGCACGAGGACGGCGACGTCGAACGGCGCCGACAGCTCGTAGAGCGTGCTCGCCCGCAGCAGCGGGTACAGCGACGCCGTGCTGCCCGCCGCGACGAAGAGCCAGGCCAGCGTCATCTTCGGCCAGCGCAGCACGGTCAGCAGCCCCGAAGCCGAGAAAGCCAGTCCCTGCAACGAATGCTCGGCCATCTGCGCCCAGTACCACGGGCCCCTGGCGGGAGCACCCGGCGCCGTGAGAAGCAACGTCCACGCCAGCACGGTCACGACCACGCACCCGAGCGCGATCGTCGCGGCGACCATCGACCGCTTCGACGCACTCATGACCGAGGGAGGCGGGCACGGACGGTCGTGCCGCCCGGACCGCTGTCGATCACGCAGCTACCGCCCACCGCCTGGGCGCGCTCGCGCATGGACACCAGGCCCACCCCGAGCTCGACCGGATCGGCGATTCCGGTCCCGTCATCACGCACCTCCACCGTCACCCACCCGCCGGTCACCGTCACGCGCAGCCCGATCGAGCGAGCCCCCGCGTGCCGCACCGCGTTCGCCAACGACTCCGCCGCCACGTGGAACACCACCTCCTCGTGCTCCACCGGCACCACCTCCGGCAGCTCCACCACCACCGGAGCGTCCACAGTGGACAGACGACGGCACAACTCGGTCAGCGCGCCGCGCAGCCCGTGCTCCTCCAGCAACAACGGCCGCTGGTTCCTCGTCACCCGGCGGAAATCGTCCACGACCTGTCTCATGTGGACCATCACGGACCCCAGCAGCACCGACGCCTCCGAACGCGGCGGCAACATCGTCCGCACCGCACCCAGCTGGAGCGTCACCCCCGCCAGCGACGGACCGAGCCCGTCGTGCAGGTCCCGCCGCAACCGCAGCCGCTCCTGTTCGACACCGCGCTCCAACCGCTCGCCGACCAGCACCGTCGTGATCACCGCCGCGGTCTGGTCCACCACCGGCTCCAGCACCGCGATGTCCATCTCGTCCAGGGACTCCTGACCGGAGCGCGGCCACACCAGCAGCGCCCCGGACTCCCCCAGCGCGAACATCGCGGGCTCCGCGCCCGAGACTCCCACGCTCGCCAACCGCCTGCCGTCCACCTCGATCGCCGCGGCGGGCAGCCGCAGCACGCTCACCACCGTCTGGCACACCGCGAACGGGATCTCGTTGGGCGGCAAGCCTTCGCTGAGCCGACGCGGCAACGCGCGCAGCACTCGGTAAGGCTCCGCCCGATCCCCGTAGAACGCCCGGTCCACCCGGCGCCGCACGAACCGCACCGCGTCACGCAACCCGAACCCGGCCAGCCCCGTCGCCAACGCCACCACCAGGGCCCCCGTCGACGCGGCGCCGGGGAGCACCCTCGACAGCAACGCCGTGGCGACCGCGTACGACAGCACCAGTCCGCCGACGACCATCACCACGAGGACCGTCGCCCGAGCCGCCCGATCCAACTGGTAGACCTTGGTGCGGGTGAGCACGAACGCCAGCATCGGCAGGCCGACCAGGACGATCAACGCCCGCATCACCAGGAACAGCTCGTCGGGCAGGGTCGGCCCGAACGACAGGAACGACCCCCGCGCGAACCAGAGCTCCAGCCCGGTCGCCACGAAGATCAGTACGTAGATCACCAGGTCGACGCGGACCTGGCGGCGGAACAGTCCCGGCATCCGCCGCGCCCTGGTGTGCAGTGCGTACAGGCACATCACCCACAGCACCTGCTGCATCGCGACCGCCGCCCCGACGATGAGCATCCCGGCGCCCCGCTGACCGGGCTCGTGCACGGCCGAGGCGAGCAGGGGATCGGTCGGCGGGACCGCGCTCAGCAGTGTGATCAGGATGACCAGCGCGAGGGCGGACAGGATGACCGGCATCGACCGCCACCGGCGGCTCGGCAGCTGCCCGTCCGGGGAGTACAGCGCCAGCAGCGGGAACACCACGAGGTTGAGGGCGGAGAGCCCGAGCCCGGAGACGAAGACCGCCACCCGTGCCGAAGGCGGCAGCTCGTACGGGGAGGTCGCGCTGATCAGCGGGTACAGCGACGTGGCCGCCCCGGCCACGAGGAACAGCCAGGCCACCCGGTGCTTCGGCGCGCGCGTGATGACCAGGGCTCCCGCCGTCGCGAACGCCAGCCCGCGCAGGGAGTGCTCGGCCGTCTGCGCCCAGAACCAGCCCGACCTGGCCTGGTTGACCGGGGCCGCGAGGTGCAGCGCCCACGCCACGACGAGCACGACGAAGCACCCGAAGGCGATCGCGGTGGCGAGGGCCGTCGCGCGGCCGGGAAACCGCTCCCCCTGCATGCCATGACCTTAGAACCGGCGGCAAATCAGGTCGACGGCTCGTCGTGCCTGCCCGAGAGCAGTTCCTGGACCCAGATCTTCACCTTGATCACCGGCACCCGCAGCCGCCGCTCCCGCCAGCGCGCCCGCACCAGCTTGCGGCGCCCGCCGGGGGTGTCGGCGCGGTAGCGCCACCGCGCCCACGGCGAGGACGGCCGGGCCAGCCGGAGCGCCCCCACCACCAGCAGCACCGGCATGAACAGCCCGAGCAGCCCGGACCACACCTTGCCCTTGAACAGGGTCACCACGGCCAGCCCCAGGTCGGCCAGGATCACCAGCACGGTCAGCGCGATCGCCCCCGGCTCGTCCGGGGTCACCCAGGCCGCGGCCTCGTCCAGCCCGAGCGGCCGCAGCCCCAGCAGCAGCATCCCGGTCAGCGCGAACGCCACGAACAGGGCGTCGACGGAGATCCGGCCCTCCTCGGTCCAGTACACGTCGCGCAGGTGCAGGATCAGCGCGAACTCGTCGAGCACCAGTGCCGAGCCGATGCCGAAGACCACCGCCGCCGTCGCCCGCCAGCCCTCGTGGTCGTCCGGGATGGCCAGCGCGGCGACCCCGCCGATCATCATGAACACCACGCCGAAGACCACGTGGTGGATGTGCAGGCCGCCCGGGGTGAAGTTGCCCGGCCACCAGCGGACCTTCGCCCGGATCAGCCGCACCGACATCCGGATGAAGGCGAACCCGAACACCATGCCGGCGAGGAAGCACAGCAGCGGCAGCCTGCCCGCCTCCACGAACGTCCGCTGGAACCAGTCCGCCATATCGGCCCCCCGAGCCGCGCCGCGTAGCGAAAGGGCCCGCACCACCGAAGTGGTGCGGGCCCACGCGTCAGTTCAGACCGTCCGAGGCTCAGATGACCCGGATGTTGTTGGCCTGCGGGCCCTTCTGGCCCTGGCCGATCTCGAACTCGACCTTCTGGCCCTCATCCAGGGACTTGTAGCCGTTGCCCTCGATCGCCGAGTAGTGGGCGAAGACGTCAGCGCCACCGCCATCCGGGGTCAGGAAGCCGAAGCCCTTCTCCGCGTTGAACCACTTGACAACACCAGTAGCCATTTTCACTCCGTGTAGAACAGACCGTCAGGACCCGCTTCGCGAGCCCTGAGTCGCGGCATGCTCACCCTAGAACCCCGGACATATCACACCCCGGCAAAACAAAACGCCTGCGCGGAACTTCTCGCAGGCGCCCTAAATCCATGGGTAACACAACTGCAACTAGGGCAACCCTAGCACGGTCAGCGGGCCCGCTGGGTGAGGGCGACGCATATCAAAACGATCACGGCCGCGCCCACGGCGGGCAAACCCGGGTTCTCGTTGAGGAAGAGGGCCGACCAGAGCAACGTGAGAACCGGTTGGGCCAGTTGCAGCTGACCGATCCTGGCGACACCGCCCCTGGCCAGGCCCGCGTACCAGGCGAAGAAACCCAGGAACATCGAGACGGCGCTGACGTATCCGAAGCCGAAGAGCGAGGAGGTGCCCACGTCCGGGAAATCGCCGACGGTGAACACCACTGCCGTGACCGCGATGGTGACCGGGAGCGCGACGACCAGCGCCCAGCAGATCGTCCTCGCCCCGCCGAGCTCCCGGGCGAGCGCGCCACCCTCGGCGTAACCCAGTGCGCAGGCCACGATCGCCGCCAGCAGCAACAGGTCCGCGGGCTCGAAGCCGCCGCCCGCCCCGCCCGTCACCACGAAGAAGGCCAGCACCGCGACCAGTCCGCCGCCGCTGGCGAACCAGAACGTCCGCGACGGCCGCTCCCCCGCGCGCAGCACCGCGAACACGGCCGTGGCCGCGGGCAGCAGCGCGACCGCCACGGCGCCGTGCGATGCGGTCTGCGTGACCAGTGCGAGCGAGGTGAACAGCGGAAAGCCGACGACCACGCCGAAAGCGACGACGGCGAGGCGGCTGAACTGGCTCCGGCTCGGCCGCGGCGCGCCGGTGAACCGGAGGTAGGCGACGGCGAGCACGCCCGCGACCACCGCGCGCCCGAAGGCGACGAACCAGGGGTCGAGGCCCGCCACCGCGAGGCGCGTCGCGGGCAACGAGAAGCTGAACGCCAGCACGCCCAGCGAGCCGAGCAGCAGGCCGGGTGTTATCCGGTTCCGCTCGATAACGTTACTCTGCTCTCTCATGAATGAGGATAACGCGATGAATGGCGTTATCGGTGATCTTCGGACGAGGATCACTGCCGGGCGCCCGGGTGACCGGCTGCCCTCGGTGCGCGAGCTGATGGGCAGGCACCACGTCTCACCGGTCACGGTGCAGCGGGCGATCCGCGTGCTGGTCGCCGAGGGACTGGTCGACTCCGTCCCCGGCAAGGGCAGCTTCCTCGCGCGCCCACCCGCTCCTCCCGCGGCGCCCGACCTGTCGTGGCAGACCGTTGCCCTCGGCGACCAGCCGCGCGGCGAGGAGGCGCTGCCGGAGCTGCTGGCCGTGCCGCGCGCGGAGGCCATCCCGCTGTCCAGCGGCTACCTCGACGCGGCGCTGCAACCGGTCGGCCCGCTCGGCGCGGCGCTGGCCCGCGCCGCGCGCAACCCCACGTCCTGGGAACGGGGTCCGGTCGAGGGCCGCGACGGGCTCAGGGCGTGGTTCGCCGCCGAGGCGGGCGGAGCGCTGCGCACGGGCGACATGGTCGTGTGCCCGGGTGGACAGCCCGCGTTGACCACGGCCTTCCGCGCGCTCGCCAAACCGGGCGATCCGATCCTCGTCGAGGCACCGACCTATCTGGGCGCTATCGCCGCAGCGCGGCACGCCGGACTTCGCGTGATCCCCGTTCCCGCCGACGCGGACGGCGTGCGGCCGGACCTGCTTGCCGCGGCGTTGCGGCGCACGGGAGCGCGGTTGTTCTACAGCCAGCCGCTCTACGCCAACCCGCACGGCGCTGTGCTCTCCGCGGAGCGACGGCCCCTGGTGCTCGACGCCGTGCGCGAGGCGGGTGCGTTCCTGTTGGAGGACGACTGGGCGCGCGACCTGACGATCGCCCCCAACCCGCCGCGTCCGCTGGCCGCCGATGACGTGGACGGCCACGTGGTCTACCTGCGGTCGTTGACGAAGTCCGCCGCGCCTGGCCTGCGCGTCGCCGCGGTCGGGGCGCGCGGGGTGGCCGGAACGCGGTTGCGCACCGCGCGCGTGCTCGACGACTTCTTCGTGGCGGGACCGTTGCAGGACGCCGCGTTGGACTTCGTGACCTCGCCCGCGTGGCACCGGCATCGGCGAAAGCTGCAAGGCGCGCTACGAGAACGACGCGATGCGCTGCTGACCTCGCTGCGCAGGAGGCTGCCGGAGGTGGAGCCGGCGATGGTGCCCGAGGGCGGCCTGCACGTGTGGGCGCGCTTGCCCGACGGCATCGACGACGCTGCCCTCACCGCAGCAGCGGCAACTCGCTCAGTAGTCGTCTTCCCCGGCCGCCCCTGGTACGCCGCAGAACCCCCCGCCGCCCACCTGCGCCTGACCTTCGGCGCGGCCTCCCCCGAAGTCCTCGACGAAGGCGTCCGCCGCCTAGCCGAAGCCCTCGCCACCCTCACCTGACGGGCACCGCCGATCACCCGCCCCTCCCGTCCCAGCCGGGTTCCCCCGTCTTCAAGTACACCGAACCCCCTCCCACACCACCGCAAACCGCCCCTAACCCCCGCGCTGCGAATGGGGGTTAGGGGCGGTTGGAGACGGCTGAAGAGGGGGTGCGCGGTACTTGAAGACCGGCCAACCCGCGCTGGGTCAGGCGGCCTTGCGCTGGTGGTAGGTGTCCACGTACTCCTGGCCGGAGAGCTCCAGGATCGCGTACATGATCTCGTCGGTGACCGTGCGGTGGATGACCGTGGAGTGCGACATGCCCTCGTAGCGGGAGAAGTCCAGCGGCTCCCCGAAGCGCACGGTGACCCGGTACGGGCGGGGCATCTTCTTGCCGATGGGCTGGATCCGCTCGGTGCCGATGAGCGCGACCGGGACCACGGAGGCTCCGCTGGCGAGCGCGATCCGGCCGACGCCGGTCTTGCCGCGGTAGAGCCTGCCGTCCTCGGAGCGGGTGCCCTCCGGGTAGATGCCGAACGCGCCGCCCCCGGCGAGCACCTTGATCGCCACGTCCAGCGCGTCCTTGGCCGCGCGCCCGCGCCCGCGCTCGACCGGGATCTGGCCGATCATGGTGAAGAACCAGCGGGCGATCGCGCCCTTGACGCCCTTGCCGTGGAAGTACTCCGCCTTGGCGAGGAAGGCGACCTTCCTCGGCACGATCAGCGGGATCACCAGACTGTCCACAAAGGACAGATGGTTGCTCGCGAGGATGACCGCGCCGTTCTGCGGAACGTTGTCCAGTCCCTCGATGCGCGGGCGGAAGATCAGCCGAGCCAGCGGGCTCAGGACCCGTCTCATCAGCTGGTAGAGCAAGTGTGCCTCCTGGGGTGAGGCCACCGATCCTATTCCTGTCCCGTTACCGCTCTGTTTCCTCGGGCCCGCCCGGACAGCCCCCGTAGCACCGAGAAGACCACCCGGCGAGGGCCCGTCAGGGTGATCTCGCGCTCGCCCAGCCGCACGCTCAGGTGGCGGCAGCGCATCCGGCTGCGACTGGCGGGCGCGTAGCCGAGGGTGTCCTCGGCCAGCCGCTCCGGCGCACCATACCCGAGGCCCCTGAGCAGGTCGTTCAGCGCCACCACGAGCTCGTCACCGCCCGCCGCGACCGGGACGCGCCTGGTCACGCTGATCACCAGCGGCGTCACCAGCAGGCCGAACACCACGCCGAAGCCGAGCCCGAACGGCAGGCCGACCAGGGGTGCGCATTCCCACACCGCGATGCTGAACACGGCGGCGGAGGCACCGGCGGTGCCTGCGATGAAGGCGAAGGTGTCACGGAACCCGCGGTGATGGGGTGGCATGGGCGCTCCAGGCGGTCTCGTCGGAGCCGGATGCCTGAATCGTCGGCGATTCCGCCGTCCGTGTTAATGGCCGTGACCCATTGGTGTCCCAACGGTGAGCTGCGCATAGCCGTCACCCGAACGCACTAACGCTGCGCGACGATGCCCTGACAGAGGATCGTCAGGTACTGCGCGGCGATCTCCTCGGCGCCGAGCGCGCCCTTCGGGTCGTACCACCGCACCGCCACCCAGACGGTGTCCCTGATGAAGCGGTACACCAGCGGCACCCGCAGGTCGGCGCGGAACACCCCGTCCCGCTGCCCGCGCTCCAGCACGCCCAGCCAGCAGCCCTCCAGCTCGGCGGTCACCCCTTCGAAGTAGCCGAAGCGCTCGAACTGGGACAGGTACGCGGCCTCGTTCTGGAAGATCGCGATCGCGTCGCCGTCGGTGTCCATCGACTCGAAGGACACCGTGATCAGCGCGGTCAGCGCGGCGCGCGGGTCGGTCTCCTCGGCCAGCACCCGGTCGTAGGCCGCGCGCAGCCGGTCGAGGAACCCGCGCAGGATCTCGTCGACCATCGACTCCTTCGAGTCGAAGTGGTGGTAGAGGCTGCCGGAGAGGATGCCCGCGGCGTCGGCGATCTCGCGCACGGTCGTCGTGGCGAAGCCGCGCTCGGCGAACAGCCGGCCCGCGATCGCGAGCAGTTCGGCCCTGCGGTCCTGTTTGCCTCTGACATTCCCGACGCCCACCGGCCTATCTTGAAGCACCCGCTTGCGGACCCGGCACGCGGCCGACCGGGGAACTCACCCGGGCGGATCCCGGTCCGCCCTACGCGCACCCCACCGGAGATCGCTAGACTTTTGCCACGATGGCAAAGCCTTGAGGTGTGTTCGTGGAACCGCTCGTCCGCCCGTCCGCCGCGGGCACCGGCACCGGAGACCGCCAGCCGCGATGAGTACGCCGCATCCGGACGACTCCCGGCAGCCCGCCGCAACCGAGGTGACCCGCGAGAGCGCGGTGTCCACCCCGGTGATCAGGCTTGCCCGGACCTGGGCGGACGCGGTCACCGCGAGCAACTACACCCCGCTCACCCGAGGCGAGGTCGAGCGGCTGACGCACGAGCTGCTGGCCCTGCTGGTGGCGGCGATGGACGCGGGCGAGGCGGCGACCGGACTGCTGGACGAGGTCGCCGAGCGGATGGTGCGGGCGAACTTCACCGGCCCGGACAGCCTGCGCCGCAGCGTCGAGGTGCTCGGCGAGGGGCTGCTCGACGTGTTCGGCGACGGCGCGGACCGGCTCACCTCACGGGTGCTCGCGCTGCTCGGCGGGCTGGCCACCAGCTACACCAGGGCGATGCGCGAGCGCACGCTGCACCAGCAGCAGCAGATCACCGACGCGCTGCTGCGGGCGAAGCAGGAGGCAGAGCGGCACCTGCGCGCCTCCGAGGCCCGCTTCCGCGAGGTGTTCACCTCCTCCGGCGTCGGCATCGCGCTCACCTCCTTCGACGGCCGGATCGTGCAGGCCAACCCGGCGCTGACCGAGATCCTCGGCTACTCGCAGGAGGAGCTGACCGGGCTGAACCTCTACGAGCTGTTCCAGGAGGAGGGCTCGGACTCGCTGCGGCACGCCTACCGCGAGCTGGCCGAGGGCGCGCGGGACCGGTTCCGGGTGCGGCGGATGCTGGCCACCAGGGACGGCGACGCGGTGCTGGCCTACCTCGCGGTGTCGGCGCTGCACGAGATGCCCGGCCACATCGTGACGATGGTGGAGGACGCCACCGAGGTCCACATGCTCACCCAGCGGCTGCGCCAGCAGTCCCTCAACGACGCGCTGACCGGGCTGGCCAACCGGCAGCTGTTCAGCTCGCGGCTGCAGACCGCGCTCGCCCGGATGGACCCCCAGCTCGGGGTGACCGTGCTGCAGCTGGACCTCGACGGGTTCGGCGTGATCAACGCCGGGATGGGCCCGCGCGTGGGCGACCAACTGCTCCAGGTCACCGGCAAGCGGCTGGAGCACGTCTTCGCCGACGAGAACGCCGTGGTGGCGCGCTTCGGCGGGGACGAGTTCGCCGTGCTGCTGGAGAACACCGAGGACACGCCCTACCCCGGCAGGCTCGCGGTGCTGATCAACACCGCGCTGGCCGAGCCCACCTACGTCGACGGGGTGGGTGTCGCGGTCTCGGCCAGCATCGGCGTGGTGCAGGCCAACAGCCAGAACCTGCGGCCGGAGGAGGTGCTCCGCTCCGCCGACATCACCCTGCGCAGGGCGAAGGCGGGCGGGAAGGGCCAGTGGGAGCTCTTCGACGCCCAGCACGACACCGAGGCCAGGACGCGCACCCGGCTGGCCGCCTCCATCCCCGGCGCGGAGGAGAACGGCGAGTTCGAGGTCGTCTACCGGCCGGTGCTGCGGTTGCCCGGTCACGAGGTGGCCTTCGTCGAGGCGCTGCTGCGGTGGAACCACCCGGAGCACGGCGTGCTGCCGCACGAGCGGTGCGTCGAACTGGCCGAGGAGACCGGCATGATCCTGCCGCTCGGCCGGTCGGTGCTGCGCGAGGCGTGCCTGGTCGCCGCCTCCTGGCCGTCCACTATGGACGGTGAAACGCCCGGGCTGTTGCTGAACCTGACCCCGTTGCAGGCCCGCGACCCCGACCTGGCGGCGACGGTGCGGATGGCGCTCGCCGACTGCGGGATGAGCGCGTCGCGGCTGCGGCTGGGCATCCCGATGACCTCGCTGCGCCAGCACCGGGACGAGGCGGAGGAGAACGCCGGGGTGCTCGGCGACATGGGCGTGCTGATGGCGCTGCACGAGTTCGAGGGCGGCCTGGCCAACCTGGGCGTCTCCGGCTCGCTCAACGCCGACCTGGTCCGGGTGGCCCCGTGGGTGGTCCGCCGTCTGTCCACTGAGGACAGTGCGGATGAGGCGCTGCGGACCAGCGTCCGGTTCCTGGTCCCCGCGCTGACCCGGTCCGGGGCGCGGGTGGTGGTCGGCGAGATCGAGAGCCGGGAGCAGCTGGAGTGGTGGCGCGGGATCGGCGCCTGCTTCGCCCAGGGCCCGCTCTTCGGCGAACCCGTCTCCGCCCAGGAGCTGAGCGCGATGCTGACCTCCCACCGGGAGCAGGAGATCCGGTAGCCGCGACCGGGGCGACATACCACGCATTTGCCTACACCCGCAAGGGGAGGGATTTGACCGTCCCAGGCGTGGTGAGTATGTGTGGTCGGGACACGCTTGGAGGCCCTGTGAAGACCCGTCCCGCGTTCAACCCGATAGTCCATCCGGCCCACCGGTTGCAGATCTGCTCGTTCCTGGCCGGGGTCAAGGAGGGCGAGTTCCGCCCGCTGCGCGAGGAGCTCGGCGTCAGCGACTCGGTGCTGAGCAAGCAGCTGCGCATCCTGGAGGAGGCCGGCTACGTCGTGCTGCGCAAGGCACCCGCGGCGGGCAAGGGCCGCGTGCGCACGTGGATCACCCTGACCCGGCCCGGCAAGCGCGCCCTGGACAGCCACATCGCCGCGCTGCACCGGATGACCAGGGGCGCGTTACCGGTCGCCTGAGGCCCCACCGTCCACTCAGGACGACGCGTGCCTCGCCCGGAAGACCAGATCGCGAACCCGCTCCGCGTCGGCCACGTGCTCGATCGCGACCGGTCGCCACTCCCGCCAGTTCTTCGGCACCAGCCACCGCGCCACCGTGGCCCGCACGCCCACCGCGACCCAGGCACCGGCGACCGCCATGGCGACGGCCGCGAGGAAGTAGACCCCGGGGGCATCGTCGACCAGCCTCTGCACACCGAAGCCGCACAAGAGGGCACCGAACGGGATCAGGATCAGCTCAGGTGTGCCGAGAACACCGTGCCGCAACGGTTTTCCCGTCCAGAGCACCTCTTCTCCCGCGCTGCCCCGGGCCCGTACCGGCTCCGCCTCCCGTCGTGCGGCGACGAGCAGATCACGGACCTTGGCGGCGTCCGGCACCGCCTTCAGCCGGAACGGCTCGTGGATGAGCTCCCAGTGCCTGAGCTCGCCATGGCCGAAGGTGTCACCGAAGTTGATCGTGCCGGAACCGTCGAACCGCCTCGACAGCTGGGGCGCGTCGAGGTCCGAGTGGTAGGCCGTGCGGACGGAGCGCGTGAGGTTGGGCGTGCTCGCGACGATCACCCGGTGCGCGGTCACGACGTAGGTGGTGCCGCGGAGGTCGAGGTGGCGCACGATCGGCCTGCCCACCACGAGGAACACGCACGCGATCTGCGCCGCCAGCAGCGCCGCGAAGTGCATGGGCGCGGCTCCGTCGAGGTAGAGGTCCCGGAGCACGAACCCGCTGTAGACCAGCGTCGCCACCCCGAGCGGGGCGATGAGGACGTCGAGGATGACGAAGCCGGGGAACCGGACGGGGCGGCCGGTCCACAGCACCCGTTCCCCCGGCAGCAACAGGTCTATGGCTTCACACAACGCGTCCATGGCGGGAAGTTACCGGTCGCGCGCGGGATCGCGGGCCGCAGTTGAAACTCCGTCACTTCGCAGGCGGGCGCGGACGCGGTCGACGTCGCCGCGTTCGGCGGAGGGCAGCGGGGCGCCCGCGGCGTTGCGCGCGGCGGCGGCTTCGGCGAGCAGGCGGGCGGCGTACTCGTGGTCGCCGGTGAGGGAATGCGCGCCCGCCAGCCCTTCCTGGGCGAGCGCGATGGCGCGGGGGTCGCCGATGCGCCGGGCCACGGCGAGTCCCTTGGTGTGCAGGGCGAGCGCGGCGTCGGCATCGCCCCGCAGCTCGGCGACGAAGCCCAGCTCGGCGAGGATCAGCGCATTGCCGGGGTCGAAGGCGGAGTGCCGGTTCCACTCGTAGACCCCGCGCAGGTGGTTCTCGGCGGTGTCCAGGTCGCCCTGCCTGCGGGCGCCGAGGGCGAGGCCGATCTCGGCGTGGATCTCCCCGGCCCGGTAGCTCTGCCGCGCGGCGAGCTTCCTGGCGCGCTCGTGCAGGTCCTCGGCCGCGGCGAAGTCGCCGGTCAGCAGCGCGAGCCTGCCGAGGCCGGTGAGTCGGTCGGCCGCCTCCGACCACAGGTGCAGCTCCTCGGCCATCCGCAGGCCGTCGCGGTTGAGGCGCTCCGCCCGCGCGTAGTCGCCGGAGATCTCGGCGAGCGCGGCCAACGGGAAGACGGTCTGCAGCTGCCCCCACTGGTCGCCGAGTTCGCAGAACAGCGACTGGGCGCGTTCTCCGTCCTCGCGCGCTCGATCGAGGTCGCCGCGGACGAGCGCCTGGCTCGCGCGCACGCTCAGCGCCGCGGCGATCCCCCACTGGTCGGTGGCACCCGCCAAGGCGCGTTCGATCAACCGCTCGCTGGCCGACAGGTCAGCACCGCTGCGGTACAGCGCGAAGCCGAGGAACCACTGGCTCTCCGGGTCGTCGGTCTCCGGGATCTCGACGTTCTGTCCACTGAGGACGGACATGCCCGCGAGGCACGCACTTGACCGGGGGTCAAGGGGTTCGCGCACCGCTTCGAAGGCCCGCCTGGCCTCGCTGATGCGCCCGCTGAGGTACCAGTACCAGGACAGCGCCTTCGCCAGCCGGATGTCCCCGCCGAAGTCCAGCGCCTGCCGCAGGTTGGCGTTCTCGCGGTCCAGGCGCCGCACCCACTCGCGCTGGTCGGGTCCGCGCAGCGCGGCGCTCGTGGCCAGTCCGGCGTAGTAGTCGTGGTGCCGCCGCCGCACGGCGTCCAGCTCGCCCGCTTCGGCCAAGCGCTCGACGGAGTACGCGGCGACGGACTCCAGCAGCCGGTAGCGCGGGCCGTCGAGCACTACCACCAGCGACCGATCCACCAAGCGCGCCAAGGGGGCCAGGACGTCCGCGGCGCACACCGCCTCGGCGGCTTCCAGTGTGCAGCCGTCGACGTGAACGGCGAGGCGGCGGAGCACCACGCGCTCCGGCTCGGTGAGCAGGTCCCAGCTCCAGTCGATCATCGCGCGGAGCGTCTGCTGGCGCGGCGGTGCGCCCCGGTGGCCAGAGGTGAGCACGCTGAAACGATCGTCCAGTCGCGCGAGGAGCTCGTGCACGCCCAGCACCCGAACACGAGTCGCCGCGAGTTCGAGGGCCAGCGGAATGCCGTCCAGACGTTTGCACAAGCGCGCGACCTCGGGCATGGACGGGTCGACCGCGTAACCGCTCGCGGCCGCACGCTCGGCGAAAAGCTTTGTGGCGTCGGCGATGTCCAACGTCGGCACGGTCCACTGCGTCTCGCCCGCGATGTCGATCGGCTGCTGGCTCGTCGCGAGCACACGCAGCGACGGCGCGGTGCGCAGCAGCACCTCGACCAGGCGCGCCACCGGCTCCACCACGTGCTCGCAGTTGTCCAGGAGGAGCAGCATGTGCTTGTCCCGCAAGGAATCCACGAGGCGGTCGAGCAGTGGCACGGGCGCGGCGTCGTCTCGGATGCCGAGCACGGAGGCGATCTCCTCGACCACTTCGTCGTCGTCCCGGAACTCGACGAGCCACACACCGTCCACAAAGGACTCAACGAGCTGGGCCGCCGTCTCGACCGCGAGGCGGGTCTTGCCGACTCCCCCGGTACCGGTGAGCGTGACGAGTCGTTTCGCCGCAAGGAGTTCGCGCACCTCGGCGATGGCGGACGAGCGGCCGACGATATCGGTCACCGGAGCGGGAAGGTTGCTGCGCCGCACGGGAGACGCCGCCAACGCGGCATCCTGCCGGAGGATCGCGGAGTGCAGGGCGACCAGCTCCGGCCCGGGATCGAGCCCCAGTTCACCGGCCAGGCGGGCGCGGAGGTCTTCGTAGTGCTCGATGGCCTCGCTCTGCCTGCCCGCGCGGTACAACGCGCGGATGTGCGCGGCGCGCAACCGTTCCCGCAGCGGGTGTTCGGCGACGAGCTGCGCCAGGTCTGGCTGCTCGCCCAGCTCCAACCGCGCCTCCGCCAACCATTCGAGGGCGGTCAGCCGCTGCTCCTCCGCGCGCTCGGCCGCAGGCCGGACGAAGTCCTCATCGGCGAAGTCGGCGAAGGCCGGACCACGCCACAGGCCGAGCGCCTCGGTCAGCAGATCGGCTCGGACACGGGCGTTGTCGGCCCTGCGGGCGCGCAGCAGCAGGGCCTCGAAGCGGCCGAGGTCCACCGCCTCCGGCTCGACGAGCAGCACGTAACCGGGCGGGCGGGACTCCACGAGGCCGCCGAGCGCGCGCCGCAGCCTGGACACCTTGGTCTGCAAGGACGCCAGGGGATTCGCGGGCTGGCGCTCCGCCCACAGGTCCTCGGCGAGGCGGTCCGCCGACACCACCCGGCCCCGGTGCACGAGCAGGTCGGCGAGCAGCGCGCGGACCTTGGTCTCGGGGACACCAACGGGGTCTCCGTCCGCGGACCGCACCTCAAGCGGGCCCAGCACCCCGAAACGCACGGCCGACAGCCTAGCGACAGGAAACCGACAGCGCCCCCGGCGACGGTATCCGGACAGCGAAACACCAGCTAGGGAGACACCATGAGCACGAAAAAGGTGACCGTGATCGGCCTGGGCAGCCTCGGGTCCGCGCTCGCCGCCGCGCTGCTGCGGTCCGGCAACGAGGTGACCGTGTGGAACCGCACCCCGGCGAAGGCCGAAGCCCTTGTGGCGCAAGGGGCCGCGCGGGCGGACACCGTCGCCGACGCGGTCGCCGCGAGCCCCGTGGTGATCGTGTGCGTCTTCGACACCGCCGCCGCCCGGGAGCTGCTGGAGCCGGTGGCCGCGGGCAAGGCCGTCGTCAACCTGACCACCGGCTCCCCGGACGAGGCCCGCGCACTGGCCACGTGGGCGGCTTCCCGAGGCGTCGACTACCTGGACGGCGCGGTGATGGCCGTGCCCGAGGCGATCGGCACGCCTGGCGCCTTCGTCATCTACAGCGGCTCGCGGGAGGTCTTCGACGAGCACCGCGACGCGCTGGACAGCTTCGGCGCGAGCCACTTCCTCGGCACCGACGCCGGGGTGGCGGAGTTCCACGACCTGGGGCTGCTCTCCGCCGGGTACGCGACGCTCGGCGGGTTCCTGCACGCCGTCGCGATGCTGGGCGTCCCGGCCCAGGACTTCCTGCCGCTGGCCACGACCTGGCTCAACGGGATGGTCGCCTTCCTCGCCGACGTGGCGCGCGAGGTCGACCAGCGCGACTACGCCCACGGCGCGTCCAGCGTGGCGATCAACCAGGTCGCGCTCGGCAACATCGTCCACGCCAGCCGCTCCGCCGGGGTGGCCCCGGACCTCCTGCTGCCGCTCAAGGAGCTGATGGACCGGCGCGCCGCCGACGGACACGCCGAGGACAGCGCCAGCAGCGTGATCGAACTCCTCCGCCCCCGCGTCCACCCCGAATGACTCATTCAGCACGTAAGGCTGTGGTGGGCGGGCCGTACCCAACGCCGCATTCGGGGCGTTAGGTTCCCTGAACGGGTCGTTCGGGGCACTCAACGCCCTCAACGGGTCGTTCAGGGCATCGTTGGCGGGGCCCGGGGTGGCGCCAGACGTAACCAATGCGGCATTGGTTACGTCTGGCGAAACAAATGCCACATTGGGTACGTCAACGGGAGGGTGGGGTGGGGTTAGAAGTCGGCTTCCTGCCAGGAGACGCAGGAGGGGCGGGTCTGGGTGTCGAAGAACTCGGCGAGCGCGTGCGCGAGGTTGATCAGCGAGATCTCGCAGTGCGCCGGGAACTCCAGGTCGGCGTAGACGAGCTCGTCCGGGGAGGCCGGGGTCGGGCCGCGGCTGTACCAGGCGCCGGTCTCGTCGGTGTAGTACAGCGCGGCGCGGCCGTTGCGCACGCCGAAGATCAGCTCGCGCTCGGAGGGGTCGCGGTCGTCGACCGGGCGGTGCCGGTGCCGGATGATCGCGCCGTGCTTGCCGACCTCGGGCAGCCGCCCGGCCAGCATCCGGTCGAAGAGCGTGGCGTTGATCCGTTCCAGGTGCTCCAGCCACCTGCCGCCGACCTCACTGCGGTAGCTGACGTCCACGCTGGTCATGTGCCCACCCAGATAGAGTTGATCTTGGTGTTTCCATGGTGCCCGGCGACCACCGGCCCCCGCAAGGGGTTACCAGGCCCAGGGCCAGTTCAGCACCGGGAGGCCGATCGCGGAATCCACCGCGAGGGCCACGAACACCAGCATCAGGTAGGTGTTGGACATGTGGAACAGGCGCATCGGGTTGGCCTTCTCCCCGCGCCGGACCTGGCCGTGCAGGCGGTGGGTCAGCACGGCGAACCAGACGCCCGCCACCACGGCCGCGGCCAGGTAGAGCCAGCTGGCCGCCGGGACCAGCAGCAGCGACCAGGCGACCATGAGCCAGGTGAAGATCACGATCTGCCGGGTGACGTAGGCGGGCTCGGCGACGGCGGGCAGCATCGGCACGCCAGCGGCCCGGTAGTCGTCGCTGAACTTCATCGCCAGCGCCCACGTGTGCGGCGGCGTCCAGAAGAAGATCACGCCGAACATCACGAAGGCGGGCCACTCCACGGTGCCGGTCACCGCGGCCCAGCCGATCACCACGGGCATGCAGCCCGCCGCGCCGCCCCAGATGATGTTCTGCGCGGTGCGCCGCTTGAGGACCAAGGTGTAGACGAAGACGTAGAACAGGATCGTGGCCACCGCGAGCACCGCGGCCAGCAGGTTGGTCGTCGCGAAGAACCAGCCGAAGGACCCGAGCCCCATCAGGACGCCGAAGACCAACGCGTTGCGCCGGGGCACCGAGTGCGTCGCGAGCGGGCGGGCCTTGGTCCGCTTCATCACCGCGTCGATATCGGCGTCGGCGACGCAGTTGAGCGCGTTGGCGCTGCCCGCGGCCATGATCCCGCCGACGAGGGTGGTGAGCACCAGCAGCGGCGACGGCAGACCCCGCTGGGCCAGCAGCATCGCCGGGATCGTGGTCACCAGCAGCAGTTCGATCACGCGCGGCTTGGTGAGGGCCACGTAGGCGCGAAGGCTGTTCTTCCAGTCCGGCCGCGGGCGGTGGTGGCTCCGGGCCGACGCGTCAGCGGTGATGCTCATCGCGTCCCCTCCGCAACGATCACCGGCGGCATGGGGCTCCTCGAATCAGATCGGTTTCGACCCGGGGAACGCGGGTCACCCAAATGGTAGGCACGCTACAGAAGCGACGCGCGCGGGGGGTCGTGTGACGTGCCTTAAGCGACGTTCGCCACCGCCCACTACTAGGCTGATCGGTGGACGAGGGAGAACGTGCGTCACGCCGGGCGGACAGCGCTTGAGTTCACCCGCGGCAACGCTCCGCCCTCCTCGCGCGCGACCTTGCGGAACCTCAAGCGAAAGTGGGACAGCGTCCGTGTCCGTGAACACCGACCTCACCGGTCTGACCACCCCCAACCTGCCAGAGGACTGGACCGAGCTGGACCGGCGCGCGGTGGACACCGCTCGCGTCCTCGCTGCCGACGCCGTGCAGAAGGTCGGCAACGGCCACCCCGGTACCGCGATGAGCCTCGCGCCCGCCGCGTACACCCTGTTCCAGCGCGTCATGCGGCACGACCCCGCGGACGCCGACTGGCCGGGCCGGGACCGGTTCGTGCTCTCCTGCGGGCACTCCAGCCTCACCCTGTACATCCAGCTCTACCTCTCCGGCTACGGCGTGGAGCTCGACGACCTGAAGGCGCTGCGCACCTGGGGCTCGCTGACCCCGGGTCACCCGGAGCACCGGCACACCCCGGGCGTGGAGATCACCACCGGACCGCTGGGCCAGGGCCTGTCCTCCGCGGTCGGCATGGCGATGGCGGCGCGCCGCGAGCGCGGCCTGTTCGACCCGGACGCCGCGCCCGGCGAGAGCCCGTTCGACCACCAGATCTACGTGATCGCCTCCGACGGTGACATCGAGGAGGGCGTGACCTCCGAGGCGTCCTCGATCGCCGGGCACCAGCAGCTGGGCAACCTGACGCTGGTCTACGACGACAACAAGATCAGCATCGAGGACGACACCGCGATCGCGCTCAGCGAGGACGTGGCCAAGCGCTACGAGGCCTACGGCTGGCACGTGCAGTCCGTCGAGGGCGGCGAGAACGTCAAGGACCTGCTGGCCGCCTTCGACGCCGCCCGCGCGGTGACCGACCGCCCGTCGATCATCCTGCTGCGCACCGTGATCGGCTTCCCGGCGCCGAACAAGATGAACACCGGCAAGATCCACGGCTCCGCGCTCGGCGGCGAGGAGGTGGCCGAGGTCAAGAAGGTGCTCGGCTTCGACCCGGAGCAGAGCTTCGAGGTGGCGCCGGAGGTGCTGGCGCACGCCCGCGAGGTCGTCAAGCGCGGCGAGGCGGCCCGCGGCGAGTGGCAGAAGTCCTTCGACGCGTGGGCCCAGGCCAACCCGGAGCGCAAGGCCCTCTACGACCGCTTGGTCGCCAAGGAGCTGCCCGAGGGCTGGGCGGACGCGCTGCCGAAGTGGGAGGCCGACGCCAAGGGCCTGGCGACCCGCAAGGCCTCCGGCGAGGTGCTCTCGGCCATCGCCGACGTGCTGCCGGAGCTGTGGGGCGGCTCCGCCGACCTGGCGGAGAGCAACAACACCACCATGAAGGGCGCGAACTCCTTCGGCCCGGAGTCGATCTCCACCGGCGAGTGGACCGCGCACCCCTACGGCCGCACGCTGCACTTCGGTGTCCGCGAGCACGCCATGGGCTCGATCCTCAACGGCATCGCGCTGCACGGCCCGACCCGCCCGTACGGCGGCACCTTCCTGGTGTTCAGCGACTACATGCGCCCGGCGGTCCGCCTCGCCGCGGTGATGAAGTCGCCGGTGGTCTACGTGTGGACGCACGACTCGATCGGCCTCGGCGAGGACGGCCCGACGCACCAGCCGATCGAGCACCTGGCCGCGCTGCGCGCCATCCCCGGCCTCGCGGTGGCCCGCCCCGGCGACGCCAACGAGACCGCCGCGGTGTGGCGGAAGGTGCTGGAGACCCAGGACGGTCCGACCGGTATCGCGCTGACCCGCCAGAACGTGCCGACCCTCGAGGGCACCTCCACCGAGGGCGTCGCTCGCGGTGGTTATGTCCTCGTCGACGCCAAGAACGACGCAGGCACCCCGGACGTGATCCTCATCGGCACCGGCTCGGAGCTGCAGATCGCCGTCGCCGCCGGGAAGATCCTGGCCGAGCAGGGCGTTGCCGCCCGCGTGGTGTCCATGCCGTGCGTCGAGTGGTTCGAGGCGCAGGACCAGTCCTACAAGGACTCCGTGCTGCCGCGCGAGGTCCGCGCCCGCGTCGCGGTCGAGGCCGGGATCGCGCAGCCGTGGTACCGCTACGTCGGCGACGCCGGTGAGATCGTCTCGATCGAGCACTTCGGCGCGTCGGCCGACTACCAGACCCTCTTCCGCGAGTTCGGCTTCACCGACACCGCCGTCGTCGAGGCCGCCAAGCGCAGCATTGGAGCGACGAAGTGAGTAATCCCAACCTCATCGCACTGAGCGAGGCCGGTGTCTCGATCTGGCTGGACGACCTCTCGCGCGAGCGCCTGGAGTCCGGCAACCTGGTCGAGCTGATCAACGAGTCCTCGGTGGTCGGCGTGACCACCAACCCGACGATCTTCGCGGGCGCGCTGTCCAAGGGCAGCGCCTACGACAAGCAGGTCGCCGAGCTGGCCGGTCGCGGCGCGTCCGTGGACCAGGCGGTCCGCGAGATCACCACCGCCGACGTGCGGCACGCCTGCGACGTCTTCCGCGCCACCTGGGAGGCCAGCAACGGCCTCGACGGCCGGGTCTCCCTGGAGGTGGACCCGCGGCTGGCGCACGACACCGACGCCACCGCGGCCGAGGCGCAGGAGCTGTGGAAGGCGGTGGACCGGCCGAACCTGATGGTGAAGATCCCGGCCACCGTCGCCGGTCTGCCCGCGATCACCAAGGCGCTGGCCGAGGGCATCAGCGTGAACGTGACGCTGATCTTCTCGGTGGAGCGCTACCGCGCGGTGATGGACGCGTTCCTGGAGGGCTTGGAGCAGGCCAAGGCCAACGGCCACGACCTGTCCGCGATCGCCTCCGTCGCCTCGTTCTTCGTGTCCCGTGTGGACAGTGAGATCGACAAGCGGATCGGCGAGCTGGGCACCCCGGAGGCCGAGGCGCTGCGCGGGCAGGCCGCCATCGCCAACGCGCGGCTGGCCTACTCCGCCTACGAGGACGTCTTCGCCTCACCGCGGTGGACCGCGCTGGCCGAGTCGGGCGCCCGCCCGCAGCGCCCGCTGTGGGCCTCCACCGGCGTGAAGGACCCGAACTACTCCGACACCCGCTACGTCGACGAGCTGGTCGCGCCGGGTGTCGTCAACACGATGCCGGAGAAAACGCTGCACGCGGTCGCCGACCACGGCAAGATCACCGGCGACACCGTCACCGGCACCGCCGAGTCGGCCCAGGAGGTCTTCGACGCCCTGGCCGACGCGGGCATCGACCTCGACGACGTCTTCGTGACCCTGGAGACCGAGGGCGTGGACAAGTTCGAGAAGTCCTGGGCCGAGCTGCTGGAGACGGTGACCGACCAACTCGGCCGAGCGAAGGGTTGAGATGACTGACATTTCGGTCACACTCGTCCACAGTGGACTGATGGCTGAGGCCGCTCCGCTGGTGGACAGGCTGGTCTCCGACCAGTTCGCGAGCAAGCTGACCGCACGGGACGCCACGCTGTGGGGTCCGGCCGCCGAGCCGGAGGCGTCCATCCGGCTGTCCTGGACCACGCTGCACGAGACCTCCCGCCCGCTGCTCGCCGAGATCGACGCGCTGCGCGCCGAACTGCACGGCGAGGGCGTGGACCGGGTCGTGCTCGCGGGCATGGGCGGCTCGTCCCTGGCGCCGGAGGTGATCTGCGCGACCGCTGGAGTCAACCTGGTCGTGCTGGACACCACCGACCCCGCGCAGGTGGCGGACGCGCTCGCCGGGGACCTGGAGCGCACCGTGCTCGTGGTCTCCTCGAAGTCCGGCGGCACGGTGGAGACCGACAGCCACCGCCGCGTGTTCGAAAAGGCGTTCCGGGACAAGGGGATCGACGCTGCCTCGCGCATCGTCGTGGTCACCGACCCGGGCTCGCCGCTGGCGAAGGCGTCGGCGGAGGCGGGCTACCGCAAGGTGTTCCTGGCCGACCCGCACGTGGGTGGCCGCTACTCGGCGCTGACCGCTTTCGGCCTGGTGCCGAGCGGTCTGGCCGGTGCGGACATCGCGACGCTGCTCGACGACGCCGCTTCGGCTGCTCCGTCACTGTCGGCGGACTCCGCGGAGAACCCGGCGCTGCTGCTGGCTTCCGTCTTCGCCGCCGCGCACGCGCGCGGTGCGGAGAAGGTCGTCATCGCCGATGCCGACTCGGGCATCAAGGGCTTCGCCGACTGGGCGGAGCAGCTGATCGCCGAGTCCACCGGCAAGGAGGGCACCGGCCTGCTGCCGGTCGCGGTCGAGGGCATCGACGCGCCCGGGTTCGCCGACGCCGGTGAGGACGCGACGGCGGTCAGCATCGGCGGTGTCGGCGGCGCCGCGGCCATCGCGGTCGCGGGCTCGCTCGGCGGCCAGTTCCTGTTGTGGGAGTACGCGACCGCGGCCGCGGGCAGGCTGCTCGGGATCAACCCGTTCGACCAGCCCGATGTCGAGGCCGCGAAGAAGGCGGCGCGCGCGCTGCTCGACGCGCCCGCGGACGAGACGACGGCGGCACCGGCCATTTCGGACGGTCCGATCGACGTCTACGCCTCCGGGCTCGCGGGCGAGGCGGCGGGCTGGGCGGACAAGCTGTTCGCGCCGGAGACCGAGACCGTCGGGGCGGCGCTGAAGGCGCTCGTCGACGCGGCCCCGGAGCACGGCTACCTGTCGATCCAGGCCTACCTGGACCGGCTCGACGACGCGTCGATCGCGTTGCTGCGCAAGGAGATCGCGCGGCGCACCGGGTTGCAGACCACCTTCGGATGGGGCCCCCGGTTCCTGCACTCCACGGGCCAGTACCACAAGGGCGGCCACCAGAACGGCGTGTTCCTGCAGATCACCGGCTACTCGCCGGAGGACCTGGAGGTGCCGGACCGCCCGTACACCCTTGGCGTGCTGCAGAAGGCGCAGGCGCTCGGCGACGGACAGGTGCTCGCCGAGCACGGGCGTCCGGTGCTGCGCCTGCACCTCACCGACCGGGCAGAGGGCCTGGTCCACCTGGTGAAGGCGGTGCAGGACTCGCTGTGAGTGCCAAAACCTGGCGCAACCCGCTGCGCGACGAGCGGGACAAGCGACTTCCCAGGATCGCCGGGCCCTGCGGCCTGGTGATCTTCGGCGTGACCGGTGACCTCAGCCGCAAGAAGCTGATGCCCGCCATCTACGACCTGGCCAACCGGGGGCTGCTGCCGCCGGGCTTCGCGCTCACCGGCTTCGCCCGGCGGGAGTGGGCCGACCAGGACTTCGAGCAGGTGGTGTACGAGGCGGTCAAGCAGCACGCCCGGACGCCGTTCCGGCAGGAGGTCTGGGACTCTCTCGCCGAGGGCTGCCGCTTCGTGCAGGGCAGCTTCGACGACGACGAGGCATTCGACAAGCTGGTCGAGACCATCGGCGACCTGGACCGGGTCCGCGGCACCGGCGGCAACCACGCGTTCTACCTGTCCATCCCGCCGGGCGCGTTCCCGGCGGTCTGCCGCCAGCTGGCCCGCTCCGGCCTGTCGGCGCAGAACCCGGACCAGTGGCGCCGCGTGGTGATCGAGAAGCCGTTCGGTTCGGACCTGGCCACCGCCAAGGACCTCAACCGCGTGGTGAACGAGGTCTTCCCCGAGGACTCGGTGTTCCGCATCGACCACTACCTCGGCAAGGAGACGGTGCAGAACATCCTGGCGCTGCGCTTCGCGAACCAGCTGTTCGAGCCGATCTGGAACTCCAACTACGTCGACCACGTGCAGATCACCATGGCCGAGGACATCGGCCTCGGCGGTCGCGCGGGCTACTACGACGGCATCGGCGCGGCGCGCGATGTGATCCAGAACCACCTGCTCCAGCTGCTGGCGCTGACCGCGATGGAGGAGCCCGTCTCCTTCGACCCGGCGGCGCTGCGGGCGGAGAAGGTCAAGGTGCTCTCGGCGACCCGGCCCGCCGGACCGCTGGACGAGACCACCGCCCGCGGCCAGTACACCGGCGGGTGGCAGGGCGGCCAGAAGGTGCCGGGGCTGCTGGAGGAGGGCGGTTTCGCCCCCGACTCGGCCACCGAGACCTTCGCCGCGGTGGAGCTGGAGGTGAACACCCGCCGCTGGGCCGGGGTGCCGTTCTACCTGCGCACCGGCAAGCGGCTGGGCCGCCGCGTCACCGAGATCGCGGTGGTGTTCAAGCGGGCCCCGCACCTGCCGTTCGACTCCACGGCCACCGAGGAGCTGGGCGAGAACGCCCTGGTGATCCGGGTGCAGCCGGACGAGGGCATCACGCTGCGGTTCGGCTCGAAGGTGCCCGGCACCGCGATGCAGATCCGCGACGTGACGATGGACTTCGGCTACGGCCACGCGTTCACCGAGTCCTCGCCGGAGGCCTACGAGCGGCTGCTGCTGGACGTGCTGCTCGGCGAACCCTCGCTGTTCCCGATGAACGACGAGGTCGAGCTGTCCTGGAAGATCCTCGACCCGGTGCTCAAGCACTGGGCCGCGAAGGGCCGTCCCGAGGAGTACAAGGCGGGCACGTGGGGCCCGGCGTCCGCTGACTCGATGATGGCCCGCTCCGGACGTCATTGGAGGCGCCCGTGATCATCGACCTGCCCTCGACCACGACCTCCCAGGTCAACAAGAAACTGGTCGAGCTGCGCGAACAGGGCGGGGCGGTGGCCCTGGGCCGGGTGCTCACCCTGGTCATCGTCACCGACGACGGCGCGCGCACCGAGGAGGCCATCGACGCGGCCAACGACGCCAGCCGCGAGCACCCGTGCCGGGTGATCGTGCTGGCCCGCGGCGCCCGCAAGGCCGCGGCGCGGTTGGACGCCCAGGTCCGGGTCGGCGGCGACGCCGGGGCGAGCGAGGTCGTGGTGCTGCGGCTCTACGGCCCGCTGGCCGACGAGGGCGCGAGCTGCGTGGTGCCGCTGCTGCTGCCCGACGCACCCGTGGTGGCGTGGTGGCCGTTCGAGTCCCCGGAGAAGCCGTCCCAGGACCCGATCGGCGCGCTGGCCCAGCGCCGGATCACCGACGCCGCCGCCGAGCGCAACCCGATCAAGGCGCTCGACCAGCGTCGCGAGTCCTATGTGGACGGTGACACCGATCTGGCGTGGACGCGGCTGACCTCGTGGCGGGCCCTGCTGGCCGCCGCGCTGGACCTGCCGCCCTACGAGAAGGTCACCGCGGCCACCGTCTCCGGCGAGGCCGACTCGCCGTCGACGGACCTGCTCGCGGCGTGGCTGTCGGCGCGGCTGAAGATCCCGGTGACGCGCACCAAGGCCAGCTCCGGCCAGGGCATCGTCTCCGCGGTGCTGGAGCGGCGCTCCGGTGCCGTGGCGCTGATCCGCCCCGACGGCAAGGTCGGCACGCTCGACCAGCCCGGCCAGCCCGACCGCCGCGTCGCGCTGCAACGGCGCCCGGTCCGCGACTGCCTCGCCGAGGAGCTGCGCAGGCTCGACCCCGACGAGACCTACGAGGAGACGCTGCGGGCACTGCCCAAGGTGGTCCGGGGTCGCGCGGCACCGAAGAAGCCCGCCAAGGCCGCCAAGCCGAAGGCGGAGCCCGCTCCGGCCGCCGAGGCTTCGCCGGAACCAGCGGCGAAACCGAAGAAGGCCAAGCCCGCCAAGGCGAAGGCCAAGAAGTAAGCGAAGGGGACGTCCGAGTGCGGGCGTCCCTTTCGTCACTCCTTCCGACCGGCGCCGGTGTGGTGTACAACTGCGCCCCATACACCTGCCGGTTCGGGAAGGACTGTCATGGCGGATCACCGTGGATCCCCGCAGGGAATGGACCGTCGCCGTTTTCTCGGGTATGTACTCGCCGCGCCGACCTTGATGGCCGCCGCGGAGCTGGGCGGGTCGGCCGTGGCCCCGGAGGCCGCCGCCGCGATCCCGACCCTGCCGCCGCCCGCCGATCTGTTCGACCTCAACGACCTGCTGAGCACCGCGGCGGTGCCGACCTCGGCCCTGATCACCGTGCAGGTCCACTCCGACGGGACGGCGTCGTTCGCGTTGCCGCGCGCCGAGGTCGGCCAGGGTGTCACCACCTCGACGGCGATGCTGATCGCCGAGGAACTGGGCCTGCCGGTCGAGAAGATCAAGATCACGCTCGCCGACTCGCGGCCCGAACTGCTGTTCAACCAGCTGACTGCGGCGTCGAACACCACGATCTCGACCTACACCCCGATCCGGGTCGCGGCCGCGATCGCCAAGGGACGGCTGCTGGCGGCCGCGGCGATCGTCCTCGGGGACACGGTCACCAACCTCACCAGCAAGCTCGGTGTGATCACCGGCGGCGGCGGGAAGAGCGTGACCTACGGCGAACTCGCGCAGCGCGCCGCGAGCACGCGGACCGAACAGGTCTCGGTCACCCTCAAGCCGCGCTCGGAGTTCACCGTCATCGGCAAGCCGCACAACCGGATCGACGCGCTCGACGCCGTCACCGGGCGCAAGGTGTTCGCGATGGACCTGCGGATTCCGAACGCGCTGCCGACGATGGTGTGCAGGCCCCCGACGATCAACGGCAAGGTGCGGTCGGTGCTCAACGCCGCGGCGGTGCGGGCGATGCCCGGGATCACCGACGTGGTCACGATCTCCACCGGTGTCGCGGTGCGCGGCCGCACTTTCGGCCAGTGCGTCGACGCGGTCCGCGCCCTGCGCGTCGACTGGGGCAAGGGCACCGCCGCCGGGGCGAGCGACGCCTCCGTGCTGCGCGAGCTCAAAGCCGCCGAGCTGCCCTTGGTGGTGCCGCCGCTGCCGCTGCTGGCCAAGACCCTGGACGCCGGGTTCACCTTCGCCTTCCGCAGCAACAGCGCGCTGGAGCCCAACTGCGCGATCGCCGACGTCCGCCGCGACCGCGCCGAGATCTGGGGCAGCCTCAAGTCGCCGATCGTGGCGCAGCAGGCGATCGCGGCCAAGATCGGCTTACCGCAGAACGCGGTGCGGGTGCACGTCACCGAGGGCGGAGGATCGTTCGGCCGCAAGCTGTTCTTCGACGCCGCGCTCGAAGCCGCCGAGATCTCCCGCACGCTCGGCAAGCCGGTGAAGCTGATGTGGCACCGCACCGACGACTTCCGCCAGGGCCGGACGCACCCGATGTGCACCTCCCGCCTGCGCGCCACCTACGCCGCGGGCAACGTGCTGACCTTCGAGCACCGCCACACCAGCGTGTCCACCGACTTCGGCCACGGCCTCGGGGAGATCATCACCGCCCTCGCGGCCAAGCTCCCGGTCGGCGACTTCACGTTCTCCCAGACCGTTTTCCAGCTCACCCAGACCATGCCGTACAACTTCGGCGTCACCACCCAGCTGCTCAACGAGGTCAACAAGGGCTTCAACACCGGCAGCATGCGCAACATCTACTCCCCCGACGTGTGCTGCGCCCGGGAGCTCTTCGTCGACCAGCTCGCCGCCAAGATGGGCAAGGACCCGTACAAGTTCCGCCAGGAGTTCGCGCGGGACCACCGGGCGCGCGCCGTGCTCGACAAGGTCGCCAAGGTCGGCAACTGGGGTCGCGCGATGCCCGCCGGAATGGCGCAGGGCATCGCCGTCCACGCCGAGTACAAGGGATTCTCCGCCGCGCTCGTGGAGATCGACTGCCGTCCGGCGACGGTGAACCGGAAGATCCCCTCGGCCCGCACCGGCCCCAGGGTGACCAAGGTCGTGTTCGCCGTCGACGCGGGCCTCGCCGTCAACCCGCGCGGGCTCGAAGCCCAGATGCTGGGCGGGATCAGCGACGGCATCGCGCTCGCGCTCACCTCCAGCCTGCACCTGAAGGACGGCTACTTCCTGGAAGGCAGCTGGGACAACTACTTCTACACGCGCCAGTGGAACGTGCCGAAGGACGTGGAGATCATCGTGATGCCGCCGACGACCGGCCAGCCCGGTGGCGCCGGGGAGTTCGGTGTCGCCGCGAGCTACGCCGCCGTCGCGTGCGCCTACACCCGGGCCACCGGGACCCTGCCGACCACGTTCCCGGTCAACCACGACGGCCCGCTCGGCTTCGACCCCCTGCCCACCGTGCCGCCGATCCCCCAGTCCCCCACAGACGGCCTCCGCAACGCCTTCTAGGAGAACTCCGTGCCCGAACACACCTTCATCCTCAACGGCGAGCAGGTCACCGTCGATGTCGAGGACGATGTCCGGCTGCTGTGGGTGCTGCGCGACGTCCTCGGCGTGATGGGCCCGAAGTACGGCTGCGGCGTCGAGGTCTGCAAAGCCTGTGCCAGCCACATCAACGGCAAGGTCTTCAACCCCTGCGCCGTCCGGGTCGGCGACGTCAAACCCACCGACAGGATCACCACCATCGAGGGGCTACCCGGGACGGTCGGCAAACCCCTGCACCCCATGCAGCAGGCCTGGCTCGACCGCGACGTCGCCCAGTGCGGCTACTGCCAGCCGGGCCAGATCATGACCGCGGTCGCGAAGGTCCGCCAGGCCAAGGCCGAGGGCAGGAAGATCACCGACGCCGACCTCGACGAGATCCGCAACATCTGCCGGTGCGGCACCTACAACCGGATCAGGGAGGCCATCACCGCCGCCGCGGAACGGATGTAGATCTCCCCCATTTGGGGCCAGTTTGCGGCACTGGCACAAAATACCCGCCGTTTCCTCCCGCTGACCTCCAGAACGGCTTGCCACCACGGAAAATCAATTCGTGGCATTTCTCCAGAGCAGTCTGCTCCTATTGGGCGAATACGTCTTCCCAAGGGCGGCAAAGGAGAAGACCATCTGTTGTGAAGGACTCGGGGGGAGTCGATGAGCGAACTCGAAGAGGTGCGCGCCGGGCTGCACGCCGTCCGCGAGGACATTCCGCTCGCCCAGGTCGCCGAGGCACGCCTGCGCCTGACCGCCGTGCACGCCGAGTTGGCCGCGGCGTGGGCGAAGACCTGCGACTCGCGGCCCGACAAGGCACGGCACGAGCTCGCTCTCGCGCAGAAGGCCGTGCGCGACGGTGAAGCCACCCTCCGGCGGGCGCTGGGATGCGTGCGCACCGCGACCGCGGAGCTGTGACGCCGTGACGTCCTCGATCGGCGACCTCCAGGCGCGGCTCCAGGCGGCGGTGGACGACCTCCCGCTGGATTCGCTGACCGAGGCCCGTGAGCACCTGCGCGGCGTCGTACTCCCCCGTCTGCACCACTTGGCCCGCACCAGCTCGAATCCCCAGCTGCGCGAGGCGCTCGCCGCGGTCAACCGCGCCGGGGTCGAGCTGGACAGCGGGCGGCGGCACGCGCACGAGACGCACCGCGTCACGCGGGACTACATGCACGCGTGCCTCGGCGCTCCCACTCGTGACGACGACCGGAGCTACCGGTACATCGAGCACGCCGTGCACGCGCCTCCCATGCGCCCGATCTCGGAGACCGCCCCCGCCGTCTCGCCGCGGCGTCAGCCCGCGCCGTGGGTCACCGACGATCCGAAGACCTGGCCGGGCCGGGTCGACGAGTCCCTTGTCCCCCAACGGTTCCACTTTTCCGCCCCGGAGAGAGTCATCGCTCATCGCGTGGCCCGACTCGATCCCCATCGCATCGCACCGCTGCCTCGGGCAGGTGGGCGCACCGCGGACGCGGCGGTCGACGGGTACGCAGTGGAGTTCAAGACACTGCAACCGCATTCGGGTACGCAGCACGGCCCACACCACATCGGCCGCGTGATCCGCCGAATGCAGCACGACAGCCGCCAGTCGACCGATCCGCTTGTCTACGGGCAGGGCAACAACATCGTCATCGACGTGAGCCCGGTCGGACTGTCGCGTGAGAAAGCACTCCAGGGCCTGAACGACTACCTCCGCGATCAACCCGAGCTCACGGAACGCCTCGCGCGCGTCCGCATCATGGGTACTGACTACGACATCGATTGGAACCGGACTCGTGGCTGACTACCTGGAGTTGTACTTCGGCTCGCCCGACAACATCGATACGACGGTCGAGGCCCTGGGCGAGTTTCTCGGTGTGCGCTTCGAACTCTCGCGGATGCACTACGCCGACTACGAGGCGCACGACGGCCGACGCCACTACGACCTCGCACTCGACAACGACGAGGAGGAGGACGATCCGGCCGACGACATGCCGTTCACGAAGATGCCTTACGTGCTGACACTCCGAGGTGACCGCGACATGGACGCCGAATTGGAGGAGATAGGCCGAGAGTTGATCCGTCAGGTGCAGCAGCGCGGCTACGTTCCCGCCCGGCTCGTCTACGCCACCACGAACGTCCTCGCAAAGGCGAACTAGGCCCCGTCCTGCAAGTCCTCAAGCACTCCGCACACCACGTAAACTGAACCCATGCACCCCACGCGCCCGCACACCCCAACCCCCGCGCGCGCCGTCTAGAGAACCCCGTTTCGTACTCATAACGGGGAAGAGAGCGCTCCCAAATCCCGGCAAGAGTACGAAACGGAAGATCTTGGCGGCCTCAGCGTGGGATGAGGGGGTGTGGGGGTAGCTCCATTCGTTGCCCATTTCGGCGATTCGCAGCAAGGTCGTCTATTTGTCGTGCCGTGGCGGAGTCCCTAGCCTGGGCCGTACGCCACCACACCAAGAGGAACCCTTGAGCGACGATCTTCCGACGCCGGGGCGGCCTGCCCCGTTGCTGTCCACCACCGTGGCGACAGCCCTCCTCGCCGCCGTCACGGTGCTCGGCCACCACTTCTGGCTCTGGCAGGACGGAACGCCGGACGCAGGCGGTGAGAAGCTCGTCTTCCTGGCGCCGTTCGCGTGGATCGTGCTCCGCGGCTCGAAATCGATCGGCGTGAACCGTCTGTGGGGCCTCATCCCCGGTTTCGGCTTGGGTATCGCGGTGTTCCTCAGCCTGTTGGCCGCGCTGAGCTCGTGGCTGGAAGCGCCGTGGCCGCTCTTCGTCAGCTATGTGACGGGGTGGGCGGTGCTGGCGGTGGTGTTCGCGCTCTGTTCACGTCGCCCGTTCCAGCGCGTCGGCCACCGCAGCCTCGACGTGTAGACGGGTGGTCGGGAACACCGGCAGCGGGCTGTCGTCCTGCGTCACCAACAGCTCGATCTCCGTGCAGCCCAGGATCACGCCCTCCGCGCCCGCGTCCGCGAACCGGGCGATGACCTCGCGGTAGAGCCGCCGGGACGCGCCGGAGATCTCGCCCTTGACCAGTTCGTCGTAGATGACGCGGTGCACGGCGGCGCGGTCGGCGGCATCCGGGACGAGCACGTCGAGCCCGTGGCTTTCGAGCCGTCCGCGGTAGTAGTCCCGCTCCATCGTGTAAGCGGTGCCGAGCAGTCCGACGCGGCGCACCCCGGCGGCCGTGACGGCTCGCGCGGTCGCGTCGGCGAGGTGCAGCAGGGGAATCCGCACCGCTGCCTGTATCCGGTCGGCGATCTCGTGCATCGTGTTGGTGCACAACAGGATCAGGTCCGCGCCCGCGGCCTCCAGGCTGCGTGCGGCATCACCGAGGAGAGTCCCGGCCTCCGCCCAGCGGCCCTCGGCCTGGAGCCGTTCGACATCGGCGAAGTCCACCGAGTACAGCACGCACCTGGCCGAGTGGAACCCGCCCAGCTCCCGCCGGACCAGCTCGTTCGCCAGCCGGTAGTACTCGGCGCTGCTCACCCAGCTCATGCCGCCCAGAAGGCCGATCGTCCGCATACCGGCAGGCTCGCACGAGCAGCACCAAAGCAGAACTACGATCTCCTTCCATCCCTCAAAGCTGTACTTTGAGCAGGTGGATCCGCGACGTGTGCTGCTCTTCCGGGAGATCGCCCGGCACGGCTCGCTCAGCGCGGCGGCGCGCGCCCTGGGCTGGACGCAGCCCGCGATCAGCCAGCACCTGCGCGGTCTGGAGCGGGAAGTCGCGCAGCCGTTGGTCGTGCGCGAGGCGACCGGGGTGCGGCTCACCGACGCGGGAGCCGCGTTGCTGCGCCACGCCGACGCCCTCGCGGCTCGGCTCTCGGCCGCCGAGGACGAGTTGGCGATGCTGGCCGAGCTGCGTTCCGGTCGGCTCCGCATCGCCGCGTTCCCTTCGGCGGCCGCGACCGTGGCGCCGCGGCTGATGACCGCGTTGTCCCGGCGGTACCCGGACATCGACGTTCGCCTGATCGAGGTCGAGCCGCCCGAAGCGCTCGGCCTGCTCCGCGCGGGCGACTGCGACCTCGCCGTCGTCTTCGACCACTCGCCCTCGGACACCGACCTCGCGGTGCACCCGGTGCGCGAGGACCCCGTTCGCGTGGTGCTCGCGGCCGAGCATCCCCTTGCGGCACAACGGACTGTGGACCTCGCGAAGCTGGCGCGCGAGAGCTGGATCGCCGGGTGCCTGCGGTGCCGGGACCACCTGCTCCAGCTGACCGGCCGAGCGGGCTTCGAGCCGGACATCCGCCACGAGACCGACGACTACGTGGTGGTGCAGAACCTGGTGGCCGCCGGTTTCGCGGTCGCGTTGCTGCCGCAGCTGGCCTTGGACGCGTTCACCCATCCCGGGGTGGTGGCCGTGCCGATCCGCGGTGGCGCGTCGCGGGTGGTCTCCGCGGTCACCGTCGCCGGTTCCGACGCTGTCCCGGCGATCAAGGCCGCGCTCGGGCTTCTTCGCAAGGCAGGCGGTCCTAGGATTGCACCGGAGTACGCGAAAGCAGGAGAGGACGAAGAGTGACCCGACCGCAGGTAGTGGTGCACAGTTCCCCCGAGCTGCTGGCGGCGGCGGCCGCGGCGCGGCTGGTGACCCGGCTCGTCGACGCGCAGACGGCGAGGGGCACGGCCTCGGTGGTGCTGACCGGCGGTGGCACCGGGATCGCCGTGCTGGAACAGCTGCGCGAGCTGCCTGCGCGGGATGCCGTCGACTGGTCCCGGGTGGACATGTACTGGGGCGACGAGCGGTTCCTGCCCGCGGGTGACCCGGAGCGCAACGAGACCCAGGCCCGCGCGGCGCTGCTGGACCACCTCCCGGTGGACCCGGAGCGCGTGCACGTGATGGAGCCCAGCGACGGGCGCTTCGGCGACGACCCGGAGGCCGCCGCCGCGGACTACGCGGAGGTGCTCGCGCGCGCCGCGCGACCGGAGGACCACGGGCCGGTGCCGACCTTCGACGTGTGCATGCTCGGCGTCGGCGGCGAAGGCCACGTGGCGTCGGTGTTCCCGGCCTCGCCCGCGGTCTACGAGACGGAGCGGACCGTCGTCGCGGTGCGCAACTGCCCCAAGCCGCCGCCCACCCGCGTGTCGCTGACGCTGCCCGCGATCCGGCACGCGACCGAGGTCTGGCTGCTCACCACGGGCGATGCGAAGGCCGCCGCGGTGTCCATGGCGCTCGGCGAGGCCGGTGAGGTCCAGCTGCCCGCGGCCGGTGCCCGGGGTCAGCTGCGCACGCTGTGGATGCTCGACCGTTCCGCCGCGACGAAGGTGCCGGGGATGTTCGTCCCGCCCCTCGTGTGAATGAGGGTCCAGACGAGCACGGCCAGTCCGGCGAGCACGTAGAGGTTGTGGGTGAGGAACTGGAGCGCGCCGAGCGGCCACGGGCTGTCGGCCCCGGCGTAGCTCCAGTGCAGCAGGCCCAGTCGCAGGTGGGGCAGGTCCGACGGTCCCGGCAGGCACGCGAACAGGGCCACGAACGCGGCGACCAGTGGCACCGAGGCGTCCAGCAGCAACACGAGCGCGGGCGCGACCCAGACCCAGTGGTGGTGCCAGGAAACCGGTGAGACCAGCAGCCCGGTGAGCGCGCACATCAGCACGCCGGGCAGCTCACCGAACCGCTGCCACACCCGCCGGGCGGCCAGCAGACCGGCCACGCCGACGACCGCGGTGACGAGGGACGTGCCGCCGATGAGCTGGCCGAGGGACTGGTTGCCGTAGAAGTCCAGATAGCCACCCATTCGGGAGGCGTCGAAGCCCGCGCCGCCCCAGAACCGGGCGGACTGCACGGGCAGCACCAGGAACGACAGGGAGATCGTGCCGAGCACCGTCAGCCCCGCGACCGCGGCGACCCGGTACCGCTTGGTGAGCAGCAGGTAGACCACGAAGATCGCCGGAGTGAGCTTCACCGCGACCGCCAGACCGAGCGCGACGCCCTTCAGCCGGTTGTCCGCGCGGAGGCTGAAATCCAGCAGTACCAAGAACATCACGAAGATGTTCACCTGGCCGAAGTCCAGGTTGGTCCGCACCGGCTCCAGCCAGAGCGCGAGTCCGCACAGGCCGAGCACCAGTGCGGGCCGGGTTCGCCGGACGAGCCGCAGCGCGCACCAGAGGGCCGCGCCGAGGGCGGCGACGCTGAGCGCGGTCATCAGCGCGGGCAGCGCGGCCGGGGGCACCGCCGTCATCGTGGTCATGAGGATCGCGGCGAACGGCGGGTAGACGAACCGCATGCCCGCGTAGCTGTCCAGGTAGAGCCGATCACTGGTGGCCAGCGCCCGCACGGCCTCGGCGTAGACGTGCAGGTCGAGCATGATCGGCGGTGACCACCAGAACGACACCGCGTAGCCGCCGACAGTGATCAGGAACACGAGAGTCAGCCAGCGCGCGCGAATGTGCTCGGCGGAAATGAATCGCATAGGGCGAACCTAGGCGCGGTTTCCCGGACCATTCTCCGGTGAAATGTCCGATAACCCGGTGTGGCCAAACCAGAATTGACTACCTTTGGTCTTCGCGCAGGTCAGCGGGTGATCTTCAGGTCAATCCGGGCGACCGCGCGATGGAGGACTTCCTTGCCCTCGACCACGTTCCAGTAACTTCGGCAGGACTCCGGCTCGGGCGGGGCCTTGATGAGCACCGCGACGCGCGCCTTCGCCCCGGGCGAAATCGGGGGAACCGCGAGCGAGGTCGGCGTCCGGCACGAACCCGACTGCTCGACCTTGGCCAGCTCGTGCATGTCCCACCAGGTCGGGCTGGTGTTGTGGAACTCCCACACCTTGGTGATGAGATCGCCGACCCGGATCTCGCTCGCCTGGTCTTCGCTCACGTCCACCACCGAACCCACCACCGCGCCGCCGGTGACCAGGAACGCGTGCTTCGAGGGCGTCGGTCCGGTTCCCACGACGCCGGTCGCCACCAGCACCACGACCAGGACCGCGGCGAGGCGCCAGGTCCGCCACCGGACCGGGTGCGGCACAGCCCGGATCGGGGTCGCGGCCAGCTCCCAGCGCTCGCGCCAGGCGGCGCGCACCGCGTCCTCGTTCTCGCCGAGCACACCGACCGCGAGCACGCGGACGAACTCCCAGGTGGTCTCCCAGGTCGGCAGGCGCTCCCCGCGGGCCGCGGCGGACAGGGCGGACTTGGAGGCCAGCGCCCCGAGTTCCGAGCGCATCCGGTCGTAAGAAGGGTCACCCGCCGCGCGCTTGAGCTCCCACAGCTCGACGGCGAACCGACCGACCGGACCGGCCGCGCTGTCCGGCCGGTGCGCGGTCCGCCCCCTGCGCCCCTTGGCGTTCGGCACTGTCGTGCGCATGTCAGGAGGCGAGGGTGCTTCGCCGCTTCGCCGCGATCAGCGCGATGCCGATCGCCGCCAGCATCGCGGTCGACAACCCCGAGCCGACGTCCACGTCGTCGTCCCGGCCGGTCAGCACCATGAGGCCCGCGCAAGCGGCGGCGCAGAGCCACCCGGCGACGACGGTGGTGGTGTTGACGCGCGAAGACCCGGTGAAGACGGCCGCCGCCGCCAGCGCGATCAGCAGGAGCACGGTGAGGGGCACCGCCAGCACGGCGATGGCCGTGGCATCGGTTCGCGAATTGTCGACGGCTGTCGGGAAGACGCCCCAGCCGGTGATGAACCTGTTGACCCAGTAGGTGCCGTCGTTCAGGCCGGTGCGGGTCAGCCAGGGCAGCGCCAGGCTCACGAACAGCACCCCGGCGGTGACCGCGAGGCCGATCGTGGCCGGAGAAGCGTCGGGGCCGGGGTTGCCCCGCGTGTCGCTTGAGGAGAGCACCGGAGGACTCTACAAACAACCACAGGTTCTCGCTCCGCGCCCGTGATCATCACGCGGCCTCGCGTTTGCCCGCGTCGCGGAAACCACGCGCTGCCGCGGGCGGCTCCAGCGGGAATCATCGCGAGGTCGTCGCTGCCGTCGACTATCGACTATCGACTGGAGAGCCCATGCTCCGCCGTACCGTTCTCGTCGCGGTCCTCGCCGCGCTGCTCGGCGCACCCGCCGCCGAGGCCGCTCCGGACGTCACCAACATCGCCCACCGGGGAGCCTCCTACGACGCGCCGGAGAACACCCTGGTCGCGATGCGCCTCGGTGCGCGGATGCGGGCCGACCTGGTGGAGATCGACGTGCAGCGCTCCAAGGACGGGCACCTGGTGCTGATGCACGACACCACCCTGGCCCGCACCACCGACGTCGAGCAGCTCTTCCCCACCAGGGCGCCGTGGAAGATCGCCGACTTCACCCTCGCGGAGATCAAGCGGCTGGACGCGGGCTCGTGGAAGAACCCGAAGTTCGCCGGTGAGCGGGTGCCCACGCTGCCGGAGTTCCTGCGCGCGCTGGCCCCGCACCGGGTGGGCCTGCTCCTGGAGGCGAAGGCGCCCGAGCTCTACCCCGGAATCGAGCGCGAGATCGCCAGGCAGATCACCGCCTGGCCGTCGTGGCGGGGTCGCGTACAGGTGCAGAGCTTCAACTGGCCGTGGATCAGGACCTTCCGCGGCCTGGCGCCCAGGGCGGTGCTCGGCGTGCTCGGCACCCCCAAGGTCGAAGAGCTGGCCGAGATCGCCCGCTACTCCGACCAGGTGAACCCGCCGCACGCGTCGGCCACCGGCGAGTACATCGCGGCCGTGCACCGGCACGGGATGAAGGCCAACGTGTGGACCGTGGACTCCGCCGACCTCATGCGCACCCTGATCTCCCGCGAGGTCGACGGCATCATCACCAACCGCCCCGACGTCCTCCGCGCCCTGTAAGGGCAGTCGAACGGCCCGGAAGCAGGAGGCTTCCGGGCCGTTCGGTGGTGCTGTGCGCCGTTACTCGCCGCGCTGCTGGCGGAGCTTGGCGAGGGCCTCTTCGAGGATCGCCTCGCCGTCGGAGTCGGAACGCCGCTCCTTCACGTACGCCAGGTGCGTCTTGTACGGCTCGTTCCTCGGTGGAGCCGGGGGCTCGTGCGAGTCCCGCCCCGCGGGCAGACCGCAGCGCGGGCAGTCCCACGTCTCAGGCTCCTCGGCCTCCAACGCGAAGGACGGCTTCACCTCGTGCCCGTTCGAGCAGTAGTACGAGACGCGGCGCCGCGGAGCGGACTCCCCGCGCTCGGACTCGCCCATCGGTCCTGCCCCGACCCTGGTGCCGCGGATCGCGTTACCACCAGCCATCGACCCTCACACTCCCGACCCCGTTAGCCCATCGATCCCCAGCGGAGACCAACGCCGTCATGCGCCCGTCTTGAGCAGCAGGCCGACCCCGATGATGGAGATCAACCAGACCGCGCCCACGAAGATCGTGATCCGGTCGAGGTTCTTCTCCACCACGCTGGAGCCGGACAGGCTCGACTGCATGCCACCGCCGAACAGGGAGGACAGACCGCCTCCACGCCCACGGTGCAGCAGCACGAGCAGAATGAGCACAATGCTCGACGCGATCAACATGATCTGAAGAAAAAGCTGCATCTCACCCTCGCCGTACAGCGGTTGACATCACAGGGTACCGGGTCGCTCGCGGACGGATGACCGCCCCCGGGCTCAAATCATTGAAGCGAAACCCTAACGTCCCTACGGCAGCGGCCCACCGGCGGCGAGCGCGCAGAGCTTGGCGAACTCCTCGCCGTCCAGGCTCGCCCCGCCGACCAGGGCTCCGTCCACGTCGTCGCCCTTCATCAGCTCGCTGATGTTGCCGGACTTGACCGAGCCGCCGTAGAGCACGCGGACCGCGGCGGAGATCTCCGGGCCGTACTTCTCGGCGAGCGCGGCCCGCAGGGCGCCGCAGACCTCCTGGGCGTCGGAGGCCGTGGCCACCTTGCCCGTTCCGATGGCCCACACCGGCTCGTAGGCGATGACCACGTCCTTGACCTGCTCGGCCTTGAGCCCCTTGAGGCCCGCGATGAGCTGGTCGGTGCAGTGCTGGACGTGGGTGCCCGCCTCGCGGACCTCCAGCTGCTCGCCGACGCACATGATCGGCGCCATCCCGTGCTTGAGCACCGCCCGCACCTTGCGGTTGACCACCTCGTCGGTCTCCGCGTGGTACTCGCGGCGCTCGGAGTGCCCGACCACCACGTAGGAGCAGCCCAGCTTCGCCAGCATCGGCCCGGAGACGTCGCCGGTGTAGGCGCCCGAGTCGTGCGCGGAGATGTCCTGGGCGCCGTACTTCGACAGCAGCTTGTCCCCGTCGGTCAGGGTCTGCACGCTGCGGATGTCGGTGAACGGCGGCAGCACGACGACCTCGACCTTGTCGAAGTACTTGGCGGGCAACGAGAACGCGATCTTCTGCGTCAGGGCGATGGCCTCGAAGTGGTTGAGGTTCATCTTCCAGTTGCCTGCGATGAGCGGCTTGCGGGCCATCTAGTCAGTCCTCCAGAACCGAGACGCCGGGCAGTTCCTTGCCCTCCAGGTACTCCAGCGACGCGCCTCCGCCGGTGGAGATGTGCGAGAAACCGTCCTCGGGCAGGCCCAGCTGGCGGACGGCCGCGGCGCTGTCGCCCCCGCCGACCACGCTGAACGCGTCCGACTTCACCAGCGCCTCGGCCACCGCGCGGGTGCCGCCGGAGAACGCCTCGAACTCGAAGACGCCCATCGGGCCGTTCCAGAACACGGTGCGGGCGTCGGCCAGCTTGGCCGCGAACAGCTCGCGGCTGGCCGGGCCGATGTCCAGGCCCTGGCGCTCGGCCGGGATGGCGTCGGCGGCGACGGTCTCGATCTCCGCGTCGGCGGCGAACTCGGTGGTGGTCAGCACGTCCACCGGCAGCACCAGCTCGACACCGTGCTTGTCGGCCTCCGCGAGGAAACCGCGGACCTGGTCCAGCTGGTCCTCCTGGAGCAGCGACTTGCCGACCTCGTGGCCCTGGGCCTTGAGGAAGGTGTAGGCCATGCCGCCGCCGATGATCAGCCGGTCCGGGTCGTCGGTGCCGGGATGGGTGAGCAGGTTCGCGATGACGCCGAGCTTGTCGGAGACCTTCGCGCCGCCGAGCACCACGACGTAGGGCCGCTCGATATCGGTGGTGAGCTTGCGCAGCACCTCGATCTCGGACAACACCAGGCCGCCCGCGTAGTGCGGCAGCCGCTTCGCGACCTCGTAGACCGACGCCTGCTTGCGGTGCACCACACCGAAACCGTCGGAGACGTAGGCGCCGTCCGGGCCGACCAGCGCGGCCAGCTCGTCGGCCAGCGCGCCGCGCTCGGCGGAGTCCTTGCTGGTCTCGCGCGCGTCGAAGCGCACGTTCTCCAGCAGGGCGACCCGGCCGTCCGCCAGACCGTCCACAGTGGACTTCGCGGAGTCACCGGTGAGGTCGGTGGCCAGCGCCACCTCGGCGCCGAGCAGCTCGCCGAGCCGCGCCGCGACCGGGGCGAGGGAGAACTTGGGGTCCGGGGAACCCTTGGGGCGCCCCAGGTGCGCGAGGACGACGACCCGCGCGCCCGCTTCGGTGAGCGCCGTGAGGGTGGGCAGCGAGGCCCGCACCCGGCCGTCGTCGGTGATCTTCGAACCGTCGAGGGGAACGTTGAGGTCGGCGCGCACCAGGACGCGCCGACCCGCAACACCCTCGGCCAGCAGGTCAGCCAGGGTCTTCAAGATGGTGTCCTCAGAGCTTGGAGGCGACGAGGGAGACGAGGTCCACGAGGCGGTTGGAGTAGCCCCACTCGTTGTCGTACCAGCCGACGACCTTGACCTGGTTGCCGATGACCTTGGTCAGCGGCGCGTCGAAGATGCACGACGCCGGGTCGGTGACGATGTCGCTGGAGACGATCGGGTCCGTGTTGTAGCGCAGGATGCCCTTGAGCGCGCCTTCGGCGGCGGCCTTCACCGCGGCGTTGACCTCCTCGACGGAGGTCTCGCGGCCGACGGTGACGGTGAGGTCGGTGGCCGAACCGGTGGGCACGGGCACGCGCAGCGCGTAGCCGTCCAGCTTGCCCTTGAGCTCCGGCAGCACCAGGCCGATCGCCTTGGCCGCACCGGTGCTGGTCGGCACGATGTTCAGCGCGGCGGCGCGCGAGCGGCGCAGGTCCGAGTGCGGCGCGTCCTGCAGGTTCTGGTCCTGCGTGTACGCGTGGATCGTGGTCATCAGACCCTTCTCGATGGTGAAGGTGTCGTGCAGGACCTTCGCCATCGGGGCCAGGCAGTTGGTGGTGCAGGAGGCGTTGGAGATCACCGTCTGCGAGCCGTCGTACTTGCCCTCGTTCGCGCCGAAGACCACGGTCAGGTCCTCGTTCTTGGCGGGGGCGGAGATGATGACCTTCTTCGCGCCACCCTCGTCGACGTGCTTGCGCGCGGCGTCGGCGTTGGTGAAGAAGCCGGTGGACTCGACGACGACGTCGACGCCCAGGTCCTTCCAGGGCAGCTTGCCGGGGTCGCGCTCGGCCAGCGCGCGGATGGTCTTGCCGTCGACCGAGATGCCCTCGTCGGTGACCGCGACCTCGCCGTCGAGACGACCGAGGATGCTGTCGTACTTGAGCAGGTGGGCCATGGTCGCGACGTCACCGAGGTCGTTGAAGGCCACGATCTCGATGTCCTGGCCGCTGGCCTGGACCGCACGCCAGAAGTTGCGCCCAATACGGCCGAAGCCGTTCACGCCCACGCGAACCGTCACGGTGCCTCTCCTTGGTGAGTCGTCTGGAGGTCTTGCCCAGTGTTTCGCCGTCACCCTAGCGGCTGACAGAGTCGCTGGTCACAGCGCCCTTGCGGCTGGCTTAATCGAATCAGCCCAACGGCGGCCCGAGCAGCGCTTTTCATCGTGCCCCGCCCCGCGCGCCGGAAACCTTCCCGGTGACCGTCGCCACACCCCGCGCACCCATCCCGGCGCCCGGTGGTCCCCCCGTCTTCAAGTACCCCGAACCCCGCCCCCAGCGGTCTCAAACCGCGCCTAACCTCCGTGCGCCGCAAGGGAGTTAGGTGCGGTTTGCGGTTACTGGAAGGGGGGTGCGGTGTACTTGAAGACTGTCCAACCCGGGCTGGGTCAGGCGTCGAGCATGTCGGCGGTGACGGCGGACTCGGTGTCGGGGATGGAGAGGTCGCGGGCCTTCTTGTCGGCCATGGCGAGGAGACGCCTTATGCGGCCCGCTACGGCGTCCTTGGTCATCTGGGGGTCGGCGAGCTGACCCAGCTCCTCAAGGGACGCCTGGCGGTGGGACAGGCGGAGGCGGCCCGCGGCGACCAGGTGGTCCGGCGCGTCGGCGCCGAGGATGTCCAGCGCCCGCTCGACCCTGGCCGCGGCGGCCACCGCGGCGCGCGCGGACCGGCGGAGGTTGGCGTCGTCGAAGTTGGCCAGCCGGTTCGCGGTGGCCCGCACCTCGCGGCGCATCCGCCGCTCCTCCCACGCCAGCACGCTGGAGTGCGCGCCGAGGCGGGTCAGCAGCGCGCCGATGGAGTCGCCGTCGCGGACCACCACCCGGTCGGCGCCGCGCACCTCGCGGGACTTGGCCTGGATGCCCATCCGCCGGGCCGCGCCGACCAGGGCCAGCGCCGCCTCGGGGCCGGGGCAGGTGACCTCCAGCGCGGAGGAGCGGCCCGGCTCGGTCAGCGACCCGTGCGCCAGGAACGCGCCGCGCCACGCGGCCTCGGCATCGCACACCCCGCCGGAGACCACGGGGGCGGGCAGGCCGCGCACCGGGCGGCCCCTGGGGTCGAGCAGGCCGGTCTGCCGGGCCAGCCCGTCGCCGTCGCGGACCACGCGCACCACGTAGCGGGTGCCCTTGCGCAGCCCGCCGGAGGTGATCACGTGCACGTCGGAGTTGTGGCCGAACAGCTCGTGGACCTCCTTGCGCAGCCTGCGCGCGGCCACGCCGGTGTCCAGCTCGGCCTCCACCACCACGCGCCCGGCCACGATGTGCAGCCCGCCCGCGAAGCGCAGCAGCGAGGAGACCTCGGCCCGCCGACAGCAGGTCTTGGTCACCGACAAGCGGCTCAGCTCGTCCTTGACCGCCGCGGTCATCGCCATGGGGTCTCCTCCTCCCGAACGGGTCCGTCCGTGCTGCTGGGATGTTCCGGGGTGCTGGGGAATTCTGGACTCCGGGTGCCCCCTCCGCCTAATGCTCCGTCGGAGAAGGCACCGCGGAGGCTGTCCGCGAGCGCGTCCGGGTCGTGCCGGTCGGGGGCTCCCGTGCGGGCTATCCGGCTCAGGCGGGCGGTGCCGCCGAGGGTGGACGCCGCGCGGCGCAGACGGTCGGGGGTGGGCACCGAGTCGGTATCGGCGATCACCGCGTCCACCCGTAGGCCCGGCGCGTGTTCGGCGAGTACCTGGAGGTGCTGTTCAGGGGAGAAGCCCTCGGTTTCGCCCGGTTGTGGGACAAGGTTGAGCACCACGACGCGGCGGGCGGCGGTGCGCACGAGGGCGTCGTGCAGCTCCGGCACGAGCAGGTGCGGCAGCACGCTGGTGAACCACGAGCCCGGCCCGAGCAGCACCACGTCGGCCTTGAGCACGGCGTCGACGGCCTCCTGGCACGCGCGCGGCGGCCCCGGTTCGGGCCCGGCGGCGCGCAGCCGGACCCGCTGCACCCGGCCCGGGGTGCTGGCGACGGCGACCTGGCCGCGGATGCGGCGCACCGCGCTGCGGTCCTCCTCCAGCCCGACCACGTCGGCCTCGATGTCCATGGGTTCCCGGCACATCGGCAGCACCCGGCCGCGCACCCCGAGCAGGCGCGCCACCTCGTCCAGCACCGCGACCGGATCACCCATCGTCTCCAGCAGCCCGGCCAGCAGCAGGTTGCCGACCGCGTGCCCGGCCAGCGCCCCGGAGCCGCCGAAGCGGTGCTGGAACGCCTCCGTCCACACGGGAGAGTCACCGGCGAGCGCCACCAGCGCCTTGCGCAGGTCCCCCGGCGGCAGCAGCCCCAGCTCCCGGCGCAACCGCCCGGAGGAGCCGCCGTCGTCGGCGACGGTCACCACGGCGGTCACGTCCTGGGTGATCCGGCGCAGCGCCGCCAGGGTGACCTGGAGCCCGTGCCCGCCGCCGAGCGCGACCACCCGCGGAGCGTCCACCTGAGCGACCACCTGAGTGTCCACAGTGGACTCCGCTGGGAACCCTGGCGTCACTCGCGCCCCAGGTCCCGGTGCACGACCTTGACCGTCATCCCGTCCTCGGAGGCCAGCCGCCCGGCCAGCTCCTCCGACATGGCCACGCTGCGGTGCTTGCCGCCGGTGCAGCCGACCGCCAGCGTCAGGTAGCGCTTGCCCTCGCGGTGGTAGCCCGCGCCGATCAGCCGCAGCAGCTCCTGGTAGCGGTCGAGGAAGTCCTCGGCGCCCTCCTGGCTCAGCACGTAGTTGCGCACCTCGGAGTCCAGGCCGGTGTTGTCGCGCAGCTCCGGGATCCAGAACGGGTTCGGCAGGAAGCGCACGTCGATCACCAGGTCGGCGTCCATCGGCAGGCCGTACTTGTAGCCGAAGGAGAGCACGGTGACCCTGGTGCGCGCGCTGGACTCGCTGCCGAAGGCGTCCTCGATCTTGCCGCGCAGCTGGTGCACGGACAGGCCGGTGGTGTCCAGCACCAGGTCGGCCTCGTCGCGCAGCGGCATCAGCATCCTGCGCTCGGAGGCGATGCCGTCGGAGAGCCTGCCGTCGCCCTGCAACGGGTGCCCGCGCCGGACCTGCTCGAAGCGGCGGATCAGCACCGCGTCGGTGGCCTCGAGGAAGAGCACCTTCGGCTTGTAGCCGCGCGCGTCCAGGTCCTTGATCACCGAGGCCAGGTCGTCGGTGAACGCGCGGCTGCGCACGTCCATCACCACGGCCACCTTGGTGATCACGCCACGCGCCTGCGCGCCCAGCTCGACCATGGTGGAGACCAGCTCCGGCGGCAGGTTGTCCACCACGAACCAGCCGAGGTCCTCAAGGCACTTGGCCGCGGTGCTGCGGCCGGCCCCGGACAGGCCGCTGACCACGGCAACCTCGACGCCGGACTTCTCGTCGTTCACTTCGTGTCCTCCCCGTTGCCCGCGCCCAGCGCGGCGAGTACTGCTTCGGCGGTGCGCCGTCCCACTCCGGGCACCTCGGTGATCTGTTCGACGGTGGCCGCCTTCAGCCGCTTGAGCGAGCCGAAGTGCTTGAGCAGCGCGGCTTTGCGCGCGTCCCCGAGCCCGCTGACCCCGTCCAGCGCGGAGGCGGTCATCCGCTTCGACCGCTTCTGCCGGTGGTAGGAGATCGCGAAGCGGTGAGCTTCGTCCCGGACGCGCTGCAACAGGTACAACGCCTCGCTGGTGCGGGGCAGGATCACCGGATCGGGGTCGCCGGGCACCCACACCTCTTCGAGCCGCTTGGCCAGCCCGACCACGGCCACGTCGGTCACGCCCAGCTCGGCGAGCACGTCCGCGGCGGCGTTGGCCTGTGGCCCGGCACCGTCCACGACCAGCAGGTTCGGCGGATAGGCGAAGCGCTTCGGCCTGCCCGTCTCCGGGTCGATCCCCGGCAGTTCTCCGGGCGCTTCGGATGCCGTTGCTGTGTCGATGCTCGACCCCGCAAGCGGGTCTTCGTCCTTGTAGCGCGCGAATCTGCGCCGAACGACCTCGGCGATGGACGCCACGTCGCCCTCGGTCGCGGCCTCGCGGATGGCGAAGCGGCGGTACTCGGACTTGCGCGCGAGCCCGTCCTCGAAGACCACGAGCGAGGCCACCACATCGCTGCCCTGCACGTGGCTGATGTCGATGCATTCGATGCGCAGCAGCGCGGTGTCCAGGTCCAGCGCCTCCTGGAGTTCCTGGAGCGCCGCGGACCGCGCGGTCAAGTCCCCGGCGCGGCGCAGCTTGTGCTGGGTGAACGCCTCCGCGGCGTTGCGCGCCACCGTCTCCGCGAGCGCGCGCTTGTCGCCCCGCTGCGGCACGCGAAGGTCCACACGGGACCCCCGCAGCTTCGACAGCCAGTCGGCGACCGCGTCGGCGTCCTCGGGCAGCTCAGGCACCAGGACCTCGCGCGGCACCGGGCTGCCACCCGCGTCCGCCTGCGCCGCGAGGTCGGCCTGCTCCCCGTAGAACTGGGTGATGAACTGCGAGACCAGCCCGGCGGTGTCGACCTCCTCGACCTTGTCGATCACCCAGCCACGCTGACCGCGCACCCGCCCGCCGCGCACGTGGAAGACCTGCACGGCGGCGGCGAGCTCGTCCTCGGCGAAGGCCACCACGTCGGCGTCGGTGCCGTCGCCGAGCACCACGGCCTGCTTCTCCATGGCCCTGCGCAGCGCGGCCACGTCGTCGCGCAGCCGGGCGGCGCGTTCGAACTCCAGCTCGTCGGAGGCGGCCTGCATCTCCTTCTCCAGCTTGCGCACCATGGCGTCGGTACGGCCCGAGAGGAAGTCGCAGAAGTCCTCGACGATGTCGCGGTGCCCCTGCTCGGTGACGCGGCCGATGCACGGCGCCGAGCACTTGTCGATGTAGCCGAGCAGGCAGGGGCGCCCCATCTGCGAGTGCCGCTTGAAGACACCGTTGGAGCACGTGCGCGCGGGGAAGACGCGGAGCAGCAGGTCCACCGTCTCGCGGATCGCCCACGCGTGCGCGTAAGGGCCGAAGTAGCGGACGCCGCGCTTGCGCGGACCGCGGTAGACGTGCAGCCGAGGGAAGTCCTCGTGCAGGGTCACCGCGAGCACCGGGTAGGACTTGTCATCGCGGTAGCGGACGTTGAAGCGCGGGTCGAACTCCTTGATCCAGGAGTACTCCAGCTGCAACGCCTCGACCTCGGTGCCGACGACGGTCCACTCCACCGAGCTCGCGGTGGTGACCATCTGCCGGGTGCGCGCGTGCAGCGTCGCCACGTCGGCGAAGTACGAGGAGAGGCGGCTGCGCAGGCTCTTCGCCTTGCCGACGTAGATGACGCGCTTGGTGGAGTCGCGGAACTTGTACACCCCTGGCGCCTCGGGAATGGTTCCCGGGGCGGGGCGATAAGTCGACGGGTCGGCCACGTCATAAGCCTACGGACAGGTCTGACATCACCCGAGGACGACCCGGTCACCGGCCGCGCGGACGGGCACGGCGGTCAGCCCCTTGGTCGCCGGACCCTTGCGCAGGTCGCCCGTCTCGGCGTCGAAGGTGCTGCCGTGCGTGGTGCAGTCGACGATCCCCTTCGCGGGCGGGCTGACGATCGAGCCGGTGTGCGGGCAGCGCGGGTCGAACGCGCGCACCTCCCCCGCCTTGGTCCGCACGATCAGCAACCGCCCGCCACCCGGCACATCGACGAGCTTTCCGCTGCCCATCGGGATCTCCGCGAGCCCGACGAGCTGGTCACCGGGCTTGGCGGTCCCCGTCCCCGCGGCGGGCTTCGCCGGCGTGCCGCAGCCCGCGATCGTCGCTCCCACCAGTCCACACAGGACACCGCGCCTCGTCAGACCCACTCCCCCAACCTATATCGGCCGCAGCGGTCGAGTCGCGGATGCTGGCGGGCCGGGTCGCTCCGGGAATGGGGATCACCGTGGGGGAAAGGGAGAACAGCCACGCGAGGCAGACGCGTTGCGGGCTGACGCCGAGGTCCCGGGCGGTGTGGTGGAAAGCGGCGAGCGCTGGGTCCTCGGGCAGTGCGGACGGGCCGTCAAGGGAGCTGCGGGAGATGCCGCCGAGGGGGCTCCACGGGAGGAACGCAAGGCCCAGCTCCGCGCAGAGCCGCAGCTCCGGCTCCGACGCGCGGACTCGGGGCGAGTATTCGTTCTGGACGGAAACGAAAGCGGGACCGAGCAGTTCACGAGCTTGACGGATCTGCTCTATGTCTACATTGGACAGACCGATCGCGCGGATCTTGCCTTCGGCGTGCAGTTCCGCCAGCGCGCCGAGCGAGTCCGCGAACGGGACCTCCGGGTCCGGCTTGTGCAGTTGGTACAGGTCGATCGCGTCCACCCTGAGGCGGCGCAGCGAGCCCTCGCAGGCGCGCTTGAGGTGCTCCGGCGAAGCGTCGACCGTCCACGACCCGTCGCCCGGCCTGCCGCGCCCGCCCTTGGTCGCGATGAGCACACCCTTGATGCCCGCGACCAGCTCCTCGTTGTGCCCGACCTCGAAGTCGCCGATCTTGCGGGTGATCACGCGCCGATCACCTCCGGCAGCCAGTTCTCGGTGTGCGAGAAGGAGAATCCGAGCTCGGTGGCACGGCTGTTGTCCATGCCGTAGTAGTGGCCGAAGGCGAACGGCGACGCGTCCTCGCCCACCTCGAACACCGGCTCGCCGGGGATGTGCTCGCACAGGTCGAACACGCTCAGCTCGCCGTGCGAACGCGCGTTGACCGGGCCGGTGAAGTCGGCGAACGCCGCCCAGCCCAGCAGTTCGGCGATCTCGCGGTAGTGGATGAACGAGGACGGGTGGTTCTCCTGGTGGACCACGATCGGACGACCTTCGCGCACGCGATCGAGGTAGTGCGCGAGCCTGCCGGTGAAGTCGTCCCCGCCCAGCACGTGCCCCGAGCGCACCGCGACGAAGTCGAACGGCGCCTTGGTCTCGAACACGGCCTCGGCTCGGCGCTTGTCCTCGCCGTAGCCCTGCGGCGCCTTCGCGTGCAGGTCGACCGCGGTCTCCAGCAGCGGCGCGTCCGCCCGCACGTGTTCGTAGACCTCGATCGTGGAGGTCATGACGTAGCGCCCGGTGCGTCCGGCGAACGTCTTCACGGCCGCCTCCGCGTCGGCCGGGGTGTAGCAGACCTGGTCGACGACCGCGTCGAACGTCCGCGATCCCAGGACCGCGCCGAGGTCCGCGCGGTCGGTGACGAGGTGGTCGACCCCGGGTGGCGGGGCGGTCGAGCCGCGGTTGACGAGGGTGACCCCGACGCCCGCCTCCCGCAGGTTGAGCACCAGGTCGCGGCCGAAGTGACGGCTGCCCCCGATGACGCACACGGTCTTCATAGCGACCACCTTCGCCCCGTAGAGTCATCAGCGGAAGTAACCACTTGCATAACGAGCTGTTAGGAAAACTGATGATCGACGTGCAGCGGCTGCGGGTGCTGACCGAGGTCGCCCGGCACGGCAGCTTCAGCAAGGCCGCCGCCGCGCTGCTGTTCACCCCGTCCGCGGTGTCGCAGCAGATCGCCGCGCTGGAGCGGACCGTGGGCACGGAGGTGGTGCTGCGGAGCGCGCGCGGCGTCACGCTCACCGACGCGGGGCGGTTGCTGGTCGACGCGGGCGAGACGATCTCGGCGGAGCTGCGGCACACCGAGGCCGCGCTCACCCGGTTGGCCACCGGCGTCGACACGCTGACCATCGCCACGTTCAGCACCGGCGGGCGGCACCTGCTGCCCAGTGCGTTGGCGCGGCTCGCCGCGGAGCACCCGAACGTCGAGATCACCGTGCTGGAGCGGGAACCGGAGGACAGCGTGCCCTTGGTGCGCTCCGGCGCGGCGGACCTGGCGCTGGCCTACGAGTTCGACAAGCCGCTGCCGCTGGACCGCCTGACCTTCCTCCCGGTGATGGACGACCCGATGTCCGTGGTGCTGCGCCGTGATCACGCACTGGCTTCCAAGAAGTCCTTGTCGCTCAACGACATCGCCGACCAGCATTGGGTATTCGGCTGCTCGAGAACGGCGGCTTTCCTGCACCGCTACGCCGAGGACGCCGGGTTCTCGTTGCGGGTCTCGGCGAGCACCACCGACTACTTCTTCGCACAGGCCCTGGTCGAGGCCGGGGTCGGGATCGCGCTCATCCCCCTTGTGGCGCTTCGGAAAACCCCTTCGCTGGTAGTGATCCCCGTTGCCCGGCCCCGGCCCGCGCGCAGGATCGGCGTGGTGGTCGCGGCCCGCGCACGCTCGCGTCCACCGGTGGCCACACTCGTCGACGCGCTGCGTTCAGCGACGTGAATCGTTGACGGAAATAGGAAAGGCGGGCACGGTCGGGGGACCGCCGCGGATTGGGAGGCACACAAGATGTTCCGCTTCACATCCGTGATCACCGCTGCGCTGCTGCTCACCGCGCTCCCGGCGCAGGCCCGGCCCTCGCCCGTCGGCACCCCCGCGGAGCTGATCGCCGCCCTGGCCGCCGCCAAGCCCGGCACCACGATCGAGCTGCGGCCCGGCGTCTACGACGGCGCGTTCTTCGCCACCGCGTCCGGGACCGCGAGCGCGCCCATCACCCTGACCGGGCCGCGCTCGGCGATCCTCAAGAACACCAAGAAGACGTGCGACCCGAACGTGCCACCCGAGCGCAAGGCCCAGGGCGTGAGCTACTGCGGTTACGGGCTGCACCTCAACCTCGTCAAACACTGGGTGCTCAAGGGTTTCAGCGTCGCGGACTCCGCCAAGGGGATCGTGCTCGACGGCTCCGACAACAACGTGGTCGACGGCGTCGAGGTCAGCCGGATCGGTGACGAGGGCGTGCACTTCCGCGCCAACTCCAACGACAACGTGGTCCGCAACTCCTCCGTCCACCACGTCGGCATCACGCAGCCCGCGTATGGGGAAGGCGTGTACTTCGGTTCGGCCAAGGGCGCGAACTGGGGCAAGTACGGCGACCGGCCGGGCGACCAGAACACGCCGGACACCAGCGACCGCAACCAGGCGCTGGACAACCGGCTCGGGCCGAACGTGGCCGCCGAGCACGTGGACATCAAGGAGGGCACCACCGGCGGCAAGGTGCTGCGCAACTCCTTCGACGGCGCGGGCATGACCGGCCAGAACTCCTCGGAGAGCTGGGTCAACGCCAAGGGCAACGACTACGAGATCTCCGACAACAAGGGCGTGCGCAGCTACGAGCACGGCTTCAAGGTGATCCAGCGGCTCGCGGGTTGGGGTTGCGGCAACGTCTTCCACCGCAACGTCGCCGACGTGCAGGCTTCGGGATACGGATTCCAGTTCCCGCACAACAAGAAATGCGCGTCCAAGCCCAACCTGGTCTACCGCGACAACACGGTGACCAACGCCGCCAAGGGTTTCTCCGACGTACCCCCCGTCGGCTGAACCGAGCTGTCCGCCGGGGTCACATGCCTCGGCGGGCCAGCTCGGTGAGGAGCGCGCGGTTGCTCGCGCACTCCCGCTTCAGCTCTTCCAGGTAGCGGTGGAACTTCGCGCGCCCGTCATCGGCCGCCTTTTCCCACGCGACACCAAGGCATTCCAGCAGCTCGATCACCTCGGCCGGATGGTCCGGGCCGCCGACCGCGATCCGCCTGCGCACCAGGCGGCGGTAGACCGGCAGCACCTGCTCGGGGTGCTGCATCACGCGCTCCGCGGCCAGCGACGCCCACACCCGGTCGGAGCACCCGCGCTCGGCGGCGACGGTCCACGCGGTGTCGATTTCGGAGTCCCACAACAGGATCTGCACGAGCACCGAGTTGCGCCCGGGGTCCTCGCCCTGCGCGCGCAACCACCGCCGCGCCCACTCCCGCTGCGCGGGCCAGCGATCGGCCCGGTCGGCGACGGTGCGCAGCTTCAGGTAGGTGTCCAGGCCCGGCCAGTCCCGGAAAGCGTTGCGCGCCAACTGCAACGCCCGCGTGGTCTTGCCCAGCCGCAGGCACGCGTCCACCGCCATGTCGACCAGCCGGACCTCGGCGCGGCTGCCCTGCGTCGCGACCAGGCCGCGCTCCACCCACGCCAGCGCCTCCGCCGTGCGACCGGCGTCCTCCAGCACGGTGGCGATCCGCAGGTACTGCCACGGGGTCGACAGGTCCGTCGCCAGCCACTGCACCTCGACGTCCACGTCGCCGGTGAAGCGGGCCAGTTCCTCCATCAGGCGGACCACCGCCCACCGCCTGCGGTCGTAGCGCGGCGTCCGTCCGAACGGCACGGTCGGCAGCTCCCGGCAGGCGCGGCGCGCGGTCCTGCGATAGGCCGTGATTCCCTCCGGCCCCAACGCATCCGCGTACGCGCTCAGCGCGACCTCGGGGCCGTCCGGGTAGTTCAGCTGCAGGCGCACCAGCCACCCGGCGAGGCGGTGCGGATCGGGTCTGCTCCTGCGGCAGGCCAGCGCGTGCCCGGACAGCGCCTGCTGCATCAGCTCCGGCAGCTCGCCCGCGTTCCCGGTGACCTGCTGGGCCGCCGAGCACAGCACTTCGACGACCTGCTCGGCGTAGTCGACGGCCTGGTCCGGTCGGCCGACCTCGGACTGCTCGCAGAGGGAGCGCACCACCTCGCGCAGGCGCACCCAGTGCTCCGCCTCGCGCTCCCCGTCGAACGGGGGCAGCCCGCCACGCAGGCCCCGCAGAGCCGCCACGCCGTAAGGCTCATCGCCCCCATTGCCGCCCACCTGCTGAATCAAACCGCACGCCACCCGTCCCGCGCCCGAGTTGACTCCGAACGCACCAGCCCAAGCGCCCGAACGGCGGCAACCCTTCCCGCGCCACTACCCGGACGGTGATCAAGTGGTGATCAGCCGGTGACCCGGCCCATCGCCAATGCCGCGTTCGGGGCGTTGGATTCCCTGAACGGGTCGTTCGGGGCGTTGGATGCCCTCAACGACCCGTTCAGGGCGCTCGATCAGGCCGCCGTGCGCACGGGCACGGTGCGCGTGGTGCCCGCGATGGTCCAGATCGTGTAGGCGATCGCGTTGGTGTGCCGCTCCAGGGACTGCGCGTTGATGTTGCTCGTGGTGTCGCAGGACTGGTGGTAGCACTTGTCGAACGCGACGCCCGACTGGCCGCCCCACTTCTGCGCCTGCGCTGCGGTCTTGCGCCCCTCGGCGCCGCTGAACGTGCCACCGGTGGGGATGCCCGCCCGTGCGAAGGCCGCGTGGTCGGAGCGCCCGCCGACGTTGGTCGTCTCGGTCGGCACGTTGATCGACTTGAAGTACGCCTCCAGCGTGGACTGGAACTTGTCCGACCCCGCGGGCTGACCGCTGGAGGAGTAGACGAAGTACGCCGGGTTCGGCGAACCGGTCATGTCGAAGTTGACGTAACCCTTGATCTTCGACTTCTCCGCGGCGGGCAACGTGTTCACGTAGTTGGTCGACCCGATCAGGCCCAGCTCCTCGGCGCCCCACCAGCCGAAGCGCAGGTGCTGCTTGGGCTTGAGCTGCTGCTTGGACACGGTCAGCGCGACCTCGAGCAGCCCGGCCGAACCGGAGCCGTTGTCGTTGATGCCCGGCCCGCTGCCCACGCTGTCCAGGTGGCCACCGGCCATCAGGATGTTGTTCTCGTCGCCACCGGGCCAGTCGGCGATCAGGTTGTAGCCCTTGGTGCCCCAGCTGGTGAACTCCAGCACCTTCGTCTGGTAGCCCGCCGCGTCCAGCTTCGCCTTGACGTAGTCGATCGACGCTTTGAACCCGGGCTTGCCGTGCGCCCGGTTCCCGCCGTTGGCGGTCGCGATCTGCTGGAGCTGGTTCAGGTGCGCCTGCACCGCCGCGACCGGGATGGCGGGCGCCGCCGCCACGTCCACGGTGGCGGCACCGCTCGGCGTGGCGAGCACGCCCAGGGTCAGGGTCGAGGCAAGGGCAACCGAACCGAGTGTCGCTCGGATCTTCACTGTGTGACCTCCCAGCAGGGTGGACGCCACTGGTGTCAGTGGCGCAGAGATCACCGGCAGTGTCTGGGACAGCTCGGGCGCGGCGGTAGGGACTTTCGAGGGGTGACTTTCACATCTCGCCGGTCACCGTGAACGCGCGACGCCGCGTCGTGGCGATGTTGATCCGCATGCCGCACGGAAGCCTGCCGTCCGACACCAGGGACCGCGCCTTGTCCAGGAACTCCCGTCGAAGCTCCACGATCTGGTCCTCGTCAAGCACTTCGACGTCGTAGAACACGGAAACGTTGGTCTCCCACACCTTTTCGGGCGTTCCGCTCTGGTCGAGCACGATCGAGTCCCAGGACACCGGCGCGAACCCCGCCGGTGTCAGGACCGCGTCCAGCCCTTCGCGTGTGCGGATCTTGCGGTCGCCCATCCTCGGCATCCGCCGCCCCGCCTCCCTCGCCGCTTCGAAATGTGGCCGGGCCAGTTCCAGGAACAGCGCCATCCCCTCCCCTTCCACCGCGCCACCACCGAGGGCCACCGCGAACACCCCGCCCGGAACGAGCACCCGCGCCACCTCGGCGACAACCTGTTCGACGTCTGTCATCAGCATGAGCGCCATGTGCGAGACGACGGCGTCGAACGCGGCGTTCTCGAACGGCAGTTCCTGCGCTCGTCCTCGACGCAGATCCGCGTTCACCAAAGCGGGCCGCCGCCGGGCCAGCTCCAGTTCCTCAGCTGAGAGGTCGACGCCCGCCAATGTCCGCGCTCCACGCCCCGCCAACACCTCCAGCAGCGCGCCGTCCGCACACCCCAGGTCCAGGACCCGCCCAGGCGCATCCACCCGGTCGGCGAACTCCTCGTAGCTCGTGCGGCCCTTCGCGGTCCGGCTGGCCTCCACGCTCACTGACTGGAGGCCGGGGTTGTTGTCGTGGAAGGCTTTGAGGAACTCTTCGGCAGACTGCGACATTGCCGCAGTCTACAAACGGTGTTCGACTGCGATGCGCGCTCGTTTGATCTCGCGTGCGAGTGCGCTGCCGTCCTCCGACCTGAGGCGTCCTGCTTGGTACTGAAGGGGTGCGAGGTGCTGGAGCACGCGCGGCGACCGAAGGCGCTGCGCGGCTTCCAGGGCATGGACACCGCGCGCGATACCGGTGCTGGCATCTCCGGCGGCAATCTCACACGCCGCGAGCTGCGATTCGTTGAACACGTTCTGCCGCACGCGATGCGGTGCCGACGTGCGTATCGCGGCCTGTAGGCGCTCGATGGCAACCGCGCGGTGCTTGGCGTCGACGAGTCCGAGCGCGCTGTAGACACGGGCAGCGTTGGTGTTGAGCGCGGCGGCGTCGAAGAAGGACGCGAACGTCGGCTGCTCGTGGTCGCGGTCGAGGTGGCCTGCGAACTCGTGTTCAGCGCGCCCCAGCGAATCGAGCGCGCGGCGGGCGTCGCCGGACAGCGCGTGGGCGAGCGCGGCGTCAGCGTGCATGATCGCCAGCGCGAGCAGGGATCCGGCGTCCTCGGCGGCCTTCTGACCAAGTTGGAAGTAGGCCAAGGCGTCCTTGGGGTTGCCGTTGTCCAGCGGCACCCGGCCGAGATGGTGCAGGGCTATGGCGGTGTGCATGGGATTGGCGGCTTCGGTGGCGCGCAGCACGGCGTTGCGCAGGTACTGGCGCGCCTCGTTCTCGTTGCCCTTGCCGAGGTCGTGGGCAGTCCAGCCAGCGAGGGTGTTGAGGTCGGCGACCGCCGACAGCCACTCTGGACGGAGTTCGTCCGGAACCGAAGTCTTGAGGAGGAGCTCGGCGCGGTCGAGCTGAGTGAGGACCGCGTCGCGACATCCACCCCCGCCGTGCTCGGCGTCCGAGCGGCGCAGGTCGCCCGTGAGCTTCACCAGTTGCAGCAGGTCGTCTCCGCCGACCTTGCTCGGCACCGGCGTGGGACTCGACCGAACGGCGAGCCCGTCCCAGTCGACAGAGTGCTGCGGCTGACCGGCGAAGACCGCTGCGCTGATCAGCCCAAGGAAGTTGCGGCGCTGCATCTCGTCGTCCTCATCATCGCGCGGGTGACACGCCGCTCCGACCGGCGGCGCCGACTGCGGCGTGGAGTCGCTGTAGGCCAGCCCCATGAGTCCGCGCTCGATCCCGAGCCCGTCGGCGATGCGAGCGAGGACGTCGTACGCCTGCACTTGACGACCGTTGGTGATCTCGCTGACGTCGGACTGGTTCATCCCGGTCAGTCGCGCTATCCGACGCTGGTAGACGCCAGCCGCCTGCAGGTGTTGAAACAGCGTGGTGATGTCCCTAGTCCGCAGCGCGTGACGCGTTGCCGGGCGGGCCCAGATCGCCGGGTTGATCGGGGCGTCGTCGAACGGGAGAACGTTGGTCAAGGGTCCTCCCTCCGATCGGAGTGCTGTCGATCAACTCCACGGTAGCGACGATCGACGTGCGCGGAGTGCCGAGATCGGTCAAGCCGATCGGTTCGACCGATATGGGACGCCACCTGGACATCGGCGATGCCGATGGGCTTGACATCTCCCCCACCGCTCCGGTGACCGGCCATCCTCGTCCCGGCTGAGCACGATCCGGACATAGGACGCCGACGTCCGGTCCATCCATGTCAAGGGGGAACCACGATGATCAACACCATGAAGATCGGCGCGACCGCGGACAACCCGCTGTCCTCGACCGCGATGCGACTCACCGATGACGCCGTTGCCGCCACCGCGCCGCCTTCCGGGCCGACACCACGGCCGTTCGCGCTTCGCTGGCTGCGACCGGCACAGCGGCCCGCCATCCCCGACTACCGGTACTCCGCCGAACTCCAGGTAGCGGTCAGTCCGAACGGCACTCCGCTCGCGCCGCAACTGGACAAGGACTGGACGACCAGCCCCTACAAGAAGGATGGCGACGGACCGAACTGCGATGGCAACGAGGACTGGGGCTGGGAAGAGGTATGACCGTCCTGATCCTTGCGAGGGAGTTCGATCCAACGGTCGACGCCGTGGTGAGTGAACTGACCGAGCGCCAAGTCCCGACCTTCCGCGCCGACCTCGGTGACTTCCCGCAATGCCTCGGAATGGCGGCGGAACTGCGGGATGGGCGGTGGGAAGGACACTTGTGGACAGACCACCGCGCGGTGGCGCTGGAGTCGGTGCGGTCCGTCTGGTACCGCAATCCCTCGGCCTTCTCCTTTCCGGACGCCATGCCCTTGGCTGAGCGAACGTACGCCCGGCGTGAAGCCGTGCTCGGCCTCGGTGGGGTCCTCGCGGCACTGGACGTGCTGTGGGCGAACCACCCCAACCGCTGTGCTGACGCCGTATACAAGCCGTACCAGTGGGCTGTCGCGGTCTCCTGCGGATTGGCCGTGGCTGATACTCAGGTGACCAACTCGCCCGAGGCAGCCCTCAGATTCGTCGGGCGCGCACGTCGCGGAGTCATCACGAAATCGCTTGGTGGCGCGGGGATCGTCGCCGAGGATCGAGTGCTGATCGGTTACACCCGGCGGCTGACCCGTGCCGATCTGACTGACCTGTCCGGAGTGGCGGTGACTGCCACGACCGTGCAGCACTGGGTGCCCAAGGCTTTCGAAGTTCGGCTGACCGTGATCGGCGACGAGTGGTTCCCGATTTCCATTCACGCAGCCAGCGAGGAAGCCCACGTTGACTGGCGGGCCGACCCCGCGGCGCTGAGCTACGGGTTCGTACCGATTCCCGACGAGGTGGTGGCTGGCGTGCGGCTGTTCATGCGACGCATGAAACTGGTCTATGCCGGATTCGACTTCGTCGTCCGGCCGGACGGCGGATGGGTCATGCTCGAAGCCAACACCGGACCACAGTTCGGCTGGCTGGAGAGCGCCACCGGCGCACGGATGAGCGCGGCGATGGCGGAGACGCTGGCGGGAGGGGCGGCGTGAACGTGTTCGACGACTGGTCCGAACGGGCTGAGCGATTGGTTCGCACGCTCGTGGACAAGGGCAAGGTGTCTTCCCCGGAATGGCAGGCCGCGGTTCGCGCGGTTCCGCGCCACGTGTTCGTTCCTGTGTTCCACGAGCGGCGCGGGGGCGCTTGGGAGGTCGTGGACCAGACCCAGGATCGTTGGCTGGAGTTGGTGTACTCCAACACCGCGCTGGTCACGCTGCTCGGAGAAGCGGTGCCGATCTCGTCCTCCAGCGAGCCGGGCCTGATGACGCGGATGTTGGAAGCGCTCGATGTGCGCGACGGCGATCGCGTGCTGGAAATCGGCACTGGCACCGGCTACAACGCGGCCTTGCTGGCACATCGGCTCGGCGACGCCAACGTGTTCTCCGTTGAAGTGGAACCCGAACTGGTGTCGGCGGCACGGCGGCGACTGGCGGGGCTGGGGTATCACCCGGTGCTCGCTGAGCACAACGGTGCCGGTGGCCTGCCCGAGCACGCACCGTACGACCGGATCATCGCCACCTGCGCGGTGCCGATGATCCCGTGGGAGTGGGTCGAGCAGACCGGCGACGGCGGGCTGATCATCGCCGACGTCAAGCCCCACGTCTTCGCGGGGAACCTGGTTGTGTTGCGCCGCAAGGGAAAGCGGGCACAAGGTCGGTTCGCCCCCGGCTGGGTGGATTTCATGGACCTACGCCGTCCCGGGACCGCCGAGCCGCACAGGCACCCGCAGCGAGACCTGGCTCAAGCGCGCCGACGCACGACGGGACTGCTGACCGAGCGGCCTTGGGAGGAGAGCACTCTGTGGTTCCTCGCGCACTTCCGGTTCCCGCCCGGTGTGCGGTTCGGCTACGCCATGGATCCCGGTACCGGCGGTCCGGGAGCGGTCTTTCTGTCCACTTCGGACGGATCGTGGTGCGAGGTCTCGACCACGGTCGACAACGGCGTCCGACAGGTGCGGGAAGGCGGTCCGGTCTCGCTGTGGCGGATCATCGAGGAGACCACGGATCTGTGGCACCAGTTGGGCAAACCGGGTTGGGAACGCTTCGGGCTCACGGTCGAGGAAGGCGCTCAGTGGGCCTGGCTGGACACGCCGGACGGCGCGCTCCGCTGGGTCATCGGTGCACGACGGTGAGCGCCACGCCGTCGTCGCGGATGCGGCGTTGTTCGGCGGCCGGAAGGCGGTCGTCGACGAGGACGAGGTCGAAATCGGTCAACGGAGCCAACGTGTACAGGCCCTGCCGCGTGAACTTGGTGTGATCGACTATAAGTACTCGGCGGGAGGCAGCGGCCAGCAGCGCGCGCTTGACCTGAACGGTCTCCTGTGACTGGTGGTAGCAGCGGCCGTGGGAGATCGCCGTGGTGGACATGAACAGCGTGTCGGCGCGGACCTTGCCAACGCCTTCCGCCGTGTACAGGCCCAGAAACGCGTCGTAGGCAGGGAAATACTCGCCGCCGAGCGCGATGAGGTTGATGCCGGGCCGCCGCGTCAACAGCTCGATCACGGGCTGGAAGTACGTGATGACGGTGAGCGGGGCGCGTTCGGCCAGCAGCTGCGCGAGGTGCAGGCAGGTGGTGCTCTCGTCGAGCATGACGGAACTGCCCGGCGGGATGAGTTCGACGGCGGCGCGCGCGAGCATGCGTTTGGTGTCGGCCATGGCGGCCATGCGCTGGCGGACGTCGCCGTGGAACACCGTGGAGGGCATGGCGGTCGCGCCGCCGCGCACCTTGCGCAGCCAGCCTTGCCCTTGCAGGGCGTCGAAGTCGCGGTGCACGGTCATCACGCTGACGCCGAACTCCTCGGCCAGGTCCTGGATGCGGAGGAACCCCTCCGCGGTGACCCGTTCCCGGATGACGCGGCGCCGCTCGGCCTGTGATTCGTCGGCACCCACGGATGTGAAGATAACACCGGGACTACCTGTCGGTGGCCTGCCAGACGATGCCCGCAGGCCGATCCCCGGTGGCGGCGAACTCGTGCACGGCGGCGAGCAGCCGCGGCAACGGAATGGGAGCGTCCGTCGGATATTCGGTCGGGGTTCCCATGTAGTAGTAGGCAAGCGTGTCGAATCCGCTCGGCTCCCCTTGACTGACCCACCGGCCGTCGCGGTCACTGAACTGCATGACTCCGATCGGTTCGCCTCCCCCGACTCCGACCAGCAGCTCGCACGGGGGCGAGAACTCGGCCAGGTCGGCCGTCCGGAACAACGCGACCAGACACGCGCCCGGCTCGGCCGCGAGAGTGGTCAGCAGCTTGTCGACCTCGGCGGCGCCGTCGAGCAGCACACCCTCGTCGCCGTGGGTGTGGTCGTACCAGGCCTGCATGGCGGTCACGGCAGCGGACGCTCACGAATCGCCGGTCCGCCGAGGGCTGACCGTGGCCGCTCGATCGTGAACGCCGTACCGTATGGATACCTCTTTCGCCGAGAGGGCAACATCCCGGGCCGACGAGCCCGGGGTTCCGGCGGAGGAGACTCGGCGAAGTGAGGTGTCCCGTGGACACGAACGTGAACTTCGGCGCGCGCCTTCGGGAGATTCGACAGGCGCGTGGCAAGTCCCTGCGTGTTGTCGCAGGACTTGCGGGGATCTCCGCCGGTCACCTTTCTCACCTGGAGAACGGCACCCGCGCCCTTGATCGAAGGTCCTTGATCGTCGACTTGGCGAACGCGCTCGAAGTCGCCCCGTCGGAGATCACCGGTCCGGGTGTCGTGACACCCGGCGATCTCGCCGAGGACCAGGCGCTCGGTCCCGTCAGGCTTGCGCTGCAGTCGATCAGCATGGGTGAACCACAAGGGAAAGTATTCCCTGTCGAAACGCTGTCTGTCCGAGCGGCATCGCTGCTCGATGCTCAGAGGGACTGTCAGTACGCCGAAGTCGGCCGAGCGCTCCCTCCACTACTTCGTGATCTTCACACGACGCTGGACGCGGGGCGCGACGTCCAGCAGGTGCTGCGATTGCTGGCGGTGATCCACGTCCAGGGCACACAGGCGTGGCTCACGGACATCGGGGCGAACATGGACCTCGGTTGGCAAGCCGCCACACTTGCGCGGGATGCCGCCGAACGCCTTGACGATCCGCTCGCGCTGGGCATCAGTGCCTTCGGGACAGCTTTCGGGTTGATGGGCGCCGGCGCTTTCGACCTCGCGTCACGAACGCTCTCGGCCCCCGGCGTGGGCACACGAACGTCGGACCACATGCAGCTCACCGGGATGCTGGCCCTGGCCTCCTCCCTTGTGGCCGCAGCGAAAAAGGACCAGGGCGAGCGTGTGGCCGCACTGGAGTACGCGGACGAACTCGCCAGGCGCTCCGGCGAGGGAAGCGCCCTGTGGCTTGGTTTCGGTCCCAGCAACGTCGGTGTCTGGCGAATGTCGGTAGCCCTTGAGGCCGGCGAGTACGCGACTGCCGCGAAGATCGCGCCGACCGTGAATCCCGAAGCGTTGTCCTCGCCCACACGGAAAGCGGCGTACTGGCGCGAATACGGTCGGGCGCTGGCTCGGCTTCCGAAACAGCACGATGCGGCTGTGATGATGCTCCGAGAAGCCGAGAAGATCTCTCCCACCCGCATCCACAGGCATCCGTTCATCCGCTCCGTCCTCAGCGAACTGCTCGCCAAGGTCAAGGGGAACGCCGTCCGCAGAGAACTCCGGGGCATGGCGTACCGCGCAGGGCTTCCCGTCTAGCCCTTCCGAGGGACTGTTGTCACGGTGACAACAGTCTGAGGACTGGGGTTCATAGCGTCCTCTACCTCTTGACAGAGGGAGAGGACTGCTGTGGCTAGCCCGGTATTGGAGCGAGAGGATGTCGCAGCCGGTGGCAACCACTACTGGTGGCCGGTCGGTGGGCAGCGGCACGCGATGCGCGGTGTGCTCGGGGATCACCGGCCTGGGGCGCTGGCTGCGAGAGCGTGCGGGGGCGAGGTGTTGATGCCGCCGCAAGCTTTGGACAATGAGCAGTTTCGGCTGCCGAAGTGTGCGCGGTGCGGCGAGCGACTGGGAAGACGTTGAGTCTGTTGTGGACAGTACGGAAGAAATGATGTTGACCGGAAAGGAAAAACCCTCGCGGCGAGGTTGAGGGTCAGCGGTCGACGCGCTGCCACGCGACGCCGGAGGGACGTCGGCCGGTGGCGGAGAACTCGCGGATCGCGGCGCGGACCTGATCGAGGGGGATCTCGGAACCCGCGGGAAAGGTGTGCGAGGTGTTCATGTAGTTGTAGAACACGGTGTCAGTGCGCGTGGCGTCGTCGCTGCGGGTGACCCACAGGCCCACTGAGTCGCTGCACTGGATCAGGCCACGGCCGGGCACGGCGCCGACACCGACCCAGAACTCGATGTCGGGCAGCTGGTCGCCTGCCAGGTCCTCGCTGCGGAACAGCGACACCACGAGCGGTTCGGGCCCGGTGGCGAGCCGGTCGAGAAGCTGGTCGACGGCGGTCTCGTCGTCGAGCACGAGTTCCTGGTCCTGGTCGATGTCGTACCAGGCCTGCATGGTGGTCACGGGGCCGTCCTCCTGTAAGTGCTGCGGTAACCCTCGGGGCCGTAGACGGTCAAGGACTCGCCAGGGCGCAGCAGCCGCGGCAACATCTTGTCGCATCCGAACGGGCCCGGACACGGCACGTTGTTGATGAGAAGCGTGGTGTGTCGCTGTCCGCCGGCACGCATCCGCACTAGGGCCTTGAGCTCCACATGCAAGGCGATGCCGAGTTGCTGCCGAAACCCGGCGTCGGTGATGAGCCGGTCCGCCTCGGCGCTGTCGGTATCGGTACCGGACACCAGGCGTCCGACGATCACGCCGTGCTCGTCGAGGAGGCGGCCGTGGGTGATCTTCTGTGTCTTGCTGGGCTGTCGCTTGGGCACCGGCGGCGGCAGGTCCGCGCGGGCCCGCTCGACCAGCTCGGCGATGCTCGGTTCGCCCGGCGGTTCCACGACCGCAGCCAAGGCTCCGCCGAGGCCGGTGATCCAGGACTCGACCCGGGCGGGCAGTTGGCGTAGCCGTCGCCGGACCGCGCGAAGGTTGTCCTTGGCTGTCTCCAGGAGGCCGTGGACCTCATCGCGGGCAAGGTCAGGGCTTCCTTCTGTTGCGTGATCCCACGTCGTGGCCGTCTCGTCGAGGGCATCCTCGGCAACGTCGACCAGGTCGAGCGGGAGCTCCGCCACAGCGGCCCGCGCGGTGGCGGCGACCTCAGCCCGGATGGACATTCCTCCAGGCTGCCGCGTCCAGAGGAGCGGGGCAATGCCCAACGAATGTGAAGATAACACTGAGTTCACACGTGCTCCGACGCTCAGCCTGGTCAGGGTGGAGCACTTCACGCGGCACGCGGGCGTTCCTCACGTGGTGTTGGGCGCAGCGTGTTGCGCCGACCACGGGCACTGCCGTCTTCTCCTCCGCATGACGGAGACGGTGACGCGGCCTTCCCTGGTGGAGCGCTCAGGTATCCCGCGCCCCCTGGCGTGGGGCTTCCTCGGCGTGCTGATCTTCATGATCGGCGACGGCGTCGAGGCGGGTTACCTCTCGCCGTACCTGGTGGCGCAAGGGCTCTCGACCCAGCAGGTGGCGCTGCTGTTCACCGTGTACGGCGTCACCGCGGGCATCGCGGCGTGGCTCTCCGGCGCGCTGTCGGACCTGTGGGGCCCGCGCCGGGTGATGGCGCTGGGCCTGGTCGTCTGGGTCGTGTTCCAGGTGCTGTTCCTGGTGGTCGCGGTGCCGACGATGAACTTCCCCTTGCTGCTGCTGGGATACGGGCTGCGCGGGTTCGGCTATCCGTTGTTCGCATTCGGGTTCCTGGTCTGGGTGGCCGCGGCGACCCCGCGCGAGCGGCTGGGCACGGCGGTGGGGTGGTTCTGGTTCGCCTTCACCGGCGGCCTGCCGACGCTGGGTTCCCTCGTGGCCAGCGGGCTGATCCCGGTCATCGGGCCGCTGGCGACGCTGTGGGTGGCGCTGGCGCTGATCGTCCTCGGCGGGCTGATCGCGCTGCTGCTGGTCCGGGAGCGCACCGGCTTCCACCGCCTCGCCCCGGCGGGTGAGCGCCCGCTGGCGACCCTGCTCGGCAGCGTGAGCATCCTGTGGCGCAACCCCAGGATCGGCGTCGGCTGCCTGGTCCGGGTGATCAACACCGCCCCGCAGTTCGGGTTCCTGGTGTTCCTGCCGCTGTTCTTCACCGAGACGATCGGCTTCACCCTCGGCCAGTGGCTGCGGCTGCTGACGGTCATGTTCGCCACCAACATCGTGTTCAACCTGATCTTCGGGATCGTCGGCGACCGGCTGGGCTGGCGCCGCACTGTGGCGTGGTGCGGCGGCGTCGGGTCGGCGCTGACGATCCTGTTGCTCTACCACGTGCCGGTCGCGGCGGGCCCGCAGTACTGGCTGGCGCTGCTGGTCGCGGCGGCCTACGGGGCGACGCTCGCGGGCTACGTGCCGCTGTCGGCGCTGATGCCGTCACTGGCGCCCGAGCACAAGGGGCAGGCGATGGCCGCGCTGAACCTCGGCGCGGGCGCCAGTGTGATGGCCGGTCCCGCCATCGCGGGGTTGTTCCTCGGCCCGTTCGGGGTGCAGGGCGTGATGGTGATCTTCGCCGTCCTGTACCTGGTCAGTGCCGGGCTGACGCTGTTCCTCAAGCTGCCCGACGAGTGATCACTTCTCCCCGTCCGCCAGTTCCGTCGAGCCGGAGGAGATCCGAGGGGCGCCGGTGCCCAGCTCGGGGGTGCCGGTGCCCAGCGGACCCGGAACCTCCTTGCGCGCAACGGCTTCCGCCTCCTGCACGGCCTTGGCGACGTGGGGATCGGGCGCGGTGTCGAACCAGCCCGCGGTCTCCTCGTCGTCGGCCTCGGGGCGCGAGGTCGTGTCGTCGGCGGGAGGCTCGTAGCGGAACACGCCGTCGTCGCCCTTGTCGCCGAACATCTTCGCGAAGCCCTGCAGCGCGTCGCCGAACTGGCTGGGCACCATCCACACGGTGTTGGAGTCGCCCTGCGCCATCTGCGGCAGCGTCTGGAGGTACTGGTAGGCGAGCAGTTCCGGCGTCGGCTTGCCCGCCTTCACCGCGGCGAAGACCTTCTCGATCGCCTTGGCCTGGCCCTGCGCCTGGAGGTAGCGGGCGGCGCGCTCGCCCTGGGCGCGCAGGATGCGGCTCTGCCGCTCACCCTCCGCGGAGAGGATCGCGGCCTGCTTCTGGCCCTCCGCGGAGAGGATCGACGCCTGCTTCTGGCCCTCGGCGGTCTTGATCGACGCCTCCCGCTGGCCCTCGGCGGTGAGGATCATGGCGCGCTTCTCCCGGTCCGCGCGCATCTGCTTCTCCATCGAGTCCTGGATGGACGGCGGCGGGTCGATCGCCTTGAGCTCCACCCGGGAGACGCGGATGCCCCAGCGGCCGGTGGCCTCGTCGAGCACACCGCGCAGCTGGCCGTTGATGGAGTCGCGCGAGGTCAGCGTCTCCTCAAGGCTCATCCCGCCGACCACGTTGCGCAGCGTCGTCGTGGTCAGCTGCTCGACGCCGATGATGTAGTTGGAGATCTCGTAGACCGCGGCGCGCGGGTCGGTGACCTGGAAGTAGACGACGGTGTCGATGGAGACCGTCAGGTTGTCCTGGGTGATCACCGGCTGCGGCGGGAAGGACACCACCTGTTCGCGCAGGTCGATCCGCGCGCGCACCTTGTCCAGGAACGGCAGCAGGAAGTTCAGGCCGGGCGCGGCGACCGCGCGGAACCGGCCGAGCCGTTCGATGACGGCGGCCTGCGCCTGCGGGATGACCAGGACCGCCTTGGCGACCGTGACCAGTACCAACAGCACGATGACCGCCACCACGACAAGCGTGACAGTTGCTGCGTCCACCTACATCTCCTCCGACCAGACGATCGCCGTAGCCCCGGAAATGCTCATCACCGTCACGGTGCTGCCGGGTTCCAGCACCTGGGTCTCGTCGTAGCTGCGGGCGGTCCACACCTCACCGCCGAGCTTCACCTGGCCCCCATGACTGTCCACAGTGGACAGCACAACGGCCTTGGCCCCGACGAGCGCCTCGGTGTGCATCTTCATGGTGTCGCCCGCGAGCAGCCGCCGTTTGATGGCGGGGCGGGCGAGCGCGATCAGGGCGACCGAGGCGACCCCGAACACGATCGCGTCGACGAGCAGGGCGGCCCCCAGCGCGGAGGAACCCGCGGCGGCGAGGGCGGCAAGGCCGATCATCAGCAGGACGAAGTCCCCGGAGAGCACCTCGGCTGCGATCAGCAGCACGCCGGCGATCAGCCACACAAGAGCGGCCATGCCCTCATCGTGGCAGAACCGCGCCCCCGCTGTCCTCCGCAACGCCCCACGTGACCCACGCGTGATCTTCGATCAGGACGGCACCGTGACGAAGTCGATGAGGTGTTCGACGGCGCTGAGCAGCGGGGACTCCAGGTCGCGGAAGCCGCTCACCGAGGAGAGCACGCGGCGCCAGCCGTCCGCGGGCTCGCCCCAACCGAGGCGCGCGCAGACGCCTTCCTTCCACGGCGTGCCCTTCGGGATGGTCGGCCACGAAGGGATGCCGAGCACCGAAGGCTTCACGGCCTGCCAGACGTCGACGTACGGATGCCCGGTGACCAGCACGTTCGGGTCGGCCACGGCGGCGACGACCCGCGACTCCTTGCTGCCGTCGACGAGGTGGTCCACCAGCACGCCGAGCCTCCGCGTCGGCGCGGGGCCGAACTCCGCGACCAACGCGGCGAGGTCGTCGACGCCGTGCAGCGGCTCCACCACGATGCCCTCGACCCGCAGGTCGTGGCCCCACACGCGCTCGACGAGCTCGGCGTCGTGGATGCCCTCGACCCAGATCCGGCTCGCGGCGGCGGTGCGAGCGCGCAGGCCGTCCACCTTCACCGAGCCGGACGCGCTGACCCGGGGCGCAGCGGCCACGGCCGCCGGGCGCACGAGGGTCACCGGCTGGCCGTCGATCAGGAACGCGGCCGGGGTCATCGGGAACAGCCGTCGTCGGCCCGCGGCGTCCTCCAGCAGCACCGAGCCGGACTCGACGCGCACGACCGCGCCGCAGAAACCGCTGTCGGGGTCCTCGGCGACGACGCCCGCCTCGGCGGCCACCTCGGGGACGACTCGCCGTTCGCGCGGAGTGGACAGGATGTCCTTGCCGTAGTTGAAGGAACGCACGACGCGAACCTACCGGTATCCTTGACCAACGTGTCTGTTCCCAGTGCCACCATGGCCGTGTGGGCCTCCGCGTGGCTGCACGGCGCGGCCGCGGCCGACGACGTTCTCGACGCCCTGACGGTGTGGGGCGAGCTTCAGGAGGTCGTCGCCGCCGACCACGAGACCGCCACTCGCACGGGCCTGCCCGTCGACGGGGAGCGCGCGGCGGGACCTGCGCTGTGGCTGGCGGCCCTGCGCAGGTCGGGCGCTGACGGCGCGGCGCTCGTGCTCCCGGTTCCCGGCGATGTCCGGGGTCTCGGCGGAGCCGGCCCGGCGATGCCTCCGGCGCTGGAGCGCGGCGAGGCGGTCGTGTTCGCGGGCGCGGGCCTCGCGGCGGTCCCGGACGACGTGGCCGACGGAGTGCTGCGCTGGACGGTGTTCCCGTTGCCCGGCTCCCCCGGGGCGGACCACACCCCGATCGGGGAGGCGGAGCACGGGATGACGATCGCGGTGCGCGAGGCCGCGGCGACGCTGGTGTCCCTGGACGTCGCGCGGCACCGGCCGAACGTCCGGGCGGAGATCGCCGAGTTCATCTCGGCCCGGCCGCGGCTGGCGTGGCCGCCCGCGATGCCGCCGCGCTCGCTGCGGGTGCTGGAGCGGGCGAACGAGGTCGAGGCGATCCTCCGCGCCGCGCTCGGCGACGACGCGGGCGGCGCGGTGTCGGCTTCGGCGGCGCGGGCGCGAACCGAAGCGCTCAAGCCGTTGTCCGACGCCGTTCGCGGGGCTCGCCGTGTCGCGATCGCGGAGGCGGTTCGACAGCTGAGGCACTCACCGCAGGACATCAACGGCGGCTGATTGTCGGTGGGCGGGCTTGTTCGTCGGCCTCGGCGTCCGGCTCGCCTTCGCCGACCACCGCTGGTGCGGAGCAGGACCTTGCCGCCACCGGGTCCGGCGGCGCGTTCCAGGTCGAACTCCGCCACGATCAACGGGCTCGGGTCGAGTCCGTCGCCCAGGGCTCGGACCGCGTCGGTGATCTCGTCGACGAGCGCACGGGTGATCGCGAGCGGCGAAGCGGCCACGTCGGCGGCGATCACTCGCGCCGCACTCGCGCGCTTTGCCGCAGCGACGTCGATCCCCCATGGCTCGCCCGTGCGCCGCGGCGGCTTCGGCGTAAACCGCTTGGTGCGCGCGGTGAAACGCTCCGAGTCCAAAGTGGTCACCAGTCGTGCATCGAACCGTCGAGGCGGCGCGCCACCGGGAGATAACGGGGGTCGTAGGGGAACTTCGCGGCGGCTTCGTCGTCGTAGCTCACGCCGAGCCCGGGTTCCTCCGAGGGCAGCAGCATTCCCTTCTCGAAGCGGACGCCGCTGTGGAACACCTCGTCGACCTCGTCCGCGAAGCCCATGTACTCCTGAATGCCGAAGTTGGGCACGGCGATGTCGAGGTGGACCGCGGCGGCCAGGGTGACCGGGGAGAGGTCCGTCGCGCCGTGCGAGCCGGTGCGCACCTGGTACAGCGCCGCGAGGTCGAAGATCCGCCGCAGGTGGGTGATGCCCCCGGCGTGCACGACCGTGGTGCGGACGTAGTCGATCAGCTGCTCGGTGATCAGGTGCTGCACGTCCCAGATCGAGCTGAGGTTCTCCCCCACGGCGATGGGCGTGGTGGTGTGCTGCCGGATCAGCCGGAACGCCTCCTGGTTCTCCGCCGGGGTCGGGTCCTCCATCCAGAACAGCCGGAGGTCCTCGACCGACTTGCCGAACCGGGCCGCCTCGATCGGGGTCAGCCGGTGGTGGATGTCGTGCAGCAGATGGAAATCGAAGCCGAAGCGGTCGCGGACCGCGGCCAGGTAGCCCGGCGCGAAGTCCAGGTACGCCTCGGTGCTCCACGGTTGTTCGTCGGGCAGCGCCGTGGCGGCGGGCTCGTAGACCTTGCCCGCGCGCACGCCGTAGCTGCCACCGATTCCCGGCACGGCGGCCTGTGCGCGCACCGCGAGATAGCCGAGTTCTCGGAAGCGGGCGACGTCGTCGAGCAACGACTCCACATCGGTGCCGCTCGCGTGCGAGTAGACCATCACGCCGTCGCGCGAGCGCCCGCCCAGCAGCTGGTAGACCGGCAGTCCCGCGACCTTGCCCTTGATGTCCCACAGCGCGGTGTCGACGGCCGCGATCGCGGTCATCGTCACCGGCCCGCGCCGCCAGTACGCGCCCCGGTAGAGGTACTGCCAGGTGTCCTCGATGCGGGCCGGGTCGCGCCCGATGAGCAGGGGCACGAGGTGGTCGCGCAGGTACGACGCGACCGCCAGCTCCCGACCGTTGAGCGTGGCGTCGCCGAGCCCGGTCACCCCGTCCGACGTGGTGATCCTGAGCGTGACGAAGTTGCGGCCGGGCGAGGCGACGAGGACCTCAGCGCGCTCGATCGTGCTCACGACCCCTCCTCCGTTCTGATGAACCAGTACTTGTATACAAGATCCGGTCGATCGACGTTGTCAAGGCCGCGGCGACCCTATGATGGGCGCCGTGGCCAGCTCAGCCGGGAAGAAGTCCAACCGCCGCGAGGTCTACGAGGCGCTCCGCCGCAAGGTCCTGACCATGGAGCTGCCGCCCGGCGCCGCGCTGTCGGAGAACGAGCTGGCCGCCGCGATGGGCGTCAGCCGCACACCGGTGCGGGAGAGCCTGATCCTGTTGTCCGAAGAGGGTTTGGTGCAGGTCTTCCCGCAGATCGGGTCTTTCGTCTCGCGGGTGGACCCGGAGAAGGTCGCCGACGCCCAGTTCCTCCGCGAGGCCGTGGAGCTGGCCGCCCTCGAAGACCTGCCCGAGGAGCTGGACCCCGCCCTGGTCGCCGAGCTTGAGGCCAACCTCGAACAGCAACGGCGGCCCGGCATCGACCTGGAGGAGTTCTTCGCGCTCGACGAGGCTTTCCACCTCGGCTTGCTGCGCCTCAGCGGTCACGCCAGCGCCTGGGCGACCGTCGTGGCCGCCAAGGGTCACCTCGACCGCGCCCGCCGCCTCGGCCTGTACGACGCGCAGTCCCCGGCGGAGTTCGCCGACCAGCACGTGGAGATCTTCCGCTCCGTCCGCCGCGGCGACGCCGATCTGGCCCGCCGGGCGATGCGCGTCCACCTCCGGGCGGTCTTCGCCGACATCGAACGCATCCGCGCGCGCTCCCCCGAGCTGTTCGCGTCCAACTCCGCTTCGGTTCCCACCCGTCGCAACGTCGTCGTCTGGGAGTAGACCGGCGGGAACAACGGGTCCACCCCACCCCACGCGCACACCTCTTCTTGCACTGAGGTCGCTAGAGAACTTCCGTTTCGTACTCTTGCCGGGATTTGGGAGCGCTCTCTTCCCCGTTATGAGTACGAAACGGGGTTACCTAGGTTGCGGCCGCCGCGGGTGGGGTGCGAGGGCGGTTGAGGCGCATGGGCACAGTTTACGTGGTGTGCGGGGTGCACAACGACACCCTTGACGGGATCAACACCTCGCCGCTGAACGGCACTGCGCTCGACCACGATTGTCCACTATGGACGCTCGTCGGTTCAGAAGGGTGCGGGTTCGGCGATGGGCTCCAGTTCGGTTTCGTAGACCTTCCCCCTGGGTGAGGTCCACACGTGCCGTCCATCGTCGAGGTTCTCGCAGCGCCAGCTGGTTTCGTGCTTCATCCGGTGGTGGTGCCTGCACTTCGGCCGCAAGTTCTTGACCGTGGTGTTGGTCCCGTCGTAGCGGCAGCAATGGTCCAGGTCGCAGCGGTGTGCGGGCTGCTGGCAGCCGATCGCGGTGCACCTGGGGAACCGGGCCGCGATGAGTTCCCGCTGCTTGGCGGTCGGCCGGTAGACATCGCTGACTTCTTCGGCCATGCCGGTGACGGGGTCGGTGAGGATGCGCTTCCAGATCCCACCAGCGGCGACGTCGCGGGCGATCTCGGCGGGCAGGGGTCCGTAGCCGTGCAGCATCGCCGGGTCATCGTTCATGCCGATGACACTGGTGACGGGCATGGTCAGATACACCCGAACCTCACCCTGGGGAGCGCCGGTTTCCTTGCCCAGCAACACATCCATGGCTACGTCGGCGCGCTTCTGGTCCAACGTCCGGTCATCCTTCGGCAACGCTCGGGCGATCCGATCGATCCGGTCATAGATCAACACCCCCTCCAGCGCGGGTACCACGAAGCGGAGCGAGGACATGCCGTCATCGAGATCGCGCTTCTCCACCGCCCGTTCCTTGGTCGCCTTCTTGTGCCGACGCAGCGCGGCATCCGGGTCGAGCTTGTGGATCACCGTCTGAGCATGCCTGCGCACCGACGTGTACGTGCGAGTTTCCGCGTATTCCAGGAGGTCGTCTTCGACGATCACCTTGTGGCTCTCCGAGAGGACGCTGATCTGGTCCAGGATCAGTAGCGCCTTGCTTTCGTCGATCCGGCCTTCGGCCATCGCCAACAAAATCGCCGGACGCTCGGTCAGTTCGTACCCGCGCGACAACATCGCATCCGCCTTACGACGGGAGATCGCGAGTTCAGGACCGACCTCCGAACCCATGTAGTTGTAGTCACCACCCTCGACCTGATTCATGTAGTCCCGGCACGCGACAGCAAGATCGGCCTTCGCCGCGCTCAGTTTGCGACTGGCAGCCTTGATCGCATCGAGCAATTCACCATGGGGCATAACCACATTTTATCGCGCGAAAATAGTCGATCATGGCTCTAAGGAGTGAATTTCCCAAGCGCCCCAACACATTCTCGATTCTCGCGTGGTTGCGGAACTTCTCCGGCACGCAGTGCACGAGGACGGCATGGTCGAACACGTCGACGCTGAGCCAGACGCCTGGCGGCGCCAGGCCTCAGCGAACGCAAGCCATCAACCCAACCGAATCAGGCTGGCCAGTCCAAAGCCACAAGCTCACACCGCGGCAACCCCAAGCTCAACCCCGATAGCCACAGCCAACTCCACCGGACTGCGCCCACCCACCCCCGCACTCCCGATAGGCGACCGAAGCCGAGCCAGATCACCATCCGACGCCCCGGCCGCACGCAACCGCCGTACCCGATCCACATGAGTCACAGCGGACCCCATAGCCCCGACGTAGCCACAGGAAGCCGCGAAAGCGGCCATGATCGCCGGAACGTCCACCATCGGATCATGGCTCAGCACAGCCACGGCAGAGCGGCGATCCAGGACCAGACCATCCAGTCGGGGCACGACGTCGCAGGAGATCTGCGCCGCGAAAACGGGTCGGTGCTCGACGACGACCACGCGCCAGCCGAATGAGGAAGCCAACTGCGCCAACGGGTTCGTCACGGCGGTCGCGGAAACGATCACGAGCAGCGGCCGGGGCGCGAACCCGGCGACGAACGTCGAGCCATGCAAAGAAAAGCCTTCACCAGAGGACCACGACAGGCTGTGCGACCCGGTCGAAAGGTCCGTGCTCAGCGTAACCGCCCGATCGGACACCACGGCAGCGGCGGCGGTCAGCAGTTCGGGGTAGACGGGCTCGACGAGCACCCGCAGCTGACCGCCGCAGGTCAGGCCGACGCCCATCAGGGATGGTGGGCCGTACTCGCGGATCTCGGCGACCCCGTCAAGAAGGACTCGTTCCGCGACGGCGACCACGTCGGAATCCACGCAGCCGCCGCTGATCCAGCCGCGCACGGTGCCGTCCCGCCACACCACCATCGCCGAGCCGACCGGCAGCGGGGCGCTGCCGGTCTTGTCGACGAGGGTGGCGATGGCGGCCGGTTCCCCTTGGCGTTCAAGGAGGTCCGGGAAGATCGACCTCACAGGAGGCGCCGCGGGGTGATCGGCAGGTCCCGGATGCGCCTGCCGGTGGCGTTGAAGACCGCGTTGGCGACCGCGGCGGACACACCGATCGAGCAGATCTCGCCGAGCCCCTTGGCGCCCAACGGATTGGAGTTGTGGTCGGGCTTGTTGACGAAGTGCACGTCGATCTGGCCGATGTCGGCGTTCACCGGCACGTGGTAGTCGGTGAGCGCCGGGGCGAGCGCGCGACCGGACACGGGGTCCTGCCGGAGCTCCTCCATCAGCGCGACGCCGATCGACCCGATGATGCCGCCCTGCGCCTGGTTCCGCGCCGTCTTGGTGTTGAGCACGATGCCGCAGTCGATGACCGCGAGGTGGCGCACCACGCGGACTCGCGGGAGGTCGCGGTCGATGCGGACCTCGGTGAAGTGCGCGCCGAACGTGGACGTCTCGTACTGGCTTTCCGCAGGACTGTACTTCCCGTTGCCGCGCAAGGGGTTCACGCGATTCCTGGTCAGCAGCACGGCATAGGTCTCCCCGCGCCGGGGGTCGGCCTTGGCGAACAGCCGCCCGTCGCGGACGTCAACGGCGTCCTCCGCGAGCCCGTGCAGCGGCGATCCCTTGTCCCCCACGGCGAGGCGGATCGCGGCGCCGCGGGCGTCCTGGGCCGCCAGGCGCACCGCGCTCCCGTTGCTGCCGGAGGTGATCGAGCCGAAGGTCGGTGCGCCCGGCGGCAGATCGGTGTCGCCCACGGTGATGGTGACCTTGTCCGGCGCCACGCCGAGCGCGTCGGCCGCGACCTGGATCATGGTGGTCAGCGTGCCACCGCCGATGTCCTGCGTGGCGGTGCGGACGACGACGCCACCGTCCGTCCTGATGTCCACTGTGGACTCCGCGGCGCGGTGGTGCTCCACGCGGCGGGCGGTGGCCATGCCGTAGCCGATCAGGTCGTTGCCCTCGCGGCGCGTGCCGGGACGCCGATCCCTGCGGTGCCAGCCGAAGCGCTCGGCGCCGATGCGGTAGCACTCCAGGAGGTTCTTGCCGCTCCACGGTTTCCCGCTCTGCGGGTGCACATCGGCGTGGTTGCGGCGGCGCAGCTCCACCGGGTCGGCGCCCAGCTCGTGCGCGAGCTCGTCCAGCGCGCACTCCAGCGCGAAGCTGCCGGGGCCGTCGCCCGGCGTGCGCATCGCTGTCGGCGTGCCGAAGTTCATCCGCGCCAGGCGCACCCGGGTGCGCAGGTTCGGCACCGCGTAGGTCGCGACCGAGGACAGGACGGTGTTCTCCGGGCGCTCGGCGACGAAGGACGTGGAGTTGGTGCTGTCATGGGTGATCACCCGCAACCTGCCGTCGCGCTCGGCGCCGATCTCGATCCGCTGCACGGTCGGCGGCTGGTGCCCGGTGGTGGTGAACATCTGCTTCCTGGTGATCACCACCTGGACCGGTCTGCCGAGGCGCCGGGCCGCGAGCGCGACGAGCAGGGTGTGCCCCCAGACGTGCGTCTTCGCCCCGAACGCCCCGCCGATCAGCGGGCACACCAGCCGGACCTTGTCCTCCGGCAGGCCGAACGCCGTGGCCACCAGGCCGCGGTGCACCACGACGGCCTGGCTGGTGTCATAGAGGGTGAGCTCGTCACCCTCCCAGGTCGCCGTGGTCACCGAGGGTTCGATCGGCGCGTGGCTGATCAGCGCGGTGCGGTACTCCGCCTTGACGCGCACCGGAGATCCGGCCAGCGCCTCCTCGGGGGTACCGCGGACGGTCTCCTGCGGGAAGTTCACGTAGTTGCCCTGCGCCGCCACATACGCCGACGGCAGCGCCTTCTCCAGCGTGGGCACGGGTTTGCCCGCCTCGTACTCCGCCTTGACGAGCGCCGCCGCGTGCGCGGCCTGCTGCCGGGTGGAGGCGACGACGATGGCGATGTGCTGGCCCGCGTGGTGGATCCGGTCGTCGGAGAAGGGCATGCGGGTCTCGCCGAAGTACGGGATGGCGGGAACGCGATGCCACGTCGGCCGGTCGAGGTGGCTGAACACACCGAGCACACCCGGTGCCGCCTTCGCCGCCGACACATCGAGCGAGCGCAGCCTGCCCGCTGACACCTGGCTGCTGACGAGCGCCGCGTACGCCATCCCGGGCAGCACCACGTCCGCGGTGTAGCGCGCCGCACCGGTCACCTTGTCCCTCGCCTCGACCCTCGTCAGGGCGGCGCCGATCCCCTGCTCGCTCACGCGTTCCCCAGTTCCGTCAGCGCCCGCCGGACTACCCTGCGGACGAGTTCGACCTTGTATTCGTTGCCAGGACGGGGTTTCGCGCCCTCGGTTGCGGCGTCACCCGCCTTCGCGATGGACGGCGCGGTGAACGGCTTGCCGACCAGTTCCCGTTCCGCCGCAAGGCATCTCCACGGCTTGGCCGCCACGCCGCCGAGCGCGATCCGTGCGGAGCGGACGGTTCCGCCGCTCACCTCCACCGCGACGGCCGCCGAGACCAGCGCGAACGCGAAGGAGGTCCGGTCGCGGAACTTCAGGTAGTGCGAGGGCGGTGCCGGGGGCAGTTCGATCGCGACGACCAGCTCGTCCCGGCGCAGCGCGGTCTCCCGCTGCGGGGTCTCCCCCGGCAGCACGTGGAACTCCTCGATCGGGATGCGGCGCGCTCCTGCGGGTCCCTCGACGTGCACGACCGCGTTGAGCGCCACCAGCGCCACCGCGCAGTCCGACGGGTGCACCGCGACGCAGGACGGGCTCGCCCCGAACAACGCGGTCTGCGCGCCGTCGCCGTTCAGCGCGGCGCAGCCGGAGCCCGGGTTGCGCTTGTTGCAGTCGAACTCGGGCAGCCGGAAGTACGCGCACCTGGTGCGCTGCAACAGGTTCCCGCCGAAGCTGGCCCGGTTGCGGATCTGCGGCGACGCCCCGGAGCGCAGGGCTTGGACGAGCCCGGGGTACGCGCGGCGCAACCGGCTGTCGTCAACGGCGTTGCGGCACATCGCTCCAATGTGGACACTGCCGTTCGGCTGCCAGGACAGGCGGTCCAGGCCGAGCCGGTTAACGTCGACGAGTTGGCTCGGCGCGCGGACCCCGTCCCGCAGCAACGTCACCAGGTCGGTGCCGCCCGCGATCACCTCGGCGCCCGGGTCCGCCCCGAGCGCGCGCACCGCCTCGCCGACCGAACCCGGGCGGGAGTAGTGGAACGGTCGCATCAGCGCTCACCCCTCGCCGCGTCGGCGACCGCGTCGACGATGTTGGAGTAGGCCGCGCAGCGGCACAGGTTCCCGCTCATCAGCTCGGAGATCTCGGCTCGCGACGGCCGGGGGTTCTCCTTCAGCAGACCCACCGCCGAAGTGACCTGACCGGAGGTGCAGAACCCGCACTGGAAACCGTCGCGTTCGGCGAACGCGCGCTGCACGGGATGCATTTCCCCCTTTGCCACCAAACCTTCCACAGTGGTGATCTCCTGACCGTCGTGCAGGACCGCGAGGCTGATGCACGACAGCACCCTGGTGCCGTCGAGCAGCATCGTGCACGCGCCGCACGCGCCCTGGTCGCACCCCTTCTTGGGACCGGTCAGGCCCCACTGGTCACGCAGCGTGTCCAGCAGGCTCGCCCGGGGATCGACCGGCGCCGACCTGCGGACACCGTTGACGGTCAGCGTCACCGGCAGCGTCTCCTGCGGGGCGGGCGGCGCCGTGGTGGGCGCGGCGAGCCCGACACCGACCCCGGCGAGCGCGGTCCCGGCGACGCCCGCACCGACCGCGCCGACGAGGACGGTGCGGCGGTTGGGTCCCGACGGTTCCGGTTCTCCGGCAAACGTGGAAGCCTTTTCTCGCATTTCTTCACACCCATTTCACAATGCTGACCAAAAGCCCGGGAACGCGTTCAGTCTCATGGGCGGCAATTGAAGTTGTCCAAGACAGGAAACGAATCGAGCGATACGGAATGGCTATCATCCGAGGTATGGAGCTGCGCACGCTGCGGTACTTCGTCGTGGTCGCCGAGGAACTCCACTTCGGTAGGGCGGCCCAGCGGCTGCGGATGTCCCAGCCCGCGCTGAGCCACGCGGTCAAGGGGCTGGAGCGCGGCCTCGGGGTGGCACTGCTGACCAGGGACTCGCGCCGGGTCGAGCTGACCGAGGCCGGGCGGGAGGTGCTGGTGAAGGCGCGCGCCGTGCTCACCGCGGCCGAGGAGGTGGACCGCGCGGCCCGGGAGTACCGCGACGGGTTGCGCGGCCGCATCCGCGTCGGGTTCCTGTGCAACGACGCCGGTTACCCCGAGTTCGCCGAGCTGCTGCGCCGGTTCCGCCTCGCCGAGCCGAAGATCGCCCTGGAGTTCCAGCGCTTCGACTACCACGACCAGCCCGCGTTCGTACTGGACGGCCGCGCCGACATCGGGCTGCTGTGCATGCCGACGCCGCCCGAGGGGCTGCACGTGGTCCCGGTGACCGTCGAGGACCGCGTGGCCATGCTCGCGGTCGATCATCCGTTGGCGCACAAGGACATCCTGACCTTCGACGATCTCGCCGAGGTGCCGGTGCCGACCTACCGCGCGGAGGTTCCGCAGGTCTGGCAGGACTTCTGGCGCGTCGACCCGCGCCCGGACGGCCGCAGCCCGGTGCCCGGCCCCCGCGTGGACAACCCGGAGACGCTGCTGGCCCAGGTCGCGCAGAGCGGCTGCGTGGCCTTCGTCGCCGAGCACGTCTCCCGGCACTACGAGCGCCCAGACCTGGTCAGCCGCCCGGTCGTCGGCCTCCTCCCGCGGACGCTCGCGCTGTGCTGGGCGCGGGGCAACACCAACCCGGCGCTGAGCGCGTTCACCGACCTGCTGCACCAGAACGATTTTCACCATTCGGGGGCCGCCGATTCGTCCACTGTGGACTCGTCCGCGAAAAAAGTTCGCCCACAGGCCCTGACGAGCCACAATGGACAGTGGTGATCGTCCGGCCTTCAGCGTCTTCGATGACCGGGCCAAGTCACGACGAGGTAACAGGCACAGTGGTGGAGAAGTTTCCACTCGATGAAAGGCACGGCCATGGACCAGTTCGACCTCGACGTCAACGTCACCACCCCGCGCGAGTTCGGCGACTCGGAGACCCTCGCGAAGACCGCGATCTTCCAGTGCCCCACCTGGCCCTGCTGATCACGCTTCCGGCCCGGTCCTGATCGCAGACTTCGAAAGGCACCACGATGAACCCGGACCTGGACCAGTTCGACCTCGACGTGCGCGTGTCCACGCCGCGCGAGCAGGCGGACGGCTTCGCCACCGGTGGCACCACCACCCTCCGGTCGTGCTTCACCTGCGGCGGTGGGCAGTGCGGCATCACCACCTCCGCGCCGGGTAACTGATCACGCGGCGGGACCCGGGCCGGAGTCCGGGTCCCGCTGTCCGGTCTGCCGGAAGCCTAAAATTCGGGGCTCCGATCGTGTATTGCCCGCGACGGTGCCCGGGCCGGAACGTCCCTCCTTGTTGTTGTCCGACAAGGAGAGGTGCCCATGAATCCGGATCAGGCAGCGCTGGACCAGTTCGACCTCGACGTCCGGGTGACCGCGCCCGGCGAGCAGCACGACGCCGAGGCCATGACCTTCACCCAGGTCATGTGTTCCCTGCGGTGCACCATCTACCTCTGCTGACCACGTACTGAGCCCCGGGTGTCGCGGCCGCGCCGATCGCCGCGACACCCGGCCCTGCGCACTGGGACGCACAAACGATCGGGCAAGGAGTGATGCGGGTGCACCCGGCCCTGGCTGAGCGTGCGCGGGACACCGCGAGGCTGATGCTGACCCGGCTGGCCGACCCCGTGGCGGTCGCCGACGCGGTCGCGGCCTCCCGGCAGCGCGCGACCCACCCCTTCGGCTGGGGCGGACCGGGACTGTTCACCGGACCCGCGGGCAGCGCCGTGGCCTTCCAGGCCGCCCACCGCGCGTTCCCGGCCGAGGCCGCGCACTGGCGCGGACTGGCCCACCAGCACCTCGTCGCCGCGGCACAGGCCAGCTTCTCCGCACCGCTGAGCCATCCCGGCCTCTCCGCGGGCACCGCCGGGCTGGCCTTCGCCTTCGCGGACTCCCTGCGCGAGGAGCCCCGCTACGGCGGCACGCTCGACAAGCTCGACGTCCAGCTGGCCGAGCAGGTGGTCGACTCACCGAGCTGGCGCTCGGACGACGGCGTGCGCGACAGCGACTACGACGCGATCTCCGGAGCCGCGGGGACGCTCGGTTACCTCATCACCGTCACCGATCCGCAGCCCCTTGTGCGGCAAGCGATCGACGTGCTGATCGATGATCTGGTGTGGCTGTGCGAGCCGGAGCGCTGGTTCATCCCGCCACGCCTGTTCCCGCTTGAGTCCTATTCGGACAGATATCCCCACGGTTATGTGAACACCGGCCTGGCACATGGCATTCCCGGCCCGCTGAGCGCGCTTTCCCTCGCCCACCAAGCCGGATATCACCGGGGCGGAATCGTGGAGGCGATTCGGCGCACCGCCGACTACCTCGTCGACCTGCCGTGCAAGTGGCCCGCCGGTGTGCCGCTGACCGAGTCCGGCACCGAGGACCGTGATCATCTCGAACCGGGCAGGCTCGCGTGGTGCTACGGCGCCCCCGGTGTGGCGTCCGCGCTGCTGAACGCCTCCGTTTCCTTGCGGGACAACACTGTTCGCGCTGTCGCGGTGGACGGGTTCGAGTCCGCGCTGCGGAGCTTCGACGGCCTGCCCGAGGTCCCGCTGTGCCACGGCGCCGCCGGGCTCATCCCCATCTGCGCCGTCTTCTCCGAGCACAGCGCGGTGGCCCGGGACAGCGTCGGGGAACTGGCCGAGCACGTGCTCTCGCACTGCGACGAGGACGCGCCGCTGATCGTGCGCGGCGACGGCATGGACGATCCCTCATTGCTCACCGGCTCGGCGGGAGTGGCGCTCGCGCTGCTCACCGCGACCGGGGACATCGACAAGCGGTGGACTCGCGCACTGCTGCTGGCATAGCGGTTCGAAGGAGAAGGTCATGACCGAGTCGGTCTACCGCGCGGCGGGGTTCTTCATGGTGCGCACGCCCACCCTGCCCGCGGACGAGTTCCTGTCGATCACCGGTGGCTCGGCCGACGACGCGCGACGGCGACTGCGCGAACTGGCCGAAGAACCGTTGGTGCGACAGGCTTTGCACGTCGCGAGCCCGAGCCTGACCGCGGGTCTGGCCCACCTCGGCGGTTCCTCCAAGAAGTCCGCGCGCGCGTACTCCTCCCTGCTCCGCTACCTGGCCAGGATGTCCACCCGGCCGACGCCGTACGGGCTGTTCTCCGGCATCGGGGTCGGCCGGTTCGCCGAGCGGACCACGCTCGCGCTGGCCGCCGATCCGGTCGGGCGCACCCGCACGCGCGCGGACCTCGGCTGGCTGCTGACCGTGATCAAGGGCCTCGACGAGGACGAGGCGTTCCCCGACGAAACCCGCGTCGCGGTGCACCCGATGCTCTACCAGGTCGGCGACCGAGCCGTGCTGCCCTACGCCGACGTGCACGGGCAGGCCGACAACCGCAACATCGGCTTCCGGCTGACCGCGCCCGCCGCGATCGCGGTGCGCATGGCGGGCAGGCCGGGCACCACGGTCGGCGACATCGCGCGGCGCATCGTCGAGGAGGTTCCCGGCGCCACCGGGGCGAAGGCCCGCGGCCTCGTCAAGCAACTCTGGGACCTGCACGTGCTGACCAGCGACCTCCGCCCGGCGATGACGGTGGCCCTGCCGGAGCAGGACCTCCTCAAGCGCCTCGACCAGGGCGAGGTGCGGGACGGCCTGGAGCGGACGCGTGCGCTGGCCACCGCCGTCGACGAGTGCGCGGGCCGCGCGGACGTGTCCACTGTGGACGAACTGGTCCGGCAGCAGCGGGCAATGGCGCCGGAGCACACCAAGGACACCTTCCAGCTCGACACCGCGCTGGCCATCACCGACGCGGACCTGTCGTCCCGGGTCGCCGCGGATGCGGCCGAGGCCGCGGAACTGTTGCTACGAGTGGGTTCCTCGGCCAAGCGCCGACCGCACCTCGTCGAGTACCACACCGCTTTCCTTGAGCGGTACGGGATCGGCGCGGAGGTCCCGGTGCTGGACCTGCTCAGCCCGGAGCGCGGCCTGGACGCCCCGGCGACCTACACCATGCCGACGCGCACGACCCCGTTGCCGCGCATGGCGAACGAGCGCGACAACTCTCGCGATCTGATCCTGATGCCGGTACTGGCCGAGGCGTTGCGGAGCGGTCAGGACGAGATCGAGCTGACCGATGAGCTGCTGGAGCGGCTCACGACGTGGCGGCCGACCGGGGAACAGGCCCGGTGCCGCCCCTCGCTGGACCTGTACGCGCAGGTCGCGGCGTCCTCCCGCGAGGCGGTGGACTCCGGTGACTACCGGTTCGTCGTGGCCCCCGGCACGATGACGGACGGCGGTCGCACGTTCGGCAGGTTCTTCGACCTGGTCGACGGGTCCGCGCTGGCCGAGCTGCGCGAGTTCGCCCGCGCGGAGGAAGCGCTCTGCCCCGATCTCGTTTTCGCCGACCTCAGCTACGCCTCACCACGGGGCCGCAACGGGAACGTGGCGGTGCACCCGCAGGTGCGCAGCTACGAGATCTGCGTGAACACCGCGCCCTCCGTGCCGGAGGAGAATCAGATCCTCTTGTCCGACATCGTGGTCGGCGCGACGGTGGACCGCTTCTACCTGCGCTCGCGGCGGCTGGACAAGGAACTCCGCGTCACCCAGGGGCACATGCTCAACCCGTCGACCGCGCCGAACGTCTGCCGTTTCCTGCTGGAGCTGTCGGAGGACGGGTTCGCCCCGCTCGCCGACTTCGACTGGGGCGCGGCCACCGCTTTCCCCCATCTGCCCCGCGTGCGGCGCGGGCGGATCGTGCTCTCCCCCGCGCGCTGGCACCTGTTCACCCACCAGTTCCCCGAGGACGGCGCCGAGTTCGCAGAGTCGCTGAGCCGCTGGCGCGCGGAGTGGCGGGTGCCGCGGCACGTTTTCCTCGCCGTGTTCGACAACCGGCTCGCCCTCGACCTGGAGCACCCGCTCTGCGTGGCGGAGCTGCACGCCGAGCTGGCGCGGGCCAGGCGAGCGGACCAGAAGCGGCCGGTCGTGCTGCACGAGCTGCTCCCGGACTTCTCCCAGGCGTGGTTGTCCGATGTGGACGGTCGCGGGTACTTCTCCGAGATCGTGGTGCCAATGCTGGCCAGGACCGAGGAGTCGGTGCGGCGCAAGCCGGTCGCGCTCGATCCGCCCGCGCACGGTGCGGCGTCCCGGCGACGACTGGCCGGGGATGAGTGGATCTACCTGAAGCTGTACTCGGCGCTGACCCAGCACGACGACATCGTCGGCGGACCGATGCCCGAGCTGGCCGCGGCACTGCGCGCGGAAGGCGTGGTGGACCGGTGGTTCTTCATCCGCTACGCCGATCCCTACCCGCACCTGCGGTTCCGGCTCCACGTGCCCGATCCGGGCGCCGTCCCCGGCGTGCTGGCGCGCGTGCTGGCCTGGGGGAAGCAGGTCGTGGAAGCCGGGCTGGCCAACGACATCGCGCTGTCGAGCTACGACGTCGAGCTGGAGCGCTACGGCGGACCGGAGGCGTACGACGCGGTGGAGGCCACCTTCGAGGCCAACAGCGCCGTCTGCGCGGGCCTGGTGCGGTACCTGCGCGCCAACCCGGACCTCTCGCCGGACGTGGTGTGCACGATGGCCCAGCACTCCCTGTACCGGGACTGGGGTGCCGCTCCGTCTACTGTGGACACCGTGCCGGATGCGATGCGCACGCGGTTCAAGGAAGTCCGGACGCTGTTGTGCGACCTGCTGGAGCCCTGGGACGCGCACCCCGATCCAGTGGCGCGGCAGCACCTGGACGCGCTGACCACCATCCTCGCCGGGCAACGGGAAAGCCTGCGCGCGGCCGGGGAGCGCGTCCGCGAGCTGGCCGCCGCCGGTCGCCTGGTGGGCACGGAGGGCCGCGTCCTCGGCAGCCTGGCGCACATGCAGGCCAACCGGTTGCTGGGCATCGACAACGAGCGGGAGAACGAGTGCTACCAGCTGTGGTCGCTCGCCCTGCGCCTGATCAAGGGACGGCCCGCATGAAGGACCGGGGCAACTGGGCCCGCGCGCTGAGGCTGCTCTGGGAGGTCAGCCCCTGGCACGTCGGCGGCGTGATCACGGTGGCGGCGCTGGCATCGCTGCTGCCCGCGGCCACGGTGCAGCTGACAACGCTGGCCGTGCAGGGCGTCGCGGACGCCGTGGCCAGCCGGGGCGCGCCGGCCGCGGTGGACAGCGCGTTCACCGCCGGGGTGGCGCTGTGCGGGCTGATGGTGCTCACGCACGTGCTGGCGATCGGCCGGAACTACCTGGAAACCCTGCTCCAGCTGCGGATGTCCAACACGGTCAACGAGCGGATCATGGCCAAGGCGACGCGGTTGCGGCTGGAGCACTTCGAGGACTCCACCACCTACGACCGCCTCCAGCGGGCCAGCCGCGAGGCCGCCTACCGGCCTTACCAGATCTTCGCGCACCTGATCACCACCGTCTCCAGCGCGGTGTCGCTGATCGCGGTCAGCGTGGTGCTGCTGTCCTGGAACGTCGGCGTGGCGATCGCGATCCTGTTGGCACCGCTGCCTTCCATGGCCAGCAGGGTGTTCTACAGCCGGGTCGGCTGGAAGATCGAGAACGAGCGGTCGGCCGACCGCCGCCGGGCGACCTACCTCCAGTTCCTGGTGACCAACGACCGCTCGTTCAAGGAGACCCACCTCTTCGGGCTCGGGCCGCTGTTCCTCGGCCGCTACCGCGACCTCATCGACCGCTTCTACCGGGTCGACCGCGACCTGGAACGCAAGCAGGCCGTGGTGTCCGGGGCACTGGGCCTGCTCAGCGTCTGCGCGGCGGTCGGCGCGACGCTCTACGCGCTCCAGGTCACGATGGCCTCCGGGCAGGTCGGGCAGTTCGCCGGTTACCTGTCCGCGATCACCCTCGTGCAGTCCACCGTGCAGGCGCTCTTCGGCGGCATGGCCATGCTCTACGAGCACAACCTGTTCCTGGGCAACCTGTTCGGCTTCCTGGACATCGAGGAGGGCGGTCCGGCCTGCGGCACGCGCCCGTTCCCGCCCGTGCTCAGCCGGGGCATCGAGTTCCGCGACGTCTCCTTTACCTACCCCGGCACCGAAACCCCGGTGCTCTCCGGCCTCAACCTCGTGCTGCCCGCCGGGAAGTGCGTCGCGCTCGTCGGCCAGAACGGCGCGGGCAAGACCACCCTGGTCAAGCTGCTGGCCCGGTTCTACGAGCCGACCGGCGGGCAGATCCTCATCGACGGCGTGCCGCTGACCGAGTACGACCTTGCGGACCTGCGCGCCAACATCGGCGTGATCTTCCAGGACTTCGTGCAGTACGAGGCGAGCGCGCGGGAGAACATCGGGTTCGGGCGGGCCAGCGAGCTCGACGACACCGCCGCGATCCGCGGTGCCGCCGGCCGGGCCGACGCACTGTCCTTCGTGGAGGATCTACCGCAGGGGCTGGACACCCAGCTCGGCCGGTGGTTCGCCGGGGGCAGCCAGCTCTCCGGCGGCCAGTGGCAGAAGGTCGCGCTGTCCAGGGCTTTCCTGCGGGACGCGCCGATCGTGGTGCTCGACGAACCGACCGCGGCCATCGACGCCGCGGCCGAGGCGGAGATCTTCGCGCGGATGAGCGAGATCGCCGGGCGCGCGACCACGCTGCTGATCGCGCACCGCTTCTCCACCGTCCGGGCCGCCGACCACATCGTCGTCATCGACCACGGCCGGGTGCTCGAAGAGGGCACGCACGGCGACCTGATGGCGACGGATGGCGTCTACGCCAACCTTTTCCGCCTCCAGGCCGCCGGTTACCTCGACGAGCCGGTCACCTCGTAGGGCGGCGTTGCGGCTCGCAGCACAACGGCGCGCACGGGGCTCCGTTCACCGTGCAACCCCCGTGCGGCAGCGCGGAAAGCCTGCGCGGGGCAACGCCTTCGGTGTGCTCGCGGATCAGTTCCACGACGAGCTCGGCGAAGCGCGGGTCAGGTCCGGCGGTTCCGGCGCGCGCCCACGCCATGCCCAGCTTCTCCGCGTGCTCGCGGGCTTCGGTGTCCAGGTCCCAGATGACTTCGAGGTGATCGCTGACGAAGCCGATCGGGCACGCCACCACCGCGCTGACGTTGTCGCGGTTGAGCGCGTCGAGGTGGTCGACGATGTCCGGCTCCAGCCACGGCACCTGCGGCGGCCCCGACCGGGACTGCCAGACCACGTCGTAGTGCGGCATGTCGGCTTCGAGCGACACCAGGCGCGACGCCTCGGCGATCTGCCGCGAGTAGCGGTGACCACCCTCCGCGGGCGGACCGGACGCGCGATCGGCGCTCGTCGGCACGGAGTGCGCGGTGAAGACGAGGCGGGCGGCGGCGCGCTGGGCCTCCGGCAGCTCCGCGCGCGCGGCGAGGACCGCGTCAGTGCACGCGTCGATGAACAGCGGGTGATCGTAGAAGTGCCGCAGCTTCACCAGTTCCGGCGCTGACTCGCCGACCGCGGCGCGGGCGCGCTCGATGTCCTCGTCGTACTGGCGGCACGCGGAGTAGCCGCCGTATGCGCTGGTGGCGAAGACGAGCGCGCGCTTGACGCCGTCCTCGGCCATCTTCGCGACGGTGTCCTCCACCATCGGGTGCCAGTTCCGGTTGCCGAAGTAGACAGGCAGGTCCATGCCGCGGCGGTCCAGCTCGGCGCGCACCGCGTCGATGATCGCCAGGTTCAGCCGGTTGATCGGCGAGACGCCGCCGAAGTGCTGGTAGTGCTCCTCGACCGCGTCCAGCCGCTCGGGCGGGACACCCCGGCCGCGCACCACGTTCTCCAGGAACGGCCGGACCTCGTCCGGTCCCTCCGGTCCGCCGAAGGACAACACCAGCACCGCGTCGAAGCCACTCACACCACCCATCCTCCCCCTCACCACCCCACCCCGCTCGCGCAGGGTCCGCCGGTCTTCAAGTCCTACCGACCCCGCCCCAGAACATCGCAAACCGCCCCATACCACGGAGGTATGGGGCGGTTGCGGACAGCTGGGGCGGGGGTGCGGGGTACTTGAAGACCGGCGAACCCGCGCTGGGTCAGGTCTTCGGCTCGGCCTCGAACGGGTCGACGCGGTCACCGATCGCGGAGAAACCGCCGTCGGCCCACACCATGGTGCCGGTGGTCGCGGGCATCCAGTCCGAGAGCAGCACGCAGCAGGTGCGCGCGGTCGGCTCGCGGTCGGTCGGGTCCCAGCCCAGCGGAGCGCGCGCGTTCCACTGGCCCTCCATGGAGTCGAAGTTCGGGATCGACCGCGCCGCGGTGCTGCGGATCGGGCCCGCCGCGACCAGGTTGACCCTGATCCCGTGCAGGCGGCCCATCTCCCGCGCGAGGTAGCGGTTGATCGACTCCAGCGCAGCCTTGGCCGCGCCCATCCAGTTGTAGTTCTGCCACGCGAACCGCGCGTCGAAGTCCAGGCCGACGATCGAGCCACCTCGGCCCATCAGCGGCAGGCACGCCTTGGTCAGCGCGGCGTAGGAGTACGCGGAGACGTGCATCGCGGTGGAGACGTCCTCCCACGGCGTGTCCAGGTACTCCCCGGACAGGCAGGAGGCGGGCGCGAAACCGATGGAGTGCAGCACCCCGTCCAGGCCGTCGACGTGCTCGCGCACGCGGTCGGCGAGGCTGTCCAGGTGCTCCTGGTTGGTCACGTCCAGTTCGAGCACCACCGGCGGCTCGGGCAGGCGCTTGGCGATGCGCTCCACCAGGCTCATCCGGCCGAAGCCGGTGAGCACGACCGTGGCGCCCTGCTGCTGTGCGATCTTCGCGACGTCGAACGCGATCGAGGACTCCGTGATCACACCCGTGATCAGCAGTCGTTTACCGGCGAGCAGACCTGACACCTGTTCATCCTCCACTGTGGACGGTCGATCGCGGAATTCTAGTGCCCCATGCCCATGCCGCCGTCGACGGGCAGCACTGCGCCGGTGACGTAGGAGGCGGCATCGGAGCCGAGGAAGACGGCGGCGGAGGCGATCTCCTCGGGCTTGCCGGCGCGGCCCGCGGGCACCCGGGCCATCTCGGCGTCCAGCTTCTCCTTCAGGTGCGCGGTCATGTCGGTCTCGATGAAGCCGGGCGCGATCACGTTCGCGGTGATGTTGCGCGAGCCCAGCTCCCTGGCCACCGAGCGGGCCAGGCCGACCAGGCCCGCCTTGCTGGCCGCGTAGTTGACCTGCCCGGCGCCGCCGGAGAGGCCGATCACCGAGGAGATGAAGATCATCCGGCCCCAGCGCTTGCGCAGCATGCCCATGGACGCGCGCTTGGCCACCCGGTACGCGGCGGTCAGGTTGGCGTCGACGACCCGGGTGAACTGCTCCTCGCTCATCCGCAGCAGCAGGGTGTCGTCGGTGATGCCCGCGTTGGAGACGAGGATCTCGACGGGACCGTGCTGCCGCTCGATCTCGGAGAACGCCTCGTCCACCTGGGCGGCGTCGGTGACGTCGCAGCGCACCCCGAACAACCCGTCCGGCGCGCCGGAGCCGCGGTGGGTCACCGCGACCTTGTCACCCTGCTCGGCGAAGGCCCTGGCGATCGCCAGTCCGATCCCACGGTTACCACCAGTGACCAGTACGGACCGAGACACAGAGCACTCCCTAGACAGCCGTGGCGCGAACGGCGGTCAGGCTATCTGGTCAGCGACAAACCCGAATACCCCGCCCCCGGCAGCCCCGCACCGTTCCGCTCAGCCGGGAGCCGAGGTCAACCCAGGAACAAACCGCCTCACATCACCCTCACATCCTCCCAATAGACTATCCGCCAAATAATCGATTTTCCGGGGAGAAGTGCATGGACGGGAAGAAGATCGCCAGACGGACCCTGCTGGCCGGGGCCGCGTTCGGCGTCGGCCTCGCCGGGGGCTGTGACTACGAGCAGTGGCGCGCGCTCGGCCCGGGCGGCATCCCCAACACGCCCGCGGGCTGGGTGCGGGTCAACTGGCTGCGACTGCAGAAGAGCGAGACCACCGATCCCGCCCCGTTCCGCCCGCTGGTCGGGCAGCTGGGCGACGGGCGGTGGCTGAAGCCGATCCCGAAGCGCGACGGCCCGCGGCCCAACGTCGGCGCGCACCCGGTGCCGCACCGGCAGACCGACCAGCCCGGCTCGCTGCGCGGCCGCGTCGCCGTCCTCGACCACTTCGACGCCCGCGCCGCGCGGGAGCCCGGCCTCATCGAGTACCGCATGAGCTTCTTCGAGAAGCACAGCGACGCGATCACCGTCGTCGACCTCGCCCGCGCGCCGGAGATCATCAAGGTGACCCAGGGCGAGGTGGCGCACATCCACCCCACCGACGGCTCGATGCACATGATCCTGAGCCCGACCGACGCGATCACCGTGCTGGAGGCGGGATGGGGAGAACGGCACCCCCTGGCGGGCGACTACCCGAACATGCCGCTGGCGTACATCTTCGTGTACTCGCCGCGCACCGTCGAGGAGGCCGACGTCATTCGGCAGATCCTCGAAGCCGCGTCCGCCTACGCCACCGGAGCGCGCTAGTCCGCGTCCCGCGAGCAGTCACCCGCGATCGTGACACCCCCGCGAACCATCCCCAGCGCAGCCCAAATCCGTTTCGTACTCTTATCGGGATTTTGGAGCGCTCTTTTTCCCGTTATGAGTACGAAACGGGGTTCTCTAGACCACGCCCGCGGGGGATGGGGTGTGCGGGCGGGTGGAGTGCATGGGCTGAGTTTACTCGGTGTGCGGAGTGCGGGCGGGGGCTTGCGGGACGCGGGGCTAGGCCTCGGTCAGCCCTGCGGCGGTCAGGGTCAGGTGGTCGCAGAGGGCCTGGCCCGCCCCGTCCGCGTCGCGCGCCAGGGTCAGCTCCTCCAGGCAGCGGTGCTCGGCGACGAGATCCCGTCGCGGGTTCCGGTTGAGCGACCACCGCCGGGCCAGCTCGCTCGCCACCCACATCCGGTCGAAGGTGTCCAGCAGCACCGCGTTGCCGCACCCCTCCAGCAACGCCCGGTGGAAGTCCCGGTGCGCCAGCGACCAGGCTTCGCTGAAGTACTCGCCCTCCTCCGGCACGTGCATCGGCGTCCGCGCCAGCCTGTGGTGCGCCGCCCGCACCCGCGCCTCCCAGTCGAGGTCGCCGCGTTCGATCGCCATCCGCAGCACCGCGGGCTCGATCGTCCTGCGGGCCTCGGCGATCTCCTGCCACCGCTGGTCGGAGAACTCCGGAACCGCGAACCCCCGGTTGGGCAGGCGATCCGCGATGCCCTCCCCCACCGCTCGCACCAGCGCCTCGCGCACCACGACCAGGCTCACCCCGTGCCGCGTCGCCAGCTCCTGCGGCTTCAACGCCTGCCCCGGCGTGAACTCGCCGCGCATGATCGCGTCACGCAGGTCGGTGTACACCTGCTCGGTGAGCATCCGCTTCGGCACGTCGTTCACCCGCTGAGCCATACCAAGACTCTAGGCCGTGCCCCGCGGGCGGGCGATGGCGGCGCGTTTGTTGCACGATCGTCGGTGTGGACACGGAGGCGATCATCACCGAGCTCTACGGCCTGGAGCCGCGCGAGTTCACGGCGGCGCGCAACGGCAGGGTGGCGGAGGCGAAGCAGGAGGGGGACGCCGAAGCGGCCGAGGTGATTTCCGCGCAGCGCAAGCCTTCTACAGCGGCTTGGTTGGTGAACCGGCTCGTCCGCGAGCACTCCGAGGAGGTGGACGGGCTGCTGGAGCTGGGCGTGGACCTGCGCGCGGCGCACACCACGCTCGACGGGGCGAAGCTGCGGGAGCTGGGGCAGCGACGGCATCGGACGGTGCGCGAGCTGATCAAGCTCGCGGCCGGGATGCACTCGCTGAGCGCGTCGGTGGAGCGGGAGCTGGAGGAGAGCCTGACGACCGCGCTCAGCGACCCGGACGCGGCGGCGGTGCTGGAGGCGGGGCGGCTGACGACGACGTTGCGGCTGGACGACCGGGCGAGCTGGCCGGAGGTGACCGCGGCGCTGCCGGTGAAGCGGGCCAAGCAGAAACCCAGGCCGGACAAGAAGAAGCTGGCCGAGGCCGAGGGCGCGTTCAGGGCCGCGGAGGCCGAATGCGCCGACGCGCGGCGCGAAGTGGACGCGGCGCGGGAGCGGTTGGCCGCCGCGGAGGAACGCCTCGACGAGGCGCGCGCGAAGGTGGAGCGGCTGAAACGCGCGGAATAGGGGTACTCCACGCGGGAACGCGAAGGAGGACGTCATGCCGAGAGCGATCTGGTCGGGCACGGTGACCTTCGGGCTGGTGAGCATCCCCGTTGGCCTGTACAGCGCGACCAGCGACCACACCGTGCACTTCCACCAGCTGGAGCGCGGCACGGCCGACCGCATCCGGAACCGCAGGGTCAACGAGCGCACCGGCGACGAGGTCGACCGTTCCGAGATCGTCAAGGGCTACGAGCTCGACGACGGGCAGCACGTGGTGGTCGAACCCGAGGAGCTGGCCGAGATCGCGCCCGGCCGTTCGCGCACGCTGGAGATCTCCACCTTCGTCTCGCTCGACGAGATCGACCCGATGTACTTCGACCGGACCTACTGGCTCGCCCCGGCCAGCTCCGACTACGACCGGGTGTACCGGTTGCTGTGGCAGGCGATGGCCGAGACGGAGCGGGCGGGCATCGCCACGTTCGTCATGCACGGCAAGGAGTACCTGACCGCGGTGCGGGCGGGCGAACACGGTCTGGTGCTGGAGACGATGTTCTTCGCCGACGAGATCCGCGATCCCGGGGAGCTGGAGTCCTTGCCGCGCAAGGCGACCGTGCGCGGCAAGGAGCTGAGCATGGCGACCAGCCTCATCGAGTCGATGAGCGGGGCGTGGAACCCGAAGGACTACCGCGACACCTACACCGCGAAGGTGAAGAAACTGGTGCGGGACAAGAAGAAGGGCAAGGCGGTCGTCGCGGAGTCCGAGCCGCCGGAGCCCACCGGCGTCGTCGACCTGATGGAGGCCCTGCGCCGCAGTGTCGAGAAAGCCCGCAAGGGCAAGGGAAAGCCGGACCTGTCCGGTCTGCGCAAGACCGAGCTCGAAGCCATGGCGAAGGAACTGGACATCAAGGGCAGGTCCAAGCTCAGCCGAGCGGAGCTGGAGAAGGCGGTGCGACGGGCTTCCTGAGCAGCTCGGTCAGCACGGAGATGCTGTCACCGGCGTGCCCCTCGGCGACCGCGCGACGGAGCAGGTCGTGCATGGGCGCGTGCCAGCTGACGTCGATGCCGCCCTCCCTGCCCATCTCCTCGTCATACACGATGCCCTCGTGGAACAACCCGAGCGACGAGGCGGGTCGCCCGTAGTCCCCCGCGTCGATTTCCCTTGCCAGGCTTGGCAGAACCGAACCGATCATCTCCAACCAGGACACCGTGTACGGCACCAGCGAGCTCGCGGGCAAGCCTCGCCCTGTGACCAACGCCGCGGCCTGGAAGAACCCGAGCAGCGCGGGGAGCAGCGTGCCGCCGACCGCGTACTCGTAGAGCGCCGCGAGGTCGACCTCCTCACCGAGGTGCACGGTCTGCCCGCCGAGCACGCGAAGTGTCTCCGCGTAGCGGTCGAATACCGCCTTGTCACCGCTGTAGTACAACAACGTGTCCGGCTTGCCGACCGCGTCCGGAACGTTCTTCACCGCTCCATCAAGGTAGTCAGCACCGCGCGAAGCCGCCCACGCGGCCATTGTCCTTGCGCCGCTGGGAGTTCCCGAGTTCAGCGTGATCAGCGTGCGGCCTTCGAGCACTGCGGGCTCCAACGCCTCCAGCGTCGCTTCGTACGTCGTGAGGCACGTGATGACGAGCGGGCTCGCCGCCACAGCGTCCTCAATGGACAGTTCGTGCACCGCCCCTTCCACGGCCAGCGCCGCGCCCTTCTCCTTCGTCCGGTTCCACACCGTCGTGTGGTGCCCGGCCCTGATGAACGCCCTCGCCAGCTCCGCTCCCATCGATCCGAGCCCGACGAGTGTGACGTCCGTGCGGTTGTTGTTGTCCGACATGTGACTCATGCTTGCTCGGCACGAACAACCCGACAAGTACCTACCTTTTTGTCAGTGAGGCTCCCGGTGAAGAAGCGGACCTACACCTGCGGCATGGACGCCGCGTTGGACGTCGTCGGCGGAAAGTGGAAGGCGCTCATCCTGTGGGCGCTGTTCGAGGGCCCGCTGCGGTTCGGCGCGCTGCGCCGCGAGGTCCCCGGCATCAGCGAGAAGATCCTGATCATGCAGCTGCGCGAGATGGAGGCCGCGGGCCTGGTGCACCGCGAGGTCCACGAGCAGGTGCCGCCGAAGGTGGAGTACTCGCTCACCGCGTTCGGCCAGTCGCTCAACACCGCCCTCATGCCGCTCGGGGAATGGGGCGAGGAACACATGGACCGCATCCTCGCGATCCCCCGCGACTGAGAACGGGGGTATGCCGAACGACAGATGTGCCGATCCGGCTCCGCTGCGACCGTGGCGTCACAGTCGTATCTCAGGAGAACCGGATGACACGAACGAAACTGATCGCCGCCGCGCTCGGGGTGGCGGTGGTCGCGGTGACGATGACCGTCACGCAACAGCTCGGCGCCGCCGAAGAACGGAACGCCTGGTCCACAGTGGACTGGAAGCCGTGCGATCGCGACCCGAAGATGCAGTGCGCGCGGCTCATCGTCCCGGCGGACTGGCGCAGGACCGACGGGCCGACGCTGCCGGTGGAGCTGGTGAAGGTGCCCGCGCGCAAACCGGAGCAGCGGATCGGCTCGGTGGTCCTCAACATCGGCTCCGGGCACAACACGAGCATCCTGTTCGAAAAGGACATTCCCGAAGCGGGGATGCTGAGGCCGACGATCGACAAGCTCACCGAGCGCGCGGACGTGGTCGTGTTCGACCAGCGCGGCCTCGGCCGCCCGGACACCCCCACGTCCTTCCGCTGCCCCAAGGGCCCGGCTCCGCTCGGAGGGCTGTTCTTCGCCACCGACGAGGCCGCGTGGCGGGCGCACGCCGAGCGCAACGCCGCCTACGACGCGAGCTGTCGTGAAGCCCTCGGTGCGTCCTACACCGGGCTGAACTCCTGGCAGATCGCCCACGACGTCGACGCGCTGCGGGCCGCGCTCGGCGAGCGGAAGCTGCGCTACGTCGGCAACTCCTACGGAACTGTGTACGGGCAGGCGTACGCGGAGTTGTTCCCGGAGCGCATCGATCGGATGTACCTGGACGGCGTCGCCGATCACACGCAGCCCGTGTTCGAGGACTGGCTGCGCAACTACGCGGTGGCCATGGAGCGGCAGTTCGACCGGTTCCGCGACTGGTGCGTGCTCCGCAAGGGCTGCCCGCTGTACGGCAGCGACGTCGCGCAGGTGTGGGACGACCTGGTCGCGCGGGCGAGCAAGAAACCGCTGCCCGCGAGCGGCGGCAAGACCGTCAGCCTGCAACAGCTGCACAACGGCTTGATGGGCTCGATGCCCCCGCCGAAGTGGCCGATGCTCGCCGAGGGCATGGCCAAGGCGCGCAAGGGCGACGCGGGCGACTTCCTCACGCTCCTGCCGTTCCCGTCCCGCGGCGACGGAGGTGGCGGCGTGATGAGCGTGTTGCTCTGCCACGACTTCATGCCGAAACAGCCCACCTACCAGGAGTTCCTGGCCATCGAAGAGCGTCTGAAGGCCGTCGCGCCGCGCATGGGCTGGCTCGAAGGGCGGTTCGAGGTCTCGCGGTGCCTGGGCGTCCCCGACGACCCAGCCGTCACCTACCCGCCACATCCGTTGCGCGCCAAGGGCGTGCCGCCGGTGCTCGTCGGGATCGGGGAGGTGGACCAGAACACCAACAACCTCGGTGCCGCGCACGTGGCCAGTCAGCTCCCCGGGGCTCGGGCGTTCTGGCACGGCGATGGCCACGCGGCCTATCTGGCGGGCAACAAGTGCTTGCGGGAACACGTCAACCGCTACCTCTTCGGCGGCCCGCTCCCCCAGGACGGTCTCCGCTGCCCCGCCGAGCTGATCACCAAGATCCCGGATCGCCCGACCGGCTGATCGAGGCGCCTTCGACCTGCGTTCGGAACACCGAGTTCGGCATGACGGCGCCGAACTCGGTGTTCGCGCGTCTCGGCACGTGCTCTGGTCAGCGGCATGCGCCTTGTTCCTCTCGCACTGACCGTCATCGCCGCGACCTTCGTCGTCGCGCCCACGCGGGCCGGCGCCCGCACGTGCAGCTGGCAGCACAAGGGAACGATCACCTACCGCTGTGAAGGCGTCCTCAACAAGACCACGGTGATCAACGTCGTCGGAGCGGCGGGCGGGCGCAACAAGTTCGCCGCTAACTGCCGGGGGAAAGAGCAAACGATCTCCGCCGGATCGGCCTACAAGGGGCTGCACGGCGTGGTTCACATCCACTGGCACACCGGCGGCGCCGGGCAGTACACAAAAGGCATGCTCCGGGTCGGTGCCTGACCTGCTTCACTGGTCTGGTGAGCTCTGTGGAGCACCTGACCGGACAGTTGCGGGAACTCGGTGTCCGCGCGGGTGACGTGCTCGTCGTCCATTCCTCGTTCCGCGCCGTCCGCCCGGTCGCCGATGGGCCGCTCGGCGTGATCACCGCGCTGCGCACGGCGCTCGGCGACTCCGGGACGCTCGTCATGCCGTCGATGACCGGCGGCGAGAACGTCGAGCCGTACGACCCGCGGCAGAGCCCGACCAGGAACATGGGGGTCGTCGCGGAGACGTTCTGGCGGCTGCCGGGCGTGCTCCGCGGCGACCACCCGACGTCGACGTTCGCCGCGGTCGGACCGCACGCGGAACAGATCGTCGCGCCGCAACCGCTCTCCCCGCCGCACGGCCTGGACAGCCCGGTCGGCCGCGCGTACGAGCTGGGCGGGTCGGTGTTGCTGCTGGGCGTGGGCCATGACGCGAACACCACGATGCACCTCGCGGAGGACTTGGCCGGGGTTCCTTACAAGGCACAGGACCGAGCCCTTGTCCGCGACGGCGACAGGGTGCGCGAAGTGTTCATCACCGAGCCCGACCACTGCTGCCAGGGCTTCTCCGTCGCCGACGACTGGCTGCGCGAAAGCGGGTTGCAGCGCGAAGGCCGCGTCGGCAACGCCGAGGCCCGGCTGTTCGCGGCGCGGGACCTCGTGCGGCTCGTCGTCCCCCGGCTGACCGCTGATCCGCTGCGTTTCCTCTGCGCCGAGGGCTCCGGCTGCGAGGACTGCGACGCCGCGCGATCGTCCTAAGGGACGGTTAACTCTGGCCCGGCCGTCTTGCCGGATTCCGGCCTCCGCCCCGACTGTGATCGCAGTCATGAGGAGGCCAGATGTCAGTTGACACCCGCCCGTCGGCGCAGCCGGGCGAGCCGAGGCACAGTGAGCGCCGCGTCGTCGCCAACGTGATGAAGGGGTCCATCGGGAACCTCGTCGAGTGGTACGACTGGTACGCGTACACAGCGTTCGCGATCTACTTCTCCGGCGCGTTCTTCCCCAAGGGCAACGCGACCGCGGAGCTGCTGAACACCGCGGCCGTCTTCGCGGTCGGCTTCCTGATGCGTCCGCTCGGCGGGTGGATGCTCGGCCGCTACGCCGACCGCTACGGCAGGCGCGCCGCGCTGACGCTGTCGGTCACGTTGATGGCCGCGGGCTCGCTGATGATCGCACTGACCCCGTCCTACGCGACGATCGGCGTGTTCGCCCCGATCCTGCTCGTCGCCGCACGGCTGTTGCAGGGCCTGTCGGTCGGCGGCGAGTACGCCACGTCGGCCACCTACCTGTCCGAGGTGGCCTCGCCCGGCAAGCGCGGGTTCTACTCCAGCTTCCAGTACGTCACCCTCACCGCCGGCCAGCTGCTCGCGCTGGGCGTGCAGATCGTGCTGCAGCAGGTGCTGACCGAGCAGCAGATGTCCTCGTGGGGCTGGCGGATCGCCTTCGTCATCGGCGCGACCGGCGCCATCGTGGTGATGTGGCTGCGGCGCAGCATGGAGGAGTCGGAGAGCTTCACCAAGGCCGCGCAGGAGGAGAAGGGCGAGCCCGGTTCGCGGGGCACGCTGCGCGCGCTGCTGGCCCACCCCAAGGAGGTCGCGCTCGTCGTCGGCCTGACCCTCGGCGGCACCGTGGCGTTCTACACCTACACCACCTACCTCCAGAAGTTCATGATCAACACCGGCGGCATCTCCAAGCCGGACGCCGCGTGGATCAACTTCTTCGCCCTGCTGGTCTTCGTGATCCTCCAGCCGCTGGCCGGGAAGCTGTCCGACCGCGTCGGCCGCCGCCCGCTGCTGCTGTTCTTCGGCGTCTCCGGCACCCTGTTCACCGTGCCGCTGATGACCGTGCTCGGCGGCACCAGCTCGCCGGTCGGCGCGTTCTTCCTGATGCTGGGCGGCCTGATCATCGTCACCGGCTACACCTCGATCAACGCGATCGTAAAGGCGGAGCTGTTCCCCACCAACATCCGCGCGCTCGGCGTCGGTCTGCCGTACGCGCTGACGGTGGCGATCTTCGGCGGCACCGCCGAGCTGATCGCGTTCTGGCTCAAGGACATCGGGTACGAGTCGGCGTACTTCTACTACGTCTCCGCCTGCATCCTGGTGTCGTTGATCGTGTACGGCAGCATGCGGGAGACCTCGAAGGACTCCCCGCTGGAGAAGTAGGGGCCCGCGCGGTGGGCCTGCCGTCCCTACGCCCCGCCCTCCCAGGCCCACCGCGCCGGTACCACTGGACGTGACTGGTAAACGTTCACCCCGAGCTCCCCCCGAAGATGCACCGCACTGGGAAACGGCTGTTGGTCACTGGTGATCCGCGTCGACGTCGGTATGTAGCGGATCGTCAGCCCGCACCTGCGCCGGGCCGACGTGTTGGCGTTGCTGCCGTGCACGATGTGCGGGTGGTGCACCTCGACGTCGCCCGGCCGCAGCACCAGGTCCACGGCGAGGGACTCGTCGACGTCGATCGTCGTCTCCGCGCCGAGCACGTTGTCGACGTCGGCGCGTTCCCGGATCGTGCCGATGTCCATGCGGTGCGAACCGGGGATCACCCGCAGGCAGCCGTTCTCCGGCGTGGACTCGTCGACGGCGAGCCACAACGTGATCACCCGCATCGGGTCGAGCGGCCAGAACGCGCCGTCCTGGTGCCACAGCACGGCCTGGCCGGAGTACGGCGGTTTGCTGATGTAGTGCGAGGCGAACAGGGCCAGGTCCTCGCCGAGGAACGCCGAAGCGATGTCGAGCAGCCGGTCGTCGCTGACGAGGCGGACCCAGAACGGGTCGGCGGCGACCAGTTCGTGGGAGAGCTGCTCGCCGCGGCGGTCGGGGTGCTCGCGGTGCAGCCACTCGACGTGCGAGCGGACTTCAGCCATGAGTGAAGAGTCGAGGACGTCCCGGAAAACTGCGTACCCTTCGTCCTCATAGGACAGCACCTGGTCGGTGAACGGCATGCCGAAGATGCTGGCGAATCCCGGCGCGGCCGTGTGTCACCAGCTGCGCGGAAATCCGACTTTTCTTGCCCTGTCCCGGTAGTCCCTCGGCGGGACGCCGTGCACCATCGCGAAGCGCCGCGAGAAGTACGTGACGGTGCCGTATCCGCACTTCAGGGCGATGACGGAGATCGAGGACTCGGTCCCGACCAGCAACTGCCTCGCCAGCCGCATGCGACGTCTTTCGACCCACTGCGACGGGGTGAGCCCGAGGAACCTGCGCATGCTCCGGTCGAGGTGGCCGTGGCTGACGGCGGCGAGGCCGAGCAGCAGCGAGACGCCCTCGCTCCACCGGTCCTGGTTGCGGTCGAAGCCGGAGCACGCCTCGCGCAGCCAGTCCGGCAGCACCGCGGTCGCGGGGTGCCCGGCGAACAGCGGCAGCACCACCGAGGCGAACCGCAGCAGGTCGAGCCCGGCCGGATCGCGCTCACCGGAGCGGACGAGGCCGACGAACGCCTCGGCGACGGCGGGCGAGCGGACGTGCACCTTGGCGCCGACCGAACCGGTCAGCCCGGACACGTCCAGCAGCGAACCCCAGGTCGCGACCGGGATGGCGATGTTGACGTAGCTCAGCTCGTCCTCGGTGTGCACGGAGTGCGCCTCACCGGGGTGGAGCAGGTAGAGGGTGTCGCGCACCATCCGCTCCGGCTGCTCGTCGAGCACGTGCACGCCGCCGTCTGCCAGCACGTACATCAGCTCGACGAAGTCGTGGTGGGTGTGCCGCTCGACCCGGTGCCGGGGCATGTCGATCAGCCGCGCGTGGTACGGGTCGCCCGGCGCGACCGTCGCGTACCTGATCGTCCACACCGCACTCATCCCACGAAGCGTATGCGGAACTCACGGAGCCGGATCGCAGCCCTCCGGCGGTTTCGCGGCGATGACGGCGGCGAGCACGGTCCGCGCCGCCGGGCTCATCGGCCGCTCGGCGTCCCAGTAGACGGCGACGCGGCGCCGGTGCTCCGTGGTGTCCAGCGTCCGCACGGACAGCCCCTCGGTGTTGCAGATGGTCGCGGCGAGCGCGTTGAGCACCCCGACCCCGAGCCCGGCGCGCACCATCGCCAGCAGCGTCTGCGGCTGCGTCGCCGCCTGCACCGGGGTCAGGTCGAGGCCGTGCGCGGCGAACAGCGCCGACGCCTCGACCCCGCACTCCTTGGTGTCCTTGCGCCCGATGACGAGCACCGGGTACTCGGCGACGGCGGTCGCGGACAGCGGCTCCGGCAGCGCCGCGAGCGGGTGCTCCGGCGGGTGCGCGACGACCAGCGGCTCGCTCCACAGGAACCGGCTGCCACTGGGCACCGGCTCCGGGGCCGGGACCGTCGACCGCAGGTAGAGGTCGAGCTCCCCGGCGGCGAACGCCTGGTCCAGCTCGAGGGTGGACCGCTCGACCAGCACGATCTCGATGCCGGGGCTGGCCGAGGAGATCCGTTCGATCAGCGCGGGCACGAACGCCGCGCTGGGGCTGGGAAAACTGCCGATCGTCACCAGGCCGCGCTCGCCGTGGCGGTGCGCCGCCATCGCGGCGTCGGCCAGGTCCAGCTCGCGCAGGACGGCCCGCGCGTGCGCGGCGAGCGCCTGCCCGGCCTCGGTCACCCGCACCGGGCGCGTGCTGCGGTCGAACAGCGGCAGGCCGACCTCGCGCTCCAGCGCCGCCACGTAGGTGCTGACCCGGGACTGCGAGCGGTGCAGGACCTCGGCCGCCGCGCTGAACCCGCCCGTGTCCACGACGGCGAGGAACGACACGAACCACTCCACCCGGAGATCTCTCCGCAGCACTCGGCACCACTCCTGTCTCAGGATCGGGCAACACTAACGACTTGGTCACGGTGCCGGGCGGCCTCGACGTGGCCGACTGCCGAGTTCGGGGAAACCGCGGGGCGCCGAGCGACGTCAGAGCCGGTGCCCTTCTCGGGTGAGGTTCGGGGCCTCCGTGCGCCGTCCGGGTGAACGCGGTACTAGCCTGCCCGCGGGCGGGGTAGTGCGACACGCCCGGTGAGCTGTACGGACCGGGCGCTAACCTGCCTCATCGCAGTGAGCAACGACATCAGTCAGTCGATCTGGGGGGATAGATGCGACACCTGCGTACCGCGGTCGCGGTACTGGCGGCGATCGCCGCGCTGGGCGCCTGCACGGTGGCCAAGCCCGGGACCCCGAAAGCCGGTCCGTCGACCAGGAACATCGAAGAGGAGCTGGGCAACACCAAGGAGAGCGATCTCCGCAAGGTGTTCACCAGCAGCCCGCAGCAGGTCAACGACTACTGGAACAGCGACCGGCTGAAGAACGCCAAGCCGCGCCAGCCGGAGCCGGGCCAGGGCACCGACGTGCCCAAGGACGAACCCGCCGGTGTGGTCGTCCAGCCCACCAGCGGACCGGTCGGGGTGACCAGGCCGCAGCCGTCCGACCCGAGCGGCGCGGCGTGGTCGCGGGCCGGGCTCAGCGCCTCGACGGCGGGCCGGCTGTACTACTCCTTCAACGGAGATCCCTACGTGTGCTCGGCGTCGGTGGTGAACTCCACCTCCGGCACGCTCGTGGCGACGGCGGCGCACTGCGTCTGGGAGACCACGCCGGGCAAGAAGTCGTGGGCCAGCGACGTGCTCTTCATCCCCGGCGACACCAACCGGCAGGCGCCGTACGGCCGGTGGACCGCGGAGATGATGTACGCGCCGAAGCAGTTCATCGACTCGGCCGACTCGGCCCCCGGCACGACGAAGGGCGCGGGCTGGGCCTACGACTTCGCGTTCCTGCGGATGCGCCCGCTCAACGGGCGCAACATCAAGGACGCGCTCGGCGGACAGGGCATCGCCTTCGACGCGAGGGCGGAGAGCATCCGCACCCTCGGCTACCCGACGGCGCCGCCCTTCGACGGCACCACGATGCGCTCGTGCGCCTCGCCGACCTACACCACCGAGCGCAGCCGGAACACCTACGGCATCCCGTGCACGATGACCCCGGGGTGCTCGGGCGGCGGCTGGTTCACCCGCTTCGACGACGAGAAGGGCGCCGGCTACCTGATCTCGGTGCACTCCACCGGCAACGGGCGGCAGTCCAACGGTCCGACACTGGGCAAGGTCGCCTACGACCTCTACAAGCAGGCTGATTCGGGGGCATGACCGATGCGTAGCAACCGTTTGACCGGACTGGTGGTGCTCGGCGCCACCGCACTGCTGCTCGCGGGCTGCGGGCAGAAGCTCACCCCGACCGCCCGCGCCGACGACGCCGAGATCACCGCGTACAACACGGCCCGCTTCGACGAGGCCTACGCGAAGCTCGACGAGCAGTTCACCAAGCCGAGGGACCAGAAGTCCACGATCTCCACGCTGGCCGCCTTCGGTGGCAAGAAGGCGCTCAAGGAGATCGACATCGTCTGGTACCAGGGCGCGGACAAGGGCAAGCCGGAACCGCCCGCGATCTTCACCAAGTCCCGCACCAGCAAGGACCGCGGCGACAACTACGACGTCTACCACCCCAGCGGTTCCGAGCGGGACTACGCCCTGCTCGGCGCGCTGTTCAAGGACCTCGCGCCGACACCGTGGGTGTCCTACCCGACGTTCACCCCGAAGAAGGGGTTCAACGTCTGCCTGGTGGCGGGCATCCAGACGGTGTGCGCGATGCAGGACGCGATCAAGCTGACGCAGAAGAACGCGCAGAACGTCTTCAAGCGGTACAAGGAGCTGCCCGACGGCGGCACGCAGCTGGAGACCGGGGTGACGCTGAAGTCCTTCATCGACGGCCGCGTCATGTTCATCCCCGAGGACATCCGCAAGCAGTTCCCGCAGTCGATGCTGGACTCCTTCATCCCGACCAAGATCGTCGCCGCGCCGAACGGCGACTTCAAGTCGATCACGATGAACGGCACCCTGGAGAAGGAGGGCAAGAAGCTGGAGATCGCCATCGCCTACGACATCACGGGCAAGAGCGCGGCCAAGGACTTCCCGCCGCCGATCTCCGACTTCGACGTCACCGCGCTCGGTTCCGAGGCCGCGCGCAAGGAGTTCCTGGACAAGGTCGCCGCCAAGTGACCCGCCCCAGCACTCACCGTCCGGCAGACCAGCAGCACCGAGTTGACGAGGTAGCGCAGCGATGACCACTCCACAGGGCCCCTACCCGCCCCAGCAGCCCGGCCAGTTCCCCCGTCAGGGCCCCCCGACCGGCCCGCAGCCCGGCTTCGGTCCCGGTGGCCCCGGCGGTCCTGGCGGTCCCGGAGGCCCCGGCCCCGGCGGCCCGCGCCCGCCGCAGGGCCCGCCGCCCGGCCAGTTCCCGCAGCAGCAGCACCCCGGCCAGCCCGGTGGTTGGGGCGGTGCGGGCCAGGCGCCCGCGCCCGCCAAGGAGAAGAAGAGCAAGAAGGGCATGCTGATCGGCATCGGCGTCTTCGTCGTGCTGGCCGCAGCCGCCGCGGTGCTGTACTTCATGGGCTTCTTCACCACCAACGTCTTCGACGACAACGCGCTGAAGACGGGCGTGAAGGGCGTGCTGACGAAGGACTTCGGCGTGGCCGAGTCCAAGATCGGCGCGATCGACTGCGGCAGCCGCAACAAGATCGCCGCGGGCTCGTCCTTCCAGTGCAAGGTGACGATCGACGGCAAGCAGAAGGTGTCGATCATCAAGGTGGACAACGACCAGGGCCTCTACACCGTGGGACAGCCCAAGTAGTCAGGCGGGAGGGCCGTGCGCGTACTGCTGGTGGAGGACGACGACGGGGTCGCCGAGGCCCTGGTCGAGGTCCTGAGCGCGCACGGCCACACCCCGACCAGGGTGGCCAGGGGCTCCGACGCGTTGATCGCGCACCGCGGCGCCGACGTGGTGCTGCTGGACCTCGGGTTGCCGGACGGCGACGGGATGGACGTGCTGCGCAAGCTGCGCCAGGTCGCCGACACCCCGGTCGTCGTGCTCACCGCGCGCGGTGACGAGCGCTCCGTGGTCCGCGGGCTGCGCCTGGGCGCGGACGACTACCTGGTCAAGCCGGTGCGGCTGGCGGAGCTGCTGGCCAGGATGGACGTGGTGACGCGGAGGGCCGCCGCCGCGCGCGGCACCGCTCAGGACGACGTGGTGCGGGTGTCCGATGTGGACATTGATGTCCGGGCCCGCTCGGTGACCGTGGGCGGGGACCCGGTTTCCTTGACCGCCAAGGAGTTCGACCTGCTCGCCGTGCTCGCCGCCCGCGCGGGCACCGCGGTCAGCCGCCAGCAGCTGATGGACGAGGTCTGGGGTGACGCGTTCGTCGCGGTGTCCCGCTCGCTGGACGTGCACATGACGCAGCTGCGCGCCAAGCTCGGCAGGCCCGGCCTGCTCACCACGATCCGCGGGTTCGGCTACCGCTTGGAGGCGTAGCCGGTGCGCGCCCGCCTGCTGTTGGTGCTGCTAGGGTTCTCCGTCGCCGTTGTGGCGGCCTTCGCGGTCCCGTTGCTGCTCAGCACATCCGCTGAGCGCACCCAGCGCCTGGTGTTCGACCGCACCGCCGACCTGGACCGGTTCGCCACGCTGACCGAGCAGGCCGATGGCTCCGGTGACACCGGTCAGCTGCTGGCGGAGGCGGGCCGCTACATCGAGCTCTACGGCGAGGGCCTGCTCGTGGTCGACGGCCGGGGCCGCCTCGTCGTGCAGGCGGGAATGTCCTTGCAGGACAACGGAGTTCGGGCGTTGGTGGACGCGGCGCTACGCAACCAGCGGTGGCGCGGAACTCCCGATCTGCGTCCGTGGTCCCGTGAACCGCTGCTGCTGGCGCGTCCGGCGGGGACCGGGACGCGGGTGACCGGAGCCGTGGTGCTGCGCGCCTCGGTCGTCTCCGCCGCCGACGACGTCGCCCAGCGCTGGGCGATCATCCTGGCGGGCGCGGTGGCGGCGACGGTGGCTTTCGCCGCGCTGGCTTCGGGATTGGCGCGGTGGGTGCTGCGGCCGTTGCGGGAGCTGGAGCGCGGAGTGCACGCGGTCGCCTCCGGCGAGCCGAGGGCGCACGTGGAGGTGCGCGGGCCCGCCGAGTTGCGTTCGCTGGCGGGCTCGTTCAACCGGATGTCCGACGCGGTGACCGATTCCCTTGAGCGGCAACGCAGACTGGTGGCGGAGGCATCCCACCAGCTGCGCAACCCGATGGCGGCGCTGCGGTTGCGGGTGGACGGCCTCGAAGGCGCGCTGAACCCGGGCGCCGAGCGCGCCTACCACTCGGTCGTCGGCGAGGTCGAGCGCTTGGAGTCCCTTTTGGACAGTCTGCTCGCGTTGGCGGGCGCGGAGAACAAGGCCGCGACCATCGCTCTGTCCACAGAGGACGCACCGAGCTGCGATGTGGCGCTCGTGGTGGCCGACCGGCTCGACGCCTGGCACGCCGCCGCCGAGCACGCCGAGGTCCGGCTGCTCGCCCCGGCACCGGAGGAGCACCCGCTGCTGGCGGGGTGCGAGGAGGGCGAACTGGCCCAGGTGCTCGACGTGCTGCTGGACAACGCGATCAAGTACGCGGGCGAGGGCAGCACCGTGAGCGTGCGGCACGCCAGGTCCGGCTCCGTGGTCCACCTGGAGGTCTCCGATGACGGGCCCGGGTTGACCGAGGAGGAGATTTCCCTTGCCACAGAACGATTCTGGCGTTCCACTCAGCACCAGGGCAGCCGTGGCAGCGGCCTGGGCCTGGCGATCGCGGACCAGCTCGCCCGCGCGCGCGAGGGCGAGCTGACCATCACGAGCAACACACCGTCCGGGCTCTGCGTCCGCCTGGAGCTGCCGGGGGTCGCGGAATGACGCGGGTGAGCAGGCGCGGCCTACTGCTCGGCGCGCTGGTCGGCGCGGTCGGAGTGGGCTGCACCGATACCGGATACCGGGGTGCGGCAAGGGATCTGCGGATCGCCGCGGGTGAACCGGGCGGGCCGTACCTGGCGTTCGCCGAGCGGCTGGCCGGGCAGATCCGGGAAGCACAACCACTGCTCCGCGCCGAAGCCCTGACCACCCAGGCCAGCGTCGCCAACCTGGCACTGCTCGCGGCGCGCGGCACCGACCTCGCGCTGACCCACGCCGATGCCGCCGAGGCCGCGGCGACCGGGCGGGCGCCGTTCAGCTTCGCCACCCAGCTGCGGGCGCTCGGCCGGATCTACGAGAACTACCTCCAGGTCGTGGTGCGCGCCGACTCCCCCGTGCAGCGGGTCGCGGACCTCAAGGGGCGCAACGTGTCCATGGGCGCGCCGGGGTCCGGTGCCGCGCTGCTGGCGACCCGGCTCGCCGCCGTCGCGGAGCTGACCGACCTGCGGACGCGGCAGCTGCGACTGGCCGACGCCGTGACCGCGTTGGAACGCCGCGAGATCGACGCCCTGGTCTGGTCCGGCGGAGTGCCCACACCCGCGATCGCCGAGCTGGACGAGCGGGTGGGCGTGCGGCTGCTGCCCCTGGACGACGTGTACCCAAAGCTGCGCGAGGCTCACGGACCCGTCTACGAACAGGTTTCCGTGCCCGCGGGCGGCTACAAGTGGGTGCGGTCGCTGCCCACCGTCGGCGTGGCGAACCTCGTCGTGTGCCTGCCCGACCTGCCCGACGACATCGCCGCCGAGGTCACCACCGTGCTGGCCGAACGCGCCGATCGCCTGGTTCCGCGAGAAGCCCTCGGCGCGCAGTTCCTCGACGTGCGCGCCCTGATCGCGACCGCGGGCATCCCATTGCACTCCGGAGCCGCCGCCGTCTACCGCCGCCTCCACGGCTAGCGCCGACGTACGCCGGTCTTCAAGTACCACGCACCCCCACCACAACCATCGCGCTTACGTACCCAATGTGGCATTTGTTTCGTCAGACGTAACGAGTGCCACATTGGGTACGTAAGCGCGGCGCTGGGGTGCGGGGGTCTTGAAGACGCGCCAATTCGGGTCAGCGGTGGCGGGCCACCTCGTAGGCGGCGGAGCCGATCAGTTCCAGGGAGACCTGGAGGCGTTCGCTGCTGATGTTCGCGGCGATGGTGTCCTCGGGCGTGTGGTAGGTCGGCTCCAGCAGCGCCGGGCCGGTCTCGCCGCGCCAGCTGAAGTTCGCCGAGGCGATCCCGCGCTCGTGGAACGGCACGTGATCGCTGGAGCCGCGCGCCACCGGGCCCTTCGTCCGCGGCTGGTAGCCGAGCCGCTGCGCAGCGGCAGCCACCGCGCCGGTGGTGTTGTTGTTGCCGCCGTCGACCGACAGCAGCCAGTACACGACGGCCGGGTCCCAGCTCGTGGCGACCATGTCGTTCTGGAAGCAGCCCGAAATGCGCTTGGCGTCGACGTCGGAGAGCTGCTTGACGTAGTGCCGCGAGCCGATCAGGCCCTGCTCCTCCGAGCCCCACAGCGCGAAGCGGACCGCCTGCTGCGTGGGCAGGTACCGCAGCACCCTGGCCAGCTCCAGGCAGAGCGCGGTGCCGCTGCCGTCGTCGTTGGCGCCGGGCGAACCGGGCACGCTGTCGTAGTGGGCGCTGATCATCACGACCTTGCCGTCCGGGTTCGGCAGCGTGGCCGGACGCTCGGCGAGCACGTTGTAGGAGGTGAGGTTCCTGTGGTGGGTCGCGGTGAGGCTCATCCGCACGGGGCCCGCCGCCAGCCGCTGCGTGAGCCGCTCCCCCTGGATCTGCGCCAGGCCCAGCACGGGCACGGGCAGGGCGGCGGGCAGCGTCGGGGTGAACGCGCTGAGCTTGCGCTCCGGGGTGCCCTTGCGGGAGAGCAGGACGGCGATCGCGCCCGCCTCCACCGCGAGCCGCGGCGCGGCGCTGTTGACCTGCGAGTCGGGCACGAAGGCGATCTGGCCGCGCACGTGCGCCAGCTCCTCGGGCGTGGCCTTGCCGATGTCGACCACCGCGCCGGAGACCGTCACGTCGAGCTTGCCCTGCGGCGCGGCGCCGGTCTGCCACTTCGGCCCGCGGTCGCCGACCACGGAGATGTCGGCGAGGTGCTTGTCGGCGACGGGGAAGGGCTGCAACGTCACGTCGTAGCGGAGCCTGCGCAGCACGCCCGCGATGTAGTCGGCGGCCCGCCGCTCGGACGGGGTGCCGCCGATCCGCGGGCCGATCTCGTTGCTGAGCACCTGGAGGTGTTCCATGGCGCGGCGGGCGCTGGCCCTGGCCACGACGGCGCGGTCCCCGATCGCCAGGGACGGCGGCAGCTGGGCCCCGGGGCGCTGCCGGGTCACCGCGGCGGCGGTTCCGGGTAGCAGCCCGACGGTGGCGAATCCGGCTAACGCGACGGCACCCGCGAGAAGGTCACGGCGGCGCACGGCCATGGTGGACGTCCTCTCCCCAGACCGGCCCCGGGACAGGAACCGGTTGACCTGAACGTATGTCGCGGATTCGGCCCTGCCAACGGCCTTTTGCAGCAGCGCGCAACTGCACGCAGGGGCTACTCCGAAGGGCCCGCCTGCCGCTGGGCCGGAACCGTCTTCTCCAGGCAGGAGCCCCCTGGTGGCAGGCTCTACCATCGATCAACTCAGCCACCGAGTGAACGAAGGCGAGCAATGGCCACCCCCATTCGAGCCCCGTCCCTCCCCTTCGCCCTGGCCGGGTTCGGCAGCGCCGTCGGGATCGTCGCGGTGATCGGCGCCTCCTTCGGCGGTGGCGCGAAGGAGACCTACGCGGCGCTGCGGCTGCCCGACTGGGCCCCGCCCTCCTGGCTTTTCGGTCCTATGTGGACGGTCGTATACGCGCTGATGGCGCTCTCCGGCTGGCTGTACTGGCGAGCGGGCGGGTCCAAGACCGGGGTGGCCGTCTACGGGTTCGGCCTGCTCCTCAACGCGGCGTGGGTCCCGCTGTTCTTCGGTGCGGGGATGGCGGTCTACGCGCTGTTGGACATCCTGGCGCTGAACCTGGTGGTGCTGGTGACCGCGTGGCTGTTCTTCCGCCGCTCGCGCCTCGCCGCGCTGTTCCAGGGCATCTACCTGCTGTGGCTCGTCTACACCGCGGCGCTCAACCTCGCGGTCGTAATCCTCAACTAACGTTCCGCTTTTCCCCGTTTCGTACTCTTAACGGGTTTTGGAGCGCTCTAATCCACGGTATTGAGTACGAAACGGGGTTCTCTAGACCACCCCGGCCCACGTTGGGGGCATCTAGGGGTGGAGTGGTGGGTCGTAGCTTAGTCGACGCGCGTGGTGGGTGTTCACCTTGTGTTGGGGATGGGCGCTTATCGTGCGCGGCATGAAGAGCCTGTTGTCGCGGCGTGGGGTGCTTGGGGGTGCGCTCGCCGTTGCCCTCGGGGTGGGGCGTGGTCGCGAGGTTTTGGTTGCTACCAATGAGCCCTGGGCGACGTATCACGTCAAACCCCTGCTCGCGGAGGCGGCGCGGCGCGGGTGGCGGCTGACCCAACTGGTGCCGGACTACTCGAAGGTCACGCCAGGCGACCCGGTGCCGGTGGCGACTCCGGCGGACGCTCCCCGCGCGGACCTGCTCGTGGTCACCGGAGCCGGCGACTGGCCCGCCGACTGCGCGGCGCGGTTCCGCCGGACCCGGGTGGCCGCGAGCGCGCTCGCCTACCAGGTGCCGGTTGAAGCACCACGCGCCCGGGAGATCCGCCGCCGCCTGCGCGTGATTACCGCGTCCTCCCCCGCCGAAGCTCGTGCGTTCGGCACCTATCTCGGCACGAAGAGGCGGGTCGAGGTCGTCGGCTCGCCGCAGACCGACGACCTCCCGCGGCGCGCTCCGGAGAAGGACCTCGTGCTGGTCCTCACCAGCGTCACCCATCCCGACGGCACGGGGAGCGCGGCGCCGGGAACGGAGCTCCTGCTCGCCGCGGCGGAACGGCTCGCCGCCGCGGGCAAGCGCGTCCTGGTCGGCCTGCACCCCCGCGAAAACCGCCGCCTGTGGGAGAAGTACGAGATCAGCCCGGTCAGCTCGCTCGCGGCGTCGGCCAGGGCGGAGGCCGCGATCGGCATTCCCGGCACGGTGTTCCCGTTGATCGCGGCGGTCGGCACGCCGCTCGTGGGCTGCACCGACCCCGCCCTCACCGTGCCGGACTACCTGCGCGCGGTCTGCTCCTCCACGATCGGCGACGCCGCCCAGGCCGTGGCCGCCGTGAGAGACGCGCGCCTGCCCGACGCGGCGACGCTGGCCGACGCTGTCGGACCGATCGGCGGATCGGCGCGGCGACTGCTCAACGAGTGGGACTGAACTCGGCTTCGAGCAGGTCGGTGAAGATGCCGATCGCGTCCGTCCAGTCCCCGTTCATGTTGGCGCTGAGCACATGGCGGCCGTCCCGCGTGCCGAAGGTGTAGGTCCAGGACCCGAAGATCGAGCCCGCCATGCCCCACACCACGACCCCGGACGACAGCCGCAGCTCGACCAGGCCGAGGCCGTAAGCGGTGTTGTCGATCCAGTCCTTCGTCGGCACCGTCGTGGTCATCTCCCGCATCAGTTCCGGCGGGAGCAGCCGTCCGCCGAGCAGCTCGCCGAAGAACCGGTTCAGCTCGCCCGCCGTGGAGATCATGGCTCCAGCGGCCCAGAACGGGCTGCCGTCCAGCTCGGTCACGTCGTGGATCGGCGCGTTCGGATCGGGGTCGTACAGCCGCGTGTAGTGCCGCGAGTGCGGTCCGCGGATCTTCTCGTCGGACGGCAGGTAGGTCCCGGGCAGGGCGATCCGCCCGCCGATCTCCTCGTCGAGCCGCGCGCCGGTGACCCGTTCGATGATCATCCCGGCGAGGACGTAGTTCGTGTTGGAGTAGCCCCAGCCCGTGCCGGGCGCGAAGTCCGCGGGGTACGACATCGCGATCTTGACGAGCATCTCCGGCGTGTAGTGCTCGTGCTGGCTCAACGCCTCCTGGTCATTGGTGTAGCTGAAGATCCCGCTCGTGTGGTTGAGGAGCTGCCGCACCGAGACACCGCCGACGCCGGGCACCCACCGCTCGACGGCGTCGTCGAGGCTGAGCCGGTTCTCGGCGACGAGTTGCAGCAGCACCGTCGCGACGAAGGTCTTGGTGGTGCTGCCGATGCGGAACCGGTGCTCGGGCAGGCGCGGGGCGCCGGTCGCGGTGTCGGCCACCCCGGCCGCGCCGAACCAGCGCCGGTCGCCGTCCTGGACCTCGACGAGGATGCCGGGCACGGCGCGTTCGAGTACTCCCTGGATCGCGTTCACACCGCGAAGCTACGTTGCGTTTCTAAAACTATCAAACTGCTCATTGCAATGAGCTGGACGCGAACGCTACAGGGGCAGCGCGCGCTCGTGCACGACGTGCTTCATCACCAGGGTGGAGCTGAGCCGTTGCACTCCGGGCAGCGTCGCCAGCTTCTCGTCGTAGAGCCGCTGGAACGCCTCCAGGTCCGCGGTGGCGATGCGCAGGAGGTAGTCGGGGTCGCCGAAGAGGCGCTGCGCCTGCAACACGTGCGGGATGTCCACGAGCGCCTGCTCGAACGCGGCGACGGTGTCGCGGTCCTCCTGGCGCATGGTGACGAAGACGAGCGCCTGGAACGCCAGCCCGACCACCCCGGCGTCCAGGATCGCCCGGTACCCGCGGATCGCCCCGCCGCGCTCCAGCTCGCGGAGCCTGCGGTGGCACGGCGACAGGCTCAACCGCACCCGCGCGGCCAGTTCCGTCACCGTCAGCCGCCCGTTGTCCTGGAGCTCAGCAAGGATCTTCCTGTCGACGTCGTCCATGGGGAAGATTCTTCCACTAGAGCGCTGATCAGCGACAATACTTAGAAACATCTTTGGCCGATGCCGACCTAATCTCCTTGCATGGCTATCAGCTCCGTCGCCGCGTTCTGGGCAGTGTCCGTCCTGCTCGTCCTCGTCCCGGGGGCGGACTGGGCGTACACGATCTCCGCCGGCATCCAGGACCGATCGGTGGTGCCCGCGGTGGGCGGCCTGCTGCTCGGCTACGTCGGGCTCACCGCCGTGGTCGCGGCCGGGGTCGCCGCCGTCGTGGCGAGCACCCCGTTCGTGCTCACCGCGCTGACCTCGGTGGGCGCGCTGTACCTGGTGTGGATCGGCGGGACGACGCTCGCCCGTCCCGCCGCGGTGCCGGGCGCCGATGTGGACGCCCCGGGGCGGACATCCCGGGTAGCACGGGTGCTCAAGGGCGCGGGCATCAGCGGCCTCAACCCGAAGGCGCTGCTGCTCTTCCTCGCGCTGTTGCCCCAGTTCACCACTCCCGCCGGGAGCTGGCCGCTCGCCGCGCAGATCAGCACCCTCGGCGTCGTGCACACCTTGACCTGCGGCGCGATCTACCTGTGCGTCGGCGTGCTGGCCCGGGTGGTACTGCGGGCGCGACCGGCCGCAGCGCGCGTGGTCAGCCGGGTCTCCGGCGCGGCGATGGTGCTGATCGGCGTGCTGCTGCTGGTGAACCAGTAGTTTCGGCTCGTGGCCGAGTTCGAGGAGCTGGTCGAGCCCCATCGCGCCGAGCTGCGGGCGCACTGCTACCGCATGCTGGGCTCACTGCACGACGCCGACGACGCGCTCCAGGAGGCGTTGGTCCGCGCGTGGCGTTCGCTGGACCGGTTCGACGATCGCGGTTCGGCGCGGGCCTGGCTCTACAAGATCGCCACCAATCGGTGCCTGACCCTGATCGAGGGACGCGCGCGGCGGGAGATCCCCACCCCGTTCCCGGACGCGCAGCTCGACTCCCTTTCGCCGGAAGCTCGTTACGCGGCAAGGGAAAGCGTGGAGCTCGCGTTCGTGGTGGCGCTCCAGCACCTCGGCGGGCGGCAGCGGGCGGTGCTGCTCCTGCGCGAGGTCCTGGGCTTCTCTGCGCGCGAGGTCGCCGAACTACTGGACACCACCGTCGCGTCGGTCAACAGCGCGCTGCAACGCGCTCGAGCCGCCCTCGACGCGCGGCGTTCGGACGTGAGCCAGCAGGCGACGCTGCGTTCCCTCGGCGAGGACCGCGTTCGAGAACTCGGCGAGAAGTACTTGGCAGCGTGGGAAAGCGGCGACGTCGCGGCGATCGTGGAGTTGCTGACCGAGGACGCCAGGTTCTCCATGCCGCCGCTGCCGAAGTGGTACGTGGGGCCCGCCGCCATCGCGGAGTTCCTTCGCGAAGGCCCGCTGACCGATCGCTGGCGCTTCCTTCCCGCGCGGGCCAACGGGCAGCTCGCGTTCGGCACATACATGTGGAACGGATCGGTCTACGTGCCCGCGGGGCTCGACGTCCTAGCGCTGCGCGGGGACAGGGTCGCCGGGGTCGTCTCGTTCCTGGACGCCGACTTCAGCCTGTTCGGCCTGCCCCCGGAAATTTCTCGCTGAGTTCCGCTGAGTGCCGATGAGTTCTGTCGTGTTCGCGGGTTCTACCGGTGACAGCACCCGACGAACGGAAGGCGAACCCGTGAACGAGCAAGAGATCCGGACCCTGATCGAACGGTGGGCGGTCGCCGTGCACGAAGGCGACCTGGACGGCGTTCTCGCTGATCACACCGACGACATCGTGATGTTCGACGTCCCGCCGCCGTACGACGGCGTCCACGGCATCGACGCTTATCGCGCGACGTGGCCGCCGTTCTTCCAGTGGCAGGCGCAGGGAGCGTCGTTCGAGATCGTCTCGCTCGAGGTCACCGCCGGGGAGGACGTCGCGTTCGCCCACGCGCTGCTGCGGTGCGGCACCCCGGACGAACTCGCGGCGCAGCCCGAGAACCGGCTTCGGCTCACCCTGGGGCTGCGGAAGGAGCGGGGCCGGTGGGTTGTGGCGCATGAACACCACTCGTTCCCGCACTCCACGTAGGCGGGTGCCCGGTGTGCTGCCGGTACTGGCGGCTGAAGTAGGCGAGGTCGGCGTAGCCCAATGCGGCGGCCACCTGGGTCACTGACATCCCGGTCTCGCTCAACAGGTGGTGCGCGCGCTCGATCCTGGCGGTGATCTGGAAGCGGGTCGGCGTGAGCCCGGTGTGCGCGATGAACCGGCGGGTGAACTGGGCCCGGGACAGGGCGGCCCGCGCGGCGAGTTCGGTCACCGACCACCGCCTGCGCGGGTCCTGCCGGATGGTCTCGGTGATCTCGTCGAGCGCGCGGTCCACCTTCCGGCGCGGCGGCGCGGTCAGCTCGGCGTGCAGCAGCGCGATGAGTTGTTCCAAGCACAGCAACGTCTGTCGCACGCCGAGCTCGTCGCCGCGTTGGAAGCTGCGGTCGGCGAGCCGCGCCAACGAGGTGAGCAACGACAGGTCGCCCAGCTGCGCCCAACGGGGCTCGGTGGTGATGTCCTCGGCGGTGTCGAAGTGCATCCCGAAGACCAGCAATCGCCGCCGCGGGTTGTGCCCGGCGATCGGCGCGTCACCGGGCCGGAAGACCGCGCAGAAGCCGGGCTCCAGCTCGCGGCGCCGATCGTCGAGGCTCATGTGCCCTCGGCCGTCGAGCACGCACCACAGCAGGTGGTCGCCGAGCGGCCGCGAGTGCCACGACCAGGACGGCTCACACCGCCAGAACGTGGGCGGCGAGTTCAGATGCGTCATAAGTGCAACACCTCGCGCTTCGAGTCACTGGCGTGGCGCGGTAATTCGTCGCGATCCTTGATGGCATGAGCGAATCATTCAAGCAGGCATTCGACCAGGAAGGATACGCCGTCGCGCGCGGCGTGTTCGGTCTCGACGAGGTCGAACGGCTCCGCGAGCACTACATGGCGCTCCGCAAGCGCCGTTACTCCGATGACGTCGTCGGCGTCCGGGCTGGCGACCGTGACCCGCTGCGGCGCTACCCGCGGATGGCGCAGATGCACCGCTGGGACGAGGACAGCCTGCGCTGGCTGCTCGACCCGCGCCTGCGCGGCCTGCTGGTCGACCTGCTCGGCGCGGAACCGTTCGCGGTGCAGACGATGCTCTACTTCAAGCCGCCCGGTTCACGGGGCCAGGCGCTGCACCAGGACAACTTCTACCTGCGCGCCGAGCCGGGCACGTGCGTCGCGGCGTGGATGGCGTTGGAGCGCGCCGACGTCGGCAACGGCTGCATGCTCGTCGTGCCCGGCAGCCACCGCTGGCCGATCCTGTGCACCGCGAAGGCCGACACGAAGACCAGCTTCACCGACGTCACCGTGCCGCTCCCGGTGGGCCCGGACGCCGTGCCGGTCGAGATGGAGCCCGGGGATGTGTTGTTCTTCAACGGTTCCCTCGTCCACGGCAGCGCGCCCAACACCACCGACGACCGCTTCCGGCGCGCGCTCATCGGCCACTACATCGAGGGCGACGCGCGCACCGTCGCGTCCTACTACCACCCCGCGCTCCGCATGGACGGCTCGCCGCTCCAGCTGGACGTGAGCGAGGGCGGCGGCCCCTGCGGGGAATGGACCGAGCAGGGCACGATCGCGCTCACCGGCGAGCAGCTCGTCACCCGGAGCCATGAGTGATCAGCTTCTCCACCAGGGCGCGGTAGTCGTCCTTCATCGGCAGCTCGCGTTCGACGTGGACCTGCCGCCGGGTGGTGGTGACGTCGACGCCGCGCACGGGGTCGTGGCCCTCGCGGCTGACGTCCTCCCGCCACAGGCCGATGCCGCGGCGGTGCCAGGTGGGCACCTCGTTGAAGTTGATCCCGTGCTGGAACAGGAGTTCGTTCTTGTCCGCGGCGGTCGTGCCTTGCAGGCGTTTGGTGGCCTCCTGGCGGGAAGCGCCCGCCTTGCGGAGAGTCCAGTAGCACCAGCCGTTCAGCGCGCAGCGGGTCGCGTCGGCCTGGCGCCAGGACACGTAGTCGATCACGTCGCCCACGCCCGCGCCGATCCAGACCCGGCTGTCGAAGTGCGCGGGCTGACCGGCGGCGTGGGTGAACGCGGCGGAGGCTACGCCCGCGGAGATCGACACGATCTTCTCGACGCCGCGCCCGAAAAGACCGTGCTCCGGGTCGAGCACGAGGGAGATCTCGTCGCTCTCGGTGTAGACGTAGCGGGCGCCGAACTCCGTCAGCATCGCCTGCGCGGTCTCCACCATGAGCCCGGAGAACCGCGCGTCGAACGGCTTGTCGAAGTGCTGTTCGGTGAACCGGGAGAACCCGCGTCCGTCGACCCGGACGACCGTCCACACGCCGGGCGGCACCGTCAGCTCGTGGAACCATTCCCTGGCACGTTGCCCGGCTTCGAACTCGGCCCCGTGCATCGTCACTCCTCAAAGGGTTGAACGTCGAACCCGCCACGGCCGTCGAACCGCACGGTGAACAGCTCGTCGAACCCGTCAGTCGGCAGAGGCTTTCGCAGGCGTTTCAGGGTGGCATACAGCCCCACATCGGGCACGCGGGTTTTGTTGTCCCTCAGGGCGTTTCGCTCGTGCGACGCGGCGATGTCCGGCGGGAACCAGTACCCGGCGATCCGCGCCCCGCGCGCCCGGCCGACCTCCATGATCGGCAGCCACTCCTCGGCGGAGGGATTGGTGTTGTCGACGGCGACATCGCGCCCCGCGTCGAGTGCTTCGCCGATCAGCCGCAGCTGCCGCGCTTGCCTGCGCCGCGCGTTCGGGAAGGCGTCCTTGCTGACGTGGTGGTGGGTCGCGGCCAGCACGGCGCGGTAGAAGCTCGTCTTCCCGGACGCCTGGAGTCCTATGAGGATCGCGATCTCGGTCATGCGACCGCCGCGGCCAGCTTGGCGATCTCGGCGGGACCGACGCGGCAACACCCGCCGATCAGCCTCGCCCCGGCTTCGATCCAACTCACGTCGAACGTGGGATCGCCGCGCCAGACGTTGGTCGCGCCGTCCCACTCACCGCCCCCGTTCGGATACGCCACAACGGGTTTGCCGCTGACTTGGGTGGCGATCCCCACGGCGGCGGCCACATCACCGGGCTCGCAGCAGTTGACCCCGGTCGCGATCACCGTGCCGGAGTCCACTGCGAACGCATGCTCCAGTGGCTGACCGGCGTTCGTGGACGTTCCCTTGACGCTGTAGGACAACCAGGCCGGAATGCCGATGTCGTCGGCGATCCGCAGCAGGGCCTCCGCCTCGTCGATGTCCGGGATCGTCTCCAACGCGAACACGTCGGGGTGTTCCTCCGCCAGGGTTTCCATCCTCGGGCGGTGGAACCGTTCCAGCTCGTCGACGCTCAGCCCGTAACGCCCGCGGTACTCCGATCCGTCCGCCAGCATCGCGCCGTACGGGCCGACCGACGCCGCGACCCAGCGCCGACCGTCCACTTCGGACGCTGCTTCCCTCGCGAGAGCCACGCTCCGCTTGAGCAGCGCCACCGCCTCGCCCTTGCTGTGCCCGCGCGCGGCGAAGCCCTCGAACGTGGCCTGGTAGCTGGCGGTGATCACGACCTCCGCCCCGGCGCGGAAGTACGCGAGGTGCGCCGCGGTGATCGCGCTCGGATCGTCGTGCAGCAACCGGGCCGACCACAGCGCGTCCGAGAGGTCGTGCCCGGCGGCGGCCAGTTCGTTCGACAGTCCGCCGTCGAGCACCACCGGACGACGCTTCAGTGCTTCGATGAGCGAGTCCACATCCCCATGCAACCACCTGGCAGGAGACCCCGTGAACAAGGCGCTACTGGACCTGTGGTCGTCGGCGAGCGGCTTGGAGCTGATGCGGGTGTTGGCCGAGAATCCCGAACCGCAGTCCGACCAGTACTCCATGCTCGGCCTCCAGGTCTCGCGGGCGGCCGAGGGCCGGGTCGAGATGGCGTGGACGCCGGGCGACTCGCTGGCCAACTTCGTCGGGACCGTGCACGGCGGCTACACCGCCATGGTCCTGGACGAGACCTGTTGCAGCGCCGGAGTCAGCATCGGCGACCGCTGCTACCCGATGAACACGCTGAACCTGACCGTGGACTACGTGCGCGCGGTGCAGCCCGGCAAGGCGTACTCGGTCGTGGCCGAGGTCGTGCACGCAGGCCGCGCCCGACTGCTGACCAACGCGTCCATCCGCGACGACGAAGGCAACCTCGTCGCCCAGGCCCACGCGGCTCTCCTGCCCAACAAGCCTCAGCCCAAGGCGGAGCAGGACGGGACGACGACCCCGTAGAGGTCGGTGATCATCGCGAGCGCTCCGTGGTGGACCTGGTCGGCGGGCACCTCGGAGACGGCCGTCTGCAAAGGACGGCTCGCACACGCGTCGGCCACCACGGTCGCCTTGGTGCCGCGCAGGAACGCGCCCGCGGCGGTGGCGGCCACGCACATGTGGGTCATGAACCCGGCGATGATGACATCGGTGTTGCCGGACGCGTCGACCAGCTCGCCCAGCTCCGTGTCGGTGAACGAGTTGGGGAACCCTTTGACGACAACGTGTTCGCCGTCGACGGGTGCCACGCGAGGGTGGATCTGGCCGATGTCCGCGCGGATGTCGAAGGGAGTCCCCTCGCCGCTGTCGTGGATGACGTGGACCACCTTCGTGCCCGCTTTCCGCGCTGCCGCAAGGAGTTCGGCCGCGTTGTCCAGTGCGGGCCCCCATCCCGTCAGCTCCATCACGCCCTGCGTGTAGGTGTTCTGGTAGTCGACCAGGACCAAGGTCGCCGTCGCCAGCGATGCCGGGGTCTTGTCGAGGCCGTTGAGCTCGCGCAGGGTCGTCGTGGGCACGTGGTGTCCTTCCTCGGAGGATCTTGACGCCTCCGACGCTACGATCGGCCACGGATGTCGGCAATGACGTCCGACTTGCAGATCCGGACATCCCGTTGGAGTCGCCTTGAGCCGCGTCGAACCCCTCGTCGTCATCGTCCTGTTCGACGGCGTCGACCTGCTCGACGTCACCGGCCCGCCGGAGGTTTTCTCTTTGCTGCGCCGGGAACTGGACGGTGCGCCGGGCTACCGCGTCATCCTGGCCGCCGAGACCGCGGACCCGGTGACCACCTTCGCCGGGGTCCGCGTCCTGCCCGACGTCACCTTCGACGAGGTGGCCGAGCAGAAAATCGACACGCTCATCGTTCCCGGCTCCGTCTCCGTCGACGAGCAGCGCCGCGTGCGCGCCGTCGCCGATCCCGTCGTGGTCGACCGGGTGCGGGCGCTCGCCAGCCGGACGCGGCGGGTCGCCTCCGTCTGCGTGGGCGCGCACATCCTCGCCGCCGCCGGACTGCTCGACGGCAGGCGGGCCACCACCCACTGGTCCACCGCGCGGCAGCTCGCCACCGAGCACCCCGCGGTCGACGTCGACCCCGACCCGATCTTCATCCGCGACCGCGACGTGTGGACCGGCGCGGGCATCAGCGCCTGCCTCGACCTGTCGCTCGCGCTCGTCGCCGACGACTTCGGCGAGGCCGTCGCGCTCGGCGTGGCCCGGCAGCTCGTGATGTACCTGAAGCGGCCGAGCGGGCAGAGCCAGTTCAGCATCCCCCTCGAACCCGTCTCCACCACGCGCCGCGTTGACGACCTCCGCCACCACATCACGCGGAACATCGCCGACCCGCTCACCGTCGCCGACCTCGCCGCGCAAGCCCACGTGAGCGAACGGCAGCTCACCCGGATCTTCAAGTCCGAGCTCGGCACGACGCCCGCCGCCTACCTCGAATCCGCTCGCGTGGAGGTGGCGCGCAACCGCCTCGAATCCACTGATGACGCGCTTGAACGGGTCGCGTCGGCGTGCGGCTTCAATACGATCGACACGTTGATTCGCGCCTTTCGTCGGCAGATTGGGATGACGCCCACGGAGTACCGCAGGCGCTTCCGCCCCTCCGCGTTATGAGTGCAAACGGGAGAGCTAGGCCTTGACCACCTTGTACGCGTCGTTCGAGTCGTCCCAGTAGCTGGTTGCCTTGACACCGATCAGCCAGGCACCGGTCGGCCCGTCCGACTTGGCCCGCGGGGACACGGTGAAGTCAAATTCCTTTCCCTGCCGGGAGGAATACTTCATGTCCTTGGTGTTCCGGCACTTACCCGGACGATCTTTGCCGTGGTAGTAGCCACATGCCTGCGCCCACACGTAGGCGCCCTTGGAGTCGTTCAGGTCCAGGTCGTACAGCTTCCCGGTCACGTGGAACTTCCCGTCGGAACAACCCCATTTCATGGTGCCCGCGGCGCGGGCACGGACGTTGCCGCCGGAGTCTTCCCGGGAATTCAGGTCGAAGCTCTCGCTGTGCGCGCACTTCGGCTTCGCGGCGAGGGCGGGGGGTGCGGTGCTGACGGCTACCAGCGACAGCAGGGCGGAGGCGGTGGCCGCCCCGGCGATCCGGCGGGTCCAGTTGGTCACGGGTACTACCTCTCGATGCGGGCGGAAAAGCGAATGCCCTCAAGCACACTCATGCTTTTCACCCGAATTGGTGACCAGCTAAGGTATTCTTGAGCTTCACTTTCTCGACCGAAGAAGCGTATCGACTCCCGGATCGGTTCGCATCAGATGGTATCGGCGGTAGCCGAAATGACTCACCAAAGAAGCCGACGGACTTTCACGAAATGTTCGGGCTCGCTGTTTTACGAAGGGGTCCTACTGGGGTCCTGCTTCGGGCGGTGTCCTTGGCTGCCGGTCGGCGGGGCGCGATGCTCGTGTCGTGAACACATCAGACAGGCATCCCGGGCCGGGAAACAACGTGTTGCGGGCACTGCTCGACGAAGCCGGGATGAGCAACATCGAACTCGCGGGCGCCGTGGTCGCGGCAGGCGCCGAGGAAGGCGTTCACCTGGGCACCAGCGCCACGACGGTTCGCCGGATGCTCGACGGATCGCAACCGCGCAGGCCGGTGCCACGGTTGGTCGCGGAGGTGCTCAGCCGACAGTTGGGGCGCGAGGTCAGCGTTGCCGACTGCGGATTCGCCGAGCGCGGGTCTGAGTCAGCGGACACCTACGAACCGTTGGACGGCGCCATGCGCACAGTGATCGAGCTGTCCGGCGACGATGTCGGTCTCCGGGCGGCATTGCTGGGGTCGGTTCCGGGCAGACGCATCGGCATGGCCGACGTCGACGGCTTGACCGAGAACATCGCGCGCCTCCGCGGACTCGACCGGAGATTCGGGTCGAGCAGTGTGCGGGAGCCAGTGATCCAGCTCTTCCGTCGCGGGTGGAACGCGGTCGCGCACGGCACCTACTCGGAGCGCACCGGACGCGCGCTGCTGAGCGCGGTCGCACAGGCATGTTGGCTGGCCGGGTCCGCGACAGCCGACGCCGGGCGCCACGTCGAAGCTCGGCGCTACTCCATGCAGACCCTCACCCTGGCGATGGCGGCCGGAGATCGGCTCTACGCCGCCCACGTGCTGTCACACCTGAGCCGCGTCACCGCGCAGCACAAGGTCTCCCTCGCACGCGCAGGCCGGAACATGTTGGGGCGAAACGACACTCCGACCCTGGCGGCGTTGCTGCACGCCGTCGAAGCTCGCGGGCACGCCCAGCTCGGCGATCACAGCGCGATGCGCGAGTCGATGCGGGAAGCCGAGCGGCACTTCGCCCGCCAAGCCGAGGAACCCGCCTGGTTGAGCCATTACACCGAAGCCGAACTCGCCGCGGACCTCGGGCGGTGCCTGCGCGACACCGGAGATCCCGAGCAGGGCCTGCGCATGATCAGCCGGGTCGTGGACGAGTACGAGCCTTGGCGTGTGCGCAGCCGTTGTTACGTGCGGACCGACCTCGCGCTCACCCACCTCGCGCGCGACGACCACGAGCAGGCAGCCTCCCTGGGAGAACAGGCGATCAGCATCGCCACCACGATGAAATCCGACCGAATGGTTCGCCGCCTTCGGGTACTGCACGACGCCGTGCGACCGTTGACGTCCCGGTCGCGTCCCTTGGGAGACCTCGACGATCGGCTCGTCGCGTTCCTCGCGAGCTAGGTGAGGGCATCGAGCTGCGACAGGATCGACGGATCGCTGATCTTCTCGTCCTCGGCGAGCAGGAGCACCTTGCTCAGCACGACGCTGGTCATCCGGTCCTCGTCGGCGAACGGCAGGAAAAGCCGCCGATGTGCCTTGGCGCCAAAGGACTCCGGCACGATGCACAGGTAACCGCCGGGTTCGACGTGGATGCTGCCGCTGGTCAGGTGCACCCGGTAGGTCGCCCGCGTGCCGCGCACCACGGCCGCCTGCCCGTCGACGGTGACGCGGTCCAGCCGCAGGTCGTCGATGAGCGCCGCGAGCACACGTCCCCGGCTCGCCGCCTGCGCGGGTGACAGGTACGCCCCCTGCTCGGTTCCCGCGACGGACACCACCAGGTCCAGGTCGCGCATCACCTCGGAGAACACCACGGGCGGCACGTCGGCCAGCTGTGTCGGCGTGCCGTCCGCCAGGAAACGAACCTCGCCGACCAGGACGTCCCCCATGCCGAAGTAGCCGTGGAAGTCGCAGCGGAGCGCGGCGGTGAGGCCGTCTCCGACAGCTCGGGTCGCCTGGTGGTCGTCGTAGTCGCCGTGGGTGAACCAGCCCCGCCCGGACAGCAGTTGCCCCGCGACCCGGCCGTTCACCATCTGCCCGGCGAACCGCAGCGACACGTCGCCCGCCTCGCGCTCGGCCGGGGTGAGGACGTACAGCTCCCGGAACACCTGCTTGACCGGTTGCTGGAGCCGCCGTCGAACGATCTCCGCCTGCCAGTCGCCGAGCGCCTGCCGCTCGTGCAGGTCGAGCGGGTGCACGGCGGTAACGGGGCCCGTGGTGTCGACCTGGTCAAGCAAGCCGATCTTGCCGAGCCGGTCCCGCCAGAGCAGCGCGGGCAGCATCGCCGCACCGGCGGGCAGCGACAGCAACCGGGCCAGCTCGTCCGGCGTCAGGGTCCCGGAGGTGGCGACCAGTCGTTCCACCAGTCCGGTCCGCATCCGGCGAGCCTGCTCCCGCAGCCGTTCCTGATGCTCGCGCAGCCCGGCGTAACCGGGATCGGCGCGGACGACGGCGGGCACGGACTTCAATGCCTTGCCCGCCCGGCTCACCACGATTACCGGGTCGGCGCCGTCGAATCGCAGTGCGACGCGGTAATCGCCGACCTCTGCCTCCGTGCGGGTCTCGGCGGCGATGCGAGCCTCGCAGTCCCATTCCAGGCGGCTCGCCTCGACACCGGCCACCTGCGCCAGGTGGTCGAGCGCGATCTCGATGGCGGCGGCGTGGCTGTGCTTGCGGTTGGGGCCGAGCTTGGCGCCCTTCTTCGCGGACTCGCGGAGCGCCAGGTAGCGGTCGAGGACCGTCTCGTCCGGAGCCAACGGCAGCATCCCGAACGCGGCGATGCCTTGCAGCGCATTGTGTTTCACGCGCCGCAGAACTTGGGCGCGGTTGTCCCCCAGCACTGCGGAGACCAGCTCGTTCGGTTCGAGTTCGAGCAGGCGCCGAGCGGTTCCCACGTCGTCGATCGCGGCGAGGATGGCGGCGCGATCGTGGCGGATGGCCTCGTCGACCGGCATCGCCCGGATCAGCCGCAGCAACGGCGCCGCGCGCTCCAGGCCGAACAGCGGCAGCAGCGCTTCGGCGTCACCAGCGCGCAGCCGCCACGCGAACGCCCGCCGCTGTTCCTCCGGTCGTTCCTTCAGCAGATCGAGCAGCGCGAGGCGTTCCTCGTCGGTCAGCTCCGCCGTACCGAGATGGTCAGCCACTTGCTCGTTGCCGGACCAATCGAGCGCCACCCGGACGAACCGCAGGCCGCGCGGCAGGAACACCTTGGGCAGCGCGTCCCACTCCGCCGGAGCCGGCGCGGAAACGAGTTTCCACGTCAGCGCGTCCACGTGTTCGCGCACCGCGTCCGCACTGGCGTCGGTGATCGCGTGGCCGAGGTAGCTGTCGTCGGTGAAAGCCCGCTCGACTACGGCGGCGTCCAACGCACCTTTGTGGTGCAGCGCATCGAGAATCCGCGCCTTGGCGTCCCGGCTCAGCGTGCCGAGCGGGGTGAGGACGAGCAGCCGCAGCAGGTCCGTGTCCGTCGTCTGCTCCGCCACCTCGTCCAGCAGCAGCCGGTGCCGCACGTCGCAGTCGAGGTAGGCGGCGAGCAGGGCTTTCCGGTGCGCGGTCGGCCAAGGCGCGTCCAGCAGGTCGGCGATGTCGTCCGGCCGGTCGACCGGGAAACCGGCGTCGTAGAGCTCGTCCAGCTCCGCGATGACGTCCCTGACATACGGTGTCAGGTTGCCGATCGTCCGGTCCTCGCCCTTCTCGATGCGGAGCCGGATCTTCTCGGCGGTGGCACGCATTCCCGCCAGGTCCCCGGCCCGGACCTCATCCACCAGCTGCCACAACGCCTCGCGCTCCTCGCGGATGACGTCGGCGTACACCTGCTCCATCCGCGATCAGCCTCCCGCCAGCGCGACCAGCCGCAGGAACACCACCGGCTCGCCGAGCCGGACCACGACCTCCTCGTCCAGGCCGTGAACCTGGTGTCCGCCAACGAAAATCACGAAGGTGCCGCGCGCGAAGGCCCGGTGCGCCCTGGCCACCTCCTCGGCGATGCCCGGTTCCGGTGGTGCGGGCCGCGGCATCTTGATCACACCCGCCGCGGCCTGCGCCCGGAGGTCCTCATCGGACAGGTACTGGCGATCGAGAGCGCGGCGGCAGCGCCCCGTGTCGGCGCGCAGCTCCCGGATCTGCTCCTCGACCGCGCGGCTGATCAACTCCCGCGCCGTCGTGCGGTCGTCGGCCAGGCGCACCAGCACGGCGGGTACGTCGGGCACCCGCGTGCGCACCTCGATGTCCATCACGAACGGCACCCTAGAACAGGGGTCTGACAGCCCTGGCCGCCCCAGGTGGGGCGCCGCGTCCCCCAGCGCCGGCCCCACACCCGTTCTTCCTTATACGTCAAGCTCTTTGCCGTACCAGACCTCGGCGTACTCGCCCTGGTTGTAAGCCGGGATCTCGGTGTACCCGTGCTTGAGGTAGAGGGCGCGGGCCTCGACCAGGTCCAGCCGGGTGTCCAGCACGATCCGCTTCGCGCCCATGCCGATGGCCGCCTCGTCCACGGCGGCGAGCAGACAGGCCCCACCGCCGGTGCCACGCGCTTCGGGGCGGACGAACACCCGCTTCAGCTCGACGACACCCGGGCCGTACACCCTCAGCCCCGCGCACGCCGCGGGCTCACCGTCATACCTGCCCAGCAGGAGAAGTCCGGTGGGCGGGATGAGATCGGCGTCGGAGGAGTCAGCCAGCTCCTCCTCTATCTCGGCCGGAGTCGAGCGCCTGTCGAAGTGCAGCAAGCGGTAGCGGTCCGCGACGTCGATGTAGTACTCCCGCCACAGGGCCGCCGCTTCCGCGCTGTCCACCGGAGCCGGGGCGACGGTCCACGCCCGCTTCGCTGTCATGACCGCATAATCGCCGGGCGAACCCAGTTGCGCACGTCCTTTTCTCGGTTGACGCGATGGCGCCGCTGGGAACAACGTCGCGGCGCGGAACTGGAGCCTGCACAACGGGCTGCTCGCCGACGACATCAACGGCAGGTGCCTGGCGATCGACAACACGAACCCCGACCCGGGCGCCGGGGAGTTCTCGTCGGATTCGACCACAGCCAAAAGGGGCTCGCGTTCTCTTGTGCCTCGCGGTCGTTCACGGCATAACCGCTGTCTACTACGAGGAGGTGTCCGTGACGCACAAGCTCGCGGTGCTGTCGATCACCGTCGGCATGGCGGTCGCGTTCCCGTCCCCGGCCCAGTCCGCCACCACGATCTGGGTGGGCGCCAGCACGGGATCGCAGGCGGCGGGGTGGTCCACCGCGCAGAACGCCATCGGTGACGACAAGCTGTCCTACCGGCGTTCCTTCGACCCGACCCTGCGCAGCCCGGACAAGGCGAGCTGGCGCGTGGCGGGTTCGCGCCACTGGTACTCCGCCAAGCCGCCGGAGAACGACATCCAGGGCTACATCGACGGGAAGTACGACGGCCAGCTGCGCGCGCTCGCCAAGGACCTGCCGCCCGGGACGATCTTCACCGTCTACCACGAGCCGGAGGACGACATGTCCGGCGCGACGTTCAACCTGTTGATGCGCAAGACGATCGACGTGGTGAAGGCCGCCAACCCCGGCGTGCTGGTGTGGTACTCGGCGATGGCCTACCAGTGGGAGACCAACTCCAAGGGCAACGTGGGCAGCCCCGCCGGGTGGATCGACGCCGCGCGCGCGGCCGACGGCGTCTCACTGGACGTCTACGCCAGCCCGGGTGACGGACCGCTCAGAATCCGTGACGACAAGGGTTTCAAGCGGTGGTGGGACCTCATCAAGGTGCCCAGCGGAAAACCCTGGGGCATCAGCGAACGAGGCATCGCCGCCGCGCACGGTGAGCAGCGACGGATCGCCGTCCTCAAGGACGACTGGGCCTTCGTCAAAGAGCGCGGCGCACACCACTTCCTGTACTGGCAGAACAACAACGACGGCAAGTGGATGCTGACCGGCTCCGAGGAGAAGGCCGCATTCCGAGCGATCGCCGCCCAGGGACGCCAGAACTAGCCCCCACCCCACAGACCCTCATCCTGCGCTGAGGTCGCCGAAGAACCCGTTTCGTACTCTTGCCGGGATTTTGGAGCGCTCTTTTTCCCGTTATGAGTACGAAACGGGGTTCTCTAGACGGCGCCCGCTGACGAGGGGGTGAACGGGCGTGTGTGGGGCATGGGATGAGTTTACTTGGTGGGCGGAGTGCGGGTCGGACTTGCAGGACACGGGCTAAGGGGTTCTGGGGGGTTCCAGTAGGAGAACGGAGGGGACCAGCTCCGGGGCCACCAGGCGCAGCAGGTTGTAGCCGATCCCGGCCCGGCCGTGCATCAGCCCCGGCACCGACTCCGGCCGGGCGGGCCCGGTCCGCCACCCGGCCTCCCGGCCCCGGTCCCGCACGGCGCGCGCCGCCTGCCCGCACCGCCGCAGACCGTCCACATCGGACCGTCGGTGGGCCGCGAGCACCAGCAGTTCCAGCGCGCCGAGGTCGCCGTGGCACAGGCCGTGGTCGCCGACCGAGGCCAGCAGGCCGCCGGTCTCGCCGAACAGGGCCAACGCGGTGGCGCGCTCCGCGGCGTCGAGGTCGTCCCGCACGTCCCAGTCCCCGCTGAGCCCGGCGATCCCCGCCCTGGCCAGCCCGACCCCCGGCACCCCGTGGCACCAGCCCAGCAGTGGGGCACGCGCCGCGGTGCAGCCCTCCGCCCTCGGCGCGGTCCAGTCGTGCCGCTCCGGGTGGAGGTGGTCGCGTTCGTGCCGCAGCGCCGCGTGGACCGTCTCGGCGTACTCCGGGCGCGGATCGACCGCGTGCAGCCGGGCCAGCGCGTAGGCGATGCCGCTCGCGCCGCGCGAGATCCCGATGCCGGTCCCCGGCACCAGCGCGGGGGAGAGCACCAGCCGCCTGCCCGCCGCGTGCGCGACCTCCAGCGCCTGCGAGCCCGGCAGCACCTGGTGCAGTCCGAGCGCGACGAGTATCGCGCCGACGCTGCCGCTGACCAGGTCGAAGCGCTGGTCGTGCTGCACGTGCGCGGCGAGCGGCCGCAGCAGCGACTGGGCGAGGCCGAGCAGGTCCGGCCGCTCCAGCAGGACGGCGGTGTGGGTCAGGTAGTGCACCAGCCCGCCGACCGAACCGAAAGCGCCGGGGTCCGGCCGGTCCAGCGCGGACCTGCCGAGCTGGTCGCCCGCGCCCGCCGCCCACCGCGCCAGGTGGTCGGCGACCGTGTGCGCGGTCCCGGCGATCTCGGTGTCCCCGGTGTAGGCGGCGACCGTGGACAGGAACAGCCCGATCCCCGCGGTGCCCGAGCGCAGGTCCTTCGGCGCCGGGCCGAGTTCCCAGTGCCCGCCGCCCGCCGGGGTCAGCGTGATCCAGCCGATCGCGCCGTTGCGCCGCACGGCCTGGCGGCACAGCCCCTTGGCGAGGTCGACCGCGTCGGCGACCGCCTCCGGGTAGCGCAACGGGTCCCCGGGCAGTTCCTCCGGCTCGGGCGCGGGTCCCCTGGAGGTTGTCCGCCCCGGCGCGGGCACGTCCAGCGCCTGCCGGAGGAGCGAGAGCTGGCGCAGCAGGCTCGGCTCGGTCAGCTCGCCGATCCGGCGGATCGCGATGTCGATCGGCGGCTCCGCCAGCATCGGGCCGAGTGGCTTGCCCTCGCGGTTCCACACCTGCGTGCTGTGCCCGCGGGTGGAGTAGCTGGGCAGCACGCCCACCCGCAGCGCGTGCAGCTCGTCGTTGCACAGCAGCTCGCGCGGCTGATCGCCGGAGTCGTTGGCGGACAAGGAGACCAGGCTCCGATCCCGGTCGACCCCGTCGCGCAGGTGCTCCGGCCGCAGGCTGTCGGCGAGCACCTCGCGGTAGCGGTCCGGGTCGCGGGGCACGTGCCGCACGGGCACCTCGATGAACTTCGACAGCAGCCCGCCGACGGCCAGCCACTGGGGCCAGTCCATCGCGATCGCGCGGTAGGTCCAGTCGAACCCGGCGAGCATCTCGTCGCGGTGCTCGCGCGGGTCGACGGGTGCGCCCTCGTCCAGCGTCGTCACCAGCGCGGCACCGCCACGGCCCGGGTGCGCGATCCTGGTCAGCGACCTGGTGCCGATCATGCCGACGCCGAGCACGCCCTCGCGCATCAGCTCCGCCGCCGGATCCGGCCGCTCCGCTCCGTGCCCCGTGCCCGCGGAACGACCGCGCAGCAGCACCTGGCCGTCCACCAGCACCGGGTACTCGCCGTGCGCGATCACGTTGCGGTGGTGCGCATCCGCTCCGTCGAGCACGTAGAGCAGCGCGGTCAGCGCGCCGATCCGCCAGTGGAACGCCTTCGCCTCGTCCTCGGTGCGGCACGGCCGCGCGGCCACGTGGCACATCCAGCCGTAGCCGTCCTTGGCCAGCACCGGGACCGGCAGCAGGTCGTGCCGCGGCCTCCGGTCGTTGAACCACGCGCAGACGGCCGCCCACGCCCGGTCCGCCTCGACGCTGTGCGGCCGGTAGATCATGCTCAGCCGCTCGAACGCCAGCTCCGCGACGCCCCGGTCACCGCGGTCGAAGTCGATCGAGACCAGCTCGCCGAGCGGTTCACCGCAGACCCGGCTCAGCTCGACGTGGTCCCGGACGAGCCGCTGGGCGAAGCCGGTGCGCTCGTGCAGCCAGGCCCGCAGCACGTCGTTGACGTAGCGCAGCAGCACCGGGTACGTGTTCCACAGCCGCACCTGCCCGGCCTCGTCGGCGTCCGCGACTCCGGACATCGCGTCCGCGATCCGCTGCCGGGGCCACGCGGCGACCACCAGCTCCGGCAGCCGGGTCAGGCCCGGCGCGCCGCTGGTCGCGGGCAGCCTCCGCAACCTGTTGTGCAGCACGCGCTGGTAACCGCGCACGATCTCGGTGACCGCGCGTATCCCGGCCAACTCCTCGTCGGCGGCCAGGTGTCGCTCGTCCTGCGGCGGCCCGCCGTAGCCGCGCACCCGATGGACCTGGATCAGCCAGTCCGGTACCGGGGAACGGTCCTCGCAGCCCGTCGGCGAACCGAAGGTCCGCCACAACGAGTCCAGCTTGAAGCCCAGTACCCCCGCCGCGCGGCGGCTGGCCGTGGACCCCTCGGTGAAGCACGTGTTCCACCGGCCCATCCGGCGTTCGGCGCGCTTGGTGTCGCGCACCGGGGTCGCGGGCAGCTCGTGCAGGTAGCGCGCGTCGGCCCAGCGCAGGTCGGCGATGGGCCAACCCGAGTCCGGCGGTGACACGGGTGGGACGGGCATGGCACTCCTCACAACACATCCGAAGAACGTGCCGGCCCTCGCGCAATCCCATTCGGACAAGCCGGCGGGGCCGGCGGTCGCCGGCCCCGCCCCACACGGCTGTTGCCCCTGCATCACCCGGCGCACAGGGCCGGCGACCTGCGGGGAGTCCCCGCGAGGTAAAGCCTCGACAAAGGCGTTGAAGTACCGCTTAAGCGCCGTTGAAGCGGTCGCGAAGAATGTCAGGGGAGGCTCAAGGAGTGTCGATTCGCCGGTGCTGAGCGACTTTTCTGGGCGATCCATTACGGGCGTTACACCCATAGAAGGCTCGGATAGCGGCCGCCTCCGCTGGTGGCGTGCTGTGCCAGAGTGGATCGCATGCCTGCTGTTTCCGAGAGCTCCGCCGGGGCCGTGGCCAACGACTACGACACCTTCGGCGAGGCGTACGCGGCCGAGACCGAGTCCAGCCTCATCAACGCCTACTACACGCGGCCCGCGATCCTGGACCTGGCCGGGGACGTGGCGGGCAGGCAGGTCCTCGACGCCGGTTGCGGCTCCGGCCCGCTGTTCGAGGCGCTGCGCGACCGGGGCGCCCTCGTCACCGGCTTCGACTTCAGCACGACGATGGTGGAGCTGGCCAGGCAGCGGCTGGGCGCCGACGCGGACCTGCGGGTCGCCGACATCGCCGCCCCGCTGCCCTATCCCGACGCCGCGTTCGACGATGTGATCGCGTCGCTGGTGCTGCATTACCTGGAGGACTGGGATGCGCCGCTGGCCGAGCTGCGGCGCATCCTCAAGCCCGGCGGTCGGCTGATCATGGCCGTGAACCACCCGATCATCTACAAGGTGGTCCATCCCGAAGCCGACTACTTCGGGACCGTCAAGTGGTCCGACGAGTACACCTTCAGCGGCCAGAAGGCCGTGCTCACGTACTGGCACCGGCCGCTGCACGCGATGACCGACGCTTTCACTGCGGCGGGCTTCCGAACCGCCGTCGTCAGCGAACCGCACCCGGCACCGGGCGCCCGCGAGCTGTTCCCGGAGGAACTCGGCACCAGGTCGGCCTTCCTGTGCTTCCTGTTCTTCGTCCTGGAAGCCGTCTGACGGCGAGGCTTCGCTGACCAAAGCTCGGCGAGCCCAGCTCATGCCCCGCAAGCACTCCGCACACCACGTAAACTGTGCCTATGCGCCCCAACCGCCTCCGCACCCAACGCACGGCGGCCGCAACCTAGAGAACCCCGTTTCGTACTCATAACGGGAAAAAGAGCGCTCCAAAAACCCGTTTTGAGTACGAAACGGGATTTTGGGCTGCGCGGATGTTCCGCGGGGGCGTCACGATCGTTGGGGACCGCTTGCAGGGGGCGGCTCAGCCACCGAGCAGTTCGTGCACCCTGGCGGAGCGGGGGCTGCCGATCTCCTCGTAGATCGCCAGTGCCTCCCGCCAGGCGCGCTCGGCCTCCTCCGGCCGGTCCAGTGCCAGGAAGGCCCGCCCGAGCTCCACAGTGGACAGTGCTTCCTGGTAGCGGTCCGCGCTGTCGTGGAACATCCGGGAACTGCGGAGGCAGCAGACCATCGCGTCGTGGCTCCGGCCCTCCGCCCGGTGCACCAGGCCGCGCACGCGCAGCGCGGCGGCCTCGCCCCATTCGCTGCCCAGCTCGCGCATCTGGGCCAGCGCCAGCTCGCTGTTGGCCCGCGCCGGGACCGGGGTGCCGACGCGGGCCTGAGCCTCGGCGAGGCTGAGCCGGGCCAGCGCGGCCGACCACCGGTTGTCCAGCCGCTCCATCGCTTTCAGGCAGTCGGCGAAGTGGTCGAGCGCCTCCAGCGGCCGGTCGGCCTCCGTGCACAGCTCGCCGAGGCTGAGCCTGCTCAGCGCCGCGGTGCCCGGATCGTCGAGCTCGCGGGAGAGCTCAAGCGAACGCCGCAGGCTCTCCTCGGCCTCCGCCATCCGCCCGAGCCGCAGGTAGACCCCGCCGATGTTGTGCAGCACGGAGCGGACCCCGCGCGCTTTGCCCAGCTCGTGGGAGAGTTCGAGGGCGCGGCGGTGGTGGCGCAGCGCGTCGTCCAGCCGGTGCATCTGGTAGGCCGCGTTGCCCAGCCCGGTGACCATGCTGACCTCCGCGTCCGGCCGCCCGGTGCGCCGCGCGGCGCGCAGCCCGGCCTCGTTCGCGGTGATCCAGTGCTGGTAGTCCCTGGTCCGGTCGAAGTGCGGGGCCAGCATCACGGCGAACTGCCAGGCCAGTTCGGGCAGCCCGGCCGACTCGGCCCGGACCACGCACGCGACCAGGTTGTCCTGCTCCGCATCCAGCCAGCGGAACGCCTCGGCGATCGTCCCGAACGCCTCCGGCGGGCAGTCCGGGTCCGGTTCGGCGAACGAGGCCGCGGAGTGCTGGCCGCCGAGGTCGGTCATCACCGCCGCCCAGGCGCTGTGCATCGACCACAGCACCAGCCTGCGCAGCACCGCGCGGGCGCCGTCCTCCCCGTCCTCGGCCGCGACGAGCTGCGCGGCGTACTCGCGGAGCAGGTCGTGCAGCCGGTAGCGCCCCGGCGAGACCTCCTCCACCAGGTGCGCCTCCACCAGCCGCCGCAGCCGCGTCCTGGTCCGCGCCCGGTCGGCGGGTCCCGGCGACACGCACGCGGCCGCGGCGACGGAGAAGTCCGCCCCGGGGATCAGGCCGAGGCGCCGGAACACCATCCGCTCGTCGGGCTCCAGCATCTGGTAGGAGCGCTCGAACGCCGTGCGCACCGCCGCGTGCGGATCATCGGGGATCTCCAGCGCGGCAAGGCGTTCCGCCCCGCTCAACCGCTCGACGAGATCGGCGAGCCCGTCGTGGGCGTTGGTCAGCAGCTGCCCGCACGCCACCCGCAGCGCCAGCGGAAGATGACCGCAACGGTGCGCCAGTTCCCGCGCCGTCTCCGCCTCCGCGCGCACCAGGTCCGCCCCGATCAACCGCTCCAGCAACCGCAGCGAGGTCTCCGGGGACATCATGCCCAGGCGCACCGACTCCGCGCCGTTGAGCGCGACGAGCCCGCCGAGCCTGCTGCGGCTGGTCACCAGGACGGTGCAGCCGGGGGTGCCGGGCAGCATCGGCCGGACCTGTTCGGTGCCGCGCGCGTTGTCCAGCACCAGCAGCAGCCGCTTGCCGGTGAGCGTGCTGCGCAGCATCGCGGCGGCCTCGTCCCGCCGGGTGGGCACCCTGGCGTCGGGCACGCCGAGCGAGCGCAGGAACCGGCCGATGGCCTCCTCCGGCGACATCGGCGGTTCGGAGCTGTAGCCGTGCAGGTCCACGTAGAGCTGGCCGTCCGGGAACCGCGCGGCGGTCCGGTGTCCGAAGTGGACGGCCAGCGCGGTCTTGCCGACGCCCGCCGGGCCGTCGATCGCCACCACCTGGGCGTTGCGCCGCACCGCCCGCTCCAGCAGGGCCAGCTCCTCCTCGCGGCCGGTGAACCCCGCGGGCTCCCCCGGCAGCTCGGCGGGCAGCTCAACCACCCTGGGTGCCTGACCCTCCACTGTGGACACGCGTTTCGCGTCGACCAGCGCGGCGGCGGGCACCCCGGCCAGGATGTCGGCGTGCCTGCGGCGCAACCGCTCCCCCGGTTCCACCGCGAGCGCGTGCACCAACGTCTCCCTGGCCTGCCGGTAGGCCTCCAGCGCGTCGGCCTGCCGCCCCGCCCCGTAGAGCGCCGTCATCAGCCGCGCCCAGTGCCCCTCGTTCAGCGGCTGCTCGGTGGTGAGCGCACGCAGCTCGCCGATCACCTCGGCGTAGTGGCCGAGCCCGAGGCGCGCGTCGACCAGGGTCTGCCGCGCCGACCAGCGCAGCTCCTCCAGGCGCGTGCGCTCGGCGGACACCGTCGGCCCCTGCGGCACGTCGGCGAGCGCGGTGCCGCGCCACAGCGCCAGCGCCTCGCCCATCGTGGCCACCGCCCGGTCGTGCTCGGCCCGGTCCAGCTCCGCCCGGCCGCGCGCGGCGAGCTGCGCGAAGCACTCCGCGTCCAGCTCGCCGGGCCCCACGTCCAGCGCGTACCCACCGGAACGGGTGAAAAGGCCGGGGCCGCCGAGGAGCTGGCGGATCTGGTGCACGTAGACCTGCACGGCGTTGACGGCCGAGCCAGGCGGGTCCTCCGGCCACACCTCGGCCACCAGCCGGTCCACCGAGACGACCTGGTTGGCGTGGAGCAGCAGCAGCGCGAGCACCGAGCGCTGCTTCGCCGCCCTGGCCCCGCGCCAGCCGTCGACCGCACGCACCTCCAGCGGTCCGAGCAGGCGAAACCTCGGCGTCTCCACACCCCGAGCTTAGTGATTTTCCCACCCGCCCCGCCGTCTCCCCTCCCAGCCGGGTTGTCCCGTCTTCAAGTCCTACGAACCCCCTCTCCCACCGTCTTCAACCGCACCTAACCCCCGCGAGCGCCACGCGGGTTAGCCACGGTTAGCGGTGGCTGGGAGGGGGGTCGGGGGTACTTGAAGACCGGCCGACCACGCTGGGGCCGCCGCCCGAAGCGGGGTGCGCGGGCGGAGCGCTTTCACAGTGGTCACACCGGCGGCGGGGTTTGCTACACGCCGGGGTGCGTCCGGCGCGCGGTCACGCGGTGCCTAAAGTCGTGTCCCGAAGAGCAACGGTTCTCGTCGTAGGAGGAACCCCAGTGACCGACCCCGGGCACGCCGAGGGCACGGCCGCCCCCGCCGCACCGCAGACCCCCGCTCGTGACGCCCAACTCCTGGAGCGCACGGTCTTCGAGGTCAAGCGGGTGATCGTCGGGCAGGACCGCCTCGTCGAGCGGATGCTGGTCGGCCTGCTCGCCAAGGGCCACCTGCTGCTGGAGGGCGTGCCCGGCGTGGCCAAGACGCTGGCGGTGGAGACCTTCGCGCGGGTGGTCGGCGGATCGTTCAACCGCCTCCAGTTCACCCCCGACCTGGTGCCAGCCGACATCCTCGGCACCCGGATCTACCGCCAGGGCAGCGAGACCTTCGACGTGGAGCTCGGCCCGGTGGTGGCCAACTTCGTGCTCGCCGACGAGATCAACCGGGCCCCGGCCAAGGTGCAGTCGGCGCTGCTGGAGGTCATGGCCGAGCGGCACGTGTCCATCGGCGGCAAGACCTTCCCGATGCCCGACCCGTTCCTGGTGATGGCCACCCAGAACCCGATCGAGAACGAGGGCGTCTACCCGCTGCCCGAAGCGCAGCGCGACCGCTTCCTGTTCAAGATCCTCGTCGAGTACCCCTCCGCCGAGGAGGAGCGCGAGATCGTCTACCGGATGGGCGTGCAGCCCCCGGCCCCGCACCAGGTGCTCACCGCGCAGGAGCTGGTCCGGCTCCAGGGCGTGGCGTCACAGGTGTTCGTGCACCACGCGCTCGTCGACTACGTGGTCCGCGTCGTGCTGGCCACCCGTCAGCCCGGCGAGCACGGTCTCACCGACGTCGCGGGCTGGATCGCCTACGGCGCGTCCCCGCGCGCCACCCTCGGCGTGGTCGCCGCCTCCCGGGCGCTGGCCCTGGTGCGCGGGCGCGACTACGTGCTGCCGCAGGACGTGGTGGACGTGGTGCCGGACGTGCTGCGACACCGCCTGGTGCTCTCCTACGACGCGCTCGCCGACGGCGTCCCGGTCGACCACATCATCAGCCGCGTGCTGCAGACCGTTCCGCTGCCGCAGGTCTCCGCGCGGCCGCAGCAGGGCCCGCCGCCCGGCCAGCCCATGCCGCAGGCGCCCGCCCAGGCCGCGCCCAGGCAGTGACCCCCGCGCAGAGCCCCGAGGAGACGCGCCCGTCCTGGGCGCCTCCGTCACTGCGGGGCGGACGGATGGAGGCCGGGCTGCGCACGTTGGAGCTGACCGTGCGGCGACGGCTGGACGGCCTGCTCCAGGGCAACCACCTGGGCCTGGTGCCGGGCCCAGGGACCGAACCCGGTGAGGCGCGGCAGTACCAGCCCGGCGACGACGTGCGCCGGATGGACTGGTCGGTCACCGCGCGCACCACCGAGCCGCACATCCGGGAGACCGTCGCCGACCGCGAGCTGGAGACCTGGGTCGTCCTGGACCGCTCGCGGAGCATGGACTTCGGCACGGCGGGCTGCGAGAAGCGCGACCTCGGCATCGCCGCTCTGGCCGCCGTCGCGCACCTGACCAGGGGCGGCGGCAACCGGATCGGCGCGGTCGTGGCCAACGGCGAGCGCACGATCCGCATCCCGGCGCGCGGCGGCCTGCCGTACGCGCGGAGCCTGATCCGCAAGGCGGCCGAACACCCCGCCGCGCCCGAGGGCACCCGGGGTGATCTCGCCGCCGCGCTGGAGCAGCTGCGCCGCCCGCCGCGCAGGCGGGGCCTGGCCGTGGTGATCTCCGACTTCCTCGGCCCGGTGGACTGGCTGCGCGCGATGCGCGGCCTGGCCGCCCGGCACGACCTGCTCGCGGTCGAGGTGCTGGACCCGCGTGATGTGGAACTGCCCGACGTCGGCACCGTGGTGCTGGCCGACCCGGAGACCGGCGGCCAGCGCGAGGTGCACGCGACCCCCTTGCTGCGCAGGGAGTTCGCCGCCGCGGCAGCGGCCCACCGCGACGAGGTGGCCGCCGCGCTGCGCGGGGTCGGGGCCTCGCACCTGGTGCTGCGCACCGACTCCGACTGGATCGCCGACATCCTGCGCTTCGTGGTGCGCCGCAAGCAGCGCTGGTCGGGAGGGGGAGCCTGATGTTCGGTCTGAGCCTGGAGGGCTTCGCCAACCCGTGGTGGTTCCTGCTGCTGGCCGCGGTGGCCGGGCTGCTCGGCTGGTACGTGCTGGAGCAGCGGCGGCGCAAGCGCAACGTCATGCGCTTCACCAACCTGGAGCTGCTGGAGAAGGTGGCCCCGAAGCGGCAGGGCTGGGTGCGCCACGTCGCGCCCGCGCTGATGCTGGTGTCGATGACGCTGCTGACCGTGGCGATGACCGGGCCCACCGGTGAGCAGCGGGTGCCGCGCAACCGCGCGACCGTGATGCTGGTGATCGACGTGTCGCTGTCGATGAAGGCCACCGACGTGAAGCCGGACCGGCTGACCGCGGCGCAGAACGCGGCCAAGGCTTTCGCTGACGGGCTGACCCCCGGGGTGAACCTGGGCCTGATCACCTTCGCGGGCTCGGCGGCGGTCGTGGTCGCGCCGACCGTGGAACGCGGCCCGGTCAAGCACGCCATCGACAACCTGCGCCTGGGCGCGGGCACGGCGACCGGTGACGGGATCGCCTCCGCGGTGGCCGCCGTCGACTCCTTCAGCAAGCTGATCGCCGGGCCGGAGGGACGCCCGCCCGCGCGGATCGTGCTGATGTCCGACGGCAAGCAGACCATCCCGACCAGCCTGGACGAACCGCGCGGCGCCTTCGCCGAGGCGAAGAACGCCAAGAACGGCGGCATGCCGATCTCGGCCATCTCCTTCGGCACCGAGTACGGCAGCATCGAGATCGACGGCCGCTCGCAGCTCGTGCCGGTGGACGACGACTCGATGAAGCAGATCGCCACGCTCTCCGGCGGTGACTTCCACAAGGCCGCCACCGAGAGCGAGCTGCGCCGGGTCTACGACAACCTGGGCGAGCAGATCGGCTACGAGACCAAGCGCGCCGACGCCAGCCGTCCGTGGATGGTGCTCGGCACGCTCACGCTCATCGTCGCCGCTGGCATCTCCCTCGTGCTCGGCCAACGCATCCCCTGACCCAGGTCCGCCGGTCTTCAAGTACCCCGAACCCCCGTCCCAGCGGTCTCAAACGACGACAAACCCCACCAGGGTTGGTAGCGGTTGGAGACGTTCGGAGCGGGGGTTCGTCTTACTTGAAGACCGCCGCACCTCTGCGCGAATGCGCCTGAGACAGCGCGGCGTTGCCAGCGAACGGACGTTCCGGGCGAGCGCGTGGTCGCTGTCGGACGTGGTGCGGCGACGACTCCGACGTGGAGGCGGCACGGCTTGGGTGGATGCGTGCGCGCGGGCCGCAGGGGCGTGGGCTGAGGCTTGGGTTGGGGGCGGTTTGAGACCGTGAGGGCGGGGGTTGGGGGTACTTGAAGACTGCCCTACCTCGGGTGCGATGCGACGATGCACGCGTGCGAGTGCTGCTGGTCGAGGACGACGAACCGATCGCCGAGTCGCTGGGGCGCGGGTTGCGCCGCTACGGCTTCGAGGTCGACTGGGTGCGCACCGGGGCGGAGGCGCTGGCCGCGCCCGAGGCCGGGCTGGTGCTGCTGGACCTGGGGCTGCCCGATACCGACGGGCTGGACGTGTGCCGGGAGCTGCGGGCGCGCGGCGATGTGCCGATCATCGTGATCAGCGCGCGCAGCGACGAGGTGGACCGGGTGGTGGGCCTGGAGATCGGGGCGGACGACTACGTGTCCAAGCCGTTCGGGGTGCGCGAGGTGATCGCGCGGATGCGGGCGGTGCTGCGCCGGGTCCGCCCCGCCGGGCCGGAGGAACAAGCGCCGGACCGCTACGGGCGGTTGGCCCTGGACCGGCGGGCGCGGCGGGCGTTCCTGGACGAGGCGGAGGTGCCGCTGACGCCGAAGGAGTACGACCTGCTCGCGTTCCTCACCGAGGAGCCGGGCGCGGTGTTCACCAGGGAGCAGATCATGGAAGCGGTCTGGGACGCCAACTGGTTCGGCCCGACCAAGACCCTGGACGTGCACGTGGGCGCGTTGCGGCGGAAGTTCCCGGACGCCTTCGCGATCGAGACCGTGCGCGGCGTCGGCTTCCGTCTGGTCGTGTCGTAGTGGTCCGCCAGCTCGTCGCCAGCTACGTCCTGCTGATCGCGCTGGCGATCGCGGGCTTCACGGTCCCGGTCGCGTTCACGCTCACCGCCCAGCTGGAAGGCGACCTCGAACTGTCCGTGCGGCGCGAGGCCGACACGGTCGCGCTGCTGCTCGCCGCAGGCGATGAGCCGTCGCGACAAGCGCTGGACCGACTCGTGCGGGCCTACGAACAGCAGACGCCGGGGCGGATCGAGTTGTTGCCCGCGGCCGCGGCGACGGACAGCACCGCGTGGCAGTACTCCCCCGCGCTCGGCGCGGACGCGTTGGTGGTCACCGTCCCCGCGAGCTCGCCCGACGGAGCGGTCAAGGGCGCGGTGCGCGTCAGCTTCCCGGACGCGCCGCTGGAGCAGCGGCTGTGGCAGATCTGGGGTTTCCGCGCCGCTCTCGCGATCGGGGTGCTGGTGCTGGCCGCTGCGGCTGGGGTGTTCGTCGCCCGGCGGCTGACGCGTCCGCTGCGGGAGCTGACCGCGATGGCCGCGCGGTTCGGTGACGGTGACCTCACGGCGCGCTCGGTCGAGGCGGGTCCGCCGGAGACGCGCACGCTCTCGCGCACGCTGAACGCGGGGGCGGAGCGGATCGGCACGCTGGTCGACGCGCAGCGGGCGTTCGTCGCCGACGCGTCGCACCAGCTGCGCACGCCCCTGACCGCGCTGAGGCTGTCGCTGGACAACATCTCCGATGCCCTCGCCGACAACAACACCGATGACGAGTTCACCCGCGAGGACGTGGCCGCCGCGACCGCCGAGGTGGTCCGGATGAGCAGGCTGGTCAACGGCCTGCTCGCGCTGGCGAAGGCGGAGGGCATGGTGGCCCCGCCGGAGCCCACCGAGGTGGCGGACCTGGTGCGGGACCGGTTCGAGGTGTGGTCGCCGGTGGCCGCCGAGCGCGGGGTGCGCCTGGTGGCCGAGCTGCCCGACGAGGACCTGCGGGTGCTGGCCGGGCCGGGCCACCTGGAGCAGGTGCTGGACAACGTGCTCTCCAACGCCCTGGACGTGTCCCCGGAGGGCGGGATGATCACCGTGCGGGCCGGGGCCGCTGGCGACCGGGTGGACCTGGCCGTGCTCGACCAGGGACCCGGTCTGTCCGAACAGGACAGAGCTCGGGCCTTCGACCGCTTCTGGCGCGGTCCCGCGCTGACCGGCCGCGGCGGTTCCGGGCTGGGCCTGGCGATCGTGAAGCAGCTGGTCGCCGACTCCGCCGGGAGCGCTCGCCTCGAAGCGGCTCCCGGCGGCGGGCTGGGCGTGTGGATCTCCCTGCGCGCGGCTACTTCTCCGGCATCGCCGAGGAGTGGTGGGTGACGATCAGCCACCTGCCCCCGACCTTCTCGTAGACGTAGGTGAATCGAGCGTCCACAGTGGACCCGTCGGCGAAGCTGAACCGGTATGTCCCGTTGTTCGTCGCGGAGTTGTTGTCCAGCACGGTGATCGTCGAGCTGAGGATGCGACCGCTCGGCTTCTTCGCGAGGAAGGTCTCGAAGTAGTTGACGATCCTGGCCCGGTCGGTGCGGACCTCGTTGGAGACCGTGGGCAGCAGCACCGCGTTGCGAGCGTAGAGGTCGGCGACGGTGCTCGGGCTACCGGTGGCGAGCGCGGCGTTCCACTGGCTGAACAGCGCGGCGATCCGCTGCTGCGACGGCTTGCCGATCTCGATGGTTAACGCAGAGCGCTGCGGGGCCTGTGCGCTCGCGGTCCCGGCGAACGCGGTGGCGAGCAGCGCGGTGGTCACGGCGGCGACTTTGATGCCCTTGCTGGTGCGCATTGTCGAACTCCTCAGTGCTCGTCGGTGGGTGTGACTCCACTTTCGAGCGAGCGAGGTAGCGCCAGGACAGCGCGAACACAGGGCCGGGTAAGGGAAAGGACAAACTTCGGCGGGTGACGATCCGGCTACTCGGCGCGGTCGCGCCAGCGGCCGAGGTCCGCCGGGGTGTCGATGTCGTCGGCCTCCGCGTCCTCGGCGGGCAGCCGCCGCACGGTCAGCCCGCCGAGCACGCGCCGGAGCGAGCTGCCCGCGGGCGTTTCGGGCAGGCACCGCGACAGAGCGGCGGTTCGCCACACCCCCACCATCCACTGTGGACGGTCCTCGGCGTCGACGAGCACCACCCCGTCGACGTCCTCGCTCAGCGCGGCGCGCAGCCGGGTCAGCGTGCTCGCGGTGACCCCGGGCTGGTCGACCGCGAGCACCGCGACCACGTCGTCGACCACCCGCGCCACACCGGCGGCGAGCCCGGCGACCGGCCCACCTCCAGGCGGGTCCTCACGAGTCCACACCACGGGCCGGGTGGTCTCGCGCCGGGGCCCGACCACGATCACCCGCGAGTCCGGGGCGACGAGGCCGAGCACCCGCTCCAGCAAGGTCCTGCCGCCGAGGACGAGCGCGGCCTTGTCCCGTCCACCGAGACGACTGCCCTCGCCCCCGGCCAGCACGATCAGTTCCACCAGCCCATCCTGCCGGACGTCAGGACTTGACGGCCCCCAGGTTGACCGGGATCGACGTCGGGCCGATCGTGATGAACGACGCCGAGTAGGGGATCTCCGCCGGGTCGATCGCCAGGCTGAGCTCCGGCAGCCGCCGGTACAACGTGGCCAGCGCGAGCTCTCCCTCCAGGCGGGCCAGGTGCGCGCCGACGCAGAACCGCGGCCCGAAGCCGAATCCGGGGTGCCCGGCCTGGTCCCGGGTGAGGTCGAACTCGTTCGCGGTCTCCCCGTACACGGCCGGGTCCTGCCCCGCGGCCTGGAAGGAGACGCCGACCGCGCTGCCCTTGGGGATGTGCACGCCGTCGACCGTGACGTCCTCAAGGGCGTACCGGAAGCTGGTCCACATCACCGAGTGCCGGTACCGCAGGGTCTCCTCGACCACGTCGGCCCACCGGTCCCCGGACTTAGCCAGCTCCAGCTGGTCGGGGTTCTGGGACAGCGCGACGATGGCGTGACCGAGCATGTGGACCGTGGTCTCGTGCCCGGCGAGCACCATCAGCCACAGCACGCCGACCAGCTCGTCGGTGGTGAGCTTGTCGCCCTCGTCGCGGGCCTGCACGAGACCCGAGGTGAGGTCCTCACCGGGCTCGTTGTGCTTGCGCTCCACCAGTTCGTTCAGGTACGCCAGGTAGGCGTTCTGCGTCGCGAACGCCTCCTCGGGCGGAGTCGTGTGCGAGAGCAGCAGGGTGGTCCACTTCCGCACCTGTGCCCGTTCCGACCTGGGCACGCCGAAGAGCTCGCAGATCACCCACATCGGCAGCGCCTCGGTGAAGGTCGGCACGAGGTCGACACCGTCACCCCCGGCCACCACGGTGTCGATCAGCTCGTCGACGATCGCCTGGACCCGGGGCCGCAGCGCCTGCACCCGGGCGGGAGTGAACGCCTTGGCGATCAGGCCGCGCAGCCGCCGGTGCTGCGAGCCGTCGGTGGTGGACATGTGCTGCCCCTGGACGATGGCCCGCAACGGCCAGTCCGCGGCGATCGAGCCGTCGTGCAGGGCGGGCCAGTGCTCCGGTCCGCGGACGAAGACCTTGTTGTCGCCCGCGATGATCTCGCGCGCCGCGGCCTGCGACAACGCGATGTACGCGGGAACGCCGCCGGGGTAGGCGACCTTGACAACGGGGCCGATTTCGCGGAGGCGGTTGCACGTGTCGAGCACCGGCTCGTTGGCCGGAAAAGCGGGAAGGTCGGTTGTCATCGGGAACACCTTCCGTACAGGAACTGGAACTGTGTGTGGCGGGCCGGAACGGCGCCCGATGCTCCGCCGACCGCGCTGCGCGGACAAGACAATCGCCGCGACCACGCCCCAAAACAAAAGCAAGTGCACAAAACCCAAGGAAAACCTTCGGCCTCCCGCGAAATCTCTCGCGGCCCTAGTATTCCGGCCCATGGGGAGTGAGCGACTGGTCGCCGGGCGCTACCGGCTGGAGGAACGGGTCGGCTCAGGGGCGATGGGCGTCGTCTGGCGGGCCACCGACACCGAGCTGGGGCGGGTGGTCGCGCTCAAGCACTCGCAGGAGGGCGACAACGGCCAGATTCGGCGGGAAGCCAGGATCGGCGCCGGGCTGCACCACCCGCACGTGGTCACCGTCTTCGACGTCGTGGTCGACGACGGCGAGCGCTGGCTTGTCATGGAGTACCTGCCCGCGCGCACCCTGGCCGAGATCCTCGACGAGGACGGGCCGCTCGACCCCGTCACGACCGCGCGGATCGGGGCCCAGCTCGCGGCGGCGCTCACCGCGATGCACGAGCGCCGCATGGTGCACCGCGACATCAAGCCGGGCAACGTGCTGGTCGGCGAGGACGGCACCGCGAAGCTCACCGACCTCGGAATCGCGCAGTGGGCGGAGGTGACCCACACCAGCAGCGGCCAGATCGGCGGCACGCCCGGATACCTCGCCCCGGAGGTGGCCGACGGGCACGACGCCAAGGCCGCCTCCGACGTGTTCTCCCTCGGCGCCACGCTGTTCGCCGCCGTGGAGGGCGGTTCTCCTTGGGGCGACTCGACCCGGGGCCCGTTCGCCCAGCTGCGCCGTGCCGCCTCCGGGGTCACCGAGCCGATGAAGCGGGCCGGGCCACTGGAGCCGGTGCTGGCGCAGATGCTCGACAAAACGCCCGCCGACCGCCCGACCGCATCGCGCGCGAAGGAGCTCCTGGACAAGGTCTCCGGCGAGTCGACACCGGTGTTCTCCTTGCCCCGCAAGCGAAAGCGTCGCACGCTCGCACTGGGGGCCGCGGCTGTCGCCGTCGCGCTGGCCGCCGGAGCAGCGGTGTACCTCACGAGGGACACCACGGTTCCCGGCTCACTGGGCGATCCGCGCACCGCCGACCCGTGCGCCCTGCTCGACGCGGCGGTGGTGGCCTCCTTCGGCGAGGTGACCTCGGACTCCGAGTACGGCGAATACACCCGCTGCGGCCTGTACATCAAGCAGAGCCGGGAGGACCAGGACCTGATCGTGCTGGGGCTGTCGTTCGACCCCCGCGAGGACTACGGCGAGCACCCGTACACGCCCGGCAGGCTCGGCCATCCGCACCGCCCACCGGAGAAGGACAACCGGTGCCTCCGGGCGGTCGCGCTGCCCGACGTCGGCCAGATCACGATCACCACCAACCACCGCCAGGAGAAGCCCGCGCCGCTGTGCGCGGTCGCCGAGGCGGCGTTCAGCAACGCGCTGGCCATGCTCCTGCGCGACGAGATCCCACGCCGCCGCGACCCGTTCCCGAAGGGGTCGACCGGACTGCTGGACGCGTGCGCGCTGCTCGGCGACGCCGACCTCACCAAGGTGCTCGGCGTCCCCGGCATGCCCGTCGATCCCAAGCTGGGCAACTGGACCTGCTACTGGGAGAAGGGCCCGGTCGAGGCCGAGGTCGCGTTCGCCCGCAGCTGGCAGCTGACCCCGGGGCCGCGGCCGGACGGGGACGGCGAACTGGTCAGGGTCGGCTCGCGCGAGGCGTTCGTCGAGACGAGCAAGGCGGGCAACGACGACGCCGACGTCTGCACCGTCCAGATCGTGAACCGCAAGTACAACAAGAAGGCGGCGTGGAACGACACGTGGGACGAGCTGGTCAACGTGTCCGTGGAGACCAAGTCCGACCCGCTGCCCGCGCTCTGCGCGAAGGCGCTCGACCTCGCCCGCGTCGTCGAGCAGCGGCTGCCCCCGGTCTGAGCGCGGTCAGAGCAGGCGGGTCGCGTACGGCATGATGCCGCCGTAGCGCACCGACGTGACCCGGACCCTGGCTCCGGAGAACGGGGCCTCGACCATCCGCCCGCCGCCGATGTACATGGCGACGTGGTGGATGCGCCCGCCGCTGTGGGCCCAGAACAGCATGTCGCCCGGCTGCATCTGCGACAGCGGCACCTTGCGGCCCGCGTTGTACTGGTAGCCGCTGTAGTGGGCCAGGTTGATGCCGACCCCGGCGAAGGCGTAGATCATCAGGCCGGAGCAGTCGAAGCCGATCTTGCGGTAGTCGCCGAAGACGTCCGCGACGCCGCCGTCCCGGATGCCGCGCGTCGGGCCGCTGCCGTTGCCGCCGCCCCACGCGTAGATCACGCCGAGCTGCGAGAGCGCCCGGTTGATCACGATCTGCACGGCGCCGCTGCCCGCGACCCTGGTCGGCCGCTGCACGGTGCCCCTGGTGCCACCGCCGCCGGTGCGCCTGCGCTCCTCGGAGGCGGCGGCAGCGGCGGCCTCGGCGGCCTGGCGGGCCAGCTCGGCCTCCTCGCGCCGCTTGGCCTCCTGCCAGTTCTCGAAGGTGCGCCGCTGGTTCTGCAGCCCGCTGACCCGGTTGCGGGCCTCCTCCAGCTGCCGCTCGACCGAGCTGCGCTCGTTCTCCAGCTGCTCGGCCCGGCGCTCCTGCCCGGCCCTGGCGGTCACCGCGGCGGCACGGGCGACGTCGGCGGCGCGCTTGGCCGCCTCGGCCGCGTCTTCCTTCTGCTTGGCGATCTCCAGCGCCTTGCGCGCCAGCGAGTCCTTGTTGGCCTTGTCGGTGCGCGCCCGCTGCATGTTGTCCAGCGCGGTGAGCTGCGAACCGCTGGCCGCGTCCAGCATCCGCAGCCGTTCCAGCAGCTCGTCGGCGCTGCGCACGCCCATCAGCGCGCGGATCGAACCGACCGTGCTGCCCTGCTGGTAGCTGCTGCTGGCGAACGCGTCTACCTGCTTGCGGACCTCCTCGATGGCCCGCCCGGCCGCCTCGGCCTCGGCCTTGGCGCCGTCCGCGTCGCGCTTGGCCGCCACCGCGGCGGCCTCGGCCTCGTCCAGGTCGACCTGCGCCTTGTTGGCGTCCTCCATCTTCAGCTGGACCTCTGCGGAGAGCTCCAGGAGCTTGGTCTCGGCCTGGGTCAGCTGGTTGGTCAGCTTGCCGACCTCACCGGCCTTGGAGTCGACGTCCACCCGGCCCTGCTGCAGCTCGGTGTCGCTGGGGTTGGGCGGCGGTGGGGGGACGGCCTGGGCCGTGCCCGCGATCCCGACCGCGGTGACCATCGCGAGGGCCACGCTGACGAGCGTGCTGCCGCTCCGTCGAGTCGACATCAACTCACCTCCCACGGGCGGACCGCGGTGCTCCCCGGTCCCGCTGAGCGGTCCGACCTGGCGTTACCCGCCGAACACGCAGCGCAACTGTGCACCCCGACATCAACTCCTGCCACTTGTAGCAGCAGAAACACGCGCCTCGTCCCTCACTCGTGTCACAAAGGGGCACAAATCAGTCACGGTGCCCCCGGCCTCCGCTGGGCAGAACCTTACGCAGCGCGACGTGTGATCGGCAGCAAAATGGCCCCTTCGCTCCGGGCAAAGGGGCCATTCGCACGCGTTGCTAGTTCACGGCGCGCTCCCGGCCCGCCCAGAAGGGCTCGCGGAGCTTGAACTTCTGGATCTTGCCGGTGGCCGTGCGCGGGATGGACTCGCGGAACTCCACCGAGGTGGGCGCCTTGTACCCGGCCAGCCGCTGCTTGCAGTGCGCGATGATCTCCTGCTCGGAGACCTCCGCGCCCTCGGCGGTGACCACCAGCGCCTTGATCGTCTCGCCCCACTTCTCGTCGGGCACGCCGATCACCGCGACCTCGGCGACCGCGGGGTGGCTGAACACCGCGTCCTCCACCTCGATGGACGACACGTTCTCGCCACCGGTGATGATCACGTCCTTCTTCCGGTCGGAGATCGTCAGGTGGCCCTCGTCGTCCAGGGTGCCGCCGTCACCGGTGTGGAACCAGCCGCCGTCCAGAGCGTCGTCGGTGGCCTCCTTGTTATTCCAGTAGCCCTCGAGCACGGTGTTGGAGCGGGCCAGCACCTCCCCGGTCCCGGAGACGGTGAGCCGCACGCCGATGGCCGGGGAGCCCGCGCGGGAGAGCTTGCGGGCGCGCTCCTCGGCGGGCAGGTCCACGTCCAGCGGCCGGGTGCGGTTGAAGGTCAGCGTCGGCGAGGTCTCGGTCAGGCCGTAGAGCTGCTGGAACTCCCAGCCCAGCTCGTCCTCGATGCGCGCGATGGTGCGGGTGGGCGGCGGGGCGCCCGCGCAGACGATGCGCATCGAGCCGCGGCCGGGGATCTCGCCCCGCCAGTCCTGGGCGGCGTCGAGCACCATGTTCCAGACCGCGGGCGCGCCGCAGGCCAGGGTGACCCCGTGCTGCTCGACCCGGCGCAGGATCTCCATGCCGTCGACCTTGCGCAGCACCACCTGCTTGGCGCCCAGACCGGCCAGCACGAACGGCATGCCCCAGCCGTTGCAGTGGAACATCGGCAGCGTGTGCAGGTAGACGTCCCGCTCCCACGCTCGCACGTGTAAACCGAACGTCATCGTGTTGATCCAGATGTTGCGGTGGGTGATCTGCACGCCCTTCGGCCGCGCCGTGGTGCCCGACGTGTAGTTGATCGTGGCCGTGGCGTCCTCGTCCGGCTCGGCCCACGCGCGCGGCTCGACGCCGAAGCGCATCAGCTCCGACTCGGTCTGCTCGCCGAGCACAAAGCGGTGCCGCGCGGTGATCCCGCTCAGGTCCGCATCCAGCTCCGGGTCGACCAGCACGGTCGAGGCGCCGGAGTGCTCGACGATGTAGGCGATCTCCTCCGCGCGCAGCCGGAAGTTGACCGGCACGCAGATCCGGCCGCTCGCCGGGACCGCGTAGAGCAGTTCGAGCAGGCGGCTGGAGTTGTGGCTGATGACGGCGACGCGTTCGCCCTCGCCCACCCCGAGCGCGTCGAACCCCGCCTGCCAGGCCCGCACCCGCGCCGCGACGTCGCCGTAGGTGGTCGTCGGCACCGCCGCCGCGGGCTGGTCGGGCTCGTCGACTATGGCGGTCGAACCGGACCAGACGGATTCGGCTCGATCCACGAAGTCGGCGACGGTAAGCGGGACCCGCATGGTCTTCGTACCTCCAGGGCCGGAAACACCGAGTGGCCGGAAGGGTACTGAGGGCTACCGGCGGGCGACAGGCACCCCCGGCATGACTCACCCTTCTGGCGGCCGGGCGAACGCACGCGGCCGAACGGAGGGCGGCGGGACGGGAGTGCCAGGATGCGCGTCGTGCGACACCAGTTGCGGCGGCTCGGCATCGGGCTCGCCATCCTCGGCCTCGTCATCACCGTCGTGGGCACCTTCCTGCCCTGGCTCTACTCGGGCTCGGTGCAGCGCAACAGCTACGAGGCAGCTGACCTGCTACGACGCCTGCTCGGGCTGGACTCGGGGGTGGGCGGGGCACTGCTCGTGGCCTGGCCCGCGGTCGGCCCGCTGGCGGCGGTGTGCGTCGCCGGTTACCTCCTGGGCCTTCCCCGCGTCGCGGCTGTAGCGAATCTGCTCCTCTCGGCGATAACCGGCGCAGTGGGGGTGTTCGCGTCCGTCCACGCCGACTCCGGGGGATCGTTGGTCGGCCTGAGTTGGACGGGACCTGTATTCGTGCTGGTCGGCGCCGTGCTGGCGCTGCTCGGCGCGATCGGCGTACTCGTGGGCGCCCCTGGACCTTTCACACAGGGGAGTGACATTGAGCAGCACCGAGGGCTACCAGGTTCCCGAGCTTCCTGAGCCTCAGGAACCGCAGCCGCGCCGCAGGACCGGCCTGATCACCGGGGTGATCGTGGGCGTGCTCGCGCTCGTCGGCGGGGGCGTCACGCTGGCCGTGGCGATGCAGGGCCCGGACGCGCCCGGCTCGTCGCCGCAGGGCGCGGTGTCCGGGCTGGTGGACGCGCTGAACAAGAACGACACGGTGGGCGTGCTCGACCGCGTCCACCCCGCGGAGGCCAAGGCGTTCCGCGACCTCGCACTCTCCTCGGCCGCGGAGATGAAGCGCCTCGAGGTGCTGCGCGCCGACGCCGACGCGCTGAAGATGAGCGGCGGCGTGAAGGCGGAGGAGATCGGCTTCGCCGACGAGCCCGAGGAGAAGGTCACCGACCGGATCAGCGTGGTGAAGCTGGTCAAGGGCCGCGTCTCGCTGACCAGCGACCCGGCGCAGGCGCCCTACACCGAGAAGTTCCTCAAGCTGATGGAGGGCACCCCGGGCGCCTCGGTCAGCCAGACGTCCACTGTGGACATCGCGGATGTGGTGCGGCGCACCGGGAAGCCGGTCCGGATCGCCACCGTGAAGGTCGGCGACTCCTGGTACCCCAGCCTCTACTACTCGCTCGCAGACTTCGTGCTGCAGATGACCAAGCGGTCCTGGCCGAAGGAGACCGTCCCGGCCGTCGGCGCCGCCTCCCCGGAGCAGGCCGTGCGCGAGCTGGTGACCGCCGCGGTGGACGGCAACCTCCGCCGGGTGATCGAACTGCTGCCGCCCACCGAGATGGCCGTCGCGCACGACGTCGGCAACGCCCTCGTGGTGCAGATGAGCGGCGAGGTCCCCTCGGACACTAAGCTCGTCGAGCTGCAGACCGAGACCAAGGACATCCCCGGCGGCAAGCGGATCAGCCCGCGCAAGATCGTCCTGGAGACCGGCGGCATGCGGATCTCGCTGGCCAGGGACGGCGACTGCGTGAACATCGACGCGGGCCAAGGCAAGCGGGTCGCGTGCCTGGACCAGATGCTCGCCGGTGTCGAGGAGGCCGCGGCCGAGGAGGGCGTCCAGCTGTCCGAGGCGGCGCTGCGGACCTTCCAGAACATCGGCCGCAACGTGCTCGACATCGGCGTGGCCACCGTCGAGGAGGGCGGCAAGCACTACCTGAGCCCGACCGGCACGGTCAACGAGCTGTTCCTGACCTTCCTGCGCGGGTTGGACGCCAAGTCGCTGGCCGAGCTGGCGCAGCTCGGCGGTCGCTGACCTGGAGTGATCGTGAGGGCCGCCCGGAAACACCCGGGCGGCCCTTTCTTTTTCGCCCGTTCGGGGAACCCCACGGTAGGGCCGCCGGTCCAAACGGCCCCGCGACGACCTAGGGTCGCCGTGCGAAGCGCGCAGCAGAACCGCAGGAGGGGACACCGTGAGCACTCCCGGGAACGATTCGGGCGGGAACGATTCGGGCCAACCCGCTCAGCCCGGCCCGGCCGAGGGGCCCGGCCCCCAGCAGCAGCCGCCGCGACCGGACGGGCCGGACATGACGACACCGCCGATGGGCGTGCCTGCCCAGCCCCAGCCCCAGCCCGGCCAGCCCCAGTCGGGCCAGTTCCAGCCCGGTCAGTTCCAGCCCGGTCAGTTCCAGTCAGGTCAGCCCCAGCCTGGACAGTTCCAGCAGGGCCAGTTCCCGCCGGGGCAGGTGCCGCCCGGTTACGGCCCGCCGCCCGGCTACGCGCCGCCGAAGAAGAAGCGCACCGGCGTGGTGGTCGGCGTCATCGTCGGCGTGCTGGCGCTGGTGGCCGCCGGGGTGACGGCGATCTTCGCCTTCTCCGGCGCCGGCGCGAACACCCCGACCGCGGCGGCGACCCGGTTGGTGGAGGCGCTGGGCAAGGGCGACATCGCCGGGATGATGACCAGCCTGGCGCCCGCCGAGGCGAAGCTGAGCCTGGACTACACCGCGGCGTCGATGAACGAGCTCAAGCGCCTGGAGGTGATGAAGCCCGACGCCAACCCCGACCAGCTGGCCGGGGTGGAGCTGAAGGCCGAGGGCCTGCGCTTCGACGAGGCCGGTGAGGAGCAGCTCAACGACCACGTGGCGGTCGCGAAGCTGGTCGCGGGCAAGATCACCGTCACCTCGGACACCGCGAAGCTGCCGCTGGCGGACAAGTTCGTCGACCTGGCCTTCCCGAACGGCCGGATCGACCAGCGGATGACCCAGACCATCGACATCGCCGACGTGGTGCGGGGGCTGGGCGGGCCGGTGCGGATCGCCTCGGTGAAGGTGGACGGCTCCTGGTACGCGAGCATGTTCTACACGATCGCCGACAACATCCTTGCCGCCGAGGAGATCGCCTGGCCGAAGCAGTCGATCCCGGCCAACGGCGCCGCCGACCCCGAGACCGCGGTCAGGGAGCTGGTGCAGGCCGCGTTCTCCGGCAACCCGCGACGGGCGTTCGAGCTGCTGGCGCCGGACGAGATGGGCGTGCTGCACGACCTGGGGCCGTTGTTGCTCAGCGAGGTCCAGGCGGGTGAGACGGACTTCGGCCTGCGGATCGTCGAGCTGAAGACCACCCGCAAGGAGGTCAACGGCGGCACCAGGGTCGGCCTGGAGTCGGCGGTGGTCGAGGTCAACGGCCAGCGCGGTTCGATGCGCCGGGTGCAGGACTGCTACGAGGTGCAGGACCCGCAGGGGCAGGTCAAGAAGACGTGCGCGAAGGACATCGTCGCGGACTTCACCTCCGGCATGGAGGAGAGCTTCCGGCGCAACACCGGCCGGGCGCTGCCGCAGCAGCTGAAGGACTTCGCCGAGCGGATCGTGCGCAACTTCTTCGACGCGGGCGTGATGTCTACCCAGGTCGACGGCAAGCACTACGTCAGCCCCCTGCGCACCTTCAGCGAGCTCATGCTGACCGTCCTGCGCAGCCTCGAACCCAAGGACATCGAGGAGCTCGCCAAGGCGGGCAAGTAACTCCCAGCCCGGGAAGGGGCGTCTTCAAGTACCCCCAACCCCCGCTGTGACGGTCTCAAACCGCCCCCAACCCCGGCGTGGTCCGGAGGTCGGGGGCGGTTTGCGATCTGCTGGGACGGGGTCGGGGGTACTTGAAGACCCGGGTCAGCCGGTGATGCGGTCGTCCTCGGGGCGGCCGACGGAGGGGTTGGCGGAGGCGAACTTCCGCAGGCGCATGCTGTTGGAGACCACGAAGGCCGAGGACAGGGCCATGGCGGCGCCCGCGATCAGGGGGTTGAGCAGGCCGAGCGCGGCGAGGGGCAGCGCGGCGACGTTGTAACCGAAGGCCCACACCAGGTTCCCGCGAATCGTGCCGAGCGTGCGCCGTGCGAGCCGGATCGAGTCGGGCACCGCGAGCAGGTCCTCGCGCACCAGGATCAGGTCGGCGGCGTTGATCGCCACGGCGGTGCCACTGCCCATCGCCAGGCCGAGGTCGGCGGTGGCCAGCGCGGGCGCGTCGTTCACGCCGTCGCCGACCATCGCCACGACGCGGCCTTCGCTCCGCAGCCGTTGCACCATGTCGACCTTGCCCTGCGGCAGCACCTCGGCGACCACCTCGTCGATGCCGACCTCCTGCGCGACGGCGCGGGCGGTGGCCTCGTTGTCCCCGGTCAACAGCACCGGTCGCAGGCCGAGCGCGCGCAGCTCGGCGACGGCCGCCGCGGCGGTGGGCTTGACGGTGTCGGCGACCGCGAGGAGTCCCGCGACGGAGCCGTCCCATTCCACCGCGACGACGGTCTTGCCGTGGGATTCCCATTGCCGCCGAAGGGTTTCCAGCTCCTCGGGGAGCGGCGTCGCGAGCAGGCTGGTCCGGCCGATGACGACCTCGCGACCGTCGACGACGCCGCGGGCGCCGAGCCCCGGCAGTGCCACGAAGTCCTGGACCTGGCTCAACGAAGCCAACTCCTGGCGTGCCGCGGTCACGACCGCGAGGGCGATGGCGTGCTCGGAGGCGTCCTCCACCGCTCCCGCCATGGCGAGCAGTTCCGCGCGGTCGACGCCCTCGCGCGGGTGGACGGCGGCAAGGGTCATCTTGCCGCTGGTGACCGTGCCGGTCTTGTCCAGCACGACGGTGTCCACGGCGCGAGTGGACTCCAGCGCGGAGGCGCCCTTGATCAGGATGCCGAGCTGCGCCGCCCTGCCGGTCGCGACGAGCAGCGCGGTCGGCGTGGCCAGGCCGAGCGCACAGGGGCAGGCGATGATCAGCACGGCCAGCGCGGCGGTGAAGGCGAGTTCGGTGGGCTGACCGAAGAGCAGCCACGCGCCGAAGGTCAACGCGGACAGCACGAGCACGACGGGCACGAACCCGCCTGCGACGCGGTCGGCGAGGCGCTGCACGTCGGCCTTGTCGTTCTGCGCCTGCTCGACGAGCCGGGCCATGTGCGCGAGCTGCGTGTCGGGGCCGACCTTGGTGGCGCGCACGATGAGCCGCCCGCCCACCGCGACCGTGCCACCGATGACGGCCTCGCCAGGCGCCACGGGCACCGGGACGGATTCGCCGGTGACCATGCTGTTGTCGACGGCGCAACGGCCTTCGTGCACCACTCCGTCGGCGGCGACCCGCTCCCCCGGCTTCACGATGAAGAGGTCGTCGACCTTGAGCTGAGCGATCGGCAGCACGACCTGCGAGCCGTCGCGCAGCACGGTGACGTCCTTGACGCCCAAAGTGGACAGTGCGCGCAAAGCGTTGCCAGCACTGCGTTTCGCCCGCGCTTCGAAGTAGCGGCCCGCGAGGAGGAACGCGGTCACACCAGCGGCGACTTCGAGGTAGACCGACCCGCCCGCCTCGGTGGTGATCTCGAAACCGGTGTGCAGCTCGGAGCCGGTGGTGAACAGCAGCGAGTACACCGACCAGCCGTAGGCGGCGAGCACACCCATCGACACGAGGGTGTCCATCGACGCGGCGCCGTGGCGGGCGTTCTTGAAGGCCGCGCGGTGGAAGGGCCCGGCCGACCACAGCACGACGGGCGTGGCCAGGGCGAGCGACACCCATTGCCAACCCGGGAACCGCAGTCCTGGCAGCAACCAGAACGCCAGTGACAGGTCGCAGAGCGGTACGGAGAGCACCAGCGCGACGAACAGCCGGTGCCGCAGCGCGCGCACTGGGTCCTGGGCCGGGGGCGCCTGGGTGACAGTCCGCGCGGTGTACCCGGCCTGCTCGACCGTCTCGATCAACGTGCGCGGATCGGTCCCGGCGGGCGCTGTGACGGCCGCCTTCTCGGTCGCGTAGTTGACGGTCGCGGTGACGCCGTCGAGCTTGTTCAGCTTGCGCTGCACACGATTCGCGCACGCGGCGCAGGTCATCCCACCGATGATGAGTTCAAGTTCGGTGGCAGTGCTGTGGGACATGGCTACAAGTCTCCCAGTGGGTCAGCCGCGTACGTTATGCGGACCACCCCATCGCTGTGCCGCTCGGCCTTGGCGTGCACGCCGAAGACCTCGCGGAAGATCGTTGGTGTCAGCGCGTCGAGGACTTCCCCCGCCGCGACGACCTTGCCGTGGTCCAGCACGACCAGGTGGTCACAGCTGCGGACCGCCAGATCGAGTTCGTGCAGCACCGCCAACGTCGTCACGCCGAGGCCGCGCACCGTCGACAGCAACGCGAAACGGGCCCGGATGTCCAAGTGGTTGGTTGGCTCGTCGAGCACCAGCAGCGAGGGCTCCTGCGCCAGTGCACGCGCCAGGTGCACGCGCTGCCGCTCACCACCCGACAGCGACACCATGGGCCGCTCCGCCAGCGCCGTGACACCGGCGCGCTCCATCGCCACGCGGACGGCTTCGCGGTCGGCGGACGTCGTCCGGGAAACCATGCCGTGGTGCGGAGTTCGGCCCAGCTCAACGACTTCGGCCACGGACAGCGCCGAGGAGCCGCCTTCCTGGAGGACCGCCGCGACCCGCCGCGCCGACTCCCTGACCGGCAGGGACCACAGGTCGGCGTCGTCGAGCTTGACGACTCCCGTCAAGGGGCGGAGCGACCGGTAGACGGTGCGCAGCAACGTGGACTTCCCGCTGCCGTTCGGCCCGACCAGCCCCACCACCGAGCCCCGCGGGACGGTCAGGCTCACCCCGTCCAAGATCGGCTTGCCGTCGAGGGTGACGCCGATTCCGGCGATGTCGAGCCTCATGCCTCCACCAACGTCCGGCCACGGCGGAGCAGCCACAGGAAGAACGGCGCGCCGAACGCGGCCGTGAAGATGCCCAGCGGGAACTCGTTCGGGCTGTCCAACGTGCGCGCGAGCAGGTCGACCAGCACCAGGTAGAGGGCTCCGCCCAACGCGGCCAAGGGCAGCACCCGGCGGTGGTCCGCGCCGACGATCAACCGGACCAGGTGCGGGATCATGAGGCCGACGAAGCCGACTCCGCCCGCCACCGCGATCAGCGTGCCTGTCAGCAGCGAGGACGTCAGCAGCAGGCCGATTCGCGCCCGCCGGACGTCCACGCCGAGCGAAGTCGCGGACTCCTCGCCGGTGACCAGCGCGTTGAGCCGCCGCCCGTAGAACATGAGCGCGGCGACGGTGCTCAGCACCACGGCACTCACCAGCCAAAGCTGATCCCACCGCGCGCCCGCGACGCTGCCGAGGAGCCAGAACATCACCGACTTCAGCTCGTTCGGGTTCGCGCGCAACTGGATGTAGCTCGTCAGCGCGGAAAGCACATAGCCGACCGCGACGCCGACGAGCACCAAGCGCGTCGGCACGAGCCTTCCGCGCTGCTGGCCGAGCGCGAACACAACCGCCACCGATACTGCTGCGCCAAGGAATGCGGCCGACGAAACGCCCAGCGTTCCAACTCCGGCGGTCAACACGAGAACCGCGCCAACCGAAGCGCCGGAGGAGATGCCCAGCACATAGGGGTCGGCCAACGGGTTCGCGACCAGAGCCTGGAGGACAACGCCCGCCACCGACAGTCCGGCTCCGCACAATGCGGCAAGGAGCACCCGGGGAACCCGGTACTGCCAAAGGATCTGGTCGGCGACCGGATCGAGCCCGGCGGTGTTCCCCGTGATGTGACCCATAATCACCGACCACGCGTCGCCGAGCGGAATGCCGACGGAGCCGATCGTGGTGGCCACGACCATGACCACAACGAGCAGCACCGCACAAGCGCTCTTCACTGGACGGGGTGGAGCAACGCGGCGATGCGCTCGACCGCCGTGGCGTTATTCGGTCCGAAGTAGATGGAGTCGGAGAGCACCACGTGCCGCTTCGCCTTCGCCGCCGCCCACTGCGGGAACTGGTCGTAGAGCTTGGTCGCGGAGGCGTTGGGGTCGGGGTTCTGGTAGTTCACGATGATCACGGCGTCGAGCTGGGCGGCGGCGAGCTGCTCCTTGCTCAGGTTGGCGAACAGCTGCGGCGCGCTGTCGGCGAACGCGTTCACCCCGCCCGCGCGCGTGATGATGTCGTTCCAGATCCCTTGTGCACCAACGGAGCTGAAGTCACCGGCACCCATGTCCATGCCCGGGATGATCAGCATGACCCTCGGCTTGGGTTTGTCCTTCACCCGCGCCTCGACCTGCGCGATCCGCCGCTGCGAGTCGTCGATCAGCCGCTCGGCGCGGTCGCTGACACCGTAGATCCGGCCGAGGTCGCGGAGCATCGCGTAACTGTCCTCGACGGCCTGCTTTCCGCCGGTGCCACACATCTTCGCGGGCACATAGGTGTTCGCGCCGATCGCGCCGAGGTCCTCCCGCGTGGCGAAGCCGCGACTGCCGTCGAAGCCGCCGCCGTAGGTCGCGAGCACGAAGTCCGGGCGCAGGCCGAGCATCGCCTCACGCGGGATGTCCAGCTGGTCGTTGAGCTTGATCCCACCCGTGGGCAGCTTCGCGATGGCCTCGGCACGACCCGGCTCGTCCGACGCGCCGTAGGACTGCGAGTTGGCCACGACGCGGTCCCCGAGCCCCAAAGCGACCAATGTGGACACTTCGGCGACTGATCCGCCGTTCATCACCACGGTCCGGCTCGGCGGGCGTTGGAAGGTGACGTCCTTGCCGCAGTTGGAGACCGTCACCGGGTAGCCCGGCGCCGGTGGCTGCTGCGCCGCACCCGTCGATGTGCCGCACCCGGCGACGGTGAGGAACACCAGTGCTAATGCGGTGCGCTTGAACTGCATGTTGATTCTCCTAGTTGGCGGCGGGAAGCAAACCTGCGGCGACGCAGTGGTCCAGAAGTCGGTGCACGACCTCTTTGTCCACTGTGGAGGACTCCTCGGGTTCTTCGGAATCCGACCACAGGTCGAGTAGGGCGAGAGTCGCTGGATCGAGGTCGGTGACACGCGCGCGCCATTCCGCACGCGAGCACACCTCCACGGGGTAGCCGTAGTCGGCGATCCACGCGTACAGGTCGCTGAGCACGATGCGGCTCTCCGGCAGGACGGTGTGAACTCCGCTGTGTTGAGCCAAGATCTCGCGGGCGGCGTCCCGTGCGTCGACCCACGGCTCGGCGTGGTGCAGCCTCGGGACGACTCCGGCCGGAATCCCCTTGAGCAGCAGCTGCCACAGCACGTCGTGCGGGTTGAGGGTCGGGCCGGCGACACGGCCGAGGCGGTGGATCGTGGTGTCGAGCCCACGTCGACCGGCTTCGAGGACGAGCTGTTCGGCCACCCACTTGCTCTGCTGGTATCCGGTGTGGCGTTCGGTCAGGACGGACACTGTGGACACGTAGTGGAACCGCGACGGCGCTCCCGCAGCTGCGAGCCGCAGCAGTGAACGAGTGCCTTCGACGTTCGCAGCGCGCACACTGTCGTATCCCCGCAGCAGGCTGACCTCGGCCGCACAGTGGTAGATCGCGTCAACCCGCGCCAAGTCCTGCCATGTCCGCACGTCCAGGCCCAGCCAGGGCTTCGTGAGGTCGTACTCCGGGCGGGCGAGGCAGATGATCTCCGCGTCCGTGGTGCGGCGCAGCTCGGCCAGGAGGTGCCCGCCGACGAAGCCCGTGGCGCCGGTCAGCAGGATGCGCCCGGACCGCACACTCGTTCGACCGGGCAGGATGTCGCGGTCGAGCACCGCGTCCTCCTCCGGCGCTCCTTTCGGCCGCTCCTCACCGCCGTCGAGCGCCCGCGCGAGGCCGCCCGCCGTGGGGTGCCGGAACACCAGGGTGGCGGGCACCTCGACGCCGAGCGCGGCTCCGACGCGGTTCGCGACCTGGATCGTCTGGAGCGACTGACCACCGGACTCGAAGAAATCGTCCTCAGTGGACAGATCGAGTCGGCCCAGCACGTGACGCATGATGCCGAGCACCGTACCGTCGTTCGCGGACGTTCGGTCGAGCTTGCCGGAACGTTTGCGGGGCAACGCATCCACGAGCTCGATGACGCTCGGGATGACGGCCGCGGGCAACTGTTCACGGAGGTGCTCGCGCAGGTCGGTCACCACCTGCGCGGTGAGCACCTTGGTGCCGTCCGGCCGTGCGTGTGCGGTGACCATCGCCGCCCGCACCGCCGGGTGCCGGACCAACGCGGCCTCCACCGCGCCGGGCGAGACGCGGTGACCGCTGATCTTGACCTCGTCGTCGAGGCGGCCGAGGTGGTGGAGATGCCCGTCCCGGCCGAGCCGGACGCGGTCCCCGGTGCGATAAGCGCGCTCGCCGTCTACTTCGCGGAAGCGCTCGGCGGTTAGGTCGGGCTCACCGAGATAGCCGAGCGCGAGCCCGGCTCCGGCGAGCCACAGTTCCCCCGGCACGCCGATCGGCAGCGGCTTCCCGGCTGCGTCGGCCACGATCGCCTTCACTCCGCGCAACGGCCGTCCGATGGGAACTCCGCCCCCCGCAACGAGATCAGCCGCTGTGGCGACCACTGTGGCTTCGGTGGGGCCATAGGTGTTGATCAAGCGTGCGTCGGGCTGCGCCTTGTGCCAGCGCTCAACGCGTTCCGGCAGCACGGCTTCTCCGCCGATGATCACCAGGCGCAGCGACTCCGGCAGCGGTGGCATCGCGTACGCCAGCTCGTGCCAGTACGCCGTGGGCAGGTCGAGCACGGTGATCCGCTGCTCCGCGCACGCCCGCAGAAGTGCTTGGGGTGACCCGGTCATCTCGTCGGTGCGCAGGACGAGCGTGCCGCCGACGCACAGGATCGGGAAGATCTCCTCAACGCTCGCGTCGAAGTTCAGCGGCGCGAACTGGAGAACGCGGTCGGTTTCCCGGAGGTCGTAGCGCTCCACCGCGGCGGCGACGAAGGCGTTCAGCGCGCTGTGCCCGACCACCACGCTGCGCGGCTCCCCGGTCGACCCCGACGTCTGGATCACATATGCCGCATCGTCAAAACCCATGTCCGGCAAGGGTTCTTCGAACGGTGCGTACGTGCTGCCCGCGAGCACCGCGCCAACGATCCGAGCGACAGTGTCGATGTCCCGCGTGGGCTTGACCTGAACCAGGCGCTCGGTCGCCCCGGTGAGCTCGCCGTAGGTCAGCCGCTGATCGCCACACTCGATCGCGGTCGCGTGTGGATCTTGTTCGCGGATCAGCTCCGATACTGACCGCACTGGCGGAAGCGGGCCTCCATCGAGCACAGATCGTTGCCCACCAAGGAATCCCAGGATGCCGTCAAGGTGGCGATCGAGGTCTTCGACGGAGTAGCGGTCTGGGTTGCCGTCAACGACAACCTCGATGCCAGCGCCGTCCCGGCGGTCGTAGACGTTCACCGCGATGTCCTCAACCGGCCCCGCGGAGAGGTTGTGCGCCTGACACACCGCGCCCGCGAAGGTGAAGTCGTAGTCGAACGGCATCACGTTGACGACCGGGCCGAACAATCGCCTGTGCAGGCCAAGATCTCGGCGGAGCTGCTCGAAGCGGTAGTGCTGGTGCGGCAAACTCCGCCGCAGATCCTCGGCCGCCCTGTGCGCAAGCACGGTGAGGTCGTCGGTATCAACCCGCAACCGCAACGGAATCGCGTTGAGCACTGTGCACGGGACGCTCAGCGCCGCCGAGTCGGGACGGTTCAGCACAGGCAGGCCGAGCACGACCTCCTCCGCGCCGCTCGTGTGGCTGAGGTAGGAGGCAACCGCCGCGACCACGAGATCCGGCTTCGCCTCCGCCCGCGCGCGAACCCGGTGGAAGTCCCGCGATGGCAGCCCCGTTCCCTCGGCGAAGCTCAATGCGGGCGGGCAACCTTCGAGGTAGTCCAGCCAGTACTGGCGTGAGTCCGTCGTCGGTTCGACGATGTCCGCCAGTGACCCGAATCTGTGCGGGTCAGGCACGCGCCCTTCAGCCAGCGCGGTGTAGACCTCGGCCAGCCGCCGGGCGACGAGCGCGACCCCGTAGCCGTCCAGCGCGATGTGGTGAACGCGGTGGTACCAAAGGAAGATCTCGTCTTCTACCTGGAACAACGCGTGCCCGAACAGCGCACCGGACTCGATGTCGACCGGCGTCGCCAGGTCTCGCCGCATCCACTCCAACGCGGCTTCCATCGAGGCGTTGGCGCGGTGAAACGTCCACTGTGGACTGCCAATGTCGTCTGTCACCTGCTGAAGAGCGCGTTCGAACAGGTCCGAATCGATCGGGCCGCGGATCTCGACGTACTCGCCGGTGTTGTACGCCGGACTGGCCGGATCGAGCAGCTGCGCGGCCCGAATCCCCTGCTGTGCCGGGGTCAGCGCTTGCTTGGACTGCGGCCTTTCAGAGGTGGTCGACAGCATCGGCCACCAGTCGGCGACGGTGGGCCGCTCCATGAGCTCGGCGAAGTTGACGTGCACGCCGTGCTCGCGCCAGCGGTCCACGATCGTCAGCAGGCGAACGGAGTCCAGCCCGGCATCGTAGAGGTTGAGGTCGTCGGTCAGCTCCTCCGGTTCCATCAGCAGGAACTCGGCGATGTCGGCCCGAAGTTGGTTCAGCGTCAGGGACACGTCAGTTGACCTGCCGCTCCCGGTCGTGCCAGAACTGCTCGCGCAACACTCGGCGCAGCACCTTGCCGCTCGGGTTGCGCGGGATCGCCTCGACGAACTCGTAGCGCAGCGGCAGCTTGAACGAGGCCAGCTTGCCCTGGAGGAAAGTCATCAGCTCCCGCGCGGTGGCCTTCTCCTTCGTCACGACGAAGGCGTGCACCGCTTCGCCCCACCGCTCGTCGGGAACACCGATCACCGCGGAGTCGGCCACCGCCGGATGCCCGGCGAGCACGCCCTCGATCTCGGCCGGGTACACGTTCTCCCCCGCCACGATGATCATGTCCTTGATGCGGTCGCGGAGGAAGACGTAGCCCTCCTCGTCCACACATCCCGCGTCCCCGGTGCGCAGCCACCCGTCCACAAGGGACTCTGCCGTCGCGGTGGGATTGCGCCAGTACTCCAGCATGTTCGCCGGGCTGCGCAGCCACACCTCGCCGACCTCGCCCACCGGGAGCGGCAGCCCGGAAGCGTCCCGGATCTCCGCGGCGAAGCCGGGGTACGGCCGTCCTGCCGCCTGCATGCGCGGGCCGCCCGGCACGTGCTCGGACGGCGGCAGGCAGACCGCGGTGTTGCCGGTCTCGGTGAGCCCGTAGATCTGCGCCAGCTCGCATCCGACCTCGTCCAGGCACCGCGACAGCAACGCCTCGGAGATCGGCGAGCCACCGTAGACGATCTTGCGGAGGCCGGTCAGCTGTCGGCGTTCGTCGAGCATCAGCCGCAGCATCGCGGGCACGACGCAGGTGATCGTCACCCCGTGCTCGCGCACGAGCCGGACCGCCTCACGAGGAGCGAACGCGGGCATGATCACGTTGGTGATGCCCGCGGTCAACCCCTGCACCGCCCACCACAGCCCGCCGATGTGAAACCCAGGCACACCAACAAGACTGATGTCGTCGGAGTGCCAGTCCAGCCAGTCGAGACCGCTACCCTCCAGGGCCGCGCGCACCTCGAAGAAGCCACGCTGGCCGAGCACCACTCCCTTGGGCAGGCCGGTGGTACCGCTCGTGTAGAGCTGCGCCACCGCGTCATCCGGCCCGGACGCGACCGGCTTGCCTTCCGGCGCCGAGCCCTTCCAGGCTTCGAAGTCCTCCAGCCACACAACGGGCATCTCAGGGACGGCCTTGGCACAGCTGCGATCGGCGAAGATCACGGTCGCGCCGGAGTCCTCGACAATGTGCCGCACCTCGGCCGCGGTGAGCCGCCAGTTGATCGGCACGAGCACCGCGCCCGATCGCGAACAGCCGAACAGCAGCTCGTAGTAGAGCGGGGATTCCTTGCCCAGGAAGGCGACTCGCTGACCGGCGCTCAGACGGCTGGCGATGCGGTCCGCTTCGCGATCGAGATCCACATAGGACAGTCTGGTTTCCCCGCAGATCAAAGCGGTGCGCCCGGACACCTGTGCGCGCAGGGCACCGCCCAAGGTTCGCTCAAGCACGCGGCGGCTCCATGATCGCCAGGAGGACCTTGCCCTGCGCTGCTCCGCCGTCGTCGTCCCAGAACCGCACTTCCGTGTGCGCCAACAACATGGGCCGCGTCGACTCGCGGTAGCGGATGTCGCCGATCGTGACCTCGCCGCAGAACCGGCGTGCGTTGATGGGCCGCTTGAACCGGGACTCGAAGGAGGCGATGAGGATGTCCGGCAACTGCTTGCGCCAGTAGTCCTCCATCGTCCACGTCGCGAAGTCGGGCATCGTGCCGTCCCGCACCGCCCGCGCCATCAGGTAGTAGACCAGCTGGTTGTAGCAGATGTTGAACTCGACCGAGTTGAAGTGCCCGGTGTCGTCGATGTAGCAGGACTCCGGGATGGCGAAGTCACCGCGCGCGGCGGCTTCCCCGCTCACGTCGGCGGCGAGCAGGTAACGACAGTCCACTTTGTACGGACGGAGCACGCGCTCCAGCAGCACGTCGCCCATCACAGCGCCCGCGCGTAGAGCTTGTGCTCGTCCATCACCGTGACGCGGTGGGAGACCGTGGGCTCCGGAGTGGTCGTGTGCAGCGCGCGGTGGATCAGGCTGCGGTTGTCCCAGATCAGCAGATCGCCCTGCTCGTAGGTCTGGAGGTGGATGTTCGGGTGCGCGCACTCCGGGTCGAGCTGCCCGGTCTCGTGCAGCAGCCGTTGCAGGACACCGTCATCAGCGCCTTCGATTGCGTAGGTGAAGCCCTCGCTGATGAACAGCACGGACTCCCCCGTCACGGGGTGGGCGAAGACCGTGGGCTGCGCGACCGGCGGCGTCTCGCGCTCGATGTCCTCCATGACCTCCCAGATCGGCCGGTAGACGTCCTCGGGCCGGATCTTGAAGTAGCGGCGCGCGCTGTGGAAGCTCGTCGTGCCCACGATTGCCTTGCGCAGGTCCTCGGGTAAGCGCTCGTACGCCTTGCCCATGTCGATGAAGTACGTGCCGCGGTTCCTGCTCGGAACGACCTGCGGGTGGATCAGCGTGATGCTGAACGGTTCCGGCATGAACTGGTAGTCGGAGTGCCAGAACTTCCCGGTCTTCGGCACCCCGTAGCCGCCCTCGTTGGCGGAGACGAAGATCTCCGCCAGCTCCGGGTGCCGGTACATCGGCTGGTAGTAGGTGACGGGCTCGCCGAAGCGGGCGCCCAGGTCAAGGAACTCGCGCGGGCTCAGGTCCTGGCCCTTGAGCAGCACGATCTTGTCCCGGTAGACCGCGTCGGCGATCGCCCGGATGTCGGTGTCGCTCGCGGTGGCGGCGTCGAAGCCGGTCACCGTGACACCCATGGCCTTCCCTGCCTGTGGCGTGATCCGCATGTTCGAGTGGTCGTCGAACAGCGGGCGGGAGTTCCAGGCGTTGGTGACGAGTCGGTAACGCTCAGCCGGTGTCGCGCTGCTCGGTGAGTTCGAGCAGGTCATCGCGAGCGCGGGCGACGCGCGAGCGGATCGTGCCGACCGGGCAGTCGCAGACGTCGGCGGCCTCGGCGTAGGACAGGCCGAGCACCTGGGTCAGCACCAGCGCTTCGCGGCGGTCCTCGGCGAGGCCGTCGAGCAGCAGGTTCAGCTCCACCACGTCCTCGAACCCGGCCGCGGTGCTCCGGGACCGCGCGGCGTCGGCCTCGGCGACCCAGTCCACCCCGGCGGCGGTGCGCGGGCGGACCACGGCCGCGCGGACCTGGTCGACGACGACGCGGCGGGCGATGGACAGCAGCCACGTGCGCGCGGAGGAACGGGCGGCGAAGCGGTGGAGGCTGCCCAGGGCGCGGAGGTAGGTCTCCTGCGCGAGGTCGTCGGCGGAGCGCACATCGGAGAGGTGGGCGACGAAACGCCACACGTCGCGCTGCGTGGCGCGGATGAACCGTTCGAGCGCGGCGCGGTCGCCCGCACCCGCGTCCAACGCCCACTGCGTCACGCGCTCGTCGTCACCCTCCGGGACAGTCACGACGTCCAAGCGTAATCCACCCGTCCGGTGGGAACTCACCCCTGCTCTGGGCCGACAATCAGAGTGTGAACTGTGCGACCTGCCGTGAAGCGCTCTCAGCCAGGATGGACGGCGAGCCGGAGCCCGTCGACCCCGACGCGCACCTTTCCGGCTGTCCGGACTGCCAGGCGTGGCAGGAGCGGGCATCGGCGCTGACCAGGACGCTGCGCGTGCGGCCAGCGGTGACCCCGCCCGACCTCGTCCCCGCCGTGCTCGCCGCGGCCCCCGCGCCCCGCCAGCCCGGCCGGTGGACCCGCGCGGCGCTCGTCGCGGTCGCCACAACTCAGTTGGCTCTCGGCATCGCGCAGTTGATCGGTGTGGACGCCGCGCACGGCGGACTGATGTCCGGGCACCTGTCCAACGAGAGCACCGCGTGGAACATCGGCCTCGCTGTAGGGATGCTCTGGGCCGCGCTCCGCACGCGCGCCGTCGCCGGGCTGCTGGCCGTGCTCTCCGGGTTCCTCGTGATGCTCATCGGGTATTCGGTGCACGACCTCATCGTGGGCACCGTGCCGTTCGCTCGTGTCGCGTCGCACGGATTGTTGTTGGTGGGCTTGGGATTGCTCTACGCGCTGCACCGCCAATCGCGCCTGCCCGCGCCGCCTTCGCCGGATCATCGTTCCGTGCCCATGTTGCGGTCCACCGACGCCGCCTAGTCGTCCTTCAAGCGCCCCACCGCGCCATCGATCAGCTCGCGCACGATGTCGGCGTGCCCGGCGTGGCGGTGGGTTTCGGCGATCATGTGCACGAGGATCTTGTGGAGCGTGACTTCCTGACCCCAGACATTGGTCGTCGCATCGAGGGGTAGCGCGTCGATCGTCTCATCGGCATGAGCACACGCCCTTTTATAGCGGTCGACGATTTCTTCGCGGGACTCGTCGTCGGTGGCGCGCATGTCGATTCCGGGTTCGGGGTTGTCGAGCCACGGGATGTCGAAGGGGCGGCCGAAACTGAAGTAGCCCGCTTCGCAGCCGGTGAGGTGTTTGACGAGTCCGAGCAGATTGGTGCCGGTGGGGGTTTTCGGTTGGCGGATCTGGTGGTCGTCGAGGTCTTCCAGTTTCCAGAGGATGGCTTGGCGGGCTTCGTTGAGGTACTGCTTGAGGTGCTCTTTCACGTTGTGCCTTTCGGGGGGTTTCCTGCTTGTGTGGGCTGGACTTCCGGCGTGTGTGGCTGAGCTTCCTGCTTGCGTGGCTGGGCTTCCAGCTCTGGTGGGCTGGGCTTCCAGGGCGTGTGGCTGGGCTTCCAGCAGGGGACGGCTGGACTTCCAGCGGGGGGGGGGCGCTGGGCTTCCAGCGTGGGGGTCGGCTTGACCTGGGGGCCCCTTGCGCGTGCCCTTGGGCCTCACAGGGGCACGGGATGAAACCCCGGCCCTCGCGACAAGCGTATGGCACGCGCACCCCAGGTAAAGCCGACCCGCTTTCATGTGCGGCTTGCTGTTTCGTGGGGGTTGCGTTTCGGGCTTTTCGGGCGCCTGGCAATTCATCCTTTAGAGCCATGATCCACTATTATTATGCGATAAAATGGGGACATGGCCCTCGATGCTACTGACGCGAAAGTCAAGTCAACGTTCACCGGTATCGGTAAAGCCGTCGTCGAATTCCTGGTGGCGTTGATGGAGTACGTCGCGCAGCTCCGACCCGCCGAACGTGAGTACGCCGAGGAGTTGCTGATGCCGCTGTTACGGATCTCGAAGGAGAAAGCATCACGACTGCTAGCGAAAGCCTCAGATTTGACCGCGCGCCCCGTGGTCTTGCAGGCGCTGGCCGAAGGCCGCGTCGACGAGGGGAAGGCGTTGATGATCGTCGAACTCCTTCAGCCCCTCTCCGCCGTGCAGGCCGCCACCGCCGAACAAGTGTTGTTGGCCCATGCGGAGAACAACGCCTACTCCGCCACCCGCCAGTACGCGCGCCGCTACATCGACCGACTCGACCCCACCGCCGCCGAACACCGCCATCAGGAGAAGCGCGAGCAACGCAAGGTGGAGAAAACCAACCTTGACGACGGCATGGCCTCACTCCGCCTGATCATGCCCGCCCTCGACACCGCCCTCGCCTTCGACCACATCGACGCCATCGCACGCGGCCTACCGAAGGACGGCCGAGCGTTGGACCAGAAACGCGTCGACGTGGCCCTGGACCTGTTGCTGGGTAAGGAAACCGGTGCCCCGCAGGGTCAGGTGACGGTCAACCTCACCATGGCCATCAGCTCACTCATCGGCATGGACGACGACCCCGCCATCCTCCAGGGGCACGGGCCGCTGCCCATCAAGATCGCACGGGATGTCGCCGCAGGAGGGATCTGGAAGCGCATCCTCACCGACCCGGTGACCGGAATCGCGGAGGATGTCACCACCTACCGGCCCACCACCAAGCAGCGGGAGCTGATCGCGGCCCGCTACCCCCACTGCACGATGATCGGATGCCGCCAGCCGGTGCACCGCTGCGACCTCGACCACTGCTGCCCCTTCAACGGAAGCAACACGTCAGTCGACAACCTCCGGCCGAAATGCCGCAGGCACCACCGCATGAAGCACGAAACCAGCTGGCAATGCCACAACCTCGAAGACGGACGCCACGTCTGGACCACACCAGAAGGCAAGACCTACGAATCAGAAATCGAGCCGATCGGAGAACCCGCGCCCTTCTAGAGGCGCCGAGTGCCGATCTGGTTGATCACCACCTGGGCCGCGCCAAGGACTGCGAGCGCCAACGGAATGTGCCACGCGAGCGAAGCGGCGAGCACGGACGGGGAAGCCGGGACGAACATCTGGCCGACCAGATCACCGAGCGGCGGAACGCGGCCCAACCCCACGGCGACGAGCATCACGACGATCAGAGCGCTCATCGTCCACCCGGGACCGGCCAGCACGGGACGCGCGCACAACAGGCCGAGGGCGATGCCCAGAGCAACGGCGACGACGTGAGCGCCGAGGCCGATCAGCACGGTGGACAGCGGGTACGGCTCGGGGTTCACCGCGATCGGGACCAGGACGGAAAGAACCACGAGCAGGGCGTTGCACAGCACCGCGAGCAGCAGCACTCCGGTGGACGCGCGGCGCCAACCACCGGCGGCGGTGATCGTGACCATGCGGGTCACGGGGTCCTCGCTGTTCGCCACCACGGCACTGAGCCAGGCGCTGACCGGGAACAACAGCATCACGGTGGCGCCATAGGCGGGGATCGCGGGGCCCGCGCCGGTGGAGTAGAGCATGCCGAAGACGGCGGCGAAGACGACCATCGGCGGGAACCACCGCTGGGAGCTGATCAACTCGGCGGCGAGGTAGCGGACCAGGGGCCTCATGCGGGCTGCTCCGTCCGGCGAACCTCTTGCACCGAGCAGCCGAGGGCGAGGGCGGCGGTGAGGACGGAGTCGACCTCCGCGCCGAGCACCTCCAGGCGCACCAGTGGGCCCCGCGAGGACTGGAGCACTCCGGGGAGCGAGATCACCTCGGCGTGCAGGTCGGGCGGGCAGGCGAGGACCACCGCGCCGGTGCCGCCGGAGTCGGTGTCGACCACGCGCACCGAGCCGTCGGCGACCGCGACGGTACGCGTCGCGGCAAGCCTGGAGCGGGTGCCGGTGTGATCGGTGACCACGGCCGCCGCGCCGTCCGCGACGGCGGTGTTGATCATCGCGCAGAGTTCGGCGCGGGAGTGCTCGTCGAGACCGGCGAAGGGCTCGTCGAGGACGAGGAGGGCGGGGCGGGCGACGACGGCCTGGGCCAGCGCGACGCGCTGGGTGTTGCCCTTCGACAGCTCGGCCATGGGGCGGTCGGGGTCCCCGGCGAAGCCGAGGCGCTCCAGCAGCTCCATGCCGGTGTCGGCGGCACCGCGGATCGCCGACTGGTGGCGGAGGTAGTCGCGGGCGGAGAGCCTGAGCCCGGCGGGGAACCGCTCCGGCACGAAACCGACCGCGCTCCTCCCGGCGACAGCGCCCTCGGTGGGTGCGACGATGCCCGCGAGCACGCGCATCAACGTGGACTTGCCGCTGCCGTTGACACCTAGCAGAACGACCAGTTCCGCAGGCCCCACGTCGAGGTCGACACCCCTGAGCACCCACGGCCCGCGCCCGTAGCGCTTGCCGACGCCGGTCAGTCCGATCACGGGAACCACAGTGCCAGACGCCACGTGGGACCCGGGTTGAACGCGAATACAGGACAAGCGTACTGTTTGCCTCAAGTGAGGGGTGCGCCAGCGAACTCCGTGAGAGTGCGCAAGACTCGCCCCCGTTCCCGGACTCACCGCCCGTGATGGAGTTTCACGTGACTGCACCTGCGAGCAAGGACAGCTTCGGTGCCCGCGGCACACTGGCCGTCGGCGACGCCTCGTACGAGATCTTCCGCCTGAGCGCCGTCGACGGCGCCGCGCGCCTGCCGTACAGCCTGAAGGTCCTGCTGGAGAACCTGCTCCGCACCGAGGACGGCGCCAACATCACCGCCGACCACGTCCGCGCTCTCGGCAGCTGGGACTCGTCGGCCGACCCGGCGACGGAGATCCAGTTCACCCCGGCGCGCGTGATCATGCAGGACTTCACCGGCGTTCCCTGCGTCGTCGACCTGGCCACCATGCGCGAGGCCGTGACCGGTCTCGGCGGCGACCCCACCAAGGTCAACCCGCTGGCCCCGGCCGAACTCGTCATCGACCACTCGGTGATCGCCGACGTCTTCGCGCGCCCGGACGCCTTCGAGCGCAACGTGGACCTGGAGTACCAGCGCAACAAGGAGCGCTACCAGTTCCTGCGCTGGGGCCAGAGCGCCTTCGACGAGTTCAAGGTCGTCCCGCCCGGCACCGGCATCGTGCACCAGGTCAACATCGAGCACCTGGCCCGCGTGGTGATGACCCGCAACGGTCAGGCGTACCCGGACACGGTGGTCGGCACCGACAGCCACACCACGATGGTCAACGGCATCGGCGTGCTGGGCTGGGGCGTCGGCGGCATCGAGGCCGAGGCGGCCATGCTCGGCCAGCCGGTGTCGATGCTGATCCCGCGCGTGGTCGGCTTCAAGCTGCACGGCGAGATGCCCCCCGGCACCACCGCGACCGACCTGGTGCTGACGATCACCGAGATGCTGCGCAAGCACGGCGTCGTCGGCAAGTTCGTCGAGTTCTACGGCTCCGGCGTGACCGCGGTGCCGCTGGCCAACCGCGCCACCATCGGCAACATGAGCCCGGAGTTCGGCTCCACCGCGGCGATCTTCCCGATCGACCAGGAGACGGTGAACTACCTCAAGCTCACCGGGCGCCCCGCCGAGCAGCTGGCGCTGGTCGAGGCCTACGCCAAGGAGCAGGGCCTCTGGCACGACCCGGCCGCCGAGCCGGACTACTCCGAGCACATCGAGCTGGACCTGTCCACCGTGGTCCCGTCCATCGCGGGCCCGAAGCGGCCGCAGGACCGGATCGTGCTCGCCGAGGCCAAGACGAAGTTCCGCGGCGTGCTCGGCGACTACGCCGTCGCCGAGGAGCAGGGCAACGCCGATGAGGCGTCCGAGGAGTCGTTCCCGGCTTCGGACGCCCCGTCGATCACCACGTCCAACGGCAAGGACCAGCCGCACGCGCTGCCCAGCGCGGAGGGCCGCGTCAGCAAGCGCGTCCCGGTGACCCTGGCCGACGGCACCGAGACCACGCTGGACCACGGGCACGTGGCGATCGCGTCGATCACCTCGTGCACCAACACCTCCAACCCGTCGGTGATGATCGGCGCGGCGCTGCTGGCGAAGAACGCCGTCGAGCGCGGCCTGAGCAGCAAGCCGTGGGTGAAGACCTCCCTGGCGCCGGGCTCCAAGGTCGTCATGGACTACTACGAGAAGGCGGAGCTGCTGCCGTACCTGGAGAAGCTCGGCTTCCACCTGGTCGGCTACGGCTGCGTCACCTGCATCGGCAACTCCGGCCCACTGCCGGAGGAGATCTCGCAGGCGATCAACGACAACGACCTGTCGGTGGTCTCGGTGCTCTCCGGCAACCGCAACTTCGAGGGCCGGATCAGCCCCGACATCAAGATGAACTACCTGGCGTCCCCGCCGCTGGTGGTGGCATACGCCCTCGCGGGCACGATGGACCTCGACCTGGACAACGAGCCGCTGGGCAAGGACCCCGACGGCAAGCCGGTGTTCCTGGCCGACATCTGGCCGACGCCGCAGGAGATCCAGGACGTCATCTCCAGCTCGATCTCCTCGGAGATGTTCGTCAAGGACTACGCCGACGTCTTCGCCGGTGACGAGCGCTGGCGCTCGCTGCCGACGCCGACCGGCAAGACCTTCGAGTGGGACGGCGACTCCACCTACGTCCGCAAGCCCCCGTACTTCGAGGGCATGACGATGGAGACCACGCCGGTCACCGACGTCTCCGGCGCGCGGGTGCTGGCGCTGCTGGGCGACTCGGTCACCACCGACCACATCTCCCCGGCCGGTTCGATCAAGCCGGACTCGCCCGCGGGCAAGTACCTCACCGAGCACGGCGTGGAGCGCAAGGACTTCAACTCCTACGGTTCCCGCCGCGGCAACCACGAGGTGATGATCCGGGGCACCTTCGCCAACATCCGCCTGCGCAACCTGCTCCTGGACGACGTGCAGGGCGGCTTCACCCGCAACTTCCTCGCGGACGGCGAGCAGACCACGATCTACGACGCGTCGGCGGCCTACGCTGAGGCGGGCGTGCCGCTGGTTGTGCTGGCGGGCAAGGAGTACGGATCGGGTTCCTCGCGGGACTGGGCGGCGAAGGGCACCAGCCTGCTGGGCGTGCGCGTGGTCATCGCCGAGTCCTTCGAGCGCATCCACCGCTCGAACCTGATCGGCATGGGCGTGCTCCCGCTCCAGTTCCCGCAGGGGCAGACCGCCGCGTCCCTCGGCCTCGACGGCACCGAGACCTTCGACGTGGCGGGGGTGACCGAGCTGAACGAGGGCTCGACGCCGCGCACCGTGAAGGTCACCGCGACCAAGTCCGGTGGCGAGAAGGTGGAGTTCGACGCGGTCGTCCGCATCGACACCCCCGGCGAGGCGGACTACTACCGCAACGGCGGCATCATGCAGTACGTGCTCCGCAAGATGGTTCGCAGCTGACCTGACGCACATCACGAGGGCGCCCCGCACACGCATCACTCGGGGCGCCCTCGTCACTGCTCACCGCGGGTTGTGGCGTCTTCAAGTCCGACGCACCCGGGCAAGTTCCGTCTTTAACAGCAGCAAACCCCGGCAGCGGCTCCCCGGGGGTATGTAGCTGTTTGCGACGGTTTCAGCGGGGGTGGGGTGTACTTGAAGACGCCCCAACCACGGTCACCAGGTCCACTTGACGGGCGGACGCGGGCCTGGGCGGTACTCGCAGTAGGAGCCGGTGCGGATCGTGGTGTCCAGGTGGTGGCCGAGCTCCGGGTCGCCCTCGGTGATCCGCGCGATGATCGTGCGCAGGCTGCGGGTCACGTTGAGCCGGGCGCGTTCCGCGCTGGAGCCGGTCCTGCGGTCCCGCCCGCCGAGCCCCACCGCGCCGCTGAGCTCCCGGACCAGCGCGTCGATCTCCGCCTGGACGCTGTCGACGCGGGCCGGGTCGTTGTAGGACTCCGCCTCGTCACGATCCGCCCGCAGCTCGGCCAGCCGGGCGCGGTAGGCCGACTTCGCCGCCGCGTCGAGCACGGGAAGTCCTTGCTGGGTAACGCTTTCCTCTCCGACGAGGTCGAGGACGTGCAGCTCGGCGCCGGGCCGGGACAGCAGCCGTACCAGGTAGCCGATCCCCTTGGTGTTCTTCAGCCGCACCACGCTCTGTCCACAGTGGAGTGACCAGTACTCGCCCTCGCGGCGCAGCGACGCGGACCGCGTGACCTCGGCCGGTGCCACGTGGCCGAGCGCTTCCCCGTGCAGCAGCTCCATCCCGAGCTCGGCGCACTCGTCCCGGACCTCGGCCGCCAACGCCGCGCCGCGCGCCGTCCCGGCCAGCAACCGCGCGTGGTCCAGGCTGATGCGGGCGAACAACGGACGCGCGCGCATCGACTTGGCCTGCGAAGCCGCGGCGGTGAGATAGCCATCGGCGTCCGCACGGGACAACATCATCGCCATCAGGCCGAGCGCGTGCGACACCAGGCCGTGCACCACTCCGGCGCCGACCGCGACGCACCCGTCGTAGGGGCGCAACACCTCGAACAACGCCTCGGCGTGATCATGAGCGCCGGTTCGGTAGGCGATCTCCGAAAGCATCGTCAGCAGGCAGATCCCCAGCGGCTGCCCGGCGATCGACGGAGCGCCCTGCGACATCGCCATGTCGAGAAACGCTTTGGGCTCCGCGGTTTTCCCGAGCTTCGCCTGCACGAGCGCGCTGACGCAGTGGCCGAACGCGGTGAACTCCGGGCGCTGCGACATCCGCCTTGCGTACGCGGCGAGCTGGGCCTCGGTCTCCGCGCGGTCGCCCCGCGCCAGGGCGACCGAGGTCTTGTGCTGGTGGTAGAGGTGTTCCGCCGCCTCGATGTGCGCGCGCTCCCCGAGGGCGAGCGCCTCCTCGATCAACGCCTCGGAAGCGGCGAACCTGCCGTCGAGGAAGGCGAAGTGCGCGGCGATGCACCGGTGGTAGAACAACCGCAGTGGCCCGCGCAGTTCCTCGGCGCATCTCCCATACGCCACAAGGGCTTTCTCCGCCTCGACCCGATCGCCCAGCTCGACCAGGCAGACCACCCGCCACAGCGCGCCGTCGACGACCAGGTTCTCATCACCCGCCCGCTTGGCCAGTCCGATGATCTCCACGGCGGTCCGCAACCGATCCCCCGCGTTGTCAGGGGTCCAGTGCGCGTTGTGCATCGTGCCCAGGACTTCGGCCAGCGTCGCGGGATCGTCGACGGCGCGCGCCACCTGCTCCGCCTCCGCGACGAGCACGGCCCGGCGGTCCTCGGTCCCCGGCACCAGGACCAGCTCCCGGGAAAGCCGCGCGAGCAACCGGGCGCGGAGCGCGGGGTCCTTGTCCTCCAAGGTGTCCAGCGCGTACTCGAGGTTGGCGATCAGCTTCGGCTCGTTCGCCCACAGCTCGTCCCGCACGCAGCACCCGAGCGCGGCCAAGCCCAAGGACCGCACGTCACCGATGGCCTTCGCGAGGTCGAACGCGGCCTGGTAGGTCTGCGCGGCGAGCTTGCCGTTGCCCGCGCGCCACTGGGCGAGCGCGAGGTTCATCAGGATCTCGCAGCGTTGCGGCCCTTCACCTTCGGCGACAGCCGCCGCGGCGCGGGCGAAGTGCCGGACCGCGTCCTCGAAGGCGAGCGAGCGCATGGCGTGCTTGCCCGCGAGGACGTCGTACTGCACCGCCTGCTGCGGGCCGTTGCCCCGGCTGAAGTGGTGCGCGACGCGGCTCGCGACCGCGCCCTGGTCGGTGGAACGCGCGAGGATCACCTTGCCCGCACGGCGATGCAGCGCTTCGCGGTCGGCGACGTCGAGCCTCCGGTAGAGCGCGTCGCGCAGCAGGGCGTGCAGGAAACGCAGCCGGTCGCCGTCCGCCGCGATCAGCACGCGGCGGCGCAGCGACTCGGAGAGCCGCCCGCGCACGTCCGCGACGGCGAGGTTCGCCAGATCCGCCAGCTCGGCCGGGTCGAACTCCGCGCCGAGCACCGCCGCCGTGGACAGCAGCGCCACCTCGTCCGCGCCGAGCAGGGACAGGCGCCGGTCGATCACGTGCTCCACCGCGGCGGGAACGTCCTCGCCGGAGCCGCCCGCGCCGAGCAGCCTGGCGACCTCACCGGCGAACAACGGGTTGCCGCCGCTGCTGCGGTGCACCTTGGTCACGAGGTCGGCATCCGGCCGCGTGGCGGTGATCGAGCGCATCAACTGGCCGACCTCGTCCTGGTCGAGCCCGGCGATGTCCAGCCTCGGCCCGAAGCGGCGCAGCTGCGGCAGCCGCTCGGTCAGCGCGGAGTCCTCGGCGTCCACGTCGCGATAGGTGCCGATCACCAGCAGCCCGGCCTGGCGCAGCAGATGACCGAGGAACTCCAGGTAGCGCAGTGATCCCTCATCGGCCCAGTGCAGGTCCTCCAGCACCACCACCAGCGGTTTCTCGGCCGCGCGCCCGACCAGCACCCTGGTCAGCGTGTCGAACAGGCGAAAGCGCGTCGACTCGTCCTCACTGGCGCCCGGATCGCCTGCCTCGCGCTCGGGCAGCAGGCGGCTCAGGTACCGCGCGTCACCGCCGACGAGCCCGGAAACCCTGTCCCAGCCCCAATCCGCGACGCAGCTCCGCAGCACCTGCACGAACGGCCAGTACGGCGACTGCCCCTGGCCCGGCCAGCAGCCGCCCCACAGCACCCGGACGTCCCGCTCGCCCGCCGTCGTGGCGAAGCGCTCGACCAGCGTCGTCTTCCCGATCCCGGCCTCACCGGCGACGAGCACCAGCGACCCCCGCCCGGCCACGGCCCGGTCCAGCAGCCCGGTGAGCTCCGCGAGGGCATTGCGCCGCCCCACAAAGGAAAGTGCATCGTGCATTTCGGCCCCCTTGCGCGTTCCCCCGGGCGCAGCCCATCAGTGCCGGGGCTGCCGCGCCAACACTATTTCGCTACCAGAAAGGGCGAATTGCCCATAAGTGCAGAAAAGACCACCCGTTTGCCAGAGCGGCCGGTTTCTGTGGGATCAACCACGACACCGCGAACCGGAGCCGCTCCGCGTGCAAACGTGGGCATCACCATCACCACGCGGAGGTGCGGCAATGGGGGTCGGCCTGCTGGTCGCGGGACTGGTCGTGCTGGTCGGCGCGCTGGTCCAGGGCTCGGTCGGCTACGGGCTGAACCTGCTCGCCGGGCCGCTGCTGGCGTTGATCGACCCGATGCTCGTTCCCGTACCGGTCCTGATGATCGCCTGCGTTCAAGCCGCGCTCGCCGTCGCGCGGGAGCACAAGCACACCGACTGGCGCGGGGTCGGCTGGGCGATGGTGGGCAGGCTGCCGGGCAACGTGCTGGGCGTGCTCGCGGTGGCCGCGCTGCCGTTGGCGCAGTTCAACATCGCGATCGGCGTGTCCGTGCTGATCTGCGTCGGGCTGTCCCTGCTGTCGCTGAAGCTCACGCCGACGCGGCCAGGCTTGGTGGTGGCCGGGGCCGCGAGCGGCGCGTTCGGCACGGCGTCCTCGATCGGTGGGCCACCGATCGCCTTGCTGTACCAGCACTCCACCGGCCCGGTCGTGCGAGCGACGCTCGGCGCCTACTTCCTGCTGGCGTCCATTTCCTCCGTGCTGACCCTGTGGATCGCCGGGCAGGTACGCGTAGAGCACCTGGGCGCGGCGGCGGTGCTGCTGCCGTTCATGCTGGCGGGCTTCGCGGTGTCGAGCCCGCTGCGCAAGTTCCTCCGCGGCCCCCGCCTGCGCTACGCCGTCCTCGCCGTCGCCGCGGTCAGCGCCACGTTTCTCGTACTACGCAACATTCTCTAGCGGCGTTCGCCGGTCTTCAAGTACACCCCACCCCCCAAGTTGATCACCGTTAAGTGCGCTGAACCCCCTGACGCCCGGCGCCGGGTTGGGGGCGGTTTACGGTGATCGACAAGGGGGTCTGTGGTACTTGAAGACCGGCGAACTCGGTCAGAGCAGGGCTCCGGTCAGCGGGTCGTAGTGGTGCACGGAGCCGGGCAGGGTGAGCACGCCGTCGCGCACATCGTCGGTCGCGCGCACCGTCGTCAGCGGCTGGCCGTCGCGGAGGACCTGTGCGCCCTCGGTCAGTCCGCCCGGAACAGGCAGGACGCCGTACGTGGGGCCGTTGGGCACGGCGATGTCCAGGCCGCCATCGGCGCGAATGGTCAGCGTGACGATGAGTTGGCCCTCCGCGTCGTGAATCGGCGCGGGATCGCCGACGTAGAACTTCTTCCGTCCCTCACCCACGACATCCATGCCGTTGTAGAAGTTCGCGCCCGCCTTGTCGACCCAAAAGTGCGGCACATGTGCCTTGGGAGCACTGAACGTCTGCCCCGGGTAGTACGACAAGTGCCAGTGCGGCGGATTGTCGGTGTGCAGGGTGTTGTTGGTTTCGAAACCCATCAACGCGAAGAAGTGCCCACGCTGCCGCGCTTTCTCGACGAGCCCTGAATCCCGCAGCACCACGTCGGCGGCGGCCATGTGGTTCACCACCGCCTTCACCTGCCCCGCGGGCCACGCCACCGAAGTCCACGGCCCGGCGACGCGATCCGGATCGTTGTGCTCCACCCGCCAGTAGCGGCCGCTCGCGGTGGAACCGCTGAGGTAGCTGGACACCTGCACGGTCCAGCTGGCCGCGTTCGGGCTCGCCGCGAGCACCGGCACCGTGAACCGCACGCGCTCGGGCTCCACGACCGGCGTGATCCGGTTCTTGCCTTCGACGACAACGCTGATCGGAGTGCCCGGCCAGCGCATCGAGATCTCCACGCCGGTGCTGCGCGGCCCCTGCACGTAGAAGTAGAACTCGGCGCGGCTCGCCACCTGGTGCTTCTCGCCGGGCACCATCGTGTAGCCCGCGGGCAGCGTGATCTCCGGCGTGCTCGGCGCGCTGGCCGTCGTTTTCACCAGGCGCACGGCCGCGTAGCTGACAGGCTCCTCCGGCACACCGAGCTGAAGTGCGGCAAGGGCTACTACGAGCAGAAGACGCACGAGTACCTCCGGATCAGCGATGCGGGAGGCAGAACCTAGTCATGTACCGCGCGCACCGCGACCCCCGTCGAGCCACGCCGAAAACGTCGCGCCAAAAGGAGTAGCGGCGGCAGCAGGACGCATTGCGCCGCAACGACGAGCCAGAACGTCGTGCCGCCGACGCTGTCGTAGAGCACTCCGCCGACCAAGCCGCTCGCGCACGCGCCCAGCCCCGCCGCGAGCCGTTGCTGGCCGAAAACCACAGCGGCCGACCGCGGTGTGGTGTCCAGCGCGACAAGCTCGTTCTTGAGGAACAACACGATGTCGCCCAACGTGATCAGCACGGCTCCGACCAGGATCGCGTGCGGCAGCACCGCCATGCCCACGGTGAATCCCGCGAAGCCGATCAGCAGCGCGTAGCGGTAAGGCATGCGCGCCACCGCACCGGAGACCAGCGGCTGCAACACGATCACGAGCCCGGCATTGATCAACAGCACCACCGAGTAGAACTCCGGCGACGTCCTCGGCACCGCGAACACGGCGAGGAAGTGCTGCATGAAGAAGTACAGGTAGAAGCTGATAGCGGTGGCGCAGAACGGAAGCAGGCTCAGCCCGGCCAACGGCGACGCCTCCCGTCGTTGCGGGACCGGCCGCTCTGGGAGCAACGCGTGCCCGAACGTCATTGCCAGGAACAGGCCGCTGACCACCGCGAAGACCAGCCCCGGCGCGCTGAGCACGAACGGCCCCGCGAGCAGCGGTCCCGCCGCCATGCCCGCGTTGAGCGCGGCGTTGCTCGCCGACAGGAACAGCGGCCGCCGCTCCCCGCTGACGCCCTCGACCAGGTAAGCCTTGTTGGCGGGCAGGTAGAGCGCCGCGCCGCAGCAGGTGAGCACGAGCGCGAGCACCGCGGCCGGTGACCAGCTCAACCCAGCGAGGAAGCAGCAGAACCCGGACGTCCGCACCACCAGCGCCAGCACCATCGCGCGCCGCACACCGATCCGCTCGGCCACCACGCCGCCCACGATGCCGCCGGAGAACTGCACCAGCGACGCCACCGCGAGCACCACGCCGACCGTGCCCAGCCCCAAACCGAAGCGCTCGTGCAGGAACACCGACATGAACGGCAGCACCATGAAGCTGCCCAACGGGATCAGGAACGAACTGACCAGCAGGAAACGTGCCGAAGGATCAAACTTCACTGGTGCGCACCCGAATCGTCCCCGCCGCGGCGACGACCCGGTGCACGGCCAGCTCCGCGGTCTCGGCCTCCGCGAGCACCATGCCGACGCAGCCTCGGTGATCCCCGAGGTGCTCGATCCGAACCCCGGGCCGCTTGGTCGGCAACCACTGCGGTGCCCCAGGTAGCTTGTAGAGCCCGGAAAGCCCGCTCACCTCGGTGAAAATCCCCGTCTCCTCGGGATAGCTGAGGGTGAACGCGACGGCCGGACCGCCGGGAAGCTCGGTCCCGATCAGCTCGGGCCGCTCCCCCAGCGCGAGCTGCACTGCCGCGCGATAAACGTTGTAGCCCAACGCACGGCACATCGACTCCGCCACCTGAGCCCCGCCGATGCGCGGGTTGATCTCGATGACCTCCGGGCCCGTCGCTGTCATCGCGAACTCAACGTGCGCGAAGCGGTCGGTGTACCCCACGGCCGCGAGCACCTTGCCGACCCACGCGGACAGTTCGGCGAGCTGGTGTTGCGGGAAAGCGACGGGGAAAGCCGTCACCGACTCGACGAACCGCGGCGGCGGGCTCATCAGCCTGCTGGAGACGCCGAGCAGCCGGGTGTGCCCACGCCAGGTCAGCGTCTCGGCGCTGTACACCGGCCCGTGCAGGAACGGTTCGGCCAGCAGCGTTCCGGTCAGCGTCGCGGCCTCGGCCTCGGCGCGGAGCACGTCCAGATCCGCCGCGTCGCGCACGAGCCACACGTTGCGACTGCCCGTTCCCGCGGAGTCCTTCACCACCGCGGGCAGGCCGGTCGCCCGGGACAGCAGCTCGATGTCCAGCTCTGCCGCGGTGACGCGTTCCGCCGCGCCGGAGGACAAACCCTTCTCCCACAACAGGTTCCGCACCTCGAACTTGTCACGGGCGAAGCGGACGCGCTCGGCCGCGAGGCCGGGGAGGCCGAACTGCTCGGCCAGCTCGGCCCCGGCGACCGCCCACGTGTCGGTCGAGCTGATCAGCCCGCGCACGCCCGGCAACGCGTCGATCGCCTTGCGCACCGCGTCCTGGTCGAAGGTGTCCACCAGGACCACGTCGAGCTGGTCCTCCCGCAGGGAAGCCAGTTCGTGCTGGTAGAAGTCGGGGTCCTGGGTGAGCAGGCACAGCCGCTCACCGAGATCCGAGGCGGCCTCGACCAGCCTGCGCAGGCCGAAAGTGAGTGACTCCAACACAACGATGGTCATCGCGCCGCTCCTGAGCTGATGAGTGCGCCGCGGCTCCACGATCTGCGGTTCCACGACATCGCCGACCACGGCATCACCAGGTCGGCGGGATCGGTGATCTCGGCCGGAGCGAGTCCGCGCGCGTCGACCGCCTCGGCGTGCCGGGCGAAAACCCTTTCCACATAACGGTGTCCGGTGTCGGCGGCGATCACCAGGTGCACGCGGTCGGGGTCGCGCTCCGCCTCCCACCGGCCGACGAGGTGGGCCGCGCCGCTGGAGAGCCCGGCGAACACCGCGTGCTCGCGCAGCAGCGCCACCGAACCCGCCATGGCGTGGGTGAAGCCGAGCCAGTGCATCCGGTCGTACAGCTCGTGCCGGACGTTGCCGAACTCGATCGCGCTGCCGATGCCCGCGATGATCGCCTCCGGATCGCTGTGCGCCTCGCTGCCGAAGGTGACGCTGCCGAAGGGCTGCACCCCGATCAGCCGGACCGTGTCGTCCTCGCGGCGCAGGAAACTCGTGAGCCCGCCGGTGGACGCGCCGGACCCGACCCCGCCGACCACCGCGAGCGGACGCCCGCCGAGCCCGGCCGCTGCCAGCTCCTCACGGATCTGCCCGGCCACCTCCGCGTAGCCGAGGTAGTGGATCTGGTCGTGGTACTGCCGCATCCAGTGCACGTCGGGGCGCTCCGCCAGCAGCTCGTGCACCCTGGCCACCCGACGGTCCTGGTCCTGCCGCAGGTCGGCCGACGGCGGCATCTGCTCGATGGTCGCGCCGAGGATGTCCAGCTGCGCGCGCACCGTCTCGTCCACTGTGGTCGACGCGATGATGTGGCAGCGCATCCCGTGGCGGTGGCAGGCCAGCGCGAGGGACACCGCGTAGATGCCGCTGGAGCTGTCCACCAAGGTCTGTCCTCTGTGGACGATCCCGTTGTCGAGCAGCCAGCGCACCGCGGCGAGGGCGGAGTAGATCTTCATCGTCTCGAACCGGACCAGCACGACGTTCTCGGCCAGCCGGACCAGGCGCGGCACGGACAGCGCGTCCGCGATGTGGTCATGCACGGTCGAACCCTCCGGAGGCGAAACTGCACTGCATGCCGAGCATGCGGAAGAACGACGACAGCTCGTCCATCAGCACCCGGGACGGCCGCCGCCGGAAGAGGTAACCCAGCAGCGAGCCGGTGTGCGCGACGAAGATCCCGTCCGCGCCGAAGCGCCGCCGTTGGGCCAGCACCTCCGCGAACCCGTCCTTCGGCAGCACCTTCTGGGACAGCGTCGCGCTGTGCGTCGAAGCCCGCGCGATCCGCGCGTGGTCTCCGGCCGAGAACCCGGCGAGCAGCTCCCCCAGACAGTCCACATAGGACTTGTCATGCGCCGCGTAGTGCTCCAGCAGCAACGGGGTGACCCCGGCGGTGTCGACGGCGGCCCCGGCCGAGACGAAGCAGGTGTGGAAGCCGACCCGCGCGCCGAGCGTGCGCACCACCTCGTGCCGCGCACTGAGGTAGAGCGCGAACTCGTCGAGGAACACGCTGTCGGCGCGCTCGATCGCGGCCAGGATCTTGATCACCACGGCCTGGTCGTAGCGGATGCCGGTGAAGCGGAACAGGCAGCGGAGGGTGGCCACGATGTCGGCGGTGGAGCTGGCCATGCCGACGCCGACCGTGAGTTCCGAATGGGTGCTCCACGTGCCCGCGGGCAGCTCGATCCCGTAGTGCCACAGGAACAGCTCCACGGCGCGAGCCGATTTCGGGAACGCGGGCCGCGGCCGGGCGCTGCCGCCGTCCGGGGTGAAGTAGGCCCAGGCGTGCCGGTCCACCGGAAAGGACACCAGCGCGATCGCGCGCTCCCCGTGCCGCGTCATCGGCCCCTGGAACAGCTCGCCGAGGGTGCCGTGGCAGACACCGGAGCTGACCAGCGGTGACGCGGTCGGCACCACCGGCGGTGCCACGCAGGGTACGGCGCTCATCCGGACCTCCTTCGCTTCAGGCCAACGACTGTATACAGCTGCATACACTCAGCGAAAGCAAAGAATCTCTGAACCCGAAAGGCTTGACCAGGCTCGGTCTGGGCGCTCCTAGCGGCCCTGCCGCGCGTTCCGGCGGGCGGTGTTCATGTGCTCCCGGGACAGCCTCGCGGCCTCTTCGACATCGCGGCGGGCCAGGGCCGCCACGATGTCCTCGTGCTCGGCCAGCGCCTCCTGGACGAACTCGGCCGAGCTGAAGGCTCGACTGCTCGTCCGCACCACGAACGCGTTCAGCTTGTCGGCGATCAGGCTCAGCGTGCGGTTACCGGCGACCGCGTAGATCTCCGCGTGGAAGTCCAGGTTCGCCTTCACCATCCCGGCCAGGTCGCCCGCGGCGTGACCGTCCCGCACCCGGTCGTTGGCGCGGTGCAACCGGGCGAGGTTGTCGCCGGTGATCCGCTCCGCCGCCAGTGCGGCGGCGAGGCCGTCCAGCGCCGCGCGCACCTGGAAGATCTCGTCCACCTCCTCGGGCCCCACCGCGACCACGACCAGGCCCTTCAGCGCGTCGGGGGCGATCAGGCCGTCCGCGGTCAGGCGCTTGACCGCCTCCCGGACGGGGGTGCGGCTGACGTTGAACCGGGTGGCCAGCCGGGTCTCGACGAGGCGGCTGCCGTCGCTGAGCTGGCCCGAGACGATGCGCTGGCGCAGCGCGAGGTACACCCGCTCGCTGGTGCTCAGCCCCTCGTCCCCGGCCAGCGGCCAGCACCCGGCGACCTCGTTCTCCACCGTCACACCCCCAGCATCGCCGTTCAACTGCTGAAAGAGCCTAACGGCGCGGTTCAGCGCTGGAGAGTCAACAGGAAGACCCTGATCCGCCGCGAACCGGCCCGCTCGGCGTAGGTCTCGTAGGCGGGCCAGTGCTCGACGATCCGCCCCCACAGCTCCTCGCGCAGCTCGCCCTCGGCCAGTTCCGCCCGCACCGCAAGGGGTTTCGACCGCACCAGGGCCTCGGCGTCCGGGTTGGCGATCAGGTTCGCCGACCACGCCGGGTGCTTCGGCCCGCCCCAGTTCGAGGCGGTCACGATGAACCCGCGCGGATGCGGCACGTAGAGCAGCGGCACCGCGCGCGGCTGCCCGCTCTTGCGGCCGGTGGTGGTCAGCAGCATCGACGGCAGGCCGAGCAGCGCCAGCAGGCTGATCCTGCCCTTGGACCGGCGCTGCACGGCCAGGTCGACGGGCACGAAGGCCCGGCCGAGATCGGAGAACCACTTCTTCCGGCCGAGCCGACGCGCCATCGCGGTAATCGGATTCACGTTCCGTAGGTTACCCGCCGGTAGTCGCCGTCACCTGCGCGAGTGCCACGGAGAACCGCCCGGCCGAGTCGGTCCAGAACCGGCGCAGCGCCAGCCCGGCCGCGCGCAGCTCGTCGGCCAGCCCCTGTCTGCGGAACTTCGCCGAGGTCTCGGTGCGCAGCTCCTCCCCTTCGGCGAAGGACAGGTTCAGCCCCAGTTCGGCGACCGTCACCGCCATGGCCCGCCGCGCCCGCAGCACCATCTCGATCCGCTCGGCCCCGGTGTTCCACCGCGCGACGTGCTCGAACTCCCCGACCTCGAAGTCCGCGCCCAGCTCCCGGTTGAGCACGTGCAGCACGTTGCGGTTGAACTCCGCGGTCACGCCCGCGGCGTCGTCGTAGGCGGGGACCAGCACGCCGGGGTCCTTCACCAGGTCCGCGCCGAGGAGCAGCCACTCCCCCGGCTCCAGGGTGTCGCGCACGGAGCGCAGGAACACCGCGCGCTCCTCCGGCTCCAGGTTGCCGATCGTGCCGCCGAGGAAGGCGATCATGCGGTTGGGCACGGCCGGGATCGCGTCGAGGTGCGCGGTGAAGTCGCCGACCACGCCGTGCACCTCGACGTCGGTGTACTCCGAGGCGATCGAGGACGCGGCCATGGCCAGCGCGCTGGTGGAGACGTCCAGCGGCACGAAGCGCTTCAGCAGCCCCTGCCGGTGCAGCGCGTCCAGCAGCAGCCTGGTCTTCTCCGAGGAGCCCGATCCCAGCTCCACCAGCGTCTCCGCCCCGGTCACCCTGGCGATCTCGTCGGCCTCGCGGTCCAGCACCTCCCGCTCGGCCCGGGTCGGGTAGTACTCGGGGAGGCGGGTGATGTCCTCGAACAGCGCGCTGCCCCGCGCGTCGTAGAACCACTTGGGCGGCAACCACTTCGGTGTCGCGGTGAGGCCCGCGAGCACATCGGCGCGCAGGGAGCGCGCGGCATCGGCCTCGGTGTGGTGCAGGTCGAGCACGAGCTGTGGCATGGCAAAGCTCCTAGAGACTCTCAATGTCCACAGTGGACTCACTGGCGACGACAAGCTGCTTGTCCGACAGCGCTGTCCATTCGGGGCTGTCGTCGATGGGTTCGGAGGAGACCAGCACGCCGTCGCCGGTGTGGCGCACCGACAACGCGTGGTCCCAGGTGGTCGCGGCGAGCTGCCGCCCGTTGGTGAGCATCAGGTTCAGCCGCGAGTTCGAGGCGGCCGCGTCGACCTCGGCGACCACCTCGGCCAGCGCGTCCCTCGGCGGGACACCGGCGCGCAGCCGGTCCCGCACGAGCGCCCACAGCACCGCCGAGTCGGTCGGCGCGTCCAGGGTGATCAGGTCCACGGTCGGCAGCCGCGCGGCGAGCCCGGCCAGCGACACCGGCCACCCGTCGACACGGCCGTTGTGGCTGAACAACCACTCGCCGTCGGCGAAGGGCGCGTTCGCGGTCTCCACCACGGGCATGCCCACCGTCGCCGAGCGCACAGCGGCCAGCACCGCGCCGCTGCTCGTCGTCCCGGCCAGCGAGGCGAACGTCGCGTCGCTCCACAGTGGACGGACGGTGCGGTAGCGCGTTGGCTCGGGCCGGAGGGTGCTGTACCACCCGACGCCGAAGCCGTCCGCGTTGATCGTGCCGCCGCCGCGCATGTCCTCCGGCGCCCAGGACTGGCGCATCAGCGAACGCGGCGGCAGCAACAGCAGCTCGCCCAGCAGGATCGACCTGCCGAGGTAGCCGAGGTGTCTGCACACGGGGCTACCCCTGGGCGCGTTTCGCAGGTCTCGTTCGATGAGAGTCGGGATCGGGGTCGTTCCTGGCAAGACGGCGGGAAGGCCGCGTACCGGTGTTGTACGTGGGCTTTTCGGCGGCGCCGCCAGGGGCGGGCTCGGCCCGGCTATCGCGAACACGGACCTGCGAAACACGCCCTGGCTCCCCACCCCCTGGCGTTCGCGCACAACGGAATCCGGCGAAGATCTGCCTGCGGATCGGGTAGTCCCAGTTGCGGAACGTGCCCCGGCAGGCCACCGCGTCAGTGCCGAAGCAACCGCCGCGCAGCATCTTGTAGTCGGGGCCGAAGAAGACCTCGGAGTACTCGCGGTACGGGAACGCGGTGAATCCCGGGTAGCCGTGGAGGTCGGTGTCCACCCACTCCCACACGTCACCGATCAGCTGCCGCACGCCCAGCGGCGACGCGCCCGCCGGGTAGCTCCCGACCTCCGCGGGCCGCAGGTGCCGCTGGCCGAGGTTGGCGTGCTGTGGCCCGGGATTCTCGTCACCCCAAGGGAATCTGCGCGAGCGACCGCTCTCCGGGTCGAACCGCGCCGCCTTCTCCCACTCCGCCTCCGTTGGCAGCCGCTTGCCCGCCCACCGCGCGTACGCCTGCGCCTCGTGGAAGCTGACGTGCACGACGGGCTCGGCATCGCGCACCGGCCCGATCACGCCGAAGCAGTCGCGCAGCCAACGATCCCCGTCCCGCCGCCAGTACAGGGGCGCGCGCAGGTTGGACTTGACGCGGTGTTCCCACCCCGCCTCGGTCCACAGTTCCGCGCGCTCGTACCCGCCATCGGCCATGAACTCCTGGTACTGCCCGCAGCTGACCGGCGTGGTGTCGATGAAGAACGCGTCGACGTGCACCTGGTGCGCCGGGCGTTCGTTGTCCAGCGCCCACGGTTCGGTCGACGTGCCCATCGTGAACGGTCCACCCTGCACCAGAACCTCGTGCGGCAGAACGGTTCCGTCCGCTTTGGGAGGATCTTCCGCGTGCAGCACCGCGGTGCTCTTGCGGGTCTGGTGCGTGATCAGCATGGTCTCGTCGTGCTGTTGCTCGTGCTGCACGAGCATGCCGAAGGCGAAGGCGTTCTCCACCAGCCTGCGCCCCCGCAACGGCACTCGGTCGACAATGTCCATCGTCTTGCGCCGCACCTGGTCCACGTACTGCCGCGCCTCACCGGGCTTGAGCAACGGCAGCGCGGGCCGCGACGCGCGCGAGTGCTTGAAGGCGTCGTAGAGCTCGTCGATGTCGCTGCGCACCGCGGGCAGCCCGCCGACGTCGCGCACCAGCCACAGCTCTTCCTGGTTGCCGATGTGCGCGAGGTCCCAGATCAGCGGCGACATCAACGGCGAGTGCTGCCGCACCAGCTCGTCGTCGTCGAGCACGTCGGTCAGCGCCGCGCTGCGCAGCCTGGCCCGCTCCAGTTCGGCCGCGGCCTTGGCGCGCAAGGACTCCTGCTCGGTCGTCGTCATGCCGGATCACCCGCCCGCACGTGTTCGAGGGATTCGATCACCAGCGACGCCAGCTCGGCGGGCAGCCCCAGCGCGGGAATCGCGCGGGCGCCCAGCTCGAAGACCCGCTCGGCGACCAGGGCCAGCACCGGATCGGCCAGCCCGTACCGCGCCGCCGCCTCCCAGCGGTCGGCCGCGTCCACCGTCACGTCCAGTACGGCGTCCACAGTGGACTCCTGGTGGAACAGCGCGGTGAGCAGCACCAGCGGCACCACCCACTCCCCGGTCGGCTGCGCGTCCAGGTAGCGCACTTCGAGGTAGCCGCGCGGCCGGACCGGCGGGAACAGCGTGCTGATGTGGTAGTCGATGTCGTCGGTGGTCGGCGGTGGGGCTATCGCCCCGTCCACCCAGTCGCCGAGGGTGACCCCGGGCGGTGGCGACCAGTCCTCCCCCGGTCTGCGCAGGCACACCAGCGGCGCGTCCAGTGCGTGCCGCGCCCACAGCCGCGCCGGGTCGGCCCCGACTGGCGCGGGCGAGGTGCGAACGGGATCGGTCCCGGCCACCGCGCGCATCCTGGTGGAGGCCCAGCCGGTGCGCGCCCCGTCCAGCTCCGGGGAGTTGGCGAAGGCCGCCGTCAGCACCGGCCCGAGCGCGTGCACCGCGGCCCAGCGCACGGGAACCCGGTGCGGTTCCCCGGCATCGAGGCACACCTGCAAACCGGCGGTGCTGCACATCATGGTCCGGCCGTGCGGGCCGATCGGTTCGAAAGCGCGCTCCATCGCCCGGTAGCGGGGGGTGTCCAGCAGGCGCTTCCGCGGGCGGAACGGATCGGTCCCCCGGGTGCCGAGCACGAGCCCGGAACGACGCAGGAGTTCGACCACGTAAGCGATGTCGGCAGAGGCGACGGAGATCAGGGTGCTCAGTTCGGGCTGCGGGGCGGTCGAGACCTCGACCTGTCCACCGGGCTCCACGGTGAGCATCGAACCGTTGGGCAAGGGCAGTTGCGGGCCGCGGAGCTCGGCGGGCGCGTGGGCGCCGAGCGCGGCGACGAGCTGGTCGTACTCCAGCGGTCTTCGCGGGTCGTCGGCGTGGTGGACGGTCCACTCCAGCTCGACGCCCACCAGACACGGAGGCCCTGTCTTGAAACAGATCGAGGCGATGTAAGCCTCCGCGTGCGCCCTGGTGCTGACGACCTGCGCGCTCGGCGGTGCGGTGCGTGTGGTCAAGATGATCACTCCTGGTGACTCGGGTCATCCCGAAGCTACACACGCCCTCTGACAGTCGCACCCCGTCGACCGTGCCGCCGCCGCCCGGGGAACGACTCGAAAACCGGCCTTCACCAGCGCAACATCACCCGTTCAGCCCCGAGTCACCCGCACCGCCGCACCCCCGCTCTGCACCGATCCCGTTGCGGCACCGGTCGCGCCAGGCGCAACCAATGCCGCAACGGGACTGCCGCTACTGGGTGGACGCGTTGGACCTGCCGTTGAGCACGACGTTCGCGGAACTGTTGGCCACCACGGCGTTCTGGATCGGGACGTCCCAGATCGCCCAGTGCCGCTTGTTGCCGTTGTTGACGCGGTCGGCGAGGACGATGGCGTAGCTCTTCGCGCCCGCGGCTCCGGGCGCCCAGCTCAGCGGCGGCGAAATGTCCTGTCCCGCCTTGCCATCGCCCGCGCCGGTGTACTTCGCCGGGAGCATCGCGTTGTCCGCGAACGCCGAACTCGTGAGCTTGAACTGGCCGGGCCGCGGGTTCGCTCCGGTCAGTTCGATGTGGAAGATCCGGTCATTGTTGGCAGTTCCGTCCTTGTCGGTGGTTGTTGTCAACCAGAGTCCGCCGGACGGTGACTTCTCCACGGTGCGCAGGCGCCCGTACGCGCCCTGGAAGTACGCCTTGGGCGTGTCGACGCCGTCACCGTTGATCTTCATGCGGTACACGCGCTCGCCGGTGGTCTGCGCGACGAAGATGTGGTCGTTGACGATGGTCAGCCCGCTCGGCGAGTTCGACCCGGTAGGAGCGAAAGTGCGCGCGGGACGGCGGAATCCGGGCTTGTCGCAGCCACCGCCGCCGAGCCCGGTCGCGGTGCCCTCGCAGTCGGACCAACCGTAGTTGCCGCCCTTGACGATCAGGTTCAGCTCGTCCATCTGGCTGTTGCCGAACTCCGTCGCCCACAGGCGGCCGCGCGAGTCGAACCCGAGACCCTGCACGTTACGGTGCCCGTAGCTCCACACGGGATTCCCGGCGAACGGGTTGTCCGCGGGAACCTTGCCGTCCGGCGTGATCCGCAGGATCTTGCCCGCGGTGGAGCCGAGGTCCTGCGCGTTCTGGTGCGCCTGCGCGTCGCCGGTGGCCACGTACAGCATGCCGTCCGGACCGAAGCGCAGCCGCCCGCCGTTGTGGAACCGGCTCTGCGGGATGTTGCCGAGCAGAACCTGGTAGCTGGACTGGACGAGCGCGTTGTTCTCGTACTTCATCCGCACGACGCGGTTGCCCTGGTTGGACGAGTGGTAGATGTAGACCCACTTGTCCGAGGCGAAGTTCGGCGACACCTCAAGCCCGAGCAAGCCGCCCTCGCCGCCCGTGGTGACCGCGTTGGGCACCTTGCCCGCCGGGGTGCGCTGACCGCCCTGCGTGAGCTTGAAGACGTTGAAGTTGTTGCGCTCGCTGACCAACGCCGATCCCTCGGGCAGGAACGCCACACCCCACGGAACGTCCACATTGGACGCGATCGTGGTCACGCGGCCGGGCTCGACCCCGCCCCCACCGCCGGGCGGAGCGGTCGTCACGGTGATCTCGTTGCTGTTCGCGGAGCGATTGCCCACAGCGTCACGCGCACGAACCGTGAACTTGTAGGCCGTGCTCGGGCTGAGACCGCCGACCTCGCCCGCGGTTCCCGTTGCGGTGGCAGCCACCTGACCGTCACGCAGGATCTCGTAGCCCGTCACGCCGACGTTGTCCTGCGAAGGACTCCATTGCAGCCCAACACTGTTCGGGCCGACCGTGCCGCGCGCGAGGTTCGTCGGAGCCGAAGGCGCCTCGGTGTCCTGCTGCGCGGGCGGTGTCTTGATGACCACCTCGTTGCTTGCCGCGGAGACATTGCCCGCCGCGTCCTTAGCGAAGACCGTCCACTGGTACTCGGTGTTCGGCGTGAGCCCGTCGATCGTCGTCGACAGCCCAGTAACCGACTTCATGTGCTGGCCGTGCTGGTAAACGTCGTAGCCGACAACGCCGACGTTGTCGCGCGCCGCATCCCACGCGAGCGCGACCGTGGTCGGTGTCGCCGCTCCGTTCGAGCGCAGATTCGTTGGTGCGGTCGGCTTTTCGGTGTCGGCGCCGTCCACGGTCAGCTTGTCCGCGTTCGGCCCGCCCTCAGCCGTCGTGGCCGTCGCGCGGATCTTGTTCTGCCCCGCGGCGAGCGTCGCGGTGACCGTCTTCGTCTGCCAGGTCGTCCACGCGCCGGTCCCAGGGAAGGCCACCGCGCTCGCGGAGATCGCGCCGTTGACGCGGATGTCGACCGGGCGGTTCACCTCGGTTCCGTTGGCGTAGCGCAGGGTCAGCGCGTACGTCCCCGCCTGCGCGGCGGAGACCGTCCACTCGACGTAGCTGCCCGCGACGTTGGTGTAGTTGACGAATCCCCGCCCGGAGAACCCGGCGTGGTTGGACTCGACCGCACCTTGGGAGATCTGTGCGTCCTCGGCCTCGTAGTCGGTCGGCGCCGCGTGCGCGGTCACGGGGATGATCGTTGCGACTAATGCTGCGGCCAACGCCACGGGCCACCTGAACTGGACAGCCACGATGCCTCCAGATGATGAGGGCTTACAGGGGTGCGGCGGCGGTCCGGTGAAAAAGTAAGGAGACTTGCCAGATCTCACCACCGCGCCCGCGCGGCGCACAAGAGCGCGCGGTAAGCGCTTCCCGCAAATCCTCCGAACGGATTCGGCCATCCGGGGCGAGCGGCGGTACCGTTCGCCCCGTCGCGTGAGGTCCCGCCCAAAACGTACGTACGGATTGCACTGGACGCACACCGGCTGCCACCATCTGCGGCGTGCCCAGGGTCAGCCAGGACCACCTCGACGCCCGCCGCCGCCAGATCCTGGACGGCGCGCGGAGCTGTTTCGCCCGCCACGGCTACGAGGGCGCGACCGTGCGCAGGCTGGAAGAAGCCACCGGACTGTCCCGGGGCGCGATCTTCCACCACTTCCGGGACAAGGAGTCGCTGTTCCTCGCGCTGGCCGAGGAGGACGCGCTCCGGATGGCCGAGGTCGTCGCCGAACAGGGCCTGGTGCAGGTGATGCGCGACCTGCTGTCGACCCCGCAGGACATCGGCGGCGAGCACCCGGTGCACTCGCTGGCCACGCGCCTGGAGGTGACGCGGCGCCTGCGCACCGACCCCGACTTCCGCGCCCGCTGGGCCGAGCGCTCGCAACAGCTCACCGAGGCCACCACTGCGCGATTGCAGCGACAGCGCGACGCCGGCAACCTCCGCGACGACGTCGACGTGAAGGTCCTGACCGCGTTCCTGGAACTGGTCCTCGAAGGACTCGTCTCACACCTGGCGATGGGCCTGCCCGCCGACGACCTCGGCCCCGTACTCGACGTCGTCGAGGAAACCGTGCGCCGCCACCGCAACCGCCCCTGAGCCCGCTTCTCCCGTTTCGTACTCATAGCCGCCTATGGGAGCGCTCTTTTTCCCGCTATGAGTACGAAACGGGAGATCTCTAGACGGCTTCGGCCGAGGATGAGCGGGGGCGGAGGGCAAGGCGCACGAGGTGATTCTAGCCTCGGTGCACGACGAGCTTGCCGAAAACGCTGCGCCCGGAAAGCCGGATCACCGCGCCGGAACCACCACTCGTGCCCGCGGCCACATGGCGCTTGCCGAACACGGCTCCGCCCTCGTCGATCACCGTCGCGTCCTCGGGCACGGTCAGCACGACCTTGCCGAACATCGACGAAGCCACGAGGTCGATCTCCTCTCCGGGCCGCGCCGAGCGCAGATCGATGACGGCCGCGCCGAACACCGCGCGCACGCGCAGCGGACTCGTGCCCTCGGGCGCGCGGATGACCTTGCTGAACACGGCGCTGAGCCGCTTGGGGGCGCGGTCGACCGGCACGGGCTGGTGCAGGTCCGCGAGCAGCGGGCTCAGCTCGCCCGCGGTGCGCGCCGCGTACACCTGCTCAAGCCGCTCGGCGTGCTCGGTCCACGTGAGCCTGCCGTCGGCGACCGCGCGGTTCAGCACGACCGCGGCGTTCTCCCGGTCCGCGTCGGAAATCCGCCGCACGAGCGCCGAACCGTCTTCCGGAGTCATCCGGTCCCCCATCCTCTTGTTAACCAAGATTCTTCAGTTCGGAAAAAAGTCGGTCAAGCTCGGTCGTACGGGGGCTACCTTCGAGTAACATGTGTCCGCGTCCCGATCCGGGCCCGGCGGCAGTCCCCGCGCCGGCCAGGCCGGGACGATACTTCTTCGCGGGACGCGGCCCGACCCGGGAGGGACTCGCCATGGGCATCAACGAGGATGTACGGCGGACGGTGTCTTTTCTGGTGGAACGCGCGGCTCTGAGCATCTACTCATCGCGGGGGGACCACGGCGCCAAACTGCTGCGCCGGGGTTCGCACAGCCCCTACCCGCTCTACGAGCGCATCCGCCGCGACGGCGACCTGGTGCGCAGCAAGCTCCAGCTCTACATCACGCCCTCGCACCGGTGGGCCACCCAGATCCTGCGCGATCCGCGGTTCGGCGTCAGCCAGGTCTCGGCGAGCGAGGGCATGCTCATCCCGCTGCCGCCGCGCCCTCCCGAGCCCGTGCACCCCATCGAGGACTCCTTCCTCAGCATGGACCCGCCGGACCACACGCGGCTGCGCAAACTGGTCGCGCCGTGGTTCACCCCCCGCGCGGTGCGCGCCCGCTACGAGCAGATCGAGCGCACGGTCTCCGGCTACCTGGACGAGCTGTCCACGCGGCCCCAGTTCGACCTGGTGCCGCACTTCGCCGACCGCGTGCCGATCCAGGTCATCAGCGACATGCTCGGCGTGCCCGCCCCGGACCACGAGCGGTTCAGCGCGTGGGCCCGCCAGGTCGGCCCGGCCCTGGACGGCGTGCACTCGCTGGCCGAGCAGAAGCGGCTGGACTCGGTGATCGCCGAGCTGCACACGTTCTTCGGCGAGCTGATCGCCTACCGCAGGCGCTCCCCCGGCGAGGACCTGCTGAGCCAGCTGGTTCACTCCGAAGTGGACGGAGCGCCGGTCGCGGACAGGGACCTGCTCGCCACCGCGGGCCTGCTGCTGCTCGCCGGTTTCGGCACCACCCTCAACCTGATCGGCAACGGCGCGCTGGCGCTGCTGGTCAACCGCGACGCGCGCGAGCGCCTGCTCGCCGACTTCAGCCTCGCCGCCAACGTGGTCGAGGAGACGCTGCGGCACAGCCCGCCCGTGCACTTCACCGTCCGCGCGGCGCTGGAGCCGGTCGAGGTCGCCGGGACCACGCTCAAGCCCGGCGACCACGTCGCGGTGCTGCTGGCCGCCGCCAACCGCGATCCCAAGGTCTTCCGCAACCCCGACCGCTTCGACATCATGCGGCGCAACGCCAGGGAACACCTGGCGTTCGCGGGCGGCGTGCACTTCTGCGTCGGCGCGGGACTCGCCAGGATGGAGGGCGAGATCGCGCTGCGCGAGCTGTTCCGCCGCTTCCCGGCACTGCGCCTGGACGGCCAGGTCAAGCGCAACCACGCACGCCTGCTGCCCACCCTGGAGAGCATCCCGGTCTCCCTGGTACGCCGCCGCACGACCGTGCTGTAACCCCGTCCACATCCCCTACGAGACCAACCCCGATCGTGCGCCCACCCTCGTTCCTCGTCCCCCTCAACATCACCAACGCAGCCCAAAAACCCGTTTCGTACTCTTAACGGGTTTTTGGAGCGCTCTTTTTCCCGTTATGAGTACGAAACGGGGTTCTCTAGTTCGCGCGCGCCTTGGGTGGGGTCTGGGGGCGCGTGGTGTGCACGGGCACAGTTTACGTGGTGCGCGACCGCGTTGCTGCGTCCTCTGGCTTAGCTTCAGGGCAGCTGCCGGGACAGTTCTCCGAGGGTCTTCGCGACCAGGGCCTTGTCTCCCACCGCGAGGTAGACCTCGTAAGACAGTTTCGCGTTGGCGGCAACGTCATCCGCGGCCCACGTGACCTGGGTGGCCTGCTCGGAGAAGGTTCCCGGCGTCTTCCGGTCCAGCGTGTAGTAGTAGGCGCCGGACATGAGCTTCGGCCGGACGTGCATTCCGAGGCAGTACTCCCCGGCCGCGGTGCACCGCACCGAGGGATCGGTCGACGCGTCCTGCTTGCGCTCCGTCAGCTCCCCGCCGGTGTAGGTGTACTTCGCGGTGAAGTCCTTCTGCAGGTAGGCGATGAGCAGGCCGTCGAACTTCTCGTAGGCCGCGTCGTTGGTCTCGTAGGTCGCGGCGAGCCGGATCACGTTGTCCAGGCCGGACAATCCGTTGTCGGGTCCCATGTGGACGGACGACGTGAGGGTCGCCTTCGACAGGCCGGAGGTGAAGGGCGCGGCGCCGGGCTGGAGGTCCTTGCCCCTGCAGCCGCCGAAGCCCGGCTTCGGGTCGCCGCGGGTGACGAACATCGCGGGCTGCGAGGTGTAGGTGACCGATTTCCCTTGCGGGGAAACGGAAGTCACCTTGCTCGTGCTCGACTCGTGGAACGGGGCCCTGGCCTTGTCGTCGTCCACCCGCGCCCCGGCCTGGGTCGGGTTGTAGCACTCCGACGGCTCGGCTCCCCGCTTCCAGGCGTGGAAGGCGTACTGCAGCGCCGCTCCGTGGCCGCCGCTGTCGATGAACTCCCTGCCGCCGACCTTCAGCGAGCCGATCGCGCCCGCCAGCGCGGTCGACGTCGTCACGGACACCTCGACCTTCCCGTGCGGCACCGACAGCGTGACGTCCCCGAGCTCGCGGCCGTGGTTGTCCTGCGCGGCGCACCGGGACCGGTAGGTGTTCACGAAGTCGTACCAGGTGGGGTTCTCCGCGCTCTGGTCCGGCGGCACCAGGTCCGCGCACCGCTGCTGAACCGCCCCCGTGACCGGCACCGCACCGACCGCCACGAGCACCAGCGACGCCACCGCTGCCATGATCGTTCTCATCGACATGGCGGCGCAACGTAGTACGAACGGGCCAACTGCGGAACCACCGTTCAACCGAAACCAAACGGCCGCCATCCACAGTGGACGGCGGCCGCTCGGTGGCAGGAGCGCTACTCCGCGCCGCGCATCATCACGCGGATCTTCGGAGCGCTGATCCACAGCAGCACCGCGAGCACGACCGCCGCACCGGCGAACATGCCGAAGTACACCGCGTCCGAAACGCTGCCGTACAGCGGCACCAGCTGCGCCGCGATGCCCTGGCCCGCCGCGATGGACAGGAACCACAGCGCCATCATCTGCGAGACGAACGCCTTCGGCGCCGCCTTCGAGGTCACGGAGAGGCCGATCGGGGACAGCAGCAGCTCACCGAGGGTCTGCACCGCGTAGACCCCCAGCAGCCACAACGGGCTGACCAGGCCACCCGCGCTGGTCGCGTCGGCGAGCACGATCACCCCGAAGGACGCGCCGATCAGCACCAGCGCGATCGCGAACTTGCGCCCGGTCGAGGGCTGCCGCTCGCCCATCCTCATCCAGATCGCGGCCACCAGGGGCGCGAACAGCAGGATGAAGACGGGGTTGACCGACTGGAACCACGACGCCGGGAACTCCATGCCCAGCACGGTGTTCTGCACCTTCTCGCTGGCGTAGAGGTTCAGCACGTTCGCGGCCTGCTCGAAGATCAGGAAGAACATCACCGAGGCGAGGAACAGCGGGATGTAGCCCTTGACCCGGGAGCGCTCGTCGTCGTCGACCAGCGGGCTGCGCAGCAGCACCGCGAAGTACCCGATCGGCAGCAGGATCGACATCAGGCTGATGCCGTTGATGACCAGCTGGAGGTCCAGCATGTCCATCGACCAGAAGATCGCGATCACCAGGACCAGCGCGGCCAGCCCGGCGCCGATGCGGCCGAAGACCTTGCCGCGCTCGTCGGCGGTCAGCGGGTTCACCGGGGCCGCCGTCGCCACACCCAGGTTGCCCTTGCCCAGCACGTACTGGATCAGGCCGAGCGCCATGCCCACGGCCGCGGCGCCGAAGCCGAGGTGGAAGTCGACCTGCTGGCCGAGCCAGCCGGAGATGGTGATCCCGGCGAAGCTGCCCAGGTTGACGCCCATGTAGAAGACGGTGAAACCGGCGTCCCTGCGGGCGTCGTGCTCCGGGTAGAGGCCACCGACCAGGGTGGAGATGTTCGGCTTGAGCAGGCTCGTCCCGAGGATGACCAGCGCGAGCCCGAGGAAGATCGTCGTGCTGCCCGCGGGGATCGCCATGCAGATGTGCCCGGCCATGATCAGCACACCGCCGTAGAGCACCGACCGCTGGCCGCCGAGCAGCCGGTCGGCGATCCAGCCACCGGCCAGCGCGGACATGTAGATCGCCGCACCGTAGGCGCTGACCAGCGAGGAGGCGAGCCCCTTCTCCATCCCGAGGCCGCCCTGGGCGACCGAGGCGGTCAGGAAGAAGATCAGCAGGACGCGCATCCCGTAGTAGGAGAAGCGTTCCCACATCTCGGTGAAGAACAGGGTGGCCAACCCCCACGGGTGGCCGAAGAAGCCCTTCTGTCGCGCGGGCTTCGTGGATTCCGTGGCCGTCACCTTCGACGTCCTCCCTCTGGCAGGTCGCCTCGGGACACGCCGAACCGGACGGCCCCGATGCCGTTGTTGTCTGGACCATAGCGACTCGGTCCCGGTTTCCGTCGAGAGTCGGAAGGACTCAAATCCATGTGACGTGAGACAACTTCGCGACGCCTTTCCGGCAGGACGCGCGGTGGGGAACGCGCCGGTCCGCCGTTCGGACCGATACGCTGCGCCGTCGACCGGTACGGAGGTGGCGGGTGACACATCGGCAGGTGACGCTGGCCGAGGTGGCCAAGCACGCGAAGGTGTCCTTGGCCACGGCGTCCAGGGTGCTCAACGGCAGCACGCGCCAGGTCAGCGCGGAGCTGCGGGACCGGGTGCTGGCCACGGCGCGCGAGCTGGGCTACCTGCCCAATGCCTCGGCCCAGGCGCTGGCCCGCAACACCAGCTCGCTGGTCGGGCTGGTCGTGCACGACATCGCCGACCCGTACTTCTCCTCCATCGCCGCCGGGGTGACCAGGGTCGCCGAGGAGGCCGGGCTGATCGTGGTGCTGGGCACCACCACCCGCGAGCCGGAGCGCGAACTGGCCCTGCTCTCCACGCTGCGCGCGCACCGGGCCCGCGCCGTCGTGCTGGTCGGCACCAGGACCACCGACGAGGCCGCGACGCGCAGGCTCGCCGCCGAGATCGAGGCGTTCCAGGCCCAGGGCGGCCGGGTGGCGTGCGTGTCCCAGGCACACCTGCCCGCCGACACCGTGGTGCCCGCCAACACCCCGGGCGCGCACGACCTGGCCGCCAGCCTCGCCGGGCAGGGCCACCGCGAGTTCGCCGTCCTCGCCGGTCCGGAACGGCTGCTCGCCGCGCGCGACCGGCTCGACGGCTTCCGCGCGGGACTGGCCGCGCACGGCGTCGAGCTGGCCGGGCACAACATCGTGCACGGCGCCTTCACCCGGGACGGCGGCCACGCCGCCATGCACGAGCTGCTCGACCGCGGCACCGGGGCGCGGTGCGTGTTCGCCGTGAACGACGTCATGGCGGTCGGCGCGATGGCCGCGATGCGCGAGCGCGGCCTGCGTTCCCCGGACGACGTGGCGGTCGCCGGATTCGGGGACATCCCCACGCTGAGCGACCTAGTGCCCGCGCTGACCACGGTGCGGCTGCCGCTGGAGGAGATCGGCGAGCGGGCCGCCCGGCTGGCGCTGGAGGGCGAGGCGCCGCCGGAACCGCGCACGGTCGAGGTCGCCGCGAAGGTCGTGCTCCGGGACAGCACCGGCATTCCCGGCTGACCGGCGACAAGCAGCCTGACGAGCACTTACACTGGTCGGTAACCGTTCAACCAAGGGAGTGACTACCCCCGTGCCAGATCCGCAATCCAAGCGGATGCTCGAACCCGCGAGCGGTTCCTCGGAACCGTGCGGCGAGCCCTGTAGTAGCGAGCCGGGGGAAAGCCCCGGCTGTCATCTGTTCCCGGCCCCATCCCTGCGGGGCACCTCGTGAGCGGCCCCGTGCTCAGCGTGCTCGGACTGGCCCTCGTCGTCCTGCTCACCCTCGGCACCGCGGTCTTCGTCGCGGCCGAGTTCTCCCTCACCGCGCTGGAGCGCAGCCAGGTCGACAGCCACGTCCACCAGGTGAAGGACCGCAGGGCGCACACCGTGCAGAAGGCCCACCGCACGCTGTCCTTCCAGCTCTCCGGCGCGCAGCTGGGGATCACGATCACCACCCTGGTCACCGGCTACCTCGCCGAACCCGCGCTGGCCGCGCTGATCACCCCCGGCCTGGTCGGCCTCGGCCTCGGCGAGCCCGCGGCCGCGGGCATCTCGCTGGCGATCGCGCTGCTGCTGGCCACCTCGCTGTCGATGATCTTCGGCGAGCTGGTGCCGAAGAACCTGGCCATCGCCCGCCCGCTGGGCACCGCCAGGATGGTCGCGGGCCTGCAGGCCGGGTTCTCCTCGGCCTTCCGCTGGCTGATCACCGCGCTGAACGGCTCGGCGAACTGGATAGTCCGCCGCTTCGGCGTCGAGCCCGCCGAGGAGCTGCGGTCGGCCCGCTCCCCGCACGAGCTGGGCTCGCTGGTCCGCTCCAGCGCGGCGGGCGGCACCATCGACCAGGGCACGGCGACGCTGCTGGACCGCTCGCTGCGCTTCGGCGAGCGCAACGCGGAGGAGCTGATGACCCCGCGCGTGCGGGTGGAGGCCCTGCGCGCGGACGCGACCGTGCTCGACCTGGTCGAGGTGGCGCGGCGGACCGGTTTCTCCCGTTTCCCGGTGCACACCGGCGATCTGGACGAGATCCAGGGCGTCGTGCACGTCAAGCAGGCGTTCGGCGTCCCCCGCGAGGAACGCGCGACCACCAGGGTCGTCGCGCTGTGCCGCCCGGTGCCCACGGTGCCGGAGACGCTGGAGGGCGACGCGCTGCTGGACCGGCTCCGCGGCTCCGGTTTGCAGACCGCGGTGGTCGTCGACGAGTACGGCGGCACGGCGGGCCTGGTGACGCTGGAGGACCTGGTCGAGGAGATCGTCGGCGACGTCCGCGACGAGCACGACCGCAACGAGATCGCGCCGGTGCGCCCGCTCGGCAAGCTCAGCTGGGTGGTCTCCGGCCTGCTCCGGCTGGACGAGGTGGACGAGGCGACGGGCCTGCGCGTCCCCGATGACGACTACTACGAGACGATCGCGGGCTTCGTGCTCTCCCGGCTGGGCCGCATCCCCACGGTGAACGACGAGGTGCGCTACGACGGCTGGCGGCTGACCGTGCTGCGGATGGACCGGCACCGGATCGCCGAGCTGCGGGTCTCCCGCGCCCCCGAGCAGGAGTCCACTGTGGACGCACAGCGGGAGGCGGCCCGATGAGCAACTCGCTCGCCGTGTTCATCTCGCTGTTGTTGTTGCTGGCCAACGCTTTCTTCGTGGCCGCGGAGTTCTCGCTGATCAGCGCGCGGCGCGACCGGCTGGAATCCCTCGCCCAGCAGGGCGTCGCGGGCGCGCGCACCGTGATCAGGGCCTCCGAGCAGGTCTCGCTGATGCTGGCGGGCGCGCAGCTGGGCATCACGATCTGCTCGCTGGTGCTCGGCAACCTGGGCAAGCCCGCCGTCGCCGACCAGCTGGAGGCGCTGCTGGGCCCGCTCGGCGTGCCGCAGGCGGTGCTGGACCCGCTCGCGTTCGTGCTGGCGATGGCGATCGTGGTGGTGCTGCACATCGTCCTCGGCGAGATGGTGCCGAAGAACATCGCGATCGCGGGCCCGGAGCGCTCGGCGATCCTGCTGGTCCCGGTGCACGTGGCGTTCGTCCGGCTGGTGAACCCGCTGATCCAGCTGTTCAACGTGGCGGCCAACGGCACGCTGCGGCTGATGCGGGTGGAGCCCAAGGACGAGCTGGACACCGCCTACACCTCCGACGAGCTCTCAGCCCTGATCGCGGAGTCCCGCAGGGAGGGCCTGCTCGACGCCTCGGAGCACCGCAGGCTGGCGAAGACGCTGTCCTCGACGGAGCGCACCGTGGCCGATGTGCTCGTCCCGACGGAACGGCTGACCACGCTGCCGGAGAACCCCACGCTCGGCGACGTCGAGCAGGCGGTGACGAGCACCGGGTACTCCCGTTTCCCCGTGCGCACCTCGGACGGGGCGATGCGCGGCTACCTGCACGTGAAGGACGTCCTGGACCAGGCGGGCGCGACCCCGGAGACCCCGGTCCCGGTCAACCGCGTCCGCGGCCTGCCCGCCATCCCGGCCGACGCGGGCCTGGACGAGGCGCTGGCCGCGCTGCGCCGCGCGCAGAGCCACCTGGCGACGGCCGTCTCCTCGACCGGAGAGGTCCTGGGCATCGTCGCGATGGAGGACCTCGTCGAGGAGTACGTCGGCACGGTCCGCGACGCCACCCACGTAGGCTGACGCGGTTCGCCGGTCTTCAAGTACGCCCCACCCCCGCCAAAAGCGTCGCTAACCGCCCCCAACCCCCCGCAGGTTGGACGCGGTTAGCGACCGCTGGGGCGGGGGTTCGCGGGTCTTGAAGACGCACCAACCCGGGCAGCGGCGGGTAGGCCGGGCAAAGAAAAACGCCCCGGGGTATCGGGGCGTGGGCGGTTGCGGGGGCGTCCGCTACCAGAGGCGGGGGCGGACGCTCTTGAGCTCACCGAGCAGCGACTTCGCCGCCTGCCAACACTTGTCGCAGGTGGGGAAGGCGATCCACTCCGACTCGGGGGCCGGGCGGATGCGCACGGGCTGCCCGCACAGCGACTGCCCGATCTCGCCCAGTTCGTAGTCGGCGTGCGTCCCGGTGATGGCGTGCCGCGCGCCCGTCTCCGGCTGCCAGAAGAAGATCTGCGGGTCCAGGCGCCCCGAGGATTTCCTGCCGCGGCCGGTGTTGGCGTTGGTCATCTCGTCTCACACTCTCGCCGTGCTCGTGGCGTGGGGAAGCCCCCCATGGCCAGCTCGTGCGCCCGCGCCACGCGCAGGCAGAGGTCGTCGCGTAATCGGGGACCGACGATCATCATGCTGACCGGGAGGCCGTCGAGCAGGCCGACCGGGACCGCGGTGGCGGGGTGGCCGCTCGCGTCGAGCGGCGCGACGTTGTGCACCATGCCCAGCGCCGCTCCCACGTACTCCGCCCGCGAGGATTGCTTGCCGGGCAAGCGATTCGCCACGTGCGGCACGGTCGGCAGCACCAGGACGTCCACTTCGGACAGTGCGGCGTCGTAGCCCGCGATCAGGTCGGGGACCAGGTTGCGCGCCATGGCGTAGTGCGCCCCGTGGTAGCGGCCGAGGGTGTAGGCGCCGTTGAGGGTGACCAGCTTGACGGTCTCGGAGAAGGCGTCGGCGTGCCTGGCGCGCCCGGCACCGAAGTGCGCGACCAGCTCCGGGTCCATCGGGCCGGGCACACCGCGGGCCAGGCCGTTGCCGTCGATCATCTGCCAGGCGATGCCGTCGGTGGCGATCACCTTCCAGACGTCGAAACCCTTGGTGTGCCAGGGAACGCTGATCTCGCTGACCACCGCGCCCGCCTCGCCCAGCCGGTGCGCGGCCGCGGACACCGCCGCGTCCACCCGCGGATCGGACAGACCCGGCAGGCCGAAGCCCTCGGTCAGCAGGCCGATGCGCAGCCCGGCCACCCCGGCGTCGAGCCCGGCGAGGTAGTCGGCGGGCGCGGTCCCGGGGTCCTGCCTGGGGTCGAGGCCGTCCGGCCCGGCCAGCACGCCGAGCAGCGTGGCCACGTCGGTCACCGTCGCCGCGATCGGGCCGAGGTGGTCGAGGGTGTTCTCCATCGGGAACGCGCCGGTGCACGGCACCAGGCCGTGGGTGGGCTTGTGCCCGACGACCCCGCTGAACGCGGCGGGCACCCGCAGCGAGCCGCCCTGGTCCCCGCCGAGCGCCAGGTCCACCTCGCCGGTGGCGACGAGCACGGCGGGCCCGGAGGAGGAGCCGCCCGCGGAGCGCTCCGGGTCCCACGGGTTGCGCACCGGGCCGTCCGCGCCGGTGTGGCTGCCCGCCGAGTACCCGAGGTCCTCGCAGTTGCCCTTGCCGACGATCCGGCCCCCTGCCTCAAGCACCCTGGTGACCACGGTCGCGTCGGCGCGCGGCACGAATCCCCGCAGTGCGCGGGAGCCGTTGGTCATCGGCACGCCGCCGACGGCGATGTTGTCCTTGACCACCAGGGTGCGCCCGGCGAGCGGGCCGTCCTCGTGCGTGCGCAGGTCGGTGCGCACGCACCAGGCGTTGAGCGGGTTCTCGCCCCGCGCCGGGCGGGCGTGCTCCCGCCGGAGCGGTTCGGGGGCCCGCTCGGCGTGGAGCCGCTCGACCTCGGCGTAGGAGGCGAGGGTCGGTGCCATCAGATCGCGGAAGGAGGCGAGCGCGCTGTCGTCGAGGGACAGCCCGTACCGCTCCGCGATCTCCCTGAGCTCCGTGACGGAAGGAGGGACGATGCCCATCGACGACAGTTCCCTTCTGTGCCACAGTTCTCGTGACCGGCCCGTCCGGATTTCCCAGATGGCACAAAGGGTATGAACGCCTCGAGGATCGTGTCAATGGATCTTGACCCGATCGCCGGGCGGTACGCCTGCGCTTCGACCTCCTGAGTGACGGTTTGCCACCGTGGCAAACGCGGCGATACAGTGGTGATCTTCCATGTGCGACCACGTCGGGCGGGTTCGGTGGGCCAGATCTCGGGCAACGGTTCGAGCAGCGGTGAGGCCTCCGCGTTCGACGCACTGGCCGACGACACCCGTCGCACGGTGCTCAGCCTCCTCTCCGAGCACGGCGAGCTGACGGTCTCCGACCTCGCGTCCCGGTTCCACCACATCGGTCGCACCGCCGTTTCCATGCAGCTGCGCGTACTTCGCGACGCGGGCATGGTCCAGGAGCGCCGGGCGGGCAAGTACCGCTTCTACTCGCTGCGGGTCGAACCGATGAACGAGGTGCTCAGCTTCCTCAGCACGCTCTACGGCGCCTCCCTCGACGCGCTGGTCACCGTCGCCGAGCAGCGGACCCCCGCCGAGGTCGAAGGGCAACGGTGGGGAACCTCGTCCTGACCCAGCAACGACACGTGCCACTGCTTCCCGGTGACGTGTTCGCCCTGCTGGGCAGCGACGGATCGGCGGGCTGGCTCTTCGGCGCCGACTACGACGCCATGCGGGTGGGCGCGCTGGTGCGGTTCGACCTGCCGGTGAACCCGGCCGATCCGGCGAGCCCCACCATCGAGGCCACCGGCCGCATCGCCCTGCTCGACCCGCCGCGCCGCATCGTGATCGAGCAGCACGCGCCGTGGCCGGGCACGGTGAGCTGCACGATGCTGCCCGCCAAGGACGGTTCGGGCACGACCGTGCGGCTCGGCGTCGAGGTGCCCGGCGACGCGGTGACCTGGCTGCTGCGGCAGCGCGGCTACGACCCCATCGAGGAGCGCGCCGCGCCCGGCACCGTGCGGATCGGCGTGCTGGTCAGCAAGTCCGGTCCGGCCAGCATCTTCGGCGCCACCACGGAGAAGCTGGCGTTGATGGCCGCCGACGAGGTCAACGCGGACGGCGGCGTCCACGGCCGCCGGGTGCAGGTGGTGGTGCGCGACGACGCCAGCGTCCCGGACGTCGGCGCCGAGCAGTTCCGCAGGCTGGTCGGCCTCGACGGCTGCCGCGTGGTGGTGACGAACTGCACGTCCGCGGTGTTCCCGGTGATCGCGAAGCTGGCGCGGCGGCTCGGGGTGCTGCTGGTGCACACGCCGATCAACGAGGGCGGGCGCTACTCCCCCAACGTGGTCCGGCTCGGCGAACGCCCGTCCGCGCAACTGCGGTCAGCGCTGCCGGAGCTGATGAAGAGCACCGGCGGCAACGTCTACCTCGCAGGCAACGACTACATATGGCCTCGTGTGATGAACACGACGGCACGCGGGCTCGTGGAGCGGCTCGGCGGCACGGTGGCCGGCGAGCGCTACAAGCCCATGGGCACCCGTGACTTCTCCGACGTCATCGAGGACATCATCGCCAGCCGTGCGGACGTGGTGGTGTCCACGTTCGTCGGCTCGGACTCCGCGCTGTTCGAGCGACAGTCGTACAGCGCTGGACTTCGGGACAGATGCCGCACACTGTCGATGGCCTACGACGAGTCCACGCGTGAACTCACCGGCGGTGACCCGGCGCGCGGTGTGTGGGCGACATTCGGCTACTTCCAGGAAGTGGATTCCAAGCACAACAAGGACTTCCTGCGTCGCTACCGCGAGCGGTTCGGTGCTGCGGCGCCTCCGCTGTCCAGCATCACGGAGTCGGTCTACCAGGCGATCCACATGCTGGCCTCCTCTGGTGCGCTGACGAAGGACTTCGTGCTGTCGGACCTGTCGTCGGCACTGCGGACACAGTGGAAAGCGGGCAAGAAACGCCCCCTGTACCTGGCCGAGGCGGTCACCGGCGGATTCCGCATCTCACCGCACTAATACGCTGTGCTGCATGACCGTGGTGCTGAGCGAGGCGGAGTGGCGTGCGCGCCGTGATGCTCATCTCGCACGCGTGAGTCCGTGGACACACGGACACCGCGAGCGGCGTATTCGCGGCGAGAAGCATCCAGTGCTCGATTTCCTCTTCACCTACTACTCCTTCCGCCCTTCGCGGTTGGAGCGGTGGCACCCGGGCCCCGACGTCGTCTTGGAAGGCGCGGACGAGTACTTGGAGTGGGCCGGATACGCCGCGACCGACGACGGCGTCGCGCTCGACCCGTTGGCGTTCACGGAAGCACGGCGACGCACTGCGGAGTTCATGCTCGCGTTGCTCACTGCTACCGCGTCGCGCCCGCCGCGCCTAGGGTGCTTCGGACTGCATGAGTGGGCGATGGTCTACCGCACGAGCCCAGAAGAGGTTCGGCACACCGGGTGGTCGTTGCGCCTGGGGCACGACGGCACCGACAGCGTGGTCGAGGGATCGCGGGTCGCGTGCAGTCACTACGACGCTTTTCGGTTCTTCACCACGCCCGCGCGGCCGCTGAACGCGATGCAGCCCACGCGCGAGTCGCAGATCGCGTTGGAACAGCCCGGCTGCCTCCACGCGAACATGGATCTCTTCAAGCACAGCTACAAGCTGGCGCCGTTCACGCCGAGCGATCTGGTCGCCTCCTGCTTCGAGCTGGCCGTGGACGTGCGTGAGCTCGACATGCGCGCGAGTCCCTACGACCTGGCTGAGCTGGGTTATCCGCCCGTGCGGATCGAGACGCCCGAGGGGCGCGCCGAGTACGTGAAGGCCCAGGGGGTGTTCGCCGAGCGGGCCGAGCCGCTGCGTTTGAGGCTGATCGAGGTATGCAAACGCCTGCTTCGTTACCCCGTTGGCGTTGCTCGGTAACACTCTGTCCACCTAGCGTCCGATTCCTTGACGAACTGCCTTCACCTGTTAGCGTGACTTGGACGACCGGGCTTCTCTGTCGGGGCGATGTAGCCCGGCGCCGACTACGTTGAGCATTCGCGAGCCAGGCGCTGGAAAGGGACGTCGCTGATGGGTCGACACCGCGCGGAACTGCTGAAAACCCGGCGCGGGATGGCACTGTGGCCGATCGTGGCTGTCGCCGTCGTGGCCGTGCTGGGCCTGGGCTGGTTCGCCTGGGACTACGTGAGCGGCATCGTGGACAAGCGGGCGGCGAACAGCAGTGAGGGCTGCCCCGAGGGGAACTCGACCCTGCGCGTCGCCGTCGCGCCGTCGATCGCCGAGCCGGTGCAGCAGGCCGCGAGCGCGTGGGCCGCGCAGCGCCCGGTGATCCGCAACCACTGCGTGCAGGTCGAGGTCCAGGCGATGGACTCGGCCATGACGCTGCAGAACCTCAGCCAGGGCTGGGACCAGAGCAAGGTCGGCCCGCCGCCGTCGGCGTGGCTGCCGGAGTCGACGCTGTGGGTGAACCAGCTCAAGGCGGCCAACGCCGCGCTGCTCGGCGCCACCCCGACCTCGATCGCGACCAGCCCCATCCTGCTGGCCGTTCCGGAGCCCGCGGGCGCGGCCATGCTCTCCGGCAGCTCGTTCCGCTGGTCCGACCTGCCCGCGCTGGCCTCGGCGAGCGACGGCTGGAGCCGTTTCCAGAAGCCGGAGTGGGGCGCGCTGACGCTGACCATCCCCGACCCCGCCCGCAACCCGGCGAGCGCGCTCGCGATCCAGTCCGCGCTCGCGGGCGCGAGCCCGCAGGGCCGGGGGCCGGTCACCACGGAGATGCTCTCCGACGACCGGATCAAGGACCTGATGAACCGGCTGGCGACGGCCAACACCGCGAAACCGCCGTCGACCACGCTGGAGGCGATGGTGGGGCTGGGCAAGGTGGAGGACCTGGCCAAGGCGCCCTTCGAGGCGGTGCCGGTGATCGAGGCCGACCTCTACCGCCGCAACGTGGGCAAGGACGGCGCGTCCTCCCCGGTGCGCACGCTGTCCGGGGTGCAGGTGGGCGGGCCGACCCCGACCGCCGACTACCCGTTCGTCGCGCTCGCCGGTGAGCTGACCGACGACGTGCAGGTGCGGGCCGCGCAACGGTTCAGCGACTTCCTCAAGGAGCCGGACCAGCAGCGGTTGCTCGCGCAGCAGTCCGGGGTCCGCGTCGGGTCCACCCAGGAGCGGCCGAACCCCTCGCCGGGCATCCGCTGGGCCGCCACCCCGGAGGCGCTGGAGCCCGCCGACGCCGACGCCACGCAGCAGATCTCCGCGGCGTGGGCGACCTCGGGCGCGGCCGCGCAGGCGGTGACCGTGCTGGTCGACGTGTCCCGGTCGATGACCCAGGACGGCGGCGACGGGCAGACCCGGATGGCGTGGATGAAGAAGGCGCTGCGGGGACAGGTGGAGCGTTCGGTCGGCGGCCTGTTCGGGTTGTGGGAGTTCTCCCGATCACTCGACGGGGCCAAGCCGTACAAGCAGCTGACGCCGACGAAACCCGTGTCGCAGCAGCGAACCGCGCTGATGGACGCCATCAACGGCCTCAAGCCGACCAGTGCGACGCAGACCTACACCAGCGTGCTGGCCGTCTATCGTTCGGCGATGGAGAACTACCAGACGGGCCGGACGAACCAGATCGTGGTCGTCACCGACGGCTCGAACGACGGCGGGATCAGCCTGCAACAGCTCCAGACGGAGCTGAACAAGCTGCGCAACGACGACAAGCCGCTGTCGATCAGCTTCATCGCGTTCGGCTCCGACGTCGAACGGGCGCCGCTGAACCAGATCGCGCGCGCCAACGGCGGCACGGTCTCGGTGGCGGCCAACGGCAGGGCGCTCGATCCGGCGCTGAGCCAGCTGCTCGCCGGAAACCGCTGACGTGGAAGAGATCCTGCGCGCGGCCGCGGCCGCGCTGAGCACTCCGCTGTCGATCCCTGTGGACCTCGGCGGTTCCGCGCGGTCCACAGTGCTCCGTTGTGTCACCGGTGATGGCGGCACGGTGATCGTCAAGGCGTACAAGGACGAGCCGGAAGCGTTGCGCTGCTTCACCGCGGAGGCCGCCGGGTTGGCGCTCGGCGCGGGCTCGGGTCCTCGGCTGATCGCGGTCGACACCGAGTTCCCGTTGCTGGTCATGGAAGATCTCGGGAAGGCGCCCAGCCTCGCCGACGCGCTGCTCGGCGATTCCGCTGACACGGCAAGGGAAGCGCTGCTCGCGTGGGCGCGCGCGTACGGCAGGCTCGCCGCCGAGACCGCGGGCCGCGAGGACGAGTTCGCCGCCCTGCGCGCCCGTTATGACCGCGGAGACCAGCAGTGGGGCCAGAACCAGTGGATTCGCGACGCGCTCGACGGGCTGCCCGCCGTGCTCGACTCGCTCGGGGTGACCGCGCCCGACGGGCTGCTGGACGAGGTCTCGCCCATCCTTGGACTGCACCGGTTTCCGGTCTACTCCCCCGGTGACATCTGCCCGGACAACAACCTGCTCTTCCCGGATCGGGTGCGGCTGCTGGACTTCGAGGGCGCCGAGTACCACTCGGTGTTCATCGACGCCGTCTACACCCGGATGCCGTTCTCCTCGTGCTGGTGCGTTTTCCGCCTGCCGCAAGGGATTCAGGGGTTGATCGAGGCCACCTACCGCGCCGAGGTGGCGAAGGGGCACCCCGAGCTGCTCGACGACGGGGTGTGGCGCGAGGGCATGCGGCTCGGGATGATCACGTGGACGCTGGACGCGACGACGGCGCTCACCCCGCGGGTTCTCGACGAGGACAGGATGCTGCACCGGACCAGGCGCCCGGTGCCGAGCATGCGCCAGCTGTTGCGCTACCGCTGGGAATCCCTGCTCGCCGAGGTGCCTGATCTGCCCGCCACCGCCGAGCTGCAGCGTCGGCTGCTGGCGGCGACGGAGCGGTGGGACGTGCCCACGATGCCGCTCTACCCGGCTTTCCTCGGATAGCCTGGGCTCAGGTGGCACGACCTGAAGGGGACGTCATGACGGAGCGCAAGCCCGCCGGGACCTCGTTCGAGACGTGGATCGACCAACAGGTGCGCGAGGCCGAGGAACGCGGCGAGATGACCGACCTGCCCGGCCACGGCAAGCCGATCCCCCAGCGCAACGGCGGGACCATGGAGTGGGTCGCGGAGAAGCTGCGCAAGGAGAACGTCGACACCTCCGCCCTGCTGCCGCCGTCGCTCGCGCTGGCCAAGGAGGTCGAGGACCTGCCGAAGCGGCTGGCGGGGCTGCGCTCCGAGGCCGCCGTGCGCGAACTCGTACTCGACCTCAACGAGCGCATCCGCAAGGCCCAACTTGCCCCCCAGATCGGCCCGCCCATGCGCACCCGCCAGGTCGACGTCGAAACCACCATCGCCACCTGGCACGCCCGGAGGTAGGGGCGTCTTCAAGTCCCCCCAACCCCCACCAGAACCGTCGCAAACCGCCCCCAACCCCGGCGCGATTCCCCCTCGCGAGGGAGAACGCCCCGCCCGTTGTGGGGAGTGCCGCGCGGTGTGCGGCTCCTAGCGTCACGGGCATGGTTGCTTCTCGCCGCACACGACGCTGGCCTGCCTACGCGGTGGCGGTGCTGTTCCTCGGCTACGCAGCGGGGAAAGCCGCATTCGCGATGCAGTCCCGGCTCGGTTTCCCCGGCGGCCCGCCCGTGTCGGCCGCCGAGACCGCGAACTACTTCCTGGACGCCGCCACCGCGCAGTGGTTCGCCAGCGCGTCCGGCGTGGTGGGCGCGTGCATCGCCCTCGCCACCGTCACCGCTCTGGGCCGAAGGGTGCCGAGAACGGTGATGCTCGTCGTGCTGACCGTGATGCTCCTGGCCGTGGGCGGCGGCGCCGTGATCATGATCGTGGACGCGTTCGTCGGCCTCGGCGTCGGCTGGCAGTGGCACCACGGCGTCCTCGGCATGCTGATGATCGCGCTCCTCCTCGACATGACCCGCTCCTACGCCGTTTCGCACTCACAACGGGAATTGGGCGCTACCTGACGTGCTGGCTCATCGAGGTGTCCTCCGAGATCGTTCGCGGGGAGTGGGGCGCCACCGAGGAAGGTGACGCCCCACCCCGGGTCAGGGCAGGATCTCCAGCACGGTGCCCGCGCCGACGGTCCTGCCGCCCTCGCGGATCGCGAAGCCGAGGCCCCTGCCCATCGCGATCGGCTTGCCCAGCTCGACGGTGAGCTCCACCGAGTCGCCGGGCAGCACGAACCGCCCCTCGTCCAGCTCCACCACGCCGACCACGTCGCTGGTGCGGAAGTGGAACTGCGGCCGGTAGTTCGCGCCGAACGGCGTGCGCCTGCCGCCCTCCTCCGCGGCGAGCACGTAGACGCTCGCCCGGAACCGGGTGTGCGGTCGCACGCTGCCGGGCAGGCAGAGGACCTGACCGCGGCGGACGTCGTCCCGGCGCACCCCGCGCAGCAGCAGCGCGGCGTTGTCCCCGGCCTGGGCCCGCGGCAGCGACTTGCCGAAGGTCTCGATGCCGGTGCACACGCTGCTCACCGTGGGGCCGAGGCCGACCACCTCGACCGCGTCGCCGACGCCGATCACGCCCTGCTCCACCGCGCCGGTGACCACGGTCCCGCGCCCGGTGATGGTCAGGATGTTCTCGATCGGCATCAGGAACGGCCTGTCCAGGTGCCGCACCGGCTCCGGGACGTAGCGGTCCACCGCGTCGAGCAGCTCGACCACGCTCGGCGTCCACTCCGGGTCGCCCTCCAGCGCCCGCAGCGCGGAGACCCGCACGATCGGGACCTCCTCGCCGGGGAAGCCGTAGGTGGTGAGCAGCTCGCGCAGCTCCAGCTCCACCAGGTCCAGCAGCTCCGGGTCGTCCACCGCGTCGGCCTTGTTCATGGCCACCACGATGTGCGACACCCCGATCCGCCGCGCCAGCACCACGTGCTCCCGGGTCTGGGGCATCGTGCCGTCCTGCGCGGAGACCACCAGGATCGCCCCGTCCAGCTGCGCCGCGCCGGTGATCATGTTCTTCACGTAGTCGGCGTGGCCCGGCATGTCGACGTGGGCGTAGTGCCTGGTCGCGGTCTCGTACTCGACGTGCGCGATGTTGATCGTGATACCCCGGGCGACCTCCTCCGGCGCCTTGTCGATCCCGTCGAAGGCGACGTAGCGGGTGCTGCCGTCCCGCTCGGCGAGCACCTTGGTGATCGCGGCGGTCAGCGTGGTCTTGCCGTGGTCGACGTGACCCATCGTGCCGATGTTGAGGTGGGGCTTGGTCCGCAGGTGCTCCTGCTTGCTCATGGCTGTGTCCTTGGTCTGGCTCGCTGTGCGGTCAAGGCTGAACCCCCACGTGGCGTGAGGGTCAAGAACCTGGGCGCGCGCGTCCCCCGGTCAGGGGGTTCTCGCGGGGGCCGACACCCTCCTCCGTGGTTCTTGGAAGAAGGGAGGAGGGTCAGCTTCGGGCGCCTGCCAGCACCGAGGAGACGGCCGCCAGCGCGCCGAGCAGGTCTGCGCCTGCCAGCGTGAAGAGGACGGCCGTGGTGAACACGGCGACGATGATGACAGCCGGATCCGCGGCTGTCACGGGATTTTCCGAACCATCCTCAGTGGACGGACGGGGCCAGCGCCCTGGCCAGGCGGGCGGACTCGGCGCGCACACCGTTCTCGTCGAGTGCGCGGACCCGGTCGGCGGGCAGTTCGATCGTGGCGCCGCCCGAGGCGACCAACCTCAGGTCCACTCCGGTCTCGCGGTGGCGCAGCCAGGAGAGCACGGCCGAGGCGAGCACCGCGGTCGCGTCCTCGGTCTCCGTCGCGACGACCAGCACGTCCACCACACCGGCGGGCCCGCTGGCGCCGCAGGAGCGGTGCCCGAGGTGCAGCGGCCCGCGCAGCCTGCCGGTCTCCACCAGCCATCCCCGCAGCGAGCGCAGGCAGTCGGTGGTCCCGGTGCCGTGCACGGAGATCGTCACTGCCGGCTGATCATCCATCAGGGCAACGTAACACCGTGCGCAACACCGGCGTCAGGTCCGCGTCAGTGAGGCCCTGACGTGGTCGACGAGGTCGAGCTCGGCCGCGCGCTCCGGCGCCAGCCACACGCAGCTGTCGTGCTCGTCGGGGTTGAGCACCACCTCGGAGGTCCCGTCGTCGGCGACCTCGTAGATCCGCGCGTGGATCCGCAGTGGACGGCCGTCGACGTCCATCCACGAGTGCGTGCTCCGCTCGCCGAGCACCCGCACCGACAACCCGGTTTCCTCGGCGGCCTCCCGGACGGCGGCGTTCTCCTCCGGTTCACCGGGCTCCACCGTGCCGCCGGGCAGCTCCCACCGGCCGCCCAGGAACCCCTTGGCCCGGCGGCGGATGAACAGCACCGCGTCGCCGCGCTCGATCCAGCAGTACACGAGGTGCTTCTCCGTGAACTCCACCATTGCGGCATCCTCGCAAACTTCGCTCAGCCGGGCGAAAGAAACACGCGATCGGGCAAGAGTGCTCTCGCGCGGGCGCCAACCTTGGTTAGGTCGGTCGGGAAGTCGCCCTGTCCCGCCAGGAAAGGAGCTTCCCGTGGTGCGCGCACTCCTGACCGCGGCACTCGCGATCACCGCCCTGCTCGGCCCCGTCACCGCGCACGCGGACCCCGGGCCGCGCATCGTCGGCGGCTCCGAGGTGAAGGCGAACCGGTACCCGTGGATGGTGGCCGTCATCGACACGGGCCGGAAAACCCAGTTCTGCGGCGGTTCCCTGGTCAACAGCAGGTGGGTGGTGACGGCGGCGCACTGCACGTTCGGGCGGCGGGCCGCGGGGATCACTGTCGCGCTCGGTGCCACCGACTGGCGGCAGCCGGTGCGCACGGTGGCGGTGCGGAGACTGGTCGACCACCCCGGCTACGTCGACCCGAAGGTGAACCGGGCGAGCAGGCTGCTCAACGACATCAGCATGATCGAGCTCGCCGAGGAGATCCCGCTCGGCGACCGTCGCATCCAGACGATCGCGCTGCCGAAGCCCGGCACCGGTTTCTTCTCCGCGGTCGCCGCGGGCTGGGGAATGACGACCTACCAAGGGAAAGCGTCGGTGAAGCTGCTGGAGGCACCGCTGCTGAACCAGGAGTTCCTCTGCACGCGGCTGTACCCCTTGCTGCGCCTGACGTTCGACCCGCGCACCCAGACCTGCGCGGCCGCTCCGGGCAGGGACGTGTGCAAGGGCGACTCCGGCGGGCCGCTGATGGCCGCGTTCTCCGGCCGGATGCACCTGGTCGGCGTGGTCTCGTGGGGCGTGGTGTGCGGCGACCAGAGCAAGCCCGCCGTCTACACCAAGGTCTCCGCCTTCACCGACTGGATCAGGAGCGTGGCGAGAACCGGGCGCTGGCAACAGAACCCGGGCATCCCCAACTCCTGATCCCGCCGGTCGGCGCTCAGCCGAGGACCTCGTAGTCGCCGTCGGTCGGCGAGGAGACCCGCCTGCGGTTCGACTCGACGTACACGGCCACCTTGACGTTCACCCTGGTGTTGTTGACCCACAACTGCTTCGACGCGGTCGGTGAGAGGTTCTGCAGCTCGGCCAGCTTGTGCTTGGCGTTCGGGTTGTTCACGTTGTAGGCCACGAAGTCCACCGCGCCCGCGAGGAAGCTGTTCGTGCGGTGCACGGTGACCTTCCTGCCCGGCCACACGACGAGGCCGCGGTCAGCGTGCGATACATGTCGCTGTTCCCTTCGTGATTGATCAAGACGCTTGGACCGTAAGCGGCCGTGCGCGCCGTCGACCGATGGGAAAGACTGATCCGGCCGGGATCGGACGCGAACGCGGGAGCCGCTCGGATAAGCGACTCCCGCGTCTGCTCGGCATCAGGCGTAGCACCACCACTTGCCGTGTTCCTGGCCCACGTAGAACGAGTTCCAGTAGCCCGCGTTCACACCCGCGATGCCGTAGCTGGTCGCTTCGTTGTAGCTGTTGAACGGGCCGTACGCGTAGTCCAAAGAGGACGATGCCGCGGCGGCGACTGCCACGGGCCCGGCGGGCGCGGCGTTCGCGGTACCGGACACCAGGAAACCGGTGGCGGCGACGGCCAGTGCGATACCGACGACACGAATCTTGCTCAGCACGAGAGCACCTTTCCACGTTCTGCGGAACTGCTGATCGACAACCAACCTGTCACGCAATCCGTTGCGTGGTAAGCGTCCTAAGGGCACTCATTGGGGCAGTCGCGCTAGGCGAAGTACCAGCGATGCACCAGTTTGGGCGGGTAGTCCCGCGGCCAGGTCGTGATCGTCCACCCATTACTGGTGATTCCACCGGCCAGAATGAGGCAGCTCCGGGGAAGCGCCTTGGGGCAGAGGACTTCTTCCGTGTCGCTGCCGGTCCACAGCTGGTTGATGTCCCCGGTGCAGTCGAACATGAGGACACGACCGGAATCCCGGCCGACGTCGCGGACGAAGGTCAGGCACTTGTTGTTCCAGATACTGCGGATCTCCCCGTGCCCGACCCCGATCCACTTCTGGTTGGCCAGGCCGTTGCAGTCCCAGATGACCACCTTGGCGCCGTTGCTGTTGTCGAATTTGTAGATGTCCGCGCACTTGTTCTCGTTGACCCGAGTCCGCAGGTCCGAACCTGATGCCGCGGCGGCGGGCACGACGGTGCCGAGCGCGTTCACGAGCACGAGCACCACGCCGAGCAGGGCCAGCCGACCGAGGCCACGAATACGAATTCGCATGTCAATCACTCCCCCTATCACGATTCAACCTGGCACGGGATCGGTGAGGAGGTAAGAGACCAACGGGCACCCATTGGGGCAGACGAAAATCGGCTGCGCGGGCCGGGCCAGGCGCGTACAACTTGCGCCATGAAGCACAGCAGCCCCGAGTTCGCCGCCATCGCCGAGCGCGGCACCATCCTGCTCAGCCAGGTGGGCTCGGGCGTGCACGGCACCGCCATCGCCGGGACCGACGACCGGGACGAGATGGGGATCTGCGTCGAGCCGCCCGAGTTCGTCATCGGGCTGCGCCGGTTCGAGCAGTACATCTTCCGCACCCAGCCCGAGGGCAGCCGCTCCGGACCGGGCGATCTCGACCTGGTCGTGTACTCGCTGCGGAAGTGGCTTCGCCTTGCCCTGCAAGGAAATCCGACCGTGCTGCTCTCGCTGTTCGTGCCCGAGGAGGAGATCGTGCGGATCACCGACCTCGGCCGGGAGCTGCGGGCGCGCCCCGAGCTCGTCGTCTCCCGCCAGGCCGGGTACAAGTTCCTCGGCTACCTGCGCTCGCAGCGCGGGAAGATGGCGACCGGCGACCGCACGGTCAAGCACGCCATGCACATGGTGCGCCTGGGTTTGCAGGGCGTCGAGCTGCTGGAGACCGGCCGGATCACCCTGCCGGTGCCCGAGCCCTGGCGCACCTGGCTGGTGGACCTGCGCCTCGGACGGCACGAGATCGCCGAGGCGGTGGAGATCGCCGCCGGGCTGGAGGACGAGCTGGAGCGGCTGACCGTGCGCTCGTCCCTGCCCGAACGGCCCGACACCGCGCTCGCCGACAAGTGGCTGATCGACGCCTACCAGCGAGCGTGGGCGGAGCTGTACTAGACCAGCGCCGGCCGTCGTTCCTCGGCGACGGCCGGTGCGGCACTACTTCACCGCGGAAGCACGAGGACGAGTCGCGTTCAGCCGGATCGCCAGCACCAGGTACGGAACCGCGAACATCGCGAAGATCGCCCCCTGGGACATCCCCGCCGACGCCGCGGCGTAGACGCCGTAGATCAGCACCGTCAGCACCCCCGTGCCCAAACCCGCCAACGAGGTCACCGTGGCGCGACTGGGACCGGCGATGCTGTCCTGCAAGCGTGCGCCGAGCACGACACTCGCCAGTTGGAAGGCACAGAAACCCGCTGCCATCAAGAAGAATCCGGCGAAGGAGTCCAGGAGCGCCCCCGCGCCGAGCGCGAACGCCCCCAGCGCCAGCAACCCGCTGATCCCCCTCATCGCGAGCCGTTCCCCCAGGGGCGCAAGGAGACCACCGCCGGTCACACCGACCCAGATCAGCAGCATCACCCACGGAACCGCCGTCGGCGCAAGCCCCTTCTCCAACGACAGCAACGGAATGTACTCCTCCAGCGCGTCCCACACGCCCATCACGAGCGGCAGCAACAGGAGCGTGCGCCGGACGCCCGGATCGACACGGGCCTCACGCAGTCCGAGGCGCAGAGTGGCCAGATAGCCCAGCTCATCGGACTCCGAGCGAACGCGGCGTTCCGGGAACGAAAACGCGATCACCGCCGCCGCAATGCAGGCGAGAACACTGGCGATACCAACGGTTCCGTAGCCGCCGAGCGCCAGCACCGGGCCCGCGACGGCCATCGCCAGCACGATCGCGAACTGGCTCGCCGCCCGCGCCCGGCCCATGATCCGCGCGTAGCGGTCCGCCGCGCCGACGCGGTCGAGTTCCTCGTACACCAACGCTTCGAGGGAGCCGGAGGTCAGCGCGTTCTCGACTCCCCACAACACGAAACCGAGGACGAACGCCCAGTACGACGGGAAAGCCACCCACAGCGCGTAACCCGCTCCGGCGCACAGCGGGCCGAGCACGAGCAACCGCCTGCGGGAGAAGGTGTCCGCCCACGCTCCGGAGGGGACCTCCAGCACGAGCGAGGCGACGCACCAGATGATGAACAGCGAGGAGATCTCGGCGACCGAGAGCCCGGTCTCGACGAACAGCAGCGAGTACACCGGGTAGAGCAGCACCAGGCTGCTGGTGAACATGTACGCGTACAACGTGGCCGCGAGCCTGCGGGCACGTGAAGAAGATCGGGTCATGGGGTCTTCCCGGGAGAAGGGGCACGGACGCGAACGGACCGCGACCCCCGGGGGGACCCCTAGCAGTGGATCAATGTCGCCAGCTCATGCGGGAAGGGTAACCCCTCCCGCACGAGCCGACCAGGAATTTCACAGCACCCCGCGAACCTGCGCCGCGCCGCGGGTTGGGACGTCTTCAAGTACACCCAACCCCACCCAGAACGTCTTCAACCGCCCCCAACCCCCGGTCGCCAACCGGGTTGGATGCGGTTAGCGACCGTGGGGGTGGGGGTGCGGTGTACTTGAAGACCGGCGAACCGGACCGGTGCCGACCGCGCGCTAGTCGCCGTAGGCGCTCAGGGGCGGGCAGGAGCAGACCAGGTTGCGGTCGCCCTTCGCGCCGTCGATGCGCCGGACCGGCGGCCAGACCTTCGGCGCGCCGGTGCCGACCGGGTAGACCGCCTCGGCCCGGGTGTAGGGGTGCGGCCACTCGCCGGTCAGGCACGCCGCGGTGTGCGGGGCGTTGCGCAGCGGGTTGTCGTCGACCGGCCACTCGCCGGAGCCGACCCGGTCGATCTCCGCCTTGATGGAGATCATGGCTTCGCAGAAGCGGTCCAGCTCCGCCAGGTCCTCGCTCTCGGTCGGCTCGACCATGAGCGTGCCCGCCACCGGGAAGGACATCGTCGGCGCGTGCATGCCGTAGTCGGCGAGCCGCTTGGCGACGTCGTCCACGGTCACGCCAGTGGCCTTGGTGATCGGCCGCAGGTCGAGGATGCACTCGTGCGCGACGAAACCGCCCTCGCCGGTGTAGAGGACCGGGAAGTGCTCGTCGAGCCGCCGCGCCACGTAGTTCGCCGCCGCGACCGCGGTCAGGGTCGCCCTGCGCAGGCCGTCGCCGCCCATCATCCGCACGTAGGCCCAGGAGATCGGCAGGATCGACGCGCTGCCCCACGGGGCCGCCGAGATCGGGCCGACCCCGGTGTCCGGGCCCGCGGTGGGCTGCAGCGGGTGGTTCGGCAGGAACGGCGCGAGGTGCGCGCGCACGCCGATCGGCCCGACGCCGGGACCGCCGCCGCCGTGCGGGATGCAGAAGGTCTTGTGCAGGTTCAGGTGCGAGACGTCCGAACCGAACTTGCCCATGCGCGCCAGGCCGATCAGCGCGTTGAGGTTCGCGCCGTCCACGTAGACCTGGCCGCCCGCGTCGTGCACCAGCGCGCAGACCTCGCGCACCGTGTCCTCGTACACGCCGTGGGTGGACGGGTAGGTGATCATGATCGCGGACAGGTCGTCCCTGTGCTCGTCCACAGTGGACCGCAGGTGGTCCATGTCGATGTTGCCCTTGTCGTCGCAGCGGACCACGATCACCCGCATGCCCGCCATCACCGCGCTGGCGGCGTTCGTGCCGTGCGCGCTGGACGGGATCAGGCAGACGTCGCGCGCGTCCTGGCCCTGGCCGCGGTGGTAGGCCCGGATCGCCAGCAGCCCGGCGAACTCGCCCTGGCTGCCCGCGTTCGGCTGGATGCTCACCGCGTCGTAGCCGGTGACCTCGGCCAGCCACCGCTCCAGGTCGCCGACCAGTTCGAGGTAGCCCTCGGCGTCGGAGACCGGCGCGAACGGGTGCACGTCGGCGAAGCCGGGCCAGGTGATCGGCTCCATCTCCGCGGTGGCGTTGAGCTTCATCGTGCAGGAGCCCAGCGGGATCATGCTGCGGTCCAGCGCGACGTCCTTGTCGGACAAGGAGCGCAGGTAGCGCAGCAGCGCGGTCTCCGAGCGGTGCGTGTGGAACACCGGGTGGGTCAGGTACTCCGAAGTGCGGCGGTGCTCCGCCGGGATCGCGTCCGCGGTGTCCGCGTCCAGGACGTCCACATCGGACACGACGACGCCGAAAGCCTTCCACACCAGCGAAAGGTGGTCGCGGGAGGTGGTCTCGTCGCACGCGACGCCCACGTGGTCGCTGTCGACGAGGCGCAGGTTCACGCCGTGCTCGCGCGCGGTGGCGACGATCTCCGCGGCCCGGCCGGGGACCTTGGCCAGCACGGTGTCGAAGAACTCGCCGTGCACGACCTCGACGTTGTTCTCGCACAGCCCGGCGGCGAGCACGGTGGCCATCCGGTGCGCGCGCATGGCGATGGTCCTCAGCCCGTCCGGGCCGTGGTACACCGCGTACATCGACGCGATCACCGCGAGCAGCACCTGTGCGGTGCAGATGTTGCTGGTGGCCTTCTCGCGGCGGATGTGCTGCTCACGGGTCTGCAACGCGAGGCGGTAGGCGGGGTTGCCGTCCGCGTCCACGCTCACCCCGACGAGGCGGCCCGGCAGCTGCCGCTCCAGCCCCTTGCGCACGGCCATGTAGCCCGCGTGCGGGCCGCCGAAGCCGATCGGGACGCCGAAGCGCTGCGAGGTGCCGACCACCACGTCCGCGCCCTGCTCCCCCGGCGCGCGCAGCAGGGTCAGCGCCAGCAGGTCGGCGGAGACTGCGACGAGCGCGCCCTGCGCGTGCGCCTCCTCGATCACCGAGCCGAGGTCGCGGACCACGCCGGAGGCACCGGGGTAGGACAGCAGCACGCCGAAGTAGTCGCCGCCGAGGCCGAGGCCCTCGATGCCCTGCGACAGGTCGGCCACCACGACCTCGATGCCCAGCGGCTCCGCGCGGGTCTCGATCACCGCGAGCGTCTGCGGCAGCGTGTCCGCGTCCACGACGAACTTCGCCGACTTCGAGCGGCCCGCGCGGCGCAGCAGCGTCATCGCCTCGGCCGCGGCGGTGCCCTCGTCCAGCATCGACGCGTTCGCCACGTCCATGCCGGTCAGGTCGGCGACCATGGTCTGGAAGTTCAGCAGCGCCTCGAGGCGGCCCTGGGAGATCTCCGGCTGGTACGGCGTGTACGCGGTGTACCAGGCCGGGCTCTCCAGCACGTTGCGGCGGATCACCGGCGGGGTGATCGTGCCGTAGTAGCCCAGGCCGATCATCTGCACGGCCAACCGGTTGCGCCCGGCCAGCTCGCGCAGCTCCGCCAGCGCCTGGGCCTCCGTCGCCGGGGCGGGCAGGGCCAGCGTCAGGTCCTTCTCGTGGATGCTCGACGGCACCGCGCGCTGGGCCAGCTCCTCCAGCGAGCCCACGCCCACCACGTCCAGCATCCGGGCCAGCTCGGCGGGCCGGGGACCGACGTGGCGGTCGGCGAACGGGGTGCCGTGCTCCAGCGCGGCCAGCGGGATGCGGTCGGGGGTGGGCTGGGTCATGCTCTCGCCTCCGGCTAGGGGTTCAGGGCGCGCGGCCGGGCGGGTGCCCGGTGTGGGCCCTCCCCCTCTGTCCGTACCCGGAACCCGGGTGCCTGAGAGCTTCGCCCGGGGCTCCGGGCTTGCACCGTCGGCGGGGCCACCTGCGCCCGCTTTCCAGAGGCGTCTGCCCACGCGGTCCTGGGTGCCTGAGAGGTTCCGGGGAGGAGTTGCTCCTTCGGCGCCGTTCCTGGAGCCGGGGCGACCCGGCCGTCACGGTCTCTCCCGCGTGGGATCAGCGACTACGCGCGAATCCTACCTGGAGTACCCGCCCCCACCTGCCAACTGTGACGCGACCCGACTCCCAGCCGGGTCGGGGCGTCTTCAAGTCCCCCGAACCCCGCCCAGCGGAGTCTCAAACGACAGCGAACCCCGGCGTGCGCGCGGGGTTCGCTGCGGTTGGCGGTCGGTGACGCCGGGGTCGGCCGTACTTGAAGACGGATCAACCCCGGCTGGGGGTCAGCCGATGCGGCGGGCGCGGCGCTGGGAGAGCTCGTCGGGGGTTTCGGGGAGCCATTCCCCGCCGTCCGCACGCTCGGCGGGGAAGGCGTGGATGGTGCCGCTGATCTCCCGCATGGCGCCGCTGACGGCGATGCCGAACACGCCCTGACCGCCCTGGAGCAGGTCCACGACCTCCTCCGGCGAGGTGCACTCGTAGACCGTGGTGCCGTCGCTGAACAGCGTGATCCTGGCCAGGTCCTGCACGCCGCGGCTGCGCAGGTGCTCCACGGCCACCCTGATGTTCTGCAGCGAGACCCCGGTGTCCAGCAGCCGCTTGACCACCTTCAGCACCAGGATGTCCTTGAACGAGTACAGCCGCTGGCTGCCGGAGCCGTGAGCGCTGCGGATCGTCGGCACCACCAGGTCGGTGCGGGCCCAGTAGTCCAGCTGGCGGTAGGTGATCCCGGCGATCTGACACGCGGCCGGACCGCGGTAGCCGACCATCTCGTCAGGCAGGGTCATGTCAGGGAACAGCTCGCCCTGCTCGCCAGCGCCCAACCGGATTGGCGCCTGTTCGCCCACGCCTGCCTCCCCTCGGCCGGCCCACAGACCGGCGCCGCCGACTGTGTGGACCGATCCACTTCGGTCCGCCGGCCGCGGCACCCTCCCGATGGACTGCACCGGAAGGACTCGCTCGGACTCGACGGTAGAACCGGCCAGGGAGACGGTCAACGCGACGCGCGGGCAACAGGAACCCTCAACTCGGGGTCGAGGGTTCTCCCGACGGGGGCGACCGCGGGCGCGGAGGGTGCCACCAAGATCACGCCTAGCCTGGCACGACCCCGGTCAGCCCGCAGAACAGCACGGTTCCGCACGGGCACACGACCCTCAAATGAAAGTTGCAATCTGAGTATTGCACGATCAGATGCTGCCCCGGCAACCGCATCGTCACCCGACCGGGGCGCGCGCCGACATCCCATCTTGACCTAGCGATACGCGCTCGCGGCGAACGACGCGCTCAACACGCGCACACAGAGAAGACGCCCCGGATCTGCACGTTGCAGGCCCGAGGCGGACAGGGGACCGCTCAGCTCTCCGGGGCGGCGAAGTCCTCGGGCGAGACGTTGTCGAGGAACTCGCGGAACTTCTCCACCTCGTCCTCCTGCTCGTCCGGGATCACCAGGCCGGCCTCGGCCAGCACCGACTCCTCGGCGTGGATCGGCACCCCGATCCGCAGGGCGAGCGCCACCGAGTCGCTCGGCCGCGCCGAGACCCGCAGGTCCCCGTCGAAGACCAGCTCGGCGAAGAAGGTGCCCTCCTGCAGGTCGGTGATCCGCACCTGCTCAAGCTCCCGGCCGAGCGCCCCGATCACGTCCTTGAGCAGATCGTGGGTCAACGGCCGGGCGGGCCGGACCCCCTGCTGCTCCAAGGCGATGGCCGTGGCCTCGACCGAGCCGATCCAGATCGGCAGGTACCGATCGCCCTCGGTCTCGCGCAGCAGCAGGATCGGCTGGTTGTGGGGCAGTTCGACCCGCACCCCGACGACGCGCATCTCGCTCATCGGATCTCGCCTCCTCCAGTGCTCTCCACGTGTGGAAAACCTCGCCTGTACCGAGCATCCCGCACCGTCATCGCCGACGCTACCCGCGATCCGGCCGGTACGCCGCGTGCGTTTCTCAGCCCTTGGCCACGCCGCGCAGCCCGGCCTTGACCAGCATGGCGTGCAACGACACCGACAACGCCGCCAGCCGGTCCAGTATTTCCTCCGCCCGCTCCCGCGCGCGCGGATCCCGTTGCCGCAGAACGGGTGCGACAATCTGTTCCAGCAGCGCGACCTCGCGGTCGGCCGAGGACCGGAACGCCCGTAAGTGCCGCGGCTCGATGCCGAACCCGGTCAGCTCCTTGGCCGTGCGCGCGATCGGCACCGCGTCCTGCTCGTAGAACCCGGCCGCGCCCGGACGGACCAGGCCGTACTGCTCAAGCTCACCCAGCAGGCCCTCCCCGACACCGGTGGCGTCCAGGAACTCCTCCCTGGTCAGCCGCCTGCGCCGGGCGCCGTCGACGGGTTCGGGCCGGGCGTCGGGCCGCGGCACCACCGACAGCTGCGCCGCCGCCGGATCGGTGCCGTGCTCGGCGAGGTCGACCGCGTCAAGCTGTTCCTTGATCACCTTCAACGGGAGGTAGTGATCCCGTTGCGCGGCAAGGACGAACCGCAGCCGCTCGATATCGGCCTTGGCGAACTGGCGGTATCCGGAGGAGGTGCGCGCCGGACGGACCAGTCCCTCCGACTCCAGGAAGCGGATCTTGGAGATCGTCACTTCCGGGAACTCGGACCGCAGCTGTGCGAGCACCGCTCCGATGCTCGAACCCCCGCTGTTGGCCCGTCCGGCCGCCGCCGTCATCTCGCAGCTGTCCTCTAGTTGTTCGGGCCCGTCAGGAAAACGAGCCGGAACTTGCCGATCTGCACCTCGTCGCCGTTGGCCAGGACCGCGGTGTCCACCGGGGCCCGGTTCACGTAGGTGCCGTTGAGGCTGCCGACGTCGACCACGACGAAGTCCGGGCCCTCGCGGCGGAACTCGGCGTGCCGCCGGGAGACCGTCACGTCGTCGAGGAAGATGTCGCTGTCGGGGTGCCGTCCCGCGCTCGTGGTGTCCCGGTCCAGCAGGAACCGGGAACCCGCGTTGGGACCGCGCTTGACCACCAGCAACGCCGAACCGGCTGGCAGGGCGTCGACGCCCGAGACCGGCGGTTCGGGGGCAGGAGGCGCCTCGGCGCCCTCGACGTCGGCGAGGAAGTCGGCTCGGAAGATCGACGTCGATTCGGCCGCGCCTTCCGGCGGGACGCCGCCGGGCCCGTCGTTCTGGCTCACCTGAGCTCTCCTCGTCCTGGATGAATCCTGCGAAGTGTCGGTCAAACCTACCGTGCCGCTCGTCGCTGGCCCGGTCTGGCTCCTCCGCTTGCCGAACAGCCGTCGAAAGATCGATATCACGCTTCGCCGATCAGCCTTCGTTGATCTTTCCACGGTACCCGGCCGCGTCGAGCAGGCCGTCCACCGCGGACGGGTCGTCGAGCTTGAGTTCCACCAGCCAGCCGTCGCCGAAGGCGTCGGTGTTGATGGTCTCCGGTGCGGTCACCACGGCCTCGTTCACCGCGACGACCTCGCCGGCCAGCGGCGCGTAGATGTCCGAGACGCTCTTGGTGGACTCCACCTCGCCGAGGACGTCCTCGGCCGCGACCTTCTTGCCGGTCTCGGGCAGCTGCACGAAGACCACGTCACCCAGCTGGTTCTGGGCGTAGTCGGTGATGCCGATCCGCACCGTGTCCGCGCCCGTGCGGGCGACCCACTCGTGCTGCTCTGTGTACCTCAAGTCCTCGGGAACCACCGAGCGTTCTCCTCCCGTCCCAACACGCGATCCGGTGCGACTGTCAACCGGCCGGGCGAGCGTATTTGTGGCTCCGCTCGGGCCGCAAGGCGGCGATCTCCACGCGCTCGCTCTGGGCGATGCGGGAGCCGCCACCGGCCCGTTCCACGGAGTCCACGACGCCGCCGGGGATGTTCAGCGCTTGTGCAAGCGTAGGGGGGTCCCCCACGGCCACGATCACGTAGGGCGGCGACAGGTCCGTTCCGTCGAGCCGGACGCGCCCGGCGGACCCGCTGAAGGCGGAGTCCACCCCGGTCCGCACCGGCCCGACCTGCACCGCCTCCGCCCCGGCCGCGCGCAGCTCCTGCAGCGCGTCGAGCAGCGTCTCCGGCCCCACCCTGCCGCGCGGATCGGTGATCTCCACCCGCACGCCCGGTCCGGCCGCCGCCACGGTGCCCGCCAGCACGCCGAGCGCGGTGGCCCTGCGCCTGGCCTCCTCCAGCGCCGCGCCCGCGCCCTGGCCGCTCTCCCGGAGCCTGCGCAGCGTGGCCTCGGACTCGGCGATCTCCTTGTGCAGCGCGGCCTCCCGCTGCCGCAGCCCGTCCAGCAGCACCACCAGGTCCTGCGGCCGCTGGTCGGCCAGCGCGTCCCCGGCGCGGGTCCTGCGCACCTGGGTGACCAGCGCGACGCCCAGCGCCAGGCACAGCACCGCGATCAACGTCCCGGACAGCAGCCGGTGTCCCCTGGGGTCAGCCATGATCACGCCTTGAAGAGGTGCCTGCGGATGGCCGAGGCGTTGCCGAAGATCCGGATGCCGAAGACCACGACCACCGCCGTGGAGAGCTGGCCGCCGACGCCCAGCTCGTCGCCGAGCAGCACGATCAGCGCGGCGATCAGCACGTTGGACACGAACGAGACCACGAAGACCTTCGCGTCGAAGATCTCGTCCAGCCGGGCCCGCAGCCCGCCGAAGACCGCGTCCAGCGCGGCCACGACGGCGATCGGCAGGTACGGCTGGACCCAGTCGGGCACGGTCGGGTCCAGCCACAGGCCGAGCACGACCCCGACTGCGAGGGCGATCACGCCGATCACCTGACTACCTCCCTGGCGTGGTGGGTGGGGCGATGGGCGCGGCGGGGGCCACCGCGAGCCTGGGCTCGTCGGTCGCGGCCCCCGGCAGGCGCAGCTCGCCGATCCGCTCCACGGTGAAGCTGGTGCCGTAGAGCTGGGTGAACGCGGTGAACCGGCCGTGGCCGTCGGTGCCGACGAAGCGGGTCTCCAGCTCCTCGGGGTTGCCGATCGCCTCCAGCACGTACGGCTGGGTGATCGGCCGGTTGTCCACGAGCATGCCGCCCGCCTGGCGCACCGCGGCCCTCGGCTGGAGCCGGTGACCGCCGACCGCCATCGCCTCGGCCCCGCTCGCCCACAGCGAGTTGACCAGTACCTGGAGATCGCGGTCGAGGATGTTCTCCCGCGAGCGGACCCCGCGCCGCTCCGGCGGATCGCCCACCGTGACGCGGAGTCCGGGACCGGTGACCGGGACCGCGGCGGTGGCGCGTTCGAGCCGGGTCAGCTGGTCCAGCACGGCCCGGCCCTGGCCGTCGCCGGTGAGCGCGGCGGTGCGCGCCTCGTCCAGCTGCTTGGCCAGCGCGGCGGCCCTGCGGGCCAGCGCCTCGGTGTCGGCGCGCTCGGCGCGCACGCCCGCGACCAGGCCGCGCTTGGTCTCCTCGGCACCCGGCTGGCGCGCCGAGGCGTTGACCGCCGCGACGCCCAGCAGCGAGCCGAGGAGCAGCGCGCCCACGGCGAACCACACTCGCTGGGCGAACCAGGGCACCGGCCGACCGGCGCGCCTGCGGTGCGCCGCCGCGTACCCGGCGTCGAGGTGGTCGCCCAGCAGCTGGCGCAGCAGCGAGCTGCTCAGGTCGTAACGCGGCCGCTCAGGCACCCGCGAGCGCTCCCGGGACCTTGCCCTTGCGGATCGCCGCAGCCAGCTGGATCAGGTAGAGCACGCCCGCCCACAGGTAGAGCAGCACGCCCCAGATGGTGAAGCCGTAGGCGATCGGCCGCACGACCTCCGCCAGCGCCGAGGTGCCGTCCGCGCCCAGCAGGAACGGGAAGGCGTAGAGCAGCACGAAGGTGGCGGCCTTGCCCGTGTAGTGCACCTCGAAGGGGCCGTAGCCGTAGCGGCGCAGCACCAGCAGGCTCAGGCCCAGCACCAGTTCGCGGCCGACCAGGGCCAGGATCACCCACCAGGGCAAGATCTCCCGGATTCCGAAGGCGATCAGCGTGGCCAGGATGTAGAGCCGGTCCGCGGCGGGGTCGAGCATGGCGCCGAGCTTGCTGCCCTGGTTGAGCCAGCGCGCGAGCTTGCCGTCGAGCCAGTCGGTGAACCCGCCGACGGCGAGCACGATGATCGCGAGCACGTCCTCCCTGGGCCCGAGCAACAGCCACAGGAACAGGGGCACGCCCGCGAGGCGCAGCATGCTGAGGATGTTCGGGATGGTCCAGACGCGGTCGGACTGGGGCAGTTCCCCGCCTGACGGGGCCGCCGTCGCCGCTTCGCGTTCCACCTGGACTCCTCGACCGCTTGCGCGGCGGAGCCGGGGAACGGGGGAAGCGCGCCGCGTTCGCCTGCACCCGCTTGCGGCGGCAAGCCTGCCACACGACGGGGTGCCGAGCGCGGGAGGGAGGCTAGAGGCGGGTGCGGCTCCAGCCGCGGCGCTGCAGGTCCGCGTGGCTCATCAGGGTGGGACGGCCGCGGTCGTCGACACCGACCCAGCGGCAGCGGCCGTGGCCGCCTTCGAGGACGTAGGCGTGGCCGCCGCTCCAGACCACGCTGCACGGCGCGGTGGGCAGGCTGGCACTCCTGGTGGTCATCAGGTCTGTGACCGGATCCTCGGCGATCGCGGTGGCGGATTCTGCGCTCATGGCGGACGTGGCTCCTTGGCTGGCGAGCCCTGTGCTCGGGCTCCGTAGTGGTTGTCGACCGGCACCCTCGAGGTGTTAGCGGCGACACACGAATTGTGGACCGCGCCGCCCGGGAAGACGGCGGTTTCCCGGGCGGCAGCGCTCACCGGGCGAAGCGCGTCGCCCAGCAGCAGCGGGGTGAGAGTCGCGACGGTCACACCACCGGTCACCGGACTGCCGTTCACCGATGATCACCGGCCGGACGGCGGCGCCTCGCGTTCAGCCCGACCGATAACGCCTGGTCAGAGCGGGGTCACGGGGTCCAGGTGATCGGCGACTTGCCGATCGCCTGGCGGTACACCACGCTGCCGGGCTCCGCGCCCTCCGGCAGCAGGTGGATATCGCAGCTGGTGTGCTCCTGGTCGGCCGACCAGCCGCTGGGCACGCTCTTGATGGGGCAGGAGTCGAGCTTGAGCCCGCCGATCGCGATCACGATCAACCGCCCGCCGGGCTTGTTCGTCTTGTCGACGACGCTGAACCGGGACGGCGTGGTCATGGTGCTGGTCAACGCGCCCTCCATCCGGTTCACCAGCTTGTAGGTCAGGTAGTAGGGCACCTTGCCCGCGGAGGTCTTCTCCTCGATCTTGAGCCCGGCCCCGGCCAGCTCCTGGAAGTTGCCCTTCTCCACCTTCACCGGGACGACGCCGACGGTGTAGATCTTCGAGCCGGTCTCGTGCTCGATGACGGCCTCCTGGCCGTACTTGAGCGTGGTGCCGGGCTCGGTCAGCGGTTTGGTCGCCTTGCCCGCGGGCTCGGCCGGGGTGCTCGGGGAGGCGGTGCGGCTGGAACTGGTGGTGGGCGGCGGGCCCGCCGCGGCGACCGCCTCGCCGACCTGGGGCCGGGCGCAGGCGGTGGTCATGGGCAGGGCGAGGGCCGCGACGGCGAGGACGGCGGTCGCGCCGCGCCGCGGGCTGGCGATCGTGGGCACCGGGGGCTCCTGGGGGCTGGAGACGAGAAGTGCCGGGAACGGCACTCACGGGATTCGACCCCCGATCGTGTTACCCCGTTCCCGGCACCGTGGTGACCCAGGTCACCCTTTCGTACGGGTGGTGCTCAGGACTCCAGCTCCTGCAGCGCCTCCTCGGCCGCGGCGAGCTCGGCGCGCAGCGCCTCGACCCGGGCCGCGTGCCGCTCGCGGGCGGCGGAGAGCACGGACTCGATGGCCTCGGCGGCCTCCTCGTCCAGCGCCTTGGCGACCTGGCCGACCGCGGCCGGGGTCAGCGGGGCGGGCTTGGACTTCTTCTTGCCGGAGACGACCTCGATCGTCCACTCGCCCTCGGCGGTGGCGGCGATGGTCACCGTCAGCTCGGCGCCGGCCGCGGGCGCCTGCTTCTTCGCCGCGGGCTTGGCGGCCTTCGGCTTGGCCGGTGCGGGCGCCGGAGCAGCCTCGGCCGCGGGGGTCTCCGTGCTCGCCGGGCTGGTCTCCTCGTTCTGCGGGGTGGCGGGTGCCTGCTGCTCGGTGGGAGCGGTCACCGTGTTGTCCTCTCGGTCGTGCGCGGTCTGGCTGGGGTTCCTGCGGGGCGGCTTGACCATGCTCACCTCGGCCGGGTTGAAGGACAGCACGTCCATCGAGCCGGTCGGGCGGATCTGGATGAAGTCACCCTCGTCCGGATCGGTGAGGGCCATGATCTTGCCGGAACGCCCTTGCTCCACCCCCACCGCGGCGTCGGTGAACCAGACGACCGGCAGACGACCCGAGTCCAGCTCGGCGCGAATGTGGGTGATGTCCTGCTCGGACAGACCCGACAGGGTGGAAGTTGGGGGCATCGCCTCTCCTCATTGCTTTTTGCGAGGGGTTTCTCGCGGGCCGGCGCACGCGCGTTCGGCCAGGCGCAGGATGCCGTAAGGCACCGACAGTCTCCGCACCGAGGCCGGGCCAGGCATGATCTGAGGCATGACCTCGCAGCACCTGTGGCTCGCCGACGTGGACGGCAACCTCATCCAGCCCTCGGCCATCACCCTGTTGACCCTGCGGTCCAAGTACGGGGAGCGCGCCCGCCCGGACACCCCGCAGGACGTCACGTTGCACGCCGAGCTCGGCGTGCCCGACGACGACGGCGACCTGCACACGCACGCGCTCACCCCGCCGCTGCCGTACGCCGGTGCCACGGAGATGCGCAAGCAGCTGGTGCAGCTGCTGGCACGGCTCGGCGGCACCGAGACCCCGGCGATCATCCAGGTTTCCTTGCAGGACAACGTCATCCGCTGGACCGTGGACCGGCTCTCGCCGCCGACCGAGGCGTGAGAGGCTTTCCGGGTGTCGACGCGCCGCAGTGAACGGGACGAGAACCGCAGGGTCTACGGGCAGAACTTCCTCCGTGACCCGAAGTCGCTGCGGCGCATGGTCGAGGTGGCCCGCGTCGGCCGGGAGGACCTGGTCTTCGAGGTCGGGGCGGGCGAGGGCGTGCTGACCGAGGTGCTCGCCGAGCGCGCCCGCTACGTCGTCACCCACGAGGTGGACGCGCACCTGGCCCGCGCGCTGGAGCCCAAGCTGCGCCGGTGGGACAACGTCGAGCTGGACTTCGGCGACTTCCTGCAGGTGCTGCCCGCCGCCGAGCCGTTCAAGGTGGTCGCCAACATCCCGTACTCGATCACCTCCGCGATCGTGGACTGGTGCCTGGACGCGCGGTACCTGACGTCGGCGACGCTGATGACGCAGCTGGAGTACGCGCGCAAGCGCAGCGGCTGGTACGGCCGGTGGAGCCAGCGGACCGTGGAGACGTGGCCGCTGTTCTCCTGGGAGCTGTGCGGCAAGATCCCCCGCGAGCACTTCCGCCCGATCCCGAAGGTCGACTCCGGCATCCTGCACATCACCCGCCGGGAGAAGCCGCTGCTGCGGCCCCGGGACCTGCGCGACTACGAGAAGCTGGTGGCGCTCGGCTTCACCGGCATCGGCGGCAGCCTCCGCGCGTCACTGTCCAAAATGTACACACCGAAGCGGGTCGCGAAGGCCTTCGACGAGGTGGGCCTGCGCCAGGACACCGTGGTCGCCTTCGCCCACCCGGACGTCTGGGTCGAGCTCTACCGCGCCCTCAACCCGAGCCGCCGCTAGAGCACGTGCACCTTGATCTTCACGACGGTCAGCCTGCCCGCGTCGTGCCGGATCAGACACTCCGCGACGAACCCCGTGCCCTTGACTTCGTACCTTTGATGTCGACCACCAGAGAAGTTCGGCGCGAAGGTGGCGTAGCGACTGACCTTGTGCTTGATCTCCGCCCGCATGCTTGTCGAGACCGAGTCGAGGGTCTTCCGCGCCACCGGCAGGTACTCCACGGTGTAGCTAGTCATTGACCCACACCATTTCCCGGCCGTTGACGAACATCCGCTCCCCCGGGGGAGGTGGGCCGAGTTCCGCGTCGGTCATCGGGCGCTGGGTCAACGGGTCGTCACCCAGCAGCTCATCGATCCGATCCTGGTCGATGAGTTCCCAGGTGGCCTGGTACTCGGAGTCGTGCAGGTTCCCGGCGAAGATCGCCCAGTCGTCGACGACGTACATCAGATCTTCGGAGGCGGCCGTGTCGACCGAGTGCGCGAACAACCCCAGCAGCTGGCGCGGCAACAACTCGCGAACTTCCCGGATGGTCCTGACCCACGAATGCTCGGGCAACCCGGGCGGGGTCGGAGGCAGGTCGTCGTAGTCCCTCGTGCGATTGCTCAACCCCAGTGCTGCGGGGACAGGCAACGGCGGTTTGTCCAAGTACACCAACGGCATGGCCGAATGCTCGCGCATCCACCCGGCTCCGCTCCAGCCCCTCCACCCACACGAGACCTCTTTGCGCACACCGCAAACAGCCGCACTAGAACATCTCCATGACGACGAGCCTGCTCGCGTCAGTCATCCACCCACACCACTTCACGGCCGTTGACGAACATCCGCGCGCCGGGAGTCGGAGGTCCTAGCTCGGAGTCGGGCACCGGTGGGTCTGTGAGCGGGTCGTCCCCCGACAACTCGTCGAGACGGTCCTGCTCTATGAGGTCGAGGTCGGCCTGAAACTCAGGATCGTGCAGGTGTCTGACGAACGAAGCCCAGTCAGAGACGACATAGGGCAGGTCAGCCGCCATCGCGGCGTCGACCGCCGTTGTGAACTGCTCGCGCAGCTGATGCGGCAGCAGTGCTCGCACCTCGCGAACCGTCTGAACGGAGGTGCGTCCAGACAGCCCGGGCGGCCGTTCGAGGGAGAGCCTCGTAGTCCCTCGTGTGATCGCTCAACCCCAGTGCTGCGGGGATAGGCAAGGGCCGCGAACGCCTCGTTTGGGGCGTTAGATTCCCTGAACGGGTCGTTCAGGGCATTCGCGTCCGTTGCTGAGGACCGCTACTCGTCGACCCACACGACTTCTCGGCCGTCGACGAACATGCGGTCGCCATAGCGGTGCGGTTCAGCATCGCTGCTCTCCAGCCAGCCCTCGTCAATGAGCAGCCGGGTGAACTGGTAGGCGAGATCGTGCAGGCTTCGAACGAAATCCGCCCAGGCGGTGACAACACAGGCGAGGTCGTCCGGCTGAGCGGTGTCGATCGACATCTTGAACAACACCGACAACTGGTAGGGCAACAACTCGCGCACGTCGTGGATGTTCTTGACGCACAAGGGCCCTGGCGGAGCGAGCGGGAGATCGTGGTAGTCGTCCGCGTTGTCGCTCAGCTTCAACGCGGCGGGCACCGGCAGTTGCGGCTTGTCCAGGTACACCAGCGGCATGGGGCGAATGCTGACGCACTCGCCTGCCTCGCTCCAGCACTTCCACCCGCACGAGACCCCATTGCGCACCCCGCAAACCACACCTCGAACCGGGACACCAGGCGAGCCGCCAATGCCGCGTTTGGTGCGTTGAAGTACCTGAATGAGTCATTGAGGGCCTTCAAGTACCTCAATGACTCATTCAGGGCACTACCGACCCCGAACGACCCGTTCAGTGCGTTGAGCGCCCCGAACGGGTCGTTGAGGGCGTTGGTGTCCCTGAACGACCCGTTCAGGGCGTTCGCGTAGGTCACGTCAGCATGGACGAAGCGGGCGCGTGGGCCGATCGCCAATGACGCGTTTGGTGCGTTGAACGTGCTGAATGAGTCATTCGGGGAGTCCAGCGCCCTCAATGACTCATTCAGGGCGATCAACATCGGCGCGGACGGTGGGTTCGGGTTCGTCGTGCGGGTGGGCGAACAGGCGGAGCTGACCGAGCTGACGGAGCTGACGGAGCGCGAAGCGAAGTACCTGGTGGTGTCCTCACAGCCGTATCGCTTGTGCGCCAAGGGCGATCGGGCGTTCCTCAGCGGCATCGAGCACGTTTGCGCGGAGCCGGACGAGGCAACGGCGCACGCGGTCGCGGTGCCGCCGGGTGAGCACGATGTCACGGTCCACATGATCGACTGGGAAGCCGAAGGCGGCGCGGCGGAAACGCCGCCCGACTTCGTCGTCCTCATCAACCCGGCGACCGGGAACACCGGGCACCGCAAGGACATCGTGACCTTGGACTAGCCGGAGTGAGGGGTCAGGGCTTGTCGAGGGTCTTGGGGATGGCGGGCCAGCTGAGGGTCTTGTCCTGGCCGAGGACCTTGGCGATCTGGCTCCACTGCTGGATGGTCACCACCTCGGCGGGGGCCCCGCCGGGCACGCCGACCTCGGTCATCATCCGCTTGGCGCGGTTGCCGGGGATGGAGTTGGCCAGGACGGTGCGGGCGCCGCGCTCGGGGGCGCCGTAGGCGGCGTGCAGCAGGGCCCACAGGACGCGGTCGGTCTGCCGGGTGAAGCCCTCGCGGCGGCGGATCGACACGTGGGCGGCGTCGCCGCGCAGGTTGGGCTGGAAGTTCGTCGCGGGCAGGCGCCTGCGGACCCGGATGTCGAAGCGGGAGGCCCACCAGGCCACCTCCAGCGCCGTGGGGTGGGCCGCGGTGAGCTTCTTGGCGACACCGAACTCCAGCGCCAGCTCGGCACCGGCGAACGGGCTGGTCGTCGGGTTGAGCAGGCGGCGCAGCACATCGTCGGAGACGGTCTTGGGCAGGCTGGAGACCACCCAGAACTTCCTGCGCGGCAACGGGATCGAGCGCGGGTCACCGTCGACGACGCGCACCTTGTCGTCGTCGGTGAACTTCTTGGTCAGCCGCTCGACGAAGCCGCGGTCCCGCTCGACGGCGAGCACGCGGGCACCGGTCTCGGCCAGCGGGGTGGTGATCGAGCCGACGGCGGCGCCGAAGTCGATCACGAGGTGGTCCGGGCCGATCCCGGCGGAGGCGACCAGCTCGGCGCCCACCTGCTTGGAGCGGAGGAAGTGGAGGCCGGATGCGGTGGAACGAGGCCCACGGGACAAGCGGCACCACCATCACGAGAAGGGAAACGAGTAGCCCTGATGCTACCCGCCCTCAGGCGGGCACCTTGGACACGGCCTCCTCGGCGGCCAGGGACAGGGCGCGGCGGTCGGCGCCCTCGTGCTGCACGGCGGGCATCAGCCTCAGGTGCACCACCAGGCCGCGCGTGCCCAGGGTGCGGCGCATCGCGGTGCCCATGCTCTCGTCGCCGAGGAAGGAAGCGGCCGCGGTGGGCCTGCCGTCGCTGAGCCGGTAGTCCAGCAGCACCGGGCGCACCGGGACGCCTGCGTCCACGGCGGCCTGGAACAGGGCGGGGCGGAAGCGGCCCTTCGCGGGTTCGCAGAACGTGGTGCCCTGGGGGAACGCGGCCACGGTGGTGCCCTCCCGCAGCGCGGCGCTGACCTGGTCGACGACCCCGGGCAGCTGGGACAGCCGCGGCCGGTCGATGAAGATCGTGCCCGCCCCGCGCGCCAGGCCGCCGATGATCGGGATCTCGCCGATGCCGGTCTTGGAGACCACGCGCATCGGCACGGCGGCCATCAGCACCACCGGGTCCAGCCAGGACACGTGGTTGGCCACCAGCAGGGCCGTGTCGGCGCCGGTGGCGGAGTCGTGCACCTCCACCCGCATGCCCAGAGCGCGCAGCAGCATGCGGCACCAGGAGGACATCAGGCGTCGCCCGCGCTCCGGGCTGACCAGCCGCTGGACCGAGAGCACCGGGATCGCGCCGAGCAGCACGCACAGCGCCATCAGCACGCGCCATACCCGGGTCGTCGGCCACACCTGCGGCGTGGTGCCGGGTGCTTCGATGCAGCCCTGGCCGCAGGGCGATACGGGCATCCAGCCGGAGCTCGTCATGGTGGCGGTCCCCCAGTAGGTTCTGTCCAGTCCTCCGGGGGCGGAATGGTAGGCCGCCCGACCTGAGAGCGTTCAGGCAGGTGACCCCCCGTGCGGAATGGCACCGCTCTCAGCTCGGCGCCCGTACCATCACGGCGTGTCGACAATGGGAACTCCGGTCACCACGGACGAGGTCGATCCGCAGCGCGGGCTCACCGAGGACCAGGTGCGCAGGCGGGTGGCGGCGGGCCAGACCAACGACGTGCCCGCGCGGGCCAGCCGCACGGTCGGCGAGATCGTCCGGGCGAACGTGTTCACCCGGATCAACGCCATCTTCGCGGTGCTGTTCGGGATCATCGTGGCCATCGGCCGGGTGATCCCGGACGGGCTGTTCGGCCTGCTGATCGTCGCCAACAGCGCGATCGGCATGATCCAGGAGCTGCGCGCGAAGAAGACGCTGGACCAGCTCGCCATCGTCGGACAGGCCAAGCCGGTGGTGCGCCGGGACGGCGTCGCGGTCGAGGTGGCGCCGCACGAGGTGGTGCTCGACGACGTCATCGAGCTCGGCCCCGGCGACAAGATCGTCGTCGACGGGATCGCCCTGGCCGGTGAGGCGTTGGAGGTCGACGAGTCGCTGCTGACCGGTGAATCCGACCCGGTGCTCAAGCAGCCGGGTGACCAGGTGCTCTCCGGCAGCTTCGTCTGCGCGGGCACGGGCAGCTACCGCGCGACGAAGGTCGGGCGCGAGGCGTACGCGGCCAAGCTCGCGGAGGAGGCCAGCAAGTTCACCCTGGTGTCCTCGGAGCTGCGCTCGGGCATCGACAAGATCCTGCGGTTCATCACCTTCCTGCTGATCCCCGCGGGCGCGCTGAGCATCTACAACCAGCTGTTCAACAACTCGCAGGCGCTGCCGGACGCGCTCAGCGGCATGGTGGCCGCGCTGGTGCCGATGGTGCCGGAGGGGCTGATCCTGCTGACCAGCATGGCGTTCGCGGTCGGTGTGATCCGGCTGGGCAAGCGGCAGTGCCTGGTGCAGGAGCTGCCCGCGATCGAGGGCCTGGCCCGGGTCGACACGGTGTGCGCGGACAAGACGGGCACGCTCACCGAGAACGGCATGCGGCTGGCCGAGGTGCGCGTGCTGGACCCCGAAGCGAAGGTGCACCAGGCGCTGGCCGCGCTGGCCGTGGCCGATCCGCGCCCGAACGCGAGTCTGGAAGCGATCGCGGAGGCGCATCCGGACGCGCCGGGCTGGCAGCTCACCGCGGCGGCGCCGTTCTCGTCGGCGCGCAAGTGGAGCGGAGCGAGCTTCGCCGACGAGGGCGACTGGGTGCTCGGCGCGCCGGACGTGCTGCTCGCGGAGGGCGACGCGGTGCGGGCGGAAGCGGAGCGCACGGGCGCGCAGGGGCTGCGCGTGCTGTTGCTGGGCCGCAGTTCGCTCGCGGTGGACGACGCGCAGGCCCCGGGCGTGGTGCGGCCGGTGGCGCTGGTCGTGCTGGAGCAGCGGATCAGGCCGGACGCCAAGGACACGCTGGACTTCTTCGCCGAGCAGAACGTGGCCGTCAAGGTCATCTCCGGGGACAACGCGCTGTCGGTGGGCGCGGTCGCGGGCTCGCTCGGCCTGCCCGGCGCGGAGCGGCCGGTGGACGCGCGCACGTTGCCGGACAAGCAGAACCAGCTCGCCGACACGGTCGAGGGCGCGGCGGTCTTCGGCCGGGTCACACCGGGGCAGAAGCGGGCCATGGTCGGGGCGTTGCAGTCCAAGGGGCACACCGTCGCGATGACCGGCGACGGCGTGAACGACGTGCTGGCGCTCAAGGACGCCGATATCGGCGTCGCCATGGGCGCGGGCAGCCCGGCCACCCGCGCGGTCGCGCAGATCGTGTTGCTGGACAACAAGTTCGCGACGCTGCCGCACGTGGTGGCCGAGGGCCGCCGGGTGATCGGCAACATCGAGCGGGTCTCGAACCTGTTCCTCACCAAGACGGTGTACTCGGTGCTGCTGGCCTTCATGGTCGGCATCGCGCAGCTGCCGTACCCGTTCCTGCCGAGGCACGTGACGATCCTCGGCTGGTTCACCATCGGCCTGCCCGCGTTCTTCCTGGCGCTGGCGCCGAACTACGAGCGGGCGCGCAGCGGCTTCGTCTCCCGGGTGATGCGGATGGCGATCCCGGCGGGCGCGGTGATCTCCGTCGCCGCATTTGTGACCTATCTCAACGCGCACGGCACGCCGGGTGTGACCGTGGTCCAGGCGAGCACCGGAACGTTCATCGCGCTGGGCGGGATCGCGCTCTGGGTGCTGATGATCGTGGCCCGGCCGTATGTCTGGTGGAAGCTCGCGCTGCTGGCCGCGATGATCGCGATGTATCTCGGGCTGCTGCTGATCCCGGCCAGCCAGACCTTCTTCCAGCTCGACCCGTCCAATCCCGCCGTGGTCACTCCCGCGCTGGTCAGCGTGCTGGTCGGGGTGGTGCTGATCGAGGCGTTCTGGTGGATCGACGGCCGCATCCGCGGTGAGCGGCGGCAGCTGTTCGGGGCTCCGGAACTCGACTGAGAACACGCGTTTTCTTTGCACAAGATAGGACACCGATCGGTAAAGAACACACATGCGTTTCACCGTCGGAATTCACGATCTTGTTTCGTTCGAGCGACGTCTCATGATCACGACTTGACCGCTCCTGGGACGCGGAATACTTTCGCGTAACGACATGGTCCCCGTTTTTCGGCGTGCGCCGAGGGGGGCAAGCGTTTTCTCGCTAGGAGCGCGGTGTGAGATTCCGGTTCGGTGCTGTCCTGCTCGCGGTCGCCCTGCTGGGTGCGGGCTGCGCGGGCGGCGGGGACAAGAACTCGGTGGCCGCGCGGGCGGCGTCGGCGGACAAGCTCACCATCGGCATCCGGTTCGACCAGCCCGGGATCGGGCGCAAGATCACCGACTCCTGGTTCGAGGGCTTCGACGTGGACGTGGCGACCTACGTGGCCGCCGAGCTCGGCGTGGCCAAGGAGAACATCGTCTGGAAGGAGGCCAGGACCCCCGACCGCGAGGCGATGATCCAGGACGGCCGGGTGGACCTGGTGGTGGCCAGCTACTCGATCACCGACGCGCGCAAGCAGCGGGTGGGCTTCGCCGGGCCGTACTTCGTCGCGGGCCAGGGGCTGCTGGTCAGCCAGAGCACCACGAACATCACCGGGCCGGAGTCGCTCAACGGCAAGAAGCTGTGCTCGGTCAAGGACTCCACCTCCGCGCAGAAGGTGAAGGAGCGCTACGCCCAGGGCGCGCAGCTGGTGGAGTACTTCCGCTACAGCGAGTGCGTGAACGCGCTGCTGGTGCGCAACGTGGACGCGGTCACCACCGACGACGTGATCCTGGCCGGCTACGCCACCCAGCACCCGGAGCTGCTGAAGCTGGTCGGCAAACCGTTCAGCGAGGAGCGCTACGGCATCGGGCTGCGCCGTGAGGACGCCGACGGCAAGGCGAAGGTCAACGCCGCCATCGAGAAGATGATCTCCAGCGGGGAGTGGCGCAGGTCCATCGAGAAGCACCTGGGCCCGTCTGGCTACCCGATCCCGAACGCCCCGGCCGTCACTGAGAAGTAGGCACCCGGATCAGCAGCACCGCGGTCACCTCGTTGCCGAGGGAGTGCGTGCGCTCGCCCACCCGGACCACCAGCGGACCGCCGAAGGGCTGGCGCTCCAGCACCTCGATCCGCGCGCCCAGGGTGATCCCGTTGTGCGCCAGGTACCGCAGGATCTCCGGGTTGGTGTCCCAGACCCTGGCGACCTCGCCGCTGGCCCCGGGTTCGAGGTCGCGCAGCAGGTGCGTCGGCGGCTGCTCCACCGAACCGTCCGCGGCCGGGATCGGGTCGCCGTGCGGGTCGCGGGTGGGATCGCCGAGCTTCGCCGAGATCCGCTCGATCAGGGAGTCGGAGACGGCGTGCTCGAGCACGTCCGCCTCCACGTGCACCTCGTCCCAGGTGTAGCCCAGCTCCTCGACCAGGTACAGCTCGATCAGCCGGTGCCTGCGCAGCACGTCGCACGCGGCGCGCCTGCCGGGCTCGGTCAGCTCGACGCCGTGGTAGGGCACGTGCGTGACCAGGCCCAGGTCGGCGAGCTTGGCCACCATGCCCGAGACCGAGGAGGGGCTGACCCGCAACCGTTTGGCGAGGGTGGCGTTGCTGACCTCGACCCCGCGTTCGACGAGCCCGTAGATCGCCCGCAGGTAGTCCTCGATCGCAGACGAGGGCCGCTTGGTCGCCATGGCCCCTACCTTACGGAGGTGGCCGTACGGCGCTTCCTCTTGTTCGCCAGCAGACCGCGGCGCGGCGCGAACAGGTAGACCAGTGCGAACACGATCGCCTGGCAGAGCACGATCGTGCCGCCTGTGGAGCTGTCGACGTGGAAGCTCAGGTAAGTGCCCAGCACGCAGCTGCTCACCGAGACGGCGATCGCGATCGCCAGCATCCGCTCGAACCGGTCGGTCAGCAGGTACGCGGTCACTCCGGGGGTGATCAGCATGGCGGAGACCAGGATGATGCCCACCGCCTGCAGGGCCACCACGACGGTCAGCGCGAGCAGCATGAGCAACAGCGCGCCCAACCGCTTGGGCCGCAGGCCGATGGCGTGCGCGTGCACCGGGTCGAAGGCGTAGAGCGTGAGGTCACGGCGCTTGTAGAAGACCACGGCCAGCGTCAGTGCGCCGATCCCGAGCACCTGTGCGATATCGCTGTCGGAGACGCCGAGGACGTTGCCGAACAGGATGTGGTTGAGGTCGATCTGGCTCGGCGTCTTGGAGACCAGGACGAGGCCGAGGGCGAACAGGCCGGTGAAGACCACGCCGATCGCCGCGTCGCCCCTGATCCGCGTGGTGTCCCTGACCACGCCGATCAGCGTCACGGCGAGCCCGCCGAAGAGGAAAGCGCCCACCGCGAACGGCAGTCCGAAGATGTAGGAGAGCACCACGCCGGGCAGCACCGCGTGCGCGATGGCGTCGCCGAGCAGCGACCAGCCGATCAGCGTCACCCAGCACGAGAGCACCGCGCACACGAGCCCCGCGACGGCGCTGACGAGCAGGGCCCTTCGCATGAAGTCGAACTGCAACGGCTCGGCCAGCCAGTCGATCAGGTTCATGCCACCGCTCCGTCCAGCCCGAACGCCCGGCCCAGGTGCTCCGCGGAGAGCGCGGTGTCGATGTCGGAGTGCAGCAACACTTTGCGCCGCAACAGGATCGCTTCGTCGCACAGTGCGGGCACGGCCGCGAGGTCATGGGTGGAGACCACGATCGTGCGGCCTTCGTCGCGCAGGGAGCGCAGCAGCTCGACGATCGTGGCCTCGGACCGCTTGTCCACCCCGGCGAAGGGCTCGTCGAGGAACAGCAGCCGCGCGTCCTGGGCGATTCCCCTTGCCACGAAAGCGCGTTTGCGCTGGCCACCGGAGAGCTCGCCGATCTGCTTGCCCGCGAGGTCGGTCAGCCCGACCCGTTCCAGGGCCGCGTCGACGGCCTCGCGGTCAGCCGCCTTCAGCCGCCGGGCCCCGCCGAGCGCGCCGTAGCGCCCCATCGACACGACGTCGACGACGCGGACCGGGAAGGCCCAGTCCACGGCCTCGGACTGCGGCACGTACGCGACCAGCCCTTCGCGACGCGCCACAGCAGGGTCCTTGTCGTGCAACGTGATCGTGCCGCGGTCGGGCTTCACGAGGCCGATCAGCGACTTGAACAGGGTCGACTTCCCGGAGCCGTTCATGCCGAGCAGGCCGCAGATCCGCCCGCGCTCCACCGTGACATCCACGTCGTCCAGTGCGAGCACGTCTCCGTAGTGGACGGTGACGCCTTTCGCGGTGACAGCGGTCATCTGGCCCCTCCTGTCAGCCCTGCCACGACGGTCTCCGCGTCGTAGCGCAGCAGCTTGAGGTAGGTCGGCACGGGCCCGCCCTCTTCGGAGAGCGAGTCGACGTAGAGCGTTCCGCCCATCTTCGCGCCCGTTTCGCGCGCGACCTGTTGCTGTGCCTTGTCGTTGACCGTGGACTCGCAGAACACCGCGGGCACGGAGTTCTCCCTGACGAAGGTCACCGTCGCGGCGATCTGCTGCGGTGTGCCCTCCTCGTCGCTGTTCACCGGCCAGAGGTAGGCCTCGCGCAGACCGGCGTCACGGGCCAGGTAGGAGAAGGCGCCCTCGCAGGTGACCAACGCGCGGTGGTTGGGCGGTAGCTTGCCCAGTTCGGAGCGCAGGAACGTGTCGATCTCGGCCAGTTGCGCGTCGTAGCGCTCCGCGTTGGTCTTGAAGACCCCGGCGTTGGCCGGGTCCAGCTCGGACAGCGCGGTGACGATGTTGCGCACGTAGATCCGCGCGTTCGCCGGGGACATCCACGCGTGCGGGTTCGCCTTGCCCTCGTACTGGCCGCTGCGGATCGGGATCGGCTCGACCCCCGTGCTGAGCGTGGCGCGCTTGGCGTTCCCGCCGCGCATGAACCGGTCGAACCAGCGCTCCAGGCCGAGCCCGTTCTCCAGCACCAGGTCCACGCCCGCGCCCTTCTTGAGGTCGCTCGGCGTCGGCTCGTACTCGTGGATCTCCGCGCCCGGCTTGGTGATCGACTCGACCTCGACCGCGTTCCCGGCGACCGCCCTGGTCATGTCCGCCAGCACGGTGAAGGTGGTCAGCACCCGCTTGCGCTCGCCAGCACCCCGGGCATCCGAGCAGCCCGCGACCAGCAGGGCGGCGACCACCAGCCCCGCGATGCCCTTTAGGCGCGACATGACTCGAATTTTCGGCATGCCGAAAACACTATCGGAGGACCTGGCCCGCGACGAGGCGTCGTTCGTCACGGATCAGTTGCGGGACCGCCCCACCGACCGTCCGCCACGGCGCGCGTAGCCGACCCGGGGTTCACCGGTCTTCAAGTACAACCAACCCCCGTCCCCACCGTCTCAAACGACGACCAACCCCCGGCGGCCGACCGGGTTGGGTGCGGTTTGAGACGATCCGGGTGGGGGTCCGTGGTACTTGAAGACCGCGCGACTACGGCGCGGGCTTGCGGACACCGCGTTGGCGTCGTGGCGGTGGGAGATTGTCCCTGGGGTTCGTCGTCGAGCGGCTCCGGTGGGTCGCTCCACTGTGGACTCTTCGGGTTTTCGCCGATATTTCCGCCGAACCCTGGGCAACGCGGTCGGGCTGCCGCTACGGTCGGCGCTTCCCCGAGCGGCCTCGGAGCAGCCCATGCTGGACCACCTCGTCTACGCGGTACCCGATCTCGACGACGGCGTCGCCGAACTCGCCCGGCTCACCGGCCTGCGCGCGACACCCGGCGGACGGCACCAGGGGTTCGGCACGCACAACGCCCTGCTCGGGCTGGACAACCGGACCTTCCTGGAGGTCATCGCGCCGGACCCGAGCCAGCCGGCCCCGCGCAGGCCGCGCCTGTTCGGCATCGACGGGATCGAACAGCCGCGCCTGGTGGGCTGGGTGTTCCGCACCACCGACCTGCCCGGGCTGATCGCGCGGACGCGGGGCGTCGGCCTCGAACCCGGCGACTCCATCGAGATGGTCCGCAACCGCCCGGACGGCACGCGGCTGGCCTGGCGGCTGACCAGCGCGCTGTCGGGCGACCTCACCCCGACGTTCATCGACTGGGGCACCGCGGAGCACCCGAGCGCCGGTCTGCCGGTCGGGCTGCGGCTGCTGTCCCTCACGGTCCGGCACCCGCAGCCCGTGCGCTTCGGCGCGGCGCTGCGCTCCCTCGGCATCGCCTACCCGGTCGAACAGGGCAGGCAGCCCCAGCTGATCGCGCACTTCGACGGGCCGGGCGGCGGTCTCATCCTCGACTGACCCGGAGCACGAGCTTGCCGCGCAGACCGCGCGCGGCCGCCCTGCGGTGCGCCTCGGCCGCGTCGACGAGCGGCAGCACATCGGCGATCCGCGTGCGGAGCCCGGCGGTGACCAGGTCCCGCAGCCGCGCGGCGTCCGGCTTCACCTGCACCCAGTCGGTCCGGATCCCGCGCTCCGCCCCGGGGACGCCCTGCGGGACGACGGCGATGAACACGCCCCCGTCCCGGACCGCGCCGATCAACGACGTCCCGGTGTTGCCCGCGTCGAGCACCGCGTCCACGCGTTGCCCCGGCAGGTCCGCGCTGACCTCTTTCGCGCCGAGGCCCGCCACGTAGTCCTCGTCCCCGGCCGAGGCCACGGCGACGACGTCGATCCCGGACCGCGCGGCGAGCTGCACCGCGTAGCCGCCGACGCCGCCGCTCGCCCCGGTGACCAGCAGCCTCTGTCCACTGTGGACATCGAGGAGGTCGAGGGCCTGGCTCGCGGTGAGCGCGTTGAGCGGAATGGTGGCCGCCGCGACCAGGTCCGCGTCCTCCGGCAGCGGTGCCAGCCAGCCGGGTTCGGCGCTGACCACCTCGGCGTAGGTGCCCTGCCGGTCGGCGTACATCGGCACCATGCCGACGACGCGCTGGCCCGCGTGGAAGCCCTCGGTCTCCTCGATCACCGTGCCCGCCAGGTCCCACCCGAGGACCAGGGGCTTCGGGAACTCCCCCATCACACCCGCGCGGACCGCCTGGTCGACCGGGTTGATCGTGCTCGCGGCGACGCGGACGCGAACCCTGCCGGGCGCCACCTCCGGCTCCGGGCGCTCGGCGAGGCGCAGCACTTCGGGGCCGCCGTACTCGGACAGTTCGATGACTCGCAAGGTGTTCCTCCTTCGTGTGGGAACAGCCTGCGACGGGCGCGTGTTGCGGGTAAGGAGGCACTTCGAAGTGCCTTGGGGAGGAGCAGGTGTCGTGACGACGATGACCGCGCAGGAGCGCCGTGACGCGGAGAAGGCCGAGCACGAGGCGTTCCTCGCCGCTTGCCCCACCTTCCACCTGCTGGCGATGATCGGCGACAAGTGGACGGCGTTGGTGCTCGCCGAACTCGCGTCAGGCCCGCGCAGGCACAGCGAACTGCGGGCCGGTCTGCCCAGCGCGAGCCAGAAGATGCTGACGCACACCCTCCGCGGCGCCGAGCACGACGGCCTGCTCACGCGCACCGTCACCGCGAGCGTCCCCGCGCGGGTGGACTACGAGCTGACCCCGCTCGGCGCTTCACTGCTCCCCGTGCTCGCCACCCTCAAGACCTGGGCGGAGGACCACATGGACGAGGTCCTCTCCGCGCGCGCCGCCGCCCCACACCTCCGCTAGGCCACGCTGACGGGGAGGGAGAGGGGCCCCGCGGAGGCCGGTGGCGGGGCGCCAGTGCACGGGGCAGTAGTGGATTCCGCTGGAGAACGCGAGGTGCTCGGGCGTCCCGGTCCGCGTGATGTCGAAGCGGTGCGGGTCCGCGAACACGGACGCGTCGCGGTTGGCCGCCGCGATCAGCACGCCGACCATCTGCCCGGCCTTGATCCGGTGCCCGGCCAGACCACCGTCAGCGCGGAGCAGAGACCACTGAGAAGGGTTGCGCAGCAACGAGATCACGGCGTTGCCGATCAGGTTGACGGTGGTCTCGAGCCCCGCGATCAACAGCAGCATCGCCATGCCGAACAGCTCCCGCGCGGTCAGCTTCGCATCACCCAGGGCCTCGGCGACGTCGCCGATCACGCCCTGACGAGGGTCCCGCGCCAACCGCTCGAACAGTTCGATCAACGAATCGGCCGCCGCGATCAGCTCCTTGGCTTGGCGCACCGAACGAACTCCGCCGAGCGCCGCGCCGACCAGGGCTCCGTAGGGTCCCGCAACACCTGGTTGCACAACGCGAAGGACGAGACCGTCCTGATCCCGGACGGAGCGCGGTACACCGGCCCCTTCGCGCGAATCCGTTCGTAGAGCGGGTAAGGATCTTCCAGCCAGCGCGGTCGTTCCAGTTGCGCGAACAGGTCACCGAAGGCGGCGAACAGCCGCGTCGTGGCTTTGGCCGCGCCGACCTGGGCACCGATCCGGAGTGTGTTCATCTCCTCACGGTAGGGAGGTCGGTGCGGCCGTGCCGCTGATGCCGAACAACGTCGAAATTATTCGCCTGCAAGGGAAAGCGTGCGCCGAGCTCCTTCGACCAGCGCCGCGTCCACGAAGCGGCCGTCCGGCAGGGCGAGCGCGCCCGCGTCGGTGAGCGCGGCCTCGACGATCTCGCGCGCCCTGGCCAACTCGGTTTCCGTTGGGCGGTAAGCGTTCGCGATCGTCTCCAGCTGCGCGGGGTGGATCGCGGCGCGACCGAGGAAGCCCAGCGCGCGCCCACGTTCGCAGGAGCGGCGCAGCCCTTCCAGGTCACGCACGTTCGTGTAGACCGATTGCGCCGGAGGAGCCAGGCCCGCGGCTCGCGCCGCCACGATCACGCGGCTCCGGGCCCACGTCAGTCCGTCCTCTGTAGACAGACCGAGGTCGGCGGACAAGTCAGCCTCGCCCAGCGCGATTCCGGCTACGCCCGCGGACGCGATCTCGAAGGCTCGCTCCACACCGAGCGCCGACTCCAGCAGCGGCACCAACGCCAACCCAGGTGCTTGTGAGGCAACGCGGGGCACATCAGCGGGATCGACGACCTTCGGCAGCCGAAGACCACGCACTCCAGGAAGTCCAGCCAGAGCAGCGATGTCGGCCGAAGCCAACGGACCATCGAGCGCATTGACTCGCACGTGCACCGGAACAGGCGCGGGATCGGCGAGCACTTCCCGCGCGGCGTCACGCGCGTAGGACTTGCGTTCCGGAGCGACCGCGTCCTCCAGGTCGACGATCACCACATCGGCCCCGGACGCGAATGCCTTCACCACGCGATCGGGTCGGTCGGCGGGGACGTAGAGCCAAGTCAGAACACCGGTCACACCACACCTCGCGAACGCAGATCGGCGACCTCTGCTTCGGAAAGGCCAAGCCCGCCAAGCACTTCGTCGGTGTCGGCGCCGTGCGGGCGGCCCGCCCAGCGGATCTCCCCCGGCGTCTCGGACAGCCGGAACAGGACGTTCTGCATCAGCACCGAGCCGAGCTCCGGATCGGGCACCCGGGTCAGCGTGCCGAGCGCGTCGTACTGCGGGTCCTCCATCACATCGCGCACGTCGTAGATCGGTGCGACTGCTGCCTCTGCGCGCTCGAACTCGGCCATCACCTCCTCGCGGGTATGCTTGGCGATCCAGCCGCCCACAGCCTCGTCCAGCACGTCCGCGTGCGCGGCGCGCTGAACACCGGAGCCGAACCACGGCTGCTCGATCAGGTCCTCGCGACCGACGAGTCGCATGACCCGTTCCGCGATGCTCTGCGCCGACGTGGAAACAGCGACCCACTTGTCGTCGGAGGTCCGATAAGTGTTGCGGGGCGCGGTGTTCATCGACCGGTTTCCTGTGCGCGGCTGCACGTAACCGAGCTGGTCGTACCAGATCGGCTGCGGTCCGAGCACGGTCAGGATCGGCTCGATGATCGCCAGGTCGACGACCTGCCCCTTGCCGGTGGTCGCCCGTCCGTTCAGCGCGGCCATCACCGCGTACGCCGTGGTCAGCGCGCTGATCGAGTCGGCGAGGCCGAAGGGCGGCAGCGTGGGCGGGCCGTCCGGCTCACCGGTGATCGCGGCGAACCCGCTCATCGCCTCGGCCAGCGTACCGAAACCCGCACGGCGCGCGGACGGGCCGAACTGGCCGAAGCCGGTGACCCGCGCCAGCACCAGGCCCGGGTTGGCCTCGGAAAGCCGCTCGTAGCCGAGGTTCCACCGCTCCAGCGTGCCGGGGCGGAAGTTCTCGATCACCACGTCACAGGTCTCGACCAGCTTCAGCACCAGCGCCTGGCCGTCCGAAGAGGACAGATCGATGGTGGTGGTCTTCTTGTTGCGGCCCAGGAGTTTCCACCACAGTCCGACGCCGTCCTTGGCCGGTCCGTGGCCCCGGGAGGGGTCCGGCTTGCGCGGGTGCTCCACCTTGATCACCTCAGCGCCGAAGTCACCGAGCAGGGTCGCCGCCAGCGGCCCGGCGAACAGGGTGGACATGTCCAGCACCCGCAGCCCGTCGAGCGGTCCGGTCATCGCCGTCCTTCCTCCTTGTCGGCCGCCAGGTCGACGGCACAGCGAAAGCCCACAGTGGACACGCATCCGAGCGCGGCACCGGGGATCGGCAGGCTCAGCTCATAGTCCGGTTCGCGCGGCCCGCCCTCGACGTACCACTCCGATCCGGAGGCCGCGTACTCCGCGCCGCCCTTGAGCACAACCGAGCGGGTGCGCCCGTTCGTGCTCAGCGACCCGGTCCAGTTCCACACCAGCGGAACGCGCCGCTCCAGCACCCCGGCCTCCGCCGCCACCTGCCACTCCTCGGCCGTCGGCAGGCGCAGCCCGGCCCAGCGCGCGTACGCCCGCGCGTCGTCCAGGTCGACGTGCACCGCGGGTTCGTCCGGCGGACGCGCCGCCCAGTCGGCGTGCGCGCAGCGCGGCTCGTGCCCGGTCTCCGCGACGAACCTGGCGAACTCCGCGTTGCCGATCTCGGCGCGGTCGATCGCGAACCGGCCTAGGTCAACGCGAACTTCCTTGCTGCGCACCGAATGCAGCTCCGGCGGCAACGGCTTCCAGGCGTCGACGAACGGCGCTACACCCGCACTCCCCGGCTCCCGCAACCGGTAGTGCACGGTCAGCGTGCGCTGTCCGCCCCCCACGGCGACCATGCCATCCGGCGGGCTGCTCCTCACAGCTGTCCTTTGTGGAATCACGGTGGCAGTCCTCGTTGCGCGGGCGGTGTCCCCGTTCCACCTGAGCACGTGCGCTCGGTCGAGCAGGTCGGCGAACTCCGGAGTGGCCTCCGGAAGTTCGACGACACAAGCGATTCCGTCAACGACCAGCTCACCGATGAAATCGTCGGCCAGCTCCACGCCCGCGATCGCGTCGAACCTCCGGTGTCCCGGCCGGGGTTTCGCGGAGACTAGCGGGCCCCGATACGGCTCACCCGTCCGGTTGACCACTGGCCAGACGACCACGCCGTCCAGCTCGAATCGCGCCGCCGGGACCAGAGGCCCCACGGCGTCACCGAGCGGTGCCCACTCCCCCGCCGTGAAGTGCGTCGCGAAGTGCCTGCGCGCGTGCACCATCGCCCGCAGCAGCGACCGGTCCCGTTCACACCAGCCGACCCAGGCGCCGAAAACGTTCTCCCACACCAGGATTCCACTGCCGGTCAGCCAAGCCGAGTGCAGTTCCGCGCGGTGGTCAGTGTTCCACCTGCGAGTGTGGTGCATCTGGTGTCGCGGCTCGAACCACCGCGCCCGTGGTACTCCGGGCACATCGCTGTCGGCGAACCACTGCGCCCACGAGGTGAGGTGCGCGGTGATGCGATCGGTGGGCACCGCCGACTCGGTCTCGAAGACGACGCCGGGCCGCACCGCGTCCATCAGCTCGGTGTCGCCCTGTCGTTGTGTGTCCAGGAAGACGCCGTCCGCGCCGAGCCACTCGACGAGCGCCGCGAGCGCCTGCGGGTGGTCCCGGGTGCCGATGTCCCACGGGTTGTACGGCACGAAGACCCGGACGCCCCGTGCCTGACACGCGGCAACGACGTCCGGGAGCTGCGGCACCTCGGTGAAGAAGTCGAACTGGTCCCGCTCGTCGAGCCCGAGCACCGGGTACCCGTTCCACAGCACGATCGCGTCGTAGCCACCGAACCGCTCGACCCCGTCGTCCAGGTATCTGTGCACAGTGAACAAACGGGATTCGTGGTCATAGAGCAGTTCGTCCCACAACCAGGCCACGCACACGGACACCGCGTCCGCCGCCCACCGGCTGCCCTCGTGCCGGTAGCGCTCGTCGTCGTAAGCGTGCCGCTCACGCGCTTCGGAGCGCCACCGCCGCAGGGCTTCCCGCCACGCGGGCCACTCCGCCGGATCGGACGGAGCGGCCAGCATCTTGGCACTGTCCACTGTGACATTGTCCAAAGGGGACAGGTCACCGTGGAGGGGAACCGGGGTCGGCCGGTCCTGCGGCCTGATCATGTTCGAGACGCCACCAGCACTTCGATCTCGGCGCGCTCGGGCATCGAACTGGACGCGCCCGGTCGCTGCACGGCCATGGCCGCCGCCGCACTGGCCCAGGTGAGGGCTTCGACGACCGCCTTGCCCTCGCCGAGCGCCACCGCGAGGGCACCGACGAAGGTGTCCCCGGCGGCCGTGGTGTCGACGGCGGTCACCGCGAAGGCGGGCACCCTGACCCGCTCCTCGCCGCGCGCCGCGTACAGGCAGCCCTGTTCACCGAGGGTCACCACCGCGACCGGGACACGATCGAGCAACCACTCGATCGTCTTGTCCAGATCGTCCACTCCGGACAGTGCACGCGCCTCGTGCTCGTTCGGCACGATGATGTCCACGTTGGACAGAAGAGCCTCTGGCAGCTCCTGCGTCGGTGCCGGGGTCAGCACGACCTTCGTGCCGTTCGCCCTGGCGACCCCGGCTCCCGCGATCGCCGCGTCCATCGGCGCTTCGAGCTGCAACAACAGGAAGTCCGCCGCGGCGATCCGCTCGGCGTCGCCGTCCTCGGTCCCGGTGATCGTCGCGTTCGCCGAGGGCACCACGACGATCGAGTTGCCTCCGTTGTCGTCAACCACGATGTGCGCGGTGCCGGTCGGTCCCGCGACGGTGCGCAGGCCCGCGACGTCCACTCCGGACTCCGCGAGCGTCCGCCGCACCGGCTCACCGAAGGAGTCGTCGCCGACCGCGCCGATCATCGCCACGCCGCCCCCGGCCCGCGCGGCGGCGATCGCCTGGTTCGCGCCCTTGCCACCGGGAACCGTGCGGAACTCCCGCCCCATCACGGTTTCCCCGAGCGCGGGCGCGACCGCGACATAGGTCGTCAGGTCCATGCTGGCACTACCAAGAACGACGATCATCAGATCCCTTTCCCCGCGACAGAAACAGTCCGCGCGGCGAGCTCGTCGAAGCCGATCCCGTCCATCCCGCCGACAGTCGTGGCGAGCCGGTTCTTGAGCGGAGCCGTCCAGCTCTCCGGCAGAGACGCCGCGCCGAGCCGAACGCCGAGCAGCGAACCGACCGTCGCGCCGTTGGAGTCGGTGTCCCAACCGCCCGCGACGACGCGGCAGATCGATGCCTCGAAGTCACCACGACCGTGCACAACCGCCGCCGCGACGAGCGCGCAGTTGTTCACCGCGTGCACCCAGTGCAGGTGTCCATGACTGTCGTAAAGTCGGTCGAGGACGCGCTCCCAGTCCTCTTCTTCTTGTGCGGCAACGATTGCATCGCGAACTGCGGTGGCCAGCCGGGATCGCGGCGGCACGACGGAAAGCCCAGCTCGCAGCCACAGCATCGGTTCTTCCAGCACTGCCGCCGCGGAAACCGCCGCAGCGACGAACATCGCGCCGTACACGCCGTTGGCAGTGTGGCTGAGCACCGCGTCCCGCCACGCGGCCTCCGCCGCGGCTCCGGGCCTGCCGGGATTGATCCAGCCGAAGAGATCAGCCCGGATCTGCGCACCGATCCACTCCCGGAACGGATTGCGGTAGCTCGCCGTCTCCGGGGGCGAGTGGCCCAGCAGCAGGTTCCGATACGCGATGCGCTCGGCCGTGAAGGTCCGTCCCGCGGGCAGTTCCGCGAGCCACAGGTCCGCGACGTCCTCAGTGGTGAAGCCCGAACCCTTGCGCTCCAACAGCATCAGCGCCAGCAGTGGGTAGTTGAGGTCGTCGTCCTCGGGCATCCCGTCGATGTTCTCGATCAGGCTGGTCGGCCTGCTGCGCCGGTTCCACGGCCACCGCGCGGCGATCTCCCCGGGCAGCCCGACCTCGGTGAAGTACCGCCGGATCGGCCAGTTCCCGGTGGCGCGGGCGATCTCTTCGATCCCGGCGCGGGGGATCTTCTCCACTGGCTTGCCGAGCAGGCAACCCACCGCGCGGCCCAGCCACGCGCCGTGCACCCGGTCCGGCTCCGGCTCATCGGAACCGCAGTCATTCATCCAAAGTGGACACTCGGACTTGATCTCGGCGAGATCCGTCGGTTCGGTCGTTCCCGGCAGCAACGCCAGCTCGTCGAGCAGGTCGCCCGCCAGGGCGCGCAGCTCCGGCGACGCCTGCTCCGGCGAGGCACCCGCGAGCGCGGGACTCAGCTCGCCACCGGCGTCGAGCCACCGGCGCGCGATCGCACTCGCGTTGCGACCGTCCTCCTCGGCCTGCCGCAGCTCGTGACCGACCAGGTCCTCGGGCTGCACCCAGGACAGGCGCATCACGCCCGCCCGGCGAGCAGCACGCGGAAGGCGTCCTCGTGCTCTCTACGGCGGCGCACATCGCGCTCGAAGATCTCCCGGGCGACCTCGGCCAGCGCGACGGCCGGAGCCTCCAGGTCGAGCCTGCTGGCCTCCGCCACGCGCTCCCGCCACTCCAGCGGCACATCCGTGAGCCCGTTGAGCGCACCGGAAATCGCGCCGCCCATGCTGGCGATCGAGTCGCAGTCACGGCCGTAGTTCACGCCGCCGAGGACCGTGCTGCGCGTGTCCCCGCGCGAGACCACGAGCATGCCCAGCGCGATCGGCAGCTCCTCGATCGAGTGCAGCCTGCTCGGCCTGCGCGCACCGAGGCCGGGCTTGCGGTACTCCGGCCCGACCGTGTCGAAGGGCTCGACAGCATCGCGCAGCGCTGGGATCGCGGCTTCCCAATCGTCGTACTTGGACGCGACCTCGCACACCGCCGCGATCGCGGAACGGGTGCCGTCCTTGGCCAACCGCATGCAATCCGCGACCACACTGTCCACAGTGGAGTCAGGACGGAACGCCGAAGCGACTCCGGCGGCGAAGACCGCGGCAGCCTCACGGCCGTAGCTGGACTGGTGCGGCCCCGCGACCTCGATGGCCTCCGCGTACGCGGCATCGGGGTTGCCCGCGTTCACCACGCCCACCGGCGCCATGTACATCGCGGCACCACAGTTGACGATGTTGCCGACCCCGGCCTCACGCGGGTCGACGTGCCCGTAGTGCAGGCGCGCGACGATCCACTTCTCGGCGAGGAAGATGCGTTGCAGCGGAAGGGCTTCCGCCTCCAGCTCGGGAATCCACACCTTGCTGCCGATCAGTTCTGGCACCAGGTGCTCGGCGATCGAGTACGCGTCGATGTGATCGCGGACCTTGGTGTAGACCCGGACCAGCGCGTGGGTCATCAAGGTGTCGTCGGTGACGTTGCCGTCGCCCTTGTGGTACGGCGCGATCGGCCGCGCGTCACGCCAGTTCTCGTAGAAGGGCGGCACGATCCCCTGGATGCGGCCGCCGTAGCGCTCGACCAGGTCCTCCGGCGTCCAGCCCTCGGCGGGTCCACCGAGCGCGTCACCGACAGCGGCCCCGACCAGGCAGCCCTTGGCGCGGTCCTCCAGGGGTTTCGACACTGCTCCTTCTCCTCCTTCAGTTGCCGCGGGCGGTGATGCGGCCCGCGAGGTCGATGAGATCCGTTCCGGCCAGCCACGGCAGGCTCGTCCCGCGCAGCTCCCGGCAGCTCGCCCGCCAGGTCATCGGCACGTCCCCGGACAGCGCCCCGGCCAGGGCGCCGGTCAGCGCGGGCGCGGAGTCGGCGAGCCGGGACAGGCACGCCGCGGCCGAGACCGCCTCGCCGAAGCGCGCCCCGGACGCCACCACCAGGGCCAGCGCGACCGGGACGGTCTCCGCGGCGGCGGTGCCGTAGCTGTACACGTGATCAACAATTCCGTTGTCCAGCAACGGAACCAGGCTGAACGTGTCACTGTTCCGTCCATAGTGGACAGCCCGGCGGGCGTTGCGGCCGATCTCGGTGCCCTCCGGCAGTTCCAGCAACGCCGCGTCGACGGCTTCACCCGGGGTCGCACCGCCGAGCGCCGAGGAGATCGCGGCGGCCATCGCCCGCGCTCCGAGGACGCCGTCACCGTCCTGGGTGTGCCGCGCGTCGACCTCGGCCAGCGCGGCGGCGGCAGCGGGATCGCCCGGCAGCAGCGTCGCCAGCCCGACCGCGCGAGAACAAGCGGCGTCGTCGAAGAAGTGCGGGTTGTCGTGGCCGCTCGCGGGCGGGCGCAACCCCTTGACCAGGTTGGCGAGCCCGGCGCGCACGGAGATCCGCGCGATGATCGGCTGCCGGTCGCTGCCCGCCAGCTCGATCCACGCGGCCCGCAGCGCGTCGGCGCCGTCCATCGCGGCGAGCGCGGCGAAGACCGCCCACTCGGCGTCGTCGGTCGGCCCGAGCCGGAGCGCCTCCGTCGGCTGGTTCAACGCCATCGGCACGGGCAGGCAGCTGATCCCGTGCGCCTCGGCGAAGGCGTCCAGCTCCCGGGCCAGCCGCCGGGTCCACGCGGGCAGCTGCCCCGCCCGGTGCTTCGCGGCGGGCCACCCCAGCGAGTCGCCGACCGCCAGGCCCATCAGCGCGCCGACCACGCTCCCGCCCTGGCGCTTCGTCCGGACGTGGCGGGTCGCCGCGGGGGTTTGCTGCGGTTTTCGGTGATCAACAGGGGGGTTCGTGGTACTTGAAGACGGGGGAACCCGCGCGGCGTGGAGGGTATCGGCCACGGTGGTGATGTGGTGTCCGGCCACCGCGCTGATGCAGGCGCCGCGGACGGGGCCGATCTGGCCGGCCCACTCCTGGGGGACGGCGGATTCACCGTGGAGGGCACCGGCGACGGCGCCCGCGATCGCGGCGGTGGTGTCCGCGTCGCGGCCCATGTTGACCGCCGTGAGGATCGAGGTGCGGACGTCGCCGTCCTCCAGCACGAGCGCGCCGAACGCCAGCGCGACGGCCTCCGGAGCGAGGTCCGTCCACGGGTAGTCACGCACGACCACCGCGTCCAGGATCTCGTCTTCCGATTGCGCCGCAACGGCTTCGCGGATCGCACGCGAGGTCCACGAGTCCTCCGGGATCACCGTGAGGCCCGCCGCGATCACCTCGTCCAGCGAGGCTCCGGCCATCGCCGCGGCAACCGCGGCCGCGACGGCCTGGCCGCCGAGGATGCCCTCGCCCTCGTGGCTGATCGAACCGTCCACCGCGACCAGGCGCGCCGCCTCCGCCGGATCTCCGGCCGCGAACACCCCGAAGGGCGTGGCGCGCATGGCGAGGCCGTCGCTCCACCCGTGCCGGTGCTGGGCGCTGAGCGGGGCGGCGAGACCGCGCTGGAGGTTCTCCACGGTCCCGCGCTCGCTGAACCCCGCGCCCTTCAGCGGTTGGTCCACAATGGACTCCCGCCACGCCTTCTCCACGTCCGACGGCGAGAGCGCCGCGCCGTGCTCGATCAGCAGCAGCGCGGAGAACACCGCGTACTCGGTGTCGTCGGTGCCAACCGGGTCGTCGGAGAGGAAGCCCTCGACGCGGCCCCAGCGCTGGGCGATCTCCGCCCGCGACAGGTTCTCCGCGGGCGCGCCCAGGGCGTCACCGACCGCGAGCCCGAGCAGCGCGCCCCGGGCCTTGTCCTCCGTCACCGCTGGTACCTGGCCAACACTCGGTTCCCGTCCTCGGTCAGTTTGCGGCTCAGCTCGTCAATACTGATCTGGTTCCGGAAGTACTGCTGGAAAGCCGGAGTGGCGATCTTGTCCTTCCACTCCGCGTAGCCGCGCACGCGCTGGGACGGCGAAGTCCGCAGCGACGCGCCCGCGGCCACGCCGACGTTCCAACCGAACTCCGGCACGTTCAGCTCCGGCGCGGCCAGCGCCTTCGTGCTGGTCGGCAGCATCCAGTCGCCCAGCGCCAGGCGCGCGGTGTTGCGCGGGTTGACCAGATAGTCGATGAACTCCATGGCTTCCCGCTTGTGCGCGCTGTCCTCGGAGATCGACAGGGTCTGCGGGCTCACGCCCTGCTCCGAGCTGGTCCCGGCGAGCGGTGGCAACGTCACCCAGTCGAAGCCCTTCGGCGCCTGCTGGCGCATCTGCTGGCGGTAGGACAGGCCGAGCGAGACCATGGCGTACTTGCCCGCGAAGAACCCGGGCAGCGAGTCCGACCCGCTCATGCCCAGTGCCCCGGGCGCCGCGGAGTTCTCGGTGTGCAGCTGCGCGTGCACCCGCTGGAGCACCTGCCGCTCGGCCGGGCCGACGTCGGCCAGCACCTTGCCGTCCTTGGGGTAGAAGAACTTCCCGTCGAAGTTCAGCGCGAGGTTCAACATCGTGCTCACGGGCTGCTTCATCGGCCACGCGAAGCCGTACTGGTCGGACTTGCCGTCGCCGGAGGTGTCCTTGGTCAGCTTCTTGCTGATCTCGGCGAACTCGTCCCAGCTCCACGGCTTGTCCGGGGTGGGCATGCGCACGCCCCCCTCGGTGAGCAGCGCCCGGTTGGCCAGGATCACCTTGGGCTCCTGGAGGAACGGCACGCCGTAGACGCCCTGCTTGAACCGCGTGGTCTCCCAGGTTGCCTCCGGGATGTCCGCCTTCAACCCCTGTGGCAGCAACGTGGTCAGGTCGGCGAGGTAGCCGCCGTGGGCGAACTCGGAGAGGTCGTCGGAGGAGTTGTGGATGACGTCGGCGGCCTCACCGCCCGCGAACGAGGTGAGCAGCTGGTCGTGAATGCTGTCCCAGCTGCCCGGCACGTACTCCACCTGCACCCTGGGGTGGGTTCGGTTCCACTCCGCGACGATCTGCTTGTTCACCGCGACGGATTCCTTCTGCCAGGCCAGGCTGAGGAACCGCAGCTTCACCACGTCGGACTTCGGCGCGGTCGAGCACCCGACGAGTGCGAGCACCAGAAGGACAAGAAGTCGCTTCATCCCTTCACCGCCCCGGTAAGCATGCCGGCGGTCAACCGGCGCTGGATGAACAGGAAGAACAGCAGGCTCGGGATCGTGGTGAGCAGCGCGGCCGCGGCGAGCGGGCCGAGGTCGGCGACGCCCTCCGCACCGAGGAAACGGGTCAGCAGCACGGGAAGCGTCTGCTTCTCCGGGGTCTTCAGCAGCACGAGCGCGAAGAAGAACTCGTTCCACGCGCTGATGAAGGAGAACATCACGGTCGCCACGAGCCCGGGGGTGAGCAACGGGAAGACGATGTGCCACAACGTCTTTCCGCGTGAAGCGCCGTCGACGGAGGCGGCTTCCTCCAGCTCCGGCGGGATCGCGCGGACGTAGCCCTGGAGCATCCAGAGCGTGAAGGGCAGGTTCCACACCACGTAGACCATGATCAGCCCGGCCTGCGAGTCCACCAGGTAGAAGCTCTTGAGCAGCAAGAACAACGGGATGATCACGAGCACGAACGGGAACATCTGGCTGACGAGAATCCAGCCCGTGGTCAGCCTGGTCAGCGTCGAGCGGTAGCGCGCGAGCACATAGGCGGCGGGCACGGCCAGCACCATCGTGATCAGCGACGAGGACACCGCGATCGTGAGGCTGTTCATGCCTGCCTGCAACAGCGGCTGTTCGGTGAACGCCGTGGAGAAGTTCCCCGTGGTGGCCTCGCGGGGAATCCACGTCGGGTCGATCGAAGCCAGCTCGCGCGGCCCCTTGAACGCCGTGGAAACGAGCCACACCAAGGGAAAGCCGAGGAAGACGAGGTAGCAGAGCAGAGCGATGTACTGGGCCGTCCGCTTCACTGGTCGACCTCCTTGAGCCGGGAGCGCAGATACACCGCGAGGAAGACCGCGATCACCGCGACCATCACCGAACCCATCGCGGCGGCGTAACCGAACTGGCCGTACTTGAACGCCTCCTCGTAGGCGAACAGCATCGGCAGCCGCGTCTCACCGCCCGGCCCGCCCTGCGTCAGCACGTAGACCAGGCCGAAGGAGTTGAAGTTCCAGATGAAGTTCAACGCGGTGATCGCCGTGACCACCGGGCGCAGCGACGGCCAGGTCACCACCCAGAACCGCCGCAGCGGCCCGGCTCCGTCGATCGCGGCCGCCTCGTGCAGGGTCTTCGGCACATTCTGCAGACCCGCCAACAAGGTCACCGTGGTCTGCGGCATCCCCGCCCACACGCCGACCACGATCACCGCGGGCAGCGCCAGGCCGAAGGTCGCCAGCCAGTCCACGTTGTCTTCAAGTACACCGACATCGCGCAGCGTGTGGTTCAGGATGCCCGCGTCGGAGTGGTAGACCAGCCGCCACATGATGCCGACCACCACCTCCGGCATCGCCCACGGCACCAGCGCGAGCGTGCGCGCCAGCCACCGCAGCCGCAGGTTCTGGTTGAGCAGCAACGCCAATCCGAGCGACAGCACGAACTGGAGCGCGGTCACCACCACGGCCCAGATCAGGCCGATCTTGAAGGACGCCCAGAACAACGAGTCCTTCGCCAGGTCGGTGAAGTTGTCCACTCCCGTGACCGCGGTGACGGACTCGCGGCCGAAGCTGGCGTTGGTGAACCCCAGCAACAGCCCGTACACCAGCGGGCCGACGCTGAGCAGCAGGATCGGGATCAGGACGGGGAGCACCAGGAACCAGGCGTCGCGCTCCAGCCCCAGCGGGCCTTTGCGCGCGCGCCGCGGCGGAGACTTCAACGGCTCTCGCACGGCGGTTGCGGTCATGGGCGGAGATGCCTCTCTAGGAACGGGTGGACTCTCTCGCGACAAGTTCGGGTGTCACCGACACCCATCTCGGTTCGCGGTCCCGGCCCTCCCCGAGCCGGTCGACGAGCAGCTCTGCCGCGAGCTCCCCGCGCCGCGCCGACCCCAGCCCCACGCTGGTCAAGGTCGGCCAGGTAACACGTGCCAGCTCGGTGTCGTCCATGCCGACCACCGCGATGTCGTCGGGGACGCGGCGACCCGCCTCCCGCAGTGCCCGCAGCGCGCCGACCGCGATCAGGTCGTTGGCGCAGAACAGGCCGTCCAGGTCCGGGACGCGCTCCAGCAGCCGGAGCGCGGCGTCGGCGCCGGAGTCCGTCCGGAACTCGCCGAACTCCACCAGCTCGTCCCGCTCGTCGAGACCGGCCGCGGCGAGCCCGTCCAGGTACCCCCGGTAGCGCGCCTGGCCCGGCACGGTGTCCAGCGGACCGTTGAGGAACCCGATCCGCCCGCGCCCGATGCCCGCCAGGTGCGAGACCGCCATCGCGGCGCCGACCCGGGAGTCCACGCGCACGTTGTCCAGGGCGAACCCCTCCGGCAGCGACCCGATCACCACCACCGGCGCCACGGCCCTGCGCAGTTCGTCCAGGTGATCCCGGGTGATCCGGATCGGCGAGATGATCAGGCCCTCGGTGTGCCGGTCGGCGAGGCTGCGCAGCGCGCGCAGCTCCTCCTCGCGGTCGGCGCCGGTGGAGTGCAGCAGCAGCCGGAAACCGGCCTCCTTGGCGACCGCCTGGATGCGCCGCACCATCGCCACGTACACCGGGTTGCCGATGTCCTCCATGGCGAAGGCGATCTGCCCGGACCGGCCGCCGCGCAGCGACCGCGCCATGGCGTTGGGCACGTAGCCCAGCTCCGTCGCGGCGGCCTGGACCTTACGCACCGTGTCCGGCCGTCCACCGAGCCCGTTGAGCACCCGGGACACCGAGGCGATGGACACGCCCGCCCGCCGCGCGATCGTCTCGATCGTCGCAGGTCCGCCGTCTGCGCTCGCCACGCCACCCTCCGGTCGCCGGGAAACTGGAAACGTTTACAGTCCACGCCGATCGGGTGAACTGGAAACCTTTACAGCCGGGATGGACGAGAGGATTCCCCACCGGGCCGCACCAGTCAAGCGGACAGGCTCTCAGGCGATTCCCCAAAGCCGGATTCGCGGTCGCACCCCGCCGGATAGCCTGCTGCTCTTTCAAGGGGGTGCAGGTGGACGTCCGGATCACCGTCGAGGGCGGCGACACGGCCGCCGAGCTGAGGTCGCTGCTCGCCTGGCTGCGCCGCGAGGACGAACTGGGCCCGCCGCGGCTGGCCACCGCCGTTCCCGCCAAGGGCGAGATGGGCGCGCTCGCCGACGCCATCCTGCTGATGCTCGCCTCCGGCGGGATGACCGTGCTCACCAGCTCGGTGCGGACCTACCTGAAACAGCGCCGCGCCGATGTGAAGATCACCATCCACACCCCGGACGGCCACAAGGTCGTGATCGACGGCAAGGGCGTCCCCGCCGACGACGCGATGCGAGCGGCCCGGCACGCCATCGAACAGGCCGACGGCGGCAAGTAGCCCCCGCCCCGTGCGCCTCCCCGACCGCCGGACGTCCTCGGCCATCCTGCTGGGCACCGCGAACCACCAGCACACCGAACTGCGCGCGCTCGACGCCGTCGCGAACAACATCACCGACCTCGCCGCCGTGCTCGCCCACCCCGAGTACGGCGGCTTCGACCCCGCGCGGGTGCACACCTTCCTCGACGCCGACCTCGGCATCGGGCCCGCGCTTACGAAGATCGCCAGAGCCACCGGCGACGTGCAGCTGCTCTACTATGCCGGGCACGGCCTCGTCGACGACAACGGCGACCTCTACCTCGCGTTGCCGGGCACCGATCCCGATCACGTCTGGTCCACCGCGCTGCCGTTCTCGTGGCTCCGGCGGATCCAGCTCGACAGCCCAGCGGACTCCAAGCTCGTGGTCCTCGACTGCTGCTTCTCCGGCACCGCCATCAACGCCATGGCGGACACCGAATCGCTCGTCGCCGGGCAGATCCGGGTGCGGGGCTCGTACACGCTCACCTCCGCTCCGCCTAACCAGGCCGCTCAGGCGCCGCCCGGCGAGCGCAACACCGCCTTCACCGGCGAGCTGATCGCCCTGCTGCGCAACGGGTTGGCCACCTCCGGCCCACTGCTTCCCGTCGGCGATCTCTACCACCCGCTGCTCCAGGCCATGCTCGCGCGCAACCTGCCGCGCCCGCAGCAGAGCGGCACCGACACCGTCGCGCTCCTGAGCCTGACCAGGAATCCCGCGTTCGACGGAGAATCCGCCCGGCTCACGCTGCGAGCCACCAAGGACGCGTACGAGTACGTGATCGACACCGGTGACCGCAGCGCCGCGCCGAAGGCAGCCTTCCTGTTAGGAGCCCAGCTCTCGGAGGAGGGCGATGTCGTCGGCGCGCACTCCGCCTACCAGCGGGCCATCGACATGGGAGACCAGGAGATATCACCGCACGCCGCGCTCTGCCTCGGCGCGTTGCTCCGCGAACAAGGCGACTTCGACGGCGCGACCGCCGCTTTCCAGTGCGCCATCGACTCCGGCCACCCTGACCACGCGCCGTGGGCCTTGAACCACCTGGCGGGCTTGCTAGCTAAGCAGCGGAACGACATCGACGGCGCGCGTCGACTCTTCCAGCAGGCCATCGACACCCGTCACCCCGACGCGGCGCCGTGCGCGATGAACAACCTCGGCATGCTGCTGGACGCAAAGGGCGACATCGGCCGCGCGCGGCGGTCATATCTACGCGCCATCAGCTCCGGTCACCCCGACTACGCGCCTTGGGCTTCGATCAACCTCGGGCTTCTCCTCGACCGGATCGGCGATGTGCGCGGCGCCCGGTTCGCACTGCAACAGGCCGCCGACTCCGGCCACGCCGACCGGGCCCCCGAGGCTGCGCTCAACCTCGGCTACGTGCTCGACCGCGCCGATGACGTGCCCGGCGCGCGAGCCGCGTACCGGCGGGTTGTCGATTCCGGGCACCCGCGTTGGGCTCCGTGGGCGATGAACAGCCTCGGCGTGCTCCTCGACAAGCAGGGCGATACGGCCGCCGCGTGCGCCGCTTTCCACCGCGCAGCCGCTTCCGGTCGCCCCGAGGCAGCCGCGATGGCGTTGAACAACCTCGGCATGGTCCTCGCCGCTCAAGGAGACGCGCAGGGGGCGCACGACGCCTACCAGCGCGCAAGCGAGTCGGGCTCCCCCGAGCAGGCCGCGTTGGCCATGAACAACATGGGGCTCCTGTGCCTCCGCCATTGTGATGTGGAGGGCGCTCGCGCCGCCTTCCTCCGCGCTCTGAACTTCGGTGTGCCAGAGCAGAGCGAGATCGCGCGCGAACATCTGCGCCTCCTGGACGACTAGGTCCCGCACTAGCCGCATTGTCCACTGTGGACTGGGTTGGTGGCGCCCACCCAGATACCGGATTGCAGGCAGACGGGGGACACTTTCCACGCCGCCATGCACGTCCACCGCAAAGAAGTTCGTCCGGAAGGAGCAACGAGGATGCAGCTCGACGGGGCAGGGGTGGTCGTCACCGGCGGCGGGAACGGGATCGGCGCGGCGTTGGTGCGGGAGCTGGCCACGCGCGGTGCCCGGGTCGTGGTGAACGACCTGGACGCCAACGCCGCGCACGCGGTGGCTGAAGAGGTCGGCGGTACGGCCGCGCCCGGGGACGCCGCGTCGGAGGAAGGCGTTGAGCGGGTGATCGCGCAGGCCCGTGAGGCGCTCGGCGAGATCGACCTGTACTGCGCGAACGCGGGGATCGCGCCGATCGGCGGGCCGGAGGCGGCGGAGGGCGAGTGGGAGCGGGCGTGGCAGGTCAACGTCATGTCGCACGTGCGCGCCGCCCGGCTGCTGGTGGGGCCGTGGTTGGAGAGGGGGCGCGGCCACTTCCTGAGCACGGTGTCCGCGGCGGGGATGCTCATGTCCCTGGGGGCGGCCCCGTACTCGGTGAGCAAGCACGCCGCGTTCAGCTTCGCGGAGTGGATGTCGGCGACCTACGGGCACCGCGGCATCACCGTGCAGTGCTTGTGCCCACAAGGAGTGCGCACCGACATGATCGAGAACACCGGGCGGATGGGCGAACTGTTGCTCAAGCCGAACGCGTTGGAGGCGGAGGAGGTCGCGCGGGTCACGGTGGACGCCCTGGGCAACGGCCAGTTCCTGATCCTGCCGCACGCCGAGGTCGCCAAGTACTACGCGCACCGCGGCGTGGACACCGACCACTGGCTCGCCGGAATGCGCGAACTCCAGAAGAAGCTCGACTAGCCCCCGCGAGTTCGGATGTCTTCAAGTACCCCCAACCCCGGTTACAACCATCGCTAACCGCACCCAACCTCGCCGCGGGGCGGGGGTACGGCGCGGTTAGCGACCGTGGCAGCCGGGGTTTGGTGGTCTTGAAGACAGGCCGACTACGGCGCGAGCTGGAAACCCAAAGCGCTCAAAACGAATACGACACCCCGGTCAACTCCTCCGAAACCGCCCACAGCCGCCCGGCAGTCTCCACATCCAGAGCCCCAGCAACCGGCTGCACCCGTTTCGGATATCCCCGCATCTCCCCCAACCCATCAGGCCCGAAGAAGTCTCCGCCAACAACATCCCCCGCCGTAGCCGCGTACAACTGCGGCAACGCCCCCTGCTCCGCACTCTGCGCGACCAACAAATTGGCCGGTTTCATCAGCAGGTTCAACAATCCCGTAGGACCACTGGACTGAAGATTCGTGGCCGAATACCCGGGATGCGCGTACGCACTCACCAATGAAGACCCCGCCGCCCGCACCCGCCGATCGAGCTCGAGCGCGAAGAACACGTTCGCGAGCTTGGATTGCGCGTACGCGTCAACGGGCGAGTAGACCCGCGAACCGGTGAGGTCGTCGAACTGGATGGTGCCGCGCCGGTGCAGGCCGGAGGTCACGGTGACCACGCGTGAACGGATGCGCTCCAGCAGCAGGCCGGTCAGCGCGAAGTGGCCGAGGTGGTTGGTGGCGAACTGGGATTCGAAGCCCTGCTTGGTCAGCGTGCGCGGCGGCATCATCACGCCCGCGTTGTTGACCAGGACGTCCACCGGCTCGTCGAGCCCGCCCGCGAAGGCGCGCACCGAGTCCAGGTCGGCCAGGTCGAGCGAGGCCAGCTCCAGGTTCGCGTTGGGGTACTCCACCCGGAGCTTGGCCAGCGCCGCGCGGCCCCGTTCGGCGTTGCGCGCGGTCAGCACGACGCGGGCGCCCTTCGCGGCGAGGGCGCGGGCGGTCTCGTAGCCGAGGCCGCTGTTCGCGCCCGTCACCACGAAGGTCCTGCCCTCCTGGTCCGGGATCTGATCGGCGGTCCAGCGCGTCTTGGTCATGCCTCCAGCATGCCCAACCGCGCGGGCCGGGTGTTACTTCTCCGGCCACTCCCCGGTGGCGCGGTGGTAGGCGACCGCGCTCCCCCGGTCGATCGCGGCCTTGACCACGGCGAACACCGCGCCCTGGAGAGCGGCCGCGGCGATCACCTCGCCCCAGCTGTGGTCGCGGTCGGTGGCGTCGGGCGCCTCCTTGCTCCCGGAGACCAGTTTCCAGATCTGGCCGGACGCGGCGCTGGCGGCGACGCCACCGAGGACTCCCGCGAGCATCCTGGCCGGGGTGAACAGCAGCTTCATGACCGGTTGCACCACTTTCGCGTTGCTCGGGTTTCTGGCTCCCCAGTGATAACCCGAATCGGCTCGGCTGAACCAAGCGACGCACGCGTCCGTAGTGCAGGGTTACCCGAACCGATGGAGGTACCCGTGCCCACCACGCGCCGCAACGTCCTCGCCGCGACCGGTCTCGCCCTGCCCTGCGCGCTCGCCGCGTGCGGCGGACAGCCCACCCAGCAGCAGCCCAGCAGCGCGCCGCGGCAACCGACGACCGCGCCCGCCGGGCCGCTAGCCGCGCTCGCCGACGTGCCGGTCGGCGGGGGCAAGCTGGTCGACGCGGGCGGGCGCAAGGTGCTGCTGGTGCGGACCAGCGCGACCGAGGTCAAGGGCTACGACCCGACCTGTCCGCACGCGGGCGCGACGGTGCAGCCGCCCACCGGCAGCACGATCAAGTGCCCGCTGCACGGCAGCACCTTCGACGCCGCGAGCGGCTCCGTCACCGGCGGCCCGGCCAAATCCGGCCTCAAGACCGTCGCCGTGAAGGTCGAAAAAGACCAGGTCGTCCTGGCCTAGGCGGTTGGGGCGTCTTCAAGTACCCCCGACCCCACCGAAAACGGTCTCAAACCGCCCCCAACCTCGCGTCGGGTTGGGGGCGGTTTGAGACGGCTGGGACCGGGGTCGGGGGTACTTGAAGACCGGCGAACCCGCGGGACTAGCGGCGGCGCTTCTTGCCGCGCAGCATGGCGACGACCGAGCCCATCGCGCGCTCGGCCTCGGAGCCGAACGGGTTGTCGTGCACCACGTAGGTCCACGTCGAGCTCGGCTTGCGCACCCCGGCGGCCTCCAGGTCGATGCCGTCGGTGACCTCGGCCTTCTCCAAGGTCTCCGCCGAGCGCTCGCGCACCTCCGACCGCAGCCGGTTGAACGCGGGCACGGCGGCGCGGTGGAACTCGTCGAGCGGGTTCTGCCGCGCCAGCGCGTGCAGGTGGATGCCCTCGCGCAGATCCGTCAGGAACGCCAGGTGCTCCGCCCACCGCTGGTCCAGGTGGTACAGCTCGACCTGCCGCGCCACCTGCGCGAGGACCTCGTCGGAGACCGTCTCGCGCAGCTCCTTCACCCGGTCCGGCGCGGTCTCCTCCAAGCCCTCCAGTGCGACATCGGAGGCGATCACCTTCTCGCGGTACTGCTTGAGCAGCGCGCGCTGGTGCTCGATGAGCTGGTGGTAGCGCCAGGTGTTGCGGTGGATCTCCATCACCACGCCCTCGGCGACCCGCTGGGCGTGGTCGACCGCGAGCTGCGCACCCGAATCCGTGAGCGCGTCGGCGGTTTCCTCGACGGCAGAAGGGATCTCGTCCTTGCCGTAGTGCTGGACGAGCTCGTCCTGGAAGCTGGTGAAGAACACCGAACCACCAGGATCGCCCTGCCGCCCGGCGCGGCCGCGCAGCTGGTCGTCGAGGCGGCTGCTGGGGTAGCGGCCCGAGCCGATCACGTAGAGGCCACCGAGTTCGGCGACCCGCTCGTGGTCGGCGGCGTCGCGCCCGCCGAGGCGGATGTCCGTGCCGCGCCCGGCCATCTGCGTGGACACGGTCACCGCGCCGTAGCTGCCCGCCTCGGCGATGATCGCCGCTTCCTCGGCGTCGTTCTTGGCGTTGAGCACCGCGCACGGCACCTCGGCCGCGAGCAGCCGCTTCGCCAGTCGCTCCGATTCGGAGACGTCGAGCGTGCCGACCAGGACCGGGCGGCCCTTCGCGTGCTGCTCGACGATCTCGGCGACGAGCGCGTCCTCCTTGCGCTCCACCGTGGTGTACAGGCGGTCCTTCTCGTCCTCGCGCACGCACGGCACGTTCGGCGGGATCGCCACGATCTCCAGCTTGTAGAACTCCCGCAGCTGCTCGCCGACGGCGACCGCGGTGCCGGTCATGCCCGCGAGCACCGGGTAGCGGCGGAGGAAGCCCTGCATGGTGATGCTGTCCAGGATCTCGCCGCTCTCGGTCACGGCGACGGTCTCCTTGGCCTCGACGGCGGCCTGCAAACCGTCCGGCCAGCGCTGCCGCAGGTGCACGCGGCCGCGCGACTCGCTGATCAACTGCACCTTGCCGTCGCGGACGATGTAGTCGATGTCCTTGTGCAGCAACGCGTGCGCGTGCAGCGCGATGTTGACCGCCGCGAGCGTGGGGAAGTTGTCGGCGTCGTAGAGGTCGATGCCGAGCCCCTTCTCCACGACCTGGCTGCCCAGCTCGGTGAGGTGGACGTTGCGGTCGTCGGCGTCGGTCTCGTAGTGCAGGTCCTTGCGCAGCGAACCGACCACGCGGACGATCTTCGGGTTGCCCGCGTCCTCCGGGGCGACGGTGCCCGCGAGCACCAGCGGCACCCGCGCCTCGTCGACCATGACCGAGTCGGCCTCGTCGACGATGGCCACCCCGGGTTCCGGCTGCACCCGCTCGTCCTCGGAGCCGCACAGCCCGTCGCGCAGGTAGTCGAAACCGGCCTCGTTGACCGCGACGTAGGTGACGTCGCGGGAGTACGCCTCGCGGCGCTGCTCGTGGGTGGAGCTCTGGCTGACCCAGCCGACCGTCACGCCGAGCTGCGTGTAGATCGGCTCCATCCACTCCGCGTCGCGGCGGGCGAGGTAGTCGTTCACGGTCAGCACGTGCACCCGGCGCCCCCGCAACGCGTAGCCCGCGGCGGCGACGGCGGCGGTCAGCGTCTTGCCCTCACCGGTCGCCATCTGGGCGACGTGCCCGGCGAGCAGGGCCTGCACGCCGAGCAGCTGGACGTCGAAGAGCCGCTCGCCGAGCCGCCGGTCGGCGATCTCCCGGCCCAGCGCGCACAGTTCGATCACATCGGCGCGGTCGAGCTCGCGTCCGTCGTCCCGGCGCAGCTGTTCGGCCGCGGCGGTGAGTTCGGTGTCGTCGAGTTCGCGCACCGCGTCCTCGCGCTCCCCGATCGGCCCGAGCAGCCGACGGTAGGGCGCGAGGTCCAGGGTTCCCGGTCGCTGCAGGAACCGGCGTATCCATGCCCGCATGCCACCCAGCATATCTACGGTTTGTTGAAAAACACGTACTTGCGTACGTTTGAGTTGTGGATGACGACGCGCGCTACCTCCACCTGGAGGCCCGCCTCGCCGAGGTCGAAGCACGTCTGGCCAAGCTGGAGGAGTTCCCCCGTCCGAGTGACGAGGCGGACGGCAGCCTGGAGGCCGAGGCGTTCTGGGCCCTGCGCGGGCTGCGGGAACGCCTCGCCGAGCAGCCAGCGATGGCCCCGGCGGGCGGCGTGCTGTTCACCGGCGTCGTGACCCTGCCGGACGGCGAGTACCACGAATGGCAGCAGGGCGCGTTCACCCATGTGCTGCTGCGGCACGACTGGGCGGAGTTCAGCAACGCGTTCAGCGCGCTGGCCCACCCGGTGCGGCTGCGGCTGCTCCAGGAGGTGGTGCGCGGCGAGCGGACCGTGGCGCAGCTCCAGGAGCACGAGGACATGGGCACCTCAGGGCAGATCTACCACCACCTGCGCCAGCTCACCGCGTCCGGCTGGCTCCAGTCCAGCGGCCGCGGCCAGTACACGGTGCCCGAGGTGCGCGTGGTGCCGTTGATGATCGCGTTGTCGGCGATGACCATGCCGGGCTCGGCCGGGACGAGCGAGGAATAGACTCCTCGAGTGCGCCCCTTGCCCCTCCTGTCCGACTGCGGCAACTGCTTCGGCCTGTGTTGCGTGGCCCTGGCGTTCTCCGCGTCGGCGGACTTCGCGGTGGACAAGCCCATCGGCAAGCCGTGCGCCAACCTGCGGCAGGACTTCCGCTGCGGCATCCACAACAGGCTCCGCGCGGAGGGTTTCTCGGGCTGCACCGTCTACGACTGCTTCGGTGCGGGCCAGAAGGTCTCACAGTCCACTTTCGACGGTGAGGACTGGCGCGGCTCCGCCGACACCGCGCGCAAGATGTTCGAAGTCTTCCCGATCATGCGCCAGCTGCACGAGCTGCTGTGGTACCTCACCGAGGCGCTGGCCCACCCCGCCACCGAGCCGATGCACGCCGATCTCCGCGCGATGCTCGCCACGACCACCGCGCTGACCGACGACAACGCCGACGCGCTCGCCAAGCTCGATGTCGCCGCGCACCGCCAAGAGGTCAACGTCCTGCTGCTGCGCGCGAGCGAGCTCGTGCGCGCCGGGTTCAAGTCCCGCAGTCGTCGCGGCGCCGACCTCATCGGTGCGAAGCTGCGTCGCGCGGACCTGCGGGGAGCGAACCTGCGCGGCGCCTACCTGATCGGCGCCGATCTCCGTGACGCCGACCTGCGGTCAGCGGACGTGATCGGCGCGGACCTGCGCGATGCGAACGTGGCCGGGGCCAAGCTCGCCGACAGCCTGTTCCTGACGCAGACCCAGGTGAACGCCGCGCTCGGCGACACCCGCACGACCATCCCGGCCGCCCTCACCCGCCCCGCCCACTGGCGTTCATGAACTGGGCGACGGTTCCACCGAAGCGCGTCGTGCTCGTCGTTCTGCACAACATCACCACGCTCACGCGAATGCTGGACATCCTTCCCGTGTTCGACTCGGACTTCCGCGTGCAGATCGTCGCGACGTGGAGCGGCACCGATCCGTTCACCCACGGCTTGCGCGAGGCGCTCGACGAGCTCGGCATCATCGTCATTCCGTGGAAGGCGGCCAGGAGGACCCGCTTCGACCTGGCCATCTCCGCCAGCCACCACGGTGGCCTGCGGAAACTCCGGACCCCCCTGGTCATTCTCTCTCACGGAATCGGGTATACTAAATACTCGCCCGGAAATCGGAAATCGGAAATCGGAAATCGGAAATCGGTTGTCGATTCGGAGATTTTCGGACTTTCCGCCGAGTGGGTGGTGCGCCGGGGCAAGCCGATTGCCAAGGCGCTCGTGTTCTCCCACCGCGAGCAGATCGACCGGCTCGCCTCCGCCGCCGTGCCCAGCGCGGTCCTCGCGGGCGATCCGTGCTTCGACCGCATGCGGGCCAGCGCCGGGCTGCGTGAGCACTACCGGCACGCGCTCGACGCCCGTGGCCGCCGGATCGTCGCGGTGTCCTCGACCTGGTCCGAAGCGTCGCTGCTCGGGTCCGGGCCGGAGCTGATCCGGCGCCTGCTGGCCGAGCTGCCGCTCGACGAGTACCGCGTCGTGGCGATCGTGCATCCCAACGTCTGGCACTGGCACGGCCCGTTCCAGGTCCGGAGCTGGTTCGCCGAGTGCCTGCGCGCGGGCCTGACCCTGGTGCCGGAGGTCGAGGGCTGGCGTGCCTCGCTGATCGCGGCGGACTGCGTGATCGGCGACAACGGCTCGGTCACCGCGTACGGTGCCGCACTCGGCAAACCCGTACTGCTCGGCGCTTTTCCCGATGTTCCGCCGGGATCGCCCGTCGACGCGCTCGGCAGGCTGGCGCCCCGGCTCGACGTCACGCGGCCCCTGCGCGCCCAGGTCGAGCGCGCCATCGCCGAGCACTCCGCGGACCGCTACCGAGCGGTCACCGATCTGGTCACCGACGCGCCGGACGAGTCGGCTGGTCTGCTGCGCGAACTCTGCTACCGGCTGCTCGATCTTCCAGAGCCCACAAGCGATGTCGTGCTCGAACCGATCGGCGTCCACGGCCTCGACGGGGGCCGCGTGACCGCCTGCACGGTGAGCTGCGAGGTCGGCGAGGTCACCCGCCTGACGCGCTTCGGCGTCGACTCACAGTCCACGGAGGACAGTCACATTGTCGCGCAAGCCTCGCACGCCGGTCGCGATGTCCGCCGTAACGCCGACATCCTGTTCCGGTACGCGAACGAGGCGATCGCGCTGGACGACCGAGAGATCGTCGCCGTCATCGGCGATGGGCACGCGCGGGTCACCAGCCGCGACGGGCGGACGTGGGACCTCAGCGGCCAAGGCGATCCAACCGGGTTTCCGTCCATTGTGTACGCATGGCGCGCCGCCGGGCTCGACCTGCCGCCGCGGATCACCGTCGAGACCGGTGACATCCGCTACGAGCTGCGCGTCAGCGAAAGTACCCCTCGAACAGCATCGAGCTGATCCGCGAGGTCGTCTCCATGCCGACCTCGAAACCCTTGTCGATCACCTTGGTATTGCTCATGATCGCGACCGTGTACCGCTCCCCCGGCCCGGCGAAGCCGACCGAGTTCACCACCCACGACCCGTCGGCATTGTCGTCCGACCAGCCGTTCTTGAGGCCGGGCATGGCTTTCGGCCCCGCGGCCCACACGCCCCACTGCTGGTTGGGCGCCACTCCGCGCATCTCGCCGACGAGGTAGTCCCGGTGCTTGGCGGGCAGCATGTTCAGCACGAAGGTGACCACGCGGTCCAGGTCCTCCGGGGTGGTCTGGATCCAGCCCCAGTGGTGCGGGTGCTCGGCGGTGAACCGCATGTCCGTCATCCCGCGCGCTCGAAGCCCCGGATCGAAGGCCGCCTCGCCACCGAAACGGTTCCACAACGTGTGCGCCGCCTCGTTGTCGCTGGTGTGCAACGCGTCGTGCATGAGCCTGCGGTCTTCGTCGCTCAGCCGTATCGCCCCGGAGTCGTTGCGCAGCAACAGGTCTACGACCATGGCGAGCTTCGGCGTCGAGCACGCCCACGCGTGGGTGGACGCCGCCTGGTTCCGCCAGACCGCTCCGGTTTGCCGGTCCCGCACCACGATCCCGGTCACACCGGGACGGCTTTCGGCGTATTTCAGCGCGCTCGCGACCCGCTCGGGGAACTCGACCGGCGGCGCAGTCGGAGCGGAACACGCGGTCAGCATCGCTACCACCGCAACGAAAAGCCGCTTCATCGGAGCACGCGATCAAGGTCGTCGACGCGTCCGAGCCGCCGGTAGATGTCCGCTGCCCGTTCCAGGCTTCGCGCGGCATCCTCCTGGCGCAGCCGCGCGAGGAGTTCGAGGGCTTGCGCCTGCTGCCGCGCCATTCCGTCCGCTTCGAAGTCCGCGATCGCCTGCTCTGCCATCGTCGCCGATCCTTCAAGTTCGGCCAGCAGCAACAGGACCCGCGTCGCGTTGCCGCGCTCATTCCGCGCTACGAAGTAATCGAGGGACTTCTTTAGCTCCGCGACGTCCGCGTCCGGACCGAGCGTCCGTCCGATGTGCATGCGCAGCATGGCTTGCGCTCGTGGACGGAGATCGTCGGGAACGACGACCTCCCACGCCTCCTGGAATCGAGCGAGCGCGGCGGCGCGATCACCGGTCTGCGCCAGGACAATGCCGGCCCACTCCAGAGCGCTCTGCCGGTCGATCGCCGCGGATGCCAGCCGAAGCGCGTCCGCAAAGCGTTGCAGCGCAAGGGGAAAATCCCCAACGGCCTCGGCAGCTATCCCCGCCAGCTTGTGTATGTGCCCGGCCAGCGCGCGATCGTCAGCGGCCTCGGCCGCGGCAGCCGCCAGATCGTGCGTCTCGACCCGGTCCTCCAGGTGGCCGGACTGGTAGTACCACTGCGAGAGCGCGTCGGTGAGTTCGCAGACCTGCCGATAAGCGCCCAGGCGGTTCGCGGTGCGGACTGCCGCGCGGAAGTTGAGGCGTTCGGCGGCCAGTTCCGCCAATGCCTTGTCCCGCGAGTCGTGAGCGGGTTCCGCGACCTCCCACAGCTTTCCGGCGATAGACGGGCGCTCCGGGTGGATCACCTTGCCCAGCGCCAACGCCCGGCGCAGGTACCACGCGAGCCCTCGCCGCAGGGCGTCGATCCGCGTGGAGTCGGTGTCAGTGCGAGCGGACGCATCGCGTGCGTGCTGCCTGATGAGGTTGTGGAAGGAATAGCGGCCCTGGGAAACCGTGAGCAGGTTGCTCGCGACGAGGACGTTCAGCGCGCGGCGTGCGTCCGATTCGGACTCGTCAAGGACCACCGCGGCCAGCGGCACGGTGAAGTCCGGGCCGAAGTGCTTGCCCAGCAAGCGATACGCCCGCGCAGGCTCCTTCGCGAGCTCCCGATAGGACACCTCGAAGACGGCTTCGACGAGCCGGTCGTCCCCGATCGCCAGCTCCCTGAACAGCTGGCGGCTGTCGTTGAGCACCGACACGTACTCCGCGATCGAGCCGTAGTCGCCCGTCGCCAGCCGGACCGCCGCGATGTGCAGGGCCAACGGCAGGCCGCCGCACAGCCGGGCCAGCGCGCGCAGGTGCTCGGGCTCGTCCGCCAGTTCCTCCGCGACCAGCGAGACGAACTGCGCCGCGACCTCGTCGGAGAACCGCTCGACGACGAGCGAGCTGAACCCCTGCATCCGCAGCCCGTCGAGCCGGGTCCGGCTGGTGACCACGACGGCGCTGTCCGCGGAACCCGGCAGCAGGTTCTCCACCTGCCGCGCGCTGACCGCGTCGTCGAGGACGACCAGCAGCTTCAGGTCGGCGGTGACGGAGCGGAACAGGGCGGCGCGCTCGTCCTCGGTGTCCGGGATGTGCGGCACGTCGAACTGCTGGAGGAAGAAGAGCAGCACGTCGGCGGGCGCGGCGGGACCGCTCTCGCCGGAGCCGTTGAGGCGGTAGAACAGCTGTCCGCCGGGGAACTGGTCCTTGACCTGGTGCGCCCACCGGATGGCGAGCGTGGTCTTGCCGATCCCGGGAGCGCCGGTCAGCGTGACCCGACCTTGGCGTTTGCCTAGTAGCCCGAGTTCGCTCGCGCGGTTGAGGAAGTGCGGAACGCCGACCGGGAGCATCCGTGGCACGCGGACCTCCACCGGCTTGCCTCCGAGGTAGACCGTGTTGATCCGGCCCGCCTGCACGACCTTGCCGTGCACGTCGCCGGTCAGCTCATTGCGCGAGTCGTTCATCGGCCCCGACCATACCGATGATCACCCCGGAGCGTGATCGAAGCGGCACGATGCGCGCAGTGCCGCGGCGGCGACGGCGGGGCCGTTCTGAGCAGTGATCCGCGCGCGCAACGCGTCGGCGGCCGCGCGCACGGCGGGATCGGTGGTGAGCTTGCGCGCGATGAGCCGCAGCAGTTCGGGGTTGAGCTGCTTGGCATCGAGCTGAATACCGGCGCCCAGCTCCGCGACGCGGCGGGCGTTGGCGCGTTGGTCGAGGATGCGCGGCACCAGGATCATCGGCACACCCGCGGCGAGGGCCTCCAGGGTGGAGTTCATCCCGGCGTGCGTGAGGAACAGGTCGGCGTGCTCCAGCAGCGCGATCTGCGGCACGCTGCGGCGCGCGATCACGTTGGGCGGCAAGGGACCCAGGGCTTCGGGAGCGGTCGGGCCGGTCGCGATCACCACCAGCCACTCGGAGTCGCCGAACGCCTCGACGATCGGGCCGAAGAACCCTGATCCCCTGGTGAACACGGTGCCCGGGGACACCAGCAGAACGCGGCGGCGCTCGATCTCCGTCCACGGCAGGTCGTCCCCGCGCTCGGCCCGCGCGCCGGTCAACGGGCCGACGAAGCGGACGCGCGCGCCGAAGGTGTCCGCGGCGGGCTGGAGCTCCGGCAGCGCGTTGATCAGCACCACGCGGTGGTCCCGGGCCGTCTCGACCGCCCAGGGGTGGAGCCGTCGCGCCCACGGCCTGCGCAGCAGATCGCCGACCTTGGCGCCGAGGTGCCTGCCGACCGTCGAGGCGATGACGTGCTCGTTCTGCGCATAGGTGGTGCTGAACAGTCCGGTCGGGACTCCGTGCTCGGCGGCGATGCCGAACACCCTCGGGATCATCGGGTCGTAGATCACCAGATCCGGCAACCGGTGCCGCAACTCGCCGCGGAGCAGCGCCCAGATCGCGCGACGGTCGGCGAAGGTCTTGAACAACCGCTGGCACTCGTCGACCGGGTCGAACCGCTCCGGCACGATCACGTTCGAGGTGGCCGGCAGGCGCAGGACGCGCGCGCCGGTCTCCTCGACGGCGTCCGCGAAGTTCGGCGCGACGATGACGCTCGCCCGGTCCCCGCAGGCGACCAGCTCCCGCAGGACCGACAGCAGCGGGTTGACGTGCCCGTGCGAGGAGTACGGCACGAAGAGGAAATCGGCCACGCTGCGAACCCTAATGCGAGGCCCGGCATTGTTCTCGCCGTACGCCGGTCCACCCGTGACGGCCTCAGCCTTCGTGGTGAGTGCGGGGACGGGCCGTGTTCAGCCGCTCGTGGCGCGAGCGGACGGGCGGTTCGACGAGCGGGGCACTGATCGGTGTCGTGACCTCGTTCGCGTTCTCCGGCGGAGCTGTGCGCGCGGGGCGGCGGGGCAGCGGTTTCGGAGGGTCCTCCGCTTCCGGGGCTTCCTCCTTTTCCTTCTCCGGAGCGGGTTCGCGGACGGCGACCAAGGCGGCGAGCAGCGTGGTCACCGGGACCGCGGCGACCAGGCCGATGCTGCCGACCAGGGTGCGGACCACCTCCTGAGCGACCGCCTGCGCCGTGACCAGGTCACCGAAGCTGCGCCCGGACAACGAGTAGGCCAGCATCATCGGCAGTGCCGCCCCGGCATAGGCCATGAACAGCGTGTTCACCGCGGAGCCCACGTGGTCCCGGCCGATGCGCAGGCCCGCCGCGTAGAGCTTGCGCCAGCCCAGCGCGGGGTTGGCCAGGCGCAGCTCCCACACCGCGCTGGCCTGGGTCACGGTCACGTCGTCCAGCACGCCCAGCGCGCCGATCACGATCCCGGCCATCAGCAGGCCCCGCGCGTCGATCTCGTGCCCGAGGATGCCGATCAGGTTCGCGGTGTCCTCGTCCAGGCCGGTCAGCTTGGCCAGCGTGCTGAACAGCCAGCCGAGCAGGCCGATCAGGCCGAGGCTGCCCAGGATGCCGAGCACCGCGACGGATGTGCGCGCGGAGATCCCGTGCGTCAGGTACATCGCCACGAACATGATCAGCCCGCCGGTGACCACCGCGACGGTCAGCGGGTCCTTGCCCGCCAGCATCGCGGGCAGCGCGAAGAACACCAGCATCAGGAAGCTCAGCGCGAGCGCGCCCAGCGCGGCCAGACCCCGCCACCGCGCCAGCACGAGGACGGCGAGCGCGAACAGCACCGCGAGCACGGTCAGCGGCATGCCCCGCTGGAAGTCCACGACCTGGTAGGAAGCGCCGGAGAACGGGTCGGCGCCCTTGCCCGCGTAGGCGAGCACGACCTCGTCGCCGACGGCGAAGCGCGGGGTGCTCGGCTCGATCGGAGTGCCCTCGATGGTGATCGTGCGCTCCGACGCGGGCCCGTCGGCGAGTTTCACCGCCAGCGACAGGCACCGGCCCGTGCCGCAGGGACCGACCTTCGCGGCGGTGATCACGCCCTGCACCGGCACCTGGTTGAGGCCGACGCGGGTGCCGGTGGCCTGGTCGTGGCCGAACGGGTAGAGCAGCAGCGCGCCGATCACCGTGGCCAGGGCGCACGGCACGAGCAGGACGGCGAGCAGGATGCGCACCCGTCGCGAAGCCGGGGCGGCCGGACCGTGCCCATGTCCGTGGCCGTGCCCGTGACCGTGGGTGACCTCGGTCTTCTCCCGCTTCTCGGGCGTCGGCTTGGACCGCTTCCGGGGTTCGGCCTTGCCCGCGGCGTGCCGGCTGGCCGCGCGCCTGCGGCGTGGCGGTTCGCTCGCTTGCACGGGCCAATAGTGCCTTCAGACCAACGCGATCCCCAAGTCAGCCCTGTTCGGCGACACCGCGCAACGCGCGCACCGCGTCCTCCGTGCCGAAACCGAGGTTGCGCGCCGCCGCGAGGTAGGCGGCGGCCGCGATCTCCAGCTCGGACTCGGTGTTCGCGCGCACCCGTTCGGCGTCGACGGTGATCGACTCGGCCACGTACGTGCCGTGCTTGCCCCGGCTGATGATCAGACCGGCGTGCTCCAGCTCGCGGTAGGCCCTGGCGATCGTGCCGCTCGCCACACCGAGGTCCTTCGCGAGCTGCCTGATGCTGGGCAGCCGCGCCCCGGGGACGAGCGCCCCGGACGCCAGCATCCGCAGGACCTGCGCCCGGATCTGCTCGTACGGGGCGACGCTGCTGCGCGCGTCGATCGTCAGGTACAGGCTCATCCCACTTCCGTGCTGTCCTCGGCCGGAGCGGTCCACCGGACCACGGGCGCCACCGCCATGATCAGCCATACCAGCACACCCGCCACGGCCAGGGCACCGGTGATGATCGAGAACACGCTCTCGCCCTGCGCCATCGGCACGCGCTCGCAGGCCAGCGGCGCGGCGCCCACCTGCGTCGCCGGCACCAGAACGGCGAGCAGGATCAGGTGCGCGCCGATCCCCACCCCGAGCACGCGGTGCGCCGACAACCTGCGCAGGGCGAGGTCCGCCTTCGGGACGTCGACGAGGTCGTCGATGACAGGACGGTGCACGGCGCGGTACAGCCCGACCACCGTCAGCGCGCTGACCAACCCCGACAGCACGAACGTCTGGTAGATCGCCCCGGCGTCCAGGTAGTAGCCCTTCAGCCAGGGGAACCCGTCCACCTGCACCGGCAGGAAGCACTGCTCGGCACCCGAGACCGCGTGGTACTGCAGCGCGGCGAGCGTCGCCCCGCTCAGTGTCACGAAGCCGAGCACCCCGGCCACCGCGACCTCCTTGCGGGACAGCACGTCCCGCCACGACCGCGAGGTCAACGGGGCCCTCCGCTGGACCGGGGCCGGGGCCCACATCCCGGCGAGATCGCTGAACAGGCAGGACCCGAACGTCGCCAGCAGCGGGATCAACAGCCACACCAGCTCGCCGTAGCCGCTGATGTACTGCCAGATCGCGAACGACACGAAGACGGCGAAGGCCAGCCCGAGCCACGTCCCGCGTGCGCTCCTGGTGAGCATCTGGTCCACGGCGCCGTCATCGCCCCATCCACGCCGGGCTCGACGTCCGAGCACCAGCACGAGCAGTCCCGCCAGCAGCAGGACCAGCAGCACGAACCCGACCGCGCCACCGATCACGGCCTTGACCTCACGAGCGTCCACGGCGTCACCATCCTCCTGGTATGTATCAATGAGTTGACACATTGATACAGCACGGCCGGGGCGGGCGGCGGGCCAGGGGCGACTACAACGCTCGGAGCAGCGGGGACGCCGGGCGCGGACATGTTTCCGGACAAGGCGGGACGAACTTCTTGACAACGATGTCACGCGTCGTTGTGCTGACCCCGGCAGACGGGACACCTCAACGTGGAGGCTTTGGCTCGATGACGCACAGGTGGGCGAGACGATCACGGAGAGCCCTGGCGGGCGCGCTGACCATGGCGCTGACGCTGTCGATGGTCGGCACCGGGGAGGCCGCACCCCCGGCCCCGGAGTTCCAGTCCTCCTTCGAGGCGGGTGAACCGCAGCCGGCGTGGACCGACACCGTCGAGACCGACCCGGCGGGCAAGCCCAGGGCGGGCGGGGTCAACGGCAACGACGGGGTCAGCATCCCGGGGAACGTGACCGACAAGGTCACCGAGGTCCGGGCCAGCGGGGAGAACGCGGGCAGCGGCGAGGTGAAGGAGAACCTCGTCGACGGCAACGTCAACTCGAAGTGGCTGACCTTCGCGGGCACCGGCTGGCTGGAGTTCACGCTGTCCGAACCGGTCGCGATCACCAGCTACGCGGTCACCTCCGCCAACGACGCGCCGGAGCGGGACCCGAAGAGCTGGAAGCTCCAAGCCTCGCCGGACGGCAAGTCCTGGACCGACCTCAATGTCCAAAGTGGACAAACGTTCGCGAAGCGGTTCGAGACCAAGAAGTACGAGCTGACCAACTCCACCGAAGGTTCGCTTGCGGGACCGAGAATCATCACGGCGTACAGGCACCTGCGCTTCGACATCACCGCCAACGGCGGTGGCGCGGCAACGCAGTTCTCCGAGATCCAGTTCGCGGTGAAGGCCAGCTCCGAGCCCGCGCCGAACATGCGCAGCCGGATCGGCAAGGGCCCCAACGGTGGCTACGCGGCGAAGGCGAACGCGGGCTACACCGGCGTGAAGGCGTTGCAGTTCCTCGGCCAGCACGTCGCTTCCGGCCGGGGCTACTCCTACAACAAGGTCTTCGACGTCGACCTCGCGGTGAGGTCGGACACCGAGCTGTCCTACCTGCTCTTCCCGCAGTTCATCCCGGACGACCTGAAGTACCCGAGCACGCACGCCGCGGTGGACCTGGCGTTCTCCGACGGCAGCTACCTGAGCGAGCTGGGGGCCAGGGACCAGTACGGGTTCGAGCTCTCGCCGAAGGGCCAGGGCGCGTCGAAGTCCTTGTACACCAACCAGTGGAACAAGCTGAAGGCGAAGATCGGCGCGGTCGCCGCGGGCAAGACGATCAAGCGCGTGCTGGTGGCCTACGACAACCCGGCCGGGCCGGGGAACTTCGCGGGCTGGTTCGACGACATCCGCATCGGCGCTCCGGTCCAGAAGCAGTACGCAAGCCCGGCCGACTACGCGCTGACCACCCGGGGCACGCAGTCCACGGGCGGTTTCTCGCGGGGCAACAACTTCCCGGCCACCGCGGTCCCGCACAGCTTCAACTTCTGGACGCCGATGACCAACGCGGGTTCGATCAGCTGGCTCTACGACTACCACAAGGCCAACAACGCGCAGAACCTGCCGGCGTTGCAGGCGTTCACCACCAGCCACGAGCCCAGCCCGTGGATGGGTGACCGGCAGACGTTCCAGGTCTTCCCGCAGGCGGGCGCGCCGAACATCGACCGCGCCGCCCGCGCGCTGCCCTTCAAGCACGAGAACGAGATCGCCAAACCGCACTACTACGGCGTGACGTTCGAGAACGGCATGCGCACCGAGATCGCGCCGACCGACCACGCGGCGCTGTTCCGCTTCACCTTCACCGGCGCCGAGTCGAACCTGTTGTTCGACAACGTCAACAACAACGGCGGGCTGACCCTGGACACCGCCAAGGGCGTGGTGACCGGCTACTCCGACGTGAAGAGCGGGCTGTCCACGGGTGCGACGCGACTGTTCGTCTACGCCACCTTCGACCGCCCGGTCACCGGTGGCGGCAAGCTCACCGGCGCGGGACGGGACGACGTCACCGGCTACCTGAAGTTCGACACCAGCTCGACGAAGACCGTCACGATGCGGATCGCCACCTCGCTGATCGGCGTCGAGCAGGCGAGGAAGAACCTTGAGCTGGAGGCCACCGGCACCTTCGAGTCGGTCCGCGACCGGGCGCAGCAGGCGTGGAACGAGAAGCTGAAGGTCATCGAGGTCGAGGGCGCGAGCGAGGACCAGCTCGTCACCCTGTACTCCAACCTCTACCGGCTGTTCCTCTACCCGAACTCCGGGCACGAGAACGTCGGCAGCGCGGCGGCCCCGGTGTACAAGCACGCCAGCCCGGTGGCCCCGGCGGCCGGTCAGGACACCGCGACGCAGACGGGCGCGAAGATCGTCGACGGCAAGGTCTACGTCAACAACGGGTTCTGGGACACCTATCGCACCACGTGGCCCGCCTACTCGCTGCTGACGCCGGAGAAGGCCGGGGAGATGGTCGAGGGCTTCGTGCAGCAGTACAAGGAGGGCGGGTGGGTCTCCCGCTGGTCCTCCCCCGGCTACGCGAACCTGATGACCGGAACCAGCTCGGACGTGTCGTTCTCCGACGCGTTCCTCAAGGGCGTCACCAACTTCGACGTCCAGGCCGCCTACGACGCCGCGGTCAAGAACGCCACCGTGACCCCGCCGAACGCCAACGTCGGTCGCAAGGGCCTCGACAAGTCGATCTTCCTCGGCTACACCCCGACCACCACGGGCGAGGGCATGTCGTGGGCGATCGAGGGCTATGTCAACGACTTCGGCATCGCGACGATGGCCAAGGCGCTGCACGACAAGGCGGCACCGAATGACCCGCGCCGCAAGGAGTACCTGGAAAACCACGAGTACTTCCTCAACCGCGCGCAGAACTACGTGAACATGTTCGACAAGTCCGTCGGTTTCTTCCAGGGCCGCACCGCCGACGGCAAGTGGCGCGTCGCCCCGGACAAGTACGAGCCCCGCGAATGGGGCCACGACTACACCGAGACCAACGCGTGGAACATGGCGTTCACCGTTCCACACGACGGTCAGGGCCTCGCCAACCTCTACGGCGGGCGCGACGGGCTCGGCAAGAAGCTGGACCAGTTCTTCAGTACTCCGGAGACCGCGGGCTTCCCCGGCTCCTACGGCGGCGTGATCCACGAGATGCTGGAGGCCCGCGACGTCCGCATGGGCCAGTACGGGCACAGCAACCAGCCCTCGCACCACATCCCGTACATGTACAACTACGCGGGCCAGCCGTCGAAGACGCAGGAGAAGGTGCGCGAGATCCTGTCCCGGCTCTACCTCGGCAGTGAGATCGGCCAGGGCTACGCGGGCGACGAGGACAACGGCGAGCTGTCGGCCTGGTACATCTTCAGCGCGCTCGGCTTCTACCCGCTGCAAATGGGCAAGCCCGCCTACGCCGTCGGTTCGCCGTTGTTCACCAAGGCCACCGTGAACCTGGGCGGCGGCAAGAAGCTCGTGGTGTCCGCGCCGAAGAACAGCGCGAAGAACGTCTACGTCCAGGGCCTGAAGGTCAACGGCCAGAAGTGGGACAAGACGTCCCTGCCGCATGACGTGATCGCGCGCGGCGGCACGCTGGAGTTCGACATGGGCGCGACCCCGTCGTCCTGGGGCACCGGGCCGGACGCGGCGCCCGAGTCGATCACGAAGGGCTCCGAGGTCCCGCGCCCGTTGCGGGACACCCCCGGCACCGCGAGCTCGGCGGCGCTGGCCGACGACTCCTCGCAGACGCAGGCCACCGTGGACTCGGTGCAGTTGCAGGCGTCGGCCGCCGAGCGCGTGGAGTTCTACACGCTGACCTCCGGCAAGGACGGGGCGGACGCGAAGGGCTGGAAGGTCAAGGGCTCCTACGACGGCAAGACCTGGACCACAGTGGACGAACGGGACGGCCAGACCTTCCCGTCGCGCCAGCAGACCCGGGCGTTCAAGCTGGCCAAGCCCGGTCACTACACGTGGTACCGGATCGAGTTCGGCGGTCAGGTGACCTTGTCCGAGGTGGAGTTCCTGAGCAAGCCCCGCGCGGAGTGCACCACCACGATCACCGGTGAGCGCTCCGGCCCGCAGACGCTGAGCGGCGTGGTGTGCCTCAAGGACGCCACGATCACCGGCCCGGTGACCATCGCGGCCGGCGCGTCCGTTTACGCCACCGGCGGGCGGATCATCGGCCCGGTCCGCGCTTCCGGCGCCGTCAACGTCGTCCTGCTGGGCACGCACATCACCGGCCCGGTGGACATCTCCGGCAGCACCGGCGTGGTCGGCGTGGAGACGGCGCGCGTCACCGGCCCGCTGTCGCTGGTGAACAACTCCGGCGCGGCGGCGGTCGCGGCGAGCACCGTCGTCGGCCCGGTCACCTGTTCCGGCAACGCGACCGACCCGTCCAACAACGGCCTCCCGGTCGCGGGCACCGGCCCCCGCTCCGGCCAGTGCGCCGCCTTGTAACCCCATCACACACCCACACGAGGCCCCCGGCGACCCTCCGCCGGGGGCCTCGTTACGTCCACAGTGGACTATTCATTGGCTCAAGGTGCCCCCGTCCGCAGTTCGTCAGCCAGGTCCGCCTGGCCATAGGCCAGCAACAAATCGGGAAGCCCTCCGAGCAAGGCGCGCTGTTCATTCACCGACAGCCGGGAGACGAACTGGGTCGTCACCCTCGACAACAGGTCCGCGCTCCCGTCACCGAAGCGGCCCGGTTCCGCCGCGATGACATCGCTGACCTCCTTGATTTTCCCGTCTTCCAGGTACTCGATTTTGTCAGGACAATGCCGCAGCCACCAGGCATACGCGGTGGCGCGCCTGCTCAACACCGTCGCCAGGGCGGACATCCGAGCATCGAGCCGCCAGTTGCGGAGGTACTCGGCACGCTTCTGACCATCGAGTTCGCCAAGCACGGCGTCATGGCGAAGATCCTCCCTGACCAAGACCTCCGCACCAGCCTCGATCCCGGGGAAAGCCGAGACTGTGAGGGGACCGGCACACGCGAGTACCAATCGATCAGCCACTGACGACCGATCACCCGGCTCACACTCCCGGGACACCTGCACGGCAACTGATCGCAGTTCTTCTCGAACAGCCGCCTCGACGAGTCTTCGTTCCCAAACGCCATGGCGATCGGCACGGCGCCACTTCCCTTGAAAGCGAACCTCGAACGGCACTCCTGGTACGCGGCTCGGCAGCGCGTGATCGAACACGACAGGACACCATCCACCTTCGGCGACCGGCTCCTCCCTGCATCGCCGGAACGGCAGCAGCATCGCCATCAGACACCTGCCGGAACAACATGATGCCGACGACGGAGCAGATCCAGCCACAGCTCGTGCTCAGCGCCGTCGGTCCGGTGCATCACCCGACCTGCGACCAACACCGCCGCGGCTGTGCTGTTGCCGCGCAAGAGGGTGGCTGCCTGGATTCTCAGCCCTTCCAGGGCGTCGAAGGCACCGTGGAGGTGAGCCCGGATCCACCCCAGAACCGCCTCAACGGCTTCGTTCTCCAAAGCTGGATCGTCGAAGAGCTCTCTCCATTCAGTGGCGAGAAGATCGCTGTCGGCGGTGAGAGCACGGAGGACCTCCAGGTTGTTCCCCGGTGTGATCAGCGCGGCGAACATTCTCCGCCGTGCCTGTCCCTTCACCTTGTCCAGCAACGCACGCGGCTCGGGGTGCGTGCCTGCGATCGAGCGCAGCAGGTCTGCCGCGCCGGCTCTGATCTTCAAATGAGAACTCTCAAGCAACCAGCGGATCCGGGTGAGAGTCAGATCCGGGTACTCCGTACCGAACCGCCCTCGGCATGCACGGAGCACGGCCTCCTGGCTGTGCAGCGAACCGGATCGCGCCCAGTCCCGGAGTGTCCGCCGCAATCCTTGTCCTACAACGGGATGACATGCGCCAATCACGACAACGTGCTCGGCGAGCCTCCGGCAGTTCGGGTGGTTGACCACGCTCTTGATAACCGAGACGTCGTACAGCTCTTCGGCCAGGGCGACCAGCATCGCAGCGATGCGTTCCGGATTGGTGGTGGCCAAGCCATCGGGGGCCGCGAGCTCTCCCATCCATGCCAGCAGGGTCTGCCGGATCTCCGGGTAGTTGAGCCAGACATGGTTGAAAACGGCCTGATCACGTCCGGGATGGCCGGCGGTGAGCGATGCGGTGCCGTTCGCGTAGGTGGCGTCGATTGCCTTCAACTGTCCGCTGAGGCTCGGCTGTACCAGGGCTTTGGCCGCACCGTACGGAGCGTCGAGCTTCTCAAGGAGCAGGTCACGCGCTGACGTGATGTTCTCTACCCGATCGCCGTCACGCACGGCGATCGCCAGCATCAACACACGTTGGACGAGCTCTTGCTCCGACTCAAACTGCTCTGCCAGGTAGTCCGGCCAGTTCGACAGGCGTTGCACCAGGTCCCTGAGCCAGTTCTCTGCTCTGTCGTCAGCCGTCGCGATCGCCTCCGCCACGCGTACCGCCATCCTGGGGCGGACGTGCTCGTTGAGCAACCCCTGGAGCTCTTGCGCATCAAGGTGGTTACGGCGATCTCCACAGCGCAGACGGTGCTCGAGATGCGCGATGGCGACAGCCTTCGCCGGGGGCCTTTCAAGATCGACAGTGAACTTGTCGGTCGGGTCGATACAGCCGCGCCACTGCTCAGGAGTCGCGATCACCACGATGCGTGACCCGATGTCGTGCAACCGCTCGCCATAGGAAACTAGTTCCCGGCCGAACCGTTCCGGGAGGCCAAAAGTGTCCAGCCCCAGATCCAGCAGGAAAAGGGAGTTCGGATGCTCGGGCAGCCCTTCGACGGAGCGGTCCCACTCGTCGATCAGCTCTCGCGGGTGCAACGACGGTTCGCTCCGCGAGGAGAGCGCGTCGTGGAGCAGTCGAACAGCAGCCGTTCGCCTGCCCGATCCACCTTCTCCTCGAATCACAGCGACGCCGTAGCGTTCCAACGCTTCACTCGCCTCGTCGAAGCGGAGCGGGGTGACGAACTCGGGACGGGCTATGACCTCGAGCTTGTCGGCGCGCATCACCTTCCGCTGGTAGTTGTACTGGTTCCCGGCAATCTGGGTGAGATCACCGTCTCCGGCGACGAGAGCGTCCTGCTTCACGCCCCCGGCGACGATCCACACACCATCTGGTTGTGCCATCAGAACCCACCACCGTTGTACTGGTCGCGACCGATCTGGGTGAGCGCGCCACTGCCCCCCACCACGCCCTGCTGGTGGACCGACAGGGTGTCAGTCGACAGCCGCCTCTCCCGTTTGGGCCTGAAGCCCGGGATGTTCCTAGCGATGTCATCAGCGAGACGTCGGACGGACGCCGTAGTGTCCCGGTACTGCACCATGCGGTACTGCCGCCGGGCTAGCGCGGCGATGTCCTCCGGCAGCTCGGAGGAATGCGGCATCCTGGCACCTTCGACCAGGACCGGAATCACGCAGTGGTTGCGGCGCAAAGCTTCCGCGATCTCACGGCGCACCCAGTCATCGGGATGGTCGATTCGACGCACGTCGCTGTGGCGTTCGCGCATGTCCAGCCATTGAGGCCCAATGACCGCGAGCAGGACTGGGCATGTACGCACTGCGGGCAACATCAACTCCGTGAAGTCGTATCCGGCTCGAATGGACTCGGAAGCGTAAAAAACGACACCCTCACCGAGATGCCTGGACAACTCCTCGTAAAGAAATCCAGCAAGAGCCGATGAATCACCCTTGCGATAGTTCAGGAAGACGCTGTGCATGAGATTCTCCGAGACTGACCCGACGGCTGGCCCGGCAAGTCTCTCCCGGTGGAACCTGCGGACTCCAGCGCTTCTTGTATTCCGTTCAAAGTGAATACAAGATCCAGCCCCAGGGCGACCCGCGATGCGCCACGATTGGTCTCACGGAAGCACCGGGCTTCCACGAAGTGGGGAGAGCAGCGATGTTTCGTTTCTCGCGAGGGCTGGCCGACATCGACGCTCGGTTCCTGACCGAGATCGACAAGAATCCGCCGTTGGTGCTCGACGGCTGGCAGATCGGCGCCGACGTGCCCGATCGACCGATCAGGTTGGACGAGCTGAGGGAGATGCTCCTCAAGCGGCGAACAGATCATTCCGTCAAGGACGGCGCGTGGTCACTCCTGGTGGAACGGGCACAGACCGGGTGCAAGAGGTGGACGCTGGGCGCCATCGGCGTCATGCTTCCGGGGCTGAGCTCGGCGGCCACGCGGATCACCAACAGCTACGGCGGGGAGCGCGCAGATGTGGAAGCTGAGGTGCTGATGGGCTTCCTGGAAGCGCTCAAGGTCGTCGACCCGAGGAGGCGCGAGCTGTCGCGACACCTGTGGAAGCTGGCCTTCGAGCGCGGAGCGTGCTCTCGCCGAGCGTCGCGATCGGTGCGCGATGTGTCCGGCCCGCTCCGTGGAACGTCCATGCAACCGCCGAGCGGGCACCCAGATCTCGTACTGATGCGAGCGGTCGAGGACGGCGTGATCACCCCCCTGGACAGCGAACTCATCGGCCGGACGCGGCTGGAGAAGCAGCGTCTCTCGTCGGTCACCCGCGACCTGAAGGTCTCGCTGTCCGATGGGGAGCCGCGGCGCCAGGCGGCCGAGCAACGACTCATCTCCCACCTGTTGCGTGTCGGCTGAGGTGAGCCAGCGTTCCGCCGGTGATTCGAAACGTCGCCTCTGACCGGCCTAATCGCACTTGCGCACACAGATACCCCGAATCGAGTCGACGGCGGCAATCACGGCCGCCGCGCAGCTGAGGGATAGAGCTGCGACGGTTGCCCCTCGGCATGCATGTTGATCAGCACCGTCACTACCGCCCATGCCTGAACAGCCACAAAAGCACCACCAGGCCAAGGTACAGCACAAATCCTTCGGATTGAGAAGCCCTCTTCTGACTGGACCGCTTTGCTAGAAACCTGTACATCTCGACCAACCTCCTGATTTTGCCTTACTGGATCAGCGAATGCGGTTACGCTCACTGACCCGTGCCATCAGCCGTGAGCATGCTTCCCGCCCCGCTGAGGGCGGCCCGAACCATGGAGTCGTCGTGCACAAGCAGCCGGACCCGTTCGGACGGGAACTCAGGCGACTACGCAAGGAGAAAGGCCTCACGCTCAGGGAGCTAAGTAAAGAAGCGCGGGTCAGCTTTGCTCACATCAGCAATCTGGAGCATGGCCGAAAAGAGCCAACTGCGGAGATTGCCAGAAACTGCGATCGCGCTCTCGACGCCATGGGGAAGCTCACCGCACTCGTTCCAGAAATGAGGCGACGAACCCGTAGAAGAACGGAGACGACGCATCTCATGTTGACGCCGCCGAAGGACAATGATCACCCTCCGAGAATCGGCAGACGCGCGGCTCTCTTCGGAGCCGCCGCATCCTTGATGGCGTCCGGCGACCGAGCACCAGCCGTGCCGGACGAACAAACGCTCACCCGGTTCAGGAACCTCTTCGAGGAGACCCGGAGCCTCGGGCAGACAGCGAGCCCCATCAACGTGCTCGGCGCCGCTGTCTCGATTTCCCAACTGTTGCAAACGGCGACGCACCAAGCTCATCCGTCCCTTCAGCCCGAGCTGACTCTGCTGCGCGCCCGTTTCGCCGAGTTCGCTGGTTGGATGGCGCAGGAGTCCGGAGACGACGGTCTCGCACTTGAGTGGACCAACCATGCCGCGAACCTGGCGTCGCAGGCAGGCGATCGCGACCTGAGGACGTACGCACTGGTCCGCAGGGGACTCATCGAGATGTATCAGGGGAACGCCGCCCTCACGATCGCTTTGGCCCAGCGGGCCCAACTGGATGAGAGGACTCCCGCGAGAATCAGAGGCCTCGCAGCACAACGGGAAGCACAGGGGCACGCGTTGGCCGGCGATCGCGACAGTGCGCTGCGCGCGTTGGACAACGCCACGGCGCTCCTCGCCCGGGCGAGGCGATCCGATAGCCGACCGATCCTGGGCTCGCAGCACGTCGTCGATCAGGCGGCGATCGCCACAGGGTGGTGCCTGAGCGACCTGGGCCTCCACAAGCGTGCCACCGAGGTTCTGGATCGCGAGGTACTGCGGATACCCCAGAGTGCCTCGCGTGCGCGACTTCGATTCGGAGCGCGTCGGGCGCTTGCCCATGCGCGTGCGAACGACCTGGATCACGCATGCGAACTGACCCGAGAACTGCTCGGCATCGTCTCGGTCGTCGAGTCGGCCACAGTGGCGTCTGATCTCCGGCACCTAGCGAAGCTGCTCGCACCGCATCAGGACTACCGGCCCATCGGCGAGCTGTATCCGTTGCTCGTACACGCACTGAGCTGAGCGGACGAGGGGGAAGCTCCATGGCGACGGTGTTCGTCAACTACCGAACGGGTGACGGGGAGGACGCGGCCGCTCACATCGACGACGACCTGTCCCGCCGCTTCGGCTCGCGACACGTCTTCTTCGCGGCGAAGTCGATCGGGCTCGGGACGCGATTCCCGGAGCGGCTGGACAGTGCGCTACACACGTGCAAGGTATTGCTCTGCGTCATCGGGGAACGGTGGAGCACCAGCACGGACCGTTCAGGACAACGGTTGATCGACCGCTCTGACGACTGGGTACGTCGTGAGATCGCTACGGCGCTCCGCCGCGGTGTGATCGTCATTCCCGTACTGCGACGGGAAACCCGACTGTCCAAGGAGGAGCTTCCGGAGGACATCGCGGACATCGCCGAACTGCAGTACCAACGCCTCTTCACCCGCAGCTGGAGACGGGACATGGCGGAACTCGCGGACCGCATCGCTGCCGCCGTGCCAGAACTGCGACCCACACCTGGTTTGCCGCTGTTGGGTACTTTCCCAGCCGTTCCGGATCAGGCCTGGCAATGCGGAATGGAAGTGGCGATCGGGGGACGGCCCTACCTGCTCGTCGAACCAGTCGAGGACACACCATCGTCTGACCGCCGCTGGGTGGCGCGTTCCGCGTCAGCGGAATCGCTCGAACCGTTGAGCATCTCCTTTTCCTTGCGGCAGCTACGTATTCTGCGCCCATGCCCTGCCGGCGAAGCACGTCGCGATGCGCTCGTCGCCGAAGGCGAGCTGCTGCGGTCGCTCGCAGGAAAGCCTGGAATCCCACGGCTGCACGAGTTGATCGACACTCCCACTGAAGCCAGTCTGGTGTTCCAACGCCCCGCCTTGCCGAGTCTGGCCGACCTCTACGGCCCAACTGAGACGCGGCTCCCGCTGTTCCTACTAGGACGGTGCCTCCGACTGATTGCAAGCTTGTGCACGACCTTGGTTCCGCTGCACCAGCGAGGCCACGGGCACCGTGACCTGGCACCCACCTCAATCCTCCTTCTGGCAGAAGAAGAGCGAAGCGGGCTTCGAGACCTTGGCTTGGCAACCCTTCCCATCACCGCGGGCGAAGGGCGACCGGACTATCGCGCTCCAGAGCAGCGACGCGGTTCAACGGCCGACCGATCACAGTCACCACAGATCGACGTGTACCAGATCGCCGCGATCACGTACCACATTCTCACTGGCCACACCTACTCCCCTGACCGCAGCCCCCCGGTGCGCATCATCACCCCCGAACTTCCCACGACGTTGGAGGAGTTGCTGTGTGCGGCCCTGCACGTCGACCCACGAAACCGTCCGCGCAACGCTCAAGCCCTCGGTGCCCATCTGAACACCGTGATCAGCGAGCTCGACCGAGGAGACAGCCGGTGAACGGCGAAGTGGAACTAGATCTCGCGGCACCGATAGCGCTCGTGCCGACCAGCAAGTCCCAGCAGCGCGTCTTAAGGCTTCGCCGAGAACACCCCCACATGCCCGACCTCGCAGAGGTTCAAAGCGATCTCCGTCAACGCACCGCCTGTGGCGGGGTCCTGGCAGCGATCCATCCTGATCGTCCGGATCTACTCGTGATTTACAGCGAACGATATTTCCTGTGGCTGCGGCCGAATACCCACGTTGACGTCTACGAGATCATCCACCTGGATCGGCTGCGCTACTCCGACCACACATTGGTCATCAAGCGCGCCATGCGGTTGAGACCGCCCACCTGGACGATCCTGGGCCGACGAGGCGACCCCGCCAGGCAAGGACACAGAACTCATTGGGCTGAGATCAGCAATGCTTGGAAGAACGTCGCAGTCGAGCCGACCTCACAGACGGAACTGATCACGCCGGAGCAGAACAAATTCCTGCGAACGGTCGAAAACCTCATCAAGGCCGACGAAGAAATTCAAGTGGCCGAGACCAGATCGGCACCGAGGATCCTCTACCGCGGGGTACGCGCCGCGCGTGAGGAGCGGCACTCAGCGCATGGGGTATACGTCTTCGCACTTTCCCACCCATCCGCTCTCGCCCGGAAGACCCAGGTCCAGCCGAGTGGGATGACAGGCTATCGAGGCACAGTCATCCGGCAGGACGAGAGCGACTTGACGGTGCGCTTCGACCAGATCATCGACTTCGACAAGCTGCCCAAACAGGGCCACTTGGAAGTTGTGTCAAGCACGATCATCACCCAGACGCAGCTGCGGGCGGTCAACGCTCTGCGGAGTGCCAACGCCATCAATACGACATTGCTGGGCTCACTGGTCGACGGGAAGTTCCGCTCGTTCACACCAGATCAGACCGTCCGTCCGAGCATTCAGCTCGACGATGATCAGTTCACCGCGCTAGCCCGAGCACGGGCGGTGCCAGACCTCATGCTTGTCATGGGGCCTCCTGGAACGGGAAAGACCCGGACCATCACGGAGATCGCCCGATCCTGTGCCGGTGGCCATGAGCAGGTGCTTGTCAGTGCACACACCCACAAGGCCGTGGACAACGTGGTCGAAGGTCTTCCTGAAGACGTGCTGACCGTCCGGGTGGGCAATGAGATACACATGACCGAGTTCGCCAGGACCAGAACGGTAGGGCCGCAGACCGCGTCACTGCAGAAGCAGCTCGCCGCCGAAGTAGATCGCGACTCCTCGCATCTGATGAGCTTCAAGGCACACTTCGAAGTGGTCAAGGAGTGCTGGACGCGGCTGCGCGAACAGCTACCTAAAACATTCCACGCGCACGAGAACGCTGCCTCTCAAGCGGTCTCCCTCCGGGCTGCCACCGCACATTTCGAGGCCCCGTTGAGGGCACAAGTCGATGCTCTTCACCGTCGCGTTGAGGGGAGTGCTTCCCTTCTTCGTCGACGGGAGGAGGTTCTGCTCCACCATCGCGCACTGACGCAACAGGCGACGATACGCGCGAGCAAGGGACATCTCTTTGCATGGGCCAACCGCTGGAGCGCGCGGCGCCACTACAAGCGCGCCGAGAGCGCCTTCCCGCCCTACCAGGAGGCATTTCACGATCACGGGCGCCTCAGCGCCCAGCTGGGGCAGGTTTGGCAGGCACTTCAGCAGCTCCCTCGAACTCATCCCGAACTGCTGCGCCTCACAGATGCCTGCGCGGAGGCTCGAAAACAGCTCGATCGTGCCTTGGACGAGCTCGCCGCGATCTGGTCAGCGCTGGACCGGATCGTCCGGCACGTTCAACCCCATCCCCGACCGATCCGGGAGGATCTGACTCAGTGGGAGGAATACGCGCGCTGGTGCAATACCACCTTTCCGGCCTTGTGCGCGAAGGCGGAGCTGCTGTCGGACTGGCGCGACCAACTCGACAAGCCGACCTACGAACTCCAGCCCGAACTCATCCGCTACGCCGATGTCATCGCCGCGACGTGCATCGGCGTCGCCACCTCGGATCTCATCAAGGAGCTCAACTTCGACTTGGCCATCATTGATGAAGCTGGTCAGGCTCCACTTCCGAGCGTTCTGGTGCCGCTCGTCAGGTCCAGACGCGCGATCCTGGTCGGTGACCACAAGCAGCTTCCGCCGGTGCTGAAGAGCGAGGTCCAGGAGCTCGTCGCGAAGCGCATGGGGGAGCTGCCGAGGGAGATCACCAGCAGCGCTTTTGAGTCCCTGTTCTCGGTGGCTCCGGAAAGCAACCAGCTCATGCTCAGCGTGCAGCGGCGGATGCCGCGGGTGATCGCCGATTTCGTATCGGCTCAGTTCTACGAAGGCAAGCTCCGCACCGGAGTGGAACGGGTACACCGCGATCCACTGTTCGGCAGCGCGCTCGCTGTCGTGGACACCTCGGATCTCCCGTACGCCGAGCGGCGTGAAAGCCCGGTCCGCGGCCTCGCCGCGATAGGTGCTCCCCCCAAGGCGCAGGGGTATCGAAACCGCGCGGAGGCGAAGCTGGTGACCGCGTTGATCGCGGACGCGACGAGGCGAGACGCCGAATGGTCGGTCATCACCCCGTACAACGGCCAGGTCGAGCTGATCAGAAAACTGTTGGTCGAGGAGATTGGCGACGAGAACCGCGTTGTGGACAATGTCGGCACAGTCGACGCTTTTCAGGGCGGCGAGCGTGACCTGATCATCTACTCGTGCACGCGCAGCAACACCAGGGGCAAGGTCGGCTTCCTGAGCGAACTGCGCCGGTTCAACGTGGCGATCACCCGAGCGAAATCGCAGCTGGTGCTTGTCGGGGACTTCTCAACGCTGGCTAATGCCGACGATGACAGCTTCCGCGCGTTGATCAGCTCCCTGCTCGAACACGTACGACAACATGGCGAGCGACACGCCTCCTGCGCGCTGCGCTCTCGGCTCGACGAACAGCTGTGAGGCATCTGTGACAAGCAACGAGGCACGGCGCATCACTTTCCCCGTCTATCGCGCACTCGAACGAGCAAACCGCGTGAGCGACCTGCGACCAAAGCGCTACTTCACAGTTCTGTTTCCGTTGTGGCAGGTCGGAATACGCGCCAAGTTCTTGGACTCTCAGCCTTACGAAGTGCTGGACAAATTCCTCGAGCGCGCGGTCACTGAATGTGGGATTAACACAGTTGACGGGCTCGCCACCTTCTTTGGCTTGCGCCCCTCAGTGATCCGGCGTCTGGTCGCCTTCCTCATCAAGCTCGGACACATCGAGATGCGAGGTGGGGAGATCACGTTGACCACCATCGGTTCCCGATCGGTGGCCATGTCCGTGAGGTACACGATCAAGCACATCGAGCAGGAGCTGCTCTTCGATAGCTTCACCTGCTCACCTTTGCCCAAGACATACTACAGCATCCCGCTTCCCACGGAGCCGCTGCCACCCTGCGAGGAGACCTACCGGCAGAACTTCCGTCCGCTGTCGGCCCGCTTCGCCGGGAAGCCCTTCCAGGCCAAGGCTCTCAGTGAGCTGGCGGCACAGCCGGATCGTGATGATTTCAACCTGCCAAAGGAATTCACTGATCTCACCACGACCAGCGTCAACACCGTGTACCTCCCCGTCTACCTGGTGCGAGCGGCGAACGAAGACGGTGCCGACACCTATCTCGCCTTCAGTCGAGGGGCCAATGACCGCGATGTCTTCATCGAGCGACTGTGCGCCGATGTTCCCAGTATCAAGCACACCTTGGACGTAGAGAAGACCAATGATGAACCGGACATCCTATGGACCAAGTGGGCGAGCAAAAACGGGTTCGAGCCTGCGCAGGTTCTCTCCGAACTCCCTAACGGTGTGTGGCGAGCAACGCTGCCGAACGACGTCTTCACAGGAGCTGCCTCCAAGTTCGGGCTCCCGATGATCGGGTCGTACAGGCCATTCGAACAACACTTCATCCAGTTGTGGTGCAACGATGCTCGTCTGCGCAGACGAGCAGCCGAGGAACGCGCGCTTTCGTTCCTCAAGACACCTCAACTCAATACACGCGCCGCTCTCAACGAACAGCTGACGTATCTCTGCCAACAGTTGGAGATCGACACGCTCAACGCGGACGACCTCTGCGTAATCGCGAGGAACCGCGATGAATCACAGGCTATCGAGATCCTCGACAGCCTGGTGTAGAGACAGGACAACCCGAAGAGGGCTCGACCGTAGGTTCAGATTTGACAACAGGAGTGGCGAGCGCATCTGCGGGGCACTCTGGGGGCATGCGGGTGCTGATGATCTCCGACACGCACGTGCCACATCGGGCGCGGGCGGTGCCCGAGCAGGTGTGGCGGGAGGTGGACGGGGCGGATCTGGTGATCCACGCGGGGGACTGGGTCGAGGAGGCGGTGCTGGACACGCTGCGGGAGCGGGCGAAGGTGCTCGTGGGCGTGCACGGGAACAACGACGACGCGGGCATCCGGTCGCGGCTGCCGGAGGTGGCGCACGTGGAGATCGGGGCGATGCGGATCGCGGTGGTGCACGACACCGGGCCCGCGAAGGGGCGGGAGCAGCGGTGTGACGCGCACTTCCCCGGCGTGGACGCGCTGGTCTTCGGGCACAGCCACATTCCTTGGGACACAACGACTCCCGGTGGGATCAGGTTGCTCAACCCCGGCTCACCGACGGACCGGCGGCGCCAGCCCGCGTGCACCTATCTGACGGCGACCGTCGACGCCCGCGGCCTCGCCGACCTCCGGCTGCACGAGGTGACGCGGCCTCGCACGGAGGAATGACGGTCTTCAAGTCCCCCGAACCCCGCCCCGGCCGTCTCCAACCGCCACGTACCCCCTGGGTTTGGTGTCGTTTGCGACCGGCGGAGGCGGGGTTGGGGGTACTTGAAGACCAGCGAACCATGCGGTTAGGCCGTGTCCTGCAAGCCCTCCACGTCCACCCCGCCCTCCCCCTCCCGCGCTCGCCCCGTTTTCCCGTTTCGTACTCATAACGGGAAAAAGAGCGCTCTCAATGCCCGTTATGAGTACGAAACGGGGTTCGGTGGGCTGCGCGTGCTGATGTTCGGGGGCGGGCGAGGCGTTGTGGAGGGTGGGGAGTGGAAGTGGGGATCAGGGTCGCTGCTGACCACTTGTGGGACGGCAGCTGCTCGGGGGGTTGGGTGTCGTTTGCGACCGGCGGAGGCGGGGTTGCGCGTACTTGAAGACCGGCGAACCCCCGGGTGTGAGGCTGCGTGGGCGGTCGGTTAGAGGCGGCGTGCGCAGAATGCGGCGTCGAAGGCGTCGGCGAGGTGCTTGTCGCGTTCCGGGGTGTTGCTGTTGGTGGTGATGAAGACGGTGACCGTGCGGCCGGACCGGTCGCGGCCGCTGTAGGCGGTCACGCCGGGCACGTCACCGCTGTGCGCGAACACGGAGCCGCCGCAGCTGAGCTTGATCGAGCCGATGCCGATGCCGTACGAGAAGTTCTGCCCCGCGGCCGGGCGCAGGTCGGCGGTCATCGAGCGCACCACGTGCGGGGGCAACAGCTTGCCGGAGTACAGGCCCCGCCAGAAGACGTCGAGGTCAGCCGGGGTGGAGACCAGCCCGCCGCTCGCGCCGAACTCGTAGCCGGGGAAGCTCGTGACGTCGACGACCCCGGCCGCGGGGTTCGCCGGGTGCACGCCGTAGTGGTGGGCGTGCCGCCCGCGCAGGCCGTACTCCTTCTTCGTCGGCCAGTAGGTGCCGGTCATCCCGAGCGGCCGGAGGATGCGCTCCTCGGTCACCTCGCGGAAGTCCTTGCCCGCCAACCGGTTCACGATCATCCCGGCGATCAGGTAGTTGGTGTTGGAGTAGGCCCACCTCTCCCCCGGCTTCCCGGTGGGCGTGCGCACCAGGGCCACGTCGAGGTAGCCGGTGGGCTCCTCGGGGAACGGCTTGGACCAGTCGAAGGAGCGGTTGTACTCGGGGATGCCGCTGGTGTGCTGGAGCACCTGGCGGACGGTGATCCGCCGCCCGTCGATCTCCGCGCCCGCGCCCCGGCCGCGCACCACTCCGGGCAGGTAGCGCTCGACCGGCGCGTCCAGGTCGACTCGCGACTGGAGCAGGGTCACCGCGATGAACGGCTTGGTGACGCTGGCGATCCGGAACGTGTCGGCCGCGCCGGTCATCGGCCTGCCCGTGCCCGTTTCCGCGGTGCCCGAGGTCAGCGTCCGCTCCCGGCCACCGCGGTCGCGCACGTGCGCCAGCGCGCCCGGCACACCGTCCACTGTGGTCAGCAGGTCCAGGTTCCGCTGGACCTCGGCGAGGCCGGGTGGTGCCGCGAGCGCCGGGCCCGCCGCGCCTGCCAGCAGGACCGCCGCCAGACCGACCGTGAGCGCTCGGCGTACGTGCTTCATCGTCCAACCTCCGCGGGGTGTTGTGGCTGTGAGACCACTGTTCCGCGCGGGCGGTGGGAAGTCCCTGCGGTTGTCCGCAGAGTTGGGGTGGGGTTTTCCTCAGGGTCAGGCCGGATCAGGGATCAGGCGAAGAGGCGCTGGATGAACGTGATCACCGACTGCGCCGCGTCCCGCAGCCAGCCGAAGACGTTCTGCACGCCGTTCGCCGCGCCCTGCGGATCGTTGAGCAGCAGGTAGATCACGAGCGCGAGGGCGGCGAGGGTGAGGATCTTCTTGACGTCCACCTCACACATTGTCCCCTATGTCGCTAACGAGGTCATCTCTCCCCCGATAGATATTGAGCACGCTCTCGCGCGGGAGCCCGCCAACGAGCTTCACAATCGCACAGGCGCCTCGATGCCGAGCAGGTCCAGGCCCTTGGTGAGCACGCGCGAAGTGAGCTGTGCCAGCGCCAACCGGGACTCCCGGAGGTCGGGCTCCGCCTTGAGGATCGGGCAGTTCTCGTAGAAGGAGGAGAACGCGACCGCTGTCTCGTAGAGGTAGCTGCACAGGCGGTGTGGGGCGAAGTCCTCCAAAGCGGCGGCGAGCGCTGCGGGCAGTTGGAGCAGCTTGACGAGCAACGCCCGCTCCGCCTTGTGCGTCACGAGCACAGAACCATCCACAGTGGACACCTTGGCCTGCGCCATCACAGCGGAAACGCGGGCAACGGCGTACTGGAGGTAGACAGACGTGTTCCCCTCCTTGGCCAGCATCTTGTCCCACGCGAACACGTAGTCCTTTTGGCGATCGCTGGACAGGTCGGCGTACTTCACCGCGCCGATGCCCACGGCACGCACGCCGTCCGCGCGCTCCACCGCCTCGGTCAGCAGGTCCGCGAGCTTGATGGAGCCACCGGCGCGCGTGCGCAGCATCTTGCCGTCTTCGCCGAGCACCGAACCGAAGTTCACGTGCACCGCGCGATGCGAAGCGTCCAGCCAGCCCATCGCGGAAGCCGTGCGGAACACCATCTGGAAGTGTTGGGACTGCGGGGTTCCTACGACGTAGACGAGATCGGTCGCGCCACGCTCCTGCGTCCAGTACCGAACCGCCGCGAGGTCCGTGCTGGCGTACATGTAACCGCCGTCGGACTTGCGCACGATCAGCGGCAGCCGCTCCCCGTCGCGGTTGGTGAAGCCCGGCGGGAACACGCACACCGCGCCGTCGCTGACCTCTGTGAGCCCCTTCGCCTCCAACTCCGCGACGGTGTCGGCGAGCATCGGGTTGTAGAAGCTCTCCCCGTAGCTGTCATCTGCGGAGAGCAGCACGCCGAGCTGTTCGTAGACCTTCGCGAAGTGCCGTTCCGACTCCTCGACCAGACCGCGCCACAAAGCGAGCGTGGCCGGATCTCCGCTCTGCAGAGCCACTACGCGCGTCCGCGCGCGCGATGCGAACTCCGGGTCGGCGTCGAACTTCTTGCGCGCCTCCTGGTAGAAGCCGTTGAGGTCGCCGATGGACAGCTCCGCACCCGCGTCCAGGGAAGCGAGGTGCTCGATGAGCATGCCGAACGGAGTGCCCCAGTCGCCGAGGTGGTTGCGGCGGATCACCTCGTGCCCCGCGAAGTCCAGCATGCGGGCGATCGCGTCACCGATGACCGATGAGCGCAGGTGCCCGACGTGCATCTCCTTGGCCACGTTGGGGCCGCCGTAGTCCACGACGTAGCGCCGGGGTTGGTCCGCGGGCCGCACGCCGCAGCGGGGATCGGTGAGCAGGTCGGCGGCACGCGCGGACAGCCACTCCGCGCGGAGGGTGAAGTTCACGAAGCCCGGACCCGCCACCTCGGGCGGCTCGACCATGTCGGCGGCGTCGAGGTGCGCCACGATCAGCTCAGCGATCTCGCGCGGCGGCCTGCCCAGTCGCTTGCCCAGGCCCATCGCCGCGTTGCACTGGTAGTCCGCGCGGGCGGACGGGCGCACGAGCGCCTCCGCCGGGCTGATGCGCACTTCCAGGGCTTCCTGCACCGCGCGGGCGACCCGCGCGCCGAGTTCGAGACCGATGTCGGGATGCACGCCCCCATCCTCCAGGGGCGCGCAGCCGATTTTCGGCTCAGCGGGCGTCGGAGTCGATTCTCAGCTGGCCGTTGACGTTGACGACCCGGATCGTCCGAGCGGCGGTGTTCCCGCTGGCGAAGGTGACCTGGAGGGTGATCTGCTGCCCGCCGTCGGGGTCTCCGCCGGTCCGATACGCCTTGTTGGAGTACATCTTCGGGTACTGCTGCCAGAACGTGTCGAACTTGTCCCGGCCACCCCACGCGGCCTTCGCCGTATCGGTCAGCAGGTTCCACCGCTTCTCGGTGTTCGCACCGTCGCTGTAGTAGTCGAGCGCCAGGTTCCCCGCCGGGGTGTAGTCCACGCGACCGGTGTTCGGGGTGGTCGACTGCTGCGTCGGGGACGGGCTGTTCGACCCGCTGCCACCGGAACCGCCGGACGCACCCCCGGTGCCACCGGGACCGGCGCCCGTGCCGGGGCTGTTGGGGGGATTGTCGAGCAGGCGGTACACGCCGTAGCCGCCACCGCCGACCAGGGCGACGAGCAGCAGCACGACCAGCACCGGCGAGCGCTTGCGCTTGACCGGTTGCTGCTTCTGCCGGGTCGGTGCGGCGGACGCGGGACGCGGGTAGCTCGCGGCCGGGCGCGGCGGCGGGGTGTGGCCGTGGTCGACGCGCTGCGTGCGTGCGGTCGGCGCGGCTGCGCGCGCGGGCACGGCCGGGGCGCGGCCCGCGGCGAGACCGGCGAGGGCGGTGCCGACCTGGGCCATGTTCGGCCGCTCGCGCGGGTCGGGACGGAGCATGGTCATCAGCAGCGCGGTCAGCGGACCGGCCTGCCGGGGCGGGATCACCTCGCCCGCGGCCGCGGCGTGCAGCAGCGCGAGCGGGTTGTCGGAGCTGCCGAACGGCGGCTGGCCCTCGACGGCGTCGTAGAGCGTCGCGCCGAGGGAGAACACGTCCGAGGTCGGGCCGCCGATGTCGTTGCCGCGCGCCACCTCGGGCGCGAAGTAGGCGGGGGTGCCCGCGAGCATGCCGGTCCTGGTCACCTGGACGTCGCCGACCGCGCGGGAGATGCCGAAGTCGGTGATCTTGGCGACCCCGCTGTCGGTGATCAGCACGTTGCCGGGCTTGATGTCGCGGTGGGTGATGCCGACGGTGTGCGCGGCGGAGAGCGCGGCGGCGATCTGGGCGCCGATGGCGGCGACCTCGCGCGGCGGCAGCGGGCCGCGGTCGGCGATGGACTCCGCGAGGCTCTGCGACGGCAGGTACTCCATCACCAGGCACGGGTCGCCGTTGTGCTCGGCGACGTCGTACAGGGTGATCGCGTTGGGGTGCTGCAACCGGGCGGCGATCCGGCCCTCGCGCATCGCCCTGCGGCGCGCGTTGTCGGTCTCCTCCGCGCTCAGTCCGGGCTGCACCAGCAGCTGCTTGACCGCGACCATGCGGTCGAGGCGCTCGTCCCTCGCCCGCCACACGACGCCCATCGCGCCCGAGCCGATCTTGGAGACCAGCCGGTAATGGCCGGCGATGAGGTGTCCCTCGTCGATACCGGCATCACTCCTCAACCGCGCCGGCCACAGGACTGTCCCGTGGCAGCCGGTACACACTATCGAATGAGAGCGGACGGCTTGAAGGGCCCTTGTCACCTGGGCAGACGCCGAAACCGCCACCCACCGTTCGGCCTACGGCAGGTGGCGGGTGCGGAGATCAGGAGCCGCTGTCCATCCGCTCCGCGAGGCTGCGCGGGCGCATGTCGGTCCAGTTGGCCTCGATGTAGTCCAGGCACTCCTGGCGGCCGGTCTCGGCCAGCGCCACCGTCCACCCGGCGGGCACCTCGCTGAACGACGGCCACAGCGAGTGCTGCCCCTCGTCGTTGACCAGCACCAGGTAGCGGCCGTCCGGGTCCTCGAAGGGGTTGGTCATGACGCAGGCTCTCCTCGACTAGGAAGTGAAGGCAGTACCACTCTGGCTCGCTCAGGCGTCGAAGTCGACTGTGACTTCGTCGGAGACCGCGACCGTCTGGCAGGTCAGCACGAACCCAGCGGCGACCTCGGAGCGCTCCAGCGCGAAGTTGCGCCGCATGTCCGCATCGCCGGTGACCAGCTTCGCGCGACACGTGCCGCACACGCCGCCCTTACAAGCGAACGGCAGGTCAGGACGCGCGCGTTGCGCTCCGTCGAGGATCGGCGTGCCCTTGGGCAGCGCGATCTCCGTAGAGCGTCCGTCGAGCACCACGGTCACCTTGGCGCTCGGACCTTCGAGCACAGGTTCGTCGTGTCGGGTGACGATCGGTTCATCGACATAGAACAGCTCTTGGTGCACGCGTTCCTCAGGCACACCGAAGGACGTCAGCAGCCGCTGCGCGTCAGTGACCATGCCGTAGGGCCCGCACAGCCACCAATGGTCGACATCGGCGACATCTAGCAGCAGCGGCAGCAGCGTGCGCAGCTTCGCCTCGTCCAAGCGCCCCGTGAACAGCTCGGCCTCGCGCGCTTCACGGGACAGCACGTGCACAAGTTCCAGACGCGTGTGGTAGCGGTCTTTAAGGTCCGCCAGCTCGTCCGCGAACATCACCGTGCCGGATCGGCGATTGCCGTAGAGCACGGTCACCCGCGATTTGGGGTGCGCGAGCACGGACGCGGCGATCGACAGCACGGGCGTGATGCCGGAGCCCGCCGCGATCAGCACGTGGTGGCCGGGCACGTCCACATCCGGGGTGAACGACCCCGTGGGCGGCAGCACCTCGATCTCGTCACCGGGCTTCACGTCGCGGACGAGCCACGTCGAGAACAACCCAGAAGGCACCTCGCGCACGCCGACCCTGGGTCGCGCGCCCGCCGGAGCGCAGATCGAGTACGAACGGCGCTCGTCGCGGCCGTCGACGTCGCGGCGCAGCGTCAGTGACTGGCCGGGGCGGAACGCGAAGACCTCGGTCAGCTCCTCCGGCACGTCGAAGGTGACCGCGACCGCGTCATCGCACAGCCGCTCGACGTCGGCCACGCGCAGAGGGTGGAACACGGGGCGTGCCACGTCAGATCTCCTTGAAGTACTCGAACGGCTCGCGACAGGCACGGCAGCGGTGCAGCGCCTTGCACGCGGTCGCGCTGAACCGGGACAGCTCCTCGGTGTCGCGCGAACCGCACTGCGGGCAGCTCAGCCTGGGCGCGGGCGGGTCCAGCCGCAGCGGCACCGGACCGGCCGGGCGGGGACCGACGCGGCCGGGCGGGGAGATCCCGGCCTCGGCGAGCTTGCGGCGGCCCTCCTCGGTCATCCAGTCGGTGGTCCACGCCGGGCTGAGCACAGTGCGCACCTCGGCGTCCTCGAAACCGTTGGTGTGCAAGGCATTCACGAGATCGTCGCGCATCTCCACCAGGGCCGGGCAGCCGGAGTACGTCGGCGTGATCACCACGACCACGCGCCCGTCCTCCTCCCGGACGTCCCGCACCACCCCGAGGTCCACCAGGGACAGCATGGGCAGCTCGGGATCGGCGACGGTCCCGACGACCTCCCGCGCGGTCACCACGTCGCCTCCGGAAGGGCACGCGCGAGGACCTGCATCTCTGCCAGGAGTTCGGTGAGCACGTCGGTGTGGCTGCCCTCGCGGCCGCCACCCGGAGCGCGGGAAACCACGGGACGGGTCAGCGTGGCCGCGGCGAAAACCTGGTCCAGCACACCGTCCACTTCGGATTTCAGGGAAGCCGGGTCGACCGCTACCCCTTGTGCGGCAAGACGAATCTCAACCGGGTGCGGCGTGAAAAGCTCGTCCAGGTAGGGCCACACGCGGTCCAGCGCGGCGATCATCCGGCGGCGGGACTCCTCGGTGCCGTCGCCGAGGCGCACTGTCCAGCGCGCGGCGTGGTCGCGGTGGTAGGACAGCTCCTTGACACCCTTGGCCGCGACGGCGGCGAGCACCGGGTCAGCCGAGGAGGAGAGCCTGGTGAACAACGCCAATCGCTGACAGGAGAACAACAACAGCCGCGCGATGGTGTCCGCGAAGTCGCCGTTGACCAGCTCGACCATGCGCACGTTGCGGAAGTGCTCGGCCGTGCGGAAGTACGCGAGCGCGTCCTCGTCCGGCACGTGCGACGGAGCCTCCGAGGGCCGCGTGCCCGCTTCACCGGCGCGCGTCAGCAACAACCGCGCCTGGCCGAGGAGGTCGAGCGCGATGTTGGCCAGCGCGACGTCCTCCTCCAGCTCCGGCGCGCGCGAGCACCACTCGCTGGTGCGCTGCGCCAGCACGAGCGCGTCGTCACCGAGCATCAGCGCGTACGCGGCGAGATCCGCCTTGTCCACTGTGGACGGAAAAGCTCTGTCCACTCCGGACAGCTCGTCGGCGAAGCCGGTCCCGTACGCCCAGCGCGCGTCGTCGCCGTGCTCCTCGTTCAGCCCCTCATAGGCGTTGTCGAAGCTCACAGGTGCCTCACATGTGCGGGACGTCGTCGGGGATGTCGTAGAACGTGGGGTGCCGGTAGACCTTGTCCCCGCTGGGCGCGAACATCGGGTCCTTCTCGTCCGGGCTGGACGCGGTGATCGCCTCGGCGGGCACCACCCAGATGCTCACGCCCTCGTTGCGGCGCGTGTAGAGATCGCGGGCGTTCTGCACCGCCATCTGCGCGTCCGCCGCGTGCAGCGAGCCCACGTGCACGTGGTTCAGGCCGCGCCTGCCGCGCACGAAGACCTCCCACAACGGCCAGGCACCACGACTCACACCGCCACCCCCTTCTTCTTCGCCGCGTGGGCGAGCGCGGCCTCGCGGACCCACGCGCCGTCCTCGTGGGCCTTGCGGCGGTGCGCGACGCGCTCGGCGTTGCACTCGCCGTCGCCGGAGATGACGCGCTTGAGCTCCGCCCAGTCGGGCTCGCCGAAGTCGTAGTGCTCGCGCTCGGCGTTCCACCGCAGCTCCGGATCGGGCAGCGTGACACCGAGCTTCTCCGCCTGTGGCACCGACATGTCCACGAACTTCTGCCGCAGCTCGTCGTTGGTGTGCCGCTTGATCCGCCACGCCATGGAACGCGCGGTGTTCGGCGAGTCGCCGTCCGGCGGGCCGAACATCATCAGCGACGGCCACCACCACCGGTTCACCGAGTCCTGCACCATCTCCCGCTGCGCCTGGCTGCCGCGCATCATGGTCATCAGCAGCTCGTAGCCCTGCCGCTGGTGGAAGGACTCCTCCTTGCACACCCGGATCATCGCCCGCGCGTACGGCCCGTAGGAGGTGCGGCACAGCGGCACCTGGTTGCAGATCGCGGCGCCGTCGACGAGCCAGCCGATCACGCCGACGTCGGCGAAGCTCGGCGTGGGGTAGTTGAAGATCGAGGAGTACTTCTGTTTGCCCTCAATAAGATTCTCGGTCAGCTCAGAGCGGTCCACACCCAGCGTCTCGGTCGCGGCGTAGAGGTAGAGCCCGTGGCCCGCCTCGTCCTGCACCTTCGCCAGCAGGATCGCCTTGCGCCGCAACGAAGGCGCGCGCGTGATCCAGGCGCCTTCGGGCTGCATGCCGATGATCTCGGAGTGCGCGTGCTGCGCGATCTGCCGGATCAGCGTCTTGCGGTAGCCCTCGGGCATCCAGTCGCGGGGCTCGACGCGCTGGTCGCGCTCGACCGTGCGCTCGAAGTGTTCAAGCAGCTCATCCATGGGTTTTCGCCACCAAGGTCAGGACGTCGTATTTGGCAACGGATTCGCCGTTCTGGTTGGTCACGTCCGCGTCCCACCGCACCTCGCCGTGCTCGGCGTCCGCGCGCGGCGTGATCTGCTTCGCGGTCAGGGTCACGGTCAGCTCGTCGCCGGGGTAGGTCGGCGTGAGGAAACGCAGGTTCTCCAAGCCGTAGTTCGCCAGCACCGGGCCGGGCGCGGGGTCGACGAACAGCCCGGCGGCCAGCGACACCACCAGGTAGCCGTGCGCCACGATGCCGTCGAAGAACGGGTTCGCGGCGGCGGCCTCGGGATCGGTGTGCGCGTAGAACTTGTCGCCGGTGAACTCCGCGAAGTGGTCCACGTCCTCCTGTGTCACCAGGCGCGGCCCGCCGACGACGGTGTCGCCGATCTTCAGCTCCGCCAAGGACTTCCGGAACGGGTGCACTCCGTCGTCGTTGCGGTCGGCGCCGGTCGTCCAGCGGTTGGTGATCGCGGTGATCACCTTGGGGCTGCCCTGGATCGCCGTGCGCTGCATGTGGTGCAGCACCCCGCGGATGCCGCCCATCTCCTCGCCACCGCCCGCGCGCCCGGGACCGCCGTGCACGAGGTGCGGCATGGGCGAGCCGTGCCCGGTCGACTCCTTCGCGCTGTCGGTGTCGAGCACGAGCATGCGCCCGTGCCACGCCGCCGCGCCAACGACGACATCGCGGGCGAAGCCGGTGTCGCCGGTGACGACCGAGCCGACGAGGCTGCCCTTTCCGCGCGCCGCAAGGGAAATCACGTGCTCGGTCGAGGTGTAGGGCATCAGCGTGGACACCGGCCCGAACGCCTCGACCTCATGCGGCTGAGCGCACGCGGGGTCGTCGGCGCGCAACAGGATCGGCGAGATGAACGCGCCGCGCTCGGCGTCGGCGTCGATCACGTCCACGTGGTCCGGGCTGCCGAAGACCGGGCGGCCGACCTCCATCAGGGCCTTGAGGGAGCGGCGCACCTCCTCGCGCTGCTCCAGGCTGGCCAGCGCGCCCATGCGCACGCCGTCGCTGGTGGGGTTGCCGACCTTGACCTTGGCCAGCCGCGCGCCGACCGCCTCGGCCACGTCGTCCATCAGCTCGGCGGGCACGAAGGCGCGGCGGATCGCGGTGCACTTCTGCCCGGCCTTGACGGTCATCTCGCTGGCCAACGCCTTGACGAACAGGTCGAACTCGGGGGTGCCCACCTTGCCGTCAGGGCCGAGGATCGAGCAGTTCAGCGAGTCCGCCTCAGCGGTGAAGCGCACGGCGTTGCCGATGATCCGCGGGTGCGCGCGCAGCACCTGCGCGGTGGACGCGGAACCGGTGAACGCCACCAGGTCCTGCTCGGTGAGGTGGTCCAGCATGTCGCCGGTGCTGCCGCACACCAGCTGCACGGTGCCCTCGGGCAGCAGGCCGGACTCCAGGATCAGCTCGACCAGCCGCGCGGTCAGGTAGGAGGTCTGCTCGGCGGGCTTGATCAGCGTCGGCACCCCGGCGACGAACGCGGGCGCAAGCTTCTCCAGCGGCCCCCACACCGGGAAGTTGAACGCGTTGATCTGCACGGCGACCCCGCGCAGCGGCGTGCAGACGTGCTGGCCGAGGAAGGTGCCGCCCTTGCTCAGCGGCTCCAGGTTGCCGTCGATGTAGACGGTGTCGTTGGGCATCTCCCGGCGGCCCTTGCTGCCGTAGCCGAACAGCACGCCGATCCCGCCGTCGATGTCGATCATCGAGTCGGTGCGGGTGGCGCCGGTGCGGGCGGACAGCGCGTACAGCTCGTCCCGGTGCTCCCGCAGGAACGACGCGAGCGCCTTCAGCAGCGCGGCCCGCTGGTGGAAGGTCAGCTCCCGCAGGGCGGGACCGCCGACGCGCCTGCCGTGCTCCAACGCGGCGGCGAGGTCGAGGCCCTTGCTGGAGACGCTGGTGATCTGCTCCCCGGTCACCGCGTCGAACAGCGGGACGCCGTCCTCGGCGGGTGCCTGCCAACCACCGGAGACGTAACTGCGCAGCGGCGCCATCGACGACCGACCTCCTCGATGAGACTTACCGACCGTTCGTTCAGGTTCTCCGGACACGGTAGCAGCGGAGAGAGGTCTCAGCCAGAGCGCCATAGGGTGCTGCCCATGACCGTTCTCGCAGCTGTCCTCGCGTTGACCGTCACCGCGTCCGGCTGGGCCGTGCCGCCCGGCGCCGAGTACGTCGCGATGGGCAGCTCCTTCGCCGCGGGCCCCGGCATCCCGCCAAGCCAACCGAGCAGCCCCACGGCCTGCGGGCGCTCGTCGAAGAACTACCCGAGCCTGGCCGCCGCCAAGCTCAGGCTGGCGCTCACCGATGTCTCGTGCAGCGGCGCCACCACCGCCAACCTGCTCACCGCACCGCAGCACGGCCAGCCCCCGCAGGTCGACGCGGTCACCGCGAACACCAGGCTGGTCTCCATCACCATCGGTGGCAACGACGTCAACTACGTCGGCAGCCTCTTCGCCTACTCCTGCCAGACCAGCGGCGGCGGCGCGCAGTGCCCCAGCGTCGACCAGGCCGCGATCGACGCGGCGCTCAAGACCGTGCACACCAAGATCGGCAACGTGGTCACGGCCGTGCGGAACAAGGCACCGCGAGCCAAGGTGCTGCTGGTGAACTACCTGACGATCCTGCCGCGCACCGGTCCCGCGTGCACCGGCGTGCCGCTGACCCAGGCACAGGTCGACTTCGAGCGCGGCGTCGCGCGGCGCCTCGCGGACGCGACCCGCCGGGCCGCCGCGGAAACGGGCGCCTCCGTGGTCGACGCGGCGTCCGCCAGTGCCAAGCACGACGCCTGCGCGTCAACGCCGTGGATGGAGAAGTACAACCCCGGCCAGGGCCGCGCGGGCTACCACCCGACGCCAACCGGAATGGCCGCCGTCGCCGATCTCGTCATTGATCAAATATCGTAGTCCCGGCGCGGGTATATCGGTAAGCACGATATTACCGCCCGCGCCCGGTTCATATTCCCGAATCAGAATTCCCGATGCCACCCCGAGCAGGCTGGAACAGTTGGACGAATCCACTGTGCACCGCTTGGAGCCTTTTTCCCGCCAATCGGCACGAAAGTAGGTTCAGCTCCACCCAAACGCGCGTCCATGCACATACCGTCCCCTCTCCACATCGGAGCACCCGAGGGAGGAAGGGGACATGGACGACGCGACGACCTCAACCACCTTACCTGGTAGCAAAAGCACCCCGTCGCGAATGTGGTTCGTGGACAACCTGCGCGTCCTGCTGACGGCGCTGGTGGTCCTGCACCACACCGCGGCCACCTACAGCGGGCTCCCGGTCTGGTACTACACCGAGAAATCGACCAGCGAAGCCGTCGAGCTCGGCCTGACGGTCTTCCTGCTTTTCAACCAGGCATGGTTTATGGGGGCATTCTTTCTACTATCCGGATACTTCACGCCGGGGTCCTACGACCGCAAAGGCCCGCGCGCCTTCGTCCGCGAACGGCTTTTCCGCCTGGGAATCCCGTTGGTGGTGTTCTACTTCGTGCTCAACCCGATCATCCACATCGGCGTCGACCACGGCGACTCACCGCTCGAGTTCTACCTGAACACCATCGGCACCGGGCCGTTGTGGTTCGTGCTCGCGATCCTCGTCTTCGACGGGTCCTACGCCGCTTTCCGCCACGCGACCAGGAACCGCCAACCGCGCCCGCGAAATCCCCAGCCGCCCACCTCCCTGGCGGTGATCGGATTCGTGCTCGGGCTGGCCCTGGTGACCTACGCGGTGCGGACGGTGCTCCCGGTAGACCTCTTCGTGCCGGTCATCGGCTTCCCGACCAGCTCCTACCTCCCGCAGTACGTCAGCTTCTTCGTCCTGGGGGCCGTGGCGTACCGGCGCGGCTGGCCGTCCGCCATCACCGCGCGCACGGGCAGGGCCGGGCTCGGCCTGGCCATCGGCGCCACCCTGCTGTTCCTCCCGCTCGCGCTGGCCGACGGCACCGAGTGGCTCGGGCACGGCACCCTGAGCTCGTTGTTCTACGCGCTGTGGGACTCCGCCTTCGCCGTCGGCACCGTCCTCGCGCTGCTCGCTCTCTTCCGCCGCAGGTTCACCGCGCAGGGGCCGCTGCTCCGCTACCTGTCCACTCACGCGTTCACCGTGTACGTGATCCACGCGTTCGTGGTGACGGCGGCGGGTCACGCCCTCAGCGTGCTGGATCTCCCGACGCTGGCGAAGTTCGCGATCGCGGCTGCCGTGGTCCTCCCGGCCTGCTTCCTGCTCGCGGGGCCGGTCCGCCGTCTCCCCGGTGTCCGTCGCGTGCTCTGATCAGTCCCAGGTGTAGAAGCCCTGGCCGGACTTGCGGCCCAGCTCACCGCGGGCGACCTTCTCGCGCAGCAGCGCCGGTGGGGCGAAGCGCTCGCCGAGCGTCCGGTGCAGGTACTCCGCGATGGCCAACCGCACGTCCAACCCCACGAGATCCGTCGACCGCAACGGGCCCATCGGATGCCGGTAACCCAGCTCCATCGCGCGGTCGATGGACTCCGCGTCCGCCACGCCTTCCTCGAGCATGCGAATGGCTTCCAGGCCGAGCAGCACCCCGAGCCGACTCGTCGCGAAGCCGGGCGAGTCCTTCACCAGCACCTCGGTCTTGCCGAGCGCGTGCACCCACTCCAGCGCGCGCCGCGTCGTCGCGGACGCCGTCGCCGGGCCGCTGACGAGCTCGATCAGCGTGGACGCCGGGACGGGGTTGAAGAAGTGCATGCCGAGGAAGTTGTGCGGCCTGGCCAGCGCGGCACCGATCTCGGTGATCGACAGCGAGCTGGTGTTGGTGGCGAGCACGGTGGAGTCCCCGACCGCCATCTCGGCCGCGACCAGCACGTCGAGCTTGAGGCCGATCACCTCGGGCACGGCCTCGACCACCAGCTCGGCGTCCTGGGGCAGCGCGGCCACCTCGGTCACGAACACCACGCGGTCGAGGACCTCGGCGGGCTCGCCGTCGAGCTTGCCGCGCTCGTGCGCCCTGCGCAGGCCGGTCGCCAGGCGGTCCCGGGCGGCCGCGACCGCGTCGGCCGAGCTCTCCACGATGGTCACCCCGGCGCCCACGGCGGCGAAGACCTGGGCGATGCCCGCGCCCATCCGCCCGCCGCCGATCACACCAACGATCTTCGGTCCCACAGCACTTCCCTTCAGACGGCTTCGACGAGCAGGGCGGCGCCCTGACCGACACCGACGCACAGGGTGGCCAGGCCGCGCCGGGCGTTCTCGCGCTCCATGCGCCCGAGCAGCGTGACCACCAGGCGCGCGCCGGACGATCCGAGCGGGTGTCCGAGGGCGATCGCGCCGCCATCGGAGTTCACCCGGTCCTCGTCGAGCTTGAGGCGGCGGATCACGGCCAGCGACTGCGCGGCGAACGCCTCGTTCAGCTCCACCGCGTCCAGGTCGCCGACGCCCCAGCCCGCGCGCGCCAGCGCCTTCTCCGTCGCGGGAACCGGCCCGATGCCCATGATGTGCGGGGAGACGCCCGCGCTGGCCCCGGTGGTCACCCGGGCGCGCGGGGTCAGATTGTGCCTGCGCACAGCCTCTTCGCTGGCCACAACGATCGCCGAAGCACCATCGGAGAGCGGCGAGGACGATCCGGCGGTGACGATGCCGTCCTCGCGGAAGACGGTGCGCAGCTTGCCCAGCTTCTCCAGCGTGGTCTCGCGGCGCGGCCCCTCGTCGGCGGTGACCTCGCCGACCGGGACGAGCTCGGCGTCGAAGCGGCCCGCGTCCATCGCGGCGATCGCGCGGTGGTGGCTGCGCAGCGCGAATGCGTCGCTGTCGGCCCGGGTGACGCCGTCGAGCGCGGCGACCTCCTCGGCCGTCTCCCCCATCGACAGCGTCGTCTTCGCGTCGAACTTCCGGTTGCCGAACCGCCAGCCCAGGGAGGTGTCGAAGACCTCGCCCGGACGCGCCCACGGCGTTCCGGGTTTGGCCATCACCCACGGCGCGCGGGTCATCGACTCGACGCCGCCCGCCACGACGATGTCGGCCTCGCCCGCGCGCACCGCTTGGGCCGCCGAGGTGATGGCGGTCAGCCCGGACGCGCAGAGCCGGTTCACCGTGTAGCCCGGGGTGTGCTCGGGCAGCCCGGACAGCAGCACCGCCATCCGCGCCACGTTGCGGTTGTCCTCGCCCGCCTGGTTCGCGGCACCGAGGACCACCTCGTCGATCGCGTCGGCCGGGACCCCGGAGCGCCGGACCACCTCGCCCACCACCAGCGCCGCGAGGTCGTCGGGCCGGACCTGGGCGAGCGCGCCGCCGTAGCGGCCCTGCGGGGTGCGGACTCCGTCGACCAGGAACACCTCGGACATGCCGTCCTCCGCTCTTGACACCCCGTGGGCAGATCCACATTCTTAACCGAACAGTCGGTCAGCCAGCAAGGCGGGGAAGCGAGTGTCACAGCCGCAGGTGCCCGAGTCCGTACGGCGAATGTATGCCGCTGACAACGCCTCGCGTCACGCGGGCATCCGCCCGGTGGAAGCCGGGTCCGGGCACGCGAAGGCGTCGATGCTGATCACCTCGGACATGGTCAACGGGCACGGCATCGTGCACGGCGGCTACGTGTTCCTGCTCGCCGACTCGACATTCGCGTTCGCGTGCAACAGCCACGGCCCGGTGACCGTGGCGGCCGGGGCCGACATCAGCTTCGTGGCCCCCGCCAAGGAGGGCGAGGAGCTGACCGCCGTCGCCACCGAACGGGCGCGCTACGGCCGCAGCGGGATCTACGACGTGACGGTGCACAGCGGGGACCGGCTCATCGCCGAGTTCCGCGGGCGCAGCCGGGTGATCGGAGGAGAGCAGTGAGCAGACTCGGTCCCTCGCCCGACCCCGCGAGCCTGGACGACGCCGAGCGGATGTCGGCCGACGAGCTGACCGCGCTCCAGCTCGAACGTCTACAGTGGACATTGCGGCACGCCTACCGCAACGTTCCCTTCTACACCAAGAAGTTCGACGAAGCCGGGGTGCACCCGGAGGACTGCCGCGGACTCGAAGACCTGGCGAAGTTCCCGTGCACCACCAAGAACGACCTCCGGGACAACTACCCGTTCGGCATGTTCGCGGTGCCGCCGGAGCAGGTGCGCAGGCTGCACGCGTCCAGTGGCACCACCGGGAAGCCCACCGTGGTCGGCTACACCGCGCGCGATATCGACATGTGGTCGGACGTGATGGCCCGCTCCATCCGCGCCGCGGGCGGGCGTCCCGGCCAGAAGGTGCACGTGGCCTACGGCTACGGCCTGTTCACCGGCGGGCTCGGCGCGCACTACGGCGCGGAACGCCTTGGCTGCACGGTGATCCCGGCCTCGGGTGGGATGACCGCGCGCCAGGTGCAGCTCATCACCGACTTCGAGCCCGAGATCATCATGGTCACGCCCTCGTACATGCTGACGCTGCTGGAGGAGTTCGAGCGGCAGGGCGTCGACCCGCGCACCTGTTCGCTGACCACCGGCATCTTCGGCGCTGAGCCGTGGACCGAGCAGATGCGCTCGGAGATCGAGCAGCGGATGGGCATCCACGCGGTGGACATCTACGGCCTGTCCGAGGTGATCGGGCCGGGCGTGTCCAGCGAGTGCGTCGAGACCAAGGACGGCCTGCACGTCTGGGAGGACCACTTCTACCCCGAGGTGGTCGATCCGGTCACCGGGGACGCGCTGCCCGACGGCGAGCACGGCGAACTGCTGTTCACCTCGCTGACCAAGCAGGCGCTGCCGATCATCCGCTACCGCACCCGCGACCTGACCCGGCTGCTGCCGGGGACCGCGCGGCCGATGCGCCGGATGGAGAAGGTGACCGGCCGCAGCGACGACATGATCATCCTGCGCGGGGTGAACGTGTTCCCCACCCAGATCGAGGAGATCGTGCTGCGCACCCGCGGCCTCGCCCCGCACTTCCAGCTGGTGCTGACCCGGCGCGGGCGGATGGACCACATGACGGTGCGGGTGGAGTCCGGGCCGGGCGAGGGTGATCCGGGCGCGGCGACGGAGTTGTTGCGCGCTATCAAGGACGGCGTCGGCGTCACGGTGGACGTCGAAGTCGTCGAACCGTCCACATTGGAGCGTTCGGTGGGTAAGCTGCGGCGCGTGATCGATCGGCGGCACGATGACTGAGCAGACCACCCGGCGCGGACGTCCCGGGTACGACCTGGAGTCGTTGCTGGCCATCGCGGTGCAGCTGTTCAACGAACGCGGGTACGACGGCACCAGCATGGAGGAGCTCTCCCGCAAGCTCGGCATCACCAAGTCCGCGATCTACCACCACGTCCCGAGCAAGCAGGAGCTGCTGCGCCTGGCGGTGGACCGCGCGCTGGACGGGCTGTTCGCGGTGACCGAGGAACCGCGGTCCCTGGAGGGCCGGGCGATCGACCGGCTGGAGCACGTGGTGCGGCGCAGCGTCGCGGTGCTGGTGGAGCGGCTGCCGTTCGTCACGCTGCTGCTGCGGGTGCGCGGCAACACCAAGGTGGAGCGCGCGGCGCTGGCCCGGCGGCGCGAGTTCGACCAGCTGGTCACCGATCTGGTCAAGCAGGCGGCGGCGGACGGGGACCTGCGCTCGGACATCGATCCGGCGGTCACCAGCAGGCTGCTCTTCGGCATGATCAACTCAGTGATCGAGTGGTACCGGCCGCGCGGCGGCATCACCCCCGACGCCCTCGCCGACGCCGTCTCCACCCTGGCCTTCGCGGGCCTCCGCGTCGACTAACCCCTGTCCCGCAAGATGCCCGCCCGCACTCCGCGCACCACGTAAACTGTGCCCATGCCCCACGCCCGCCCGAACCCCCCATCCTCCGCGCGCGTGGTCTAGAGAACCCCGTTTCGTACTCTTAGCGGGAAAAAGAGCGCTCCCAAAAGCCGCTAAGAGTACGAAACGGGATTTTGGCGACCTCAGCGCGCGTTGAGGGGTGCGCCTGGACGAGCGAGACGAGGTCTAGGACTTCGGCCTGTTCCTGGTTCGCAGGTGCATGCGTTCGCCCTGCGGCCCGAACAGGCTCAGGATCTCCGCCGGGCGGTCGCCCGCGCAGCCGAACCAGTGCGGGACCCGCGTGTCGAACTCCGCGGCCTCCCCCGTCCGCATGACCACGTCGTGCTCGCCCAGCACCAGTCGCAGCCGTCCGCTGAGCACGTAGAACCACTCGTAGCCCTCGTGCGTGCGCGGCTTCGGCGTGTCCCGGCTCGGCGGGATGATCATCTTGAACGCCTGGAGCCCGCCGGGCTGGCGGGTCAGCGGGTAGACGGTGATGTCGCCGTGCAGCACCGCGGACGGGCGGATGCGCGGGTCGGCCACCTCGGGCGCGCCGACCAGCTCGTCCAGCGCCACCTTGTGCGCGCGGGCGATCGGCAGCAACAGCTCCAGGCTCGGCCTGCGCTGCCCGGACTCCAGCCGGGACAGCGTGCTCACCGAGATCCCGGTGACCCTGGACAGCGCGGCCAGTGTCGCTCCGCGTTCCTTGCGCACCCGTTTGAGCCGGGGGCCGACCTCGTTCAGCACCGCGTCCATCTCGTCCATTCCGTTATTGCAGGTTCAGCAACAAAGTTTGTCAAGACCGCGATCGTCGGCGCAGTGTCGATCGCGGAGGTGGTCGTGATGTACGACGTTGTGGTGGTCGGCGGTGGTGCCGCGGGACTGAGCGCGGCGCTGGTGCTGAGCAGGGCGCGCAGACGCGTGCTGGTGATCGACGCGGGTGAACCGCGCAACCAGCCCGCCGCGCACATGCACGGGTTCCTGTCGCGCGACGGCATGCCCCCGGGCGAGCTGCTCGCGGTGGGGCGCAAGGAGATCATCGGGTACGGCGGCGAAGTCAGAGCCGGACGGGCCGTGTCCGCGCGCCGCGAAGGCACGGGCTTCGCGGTGGAGCTGGCCGATGGCGATGCGGTGTCGGCGCGGCGGTTGGTCGTGACAACGGGACTGCGCGACGAGCTTCCCCCGGTCGAGGGACTGCGCGAGCGCTGGGGCGACGACGTGGCGGCCTGCCCGTACTGCCACGGCTGGGAAGTCCGGGACCAGCCGATCGGCGTGCTCGGCACCGACCCCAGGGGCGCGCACCAGGCGCTCCTGCTCCGCCAGTGGTCGGACGACGTCGTGTACTTCGGCTCGCGGCTGCCCGAGCAGGACCGGGCGAAGCTGCTCGCGCGCGGCGTCCGCATCGTGGACAGTGACGTCGTGAAAGTGTTGGTGGACAACGACAAGGTCGTCGGCGTCGAACTCGCGGACGGCTCTTGTGAAGCCCGGTCCGCCCTGTTCGTACCGACGGTGTTCGCCGTCAACGACGGGTTGCTGGCCCAGCTCGGCGCCGAGCACACCGCGGACGGGCGGACGACCGTGCCCGGCGTGTACGCGGCGGGCAACGTCGTCGACCCGATGGCTCAGGTGATCATCGCCGCCGCGCAGGGCGCCAAGGCTGGCATGAACGTCAACAACGACCTCGTCCTCGACGAGGCCACCGCGGAGAGAAGGGTGCACGGACTGTGAGTGGGCACAAGCATCACGACCACCTCGACTGGAACGAGCGCGGCGAGATCATGGAGCGCGAGGCGGAGGTCGTGTTCCCGCTCGTGGAACAGGCGTTCCAGTGGGTGCGGGAAGTACGGCCGGAGGCCGGGCGCGTGCTCGACATCGGCAGCGGCCCCGGCGTCGCCGCGTGCCAGCTGGCCCGGCTCTACCCGGACGCGGAGGTCGTCGCGGTCGACGGCGCCCCCGCCCTGCTGGAACGGGCGGCGGCGCGCGCCGAGCGGCTCGGCGTCCGGCTCACCACCCGCCACGCCCAGCTCCCCGACGAGTTCGGCGAGCTGGGCACGGCGGACGTGGTCTGGATCGGCCAGGTGCTGCACCACCTCGGCGACCAGGAGGCCGGGCTGGCCGAGCTCGCCGGGCTGCTGCGGCCGGGCGGCGTGCTCGCCCTGATGGAGGGCGGCCTGCCGTTCCGGTTCCTGCCGCGCGACATCGGCATCGGCCGCACGGGCTTCCAGTCCCGGCTGGACGTGGCGGTGAGCACCGGCTTCGCCGAGATGCGGGCGGAGCTGCCCGGCAAGGTCGACGTCGTCGAGGACTGGGCCGCGATGATCGGCCGGGCCGGGATGCGGCACGTGGGCACGCGGAGCTTCCTCGTCGACCACCCCTCGCGGATCGACGAGCGAACCCGTCGGTACGTGCACTCCGTCCTGACCGGCTGGGGCGACTTCAGCGCCGACCGGCTCTCCGAAGAGGACGCCGCGACGCTGGCCCGGCTGCTCGACCCGGAGGACGAGGCCGGGGTGCTGCGCAGGCCGGACGCGTTCGTGCTGGGCGCCAGGACGATCTACCTGGCGACCACGCCCTAGCCGCCGAAGGGGTGCACGGTGAGGCGGTTGTCGCCGCACAGCGCGTGACCCGGAACGAGGATCGTGGGCCTGCACGACAGGTTCACGACCTTTTCCTTGCCAGTGCGTGCTTCCAGGGCGATGTGCTGCGACTGCGGGGACGTCATGGAGCCGTAGACCGTCCCGCGCCACGCGACCCCGAACAGGTCCGGGGCGACCCGCCTGGTGCTCCTGTCGGGCAACTCCCAGAGCTTCGCCAGGGTCTTCGCGTCGTAGCCCGCCATGGTGCTGCCGGAGCGGAACAGCAGCACGTCCTCACCCGCCTCCCCCGCGTGGGTGTAGCTGTTCCCGGGCAGGTCCAGCAGCACCGCGCCGGTCGCGCTGTCGAGCAGCTGGGTGAGGCCGAGGCCGAGCAGGAAGACCCGGCCCGGGGCGACCCAGCGCAGCTCGTCGTTGATCACCCACCTGTCGACGCTCCACAGTGGACGGCCATCGGCGGCGTCGAGCCCCATCGGCTTGGCCTGTCCTGTGGCGAAACCCGCGATCACCGCCCCGTCGACCGCGCGGGGCGAGAAGTTGTCCCGGCGCCACTTCTCCGCGCCTGTCGCCACGTCCAACGCGGCGGCCGTGCGATGGGCCAGGTGGTAGACGCTCGACCCCGGCCCCTTCACCGCCCACGAGGCGGCCAGCGTGGAACCGCGCCCCACCAGGCCGATGCCGGGCGGCGTCGCGAACCGCTCGCCCCTCAGCACCTCGGTGTTCCAGACGCCCTCGCCCGTCTTCGCGTCGACGGCGAGCACCCCGGAGTACCCGTAGCCCGCCACGGTCCCCTGATCTCGCTTGCGCGCCGTGTACGAGTGCACGACGAGCGCCCTGCCGTTGGCGGTCACCAGAACCGGTTCGCTCCCGTCCCTGGACTCGCCGCCGTCAGGAAAGCGGATCGCCCACCGCTGCTCCCCCGTCGCGATGGCGAGCGCGACAACGCCCTTGTCGTCCATGCCGCTCGTCGTGGCGTAGAGGGTGGCGTCGTCGTGGGTGAAGTACCCAGAGGTGCGCAGGCTGGCGACCTCATCGCCCAGTTCGGTCGGCGGCACCGTGGACAGCTGCCGAGCCGAGCTGCTCGGGCCGGGCTGCCCCGTCGGCGCGGCGCCCGAACAGCCGCCCGCGAGCGCGGCCACCGCCAGCGCCGCCGCGACCCTCCGGAATGTGTGACTCATCGATCCCTCTCCAGCGTCCTCGCGCGACCGGTCGGCCACGCGGTGCCAGAGCTTCGGCGGGCCGGTGCTCAGGAGCCGTTCAAGTTGCCCAGACCCCTGTTCAACATTCGGGGCGAGCTGGGCAAACCTGCTAACCTCTCGCGCCGTGCCGTCGGCTGGACAAGATCTCGACCCGGAGCGGATCGAGACGAAACAGGACCTCGCGGAGCAGCTGACCGCACTGCGCGAGCTCGCGGGCGGGACGAGCCTGGACGCGTTGGCGCGGATGGCGTTCCCCGACTCGCGCGGCCGGGCCAACGTCACGACCGTGCGGAACTGGTTCGCGGGCACGCACGCACCGCGCGACAGCGACGCCCTGTGCCGGATGGTTCGGCGGCTGGCGAAAAGCGCCGGGCTGCCCGATCCCGATGCGACGGTGCGCGGCTTCGCCAACGCCTTCGACCGGATCGCCGACGCGCGGCTGCGGCAGCGGCAGGCTCGGGTGCCCGGGGCGAAAGCCGCACCCAGCCCCAAGCCGCGGTGGCGGTGGTGGCCGGTGCTCGTGGCGGCGGTGCTCATGCTGTCCGGCGGAGTCGGCTTCGCGGTGGCGCGCTACTCCTACCCGCCGCCGTCCGTGCTGGCGTTCCCCTCCTGCGCCGAGGCGTTCACGACCGGCCACAGCAGCGGCTACCTGGTGCTCACCGCGGAGACCGGGCCGCCGGGCAACCCGCACCCGAACCGCAGGATCGAACTGAGGATCCAGAAGGACGACGCGGACGCCTGGCACGCCTACGCCTACCTCGCGCAGTCCCCGAACCAGCAGGACCGGGCCTACCTGCTGTGGAGCTACCAGCAGTCCGGCACGCCGCGGGAGAGCTGGCGGGAGTGCGGCGGCGAACTGTCCAACAAGGTGCAGCAGACCCCGGGCCTGCTCTCCCGCGACCGCAACGGATGGCCCCGCTGGTTCCGCGCCTGCGTCCAGGTGCCGCCGGAAGACCAGATTCCCGGTCGTGGCAGGGAGATCTGCACGAGCGCGACCCGAGCGGACGATTGAGCACCGCGCGAAAGCTCGCGGTGTTGCTGGCAAGCGCGGTGCTGGGCTTCGCGGGCGGTCAGGCGGCGTTCCTCGCGACGACCGGACCGTCCTCGCCGAAGCCCGACAGCCCGTTGCTGGCATACGGCCACTGCGGGGAAGCGTTGCCGCCCAACGACACCACGTCGTTCACGGTCGCGATCTCCGCGCCGGGACCGGTCGGGCACCCGGTGCCGAACAGGGCGATCGAGCTGCGCACCGACGGCGCGATCGCGTGGGCGCACCTCGAAACGTCTCGCGACGTGCTGGACCGCCTCTGGTTCGACTGGAGCTACGAACGCGCCCCGGACTCCGAGCCCCGGTGGCGGCAATGCGGCGCGCAGCCGATCACCGCGGGCGCCTCGACGCCAGGGGTGCGAGTGGCCGACGACGCGGGACGAGCCCGGTGGTTCCGCGCGTGCGCCCAGGTCCCGCCGCACCACCGCGGTCCGCGGATCTCCGGCACCTTCTGCACGGACTGGGTCAGTCCGGCCGGTGGCACTTGAACGCCGTGCGGGTCCGACAGGGGGAAAAGCGTGGTCAGACCACACTTTCCGGTGGACGCGGTATCAGCCGTTCGTGGAAATGCCGTGAGGGCCTAGGATTCAGCGGTTTCTGTTCCCCCTCTGCCCGTCTGCGAGGTCTGCCATGACCGAGGACGCACCGGCCCCGCACAGCGCCGGTCGGACCCGCTGGTCCCGCTTCGCCGTGATCGTCACCGTGAGCCTCGCCCTGGCCGGGGGCCTGGTCTACGCCACCGCGAGCGCCGCGCTGCCGACCTCGTTCGCGCTGTCCGGAAAGAACTTCAAGTTCTCCGCGAAACGCGTGGAGGGCAAGGGCTTCGCCCAGTTCGTCGGCCTCGGGCAGGGGTCGAGGTCCCCGATGGCGGTGACCGGCATGGCCTCGGCTCTGGTCAGCGGCCTGTGCTTCTCCGCGCTCGTGCCCACCCCGGTCGGCTCGGTCACCATCCGCGCCGAAGCGGGCGGCGACAGACCGGTCGAGGCACGCAACCTGGTGCTGAACCTGACCGAGATGCGCGCCGAGGCCACCGCGACGAACCTGTCCCTCGGCATCGACGCCGCGCGCATCGACGGCGCCACCGGGATCACCGGGCGCGCCGGGGACTACGCGCACCAGGCGGACCGGATCGTGATCACCGACCTCAAGGCGAACGCGAGCACCACCACCGCGGGCACCTTCCGGATGACCGGGCTGAGCATCGTGGTCAAACCCGGCAGGCAGGAGTGCTTCTGATGGCCGCGATCGACCGGCGCTTCGCCACCTGGTGCGGCGGCAGGCCGTTCGCGGCCGGGCTGCTCGCGGTGGCCGCTGGCCTGGAGATCGTGCTGCTGCCGATCACCGGCTACGAGTTCCTGCTCGTCCAGGGCATCGGCGGGATCGGCTCGCTGCTCACCGCGATCGGCCTGGTCGCGGGCGGGGTGGCGCTGTGGAGGTACCCGCACCGGGCCAGGGTCATCGGCGCGGGCGTGCTGCTGCTGGCCTTCGTCGCCTACCTCGTGGCCAACCTCGGCGGGTTCCTCGTCGGCATGCTGCTGGCGCTCGTCGCTGGCTCGCTCGCGCTGGCCTGGCAGTCCGGCGACGCGCGATGAGGACCGGCCTCGCGCTCCTCCTGCTCGCCGCCTCCACCATCACCGCCGTCCCCGCGCACGCCGAGCCGGGCTGCGCCGTGGACCGGCTCCCGAGAACCATGCCCCAGTCCGGCAGCATCGAGGAGCGCCAAGCCGCAGACATCCTCGCCGCCTGTCTCCAGCAGGCCCCGGCGCGGACAGGCCCGGCACGCAACCAGCTCAAGGCCAGGTCGGTGACGGCGCGGTCGGTCAGCCCCGCGCCCGGCACGGCGGTCAGCATCGGCACCGAGACCCTGGAGATCGTCGACGCCACCCTGGTGACCGCGCGCGGTCACACCGAGTTCCACGTCGCAGACGCCCGGCTGAGCAACGTCGAACTGAGGGCGGATTCCTTGTCCGGCAAGCTTTTCGGCCTCGTCCCGATCACACTCGGCAACGGGCTGCCCATCGTGCCGGTGCCCTACCTCCGGCTGACCGAGGTGACCGCCGACAACGTGCGGGTCACCGCGCGCACGGCGACCCTGCACGCCGTCGACGGGTCCTAGGGCGACAACCGGTTCAGGTCCCGCGGGAACAGCGTGGTCTCGCGGATGTTCGCGGCCCCGAGCACGCGTGCCGTCCAGCGCTCCAGGCCGATGGCGAAACCGCCGTGCGGCGGCATCCCACCGGCGAACACCCCGAGATAGTCCACATAGGACTGCGGGTCCTCGCCCCGCTCGGCGAGCGCGGCCAGGTAGTCGGAGTGCCGGTGCAGCCGCTGCCCTCCGGTGACCAGCTCCAGTCCCCGGAAGAGCAGGTCGAAACTGTTGGAGTAGCGCGGGTTCCCGGGTTCGGGGTGGGTGTAGAACGGCCGCTTCGCCATCGGGTAGCCGGTGACGAACAGGAACTCCGAACCGTGCTCGCGCAGCGCCCACTCCGACAGCCACCGCTCGTGCGCGGGCGCCAGGTCCGGCTCACCACGCGGGTCCTCCCCGGTGTGCCGCGCGATCAGCTCCTGCGCCTCGGCGAAGTGCACCGCCGGGATCTCCTCCGGCACCGCGGGCAGGTCCACCGCCAGGAGGTCCAGCGCCGCCCCCGCCCGTTCGGCCGCCGCACCGATCATGCCCGCGATCGTGGTGCGCAGCAACGACATCACGTCGCGGTGGTCCTCGATGAAGCCCAGCTCCGCGTCCAGGCTGGTGTACTGGGCGAGGTGCCTGGTGGTGTCGTGCGGCTCCGCGCGGAACACCGGCCCCACCTCGTAGACCCGTTCGAACACCCCGACCAGCGCCTGTTTGAAGAACTGCGGTGACTGTGCGAGGTAGGCGGGACGGCCGAAGTAGTCGATGCCGAAGACGTTCGCGCCGGACTCCGTCGCCGAGCCGACGATCTTGGGCGTGTGCGCTTCGACGAACCCGAGACCGTCCAATGTGGACCGGAATCCGGCGACGCCAGCGGCGGCGATCTCGAAGCGGGCGCGCAGCTTCGGGTGCCGCAGCGCGACCGGGGCGTTGTCCAGCACGGTCGTCAGCGATGCCGGAACGGTCGGGCGGTAGAGGTCGAACACCGGCTGCCGCGCGGGCTCGCCGAGCGGTGTGATCACCGGCTCGACCAGCTCCGCGCCGCCGGGTGCCCGGGGGTTGGCCACGACGAGGCCGCTGACCTCGACGACGGTCTCCTCCGGCGGAACCGCTTCCGCTGAGCCGGGCAGCACCACCTGGGCCAGCCCGGAGCGGTCCCGGAGGACGACGAACGCGACGGACTTCAGCCTGCGCCTGCGGTGCACCCAGCCGGCGACGCGAACGCGGTCACCGATGCGCCCCGGCAGGTCCGCGGCGAGAGAACGAGAGATCATCCACACTCCTCGTGCGTGTGCGATCCCTTGGGAGTGCGGGCGAGAAGGGGACTCGCGGTACCACCGCACCTTCTCCGCCCCTGCCGTGGGGCGGACTCGTCGCGGCCCGATCACGGGGGCCATACCGGCGGGGCATGGGGCGCCGCGCGCCGTTCCTCCCCGCACTCGGGAGGGTCTTCGCACAGGGGCGCGGGGCCGCCTTCCCAGCTACCGGCGGCTCTCTCCCGCCCGCGTGGTCCCTGGCTACTCGTCTCCGTCAACGCGTTGCCGCCGAGGGTAAACCGCCCCGGCGGCGGCGCGCTCGTCATTTTCCGCCGCGAACATCCACTGTGGACGGACGCGGCTAACTACCGCCCTCGTCGGGTGGCGGGGTCGTTGTCGTCGTCCGCTTCGACGTCGAGGAGGGGCACGTCGGGTTCCAGAAGCTCGTCGTGCACGGCGGCGAGGACGGCGAGTTCGGGGTGCTCGACCCGGACGGCGGAGTCGAGGACAGCGGCGTCGTGCTGCTCGGCGCGGTGGTCGTGGTCACCGGGTCGTCGTACTGGCCGATGGGCGTGGCCTTCTGGAAGGGTTCCGGCCGGACATTGCTGAGATAGGTGTCCATGAACTCCTTCCAGATGTGCCCGGGCTCGTCCTTGCCGTAGATCGGGTGGTTGCGCGCCCCGCAGCAGTCACCGCGGAGCGGCTCGTTCAGGTCGCGTCCGACCCACACCGAGGCGGAGATCTGCGGAGTGAAGCCGACCATCCACGCCTTGGCGTTCTCGGTCTTGTCCAGTTCGTGGGTACCGGTCTTGGACGCCGACGGCCGGTTCTTGGCCAGCGCCAGGCTGGAGGACTTCGCCACGTCCAGCATCGTCTCGGTGACGTTGCGCGAGAGCTGCTTGTTGTTGTCGAGGTCGTTCGCGTCGAGCATCGTCTTCGCGACGACTTCCTTCTTCTCGTCCCACAGGGGCAGCTCCTGGCCCGCCTTCATGACCCGGCTCACGAAGTGCGTCGGGCGGGACTCCCCGTCCGCGGCGAACGTCGCGTAGGCACCCGCCATGTCCCTCGGTCGCACCCGCGTGTCACCACCACCGATGGCGACGTTGATGTCCGCGAAACCGTCGGAACCGAGCAGCCCCTTCTCCTGCGACTTCGGAACGCCCGCGGAGAGGGCCGCCTCCACCACCCGCTTGGGGGTCAGGTCCGCGGCGATCTTCATGAAGACCGTGTTGACCGACAACGTCATCGCGTCCCGGATCGAGCACTGCGGTCCGCAAAGGCTCTTGTTGCCGGAGTTGTGGCGGGGCTTCCCGAGGATCTCGATACCGGAGGTGCCGTCGTAGGGCGTGCCGATGCCGATGCCCTTCTGCAGCGCCGCGAGCGCCACGAAGGGTTTGAACGAGGAGCCCGGTTCCTGCAAGGAGTCCGCGTAGTCGACGCCGGTGCCGTTCTCGCCGCCGTAGTAGGCGCGCACACCACCGGTCTTCGGGTCCACCGCGGTGAACGCGGTGCGCAGCCCCTCCTTGTTGTTCTTCATGTACTTGGCGATGGCCTTCTCGGCGTGCTTCTGCGCGTCCTTGTCGATCGTCGTGACGACCGTCAGTCCTTCGCGCTTGAGCTTGTCGTCGGTGTAGCCCATCGACTCCAGCTCGGCGACGACCTGTTCCTGGATGTGCAGCGTGGGCCCGGAAACCGGGTTGCGCTTCATCGCCTCGGCGCGCGGAACGGTCGTCGGGAACGTGAGGTTGGCCGCCTGGTCCTGGGTGATGTAGCCGTTCTCGGCCATCCGCCGGAGCGCGTCCTTGCGCCACCGCCGCTCGGTGGCGTCCTTGTTCTTGTCCGGGTCCAGCCGGTACGGCGCCTGGATCACCGTGGCCAGCAGCGCCGCCTCGGCCGGATCGGAGATCTCCTTGACGCTCTTGCCGAGCAGAGCCCTCGCCCCCGCGTCGATCCCCAGCGCGCCGCGCCCGAACGGGATCGTGTTGAGGTAGGCCTCCATGATCTGCTCTTTGGTCTGCTCGTTGCTCATCTTGAACGACTTGACGAGCTCCTTCCACTTGCGACCGAGGCTGTTCTCCTTGTCGCCGGTGGAAACCTTGATGTACTGCTGGGTGATGCCGGAGCCACCGCCGACGCCGGCGGTGATCTGGTTGAGCACCGCGCGCGCGATGCCGACCACGTCGAAGCCCGGGTTGGTGTAGAACGACGCGTCCTCGGTGGCGGTGACCGCGTTGAGCACGATCTTCGGCACCTCGCCGTGCGAGACGTACGCGCGCGTCCCGCCTTGCGGCACGAGCTTGCTCATCTCGCTCTGACCGTCCGCGAAGAGCAGCGTGACCGTCTTCTCCTGATCCGCGATGACTTTCTTCGGATCGTCGATCTCCACCAGGAAGTACGTGATGACGAAGGCGACGATCGGCCCGATCACCCCGACCGCGGCCGCGATGTAGCAGCCCCGGCGCACGCGACGCCAGATCTTCTTCTTGCGCAGCGCGCGCTCTTCCTCCTCGGTGAGCTCGCGGTCCTCGTCGTCGTGCTCCTCGTCGTCGTCCTCGCTGTGGTGGTCGTACTCGTCGTCGTCCGGCTCGCGGTGGGTGAGCAGCTGCGGCTCGCGCGGGTAGTCGTCCTCGTCGTCGACGAGGTCGATGATCTCCGTCTCGGGCTCGATCAGCTCGGTCGGCGCGTCGTCGAGATCGCGGCGCGGCGGCACGGGAGCTCCCGGGCGCACCCTCCCGCCGGGTAAGACCGTCGTGGGCGGACCGTCACCGTAGTCGGGCGCGCCGTTGCGGTTGACCAGGCTGGTCGGCCCCTCGATGTCGTTGTGCCCGCGCGGGCCGGTGCCCGGGCGTCCTCCCGGCCCGTTGGGACCGGGGAGCAGCTCCGTGCCCGGCGCCATCCCGGCGGCGTTCTGCGGCCCACGAGGACCGGGCCCGTGCTGCCCAGCCGCATGCTCGTTACGCGGCCCTCCAGGCGCCCCAGGGCCGTTCCGCGGGCCTCCGGGCGCTCCGCCCGCCCCGTTGCGCCCGCCGAGTCCACCAGCTGCGCTGGGCCCACCGGGTCCACCGGGTCCGCCACCTGCGCCGGGTCCACCGGGCGCGCCGTTCTGCGGGCCACCGGGTCGGTTCTGCGGGCCGCCCGGCCCACCGTTCTGCGGGCCACCTGGCACGGCACCGTGCGGCTGGCCACCACTCAGGCCGCCACCAGCGGCACCGCCCGGCAGACCGCCGTTCGCCAAGCCCCCGCCCTGCTGGCCACCGTTCGGCGCCCCGCCGGGACCGTTGCGCGGGCCACCTGGCCCTCCCACCGGCCCGATCGGCCGACCACCAGGACCGCCGCGCGGGGCACCCCCGTCTTGGGCCGCACCCGGCCGGGCTGCGGGCCCAGGCCGTCCACCGGGACCGGGCGGCTGCGGCCTGCCCGGCTGCGCGCCGGGAGCCGGGCGGCCCGGCTGCTGGTTCACCGGGTTGCCGCGCGGCGGCGTGCCCGATCCGGGCGCCGGGTTCGGCCTGCGGGGCGGGTGCCCGCGGTTCGGATCGGGTTGCCGCTGGTCACGGGGTGGCTGCGGCGCATCGTCGTCGTCCCACTCGGGACTCCAGAAACCGGTGCTCTCGGTGGGACGCTCGGGACCGGACCGCGCTTCACCCCGGCGGCCCGGATGACCGCCGCGGTTGCGTTCGTCGTTCACGCCTCAGCCTCCACAACCGACGCCACCCAGTACCTCGCCCCGGCCCGGGTCACTGACCGACCTCCACCTGCACACCGTCGTCGAACGTGAGCGCAAAAAGCCTGCCACACGGCCTCCCGGACTCGTGTCCCGGCCTGCGCCGACGACAAACGCGCAGGCAGGACCCACCGGGCCGCGAGGTTGCCCCGTACACGTTTATTCAGGCAAAGACCAAAAGCCTCTCTCGGCAAAATACGAATAAGGAGGAAAGGGACGCGAATGGCACCGGTACTCGGCCATTCGGCTACCCCGCCCGTGGTCTCCCGCGCCGACGTGACACCCGCCCGGACGGCACCTGCGCGGCACCTGCCCGATGCTCCGGCGGCCAGGGCACGACCAAGATCAACTGTCAACTCCGCGACGCCCGTTCACCCCTGTGACGAAGGTAGCCCGGGGGTCCGACAGTCACCGCCGTGCCTCGATTTGACGGATCCGAACTCCCGGCCTGTCACTGATGGCGGAACGGAGGTGAGCCCGGTGAAATCGCTGCTGTCCGCGCTAATTCATTGCTACACAAGGGTTTCCGTGTACTTCGCCAGGCGCTTCGCGTCGGCGCTGTCGAGCGTGCGCAGCGCGGGGTCGACCGGACGGCCCCGATCCACCGCGGTCAACGGCGCGGCCGGTGGCCGGTCGATCCACTCCACCACCGGGCGCACCGACTCGGCGACGGGTCGCGCGAAGAACCGCCCGAGCAGTTTGAGCGCCCCGCGCGTCACCGGGTTCTCCGCGTTGTCCAGGCCGCTTCGCGTGAACCCCGGGTGGTACATCACGTACCGCGCGCGTCCTCCGCACTGTTCCGCGAAGGCCACGCCGAGGAGGTCATTCGCCCTGCCAGCCTGGAGTTGGGCCCGGACCTGCCCGTACTTCCCGGTCAGCTGCGGGTCCTCCCAGTGGATCCGGCCCGCCGTGAGGCCGACACCGGCCACGCTGATGATCACCGGGTTCGCGCTCGCGTCGAGCAGCGGGCGGAGCCGGTGGCTCAACAGGTACCGGCTCAGGTAGTACAGGGCGAACGTGGCCTCAAGCCCGTCCGCGGTCTCGACCCGCCTGCGGTTGAGCCGGTTGGCGAACAGGGCGAGCGCGTCCACGGACTCGTGGCGGTCGGACACCTCGCGCACGACACGCTCGACCTCCGCCACCGACGAGAGGTCGGCCCGCAGGAAACGGAGGTTCGGATTCGACACCTGGTCGACCAGCGCGCGCCCCTTGGCCTCGTTGCTGCCGATCACGATGACGTCGTCGCCCCGGTCGAGCCTGCGCAGGGCCGTCTCCCGGCCCATCCCGTCCGTCCCACCGCTGATGATCACTGTTTTCACGGTTCCATCCTGATTTTCCTTCCCAGACAAGGAAAGACGGCACTTCCGTGTCCGTTGCGCACATCGTTGTGCCTGTGCGCGATCAGGAGCCCGTGATCACACCGACCAGCGGACGGGCATCAGGACACGGAACGTGCTGCCGTCGCCCGGTTCGCTGGTGACGGAGACGGTCCCGCCCTGCGCCCGCACCACCTGGCGGGTGATCGCGAGGCCGAGCCCGCTTCCCCCGGTGCTCCGGCTGCGGGACTTCTCCGCCCGCCAGAACCGCTCGAACACGTGCGGCAGATCCTCCGGGTCGATGTCGACCCCGGTGTCGGCGACCTCGAACAGCACGTGCTCGCCATCCTGGCGCGCGCGGACGCTCACGCGGCCACCTTCCGGGGTGTAGCGGACCGCGTCGCCGTTGACGATGTGCTCCAGTTGGAACGCCTCGCGGAGCAGCATCGCGATCAGCTCCGCGTCGGGCTCGGCGATGCCCCGCAGCTCCTGGTCCACGTTGAGCGGGTCGACGACCGCGTTGTGCCGGGTGGGCAGGGGCGGTGCCTCCGCACCGCCGGAGTCGGCGACGGTGGCCTCGCCCACCGTCAGCGCGATCCACTTCGGAGCGCGTTGGCGAGGGACGGGTGTTCACCTACACCGTCGAGGTGGAGAACGGTGTCGCGTCGCCCGAGGGGGACGTCGAGTTCGGACGCACGGTCCAGGCCACTCTGGAGGATCAGCGGAGTTGGGTCGGCGGCGGCCGCGTGTCCGTGCGACGCGTCGACTCCGGCACGCCGAACATCCGCATCCGGCTCGCTTCGCAGGAAACCGCTCGGGCGACGTGCGGGTTCGAGATCCCGGTCGACGTCTCCTGCCGCACCGGGTCGACCGTCGTCCTCAGCGCGGCCAGGTGGGTTCGCGGCGCGGCCGCGTTCACCGGCTACCGGCAGTACATGATCAACCACGAGACGCGTTCGGGCACCGCCACGAGGTGTGCGGGGCGGACGGCGCACCGGCTCCGGTGATGATGCAGCAGACGTTCAGCACCGCCAACGACGAGGTCGCGGACATCTCGGCGGGCACCGACCAGGGAACGCCGATCCCGCGCGACGGCAAGCGCTGCACCCCGAACGCGTGGCCGTTCCCCTGATGGCCCATCTGTCCATTGTGGACAGATCTCGGGCAGGACGCGGTTTCCTTGCGGTGCGGGACGAAGCGTGCCGCGCCGCAGGCTCCTCGCTCACCCTGGAGGCGAGCCCAGGGAGGCGCAGTGAGGTACTTCAAGTTGTTCAGCGACGCGCTCATGAGCGAAGACCAGCCACGCAAGACGATCATGTTCGCCGACATGGTGGAGTCGGCCAAGCTCAAGGAGCGCACCGCGGAGGTCAACTGGCTGCCGACGATCGGCAAGTTCCTCGACATCGCCACCGAAGCGGTCCAGCACGAGGGCGGCGAGGTGCTGAAGTACCTCGGCGACGGCGTGCTCGCGGTGTTCGACGCGGCGAGCAGCGGCAACGCCATCCGCGCCGGAATCCGGTTGCAGGAGCAGCTGCACAGGCTCCAGGTGGCCACCTCGCTGATCCAGAACTGCCAGTGCACGGTGGGCATCGCGACCGGGCGGGTGGTCGAGTACCGCACGCCCGCGCAGAACTCCGACGTCATCGGCGGCACCGTCGACCTGGCGGCCAGGCTGTCCGCGGCGGCCGCCCCGAACGCGGTGTGGATCGACGCCAACACCTTCCACGCCGCGGACATGACGCGGATCAGGTCCGAGATCGGCCGCGCGCTCGACCGGCCGACCAACGAGTACCACGTCGCGGGCGAGGTCAGCTTGAAGGGATTCGACCACCGCGTCGGCTACTACGAAATCATCTGGTCCCAGAGCGAACGCGGGGCGCGCAACGCGACCGTGCAGGACCAGCACATCCCCGCCCATGACCAGGACGGCGTCCTCCAAGGCACGGTGGAAAACTGGAATGCGTTGAAGGGCTGGGGATTGCTGCGCACCGATCACGGCGAGTTCTACGTCAACCGCAAGCTCCTCGCCGCCCCCAAGGAGAATCTGGTCCGAGGCAGGACCGTCCGCTTCGTCCCGCTCAAGGCACCCCACCCGAACAAGCGCCCCGTCGCGGGCGCGCTCGTGCAGGAGGGAAGCCGTTTGACCGCGACGTTCACCGCGATCTGCGCCGCCTGCGGCTACGGCTACGTCGCCGCTCGGGACCAACAGGGCAACGCTCTGACGCTGTTCGTGCGCCTCGGCGAGGGCGCGGGCCGGCTGCGGCCCGGCGACACGGCGAGGTTGGTCGTCCAGTCGAACTCCGTCGCGCTGTCCGGCCGGCTGGAGACGAGCGCCCCCAATGCCTCATGACCCCGACGTGCTCGCCGCGGAGCTCGCCGATGTCCGCGATGAGCTCAAGCGCTTGGACGGCAAGGCCCGCGACCTGCTGCTGATCGCGACCTTCACCGTCACCGCCGGAGTCGCGATCGCGAACTTCGGCCGCGACGCGATCGGCCTGGCGTCCGCCGTCCTCGCCCTGACCGCCCTGCTCCCGTGGACCGCGGCGGTCGTGAGCCTGCTGCTCGTCATCCGCCCGCTGATGGTGCCCGGCGTCTTCGAACTCCCCGAGACCGACCTGCCCACGTGGCGGGAGCGCCGGTGGCAGGCGCTGACCTGGATCGCCCGGATCAAGTTCAGCCGGGTCCGGAACGCGGTTGACCTGCTGTTCGCCACCCTCGCCCTCGCCGTGCTCGCCGTCGGCGCCGCCCTGCTCCCGGGCTGAAACCCCAGTTCAGGGCTTCGGCGGCCCCCGATTAGGAACCTGATCAGGTTGTGCGTTAATCTTTCCCCAGCGCTTGAGAAAGCGCGGACGGACCGGGATGTGGCGCAGCTTGGTAGCGCACTTGACTGGGGGTCAAGGGGTCGCAGGTTCAAATCCTGTCATCCCGACGGTCACCGAGAGGCCGTCTCACGCAGCGAAAAGCTGAGGTGAGACGGCCTCTCGTCGTTTCAGTGTCGATCTTGCGCAAGATCACCTCGGACTGGAGCTTGGGGACCACTTGGGGACCACGCCGCTCAGACGACCCGGAGGTGTGGCCGACTCGACGGCCATCACGGCGCGTTTCCCTTGTAGAACCCCGAAGAACTTCCGACACCGATCACTGAGTCATGCCACCGGCATCGCGCTGCATCGAACATCCGCCCACATGACTCCGGAACCTTGACGGCCAGGAACCGCTGCTGCCGGTCCTTCTCCCGCCGGACCTCGCGTTGCGCCTATGAGTTGCGGCTGACCCTCGATCCGAATTCCTTCACCGTGAGCTGGTTGTGGGCGGCCTCTAGGCTGAGCAGTCGCTGCCCAGCGGCCTGCCGGGATTTCAGCCCCATGGCCTCGGCGATCTCCGCTCACGCCGGAGCGCGTTCCGGATGAAGGTGGCGACGTGGGCATAGCGTTTGTTGAGCAAACCGTACCTAATCAGTAGCCGCTCACACCGAAGCCCCTTGAGCTGGACTTTCCAGAGCAACCTCCCTTAAGAGACTGTCATCGAGGTGCCAGCACCGCAGTGAACACTGGGCACCTGCTGAAACAGCTTCGTAAGCGTGATCCGCACACATTCAACTCTTTGAGTGACAGTGTGTCGGATCGCCGATGTGTATTCGGCATGTTCGCGCGCTGTAGCGTTCCGGAACTCGCCTGAGATGGGATGATCATGCGTGAGCAGCGTGTGAACCGGTTGTGGTCCGTGGTGTTCTGCGTCGCGGCGGTGGTCGCCGCGATCGTTCCCGTGGCTGCGGCGGAGGCCGCCGCCCCGCCGGGGAGCAAGGGCCCGGTCGGCTGGGCCAGCTACCGTCAGCTCGACGGCATGGCCGCCCTGCGTGGCCCCTCGGAGACCCGCCAGTTCTCCAGCTACGACCGCACCGGCCGCAACAACGACGGCTTCGACGGCAAGCACTCGTGCCTGCGTCAGGTCGGGGGCAACTGCGTCATCGCGGAGCGCGAGGGCGCGGGCGAGATCGAGTCGATCTGGTTCACCCGTGACGAGGGCGTGGTCACCAAGACCGGGTGGATCAAGGTGGAGCTCGACGGCAAGGCGGTGTTGAAGGCCCCGCTGCAGGACGTGGTGGACGGCAAGCTCGGGGCGCCGTTCGTGTGGCCGTTGGTGGCCAACCGGGGCGACACCTCCGGTGGTGTGGTGATCAAGGTGCCGATGCCGTTCCGGAAGTCGATGCGGGTGACCACGCAGCGCAACCCGCTGTTCCACCACGTGGTCTACCGAGCCTTCCCCGACGCCGACGGGGTTGCCGCGTTCGACCCGAAGGACCCGGCGACCGACGTGATCACTCGGCTGCGGGCCTTCGGTCTCAGCGATCCGAAGCCCGCCAAGCCGGGAGCGGCCACGCTGCGGTCCACGGTGGGCATCGAGCCCGGCGCGACGGCACGGGTCGCGGAGCTGAGCGGCCCCGCGCAGATCAGTCAGCTCCGAGTGCGTCTTCCCCAGGTGGTGCGCAGCCCCGCTGTCAACGACGACGGCCGGTCGTACGGGCCGGGGGGCTCCAGCACTTTCACCGTGGCGGTGCACCCGGCCAACACGGGTGTGCGGCTGACCCGGCGCTACGACCCGCACATGGAGAAGCAGCGGGCGAACCTGCTGGTCGACGGCAAGGTGGCCGGGCAGTGGTACCGCGGGTCGGAGCTCGGCCCGATGACGTGGGCCGACCAGTCCCTCGAGGTCGCGCCCGCGCTCACCGCCGGCAAGTCGAAGCTGACCATCCGCAACGAGTTCGTGTCGTCCACTGTGGACGTCAACGAGTTCCGCTACGACGTGCACAGCCTGGTGAACGGCACGTGGGTGCGCACGGACGTGATGGACGTCGGTCCGGACCGCCCCGGCGAGGAGCTGAGCCACGGCTACCGCGTCGAGAAGCAGCTGTGGCAGGGCAGGCACTACCTCTACTACCCGACCGACGCCGATCAGGTGACCGCCTCGGACGACGTGCTGACCGGCGCCCGACTGCGGATCAGCTTTGACGGCAACACGACCGTGGACGCGCCGATCGGTGAGTTCTTCGGCTCCGGGCTCGGCGAGTACGACGTCCGGTCGCTGATGTTCTCCATGGATCCCACCAAGGACGGTTGGTACACCTCGTGGTGGCCGATGCCGTTCGCGCAGCGCGCGGTGGTGGAGATCGTCAACGCCAGCGGAACCCGGATCTCCGACGCCGCGGTCGAGCTGACCTCGGCACCGGACAGCACGATCACGGAACGCTTGCGGCCCAACGGTTCGACGGGTTACTTCAACGCCACGCACCGGCGGTCGGTCACCGAGGTCGGCAAGGACTGGCTCTTCATGGACGCCTCAGGCCGCGGGGTGTTCTACGGGGTCACGCACTCCATGCGCGGCAAGCTCCCGTTGGCCACCCAGACGCCGAGGTTCTACCTGGAAGGCGATGAGCGCGCTTACGCCGACGGGTTGCGCACCCCGATCCAGCACGGCACCGGCACGGAGGACTTCTACGAGTCGGGGTGGTACTTCCGCACTGGGTCGTTCGCGATGCCCCTGGCGGGGTATCCGGCGCACGAGGTCGGCGGTGACGGCTGCCAGTTCGACTGCACGGGTGCCTACCGGCTGATGGTGCCGGACGCGATCCCCTTCAACACGGCGCTGCGGTTCGGCATCGAGCCCGGGCCACTCGCGGACGTCCAGTCGGACTACAGCTCCACGTCCTACTGGTACGGCCAGCCGCGGTGGACGTTGCGTCAGACCGACCGGCTCGACCCCACCGACCTGGCCAGCCGCGCCGCGCACGGCTACACCGCCGCCAAGGAGACGGTGAGCAAGCTGACCTCCAGCTTCGAGGGCGATGACGACCGCTCCGTCGCCAGTGCACAGGTCACCGCCACCACGGGCGAGATCGGCTTCACGATCACAACGGAGCCGAAGAACAACGGGGTCCAGCTCGTCCGCACCGCCGACCAGGCCCGCTCCCAGCAGCGGGTCGAGGTGCTGGTGGACGGCCGGGCGGCAGGTACCTGGCTCCAGTCGTCCGGCAACGCCGACCAGCGGTGGCTCCAGGACGCGTTCACCATTCCGGCGCACCTCACCTCCGGCAAACGATCGCTGGTGATCACGTTGAAGCCGGTGCGGGGTTCCGCGCCGTGGTGGGCGAGCGACTACCACGTCCGCTCGTTCGTCGAACCGTTCGAGCCGGACCGGTCGGCAACCGTGCGCGTCATGCCCGAGAACCTGGACTGGTCGGCACCCGACCGCGGGCCGAACATCCGCGACGAGCGCGACCCGGTCTCACCGACGAACGGCAAGACCGGGGGCTGACCGCCAACAGGCGGGGCCTGGACCACCGGTACGCCGTCCAGGCCCCGTGCGACCTGCCGCAGACGACCAGCTGTATGGACTGAGTCGTCGTGGTGCGCTCCTTGTGCGAGCCGCTGGATGCGGTTCGGCAGGAGCTGCGTGGCCAGGGTGGCGATCTCGTAGGAGCACCGGACAAGGAACGGACGCTGGCATTGAACTTCCCCGACGCTCGGACATGTTGGCGGTTGATCTGTACTGGTCTCCCAACATCGGACAGCTGGCACTGGCCCCGGAACCGCAACCCGCGCACACCACCGCAAGGGCAAGCCCGAGAGCCGCGAACGCGAGCTGCCATTTTCGTGACGTAATGTCAGCTCCTCCATGCGTGGCGCGGTTCAGTTGACCAGCGGTCGGTACGCACCGCCGTCGATGCGGCCGTGCCCGCAGACCGGCCCCGCGGGCCACCGAACCACCAATGACTCTGTCTCGCGGGGCGGTATCACGTCCGCTCGCGCTGGAATCGACTGGCAGGGGCCGCTCACCGGTTCCCCGACCTTGGACACGACGCTTCAGTGCAGTCGCTTGACCGCGGACTCACCTGATTCCAGGACGAAGCGGCATGGCCAGCTCTGGTCACGACGCAGATCCGTCGGCAGATCGGTCTGGGTACGCCGCTGCTCGCTCCGATGCGCGCCGAGACCTCTGAGTACCACCCCAGTAAGAACCCCGGTGCCACTCCGATCCCTACCGAAGTCACCGCCGGAAACCACGCGCATCGTGCCGCGGGAATCCGCGGAGGCGCTGGATGAGCATCCCCACGTACAAGGCGGCCGTCTCATGCGAGGTGTCCTTCGCTCACTGCGTTGTCCTCTTACGCGCTAGGGGATTTGTCTTCGCCGGAGCCGTTGTCTCCGACACTCCGCTGACCTCGGCGCCGCTGCGCTGTGGCTGTCGAGACGGTCCGCCGTAGCCGTGGCGATCGGCGAGCCGAACGCCGGGTCCTCCGAGGCCACCCGCGTCTGCTCGATCATCGTCCGGACGGTCAGCTCGCTGGTCCGGCCGCCCGCGGTGGGCTTGTCACCGTAGACGAACAAGAATCGCTCCACCCCGTACGCGGCGGCCGTCAGCAGATCGCGCCGGAAGCCCAGCACGTTACGGTCCCGCGAATTCAGACAGGCGATGGAACGCGCGCCCATGGCCTGCACCTCATGAGCGACCGCGACACTGGACACCGTCGCACGGCCGATGTGGTTGTCGGGGATCAGGAACGAGCAACCGGAACTCGAACCTCGTGTCCCTGCGCGGGGCTTACTGGCCGGTGATCTTGCCGTCGCCACCCGCGGCGGCGGCTCTGGCGCACCTCCAGCTGACCTCGTCGTCGGAGGTGTTGGTGAGGGCGCGGTAGAGGGGGTGGGCGCGCAGGAGTTCCTCGTGGGTGTCGACCGCGAGGACCTGACCCTGGTCGAGGAGCACCACGTGGTCGGCGTGCGCGGCGAGCGAGTAGCGGTGGCTGACGGCGATCACGGTGCGCACGCGTGCCTGGTCGAGCAGGGCTCGCAGGAGCTGTGCCTCGCTGCGCCCGTCGAGCTGCGAGGTCGCCTCGTCCAGTAGGAGCACCTCGGCTCTGCGCAACACGGCTCGGGCGACCGCGAGCCGTTGCCGCTGGCCACCGGACATCCGGGCGCCGCGTTCACCGATCTCGGTGTCCAGGCCCTCGGGCAGTGTACTGATCCACTCGTCGAGCGCGACGGCGCGCAACACCTCGTCGAGGTCCTGTTCCGCGGTGTCCGGCGCGCCGTAGAGCACCGCCTCGCGCAGGGTCTCGCCCAGCAGCGGCGCTTCCTGTTCCACGTAGGCGAGCCGCCGTCGCAGCTCCCTTCGCGGCAGGCCGCGGATGTCCGCGCCGTCGAGCAGGATTCGGCCGTGATCGGGGTCGTCGAACCGCTCGATCAGCCCCAGCACCGTGGTTTTCCCGGCACCGGACGGTCCCACCAGGACGGTCAGGCCGCGCCCCGCGGTCAACGAGACTCCGCGCAGCACGGGTTCTCGATCGTGGGAGTAGCACAGCTGGTCGAGTCGAAGGCCGCCCTCCTCATGCCGGGCGAGTGTCCCGGCGGGCTCCTCGTGTTCGGCGGGAAGCTCGTGCAGGGCCTGGACGCGGCTCACGGCGGCCAAGCCCTCGGAGAGGGAGGTCGCGGCGTCCGCGCCGTTCTCCACGGGGTCCCGGAGGTAGGTGACGTAGAGCAGGAACGCCACGAGGTCGGAGACCTGGAGCTCGCCGGAGACGATGCGCGTCGCGCCGACGCCGAGCACGACCAGGAACATGACTTCGAGCGCCCCGATGGAGATCCCCTGGACCAGCGCGTCCAGCCAGGCTTGGCGCACACCGGCGCGGTAGGCGGCGCGCGCGTCCTCGGCGACCGCCCGCTCCTCCCGGTCCTCCGTGCCGAACGCCTTGACGGTGCGGAAGGCGATCAGGGTGCGTTGGAGTGCGGTGAGCATGCCGGCGACGCGGTCCTGGGCGTGCTCGGCGGCCTCGTACATCCGTTTCAGGGCAAACCACTCGGCGATGCTGGTGACAACGAGCACCACCAGCAGCACGACGAGCAGCACCGGGTCGATCGACGCCATCAGCGCGAGCGCGGCGACGAGCACCAAGGGCGCGACCGCACCGTGCACCAGGGCGGAGGACAGCGTGTGCCGCAACAGGGTCGTGTCGCTGCCCACCCTGGCGAGCACGTCGCCGACCGGGCGACCGGTGACATCGCCGACGCGGGCGTGCAGCAGTCCGCGGACCAGCCCGCGCCGCACGTCGAGCACCATGCCCTCGCCGAGGCGGCCGAGCAGGTAGTGGCTGATCGTCGCCAGCACCAGGCCGAGGACACCCACGACGGCGAGCAGCACCACCGGGGTCACGAGCTCCTCGTCCGCCTCCAGCGAGTCCAGGACCCAGCTGGCGACCAGCGGCTGGATCAGCACTGCCGCGTTGGACAGCAGCTCCAGCAGCATCAGGGAGCCCAGCCGGCCACGCGATCCCTTGGTGTAGCCCCACAGCACCGTCGCGGGTGTCCCGCTCATCAGACGAGCTGGAAGGCGTAGGAGAGGCGGTTGAGGTGCATCACCATGCACGACAGCAACGCGCCCGCCTTGTGGTACTCGGCCAGGTTGAAGTAGCTGACCTCGAACGCGAGGCCGGAGGCGATGTCCTCCAGCTTGCGGTTCTTGGCGAGCTCCATCCGGTAGTCCTCGGTCCCGGCTTTGAGGTCGTGGATGTGCGAGGAGTTCAGCAGGACGTTGTGCAACCGCACCGAGTTGCAGATGCCGGAGTAGCAGTCCTCAGCGGAGACGTCGATGATCTCGGTGTGCTTCTCCAGCTCGGCGATCTCGTCCTCCTCGTACATCTCCGTGCACACCAACGTCTTCTCGGCGGTGACCGGGAAGACGCTGCAGTCGAGGTGGTACAGGTGCGGGTCGGTCATCGCGAGCTTGACGACCTTCATGTCGAAGGTCCGTTCCATCCACTCGTACGCCTCGCGGTCGGACCGCTGGCCGTAGCCACCGACGTAGACGTTGCCGTACAGGTGCTTGATCTCCGCCTCTCCCTCGAAGCGGCTCGGCGCCACGTAGGTCTCGTACCCCATGGCGCGGAAGAAGTTCACGCCCACCGGTGTCTCCGCCTTGCGGGGTTCGCTGGTGTAGTTGGAGATCACCACCGTGTTCCGGTCCCGGTAGTGGTCGAGGACCAGCCCGAGGTTCGCGGTGAACACCAGGTCCTGCAGTCCGGTGGGGCGCGGGGTCGGCAGCACCGTCACCAGGGCCTCGGCGGCGATGTAGTTGTAGAGCTCGAAGAACTGCGTCATCGCCTTGCGGTGGTCGGGAATCCGGTCGGCGTCGGCCAGTGCCTCCATCCACGCGTTGTTGGCGACCTCGGCGGTGTAGGAGAACGGGGCGTTCATCAGGAACGCGGGCCGCGCCAACTGGGTCGGGTTCACGGGCGGCGCCGTGGACTCCCACGGGGCGGTCGAGTCCTGCGACGGGACAGTGGCGGTCATCGGGGACAGCTCCTTCGGCGAAAGCGTGCGGGGGTCAGTTCGGGAAGACGACGCGGACCAGCGGGTCGACCCCGGCTTCGACGTGCGTTCCAGGCGTCTGCAAGGGGACGAAGTCGACGTGCCCGGACAGTGGGATCACCAGGTCGACCTGGGAGCCATAGCGGATTTGGGAGAACCGCTTGCCCTGGCAGACCTGCTGGTTCTGCCCCAGGTCGAAAGGCGTGATGGAGTCGACGTCGTAGTCCGCGATCTGCAGGACGTAGTAGGACTGCTTGAGCGAGGGCACGTCGACCCGGTTCACCATGCGCTGGTTGTGGTGGAGGTAACTGGCGCGGGCCGGATCCACGCGCAGCTCTTCCAAGAGGTCCTTCTCGATGTCCAGCATCGGATAGTTGAGCGTGTCGACCGGGTCCAGCATCCGCCAGCACAGCCGCCCCGCGTACGGAACGCGGTTGACGTGCACGTCGAAGAACGTCATGAAAATGCCGATGATCAGGCAGGACTGGTCGAGCCAGGGATTGCGCAGCGCCTGGCGCGGCGTGTACGGAACCCCTTTGATGTTGACCAGCGCCTCGTCCGGTTTGACCGTCTCCTGGTAGAGCACGACACCATCGGCCGGGGAGAAGAACAGCTCGGGGTCGGAGAACACCGGCCTGGTCGGGTCACGAAAGAAGTGGTACTGCGACAGATAGGCCAGCGACCGGCTCGCATAGGGTTTGACCTCGGATTCAACCCAGGCCTCAAGAGATTGAGCCATAGCACGCAACTTCCGGTTTCCGGGTGGGTGACTCGGGCAGATTCGAGTCGACCAGCGCACGGTTAAAGAACTGCGCGAAGACCGCAAGAAACCGCTGTGCGGGCACGTGTTCCGAACGAATTCGCCAGGTGGGAGCGGTATCGGGTTCAGAACATCGGTCGTCGAACAGCGGCCCCCCGCGAACCCGCGTCACCAACTCGTTCAACTGGGGACTTGGCTGCTTGGACGAACGTCGACGGCAACGAGAACGCCTCCTACCGGTCGGCCAGTCCCGCAACGGCGATCGCCATGACGGCTCGTAGCCATGCCGACTCGGTGTCCCGGGTGGAGCGACTCAGTTCGACGTGGAGGAACACCGCGTCGTGGTCGGCCGCCGCGCTCCCCTGCTTGTTGCGGAACCCTTCGAGCTCACCGCAGTTCGACCGCCATGCCACGCACACGTCCAACCCCTTGTCCGCGATGCCGTCGGCGGCTTCACGCGCGATCGGACCAGGCCGTCCGTTACCGACCGAAACCACGACATCGACCCCGGGAAGGCTGCCGTCGTCGAACCCGTGGAACTGGACCTGTGGCACGCCGCGGCGGGCGTGGTCGACCGCGATGGCGTGGAACATCGAGTCGGTCCGATGGGCCACATCGCCCGCACCGCCACCAACCCTGCGGTGCGTGCCGGACACCGCGAGCATCGCGCCGGGGACCGCTCGCCACATCGCCAGACCGACCTCCTCGGTGCGCAGGTCGGAGTTGGGGTGCGGCACCTCGACCAGCACGCTGGGCGGCCCGCTGAGGTCGACGAGGTAGAGCCCCCACGCCCACTCCGAACCCGGCTCGTCGTCGACGAGCGCGTAGCGGCGGCCGGTGGCCGGGTCCTCGTCGAAGGTCACCGTGAAGCCCAACTGAGCCAGGCCGCCATTCACCTGTCCGATGATGTGCAGCTCACGCATCTCAATGACGAACTTTCGGCGTTCGACTTCCCCCGGTGGCCGGTAACGGGCGTCGGGCCGCAGCCCCACCGCGTGCTCCAGCACCACCTCGACAGGATCTCCACCAGCGGATACCCGTCGCAGTACCGCACCCTTCGGCGTAATGGCAAGCAGGACGAACAATGCGACCAGGACAAGAGATCCGAGAATTGGCAGACCCCGGCGCCACCGAAGAGAAATTCCCATCAAACTCACACCCCGTTACTCAATAGTTATTTAATTCAGAGCGAACTCTCACCTAGATGGCAAACGATCGTGAACCCATCGGGGGGTGACACCCCGGACGTGTGTTCAACCATCCCGTTCAAGTGCCTAAGACACGAGCGCGAAACCTGCTTAGCCGGAAACGACTACGGAGACAAGGGTGACCAAGACCTTTCGGAGAAAATCCAGGTCGAGAGCAAAGCTTGAGGAACAGTTACCGGAGAACAGGTTTCCGTCGGGGATTCGTGTCCCATCAGGCACCGTTCTGACCCTGCTGGTCCTGCTGTCCGGGCTGGCCGGACTGCTCCTGACCGTACGAGACTCCGGCCCTGTGCCCCGCGCGGTCGCCGAATCACAGCACCAACTGGTCGCCGGCGTCGTCGCGTCGCTCAGCGCCACGATCAACCAGGGCGCGAGCGACCTGCAGGTAGCGGCCGCCGCACCCGCGCCAACAGCGGAGGAGCTGCTGCTCCGGCTCCCCAAGCTCCGGCAGTGGCACGGTGCCGTGGTCATGGACGGACGCACCCGAGCGCTGCTGGCATCGACCGGTGAGCAGGTGCCGGTCGAGGTGCTACCGCCGGCGATCGTCGACGTGGCCGTCGCCCCGGTCTCGGTCGCCGACGGATTCCTGCGCACTGTCACCGCCATCGCCCTGCCCGACAACCGGCTGCTGGCCGCGACGAGCCGGGTCGCGCTGCCGAAGGTCGAGGCGCACAGCGAACTGCGGCAGGCACTCACCTTCACCACCGCTTCCGGCCAGGTCGTCGCATCCGGCCGAGACGAACCCGATCACACCGTGCGGTCGCTCGTCGCCCATGCAGGAGCGGCCGCGGCCAGGGGCGAACACGGCACCCTGTACGGCGCGTCCGGCCCAGAGCACGCTGTCGTGACCTACGCCCCCGTTCGCTCCACCGAACTCGACTCCCTGGTCCTGGGGGCTGTCGGCATCGCGCACGCCGCGGCCTCCCCCACCACGGGCTTCGATGGCGCGCTCCCCGCGGCCCTGCTCGTGGTCGTCGCGATCTCCGGCTTCGTGCTCATCAACCGCACCTTGGTAGCTCCGCTGAAGCGCGTGCGTCACGACGCGATCCGCGTCGCTGACGGCGACCTGGACACCCGGGTCAGCACACCCCGCGCCGCCGAGCTGCGGCGCGTAGCCGATGCTGTCGAGCACTGCCGCGTGACGATGAAGGCCACCCTGGTCCGGCCGGGAACCGCTGTCAGGAGGGGTCGAAGACGTGGGCCCCGGGCCCGCAAGCGCGGGATGTCGGCGGGATTCGCCGTTCTCCTCGCCTCCCTGGCGGTTGTTGCCTGGGCCGCGGGCTGCGTGCTCGTCATCGGCGACCGTGCCGTCGCGGTGCCGCAGTCGGTCGCCGCGAGCCTGCACAACCAGACCGCGATGGCCGCTACCGCTGTGCAGCGCAGCTTCACCAGCGGACTCACCGACCTCAAGGCCGCCGTCACCGTCGCGGCTGTTCCCGAGGCCGCGCTGAAGGAGCTGCACGCGACCCAAGAGCGGTACCGCAGCGTGTACCTGGTCGATGAGACCGGCCGTCCTGGGTACCGCGTCGGTCGCGAGCCGTTGCGCACCCAGACGGTGCCACCGGCGTTCGAGGGTGTTCGGCAGGACGAGAGCCGCGGCCGGGTGGCCGTGCTCTACGCGCATGTCCCGTTGCCCGGCGGTGGCGCCGCGATCGGTGAGTTCGACGTGGACCGGGTCGCCGACCTGCTGCGTCGGGCACCGGGAGAGGTGCGCTTGCTCGACGCCGAAATGCACACCCTGGTCGCGACCGGCGGTTACGTCGCCTTCGAGAAGGTGACCGTGGCGCGGGTTCGCCGCGGCGTCACCGAGGCCCGCGACAAGGACGCCGTGGTGCGCGTGGTGGACGACACGGCCGTTGTCACCGCGACCACGTTGCGCCAAGGAGCGCTCGGCAGGCTCGCGTGGTCGTTCGTCGCCGAGAAACCGGTCGCCGACCTCGCGCTGACCGGCAACACGGTGCGGGACCGCACCCTGGTCGTCGCGCTGATCGCGTTGTTGTTGGGCCTGCTCCTGTTGGGCTGGCACCACTTCCTAGTGATCCGGCCGCTGCGCGCCCTGGCAGGCCAGGCCGACCGGCTGGTCGCGGGCGACCGGTCGACGGTCCTGTTCTCCCGGCGCCACGACGAGATCGGCACCATCACGTCCTGCCTGGAGATCTGCCGACAGGGCCTGGTCGACGGGGTCGGCAGGCTCGGTGACGTGCGTCGCCCCGCCGGCAACGCCTCCGAGGAGACGACGCTCTTCCAGCGGATCGAGGACGACCTCGGAAAGACGACGCTGTTCGAACGGATCGAAGGCGACCTCGATCTCGACAAGACGGTCCAGTTCCAGCGCTGCGAGACGCGGGTCGGGCTCCGGTGACCTTCATGTACTGCGTGCTGCTGCTGTCCTGTGTCGGCCTGCTGGTCAGCGGCGTGGTCGAACAGCGGCGGCACAACGCGAACCTCGACGTGATCGCGCACCGGGTCCTGGTCAACGGCATCCGGGGCAAGAGTTCGATCACCCGCCTGTGCGCGGGTGCGCTCCGCGGCGGCGGCCTGGTCACCGTGGCGAAGACGACCGGCACCGCCGCCAGGTTCATCCACCCCGACGGCAGCGAGGAACCGGTGTACCGCAAGTTCGGCATCGCCAACGTGGTCGAGCAGATCGGCATCGTGCGCAAGGCCGCCGCCTACCGGCCGGACGCGCTGGTGATCGAGTGCATGGCGGTGCTGCCCGACCTCCAGGAGATCAACCAGCGCAAGCTGGTGCGCTCGACCATCGGCGTGCTGTGCAACGTCCGGGAGGACCACCTCGCCGAGATGGGTCCGACCCTGGACGACGTCGCCCGCTCGCTGAGCCGGTCCATGCCGGTCGGCGGGATCTGCGTGACCGCGGAGCGGGAGCGGCTGAAGATCCTGGAACAGCAGGCCGCGAGCCGCGACTGCGCGCTGGTCTCCGTCGACCCGGAGACCGTGACCGACGCGGAGATGGCCCGGTTCGGCTGGATCACGTTCAAGGAGAACGTGGCGATCGCGCTGGCGGTGGCCAGGCTGCTCGGCGTGAGCAGGCACTCGGCGCTCGAAGGGATGTGGGCCGCGCCGCCGGACCCCGGCGTGCTGACGGTCAAGCGCTACCGGCACCAGGACAGACAGCTGAGCGTGGCGAACGTGTTCGCCGCCAACGACCCGGAATCCACCTTGATGAACATCGAGCAGCTGCTCGCCCACGGCGCGATCGAGCGCCCGCTGCACGTCGTGATCAACTGCCGGCCGGACCGCGTGGAGCGCAACGGCCAGATGGGCGCGCTGGTCGCCGAGCTCGCCCCCGAGCGGGTGCTGCTGATCGGCGAACCCACCCGCAGCGCCCGCCAGAGGATCGCCCGCCAGTGGCAGGAGGTGGTGACCGACCTCGGTGGCAACCGCCACCCCGGGGCCCTGCTCGACGCGATCGTCGCGGGCGTCGACGGGCACGCCTCGGTCGTGACCATCGGCAACATCCACGGGCAGGGCGAGCTGCTGCTGGACGAGCTGGACGCCCTGGACCGCGCGGAGGCCGGCCGGTGAACGTCCAGCTGATGCCCGAGGTCGCCACGCTCGGCCTGGCGATCGGGTTGGTGTTCTCGTTGCTGTGCTACCTGACGACGAACCTCTCCCCCGGCGGCATGATCACGCCGGGCTGGCTGGCGCTGACCCTCGTGGAGGACTACCGCAAGGCCGGGATCGTCGTCGCCATGACAGCGCTGACCTTCGCTCTGGTCACCCTGTTGCAGCGGCTGGTGATCCTGTACGGGAAGCGGTTGTTCGCCACCGTGGTGCTGACCGGTGTGCTGTTGCAGACGACGCTGGTCGTGCTCATCCAGCAGGACTACCCGATGCTCTTCGCCCACCAGACGCTCGGGTTCGTCGTTCCCGGACTGATCGCCTACCAGTTGGTGCGGCAGCCGCCGATGCCGACGCTGCTGGCCACCGCGAGCGTCAGTTTCGCCAGCTACGGCGTGCTCGCCAGCGGGGTGCTGGCCGGCCTCGTGCCCACGATCTGAGGAGCCCACCCGGATGAGTCGCACCACCAAGGTCGTCCGCACCGCCGCGGTCGCCACCACCATCGGCCTCGCGTTCTGGGGCGTCGTGCACTTCGTGAGCGAGGTGGCCGGCGCGCACGACCCAGCTCCGGAACCTGTTGCCGCCGAACACGATGCGAAGCCTTCCGGCGCGGTCGGCTACGAGCGCCTGCGCGGACCGGACCGCACGGTCGTCCGGGACGCGGCGGGCGCTGTGGTCATGACGCTCACCGACGGCGCGCGGACCGTGACGGTCACCGGACCGCAACGCACGTTCACCGAGCCCGCGTTCACCGCCGCAGCCGTGGTGACGACCACGTGGGTGCGGTTGCTGCCCACCGCATGGCGAGCGGGTGCCGAGACCGAGCCCTGGTTTACCCCGTGGTTCACCAAGGCTCGCGACACCAGCGAGCCGGACATGTTCGCCATCGCCATGGGCTACATCGAGGGCGCACGAGCGCGGCGAGATGCCAAAGGCGTCCGTTTCCAGGGCGACGCCGCGTTCGGTCCGGTCGCGTCATCCGGTGCGGGACGACTGGAGCGCTCCGACTTCATCGACTACCTCGGCACGCCCTGGACCTTCGGTGACGGTGTCAAGCGCAAGCCGGACCCCGCGCGCTACGGTGCGGTCGACTGTTCCGGCTTCGTCCGGCTCGTCTACGGCTACCGCATGGGATACCCGTTGCTCAGCGGCAACACCTCGGGTCCCGGCCTGCCGCGCCGCGCCTACGCGATGGCGAAGTACAGTCCCGGCACGCTCCTGGTGGCCGACACCAAGAGCACCGCGACCGCCCATTCCCGTTTGCAGCCGGGCGATCTGGTGTTCTTCGAGGCCGAGGACTCCGACGCCCAGCTCGATCACGTCGGGATATACCTGGGAATCGACACCAACCGCCAGCACCGCTTCATATCGAGCCGGGAACGCGCCAACGGTCCCACCCTCGGCGACTTCGGCGGTACGTCGCTGCTGGACGACAACGGCCACTACTCCCGAGCATGGCGCGCGGCCCGACGGATCTGAAACGTTGGCACCCTGGAATGGCAACAGGAGAGGCGCAACGGCGTCGCCCACTGCGTGGCGGAGATGTGCAGGTGTGGTCCTCGCAGCGCCATGGTTGAGTGGCGCGTGTGGGGGCTCCCCCGGCAGGGAGGTCGTGCAGATCGCCATCGATGCCCTCGCCGCGGGCAGCGAAGTCTTGCCCGACCCAGCCGACCCCGACAGCAGATACACCCGCGAGGCCGAGGCCAGAAACTCCTCCAACCGCTCCGCCGCCCCCGCCGGTGGCACGTACGGCAGAAGCGCGAACTCCTCGTGCTGCAGCATCGACTCCAACAACACCTCGCTGCGTCCAGCCGACTCGCGGCCCAATGTCCCTGCGGCGACCGCTGGTGACGGGAACGCCGCCAACGCGGCTTCGAACCGAGCCCGTACATCTTCAGGTGCCCGAGCGAGGTCGACGTCGAGAACCTGCTGGGTGCGCGGTAGGAGCGTGGCGCCCTTCTCCCAGCCGAGAACAGCCTTCTCATCGAAGCCCAAATGCGCGGCGAACTCCTTGGCGCTCATCCGCCGGGCATCCCGCAACGCCTTGGTCTCGCGGCCGGTCCACGTCCTGACCACCAGCACCACCGGTGCCCCCTCCCAGCGTCAGCGTCAAGCCGGGGCCACGCGAACTCCGAGCCTATCCAGCGACACCGACAGCGTTTGAGCCCACCAACGTCGCATCAAGGCTCCGACTCTCCTTGTCTATTCGGCGCGCCCTTGTAGAGGCTGAACTCCCCGAATGGCACACGGAGCCCCTCCCCACTCGGCGTGGGCCTGCTTGCTGTCAGCGCATTCGATCAAACCAGCTGCGAGTAGCTCCATGCCTTGACCGACATGCCCAAGCGAATCGCGAATCGGGCTCGGCTGGGCACGCACGGCCTGAACAAGGCCGCCCTGATCGCCAGCGACTGCGACCCGCCGGACCTGGCCCGCGACCTATGACGGCAACACATCAACCTCTACCGCGCCGCCAACGAGCCGCTCACCATTCACCAAGCCCGCTTGGCTATTCGGTGGGAACAGCCGTGACAAGAGTCCACCTTGGACACACCTGCTCTTGGAAGCGCCGCTAGCCGGAAGGGGGGCGCACCGCTCCCGCCTCGCCAGCAGATTGCGGACGTGGTGCATGGTGCATGGTGCGGCGACTTATCAGCCGCACCCCAGCACCAGAAGATACGCTGCCGTGCATGGCCAGCATGGCGTCGAACTCGACTTTGCCCGTGATCAGCGCGGTGCCGATCTGCTTACCTTCGAACACCAACGGTCTCAATAAGATAACGTAGCGGTAGAAGTGCACGTCCAGCAGGGAAGTCTCCGCGCCAGCGGGGGTGCGTCCCCCCGGATACGACGAATCGATTCTGATGGGTCGAAAGTCCCCGCGCCAGCGGGGGTGCGTCCGTGGTCGTGGTGTCGCCGGTGGCACACCAATAGAAGTCCCCGTGCAGCGGGGGTGCGTCCACTGCGGCATAGGTGAGCGACGGGCTCGTTCCGAAGTCCCGCGCCAGCGCGGATGTGTCCGGCATGATCCCGGTGGTGGACCGCCACCTGCCCGAAACCAGAGACTCCTTTACTCGGCCGATTACACTGGAGGCTGACCTCGAAAAACCGACCGGAGCACGCCGCTACGACCCTCCACGACTGGGGGTCAAGGGGTCGCAGGTTCAAATCCTGTCATCCCGACGGCCAGAAGGCTCTTCGCAGGTCAGACACTGCGGAGGGCCTCCTGTTTTTGATCTTGGCACGGCTTCGAGGTCGAGCACACCGCTCGTCGACCCCTTGACTCGCCAGCCTTCCGATGCCCCTTCTCGATCTTGACAAGCTCACCGCACCCCTGTCCCACATCTGGGCGGGCTTCCCGCGGGACTGGGACCGCAGCCTGCACTCGGCGAGCTACCCCGAGACCACCCGCTACAACTACCTGCTCGCCGCCGAGGACCCCACCGAGATCACCAAGGCCCACAGGCTGATCATTGCCGATCGGTGCTCGTCGCGTTCTTGCAGTGGCGGGAGCCCGAGGTTTCTCGCCTAGGCACGACGGTGAACGGTCTCGATATCTCCGGGGATGCCGAGACCGTCGATCCCCGACACATCCAGGGCACGCTGTGGATGACTTCGCACGCCAGCGGATTCGCCACCTCGGCGCCGACTCCGTTGACCCCCTGAACGCCATTGCCGCCCTGCCTGCGGTACCGCCTCGCCGTGATGGTGGCTCACCAACTGCGGGAGTACGACCGCTTCGTCGGAGTGATCCAGGAACCGCTGGGGTTCCTGGTGTTGATGACGATCCAGAGCTTCTTCGCCTTGAACGTGATGCCGTCACCCGGGTTGGTCTGCAGGCGGGCAGTCTTACCCTTGCCGCACACGACCTTCGAGCTGTCGAAGTCGTACTCGCGCTCGACGTCATAGCCGAACCAGTAGACCTCCGCCTGAACACACCAACCGTCGCCACGAGTGTTCTTGACGGTCACATCGGCATACCACTGGTTGACGTCCTTCACACTGATCGTGCCAGCGTCAGGAGAAGCGGCACTGGTGGCTCCAGTTCCGACCACCATGGCGGCAATCGCCGCGACGGTGATCATTCCTGCCCTGGCGAACCTCTTCATGATCGTCGACCTCGTTCCGTGGATCAGTGGTGTGCGCGGCTCATCGGCCAGGGACCAGTCTTGTCCGTGCCGCTGACACTTCCCTGACGCCGACTTGGCGACGAATGCCGAGCACATCCCGAGGTCGCGGGCTTGCCGGAAGCTCTGTACTGATTCGGTACTGCCTGCACACCGGACTAGCACAGATGTGAATCGGCCTACGCTTCTGTGGCAGCGCGTTTCACTGTTCAGGCCGAGTCCGCCGAGGACCTCGGCGAGCAAGCTCGCGAACTCGCCGGCAGTTCCAAGGCGAGCCTAGCTCGGCATGGTCAACGACAGCACGTAGCCGCAGACAGGTAGCTGTGGTCGACCTTCCAGACCGAGGCATGTTCGAGGAGCACGCCACCTGGTCGCCTTCGCTGGCACCACCACGATCAACGCAGCCCAGACCCGCAAGCTCGCCGCGCGGGTGCGCCAACGCGGGACAGTGCTGCTTCCCTTGGGCCCCTGGCCAACCGCGGATGTCGAGCTGCGCTGCGCCAACGGTCGCTGGTACGGCGTCGGTGCCGGGGACTGGTATCTGCGCTACCGCGAGGTCGAAGTCCACGCCACCGGCCGGGGCGCCGCCGCCGCCCGCCCCCGCTCGATCCACATCAGCATGCCCGGGCCCGGCGGTCCCACAGCACCTGCGGCCAGCTCGCCCGAGCCGATCTGGACCGCGTTCACCGTTCCACAGCTGCCACGTCGACTAGTCAGTCGACAGGATGAAGGTGTTCCCTCCCAATGGTTTCCCGCGACATGGTTTCCCGCGACATCGGGCGCTTCTCGACCACTCGTCCGGCTCAGCATCGGATCGACGGATTCGGTGCACGGGTCGTGCTCCTGCCCGCGCACTGCGTTCTCGGGAAGCACGTTCTGGCGGTGACGGGCTACACCGCGACCCTCACCACCGACCAAGTTCTTCGCGTCTCCTGTTCGGTGTGCGCACTGTCCGGCGTGGACAGTCGGTGGTTCCTCGATGCCTCGGACGAAGCCGCACGCGCGGAGTTCAGTGCCACCGCCTATCCGAGCCCCGCCACGGCGTCACCGCGGTAAAGGTGTGATGATCAGGCGGGTCGAGCGCACGCTGACCGGGTGGTTCCGGACAGTGGACGGTCTCTGGCTCGGCGTGTGCCGCTTTCGCATCCCCTACGCGGATGGCCGCGCCGACACGGTCGCGGTTCGGAATCAACTCGTCCCCGCATACGCGGGCCAACGACGCTGTTGGTCAACGAACGACCTAGGGCCAATCCGCGCTGACGGGCGCACAGCCGCTGTGGATCACCGACATCTACGGTTTCCACCTCGCCGGTTCGCTGCGTCGAGGCGACGTCGTGGGTGGGCGACTCTGTGGCGTAGCTTGAGATCGACGACTGCGGTACGCCCGCTCCTCGCTGGTGCACGGATCACCGTCTCGCGCACCAGCGCGTCGCAGCACAACGTCACCCGTGTCCCCTTTGACACTTCGTTTCTACCCTGGCGCCACCAGTGTCGTGATGATGGTTTCCCGCACGGTTCTCAACTTCTTCGAGGATCGTGTCGGGCAACCATCCAGACCGACCTCGCAGGTTTTCTTGAACCGCAGGTGGCGGCTATTTCCTGGTGAGCTTGGCCAGCCGGCTCGACGTGGCGGAGTGGTACTCCCCGGAACCGCCGGCGGCGAGGGTCTCGCGCGTGCCGGGGACCGTGGTGATGCCGAAGAAGTTCGCGGGCTTGCCCGCCAGGCTCTCGCCGAGACCGGCTTCGGTCCACCGGTTTCCGTCGTAGTGCAGGAAGAACGGCTCGTGCGCGCCACCGGCGCGCTGACCGCTCACCCAGGCTCCGCCGTTGCCGTCGGGCGTGGCGGTGGCGAGTTCACCGGCGACCGCGGGGAGGTCCCGCCGGATCCAGGTGCCGCCGACGAGTTCGACCGCGACGGGCCTGCTCCCTGCACGCGGAGTGGGAGCGGACTCGCGGAGGTCGGCGCGCGCGGTCTCCGTGGAGCCGACGGCGAGAAGGTTCCCGCCCCGCTCGACGAGGCGGACGAGGTAGGCGTTGCCGAGGTCGGGCATCGTCATCGGCCGCCACGCGGCACCGTCCCACCGTTGTGCCACAGCACGATCGCCCTCGTTGCCGACGATGACGGGGTTCCTCGGGTCGCCGCCGATGGTGTAGTAGAAGCCGCTCGCGGGCGCGGGCAGCACGGTCCACGTCCTGCCCGCGCCGTCGTGGTCGGTGTTGCCGATGACCCAGACGTTGTGCATCGCGAACGCCCGGACGTCCATGAGTCCCGCGTGGGTACCTCCGGCGACCGGGGCGATGGTCACCTCCGACCACGTCGTCCCGTCGAAGCGCACCAGGCCGACCTTGCCACCGGTCGCGTCCTGCCAGCCGTTCTTCGCGCCCCAGACATCAGCCGGGCCCAGCGGCGCGACGCGGAAGATCTGGTCGTTGCCGTCACCCGGCACGGCGTGCTCGGTCCACTTCGTCCCGTCGAAGCGCAGCGCGAGCGGTCGCCCGCGCTGGTCCTTGAGGTCCTGGCCGCCGACAGCCCAGACGTCCCCGGCCCTGACGGCCGCGATGTCCCACATCCGGTTCTCCCCGGCGGCGGGAAGAGCACCGGCGGACTCCCAGGTGCCGGGCGCGGACGCGGTGAGACCGACGCTCAGCGCGACCGCGGTGACCACATGCGAAACGGGCACGAATGCCCCCTATCGAGAGTAGACGGAAGGCGATCGACAGTAAGAAGGGAAATCGATTTTCACAACAATCATCGAGAGATGTGATGTGCGGCCCGGCGGCGTCCCCCGAAGCAGTTACAGCTTCGCGATTCATCACGTCTCCTTTACACGGGCTGCGCGTTTAGTTCCTCCCAGCTTCGACGCGACCCAAAGGAGAGAATGGGATGAAGTCCCGACGCCACTGGCGGAAGCGCGCCCGGTTCGCCCTCGGGATGGCGTTCACGACCGCCATCGCGCTGACCGGCTCGGCGCAGTCCGCCGCGACCGCTCCGCGCGCCGACGAGGCCGCGCTCGGGCGGCACGACGAGAAGCTGCTCGCCGAGGCCGTCCAGCGCGGCCAGCGCACGGTGACCCTGCTCGTCATGACGCGCCGAGGTGCCGCAGCACGGGGTGCCGACCAGCTCTCCAGAGCGGGTGCCCGGGTCGGTTTCCGCGCCGACGAGATCGGCTACGTGCGCGTCGAGGCCCCGGTAGACCAGGTCAGGAAGCTGGCCGCGCTGCCGGACGTGCGGGCGGTGGACGTCGCCGAGACCGTCCAGCTGGACGATCCGAGACCCGGCGGCCAGACCGCGCCGACTCCGCAGCCGCCGCCCGACGCCACGACGCCCCGGGTCAACGCCTACCTGCCGACCGGTGACACCGGAGCCGCGCAGTTCGCGCAGGCGCACCCGGCTTGGGACGGCCGAGGCGTGAGGATCGCCGTCGTGGACTCCGGGGTCGACCTCGGCCACCCCTCGCTGAACACCACCAGCACCGGCGAGCGCAAGATCGTCGACTGGGTCACCTACACCGACGGCGAGTTCGTCAACGGCGCGAACGTGGACAACGACCCGACGTGGGTGCACATGACCGGGTCGCTCCCGGCCGATCACCGCCCACCGGCGGGTGCGGGCGCGGTCAGCTTCGGCGTGTTCGACGAGCGGGTCCCGCGGATGGGCGGCGCGGTCGGCAACGACGTCAACCGCGACGGCAACCCGGCGGGCAGCGTGGGCACGTTCGGCGTCACCTGGGACAGGGCGACCGACACCGTGTGGGTGGACACCAACCAGAACAAGGACTTCACCGACGACAAGGCGATGACCAACTACAAGGTCCGCAACGACGTCGGCCACTTCGGCACCGACAACCCCGCGACTCCGATCGCGGAGTCCATGCCGTTCGCGGTGCGGACCGATCCGGCCCACCAGTCGGTCAACATCGGGCTCACCCTGCACCCGCACGGCTCGCACGTCGCGGGCATCGCCGCGGGCAACCGGCTCTTCGGCGGCGCCATGAGCGGTGCGGCCCCCGGCGCCAAGCTGATCTCGGTGCGCGCGTGCGTCGCCGACGGCTGCACGACGCACGGGCTGTTCGAGGGCATGATCTACGCCGCGCGCGACGCGAACGCCGACGTGGTCAACCTGTCGGTCGGCGGACTGATCGCGCTCAACGACGGCAACAGCGCACAAGCGTTGCTGTACAACAGTTTGGTCGACACCTACGACGTACAGCTGTTCCTCTCCGGCGGCAACGGCGGCCCCGGGGTGAACTCCGCGGGCGATCCGTCCGTGGCAGCCAAGGTGATCAGCTCCGGCAACTACATCTCGCGGGCGAGCTGGCAGCGCAACTACGGATCGGACTCGGCAGCCGAGGACAACCTGTACCCGTCCTCCGCGCGCGGTCCACGGGAGGACGGCGGGTTCAAACCCAACGTCATCGCCCCCGGCTCGGCCATCTCCACCACGCCGACATGGGCGGCCGGCCAGCCGGTCCCCGGCACCTACCAGCTGCCGCCCGGCTACAGCATGTTCAACGGCACCTCGATGGCATCGCCACAGACCGCCGGAGCCGCCGCGCTGCTGCTGAGCGCGGCCAGGGCGAACGGCGTCGGGCACTCCGCGGCCCAGCTCCGGCGAGCGATCACGTTCTCGACGCGGTCCATCCCCGGCTACCAGGCCCACGAACAGGGCGCCGGTCTGATCCAGGTCGACCGCGCGTGGGAACTGTTGCGCGCCAACGTCACTGTGACAGACATCCGGTCAGCCGTGCCGGTGCGCACCGCGCAGTCCGACCTCCTGCCCACCGCCAACATCGGCGTCGGCATCCACGACCGCGAGGGCGTGCGGGTCGGCGACAGCTACACCCGCGAGTACACGTTCACCCGCGACTCCGGCCCGGAAAGCCCGATCACCTACCAGGTTTCGTGGCAGGGCAACGACGGCACCTTCCGCTCCCCCACGACGATCACCCTGCGCAAGGGGCACGCGGTCAAGCTCCAGGTCGAGGTCAACCCGCGCACCGCAGGCGTGCACTCGGCGATCCTGGAGCTGGACAGCCCGATGACCACGGGCACCGAGTACCAGACGATGAACACCGTCGTGGCCGCCGAAGAACTCAACGCCAGCAACGGTTTCACCGTTCGACACAGTGGTTCTGTCAGTCGCAACAGGACAGTGAGCCACTTCGTCCGCGTCGCTGCCGGAACGCCGGTGCTGAAGGTGGACCTCCAGGCGGGAGCCGGCCAGATCCGCTTCCTGCGGTACACGCCGTGGGGCACGAGCGCCGACTCCAACAACCTCTCTTCGTGCTTCACCCCGCCCGCACCAGGGGGATCGTGCGCGAACGGCTCGCCGACCAGCCGGACGATCGACAACCCGACACCCGGCGTCTGGGAGGTCGTGGTCGAGTCCCGATTCACCTCGGACGCGGCGTCAACGCCGTACACCGTGACCACCTCGGCGCTCGGTGTGCCGATCACGCCGAACCCGGACACGATCCCGTCGGCGCGGATCGGTGAGCCGGTCAACCGCCAGTACACGCTCAACAACACGCTGGCGGGCTTCACCGGCCAGGCGACGAGCACCGCGCTGGGCAGCGCCCACCTGGCCACGCCCACCATCACCGAGCAGGCGCGGCAGGAGTTCCAGGTCATGGTGACACCGGGGACGACTCAGCTGCGGGCGCGGATCGGCGGCGTCTCGGACCTCGGCGCCGACCTCGATCTGTACGTCTTCGACTGCTCCAGCGGAACATGCGTGCAGCGCGGCTCCCAAGCCGACCGCGACTCCGAGGAAACGGTCACGATCACCACCGACCTCAAGCCCGGCACGTGGATGGTGCGGGTCGTCGCGTTCACCGTGCCGAGCGGATCGACCACGTTCAACTACCTGGACGTGTTCAGCGCACCGTCGTTCGGATCGCTGAACGTGAGCGATACCAGCGCACTCCGCCAGCCCGGTACACAGTGGACGGTTCCGGGCGTGCTGACCGCGAACGCGGCTCCGGCCAGGGGGCGCGTGCTGCACAGCAGCGTCGAGGCACGCACCGACACCGGACTGCTGCTCGGGTCCGCGGACGTGATCGTGCAGAACGTGTCGTAGGTGACCGGCTGTGTGCTCCAGCAGCGCGGACGCGAGCGTCGCCCGCGGCCTTCGGCAGGTCCTGGCCGACGCCTTCGAGCGGGAGCAGCCGGGCGCCGGGGATCTCCGCGGCGAGCGCGACCGCGTTGCCGTATGGGAAGCAGCCGTCCACGGCCTGGGAAGTGCTGGCCGCGTCAGCTCCGCTCGTCGTGCAGTGCCTGGGCGGCGAGGATGGCGTCGCCGTGGTCGGCCACCCAGCGCATGAGCTGGCGCAGCGGTTTGGCGACGCTGTGGCCCGTCTCCGTGAGCGCGTAACTGACCCTTGGCGGGATGGTCGGCTCGACCGTGCGCTCGACCAGCCCGTCGCGGGTGAGCAGGCGCAGCTTCTCCGACAGCACCTTCTCGCTGATCCTGCCGATCTGGTCGCGCAGTTCGTAGAACCTCATCGGGCCTTCGGCCAGCTTGACCAGGACCAGCGGCGCCCAGCGGCCGGTGATGCGGTCGAAGACGGCCCGGGCCGGGCATTCGCTGTGAAACAGATCACTGTGCCTGTCGCGCGGAAGCCGCTTGGCCTCGACATTTTCTCCCACGTTTGGAGCTTACGCAAAGGTAAGTCCTTACCTGAAGTAAGCCCAGGTGCCTAACGTCGGATCTCCTTGGCACAGAGGGAGGAACTGATGACGAGCACGGTGGCACTTGTCAGCGGAGCGAGCCGCGGCATCGGCGCGGCGATCGCCGCCGGCCTGGCGCGGCGCGGGCATCACGTGATCGTGAACTACCACCGCAACGCCGATGCGGCCGAGCAGGTGGTCGCCGGCATCGAGGCGGTGGGCGGCACCGCCCAGGCGGAGCAGGCAGACGTCTGCGACCACACCCAGGCAACCGCGTTGGTCGACCGGGTCCGCGCCGAGCACGGGCGCGTGGACGTTCTCGTGTGCAGCGCCAACACGGTCCCGCCACCGTTCGAGCCGCTCGCCTCGCTGCCATGGGAGGCGTTCGTCCACAAGGTGGTCGGGGAACTCGCCGGTTCCTATCACCTGACCCAGCGAGTTCTTCCGATCATGCGCGACCAGCGTGCCGGACGGATCATCTACATCTCCAGCACCGTCGCGAACACGGTCGGCATGCTCGCCGCGCATTCCACCGCCAAGGCGGCGCTGAACACGTTCAGCCGGCACGTCGCCGCGGACGCCGGGCAGTACGGCGTCACCGTCAACACCCTCGCGCTGGGCGCGGTGAACACCGACGCCACTGCCGACGTCTTCACCGGCGACGTGCGCGCTTCCATCGCTCAACGGTCGGTTCACGGCCGAGTTCTCGAGCCCGAAGACGTCGGCGCCGCGGTCGCGCTGCTCGCCGACGGCGGCTTCGGCTCGATCACCGGCCAGGTGATCTCCCTCGACGCCGGGTTTGATGTGCTCAAACAACAACTGGCCGGATTGACCTCGACATGAGCGTGTTGCGGAGCAGGCGATCGACTTCCAGGGCGCACACGCCCGTGTCGGCAGGAAGGCTCAGACCGGCACGCTCGAACTCGGCTTCGAGGAACCTCACGTCGAACGGCAGGTTATGCGCGACGAGGATCGTTCCTTCCAACTGCTCCGCGATCGGATGTGCGATCTCGCCGAAGCGGGGAGTTCCCTCCACATCAGCACTCGTGAGTCCGTGCACCCAGGAGGCACCCATGCTCCGCTCCGGATCGACGAGCATGCTCCACTCCCCCATCACCTGGCTCGCTCACGAGCCACATCGCACCGGAGACAGCGTCGCTCGCCACAACTCGCCAGACAAGACGCACCGATCCCGGGATAGTCCCTCAGATGCGTGATCAGTAGGCGACGGCCGCACCGTTGCTACGGTTAGCGCACGCGGCTTCGAGTTTGCCGGTCTGTGGATCGCGGCTGATCGCCACCCAGTAGCCCTGTGTCGCACCGTACGGGTCTTCCCGGTAGGCGTAGCCGATGGCTTCCAGGACGTCTTTGTCGAAGCGGCCCGCGGGAACCTGGATGGTGGTGGCCTGCTGACTTGTGCTGTCGACCACTGGGTAAAGCAGATCTGGCGCGTTGATCGCTTGGGAAACCGTCATGCCGTGGCGGATCACGTTGGTCAGGCAAGGGAAGGTGCGCTGGTGCATTCCTGCGCCCATGGCGGCAAATGCCACCACGGGCTTGCCATCCTTGAACAGGACGCCGGTTTCGACCGGCGACGGCAGACGTGAGCCCGGCTTGACGCTGGAAACCAGTTGTTGCTGAAAAGATGCGGGGTCGCCGATGGATATGCCGTCGATGTTGATGGCGGTTTTGCCCCAGCTGATGGTGTTGATGCTGTGCGTGAGGGCGGCCATGTTGCCCCAGCGGTCCACCGCCACCACGGAATCAGAATGTGGTGACTTCAAGTAGGTGCCGAGCTTGGCGCCGGCCTGCATACGCCGCCACAGTTCCTCGGCGTGTTTGCGGGTCACCCGAGCGGCAGGCGAGAAGTCCATGCCCGGGTATGTCTTGGCGATCGTCTCCGCAGGCAGGAAGTTGGCGTCGAAATGTGAGGTGATGTCGGCGGCCATGCGCACGGCCGTACCCGATTTCCACCAGGGGCCGTAATCGGCCAGTTTGGAAACCTCAGCGAGATTGAACGACTCGATCAGCCCGACTCCACCGAGGTTGCCGTTTAGGTGTAGGGCGTAGCCGCCGTACTGCTCCGCGACCAGCGACTCCTGCCAAACCACCTGGTATGCGGCGAGGTCCTTCATTGTCATGTGGCCGCCGTCAGCCCGCACCGCCCCGATCAGCTTCTCTGCCCACGGGCCGGTGTACATGTAGTCGACGCCCTGGCTCGCCACATTGCGCAAGGTTTGCGCCAGGGCGGTCTGACGCAACACGTCACCCTTCTGGTAAGGGCTGCCGTCTGACTTGAAGAATACAGCCTTGGTCGCTGGCAGGCGCGCCAAGTCCTCCCCGCGGAACTGCAGTGCCACCAACAGACTCTCCTCGACCGGCAGGCCGGTCTCGGCAACGTAGATCGCCGGATCGAACAAAGCAGCGAAGGGCAGCTTGCCGAAACGCCGGTGTGCCGCGCCGACCCCTTTCATGAAACCGCCGACCAGCGCCGTGCGGCCGCTCGGCGTGCCTAGGCCCCGCATCTCCTCTGGACTGTTGAAGCCGCTGCCACCCGGAATGGTCAATGGCTCGAGCTCACCGGCGACCGTATTCCATTCGGCGTCCATGGTGTGGACCTTGCCACTGGTCGCGTCGTAGTACGTCAGCGACAGGAGGCCGAAATAGCTGACAGGTCCACCCAAGGTGAGCGCCACCTGGGTCAACGCACCCGTCAGGGCGGCGTCGACGGCACTGCCGCCCTGCTTGAGCGCCTCCAGGCCCGCACGTGCGGCAAACGCATTGCCGACGACTGTGACCGCACCGTCGCGTCCCGTGCCCACGCCGGCTTCTGCCGGAAAGTTGCTCTGCAGGCCTTGATAGCGCTCCAGCTCGCCGGCCGGCCAACGTGCGGGAGATAAGTCCACCGGCCTGCCCGGAAACGGCTTGCCTCCGCCAGTACAGGCCGCCAATGCCGCACTCACTGAAGCGGCGCCGGCCGCGAGAAGAACGTCCCGTCGTTTGATGTGCTTCTTCCCTGGGTCGAGCGCGGCACGCCGCCCCTCGCCGTCCTGTGTAGCCGGATCCAGCACGCTCATGCGAGTCCTCCGAGATTGCCGTTGTCTGCCTGGTCTGCGTCTAGACTGAATCGATTGCCTGGCTGCGATCGTCGCCGAGCGAGGCGCCGGTGTCTTTAGCCGACTGGCCAAAGTCGATAGCCAGTCGGTCAAAGATCGAACGCGTCGCGGCTCGGAATGCTCAGCACAATGCAGGCTCTCATCACATTTTCTCCTCCTTGTGCCACTAAGAGGCGTCTCGTCCGTGATTTCCCTTGGGTTTACACCGAGAGAACTTCTCGTCGATTTTTCATTTTCTTTGGTGGCCTTTTCCTGGTTTGGCCGTCCGACGTGAAGACCGAGGCGCTCACTCTTGCTGGTGCCAACCACACCACTGATCGACAAGTGCGGGTCAATACTCACCGATCTTGATCATGCCGTTGATCAGGCAGGGCGGTCAGAATTCACCGACAGCGTCCGGCGACGACCACACCACCACGACAGTGAATACGCGACAGTTGACTCCCCGGGTCGCCGACCCGCCCTCGACAGCGAAGGTCATGCGCCGGGACTAGCGGTTCCTCGGCGGGACTCGTGGGCGACGATCGCGAGCTGGATCCGATTCGCGAGGCCGAGTTTCGCCAACGCACTCGAGACGGTCGCCTTGATACTGGATGCGGACAGGAATAGTCGCTGGCCGATCTCGGTGTTGCTCAGTCCCTCGGCGACCGCGAGCGCGACCTCGCGTTCGCGAACGCTGAGCAGACTCATCCGGGAGAGGTCGTCAGCGGGTGCTCCGGAGGTATCGAGTTGGGGCGAGTGCTGGGTAGCCAGGGTGATCAGGCTGCGGGTCACGCTGGGTGAGAGAACCGGTTCACCCGCCGACGTCCTGCGAACCGCGTCGACAAACTCGGCGGGCGGGGTGTGCTTGAGCAAGAAGCCGACGGCGCCCGCGCGGAGTGCGGCGAGCACGATCTCGTCTGCGTCGAACGTGGTCAGCACGACGACCGCCGGCCGGACGCTGTGGGGGTCCCCTGCTGCGTTGTACCGTCGGCTGAGGGCCTGGGTGGCGGCGATGCCGTCGATCACTGGCATCCGGATGTCCATGAGCACCACCTGCGGGTCGAGCCGGGTCACCGCGTCGACCACGTCGGCGCCGTCGCCCACCTCACCGACAACGGTGATATCGCCCGCGCCGGCGAGCATCAACATGAGACCGGACCGGACCAGCGGGTCGTCGTCCACGATGAGGACCCGGATCATGACGGCCACGGCATCCGGGCGCGCAGCCGGAAATGCCCGTAGCTGACCTCCCGTGTCAGCTGCCCTCCGTGCAGGGCGACCCGTTCGCCGAGACCGATCAACCCGGCGCCACAACCAGGAACATCGCTGATGGTCACCCCGACCGGGGCCGGGTTGGATACCTGCACGAGGATCTCGCGGCCCGGATCGTCCCGTACCAGCACCTCCACCTGGGCGCCTGGGGCGTGTTTACGGGCATTGGTCAGGCCCTCCTGGACCAGCCGATAGACCGTGCGTTGCAACGGGAGGCGCATCTCCGCCAGGCGGGCGCTGATCTCGGCGCGGACGGGCTGGCCCCCGAGGCGGGCCTCCTCCAGAAGTGCGGGCAGCGGCCGAACCTCCTCCCGCTCGGTGTCCTCGGTCGCCTCCGAGTGGCGGAGTAGACGGAGCACGTCGCCAAGTTCCTCGAGTGCTTGGTGCGCGTTCGACCGCACCACGCTCGCCGCGCGGTGCACCTCGGCGGCCGTCATCACCGGCGCCGCGCCGGTCTCCGCCGTAGCGGTGCGATATTCGAGCGCACCGGCGTGCACTGAGAGCAGCGAGAGCCGGTGGGCCAGCACGTCGTGCATCTCCCTGGCGATCCGCATCCGCTCGCTGCGGCGGCTTTCCTCCAGCTGTTGCTCGTACTCACGGCGGCTCGCATCGGCACCTGCCCGTAGCGCCAGTACCAGCTGACGCCGTGCCCGTACCCCGAGGCCGGTGGCCAGCACCAGCAGCATGGCCAAGGTCAGGGTCACAACCCACAGCGCCTGCGCTCCGACCGTCGCGGGGTAGAGCGTGAAGACATACGGCGCCGCCAGCAGCGCAGCGCCCGCCGCGATCGGAACTGCCCACCGCCAGCCGCGATGCAACGCCACGGAGAACAGCAGCACCGCCACCGCACCGACCGCGGTGTTGGAAATCGAGGCAACGACGGCCGTGACGACCCCCAAGATCGCTGGGAAGCGCCGGCGCCACCACAGCGCCACGCACGCCACGACCCCGAGAATCGGGTCGGCGATCCGGAGCCAGGCCGGTAAATCGTGGGCAGCCTCCAGGACGGACAACCCGACGACGAAACCGACCACCGCTACCACCAACACCGCGACGTCGACCGCCCAGTCACGCACCGTGCGCGGAGCCAGCCTGCTCCGCAGGTCGGGATCGCGTGGATCGGCAGCCGCGGCGCGCACCAGTTCACCAGGCAGCATCCACCTATCCAGCGGCGGTGCGGCCGGGCGCAGCGAACCGGGCATGAGCCTGAGCCTAGAGCTTGTCACGTGGCCGGTGGCGAATGTCCGGTTTGTCGTGTCCTCGGTGACCGGGGGTCTTTGATCACACTGCGGTGCAGGTGATCAGCATGCGACGACGATTGCCGAACGAGGGCCCAGTCCGGCCATGACCAGCACCGTGTGAGCGCGCACGGCCGAAGCCGGCTACCACTTCCTGAATGGCACCGCCTCCGAGCCCGAACGGGCTTCGCGAACGCGACGACGCGTCCGGACTTTACCCGACCGGGCAGGGACATTGGCCAGTCGGGCGAGGTCTCTGGCCGGTCGGGCAAGGACACCGGCGTTTCACCCGACCATCATCGCTGCGAACGGCAATCGATTCAGTCCAAACGCGGACCGGGGCAGACAAATCGGAAGTCATGGAGGACTCGCATGAGCTTGCTGGATCCAGCGACGTGGGATGCCGACGAGCGGCGTGCGGCGCTCGACTTGGGGAAAGCCGGGTTTGATCACTGCTCGGCATCGGGGACAGCCCGGAACGGCATGGTGATCGGCTCGACCGGTCCGTTCGCGCACTTGGCCGGGCAGCGCGCACTGGAGGCCGGTGGCAGTGCCGTGGACGCCGCGCTCACGACCGCCTTCGCCCAGATCGTCCTGGCGGCCGGATCGTGGGTCAGCTTCGCCGGGTTCTTCGGCATGATCCATTTCGACGGCGCGACCGGCGAGGTCACAGCGCTGAGCGCCGGCTACGGCACCTTTGCGGAGGAGACCGACCCGGCGAGCATTCCGGCTTCCCCGACGCCGAGTGGTCGCACCGCGCTCGTGCCCGGGTTCGTCGCCGGCGCGCACGCCGCGCACCAGCGTTTCGGAAAGCTGGACTGGACGGAACTGTGGGCTCCCGCACGCTACATCGCCGAACACGGTGTGCCGGTCGGGGAAACACTGGCCGGGATGTTCGCCTACGCCGCCAAGGTGCTCACCCGCACCCCCGAGGGCCGCGCCATGTTCGCCCCGTCCGGTGCCCTGCCCGGCGCCGGCGACACGTTCGCCCCGCCGGCCCTGGCCGCGACCCTGGCCAAACTCGCCGAGCACGGCCCGGACTGGATGTACCGCGGGCCGTGGGCCGAGCGTTTCGTCGACATCGTGCGCCGGGACGGCGGCCGCGCCCGGATGTCCGACCTGTCCAGCTACCAGCCAATCTGGTCCCGGCCCGCGAGCGGGCGTTTCGCCGGCCATGACCTGCACACCCTGCCGGCCCCCGATACCGGCGGTCGCAGGCTCCTCACCGCGCTCGGGCTGATCGACGTCGCCGATCTCGGCGATCCGACTACCGACCCCGACGCCCTGTACTGGCTGATTCAGATCATCCGGTACGTCTCCGGCGACCAGGCGGACCTGCCCAGCACCGAAAGTTACGACGCGCGGTGGGCGCGGCTCCTCCGGGCTGGGAAGATCGGCACCGAGCCGCCCACTACAACCGGCGGGCACTCCGACTGTGTCGTCACAGCGGACCGCGACGGCAACCTCACCGCGGTGTGCCACAGCATCAACACTGCGGCGTGGGGCAGCACCGGACTGGTTGTCGATGGCATCCCGCTTCCCGACTCAGCCTCCTTCCAACAGGCTGAGCTCGCCCCCGGAGCGCACCTGCCGATGGTGGCCTGTCCGGCCATCGCGCTGAGCGACAGCGGGGCTGTGCAGGCCAGCAGCAGCATCGGCAGCGGTCTGAACGCCGTCACCATCCCGGGAATCCACATCACCCTGCGGCTCGGGCTAGACCCGGCCGCCGCGGTCGCGCTCCCGCTGGGCACGGTGAGACGTCGACTGTCGGCGACTCGGTCACCTCGACGCTGACGATCAACCGACCGGACGGATCCGACGCGCAGGACGTTGACGACCGGTTCGACCCGAGCTGCTCGACGAGGTCCGGCGACGAGACCAGGCCGTGCGGCCCTACCCGGCCAAGGCCCCGGTCCGCACGGTACGAGCCTCTGACCCCTTGTCTTGGACGGGTCGCTCCCCCGCAACCGCAGTGGGCTCCGTATGTATTCCTGCTGACCCCATCTTCAATCCCCTGCGGACGTTGACTATGTACTGACCTGATGCTGACCAGGCGGCCTCTTCTACAACTCGGCCGACCAGCACGAACTGCCGATTCACTCCAGAGGTTTGATTTTCTTCGGCGCCTCATGGCTCGGCTTTGAACAGTCGAACGGACACTCGACACACAACCTCAAGACTAGTCCGAACGGGTGAATAAATATGCATGTGACGCGCCCAGAGTGCTAGACCTGCGGTCGGAAGATCCGTTATTCCGTCGAAGCCGGAGAAGTACCTGTCGTATTGGCGACTGAGGTTCGAAGCGCATAGTGCCCGCGTGGTTTGCGCGGCGAAGTAGGCGCGCGGTCGCGTCAATATCACCTTCTCGCGGCGGAAGGAGTATCACTTATGGTCAACGAGGTACCGGGTGGCTGGTTTGTCGACGGTCGTTGCATCAACTGCGACGCGTCTCGGCAAATCGCGCCCAATTTGATTGTCGAACGCAATGGCAGGTCGGCGATTTCTTGGCAGCCACAGGACGAGACCGAGATCGACCTCTTGCACGCGGCAGCGTATGCCTGTCCGACTCGGTCGATTCGACCTCCATCAGGGAGGCTCAACCACGCTAGGGACCCGTTCCCCCTTCGCCTGGACGAAGACCTGTACCTGTGCGGGCACAATTCCCCGCACACCGCCGGCGCGAACTCATTTCTCCTGGTCCGGCACGACCGGGTCCTCATGGTCGACACACCTCGGTGGAGCGAGTCGCTGGCGGCCAGGTTCGAAACCTACGGCAACGTCACCGACATTCTGCTGACGCATATTGATCACGCCGCGCACGGCCGCCGGTACGCCGACCGGTTCGGCGCCTCCCTGTGGATGCACGAAGGGGATGCCACGAGCGCTGTGGGTGCCGACAAGGTGCTGCGTGGCCTGGACTCGACTGAGATCGTCGACGGGGTCATCGCCTATCCGATACCAGGCCACACCGAGGGCAGCGTGCTCTACGTGGCCGATGAGCGCTACTGCTTCACCGGAGACAGCCTCTACTGGTCGCGGGCGACATCGGATATTGAGATTTTCCAGAATGTCGTATGGTATTCGCTCCCCGAGTTGGCAACTTCACTGGAACGGCTGGTCGGGCAGCTTCGCTTCGAATGGATACTTCCCGGGCACGGCGACCGCAAGAGGCTACCCGCGGAGGAAATGAGCCGTCGTATGCATGCGCTCACAGCCCGCGTCCAGGCGCTACAGCCACAGCCTCCGGATCTCTCGGCGACCAGGTGGTGACGAGCCCTGATTCACGATGAGTGAAGCACGACGAGCGGTGTCGGATCGATTTGCAAAAGCAATTACTTATAGGCGTGTGGTTGTCGCTCCTGGCTACCTTGGGTGAGCCAGCTTAATGGAGGGAATCAGGTGAAGCTTCTTGTTGCGGGCGCTACCGGGTCGGTCGGTCGTCAGGTGGTCGAACAACTGGTGCGCGCTGGTGCGCAGGTGCGAGCTCTGAGCAGGCGCCCGGAAACCGCCGGACTGCCTGCGGAAGTCGAGGTTGTGGCCGGAGATGTCGAAAAGCCGGAGACCCTGGAGTCAGCTTTCGACGGCGTCGATCGAGCCTATCTGCTTCCCTACGGTGAGACCCGGCGGGTGGTCGCCCTCGCGAAAGAGGCCGGTGTCCAGCGGATCGTGATGGTGACCTCAGTGAGCGCCGAATACGAGACTGAAGCGGAGAATGAATACTATCGCGTCGCGGAGCGCGCGGTGGAGGAATCTGGCGTTGAGTGGACCCATGTGCGGCCGGGAATGTTCATGGGGAACCTCCTCGACTGGGCGGGCTCTATCCGCGCCACGGCAGCCGTGCGGGAGCCGTACGCGGCGGCGCGGCAAGCACCCGTCGATGAAGTCGACATCGCCGCCGTGGCCGTCACCGCGCTCTTGGCTGACGGGCATCACGGAAAAATTTACACCCTTTCCGGCCCCGAGTCGCTCACCAAGGTCGAGCAGGTGGCGATCATCAGCAAGGCGGTCGGCCGCGTCATCCAGTTCGAGGAGGTGACTCCTGAGCAGTGGCGGAATGAGGCAGGGGATGACCTCGAATTCCTGGCTGATTGGCTTCTCGAAGTGTGGGCGATGGCCGTTGAACAGCCCGAACCGGTCCGGCCGACCGTTCAGGACATCCTCGGCCGCCGTGCGCGAACGTTGGCCGAATGGGCGGAGGTCAACAAGGAGCACTTCCGCTGACCTGCTTGTCCACCAGCCAGGTAACCGAGAGGAATCACGTGACAATTCTAGTTACCGGCGCGACCGGGAACATCGGGCGCTGCGTCGTTGAGCGGTTGGTAGGTGCCGGCCAGCGGGTGCGGGCCATGACGCGCGATCCGCGAGCAGCGCGTCTACCGGCGGGTGTCGAGGTCGTGTATGGCGACTTTGAGCGCCCGGAGACCTGGCGGGACGCACTCGAAGAGATCGAGCGCGTCTACCTGTTCCCTTTCGCCTACGTCATCCCGGAGTCCGATGCCGGGTTTGTCGGCGAAGCTGTGAAGGCGGGCGTGCGGAGGTTCGTCGTGCATTCCGCGGCTGCCGCTGAGTTCCCGCCCGGCGATGATCAGTACGATCAGTCGATCAGCTCGCTGCGGCGGCATCTCGCGATGGAGCGCGATGCCCATCGAGAGCAAGAGCTGCTGGTGGAGGCCACCGATGTCGAGTGGACCCATGTCCGCCCTGGACTGCTCGCGGCCGGCGCACTGGGCTGGGCGGAGCAGATCCGTGCCGGGTACCCGGTGGTCGAACCGTACGGCGCGGCTGGATCCGCCCTCGTCCACGAGGCCGACGTCGCCGAGATAGCGGTCGCGGCGCTGCTGACCGATGCCCACATCGGTGCCGCGTACACCATCACCGGCCCGGCGAAGGTCTCGCAGGCCGAGCAGGTCGCGGCGATCGCGGCGGCAACGGGCCAAGACATCCGCTTCGAGGAGGTGTCCCCGGAAGCGGCTCTGGAGCACTGGCACCGGCAGGGCTACCCGCACGACATCGCAGCCTGGCTGATCGAGTCGCTTGCCGCCACGGTCGACGGGCCCGGGCTGGTCCCGGCGACCGACACGTTCGAACGAATCACCGGACGCCCCGCACGAACCTTCGCGCAATGGGCCGTTGACCACGCGGAGGAATTCCGCGTGGTCGGAGACACCAGAGCCACATAACCCTTTCCCGCACACGCCCCTACCCGTTCTCGGACCAGGTGGTGGCAGCCCCGCGCACGGGCTGCCACCCCTGTCGCCGAAGGCGAGGCGCGTGCTTCACAGCGCGATCAAACAGGGCACGCTCCACGAGCAATCACAGAAATTCAGCAACAGGGCATTCTTGTGTCATTAGCCGTTCTCGAATTCTGAAAAATGGGTGACTGATTTCGTGAAGATTCAGGCGGATTCGGAACAACCGGCCGGTAGATGGCAGAACGTGCGGGTCCTCTGGTCGTTCGTGCGGCCGCACCGGCGGGTGCTTCTGCTGGGCCTCGTGCTCGGGTTGCTGACCACCGGCGCCACGCTGGCGGCACCGATGGTGACCAAGTGGGTGCTCGACGGGCTGGCGGCTTCAGCGTCGATCGCGGCAGCGGTCTGGATCCTGGTGGCGTTGTTGCTCTTCGGATCGGCGATGGGGCTCTGGCAGGGACTCCTGCTCGGCAAGCTGGCCGCGCAGATCGTCCTCGACGCCCGCCGATCCATGGTCCGGCGCCTGTTCCGCGTGCGAGTCGAAGAGATCGCCGGACGGTCCAGTGGAGAGCTGGTCACCAGGGTCACCTCGGACACGGTTCTGCTGCGCGAGGCCGCGGCCTCCAGCGTGATCGAGTCCATCAACGCGGTGGTCGGCCTGATCGGTGCGCTGGTGCTGATGGCGGTGCTGGACTGGGTGTTGCTGGCGACCACCCTGGGCGCGCTGACCCTGATCAGTGTCGTGGTGGCCATGCTCATGCCGAGGATCGCGCTCGCACAACGGGACGCACAGGCGGCCGTCGGCAGGATGGGTGGTCTGCTGGAGGGCGCGCTGCGGGCGATCCGCACGGTCAAAGCCAGCCGCGCGGAGGGCAGGGAGAGCGCACGCGTGCTCGCCGAGGCGGAGGAGTCAGCGAAGCAGGGGATTCGCGCGGTGCGGATCGAGGCGTACTCGTGGACCGTCGCCGGCATGGGCATCCAGCTGGTGATCTTGCTGATCCTGGCGCTGGGCGCCTGGCGCGTGAGCACCGGTGCGATCGCGGTGTCCAGCCTGGTGGCGTTCCTGCTCTACGCCTTTCGACTGATGGAGCCGGTCGAGTCCCTGACCAGGAATGCCGGGCAGTTGCAGTCTGGGATCGCCGCCGCGGAGCGCATCAGGGAAGTACAGGCGCTGGAGGTCGAGCAGGACGGCGAAACCCTGATCACCCGGCGCGCTGCCGAGAACGAGCCGGTGCTGTCCTTCCACGAGGTCACCGCCCGCTACGCACCCGGCTCAGCTCCCGCGCTCGATGGGGTTTCCTTCGACGTCCCGCGGCGTGGTCACACCGCCATCGTCGGTCCCTCGGGTGCGGGCAAGACCACGATCTTCTCGCTGATGCTGCTCTTCCTCCACCCCGAACGCGGGCACCTGACCCTGGACGGTGTGCCCTTCGACCAGTGGTCGGTTGAAGACGTGCGCAAGCGCGTCGTCTACGTCGAGCAGGACACCCCGCTGCTGCCGGGCACGCTCCGGGAGAACCTGCTCTACACCCACGGCGATGCCGACGAGGACGCGATCTGGGCGGCATTGCGGGCTGTGCGCTTGGAAGAGCGGGCGCGGGCGCTACCGGACGGGCTGGACACCCCGTTGGCCAGCGCCACGATCTCCGGCGGTGAGCGCCAGCGGATCGCGCTCGCGAGAGCACTGGTCGACGAACCGGAGATCCTGCTTCTCGACGAAGCGACCGCGCAGCTGGACGGACTCACCGAGTCGGCCGTGCACGAGGCGATCGAACGGATCTCCCAACGCGGGGCGGTCGTCACCATCGCGCACCGCCTGTCCACGGTCATCGACGCCGACCGGATCTTCGTGATGGAAGCGGGCAGGTGCCGCGCCAGCGGCAGCCACGCCGAGCTCATCGGATCAGACGCGCTCTACCGCGATCTGGTCGCCTCACTTCGCATCGCCACGTCCGGCACCGCGGCCGGACCGGTGGCCTAGCGCGATCTTCAGCCTCGGGGTCGGTGCGCTCGGGCGGATGCGTTCACCGAAGCGGCCGGGCTGTCGGTGGCGTCGCAGCACCGGCACAACGCGCTGCAGTCGCACCCGTGCGACCAGGCCCCGCATTCGGGGTCAGAGGAAAGTCAGCCCTCGTCAGCATCTGGCGTTCGTCATTTTCCAGGAAACTCAAGGAGATCGAGCGGTGACCGATCAGCGGACGCGACGTAGCGCCGAGCAGTGGTTCCGGCGCCGGGGTCTGCCATCAGTGGTTCGCGGCCGGCCAACTCGATTAGTGGTCCGCATCGTCCCGGCCGTGGTGCTTGTCGCGCTATGGAATCTGTTGACCGATCTGCTCGTTTGGCTCGCGGAGCAGGGCGGGGACGAACTCGGTCGATTCTATGAGGACAGCGGGTACGCGCTGGCTTACGGCAGCCTGTTGCTCGGCCTAGCCGCGCTACCCGTTCTTGGCGCCTGGCTCGCCGCACGGTGGATCCGTCGGCATATCGTCGAGGCGTATACCGCGCGCGGCTCCGCGCCCGCCGTGACGATCGTTGTCGCGTTCGTGGTGCTCTGTCCGGTGTTCAGCCGCATTGTCAGCCCCACCAGTTCCGTCGTCATGAACATGATCGTCAACCTGAGTACCGTGCTGGTCCTGGTCGGCGCCGCGTTCGTGGGTGCGGGGTCGATCCTGGGGTGGAGCCTGCGCGCGGCCTTCCGTCAGGTCAGGCTGCTGGGCACGCTCGCCAGCCGAGCACTGCCGCTTCTGCTGCTGATCACCATCTTCGGCTTCTTCACCGCTGAGGTCTGGCAGCTCAACGCCGCGTTGCCACGTCACCAGCTGTGGCTGATGGCCGGACTGTTCGCCGCTCTGGCCTTGCTGTTCATGACCGCGATGAACTCCGACGAACTACGGGAACTAGCGGCATCGCAGCCAACCCAGACCGAGGCCGAAAAGCTCCGCGCCAGCCCATTCCGATCCCTGGTAGAGGATGGCGTGGTAGCACCGCCGATCCGTCACGTTCCACTGCGCTGGATCGAGCGCGCCAACATGGTCCTAGTGCTGATGCTCGCGCAGGCGTTCCAGGCGTTGATATTTGCCATTCTGACATTCTGCTTCTTCGTCGCCCTGGGCCTGGTCGCTGTTCGGCCAGAGGTAATGAAGGCCTGGAGCGAGGCGGACCCGGTCGGCGGCACTCTGTTCGGCTTCCAGATCCCGGTACCGGATGTGCTGCTGCAGGTCTCCATTTTTCTAGCCGCGTTCTCTGGACTCAACTTCGTCGCGTCCACATCATCTGACGCCCGGTACCGGCAGTCCTTCCTCAACCCTTTCCTCGACCACATGCGTGTGAGCCTGTCGGCGCGGCAGCTCTATCTGGAGCACTGGAGAACAACCACGACTGGTCAGTCATCAGGGCGCTGATCATCCCTTGCCGCGCTTCAGCGAATCGTTTTCACACATGGCTCGGGATGGGTACTCGGGTCAGGCCGCTCGTGCCTGGTTCTCGTTGTACCTCTCCCCTCGCTCCCGTCTCGGGGACTAACCCATGCACATCTGGTACGCCTTCGCCGCAGCGACGTTCGTCCTCGTGCTCTTCGAGTGCCGAGCCTGGCTCGCCGCACCGACTTCGCCGCGAACCTCCGCCAGCCCGCCATCGCCGAACTCCTCACCGCGGTCGAACCACTCGGTCCGGGCTGATCGTCCTCGGCGACGCCTACCGCACCTTCAACCCCGTCCGCGGACACGGCCTCACCGTCGCCGCACGCTCCGCCCTGGCCCTCCGCGACGGACTCAGCGGAGGTGAAACCGGATCCACCGTCCACAAGGGACAGCTCACGACGACAGCTGCCGACACGCCGTCCAGGCGTCCGCCGAGCACGTCGCACCGCGGCGCGAAAGTGGCCCAGCTCAAGGAGTCGGCTCGGATGAAGGGCGCGAGGCGCGCGGTCGGTTCGCCGGGGTGGTGTCGGTCATTTCGCCGCGGTCTCGTGCGGAGGTGCTGTAGTCGCGCTGGACGTCCGCGACGTCTCGGAGGTAGGTGATCACTGCGGTTGCGGTGGCGGTGTCGAGTCGGGCGGCCACGGCGTCGAGGGCGTGCAGCAGTGGGGTCATGACCCTGACAGCGTCGCGGCGTGCGTGCTCGGTGGCTTCGAGAACGCGACGCCGCCCATCCCGGGGGTCTGGGAGTCGGTTGACGTGGCCGCTCGCGACGAGACGGTCGACGAGGACGGTGGCGGATGCGGAGCTCATGCCCAGGCGCCGTCCGAGTTCGACGGGCCCGAGTGGTTCGGGCGAGTTGAGGATGTGGTTGAGGGCGAGGGAGTCGGTGTAGGGCAGGCCGAGGTCGCGGGCCATGGCGTGTTCGGCCTCGCTGGCGGTGCGCAGCACCGCCCACAGCGCCCACGACGCCTCGTGGGTGCGCAGGAGCCGCCGGCCACGCTGCTCTCCCGCATCCAGGCCCCGCGCGGGCAGCTCGACCATTTCATCCTCGTCTCCGGCCATGACTGGTTCTCCTTGTCGTAGTGGACTGCCGACGGACAGTCTCGCCCCCACTTGACTTCCTAGACTATCTAGCTATCTTTTAGCTAGATAGTCTAGCTAACCTTGGGGTGAGGGCCATGGCAATGCGGTCTGCGGCGAGTCGGAACCACCGCGTGGAGGAGCCCGCCGGGCTGGATCGACGACAGTGGTTGACGCTGGTTGTGCTGACCGTGAGCACGTTCGTCGTCTTGCTTGACGCGAGCGTGGTGAACATCGCGCTGCCGGTGATCGTGCGTGACCTGGGCGGTTCGCTGGACGCGGCGACCTGGCTGCTCGCGGGGTTCGTGCTGTCGTTCGCGGTGTTGCTGCTGCCCGCCGCGCGACTCGCCGATCTGTACGGTCGGCGCCTGTTGTTCGTGCTGGGGATGGCGGTGTTCGCCCTGGCGTCGCTGTGGTGCGCGCTGGGCGGCTCGCTTGAGCAGCTCGTGGCGGGGCGAGTGCTGCAGGGTGGCGGCGCGGCCATGGTGGAGCCGACGGTGCTGGCGCTGATCACGACGACGGTGCCGGCGTCTCGGCGCGGGCTGGCGTTCGGTGTCCAGGGCATCGCCGCGGGCCTGGGCGTTGTGCTCGGTCCCACGCTCGGCGGGGTGATAACGACCGGCTTGTCCTGGGAGTACATCTTCCTGGTCAACGTCCCGGTCGGTGCGATCGCCATCGTCGCCGCGATGCTGGTGATCCCCGAGTCGCGGGCGCCCGACACCTCGAACGTGATCGATCTGCCCGGTGTGGTGCTCAGCTCGGCCGGGCTGTTCTGCCTGGTGTTCCCGATCATCGAGGGCCAGCGCCTCGGCTGGACCTCGCCGTGGGTGGTGGGCATGTTCATCGCCGCGGCGCTGCTGCTGGCTGGCTTTCTCATCGTGCAACACCGGGTGGCTCATCCGCTGATCGAGCTGAGCCTGTTCACCGACCGGCTGTTCGCGGTCGGCAACATCCTGCGGGCAGCGCTCCAGTTCGTCACCCTCGGGCTGTTCTTCCCGCTGGTGCTGTTCCTGCAACTGCAGCTGGGCTACTCCGCGATCGGCACCGCGATCGTGCTGCTCCCGCTGGTGCTGACCACGATCGTGGTATCCCCGCTCGCCGGTGCGGTCTCCGACCGTGCCGACGTGCGATGGCTCGTCGTCCCCGGCTTCCTGCTCACGGCGGCGGGGGCCTTGACCCTGGCCCACCAGGTCTCGGCCGCGGACCGGCCGCTGCTGCTGATCGCACTCGCGCTGACCGGGATCGGGCTGGGCATGCTGGAGGCACCCACGACCAGCGCCACCCTCCGGGACGTGCCAGCCGGACAGGCCGGGATCGCCTCGGGCATCTCCTACGTCACCCTCCTGGTGGGCGCCGAGCTTGGCCTCGCAGTGACCGCGGCGGTCCTGCAGAACCGCTTTGCCGCGAACCTCGGCCGCACCGGATCCGAGGCAGAGGCGGTCGACGTCGCCTCGCAGCTCGCCAGCGGACACCCCCCACCCCAGTCCCTGCCTGGCCTCGACATCGGCGCCGCGTTCTCCAGTGCTACCAGCACCGCGCTGCTCGTGTGTGCCGCCGTCGCCGTGCTCGCCGCGGCCGTCGGCACGCGATTCACCCCGGAGCCGACCGCGCTACCCACTGACCGACGTGACACCCACTGAAAGAGGAGCTGTCTGACATGCCCGATGCCCCGCGCGTCACCGAGGACCCGTTCGTCGCCTCCGGCAGCCGAATCGGGGATCGGCCCGCAGTTCACGACACACTGCGTCGCGCCGGACCGCTGGTTCAGGTCGAGGTACCGGTCAGCGGTCCGGTGTGGATCGTCACCGAGGACGCCCTCGCCAGGGAGGTGCTGTCCGACCCGCGGTTCGCCAAGGACCCGGCCTTGGCGCCCGCGCACTGGCACGGCCTCGATCCCAGCCTCGAGCCACCGGCATCCGAGGTCCGGTCGTTGACCACCCTGGACGGGACCGAGCACCGACGGCTGCGTAGCGCGCACGCCCCGGCGTTCACCCGACGCCGGCTCCTGCTCGGCCGCGACCGCATCGCGACTATCGCCCGTGACCTGCTCACCGAGCTGGCCGAGGAGTCGAGCCGCACCGGAGAACCCACCGACCTGGTCGCGCGGTTCACCACCCACTACCCGCTGATGGTCATCTGCGACCTGCTCGGGGTCCCACTGGACGACCTGGCCCAGGCGAAACAGGCCAGCGAAGCCATGACCCACGGCGACGCCGCACAGGTCTCCGCGGGCTTCGGCGAGCTGGAAGCCATGGTGGCCGCGGCCATCCGCACCAGCAAGGAGCGCGACACCGGAACCCTCACCGACCTCATCGCCGAACGGGCCCGAGCCGAGTTCGACGTCTCCGACGACGAGCTCCTCTACATGATCACCGGGCTGATCTTCGCGGGCCAGGTCACCACCGAGTCCTTTCTCGGGTTCCTGCTCGCCCACCAGCTCGCCGGTCACCTCGTCACCACCGGCGACGATGACGACGACGCGATCGACGCGTTCGTGACCGAAGCACTGCGGCTCTACCCGCCTTCGCCGTTCACGCTGTGGCGCTTCACCACGACCGAGATCGACATCGCGGGCGTGACCCTGCCCGCCGGCGCTCCGGTGCTCGTCGATATCGAAGGCATCAACACCGGCCCTTCCCACCGCCCAGCGCCCTGCGCGTTCGACCCGGGCCGCCCACCCCAGCCCGACCTCACCTTCGGCGACGGCCCACACGTGTGCATCGGCGCCCAACTCGCGCTGCTGGAGGCTCGCGTGGTGATCGCGGTGCTCCGCGAGGACTTCCCGGACGCCCACCTGGCCGTACCGTTCGCCGAGCTCGAACGGGACCCGTCGGTCCACGCACGCCGGCTCGCCGGCCTCCCGACCTGGCTGCGCAGGAGGTAATCGTGCGCACCCTGCTGCGGCTCGTCCGCCCGCACCGACGGACCCTGTCGATCACACTTCTGCTCGGACTGGCCGGCAGCGCGGCCGGCCTGGCGCAGCCGTTGGCCGCCAAGTACGTACTCGACGCACTGTCCGCGCAGGCCGGCTTGCTCGTTCCGATCGTGCTCCTGACCGCGCTGGTGCTTGCCAGCGCTGTGATCAACGCGGTCGAGGCGTGGCTGCTGCAGCGCACCGGCGAGCGCGTCGTACTCACCGTTCGACGACGGCTCGCGCATCGACTGCTGCGCCTGCGGCTGGCGGAGTTGGACGTCTACCAACCCGGCGACCTGGTGTCCCGGGCGACCGCGGACAGCACGCTGTTGCGGGAGGCCTGCACGGGCGCACTGGTGAATTCGGCCAACGGCGCCTTCGCGCTGGTCGGGGCCCTCGTGTTGATGTTCGTGCTGGACCGGCCGCTGTTCGTGGTCACGGTCGGGGTGCTGATCACGGTGGCGGTGCTGATCCTGCTCGTGTTGCCGAAGATTCGGGCCGCGACGTTCCGCGGGCAGCAGGCGGTGGGGTTGCTTGGCGCGGCGTTGGATCGGGCGTTGGCCGCGCCGCGCACCGTCAAGGCTGCCGGCGCGGAGGCGCGGGAGACCGCAGGTGTTGGCGTGGCCGCCGAGCTCTCCTATCGGGCGGGGTTGGTCGACGCCCGGTACTCCGCGTTGGTCGCGGCGCTGAGCGAGTTGTCCCTGCAGGCGGCGTTCCTGACCGTCCTCGGGGTTGGTGGTGCCCTGGTGGCCACCGGCTCGCTGTCGGTGCCGACCCTGGTGGCATTCCTGCTCTACGTGTTCTACCTCGCCTCACCGTTGGCTCAGCTGGTCACCGCGGCCACCACCCTGCAGCAGGGTCGCGGTGCGGTGAAGCGCATCGATGAGGTGGCCACGCTGGCAGCCGAAGATGACGTGGACGACCCGCACGACGGAAAGGGCGAGGAAGCTGACGGCAGCCGAGCCGCCGAGGCGCCGGGGATCGAGTTCCGCGACACCCGCTTCGGCTACCCCGGCCGCGAGCCGGTCTTGCACGGGATCAGCTTCGCCGCACCCCGTGGCGGCCAGACCGCGCTGGTCGGGCCGTCTGGTGCGGGGAAGACCACCGTCTTCTCGCTCATCGAGCGCTTCTACGAACCCACCGCCGGAAAGATCCTGCTGGCCGGACGCGACGTGTCGACGGTCCGACGAATGGAGCTACGCCGCCGAGTCGGCTACGTCGAGCAGGACGCGCCCACGCTCGCCGGTACGTTCGGGGAGAACCTGCGCTACGCCGCCCCGCACGCCTCCGATGAAGCCGTCACCGACGTGCTGCGGGCAACCCGGCTGACCGAGTTGGTCGCGCGTCTACCCCACGGTCTGGATACCGATGTCGGGCCGCGAGGCGTGCGGCTGTCAGGCGGCGAACGGCAGCGGCTGGCAATCGCGCGAGCCCTGCTCCGCGAGCCTGACGTGCTCCTGCTCGACGAGGCGACCTCCCAGCTCGATGCCCGTAACGAGCTAGCCCTTCGCGACACAGTTCAGCGAATTGCCCAACGCTGCACCGTCTTGATCATCGCCCACCGGTTGTCCACGGTCGCCGCCGCCGACCACATCGTCCTCTTGGACGCCGGCCGAATCCGAGCTACCGGCCGACACGACGAACTACTGGCCGCCGACTCGCTCTACCGCGAGCTGGCCACCAGCCAACTCATCGGATCCTGAGCAGCGGACGTCCTCACCTGGGGAACCCAGGGAGCTCTTGGGGTGCGTCGGTGCCAGCCGCCCGGACCAGACGCGGCCAGATCTACACCCCAGCCTGCGTCGCCACACTGCTCGCCGAGATGGTCACCCCCGACGAGCACACCACGCTGCACGAACCGACCGCCGGGACCGGAGGAATGCTCCGCGCAGCCGCACAAGCCATGCGCCGCAATGGAAAAGACCCCCAGACCGTCACGTGGATCGCAGGCACCGTCGTCGTCGACGTCGGCGACACGCTCACCGAGGACTGGGTCACCCGAGCCGTTCGGCAACGCGAGGAGTGCACCGCGCTCGGGCCTGTGGGCACAGCGTGGCCGCGACAGCGCTGGCACCAGTCCTGCCATGGCTGGCGGAGAAGAAACGCTGAGCCCCGATACCACCAGCGGGTGTACGAACCGCGATACTCACACCGGACCGCATGAGCACCGGACTCCTGTGAAGTTCATCCCATGCCGTTGTGGGCCAAGGAAATCGGGGGCGTTCGACTGGGCGGACGAGCTAGCGCTGGGCGGGTCGAAGCCCCTGTAGAAGATGGACGTGACGAGCAGGGGGCCCGATGGGGATTGGCGCGCTCTTTGGCGGCGCGAGCACAAGCACGTCGAGGTCGCCGCCGCCGCGCTCGCGGTGCTACCGGGAGATCCGCTCTCGGTGGTGGTCACGGAGGCGTGGGCCTTCGACGGCGTGTTCGCCGGCGACAACACCAAGGTCTACCGGTTGGCGGACGGCGCGGCCGAGTCCGACTGGATCATGTCCGAGCAGTCGTTCGACACACCGCGGGTCGAGACGGCAAGGGTGGGTGACGGCCACGTCTGCGTCGTCAACACGGGCCGGGGGGTGGTCTGCTTTCCGCCGACGCCGGTGACCAGCGACGTCCAATGGGCCCTCGACCCCGAGGCAGGGGGCAACACGCTGGGTGGGGTGAGCCGAGACGCGCTGGACCTTGTTGTCGGGCGACGAGGAGACCGGTCGCTGGTCGTCGCCGCCTGGGACCTGCTGGATGGAACCGGGCCGTACGTCCAAGCCTTCGACCTGATCAGCGGAGCACCGGTCGCGCGTCCGTGGAGGCTCCCCGCGTCACGCGCCGGAGACTGGCGGCTCGGGCGGCGGGACGGGCGTCCGGTGGCCGCCGCGGTCGATGGAGCCCTGCTGCACGTCCGGTGCGCCGTCACCGGCGCTCCTCAGGCGCTGATCCGCCTGCCCACCCCGCCGGTCGGCGTGCTCGCCGTTGACGACCGGGCTGGTCCGACGCTCATCCTGCTCGGTGCTCCCACCGGTGTCGTCTGCTACGACCTCGCCGCCGAAGCCGTCCACCGCCCGCAGCTGTCCGGTTACCACGGGAAACGCGTTGGAGCGCGGCTCGGCCGGTGGCGGGGACGCCCGGTGGCGGCCGTGCTGACCGACTCGGGGCTCTCGCTGTACGACTTGTCCGCGTCGCCAGGACGTGGGCACCACCTCGACGTCCGAGCCACCGTGCACGACGTGGCGTTCACCGAGCACGGCCGCATGGCCGTCGCGACGTCCGTCGGACCAATGCTCATCGAGATGTGAAATTCCTGCTCACCCTGTAGGCGAATGCCTATTCGTGTTTGAGTGACCATCCGGACGTCGTTCGACCGTGAAATTGCACTGCTTGGACAATGACTCCCCCATTCGCAGCATCGCGGCGCTCGCGCGAACTCGCAATTGTAATCTTTTCTATGCAAGAAGCCATTTGACCACGCTTGACGTTCTATTGGGGCGCAAATAGCCTTGGTCGCACTGTTCCGGCGTACTTTTCCGCATCCGGGTTTCGGATTCGAGCCAGCCCTGGGCAGTTCAGGCTTTGTGCTTCAGTGAAAAATTTCCGCGATTGTCGTGCTGCCCGAAGAGCGGTGCGGTGCGGCGCGGCTGAAAGATGAAGAAACGGGGAATACGTGAACGACTCCGTGCTCGACCGTCCACTCCGGGGCGCGTCGCAGCAGCCGGACTGGGAGGACCGAACTCACGTGGGGCGGGTGCGGGACACCCTGGCCGACAGCCCCGGCCTGGTGACCGGGGAGGAGGTGCAGCACCTGAGGTCGGTCATGGCGATCGTCGCCACGGGCGGGGCCCACGTCGTGCAGGCGGGCGACTGCGCCGAGGATCCGGCCGAATGCGAGGCGGGGCACGTGGCCCGCAAGGTCGGCCTGCTCGACGTGCTCGCGGGCACCGTCAAGATGGCCACGCACCGGCCGGTCGTCCGGATCGGCCGGATGGCGGGCCAGTTCGCCAAACCGAGGTCCAGCCCGACGGAGCTGGTCAACGGGGTCGAGTTGCCCGCCTTCCGCGGGCACATGGTCAACTCGCCCGAGCCGGACCCGCACGGGCGCCGCCCGGACCCCGACCGGCTGCTCATGGGCTACGAGGCCGCCAGGGCGGTCACCCGCCTGCTCGGCTGGGGCGGGCACGGGCGCCGCCACCCGATCTCGCCGCCGGTCTGGACCAGCCACGAGGCGTTGCTCCTGGACTACGAGGTCCCGCTGCTGCGACAGGACGAGGCCGGACGCACGTTCCTGGCGTCCACCCACCTGCCCTGGATCGGCGAGCGCACCCGGGCCGTGGACGGCGCGCACGTCGACCTGCTTTCCGGGGTCGCCAACCCGGTCGCCTGCAAGGTCGGGCCGACGATCGGCACCGACGAGCTCCTGGCGCTGGCCGAACGCCTCGACCCCTACCGCGAGCCGGGCAGGCTCACGCTGATCTCCCGGATGGGCGCCGACCTCGTCGCGTCGAGGCTGCCGGGCCTGGTGGCGGCCGTGCGCTCGGCCGGGCACCCGGTGACCTGGCTGTGCGACCCCATGCACGGCAACACCGTGCGCACCCCCGACGGTCTCAAGACCCGCTACCTGGACACGGTCGTGCGCGAGGTCCAGCGCTTCCAGGTCGCGGTCGCGGCCGAGGGCGGCGTCGCGGGCGGCCTGCACCTGGAGACGACGCCGGACGACGTGACCGAGTGCGCCCGGGACGAGTCGGCGGCGGGCGGTGTCGCCGACAAGTACACGAGCTTCTGCGACCCCCGGCTCAATCCGGACCAGGCGATCGCCGTCGCCACCGCGTGGGGCAGCTGACAACCCGGCAATTCCCGGAACGTGGGAATAACCATTCGGATATCACTGCGTGAACATTCGGAGGACTGTCGATGACGGGCATCCCAGAAATCGCCCCCTACCCACTGCCCACGATGGCGGACCTGCCAGCCAACATCGCATCGTGGACGGTGGACCCGGAGCGTGCTGTGGTCCTGATCCACGATATGCAACGTTATTTCGTCCGCCCGTTCACCGGGGGGCTGCGTGAGCGCCTCGTCGGCAACATCGTCGCCGTGCGCGAGAGGTGCGCGGCTCTGGGAATACCGGTGGCGTACACGGCACAACCAGGAAGTATGAGCGAGGCGGACCGCGGTCTGCTCAAGGACTTCTGGGGTCCGGGAATGCGGGTCGACCCGGTCGACCGCGAGGTCGTCGACGAGCTCGCCCCGCGCGATGAGGACTGGCTGTTCACGAAATGGCGCTACAGCGCCTTCTTCCGGTCCGACCTCCTCGCACGGCTGCGCGACAGCGGCCGGGACCAGCTCCTGCTGTGCGGGGTGTACGCGCACGTGGGCGTGCTGGCCACGGCGATCGAGGCGTACACCAACGACATCCGCACGTTCCTGGTCGCCGACGCGATCGGGGACTTCACCGAGCAGTACCACCGCCTGGCGCTCAACTACGCCGCGGAACGCTGCGCCGTGGTCACCACGACCGGCGCCGTGCTCGACCAGATGAAGGGAGCCTTGCTGTGACCGGGGACCTGCTCGACGCCGTCATGACGGGGAGCGGCCCTTTCGCCCTGCTCCACCGGCCGGAGGCCAACGGCGACCAGGTCGACGTGCTGACCGGCGACATCACCACCCCCGACCGGCTGGTCGACCTGCCCTCGCCCGACGGACCGGTCGGCTCGGCCCGGCACGACGTGCTGGCGATCGTGCCCTACCGGCAGATCCGCGAACGCGGCTTCGTGCACGTGGACGACGGTGAACCGCTGATCGCGCTCACCGTCGGCGAGCAGGCGCTGCTGCCGCTCGGCGACGTGCTGAGCAGGTTGCCGGACGTGCCGTTGCGGCTGGGCCGCGGGCACTTCGACACCGATGACGACGCCTACGCCGACATCGTGCGCCGGGTCATCGCCGACGAGATCGGCACGGGCAAGGGCGCCAACTTCGTGATCCACCGCGCCTACGTCGCCGAGATCCAGGACTACACGACGGGGGCGGCCCTGTCGCTGTTCCGCACGCTCCTGCGCAGCGAGACCGGCGCCTACTGGACCTTCCTCGTGCACACGGGCGAGCGCACCTTCGTCGGAGCCACTCCGGAACGCCACATCAGCGTCACCGACGGGACCGCGGTGATGAACCCGATCAGCGGCACGTACCGGTACCCGTCCGCCGGGCCGACCCTCTCGGGCGTCATGGAGTTCCTGGCCGACCGCAAGGAGTCCGACGAGCTGTACATGGTGCTCGACGAGGAACTGAAGATGATGGGCCGCATCTGCGACGGCGGCGGCCGGGTCACCGGGCCGTACCTGCGGGAGATGGCCCAGCTCGCGCACACCGAGTACTACATCCAGGGCCAGACCACCCGCGAGCCCGGCGAGATCCTGCGGGAGACGATGTTCGCCCCGACGGTCACCGGCAGCCCGTTGGAGAGCGCCTGCCGGGTGATCAGCCACTACGAACCGCACGGGCGCGCCTACTACAGCGGACTCATCGCCCTCGTCAGCCGGGGCGCCGACGGCAGGCGGGACCTCGACTCCTCGATCCTCATCCGGACCGCCGACATCGCCGCGGACGGCACCGTCCGCATCGGCGTCGGCGCCACCCTCGTCCGGCACTCGGACCCGCTGGCGGAGGTCGCGGAGACGCGGGTCAAGGCGGCGGGTCTGCTCGCGGCGCTCGGCGCGGGGCAGCGGACGGGTTTCGCCCAGCACCCCGAGGTCCGGGCCGCGCTGCTGGAGCGCAACACCACCATCGCGGACTTCTGGCTGTCCGAGGAGCCGGCCCGGGGCGGCGGTGACCCGGCCCTGACGGGCAGGCGCGCGTTGATCGTCGACGCCGAGGACACCTTCACCTCGATGCTCGCCCACCAGCTGCGCGCGCTCGGCCTCGTGGTGACCGTCAGCAGGTTCGACGAACCGCACGACGTCCGCGGCCACGACCTCGTGGTCATGGGGCCCGGTCCGGGCGACCCCCGCGAGCTGGACGACCCCAAGATCGCGCACCTCGCGGAGACCTTCGACGTGCTGCTCGCCGAACGCGTGCCGTTCCTGGCGGTCTGCCTGAGCCACCAGGTGCTCAGCGCCAAGCTCGGCCTGCCCCTGGTGCGCCGGGACGTGCCCAACCAGGGCACCCAGCTGGCCATCGACCTCTTCGGGGTCCCGCACCGCGTCGGCTTCTACAACACCTTCGTGGCGACCAGCCCGGACGACGCGGTGCGCCACCCGGCCGTCGGCACCGTCCTGGTCAGCCGCGACGGCCACACGGACCAGGTCCACGCCCTGAAGGGCCCGCACTTCGCCTCGATCCAGTTCCACGCGGAGTCGGTCCTCACCCAGAACGGGCCCGCGATCATGAGCGGCCTGCTGGGCGAGCTGGTGTCGAAGCTGTCCGTGGCCTGATCCCGACCCCCTTCCCAACCTGTGACACCACGTGGAGAAAAGCACCATGCGACTCGCTCAGATCATGGCCGCGACGATGGAGCGCTACGCGGACCGTCCCGCCGTCGGTGAGCGCGCGCGCGAGTTCGTGCGCAACCCGGGCACGGATCGCGTCTCCGTCCGCCTCCTGCCGCGGTACGAGACGACGAGCTTCGGCGAACTGTGGGACCGCGTCCGCGCCTTGGCCGGCGACCTGCACCACCACCCCGCGCACGCGCTGCGCCCAGGGGACCGAGTCGCCTTATTAGGGTTCACCAGCCGCGACTACGCCACCGTCGACCTCGCCGGCATCCACCTCGGCGCCGTCAACGTGCCGTTGCAGACCAGCGCCTCACCCGCGCAGCTGGAGGCGCTGCTGGAGGAGACCGAGCCGCGGGTCGTCGCCGCGAGCTCCGAGCGCCTGGAAGCGGCGGTCGACGCGGTCGCGGTGACCCCGTCGGTCCAACGGCTCCTGGTCTTCGACCACCACCACGAGGTCGACGACCAGCGGGAGCGCTTCGACGCGGCACGGGAGCGGCTGGCCGCCGCCGGGCACGCCGCGGTCGTGGAAGCACTGTCGGACGTCCTGCGCCGCGCGGACGCCCTGCCGTCGGCCCCGCTGTTCGTGCCCGACGAGGGCGAGGACCCGCTGGCGATGTTGATCTACACCTCGGGCAGCACGGGGACGCCGAAGGGCGCGATGTACACCGAGCGGCTGGCCGCCGCCATGTGGGGCGGCGCCTGGTCGAGCCTGTTCTCCGACGAGCGCGAGAGCAACATCAACTACATGCCGATGAGCCATGTCGCCGGGCACTCCTCGCTGAAGAGCACCTTCACCCGCGGTGGGGTCAGCTACTTCACCGCGAGCAGCGACCTGTCGACCTTGCTGGAGGACATCGGTCTCGCGCGCCCCACCGAGCTGTCGCTGGTGCCGCGGATCTGCGAGATGCTCTTCCAGAAGTTCCGCAGCGAGCTGGACCGGCGCTCGACGGGCGCGGTCGACCAGGACGCGGTCGAGGCCGAGGTCATGGCGGACCTGCGCACCAAGACCCTCGGCGGGCGCGTCAAGTGGGCCAGCTCCGCTTCCGCGCCGCTGTCGAAGGAACTGACCACGTTCGTCGAGTCGCTGCTGGGGCTCAAGCTCAACATCATCTACGGGTCCACGGAGGCGGCCGCCGTCTCCGTCAACGGGGAGCTGCTGCGCCCGCCGGTGACCGACTACCGGCTCGCCGACGTCCCCGACCTCGGGTACTACCGCACCGACTCCCCGCACCCGCGCGGTGAGCTGCTGCTCAAGACCGAGGCGATGATCCCGGGCTACTACCGGCAGCCGGAGCTGACGGCCGAGCTGTTCGACGAGGACGGCTACTACCGCACCGGCGACATCGTCGCGGAGCTGGAACCGGGGCGCATCGCCATCCTGGACCGCCGCAAGAGCGTGCTGAAGCTGTCCCAGGGCGAGTTCGTGGCCACCGCGCGCCTGGAGTCGATCTTCGCGGCCAGCCCGCTGGTGCGGCAGATCTTCGTCTACGGCAACAGCGAGCGCTCCTACCTGCTCGCCGTCGTGGTGCCGACCCCCGACGCCCTCGACCGCGCCGGCGGTGACACCGAGGACCTCAAGCGGATGCTGAGCGAGTCCATGGTCGCCATCGCCAAGGACGCGGGGCTGAACTCCTACGAGATCCCGCGCGCCCTGCTGGTCGAGACCGAGGCGTTCAGCCACGCCAACGGGCTGCTCTCCGATCATCGCAAGCTGTTGCGGCCCAGGCTTCGCGAGCGCTACGGCGACCGCCTCGAACAGCTCTACGAGGAGACGGCCGCGCGCGAGGTCGACGAGCTCCGCGACGTGCGCCGCCTGAGCGCTGAACGGCCGGTGCTGGAAACCGTGCGACGGGCGGTGCGGGCCCTCCTCGCCAGCCCGACGACGGAGGTCGCCGCGACGGCGAGGTTCCGGGAGCTGGGCGGGGACTCGTTGTCAGCGGTCACGTTCTCCGACTTCCTCGACGACGTCTTCGAGGTCCGGGTCCCGGTGGACATGGTGATCAGTCCCGCGTCGGATCTGCGGCGCCTGGCCGACTACATCGAGACCACCCGCGCGGTGGGCTCGCACCGGGCCACCTTCGCCGCCGTGCACGGCCGCGACAGCACCGTGGTCCACGCCGACGACCTCAGCCTGGACAAGTTCATGGAACTCGGAGACGTCGAGGACGTCCGCGCGCTGCCCGGGCCGTCGGGGTCGCCGCGCACGGTCCTGCTCACCGGCGCCAGCGGATACCTGGGGCGCTTCCTGTGCCTGGAGTGGCTGGAAAAGCTCGCTCCAGCGGGGGGAAAGGTGATCTGCCTGGTGCGCGGGCAGGAGGCGGGCGCGGCTCGGGCGCGGCTCGACGACGCGTTCGCCGGCGAGGATCCCGAGCTGGCCGCCCGGTTCGGTGAGCTGGCCGAGCACGGGCTGGAGGTCCTGGCCGGTGACATCGCCGAGCCACGGCTGGGTCTGGACGACGACACCTGGGAGCGGCTGGCGCGCGAGGTGGACCACATCGCGCACGCCGGGGCGCTGGTGAACCACGTGCTGCCCTACAACCACCTCTTCGACGCCAACGTGGCCGGGACCGCCGAGCTCATCCGCCTCGGCCTCACCACGCGGGTCAAGTCCTTCGCCTACCTCTCCAGCGTCGCCGTGGCCACCGCGTCGCCGGAACCGTCCCCTGTGGACGAGGACGCCGACGTGCGCCTGGTGATGCCGTCACAGCCAGTCGACGGGGACGAGTACGCCAGTGGGTACGCGACCAGCAAGTGGGCCGGTGAGGTCCTGTTGCGGGAGGCCCACGACGCCTACGGCCTGCCGGTCACGACGTTCCGCTCGAACATGATCCTCGCCCACAGCCGGTACGCGGGGCAGCTCAACCTCCCGGACATGTTCACGCGGCTCCTGCACAGCGTGCTGACCACGAGGATCGCGCCGCGTTCCTTCTACCGCACAGATGACGAGGGCACTCGCCCGCGAGCCCACTACGACGGGCTCCCCGTGGACTTCACCGCGGCCACGGTCATCGCGCTCGGCGGGAGCACGGTCGCGGGGTACCGGACGTTCAACCTGGTCAACCCGCACGACGACGGGATCTCGCTGGACACCTTCGTCGACTGGCTGGTCGAGGACGGGCACAGGATCGAGCGGGTGGACGACTACGGGGACTGGCTCGCCCGGTTCGAACAGGCGATCCGAGCCCAGCCCGACGCACGGCGCGAGCACTCGATGCTGCCGCTCATCCACTCCCTCAGGGAGCCCGAGGAGCCGATCCGCGGATCGGCCATCCCCTCCGCGCGGTTCCGCGCGGCGGTCCAGGACATCCCCCGGCTGTCGCGCTCGCTCATCGCGAAGTACGTCACCGACCTGGAGCGCCTGAAAGTGATCTAGCCGTACTGGCCACGTCCCGGGGTGGTGTGGGAGCTGTCCGACGGCTTCCGCACCACGCCCCGAGGGCTAGCCCCGCGCCGACGTGCGGTCGTGGTCCCTCGGCAGCACCCCGTGCTCGCGGGGGAGCAGCCGGAGCGCGTCCGCGGAGGCCGCGTCCCGCGGGGTGTAGACCTCAAGCCGGTGGTCGGGGCTATCGGGCTGGAGCCACACCTGGTAGGCGACGTCGATGGCCCCGATGATCGGGTGCCGCAGGTCCATCGGGCCCTCGGTGCAGTCCGCGACGTCTCCGGTGGCCCACAGGGAGGCGAACTCGGCGCTGTGCATGGTGAGCTCGCCGATCAGTTCCGCCAAGCGCCCGTCCGTGGGGTACCGCCCGCTTGTCAGCCGCAGGTAGGCGACGTGGATGCGGGCGAGCTCCGACCAGTTGCGGTGCAGCTCGCGGGTGTGCGAGTCGAGGAAGAACATGCGCGGGATCGACGGCCTGCGCTCCAGGTCGTCGGGCGCGTCGAAGTCGACGTGCTCGGCGACCAGGGAGTGCCCGGCGCCGTTCCACGCCAGCACGTCGCCGCGGCGCCCGAGGACGATGGCCGGGGTGGTCTCGCTGAGGGAGTTCAGCAGGGCGAGCACGCGCGGGTGCGGTTGTTCGGGCTCGGGGCGCGACATCCTCGGCATCGCCGGGCGGCGGGCGAGGTTGTGCAGGTGGGTGGTCTCGGCGGTGTCGAGGCAGAGGACCCGGGCGAGCGCGTCGATGACCTGCGGGGAGGCCGCGGTGGCCTGGTCCTGTTCCAGTCGGGTGTAGTACCCGGCGCTGACACCGGCGAGCTGGGCGAGCTCCTCGCGTCGTAGGCCGGGGACGCGGCGAGCCGTGCCGTAGGTGCGCAGACCGACGTCGGTGGGGGTGACGCGGTCGCGCCGGGTCTTGAGGAAGGCGCCGAGGCTCTCCGACTTCATGACCGCGATGGTAGGCAGGCGGTCACAGCGGTGCCTATACCCGTCAGGTGTACCCACAGCAGGGGGCTGGTTGGCGACGTCTCCTGCCCGCACCGTCCTGTGCATGAGTGAAGCGTTGGTGTCCCGCTCGGCTGACCGCCGGGCCTGGTTCGGACTGCTGGTGATCCTCGGTCCGGTGCTACTGGTGTCGATGGACGGGTCGATCCTGTTCCTGACGATGCCCAAGATCACCTCGGAGCTGAGCCCGACCGCCGACCAGGCGCTGTGGATCCTGGACATCTACGGGTTCGTGGTCGGGTCCCTGTTGATCGCCTTCGGCAACATCGGCGACCGGTACGGGCGGCTGCGGCTGCTGCTCATCGGGGCGGTGCTGTTCGGAGCCGGCTCGGCCGCCGCGGCGTTCGCGCCGAGCGCCGAGCTGCTGATCGTCTTCCGGGCGCTGATGGGGCTCGGCGGCGCGACCCTGCTGCCCTCGGCGCTGGCGGTGCTCAGCGAGCTGTTCGTCGACCCGCGGCAGCGGGCCAGGGCGATCGGCATCTTCGCGGCCACCTTCGCCGCCGGATTCGCCATCGGCCCGATCGTCGGCGGTCAGCTGCTGAGCGCCTTCTGGTGGGGTTCGGTGTTCCTGGTCAACATCCCGGTCGTGGTGGTGTTCCTGGCCTTCGCCCCGTTCCTGCTGCGCGAGGTGCGCGCCACCCGTCCCGGCAGCGTCGACGCGCTGAGCGTGGGCCTGTCCGCCGTCGGCCTGCTGGCGGTGGTCTACGGGATCAAGCACAGCGCCGCCTACGGGTTGTCGACCCTGTCGGTGGCCGCCGCGGTCCTCGGGGTCGCGCTCCTGTGGTGGTTCCTGCGCCGTCAGCGCCAGCTCGACCACCCGCTGGTGGACATCAGCCTGTTCCGCGACCGCGTGTTCACCATCGCCGCCATCACCGGGCTGCTGTCCCTGGTCGCCTGGTCCGCCGCGGCCTTCCTCACCGCCACCTACCTGCAGGCGGTGCTCGGCCTCTCGGTGCTGACCGCCGCCCTGTTCGCGCTCCCCGGCGCCGCCGTGCTGACGCTGACCTGCGTCTACACGCCCGCGATCGTCGAGCGGATCGGCAAGCGCGCCGCGCTCATCGCCTGCCACTTCTGCATGGCCGGCGGACTGCTCCTGCTGCTGCCCGCCACCACCTCGGCCGGAGTCGGCTGGTTCGTCGCCTCCACCGTCGTCGCGGGCATCGGCTACGGCGTCTCCTTCAGCCTCGTCGCCGAGACCGCCGTCGCCGCGGTGCCCGAAGAACGCGCCGGTTCCGCGGCCGCGATCGCCGAGACCAGCAACGAGATCGGCAACGCGCTCGGCATCGCGCTCCTCGGCTCGCTCGCCACCCTGCTGTTCCGCGTCGGCGGCCCGGAGCTGGCGCCCACGCTCAACGAGACCCTTCAGCTCCCCGGTCTCGCGCCCGCGGTCGCCGACCACGCGAAGAGCGCCTTCCTCACCGGCCTGCACGTCGCCACGGCGACGGCCGGAGCCCTCTGCGCGCTGCTCGGCCTGCTGGCGGTGCGCTGGATTCCCCGGTCCCGTTCCGGCGCCGACGCCGTCGACTGAACCGGCGGGACCGCCGATCGACGGTTCCCCTGCCCGCGAGCGGGGGAGCCGTCGGCTGGAGAAACCCCTGATTCCTTGTCCTGCGAGGGAGATCCGAGAATGGCCCAGCGCATGATCGTTCAGCTGATCGACGACCTCGACGGTGTCGAGGCCCCGAGCATCGCGTGCGTCGAGTTCGGTCTCGACGGCCAGACGTACGAGATCGACCTGAACAAAGCGAACGCGAACAGGCTCCGCACCGTACTCGCCCCGTTCGTCGAGGCGGCGCGGCCCGTCGACAGGCTGAACGAGCACGGAGCCTGCCTGTGGGATGACGGTGGCTCGGAGCGCGGCAGGGAGGTTTTCCAAGCCATCCGCACGTGGGCACGAATGAACGGGCACGAGATCGCCGACGGCGGACCGCTTCCCCACGCCGTTCTCCACGCCTACAAGGTGGCGAAGTCCTTGCCCGCGACACCCTGGTCGTAATGGGCGCAATGCGGCGCGATGGCGGGGCGCTGTCGCACGCCCGGCAATTCGACGGCCACCCTCGGCAACCAAACTGGCCACAGCGCCGACCTATTCGATAAAACAATTCAAAAGAGCATCGAACCTTGACGAGCTATTCTTCGGGCAACTAAGATAGATGACATCGGCTGTGCCAATTCACAGCGAGCGTCACGCTGCAATGTTGCCCAATGCAATTGTGTCGTCGTCACCTGCGGGAAGCCCGCCGCAGGATGCCGTGTCCGCGCCGTGCGCGGACACCGTGGGCGGCGTCGGCGCTATCCCCCAGCGGCGCCGGCGTCGCCCATTTTTCGAGGCGAGCGATATTCGATCCGATGACATGCGTTCTCGATCGTGCGACAACCAGATCCGGCCCAAGGAACAAGCGCCCAGCAGGAGAAAGGTGCGACGACAACCGTCCGTGGTGACGCGGCGAGGCTCCCGCCATCCGACCCGCTCTTCCCCAGGACGTTGAGCGGGGCCCTTGTTCAGAACTCGTTACCGCCCCAGCAAGCCATCGTGTCGCGCCGAGGCGACGACGAATTCATGACACCTCGCTGTCGCGAGCTCCCGGGCACGCGTCAGCAACGCGCGATCCGCGGCGTCTTGTCCCGGCTCTACCGTGAGCACGTCGACGCCCAGTTCCGCGAACGCCGCGACATGGTCGAGCGCTCCCCCGCCGTGCGGCGCCGCGATGACCTCCGAGACGCACCTGCGCACAGTGTCCGGACGTGGAGCGATCGATCCGACGACGTTCTCGACGCCGATCAGCAGCGCACGCGAGACACTCCCGCCCACCTGCATAGCGATCTACCTCGTGTTTCACCCATACCGCGCTCCGGCGCGGCCCACCCACCACCAGGAGCCCGGAACGCCACCGTGGCTTGTTGATGTCAACGCCTGACGGGTAGGACCTCACTGGCTGTGTCCCTGGCGACGGTGGGGCACATACCCGAACGCATCGCCGAAACAAGTGGGCCTGGGGAGCATCCCGAGTGCGAGCCGGGCAGGCGACGGTGGCCTCCGTCTGCCACGGGCTGTTACCCGCGCGGAGTCAGCTGCGCTGTCCCATGACGGGGTGCACCGCCAGGTCCTTCGCTGCCGCACTCACGGACCAGGCGTCGCGCACCGGATTCACTGACCATGGCGCCGCGACGGAGCTGACTTCTCGATCGGGCAACGCGCACACGAATGCTCCGGTTTCTGTCAGGGGAGCCTGTCATCCTCGGCTGGCGACGAGGATCGGCAGAGGGTGCGGCATGGGCGCGGTGGTTCACGGCCGGGCAGGCCTGAGCTTGCAGGAGTCGGCACAGTGGGCGTGCTCGGGAACGGGCAACGCCCGTCGGGGCGCGTTCTTCGAGCAGCGCGTGGCGCAGATGCTGCACTTCTGGTTGGCGGGCAGACCGGATGAGGTGCATGTCTTTCATGACCTGATCGGATTGAACAACATCTCCGGGGCCGGGGTCGAACCGATCAGCTTGGGCGGCAGCAACATCGACCACATCGTCCTCACCGGTTCTGAGTGGTTGATGATCGACGCCAAGGGCTGCGGAGCAGGCAGTCTGCAAGTCCACCAGGGCAGGGGAGTGCTCGTGCGCACGACGGGAGCAGCAGCCCGAAGCCGTGGATGGACGACCGCAAGGCCTACTCCCGCGCGGGAGTGCCCTTCCGCCTGACCGACAAAGGCGGTATCGCGGTCTGGGTGGTCCCGGACACCACCGCCTACGACCACCCCAGCTTCCCGACAGCGCGGTTCCTCTCACACCACAACGCGCGGTTGTGCGTGCTCAACGACGCCGAGGTCGCAGCCGCCGAACTTGACGAGTGGTTGCCGGAGCTCGCGGCGCCCGGCCGATCCGGATGACATCGACCGTTTGCACCGCTACGTCAGCGCCCCCAACATCCGCTACGACCTCGACGCCACCGGTCAGTAGTCGCCGTCGTCGCGGTCACTTCCCACCGACGCAGCCACCCAGCCGGTAATCGACCGACAGCGCGTAAACACAGTGCGCCCGTCTCTGGGGATGGATCATTCGCACCTGGTGGTGCGCCCGTTCCTGGCCATGTGGTCCGGATCAGGCGGGAAGCTTGTCGAGGACCTGGTTGATGCGCTGCTCGCGGCCGTGATCATCGGTGGTCAGGTGCAGGCGCAGACAGGCCAGGCGGACGCGCGAGGGTTCGTCTCGTCGGGGAACCAGCTTCCAGTGCGCCAGCATCGGGTGGTCGACGATGCATTCGAACGTTGGCTCCGGCTGCCGATGCTGCCGCTCGACGGCATCTCGGACGATGTCGGCCGTGATCGCGTTGACCAGGCTCGGGAAGTCGTCGACGAGCGTGCGCACGACGGCGGCGATAGTCCGGACCAGCTTTTCCTGCTCCCCTGGGGTTCAGCGTGGCGGCCTGGACGGAGTCGTAAAGCGTGACCTGGTTGTCCACTCCGGCGCGTTTCAGGGCGTGGGCGACTTGAAGGGAGACGACGGCGCGGAGATCGATCCCGGAGGCGATGGCACCGAGTAGCGTGGCCAGGCCAGTGGAGGTGCACAGGGTTGTCCTGGTCATATCGAGCACAACCACGTTGGAGGCCCCGAGAACGTGCGCTAGATGGTGATCGAGTTCGGGGGCGGTGAACATGTCGAGCTCACCAGAGACCGTGATCACCACGGTGTCGGCGACGGTGCTGACCTCCACCGCGAAATCGCTGCCCGATGCCGGTTCTACGTTGGCGCGCTCCCCGCATGTCATCTCCGTCGGGCACTTCGTTCTGCTGGCGCCACCGTTGCGGACTCTAGTTTGGCGCGCCCTCGCCGCACTATGGAACCGCGGCGCCAGCGGCTGGGCCTACAAACGCCATCGACGGTAAGGCAGATACTCGCTGGTCGTGGTCCTGGTGAGAACGCACGTGTTGGTTCCTCGCGTCTGCATGGTGTGCAAGGGCGATCCGACCATGGTCGCGCACGCGGCGTCCAGCAGAACGGGATGCACGCTGAAGCCGGTTTCGCCAGCCTGGCCCGGTAGCACGACCTCTCCGTGCCTCAAACAGCGCACACACTGCCGCTCACGACACAGACGCCACGAGCTCACCCACACCAGCTTTAGAGAAAGACAGCTTGAGACAACCCGTATCCATGCGGGTCGCATCGAGAGGGAGGACATCGGCCCGGCATGCCTTCACGGCAGGCAAACGGGAAGGACCGCCCGCGTAAAGCCTTCTCCGCGCTGCCCGGGACTGCCGTGCCCGGCTTCGTCCTCCGCGCGACCACCGAGAGTCAGAACGGGTCGAGCGCCTGACCATTCCAGCAGCGCCCAGGCAGGACCGCCCCCACGAGCAGCCTTAGCGAACAGCACGGCCACTTCCAGTTCGGCGTCGATCAGGGCCACCACATCGGAGCCGGCGTCTCGGCGAAGCTCAGCGACGATCCGCTGGCGCAACTCACGAACGGACTCCCCCCGTCACACAGGAAAGACGCCAGAAACGCCGATCGCGTCGAGAATCTTTCATCAGAAAACCTAGCTCCAGCCGGCCCGGTGGTTCACGGTCTCACGATCGCCCCTCGGAGGAATCTCACCTACTCGCCAGCCCCTTGCCACCCCGGCAACCCCTCGCCCGGCTGAATGATCATCCAGCAGGACTGTCGGCGGCGTTGGTGCATCACAGTTGGGTTTGCCAAACGAACGGTAGAACCTGGCTTGAGAGTGAAGGCGGGATGGTGGAGCAGCGCCAGCCAGCGGGCTGACACCGAGCGAATCCGAAAGGATTTCCCATACGAGTTGTTCGTCCGTGCGCGCCGAACGTCTTGGCGGAGGCAGCGATCAAGCATTCGGTACGGAGATCGAGAACTCGTTGCCGTAGCCAACAGGAGGCTACACGACGAATGCGTTCGACTGTTCGAAAAGAACAATCGAACGGTCGTCAAGTTCGGGCCGGAAGCCAGCCACCCCGGACGCGACGCAGGAAACCGAGATACATATTGATGGGATCAACGACCCGTTGCCGCGAAGTCCGTTGGCGGCCGTCGCGAGTAGCCAGGATGACGTGACGCCGCGGGTTCACGTGGCCTTGCGGCTTGACCGTGGTGAGCCCACGGCCGCCCTGAAGCGCTGCTCTGCGGTACTGCGTCGCCGGTCAGGGCACTACCCGGAGCAGGATCACTGCGTCCCACAGGTCCGGTGAAGGCAATGGCGGGTGACGAGTCGAGTCGGTGGTCGGGTCAGGCTGTGCGGACTGCAAGACCATGACTTGTGGGAGTTGCGGCCCTCGATTTCGGAGCGGTTGTGCGATCACTTCCCAAATTATCTTCGCGTGTTACTGCTGGTGAGGTGGTGACACGAGAGGTGAATGTTGGGCAAGTTGTGGCGGTGCACCAGGCCGCCTGGGCTGCCCTTATGCCAAATACCATCGCAGCTCGCTCGTCGTTAGCCGAAGAATCAGTCAATGGGCCTAGATCATCACCTGCCGTCGTCACTTGCTACCTAGACATGAGCGTACTAAGGTACGGTTTGCGCGCGTAGTCGACGGAACTCAGGGTCGGTCCGGGCTAGCGAAGTACCGTCGGCTCCTGCCCGATGTAGGCGGGCATACACATCGCGACGGCATATCGAGGTCCGAAGACGTTGCGAGACGAGTAGTACCGATCGTCAAGATTGTGCGAGATTCTGGTCGGTCGCCGCCGCTCGCGGCGATTTAGGAACGGTAATGCGAACCGCCTATGGAGTCGCTGTGTACCGGTTTCAGAAGCACGCAAACGTCGTTGACATTCTCAGCTCTCACGCATGCGGCAAGGGCGACGACACCGCTCTCGTCCTGTACGGCCAAGGGCCGCCCAAGGCCGTCAGCTACGCCGAGCTCCTCGGCGGGGCGGTGAGGGTGGCCGGGCTGTTGCGGCGGAAGTATCCGCCGGGCTCTCGGGTGCTTCTCGCGAACTCGGAACCGGGGGACTTCGCCACGTCTTTCCTCGGTTGCCTATTCGCCGGCATCATTGCTGTACCGGCACCGGTGCCCAGCGGGCGGCACCACGAGCGACGGCTGCGTCGCATCGCTGAGCACGCCGACGTGGTGGCCGCGCTCACCACAGCCTCCGACCTGCGGACGATCGAGAGGTGGGCGAGCCGCTACGGGTCCACCTTGCCCGTTCTCAATGCCGCAGACGCGCCTGTGGGTGCGAAATCCGGGCCCTTGCAGCCCGCCCTCCACAAGATCGCGCTTCTGCAGTACACCTCGGGATCGACCGGCGCGCCGAAGGGCGTCGTGGTCACCCATGAGAACCTGATCACCAACGTCGCCAGTCTCTGTCGGGGCTTTCGCCTTGACGCCTCGGTGCGGTTCGGCGGTTGGATACCGCTCTACCACGACATGGGTCTCATCGCCCTCCTGCTGCCTGCCTTGTTCCTAGGCTCGACGTGCACACTGATGCCTCAGGCATCGTTCATCGCCCAGCCGCTGCGCTGGCTGCGGATGATGGATGACTGCGGGGTGAACTACTCTGCGGCCCCCAACTTCGCCTTCGACTTCTGCGTGCGCCTCGCGGAGGCGCGGGACTTGTCCGACTTGGACCTGTCGCGGTGGACACACGCGATCAACGGGTCCGAGCCGATCCGTACCCGAACGCTGGCCCGGTTCGCCGAATGCTTCGCCGCCGCCGGTTTCCGACCCGAGGCGTTCCTGCCCAGCTACGGGCTCGCCGAAGCGACGGTCTACGTGTCCGGCGGCGGCACATCCGGTCCGATGACGGTATCGGTCGACGCCGACGCGCTGGCCCGGCACGTCTTCCGCTCCCCGCGGCCGGGGAACCGCACCGCCGTGCTCACAGGTAGTGGGGTGCCGGCCGACCTGGAGGTGGCCGTTGTCGACCCCGCCACCCACCTGCCTCGACCGCCTGGCCAGGTCGGCGAGCTTTGGCTCCGGGGGGAGGGCCTCGCGACCGGCTACTGGGACGACGAGCAGGCCACGAAGGGCGTCTTCCGGGCGGAGACCGCAGACGGGCAGGGTCCCTATCTCCGTACCGGCGACCTGGGTGTCGTACACGAGGGCGTGGTGTTCGTGACCGGTCGACTCAAGGACGTACTGGTGGTCCGTGGCCGCAACCTGTACCCACAAGACATCGAGGAGGAGTTGCGGCGGCAGCACCCAGCGCTCGCGTCCTCCGTGGGCGTCGCGTTCACGGTGCCGGTGTCGGACGACGCGGAGGACCCGTCAGCCATCGTGATCGCTTACGAGCTCCGCCACACGGCGACCGAGGACGAGTGTGCCCGGCTCGCCGAGGAAATGCGGCTGACGGTGACCCGCGAGTTCGGGATCAGTCCCGGCGGGATTGCGCTCCTGCCGCGGCAGACCGTCCAACGGACCACCAGCGGCAAGATCGAGCGCCGCACGATGCGCGCCCGGTTCCTCTCAGGCGAACTGACCGCCGTGTACGAGGACCTCGACATGTCCGTCGCAGCCGCTAGGAGCGAGGGCTCCCGATGAGGTTCTCTCCGCTGGCACTGACCCGGTCCGTCGTCCGGAACGCGAACGACGAAGGTCCGCTCAGCGCACAAGCCGTGCTCGCTCTGGACCGGGACGAGGAGTTCCCGGCCGAAGGCTGCGCGATCCTCGACGAGGCAGGCCTGAACTCTCTGTACGTGCCGCCGGACCTCGGCGGTGCGCTGTACTCCTATCCCACCCTGGTCCATGCGCTCGCCCAAGTAGCGGGTTACGACCTGACCCTGGCGATCGCCCATGCCAAGACATTCCTAGGTGCCGCGCCCGTGTGGTTGGCCGGCGAGCGGGCCCAGGCTGCCCGGCTGGCGCGCCGAGTCCTGGACGGCGCTGTGGTCTCCTGGGGTCTCACCGAGCGCGGACACGGCGCGGATCTCCTGGCGGGCGAGCTTTCCGCAGCCTGGACCGCTGATGGCTGGTCACTCACCGGCTCCAAGTGGATGATCAACAACGCCCGCCGGTGCGGCCTGATCTGCGTGCTGGCCCGAACCGCGCCGGAGGGCGGCCCGCTCGGATTCAGCCTCCTACTTGTCGACACTGGCGAGCTTCCTCTCGGGACCTGCGAACGGCTGCCGAAGCTCCACACCCACGGCGTCCGTGGCGCGGACATCAGCGGGATCGCCTTTGTCAAGGCACCTGTTCCGCATGAGGCGCTGGTCGGACCAGCGGGCACCGGCTTGGAGACGACCCTGAAAGCCCTGCAGGTCACCCGAACGCTCTGCCCAGCGCTGTCTATCGGGACGGCGTCGCACGCGGTGCGATTGGCCCAATGCCAGCTGGGTGTGCTGGAGCGCTACTCCCACAAGGCCGCCATCCTGCCCGTGACCCGGAGAGTTCTCGGACAGGTGGTGGCCACGCTGTGGATCATGGAGTCAGTGGCGTACGTGGCCGCCCGCTACCTGCACCTGATGCCCGAGCAGATGTCGGTGGTGTCGGCGATCGCAAAGGCGCTGGTGCCGACACTGGCAGACGAGGCGATGGAGAGCCTGCGGGAACTCATGGGCGTCCGCGGCTACCTCGAGACGGACATGTTCCAGAAGGTCGAGCGCGACAACAGGATCGTCGCCATCTTCGACGGCAGCACTCCGGTCAACGAGGACGCCTTGCTCAAACAGCTCCCCCACCTCTCGCGCACCGGTCGCGACGCCCTGTCGGAGTCGGCGGCGGAGGCCGTGTTCCGACTGGGCTCGATGGGAGGCGATCTCCCCGCCATCGAGTGGCAGGAGCTGCGCCTGGTGAGTACTGCGGGCTGCGATCTGGTACGAGCCGTTCCCCGACTCGTCGCCGAGATACGCCACCGTCGCACCTGCATGGCGTTCCGGGGCCGGCTCGACGCGTTCGAGGAGTTGGTGCGCCGCACGCTGACGCAGGCAGACGGCTACGTGCCCGCTACGCCCACCCCTGCCGAGGACTTCACGCTTGCCCGTCGCTATGAGGTGTGCTTCGCCGGAGCTGCCTGCCTGGCAGTGCGACTGGGTGACGCGCCGGTGGACGATCTCTGGCTCGAGGCCTGTCTCGCGCGCGTCATGGAGTGTGCCGCCGGCAGCTCCAGCCCTTTTCCCGAGCCCGACGTCTACGACGAGGTGTCCATGGACGCAGGTCGCCTCTTCCCGATGGCCGAAGGGACCTCAGATGGCCGTTGACGACGAGCTGGTCGCGCTGCTGGGAAATCCTCACGATCCGGAGAATCCCGTGGGATACCGGTCCTGTTTGAAGGCCGACGAGCGAGGTGAGATCCTTCGGGAGGGGGAGCGTCGGCTCACCGACTTCGGGCTCGGCGCCGAATTCGTTCCGGCCGACATGGGCGGCAGACTGCGAACCCTTGACCGGACGGTTGCACTGCTGCGGGCCGTTTACGCGCGAGACCCAGCGCTCGGCCTTGGCTTCGGGCTGACCTCGCTGATAGCCGCCGTCAACGTGTGGGCCGCCGGAGAAGGCGCTCTTCGCCGTGAGGCGGCTGACGTGCTGCTCGGTAGAGGACGTATCGCCTCCGCCTATCACGAGTTCGCACACGGCAGCGATATCGCCGCAGCCGAGCTCGCCGCTTCACCGGAGTGTGGCGGCTACGTTCTCACCGGACACAAGGAGGTGGTGACCAACATCGGCCGGGCGGAGGCGATCCTGGTCTACGCCCGCACTTCCCCGGCCCCGGGACCCCGCAGCCACTCCTTGTTCCTGTTGCGCTCTGCGGAGCTTCCCGCCGGAGCCGTCCGACGTCATCACCGCTACCCGAGCGTGGGCATGCGAAGCGTCCAACTCGGTGGTCTCGACTTCGACCGTTGCCGCGTCGTAGCCGATCGGCGGGTGGGGTCTGAGGGCGCGGGCCTTGAGATCGCCCTACGATCATTTCAGGTCACGCGTACTGTCATCCCCGGCGTGCTCACCGGCATCCTCGACACGGCGCTACGGATGGCGCTGCGCTACGCGCTCGACCGGCGTCTGTACGGTCGGCCGGTCATCGCGCTGCCGCGGGTGCGTGCGGTACTGGCTGATGTATACGGTGACCTGCTGCTTGCGGAGACGTTCGCGCGGGTCGCCGTCCGGGCTCTCCACCTCCTGCCGGAGCAAGCCGTGATGCATGCGGCCGCAGTCAAGTACCTGGTGCCGCAGATGATCGTCGCCGGGGTCAACAACCTCGCCGGGCTGCTCGGCGGCAGCTCGTACCTGCGTGAGGGCGAGCACGCATACTTCCAGAAGCTGGTACGCGATGTGCAGCCATCCACCTTCGGCCACGCGTCCGGCATATCCTGCCTGATGTCCCTGCTGACCTACTTGCCTGCGATCGGTCGAACTGCGCGGCAGAACCGTCCTCGGTTGCCGACGGAAGAGATGTTCCGGCCAACGGCGCCACTCCCCGACCTGGCCTGGGAGCGGCTCGGGCTTCGCGGCGGGGATGTGGACGATCTCTTCATGTTGCCGTTGACGGATGTCCCGCTTCCGGAACGGTGCGCCGAGGTGGTCGAGGCGATCGAAGCGGAGCGTACGTCGCTCGCAGAGCGGTACGCCGGGCTGAGCCCGGAGGACCGCGGTGCTGCAGCTCGGGTGTCTGCCTACGAACTGGCTCGGCGCTACACCATCGTGCTAGCGGCAAGCAGCTGCGTAGGTGTCTGGCGTCACCGCACATCGAACGACGCCAATGCAACCGCTACCGCTGGCGCCCTGGTACGGGCGGCGCACCTGCTGGACCGCAACCGGGAGATGAGCACCCAGGTCCGCGAGAACTTGCTCGACGAAGCGACACAGCGCATCGAAAGCCATGCGCGACTGTGCGACCCAGGATAGGCGGAATGCTTTGCCATGCCAGAACAGGACACGTCAAACGCGTCGAAACAGACCGTTCGCGAGTGGACTCGGGAACGCGTGGCGGTGCACACCAAGCACTCGCCATGCGATGTCGCCGACGACGTCCCGCTCTATCGATACGGGCTCGATTCCCTCTATGCGGTGACCTTGTGCCTGGAGGTGCAAGAACGCTTCGGGCTCGTCATCGAGCCCACCACCATATGGGACAACCCGACCGTCGAAAAGCTCGCAACGTTCATTGAAGGGGAACTGTCCGTCGGCTGACCCGGTAGTTCCAGCCGCAGCTCAGTACTAAGGAGCGCTCATGCAGTGGCCCAGTACGTTCATCGCAGCCACCGCCGTTTGGCTGCCCGGGCAGACCGACATCGATGCGGCGGTCGAGCGCGGCGAGTACGAAGCGCACCAGCGGGCGAGGACGCACTACTTATCCGTCACGGATGCGGGGCCGCTGCCGCCGCCCGAGATGGCAGTGCGAGCCGCCCGGTCCGCATTGCGGCGCTCCGGAGGAGCGGCCGAGGACGTTGTGCTCCTACTGCACGCCAGCATGCACCGACAGGGTCCCGCCGGTTGGACACCGGCGGCCTACGTCAAGGAGCGCGCGATCGGCGGCGTCGCCCCGGCCGTCGACATCGGCCAGGCGTCAAATGGCGGGCTCGTCGCCCTCGAACTGGGCGCGGCATACCTCGGGACCCAGCCGGCCGAGGCCACCGTGATCGTCACCACCGCTGACAACTTCAACGCCCCCGGGTTCTTGCACCGCTATCTCTCCGACGACGTCGTACTCGCGGACGGAGCTACTGCCGCGGTTCTCCATCCCACCCGGGGGATCGCTCGCCTGCTGGCCAGCCACACGGTCGGATTCACCGAGTTGGAGGCGGCCTACCGGCCGCCAGGTGAACTGGCGCTGGGAGGGAAGGTCGAGGACTGCGACTTCGTCGACCTCACCGCCCGCAAGATGTCGTTCGCTGCCGCGTTCGGACGCGAACGGATGCTCGACTTGATCGCGGGCGGTGCGGTTGCGGTAACCGAGGTCGTGTGTGCGGACTCCGACACCGCCGTGGAGGACTTCGATCACGTCGTGGTGCCTCATCTCGGCGAGGAGTTCGTGCAATGGGACTTTCTGCAACCCTTAAAGATTCTCGTCGAACGGACCACATGGCACTGGGGCCGGACCGTTGCTCACCTAGGCCCCGGCGATCCCTTCGCTGGCTTGAACCACCTCGTCGAATCGGGCACAGCCCGGCCCGGCCAAAAGGTCATGCTGCTGAGTATGGGGGCGGGGTTCCATTGGACCTGCGCCGCGCTGGAGATCCTCCAAGCGCCCCAATGGGAGGAGTGAGCGCCGACGACAGCATGAACTGACCGGCGGATATCAGGCGCTATTACCGGAAAAGAACGGCCTCGAGTCGCGCTGCAGGGGATTCTGCGGTTTCCTCGTACTCAGCTGAGCCATGGCTCCACTGTTGGTATCTTTAGCTGGACTAGTCTACCGTTGTACAGGATATTATGATTATGTCGAAGTCAAATCTAGCGCCAGAGATCGAGCACTTCTACTCGCAGGTTGTCGACGAAAGCGCCCGACTGAGCATGTCAGCAGATGGGCAGCTTGAACTGCTCCGTACCCAGGAAATCCTGCGGCGGTTCTTGCCGCCGCCTCCGGCCCGCATTCTGGACGTTGGAGGCGGCTCCGGCGTTCACGCACAGTGGCTGGTCGCTGACGGCTACCAGGTGGACCTGATCGACCCGGTGGCCCGGCATGTAGAGCAGGCTGCGAAGGTGTGCGCTGCTTACCTGGGGGACGCGCGTCAGCTCACTGCCGAAGATGCGTCCTATGACGTGGTGCAGGTACTCGGCCCGCTGTACCACCTACCGAACCCCGAGGACCGCCAGGCAGCGCTCTCTGAAGCCCGACGCGTGGTGATGCCCGGCGGGCTCGTGGCTGCTGCCGCGATTAACCGCTACTCGCCGCTCTTCGAGCACGCCACCTTCGCGCATCTTCACACCGAGCGCGTGCAAGCGTCGATCTCCGCAATCCTCAGGACCGCCGTACATGACGGCAAACACGGCTTCACCCTCGCCTACTTCCACCGCGCGGAGGAGCTTGCCGGGGAGATGCACGATGCCGGGTTGACCGACGTGGAAGTGTTCGGTGTCGAAGGCCCCGCATGGTCTCTCCTCAAAGCCGTGGAGCAACAGCCTGGACTGGGGCCGTCGGATGACCTGTTCGCCTCCGTGCTGACAGCCGCACGGATGGCCGAGCCTTATCCGGAACTGCTCGCAGCCAGCTCACACCTCCTTGCCATCGGGAGAGCACCTGACGGTAGTCCGTGACAGCAACGCGGGGTGCGCGGCTGATCAGCGTCGATCTTCAGGAACACGTCGCCAATGCGCAGGGTCACGCACTCGTTATGGGCGACGACAACCTCGATCTCCTCCACGTCGGCCACTATCACGGGGATGACCACCGACGTCGCCGGATTTATCACCTGCGACTGCGCATCTGACCGCGTCCCGCTGCCCAAGGATGTGGGGACGGCCTTCAACGACCACGCCGATCGGTCAGAGGTTGGGGGAAGCGAAAGCCGACGTGGCAGTGGTGTGCGTATTGCGGAGGTAACGGGCGGCGTGGATCTCGTCATTGAGCACCACGAGACATCCGAGGCCGCGGCAGACGCCCGATCCTGCGACCGGGATGGTGGCGAGCAGGTTCGCTGGTCCGTCGGCGCCGGAGTTCAGTTCGCTGGTGATGAGCGTGGCGAGCTCGACAAGATCGGCGATCCCTAGGGACGCGGACGGCAACGCTCGGAATGTCGTCGTTCGCAGCGTGATACCGGTGTTAACGAGTCCGGGCACCGCAGCGAGTAGATCGTCGGCAGTCAGCGACGGTGCGACGCCCGCGCGGTCGGTAGTGGGTGCCATGGCAATCGTTCCGCCGAGCGTGATCATCGACACGGTCGCTTGGGTGGGGGCGATAGGAATGACGGCCTCCTCACGCAACGTGGGACGCGGGTGATCACAGCAAGAGGCACTTCCCCACCCAAGGGGGTCAGCGACGTGCAGCGGAGGCAAGCGAGGCGACAAATCTAATTGCCCGGTCGATCCCATCGATACTCAAGGCACGGCTTCGGGGGCGGGTCAACGCACTGAGAGAGATCGTGCTGAGTTCGGCGCAGCGGCTAATGAAGGCAGTCCAGTCGAGGTGTAGGTACTCGGCGAGACCGGCAAGACGGGCCTGCGGTGTTGAACTGGGTGCGACGGCGGTGGTGACAGCATGGCCAAGAACGTCGCTAACGGCACTGATGACGTTCGACGAGGTCGTACGGTCGACGCGCCAGCGTCCTTCAGTGCGGCCCCAGTCGCGATGACGGCCTTGCCGCTGGGGAGCGAGGACGAAGCAGTCCACCTCGCCAAGTTGAGCCTCGACCGTAGCGGCGACGGCGACCGCAACCACGAAGCCGACGTCCTCGGCCCACTGCTCACCCTGTTCCGCAGCGACTCCGCCCGCACCGGACGCGGCCAGCTCTACACGCCAGCATGCATCGCCACTCTCATGGCCGCCATGGTCACCCCCGAGGAACACAGCTCCTGCTGCGAACCCACCACCGGAACCGGCGGGATGCTCCGCGCCGCCGCACAAGCCATGCGTCACAACGGAAGAGACCCTTGAACCGAGTCAACTGGCAAGAGCGCGTCGTTGCCGCCTGATCGCCAGCAGCGGAGAACGGCCGAATCATTTCTTTCGACCTGACCACGCCATGGACCACGGGATGCCGAAGCCGCCACCAAGACCACGAAGACGGTGCTCCGGCCCCGTCATCCCCTACGGCGTCAAGCCCTCTGGGACCGTCGAGCACCGTGCCGAGTTCGAACCGCTCGATCGGCCGCAGGTCCGGGCCCACCGTCAGCCAAGACAGGCCACTAGTTCCGGTGAGCATCTTTCGGCCCGCTTCCGCCGCGACGCGAAGGACGCTCTTGTGACACGGATTGGAAATCACACGATGAGGACACGGCTAGCCGCCGACCAGAGAAAGTTCGTGCGTGATCGAGCATTGGACCTGCTGCCGCCGGTGGCGATCTACTACGGGCTCCACCTACTGGGCGCGAGTGACTGGGTCGCGCTGCTCGCCGCCGTCGTCATCTCCGCGCTGCGCGTCGTGTGGAGCGCCGTGCGCGAGCACAACCTCAACCCTTTCGCCGCCTACTCGCTGCTGAGCTACGGGATCGGGCTCGCGGCGACGTTCATCAGTGGTGACGCACGATTCTTGATGCTCAAGGACGTGATCCTGGTAGCCGCTGCCGGGATCGCCTTCCTGGTCACCGCTGCGCGCGGGCACCGGCCGCTGTCCGTGATCGTCCAGCAAGCCTGGGCCCCCTCCCGCAGCGTCGAGATCTACCAGGCCTACCAGACAAACCCCGATGTCCGCCGCCGGCACCGCTTCAGCTGCACAGTTGCAGGCCTGACTCTGATGGCCTTTGCCGTCGTCAAGACCGTCCTGATCCTCCTGCTGCCGATCAGCGTCGTGGTCGGGCTGGCTCCCGTCATACAGCTCACCACAATCGGCACGTTGATCGCGTGGAACGTGCGCTACTTCGCCCGCGCAGCCAGTGTCACCGCGCCTGCCGTCGCCCGCCTCGACGAGCCGGTCCCGTCACTGGGCGGGCGTGCGGCCCCGTCAGGCGGCCGGTCAGCATGAGATCTGTCCGCCGCTGGCGTGCTCGGCGCACCCGGCATGCTCGCGGTGGCCATCGCCGCGCTCGGCTTCGGCGTGACCGTCGGCTTCGTCGAGGTCGCGGTGCCCGCCGCCGCAATGCAGGCGGGCCACGGCGCGCTCGGCGGCGTGCTGCGGTGAATCTGGTCGGTCAGCTCGGTGCTCTTCGGCATGCGCCCCTGGCCGCGACCTGTGGCGACGCGGTGCAACAAGCCGCCTGCCCGCGCGTCGCCGGGTCGAAATCTGCCCAGGTCGGAACGGCCATACCAGTCGGAGTAATGCCGCTGACCGAGTCCCTCACGCCCGGTGGAGCCACTGGTTGATCGCCGTGCTGTGCAGTTCCAGCAGGTTGGCGCTGGATCGGGCGTGCCGCAGCGAGTTCGCGGCGATGGCGGCCATGGTTGGCGGGGGCAGTCCGAATGCATGGTGCGCCAGGGCGTACTCGTCCAGCAGGTCGACGCCGTAGAGGTAGGGCGCGTCGCTTCCCAGTGACACCAGGACTCCGCGCCGCAGCAGTTCCGGCAGAGGGTGCGCGCTGAGCGACGGGACGACGCACAGCTGCACGTTGCCGGTGAGGGCCACGTCGAGGCAGACCTGTCGGCGCGCCAACTCCGAGAGGACGGTCGCGTCCGTGGCCGCGCGCACGCCGTGGCTGATCCGGTGCGGGTCGAGTTCGCGCAGCGTCTCGGCGACGCAGGAGGCATCCCCGCTCTCGCCCGAGTGCGGGACGATGCCGAGCCCGCCGAGGCGTGCCGTGCGGTAGGCGGCGGCGAACCGGGCGGCGGGGAATCCGGCCTCTTTTCCGGTGAGCCCCATGGCCACGACGCCGCGTCCGGCCCAGGACAGCGCGAGATCGGCGACCTCCCGCGCCACCTCCGGCGTCGCGTCGCGGGCGACGCCGAGGACCAGTCCGCCCTCTCCGCGCGCGCTGGCGAGTCCGTCCGCGGCGGCTTCCACCAGAGCCTCGACCGGGCCGAGCCGCCCGGCGTACAGGTGCGGCACGAGGTGCAGCTCCGTCCACACGACCCCCGAGCCGGGCGCTCGCTCGAAGACCTCCCGAACCACCCGGCGCAGGTCGTCGAGCGAGGAGATCAGCGCCCGGCACTGCTCGTAGGCCGTGCTGAACGTCGACCAGCTCGGATGCGACCGTCCGACCGGCGGCAGCGGCAGGCCCGAGCGGTCGGCCAGCTCGGCGGCGGTCTCCGGCGTGATCGCCGCCTCGGTGTGCAGGTGCGGCTCCGCCTTGGGAAGCGCCCGGAAGTCGTTGGCGTGCAACGACATCAGTCGGCAAGCACGGCGCGGACCGGTTCGGGCAGCAGCTCCACCGGCCAGTTCTGGTAGCTCACCGGGCGCAGCCACCGGCGCTCGGCCCCCGCGCCGATCGAGCCGTACGTCGGCGAGGTGGTCGCCGGGTACGGGCCGCCGTGGTGCAGGGCGCGGGTGACCGCGACGCCGGTCGGCCAGCCGTTCCAGATCACCCGGCCGACCAACTCGGTCAGCCCGGGCGCCAGGTCGGCGGCGACGTCGTCGCCCGGCTCGCCGTGGATCGTCGCGGTCAGGCTGGGGCCGATCCGGTTGGCCAGCAACGGAAGTTGCGCCGGATCGTCGTACTCCACGACCACGGCGGCGGGCCCGAAGCACTCCTGAAGCTCCACTGCGGAGTCGAGCACCGCCGCGGCCGACACGCTGACCAGGGTCGCGGCGGTCGTGTCCCCACCGGCGTGCACGATCGCGCCAGGGCTCGACGCGAGGCGCCGTGTTCCGTCGAGGTAGGCCGAGGTGATCCGATCGGTCAGCAGCTCGACCGGCTCGGGAGTTCCGATCGCCGCCGCGGTGGCCGCGGCGATCCCCGAGCCCGTCGGCGCGAACAGCACGCCGGGCTTCGTGCACAGTTGTCCGCCGCGGAAAGTGAAGCTGGCCGCGAAACCGGACGCGATCTCCTCGGCGCGGGCCGCCGCCGCGGCCGGTGTCACGTAGACCGGGTTGAGCGAGCCGAGCTCGCCGTAGAACGGGATCGGATCGGGTCGGCTCACCGCGATGTCGAACAGCGCGCGGCCCCCGGCGACCGACCCGGTGAAACCGCACGCCGCGATCCGGGGGTCGCGCAGCGCGGCGACTCCGGCCTCGACTCCCTCGATGTGGCCGACCGTGCCGTCCGGGGCGCCGGCCTCGCGCAGCGCCGCCACGACGACCTCCGCGGTCCGGGCGCTCAGCCGCGGATGACCCGGGTTCGCCTTGACCACGACCGGGCAGCCCGCCGCCAGGGCGGATGCGGTGTCGTTGCCAGCGACGCTGAAGGCGAAGGGGAAGTTGCTGGCGGTGAACACCAGCACCGGTCCGAGCGGCCGCAACGCCTGCACCAGGCCGGGGCGGGGTGCGACCGGGTAGTCCGGATCAGCCGACTCGACCACGACGCCGAGCAGCTCCGGCGACTCGGCGGTCCGCGCGAAGTGCTCCAACTGGAACACCGTTCGGGTCAGCTCGCCGTCGAGCGCCGCGTGCGGCAGGTGGGTCTCCTGTACCGCCAGGTCGACCAGCTCGGCCCGCCGCGCCTCAAGGGCGGCCCCGGCGGCCCGCAACCAGCCAGCGCGTTGGGTGCCGCTGCCCGCTCGCAGGCGGGGCGCGACCGCCTCAGCCGAGGCCAGGACCGCCTCCAGCTCCTGGGTGCTGCTCACATGCGACTCCCTCGGGGCAACTCCGGCCCAACCGAAGAACCGTTGACAGAGTGAAGATTTTCACTATGTTGCTTGTATGAGTCAAGCGGCGAGCCCTCGCGACGTACCCGATGTCGCTCCCATGGTCGCCGTCGTCGGAACCACGGTGCGCTCCCTGCGCAAGGACCGCGCCCTGACGCTGGACCAGCTCGCCGAACGCAGTTCGCTCTCCGTCGGCGTGGTCAGCCAGCTGGAACGCGGGATCGGCAACCCCAGTTTCGCGACCCTCGTCCAACTCGCACACGGACTCGACGTGCCGGTCGGACGGCTCCTGCTGATCAACGAGAGCTCGTCCCCGGTCGTCCGCGCCGATGAGCGCAAGCGCATCGACGGTCACGGCATGCGGAGCGAGCGCGTGTCCTACGAAATGCTCACCCCGAACCTGTCCGGGCAGATCGGGGCCACCCTGGTCACCTCGCAACCGGGCCACGACACGAGCGCGACGCCGTTTCGGCACAACGGCGAGGAGTTCGGCATCGTCCTGTCGGGACAGCTAGAGGTCTACATCGACGGCACGCGACACCAGCTGTTCGCGGGCGACTCCATCCTCTTCTCCTCCACGGTGCCGCACTGGTTCGTCAACCCAGGACCAGAGGACACCACCGCGATCTGGGTGAACACCCCGCCAAGCTGGTAGGGCGTCCACAAAGGACAGTCGGTCGCCTCGTCGGGCGACCGCGTACCCGCACACGAGAAATCCCCTCGTACCACCGGACCGCGGCCCTTCTCGGCCGCTGGGAAGGCAGGGCCATGTCCCAGACGACGACACCGGACGCCGCACCGAACGACGACACCGACCGCGCGACGCTGCGGCGGTCCATGCTCGGCCTGGGGCTGGGCAACACCCTCGAATGGTATGACTGGCAGGTCTTCGGCCTGCTCGCCGCCAGCGTCGGCCCGCACTTCTTCCGCACCGAGAACCCGCTGGACGCGACGCTGAGCGCGCTGTCGGTCTTCGCCGTCGGGTTCGTCGCCCGCCCGCTGGGCGGAATCCTGTTCGGCGCCGTCGCCGACAAGGTCGGCCGCAAGAACGTGATGGTCTGGTCGGTCGGGCTGATGGCCGTCACCACGTTGATCATCGGCATCCTGCCCGGCGCCGACACGATCGGGATCGCGGCGCCGGTCATCCTGTTGGTCTGCCGCCTGCTCCAGGGCCTGTCCACCGGGATCGAGGCGCCGCTGTCAACGGCCTACGGCGTGGAGGTCATGCCGAAAGGGAAGTCGGGGACCGCCGCAGGTGTCATCAGTTTCTTCGTCAACCTCGGCATCCTGCTCGCCTCGCTGGTCAACTTCCTGCTGGGGACGACCCTGGGCTCGGCCGCCATGGCCGACTGGGGCTGGCGGATCCCGTTCCTGCTCGGCGCGGCGATGGGCGTGGTCGTGTTCTGGCTGCGGCGGGCGCTGCCGGAGACCCTGCACCAGTCCGACCCGGAGTACGTCGGCACCACCTCGACGGTCTGGCGGGAGGTGTTCGCCCGGTGGCGCAGCCTGCTCGCCGTCGTCTTCGTCATCGGCGCCGCGCAGGCGTTCAACTACGGCTGGAACGTCGGCCTGCCCAACCTCGCCAGGACCGGCTTCGGCGAGGACGCGACCAGCGTCTTCGGCATCACCACGGTCCTGTCGCTGATCATCATGGTCGGCTCGCTGGTGGTCGGGCCGCTCGCCGACCGCTTCCGGCTGGGCCGGGTCTTCCTGGTCGGGCGGGTCCTGATGATCCCCGCGGTGTTCCTGATGGTGCTCTACACCGCGAAGGGGCTCGGCGTGTTCGCCACCGTCCTGCTGGTCGGCGCGCCGGTCCTGGTGGTCAACATGACGCTGCACGTCCTCGTCAGCACCTCGTTGTTCCCCAAGGGAATCCGCTCCTCCGGCTGCGGCCTCGGCTACGGCGTCGCCGTCGCGGCCTTCGGCGGCACGGCCTCCTACCTCATCGTGTGGCTGGCGAGCCGGGGCCTGAGCCATCTCTTCCCGGTCTACGTGGCGGTTCTCGCCGCCCTCAGCATCGGTTTCTACCTGTGGGCACGCAAGAGCGAAGGAGTGTTCGTCGGTGAGTGACCTACGAGTTTCAGTGTCCACAGTGGACTGCGAGGTTGTCGCGAGGTCCGACGTCGTCGTGGTCGGCGGCGGCCCGGCGGGGGTTGCCGCCGCCGTCAGCGCGGCCCGCGCCGGGGCGTCGGTGACGCTGCTCGAACGCTATCCGGCGCTCGGCGGCCTCGCCTCGGGCGGAATGGTGCTGGTGCTCGACGACATGGCCAACGGCCAGGAGGTCACCGTCACCGGCATCGTCTCGGAGTTCGTCGAGCGGCTGTCCGCGATGGAGCTGGTCGTCGTGCCCCCCGAGGAGGACCGCCGCGCCTCGACCGAGACGTGGAACCGGTGGGGCAGGTACGGGGTCTTCGACTTCCACGTCGCGACCAACCCCAAGCCGATCTGCTACGCGGCCGCGTTCGACCCCGACGGGTGGAAACGGGTGTCCAACGACGTGGTGCGGGAGGCCGGGGTCAACCTCCGGCTGCACAGCTGGTTCTCCCGGCCGATCGTCGACGACGGCGTGATGCGCGGCGTCATCGCCGAGACCAAGTCCGGCCCGCAGGCCGTTCTCGCCGACGTCGTCATCGACACCACCGGCGACATCGACGTGGCGTCGCGGGCCGGTGCCTCCCACGTCAAGGACTCCTACCTCACGACGCTGGTCTTCCGGCTCGGCGGCGTGGACACCGACGCGGCGGAGCGCTTCGAGCAGCACGACCCCAAAGCCGCCCGTGCGCTGAACCGGGCGATCAAGCGCACGCTCGGCGGTGCCTGGGAGCTGTGGTGGCTCAAGACCCCGATCCCGGGCGTGGTCTGGTGCAACGCGCCGCACATGACCGGCTTCGACGGCACCGACCCGGCCTCGCTGACCGAGGCGGAGTTCGCCGCCCGGACGAAGATCGCCAACGCGGTCGAGCTCTGCCGCCGGACGCTGCCGGGGTTCGAGAGGGCCTTCGTCGTCGACGTCGCCGAGCAGATCGGGGTCAGGCAGACCCGCCTGTTGCAGGGTGAGTACGTCGTCACGGTGGACGACGTCCGCGACCGCAGGCACTTCCCCGACTCGGTGGCGCGCGGGCGGGACTACTACACGCCCTACCGCGCGATGCTGCCAAGAGAGGTCGACCAGCTGCTCGTCGCGGGACGGCACTACTCGGCCACCCCGCAGGCGCAGAAGATGTCGCGGGAGATCCCGCCCTGCATGGCGATGGGCCAGGCCGCGGGCATCGCGGCCGCGCTCGCCGTCGACCGGGGCACCGCGGTCCGCGACGTGCCGCCCGCCGACATCCAGGCTGCGATGCGCAAGGCGGGCGCCGACCCGGGCGACGTGCCCAGCGACAACGCGTTCACCGCCCCAGCCGATGTGGAGGTCGATCACTCATGAGCCAGCCGACCAGCGCGCTCCAGGGAATCACCGTCGTCGACTTCACCCAGGTCTACATGGGACCGTCGGCGACCCAGCTGCTCGGCGACTACGGCGCCGAGGTGATCAAGATCGAGCGGCCGAGATATGGGGACCTGTCCCGCGGCTCGATCACCGACGAGTCGGGGCTGGACAACCCGGTCTTCTACTCGATCAACCGGAACAAGCGCAGCGTCGCCGTGGACACCCGCACCGAGCAAGGAAAACAGGTCGTCTACGACCTGGTCCGCGACGCCGACGTCGTGGTGAGCAACTTCCGCGCCGGGGTGATGGACCGCATCGGCTTCGGCTACGACGCGCTGCGGCGGCTCAACCCGCGGATCATCTGGGCGTCGGGCACCGGCTTCGGCGAGGTCGGCCCGTACGCCCACAAGGGCGGTCAGGACGTGCTGCTGCAGGCGATGTCCGGGGTGATGTGGCGGCGGCAGAGCGAGGAGCTGCCGCTGAGCGTCTACCCCACGACCCTGTGCGACTACACCACCGGGATGCACCTGATGCAGGGAATCCTGCTCGCGTTGCTCGCCCGCGAGCGGACCGGTGAGGGCCAGCGGGTCGACGTCCGGATGTTCGACTCGATGCTGCACATGCAGATGCAGGAGGCCGCGACCCAGCTCAACCGCGGCACCGAGGTCAACTGGGCGGCGATGCCGCTGTCCGGGGTCTTCCCCACCACCGACGGCGCGGTGTGCATGGTCGGCGCCTTCAAACAGGAGCCGCTGCGCGACATCTGCACCGCGCTCGGACTGCCCGACGAGCTGTGGCAGCGCCCGGACCTGCGGCACCCGCCGGGTCAGATGGCCGCCCGAGCCGAGCTTCAGGAGATCTTCCGCCACCGGTTCGCGCAGCACACCACCGAACACTGGGTTCAGCGGCTGGAAAGTGTCGACCTGCTCTGCGCGCCCGTGCGCACCATGGCCGAGGCGCTCGCCGACGAGCAGACCGCGGTGAACGAGATGATCGTGAAGATGGACCACCCGACGGAGGGCAGCGTGCGGGTGCTCAACGCGCCGATCGGGCTGTCAGCGACCCCGGCCGTTGTGCGCCGCCGCGCGCCACAGCTGGGCGAGGACTCCACCGCGGTGCTCGCCGAGCACGGCTACGACGCCGAGCGCATCGCGGCCCTGCGCGCCAGCGAGGTGATCTCATGAGCGAGTCCACTGTGGACGGAGTGCGCTTCGAGGTGCGCGACCACGTCGCCCACGTGACCATCGACCGGCCCAAGGTGCTCAACGCCGTCGACGGCCCGACCCACCGGCGGCTGAGCGAGATCTGGGCCGAGATCGAGTCCTCCGACGTGCGCTGCGTCGTGCTGACCGGCGCCGGGGAGAAGGCGTTCAGCGTCGGCGCCGACATGTCCGCGACCGCGATCGAGCAGACCGGGCTGGAGTACTGGGCGAACCTGGACCCCGACGGCTTCGGCGCGCTGAGCCTGCGGCAGAGCCTGGACGTGCCGGTCATCGCCAGGGTCAACGGCTACGCCCTCGGCGGCGGGATGGAGCTGGTGCTCGGCTGCGACATCGTGGTGGCCGCCGAGACCGCGCGGTTCGGGCTGACCGAGCCGAGGGTCGGCAGGCTTCCGCTGGACGGCGGCATGGTGCTGTTGCAACGCCAGATCCCCCACCACGCGGCGATGGGCATCCTGCTCACCGGCCGACGCTTCCCCGCCGCGGAGATGCACCGGCTCGGCCTGGTCAACGAGGTCGTTCCGGCTGCGGAGCTCGACGCGGCGGTCCAGCGCTGGGTCGATGACATCCTCGCCTGCTCGCCGTCGTCGTTGCGCGCGATCAAGCAGCTGGCCATCCACACCGCCCACCTGACCGCGCGTGAAGCCCGCGACGCCCGGCTGCCCGCGCTCGTCGCCGCGCTGGACAGCCAGGACAGCAAGGAAGGTGTGCTCGCCTTCCAGCAGAAGCGACCGCCGGTGTGGAGCGGCCGGTGAACACACTGGCCCGCGGCGTGGTTGGGCCCGACGGGGCACCGCTTCGCTACGCGCCACACGACTTCAGGCGGATCTTCGCCACCGACGCAGTCTCCACCGGCCTGCCCGGGCACATCGCCGCGAAACTGCTGGGGCACAACGACCTGAGCACGACCCAGACCTACGTCAACCCTCGGGAATCGCATCAGATGGGCGAGGATCTGCGGTGACCGGAACCAGAACCGAACGGCGGCCGGGACACGCGCGATCCTGACTCGGGCGGCGTAGACCTCGGGCAGGGGCATGCCGATCTCGGAATGCCCCTGCCCGAATGACAGTACCCACGCTCCCGGCTACGCCGTCGCGCGCAGGGCGGCCGCGAACCACTCGTGTTGCGCGACACCCGTAAAGCAGGGCGACCAGCCGTTGACCACCGCCAGCAGCTGCCAGTAGCGCTCCACCCGCCGGTCGCCGTACACCTCCACCTCGCGCGCCAGGGCGATCCGCTCAGCCGCAGGTAGCCCATCCCCGACGATGCGGTCCACCACCGCCCGCGCCTCGGCCGAGGCCGGGGCGAGCCCGTCCTCCAGCGCCGCGCCCGCGTGCCGCAGGACCGGGCCGGGATCATAGGTATCCGGGCCGGGTTGGCCCGCGCCCTCGACCATCTCCCGAATCCGCCGCCGGAAGCCCACGTCAGCGACCAGCTCGGCGAGCTCGATCCACGCGTCCACTTGTGCGGCGGTGGGCTCCTCCGGCAGTTCGACCGGGAGCTGCCGCATGGCCGAGGCGATCCCGGCACCAGGCGTCTCGGGCGTCACCCCCTCGAACACCTCGTCGACGAACCCGTCCAGGACGCGCTGCCGTTCCTGGGGAGACAGGTGCGCGAACTTGTTCATGATGGCGATCTCCTCCGTCGTGCCTTCGCGGTAGACCACCGACCACAACAGCGCCCTGCGCAGCCTCAGGAGCCGGATCTCCGCGTCCAGGGCACGCAGGTGGGTCCTGGCCACGTCGGTCACGCTCTGCTGGCGCAGCACCACCCGTCGCACCGTCGCCAGGTCGAGCCCGAGCTCACGCAGCGCGCTCACCAGTTCCAGCCGGGCCACGGCCTCGGCGTTGTACAGCCGGTACCCGGCGCCGGACCTGGCGGTCGGTGGCACCACACCGTCGTCGGACCAAAACCTGATCGTGCGCACCGCGAGTCCCGTTCGCCGGGCGAGCTGGCCGATGGTGAACAGGGCCGGTTGGTCGGTCATACCACCAGCTTGGACCTTCCACCGGGTGGAGACTCAATGCCTTTTCCTGGGGACCGGACGACGCCACGCAGAACCGGAACCCGGATCGTTGACGAAAAACCCAGCGACCTTAGCCCCCTCAGTGCGGCGTTCCACTCACATCAACGGAACGATCTCGCGATTCATGTGCCTCGGTTCAACGAACTGGTCGAGACCGCCGACGACAAGATCCTCACCAAGTCCATCGCCCGCGACGCGGCCACCGAACACGGCACGCGGCTCGTGGTCATCGCCGCTGCGGAGAGCATGCCGCGCCGGGTCATCGACACCGTCGGCCTGACCACCACCCGCCGAATCGGACCTCGCGCTCCCGCCGCGGCGTGCCCCTTCGGATGCCGGAACGGGTGAGCGCGGCGTGAACACTGATCACCCGGGTACCCCCGGGCGAACGACATGGAGGCCCGCTTATCCCCGTCGCTCACGCCGAGCGTGGCGCTCCCCTGGTCCTTGACGGCGACGCTCTACCGGCGCCCGGCCCTCCTCCGTACCAGCACGACCGCGACGAGCACTACTCCGGCGAGCACGGCCAGCAGGGGAAGCACTCCGATGTACTCCACCCAGCGCACCAGGGTTTCCTGAACGACCCCGGCGGCCTCGATGATCGGATCACGCGCGTCGCCGTCGCCGAAGAACAGCCGCAGCTCGTAGACGCCGTAGTAGCCCACGTAGACCCCGACCAGCACCACCAGCCCACCACCGACACGGTTGATGTGGGGCAGCAGTCGCCGGAACTTGGTCGTCACCGTCGAGCTGGCCAGTGCGGCCGCGGTCGCCAGCACGCCGACCACCAGGGTCATGCCCGCGCCATAGGCGAGATAGGCCAGCACACCGCCGCCGAACGAGCCGCTGCGAAATGTCGCGCTGGTAACCGCGAGGAACGGGCCGATCGTGCAGGACAGCGACGCGATCGCGTAGGCGAGGCCGTAGCCGAACATCGAGCCCAGCCGCGCGGTCGGCGCACCGCGCCCGGGTTTGGGCAGGAACAGTGCGAACTCGCGTCCGGTCAGCATCCAGATGCCGATGCCGACCAGTCCGGCACCGATGATGACGGTGATCACGGGCAGGTACTGCTGCACGGAGGCCGCCAGCGGCGCGATGAGAAGCCCGAACGTCCCGAACACCACCAGGAACCCCAGTGCCATCGCCAGCGTGGCCACCAGGGCACGGCCAATAGCGGCCGCACGGCCGCGTTCCGCGCCGCCGTCCCCGACGATCACGAGGGTCAGGTAGGCCGGGAGCATCGCGAAGCCACAAGGGTTCAGCGCCGCGACCAACCCGGCCGCCAGCGCGAAACCCAACGTCTGCAAGTCCATCAGCGCGACACCGTCAGCTCACGCGTTCGCGAGGGCGCCGACGCGAGCGCCGAGGTCCTTCTCCGACAAGCTTCCTTTCACCTTGTCCACCGACCCGTTCTTGCCGACGAACGCGAACGCGGGCTGCGAGGTCACGCCGAAGCGCTTCCACACCGAGGCGTCGAGATCGGCGAGGTGAGCGAACGAACCCAGCTTGTACTTGGACACGAACTCCTGCATCGCGGGCAGCTCGTCCTGGGCGGCGACACCGACGAACGTCACTCCCGGGTTCGCCGCCGCGACCTTGGCCAGGGTCGGCGCCTCCCGCTGGCACGTCGGGCACCACGGCGCCCAGAACCACAGCACAGCGGGTTTGGCCGCCAGGGACTCCCCCGAGAAGTCCTTGCCATCAACGGTTTTCACGGTGAACCGGAGTTCTTCGGCAACGGGCGCCGTGCTTGGTCCCGTCGCTCCTGGCGGTTGTGCCGTCGATGGTGCACCGGGCGGTTGGCCAGTGATGACGGGGCTACCGCAACCCGCGATCAACGCTAACGTGGCGACGGCTGATCCGAGGGACCGAAGAAGCCTCACGGGAGCGACCTCCTGCTGTGGACGGGTGGATGGGCTCGACGGTAGGCGGTGGGCAGGCGCGCTCGCCCGGGCAGCGAGATTCGGTAAGCACCCGGTAATCAGCGAATCGGCGGGTTGCGCTGACTGATCCACCTCTCGCGCCCCGGTGTGTGAGCGCTCGGGTCAGCGTCAAAATGGAGATCCTTGAGCACCGCTGAGACACCGCCGCGCCGCGCTCGACGAGACCAGGAACGCAGGGCAGGGACGGCTGCGCCAATGCAGGGGATTCCCGGTCGGGGTGCACCGTCGAGGCACAGGTCAGACATGTTCGAGGCTGCGGGCGGGAGGCGGGCAATCGCGCCGTCGCACGTGAGGAATCCGGCGACGTCGGTGATCACACCCGCGATAATGGCCGACGTGGAGAAGGTCAAGGTCGTCGTCGCCCATCACGAGTGCGCGACCCTGCGCGTCGGCGAGGTGTTCCTGAAGATCGACGCCGATCAGACACGGACCGACATCGAGGTCGAGGCGATGGCCATGGCACCGATCCCGACTCCGGAAGTCCTGTGGCGCAAGCCGCCCGTGCTCGCGCTCGCCGCCCTCCCGGGGACGGCGCTCGGCCGCCTCGGCGAGCCGTCGACCGCGTCGTCGGAGGCGTGGGCCGCGGCGGGTGCCACAGCACGGATGCTGCACGACGCGCCGCTGCCACCCTGGCCAGGTCGCAGCATCGACGAGATCGCCTCGCACCTCGACGGCGAATGCCGGTGGCTCGTCACCCACGGCGGTCTTCCCAGCGACGTGGTCACACGCAACCGCCGGGTCGTCGAGGCTGCGCTCCGGCCGTGGACACCGGTGTTTACGCACGGCGACCTCCAGGTCGCTCACGTGTTCGTCGACGGTAACGAGGTCACCGGCGTGATCGACTGGACCGAGGCGGCCCCCCGGCGACGCCCTCTTTGACCTCGCCACCTTGACACTCGGGCACGAGGAACACCTAGGCGACGTCATCGCAGGTTACGGCGCCGACGTGGATCTTGACGTGATCCATGCGTGGTGGTCCATGCGAAGTCTGCGGGCCGTCCGCTGGCTGGTCGAACACGGCTTCGACCCCTCGCCCGAGGTCGCGGTCCTGAACTCCCGGATGTGAGGCCGCACGAGCCCCGCACCTGGTCAGCGCAAAGGTTCGACATGCGTCGGGGGCGGCGGTGACGTCGCGCTCGGTGTGCCACTCCGGTGCCGACCAGCCATCGCACCGAGCATCGCGGAGAGTATGCCGGGGGACCCCGGTCCAGTCCGCCAACGCACTCCACGCTCGAGTGTCATCGAGCAGACGCGCCACCGGGGCGGTTCGCGTCGTCCTCGGACCGGACGACTTCGCGTTGGTCACCGTGGACGGCGACACCGGTCAGGTCGCGACCGCCTGACCCGACGCGGCCAGTTCTGTTCCTTCCGAACGAGAACCAACGGACCTGCCCAGACGTACTCGATCACGATCACGCCTCCTGCGGGAAGGGTGCTGCATCTTGAGTTTTTCGCTGTTAGTGGCGTTATCGGGCGCGGTATTGGCGGCGTGACCAGACCTCGGTGTGTGCTCGTGGGTGCTGTGTGCGGGTCAGGACCATGTGCAGGCGTCTGATCTCGTCGACGCTGAGCGGGGTCAGGCCGTCATCGTGATCCGGGGAGCCCCTCTCGTCCGCGGTCGCGGTCGCGGTGAGGAAGGCGTGAGCGAGCATCGCGAGGGTGATGTGCCGGTACCAAGCGCTGTACTTGCGGACCTGGTAGTGGTCCAAGCCGACCTCGTTCTTGGCCGCCCGGAAGCATTCTTCGATCGCCCCCCGGGTCCCGGCCACCCGGACCAGAACGTCCAGCGGGGCAGGATCTGGTGTGTGACACAGGAAGTACGCCACCTCGCGCATGCCCTTGGCGTTGCGGGTGAGCGAGCGCCGGATCAGCAGGCGGTGTTGTTCACCGGCCCCGACCAACGCCCAGTCATACAGCCGTGCGCCCTGGGAACCCTCGCCGCAGGAGCGGCGCTGCCAGACCGTGGCTGACACGAGCTGGCCCAACACGTCCGCACGCTGTTTCCCCGTTGCCATCGGGAGTTCCTGCTTGCTGGGTATCGCCATGACATAGGCGATACCGTGCTCCTCCAGCCACGCGCGCAGCCCAGGGTTCTGGCCGTAGACCGCGTCGGCGGTGACCCAGGAGAACGGCACCCCCGCCGCAACGGCCCGTTCCAGCATGCCGCGGGCGCGTTCCGGTTTGGTCGCGAACGTCACCTCGTCATCGATTCCCGCCTCCCGGCACCGCTGCCGGTCGGCGCACCAGCTGTCCTCGGGCAGGTACAGCTCACGGTCGATCAGTGCTCGCCCGTGTGGCGAGACATAGGCCAGGAACACCCCAAGCTGACAGTTCTCGATCCGCCCAGCGGTACCGGAGTATTGGCGCTGCACCCCAGCGGACTTGGTGCCCTTCTTCGGAAACCCGGTCTCGTCCGCGACCAGCACCGCCTGCTCGTGCCCGAGCTGATCCACCACGTAGGCTCGCAGGTCATCCCGCACCAGGTCCGCGTCCCACACCGCGTGATTGAGCAACCGCTGCATCCCGTCCGGGGTCACCTCCCCGGCCTGCTTGGCCAACGTCCACCCGTTCTTGCGCTCGGCCCGCGACAACAGACCGAGCAGATACGCCCGTGCCCGCCTGCGGGTGTGGACCTGCGCGAACCGGCCCGAGATCCGCGCGAACACCTCATCGAACCCGGCCCGCCACATCGACGGGTCTATGATCGACACTACGGCCGCCGTTTCCCTTCGAGTCCCAACACACGTCTCAAAGTTGATCTAAGAGTGCACGATCTGAAGCGAGCGACAGCTGATGACGAGTGCCGTTCACGGCTACCTGCTTTCCTTGACGCGCAAGAAATTTGGAGAGGACTGCGGACGGTTCGGGAGGTGAGTGGCGCCCGCAGCCCTCTCTCATGTCCGGGCACAGAGAGGGCGAAGGAAGCCTCTGCGACCGGTGGCCTGGCTGGGCATCGACACGGACACGCTGCGCGGAGAGATCAGCGCTGGCGTCCTCGGTGGTAGCAGCTCGATGCGCTTCCCTGAAGAGCTAGGCAGGCGTGAGATCAGGGAGCGGTGACACGTAGACCGTCTTGCCAGAGGATCGCGGTGGCGCTGTCATCTCCATCGCGGTAGATACCCATCTTCAGGTAGCTGCCGTCATCAGCCAGATTGGACGCCCGGTGCACCCCAGGCTGTTTGAGACCGTTGACCCAGGACTCGGCTAGAGCTTGCGAGCCTTGGGAGAACTTGATGTGCAGCACGTAGTCGACCCACACACCCTTCTGGATCGGGCCGATCTCCGTGCGCGTGTTGACCCGATTGTTCGCGAAGTGCAGAACACCCCTCTTGTCAACCTCCAGCGCCAGGGGCGGGGATCCACTGCCGGAGTGCCACTGCATCGGGATAAACCAATCGCCGCGCGGGTTTGCGAAGTTTTCATCGAAACGCCAGGAGAACTCATACCACCGTTCGTCACCTTCCTTCACTCCCGCGCCGAGAGAGTCCCCCGCCGAGACTTCTGATCGTTCCCCGCCGCCGAAGGGGGGCACGTCACCGTCACGGACTTCGAAGCGTGCGGCCGTAGCGTGACCGGTGCCGCCGTCGGTGATCCTTGCCATGTGCGGCCCCTGCTTCCAGTTCTTGCAGGAGCTGTTGTAGCCGCGCCACTGGCAGGTGCCCCACTGTCCGAAGTCTCCGGTGTCATAGTCGCCGGTGAAGACGACCTTGCTGCCCACGGGAACCGGAGGAACGGCGAGGACCGACCCAACGGAGCCGAGTAGCAGGCCCGCAGTGGCAAACACCGTCGTCAGAGTTCTTAACATGAAGTGAGTTCCCTTCATTGAAGACGCGGAAACGGCGACCCGACCCCCCGAGTGTGAAATTCACACAAAGGCAAGCTCGGCGAGCGCGAGACGAAGTGATTGTGTTCGCAGTCCCACTTCGCCGTCAACCTCAGCCTGACCCCAAGGAGATTTCCATTTCCTTACCGCGCCTAGTGCTACAGCCGCATTCTCGGGGATTCGGTTCGTGACTCTGCCGCTCAAGGACCGGGACCGCTTCCCGGCTCCCGAAGATCGCGACAAGACACAGATCCGGCTTCATCAGACTGCGGCTGTAGTACTAGCGATCATGGATCACACCACCGATCTCACAACCAGCGAGATCGGCGACGCGGTCGGATTCCACTCACAGAGCCAGTTCTACGCCTGCTTCCACCGGCCCTGCGGCCACCCCCCGGCACCTACCGGCTCGGCAAACCCACCACTTAGCAACAGATGTTGACAACGTCACGGCTGTCAACATATGTTGCTAGACATGGAGGCGCGAGAGATCATCGACACTGCGGGGGATGTGTCCGATCCGCGCGTCGGGCTACGGGCTGTCGCCTCCTTGCGGGTGCTGACCGAGAGTTTGGAACTCAGGCAGGTCGAGGCGGCGTTGCGTGCCGGTTTGAGCTGGCAGGACGTCGCCGACGGACTCAATGTGACGCGGCAGGCGGTACACCGCAAATACAGCAAGCGGATCGACCCTTCGATCCCTGTTTCCAGGAGGAACCGATCTTGACGAAACTGACGACGATCTTCGAGAACTCCCAGCGCCTGGGACTCACCGCCGCTGAGGAAGCACAGCGGTTCGGGCACCCCGAGGTCAGCACCGAGCACCTGTTTCTCGCGCTCGTGGTGAGCCAGACCGAGGCAGGGAGGTGGCTCCGTGACCACGGGGCCCTGTTGGAGGAGGCCCGTCGCACGGTGCAGGGCGAACACGCGCACCGCTTGGCAGCGCTGGGCATCAATGACGTGGTCGTCGCACCCCGTGCCATCCCGGCGACCGGGCCAGGCGAGATCAAGTGGAACGAGCCTGCCTTGACGCTGTTCTCCGCCACAGGCGGCGACGGTTCGGGCATGACGCTGCTGCGCGCACTGGTTGACGAGCCGGGAGGGTTCGTCTCCGCGGTGCTGAGACGTATGGGCATCGATCCGGGCGATGTGGTCGGCGACGGAGGTGCTGTTGACCCACAGGGCGGTACTGCGAGTTCACCAGCCGCGCAGAGCGTGGTGTACGAGGCGTACATCCCCGCCGGGCGCGACAAGGTTTGGAGCTTGCTGGACGACCCGGCACGGCGGCCGACATGGGATACCGCCAGCGAGTCGATCGAACCCGCCGGGCCAGGAGTGTGGACCAGCCACACCTCCGGCAACACTGGGTTGCGATGGCGGACGCCCAAGCGAATGCGCACCCGCACCATCACGGTAGTCGATCGGTCCGAACCGGACGTGCTGGAATGGAAGATCACTTTCCCCGCAACCCGCCGAAGCGAACACTGGCGGATCGAGCTGACAGATCAGCCCGGCGGAACCGGCATCACCCTCACACTGCGCCCCGCAGATAACCAACGCTTCGGCAAGCTCGCCCGATTCCTTGCCACCGGAGAACTCACCCGAATCGCGTCAGGGATCTCACGCGCCTTTCGCTCCTGACGCAAACCTCAGCGACTATTTGGCCCGCGAATGTGGTTCTCTTGTTGCCGACAACGCGAGCGCGATGCTTCCGGATTTTGTGAACCGAAGAGCAGTCCGCGCATTCTCCGGGTTGGCCTGGTCGACCAGAAGCTCGCCTACCAGCACGCCGCTTCGCAGTGGACGATCACCGTCCACGATCGGCGGCCTTCGGATCTCACATACGATGTGCTGACGTCCGAAAGGTGGTTGGCATGCGCATCAACCTGCGCCCTATCCAGCGCGAGGTCGAGAGCCTGGCTGATCTCGCGTATCGCCAGCTCAGCGAGGCCATGCTGACTGGTCAGATCCCACCGGGTCATCGCCTGGTGATGGATCAGCTGGCGGAGCAGCTCGGAATCAGCCGTACGCCGGTACGGGACGCCTTGCTACGCCTGCAGCGGGAGAACCTCGTCGAACCCACCGGCAAGCGCGGGTTCGTCGTATGCACGGTCGCTGTCGATGACGCCGTTCACGTCTATGAGACGCGCGAGGCGATCGAAGCTTTCGCCGCGCGCCGAGTCGCCGAGATCGGCGAGCCCGCCATCGAACACGTGCGTCGCGCGATCGTGGCGTCCAAGGGCGCGGACACGGACCCTCGCCGGGCTTTCGAGGCGAACATGTCCATCCATCGCTCTGTCGTCGAGGCGACGGGTAACCCACCATTGCTGGAGTTGTTCGACGACGTCTGGCAGCGCGCCCGTGGACGCGCCCTGTTCGCGGACTTCCTCGCCAACGACACCGAACGCGTGCCCGTGGACGAGGCGCACGCGCCACTGCTGACCGCGCTCCGCGAGAGCCCTGAGGCCGGCTACGTCGCCATGTGTGACCATATCCGCTCGGGCCTGCGCGTTCACCAGAACCGGCCGTAGTCGACCTCCCGCGGCACACTGTCGCCCACATACCGTATACGAAGTATGAATAATGCGAATCGCCTGCTTGTCGCAGTATCGCATACCGTATACGGTATTCATCGCCCTGTTGGCGCGGCAGCGAGGTGGAGATGAGCATCGAGTTGCCGGTGTCCACCCCGTTGACCTCGGGGCCCCCGATGCCGGCGGGGTACTCAGGGGCGGGCGAGTGCCTGGTCCGACGCGCAGAGAACCAGGCTGCCCATGTGCGGTGCTCGCTGCTCGTGGACGCCGCGGTGCGACATTTCCGATACCGGCAATTGGCTTTCCCTCGAACTGGGTTGGCCGGACCTGCTCTTGCGGCCGACGACGGACACGCTGCCGCGGCGTCGGGGTACGGCGATGGCGCTGTTCGGAAGCGTCCTGACAGGGCTCGTCCTTGTCCACCTTGTCCACAAAAACTAAGGACAGCGAGTGCCAACAAGTATCAACATCCAGTCGGCCGCAGCTAGAGTGCTCGACAGAGACGGCAACATCGATCCCTGGTTTGTCATGCTCAGTCCGAATATCACCCATAAACGGAGTGCTCCGGCGTTCCCGCCACGCCGGCCCGACGATTCGGCGACTACCTGTACCATCCAGTATCGCGAGCTGTCCGAACAGGCACTTTCCAATGCAGAAAAGTTCGTCAAGGATCTTTGGGGTGAACTACGAGCGTTGGCCAGCACGGAGGAACGAGTCTTCCGAATCATGGCCAGCGGACGTTATCGATCCGGAACCCTCATCAAGAGCAAATTTGACAAGAACTGGCAGGAATGGCTTCCATTACTGCGCGACACGGTGTCAAGCGACAGGTCGATCAGCTTCGCGTTGCCATCTTTTCCCTTCAAGATACCAAACCAGATAAAGGTTCGTCGACGTTCTCCGGACATGGCAGAACTGTTATGCCTGCAACGCCTTCTGGAAATTTGCCATGCGATCAGTTTGGTGCACGAGCCGGGCGCGTCGTTCAACATAATCTCAGACGGAATCATTTACTCGGACATCTGCGGAGTGAGTCGTATCGAAGCGACGTCCTACTTCGAGCAGATCGGCGACATGATCGCACAGCTCCACGCTACCGAACGGATCAAGCTGTTCGACATGCGGGAGGACATTCTCGCATCGTGCGCCGCAGACTACGAGGAGGTTCGGACATTTCTCGAACCAAAACTGCGTGAATGGTGGTCGGCCCACGACAAGGATGATCAAACGTTGCACTTGGTGCGCACCTTCGCCACGAACATCGACCTGCGACCACAGATCAACGCTGGCCTCTCATATGCCCTGAGCTACCTGGGCAGCAGCCAGCCGCTTGACGCGACAACGCAGATCAACCAGTTGCTGACCGAGATTGAGGACCAAGCCACCAGTGCGGCGTTCGAATTTGCGCTGACCCTGTGCGCCCTGAAATCGATCGACGCAGTAGCCACGTTTTTCCCTCACGACTTGCGCGCTACGGTGCACCCGAAGCCTGGCCAATGGGGAATCCATCTCGTCAACAACAAGACGAGAGTGTTCCCGTGGCAAGGTGTGGCATTCAAGAAGAAATCGGGAGAATGGCGAGTGCACACCGAAGCGGAAGCAATTCGACGCCGCGCCGTACCGGTCCACCTTCAGGCGGACCCGCTCCCCTATTATTACCAGGCCACTTCCGATTCCTAGCGGAAAAGGCCATCTGCTCGCCGATCGGCGAGCAACACGCCATTCCTGCCGCTGCTGAACGTCGGCGTCATCGTCCACGACTTCGCAGGTATTTCGGAACTCACGGCGCTGACAGGAAGCAGTAGGAACACACATGTCTTCACGAGCACGTGCGTCCTCGCCCGGAGCGCCGGATCACCCGGCCGGACCGGGTTCGGCCTCCGCGTTCTGGGCCGTGGCCGCGGCGATGGTGCTCACGCTGGCCGCCGGCGGGGCACCGTCACCGCTCTACGTCGACTACCAGGCACGCTGGCATTTCTCCTCCGCGACCTTGACAGTCATCTATGCGCTGTACGCGGGAGGAGTGATCATCACCCTGCTCTTCACCGGTGGCCTTTCCGACCGGGTCGGCCGCCGTCCCGTCCTGCTGGGCGGCATGGCGGCGCTGATGGTGAGCTTGCTGGTGTTCCTCGTCGCCGACGGCGCCGCCTGGCTGGGCGCGGCCCGACTGCTCCAGGGCCTGGCGACCGGGACGTTCACCGGAGCGGCGGGAGCCGCGCTCGCCGAGCTGCACCCTCGGCGCGACAGCCGGATCGCGGCCCTGGTCAACAGCACGTCGATGTCCATCGGTATCGCGGTGGGGGCACTGGGGGCAGGCGCGCTCGCAGAGTGGGCACCATGGCCCCTGCATACCCCCTACTTGCTCCTGATGGTCATCACCGTCGCGCTGTTCACCGTCATCGCCATCAGGGTCCCGGAGACGGTGCCGACGCGGTGCAGGCCCCTGCTCAGCACGCTGCTCCGCCCGCAACGGATCAGCATCCCCGCGCGGATGCGCAAGGAGTTCGTGACCGGCTGTCTCGGTGTGCTCGCCGCGTGCTCGGCGGCAGGGCTGTATCTCGGCCTCGGTGGCAGCCTGGCCAAGGAACTGCTCCACGCGGACAACCACGTAGTGGCGGGCTTGGTCATCCTGGCGGTGCAGGGTGTCGGTGGGCTTGCCCAACTCGGGTTCAGCGCGATGTCCGCCAGGGTCGCCTCCCTGCTCGGCTGTGCGGCGCTCATCGTGGGAATGTTCGTCGTGACCACGTCGAACATGATCTCCAGCGCCGCGCTGTTCCTGCTCGGCAGCGTCATCACCGGGATCGGGTTCGGTCTCGCCTTCATGGGGACCACCCGCCTGGTGACGCAGGCCGCGCCGGCCGACCAGCGCGGCCAGGTGCTCGCCGCCTATTTCGTCGTGGCCTATCTGGCCATCTCCGTTCCGGTGATCGGGGCGGGTGTGGTGTCTGTCCAGATCGGCCTGTCGGCCACCTTCTACCTGTTCGCAGGCGTGGTGAGCCTGATCGCCCTGACGACGCTGGTCAGCACGCTGATGGCGCGGCGGATCGGCCGGGCGCAACAGAGTCGCGCGACCATCGTCGTCGGTGCTCACTGTCCGCGGTGGAGACCATGAGGGTGGCCGAGCACGGGGAGCACTCGACCTCGTACTCCTCGTCGGGGACTCCCCCGGCCAACGCGTTCCTCCGGTACGCGCTCCCCCTTCGCCAGGTCCGCGAACCGGGGCAGCGCCGCGAAACTCGCGGGATAGGCGGTCCCCTGGTGGCGCAGGGCCAACCACAGCGCGCTCCACTTCCCGAGACATCCGGTTCCACAGCGAGCCGGTCGAGCTTGACGGGGATGTCTTGGGCGGTGCCGTAGGGGTGATGCATCGTGCATCACGAGGAGTGCTGAGCTATTCGAGTTCGAGGCCCGTGTTCCTGGCGACGTCCTGGAGCTGCGGCTTGGTACCGCTCGATGCGCTGGGCGCCCGAGCCAATGCCTGCGCACAGGGCATCGACTCGGGCCAGATTCGCTTACCGTCCGGCTTCTTCCGGGAAGGGAGACGTCGGTGATCACGTCTCAGAAACGCCCCCGGTCAGGCCGATCGACGACTCGCGCACGACGATCTCGTACGGCACGAGGACCGCTGTCGGCGGACCGCCTGGTTGTTCGATTCGCGTGACCAGGCGGTCAACGGCGGTAGCGGCGAGCACGTTCAGATCCGGACGCACGGTGGTCAGCGTCGGGTTGGCGTACGCCGCGTGCGGGGTGTCGTCCCATCCGGTGACCGCGACGTCCTCGGGCACCCGTACGCCAGCCCGCCGTAGTGCGTGCAGGGCACCGAAGGCGAGCAGGTCGTTGGCGCACACCAGCCCGTCGACGTCGGGTGTGGTTGCCAGCATCCGCGCCGTCGCATCCGCCCCGTCGGCTTCATCGAACTCGCCCACTTCGACAAGCAGGCTGGGGTCGGGGGTGATCCCGGCGGCACGCAGCGCCGCCGAATAGCCGTCAATGCGCTGCCTGCCGGGCCCGAGCGGACCCGTTGGGCGGTGGCCGAGGAACGCGATGCGGCGCCTGCCAAGATCGATGAGGTGTGCGGTCAGCTTCTGGGCCGCGGTGACGTTGTCGATCGCGATGACGTCGAGCGTGGTGCCCGCGGTGTTCTCGCCGAGCAGGACGACGGGCATCCGGGTGGCGAGGCGGGTGAGCGCGGCGGGCGGGGTGTGGGTCGGGCTGAAGAGCACGCCGTCGAAGGCGAAGCGCAGCAGCGAGGACGCCGCGCGCCGCTCCTCGGCCGGCTGCCGTCCGGCGGACTCGACGAACACCGCGTAGCCACGCTCGTCCGCGGCGTCGAACACCGCCTCGACCAGCCTCGAGAAGTACGGGTTGACGATGTCGGGCACCACGAGCGTGAGCGCGCGGGAACGACCTTGGCGCAGGGTGCGGCCCGCAATGTCCGGGCGGTAGTCGAGCTCGGAGATCGCGGCGAGCACTCGCGCGCGGGTGGCCGGTGCGACGTTGTCCCGCCCGTGGACGACGTTGGTGACCGTCTTCCATGACACCCCGGCCAGCGCCGCCACATCCTTGATCGTGGCGGCGCGGCCGGATGCGGATGGGGTCATTCCGGGATCATCGCAGCTCGGTCATCGGGGGTTTCGCAGGCGGCGGGGCGCTGTTGCGCCTTGCGCACGATCTCGACGTCGAGCTTGGTCGAGCGATCGAACCGGTAGATGCCGTTGCGCTCCTGCATGAGGTCGGTGAGCTGGGTGTAGCAGTAGCCGAACATCTCCGGATCGGCGAGCAGGGCCGCGGTCAGCCCGGCGAAGCGCTCGTGGAACTCGGCCTCGTCGCGCACCCGGACGCCATAGCCCCACGACTCGGCGCGGTCCTGGCCGTCGGCGTGCGCGGCGTCCGGGTCCCACCAGATCCCGCCGAACTCGGAGACGAAGTACGGCTGCCCGGCGTAGGGCAGCGAGATCGGCCGCCCGTCCTCCCAGCGGTTGGTGTGGGGTTTGCCGTTCGAGAGGCCGCCGATCTGCTCGGCGAACACCGTCGGGTCCTGCTCGTAGTTGTGCGAGTCGTAGACGTCGGTCTCGGCGACCCGATGCGAGTACCCCGAGGCGTCGAGCACCGGCCGGGTGGGGTCGGCGAGCTTGGTGGCCAGGAACATCGCCCGCGTCACGTCGTCGAGCACGGTGATGCGGTCGTGCAACGGCTGAGGGGTCTCGTTCAGCGGGCACCACCCGATGATCGAGGGGTGGTTGTGGTCGCGTTGCAGCACCTCCAGCCACTGTGTGACGAAGGAGGGGGTGGGCTGCTGTTCGTCCCCGGCACGGCCGTGTCCGCCGGAACCCCAGTCGCCGAACTCGCCCCACACGAGGTAGCCGAGCCGGTCGGCGTGGTAGAGGAAGCGCTCCTCGAACACCTTCTGGTGCAGCCGCGCCCCGTTGAAGCCCGCGGCCATGGCCAGCTCGATGTCCCGCACGAGCGCCTCGTCGCTCGGGGCGGTCATCAGGGTCTGCGGCCAGTAGCCCTGGTCGAGGACGAGCCGCTGGAAGAGCGGCCGGCCGTTCAGGCGCAGCGCGCGCCCGTCGATCGCCACCGAGCGAATCCCGGCATAGCCGGTGACCTCGTCGACGGACGCGCCGGCGGCGTCCACGAGCGCCACTCGCAGGTCGTAGAGGTGCGGGTCCTCGGGTGACCAGGGACGAAGCCGTTCCGCCGGCACCACGAGTTGTGCCACCGGGGCGAGGTCGAGGTCGGCCCGCACCTCGGCCCGCGTGACCGGCCCGTCGGCGTCGGCGAGCTCGGCGACGAGCCGGTGGCCCGGCCGGTTGGCCGTAACAGGTGCCTCCACGGTGAGCGTGCCCGCCGCGAGGTTCGGGGTGACCCGCACGCGGCGGAGGTGCACGTCGGGCACCGCCTCCAGCCAGACCGTCTGCCAGATCCCGGTGGTGCGGGTGTAGAAGCATTCGTAGTTGGCGTACCGCGTGGACTGCTTGCCGCGCGCCTGCGGGCCGTGGCGGGTGTCGCGGGCGCGCACCACGATCCGCACGCGCTCCCCGGCGCGGGCCCCCAGGTCGGCGGTGAAGGGCGAGAACCCGCCGCGGTGGCGCACGACCTCGGTGCCCTCGACCCAGACCGTGGCGTCGTGGTCGACGGCGCCGAAGTGCAGCAGCACCCGGTAACCCGCCCACTCGGCCGGAATCTCGACCGTCCGCGCGTACCAGACGGCCTCCAGGAAGTCGTTCGCGCCCACTCCCGACGCCGCCGACTCCGGCGCGAACGGCACGGTGATCCCGCCGCTGAGCGGGCGGTCCAGCAGCCCGCGCTCCAGGCCCGTGTCGCCTTGGTCGACCTCGAACTCCCAGCGGCCGTTGAGGGTCAGCCAGGTCGGGCGCACGCAGGTCGGGCGCGGGTGCTCGGGGCGGGGGACGGCCTCGGTCACGTGTGGGACTCCTCTGCGGTCGTCACTGCTCTGCGGTCGTCACTGCTCTGCGGTCGTCACTGCCCGCCGAGTCCGGTCGTGGCAATGCCCTTGATGATCTGCCGCTGGAAGAACAGGAAGATCACCAACAGTGGTGCGGCCGCGATCACCGCCGCGGCCATGGTCTGCGCGTACTGGATCCCGTAGGCGTTGCGCACGGTGCCGAGCCCGACCGGCATCGTCATCAGAGCGGGGTCGGTGGTGACGATGAACGGCCACAGGAAGTTGTTCCACGCACTGACGAAGGTGAAGATCGTGACGGCGACCAGGACGGGACGCGACAGCGGCAGGATCACCGACCACAGCACGCGCAGCCGTCCGGCGCCGTCGATGCGGGCCGCGTCCTCCAGTTCGACCGGCACCGTGTCGAAGAACCGCTTCAGCACGACGACGTTCACCGGGGCGATGACCTGGGGCAGGACGATGCCCCAGAACGTGTCGACGAGGCCGAAGGCCTGCATCTCCTGGTAGAGCGGCACCAGCAGGATCTGGCCGGGTACCAGGATCGCGGCCACCGTCAGCACCATCAGCCCCCGCCGGCCCCGGAAGTCCAGCCGGGACAGCGCGTAGGCGGCCAGCGCGCAGATCACCACGGTCAGCACGGTCACCGCTGTGGCCGTGGTGAGGCTGTTGAGCAGCCAGACCGGCAGCGATCCGACCGACAGCACCTGCGTGTAGGCCTCGAGCGTCCACCCGTTCTCCGGCCAGAAGGTGACCGGCACCGCGGCCGCGTCCGTCTCCGACTTGAACGAGGTCAGCACCGCCCACACCAACGGGGCCAGCCACAGCGCGCAGAACACCACGAGCGCGACGAGCACAAGCACTCGGGTGAGCCTGGAGCTGCCGAGCATCAGCGTCGTACCGCGCCGCCGGTCGGCCTTGCTGACCGCGACCGTCGTTCCCGCCACCTGCACGGCCATCTCAGTCCTCCCTGCGCGAGCGGGCGAACTGCACGAGCGAGACCCCCGCGACGAGCACGAAGAAGATCACCGAGATCGCCGAGGCGTAGCCGAGCCGGTAGCCGGTGAAGCCGACGTCGTAGACGTACTCCAGGATCGGTCGGGTCGCGTCGTTCGGCCCGCCCTTGACCATCAGGTAGATCTGGTCGAAGACCTTGAGCGAGGCCAGCACCTGCAACAGCAGGACCAGCCCGGTCGTGCGGCGCAGCATCGGCAGGGTGATGCTGGCGAGCCGGCGCAGCGGGCTCGCGCCGTCGATGGCCGCGGCCTCGTACAGGTGGTCGGGGATCGTCTGGATGGCCGCGAGGTAGAGCAGGAAGTTGAAGCCGACCGTCCACCACAGCGTGGTGATCGCGATCGACCACATCGCAACGCCCTCCTCGGTCAGCCAGCCGATCTCGGCCAGCCCGGCGTACTCCAGGAGACCGGTGATCAGGCCGCCGCCCGGCTGGTAGATCCAGCCCCAGATCGACGCCACGACCGCGGAGGTGAGCAGGAACGGGGCGAAGTAGGACAGCCGCCACAGCCACTGCCCCGGCAGCCCGGTGGCGACCAGCAGCGCCATCGCCAGCGAGACCACGACCAGCGGAACCGTCGTGATCAGCGTGAAGAACAGCGTGTTGCCCAGCGCCGACCACATCTTCGGGTCCGCCAGCGCCTCGGCGTAGTTGGCGAGCCCGGTGAACCGCGCCGGGCGGCCGGTCAGGCTCATGTCGGTGAAGCTCGTCCACAGCTGGTATCCGGCGGGGATGGCGAGGAAGAGCGCGAAGGCGACGAGGTAGGGCCCGGTGAAGGCGCCCGCGCTCAGGAACCCCGGCCTGCGGCGCGGCGCGGGAGCACGGGACCGCGCACGCGGGGGAACGGCGATCTGCGTCATGACGGTGTCGTCCTGTCGGGAGATCAGGCGGGATTGGGGAGGCGAAGCAGGTCCTCGACCACTCTGAGCATCGCGCGCGCGGTCTCCTCGGGAGAGAGCTCACCGAGGAAGCCACGCTCCAGCCGGGCGGACATCTGCTTCTGGAACTCGCTGCCCGGACCGGTGAACCACAGGGGCGGATCGAGGAACACGTGGTCGGCCGCGCTCGCGTAGGAGGACTGCGGCCGCAGCCGCGCGTACTCCGGGCTCGCCACGATCGGCAGGTAGCTCGGGATGTGGCCGCCCTGCGCCCAAGTCAGGCCCTCGCCGACGAGGCCGGCGGCCAGCGCGTGTGTCGCGCGGAGCCGCTCGGTCACCGTGTCGGGCCTGCGCGGCAGGACGAACACATGTGAGTCGGCGTAGCTCGCCGCCGCGCCGAACATCGTCGGGATCGGCAGCGCGCCCAGCCTCGGGATCTCCTTCGCGAGAGCGGGCAGCTCCCACTCTCCCCCGAGCAGCATGCCGGTGCGCCCGGTGGAGAATCCCGAGATGGCAGCCTCGTAGTTCGACGACCGGGACACGATCCGGTTGTCGAACAGCGAGCGGCAGAACGCGATGACCTCGACGGCCCGGTCCATGTCCCACTCGGCCGTGCTGCCGGAGAACCGGTACTCGCCGCCGGTCTGCCCGTAGAGCCCCCAGAACAGCCGCCAGCACTGCGCGCTGTCGAGCCGGAACCCGAAGCCGATCCCGGTGCCGCCGGTGACCTCGGCCAGCCTGCGGCCCGCGTGCGCGAACTGCTCCCGGGACGTGATCGGGACGAGCGCGCCGTCGGTACCGAGCAGTCCGGCCCGCTCGGCGACGTCGAGGTTGACGAACATGATGAACGGGTGGGTGTCCAGCGGTAGCGCGTAGACCTCGCCCTCGTAGAGGCAACGGCGCCACAGCGCCGGGGCGAACCGGTCCTCGGTCATGCCGAACTCGGCGAGCAGGCTGTGGTCGAAGGGCCGCAGGAGGCCGCCGGGCGCGTAGCCCGACAGCCGGGAGGCGTGCATGATGCCGAGATCAGGGGGCCGACCGCCCACTGACGCCATCCCCAGCTTCGTGTAGTACGGGGCACCCCACTCCAGGCACGTCGCCTGCACCGGCACCCCGACAGCCGGGCGCACCGCGTCCAGCATCGACATCATGACCGTGCCGTCAGCGCCCTGGAACAGGTGCCACATCTGCAGTGGTCGGCCGGCAAGACCGGTACCCGCCGAGCAGCCGCTGCCGCCCAGACCGAGCAGGCCGAAACCGGCCGCTCCAGCGACCGCGCTCCGCAACAGCGAGCGGCGACGGACAGTTCGTGGAGCGTGGCGCATGAGGACTCCTTCGTCCGCGCTGCCTGGTCCCGCACGACGGATTCTCACGTTGTAATCGCAGAGTGGCCAGGCGCCGCTCTGCTGTCAAGAGCCGCCGTCCCCTCGGCTACCACCACCGGGTCCGCGCAGCCCGGCAGCATGCCCCGGAACTGCTCCGGCAGCAGCGAACCGACACCGATGCCGAGCGAGTGCAACGACAACTCGACGACTTCGACAACACCCGACGACCAGCCTGACCCCGGCCCAGTCCGACGCCGCCCCGCCGTGCGGCGTAGGGCGCCTGCGACCCAGACCACGGCGGCAACTTGTCTTGTGTGGACGCTCTTTTCCGTGTGTTGTCCGTTTGATGACGCGGGGATAGCTGCGTTCTCTGCGGGAGGGGAAAAGCCGCCTGGTTGACAACCTGACGGCGTACGATGTTCCGGCGGTGTTCATCAGCAACGTGCCGGAAGGCTTGTCCAGTGCTGCCGGCATGCGCACAGCTGGCCGGAGCCTCTCCCACCTCGACATCTGACCTTCCGGGTCATCTCATAGCGGCGCGAGGCACTGTCAGCCGCTCCAGAGCAAGAAACTCGCTTCTGCCGCAGGGGAATCACCCGACGATAGCGTGGTAACCCCTCCAGAACGGATCACAACCGTGTGGAGAGGAGCTGATCGGCCAATGTCGCGTGCGAACAGCGAAGATGATGTGTCGATGCGCGATGCCCACCGGTGTTTCACCGGGCTGGCGCGGCTATGGCGCAGCGGGATGCGGCGCGTGCGACCTCAGCTGTCCGGACAGCACCTGGACGTGCTCGCCGCGATCGCCGCGGCGGAGGGTCCGGTCGAGGTCGAGGAACTGGCGCGGCGAACCCATCTCACCGCGCAGGCGGTGCTGCGGGCCAGTTCCCGCCTGTACGCCGCAGGTCTGATCGTGTGCAAACCCCCGCTGACCGAGGGGTCACACCTACGGTGCCAGCTCACCGGTGACGGCCGCCGCTACCTCGACCGCCTTGCCGACGAGCAGCTTCACCACCTGGCGGTAGCGGTGCGCCGACTACCGCCAGCCGCGCGAAAGGCATTGGGAGAGTTCATCTCCGAACTCGCACCCCTCCTCCCGCGCACCCCCTAGCGCCCCCCGGCTCTCGCCCAGCACTCAGGCGCCAGGACGCGCTCGGACAGCAGTTGGGACACCAGGGCAGTTGCAGAACTGCGGTCAAGGGAAAGGCCGGACCGCAGCAGAGCCTGTGGCGCACGGTCGGACGACAAGCCCTGGAACCGGCCTGGGTGATGTAGGCGGCCTCGTGGCCGGATACCGCGCTTTCCGAGCCGTACGAGCGGAACTCCGCTGTCCTGGCCGCTGATCGATGTGCCGCTGAGGTGAGCTGGGCGCGGGCCCCAGCCCACCTCCGGAGCGCTTACCGGTGCAGTTGGCCGCGGACGGCGCCCGCGGGGAAGTCGCTGTTGTGCACGTTGACGTAGAAGTGGCTCGGGTGCTTGCGCAGTTCCTTGGCCAGGTCGCGGCTGACGTCGGTGCAGCTGTGGCTGCGCCCGTGGGTGGGGGCCTTGAGGTGGACCACCACAGGGCCGCTGGTACCCGCCGGGCCCCGGTGGATGTGGGCGGCGCTGGCGTTGCCGATGCGGTTGACGGAGAGGGTGGCGCACACCCGGGTCGAGCCGATCCGGACGGAGGCGTAGCCGCGACCATCGGGGTCACCCGGGCCGGGAACCTCGGCCTCGCCGGTCAGCACGGCGGAGTACGAGCGCCCCAGACCGAGGTCCAGATCCAGGTCGAGCCCGAGCCCGATACCGATGCCGGAGGAGCGGTGGGCGGGACGGGACTCGGACGCGCTCGCCGCGGGAACGAGGGTGACCAACGCCAGGGCCGCGGCGACCGCGGATGTGCCGAGAACACGCGATGTGAAACGCATGAAAGCCTCCAGGAGAAGAGATTCGCTTCGTATTCCTGTCCTTCGGAGGCGTCGTAGGCATGGGTTGGTCCGGGCGGCGAGAATCGGGCGAAGTTGCTCCATCCGGGGACAGGACTGGTGATCACCGGTGACTCGGGGAAACAATGCGCGGCCCCGCAGGAGTTCAGCAGCCCACAGCCGTTGCGCGCCAAGGAATTTCGCCGCTGACCAATCCAGGGCCAGTGCGGTACCGAATGTGTTCACGAGGCGCTGAAAGGCACTTCGAACCCCACTCGAAGAGGAGAGAACACATGCAGGGTTTCCGCCGCAGGGCCACCGTCATCGCCGCTGTGCCCGCCGCGCTCGCACTGGTCATGGGTGCGCCCGCACTGGCCTTCGCCGACACCACCGACACCGTGACCCAGACGTCGACCTCGGCGAAGAGCTCGCTGAACCTGGACATCACCGCGCTGATCAACCTCGACGGCCGCGGGCACGGGCATCACGGCTCGGGGCTGCGCGGCGTGCTCGACCTGGACCTCGATCTGGGACTCGACCTCGACCTGGACGCCCACGGGCACGGTCACTGAGCCCCGCTCGAGGACACGGTGCGCCCCGGGCCTCCCGGCCCGGGGTGCACCGGGCATTGTGCTTCTGTGCGGGAGCGTCAGGTGAGTTCGATGCCGATGAGGCAGGTGTCGTCGTCGGTGTCGGAAGCGCTGTGGGCGAGCAGGTGGTCCACGCGTTGTTCAAGGTTGTCCGCGTGTGCTGCGGCTTGGGTGAGCAGGTGGGTGAGGCAGTCGTCGAGGGGGTGTCCGCGGCGTTCGATGAGCCCGTCGGTGTAGAGCAGCAGCACGTCGTGGGCGTGTAGCTGCACCTGTCCTTCGTCGTAGGTGTTGTCGGCGAACACCCCCAGCAGCCGCCCGGTGATCATGGGCAGGGTGTCGGCGTGGCCGTCGCGGATGAGCACGGGCGGGAGGTGGCCGGCGCGGGCCCATCGCAGGAGGCGGGTGGCGGGGTCGTAGAGGCCGCAGAGGGCGGTGGCGTGGATGCGGTCGGTGAGGTGGCGCGCGACGAGGTTGAGCCAGCCCAGCAGTTGCGCGGGCCCGGCGCCGGTGGCGGCCAGCCCGCGCAGGGCGTTGCGCAGCACGACCATCCCGGTCGCGGCCTGGATGCCGTGGCCGGTGATGTCGCCGACGGAGAGCAGGATCTCTCCTGTGGGCAGGGTGATCGCGTCGTACCAGTCACCGCCGACGACATAGTCGGTTTCGGCGGGCTGGTAGCGCACCGCGATCCGCAGCCCCGGGGTGTCGATGGGGGTGTGGGAGGGCGGCATGATCGCCTGCTGGAGCTGCAGGGCCAGCCGGTTGCTCTCGGCGGCTTGCTGTTCGGTGTGGGCGAGCTGATCGCGGGTGGCCGACAGGGCGACCTCGGTCCAGTGCTGCGCGGAGATGTCCTGGTAGGCGCCGCGCACGGCGACGAGCAGTCCGTCGCTGTCCAGCAGGGGTTCGGCGATGACCCGGACGTGCCGGAGGATGCCGTCGGGGCGGCGGAGCCGGAACGCGGTGGAGGCCGGGCGGTGCTGGTGCAGCAGGGTGCGCAGGAACCGGGTGATCGCGCGGGTGTCGTCGGGGTGGGCGTGGACGGCCAGCTGTTCCAGTGGGATGGGCGCGGCGGTCTCCGGCAGGCCGTGCAGGGTGAACAGCTGGGAGTTCCAGGTGATCACGCTGGTGAGGATGTTCTCCTCGAACCCACCGATGCGGCCGAGGCGCTGGGCGTGCTGGAGCAGGTTCGCCAGCCGCGCGGTCTCGTCTTGGATCCGCCACACCAGCAGCACGTGCTCGCCGTGCCTGCTGATGCTGACCTCGGCCATCGCGGTGAGGGTGACCTGGTCGACCACGGCGGGCAGCACCACGTGGGAGGCGCGGAAGGGCTCTCCGGTGGCGTGGACGTGTTCGATCTTGTCGAACAGGCCGCCCGCGCCCGCGGACATGGGGTAGACCTCCAGGAACAGTGCGCCGCTGACCTGCTCCCGCTTGCGGGCGAGGAGGTCGGTGAAGTTGCGGTTGGCGTGGTGGATGCGGAAGTCCACGAGTTCGCCGGCGGCGTCCAGGTGCGGGCGCAGGAGCAGGGCGGAATCCAGCAGGCTGTCGGCGAGTTCGGCCAGCTCGCCGGACTCCGCGGTGGCACTGCGGTCCCAGACGCCGCTGGGTCGGGTTTCCAGGGTGTGTGCGCACAACTGGCTCAGCGCTTCCAGTTGTCGCTGGACGCGCTCCGGCGGCGCGGGCCGGGGATGAGGCCAGCAGATCTCCAGGACTCCGAGGATGCGGCCGCCGGTGCCGGCGGGGATGACCGCCCGGGCTCCGGCGGGCAGGTCGTGGCCGCCGATGGAGGGAAGCCCGGTGGCGGCGAGGTCCTCGAGCCAGACCAGGGCGCGCTCGGTCAGGGCACGGCGGGCGGGGACGCCCACTCCGGGCGGGACGTAGTGCCAGCGCTGGGCTTCCTCCGCGGCCAGTCCGGCGCAGCCGGCCAGGGCCAGGGAGGAGTCGGCGTTGGCCTCCCAGATCGCCACGGCCACCGCTCCCAGTGGGGCCAGCGCGTGGACGAGCAGTGACTGGGCGACGGTCTGGGTATCCCCGGCGGCGAGCACCGCGCTTTCGGTGGTGCGCATCCGCACCGACTCCGAGGGCTGCCCTCCGGGCGCGCTCTGGGCCCGGGCGAGGAAGGCCCGCGCCGTACCGGCCATTTTGTCCTGGGCGGCCTGGTTGACGATGTCGGCGGCCAACTCGAGCACCGGCATGCCCGCGTCCCCGGCCAGCGCGTCGAGCTGACGGGCGGCGTCGGCCGGGCCGCAGTGCAGCCGCTCGACGAGGATTCCCTTGGCCAGCTCGACCAGTGCTCGCCCATCAGCCGCCGCGTGAGCCAGCCGCACCTCGCGGCGCAGCCGATCCACCGTCGCGGCCAGCCGGGTCAACCCCTGCCCGGGTTCGGCGGCCCCGGGGGCCAAGGCGTCGGGATCGCGGCGCGGGGCCAGGAGGGCGGGGAGCGGCGTGCGCTGGTCGATGCCGGGCATCGTGCTCCCCTCCGCCGGGTCGTGCACGCCGGTCACCGGGACAGCCACCGCTGCACACAGGCCACGAGGTCGTCGGCGTCAACGGGTTTGGTCACGTAGTCGTTCGCCCCGGAGGCCAGGCTCTTCTCCCGGTCACCGGGCATCGCCTTCGCCGTGACGGCGATGATCGGCAGCTGCGCGTGCTGGGGCATGGCCCGGATCGCCGCGGTGGCGGTGTAGCCGTCCATCTCCGGCATCATGACGTCCATCAGGATGATGTCGATGTCCGGGCGCGTGGTCAGGGCGTCGATGCCCAGCCGCCCGTTCTCGGCGTGCACGACGTCCATGCCGTGCAGTTCGAGGATGCTGGTCAGCGCGTAGACGTTGCGGGCGTCGTCGTCGACGACCAGTACCGAACGCCCGGCGAGCCCGGCGAGCGTGGTGTGCGGCGCCGCGGTGGCGGTGCTGTTGGGGCGCACCAGCGGCAGGACGTCGCCGGGCTGCTCGGCGGTGAGGTGCAGGGCGATGCGCTCGCGGAGTTCGTCCAAACTGGACAGAAGCTCCAAGGGCCTTCTGCTGGTGTGTTGCTGGAGCGCCTGTTCGTGTTCGGGGTCGAGCCTGCGGTTGTTGTGCGCCAGCACCGGAACCGTGCGCAGGCCAGGGTCGCCGTCCATGGCGTCGAGGAATCGCAGCGCGGCGCCCTGGGGCATGTCCAGGCCCAGGACGATGCAGTGACAGGCTTGCGCCGCAAGGGCTTCGGCCGCCTCCTGTGCGCCGACGGTGGTCACGATCTCCACCGGCCCCCGGGAGTCACCGCCCCCGGCGAGGTCGGCCACCGCGCTCTCGGCCACCAGGGACAGCAGCCCGCGGGGCTGGTCCTCGATCACCAGCAGCCGCCGCTGGTGCGCTGAGTCCTCGGCGGCGACACCGGGCGCGTGGATCGGTTGATCACTGTCCCCGGCCGGTGCCGGGAGGGTGTCGGCGTGCTCCTGCGTCGTGGGTACTTCGGTGAAGTCCGGGCGCGCGACGGGCAGGTAGAGGGTGAAGGTGCTGCCCCGGCCCAGGGTGCTGTGCGCGGTGATCGCGCCGCCGAGCAGGTAGGCGATCTCGCGGCTGATGGACAGGCCCAGCCCGGTGCCGCCGTATTTGCGGCTGGTGGTGCCGTCGGCCTGCTGGAAGGCGCCGAAGATGGATTCCAGTTGCTGTTCGGCGATGCCGATGCCGGTGTCCACGACGCGGAAGGCGATCGCCGAGCCGTGTGCGCGCACCGTCGCGGGCAGCTCGCCGGTGGCGGCGGGTTCGATGCGCAGTTCCACGCTGCCGGTCTCGGTGAACTTCACCGCGTTGGACAACAGGTTGCGCAGCACCTGCCGCAGCCGGGTGTCGTCGGTGAGCAGGTCGGCCGAGACCCCGGGCGCGGTGACGACCTGGAAGCCGAGGCCCTTCTGACTCGTCATCGGCTGGAAGGTGGCCTCGACGTAGTCCAGCAGTTGCCGCAGCGGCACCCGCTCCGGGGTGATGTCCATCTTCCCGGCCTCGACCTTGGAGAGGTCGAGGATGTCGTTGATCAGCTGCAGCAGGTCCGACCCGGCGGAGTGGATGATCCCGGCGTACTCGACCTGCTTGGCCGTGAGGTTGCGGGTCGGGTTCTGCGACAGCAGCTGCGCCAGGATCAGCAGGCTGTTGAGCGGGGTGCGCAGCTCGTGGCTCATGTTCGCCAGGAACTCCGACTTGTACTTCGAGGCCAGCGCCAGCTGCTGGGCGCGGGTCTCCAGTTCCTGGCGGGCCTGCTCGATCTCCAGGTTCTTCGTCTCGATGTCGGCGTTCTGCGTGGCCAGCAGCGCGGCCTTCTCCTCCAGCTCGGCGTTGGAGCGCTGCAGTTCCTCCTGCCGCGCCTGCAGCTCACCAGAGCGGGACTGCAGCTCACCGGCCAGCCTCTGCGACTCCTCCAGCAGCTCGTCGGTGCGCGCGTTGGCGATGATCGTGTTGACGTTGACCCCGACGGTCTCCATCAGCTGGTCGAGGAAGTCGCGGTGGATCGAGGTGAACTGGCCCAGCGAGGCCAGCTCGATGACCCCGAGCACCTGCTCCTCCACCACGATCGGCAACACCACCAGGCTTGCCGGGTCCGCCTCGCCCAGACCGGAGGAGATGCGCACATACCCCGAGGGCACCTCGTCGGTGGCGATCGTGCGTCGGCTGCGGGCGGCCTGGCCGACCAGGGACTGCCCCAACCGGAACCGGCGTGCCCGCTGCGGCCCCCCGGCCTGCGCCGGGTAGCCGTAGGAGCTGATCAGCCGCAGCTCGGTGCCCTCGCTGGCCTCCTCGGCGAGGTAGAAGGCGCCGTACTGGGCCTGCACCAACGGCACCAGCTCGTCCATGATCAGCTCGGCGACCACCGCCAGGTCGCGGCGGCCCTGCATCAACCCGGAGATGCGGGCCAGGTTGGACTTGAGCCAGTCCTGGTCCTGGTTGGCCTTGGTGGTCTCGCGCAGCGACCCCACCATCGAGTTGATGTTGTCCTTGAGCTCGGCGACCTCACCGGATGCCTCGACGGTGATCGAGCGGGTCAGATCGCCCTCGGCGACCGCGCTGGTGACCTCGGCGATCGCCCGGACCTGGCGGGTGAGGTTCCCGGCGAGCTCGTTGACGTTCTCCGTCAACCGCTTCCACGTGCCCGAGACCCCTTCGACCTCCGCCTGCCCGCCGAGGCGGCCCTCGCTGCCGACCTCCCGGGCCACGCGGGTGACCTCGGCCGCGAAGGAGGACAACTGGTCCACCATGGTGTTGATGGTGGTCTTGAGCTCCAGGATCTCCCCGCGCGCGTCGACGTCGATCTTGCGGGTCAGATCGCCGCGGGCGACGGCGGTGGTGACCTGGGCGATGTTGCGGACCTGACCGGTCAGGTTGTTGGCCATGGAGTTGACGTTGTCGGTGAGGTCCTTCCACGTGCCCGCGACGTTGGGCACCAGCGCCTGCCCGCCGAGGATGCCCTCCGTGCCGACCTCGCGGGCCACGCGGGTGACCTCGTCGGCGAACGCCGAGAGCGTGTCGACCATCGTGTTGATCACCCCGGCCAGCGCGGCGACCTCGCCCTTGGCCTCCACCACGATCTTCTGCGACAGGTCACCCCGGGCCACGGCGGTGGCGACCTGGGCGATCGAGCGAACCTGACCGGTCAGGTTCGAGGCCATCACGTTGACGTTGTCGGTGAGGTCCTTCCACGTTCCCGACACCCCGCGCACCGTCGCCTGCCCACCGAGGTTGCCCTCGGTGCCCACCTCGCGGGCCACGCGGGTGACCTCGTCGGCGAACGCCGAGAGCTGGTCCACCATCGTGTTGATGGTGTCCTTGAGCTCCAGGATCTCCCCGCGCGCGTCCACCCGGATCTTCTGCGACAGATCACCCTTGGCCACCGCGGTGGTGACCTCGGCGATCGAGCGGACCTGAGCGGTGAGGTTGTCGGCCATGAAGTTCACCGAGTCAGTGAGGTCCCGCCACGTGCCGGAGACCCCCTTCACGTCGGCCTGGCCACCGAGACGGCCGTCGGTGCCCACCTCGCGGGCGACCCGCGTCACCTCGTCGGCGAACGCCGAGAGCTGGTCCACCATCGTGTTGATGGTGCTCTTCAGCTCCAGGATCTCCCCCCGCGCGTCCACGGTGATCTTCTGCGACAGGTCGCCGCGCGCGACGGCGGTGGCGACCTGGGCGATCGAGCGCACCTGCGCGGTGAGGTTGCCCGCCATGAAGTTCACCGAGTCCGTGAGATCCCGCCACGTGCCGGAGACGCCCTTGACGTCGGCCTGCCCGCCCAGCGCGCCCTCGGTGCCCACCTCGCGGGAAACCCGGGTGACCTCGTCGGCGAAGGAGGACAGTTGGTCCACCATCGTGTTGATGGTGTTCTTCAGCTCCAGGATCTCGCCCCGGGCGTCCACGGTGATCTTCTGCGACAGATCACCCCGCGCGACCGCCGTGGTGACCTGAGCGACGTTGCGGACCTGGTCGGTGAGGTTGCCCGCCATGAAGTTCACCGAATCGGTCAGGTCCCGCCAGACCCCGCCGACGCCGGGAACCTCGGCCTGCCCGCCGAGGCGGCCTTCGCTGCCCACCTCCCGCGCCACCCGGGTGACCTCATCGGCGAAGGAGGACAGCTGATCCACCATCGTGTTGACGGTCTCCTTCAGCTCCAGGATCTCCCCGCGCGCGTCCACGTCGATCTTCTGCGACAGGTCACCCCGCGCCACCGCTGTGGCGACCTGGGCGATGTCCCGGACCTGCGTGGTCAGGTTCCCGGCCATCGCGTTGACCGAGTCGGTCAGGTCCTCCCAGGTACCCGAGACACCCGGCACCTGCGCTTGGCCGCCCAGTCGTCCCTCGGTACCGACCTCGCGGGCGACACGAGTGACCTCGGAGGTGAACAACGACAGCTGGTCGACCATGCCGTTGAAGACCGTGGCGATCTCTCCCAGCAGACCGTCGGCGTCATCAGGCAATCGCGTACCGAAGTCACCGTCGCGCACCGCGGTCAACCCCGCTAGCAGCTGTCGCAGGTCCAGCTGGTCACCCGACGCCGCCGCGGCCGCGGTGTTCGAGCGCACGCCCGACTTCTCGGCCATATCCGCTTCGCTCCTCATAAGCCTGCCACCCGCACGACCAGCGGCGGTGTTGGAGTACACGCTATACGTGTTTGTCCTACGGCAACTAAGGACGAACACGCCGGAGCGTCAACCATTCCGCCCCGCCGGGTGTTGCAGGCCACGGCGTTGCGCTCAGCGGGGCACACGGGAAGTGATTGTGGTGCGGAAGCGGCCCGACGGTGGTGGTCTCGCTGAGGTGCCGACCGGCGCCCGCGCACCCTCCACTGTGGAGGGCAAGCTCCTCCGCGCACTGGCCTCACCCGTTTCGGAGCAGGTCTTGGCGTGCGATCCACAAGTCAGGTGAGGAACTGACCTCCGGTGACGGCCAGAACCTCACCGGTGACGTAGCTGGATTCCTGGGAGGCCAGGAACACGTAGGCGGGCGCGAGTTCGGCGGGCTGGGCGGCGCGGCCGATCGGGGTCTGCTCGCCGAAACCGCTGACCTTCTCCTCCGGCATGGTGGCGGGGATCAGCGGGGTCCACACCGGGCCGGGCGCCACGGCGTTGACCCGGATGCCCTTGCCGATCAGCTGCGCGGACAGCCCCTGGGTGAAGTTGACGATCGCGGCCTTGGTCGCGGCGTAGTCCAGCAGTTCCGGGGACGGCTGCCGCGATTGGATGGAGGAGCTGTTGATGATGGCGGCCCCAGGCCTCATGTGCGGGACGGCGGCCTTGCACAGCCAGAACATCGCGTAGATGTTGGTCTTGAACACCCGGTCGAACTGCTCGGTGGTGATGTCGAGGATGCTGTCCTGCGCCATCTGGTAGGCGGCGTTGTTGACCAGGATGTCGATGCCGCCCAGGTCCCGCACCGCCCGCTCGACCAGCACCTGGCAGTCCCGCTCCTGGCGGAGATCTCCCGGCACCGCGACACCGCTGCGGCCCGCTTGTTCGATCAGTTCCACGGTCCGGTCGGCGTCGTCCTGTTCTTCGTCCAGGTGCGCGATCAGCACGTCGGCGCCTTCGCGGGCGAAAGCGATCGCCACCGCGCGCCCGATCCCGGAGTCACCACCGGTGATCACAGCTTTCCGGCCGCTCAGCCGCCCGGTTCCGCGATAGGTGTCCTCCCCGTGGTCGGGGTCCGGTCCCATCTCCCGCTCCCGCCCGGGCGGTCGCTGCGACTGCTCCCCCTGCTCCTGCGGACCGGGGTACTGCTGCTGCGGATCCTGCGGCGTGAACTGGTCAGCAACCACGATGAACTCCCACTCTCGCGGCAACAAACAACACACTCGGCGACGGTGCACCTTCCAGCGCGGACAATTCCCCCGTCTCAGCGAATCAAACCGTGCATCTCCTGGGGTCGCTCTAGCGCTGTGTATGCCGCCCGCCGATGCCCTCGCTGAGCCGCAATTTCGGCGTGAATGGCGTGAGCCCGTGCCCGTACTGGATGGCGGTCCCGCAACTGCTGATGCTGCCCTTCGGTGACCTGTGGGCCGACCGCTACCCACGCGCCCGCCTCATGATCACCGCAGAGGTCCTCGGCGCGCTCACCTCCGCCGCCCTCGCGGTGGAACTGCTCTCCGGCTCCCCCAGCATTCCCGTGCTGACGATCCTGGCCGCCTGTGCCGGTTTGACCGTCCCACTGTTCGGCCCGGCCAGCCGTGCCGTAGTCCCTGAGATCGTCCCGGCGGATCAGCTGCAGGACCACATCTCGCGGCGGCTTGCCGCCGACGCCGTCCTCCGAGCGGTCCCAGAACACCCGTAGGCCGCTCTACGTATCCCCGCTACCAAGCCACACAGCCAGTCTGGCGCACCGGTTGCCTCGCCCCGCCGGGCCCGGCCCACAGCGCGCACGCCGTGTGCCGCTGCTCGACCACGCCGGGCATCAGCCCAAGAGACCGCCGATTCTGTCCTTAATGGACTTTCGCCCTGTGCTGAGCCATGGTCTTAGCACAGGGGTCGTCGTGCGCGCCGAGCACGGCTGGTCCCTGTTCTGGGTCCAGGGGCTGATGCGGTGCGCAGTAGAGCAGCATGCCCATCCACCGCCGAACCTCCGCCTGACTCATGCGCTTCAGAGTGAAGTAACGGCTCGGCAAGATGTCGACACCGAACCAGCGGACAGTGTCTGACCTCAGCAGCACCGCCATGTGGCAGCGCAACGAGAGCACCGGGGAGTAGTCGGGACCCCAGAACTTCACCGCCACATCGACGATCTCGGATTCGTGGTCCCGAAACCACCCCGGTCGTCCCACCGCGCTGAGGTGGTGCTCCTTGGCCTCGTCCATGAGTTGGCCCAGTAACCGAGCATCAGCCTTGCGGATGTCCCAGGGGCCCCCGACGGACCGGTGTCTCCACCGGTGCCACACCTTGATCTGCGTCACCAGGCTATTCAAGCCCAAGCCACCGCCGGTGGCCGTAAAACCGTGGGGAACAGTGTTGCTCAGCGCGGGAACATCGACACAAGCGGACACCGTTCCTGCTGCTCAGGCGATCTCAGAGCACGCCCTTGGGCTTGGCCAGCCCCCAAGCTCACCGTGGCCCGAAAGCTGGTACCGAAAGTAAAGGCCAGGCAGGAAACCGATCCTGGCCTGGCTCGACACCGCTGGAGGAGACCGCATCGGCGGTTGACTGGTCGCCGTCCCCCTGACCTCTGGTCGGTGGCGTTTTTCCTTGCCGCCGACCACGGAACTGGGTTCGCCGCGAACGCGGCCGTCGGAAGGCCGACGCCCACCGCCTTCCGGGTAGCTTTCGGGTTGGCCTGCGAAGCGTGAAGCCCCCTCAGTCCGTGAGCTGCGGTGCGGCAGTCGCACGCTGGACAACCAGCTCGGCGTCCCGCAGGGGATGCTCTTGACGTAAAACTGTTGTCTGCGTTGGACACTGCGAGTTGCCCTGTTCCGACTCGGACAGTGACCCGCTCCCCCAGCGCTGACTCAGGTTCCGGCTTCAGTGTGGGCATGGCGACCAGGTGAGACGACGACGGCGGTTTCTCGCACGGTTGTCGTTGTGGGAGAACAACATCGCTGTGGTTCGTATGGAGATCCAGAGCTTCTGCGGACGGTGCTGAAGCGCCTCGTCGAGGGCCAGGCGGTGGTGCTTGGTGTGCGGGGCAAGATCGACCTCGACACGCTCGACGTGCTCACCGAGGGACTGTCCCCGGTAACTGGCGTGGAGGCACTGTTGTTGGCGTCGGGAGTGTGGGTGCCGTCGGCCGGGTGGTGGTTGAGGCTTCGGTACTCGTGGTGGGTGTTGTGGCGGTTGTGGCGAGATGTTCTTGCTGAGGCCCCGGAGCTCGCGTTGCGGGAGCCGCGGGCGCGGTTGCTTGATGTGGTGTTCGTTCGTGATGTGTCGGAGAGGGTGTGCCGGGCGGTGGTGGAGATCCGTGACGTCATGCTCGTGTTGCGTCCGTACGTCACTGCTGAGGACCACCGAGCGACCTGTGACCGCATGTCGCTGGAGCTCAGTGAGACGCCGGGCTCGGAGCTGACGTTCTTCACTCGCGTGGCGCGCGCCTGGCGGCCGGGTCGGCCAGCGATGAACATGGTGACGGGGAGGGTTTGATGGGCAGGGCTGTGCTGGTCACTGGAGCGTCCGGCGGTATCGGAGCCGCGATCGCGCGGGTGTTCGCGCGGGCCGGGGACGCGGTGATGGTCCACTACGCAAGTAGCGCGGAACGTGCTCAGGAGGTCGTGGACGATCTGCCGGGGGTCGGGCACGTGATGTTCGGCGCCGACCTCGCAGAACCCGAGCAGGCGAGACGGTTGGTCGAGACGACTGCGGCCAACTTGGGCGGGTTGGACGTCGTGGTCAACAACGCGGGGACCGCGGCGCCGGAGCACGCGATCGACTGCTCGTTCGAGCAGTGGCAGTTGGCGTGGCAACGCATCGTCGCGGTCAACTTGCTGGGCGCGGCTTACGTCAGCCACTGCGCGATCCCGCACCTGCGGGAGCGCCGTGGGCGGATCGTCAACGTCGGTTCCCGTGCCGCGTATCGCGGGATGCCCGCCGCTCCGGCGTATGCGGCGAGCAAGGCGGCGCTGCATGCTTTTGCCCAGTCCCTCGCAGTGGCCGTCGGGGGCGACGGGATCGCGGTCACCACCGTCGCCCCGGGGGTGGTCGACACCGGCATGGGAACGCCGTTCCTCCAAGGTGAGGTCGGCGAGGCGATACGCGGGCAGAGCCCGTTCTACCGAGTGGCCACCGCCGAGGAGGTCGCGTCCGCCGTGCTCTACCTCGCCTCGCCGGAGGCGGAGTTCGCCAGCGGCACCGTCCTCGACCTCAACGGCGCCTCCTACCTCCGGTAGACCTCAACGCCGAACCCGCGCTCGAAGCCGGTCAATGGACGTCGCCGAGCAACCGGTGCGCGCAGCGCGGCTTCGAGGATCAACAATGTCCTCAATGGACAGATGAGATCGCTCACCGGATTCCTCGACCACCTGTGCGACGGAATGACGGTGCACTACCGCATCGCCGCGAACCCCCACAAGGCCTGTGGCCGCAACGGAATCCCATGCGTGGCAAGCGCGTACACCTCTGGGGCGATGACGCCGACCAATGGTGGATCACCCGCGCCGAACGACACGGCCTACGACTGCACACCGCCTCCGCGCGGCCTCACCGCGACGGCACTCAACCACGCCGGAAGCGCAAAGACCGCGACACCACGAAGGACACCAGAATTCGGCACAACTACATCCAGTTCGACGGCCTCGCCGAGATCACCGACGCCGATGCCGTGCGCGACGCCGTCGCAACCGGAATCGGCAAGGGACGCGCCCACGGCCTCGGCCTGCTCTCCCTCGTGCCGATCGCCGCGGCCTAGAGCCATGCGACGGCTCCCAACAACTCTCGGCGCACAACGGCGCAGGCACCGGAGACCTCCAGCGCGCGATCTTCGCCTACAACCAACTCGGCCAGCCCTACGTCTGGGGCGGTGACGGCCCTGTTGCCGGACAACGAAACCGACCACTCACGCCACAGCACGACGCGCCCGTCCCGGGCCTGAACGAGATCGGTCAGCAACGGGTCACCCGTGGCAGAGCTGACCGGGAACCGCACCCGGGCCCTGTCATGCGACTCGACCAGCGCGGTCGAAGCCGCCGCCTACGGGGTGACCCGATCCGATCGAACCGCAGCCGAGCCTGCGCAGCCGTTCCTGTTGGACGGGGTCGACGGGGAGCGCGTCTGGGGAATCAGGCCGTCGCGGTCGGGCTTGCCGGGCAGGTGCCCGCGGCGAGCCATTTCTCCTTCAGGTCGGCTGGGATGTTGAGCGCGGTGGACTGCCCGTCGGTGAGGGTGCGGACACTGCCGCCGAGCAGGAGGGTGCCTGCCTTGTCCAAGACGGTAGTGGCGATCTTGCTGGTGTCCTCGGATCGTTCCAGGACGCGCATCAGCCGGGTGCCGGTGCGGACGGCGCGGGTCCAGCCCGGTGAGTGCGGCACGTTCATCCAGTCAGCGACCTGTGGGTCGATCGTTTGCCGGACCATGGCGGCGACGACGCCGTCGAACACCTTGCCGGGCACCATCTTCTCGTACAGGTCGAGCAGGTTGCGGGTGAGCGCCACGCCTTCGGGCGATGGCGCGTACGCGGCCTCGACGAGGGAGGCGTTGAGCTGCCGCGCCTCGTCCAGGGTCTCCGGCATGGCCAGGGCGGGGATGCCGAGCATGGCGCCGGTCACCCGCCACACGTAGTAGTAGCCCTCGGCCTCCTCCTCGGTCACCGCGATGCCGATGCGGCGCATCCCGTCGATGACCTGCACCGAGAAGATGAGCAGTGCGCCGAGCATGTCCTGCTGGCACACGGGAACACCGTCGGCTTCGATGTCCCACTTGCCCGAGCGAGTGATGAAGTACCGCACGGCCGCGTGGATCAGCCGGGTCTTCTGCACGGTGGGCACGAACGCTCCGCCGGAACCGAACGGCTCGTGCCCCATCATGTTGAGCACGAACTGGGAGGTCTCCGACAGCCGCCGATGCGGCTGGTTCAACCGGTGCGTCAGCGCGAGCACCCGTGACGGACGCGGCTGGGCGTAGCAGTTGACCATCGCGCCGAACGAGAGCACGGAGGCGACGTGCACGCCGTCGTCGACGAAGAACTCGTACGCGCTGGCCACCCGGGCGAGGTCGGCCCAGCCGGGCGGATTGTCGGTGGCGATGAGGTAGGCGCGCACCGACTCCGGCAGGTTCTCGGGGATGGGCTGGTCGTTGGCGCGGAACTGTGCGAGGACCTCGTTCACGGAGTTCACCTGGCCGGTGGCGACGATGTCGGCGATCACGCTGTCGGCGAGCGGGTCGCCCTGGAACTTCAGTGCCTCCACTGCGGCCTTGTCGAGCATGTCGCTCTCACCCTCGTTCGCTGCGCGGTACGCCTTGTCGCGTCAGGCGAGCTAAGCGCTGCCTCGTGGCGCATGGCTAGATCGATCCGCGCCGATGCCCCGAATGCCCGTTCGTGTCGTCCGAACGGCCTATCGTCGGGGCGGTCGCTGGAAAGCGCAGAACGCGCGGGCCGCGGGCCACGCCGTGAACGTCGCTTCCTTCCGCCCTGCTCAGGGCCTCCACAGTGGAGCACTTCGGTACCTGCGAGGCCCTGCTGGCCGGGGACAACCTGCCAGGCCGGGGCGATACTCGCCGACGCCGCCCCCGAGCAGGTGGAGGCGTTGCGTTCCTACGGCGAGCAGTTGGGCATGGCCTTTCAGATCCGCGACGACCTGCTGCCCTACACCACCACGACCGCCGCGCTCAGCGACGTCGCCAACCGGCAACCCACCCTGGCCCGCACCCACCTATCCGGACTGCCGCCCTCGGCCAGTCGGGACCGGCTGGCCGAACTGGCCGACATCGCCGTCGACCGCGCCCACTGCCGATCCCGGGTATCCCCAGGGAATCGGTGAGGACCGCGAGACAGCACTCAACGTTTCCGTCCACTTCGGACTGTCCTTTGCGGACGAAGCTCGTCATGGTGTTCTTCTGCGCGCTTGACCGTTGACCGGTAAGTGCTTTGTGTTGGCAGCATGTCCAGAATGGACTACAACGACGCCCACGAAGTCAGCGGTGAGCTGGTCGTGCGCTTTGCCAAGGAAGTCGATCCCGGTCAGGTCGAACGCGAGGCCCGGCTGCTCACCATCGTTGCCGAACAAGGATGTCTGGCGTACTTCACGCCGCCGGGCCAGCCGCTGTCGCAGCTTTCTCGTCCACAATGGACGGTCCACGGCGTGGCGATCGCGCCGGGCGGTCTTCTACGCCAGGTGCAGCCTCATCCAGGACCTGGCCCACGGACTGGAAACCGGTCAGGACGCCTACGTCGACAAGTGCCTCACCGCCCTGTCATGGCTGTTCCCACCGGGATGGTGAACCGGGCCAGCGAGTCGGTGCGGCCGTGGTGCCGACAGCTTCGCTACCGGGAGCCATAAGCACGGGCGGGCTTTGCCACCGCTTTGTGCCCCGGAGGATTGCGCAGCAGCGAAGCACCCAGCGGCGTGAGCGTGTGCAGCACCGCTCCACCCCAGCGGCGACTCGTCACCAGACCGGCGTTGCGCAACACGGTCGCGTGCTGACTCGCCGACGCGGGCGAGATTTTCACCCGTTGCGCGAGTTCGCTGGTGGTGTGCCCGGCGGTGGCGATCGCTTCGAGCACTCTCGCGCGGGTGTTGCCGAGCAGGGCCGCCAGCGCGCGCTCGCTGTCGTTGTCGGCCTTCCGGAACGTGTCGACGATCCACTGGGCACCACGTTCCACGGGGTAGACCAGCACCGGCATCAGCGTCGGGTCCAACAGCGAAACCGGGTACTGGTAGCAGAAGAACGACGGCAGCAGGAGCAACCCCCGGCCTTCCAGGTGCAACTCCTGGTCCACCGGGAACTCGACTTCGAGAACCGGGTACGACCAGCGCATCACCGGCCTCAACCCGGACAGCAGCCCCTCGGCTCCCGCGTCCAGCAGGGTGCGGGCGCGAACGGTCCGCTCGGCGTCGACACACGCCTGCATCATCGACTGGTACGGCGCGAGCGCGACCTCGTGGTAGGTGACGATCGCCGAGGTGAGCCTGCGCAGGACCGCACGGTCCCCCTCCGCCAGCGCGCTCACCCAGAACGGCAGCTGGTAGCGGTTGTCCAGCAACTCCAGCTCGGCCCGCAGACGCTGCTTCGGCGTGCTGAGAATCGCCTCGATGCCCGCGCGCAACCCCTGCGACCCGGTGGTCGGCGTGAGGAAGTCCGGGAAGTAACCGCGCGGCGGCAACAACGGCAGCAGCAACCGCAACTGGTCGAGCAGGCTCGGCTGAGCACACGCGGAGCGCACGTGGTGCCGCCAGCCGTCGAACACCACATCGCCTTCCCGCGCAAGCAGGCGATGCACGCTGAGCACCGTCTCCCACAGCGGGTCCGGCGCGGCGGCCACACGCGTCCGGCCCAGATCCTCCGCGGTGAAGTAGATGCGCAGCATGGCGGCTCCCGTTCTCCCCAACGACATGACATGTGAAAAGCGTCACGCCCAATCCGGTCATGTCAACGGACATGCAGAGATCTCAAAGCCCTGCCTCACACCTGGGCCGAAAGGAGCAAAAGGGGCGCATGACCTGCACACCCTTCGAGGGTCGTCCAAATGGGGACGCCGGGGGCGAGGGTTACCGCGAACCTGATTCACGTGTGAGACCGCTCACACGCCGTGTTCGGACCACCCCAACTGCCCCACGGAGAGCAACATGATCAAACGATTGGCCACCCTGCTGGTCGTCGCAGCGTCGACCATGGCCCTCTTCGGCGGCGTCGTCTCCGCCGCCCCCGTGATCCCCGCGAGCAAGGCCGAGGCCTCCATCGGCTCGGTCAACGCCCTGTCCAGCAAGGTCCTCAACCACACCTGGTACGGCCAGCAGACCGGCTACTGGTGCGGTCCCGGCTCGGCCCAGATCGCCATCGGCACCAGGCGCACGCCGCCCAGCCAGCAGACCCTGGCGAACTTCATGGGCACCCACACCGGCGGAACCGACCACATCAACCGGATCCAGCGCGCGCTGAACTACTACATCGGGACCAGCTGGTTCGAGCTCAAGCGCATGTACGACCCGCCGACGCAGGCCCAGCGCAACCTGCTCGTGCGCGACCTGGTCCTCAACGTGAACAACAACTTCCCGATGGTCGCCAACGTGATCAGCGGCTGGCGCCCGCCCGGCTACCCCGGCGGCGCCATCTACCACTACGTCGCCGTTGTCGGCTACCGCTCCGGCGGGGCCGAGGCCCTGATCGCCGACCCCGCAGGCGCGGGCCACGGTGGCGGCGGCTGGTGGAACGTGCCGCGCACCTACTGGGTCAGCACGCACAACCTGGGCACCTGGATCGGTGGCAGCTCGGGTTACACGGCCTGATCCCTCGTCCCTCCACAGTGGACTCGTCCACTGTGGAGGGACCTATGAGTTCCGCGCCAACGGGAGGAAGGGCCGCGCGAGTCTGCTCTCGCGCGGCCCCTCAACAGGTGGTGGGGTTACTTCTTGAAGGCGTCCTTGACCTTCTCCACAGCCTGCTTCAGGTTGCCCTTGATCTTCTCGGCGGTGCCTTCGGCTTCCAGATCGGGGTTGTCGGTGGCCTTGCCCACGGTTTCCTTGGCCTTGCCCTTGAGCTCGTCGCCCTTGGCCTCGAACTTGTCGCTGGTGCTCACAGGTGATGTCCCTTCTGTGCTGGTCACCCACGTCCGCGCCGCCGCACGCGGTTCGGCGGCGATGGAATGGGCGCCCCGCAGACGTGCCCACAGGGACTGCGAGCGAAACGTCCGTACCGCCAGCACCACCGCGTGCGGCTTCTGCTGGCCCGTGCGATGTTCTCGCCTCCGGGGCGTGGATGGCCGTGGGCGCGCATGCGATCGGCAGGCTCCAGGCCGGAAGGGCACTGGTGCGCGAAGAAACCACGGCGAGCCATGTCCGCGCCGTGCCGACGGGCAGCGGTGCGCGGCCGTTCGTCGATCCTCAGCGGCGGCATGCGGTGCTTGGCGCGCTCGGCGTTGGTGAGCCGCACGACTCGGTCCTCCACCTCGGCCCGCCAGGCGTCGCTGCCGACCACCCTGGCGAGGAACCGCCGGATCTCTTCGTCCTGGTGTCGCGGAACTCCTTGCCCCGCACCAGGTCCTGCGATGCGATGACGAGCCGCCGCGCGCTTCTTCCGCGCCACTCAGTCTCCCTTGACCACGATCGTGCGGGCCGCGATCCCCTCGGCGACGAGCCTGCCGACAGTTTCCGCGTGATGTCCGCGGTGTCCCAGCTCTCGGCCATCAGCCGGAGCACGTCGACCTCCCTCGGCACCATGCGGACCGGAACTGCATCCACCCCCTGTGGCCGCGGCCGCGGGGATCGCGGTCAGAGAGGCGGTCACAACGGCGACGGCCATTCCGGCGACGACGCGGGACAGAATCGACATGCGATTTCCTCTCCGTGATCTCGTTGAGCGCCAACATGTTCACTGCCGCTCTCCGCGGAGTCACCCGTCCTGCCCCAACTCGCCCGTGCTTGCTGCCCTGCCGCGCCCGCGGAGGACCGACCGTCGAGTTCCGGCACCCTGCGATCCAGCCACTCGACAAGACTGATGGTCGCCATGGCCGGGTTGATCCAGAGGCCGGGGAAGACAGGTGATCGCATGGCCGAGGTGCGGCACATCGACGCCATTCCCGCGCTAGTGCCGGGCTTGGCCAGCCGAAGCGGACCGTCATGCCCAGCGGTGAAGGGGGTCCTTCCAGGCCCGTCCACTGTGGAGCCGTCGGAGCGCGTGGGGGATCATCGAGGTGTGAAACCGATCCCGAGAGCGGACTACTCGGTGGACGTGCGCCCTCAGCGCTGGGAGGTGGCGCCCTGCGTAGCCCATCTCTACGAGGGTGTCTGGGAAGTCACGCTGAACACGATGGTCACAGTGGCGTTCGTGGCCGACCTCGGTCAGCCGGTGGACTACCAAGCCCAGATCCCGGGCAACCTCGACGCGCTCACCACAGAAAAGCAGGCCCGCATGGTGACCGCGGTGCTCGCTGACTACGTGGTGACACCGAACGCCGAGTTGGCAGGTCGCACCGTTCGCACCACCCGGCCACCGGTACTGGACTGCGATGGTGACGGAGTGGTGTTCTACGTCGATCCGGTGCACTACGCGCTCATGGCCGCCGATCTGGACGCGTTCGACCTCGTCGACGCCACGATCTCCGAACTGCGCGGACGGCCGGCTGTGGATTTCGTCGAACGCGTCGTCGTCACCTCGCCAGAGTTCGACCACCGCGACGCGTACTGGCTGCGCAACAGGAGCTGACCCCCGGGGCTGTGAGCCACGAGGAACAGGACGGGACCCCGTGAAATATGACGAGCTGAAGGCGTACGTCGCCGCGTCCTTCGAGTACGACTGGATGACGCTGCTCGACATCGTCGCGTACTTCCACGAGGAGGCCGACGAGGACGCGGACCCGACCGACTTGCTCTTGCGGGGCGCACCTACGAACTCGACATCGGCGAGATCGCGTGGTTCACGTCGCCTGAAGACGCCTCCCGGTAGTGCCACGATTGTCAACGGGTGCACGCTGATCAGCTCAGCGTGCGCCCGTTTTGCGTTGTGGTGCCAACCGATTCCCTCAATCTTGATCGGGCCGCCACCACAGCCCGGACAACGACTCGGCCAGCCCTACGTCTGGGGCTCCGCCACGACCAGGGCCATCACCGCGGGGTCCTGATACTCACGCCACAGCACGACGCGCCCGTCCTGGACCCGCACCACCACCGCGAACGGCGCCGCGGCACTCAAACCGTCGGCCAGGCGGACAGCCTCCACCTCGAACTCGATGACGGCGACCTCCGGGTCGGCCGTGTCGTGGACGACCACCTCGCGCACAGCCGTGAACCGGACGCGTCCGGCAAGCCCTTCCCGCCGCGACGCGACCAACGCGACGAACGTGTCCCGCCCCTCGAACCGGCGCGGCGCACCGGGCGGGGCGAACGGGGCCTCGACCACACCGTCGTCAGCGAGCAGGGACTCCAGCCCGTCGGAACCGCCCGCCAGCATCATGTCCCGGAATCGCTCGAACGCCTCCCGCGGCCCCGCCAACAACCCAACGCCGTTACCCGCCATCACTCGCCCCTAACATGAGTCACCACTCATCATCCTGTCGCGGACTAGGATGATGAGTAGCCACTCATGTTGTCAACGTCTGGAGCCGACCGTGTCCGAGCCGCCCCTGCGCGCCGACGCTCGCCGCAACCGCGCACGCATCCTGGCCGCCGCGGCCGAGGTCTTCGACGAGCACGGCACCTCCGCGTCGACCGAGGAGGTCGCGCGCCGGGCGGGCGTCGCCGTCGGCACCGTCTTCCGGCACTTCCCCACGAAGAACGACCTGCTCGCCGCGATCATGAAAGATCTGCAGAGCCGGCTCACCGCGGAGGCCGAGGCACTCGCGGCGAAGGACGAGGCGACCGCCCTGTTCACCTTCTTCGCCGACATCGTCGAACACGCGGCCAGCACCCGCACCGTGATCCACCTCCTCGCCGCCGCCGGAACCAACGTGGACGTCGACCGCCAGCTCGCCGCACTCGGCGAAACGCTCGACGCCCTGCTGACGCGAGCCCGGAAAGCCCGCACCGTCCACAGCGAAGTGCGACTCGACGAAGTCATCGCACTGCTCACCGCCGCCTGCCAAGGCACACTGGCCGCCGGATGGACGCCCGATCTCCGCCGCCGCACCGTCGCCCGCCTCCTTGACGGCCTGCGCGCCTGAACGAGCCCTGACGATCACGACAACAACTTCCGCCGAGGCTGCGCTCGTGGACCTGACCGCCAACTGGAGAAACTCGCGGACATAATGCGACTTTCACAGCGAGCACTATTTTTCAGGTGCGCAATCGAGCACGCGGGGTTCTTTATGCTCGCGACGGCGTTCGCGGGCCATGCGACGGACGGGATCAGCGGGCGGCCATCGGCTTCATTGACCCGGGACAAGATATCGCGATGAGGTATTGAGCCGAACGAGCCGTGCGGCAGTCGAATGCGCGATCGCGCACCTGAAAACCTGGAAGATACTCGCCAACGGCCAAACGCAATCCGTCTTCCACGTGGGCGATCCGAACGCGGCTGTCGGAGGGCTGGGGCATAGTGAGGCCATGAAGTACGTGCTGCTGATCTGTGACGATGAGAAGGTCTCGCCGAGCATGGAGGAGATCGAGGCGGACCCCGCGCACCAGGCGTTCGCGGCGGAGGTGGACCGGCGGGGAGCCAGGCTCGGCGGCGCGCGGTTGCGGCCGGTGGCCTCCGCCACGACCGTCCGCGTCCGCGACGGCGAGACGCTGGTGGCCGACGGTCCCTTCTCCGAGACGAAGGACTTCATCGGCGGCATCGACATCATCGAGTGCGCCGACCTCGACGAAGCGATCGAGCTCGCCGCGCTGCACCCCTACGCGCGCCACGGTTGCATCGAGGTCCGCCCGGTGTGGGAATGACCGCGACGGCCGTGCGCGCCGCGGTCGACGCGGCATACCGCGACGAATGGGGCCAGGTGGTCGCCACGCTGATCGGCCAGACCGGCGACTGGGACCTGGCGGAGGACTGCGCACAGGACGCGTTCGCCGCCGCGCTGACGACGTGGGAGCGCGACGGCGTCCCGGATCGTCCGGGCGCGTGGCTCACCACGACGGCGCGCAACCGGGCGATCGACCGGCTGCGCCGGGACAGGGCCGGGGCTGCGAAACTGCGACAGTTCGCCGTGCTGGAGCGCGACCCGGTCGAGCCATCGGCGGAGGACATCCCGGACGAACGGTTGCGGCTGATCTTCACGTGCTGCCATCCCGCACTGCCCTTCCCCGCCAGGGTCGCCCTGACCTTGCGCACCCTGGCCGGACTGAGCACCGGGGAGGTCGCCAAGGCCTTCCTCACCGCCGAGCCGACGATGGCGCAACGCCTGGTGCGGGCCAAGCGCAAGATCGTCGAGGCCGGAATCCCGTACCGGGTTCCCCCGCCGGAGCAGCTGCCCCGGCGCCTCGGCGCCGTCCTCGCGGTGCTGTACCTGATCTTCAACCAGGGCTACGACGAGGTCGACGGACGCAGGGCGCTGGCGGCCGAGGGGCTCCACCTCGCCCGGGTGCTCGTCCGGCTGTTGCCCCAGGAGCCCGAGGCGCGCGGCCTGCTGGCACTGATGTCGCTGCTCGAGGCCCGCCGCGCGAGCCGCACCGACGACGGCGTGCTGGTCACCCTGGAGCGGCAGGACCGATCCCGCTGGGACCGCGCGCTGATCGCCGAAGGTGTCGCGGCGCTCGACGAAGCGCTGGCCATGCGGCGCTCGGGGCCGTACCAGGTGCAGGCCGCGATCGCGGCGTGCCACGCCACCGCGCCCGACGCCACGTCGACCGACTGGGCGCAGATCGCCGTCCTGTACGAGGAGCTCGCGCGGCTGGCGCCCTCACCCGTGGTGGAGCTCAACCGCGCCGTGGCGGTCGCGATGGCCGAGGGCATCCCCGCCGGGCTCGCCCTCGTCGACCGGCTCACCGAGTCCGGCACGCTCGACGGCTACTACCTGCTGCCCGCGACCCGGGCCGACCTCCTCCGGCGCGACGGTCGCCGCGCCGAGGCGGCCACCGCCTACGAGCAGGCGCTCGCCCTGGCACCGACCGAGGCCGAACGCCGCTACCTGACAACCCGCTTGTCAGAGCTCTGACCTGCACGAAGAAGAAAGTCGAGATGTGTCACCCGGTCGATGTCGATACCGGAGGGCCTCCTTCGTCGGTGGGGCACACCCACCAGAGGAGAGAGGCGAGAACGATGTCCAACACCCAGTACCTCACCGCCACCACGACCGTCGACCGGACGCCGGAGGAGGTCTTCGCGGCCATCACCGACGTCCGCGGTTGGTGGAGCGAGAACGTCATCGGTGACACCACCGCCCACGGCGACGAGTTCGTGTTCACCGACGACTCCGCGTACGCCGGTGAGACCGTCCACGCCAAGCAGGGCATTCGCTACGCGCGGTTCCAGCTCACCGAGGTCGAGCCCGGCCGACGAGTGGTCTGGCACGTCGTGGACTCCTACCTCACCTTCATCGACGACCGCGACGAGTGGACCGGCACCGACGTCGTCTTCGACATCACCGCCGACGCCACGGGCACGACCCTGCGCCTCACGCACGAAGGCCTCACCGCGGCGGAGTCCGCCTGCTTCGAGGACTGCTCGCGCGGCTGGACCTTCTACATCACCACGAGCCTGCCGCAGCTGCTCAGCACCGGCACCGGCCAGCCCATTCCCCGCTACGACCACTGACCGACGGGAGCTGAAAAGGACAGAGAACCCATGTCTACCACCGAGAACACCATGAGAACCGTCGTCGCTGAACCGACATCCGCGCGCCAGCGGCACCGCGGGCTCGTACTGGGGCTGGTGTGCGCCGCCCAGGCGATGGTCGGCCTCGACATCGCCATCGTGAACGTGGCCCTGCCCTCGATCCAGCGAGACCTCGGCGTCAGCCAGAGCGCCCTGCAGTGGATCGTCGTCGCCTACGGTCTGCTGCTCGGCGGATTCCTGCTCGTCGGCGGTCGCATGGCCGACCTGCTGGGACGCCGTCGTGTCCTGCTCACCGGCCTCGGCGTGTTCACCGTCGCGTCCCTGCTGGCGGGCGTGGCCCAGCACGCGGGCCTGCTGATCACCGCCCGTGGGCTCCAGGGGCTGGGCGGCGCGCTCATCGCGCCCGCGGCCCTGTCGCTGCTGGCGGTCACGTTCGACGAAGGGCGAGAACGCAACCGGGCCCTCGGCGTCTTCGGAGCCGTCGGTGCGGCGGCCGGAACCGTCGGCGTCGTCGCGAGCGGTCTGATCGCCGCCGGTCCGGGCTGGCGATGGGCGTTCTTCATCAACGTTCCCGCGGGCATCGTGCTCATCGCGGTCGCCGCCACCTGCCTCGCCGCCGACGATGTCCGTGGCCGTTCCGGGCGCCTCGACCTCGCGGCGGCGAGCACGGTCACCGGCGGGCTGCTGACCTTCGTCTACGCACTGCACCACGCCTCGACCCACGGGTGGACCTCCGCCGGGACGCTGGCGTGGTTCGCCACGGCCTGCGCGCTGACAGCCGCGTTCGTGCGGATCGAGAAGCGCTCGCCGGCGCCGCTCGTGCCGCCGAGAGCGCTGAAGAACCGCACGCTCGTCGCGGCGAACCTCACCGCGTTCCTCGCCTACAGCGCGTTCTTCTCGTTCATCTTCCTCGGATCGCTGCTGGCACAACAGGAACTCGGCTACTCACCGACTCAGACCGGTCTGGCGTGGTTGGCCACGACGACGACCGTCTTCGCGGCGTCCTCGGCCGCCGGGCGCCTGGCTGCCACCGCGAGCGTTCGGCGCCTGCTGGTCACCGGCCTGACGTTGTTGGTGATCGCGATGGTGTGGCTCACCCGGGTCCCCGCCGACGCCGACTACCTCGTCGACCTGTTCCCCGCGTTCCTGCTCGCCGGGCTCGGCTTCGGGTTCTGCGTGCCGTCGTTGCAGATCGGCGCGCTGTCCGGCATCGGAGAACAGGACGCGGGACTCGCTTCGGCCCTGATCGAGACGATGCGCGAGATCGGTGGCGCGGCAGGCGTCGCGGCGGTCTCGACGGTCCTCGTGGCGGGGACCGGGCTCGGGGGCTTCCACACCGCGTTCGCCGCCATCGGTGTCCTCGCCGGTCTCGGAGCTGTCACCGCGACGATCGGGTTCCGGCGCGGAGCCTGACCGGGGCGAGCGGGAGTGACATGGTGCCCGCACCCTGCCTGACCCGCCGCTGAAATGCGCGAGCTTCGGCGGCCGGGTCCGTGCCAGGATGCGGGCCATGTCCCTCGACGTACGCGCAGTCGACCTGAGCGCGCTCAACTCGCTGACCAAGTACCCGTCCATCCCGACCTACCACACGCTCGACTCCGGCAACGGCGGCTTGCTGGAGACCTGCGTGGCGTTCGCGGGCCCGGTGATCGGCACGGAGAAGGTCGACGGCACGAACGCGCGCGTCATCTCGTTGCCCGGCGGTGATTTCCTGCTCGGGTCACGGGAGGAGCTGTTGTACGCCAAGGGTGATCTCATCGGCGACCCGGCGCAGGGCATCGTGGCCGCGCTGCGCGCGTTCGCCGACGGGCTCGCGCCGGTCGCCGACGACGTGATCCGCGTGCACTACGTCGAGGTCTACGGCGGCAAGGTGACGGGGGCGAGCAAGCAGTACACCGGCGACCGGACGACGGTCGGGCACCGCCTGTTCGACTGCGTGGTGCTGGCCGACTACGAGGCGATGCTGGCGAAGCCGCGGGCGGAGATCTCGGCGTGGCGCGAGTCGGGCGGCCAACCGTTCGTGCCGGAGGAGGAGCTCGTCGCGATCGCCGAGCGCGACGGGCTGGACCTCGCGCCACGGCTGTTCACGCTGGATCCGGCCGAACTGCCGCGCGAGATCGACAAGATGCGGCAGTTCCTCGGCGAACGTCTGCCGAAGACGTTGGTGGCGCTGGATGACCAGGCGGGCGGGCAGCCCGAGGGCATCGTGCTGCGCAGCGCCGACCGTTCGACGATCGCGAAGGCTCGCTTCCAGGACTACGACCGCACACTGCGCCGACGCAAGTAACAGTGCTAGGAACACACCGAAGCGAGGTGCGCGAGGAGCAAAGCGGTCGTGGTCTCGGCGGCTTCCTCGGGGATGTTGTGCCCGATCCCCTCAAGGTTCTCCAGCCGATATGGCCCGGTGACCCAGTTCTTCGTCGCGTGCACGCCCGAGGGCGCGACCATGGGGTCCTTCGTGCTCGCGATGAAGAGCGTCGGCACCGCGACCCGCTGCTCGTAGCCTTTGAAGTCGTTGGCCCTGTACCAGTTCAGCGCGGCGGTCAGGGCACCCGGTTGGGAAAGGCGCCGGAAGTACTCCGCGCACTTCTCCGCCGGAACGCCCGGCAGCTTGGGCGGTCCCGACGCGAGAATCTTGTCCTCGGGGATCGGAGCGGGCTGCCGGAAGAAATCCATGTACTTGGATGCCTCCTGCTGCACGGGATCGGTCCGCAGCGCCTCCGCGAAGGCGCCGAGGTGCGGCACGGAAACAGCGGTCAGCGAACGCACCCGGTGTGCGTACTTCGCTGCGGCGATCCAGGCAACCGCGGCACCCCAGTCGTGTCCGACCAGGTCGAACCTGCGCCAGCCGAGGGCGTCGGCCATTGCTCGAACGTCCCCAACGGCACGGTCCAACCGGTAGTTCTCGATCCCGGTGGGCCGTACGCCCGGCGAGTAACCCCGCTGGTCCGGCGCCACCGCCCGGTATCCGGCAGCGGCGAGTGCGCGCAACTGGTGGTCCCACTCGATGCCGAGCTCGGGAAAGCCGTGCAACAACAACCCTTTCCGGCCATGTCGCGGTCCGGCGGCAACAGCGTCGAAGGTGCCTGCGGGAGTGGAGATCCGCAGCGGCGTGATCCGCGGCGACTCGGCCGCATGTGCCGTGCCCGCGATACCGAGAGACGCCATACCGGCGGCAGTCAGTTTGATGAAGCCGCGGCGAGAGTGAGAAATCGACATGCGGGCCAGCTTGTCGGTTGACCAGGACGAGGACCATGGGGACCGCCCCCGTTGTGCTGCTCGGGCTGCCCCTACCAACGGCGGGCTTTGTCCACAGTGGACTGACTGTGGCGGCCTCGAAGGGACAGGTCGTTGAGCCAGACTGGGCGAGTGGTGGAGATTCCGTTGCCGGGTGGCTTCGTCAACCGTGTCGTCAAGGTCGGGGATACGGTGCGGCGGAGCCTTGGGGATCGGGCCGAGTTCGTCCATCGGCTGCTTCGTCACTTCGACCAGCACGGGTGGGCGGGCGCTCCGAGGCTGCTCGGGGTGGATGAGCAGGGGCGCGAGGTCCTGACGTTCGTGGACGGCCATGTCGCCTGGCAGTCCCCGACAGATCGAGTGAGTTCGGACGAGAGCCTGGCGCGGGTCGCGCGACTCGTTCGCGAGTTCCATGACCTGACGGCAGGCACACCGCTGGCGGGCGACCAGGAAGTGGTCTGCCACAACGACTTGTCGCCCAAGAACACCGTGTATCGCGACGACGACAGGGATCTGCTGCTGCCGATCGCCTTCCTCGACTGGGACCTCGCCGCGCCGGGCGCTCGTATCCACGACGTGGCACACATGTGCTGGCAGTACCTGGATCTCGGCTCGGCGGTGGACGATCTCGCCACGACGTCCCATCGGTTGCGCGTGATGTGTGACGCCTACGGCCCGGTTGATCGCAGTCGAGTCGTGGAGACGATCCTGTGGTGGCAGGACCGGTGCCAGCACGGGATCGAGGCCCGCGCGGCGGCCGGCGACGCGGCGATGGCGCGCCTGAGGGACTCGGGTGCCGCCCGGGCCGTGCGTTCCGCCCATGAATGGGTTGCCACGCACCGTGCCGAGTTGGAAACGGCGTTGGCCTGACGCTGAACCGCACAGGAGACCACGTCTTGGCCTTCCTCAGCCGAAATCCGGCTGCCGGGTGGTGAGAAGACCTTGTGCTCCACGTCACGACGGCGAAGCGGATGTCGGCGACTCCGTGTGGGAGAAAGTCACCTCGGCGGTCGCGGACCCAGGTGAACGGGAGCGGTGGAACTATGCGCTTCGGAGTCGTCATCCTGCCTGAGCACCACTGGCCTCAGGCTCGGGAACTGTGGCAGCGGGCCGAGGATCTCGGTTTCGACCACGCCTGGACCTACGACCACCTCCGATGGCGGTGGCTCAGCGACAAACCCTGGTTCGGCACCATTCCCACGCTGACGGCGGCCGCCACGGTCACCTCGCGGATCAGGCTGGGCACGCTGGTGGCCAACATCCGGCTCCGGGACCCGGTCATGTTCGCCAAGGAGATCATGACGGTCGACGACATCTCCGGTGGCCGGATGATCTGCGGCGTCGGTTCCGGCGGGCCCGACCGGGACGTCCTGCTGCACGACGAGTTGACGCGGGCGCAGTGGGCGAACAGGTACGCCGAGTTCGTCGAGCTGACCGACTCGCTGCTGAGCCAGCGGCCGACGGCCTTCGAGGGCTCGTACTACCGCTGCCACGACCTCGTCCTGCAACCGGGATGCGTGCAGCGCCCCCGCGTTCCGCTCGGTGTCGCCGCAGCGGGGCCACGCGGAATGCGGCTGGCGGCGCGGTTCGCCGACACGTGGATCACGATGGGGGCGCCGAACCTCTTCGACGCCGCGCCCTACGCCGACTCCGTGCCGCTGGTCGAGGAGCAGGTCTCCGCACTGGAGCGGGCGTGCCACGAGGTGGGCCGGGACCCGTCAACGATCGACCGCCTGCTGGTCGCGGGCCCCTCCATCAGCGGTGTGCTCGATTCGGTCGGCGCCTTCCAGGACGCGGCCGGACTGTTCGAGGAGGCGGGGATCACGGACTTCGTCGTGCACTGGCCCCGCCCGGAGTTTCCCTACCAGGGCGACCCCGAGGTCCTGGCGGACATCGCGGGCTCGCTGCCGAACGCTTCCAGGAGAGGGTGACCGTGATCCGGTACGAGATGGTCAACATGTTCGCCGACCGGCCGTTCTCCGGGAGCGCGCTCACGGTCGTGCCGGAGGCGGACGGCCTGTCGACGGCCTACATGTGCGCTGTGGCAAAGGAATTCGGCACGCCGGAGACTGCGTTCGTGCTGCCGCCGTCCTCCGCGGAGGCCACCTACCGGGTGCGCGTGTTCACCCCGGCGGGCGAGACCCCGTTCGGCGGTCATTCGTCACTGGGCACCTCGGTGACCCTGGCCCGGTTGGGGCTGATCGACAAGGGTCCCGTCGTGCAGGAGTGCGGGCCGCGGCTGCTGTCGATCTCTGTCAGTCCGGACGAGGGAACCGTCACCGCCAGGCAGCCGGTCGCGGCGCAGGAGGTCGACCTGGCCCTGCTGACCGCGGCGGCCGGGCTGGACGCGGCTGACGTGCTCGACGCGCCCGCGCGGACCGCGGGGTTCGGGCCCGCCTTCCACTATCTCCCCGTCCGCCCCGGCGCGGTGGAGCGCGCGGCCGGTGACATCGAGCTGATGGGGGCGCGCGAGCTGCCCGACGTCATGGTGTTCTCGTGGGACGAGGCGACGAGGGTGGTCACCGCCAGGGTTTTCGCGCCCGGGTACGGCATGCCGGAGGACCCGGCATGCGCGTCGAACGCGCTGGGCCTCGGCGCCTGGCTGGTTGCCGCGGGCTGGCTTCCCGGGGCGGACGGCACCTACGACTACCTCATCCGGCAGGGCGTCGGATCGGCGCGGGTCGGCACGGTCTCCTGCTCGGTGACAGTGACGAGGGAGTCCGGCGGCGTGTCGGAGGCGTCGGTCACCGGGCGCGTGGTCCCGGTCGCCCGAGGCGAGATCTTCGCTGCTCCGGGCGCGGTCGACTGAACGGGGCGAACAGTCGAACCGGGCCACGGCGCGGGTGAGCTCGGTCAGGATTCATGTGCGGCGCGGTCCAGCGTGGTCTTGATCCACAGGTCGATCGCGAGATTCCGCTTCTCCGCCGCCGCGCGCCAGCGCGTGAGGTCGCCCGCGGAGAAGCTCATGTTGAACCCGCCTCGCCGTTCCGGGCCGTCGGGTCTCTCGGTGCTCGCGTTCACCTGCCGCCGCAACTCGTTGCGGGACCACTTGTGCCCCTCGGCGAGTTCGAGCCAGTGGTCCTGCTCCTCGGCGGGGAGCGCGGCCACCACGACGTGGTGCTGGAAGCTGAGCCTGTCCCGCCGGCGAGACGCCGGGAACCGGCGCGCGACCCAGGCGTAGTTCCGCAGCGTCTGGTAGTCGAGGGTGGTCTCGGCGATGGCTTTCTTGTACCTGTCCGGATATCTGTCCTGGCCGAAAACAAGCCAGTCGCCCACCCACCAGGCCGAGGACTCGTGCACGGAACTGAGCTGGTTGCCGATCTGCATCCACGCCTGGAGCGAAGTTTTCTCCGGCAACGTGAGACTGGTGCGGAGCGTCACGATATTGTGTTGCGAGGAAAGCGAAGGAAGCGCGTGCAGTGGCTGCGATTCGGAATTCTGGGATAGACCCAGTGCTGTTGCCATGTCGACTCCGGGTACGACTCGTTCCGCAGGACGTGCGGAGTGGACTTCACTAGTCCAGCCCGGAAACTGCGCTCAATTGCTGGGCCGGCTGTGCTGTTTGCGAGTATCAAGCTATCGGCCCACGTCGTGCAAGGCAGCTGCACGGTTGTACAGATAAAAAGTTTGAGCGTCGCCCCGGTGCCGACCAGTTCACAGGCACCTCACGCTGCAGGTTTCCCGGTGACGACCCATCTCTTTCGGACACATATATGCCCATACCAGAAGCGTGCACGCAACCGACGAATCATTTTGTTTTCAAATAGAAGAATCAAGATTTTTTCTCGCCACACCTGGGGGTAGGCTATCTACGCCATCGAGACACAGCGAACGGGCCTGGCGGAGCTCGGGTCCGGAATTCCGGCGCTCGATACGGAGACCGCGCGGCTGCGCGAGTGGCTGGCGGCGGCCGACGACCGGACGTGGCGGCGGTCCACGCGGTGCGCGGAGTGGAACGTCCACGACGTCCTCGCGCACCTGGCCAGCGGCGAGCTCTACAACCAGGCGTGCCTGCGCGATGACATCGCCTCGCTCGGGGACTGGGCCGACGATGAGGCCTACAACGTCGGCCAGGTGGAACTGCGCAGGTCGATGACCCACGCCGAGGTCTTCGCAGAGTGGCTGGACCGGCACGCCGACGTCCACGGCACCTGGCGCGGCATGGACCAGGCGAAGCCCCTCGTGACGAGCTGGGGCCCGTACGCGGTCGGGATGCAGGCGTGGCACATCGCCTCGGAGTACGCGACGCACTCCGACGACATGGGTGTCGAAGTCCCCGAGTCCGAGGTCGCCGCCCGGCTCGACTGGCGGTTCTCCTTCTCGTGCCACGCGCTCCGGGAGTGCGAGGTCGACATCGACGTGGAGGTCCTCGGGGACGACCAGGTCCTGGTGTGCGACGGCCCGGTGGAGCTCGTGCTGAGCCGCGAGCAGTTCGTCGCCGCGGTCAGCGCCCGGCTGCCCTACGACTCCGTTACCGCCGATCCGCTCGGGCACGACGTGCTCCGGAGGATGACAGTGCTGGTGGGCCCGTGAAGCCCTCTCGAACCCTCGCCTTCGTCTGGTTGATGCTCGAAGGCGCCCAGGTCGCCATCGGCGGAGTCGCCCGCTACGTGCGGAACCTGCTCGACGAGCAGGACGCCATTCGGAACCACCTCGCGGCGCGCGGCTGGAAGGCCGACTTCATTCTTGGTGAGCCGTATTACCAGAGTGCCGCGGCGGGCTACGACGAACAGCGCTGGCAGGCGGTGCGCGAACACCTGGCATCCCGTGGCGGTACGGCGGTTCGACTGGTCAGCGACAGCGATGGCCTTGTGGGATGGGGCGAGGACCGGTTCTGCAACGCGCTTTCCGCGGCTGGCGCACAACTCGTGCTGGATACCGCTGAGCGATACGAGGCGGTGATCGCGATTTCTGGTACGAGTGCGTTCGCCCGAGTGCCGGGAATGGTGCAGCGCCAAGCCGAGGGGCTCGCCGAAAAGGTATTGCATGTGCATACTTTCGGGCTGGCCACGCACGACACCGCCCGGGTTCCCTCGCCCGCCGAGATCGCCGCGGACGCCGACGTGGCCTTCTGGGCGCGGCACAGCGAGCGGGTGACCGTCGGCTACATCTCCGACTACACGGCGGAGCTCTATTCGAAGGTGTACGCGATCCCGCCGAATGCGTTGCTGCCCAACCGAAGCGCGATTCCGCGCCACGCGAGCCGGTTCGCGGTGCTGACCGAGGCGGAGATCGACCGGAGGCTCACCGGCCTCGGCCTGCCCGACCGGGGCGATCTCGTGTTCATGTGGGGCCGCAACAGCGCGCCCGGCCTCGACAAGGGCTACGACCTCCTCGTCGAGGCCGCGCGCGAGGTGCCCGGCGTGGTCCCGGTGATCGCGACCCGGCAGCCGGACCCGGGCCTGCGGGAGCTGGCCGATCGGCTGGACGTGCCCGTCGCGCTGCTCGCGGACCAGCCGTTCTCGACGATCTCCGCGATCGTCCAGTCCCCGCGGACGCTGGCCGCGGCCTTCCTCGGCGAGGCGGAACCCGGTGCGGTGTCGCCGATGGAGGCGATGTGGGTCGCGCGCGAGTCCGGTGCCGTGGCGATCGTCGCGAACACCGGCAACCTCCCCGAAGTCGTCGGCGCGGGAACGGCGGGGATCGTCGCGGAGCGGACGACGGCGGGGGTCGCCGACGCGCTGCGCCGAGCGCGGAGCCTGACCGCCGACGCCCGGCGGCGGATGCGTAAGTCCGGCGCCGCCAGGGTGGCCGAGCACTTCGACTTCGCCACCAACATCACCGAGCTGGTCGACGCCGCGGTCGACCGGTGGGTCGGCGTCGCATGAGCGCCGGTCGACGGGCCCGCGTGGGAAGCCTGCGTTTCGCGGGCTCGCGGGTGACCAGCCACGTCGAGCGCGACCTCGTCGAGACGGCTCTCCCGGCGCCCGAACCCGATCACGCGGCGGCCCGGATGCAGCTGTTCGAATCCCTTGTGGCCGCGGCCCACGACGGGCACGAACTCTATGGACGCATCGAAGACCTGCACGGAACCACCACTGGTGACGGTCCGGCCAGTTCGGTGTCGAGACGCGCGGTGCTGGTGACCTCGATCAGCGGTGGGACGTCCCGCACCCGGGCCGCGGTCGTGTCCAGCGCGGAGGCGGTCGAACCGGCGAGCCTCGCGGTGGAAGCCGAGCACCTGCCTCGGCATTCCGGCCCCCTGCCCGCACACGTGGTGTTCGAACCGATGGCGTTCGCCGAACTCATCGCGGAGTTCGCCGCGGTCGCGCTGACGGTGAACGGCCGGGAGGACGTCGACCGGTTCCGGAGGTACTGGGAGGGCGCCAGGATCGCGGGCCCCGGCTTCACCGTCACCGACGACCCGGCGGCGCTGGGCGGCTGGGCGGTCGACATCGAGGGCACGGCGAGCCCTCCACTGGTGCTCGTCGACGACGGGGTCGTCACGGGGAGCGTCCAGGACCGGGAAACCGCTGCTGCGATGGGAATCCCGCCATCGGGGCGCGCGTCCCGCGACGTGCTCGGCCTCTGCGCGTACCCGGCCAACCTGGTGATCGACCTGCCGTCGGCCCCGCCTCGCGGTGACCCGCACCTGCGCGTCGAGCGCGTCCACTACGTCAGCGTCGTCGACCCGGCCACGGGCACGCTCACCGCTGCCACCCGGGACTTCACCACGGTCGTGACGGACGGCAGGGCGGTCGCCGCCGTGCCGTCGATCCGGTTCACCGTCGACGTCCCCCGCCTGCTCCGCAACGTCCTCGGCGGTGTCGGCCCCGCCCGAACCGTCCCTGTCAGCTGGGGCGGATGTGTCGTCCGGACACCCGCGGTCTCAGTGGCGGACCTGCCCCTGACCGTCTCGATCCCCCACTCGCCCAACGGAGTGCACCCATGAAGATCTTCCTCGACACCCCGGATCTGTCCATTGTGGAGCAGTGGTTGCCGCAGGGCATCGTCGACGGGGTCACGACCAACCCGACCCTGCTCAGGAAGTCGGGGATCGAAGACGTGATGGGCGCGGTCTCCGCTCTGGCGCGGCGAATCGCGCCCCGCGACCTGTCCGTCCAGGTCAGCGGAACCAGTCATGACGAGATGGTCGAACAGGCGCGGCGCTACACCGAGATCGGCGACAACATCGTCATCAAGGTCCCGGTCATCTCGCCTGACGGTGAGCCCAACCTCGACGTGATGACGACGCTGCACGGCCTCGGCATCCCGGTGAACGCCACCGCCTGCCTGAACACCGCGCAGGTGCTCGCCGCCGCCAAGACCGGCGCCCGCTACGCCAGCCTGCTCTGGGGTCGGGTGGGTGACGAGGGCGGCTCCCCGGAGACCCTGGTCGCCGACATCACCGATCTCCTGCGCAGGCACCACTTCGCCACCCAGCTGCTCATCGGGAGCATGCGCTCCCCCGCCGACATCACCAGGGCGTTGACCGCGGGCGCCGACGCGGTCACCGTGCCGCCCCCGTTGCTGCGGCGTTGGCTCGACCACCAGTACTCCCGCGCGACGGTCCGCGAGTTCCAGATCGACGCGGGGGTGAAGGACGCGTGAGCACCTACATCCCTTTTGCCGAACCGTGCTTCGACGAGACGGAGGAAGAGGCGGTCCTGCGCGTCGTCCGGAGCGGCTGGGTCTCGACGGGCGCCGAGGCACGGGCGTTCGAGGAGGAGTTCGCCGCCTACATCGGGTGCGAGCACGCCGTAGCGCTCAACTCGTGCACCGCGGCGCTGCACGTCGCGTTGATGGCCTACGGCATCGGCCCCGGTGACGAGGTCATCGTGCCGACCATGACGTTCACCGCGACGGCCGCCGCGGTGGCGCACACGGGGGCGACACCGGTGCTCGCCGACGTCGAGCCGGTGCACCTCACCCTCGATCCCGAGCAGGTCAGGAGCCTGATCACGCCGCGGACCAAGGCGGTCATCCCGGTGCACTTCGGGGGCCGCATGGCCGATCTCGGCACCCTGATGGAGCTCTGCGGGGAACACGGCCTGACGCTCATCGAGGACGCCGCGCACACGCTCCCGGCCCGCGACGGCGACGCTGTCGCCGGTCGGATCGGTCACGCCTCGGCCTTCTCGTTCTTCGCGACGAAGCCGATCACGACGGCCGAGGGCGGGATGCTGTGCACCAACTCGTCGGCCATCGCCGACCAGGCACGGCGGTGGGGGCTGCACGGACTCAGCCGCGGCGCGGAAGATCGCTACCGCCCGGGGAAACGAGCGCAGTACGACGTGGACCGGCCGGGGTTCAAGTACAACATGTCCGATCTCCAGGCCGCCCTGGGCCGCGCCCAGCTGGCCAAGGCGGACCGGCTGCACACTCGCCGGACCGCCATCGCCGAGACCTACCTGCGCGAGCTGGCGGGGTCGGACCACCTGGAGCTGCCCCCGCCGGACACCGAGACCAACCGCAGTTCCTGGTACCTCTTCCCGGTAAGGCTGCGTGTGGAGTTGGACCGAGATGAGTTCCGGCAGCGACTGCACACACTGGACGTCGGAACGAGTGTGCACTTCCAGCCTCTGCACCATTTCAGCTGGTACCGGGAGAACGTCGTGCGAGCGGGCCAGACCTTCCCCGTGGCCGATTCCGTCTATCCCACCCTGATCTCCTTGCCGATCTTCCCGGGAATGGACGACAAGGCGGTCTCGCGGGTCGTTTCCGCGGTGAGTGCCCCGTGATTGCGCCGTCGACACTGGTCGTGCTGGCGGGCGGCCTCGGGAAAAGGATGGGCGAGTACACGAACGGGACCGCGAAGGCGCTCGTTCCCGTGGCGGGTGAGCCCTTTCTGGTCTCCGTGCTCCGGAGCTACCGCAGCCAGGGGATCACCGATGTCATCCTCTGCACCGGGCACCGCGCGCAGCAGGTCCAGGACGTGCTGGGCGATGGGGCTGAGCTGGGGCTCCGCATCGCGCACAGCGTGGAGCCCGAACCACTCGGGCCCGTCGGCGCGCTCCGGCACGCGCGGTCGCTGCTTCCGGACACCTTTCTTCTGACCTACTGCGATGTGGTTCTCACGATTGCTCTGTCGCCGTTCGTCGAGGCTGCCCGCGAATGCGGCTATCCCGCAGTAATGGCGGTCGGGAAAGCACCCACAGCTGCCGAAACCAATGTGCTGTTGCGAGAGAAACGCGTGAGCGCCTACTCCAAGAATCCGCCGCCGGAGGGCGCGGTGTACTGCGACCGAGGGCTGCTCGTGCTGAGCAGAGAATTGCTCGACCGGCATCCTGGGAGGGACGAGGAGGCTTTCTACGGCTCGCTGGCGGCCAATGGCGAGCTTGGCGCCGTCAGGATTCAGGAAGCGGGCATGGACATCGGGACAGCGGATCGCTACGAGCGCTATCTGCGGATCGGGGCGAAATGATCGAGGTCTCGGCGCCCATGCGGCTGTCCCTGGCGGGCGGTGGTTCGGATCTGCCGGAGCACTACGAGCGGCACGGCTGTCGTCTGCTCGCCGTCGCGCTCACCGAGCGGGTGACGGTGCGGGTCGCCGCTGTTCCTTCGAGGGTGACGCTGCGCGCACTGGGCGCGGTGACGAGCGCCGACAGCGCGCGCGAGCTGTCCGATCCCCTGGTCCGCGCCACCCTGGAGCACTTCGGTGTCACGCGCGGCATCGACATCGCCGTCGACTCCGGCGTGAAGCCGGGCAGCGGGCTCGGCGGCTCCGGCGCGTTCCTGGTCGCGCTCACCACGGCGGTCTCCGCCTTCACCGGGCGGTCGCTCGAACCGCCGACCGCGGCGCGGATCGCGTTCCACATCGAACGCGAGCGCTGCGGACGGCCTGTGGGGCAACAGGATCACTGGGCCGCGGCGTGCGGTGGAGCCATCGAGCTGAGCATCGCCAAGGACGGCACGGCGGTCGCCCGCCAGGTTCCCGAACTGGGCCGGGCGATCGCCTCGATGCTCGACCGGGAGTTGCTGCTGCTGCGCACGCCGATCACCCGGTCCGCCGCCGTTCCGCTTGCGGCGCAGGCAAAGGCGCTGCGGGGCTCATCCGGCATGCGGCAGATCCAAGGTCTCCTCGACAAGTTCCGTGCCGCCTTCCTCGCCACGGACATCGCGCGGATCGGCGCGCTGCTGCACGAGCACTGGACGGCCAAACGCGCGATCAGCAGCTCGATGAGCACCGCGGAGATCGACCGCTGGTACGAGCTGGTCCGCGAGCACGGCGCGTACGGGGCGAAGCTCGTCGGCGCGGGCGGAGGCGGCCATCTGCTGGTCGCCACAGAGGCGGGCGGTGCCGACCGGATCGTGGCCGGACTGGCGCCGGAAGGACTCGTCAGGGTGCCGATCGGCACGAGCGACAACGGGGTAACGGTGAGCCACAGTCAGGAGTTCGTGTGATGCATCGGATCGGCATCATCGGTACCGGCCTCCAGGCCGTCCGTCGTGCACAGTCCATTGTGGAGGCTGACGACGCGCGTCTGGTCTCGGTCGCCGGAGCCACCGCGAAGGCGGCGGAGGCGTTCGCCGCGAACTACGACATCCGCGCGGCGCCCGACTGGCAGTCCATTGTGGACGATGACGATCTCGACGTCGTCATGGTCTGCGTGCCGCCGCACCTGCACGCGGAGATGACCATCGCGGCACTGCGGGCGGGAAAGCACGTGCTGTGCGAGAAACCGTTGGCGCGCAGCGCTGCCGAGGCGGAGGACATGTGCCGCGCCGCCGAGGAGACCGGCCGGGTCCTCGCCTGCGGCTTCAACCACCGGCACCACCCCGCGCTCGTCGAGCTGCGCGAGCTGATCGACAGCGGCGCGCTCGGCCGCTCGCTGTGGGCGCGGGTGGCCTACGGCATCGGCGGCCGCGAGGGCTACGAGCGGGAATGGCGCGCCGATCCCCGGAAGGTCTCCGGCGGGCAGCTGATGGAGCAGGGAATCCACGTCATCGACCTGCTCAGGAGCTTCTTCGGCGAGATCGACGCGGTCACCGGGGTCCGGGCGACCTCGGTGCTGCCCATCGCGCCGCTGGAGGAGGACGCCATGGCGCTCGTGCGCCACCAGAGCGGCGTGATGGCCACCGTCCACTCCTCGCTCACGCAATGGGTGAACGCGTTCCGGTTCGAGGTGGGCGGAGACTCCGCGGTGGCGGAGGTCAGCGGGCTCGCCGGTTCGTACGGCGTCCAGACGCTGACGGTGTGGCAGCGGACGACCGGGCCCTTCTCGGCGACCAGAAAGGAATTCCGGTCAGGGGATCGGTCGTGGGCCCGGGAATGGGCCGCCTTCGGCGAAATGCTGGCGGAACCGGAATCCGGGCTCGCTTCGGCACGGGACGGGGCCGCCGCGATCCGCGTTGTCGAGGCCATCTATTCGGCCGCCGACGAGCTGCGCTGGGAGAAACCATGAGACCGGTGGACGAGATCCTCGCCCTCCTCCGCGAGGTGGTCCGCGATGACGAGGCCGTCGAGTTCACCGAGAACACGACGCTGTTCAGTTCCGGGCTCCTCGACAGCATGGCCCTTGAGGAGATCCACGCCGCCATCGAGGAACGGTGGGCGCCGATTCCACCGGGAGAGCTGACCAGAGCCAACTTCGACAGCCCGCTCGCCATCGCCGCGATGGTGGCCCGAATCACCGCCTAGGAGATCGACTTGAGCACGATGAAAAGACTTGTTTCCGAGGCCGCGCGCCTGACCGACGAACTCCCGCTGGACCAGATCGAGCGGGCGACGGAACTGCTGTTCCGGAGTTGGCAGTCCGGTGGCGTCGTGCTGTCCTGCGGCAACGGTGGTTCCGCGTCGACGGCATCGCATTTCGCGGCCGATCTCGCCAAGCTCACCATCATCCCGGGTCACAAGCGCATCCGGACGCTGTGCCTCAACGACAACGCGTCGGCCTTCTCGGCGTGGACGAACGACGAGGGTTTCCACACCGTCTACGAGGAGCAGGCGCGGCCGTGGCTGGACGAGAACGCCACCCTGATCGCGTTCTCGGTGCACGGCGGTTCGCGTGACCAGGCGGTCTCGGCGAACCTGCCCGCCGTGGCCCGCCTTGCCCAGGAGCACGGCGCCTCGGTGATCGCGGTGACCGGCTTCGACGGCGGTGCCACCGGGGACATCGCCGATGTGCACATCAACATTCCCCACGCCAGTGAACCCGTGGCGACTCCGCTGGTCGAGTCGCTGCACGTCCTTGTGCACCACGCGCTGTGCGTCGGTGTCCGATCACTTATCGAGGAGAAGTCAGCATGAGCGGGCGTTACTTCGTCACCGGCGGCGCGGGCTTCATCGGGAGCCACTTCGTCGAACGGCTTCTCAGCGAAGCCGAGACGACAGAGGTCGTCGCCTACGACAACCTGAGCAACACCACCACGGAGTGGATCGAGCCACTTCTCTCCGACTCCCGGCTGCGTTTTGTGCACGCGGACATCCTGGACACCGACCGGATGACCCGGGAAATGGACGGCTGGTCGGCTGACGACGTCGTCATCCACTTGGCCTCCAGCGTGGACATGCGCAAGGGATTCGTGGACCGCGGCCTCGATCTGCGGCAGTGCGCGGACGGAACCCTGTCCGTGCTCAACGCCATGCGCGCGGCTGGTCCCCGCACGGTTCTGTTCTCTTCGAGCTCCACGGTGTACGGCGATCCGGTGGTGTTGCCGACGCCCGAAAACGTCGGCCCCTACGCCCCGATTTCCATGTACGGCGCGGGCAAACTCGCCGCGGAGGCGTTGCTGAGCGCCTTCTGCCACCTGGACGGCTTCACGGCACACTCGTTCCGGTTCGGCAATGTCGTCGGCGGGCGGATGAACCACGGCGTCATCTACGACTTCATCGAGAAGCTCGCTGCCTCGTCTGATCGGCTCCACGTCCTCGGCGACGGCCACCAGCGCAAGAACTACTTCCTCGTCGAGGAGTGCGTCGACGGCATCCTCGCCGCCAGCGCCAAGCTCGGCGAGGGGTACCACGTGCTGAACCTGGGCAACGTGGGAACAGTGTCGGTCGACGAGATCGCCGCGATCGTCATCGACGAGATGGGCCTGTCCGACGTCCCGCTGGAGCACGGCGGCGGCACGCGCGGGTGGCCGGGCGACGTGCCGGTCGTGGAGTACGACCTGAGCAAGCTGCACGAGCTGGGTTGGAGCGCGAAAACCGATTGCAGGCAAGCGATCCGGATCAGCACCCAGCGCATCCTCGCGCAGCGCGGGTGGCGGTGAGCCCCGCCGCGAAGGTCGCGGTGTGCGGGCTGTGGCATCTCGGGTCGACCGCGGTTGCGGGCCTGCTGAGCCACGGCCGGAGCATCGTGGCCTATGACCCGCAGTCGACGTTGCGGGACGGAGCACGGGCGGGGATCGCGCCGACCGGAGAGCCAGGCGTCGGCCCGGCGCTGCTGGACGGGTTCCGCGACGGTCGGTTGACGGTCGTCGACACCCTGGCGGAGTGGGCCCGCTGCGAGGTGGGCCTGCTCGCCTACGACAGCGCCGTCGACGAGGCGGGCGGAGTCGACGACGAGAGGCTGCCCGAAGCGGTCGCGGCGTTCGCCGAGCACGCGCCACCGAACGCGGTGCTGGTCGTGATGAGCCAGGTCCTCGCCCGCACCCATGAACAGTGGCGCAAGACGTTGCTGGCGCGGCGGGCGGACCTCCGCCTCGTCCACGTGCCGGAGAACCTGCGCCTTGGCAAGGCCATCGAGGACTTCGTGGCGCCTCCCCGCCTGGTGGTGGGCGCCGACGACCGGGAGGCGGCCGAGCTGGCCGCCGGGCTGTTCCCGCACGCCTCGCCGGAGTACGTCGGGCTCACCGAGGCCGAGCTGGTCAAGCACGCGACCAACGCCTACCTCGGGATGTGCGTGTCCTTCGCCAACGAGGTGGGGTGGATCGCCGCGCGCAACGAGGCCGACCCGCGGGTGGTGATGCGGCTGGTGAAGGCCGACCCCAGGGTCTCCGACAGGGCTCCCCTGTTGCCGGGGGCCGCGTTCTCCGGTGCCACGCTGCGCCGGGACCTCGTGGCGCTGAGCCGCCTCGGGGCCGACTGCGGTCGCCCCGAGTTCTTCGACATGGTCAGCGAGCTGAACGACCGGCACGCGGGTTTCGCACTCACCTTGCTCGCGGCGGAGCTGGGCGAGTTGGGCGAGCGGCAAATCGCGGTGGCTGGGCTGACGTACAAGCCGAGCACGGCGACGCTGCGGGATTCACTGCCGCTCCAGCTCGTTCGGGCCCTGCTGAAGGACGGCGCACAGGTCTCGGTCTACGACCCGATCGCCGAACCCCTCCCGGCGGACCTGGCCGTACGACGGTGCTCGACGCTCGCCGACGCAGTGCGGGACGCGGACGCCCTGTTGGTGGCCTCCGCGTTGCCGGAGCTGCGGCGGACGGACTGGGCGGGACTGGAGCCCGCGTCGAAGCTGGTGGTGGACGGCTGCGGGGCGCTCGACCCCGCGGAGTTCGCAGGCACCGGATGGCGGTGCGTCGGCATGCATGCGGGCACGTGATGTCACGGCTCAGCGTTGATGATCCAGTCCACCGCCTCGCCGAGGGTGACAACGCGGTGGTACGGGCGATCCGGCGGGCGCTCGCGATAGCCCCTGTCGATCCAGATCGCCCGGCAACCGCCGCGGTGCGCGGCGCCGATGTCCCGCCAGCGGTCGCCGACGACGAAGCTGCGCGAGAGATCGGCGGCGCAGTGCCGGGCCGCTTGGTAGACCAGGGACGGCCCCGGTTTTCGGCACGAACATCCGTCGGCGTCGTCGTGGAAGCAGGTGAAGAAGGAGTCCGGGGACAGGCCCAGCAGCTGGGCCGTCGCGGCGTTGATGCGGTTCACGGATTCCGCCGTCACGGTTTTCCGGGCCACGTCGGGCTGATTGGTTATCACGGCGAGGGAGAATCCCGCGGCGCGCAGTCTTCTTATGGCGTCCCTGCCGTGCTCGTCGAGCCGGATCTCATCCTCGGTCCGCGGCGGATACGGCTTCCCGTCCCGGACGGAGGATTCGATCAGGACTCCATCGCGGTCGAAGAACACCGCGGGATTCGGTCCGAACATGCCGCCCAGTATCCACTATCTCCACGAATCGAGTGCCCCTATGAACGAGGGTGATTCCGCGACATACGGCGAGAAGATCGCCGACGAGTACGACGAATGGCCGGGCGATGCGGGGCCGCCACCGGACGCCGACCGGGCGGCGCTGTTCCTCGCCGGGCTGGCGGCGGGCAGGCCCGCGTTGGAGCTGGGCATCGGCACGGGCCGGGTCGGCCTCCCGCTGGCCGCGCTCGGGGTGGAGGTGCACGGGGTGGAGAGCTCCGCCCGCATGCTGGACCGGCTGCACCGCAAGTGCGCCGAGCACGACCTGCCACTGCACACCCACCAGCAGAGTTTCGGCGATCTCAACCTCGGCGAGCGCCGTTTCGGGCTCGTGTTCGCCGTTTTCAACACGCTTTTCTGCCTCGTCACCCAGGAGGAGCAGATCGCCTGCCTGCGGTCGGTAGCCGAGCACCTGGAGCCGGGCGGCCTGCTCGTCCTGCAATGCCTGAACCCCGCGCACCTGCCGACCGGAAACCACGTCGGAGCCGTGGAGCTCGATGACGTTTCCGTGCACCTGGACGTTTCGAAGCACAATCCCGTCGCCCAGACCGTGACGGCCCAGCACATCGTGATTACCGAAGCCGGAATTCGATTCTTTCCGTACACCCTGCGCTATTCTCATCCGGCCGAGCTGGACCTGATGGCCACCATGGCGGGATTCGAACTGCGACAACGGCACGCGGATTTCGACGGCGGCCAGTTCACCGCGAACAGTCGATACCACGTGTCGGTCTACGCGCGAGCGAACGATGGATAGCGCGGAGCGGATTGCCGCCGCGGCGTTCAGCGCGGCACGGCGCAACGGCGCGGCCCACACCGTGGTGCACCTGGACGCCACCACGGAGGAGACCACCGGCGCCGAAGCAGCCTCCGCCGTGCGGCACACCCGGCGTGAGCAGCGAGAAGTCGGTGTCCGGGTGCACCGGGACGGCGCGGTCGGCCTCGCCTACGGAGTCGTGTTCGACCAGGCGGGCGTCGTGGACTTGGCGGAGCGGGCATGCCTGCTGGCGCGGCGGCCCCGATCGGAGCAGGCGGAGCCCCCGCCAATGACGTTGGTGCGGTCGTACAGGACCCCTGTTCTGGTCGATCCGGATGCGGTGTCGCCTGCCGAGCGGGAGGAGCTGGCGCAGGAGACCGTGTCGCGGGCCCTCGCTGCGGGCTGCGACCACGCGGCGGTCGAGATTTCGGTGCACCGGCGGGAGACACGCCTGCTGTCCAGCGCTGGGGGTGATCTGGTCAGGGAGTCGATCCAAACCGGAGGGTGGGTGCGCGCGACGGCAGACGGTCCGTCGGGCCCCGGCGTGCGGACTTATCCCGAGCGAACTGGGCGGCACGCGGCTGCGGGCTGGGAGCACGTTCTCGGCCTCGGTCTTCCGGCCGGGGCCGAGCGGGCGGCCCGGGAAGCCGTGCTCCTGTCGCGGGCCCGGCCGTGCCCGGAGGGCGAGGGCTCCGTCGTGATCGACTCCAGCCAGCTCGCGCTCCAGATCCACGAGTCGATCGGGCATCCGCTCGAACAGGACCGGGTGCTCGGCTGGGAGATCGACTACGCGGGCGACTCGTTCGTCTCGGCCGCCGATGTCGGCAGCCTCGCCTACGGCTCCGAGCATGTGTCGGTCGTGGCCGATCCGACCGGCACCGGGATCGGCGCCATGCCGTGGGACGACGAGGGAACGCCGACCCGGCCCGCGCCGCTGATCGACCGCGGGGTCCTGGTCGGCCTGCTGAGCAGCGAATCCGTCGCCGCGGCCGCTCGCACCCCGCTCGCCGCCCCGAGCGCCAGGACCGAAGGGGCCGCGCTCCCGCTGGTGCGGATGACCAACGTCAACCTCCTGCCGGGCTCGGGTTCGCAGGAGGACCTGCTCTCGTCGATGGGCAACGGAATCCTGTTGTGCGGCAACCGTTCCTTCTCGATCGACGCGCGAAGGGAGGAGTTCCACTTCACCTGCGAGCTTGCCTGGCGCGTGCGCGGCGGAGAGAAGGTGGAGCCGCTGCGAAACCCTCGTTACCACGGGCGAACGCTCGATTTCTGGCGCTCCTGCGAAAAGGTGGCCGGCGCCGACGAGTGGGCCATGCACAGCGTGACCTTTTGCATGAAGGGCAATCCGGTCCAGATCGCGCGGGTCGGCCACGGCGCCTCACCCGCGCTGTTCTCGGCCGTGCGTTACGGATCTTTCTAGGAGAGATGATGCGGGAATATCGCCTTTGGCACAGCACGACCGCGCAGGTGAGTCCGCCACCGCTGGCGTGGGACGCCCTGCGGCTGGTCCGTGGCGCCACGGTGGCCGACGTCGGATGCGGCTCGGGTGCCTACGGCTACCTGTTGCGGGCGGGGTGGGGGCACACCGAGAGCTGGCTCCAGCAGGGCATCACGACACCGGAAAAGCTGTGCGGCCTGGACAATTCGCGACACGCCACCGTCCTTGCCGAGCGGCACCGGATCTACGACCGCCTCGACATCTGCTCGGCCGTCGCGTTGACCCTTGACGACGACGCCGTCGCCACCGCCGTGTGCATGGAGACCGTCGAGCACCTGTACCCGCGGGACGTGCTGCCCGCCCTCCGGGAGCTTGCCCGGATCGCCACCGAACGGATCGTCATCACGACACCCGCGCCGGAGTTCATCGTCGACTATCCCGCCCTGCTCGCCGAGGAAGCGGAAGCGAAGCAGGACAACGACTTCATGAGTCATGACGAGTACGCCGTGCTCGAATCGAGCCTCCACAAGAGCTGGCTGGACCCACAGCGAATGCTCGACGCGGGCTTCGAGATCAGCGGCCCGGTGACCTGTGGATCGCACATCTACCACGCCGATCCGGGAAAGGTGGACATCGAGGCGATCGGGGAAGTACCGGGGATTCCCGTCCCGGAGACCTCGAACTTCGATCCGCTCGGTGACTGGCGCGAGTGCTACGTCGCACTGCTCGGATCTGTTCGGGCCATGGCCGAGGTGGGTCGATGACATCCATGTGGAGTGTCGGCGCGGTCGAGGACATCACCGATGACAGCGCGATGATCCGGCGGACGGCGGTGGACACCGTGCACCCGTTCGACGACCCCACCGCGGACTGGATGCTGGCCCGGGTCCGGCAGGAACTGCCGTTGTACCTGCTGCACGTGGCAGACCACTCGGAAAGCATGCCGCCGGGTTTGCGCGAAGCCCTGCACGACGAGCGCCCGTGCGACGGGCTGATCTTCTCCCAGTACGGGCTGCCGGAGCTCCGGCAGAAGCTGGAGGGCTGGCTCCCCCACGACGAGGGGTGGCGGCCGGAGAGCGCGCCGCTGGTCAGCGTGTCGTGGTCCGGAACGGGAGCGGCGATCTTCGACATCCTGCGGATGCTCAAGGCGGGCAAGCAAGAACCGTCGGCAATCCTGCTGCCGCGACCCGGCTGGGGCTACGAGCTCTCCGTGCGCGACACCGGTTTCCAGCCGGTCGGCTACGAGGTTCCCGTCGAGTCCCCGCAGGGGCCCGACATCGCTCATCTGCACGAGGCACTGCTGCGCTGCCGACAAGAGGGCCTCGCGGTCGCCGGGATCATCGTCAACCCGCAGCACAACCCGTGGGGCGGGAACTGGACGCCGGAATTCCTCGACGCGGTCGCGGATCTCAGCGAGACCGAACGAGCCCCCGTCCTCGTCGACAACGCGTTCTTCGGCGTGACCGCGCAGGAGGTGGAACCCACCAGCGCGGTTCGCGTCATGGATCGGCTGATCGCCCAGGACCTGCTGGTGTCCGTGCGGAGCCTGAGCAAGCAGTTCGCCTGTAGCGGATGGGCGCTCGGGGCGGTCGCCGGGAGCCCGAAGCTGGTGTCGGAGTACTCCGGCCGGTGGCGGTGCACGCGGGAGCCGACCGCCAACTTCCGCGCCCAGGCGGCGATGGCGTCGTGGCTGGGGGGACAGGAATCCACACAGTTCGCCTGGCAGCGCCGGAGGGACACGACCCGGAACGCGTGGCTCCTGCGGCAGTCGTTGTCCGAGGTCGGGCTCGCCCTCATCCACCACGGCGGAGCGCCCTTCGCGTTGCTGCGGCCGCCCCGGCACGGCTCGGCCGCCGAACTGCGGAAGCGAATCGTCGAGGACTCCGGTGTGCTTCTCGGGATGGACCGCGACGCGCGTGGACAGGAGTTCTTCAAGATCTGGCTCGGCCGCAGCAGTCAGGTCTTCGAGCCCGCCGTCCGCGCCCTCTGCGGTTCCGTGGCGATGTTGTGGTCCGACTAAGCCTTGTCCCGCAATCCATCCAAGCGCCCGCGCACACCACGTAAACTATGCCCATGCGCCCCACCCGCCGTATCACCCATCCTCCGGCGGCCGCAACCTAGAGAACCCCGTTTCGTACTCATAACGGGCTGGAGAGCGCTCCCAAAACCCGCTAAGAGTACGAAACGGAAGTTCTCTAGCCACCTCAGCCCAGGTGGGGGCGCGCGCGTGGGCGGACGCGCGGGACGTGGATCAGGCCCTGTTGCTCTGCGAGTCCTTCATGCCTGTCCGCTCCCGGACGCCTCGTTTGGCCCGTTTCGTACTCATAGCGGGCTTGAGCGCTGTCGAACCCCGTTATGAGTACGAAACGGGACTAGCGAGGGAAAGAGCGATGGTTCGTCGAATGCTCACCGTGCACGCGCATCCGGATGACGAGGCTTCGCGCGGTGCGGCCACGGTCGCCAGGTACACCGCTGAGGGTGTGCGCGCGATTCTGGTCACCTGCACCGACGGTGGAGCGGGAGCCGTTCTCAACTCGGCGGTCACGCAACGGTTCACCCCGGAAGAATTCATCGAGACCCGTGCGGCGGAGTTGTCCGCGAGTGCGCGGCACCTCGGCTACTCCGCCGTGCACATGCTCGGCTACCGGGACTCGGGAATGGATGGCGCGGCGGGCGGGGACCGTGCGTTCTGCCGAGTTCCGATCGAAGAGGCGGCAGACCGTCTCATGCGCGTGATGGCGGAGGAGAGACCGCAGGTCGTCGTCGGCTACGGAACCAACCACGAACGCGATCCGCACCCCGACCACATCCGCGCCAACAAAGTACTGACGCGGGCGGTCGAACTGCTCGACTACTCCCCCGCCGTCTATCACGTGGCGTTCTCCCGGCGCAGGCACCTCGCACTGCACCGGGCCTGCGTGGAGCGAGGCGTGGCCAGCCCGTACGAAGCCGGGCTCGGCCACGCGGCCCACGGCTTCGACGACAGTTCGATAACCACGCTCATCGAGGTGGAGAAGAACGCCATCGCGCGCAAGCTCGACGCCCTGCGCAGCCACGTGACCCAGGTTCCTCCGGATTCAGGGTGGTTCGCGCTGTCTCCGGAGGAACTGCGGGAAGCCTTTCCCTACGAGGAATACATCCGCGTAGGGGCGGCGCCGGGCAACGATCTCTTTGACGGGATCGCATGAACTCAGAGAACGTCGGCCAGCATCCGTGCGTATCGCGCGTCGGCCTGCCCGGCGGCGGACAGATCGCGGCACAGGGTGTCGAAGTGATCGGCGTCCAGAGACCGGTAGAAGCGTTGGGCGCTGCGCCACGCGCGCTGCCACGCGGCCCCGGGAAGGTCCTCCTCCCGAAAGCCGAGGTGCTCGGTCAACCGCGCGGTTCCCGCTCGCGCGTAGGTCGTGAACGCGAGTTCGTCGGTGAGGTTCAGGAACAGGTACCTGCCGATCGCGAGCTCGATGGACTGCTCGGTGCTCATGGTGTCGGCGTCCGCGAGCGCGCAGAGGTACGACCAGCCCCACAGCCGCCGCACCAGCTCGTCCACGGCGGCCGCTCCGTCGAGCCACTTCAGCGTGCCCGCCGGGGTGTCGAGCCCGCCCTCGCCGCCCGCCAGGTACTCCCGCACGCTCTCGCGCAGCCGGTCCAGCGCGAGGCCGTCCAGCTCGGCGTGCCTGCCGGGTTCCGGGGTGACGTACAGGCTGAGCACTCGCCCGGAGATGTTGTGCGGATCGGGATTCGGGTACGCCGCGCGCAGCAGGGCGGCCTCGGGCATCGGGTACCGACCGGCCCACCAGCTGTGCCCTTCGATCACCTGCCAGGTGCCGTCGGAGTCCACGCTGTCCGGAGTCACCGTGTGCGGGAGGAGCCCGGGCCCCGTCGCGCCGAGCCACGGGCAGCCGCGGTCCTCGAAGAACAACAGCGAGCCGCCGAGGGTCAGATCGTGCCGCAGCGTCTCGGGCAGCTCCTCGCGCGGCACCCTGCGGTCGAGGACCTGCCCGCCGGTGACCGCGGCCAGCGCGGACGGCCAGCCGGTGCCCTGCACGGAGAACGTCAGGTGCGTGCGGTCCAGCAGCGGCTGCGGGAGGTCTCCCGGCTCCCGGACGAACGTGCGCGCGGCCAACTGGGAGCCGATCACGTGGCGGGCGAGGTCGACCCCGACCCGTTTCGCCACGTTCGCCGCGCAGCCGATCTCGCAGTGCGGCGCGTGTTCAGGCAACTCGACCGATTGGGGTGAATCCAGCATGTCCACGTCCTCCAGAAGTCTGTCAACGCTGTTGGCCGAGGCCGCCCGGGCGCGACCCGGGGCGACCGCGGTGATCGACGACCCGGACCGCCGGGTCAGCTACGCGGAGCTCGCGGCGCTGGCGGGCCGGGTCCAGGCCGGGCTGAACGAACTCGCGGTCCGCAAAGGCGATCGGGTGGTGGTGCTGGCGGAACGGACCGATTCGAGTTCCGTGGCCGCGGTGCACGCGATCCTGGCCTCGGGGGCGGTGTACGTCCCGCTCGATCCGCTGTCGCCCCCGGCGCGGTGGGCCGCGGTGAGCGAAGTCTGCGAACCCGTTGCGGTAGTGGGAGATTCCGCACTGCTCGACCGGTTCGCCCAAGCCGTACCGCGACCGCGGCGACTGGCGCTGGACGGGGACCTCCCTGCCGCGGCACTCGCTCCCGTTCCGGTCGACGGGCGTGAGGTCGCCTACCTGCTCCCGACATCCGGCTCCACCGGGGTTCCGAAGTGCGTCGCGCTCACCGGGGACAACGGGATCGCGTTCCTGGAATGGATGGTCGGCGAACTCGGGATCTCGCCGACCGACCGTTTCGCCTGCGACGCCCCGCTGCACTTCGACGTGTCCGTCGCCGCCGTGCTGGGCACCGCGATGGCGGGCGCGGCGTTGGCCCCGGTGCCTCGCGGCCTGTCGACCTTCGCCGCCGAGCTCTCCGAGTGGATGGCGCGGCAGGCGACCACCGTGTGGATTTCGGTGCCGTACCCCCTTTCCCGGTTGTCGGCCCTCGACCTGGACACGGCAACGGAACGGCTCGCGGCGCTGCGAACGGTCGTGTTCGCGGGCGACGTGTTCCCGCACCTCCAACTCGGTGAGCTGATGCGCCGTACGCCCCGGGCGCGCTTCGTCAACATCTACGGCCCGACCGAGACCAACGGCTGCACCTTCGAGGTCGTCGACGCCCCGCCGACCGAGCCGGTGCCGATCGGCAGGGCCATCGACTGCGCCGAGTGCTGGGTGGAGGACGACGGACGCCGGGTCGACGAGGTGGGAGCGGTGGGCGAACTGGTCGTCGCGGGCCCCACGGTGGCCGCGGGCTACTGGGGTGACGCCGGGCAGAACGGGACGAGGTTCCGGCGCTACCCCGGGGGCCGGGCTTACGCGACCGGCGACCAGGTGCGGATTCTTCCCGGCCACCGTTACGCCTTCCTTGGCCGCGTGGACAACATGATCAAGTTGCGGGGACAGCGCTTCGAGCTGGAAGAGGTGGAGAACGTCCTGCGCACCGCCCCCGGGGTGCGGGAGTGCTGCGTTGCCAAGGTGGACGTCCGCGGTGATCACGTCCGCCTGCTCGCGGCGGTGGTCGGCCCGGTGCCCGACGCGTCCGCGCTGCGCGCGCACTGCCGCACGAAACTGCCTGCCTGGGCGGTGCCGCACGAGTTCGTCGCGGTGTCCGAGCTACCGCTCGGCTCCACCGGGAAGGTCGACCGGCGCAAGGTCGGGGAACTGCTCGCCGAACACCGGTGACCGAACTCCGTTCCGGCGTCAGCCCCGATCGGTGGTGCCCGAAATCGCGATGGCGCAGATCTTCGACAGGTCGGCCGACAACGTTTGCTTGAACCCGGCGATCACCGGATCGCGCAACTCCGCCGACTCCTCGTGCTCACTGGGCGCGTAGCGGGGGTAGAGCCCGTTCGCGGCCAGGTCGAGGTTGATCGCGTGCAGGCGCCGCACGAGCTGGGCGACCACCTGTTCGTAGGACAGCGGCGCTCGAACGGTGTGGAAGACGCAGTCGTACAGCGACAGCAGCTGGTCACGGCGCAGCAGCCGCTGGCCCTGGTGCTCGGTGACCTTCTGCAGCAGGGAGGCGCCGGACGGCACGAGCTTGGTCGCCACGCCCTCGTGGACGCGTTGGTTCAGCAGGCATTCCTCGTGCAGGGCGGAGTCCCCGGCACCGGGGCGAAGCCGCAGCAGCCCCCGCACCGGGTGGAAGTCCCTGGCCCACGAACCGCTGAAGTGCCTGTGCTGCAAGGAAAGGCTGGGCCTGATCAGCCGGTCGTAGATCGTGCGCGGACACGAGCTCGTGTAGAGCAGCATCTGGGAGTACCCCCGCACGTACCACCGTGCCTGCTCGTCATCGCCCGCATCTGCGGACGTCGCCGAGGCCAGCAGCTGCCAGAGGATGAACGTGGCCTGGTGGCCGGTGATCCAGCGGAACCAGAACAGGCGGTCGACCGCGAACGGGTCGTCGGGGTCCACCACGGCGTCGGCCGGGGCCTCCAGCCCGTCAACCGCCGGAGCCTGGTCCCGCCACAGCGGGAAGGCGGACGCCTCGGGAACCGGGTGGCCGAGCGGGAGCGTGAGCGGCTCCAGCCCGTAGGGATAGCCGCCGAAATCCCAGGTGCCCGCGTCAGGCAGGGTGAAGTCCTGGTACCGCGTCCCCAGTGCGCTCACCGCGGACCGTCCGGGATGTGCGTGAACTCGTACTCCAACCCGTTGGGGTCGAGCAGGTAGAAGGACCGGATCCCGTCCTTGTCGACGTCGATCTCCGTCGGCCCCTCGGGCACGGCGAAGGTGTAGTCGCCGGAGGCGAACAGCTCCAGCCACCGCGACCGCCAGACCTCCAGCTCCGCCGCGGCGGTGACCTGGAAGCACACGTGCTGGAACTGGTTGACCTCCGCGGGCGGCCTGGTCTCCTGCCCCGGGCGGAGGCTGAACAGGTGGACCCGGACGTCGCCGTGCACGAGTTCGGCCAGCCGCTCGATGCCGGGCAGGCGCGAGTGGGTGAGCGCGGAGAACTGGTCGAGGGTCCACGACACGGTGCAGCCGAAGAACTCCTGGTACCAGTTGATCGAGTTCTCCAGGTCAGCGGTCTGGACGCCGACGTGGTGGATCGCGATCGAGGACACCGGTGACTCCTCTCTGGTTGGTCTAGCCGCACACCGCGTAGGGGTGCCTGCCACGGGGGCTGGCCGCGGCCAGCACGAACTCCTCCGCCGGGTCGAACCCGGTCGCGCAGACCCGGCCCAGCGAGTACGGGGGAACCAGCTCGACCTCGTGGCCGCGGCGTTCGAGCCCGGCCACGGTCTCCGGATCGCAGTTCCCCTCGACCACCAGGACACGGGGGCGCGAGCGGTGCGGTGTGAACGAGGCGGGCACCTGGTCGGTGTGGAAGGTCAGCGTTTCCGTCGCCGCCTGGAGATCGAGGCCGAAGTCGGTGACGGCGAGGAAGAACTGCAACGTCCACTGGTCCTGCCGGTCACCGCCCGGGGTGCCGAACGCCGCGAACGGCCTGCCGTGCCTGCGCACGACGGTCGGGCTCAGCGTGGTCCGCGGCCGTTTGCCCGGAGCGAGCGAGTTGGGGTGCCCTTCGACCAGGAACATCGTCTGGCCACGGGTGCCGAGGGGAAAACCGAGGCCGCCGATCGCGGGAGAGCTCTTGAGCCAGCCGCCGCTCGGCGTCGCGGCCACCAGGTTGCCGTGCCGGTCCACCACCGTGAGGCAACAGGTGTCGCCGTTGGTCGTGGTGGCGCGGAGGGTCGCTGGGAGGATCGCGGGCTGGATCGTCGGGAGCCCGCTTTGGAGCTGCGCCATCCACTCCTCGGTGAGCTCCGGCGGCTCGGGGGAGCTCAGCGCCGGAATCCAGGACTCGCGGCCTTCCGGTGCGCCGGGCCGGAGCGCGGGCGCGGCGTCGGGCCCGACCAGCTGCCGCCGCTGCCGCGTGTAGCCGTCGCTGAGCAGCGCGGTCAACGGCACGTCGGTGAAGTTCGGATCGCCGTACCACGCCTCACGATCGGCGAAGGCGAGCTTCGAGCACTCGGCCACCGTGTGCAGGTAGTCGGCGCTGCCAAGGCCCATGCCCGCGAGGTCGAACCCGTCGAGCAACGCGAGTTGCTGGAGGAACGTGGGGCCCTGGGACCACGGGCCGGGCTTGAACACCTCGTAGCTCCCGTACGAGTGGCTCGTCGCCTTCTCGACGGACGGCTGCCAGTCGGCCAGGTCGTCTCCGGTCAGCAGCCCGCTGTGCCGTCGTCCGGTCGCGTCCAGCACCTCGCTCTTCGCGAAGAAGTCGTGAATCTCCTCGGCGACGAACCCCCGGTAGAAGGCGTCGTGCGCCGCCTGGATCTGCGCTTCCCGGTCGGCGGAGGCGGATTCCGCTTCCGCCAGAATTCGTTTGTAGGTACTCGCAAGGGTGGGATTCCGGAAACGCGATCCGGCCTTCGGCGCCGTTCCGTTCGAAAGGTACGTCTGCGCCGAACCGGTCCACTCGCTCCGGAACAGAGGAGCGAGGACGTCGATGGCGCGCGCGGTTTCCGGGAGCAGTGGGAAACCGTGCTCGGCGTAGCGGATGGCTGGCCCCAGGACGTCGGCCAGGCGCATGGTCCCGAATTCCAGCAGCAGCCGCAGCCAACCGCCGAAGGCGCCGGGCACACAGGCGGGCAACAGCCCGGAACCGGGAATGTGCGTCAGCCCGAGGTCGGCGAAGGTGTCGAGCGCGGCGCCGCGCGGCATGGGCCCCTGACCGCAGATCTCCTCGGCCGCGTCGTTCTCGGCACGGTGCGCGACAATGGAGACGTCCCCGCCGGGACCGTTGAAATGCGGCTCCACCACCTGAAGGACGAATCCGGCGGCAACGGCGGCGTCGAACGCGTTGCCGCCATTGTTCAGAATTTCCATTCCGGCCTGGGACGCCAGCCAGTGCGTGGAGGAAACGGCACCTGTGGTTCCGGTGAGTTCCGGCCTTGACGGGAGCATACTTCTACCACCGTAACCGTTCTACTAGAAGTGGTCGCGGGATTCACGTGCAGCATAGCTCGCCTAAATGCCCCGATTGGCGCTCCGACTGCTGTGCTGTCTCGCCGGCGAGACAGCACAGCGGCTGCGACTAGATTCGCCCCGGTGTCCCCCGTCAAGCTGACCAGAGCATCAGCGGTGGTGTTCGAGCGAATCGAACCGCAACGGCACACCGCCGATGAGGAATCGGAAATCGCGGCATACTGGGCGGCTGCGCTCGACGCGAATCCACGGCTCTTCGACGGTCCCGTCGTCGTGGTGCGCTCAGTGACCTGGCAGCGGGACACGTGCCTGGTCCGCTGGTCGCCGGGAACCTACGCGCACTACTTGTGGCGCTACGTTCCGGGCGAGCACAGGTTTGCCCGCATCCTGTTCGCATCCGCGGTGCTGACCACGCTCGACGGGAAGTTGTTGCTCGGCGTCACGGCGCCCGGCACCAGCGAACCGGGTCGGCTCCAGCTCTCGGGAGGCAATGTCGAGCCGCCCGCGTCCGGCCGACCGCTGACCTCCGAAGTCGTGGCCGAGGAAGCGGTGCGTGAACTCGCCGAGGAAACCGGCGTGACGTTATCTCGCGACACCGCGGAACTGTGGATGGTCAAAGAAGACGGCGACTACGGCGACGTCGGCCTGTTTTATCGGGTCCCAAGCCTGGCAACCGCCGAAATCCAAGAAGCGTTCACCAGGCACCGGGCTGAGCTGTCAGCGAAAAAGGAATTCTCAGAATTCGAATCACTGGCCTTCGTGGACGTTCCAAATGCGGATGACCCGCGCCGTTGCGTGGACTACCTACCGGATCTGCTCCAGCGCCTGTGAGAACGCGATGTGCCCCCGGCCGGAGGCACATCGCGTGTGTTCAGCGCCTGCGCGGCGCCAGGTCGTAGAAGCAGACCCGCGGTCCGGCATCGGGGCGGCGGTAGATCCGCCTGCACTCCAGGTCGGTCTTGCCGAACACCTCCAGCCAGGCCGCGCGGTCCCTGGGCAGTCCCTGGTCGGTCAGCACGTGGATCAGGAAGAAGTCGTCGTCGTTGTCCCGCGCGTCGTAGCGCAGCTCCGGCTCGCCGACCAGCAGGATCTTCTGCTCCGGCAGTACAGCGGCATAGGCGTTGAGCATGTCGATCACGGCCTGCTCGCCGTCCCGGAACAGCTCGTGCAGGGCGCTGACGATGCACAGCCCGTCCGCGTCGAGGCAGACCTCCGGCCACTCCTGCGGGGCGAAGGCGTCACCGACGACGAACTCCAGCCGGTCGGCGATCCCCTCGCGCTCCGCGAGCCGCTTCGCCTCCTCGATCGCGTCCGCGTCCACGTCCAGGCCGATCCCGGTCAGCTCCGGATCGCGCAGGCAGGCGTTGACCAGCAGGCTGCCCCCACCGCAGCCGATGTCGAGCAACCGCCGCACTCCGCGCCCGCGCATCGCCTCGACCAGCACCGGCGTGTGGAAGATCGAGAAAAGGGTCGCGCTGTGCTTGCCGAGCGGGCCGCCGTCGCGCCGGACGTCGTCGCCGTAGGTGGCCTTCCCGGTCAGCAGGTCGCTCATCCGGCTGGTCACCGACCCGTACGCCTCCAGATAGACGCCGAGCCGCGCGAGCGAGACGTCCGAGGTGAGCAGTTCGCCCTTGCGCGTGAGGAAGTAGCCGGTGTCGCGCAGCTCCAGGACCTCGCGCATCACGAGGTACCTCAGGAAGTCCGTGCCGATCCGTTCGACCGTTCCCGCCAGCAGCCCGTCCTCGGGCAGCCGCCTCCCGTCGCGCAGGTTGCCCAGCATCCCGCTCTCGACCAGTGCGAACACGGCGTGGCAGAGATGCATCGAGCTGATGATGTCCGGCATCGTCGACAGCCGGAAATCCTGCCAGACGGCAAGCTGTTCGCCGGTCCGGAACTCCACTACCTCGGGTACCATGAAGAATTCTCCATCGCGATAAAGGACAATGTTCTCTACCGCCGAATGCTAGTCCGCGACGCGTCGGTGAATCGCGATGAAAAGCACTGATCTCTCATTCGTCTCACATGCCCTGACCTGGGCAATGCAGAAATCTGCAAGAAACCCGCACGCCCTCCCCGGCAAGGTGGCCCCGCACTTGCACAGAAGGGGAGGAAGTCATGAGAAAGACGCTTGCGACGGCCATGGCCGCCGCGATCGCTGCCACTGCGCTGCTCTTGCCGGGAAGCGCGTCGGCACAGGAGGCGGCCGCGACGTGCGATCCGGACAAGCACGTCCGCATCCACGTGCAGAAGCGCGGCAACTTCATCGACGGGCTCGGCGGGTTCTTCAACTGCGACCAGGCGACCACCGGCTACACGATCAAGCTCCAGGAATGGAAGACCCTCGCCTGGAAGGATCACGTGGTGAGGTCGGGGGTGTGGCGGACCAACGAGTACGCGGTCACCACGTACACCTGCAACGGCACGAAGTCGAAGAAGTGGCGCGCCCTCATCAAGAGCGGGATCGGGACCAGGGCGTGGATCAAGACGTCCAACAGCATCACGGTGTCGTGCGGATGATCGCCCGCGCGGTGTTGCCCGTCGCGCTCGCGGCGGGACTGCTGGGGGCGCTCGCCCAACCGGCGTCGGCGGCGGTGCTGACCCACCGGTTCAAGCTGGCGGGCACGAGCGCGTGCCTCGACGCGGGCATCGGCGGCGGTCCGGGGGGCGTCCGGCTCGCCACCTGCGGGCCCGGCAATCGGCAGCTGTGGCGCTGGTCGAGCCCCAGCCTCCAGACGCCGCTGTACCACGTCGGGACGGGCACCTGCGCCCACCGCGTCCGCACCGAGGTCGGACTGTCCGACTGCGGCGGCGCGGTGCCGCAGCGCTGGAAGGTGACCGGCACGCCCGCCAACCTGCTGATCACGGCGGCCGACACCGGCCACTGCCTCAGCCGAACCAGCTCCGCCACGGTCGGGATGAAGCCCTGCGACGGCTCCCCCGGCCAGCACTGGCAGCGCGCGTAGCCTCCCCTTTCCCCGTTTCGTACTCATAGCGGGCTTTTACTCCGCTATGAGTACGAAACGGGATTCCCACGGCCGCCACTGTCGGTTGCGGTGGTGGAACCAATTGGCGATGCGAGAACTGCTCGGATTCGTTCGTGTGAAGCCGGGGGTCAGTTCGAATTGACCAAATCCCCTGACCAGGTCGCCGCCGAATCGGTAGCGTCGCGGAGATCGATGGGGGGCTCGGTGCTGAAAGGCGAACACGAACGGACAGTCCGACGGCGGGCCGTGCTCGTGGGCGCGGGACTGCTGACGATCTCGCTGGGCACCTCTAGGGCGCGAGCGCAGCCGGGCGCCCCCTGCCATCCGGTCATGACAGCGCCCCGTTATCGCGGTGAGGTGCCCACGCCAACTGCCGTGCTCGGCGTCGACTTCAAAGACCGTCCGTTCACCTTGGCGGAAGCCGACCGCTATCTCGACGCGGTCGCAGCGGCCAGCTCACGCGTGTGGGCCGGGACGCTGGGAATCTCGCCCCGTGGGAAGCCGCTGCGGTATGCGGTGGTGGGTGCGCCGGACCGGGTGACCCCGCACGGGCTCGCCGAGATCGGTGAACGGTTGCGGTTGCTCCGCGATCCCGCCACGCCGCCTGCCGCCGTCGACCGGATCATCGCGGAGACGCCCGCCGTTGTGTGGCTGACCGCCGGTGTCCACGGCAGCGAACCGGCAGGCACCAACGCCGTACTGCGGGTTCTGCGTGACCTGGCCGACCGCGACGACTGCGCGGCCAGAGCGATCGTCGACACCACGGTGGTCGTCATCGTGCCCGTCCAGAACCCGGAAGGCTACGAAACCGGCGACCGCTGGAACGGCTACGGCTTCGACCTCAACCGGGACTGGTTCGCCCTCACCCAGCCAGAAACGCGCGCCGTGACCGCCGCGATGGCGAAGCTCCCCCCGGTCGCCGCGCTTGACCTGCACGAGATGGAGGGCGACAGCTACTTCGCCCCGCCCTACGCCGCTCCGGTGCACCACGAGGTCCCGGCGTTCGCGCTGGAGTCGACGGCGAAACACCTCGGCCCGGCCGTCACCGCGGAGTTCGACAGACAGGGCATCGACCTGTTCTCCGGACGCGAGTTCGACCTGCTCTACCCCGGCACGGCGGACGCGGCCAACAGCATCGCCGGGCTCGCGGCCGGCATCACGCTGGAGAAAGGGATCGGCAGCCCGGTGCCGGACCGCGTCGGCGAGCACTACCTGGCGTCCTGGATGGCACTGTCCACAGTGGCCGGTCACTCAGCGGAGCTGTTGCGCGCGTGGAACTCCGCGCACCGGACCGCTTTCGAGCAGGGCAAGCGCGGTCCGGTGCGGCACTACTTCCTCTTCGCCGGAGACAACTCCACGGCGTACGAACGCGACCTGGTGCTGTGGCGGTTGCAGCAGCGCGGGGTGGAGATCCACAAGCTCGCCGCGCCGCTGCGGGTGCCCGACCTGCGCCACCACGGCAGGCCCGCCCGAGCGGAGACGGTCCCAGCCGGGAGTTACTGGATTCCGTTGGCACAGCACGCAAAGCACTGGGTGCAGACCATGCTGGGCGAGCAGAACCACGCCACACCACCGATTTTCTCCGACCTGTCCGCGTGGGGCCTTCCGCTCCTGGCGGGGGTGGACGCCGCGTTCTCCGGCGCCGTGCTGCGACCCGCCGCGCTCCCCTGCCCACCGCTGCCGGAACCGGCGCCACCACGGCCTCCCGCGCGGTCGCTCGCACTCGGGGTGCTGCGCTTCCTTCCCCCGGACTACCCGGTGCTCGGATCGGTGGGCTGGCTGAACCACCGGCTGGAGCGCGTCTGGCGGCTGCCGTTCCGCACGGTGCCTGGGCAGGGCGTCACAAAGGAGAGCCTGCGCGGGATCGACGTGCTGCTGGTTCCCGACGCGCCCGCCCAGGTGTCCTACGACCTGCTGGGCGAAGGTGGCCGGGCCGCTCTGCGGGAGTGGGTGCGCGCGGGTGGCCGCTACGTCGGCTGGGGTGGCACCGCTCAGCTCGCCGGGCTGCTCGGGATCACCTCCACCACCCTGTCCACTCCGGCGGGCGAGGTCCCCGGCGCGTTGGTCCGCGTGCGTGTGGACACCGATCACCCACTGGGCAAAGGACTTCCCGGCACCGTCTGGCACCTGAACGACGGTGATCTGGTGCTGCGAGCGGGAAATCCCTCGTACGCCGTCGCGTCCTACCCGCCGTACGGATCTCCGGACTGGTTCGTCTCCGGGCACGCGGTCGGTGCCGATGAGCTGGGCGGCACCGCGGTGGTCACGGACGAACCGCACGGCTCGGGGCGGGTGACGCTGTTCAGCGGGGAACCGAACCTCCGCGCCTTCACCGACGGCATGGCCAAGCTGCTGCGCAACGCGGCGCTGCGGAGTTCCGCCGATCAGCGCGCGGCCGGTAGTGACACCGCAGCCGCGGAACGAGCGGCGAGACGGCTGCCCGAGACGCGGACCGGGTTCCGGGTCACGGTGCCCGCGGCAGGCGCTCCCGCCACCCGCGCCGTGCTGTCCGCATTCGGCGCGCGGTGGATCGAACGAGGACCCGCCGAGCGGACGACGTTCGTCATCGACAACGACAGCACGCGCTGTCGCCACCCGTGGGCGTCCAGGTTGCCGAAACGGCTGAGCGAGGCCGGAGTGAGCCCGCTCGCCGTGGTGCTGCCGCGGTGACGCCCACCCCTAAGCCGGTCCGGTGACCGGAACGTAACTCCATTGTGGACAAAGGAGGCAGGTATGGGACAGGTTGACATGGTCCGCGCCTGGAAGGACGAGGACTACCGGGCGAGCCTGGGTGAGGCCGGTCTGGCGCTGGCGAACCCCGCGGGCGACGTGCGGGTCCCGGACTCGGCGCTGCTCGGCGCGGAGGGGTTCGCGGGCATGCGCACCAACGACACCATCTGGTGCTGCACGGTCACCACCCGGCGCACGCCCGGTGTCATCGGCGGTTTCTGCTGACAATGCCTGCGACGGCGCCGGTGGGTTTCGGCCCGCCGGCGCCGCTCGGCCCCGACCCGGAGGGATGACCATGTCCGCGGTGCTCGACCGCAGCGATCCGGCCTGGTACCGGGCGTGCACGCTCCGCGAGCGCCTGCCCGCCCCCGCCGGGGTCCCGGCGGAGGACGAGGTCTTGACCCGCCGGGTGGGCAGGTGGCTGGCCGAACCGGTGTTCGGCGGGGACGACGGGCGGTTCGCCGAGCGGCTCGCCCGGGATGATCTGTCCGAAGTGGACATTCGGTCGCTGCTCGCCGAGCCGCCGCACGCGCTGCGGGACCGGCACCCCCGGTGCCCGGAGTGGCTGGCCGATCTCGCCGACGCCTACGACCGCCCCGCCGGGAACCGGCGGCTGCTCGACCGGCTCGTCCAGGACGACGCCTCCCTGATGCTGTACGCGGTGGAGCCGGTCATCGAGGCCGCCGCCGCTCGGCTGCGACCCCTGCTCGACGCGCTCGGCGACGTGCTCGACCCGGACGCCGTCGAGGAATCCCTGCTCCGCGGGCTGTGCGGCCAGCTCATGGCGCGGCTGACCCGGACCGTGATCCTGGAACTGCACGTGGCGAGCGTCGAGGGCAGGCTGCCCGCGGAGCAGCGGTTCCGCGCGTTCGCCGAGGGCCTCCGCGAACGAGACCGCTCGATCGCGCTGATGCGTGAATATCCTGTCCTGGCAAGGGATGTGATGACCGCGGCACGGCACTGGGCCGACGCCGCGATCGAACTGCTCGGCAGGTTCGCGGCCGACCGCGCGGAACTCGTGGCGACGTTCTTCGCCGGAGCCGACCCCGGTCCGCTGACGATCGTGGACTCGGGCGCGGGCGATGTGCACCGGCGCGGCAGGTCAGTCGCCATGCTCGGGTTCGAGCACGGCGCGCGGCTCGTGTACAAACCCCGTTCGCTGGCCATCGATGTGCACTTCCAGCAGCTTCTCGCGTGGTGCAACGACCGGGGTGCGGCCCACCCGTTCCGCGTCCTCACCGTGGTGGACAAGAAGAACTACGGCTGGGTGGAGTTCGTGCCGTCACGACCGTGCGGCTCGCGCGACCAGGTCGAACGCTTCTTCCACCGGCAGGGCGCATTCCTCGCGATCCTGCATTGCTTGTGCGCCACCGACTTCCACTACGAGAACATCATCGCGGACGGCGAGCACCCCGTCCTCGTCGACATCGAGGCGTTGTTCCACCCCACCGGCGAACTCCTGTCCGGTACCACCGAGCCACGTGACTCGCGGGCCTCGGTTCTGGCCACCGGGCTGCTGCCACAACGGCGGCACGACGAGACAGGCGACTTCTCCGGGCTCTCCTCGGGCGAGGGCAGGCGCAGCACGGGTGCCGTGCCCACTGTCGAGGCGGCGGGCACCGATCAGATGCGCATCGTGCACAGGAGCGTGGAGATTCCGGCCGGTGACAACGTGGCGAGACTCGGCGGCGCCACGGCCGACGCGGCCGACCACGTCGAGCAGGTCGTGGACGGCTTCACGCGGATGTGCGAGGTGATCACCGCCCACCGCGCCGAACTGCTCGCCGAGGACGGCCCGCTCGCCAGGTTCGGCGGCGACGAGGTGCGCTGCGTTCTGCGCGCCACCCAGACCTACGGGTCGATGCTGATCGAGACCACTCACCCGGACCTGCTGCGCGACGGCCTCGCCAGGGACCGCTTCCTGGACAACCTGTGGACATCGGCCGCCGACAACCCGGCGCTGCACGCCGTCTTCCACTGCGAGCGCCGCGACCTCGAACGCGGTGACGTCCCGGTGTTCGTGACCCGGCCGGGATCACGGGACCTGTGGTGCGCGGACGGTCACCGGCACGCCGGGTTGCTGGCCGCTCCCGTTCTGGACCTGGCGCTCGGCCGGGTGCGTTCGCTGGACGTCAGCCAGGTACGGCGGCAGACGTGGATCATCAGGGCTTCCTTCGCCGCGATGACCCTCGGCGAAGGAAAGGAGGACTGGCCGCGGCGCGCGCCCCGGGAACGTCCCCGTCCGGCGAGCCGTGCCGAGCTGGTGGCCGCGGCGGCGCGGGTGGGCGAGCACCTCTCGGACCTGAAGCTGGGCGACACCACTTGGCTGGGGCTGACAGCAGATGAGCGCGGGTGGTCTTTGCGAGAACTCACTGGCGAGCTGTACGACGGATTGGCCGGGCTGGCGTTGTTCTTCGCCTACCTGGGCCACGTCACCGGAGAGCAGTCGCACACCAAGACCGCCGAGTCCGTTCTCGACGCTGTCCGGCGCGAACATGGAGCACCGGGAGTCGGCGCGTTCGACGGTGAAGCGGGGACGGTCTACCTGCTGACCCACCTCGGCGCGCTCTGGCAGCGCGCCGACCTTCTCGACGAGGCCGAGGCGCTGGCGCTGCGCCTCGCCGAGCGGGCAACGGGCTTCGACATCATCAACGGCCTCGCCGGGCTTCTGTGCGTCCTGCTGGGCTTGCACGAGGTGCGCCCGAGCCTACTCGACGCCGCCGTCCGCGCCGGTGACCGGCTCCTGGAGCTGGCCGAGCCGCAGGAGGTCGGGATCGGCTGGCGCGATGAGCGGGACCGCGCTCCGCTCGCCGGTTTCTCCCACGGCGCGTCCGGCGTCGCACACGCCCTGCTGCGCCTGTTCCGGGCCACCGGTGACGATCGTTACCTGCACGCGGCCGAGCAGGCGTTCGCCTACGAGCGGGCCGTGTTTTCGCCCAGCGAAGCCAACTGGCCCGATCTGCGTGCTGCCGCCGAGGCGTCGTTCATGACCGCGTGGTGCCACGGAGCACCCGGGATCGGCCTGGCCAGGGCGCACGCACTCGACGTGCTGAGCACCCCCGAGGTCCGCGCGGAGCTGGACGTCGCCGTGGCCACCACGATCGCCGGTGGGCTCGACCTGAACCACTCGCTGTGCCACGGCTCGCTCGGCAACCTCGAACTGCTGTTGCACACTGCTCATGTCCTCGGTGACAACGCGCTGCTGGAGCGCGCGTACCGGATCGCGGGCGGGGTGCTCGACGACCTCGCCGACAACGGGTGGGCCTGCGGTGTGCCCGGCGGGGCGGAGACACCGGGGCTGATGAACGGGCTGGCCGGGATCGGGCTCGGCCTGCTCCGGCTCGGCGCCCCTAAGCAGGTGCCCGCCGTGCTCACCCTGTGCCCGCCGCTCTTGTAAAGCGATCCGGACGGTGCGACGTCTGAAGAGGTGAAGGTCGGCCGGAGGGAATAGCCGCGGCGGTGTCGCCGTTGCGCCGGGGGCCTTCATGGTGGGAAGGCTGTCGCACGGAGGGGGTCGCGCATGCTGCATCCCGGAATCAGCGATCTGGCCGGTGGGCAACCGAGCTGGGCGCTGGTCGAGCCCCTGTACACGGCACATCGACCCGCTGCTCGTGCGGCGGCGGCGTCGATCCTCGGCCCCGCACACGATGTGGAGGACATCATCCAGGACGCCACAGTCAAGGCCGCGCAACGCATTCACACGTTGCGGGACTCGGCGAGGGCACGCAGTTGGTACCTGTCGATCGTGAGCAGGCAGGCGCTCGACCGGTGGCGGCAACGGGCGCGTCAGCACCAGCGCACGGCCACGTCGTCGCTGGACCAGCTGGCCGACGGGTTGGAGGCGGGCCGGAACACGCTGCGGGTGCTGCCCGTCGAGGACTACCCGGCCCTGCGGCTGGCCTTCGAATTCATCGACACGCTGCCCGGGAAGCAGCGCACCGCGTACCTGCTGCGCCACTACTTCGGCATGGACCGCGACACCATCGCCGAGGTGCTGGGCTGCGGCACGGCGACGGTGTCGGTGCACCTGTTCCGAGCACAGGCCAAAGTGGACAAGGAGTTTCGATGACGGCGGCTGTGGCCAACGACGGGTTCGACCGGTCCGCGTCGACCGACTCGGTTCGTGCCTTCATCAAGCAGATCGGCAAGGTCGCCCTCCTCAACGCCGAGGAGGAGGTCGAGCTGGCCAAACGCATCGAGGCCGGTCTCTACGCGGCCGAGAAGCTCGACGGCGAACTCGACGACCGGGTTCGACGTGATCTGCGGTGGATCGTGCGCGACGGTGAGCGGGCCAAGAACCACCTGCTGGAGGCCAACCTCCGCCTCGTGGTCTCCCT
>NZ_JANAVO010000039.1 GCF_024213555.1 Allokutzneria sp. A3M-2-11 16 | reverse complement strand
ATTGTTCGGCGGCGTCCTACTCTCCCACACCCTCACGAGTGCAGTACCATCGGCGCTGGAGGGCTTAGCTTCCGGGTTCGGAATGGGACCGGGCGTTTCCCCTCCGCCATAACCACCGAAACACTATGGAAATATCAACCACACACAACCAAGACTCACCCCGGTCTCCCCCGACACCCACCCCCACAATCGGGGTGAGGTCACAGGTGACCCGGTCTTGGTTCCGGGTTGTTCTCCCAGAACCGCACAGTGGACGCGTAGCATCTTTGTAGACAAGCCCTCGGCCTATTAGTACCAGTCAACTCCACACATTGCTGTGCTTCCATCTCTGGCCTATCAACCCAGTCATCTACTGGGAGCCTTAACCACTCAAGGTGGTGGGATACCTCATCTTGGAACGAGCTTCCCGCTTAGATGCTTTCAGCGGTTATCCCTTCCGAACGTAGCCAACCAGCAATGCCCCTGGCGGAACAACTGGCACACCAGAGGTTCGTCCGTCCCGGTCCTCTCGTACTAGGGACAGCCTTCCTCAAGTATCCAACGCGCGCGGCGGATAGGGACCGAACTGTCTCACGACGTTCTAAACCCAGCTCGCGTGCCGCTTTAATGGGCGAACAGCCCAACCCTTGGGACCTACTCCAGCCCCAGGATGCGACGAGCCGACATCGAGGTGCCAAACCATGCCGTCGATATGGACTCTTGGGCAAGATCAGCCTGTTATCCCCGGGGTACCTTTTAGCCGTTGAGCGACACCGCTTCCACAAGCCAGTGCCGGATCACTAGTCCCGACTTTCGTCCCTGCTCGACCCGTCGGTCTCACAGTCAAGCTCCCTTGTGCACTTACACTCAACACCTGATTGCCAACCAGGCTGAGGGAACCTTTGGGCGCCTCCGTTACCCTTTGGGAGGCAACCGCCCCAGTTAAACTACCCACCAGGCACTGTCCCTGATCCAGATCATGGACCGAGGTTAGACATCCAGTACGACCAGAGTGGTATTTCAACAACGACTCCACCTCAACTGGCGTTGAAGCTTCACAGTCTCCCACCTATCCTACACAAGCCGAACCAAACACCAATACCAAGCTATAGTAAAGGTCCCGGGGTCTTTCCGTCCTGCCGCGCGTAACGAGCATCTTTACTCGTAGTGCAATTTCGCCGGGCCTGTGGTTGAGACAGCGGAGAAGTCGTTACGCCATTCGTGCAGGTCGGAACTTACCCGACAAGGAATTTCGCTACCTTAGGATGGTTATAGTTACCACCGCCGTTTACTGGCGCTTAAGTTCTCAGCTTCGCCCACCGAAATGGACTAACCGGTCCCCTTAACGTTCCAGCACCGGGCAGGCGTCAGTCCGTATACATCGTCTTGCGACTTCGCACGGACCTGTGTTTTTAATAAACAGTCGCTTCTCCCTGGTCTCTGCGGCCGTTCAGCCCTAACCCGTTAAGAGTTTCAGGCCACCCGGCCCCCCTTCTCCCGAAGTTACGGGGGCATTTTGCCGAGTTCCTTAACCACAGTTCACCCGATCGCCTTGGTATTCTCTACCTGACCACCTGTGTCGGTTTGGGGTACGGGCCGCATGGACACTCACTAGAGGCTTTTCTCGGCAGCATAGGATCACTCTACTTCGCCTCAATCGGCTACGCATCACGCCTCACCCTACATGGACAGCGGATTTGCCTACTGTCCGGGCCACACGCTTACACCAGTATCACCACTGACTGGCGGAGCTACCTTCCTGCGTCACCCCATCGCTTGACTACTACCAGCTCGGATCCCGCGCTCCACTCCTCTCGTCCGAAGACTCCAGAAGCTTTGGGCGGTTAGCATCACTGACCTCGCCATGGACGCATCCACACGGGTACGGGAATATCAACCCGTTGTCCATCGACTACGCCTGTCGGCCTCGCCTTAGGTCCCGACTTACCCTGGGCGGATTAGCCTGGCCCAGGAACCCTTGGTCATCCGGCGGCAGAGTTTCTCACTCTGCTTTCGCTACTCATACCTGCATTCTCACTCGCGTCACCTCCACAGCTGGTTTCCACCGCTGCTTCCCTGGTGACACGACGCTCCCCTACCCATCCACACACCTGGACCACAGGATCAAGTCCTGCAGCCGGGCTACATATGTGAATGACACAGCTTCGGCGGTGCGCTTGAGCCCCGCTACATTGTCGGCGCTGAACCACTTGACCAGTGAGCTATTACGCACTCTTTAAAGGATGGCTGCTTCTAAGCCAACCTCCTGGTTGTCTAAGCGACCCAACATCCTTTCCCACTGAGCGCACACTTAGGGGCCTTAGCTGGTGTTCTGGGCTGTTTCCCTCTCGACTACGAAGCTTATCCCCCGCAGTCTCACTGCCACACTCTCACGTACCGGCATTCGGAGTTTGGCTGATTTCAGTAAGCTTGTAGGCCCCCTAGACCATCCAGTGCTCTACCTCCGGCACGAAACATGTGACGCTGCACCTAAATGCATTTCGGGGAGAACCAGCTATCACGGAGTTTGATTGGCCTTTCACCCCTACCCACAGCTCATCCCCTCAGTTTTCAACCTAAGTGGGTTCGGGCCTCCACGACGTCTTACCGTCGCTTCACCCTGGCCATGGGTAGATCACTCCGCTTCGGGTCTAGAGCACGCGACTACAGTTCGCCCTATTCAGACTCGCTTTCGCTACGGCTACCCCACACGGGTTAACCTCGCCACGTACCACTAACTCGCAGGCTCATTCTTCAAAAGGCACGCCATCACCCAATCCAAAAACCAGGCTCTGACGGATTGTAGGCACACGGTTTCAGGTACTCTTTCACTCCCCTCCCGGGGTACTTTTCACCTTTCCCTCACGGTACTAGTCCGCTATCGGTCACCAGGAAGTATTTAGGCTTAGCGGGTGGTCCCGCCAGATTCACAGCGAATTTCACGGGCTCGCTGCTACTTGGGATAACTACCCATGGAGATACCGGGCTTTCACGTACGGGAGTCTCACCCTCTACGCTCGCGCTTTCCAGACACGTTCCGCTAACCACAGTATTTTCTTACTCCACGACCAGCCGGCAGACCGATCCAGTAGGTCCCACGACCCCGCACACGCAACCCCTGCCGGGTATCACACGCGCACGGTTTAGCCTCATCCGCTTTCGCTCGCCACTACTCACGGAATCACGGTTGTTTTCTCTTCCTACGGGTACTGAGATGTTTCACTTCCCCGCGTTCCCTCCACACACCCTATAGATTCAGATGCGGGTAACCGGACATGACTCCGGTTGGGTTTCCCCATTCGGACACCCTCGGATCTCAGCTCGATTGGCAGCTCCCCGAGGCTTTTCGCAGCCTTCCACGTCCTTCATCGGCTCCTGGTGCCAAGGCATCCACCGTATGCCCTTAACAACTTGACCACAAAGATGCTCGCGTCCACTGTGCAGTTCTCAAAGAACAACCCAAACCCCACGCACCCAGTGACACCTACTCGGACAACATCCGCCGGTTTACCACCCACGCGAGATCAGACTTGCTACCTCATCCAGAGACAAACACTCGCGTGTTCCCTCAGGACCCAACAGTGTGCCGCACACCCTGACCATGCCCCCACCACTCAACCACCACGTTCCACACCCACGTTCACACATGAGCAGTACTAGCGGGCCTCGTCGCGAGACTCCGACAGGATTTTCGCCAGTGATTCCACAATTCCTTGAGCACCCGGCAGGCCACCACAGGCGGGTGACAACTGACCGGACACCCCACACGCTCTCCACGGAGTGCGCATGGAAGTGAGTTGCTCCTTAGAAAGGAGGTGATCCAGCCGCACCTTCCGGTACGGCTACCTTGTTACGACTTCGTCCCAATCGCCAGTCCCACCTTCGACCACTCCCCCCCATTGCTGGGTTGGGCCATGGGCTTCGGGTGTTACCGACTTTCGTGACGTGACGGGCGGTGTGTACAAGGCCCGGGAACGTATTCACCGCAGCGTTGCTGATCTGCGATTACTAGCGACTCCGACTTCACGGGGTCGAGTTGCAGACCCCGATCCGAACTGAGACCGGCTTTCTGGGATTCGCTCCACCTCACGGTTTAGCAGCCCTTTGTACCGGCCATTGTAGCATGTGTGAAGCCCTGGACATAAGGGGCATGATGACTTGACGTCATCCCCACCTTCCTCCGAGTTGACCCCGGCAGTCTCCCATGAGTCCCCACCATTACGTGCTGGCAACATGGAACGAGGGTTGCGCTCGTTGCGGGACTTAACCCAACATCTCACGACACGAGCTGACGACAGCCATGCACCACCTGTACACCGGCCACAAGGGGGCCGATATCTCTACCGGTTTCCAGCGCATGTCAAGCCCAGGTAAGGTTCTTCGCGTTGCATCGAATTAATCCACATGCTCCGCCGCTTGTGCGGGCCCCCGTCAATTCCTTTGAGTTTTAGCCTTGCGGCCGTACTCCCCAGGCGGGGCGCTTAATGCGTTAGCTGCGGCACGGAGGACGTGGAAAGTCCCCCACACCTAGCGCCCAACGTTTACGGCGTGGACTACCAGGGTATCTAATCCTGTTCGCTCCCCACGCTTTCGCTCCTCAGCGTCAGTATCGGCCCAGAGACCCGCCTTCGCCACCGGTGTTCCTCCTGATATCTGCGCATTTCACCGCTACACCAGGAATTCCAGTCTCCCCTACCGAACTCAAGTCTGCCCGTATCGACCGCAGGCTCAGAGTTAAGCCCTGAGTTTTCACGGCCGACGCAACAAACCGCCTACGAGCTCTTTACGCCCAATAATTCCGGACAACGCTCGCACCCTACGTATTACCGCGGCTGCTGGCACGTAGTTGGCCGGTGCTTCTTCTGCCACTACCGTCACTCGCGCTTCGTCATGGCTGAAAGAGGTTTACAACCCGAAGGCCGTCATCCCTCACGCGGCGTCGCTGCGTCAGGCTTTCGCCCATTGCGCAATATTCCCCACTGCTGCCTCCCGTAGGAGTCTGGGCCGTGTCTCAGTCCCAGTGTGGCCGGTCGCCCTCTCAGGCCGGCTACCCGTCGTCGCCTTGGTAGGCCATTACCCCACCAACAAGCTGATAGGCCGCGGGTTCATCCTGCACCGCCAGAACTTTCCACCCACCACCATGCGGTAGCAGGTCATATCCGGTATTAGACCCAGTTTCCCGGGCTTATCCCAGAGTGCAGGGCAGATTACCCACGTGTTACTCACCCGTTCGCCGCTCGTGTACCCCGAAGGGCCTTACCGCTCGACTTGCATGTGTTAAGCACGCCGCCAGCGTTCGTCCTGAGCCAGGATCAAACTCTCCATCAATGAATGAAGAGACGAGATCTAGCCTAGATAACTGGCAAATCAATCATCTCAAAGGAACCCTTAAGGGGTTCAATCTATATAAGCTCACTGGCTTACATCGGCACACTGTTGAGTTCTCAAAGAACACACGCACACCATCC
>NZ_JANAVO010000038.1 GCF_024213555.1 Allokutzneria sp. A3M-2-11 16 | reverse complement strand
CCGTTATGAGTACGAAACGGGGTTCTCTAGACGGCGCGCGCGGGGGTTGGGGTGTGCGGGCGCGTGGGGTGCATGGGCTGAGTTTACCTGGCGTGCGGAGTGCCTGAGGACGTGCAGGACACGGCGTAGGCGGTGTCCTGCACGTGCTCAGGAGCGGTCTTGACACGCACGGAACATCAGCCGGGGCAGCCGGGAGAACCCGTTTCGTACTCATAACGGCCGCGAAACCCGCTATGAGTACGAAACGGGAAAGGCGGGACGGGCAGCCACCGGCGGGACTACGAACTGGGCTGAGCGCGGAGCGTGCGGGCGATGACCTTCACGCCCTCCTGCATGACGGCGCGGAACTGATCGGCCAGTTCCGCGGGCCGCACGTCGCGCGTCCACACCAGGAGGCTCCGGTCGCCGTCCGGGAAGACCTGGAAAGCGGCCTCGTCGTGCTCGGGGGTCATCGTCCCGCCGATCACGGCGTAGGCGATGCGGCGCTGTTCGTCGTCGCGCGCGACGAGGCGTTCCCGCACGACGAGGCCGTTGGTGAACGTGACCTCGCGCAGATCCGGGGAATCCTTGTCGCCCAAGGACTTCGCGACGAAACCCGGTGCCATCCGGGCCGGGCCGTCGACGAAGTCGCCGATCACCTCCCACGCGCGGTCGGCGTCGAGGTCGAGCTGCACTTCGATTCGAATCGCGGTCATCGGCTCAGCCTCGCGGTTCGCGCCGCGCGCGGCTTGTACGTTCTTGCGGCTGGAGCAGCCCGCGCAGCGCGGACGGCGGGTGCCCGACGTGCTCGCGCAGCGTGCGGCTCAGGTGCGCCTGGTCGGTGAACCCCAGGTCCGCCGCGATCGTGGCGACGCTGTCGTCCCCGCTGCCGAGGCGGTCGAGGGCGCGGCGGACCCGGACGGTGTTGCGGAAGCGGGTGATCGACATCCCGGCCTCCCGGGAGAACACCCGGCTCAGCCGGTACGGCGACACGTCGAGCAGGCGGGCGAGGCTCATCAGGTCCGCCGCCTCCGGGGTGCCGTCCAGGATCGCGGCGCGAGCGCGGTCGACGAGCCCGGCGTCCCGGAGCACCCACCGCGGGGTGTCCGGGATTCGCCGCAGCGTCGCCCCCACCAGGTCCAGCAACCGTTCGACGAGGCCGAAGTCCTTGTCACCGGACGCCAGCACGCGGCGGTGCGCCAAGTCCAGCTCCGCGTCGACGCGCAGCCCGTGGAGCGGCGGCGTGCCGTTTCCGGCCAGGGACTGCCACAACGCGGGGGAGAGGCTGACCGACGTGCAGGCGTCGCTGCCCACCGGATGGGCGAAGCACTCCTCCTGCTGCGGTGCGCTGACGTAACCGACCGTCGGGTCGGCGCACATCGTCCGTCCGCGCACACGACGGCGGAACCGCCCGTGCCGCACCAGGACGAGCCGGTACCAGTCCCCGCTGGACTCCGCGGGAGACCACGCCTCGTGGTCGTCGCGGCAGCCGGCGGCGCTCAGGACGAGGTCCGGATGCGCCGCCAGCTCGACGACCGAGAGCACCGCGTCAGGCCGACCCGGCCATGCGCAGCACGCCGAAGGCGAACGAGAGCACGACGAAGGACGGCAGGGACGTCAGCACGAGGATGCCGAAGTTGGTCCGCTTGTGCCGGAAGAACAACCACGTGATGAGCGCGGAGAGCAGGAACGGGAACAGCAACCGGCCGGCCACCACGCCGAACGCGTAGCCCGACGCCGGCGCCCCCAGGGTCGCGAACAGCACGACGAACACGACGCCGTACCACACCAGTGACGACAGGACGCAGCGACCGAAGGAGGTGCCGGGCGGCGGCTGCGTCGGCGGGCCGGAGTAGGGGGGCATGGGTGCGGGATTCATCAGTCGTCCTTCACGTATGGCGTAGCGGCAGGCGACAGAATCGTGCCATGCGCTGGTCAGCCGACTGCGATGGAGACCCGATCGGGGTAGAACGCGACGTGTCCGGCGATCTCCCGCACGGCGTCGTAGGGCTGCTCGTAGACCCACACCGAGTCGGTCAGCTCCGGCTCGCCGGTGATCGTGTAGTAGGCCGCGTCGCCCTTGAAGGGGCAGTGGGTGCTGGTCTGCGTGCGCCGCAGCTGCGAGCCGTCGACGTCGTCGAGCGGGATGTACCGCACGGCCGGATAGGTGGATTCCTGGAGCACCAAGGACTTCGAGGTGTCGGCGATGACGCGGTCGCCCACCCGCACGACCACGTGATCGGGCGACGGCGTCACGGTGATGGGGTGATCTGGACCGGGAACCTTCATAGTCGTTTCAACCCGCGCCGGCGGTGGATGATTCCCCGGCCAGCTCCTCGCGTGCCTTCCGCGCCGCGCGCCACCCGGCAGATGTCGCCCAGGCGGTCGTTCTTCTCAGCGCCGGTGAGGTTCAGCAGGACGCCGCGGATGATCGACGGAGCGCACTCCTCGTGCACCTCCCGTTCGTACTCGCCGGTCCAGGCTGAAGTCCACGAAGTCCGCGCCGCAGGCGCCGACGGTCCCACCGCGGATCGAGACGTCGCGCACCGGGCGGTGCGGAAAGACACCCGTCATCGGTGCGCCTGCGCGAACTCGGCCATGCGATCGGCAAAACCCTCGTGGGAGCCGAACCACACGGCCACGGCCTCGGCGCCCGCGTCGGCGAAGGCGTGCGCCTGCTCGACGGCCTGTGCCAGCCCGGCTTCGCCGCCCTCCCATGCGAGTCGCGTGGTCGCGCGCACCGCGTCCCCGCCCAGCTCCCGCAGTCGCGCCAGCCGCTCGGCGAACTGTTCGGGGGAGAGGCCGACCGCCTGCCACTCGTCGGCGAGGGTGGCCGCGCGCCGCAACGCCGGTTCGCTGGTCCCGCCGACCATGATCGGGATTCGCCTTCGCGGCTTCGGCTCGAACACGCCGCCCTCGTGGGTGCCGTCGAAAAGCTCGCGCAGCAAGGAGATCGCCTCGTCCGTGCGCGCCCCTGGTGCCGAAGTCCGATCCGACCGCCGCGAACTCCGTGCGGTCCCACCCGATCCCCACGCCCAGCGTGAGCCGTTCCCGCGAGAGCCGGTCCACGGTGGCCGCCTGTTTCGCCACGACGAACGGGCTCCGCATCGGCAGCACGAGAACCGACGTGCCCAGCCCGATCGTGCTCGTGTGCGCGGCGATGTAGGACAACGACACCAAGGGCTCGTAGACACCGCCGTAGCGGCCGTCGCCGTACTGGCCGGGTGGCAGCAGGTGGTCGGGCAGCCACGCCGCGCGATACCCGATGCGCTCCGCCGCCACGGCCAGTTCGGCCAGGTGGTGCGGGTCCATGGCGGGTGACTCGTCCGGCAGCACTACCTGAAGATCCATACCGCGACCGTAGACGTTGACACCGGTGTCACGGTCAACAGCCGTAGCGGTGGAGGTAGGTCTTCGTCTCCTGGAACTCCTCCAGGCCGCGCACCCCGTTGAGCCGGCCGAGCCCGCTCTGCTTCACCCCGCCCTCCTCGAACTGGTCGGCGATCACGCCCCACGTGTTCGTCCACACCGTGCCCGCGCGCAGCTCCCCGCCGACCCGGCGCGGCCGGTCCACATCGCGCGTCCAGATGCTCGCGGACAGGCCGTACTCCGTCGCGTTGGCGCGGCCGATCGCGTCCGCCTCGTCGGTGAAGACCTCGAACGTGGCCACCGGGCCGAAGACCTCGCGCTGCACGATCGACGCGTTCACGTCGGCGACCTCGATCAGGCTCGGCCGGTAGAAGGCGCCGCGGGCCAGCGGTCCCGACTCGATCGGCCCACCGCGCAGCAGCGCAGTCCCGCCCTCGGCGAGCGCCCGCGCGACGATCTCGTCGACCCGGCCAACGCCCGCCTCGTCGATCAGCGCGCCCATCTCGCTCGCCGGGTCCTCGCCCGGACCGATGCGGACCTCCTCCAGCGCCTTGACCAGGCGTACCCGCAGCTCGTCGGCGATACCGGCCTCGGCGAGGACGCGGCTGCCCGCCATGCAGAACTGGCCGGAGAAGGTGGTGATCCCCTTGACCAGCACCGGCACCACGGCGTCCAGGTCGGCGTCGGCGAAGACGATCATCGGCCCCTTGCCGCCCAGCTCCAGCGAGACCGGCTTCAGCGTGGCCGCCGCGTTCGCCGCGATGATCCGGCCCACCGCGGTGCTGCCGGTGTAGCTGATCACGTCGACGTCCGGGGAGGCGACCAGCTCCCGCGCGCCCGCGTCGCCGCTCTCGGTGAACACGTTCACCACCCCGGCGGGCAGGTCCGGCACCGAGGCCACGAGATCGGCGACCAGGTTGTTGACCAGCGCGGTCTGCGCGGGCATCTTCACCACCGCGGTGCAGCCCGCCGCCAGCGCCGGGGCCAGGGACCGCACGGCCAGCACGACCGGCGAGTTCCACGGCACGATGATCCCCGCGACGCCGGCGGGCTCACGCAGGCTGGACGCGTGCAGTCCGGGCGCGACCTCGGCGGAGCGGCCCGCGTCGGTCAGCGCCATCGCGGCGAAGTACCGCAGCTTCGGCACGGTGACGCCGAACTCGATCGCGGCGTCGTGCACGGTCTTGCCGTTCTCCCTGGCCAGCAGGCGGATCACCTCGTCCTCGCGGGCGGCGAGGCGGTCGGCCAGCTCCAGCAGCACCGCGGCCCGCCGCTCCCGGTCGCGGCGCCAGCCGGTGGTGTCGAAGGCCCGGCGTGCGGCGGCGACGGCGGCCTCGGCCTCCCCGGCACCGGCGTCGGCGAAACTGCCGATGATCTCCCCGGTTGCCGGATCGGCGGTGTGCCCGATTCGCTTGGAGTTCCTCCAGGAACCGCCGATCCAATTCTTCGCATGAGGCAGAACCGCTGTCATGCCGGAAAAGTACGTGCGGCGTCATCGGCGGAGCAAGAAGGATTTCCGTCAGCCGGAAAAGCGCTTAGCGGAGCCGGTCGGAGACATCGTCGAAACGCAGTTCCTCTGAGATAACGCGGGCGGCCCCGGCGAGGCGTTCACCGACGACCGGCAGGTCCTCCGGCAGCAACCGGGTGCTCGGGCCCGCCACCACCAGCCCGCAGCGCGCCCGGCCGTAGCGGTCCACCACCGCCGCGCCGACCGCGCACACCCCCACCTCGGTCTCGTGGACGTTGGTCGCGTAGCCGAGCTCGCGGGCCCGCGCCAGCTGCCCGAGCAGCGCCGACTTCGTGCGCACGCTGGCCGGGGTCATGGTGAGCAGCTCCTCGTCGGGGTAGAGCCGGTCCAGTATCGCCCCCGGCAGCCGCGCCAACAGCGCCTTACCGCCGCTCACCAGGTGCGACGGCAGCGGTCGGCCCAGTCGCGTCCCGTGCTTGACCTGGCGCTCGGACTCGACGCCGTCCAGGAACTCCACGTACCGGCCCTGCAGCACGACCAGCTGCGCGGCCTCCCCGAACTCCTCGGCGAGCGCCGTGAGGTGCGGGCGCGCGGCCAGCCGCAGCCCGTGCGGGTCCAGCAGCCACCCGAGCTCCCACATCCCGGGGCCCGCGACGTAGCGCTTGCTGGCCGCTTCCTGCAGCGCGAACCCCTCGCGGCGCAGCGTCGCCAGCAGCCGGTGCGTCGTGGAATGCGGCAACCCGAGTTCCCTGCTGAGCTCGGTCAACCGGATCTCGCCATTGCCCGCCAGCAACCGGAGCAGACGCAGGGCCCGTTCGGCGGCGACGGTCGAGCCCTCTTCGGTTTTCCGCACGGTGGAAAGGATAACAGGGCGTGATTTGACGCCGGAAGATCATCTGGGGTCCGCTTTGCGCTTCAAAATCGGCCGCTGGTGCCGATTCTTTGTGAAGTGGGGTCCCCAGTGGGCGAATGCGGGGCGGTGCTGTTCGATCTCGACGGCACGCTGGTCGACACGCCGGGCGCGGCGGTGCCGCTGATCCGCCGGGTGGTGGCGCGGTCCGGGCGGCCGATGCCCCCGGCGCACCACATCCGGGCCTGCGCGGACCGCCCGCTGGGGCCGACCTTCGCCCGGCTGCTGGGCCTGCCGCCCGGCCACGGGATGGTGCGCCTGTCGGTCAACCGGTTCCAGGCGCTGTTCCGGGAACGGGTCCTGCCCGCCGCCGCCGAGCTGGTGTTCCCGGGCCTGCCGGAGCTGCTGGGCGGCCTGCGCGCGTCCGGGCACTCGTTGGCCGTCATCACCGGCAGGACCAGGACGGGCGCGGAGGAGCTGCTCGCGGCGGCAGGGCTGCTGGCCGAGTTCGACCTGGTGGTCGGCGACTGGATGACGCCGCGCGGCAAGCCCGCCGCCGATCCGGCGTTGCTGGCCTCGCGCTCGCTGGCGGTGCCGCCGGAGAACTGCGTGGTGATCGGCGACTCCGTCGACGACGTGCTGATGGCCTCGGCGGCCGGGATGCGCGCGGTCGGCGTGACCTTCGGCGTCGACCGGGCCGATCAGCTCGTCGCGGCGGGCGCGGGCTGGCTGGCCGGTTCCGCGGCCGAGCTGCACGGGCTGCTCCGGCCGGGAGTGCGGCGCGGCTAGGATGCGCGTGTTCGCGACTGGCGCGCCGAGGGTGGGATCGACCACCGGGGAGCGGGAGCCGGAGAGCGCCGCGCGCCTGGGTGCCCCGGCGGTCTTCGTCACGCTCGGAGGTAGCCGTGCACGTACCGAACATCCCCAGTCTCACTGACGCGGACCCCCAGGTCGCCGACCTGGTGCACGCCGAGGCGCAGCGCCAGTTCGAGAAGATCCGGCTGATCGCGTCCGAGAACTACGTGTCCACCGCGGTGCTGGAGGCCACCGGCTCGGTACTGACCAACAAGTACTCCGAGGGCTACGCGGGCCGCCGGTACTACGAGGGCCAGCAGGTCATCGACCAGGTCGAGCAGCTGGCCGTGGCGCGGGCCAAGGAGCTCTTCGGCGTCGAGCACGCCAACGTGCAGCCCTACTCCGGCTCGCCCGCCAACCTCGCCGCCTACCTGGCGTTCCTGGAGCCGGGCGAGAAGGTCATGGGGATGGCGCTGCCCATGGGCGGCCACCTCACCCACGGCTGGAGCGTCTCCGCCACCGGCAAGTGGTTCGAGAGCGTGCGCTACACCGTCGGCAAGGACACCGGCCGGGTGGACATGGACGAGGTCCGCGACCTCGCGCTGGCCGAGCGACCCAAGATGATCTTCTGCGGTGGCACCGCGATCCCGCGCACCATCGACTTCCCCGCCTTCGCCGCGATCGCCGAGGAGATCGGCGCCGTGCTGGTCGCCGACATCGCGCACATCGCGGGCCTCGTCGCGGGCGGCGCCCACCCGTCCCCGGTCGGCCACGCCCCGGTGATCACCACCACCACGCACAAGACCCTGCGCGGCCCGCGCGGCGCGATGATCATGACTGATTCTGCGCACGCGAAGGCCATCGACAAGGCGGTCTTCCCTGGTTTGCAGGGCGGTCCGCACAACCACACGACTGCCGCGATCGCCGTGGCTCTCGGCGAGGCGCTCCGCCCGTCGTTCTCCGAATACGCGCACGCGGTGGTGGCGAACGCGCGGGCTCTCGCGGAGGCGTTGGTGGAGCGAGGGTTCGACCTGGTTTCGGGTGGAACTGACAATCACCTGATTCTGATCGACTTGACTTCGAAGGATATTGCGGGGAAGCCTGCGGCTCAGGCGTTGGATCGTGCGGGTATCGAGCTGAACTACAACACGGTTCCTTATGACACTCGGAAGCCTTTTGATCCTTCGGGTATTCGGTTGGGGACTGCGGCTGTTACTACGCGTGGGCTTGGGGTGGAACAGATGCCGCTGCTGGCCGAGTGGATTGATCGGGCGGTCGTGGGTGAGGATGTGGAGAAGATCGCTCTTGAGGTTTCTGAGTTGATGTCTGCTTATCCGATGCCTGGGTTTGCTGTTTCGTAGGCTCGGCATGGCTGGGCTTCCAGCTTGCGTGGCTGGGCTTCCAGCTCGCGCCGGTACCAGCGTGGGGGTCGGCTTGACCTGGGGCCCCTTGCGCGTGCCGTTGGGCCTCTCGGGGGCACGGGATGAAACCCCGGCCCTCGC
>NZ_JANAVO010000037.1 GCF_024213555.1 Allokutzneria sp. A3M-2-11 16 | reverse complement strand
CCCAAGGGCACGCGCAAGGGGCCCCAGGTCAAGCCGACCCACGCTGGTACCGGCGCGAGCTGGAAGCCCAGCCCCGCCGGAAGCCCAGCCGACCCCCACAGAAAGATCTACTCGGCCCCAGAACCAATGGCACGGTTGAGCGCAGTCACGTTCACCCTGGGCTCACCGGGGAAACCGGCGGTGTGCGCAGCGACCAGCTCCCGCACACGTTCCTCACCGACCCCGCTCGCCCGAGCCACGCGCGGCACCTGAAGTTCCGCGTACGCCGGACTGATGTGCGGGTCGAGGCCGGAGCCGGACGCGGTGACGGCGTCCTGGGGAACTCGGTCCTGCGACACGCCTTCGCGCTGTGCGATCGTCGCCCGACGTGAAGAGATCACGGCGTCGTAGTCGGGGTTCAGCTCTCCCTTGTTCGATCCGCCCGACGCGGGCAGTGTCGCCGCGGACGGCCGCGTGTGGAACCACTGGTCGCCCTCCCGGTCGACGCCGACGAGCGTGGTGTCGACGGCCTCGGCGTTGGCCTGCAAGCCGGGCAGCCGGGACACCGCCCACACCCCGGCGGGGTAGAGCACGCCGAGCAGCACGGTCAGCACCAGCAGGACGCGCAGCCCCGCGACGGCCTGTTTGAAGAACGTGGTCGTCATGTCCTCACCCGATCCCGGGAATCAGTCGCACGAGCAGGTCGATCAGCCAGATCCCGGCGAACGGGGTCACGATGCCCCCGACTCCGTAGATCAGCAGGTTGCGCCGCAGCAGCGCCGCCGCGCTGGCGGGCTGGTAGCGGACACCGCGCAGGGCCAGCGGGATCAGCGCCACGATGACCAGCGCGTTGAAGATCACCGCGGACAGGATCGCCGACCGCGGCGTGGCCAGCCCCATGATGTTGAGCAGGCCCAGCTGCGGGTAGATCGCGGCGAACATGGCGGGCAGGATCGCGAAGTACTTGGCCAGGTCGTTGGCGATGCTGAAGGTGGTCAGCGCACCCCGGGTGATCAGCAGCTGCTTGCCGATCTCCACGACCTCGATCAGCTTCGTCGGGTCGGAGTCCAGGTCCACCATGTTCCCGGCCTCCTTGGCCGCGGAGGTCCCGGTATTCATCGCCACCCCGACGTCGGCCTGCGCGAGCGCGGGCGCGTCGTTGGTGCCGTCGCCGGTCATCGCGACGAGCTTGCCGCCCTCCTGCTCCTGGCGGATCAGGGCCATCTTGTCCTCGGGCTTGGCCTCGGCGAGGAAGTCGTCAACGCCCGCCTCTGCCGCGATCGCCTTGGCGGTCAAGGGATTGTCGCCGGTGACCATGACGGTGCGGATGCCCATCGCGCGCAGCTCGGCGAACCGCTCCCGCATCCCCGGTTTGACCACATCGGACAGTCGGATCACGCCGAGCACCACGTCGTCCTCGGCCACGACGAGCGGAGTGCCGCCCTCGGCGCTGATCTCGTCGACGATCAGCCTCACCTCGTCGGTGATCGCGAAGGCGCTCGCGGCGCCCTTGCGGATCTGGCGCCCACCGAGGTCGATGCCGGACATCCGCGTCTGCGCGGTGAAAGGCACGAACTCGCCGGTCTTCTCGTGCTCGGTCAGCTCGGCGGAACGGCCGTAGCGCTCCACGCACAGCTCCACGACACTGCGCCCCTCGGGGGTCCCGTCGGCGAGGCTCGACAGCCGTACGGCGTCGACCAGGACGTCCACGCTCGTGCCGTTGACCGGGATGAACTCCGTCGCCCTGCGGTTGCCCCAGGTGATCGTGCCGGTCTTGTCCAGCAGCAGCGTGTCGATGTCGCCCGCGGCCTCGACCGCGCGGCCGGACTTGGCCAGCACGTTGCGCTGCACCAGTCGGTCCATGCCCGCGATGCCGATGGCCGAGAGCAACGCGCCGATCGTGGTCGGGATGAGGCACACCAGCAACGCGGTCAGCACGATCACTGACTGCTCGCCGCCGGAGTAGATCGCGAACGGCTGCAACGCCACCACCGCGAGCATGAAGATGATCGTCAGCGTGGACAGCAGGATCGTCAACGCGATCTCGTTCGGCGTCTTCTGCCGCTCCGCGCCCTCGACCAACGCGATCATTCTGTCCACAAAGGACTCGCCAGGCTTCGTAGTGATCCGCACGACGACCCGGTCGGAGAGCACGGTGGTGCCGCCGGTGACCGCGGACCGGTCGCCGCCGGACTCGCGGATGACCGGGGCGGACTCGCCGGTGATCGCCGACTCGTCCACGGTGGCGATGCCCTCGACCACGTCGCCGTCGCCGGGGATCACCTCACCCGCCTCGACCACCACGAGGTCGCCGATGCGCAGTTCGGTCCCGGAGACGCGTTCTTCACCACCCTCGACGAGTCGGCGCGCCACCGAGTCCTTCTTCGTCCTGCGCAGCGACTCGGCCTGCGCCTTGCCGCGGCCCTCCGCGACGGCCTCGGCGAGGTTGGCGAACAGCACGGTGAACCACAGCCACACGGCCACCGCGATCGTGAAGCCGCTCGGCTCGGCGACGGCGAACACCGTCACGAGCAGCGATCCGACCCACACGACGAACATCACGGGGTTGCGCAGCTGGTAGCGGGGGTGGAACTTGCGCAGCGCGTCGGGAAGCGACTTCACGAGCTGCCTGGGGTGGAAAACACCGGTCACTGCAGGGCCTCCGCGATGGGACCGAGGGCGAGAGCGGGAACGAAGGTCAGCGCGGCGACCAGCACGATGCTGCCCGTCAGCAGGGAGCCGAACAGCGGCCCGGTCGTGGGCAGCGTGCCCGCCGTGACCGGAACCTTCTTCTGCTCGGCGAGGAAACCGGCGAGCGCCAGCACGGCGACGATCGGCACGAACCGGCCGAGCGCCATGCACACGGCCAGCGAAGCCTGGAACCAGTCGTTGGTCACGGTGATCCCGGCGAACGCGCTGCCGTTGTTGTTCGAGGCCGACGCGTAGGCGTAGAGGATCTCCGACAGGCCGTGCGAGCCGGGGTTGTTCAGCGCCGCGCCGGTGCTGGGCAGAACGGCGGCGATTCCCGCGCCGATCAGCAGAACCGTTGGCATGGCGAGGATCGACACCGCGGCGGCGGTGACCTCCTTGCGGCCCAGCTTCTTCCCGAGGTACTCGGGCGTGCGGCCGACCAGCAGCCCGGCGAGGAACATCGCGATGACGGCCATCACCAGGATGCTGTAGAGGCCGGTGCCCACGCCGCCCGGCGTCATCTCGCCGAAGAGCATGTTGAGCAGCGCGCCGCCACCGCCGAGCCCGGTGAAGCTGTCGTGCATCGCGTTCACCGCGCCGGTCGACGTGCCCGTGGTGGCGTTGGCGAACAGGGCCGAACCGGGGATGCCGAAGCGGATCTCCTTGCCCTCCAAGGGACGCAGGCCGCTGGCCTCGGCCGCCCAGATGACCGCGAGCATCGCCGACCACAGCGCGCCCATGACGCCCAGCAGGACGTAGCCCTGCCTGCGGTTGCCGACCATCGTGCCGAAGGTCCGGGTCAGCGACACCGGGATGACCAGGATCAGGAAGACCTCGATCAGGTTCGACCACGCGTTCGGGTTCTCGAACGGGTGCGCCGAGTTCGCGTTGAGCGCGCCGCCACCGTTGGTGCCGAGCATCTTGATGGCTTCCTGGCTGGCGACAGGCGCTGTGGCAACGGTTTGCCCGTCAACGGAGACACCGGCCTTCAGGCTCATCACGACGCCGGTGGCCACCAGCACGATCGCGAAGACGAAAGCGATCGGCAGCAGCACGCGCGTCGTACCGCGCACCAGGTCGACCCAGAAGTTGCCGAGCCGATCGGCCTTGCTGCGCACGAATCCGCGCACCAGGGCGACCGCGACGGCCATGCCCACGGCGGCCGAGACGAAGTTCTGCACCGTCAAACCGGCCATCTGCACCGTGTGACCCATGACGGTCTCCGGCACGTAGGACTGCCAGTTCGTGTTGGTGACAAAGCTGATCGCGGTGTTGAACGCCATCCCGGGCGGCACCGCGCCGCGGTCGTAGGCGAACGGCAGCAACGACTGGACGCGCTGCAACACGTAGAGCAGTGCTACGCCGACGAAGGAGAAACCCAGTACTCCCAACGCATAGGTGCTCCAACGCTGCTCCGACTCCGGATCGATGCGGGCCACGCGGTAGATCGCGCGCTCGACCCGGGTGTGCTTGGTGCCGGTGTACACGCGCCCCATGTAGTCGCCGAAGGGCCGGTAGACCACGGCCAGGGCGAGGATCAGCAGGCCGATCTGCACCAGACCGGCCACAGTGGATGACATCAGAACTTCTCCGGCCGGATCAGCGCGATGAACAGGTACACGATCAACAGCAACGCGAGCGCGCCGCCGACGGTGTTGGCGAGGACGCCCGTGCCGCTCACAACCGCTCCAGTCCGCGCACCGTCAGCGCCAGCAGGAGGAACACACCGATCAGCAGCAACGCGTAGGCCAGGTCGGCCATGGGCGTGCTCCCTTCCCGATCTCCGGGCACCCGGCGGGTGCCGCCACCGGAAAGGGTGAGCCACGGGGGCGGGGATTCCGGGCGGCCTGACGCGTCCTTGACGCCCCCGAACGCCTCCTTTACGCCGTGTTGATGGCCATGTCGCGCGCGTCACCTGCGCAAACGCCACCTGGTGCCAATATGGCGCCATGATGGCTTGCGATGGCGCCATGCTCGTGCCATAGTGGTGTCATGGACTTGAGGTCGTATGTCGAGAACCTCGGGCGAGAGCTCGCGGTGCTCGTCGAGGGCAGTGGGCAGGACGCCGAGGCGAAGGTCGAACGCGTGACCGTGTCGCTCCAGTCGGCGATCCGGCTCACGCTGCTGGACGCCCTGTCGGCGGCCGCGGACGAGATCACCCGCGACCTGGCGCCGGGCTCCGTCGAGCTGCGGATGCGGGGCCGCGACCCGAACTTCGTCGTGACGCCCCCGCCGCCGGACGAGCCGCTGGACAGCGCGCCCGCGCAGGTCTTCGAACCGGAGGAACCCGGCCCGGGGGCCGAGGACGCCGCGACGGCGCGGATCAACTTCCGCCTGCCGGAGCAGCTCAAGTCCGCCATCGAGGAGGCCGCCGCCGCGGAGGGCCGCTCGGTCAACGCGTGGCTGGTCCGGATCACCTCGGCCGCCCTGCGGCAGCCGGGCCGCGACCACCGCGCCGAGGCGCGCGGCGGGCGGGGCGCGCAGCGCTACACCGGCTGGGTGCGCTAGCCAGCACGGTCGTTTTCACACACGTCCCCCTACCTGCGGGGACGCTCACCGAACCACCAGAGGGGAACAGTCATGCCCATTTTCGAGACGCCGCAGCCCATTTCCGTCACCGTCGAGCTGAGCGCGGGTGACGTGCGGATCACCGCGAGCGACCGGACCGACACCGTGGTCGAGGTGGTGCCGAGCAACCCCGGCGACGCCTCCGACGTGAAGGCCGCCGAGCAGACCCGGGTCGACCACGTCGACGGCAAGCTGCTGGTCATCGGGCCGAAGTCGCCCCTGCTCGACTTCTCCAAGAAGACCCGCTCCGTCGACGTGACCATCGAGCTGCCCCGCGGTTCGCGGGTGGACAGCGACACCGGGCTCGGCGACGTGCGCTCGGCGGGCGAGCTCGGCGACTGCAAGATCAAGACCTCCTGCGGGCACGTCCGGCTGGACCGGACCGGCGCGCTGCGGATGGAGACCGGGGCCGGGCACCTGTCCGTGGACCGGATCGCGGGCAAGGCCGAGGTCACCACCGGCACCGGCAAGATCCAGATCGGCGAGTTGGACGGCGGCGGGACCGTCAAGAGCTCCAACGGGAACATCGAGATCGGCACGGTCACCGGCGAGGTGCGGGTGCGCGCGGCCAACGGCGAGATCGCCGTCGAGCACGCGGTCGGCGACCGGATCGAGGCCACCACCTCCAACGGGGCCGTCCGGGTCGGCGACGTGCTCAGGGGCTCGGTCGTGCTCAAGACCTCGACGGGGGACCTGGAGGTCGGCGTCCGGCAGGGCACCGCCGCGCTGCTGGACCTGAGCACCGGTCACGGGCGGGTGAGCAACTCGCTGGAGGAGGTCGCCTCGGCCGGGCGGGCGGCCGAGACCGTCGAGGTGCGCGCGCACACCAGCTTCGGGGACATCACCATCGGCCGGTCATGACCCGCCAGCGGGCGGGGTGCGCGAGGACGTCGGTGTTGTCGACGATCTGGTCGACGGTCCCCGTCAACGGCAGCCCGCCCAAGGCAGTGCCCGCCATCAGCGCCTCGGCGAAGCGTTCGGCCCCCAACACGCGGTAAGGCCGATCGTGGAAGGGCCGGGTGCGGGTGTCGAGCGGCTCGGTGAGCCCGGAGGCGTTGTGCAGCGCGGCAACGGCTTCGCAAGCGGCGGCCAGGTGGTGCTCGCCGGTCAAGGCTGCGGTGAGCACCGGCGTCAGCTGTTCCGCGCAGGGCAGACGGGCGAAAGCGCTCCCGAGCCACTTGCTGTACGGCGGATAGATCCTGTTGAGCAGCAAGCACAATCGCATCAGGTCGCGCACCAGGCGCGCCGCGACCACGGCCGAGCCGAGCTCGTCGCCGACTTCGGCGCACCGCCCGACGAACGGCTCCTCCTGGCTGATCCGCTGCCACTGGCAGGCCAGCGCGTAACGCCAGACGTCGTCGGGATACCAGGCCAGCCTGCGCCGAACCGGTTCCAGCTCCGCCAGTCCGTCGTGGAAGACCGCGCCGCCGGTGATCTCGGCCAGCACCTGGGTCGGCGTCGCCAGCCAGTCGCGGGTGCCGACCCCGTTCCGGGGATCGAAGCCGAGTCTCTCCATCAGCCAGGAACCGAGGTCGGTGACCACGACCCCGTGCCGGATGCGCTCGCCCGGTTCACCGACCGGGCGCATGTGGCGCGTGCCGTGGTCACCGACCGGGACCAGGTTGGTGGGGAAGCCCGCGATCGTGGCGGGCAGGTGTTCGGCCAGCGCTTCGGAGACCCGCTCGGCATCGGTGCGCACGAACAGTTGCAGGCGCGGTCCCCAGTCGTGGTCGGTCGACCGGGCGGTGTCGAAGCCCAGCACCTCAGAGCCGGGACCGATCAACGCGGCGGTGTGGGGCAGCTCGGGGAAGTGGCGGGACAGCAACGGGTGCACCGCCTCGCGGTAGAGCCGTTCCGACAGTTGCACGCCGGGGATGAAGGCAGGGGACACGGCGGCAGGATGCCGGAGCACTTCGCGACGCGCACCCGGATTCCCCGATCTGTCCTCTGTGGACAGAGAGCGTTGACACTCCTTCCCGTCGGGGAGTACGGTCCCTCCCACCGCATGGTAAATCGATGCACCACATGCCCTGTGCGAGTCGAGGAGTGCATATGCGACGTGTTGCTCCGCTGGTGTTGTGCCTGGCCGTGGTGGCCGCGGCGGCGCCCGCCGTCAGCGCCGGACAGGCCGTGGCCTGCGGTGCTCCCGGCAAGGTCCTCAACCTCAAGAACTGGAAGCTGCAACTGCCGATCGGCGAACCCGAGAAGCCCACCGAGATCAGCCAGCCCGCGCTCGACACCTACACCAAGGACCCGTGGTTCAAGACGACGCCGGCCTGCGACGGCGTCCAGTTCCGCGCCGCGGTCAACGGGGTGTCGACGGGTGGTTCGCAGTACCCGCGCTCGGAGCTGCGGGAGATGGACGGCTCCGAGAAGGCCGCGTGGTCGACCAGCGACGGCACGCACACGATGGTCGTCGACCAGGCGATCACCGCGGTCCCCGCGCAGAAGCCGCAGGTGATCGCGGGCCAGGTGCACAACACCAGCTCACACCTGATCATGTTCCGGCTGGACGGGACGAACCTCTACATCCACTACGCCGACAACTCCCGCTACAAGCTCGTGACGAGCGATTACCGGCTGGGACAACGGTTCCAGGTCAAGTTCGTGGCCAGCGGCGGGAAGATCAGCGCCTACTACAACGACATCCTGCAGACCACGGTGTCGAAGCAGACCACGACCGCCTACTTCAAGGCAGGCGCCTACACGCTGGCCCACTGCGACAACTCGTCCCCGTGCAACACGAGCAACTACGGGCAGGTCGTGATCTACAAGCTCTCGGTCTCGCACAGCTGACCGGCTCAGCGAGGGCCGGTCACCACGACCCGGACGCCCTGCGGACCCTGCTTGGCGACCATCGCGGTCAGCTTGGCCAGGTCGAAACCCTGGTGCTGCGCGACCACCTGGACCGGGGCGCGGGAGTGCAGCCGCGCCCCGACGTGAATCTGTTGTCCCGCTCGGGGATCGCTCACCACGATCTCGGCGACGTCGGTCCACGGCACGAGGACGCCGCCGACGTTCACGCCCGAGGAGTCGACCTGGAGCGCGGTCCGGCGCCTGCGGTACCAGGCCACCAAAATGGGCCACACCGCGACGATCAGCACGCTGCCCGCGGTGTCGAACAGCCAGCCGAACAGCGCGCCGAGCGCGATCAGCCCGGCCAGCCCGCCCCACAGCGCCAGCACGGCCGTGGGGTCGGCCGGGCGCACGGCGCGGTAGAGCTGCTGGCCGAGTGCGGCGTTGCGGAGCCGGATCGACGCTGTGACCAGGCCCGCGCCCGCGGGGAGGGCGATCAGCGCGCCGATCGACGGACCGCTGCTGAGCAGGGCGCCGAGCCCGAACAGCGCGACCAGGAAACCGGCCATGAACATCATCTTCATCAGACCGGTCTGCGTGTCCGGACCCTGCTGGAACACCATGTCCTCCTGGTGGGTGAACGACGCCGGGACGCTAACCAGCGGCGGTGAAATCCCGCTGAAACTGCTAGCTTGCGCGCGTGCTGTTGATCTCGCGTTGGCCGGTGATCGCCGCTCTCGTCCTGGTCGCCGGTGGTACCGCGTTGGTGGTGGGCGGCTCGTACACGGCGACGGCGAGTGCGTACGTGTGGGGTTTGGCCTTGGCGGCGCTCGGCGCGGGCCTCGGCGTCTTCCTCGTGCTGCAGCTGCGAACACTCGCCCGGGTGGCGATCTGCGGGGTGGTCGCCGTCGTGGTGATCGGGCTCGGGGTGTGGCTGCCTTACCGCGCGCTGAACTCCGAGTTCGCCGGGGAGAACGTCCAGTGGGCCGTCGCGTCCGACGACGAGTTCATCGAGGGTGTGCTCGACGAGGCCGCCGTGCTGGCGAACCGGTCGAGCGCGCGCTTCATCTCGCTGGCGGACGGCCGGGAACTCAATCGCATCCAGGCCGACCGCGACGACACGTTCTCGCGCGCCGGTGATCGCCTGCTGGTCATCCGCGACCGATCGGCCATGCTCTACGACCGCGTGGGGAAACCGGTGTGGCCCAAGCACATTCGCGCCGATCGCGGTGTGGCGTCCGCGCCCGGGTTCACCCTGCTGGAGACGAAGGACGTCGTCTCAGCCGTCGCCGATGACGGGGGAGTGCGCTGGACTCGCCCCGTCGACGAGGTGCGCGCGGCGACGGGGCGGTTCCCGAACGTCACGATGCTGCCCGACGACACCGGCGAACCTCCTGTGCTGCCGTCTATCGGGGCGCTTCCCTTGCGGGGAACCCAGGACGAGTGGGAGTTCGTGGACCCTGCCTCGGCGGAGACCGTGCACCGCGAGCGCGGCGCCTTCGCCGGTGTCGTCGGCAAGACGATGGTCACCTCCACGCAGACCGGCGACCGGTGCGCCGTACGGACGAGCGTCGGCCAGCGCTCCTTGGCTTGCAGCTACGGCTCCCCCTGGGCGATGGGGCAAGCCCTGTTCTTCAGGGATGGCGTGGACGCCTCGGTGATCGAGCTGCCGGGCGATCCGGAAGCGAGGCGGCTTGAAGACGTCGCGATCTACACCACGGGAGCGAAGGCGCGCAGGCTCAAGGTCAGCAGTGAGGGTATGGCCTGGCGCGACGGGCAGCTCGTCCGCGGCTACCCGAAGCTGAACTACTCACGGCCCTGGACCTTCGTCGCCGAGTCCGCCAGCACCAGCGTCGACGTCGCCCGGCACGCAGTGGTGGTGAACACCGCGTTGCCCCGCACCAACCCGTTCGACCCGCGCCCCGGCCACGCGCCCGGCGTCGAGCTTCCCGACCAGGACTACCGGATCACCGTGCTCGACCAGCAGACGGGTCGCGTCACGGGCTCGATCCGGGTCGACAGCGTCGACTCGATCGAGCCCGTAGCGCGGGGTGTCGCCCTCGTGGCGGCCGACGGCAAGGTCATGCTGCTCGGCCGCCCGTAGTCAGCGCTTGCGCTGCTTGGGTTTCTGGCCGGGGCGGGGCGCGATCACCTTCGGCCTGGCCGCCTCGGCGCGGGCCTCCTCCCGGTCGACGAACCACGTGAGGACCTGCTGCTGGCCGAACGTCCAGGCGTTGGTGGCCAGGAAGTACAGCAGCACTCCGATCGGCACCGGGAAGAACAGCCCGGACACGAGCATGCTGACCGGCGCCAGGTAGGTCATGAACGCGGTGATCGAGGCGAGCTGCGGGTTCGGGTTGACCTGCCGCCGCATGCTCATCCGCATGGACAGGAAGGTCGCCAGCCCGGCGAGCACCATCAGCGGCACGCCGACCGCGATCATGTGCGGCCGGTCGGTGCCGAAAGCGGCCAGCTCGGCGACCGGCTGGTTGATCCAGTTGCCGAGCTTCGCGCCGAAGACGTCCGCGTTGAGGAAGGACAGGACACCCGCGCGGTCGAAAGCCTGATTGGACTGGGCTCCGGGGGTGAAGTCGCGCAACACCCAGTAGAGGCTGAAGAAAACGGGGATCTGCAACAGCGCGGGAAGGCAACCGGCGAAGGCGCTGGTGCCCTCGGCGGCGTGGAGTTTCTGGACCTCACTTGCCATGCGCCGCTGGTCGTTGCGGTAGCGCTCGCGGATCTTCTGCACCTGCGGGGCGAGCTTCTGGCTGCGCCGGGCCGAGCGCAGCTGGCTGAGCGCCGGTTTGAGCAGCACGGCCCGGATGGTGAAGACGAGGAAGACGATCGCGAGCACCCAGGCGAGCCCGCTGTCCGGGCTGAACACGGCGCCGAAGACGGCGTGCCAGAACCAGAGCACAGCGGAAACCGGGAAAAGGATGAAGTCGAACAAGGGGACGCTCCGTGTGATGACGAATCGCAATCGGACAGGCCGGAGCGACCGCCGTCAGAAAGGAATCGTCAGGCGGCCGCGGCGCCCGATGACGGAGCTCGTGGCCGGGGGCGACCCGGAGCGTCGGGGTCCCTGAGCCGGATGAAGTCGGCGAGGCGGGCGCGTTCCCGCAGGCTGATCGCGCGCACGCGCATCGGCACGGCCGTTTCGAGCCGCCCGCACACCACCGCGGCCACCACGAAAGCGGCGGCGATACCCGCGGTCAACGCGGTCGCCAAGCCGAGCGACCCGTGCCCACCGGCGGCGGGCAGCAACACGAAGAGGGCAGGCAGGAACAGGGCCAGCAGCAGCTGGACCCGCGTCACCACCGACACCCTTGGCACGCTGTCACTGTACCGGCGGTGGCGGATTGGGGTATTCGGGTTGCGTGGGCTGGGCTTCCGGCTCTGGTTGGCTGGGCTTCCAGCTCTGGTTGGCTGAATTTCCAGCGGAGTCGGCTGGGCTTCCTGCTTGTGCGGGCTGGGCTTCCAGCGGGGGGCGCTGGGTTTCCAGCGGAGTTGGCTGGGCTTCCAGCGGGGGGCGCTGGGCTTCCAGCCTGGGGGTCGGCTTGACCTGGGCGCCCCTTGCGCGTGCCCTTGGGCCTCACGGGGGCACGGGATGAAACCCCGGCCCTCGCGACAAGCGTATGGCACGCG
>NZ_JANAVO010000036.1 GCF_024213555.1 Allokutzneria sp. A3M-2-11 16 | reverse complement strand
TGGACCACACCGAACGGGAAGACCGCCGAAACCGAAGCGGAACCGATCGCCGAACCCGCACCCTTCTAAGACCTCACAGGTTGTCGTGGTCAGCACCGCGACGCCAGTAGCCCGAGAAGTAGAGGGCGTCCTTGGCGATGCCGCGTTCGCGGAGCAGGTGGCGGCGGAGGTGCTTGACCACGGTGCACTCGCCCGCGATCCACGCGTACGCCTGGCCGGGCGGCAACTCCGCGTCGCGGATGGAGTCGAGGAGGCGGGACGGGCCGTGGTGGTGTGCGAGCCAGGTGATCTCGACATCGGCGGCGCTGTGGATCTCCTGGCGGTCGGAGTCCTCGGGGACCTCGACGAAGACCTTGGCGACGGCGCCCGCGGGCAGCGATTCGAGGATGCCGCCGATCGCGGGGAGCGCGGTCTCATCACCTGCGAGCAAGTGCCAATCGGTACCGGGTACCGGATGGTACTCGTAGCCGAGGACCGGGGTGTGCAGCACGTTGGGCGCGAGGAGGCCGATGTGGTCACCGCGCCGGGCACGAGCCACCCAGGCGGAAGCGGGGCCGGTGTCGCCGTGCAGCACGAAATCGACATCGACCTCGTTGCGCTCGGGGCGGTGGCCGCGCAGCGTGTACGTGCGCATCACGGGACGAACGTCATCGGGTTGCGCGAGGTAGTCCTGGTACCAGGAGGGACCACTGGTCAGCACGGGCCGCTCCTGACCGGCCAGCGGGAAGAACAGCTTGATCCGCTGATCCCTGCCGCCGCTGGTGAGCCCCGCCAGATCGGGGCCGCCGAGCGTCACCCGAGCCATGTTCGGGGTGAGCCTGCGGACCTCGCGCACCTGGGCGCGGAAGTGGACGTAGGACAGGACCTGCGCGGGCCGGGTGTCGGTCGTCGCGGTCATGCGGGCCTTCCCTCGCCGGAACACGGACCCGTCCGAGTAAAGCAAGGCATACCTAAGTGTTCAAGGGTTTCGCTCGGTGGATCCCCGTTCCGCTCACTAGCCTGACCGCATGCGCATCGTCATCGCCGGTGGCCACGGCCAGATCGCCCTGCACCTGGAGCGCCTGCTCGCCGCGCGCGGCGACCACCCCGTCGGCATCATCCGCAACCCCGGCCACGCCGAAGACCTGCGGGCGGCGGGGGCCGAGCCGGTCGTGCTGGACCTGGAGTCGGCAACGGCCGAACAGGTCTCCGACGTGGTGCGGGGCGCGGACGCGGTGGTCTTCGCGGCCGGGGCCGGGCCGGGCAGCGGGGCCGGGCGGAAGCTGACGGTGGACCGGGACGCCGCCGCGCTGCTGGCCGACGGAGCCGAGCTGGCCGGGGTGCGGCGCTACCTGATGATCTCGGCGATGAACGCGGACATCACGCCGCCGCCGGACATGGACGAGACCTTCGCCACGTACCTGCGCGCGAAGAGCGCGGCCGACGCCGACGTCCGGGGCCGCGACCTCGACTGGACCGTGCTGCGGCCGGGGGCGCTGACCAACGAGCCCGCGACCGGGCGCGTGAGGATCGCCGAGAAGCTGCCGAGGGGCGCGATCACCAGGGAGGACGTGGCACTGGTGCTGCTCGCGCTGCTCGACGCACCGGAAACGATCCACCGCCAGGTCGAGGTGACGGGCGGTGACCTCGCGGTGGCCGAGGCCGTCGCGCAACTCGCTCACCAGGGTGATCAGCGCTGACGAAGCTGCCGAGAGTGAGCGATCTTCGGGTATCCGGCTACCCGGACAGCGGTGACGGGTGATCTTCCGGGCGTATAGGTTCACGCGGTGGCTGACGACACCGGAGCGCACGCCGGAACCTGGGCGCTGCCCCCACACCTGGCCGCTCCGACCGAGGCGCCCACCGGCGAGAAGGTCGTTGACGCCGATGAGGCCGAGGAGTTCCTGAGGATCTTCCACGGCGAGAACCCCGACGCCGGACCGGTCGAACGCCGGGTGGCCTGGGTCCGCACCGAGATCGAGATGACCGGGTCCTACCAGCACACCACCGCCGAACTCTCCTTCGGCGCGCGGGTGGCCTGGCGCAACGCGGCGCGCTGCATCGGCAGGCTGTACTGGCGCAGCCTCCGCGTGCGCGACATGCGGGCGGTGCGCAGCGCGACCGAGGTGGCCGCGCAGTGCGTCGAGCACCTGCGGCTGGCGCACAACCGCGGCAGGCTGCGCCCGCTGATCACGATCTTCGCCCCGGAAGCGCCCGGCAGGCCGGCGCCGCGGATCTGGAACGAGCAGCTGATCCGCTACGCGGGCTACCGCGACGGCGACGGCAGGGTGCTGGGCGATCCGCGCTACTCGGACTTCACCGGCACCGTGACGTCCATGGGCTGGCAGCCGCCGCGGGAACGCGGGCGCTTCGACGTGCTGCCGCTGGTGGTGGAGACGCCGGAGGAGGGGCCGAGGCTGTTCCCGCTGCCGAGGACGGCGGTGGACGAGGTCCGCCTGACCCACCCCGACCACCCGTGGTTCGCGGAACTCGGTCTCCGTTGGCACGCGGTACCGGCGATCAGCAACATGCGCATGGTCATCGGCGGCGTCTCCTACCCGGCGGCGCCGTTCAACGGCTGGTACATGGGCACCGAGATCGGCGCTCGCAACCTCGCCGACGCCGACCGCTACGACATGCTGCCGGAGCTGGCCGAGCGACTGGGACTGGATACCAGCAGCGAGACGACCCTCTGGCGGGACCGCGCGCTGGTGGAGCTGAACCGCGCGGTGCTGCACTCCTACGCCGAGGCGGGCGTGACGATCACCGATCACCACACCGAATCGCAGCACTTCCTCAAGCACATCGACAAGGAGGAGCGCGCGGGCCGCAAGTGCCCGGCGGACTGGAGCTGGATCGTCCCGCCGATGTCGGGCGGTCTGACGCCGGTGTTCCACCGCTACTACGACACCGAACACCTCAAGCCGGAGTTCGTCGCGGACCCCGAAGCGGTCGAGCGCGGCACGCGCGGGTGCCCGGCGCACTACGCGGACCGCGGCCCGGCGCAGACCGAGGACCAGTCCAAGCCGGTGCTGTGGGCGTACCTGCGCGGTCCGAAGCACGCGGGCGTCAGCGGCTGATCACACCAACAGTGACGGAATCGCTACACTCAGCTATGTGAGCTGTACGGTCAGCCGTCGCAGCCTCCTGGGTCTGGCCCTGGCGGCGTCGATGTCGCCGCGGCGGCTACCGGTCACGGAGGAGCGGCACCGCGCCGTCATCATCGACAGCGGGTTCGGTGGGGCGATCGCGGCTTTCCGGTTGGCGGAGGCCGGGTGCCCGCCGTCGTCCTGGAGCGGTGTTCTCACCGAAGTAGCGGTCGATCCGCTCGCGCACCGCCGGATCTCCTTGGTAAAGCACGTGTTCCCACTTCGAGACGGGAACCATCACCGAACGCGGGACTCGGTGGACGACATCCCCGGTCTCGGGTTGGTTCACCAGACCGGAGACGCCCAGCAGCGGAGGCAGCTTCGCTCCGTCCAGCGGTCCGCGCGGATTGCGCACCGGGCCGGGGAATCCCGCGCAGGTCGAAGCCTGGTAGCCGGTTCGGAAGGTCGGGAAGTCGGGCGCGGCGACGCGCTCCCGTGCCGCCGACGCGGCGAAGTCGTCGTAGCTGGCGTACCGGAACCCGTCGGCGCACTGAGTCGCCAGGCTGAACGCGGGCGTCCAGTACTTGCGCATCCCGGCCCTGGCGGCGAAGAGCGCGGCGTCCCCCCGCGACGCCTGGTCGATGGCCGCGGCCAGCTCCGCGTGCCGCGCGTTGTCGATCAAGAATCCGTACGCGGCGTTCTGTAGGTCAAAAGCGTTATACGCCAAAGGTTTCGATGCGCGGGAGACCGGGATCGGAGATCGATCGGCTCGGGCGAGGAGAGCGCGCCAAGCCGCGCCGTAGCCGGGCTCGCGGTCGGCGAACTCGGTGAAGGCGCGTTGCAGGGTATGCCACATCATCGTCTCCAGGGCGGCGTTGTCCGCAGTGTGGTTGATGACGCCGTCCAAGGCCATCGCGCGGACCCGCTCCGGGAAGAGGCGGGCGTAGGTGACGCCGAATACGCCCCCGTAGGACTGGCCGAAGTAGGAGATCTTCTTTCTCTCCCAACGCCTCCCGGATGCGATCCATGTCCCTCGCCTGTGAGATCGAGTCGCTGTGGTCGAACAGTTCCGGGTCCGTGTCGCGACAGCGGGCGAACAACGCGGCGTTGCGCTGTGCCGTGCTCTTGTACTCCGCCGCGCTCGCGGGCGCAGCGCTTTCTGGTCCGTCCACACAGGACGGTGACTTCGCCAGCACGGTGCCACGCGGGTTCCAGCTCACCACGTCGAACCGGGAGCGCAGGCCCGTGAAAGCACCCGCGGCACGGATGAGCGCGGAAACGCCCGAGGCACCGGGGCCGCCGGGGTTGAACAGCACCACGCCGCTGCGCCTGGACGAAGCGGTCGCCTTCAGCCGGACGACGTCGAGGGCGATCGAACGGCCTTCCGGCCGGTCCCAGTCGACCGGAACGGAGACGGTCGCGGGACCGACCTCGATGTTGACCGGGGTCAATGCGATGTCCGTCTACCGTGGACTGGTGATCGGACAGCTTTCCGTGCAGGACTCCGCGGTGGCGGCCGCGGTGGCCGTGCTCGGCCTCGCCATCTACAACGCGTCCGCCCCGGCGCAGAGCCCGCTGGGTCAGCTCGTCGTCCTCGCGGGCTGCCTCCCACTGGCGTGGCGGTCGAGGAGGCCGGTCCTCGTTCTCGGCCTGGTCGAGGCAGCCCTTGCGACGGCGGTCATCGCGGACCCCTACCTCCAAGGCGTGCTGACCCCGTGCTCGTGGTTCGCGATCTATTCGGTGGCCGCGACGCCGAAGCCTGTGTCCCGATTCGCTCCTGTGCTGCTGTGCACGCCCGCGGTGGTGTGGCTGACCACCCAGGACACCGTCTCCTGGTTCCGGTTCGCGCTCTTCGCGACGCAGTCGTTCGCGTTGACAGCCGCGTTCTGGGCACTCGGGCGGAACCACCGGCTGCGGCAGGAACACGCGGACCTGTACGCCGAACGCGCCGCGGCCGAGGAGCGAGCACGTGTCGCGCGGGATCTGCACGACCTGCTGGCCAGCACGCTCACCGGAGTGGTCGCCCTCGCGCGCGGAGCTCGGAACCGGCCCGAAACCGCGGCGGAGGTGTTCGCGCTCATCGAGCAGACCGGTCGCGAAGGATTGACGGAGACGCGGGAAGTGTTGCGGGCCCAGGGAAATTGCCGTCCTGGTCTCGATCGTCTGCCGAGCCTGGTCGAGCGCGCCGAGAACAGCGGAGTGCCGGTGCGGCTGACCGTTGACGGCGATCCGACGGGCTTGCCCGCCGAGACCGACCTCGCCGCCTACCGGATCGCCCAGGAGGCCCTGACCAACGCGATCCGTCACGGCGACGGCGAGATCACCGTCCGGGTCGACCACACGAAGTCCACTGTGGACATATCAGTGGACAATCCCGTCAGCACTCGCACCGAGGCGAAGGGCCTGGGGCTGGCTGGGATGACCGAGCGAGCGCGGCGGTGCGGCGGCACCGTGCACGCGGGGCCCACTGACGGCGGTTGGTCTGTCCTGGCGAGGTTGCCGCGGTGATCCGGCTCCTGATCGCGGACGACTCCCTGATCAGCCGGATGGGCCTGCGGCTGATGTTCGAGAACGTGGCGGGCTTCGAGGTCATCGGCGAGGCCGCGTCCGGAGGCGAGACCGTCGAGGCCACCCACCGGCTCCGGCCGGACGTGCTGTTGCTGGACATCAGGATGCCGGGCGGGAACGGGAACGAGGTGGCCCGGCGGCTCGCGGGGTCGGCGACGCGGATCTTGGTGCTCAGCACCTTCGACGACGAGGAGTACGTGCACGGCGCGCTGCGGGCCGGTGTCGACGGTTTCCTGCTCAAGGACGCGTCGCGGGAGGAGATCCTGGCGGCGGTCCGCTCGGTCGCGGCAGGTGAGGCGCGGCTGGCCCCTTCGGTGACGCGCAAGGTGCTCGACGTGGTCGACCTGCCCGAGCCGGACGCGCGGATCGCGGCCCTGTCCGGCCGGGAGATCGAGCTGCTGCGGTTGCTCGCGGAGGGGCTGACCAACGCCGAGATCGCCGGACGGCTCGGCGTGACCCCGGGAAGCGCCAAGACCTACGTCTCGCAGCTGCTCGGCAAGCTCGGCGCCAGGGATCGGGTGGCGGCCGTGGTGCTCGCTCACCGCGGCGGGCTGATGCGTCAGCCCTGATCGGGTAGCGGCAGGATCGCGAGCAGGTTCTCGATGAGCAGCTCCGCGAGTTCGTCGCGGGAGAGCCCGCGGTGCTCCAGCCAGTGCAGCGTCATCGCCTCGGCCGCGGCGACCCAGCCGACGAGCAGCAGGCGCGGGCGCGGCCGCGACCGGTCCAGCTCCAGGCCCTCCAGGGCCAGTTCGGCGATCAGCTCGCGCGTGCGGCCGACGATCTCGGCGACCTCCGCGTTCTGGGTGGCCCCGCGCAGCAGCGCGACATAACCGTGCGCGTGCCGCTCGGCGAAGTCGAGGTAGCCGGATACGGCGAAGCGCAACCGCGACAGCGGCGGCCCGGGTGGCGGCTCGATCACCCGGGCGAGATCGTCCACGGCGGCCAGCAGCGCGTGCAGGTACAGCGCCCGCTTCCCGCCGAAGTACCGGTAGACCAAGGCTCGTGAGGCACCGGCGGCGGCCGCGATCGCGTCAACCGTCACGTCCCCGTCCGGGCGCGTGCCGAACAGCCGCTGCGCCGCGGCCACGATCTCGTCCCTCCGCTGGGCGACTGGCAGTCGCCTGCGCGTGGCATTGACACGAGTCCTGCTCACATCAATATTAGACACGACGTCTACTAGTGGTCGGGAGACGACATGCGCTCAGTGCGGTCCGGATCGGCACGACTCGCGGTGTACGAGAGCGGTGCTCCCGATCGGCCGACGGTGCTGCTGGTGCACGGCTACCCCGATGATCATCACGTATGGGACCGGGTCGCGCAGCACCTGCGCGGGCGGTTCCACGTCGTCACCTACGACACCCGCGGCACCGGCACCTCGACCGGACCGAAGGAGCGCTCCGGCTACCGCACCGAGCGCCTGGCCGAGGACCTGCTCGCGGTCGCCGACGCGGTGAGCCCGGACCGGCCGGTGCACGTCGTCGGCCACGACTGGGGTTCGATCCAGGCGTGGGAGGCGGTCACCGATCCCGCGATGCGGCACCGGATCGCCTCGTACACGACGATGTCCGGGCCGTGCCTGGACCACGTCGGTCACTGGAGGCGGAGCAGGCTGCGCCGACCGACCCCGAAACGCCTGCGACAGGTCATCTCCCAGCAGCTGCGCTCCTTGTACATCCTGTTCTTCCACCTGCCCGTGCTGCCCGCGTTGTTGTGGCGCACCGTGATCGCGCGGAACTGGGCGAAGATGCTGTGGCGCACGGAGGGGATCGAGCACCCGCGGCCGACCCGCGTGCTCGCCAAGGACGGCGTGCTCGGCATGGAGCTGTACCGCGCGAACATGTTGCCGCGCCTGCGAAATCCGCGTGTGCGGCGCACGTCGGTTCCGGTGCAGGCGATCACTCCGCTGCACGACCGCTACGTCTCCCCCGCACTGGCCGAGGACCTGGAGCGGTGGGTGCCCGAGCTGTGGCGGCGGCCGCTGGCGGCGGGGCACTGGGCACCGCTGAGCCACCCGGACGCGGTGGCGCGGATGATCGACGAGTTCGTCGAGCACGTCGAGACCGGGAAGAGCACCCGCGCGCTGCGTCAGCACCGGGTCGCCGAGAACCGGAAACCCTTCGCGGACAAGCTGATCGTCATCACCGGCGCGGGCAGCGGCATCGGCAGGGCGACGGCGGAGGCGTTCGCGGCGCAGGGCGCCGAGGTGATCGCCGCCGACATCAACGACGTGGCCGCGAAGGACACGGTGCGGCGTCTGGGTTCCGGCGCCGCCTACCAGGTCGACGTCGCCGACGAGGCGGCCATGCGGCGCTTCGCCGACACCGTGCTCGCCGAGCACGGCATCCCGGACATCGTGGTCAACAACGCCGGGATCGGCATGGCCGGGGCGTTCCTCGACACCACGCCGGAGCAGTGGAAGCGCGTGCTCGACGTCAACCTGTGGGGCGTGATCCACGGCTGCCGCCTCTTCGGCGCGGCGATGGCGGGGCGCGCGGAGGGCGGCCACATCGTCAACATCGCGTCGGCGGCGGCCTACACGCCGACCCAGGTGCTGCCCGCCTACTCCACGACGAAGTCGGCGGTGCTCATGCTCAGCGAGTGCCTGCGCGCGGAGCTCGCCCAGAACGGCATCGGCGTGACCGCGATCTGCCCCGGCCTGGTCAACACCAACATCGCGGGCACGACGACCTTCGCCGGGGCCACCGATGCCGAGCAGGCCGCCTTCCGCGAGCGCGCCGCCAAGAGCTACGAGGTGCGCAACTACCCGCCGGAGCGCGTCGCCGTGCAGATCCTGCGCGCGGTCCTGCGCAACGCGCCCCTGGTCCCGGTGACCGTCGAGGCCCGCGTCTCGCTGGCGCTGTCGAAGGTCAGCCCCGGCGCGCTGCGCGCCTTCGCCAAGCTCACCCCGCCGCGCGAAGAGCCGGAAGACCGCGTCTGATCACCCTGGCGAACTCGCTGAGCAGTTCCGGCATGCGCTGCAGGTCGCTGTTGAGCGCGCACGCGCGGGCCAGCTCGTCCACGGTCAGCGGCCTGCCGCAGTCCTCCAGCTCGAACGCGGTCTGCCCGGACTGCACCGCGAGCAGCACCCGCTTCAGCGCGGCCCGGATCTCGGCGAAGACCTCCTCGGACAGCCGCGGCAGTCTGTCCAAAGTGGACATATCGGGGAGGCGGCAGAGCCAGAAGTCGTTCCACTCGCTGCCCCACAGCGCGTGCCGGGCGTCGTCGGCCTCCAGCAGGTAGTCCTCGGCGAGGCCGGGCCGGTAGCGGTCGACGACCTCCAGCAGCTGCGGCCGGGAGAGCAGGCCGGGGTTGATCACCGCGACCACCCGCGCCGGTTCGACGGGGGTGCCGTGCACGGCCTCCTCCAGCGCCAGCACGGCGATGTCGGCGAACCACGCGGCGACCTTGCGGTAGGACTCCTTGGTCGCGGTGTCATGCTGCTCGGCGAGGAACATGACCTCGGTGCTGACCACCGCGCGCGGGTGCGCGACGTCCAGGCCCGACCTCGGCACCTTCGCCCTGCGGTGCGCCTCGGCCATCTCCCGGTAGTGGGCCTCGGTCCGCTGCTGCGCCGTGCGCAGGAGCTCGATCTGCTCGTCCAGTTCGCTCAGGACCTCGTCCACCTCGTCCCGGGTGAGCGCGGCGGCCAGGGCGAGGCGGTCGTCGTCGATGCCAGTCACACCAACGAGCCTGCCAACCCGGTCAGGTTCGCGTCATCACTCAAGCCGGTAGGTGTTTCAACTCCTTGAAGGCCGCGAACCCCCGCGCGGGCCGGGCGTCCTGACAGGCGCCTGTGCTCGGCAACGGTCATCGCGCCCCGCTGGGCCATCACCGCGGGCCACTGCGTCACCGGGACCGACCTGGTCAAGGACATGCCCGTGACCGTGTACGGCTGGGGCAAGGGCGACTCCGGCGGCCCGGCCTGGGTGACCAGCGCGGTGACCGGCAAGCCGGTGCAGGCGGGGGTGTTGTCCTCGGGCGTTTTCCCCGCTTCCAAGCCGGAAGGCGAGACCAGCTACATGCACCTCGCGCGGTTCCGCGACTGGATTCGGACCCACGCGGGAGTGTGACCGTGCGCTCCGGCTCGCGGGCTGCCACGGTGGGTACATGGAGATCCTGAGCAGCAGGGTGTTGTTGCGCCCCCGCGACCCGGAGCGTTCCCGCGCCTTCTACCGCGACGTGCTCGGCCTCGCGATCTTCCGCGAGTTCCCCGGCGGCACGGTGTTCTTCCTCGGCCAAGGTCTGCTGGAGGTGGCCGCGCACGGCGGCGACGGCTCCGCGCCGGGCAGCACGTCGCTGTACATGCAGGTCCGCGATGTGCGGGCGGAGTTCGAGAAGCTGGTCTCGCTCGGCGTCGAGGTCCTGCGGGAGCCGAAGGTGGAGCCGTGGGGCCTGCACGAGGGCTGGATCCGCGATCCGGACGGGGTGCGCATCGTGCTGGTGGAGATCCCCGCCGACCACCCGCTGCGCCGCGACACCCGCTCGTAGCGCAGGGGCAGCGACGTCTTGCCCGTTTCGTACTCTTAGCGGGATGTGGGAGCACTCCCTTTCCCGTTGTGAGTACGAAACGGCCTTCTCCTCAGCCGCCCCGCGTCTAGTCCGTATCGCAAGTCCTCCAAGCACTCCGCACACCAAGTAAACTCTGCCCATGCACTCCACCCGCCCGTCCACCCCATCCACGGCGGGTGCCGTCTAGAGAACCCCGTTTCGTACTCATAACGGGAAAAAGAGCGCTCCAAAATCCCGACAAGAGTACGAAACGGGGATTTGGGCTGCGCTGGGGATGGTTCGGGGTGGTGTCACGATCGTGGGGGGCCGCTTGCAGAACGGCGGCTAGGGCAGCTCAGCGAGCAGTTCCTGGAATCGCTCCGCGTTGCGGTGGCCCTCGTCGCGGTAGCAGTTGTTGAACACCACGTGCACCGGCTCGGCGAGTTCGCGCACACGGCGCGCCCACGCGGCCAGTTCCTCGTCGGAGTAGGAATAGCGGAACCGCTGCTCGATGTCCTTGCTTGTCCACTGTGGACTGTGTCCGTGCAGCCGGAGCACGGCGATGTCGGAGGTCGCGACCAGCAAGGGCGGCATGGAGTCGTCGTAGCCCTGGGGCATGTCGACCGACACGTACGGCAGGTCGTGCTCGCAGAGGAACGCCAGCGTCTCGGGGCCGTTGACGTGGTTCAGCCAGGTGGAGTGGCGCAGCTCCACGCAGATCCGCATCGGCGCACACCTTTGCTTGCACTCCACCAGGTACTGGCGCGCGGCCTCTCCCGGCCGGAACCACGGCGGGAACTGGAACAGCAGCAGGCCCAGCTTCCCCGCCGCGTGGATCGGTTCCACCGCAAGGAGAAACCGCGACCACAGCTCGTCGGCGACCTCCCCGGAAAGGTCGCGGAGCCGAACGCGCTCCGCGTCCGGGCGCAGGTCGGGCGGGAGGAAGGACGAGCGCACCGTGTGCTTGGTCAACGCCGCGAACGCCTTGGCGTTGATGGTGAAGTCCTCGGGAGTGCGGTCCACCCAGCCCTGCGCCACCTCCGGCCTGGGGATGGCGTAGTAGGAGGTGTTGACCTCCACCAGGGGAAAGCGCTCCGCGTAGCTGGTCAGGCGGTCCGCGTCGGGCACTCCCGGCGGATACCACCCGGTTTCGGTCAGCCCGCGATCGGTCCACCCCGCCGTCCCAACAAGAACCATGATCTTGGGCTACCCCGCGCGGGGCTTCTCAAAGCCGCGCCTGGGCGATGGTGGCCCAACTGGCCGTGAACCCGTTGGCGCCAGTGCCGCAGAGTATGGGCATTCCTCTCCCATGCGCGACCGCCCCGGCTACGCCGAGTACGTTTCCCTCACCAGCGGCTTCGTCCCGCTGCCCCCGAGGAAGGATGGCTGATGCGCCCCGGTGAGATCGTTCCCGACTTCACGCTCCCCGATCAGGACGGGGAGCCCCGCACGTTGAGCGAGCTGCTCACCGATGGCCCCGTGGTGCTGTTCTTCTACCCCGCCGCGATGACCGGCGGCTGCACCGCCGAGGCGTGTCACTTCCGCGATCTCGGCGCCGAGTTCGCCGAGTTGGGCGCGCAACGCGTCGGGATCAGCGGCGACGCTGTGAGCAAGCAGAAGCAGTTCGCCACTCAGCACACCTTCGACTACCCGCTGCTCTCCGATGTGGACGGCACCGTGTCCGCGATGTTCGGCGTGAAGCGGCGGCTGATCAAGATGGTGAAGCGGCACACCTTCATCATCGGCTCCGACCGCACCGTCCTCGACGTGATCAAGAGCGAGCTGCGCTTCGAGGTCCACGCCGACCAGGCCCTGGCCGCGCTCCGCAAGCACACCCAGGGTTCCTAGTGAGGTCTTAGAAGGGTGCGGGTTCGGCGATCGGTTCCGCTTCGGTTTCGGCGGTCTTCCCGTTCGGTGTGGTCCA
>NZ_JANAVO010000035.1 GCF_024213555.1 Allokutzneria sp. A3M-2-11 16 | reverse complement strand
AACTGGAGCTGCAAGAACCTCCCCGACGGGCGACACGTGTGGACCACACCCAACGGGAAGACCACCGAGACAGAAGCCGAGCCGATCGCCGAACCCACGCCCTTCTAGGTCACGCGAAAGGCGGGACGGCCGGGAAAGTGGCCGCCCCGCCGGGAACGACGACGTCAGTTCAGCGCGGCGTCGAGGGTGATCGTGGTGCCGGAGAGGGCCTTGGTGACCGGGCAGGTGCTCTCGGCGACCTTCGCCAGCTCGACGAACTTCTCGTTGTCGACGCCGGGGACGGTGGCGCGGACGGTGAGGGCGATGCCGCTGATCCGGAAGCCGCCGCCGGACTCGGGGCCGAGGGTGACCTCGGCGCTGACGTCGATGGAGTCGGCGACCAGGTCGTTGGCGCCGAGCACGCCGGAGAGGTTCATCGCCAGGCAGGACGAGTGCGCGGCCGCGATCAGTTCCTCAGGGCTGGTCTGGCCGTCCGGGTTGCCCGCGCGGGTCGGGAAGGACACGTCGAACTGACCGGCGTTGGACGAGTCGAACGTGACGGTGCCCTTGCCGTTCTGGAGCCCGCCTTCCCAGCGGGTGGTGGCGTCGCGGCTCGGCATGGGGTGCCTCCCTGGAAGTGAGTGGTCGGTACGAAGAGAAACATAGCGGGCACTTACATCGTGCGCAATCTAAACTGGCGAGACCCGTGTCACGCCGTGTCGGTCGAGCGGCTTCGTGACTGACAACCGCACGATTGGACTTACCCCGGATGACGGCGGTCCAGGCATACGTTCGCCGCGTGAAGATCCAGGGAAAGCACATCGTGGTCACCGGGGCCGCCGGTGGCATCGGCCGTGCGCTGGTCGAGCGCTTCGTTGCCGAAGGGGCGAGGGCGGTCGTCGCGGCCGACTACGACCTCGCGGGGGCGCGGGCCACGGCGGAGGCGGCGGGGGCGAGCGTGACAGCGCGAAAGTTCGACGCGGGTGCGGAGGCCGACGTCCAGGACCTCGTGCGCTTCGCCAACGAGACCAACGGGCGCATCGACGTCTTCTTCTCCAATGCCGGAGTGACGGGACCCGTTGGTGGGCCGTTGGAGACGAGCAACGAGGACTGGGACTCGTTGTGGCGCATCCACGTCATGGCGCACGTGTGGGCGGCGCGCGCGGTCCTGCCGCAGATGCGCGAAGCGGGGGAGGGCTACCTGCTGAACACGGCGTCGGCGGCGGGACTGCTGACGCAGCCCTCGGCGCTGCCGTACACGGTCACCAAGCACGCGGCGGTGGCACTGGCCGAATGGCTCGCGATCACCTATGGCGGAGAAGGGATTCGCGTGTCCTGCGTGTGCCCGCAGGCGGTGCGCACGCAGATGCTCGTGGCCGCGATGGGGCAGAGCGAAGGAGCGTCGGACGTGGTCGCGGCGGCCGGGCTCATCGACCCGGAGGACGTCGCGCGGACAGTCGTCGAAGGCATGGCCGAAGAGCGGCTGCTGATCCTGCCGCACCCCGAAGTGGCGCAGCGGATGGCATTCAAGGGCACGGACCACGAGGGCTGGCTGGCCGACCTGCGCGCGAAGATCTGAGAGGGACGAACATGATCCGCGGTGTGCACCACGTCGGCGTGACCACGAAGGACATCGACAAGATCCTGCCGTTCTACCTGGACCTGATCGGCTGCGAGGTGGTCACCGACTACCGGTGGGAGCCGGGCAACAAGGCGGCCGACCAGGTGACCGGGCTGGACGGCACCTCCGCGCGAAGTCTCATGCTGCGCAAGGGAAACGCCTACGTGGAGCTGTTCCAGTACTTCACCCCGGAGTCCGTCAGGGACAACGCCGGGCTGCGGCCGCACGATCCCGGCGTCACGCACTTCTGCCTGGACGTGACCGACATCCACGGCGAATACAGCCGCCTCAGCGCTGCCGGGGTGCCGTTCAACAGCGAGCCGCAGGAGGTCTTCCCCGGCGTGTGGACGGCCTACGGGCACGACCCGGACGGCAATATCGTTGAGCTGCAAGAGGTCCTGGACCCCGAACACCGAATCGCACTGAAGAAGTGGTGACCTGTGGAACTCGTCGTCAACGACTACACGTACAACGCGATCACCGCCGGACCTGAGGACGGCGACCTCGTCCTGCTGCTGCACGGCTGGCCGGAGTTCGCCGACTGCTGGACCGAGGAGATGACCGCGCTCGCCGAAGCCGGGTTCCGTGCCGTCGCGGTGGACCAGCGCGGCTACTCGCCGGGTGCGAGGCCCGCCGATATCGCGGACTACCACGTCGACCACCTGGTCAACGATGTGATCGGGTTCGCGGATGCCCTTGGCGCGCAACAGTTCCACCTGGTCGGACACGACTGGGGCGGCATCGTCGCGTGGGCGGTGGCCGGGGCGCACCCGGACCGGTTGAAGACGCTGTCGGTGCTCGCGACTCCGCACCCCCGGGCCCTGGGCAAGGCGATCGCGGAGGACGAGGACCAGTCCCGCCGCGTCGACTACGTCCGGTTCTTCCGGCAGCCCGGCGGCATCGCGGAGCAGTCGCTGCTCGCCGACGACGCCGCACGGCTGCGCGGCGCCTACGCCGGGAAGGTTCCCGAAGAACTGGTCGAGGAGAACGTGCGGCGGCTGTCCGAGCCGGGCGCGCTGACCGCGACGCTGAACTGGTACCGCGCCGCGGACGACCAGCTGGACATCCCCGCCGAGCCGAGCACGGTCCCGACGCTGTACGTGTGGGGCAGCGAGGACGTGGCGCTCGGGCCGGTCGCGGCGTACCGGACCGCGGAGTTCGTGGACGGCCCGTTCCGCTTCGTCGAGCTGACCGGCGCGAGCCACTGGCTGCCCGAGGAGGCGCCGGGGGAGGTAAGCGCTCTCATCCGCTCTCACCTGGCCGGTTGATCCGTCCGGAGCCGGTTCCGCCGAAGGTCTTGCCGTCGGTGGAACCGGCCGGACATACTCCCCGCCACACCTGCTACCGCTGGCCGCCTCAGTGGTCCCTGCATTGAGAGGCGAGCGTGATGTCCTGCAAACTTCGCGCGGGCGCGGCCATGGTCGCGGTCCTGGCGCTGGTCCTCGGCGGTACCGCACAGGCAGACAGCCCCAACACTGACCCCACGACCATGGCGACGACGTTCGCCGACGAGTTCAACGCACCCGCGGGCACACCGGTCGACGGCTCGAAATGGCAGCTGGAGACCGGCGACAACGTGAACAACCACGAGCGGCAGTACTACACCAACAGCACGAGCAACGCCGTGCACGACGGCGCGGGCAACCTGGTGATCACCGCGCGCCGGGAGAACCCAGGCAACTACCAGTGCTGGTACGGGCGGTGCGAGTACACCTCGGCGCGGCTGAACACCGCCGGCCGCTTCACCCAGGCGTACGGCCGCTTCGAGGCGCGCATGAAGCTCCCGCGCGGCAAGGGGATGTGGCCCGCGTTCTGGATGCTGGGCGACAACATGGGCCAGGTCGGCTGGCCGCAGGCGGGCGAGATCGACATCATGGAGAACGTCGGCCACCTGATGAACACCGTGCACGGAACGCTGCACGGGCCCGGCTACTCCGGCTCCGGTGGCATCGGCGCGGCCTACAACGGCCCGAACTTCGGCGACGGCTTCCACACCTTCGCGGTGGACTGGGCGCCGAACCGGATCACCTGGTACGTCGACGGAAACGCCTACCAGACCCGCACTCCGGCCGACCTCGGTGGTCGTCAGTGGGTCTTCGACCACCCGTTCTTCCTGATCCTCAACCTGGCAGTCGGCGGGTACTGGCCCGGAGACCCCGACGGCAGCACGGGTTTCCCGCAGCAGCTCGTGGTCGACTACGTGCGCGTCACCACCAACAGCGGCGGGGCGCCGAGCGGCCAGATCACCGGGCTCGCGGGCAAGTGCGTGGACGTCGCGAACGCCAACAACGCCAACGGAACGCCGATCCAGCTGCACGACTGCAACGGCAACGCCGCGCAGAACTGGACGGTCGCCGGTGACGGCACGATCCGCGCGCTCGGCAAGTGCCTCGACGTCAACAACAACGGCGCGAACGACGGCGCGGCAGTGGTGCTGTGGGACTGCCACGGCGCAGCGAACCAGCAGTGGGCCACGCCCGCGGCCGGGGACGTCGTGAGCATCTCCGGCAACCGGTGCCTGGACGTCACGGGCAACAACCCGGCCAACGGCACGCGGCTCCAGGTGTGGACGTGCGCGGGCACCGCGAACCAGAAGTGGAACGTTCCGCGCTAGGTCCGAAAGGGCGCAATCCGCCGCCTTTTCTTTTATTCACAAAGGGAAGGCGGCGGATTTCGTTTGGGTAACATGCGACGGTGCTGAAAAGATCACTTGGCCTGGGCGTGGCGATCATGATCGCATTGACCGCCACCCCGGCGCTGGCCGCTCCCGCCGTTGTCTGGGGAGCCTGTCCCGGACTGCCCGGCGACGTGGAATGCGCGAAGCTCGACGTTCCCGTCGATCACCGCAATCCCGCCGCGGGCAAACTGACCGTCGACGTGAGCAGGCTGAAGGCCACCGGCGGCAAGGGGCGGGAGCTGCTGCTGCTCAACCCGGGCGGGCCCGGCGGCGAGGGCGTCGGCCTGCCGCTGGCGTTCAAGGACAACGCGATCGCGGCGAAGTTCGAGGTCGTGGGCTTCAACCCGAGGGGAACCGGCAGTTCGCTGCTGAACTGCGGTCTGCCGCCGGAGCCCGGGCTGCCGGTTACCCGGCCGACCGAACAGCAGATCCGCGACTACACGCTGGACGCGCAGCGCCGTGAGCGCGCGTGCCAGCAGGCCGGTTCCGCCATTCGGCCGCATCTCAGCACCGCGAATACCGCGCGCGACATGGATGTCATCCGTTCGGCCCTTGGCGGGAAGAAAATCAACTATCTCGGGTTCTCCTACGGAACCTATCTGGGCGCGGTGTACGGCTCGTTGTTCCCGCGCCGGATGAACCGCAGTGTCTTCGATTCTTCGATGAACCCCGAGTGGCTGTATTACGAGCAGGCCAAGCAGCAGGCGGTCTCCGCGCGGCAGAACTACCGCACCTGGTCGGGCTGGGCGGCCCAGCACGACGCGCACTACGGCTTCGGCCGCACGGCCGCCGAGGTCCAGGCGTCGCTGGACGCGCTCGGCAGGGCGCTCGCCGCGAAACCGCTCGTGGTGCAGGGCGCGCCGTACCCGATCGACCGCAACGCGCTGGACATCGTGCTCGGATCGCAGACCCCGAACCGCAAGGGCTGGGCGGATTTCGCGGTCACCCTCAAGAAGGTCCGCGAGGCTTCGGCGTCCGGCGCACTCGACCTGGACACGGCCAAGGCGATCGGCGCCATGCTCAACGATCTGAAGCTCGGCCTCGAACTCCTGCACTCGGGCGCGTTCGCGACGGTGACCTGTGAGGCGGCGTGGTCGCGTGACACCCGCCTCTACGCTGCGGAGATGCGTCGTTTCGCGGCTGAGTACCCTGTCGGCCGCGGTGCGCACGCGGCGGCGGCCTCGGAGTGCGCGTTCCGCTCGTTCACCCCTGCCGAGCCGATGGTTCCGTTGCACCGCTTCGGTTATCCGGCCGGGCTCGTGGTGCAGGGCGACCACGACCCGGTGACCGGCTACACGGGCGGGCCGGTGATGGCCTCACGCATGGGCTACCGGTTGGTGTCCGTTGTGGACAGTGGGGTGCACGGGCACTACGGCCGCAACGACTGCGTCACCAAGGCGATCGACTCCTACCTCATCGACGGAGTCCTCCCCGCCAAGGGCACCACCTGCTCCGGCGACCCCCGCCCCAACCCCTAGTCCCAGCGGGGGTCCGTGGTACTTGAAGACTGCCCAACCCGGCTGGGTCAGAAGACGGACCAGCCGGTGAGGGTGGTGAAGCGGTCCAGGGCGGCGACGCCCGCGACGGAGTTGCCGCGCGCGTCCAGGCCGGGGCTCCACACGCAGACGGTGCAGCGGCCGGGGACGACGGCGAGGATCGCGCCGCTCACGCCGCTCTTGCCGGGCAGGCCGACGCGGTAGGCGAACTGGCCCGCCGCGTCGTAGGTGCCGCACGTGAGCATGACAGCGTTGACCCGCTTGGCCTGGCTGCGCTCCAACAGGCGAGTCCCGTCGTTGCGGATGCCGTGCCGCGCCAGGAACAACCCCGACAACGCCAGCTCCGCACAGTTCATCGCGATCGAGCACTGCCGCACGTACTGCGCGAGCACGTCCGGCACCGCCGCGCGCATGTTGCCGTAAGACGCCATGAAGTACGCCAGCGCCCGGTTGCGGTCGGCGTGCGCGGCCTCGGACGCCGCCACCTCGGCGTCGACGGTGATCCCCGGGGAGCTGCTTTCCTTGCGCAGGAAGGAAAGCAGCTCCTCCGTGACATCACCGCCGCGCGCGGTCAGCTCGTCGGTGACCACCAGCGCACCCGAGTTGATGAACGGGTTGCGCGGGATGCCGTCCTCGTGTTCGAGCTGGACCAACGAGTTGAACGGATCGCCGGAGGGCTCCCGGCCGACGCGGTCCCAGACCCGGTCCCCGCCGGGCTGGGCGAGGACCAGGGCCAGGGTGAACACCTTCGACACGCTCTGCACCGAGAACCGCTGCCGCCAGTCCCCGGTGCCGTGCACGGTCCCGTCCAGCTCGGCGACGGCCATGCCGAACCGGCCGGTGTCGACACGGGCCAGCGCCGGGATGTAGTCGGCGGCCGAGCCCTTGCCGACCTCGTCGGCCACCTCGGCGGCGATCCGCGCGAGCAGGTCAGGGATGTGCATCTGGGCCGCTACTCCACCGTGACGCTCTTGGCCAGGTTGCGCGGCCGGTCGATGTCGCGCCCCAGCTTCGCCGCCAGGTGGTAGGCGAACAGCTGCAACGGGATGGTGAACAGGATCGGGTCCAGCTCGGTCTCGTTGCGCGGTACCCGCAGCTCCGCGTCGGCCAGGCCCTCGGGCAGCTCGGCGTTGGTCACCGCGATCACCGCGCCGCTGCGGGCCTTGATCTCCTCGATGGTGCCGATGTTCTTCGACAGCAGCTCGTCGTCCGGGACGATGATCACGGTCGGCATGGTGTTGTCGATCAGCGCGAGCGGCCCGTGCTTGAGCTCCGAGGCCTGGTACGCCTCGGCGTGCACGTAGGAGATCTCCTTGAGCTTCTGCGCGCCCTCGCGGGCCACCGGCCAGCCCCGGACGCGGCCGACGAAGAACATGCTCCTGGTGTCGGCGAAGCGCGCGGCCACCTCGGCGACCGCGTGTTCCTGGGCCAGGATCTCCGCGACCTGCTCGGGGAGCCTGCGCAGGCCCGCGACGATCCGCTTGCCGTCCGCGGTGGACAGGTCGCGCACGCGGCCCAGCAGCAGCCCGAGCATCGCCAGCGAGGTCGCGGTGTTGGTCAGCGCCTTGGTCGAGGCCACCGACACCTCCGGCCCCGCGTGCAGGAAGATGCCGCTGCCGCACTCACGGGCGATTGCGCTGCCGACCACGTTCACCACGCCGAGCAGCTGCCCGCCCTTGCGCTTGAGCTCCTGGGCCGCCGCGAGGGTGTCCAGGGTCTCGCCGGACTGGCTCAGCGCCACGTAGAGGGTGTCCGCCTCCACCACCGGGTTGCGGTAGCGGAACTCCGAGGCGGGCTCGGCGTCGGCGGGGATGCGGGCCAGCTCCTCCACCAGCTGCGCGCCCATCTGGCCCGCGTAGTAGGAGGAACCGCAGCCGAGGAACTTCACCCGGCGGATCGCGCGCAGCTCGCGCGGGTCCATGTTGATGCCGCCGAGGTGCGCCGTCGCGAAGCGCTCGTTGAGCCGGCCGCTCAGGGCCCGGCCCAGCGCGGTGGGCTGCTCGTGGATCTCCTTGCTCATGAAGTCCGCGGAGCCGCCCAGCTCGTAGTCGTCGACCACCAGGTCCACGGTGGTCGGGGACTTCACCACCGGGCTGGACTCCACGGCCAGGGTGCTGGTGTGGAACTCGGTGGCGCGGACCACGGCCAGCTCGCCGTCGTCGAGGTACACCACCTGCTGGGTGTGCCGGACCAGGGCGGCGACGTCGGAGGCGACGAACATCTCGCTCTCGCCGATGCCGAGCACGATGGGGCTGCCGTTGCGCGCGACCACCAGGTGATCGGGGTCGTCCAGGTCCAGCACGACGATGCCGTAGGTGCCCTCGACCCGGCTCAGCGCCTCGCGGACCTTCTCCTCCAGGGTCGGCGCGCCGCTGCGGCCGATGAGGTGGGCCAGCGCCTCGGTGTCGGTGTCGGAGGCGAAGACCACGCCCTCGGCGGTCAGCTGCGCGCGGAGCCGGTCGGCGTTCTCGATGATGCCGTTGTGCACCAAGGCGATCCGGCCGCTGGCGTCCAGGTGCGGGTGCGCGTTGGCGTCACTGGGCTCGCCGTGCGTGGCCCACCGCGTGTGCGCGATGCCGATCGTGGCCGGGATCTCCTCCTTGATCAGGTTGCGCAGCTGCTGGACGCGTCCCTCGGTCTTGATGACGCGGAAGGCGCCAGCCTCGGGCGTGGCCAGCCCGGCGGAGTCATAGCCGCGGTACTCCAGCCGGTGCAGACCCTCGACGAGGATCGGCGCGGCCTGCCGCCTGCCGACATAACCAACGATGCCGCACACGCCTGTCAGTTTCCCTTCACCCGTACACGATGCGCCGCAGCTGCCGTTCGCTGAACGCGGGGGCGACCACCGGCCGCCGCCGCAGCTCAGCCGCGATGACGCCCCAGATCTCGGCGTTGCGCAGCTGCTCGCGCTGGAGTTCGGAGTGCCGTCGCCGTACGTAGTCCTCGGCGCTCTCGCCGAAGTACGCCACGACGTCGGCGACCACCCTGGCCGCCGTCGACGGGGGCAGGCCGGTGGTGGCCGACACGTGCCGGACCAGTTCGCCCGCCCCGTCTTCACTCACGAGGGGCGAGCGTGTCAGACCGGGGCCCCGGACTCAAGTTCCGTGCCCGATTTCGGGCACGCGTGTCATCATCGCTGGTGAGGGCGTTCCACGAACCACTCCCGGCCGAAGAGCGCGCCGAACACGGGCACCGGCATCCGCACCATCGCCCTGAAGAGCGACGCCGACCTGCCGTTGCCGGAGACCTGCGAGTGGTGCGCGGCGAGCGCGGCCTGCTTCTGCCGGGCGTAGCGCCGCACGTCGTAACGGTGCGTGATCGCGCTGCGGGGGCTGTACCGGTTCCTCTTCTCGGAGCCCGGCACCGGGACCGTGCCCTCCAGGACGCGCACCCCGGTCAGCGCTGCCGCCCGCGCGCCGACGTGGTGCACCTTCACGTGATCGCGGTGGCCGTACCCGCCGTTGGGGTCGTAGCTCAGCAGCAGCTCGGCGCGCTCCTCGCGCAGCACCTCGGCGAGCCTGCCCGTGGCCTCGTCCAGGTCGGCGCGGGCGAAGCGCTGCCGGTCGGCGGGATCGTCGTAGAGCAGCGGACCGTGTCCGCTGTCGGCGTATCCGAGGTGCACAACCCGTTGCGCGCCAAGCACTTCCGCGCTCGCCCGCAGTTCGTCGAGCCGTGCGCCGTCGGCCTCGTCCATGCAGCCGTCGGTGGCGACGACGATCACCACGCGGTGCCCCTCGTCGGCCAGCCGGGCCAGGGTTCCGCCGGTCAGCAACGCCTCGTCGTCCGGATGCGCGTGGAACGCGACCACATTTCCCATGCCCCCCGACCCTACGGAAAACCGAGGTGCCGCGTCAGGCGGGTGATCGCCTCGTTGAGCCTGCGGAAGTACGTAGCGCGGCTCAGCGCCAGGCCGCAGGCGATCTTGTCGTGGCTCTCCCGCCCGTCCAGGAAACGGCGGGTCAGCGCGGCGCGGAGCTGCTGCTCGTGCTCGCTCGTGCCGAACTCCAGGTCCACCGCCGACCGCAGCACCGCGCGCACGTGGTCGGCCCGCTCGCGGACGTCCGCACCCTGGGCCAGCGGGCTCTCCGCCAGGTCACCGCTGGACGCGAAGTTGTCGAGCGCGGCACGGACATCGGACGCGGTGAAGCTCGTGGTCGGCGCGAGGCCGAGCTCGCGGTAGACGACATCGCGCTGCGTCACGTACAGCCCGCCGGGACCGTAGTCGATGAGGTAGACGACCACGCGTCGGCCGTCGAACTCCGTCTCCAGCTCGGGAATCGGCCGTCCGCCCGTCGCCGCGCAGAACGCGTGCACGCGGTCGTTGTGGCTGAACGCGGACACGATGGCGTAGCGCGGGTTGCGGACTTCCATGCGCAGCACCACCGACAGGTTCAGCATCGCCAGCACGTGCGAGCCCTCGCCGGTCAGATCGACGGTGTCGCGCCACACCACCGCCTGGCCCTCCGGACTGAGGCGCTGGGCGTACCGGAGCAGCCGCGCGCCGAACGGATCGGTCTGTGCGCAAGCCGGAAGTGCTGATGGCGTAAGGAAAATCGCATGCCCCACGGGGGAGCCCGCCGCGTCGCGAGCGATGGTGACGTTCTCCGGGCGACCGGTGTAGTAGGGCTCGCTGGCGGCCCACCATTCGCGGTAGCCACGGGTCGTGAGTGCGTGGCCGACGATCTCCGCGTCACCCGCGCGCACGCGATCGGTCTGGAAGCGCGAACTGCCCTCCCAGCGATAACCCCAACGGATCTCCGGCGAGTCGATCAGGTGCGCGAGGTCGACCAGCGCCCCCGCGTCGCCGCTCACCGCTCGCGAGTAGAAGTGGTCGCACAGCACGCGTTTGAGCCCGTTGACCCGTTCCGGGCGGCGATGGCGGACCCGGGCCAGCACCGGCATGCGCACCACGTCGTGCAGCGTCAGCGCATCGCCGTAACTGTCCACAAAGGACCGCTCGGCGAGCCAGTCGAAGGCGGCCTGCGCCGAGTCGCCGAGGGTGTGCCCCAGCAGCTCCACGGTCACTTCGCGGGAGATCGCGCAGACCGTGAGCGCGTCGTGGAAGGCCGGGTCGAGCTCGGTCTCCGTGACCACCTCGAACAACGCGCTGACCGTGGTCGGCCGGGGATTCGTCGCGCCCGTGGCCAGGTAGGCGCCCGCGGCGAGGGTCAACGCGAGCGGGGAGCCCTCCGACCACTCGCGCAGCCGCCCGGCCGCCGTGCTGTCGGTGACCCCGTGCGCGGCGAGCAGGCGCTCCGCCTCGGCCGGGGTCAGCGCGCCGAGCGGCAGCTCCGCCACCACCTGGTCCCAGCCGTCCAGGCGCCAGCCGCTGTCCGGGGGCCGCCGCCCGCTGATCACCACCACGGAGTTGTCGTCGAGCTTCGGCAGCACGTCCTGGCGCAACGTCCGCCCGCACGCCCCGATCCGCTCGAAGGAGTCGATGAAGACCGCCGGGGCGCGGTCCCCGTGGTGCGCGGTTGCCTCCGCGAGCGCGTCCACCACCGCGTCCGGCACCGGGGCCAGCGCGCGGGCGTCCACCCAGTAGCAGCGGTGCCCGGCCTCCGCCGCCAGCAGCCGCATCATCCGCAGCAGGCTCGTCTTGCCGAGCCCGCCGGGGCCGTGCACGAACAGCACGTTGCGGTCCAGGGCGCCCGCGAGCGCCTGCCGGAACACGCCGATCTCCGAGTCCCGGCCGACGAACCGGGAGAGCTGCCTGCGCACGAGGCTGTCCCCGATGGTTGCCATGCCGCCAGCATGCGTGAGCGCGCGCGCCCCGACATGAGTAGGCGTTGCTCATTCTCAACTTCGTCTCACGGGCTGCCGTTCGGCCGGGCACGCCTCTAACGTGCGGATTCCCTGCGAAACAAGGAGAAACCATGCGAGCTGTGGCAGTCGCGCTGTCCCTGTTCGTCACTTCTGGCGTGGCCGTGGCCGAACCCCCGGTGGGTGTGGACGCGGTCGCGCACGACCTCGCCGCTTCCCCCGGGGTGTTGGCCCGGGTCCACGCGGGCCTGGCCGCCGCGTCGAAGGTCGACCTCGCTCCGCTGGCCGAGGGCGCTCTGCGTCAGCGGGTCGACCAGGTCGGCGCCCATGTGCGCGCTTCGAAGCAGTTGCCCGCCTCCCTGGGACCCCTGCTCCAGGTCCGGGCGGGCAATCGCGTCGCGCTGACCTCCACGGCGAACGCGCTCGTCGTGGCCGAACCCACCTCCGACGAGGTCGCTTTCGTGACCGCCTACTCGCGCGGTGGCGCGCAGCGGATTTCTGTCGACGCGCCGCCCACCGATCGGCCGCTGTTCGTCGTCGCAGTCGACCGCAAGCGCGTGCTGGCCGCGAACCTGGCCAAGCTGAGGGCTTCGTTGCGTGCCCTCGGCGTGCGCGCTGACGAGCCCTCGGCCGCGGGCGGCTACGACGCCGCGAAGATCACTTCGATCCGGCTCGCCAAGGACCACGAGCCGAACCTGCGCGGTGACGCGGAGATCTACACGTTGGTCGCGGGCGTCGGGCCGGACAACAAGCCCGTCGTGGACACCGTGCAGATGCCCTACCTCGACCACGACAAGACGACGTACACGCCGAACCAGGTGCTCGTGAACTGGTCGCACTTCAAGTACGCCGCCGCCGACGCGGTGATGATGGAGGAGGACGACAACTTCAGCTGGGAGGAGCTGGCGCGGGCCGCGGCGAAGGCGATCCTCGCGGTGGCCGGCGCGGGCGAGTACATCCCCGTCGTCGACGCGATCCTGGCCGCCGTGCCGGACTCCTTCTGGACCAACGACGCCGACTACGTGGACTCCTGGTACACCATCCGCAAGGACTCCGTCGGCGCCGTCCGCACCCTCAACGGCGCACGGGCGAACGGCGTGCTCACCCTGAACACCATCCACGTCCCCTCAACCTGACCCCACGATGATCTACCCAATGTGGCATTGGTTACGTCTGACGAAACAAATGCCACATTGGGTACACCCACGGTTGTTACCGGCTGGTAGGGTACTGGGCGGTAACATGGCGTGGGCGGAGGGAACCTGTGGTGGCTGAGATGGAGTACCCGGCGCTGTTCAACCCGGTCGCCTACGACCCGGAGCACCTCGACGCCGAGACGCGGGGGAAGCTGCGGGCGCTGATCGACTGGTTCGAGTCGCGCGGCAAGCAGCGGTTGATCTCCGATCACCTGGACCGCGTCTGGTACACCGACTTCCTCGACTTCATCAAGCGCGAGAAGCTCTTCGCCACCTTCAACACCCCGGCCGCGGACGCCGCCGGTGACCCGGGCAAGCGGTGGGACGCCGCACGCAACGCCGCGCTGAGCGAGATCCTCGGCTTCTACGGGCTGTCCTACTGGTACGCCTGGCAGGTCACCGTCCTGGGCCTGGGCCCGATCTGGATGAGCGACAACGCGGAGGCCCGTGCGCGCGCGGCGGCCCTGCTGGACAGCGGCGCGGTGTTCGCGTTCGGACTGTCGGAGAAGGAGCACGGGGCCGACGTCTACTCCACGGACATGGTCCTGACGCCGAGCGCGGGCGGTTTCACGGCGACGGGCGACAAGTACTACATCGGCAACGGCAACATCGCCGGGATGGTGTCGGTGTTCGGGCGCCGCGCGGACGTCGAGGGCACGGACGGATACGTGTTCTTCGCGGTGGACAGCCAGCACCCGAGCTTCAAGCTCATCAAGAACGTCGTGAACTCGCAGATGTTCGTCAGCGCGTTCCGGCTGGAGGACTACCCGGTCACCGAAGCCGACATCCTGCACACCGGCGCCGACGCGTTCAGTGCCGCGCTGAACACTGTCAATGTTGGCAAGTTCAACCTGTGCACGGCCTCGATCGGCATCGCGGAGCACTCCTTCTACGAGGCGATCACCCACGCGCACAACAGGATTCTCTACGGCAATCGGGTCACCGAGTTCGGCCACGTGCGCCAGTCCTTTGTGGACGCGTACGCCCGCTTGGCGGCTATGAAGATGTTCAGCGACCGCGCGGTGGACTACTTCCGCTCCGCGACCGCCGAGGACCGCCGCTACCTGTTGTTCAACCCCATCACCAAGATGAAGGTGACCAGCGAGGGCGAGCGCGTCATCGACCTGCTGTGGGACGTGATCGCGGCCAAGGGCTTCGAGAAGGACACCTACTTCAACACCGCGACGGGCCACATCCGCGCGCTGCCCAAGCTCGAAGGCACCGTGCACGTCAACCTGGCGCTGGTGCTGAAGTTCATGCCGAATTACCTTCACTATCTGACTCGCTCAGACGTGGCCCTGGCCTGCTGATTCATCGGATAGGGGCGCAAGGCT
>NZ_JANAVO010000034.1 GCF_024213555.1 Allokutzneria sp. A3M-2-11 16 | reverse complement strand
CGTGCCCCCGAGAGGCCCAAGGGCACGCGCAAGGGGCCCCCAGGTCAAGCCGACCCCCACGCTGGAAGCCCAGCGCCGCCCGCTGGAAGTCCAGCCAACTCCGCTGGAAGCCCAGCCACACAAGCTGGAAGCCCAGCACCGCCTGCCGCAAGCCCAGTCCGCGCAAGCAGGAAACCCCTCAAAGATCCCGAAAGATCTCAATCCGAGCCCCCAGCTGATTCAACCGCGAAGCCAACTGCTCATACCCCCGATTAATCACATAAACATTCCGCAACACCGACGTCCCCTTCGCCGCCAGCATCGCCAGCAGCACCACTACCGCGGGCCGCAGCGCAGGCGGACAAATAACCTCCGCCGCCGACCACCGAGTCGGACCTTCCACATTCACCCGATGCGCGTCCAACAATGACACCCGCCCACCAAGCTTCGTCAGCTCCGTCAAGTACAGCGCGCGATTCTCGTATACCCAGTCGTGAATGAGAGTGGTCCCTTGCGCCGTCGCCCCGATGAGCGCGAAGAACGGGAGGTTGTCGATGTTCAACCCAGGGAACGGCATCGGGTGGATCTTGTCGTTGGGGGCGCGGAGGCTGCTGGGGCGCACGACGAGGTCGAGCAGGCGGGTGCGGCCGTTGGCGGCGGGGTACTCCTCGCCGCGGTCGTAGTCGAGGCCCATCTCCTCCAGGAGCGCCAGCTCGATCTCCATGAACTCGATCGGCACGCGGCACACGGTGATCTCCGAGCCGGTCACGATCGCGGCCGTCACCAGGCTCATCGCCTCGATGGGGTCCTCGGACGGCGAGTAGTCGACGTCGCGGTGGATGCGGGGCAGGCCGTGCGCGGTGAGCGTGGTGGTGCCGATGCCCTCGATCCGCACGCCCAGTTCGGTGAGGAAGAAGCACAGGTCCTGCACCATGTAGTTCGGGCTGGCGTTGCGGATCACCGTCGTGCCGTGGTGTCCGGCGGCGGCCATCAGCGCGTTCTCGGTGACGGTGTCACCGCGCTCGGTCAGCACGATCGCGCGGGTGGGGTGGCGGGAGCGGTCGACCTGGGCGCGGTAGCTGCCGGAGGCCGCTTTGACTTCGAGGCCGAAGGGGCGCAGCGCCGTCATGTGCGGTTCGACGGTGCGGGTGCCGAGCGCGCAGCCGCCGGCGTACGGCAGTTCGAACTCGTCCTCGTGGTGCATCAGCGGACCGAGGAACATGATGATGCTCCTGGTCCGCCGCGCCGCCGCGACGTCCATGCCCGCCAGGTCGAGCCGCGCGGGCGGGACGATCTCCAGGTCGTTGTCCTCGTTGAGCCACCGCGTGCGCACGCCGATGCTGGCGAGGACTTCGAGGAGCCGGTTCACCTCCTCGATGCGCGCGACCTTGCGCAGGGTGGTCCTGCCCGAGTTCAGCAGCGCCGCGCAGAGCAGCGCGACCCCGGCGTTCTTGCTGGTCTTCACGGTGATGCTGCCGGAGAGCGGTCGTCCGCCCTCGACGCGCAGGTGCATCGGCCCGGACCGGCCGAGTGTGACGATCTCGGAGTCCAGCGCCGCGCCGATCCTGGTCAGCATCTCCAGGCTGAGGTTCTGGTTGCCCTGCTCGATCCGGTGCACCGCGCTCTGGCTGGTGCCGAGCGCCTCGGCGAGCTGCGCCTGCGTCCACCCCCGGTGCTTGCGGGAGTCCCGGACCAGGCGGCCGATCTGGCGCAGGTAGGCGGAGAGCTGTTCGGAGCTGTCAGGCATGCCCTCGACGCTATCTCATATCTGACATACCCACTGCACGCGCCCTCGGTGAAACCCCAGTTGGCCCTGCTCAAACCGCCGTTTCGGATGCTTCCAGTGATGTACGGCAACAAAAATGAGTCATGGATGACCTAAAAATAGTCAAGTGTGATACGTTTCCGGTATGGAAGACCTCGAAACAGGTGTGCGAGGCCGCACGAAGCGGGCGATCCTGGCGGCTGCGGCGGCCACGCTGGCCAAGGACCGTGCCGCGACGCTCGCGGACATCGCGGCCGCGGCGGAGGTGGGCCGCAGCACCGTGCAGCGCTACTTCGCCGAACGAGAAGACCTGGTCAACGCGGTCACCATGGACTCGCTGCGCGTGCTCGGGGAGGCGACCGAGGAAGCCGACATCGCCCGGGGCGAGCCGGGGGAGGCGATGCGCAGGCTGGTCACCGCGATGCTCAGCGTCGCCGAACGGGTTCTGTACCTCTACGGCGACACCGAGATCCTGGCCAGCATCGGCGGCGTGGACCAGGACGACGAAGGCAGCCAGGCGGTGCGAGCCCTCATCAAGCGCGGGCAGGCCGATGGGACGTTCGACGCCGGAGCCGATCCGTCGTGGATCGAATCGGTGCTGTGGTCCCTGGTCTACAGCGCCTGCGACGCGGTCGGCAGGGGCCGGATGCCCCGCCACGGTGCGGCCGCGACGGTCATCCGCACGTTGGAGCAAGGCATCTCAGGGGGAAGCAGATGAAGGTCCTGGTGACCGGCGCGACCGGCAACGTCGGCCGGATCGTGGTCGACCAGCTTGCCCGGCAAGGGGTTTCGGTGCGTGCGCTGACTCGCAACCCGTCCGCCGCGCGGTTCCCGGAAGGCGTCGAGGTCTTCGGGGGCGACCTCGGCGACCCGGCGTCGCTGCCTCTGGACGGCGTCGAGCGGATGTACCTCTTCCCGGTCCCCGGAACCGCCGAAGCGATCGTCGCCCGCGCGGTCGAAGCCGGGGTGCGGCGCATCGTCACCCTGTCCTCGGGCGCGGTGACCTTCGGCCACGACACCACCTACCACCTGCCGATCGAACAGGCCGTGGAAGCCTCCGGTCTACAGTGGACACACGTCCGGCCCGGCGAGTTCGCGATCAACAAGCTCTGGTTGTGGGGCCCGTCGATCCGCGCCGAGGGCGTGGTCCGCGATCCCAACCCGGACCTGGCCTGGTTCCCGACGCATGAGCGCGACATCGCCGAGGTCGCACTCGCCGCGCTGACGGAGGACGGGCACGCGGGGCGGGCGTACGACGTCAACGGGCCGGAGCAGATCACCTACCGCGACCAGGTCAAGGCCATCGCGGAGGCCATCGGCCGGGAGATCGGCTTCGAGGAGGTCAGCCGCGAGCGCGCCCGTGAGCTCTACCTCGCCCAGGGCGGTTTCGCCGCGGCCAACGCGGACTTCCTCCTCGGCTACGAGTCCTACGACGGCGCGGACCAGGAGAAGTCCGACCCCGAGTGGGCCGACCAGGACTGGACGATCTCGACCGCCGAGCCGGTCACCGGACGCGCGCGCACGTTCGCGGAGTGGGCGCGCGATCACGCCGACGACTTCCGCTAGCCGCGCCAGGACTGGAAAGCCGTCAGCCCGAACGACGCTCCCGCTTGCGGTGTCCCGACAACGCGCAGCGCGGTCGTCGTCACCGTGGGGAACGTGATCCGCGTGAGGTCGTTCCCCGCGGTCGGCGCCCTGCGCTGCTTGGGCACGTCCACCCAAGAACCGTCAGAGTGCTTGTATTGCAACAGGTACGAGGCAGGCACGCGAACTCCGCCTCCGTCGTCGTAGAAGAACAGCCGCACGTCCGAGGTCGCGGTCGGTTTGCCGAAGTCGATCGCCAGCCAGTCGGTCGGATTGGGGGAGCGGTAGCTCGTCCAGCGGGTGTTCGGCACGTCCAGGAAGAAGTTCTGGCCGTCGTTGGCCTGCGCGGGGTGATCACCGTTGCCGACGTTGGAGTACGACGCGCTCGCCAACGGGAACCCCGAACCGCCGATGTTCGCAGCGTCGTCCACCAAGCGCGGCAACGGTTTCACGGCGCCGCGTGGAACAGGCAGCCGTAGTGGCTTGAGATCTTGCTGCCGGGCGACCTCGTGTCCGTCAAGGTAGACGCGCAGCCCCTGACCACGACCGTAGTGCTTGCCGTCCTTGTCCCACACCACGCTCAGGTTCCGGCCGTGGTATGCCAGGTTCTCCACCGCGAAGTGGGACCAGGTTGCCAGGGGGCTGATCCGGACGCTGTCGTCGGACTGCGGCCGTACGCCGAGCAGGCCGGACAGGACCAGGTCGGCGTAGGTCGAGTGGTTGTAGTCCTCGCTGTGGTTCTTGCTGTCATAGAGCCAACGCTGCTCATCGGGGTGGTGCGCCTCGGCGACATAGGGCCTGCCGTCCTTGGTCTGGGTGAGTGCGTATCCCCTCAACAGCGCAACATAATCCGATTTGTCCACATAGGACTGGGCGGGGTAGTCGATCAGCAGGTTGGCCAGGGCGGTCAGGGTCTGGCTCGTGGCGTACGGCCAGCTCGGCCCGCTCCACTGGCAGCACCCCTTCTCCGTGTCCTTCATGAACCAAGGACTCCGACGCTCCACGGTGGTCGGACCGAACCGTGCTGAAAACCCTTGTGGGTCACGGAGTTGCGCCCAAGCTTCGGCGTTGTCGGGTGGCGCGGCGTGGAACATCCACGGCACGAAGCCGATCTGCTCGCGGTCGGCGATCTTCACGCGGTCCGGGTTGTCGTCCCGCATGACGTGCTTGTAGAACTTCTTGTCCTTGTCCCACAACCACTTCTCCTGCGCCTTCGTCAGCGCGGCCGCGCGGTCCCGGTAGATGCGCTCCGTGGCGCGGTCACCGGTTCGCCGGGCCAGCTCCGCGATCGCCCTCGCGTCGGCGATCTGGTAGCTGTTCAGCGTCGGACGGAAGCCGTCACCGCCGTGGTACGGATCGGGGCTCTGGTACGAACTGGCCGTGTACTCCATCGCGTCCCATACCGGCGTCTGCCAGTAGAGCCCGAGTTCGGCGTTGTACTGGGGAGACCAGCGCTCCCAGTGCCGCTTCAGCTCCGGCAGCAGGCTCGCGGCGAAGCCGAGGTCACCGGTCACCTCGGCCCGCCGCAGCGCCGCGTCGGCCAGCCACGAGGAGTACTGGTGCGCCCAGTCCGTGGTGTTCTTGTTCAGGAACTCCGTCGCGGGCTTCGGCCCCGCCCCGGCACCGCGCATCCAGTAGCGCAGGTAATCGTCGAGGTAGCGGGTGTCGCGCAGCCACCGCCCCTCGTACACGTGGTGCCCGGCCGCCGCCACGATCCCGCCGTCCGGCGCGGAGTAGCCGACCGGGCCGAGGAACTCGCTGGTGATCCACCCCTCGCGGGTGTACTTCTGCGCCTCGTAGAAGGTGCGCCAGCGGTAGTAGTAGACCGCCTCGATCTGCTTGTCCGGCAGGTCGACGAACGGGATGTTGGCCTTGAACCAGCCCCGCTCCGGGAACCCGGCGAGCTTCGCGTCCTGGTCGACCACCTGGGTGCCCGGCCCCGGCTGCGGGTAGACCGGTACGGCGGTCACCACGGTGAGCGCGGCGACGAGGGCACTCAGAAGAGCGGACACCTCGGTGACCTCCTGGCTCGGCGGCGGCGCGGGACAGGGGGAGAGCGATCCCAATTAGCGGGGCGGCGAGCACCAAGAGTCAATATTTGGACGAAAACTGTCCGGAAATGACCAGACTCGATCAAGCCTTGGCGACGTGCACGTCCACGCCCAGCCTGCGCAGCGCGGCGATCTCCTCCGCGTCGGCCGCCGAGTCCGTGACCAGGTGCGCGATGCCCTCCGGGGGCACCGTCTGCACCATCGTGTCCACGCCGAGCTTGGTGTGGTCGGCGAGCACGACAACCTCGGCCGCGGTCGCCGCCATCGCCCGGTCCATCGCGGCCACCGCCACGTTCGGCGTGGACAGGCCGCGCGCCGCGGTCAGCCCGTTGCCGGACAGGAACGCCCGCTGCATCCGCAGACCGCCGATCGACTCCTCGGCGACCGCCCCGACGAGCGCGAAGATCGACCCGCGCAGCGTGCCGCCGGGCATCAGCACCTCGATGCCGCGCGAGCGCGCGAACGCCTGCGCCACGAGCAGCGAGTTGGTCAGCACGGTCAGGTTCGACAGCCGGGCCAGCCGCCGCGCCAGCGCCTGCGTGGTGGTGCCCGCGCCGAGCACGATGGCATCGCCCGGCGCCACCAGCTCGGCCGCCGCATTGGCGATCGCGGCCTTCTCCGCGCTCGCGACCTGCGTCTTCTCCGTGTAACTCGGCTCGTAGGACGGCGCCTCGTTGGCCACCGCCCCACCGTGCCTGCGCGCCAGCAGGCCCTCCGCCTCCAGCCTGCGCAGGTCCCGCCGCACCGTCACCTCGCTGGCCTGGACGATCCTGGCCAGCTCGCGCAGCGAGACCATCCCGTTGGCCCGGACCAGCTCCAGCACGGCCTGACGCCGTTCGGCAGCGAACATGCGATCGACAGTAAACGATCAGAAACGATCAGGCGGCCTCGAAGGATCTCTTCGAGAGACCGATCAGGTAACCGTCGATGGTGGTCCGGACGGGCGCGTCCGCCCGGTCGGCCGCGCCGAGGGTGACGAACAGCGGCACGTAGTGCTCGACCGTCGGGTGCGCGTAGGGCAGCCCCGGCGCCTTGTTCCGGTAGTCGGCGAGCGTGTCCACGTCGCCGCGGTCCAGGGCTTCGGCGGCCCACGCGTCGAAGTCCGACGACCAGCCGGGCACCACGTTCCCGGTCCACATCTCGCGGGTCAGGTACGGCAGGCCGTGGGTCATGAACCCGGACCCGATCACCAGCGTGCCCTCCGCGCGCAGCGACCGCAGCCGCTTTCCCAGTTCCAGCAACCTCTCCGGGTCATGGGTGGGCATGCTCAGCTGGAGCACCGGGATGTCGCCGAGCGGGTACATCACCTTCAGCGGCACCCACGCCCCGTGGTCCAGGCCGCGGCGGGCGTGCCGGTGCACGGGCTCGCTGTCCGGCATCGCGGCCGTGACCCGCCGGGACAGCTCGGTCGCGTCCGGCGTCTCGTAGGTCATCTCGAAGTAGCGCCTCGCGAAGCCGCTGAAGTCGTAGACCAGCGGTGTGTTCGCGGCCGCGGAGCTCAGGCTCAGCGGTGCCGCCTCCCAGTGGGCGCTGACGATCAGGATGTTCTTCGGCCTGGGCAGGCTCTGCGCCCACGCGAAGAGCTGGTCGATCCACAGCTCGTCGTCGAAGAGCGGGGGAGCGCCGTGCCCGAGGTAGATCGAGGGCAGCGGGCCGTCGGCGGGCGTCCACTCCCGCTGGGCGCGGGCCAGGGGCAGGGCCTTCGGCAGGAAGCGGTCGAACGCGGCGGCGGGCTCGGTCATCGAAGACCCGCTTGCGGGGGCGAGCTTGGCACAGCGTGCTCCTCATTGTTGTTCGAGTTTCAACAACGACGGTAGCGCCGCACAATTGAGAGTTCAAGTGTTGTCGGTACGATGGCCGCCATGACCGAGGACGTGCGCTGGCTCAGCGATGCCGAGCAACGGGCGTGGCGGGCCTACCTCCGGGCCAACCGGATGCTCTGGTCCGCGCTGGACCAGCAGCTCCAGCGCGATTCCGGGCTGCCGCACGCCTACTACCTGATCCTGGTGGCCCTGTCGGAGTGCCCGGACCGGACCTCGACGATGAGCGAGCTGGCCACGCTGGCCGGGACCTCGCCGAGCGCGCTCTCGCACGCGGTGGGCAGGCTGGAGGCGCAGGGCTGGGTGAGTCGCTGCCGCAATACCGGCAACGCGCGGATCGTGCTGGCCACGCTCACCGACGAGGGTTTCGCCGCGCTGGCCGGGGCCGCTCCCGGGCACGTCGGGGAGGTCCGCCGGATGATCTTCGACCGGCTCGGCCCCGAGCAGGTCGCGCAGCTGGCCGAGATCTGCTCGGCGATCGCGGGCGAGGACCCGGCCTGGCCGTGACGGACCATCACATTTCGGCCGGGTCCGGGCATCGAATTGCCCGAAGGGGATAACTCCGGATTAGTGCAGCGGTGTTCCCCGAGTGCGTTATCGTCACTCGTTCATCGCAATTGCGCGAATTCTGTCCGGAGTTAGCTCAGGTCACCGCTGGTCTTGCCGGGCTGCTGGAACAGCATCGGTGCGACGCTGGAGGCGGCCTTCGGCTGCTCGGCGGGCGGCTGCTCGACCACCCGCTGCTCCACCACCTGGGCCTCCACCCTCGGGGCAGGGGCCTTGGCCTTTTCCCTGGTCTTCTCCTTGGCCGGGGCGGGCGCCACGGCCTTGTCGCTGAGCGCGGTGCGCGCCGCGTTGATCCAGATCCGGTGCATGTGCTCGTCCCGGCTGCCCTTGATCGTGGTCAGCAGACCGGACAGGGCACCGCGCAACTTCGCGGCCAGGGCCGGGTCCTTGCGGATGTAGCGCCATACGGGGTGGTCCACCGGCAGCCGGGCACTGGCGAGCCGCTGTGCCTGGATGCGGAGTTCGGCCGCGGGGAGGTCGGTCCACGCCGCGACGGTCTCGGCATCGAAAGTCATGGGCGAAGTCTTTCAGGTCCGGTGTGGCGACGGCCGACACCCCGCTTTATCCCCGACCGCGTCGAACGGGTGGGAAAAGCGTATGAGTGCAATCGCCTTGGCAGGACGATCGAGGTGGAAATTGATGCATTCGTTATTGGAGCTGTACGGAAGCTCGACCGGTCTCTCGGGCGCAGTGTAGCGGAAAGCCGCACTCATTCGCCCAGAGCGGGCGTCAGCGCGGCATTCGCCGCCACACCGCCCTGGGCAGCAGCCGCAGCACCGCGAACAGCGGGCGCAGCGTCGCGGGCACCCACACCTCGCCCTTGCCCCTGCGCAACGCGCGCACGGTGGCCTCGGCGACCTGGTCCGGGGTGCTGGACAGCGGGGCCGGGGTCATGCCCTCGGTCATCCTGCCGATCACGAAACCGGGCCGGACCAGCAGCAGCCGCACGCCGCTGCCCACGAGCGCGTCGGCGAGGCCGGCCGCGAACCCGTCCAGCCCGGCCTTGGCCGAGCCGTAGACGTAGTTCGCCCGCCGCACCCGGACGCCCGCGACCGAGGAGAACACCACGAGGGTGCCCCTTCCCTGCTCGCGCAGCCGCTTGGCCAGCAGGGTCAGGATGCTGACGTGCGCGACGTAGTCGGTGTGCACGATGGACACCGCGTGCGCGGCGTCGGTCTCGGCCCGCCGCTGGTCGCCGAGGATGCCGAAGGCGGTGATCACCACGTCGAGCGGGCCGTGCCGCTCGGTGATCTTCTGCAGGAACGCCTCGTGGTCGTCGACGATGTCGGCGTCGAACTCGGCCCGCTCCACCGTGGCGCCCGCGACGCGCAGCACCGACTCCTGGGAGTCCAGGTCGGAGCTCCGTCTGGCGGCGAGGATGACCGTGCTGTCCGGGCCGATCAGGCGAACGGCGACGGCGAGACCGATCTCGCTGCGCCCACCGAGAAGCAGAATCGTTCCGGCGTGTCCGGTGCCGCTCAAGGCGGGTCCTTTCGATCGTGCGCGGGTCTTGGCCCCCTTGGGGAGGGCAACTATAGAGGTGCGGCTCCGGCAGGTTGATCTTCGGTTACAATCGGGGCGGATGACCCGTTTGATGGAGGTGCCGCATGGTCGCGACGACGACACCACCGACACCACCGAGGGCGGACGCCCGGCGGAACCGGGAGCGGGTGCTCGCCGCCGCCTCGGCCGCGTTCGCCGAGCACGGGCTCGGCGTGCCCCTCGATGAGATCGCCAGGCGAGCCGGGGTCGGCGCGGGCACGGTGCACCGGCACTTCGCCACGAAGGAGCTGTTGTTCGAAGAGGTGGTCGCGGCGCGCTTCGACAGCTTCCGAGCGGACGCGCAGGGCCTCGTAGACGACGAACGGCCTGCTGAGGCGTTCTTCGGGTTCTTCACCGCGGCGATCATCCGGATCTCGCTGAACCGGGCGCTCGCGCAGGTGGTCGAGGACGGCTCCGGCCCGTGGGCGCGGGTCGCCGCGGAGGTGACCAGGGCGGTCGGCGACCTGCTCGCCGCAGCCCAGCGCGCGGGCGGGGTCCGGGACGACATCGGCGTCGAGGAGGTGATGTCGCTGCTGGTCGGCTGCGTCGCCATGGAGCGCAGGAACGCCGGGTCCGGGCGGATGACCGCCCTCGTCCTGGAACTGCTCCGTAACGAAAGTAACGAAACACCGCTCCTGTGTGCGGTGTGCGGAACGGCGATCGAGGCACCCGCCACGGGCAGGCGCCCCCGCTACTGCGGCGGCGCCTGCCGGCAGAAGGCGCACCGCGAGCGGGGCTCCGCACGCGGTGCGCCCGGCGATCAGGCCGGGTAGACCAGGTCGGTCCGCTCCCGGTAGACCGGGTACCCGGCCTTGGCGAACGCCTTGGCCATCGGGATGTTCCCCTTGTCGGTGCCCGCCTTGATCTGCTGCGCGCCCTCGGCGACGAGCAGGTGGGTGGCCTCCACGAGCAGGTCGTAGGCGTAGCCGTGGCCGCGGTGCTCCGGGACGACCCCGATGTAGCCGATCACCGGCTTGCTGTGCCTGCTCGGCACGCTCAGCCCGACGATGTCGCCGTCCGGGGTGCAGGCGACCCGCCACCACTCGCGGGGACTGGGCATCCAGCGCAGGAAGTCCATGTCCTCCTGCGCGGCGGCCTCGACGCCGTGCAGCTCGATCGTCCTGCGGGCGTGCGCGTCGAGGGTGCTCTCGTTCATCCTGCGGAAGATGTCGAAGAACACCCCGTCGTCCGGTTCCTGCCGGAACACCAGGCGCCCGGGGCGTTCCGGCAACCCGTTGTCGGGGGTCCACATGTAGGTGAAGCGCTCGACCAGCTTGGTCATGCCCGCGGCGATCGCCGCGTCATAGCGGGCGCTCGCCGCGGCGACCACGTCCGGGCGGTCGCGCCAACCCGGCTCGACGTGGAGGTTGTACTCGGTGCGGTACGGCGCGCGGCGCAGCAGTTCGACAGCCGCGTCGGCGTCGGTGAAGTCGAACCAGTCCAGTGCCAGCGGAGCGTCGTCCTTCGGCCCGCCGAACCAGGCGGCCCGCGCGACGACGACGCCGTCGCGCAGGGCGATCCAGCTCCATTCGGGGCGGTACTCGCCCTTCGCGGCCAGTTCGGCGTACGTCGTGCCGCCGATGGCGAAGCCGGTCAGGCCGTCGTGCGGAAGGGATTCGAAGAGCTCGACCTCGCCGGGGACCAGCGGGCGGATGACCAGATCGGTCATGGGTGGAGATTCCTCTCGGGACGCTGTGCGCGCTCCCGGATCAGGACCTCGACGCCCTCACGGCGAGAAGGGAGCGCATGATCGTCGTAGTGATCACGGCTCTCACCTCCTTCGCGCTGTTCGAGGGCGTCCGGGGCAGGGTAGGCGGAACCGCCCGGACCGGGCAAACGGGTTTTTCGGGGTGCCACCGGACGGGCGGGGTGGCGAGCCAGGCATCATCGTGTTCTCGGCGTGCGCGGCGGACTACCGTCAGGAGATCATGTCGGGACCGGTCCGACGGAGTAGGGGAGTGACGTGGGCGAACAGCGCCGCGAGCTGGTCGTTGGCATGGCCTGTGAGCAGGGACCCCGGCCGTCGAACGCGGACGCGATCGCCGCGGCGGGAGCCCTCGGCGGTGCGACCGCCCTCGCGGTCGTCGACGGCATCGGCGGTGACGAGCACGTGGTCGCGGCCTCCCCGGCCTGCGTGCAGGAGGCCGTCGCCGTCGGCGCGGAGCACGGCGCGGTCGCCGGGCTGCTCGCGGCGGGCGAGGAGATGCGCGAGCGGCAGAACGCGGCCGCGGAGAAGGGCGCCCGCATCCCCGACGCGGTCGCCGCGGTGGCCGTCTTCCTCCCCGAGCTGAACGTGGTCGAGGTCGCCTGGACCGGTGACTGTCGAGTGTGGACGCTGCACGAGGACGAGCTGCGCGTGCACACCGTCGACCACACCCAGGGCCAGCGCATGCGCGAGTACGCCGCCGAGCTGACCGAGGAGGAGCTGGCCGACTACGACGAGGACCCCAACGACTGGGACCACGTCGTGCTCACCACCCTGGGCCGCGCGCACCCCGTCGACCCGATGTCCTTCGGCAGCACCCGCGTCTCCGCCGAGGGCGTGCTCGCCGTCGTGGTCGGCAGCGACGGCTTCCACAAGTCGTTGAGCGCCGAGGAGATCGCCGACGTGCTGCGCGAGCACCCCGACGACGCCCAGGAAGCGGCGGAGCAGCTGGTCACCTCCGCGCTCACCCGCGCGGCCGAGGTGCACGACAACGTCACCGCGGGCGTTCTACCGCTCTCTGCTGCGCCGGATGACGCCGAGGATCAGCCGAGCGGTTGACACGGCGCTGCGCCGGGCGGAGCAGCCTGGAGGTCGTCAAGCACTGCGACCTTCGGGAGGGATTGTGTCGCTCGCACGTATCTTCGCCGCCCCTCGGCCGCGTCGCCCCCGCATGGGCTGTTGATGCCAAGGGAAAGCGCCTCGCCACCCGCTATGAGCTGACCGGCACGACGCTGACCCAGGTCCTCGAGCACCGGGGTGCCGCGTACCCCGTCGTCGCCGACCCGGTGGTGACCGTCGACTGCGGTTACATCCGCTGCGCGTACGTCTTCAGTCGTTCCTTCACCAAGAACGAGTTGTAGCCCGCTGTCCAGGGCGGCCCCGCCGCCGTCGCCGGAGTCCTGGCGGCGGCGTGTTCGCCTGGCGGCCCCATCGCTACGCGATCGTGGACGAATCCGCCAACTGCCACGACAACTGATCCGTCGGGGTGGTCGTCCACTGTGGACGACCACCCTTCGGCGTTCGTCTCCAGCCCACGCCGCAGCCATCACGGGCCTGTGCACGGGATCTCCCCCGGACGCCCGGCGACGGGTACACTTCAACTCGCGTTCGGAGGGCGCAGCCGGTCCGCGGGAAGGACTTGAGTCCACCTCCATCACCCGGTCGTCGACCGCACACTGTCATCTTCTTTCGGCCCGGCGCGGACCACGGGCAAGCGAAAGGAGATGTCGTGGACAGCGGCCCTTCCCTGACGCGGCAGCCGGACTTGGACCAACTCCGCCGACGGGCCAAGGAACTCCGGCGGGCTGCCGCAGCGGGAGATCCCGAAGCCCTGCGCCGGATGACCGTGCATCCCTGCCCACCCGGACCGGGCGCGACCAGGCTCAGCGCGGCCCAGCTGGTAATCGCCAGAGAACACGGCTTCCCCAGCTGGCCCAAGCTCGTCGCCGCGGTCGCGCAGCTGACAGCCAGCCGTGACGAGAAGGCGTACGCCTTGCGTCACGCCACGACGGATTGGGCGTTGCCCAGGGCGCGCAGGCTGCTCGCTGAGACCCCCGGCCTCGCCGCCAGCGACATCTGGACCGCGGCGGCAGTCGGCGAACACCGCGTTGTGCGTGAGCTCCTGGCCACCAATCCCGCGCTGGCCACCGCCATAGACGGCCCGCCAGGCAATCCTCCGCTCACCTTCGCCTGCACATCCCGCTGGCACCGACTGGACCCGGCCAGGGCCGTCGGCCTGCTCAAGGTGGTCGACCTGCTCCTGGACGCGGGCGCGCACCTCAACGGCCTCCCCGGGTGGACCGAGGCTGTGTCGCCGTTGGGCTGCGCGATCGACGCCAATCACCCCGCGCTCGTCCGGCTGCTGCTCGAACGCGGGGCCGACCCCGACGTCCATGACGGCGAGCCGCTGTACCTGGCCGCCGAGCACGCCGATCACGAATGCCTGAGTCTCCTGCTCGCCCACGGCGCCGCCGAACCGCGCAGCAACGCGCTGCTGCGCATGATCGGCAGGAACGACACCGCCGGGGTGCGGCTGCTCACGGCCTCGACGGGTGACCTGTCCGAGCGCGGCGAACTGGTGTGGCACGCGGTAGTCCACGACTGCGCACCCGAAGTCGTCCAGGCGTTGCTCGACGCAGGCGCGCCCATCTCGTCCCAGGACGACATGACACCACTGCGGCTCGCGGTGCGCCGGGGCAACCACACGGTCGCCGAACTGTTGGCGCGCGCCGCCGCCCCTGCCGTGGTCACCGACACCGACCGCTTCCTCGGGGCCTGCATGGCCGCGGACCGGGTTAAGGCGTTGCGGTTGCTGGATTCCTCGCCCGGCTTGCTCGCCGGGCTCACACACCAGGACCTCTCACTGCTCTGCGCCGCCGCGGAGAACGGACTGACCGACGCAGTGCGGCTCATGCTCGACCTGGGTTTCCCGGTCGAGGCAGGCGGCGCCAACCAGAACCCAGCTCTGCACCGCGCCTCCTTTCACGGCCGAGCCGAGGTCGTGCGATTGCTGCTCGACCACGGTGTTCCGCCGGACGGCCACGATCCGGACCGCTACGGCACCCCACTGCTCTCACTGCTCACGGCACTCTCGTTTGACCAGTACGTCCGACCGCCCGTGGACTGGCTAGGAACGGCGGCCGCGTTGCTCGCGGCCGGGGCGAGCACCAAGGACGCCTGGTTACCGCCGCAGAGCAGGGAAATCGCCGAACTGCTCAGCCAGCACGGCGTGGCCGGGGACACCTAGCGTCCTCGACGTCAGTACCTCCTCCCCGGGGCGTCCGTCCACTATGGACGTCCCGGGTCTATAGCGTCAGTGGGCAGTCCACCCTGATGTTCCGCAAGGGTTCCTGGTCGGCGTCGATCCATTTCGGGGGAATGAACGCCGGTATCCTATGCTCGAAGATGATCACCCAATCCTGTTCGTGCATCACATGATGGTGATACACACAGAGCAGAACGAGGTTGTCGAGATCGGTCGGCCCGCCCTCGATCCAATGCACCACATGATGAGCTTCCGTCCATGCCGGAGGCCGATCACAACCCGGGAAGGCACATCCCTTGTCCCGCACCGCCAGCGCTCTCCGCTGAGCCGGTGAGGCCAGGCGTCGTCCGCGTCCGTAGGCGAGGGGTTCGCCCCCCTCACCGAGGACGATGTGAGCGAGGTCGGCATCACAGGCCGCCTGCTGGGCCAAGCCCGGGGACACCGGCTGCCCAGTGTCAGTCCGAGCGCACCCGGCCTTGTCCTTCAGGTTGTCCGCGTCCATCGTCACGACCAGCAGGGAACGCGGCAGCCCGGGGATGTCGCGGGCGGTCATCGCGATCGTCATCGCCTCAACGAACGCATCAGCCAACCGCTGCTCGAACGTCCGGGGGTCTTTCTCCCCGTCCACACTCCTGGGCTTGGACAACGCCAACAAGAAGTTGAAAATCTTCTCACCATCGAGCGGACCCACCGTGGCACTGAAAGACAGGCTTCCGTCCTTGTCCCGGAACATCCGCGCCGCCCGCCGCGCAATCGCGTCCTTCTCATCGCGATAGACACCATCGGGGTCGACCACAGTCCGCACATATTTTCCGGCACGCATCAGGAACTGCGGGTCCAACGTCGGCGCCACATCCGCCAACACCCGATCCGCATCCTCCACATACTCCGACGGAAGACGCTTGATCGCATCCGAGATGACCAGCGCGTGTTCGCCACTGATCGCACCCGCATACATCGCGTCGCGGGTGTGGGGCAGTCCCGGCAACTCGCGTACCAACCTCGTGCGCCGCTTGGCCTCACTCGGGTGGATCTGCAGCTTGGTGCACAACAACATCGCCAAGTCCTTACACCCGTACGTGGCGTGCAAGACACGCTCATCGGC
>NZ_JANAVO010000033.1 GCF_024213555.1 Allokutzneria sp. A3M-2-11 16 | reverse complement strand
GTTTCATCCCGTGCCCCCGGGAGGCCCAAGGGCACGCGCAAGGGGCCCCAGGTCAAGCCGACCCCACCGCTGGTACCAGCGCGAGCCGGAAGCCCATCACCCCATATCCCGCCGCCGCAACCCCACCAACCCAACCCCCACCAACCCCACAAAAGCCCCAACCAACACCACACTCCCCCCACCAACCAAAACAGCGACAAACGGCGAAAGAAACTGCAACACCGAAACATCCACCAACCGAAACTCCCCCAGGAAGTCCACAAGAATCACCACCCCGAGCAACACCCACGTCACCGGCACAGCAATCCGAGGAGCCCACCCGACCAAAGCCACAGCAACCCCGACAAACGTCAAGCAAGCAGGCAGATAAGCCAGCGTCATCCCAGGAGCCCCCGCCCCAACCCCCAAACCCGCCAGCACCAAAGCCGTCCCTGACGCCGCGATCACGATATGCCCAACCGCCCACCGAACTCGCCCCACCGGCCCGCTCAAAAGCACATCCGCAAGCCCAGCCGTCTCCTGCGAACGCATCTGCAACGCCGATGAGACCGCGAAGGCAGTCACGACCTGAGCCAACACATAAAGCACCAGGCGGAAGAAGAAGTCGGCCACATCGCCCGACGGCACCAGAGCACGATAAGCCGGAGTGTCGAAGAGGCTGCCGATGGACGACAGCGCCGTCCCGAGGATCGTGCCGAGCAGCGTGAAAGCAACGGTCCACCCCAGCACGGAGCCGCGGTGGACACGCCACGCCAGCGAGAAGCCGCTCCTCAGGAAGCGCCCGCCGACCACCGGACCACGTCGGGCGGGAAGCAGACCCGCGCCGATGTCGCGCCGCGCGGACAGCGTGAACGCGGCGGCCACGAGAACCGTTGCCAGCAAAGCGAAAAGCCCGAGAACCCACCACTGTTCACCGGCGAAGGACCGCGTGTGCCGGACCCAACCGAACGGCGACAACCACACGAGCGCGGATCGGGTCACCTCGCCGATCCCGGCCACCACGAAGAACACCGCGAGGACGAGCACCGCGATCGTTCCCGCCCCGCCCGAGCTCTCGGTCAGTTGTGCGGCGACCGCGCCGACTCCCGCGAACACGATCCCGCCCGCCCCGAGCGCCAGACCGAACGCGGCGGAACCTGTGACGGGCAACCCGATGGCGATCAGCCCCGCCGCGGCCAGCACCGCGACCGCGAGGTTCCCGGCCACGACGACGACCAGCGCCGCGGTCAACGGAGCCTGCCGTCCGACGACGGTGGAGCCGAGCAGTTCGCGGCGCCCCGTCTGCTCCTCGACCCTGGTGTGCCGGATGAGCAGCAGCAGGCTGACGATCCCGCTCAGCAGCATGCCGCTCGACAGAAACCCTTGTGCGGCAAGACCTCCAGGCGTCGGCGCGAACACCGGGCCGCGCAACATGAGCAGCGCCGGGTTGGCCGCGATGCTCCCCGCCACCGCGATGCGGTCGGCCTCCGTCGGGTAGGCGGCGTTTCCACCGGAAGCGAGGCCCACCGCGAGCAACGCCATGAACACGACCCACGCGGCGAGCGCGAACCGGTCCCGCCGCACTATGAAGCGGATGAGCGTGCCGGTGCCCGCGCTCATCACGAGGCCCGCCGGTAGTGCGCGAGGAACAGTTCCTCCAGCGACGGTGGCCGACACGTCAGGCTGCGCACTCCGGCCTCCACGAGCACCCGCAGCAACCCGTCGAGGTGTTCGGCGTCGACGCGGCAGGTCATCCGCTGCGCGTGGTCGATCTCCAGGTCGTGCACGCCGGGCAACGCGGACAGCCGCGGAGCGGGCGCGGCCAGTTCCGCGGTCACGCTCGTCCGCCGCATCGCGCGGAGTTCCGCGAGCGGTGCCGACTCGACCGTCCGCCCGGCTCGGATGATGCTGACCCGATCGCAGAGCGCCTCGACCTCGGACAGGATGTGGCTCGACAGCAGCACGGTGCGCTCGCGACCGCGCTCGCGGGTGATCTCGTCGGCGAAAGTCGCTTCCATCAACGGGTCCAGGCCCGAGGTGGGCTCGTCGAGGATCAGCAGCTCGGCGTCGGAGGCCAACGCGGCCACGAGCGCCACCTTCTGCCGGTTGCCCTTGGAGTAGGTGCGGCAGCGCTTGCCCGGGTCGAGCTCGAAGCGCTCGATCAGCTCGGCGCGCCGGGCCGCGTCGTGCCCTCCGCGCAGGCGGCCGAGCAGGTCGATCACCTCGCCGCCGGTGAGGCTCGGCCAGAGCGTGACGTCGCCGGGGACGTAGGCGAGCCTGCGGTGCAGCTCGGTCGCGTCGCGCCACGGATCGCCGCCGAACAGCGACACGTGCCCCGAGGTGGCGCGCAGCAACCCGAGCAGCGTCCGGATGGTCGTGGTCTTGCCCGCGCCGTTGGGGCCGAGGAAGCCGTGCACCTCCCCCTTGCGCACCTGGAGGTCAAGCCCGTCCAGCGCCCGCACGGGCCCGAACGTCTTGACCAGGCCACTGATGTCGATGACGAGGTCGCCGGTCATCGGCCCTCACCTTCCTCATAGCGTTCGAGCGCTTCGCGAATCCGGGTGGACAAGCCCTCCGGGAGCAGTTCGGGCGCGACGATGTCGAGCGTGGCGCGGCCCATCCGGGTCGCCGCGGCGCCGCTGAACATGTCGGCGCCGAGCAGGCGGGAGACGTGGTCGTGCAGCACGAGCCCGCCCAGCCGCATCCCGGTGAAGACGATCGCCCTGGTCCGCGCGTCGGCCAGGCCGGGGCGGTCGACGAGGTAGCGCTCGGTGAGCTCGACCATCTCGTCGAACACCGTCGCCGCCGCGGGCGAGCCGTCGACCAGCGCCCGAGCCAGGTAGTGCACGACCGGCGGTGACGTCGCGTAGACCTCCGCGATGAAGGACGCCTCGCCGACGCGGCCCTCGCCGATGCCAGCGGCGGTGTGCTCGCGGAAGTACTCCAGCACGTGCGCGTCGCACGCGGTCCGCAGCCCGTCCTTCGTGCCGAAGTGGTGCTGCACCAACGCCGGGGAGAAGCCCGCGCGCTCGGCGATGCCCCGGATCGTGGCACCGGCGAATCCCCGCGAACCGAACTCGGCCAGCGCCGCGTCGCGGATGCGGGCCCGAGCGGTGAGGTCGTCGACTGGCGGCATGACCAGCATCCTATACACGCACACAGGCAACTGTACATGCGTACAGTCACTCCGGCGGACGCCGAAAGCATCCGGGTCAAGGTCATCCACAAGAACGGCAAGTTCGGCCAGAAGTACTCGAACCTGTACTACAACAACCACTGCGACAAGCAGGTCTCGTTGCGAGTCAAGTACAAGTTCGACGATCCGACGAAGCCGGGCCCGAACAGCTTCTGCATGCTGCCCGTGAAGGCGAAGCAGAAGAGCGACAAGACCTTCGACAGCCGCATCATCAGCGTCGACGGCAACTCCAGTCCCGGGGTCTGCCGGTAGCCCGCCAGGCGCGGAGGTGCGCCAGGACCGCGAGCACCCGGCGGTGTCCCGCGTCGGTCGCGGGCAGCTGGAGCTTCGCAAAGATGTTGCGGGCACCGGGTGTCCGGTTACCTCGCGGCGGCGAACAGCTCCGCGGGCTCGCGTCGCCTGGCCGCCGCGGCGACGCCGCTCGTGCTCACGATCGGCTTTGCCACGAGCCAGTTCTACACACAGAGCACGCTCATCGACGCCACCCAGGTCCAGGCGCGCGCCGCCACCACCGACTTCGTCGTGACCGGTCAGGCCGGGGGCGTCTCCGCTTCCCTGTCCGCTGCCGCGCGCGGCATCCCCGGTGTCGCCGCGTCCACCCCGTTGGTCGGCACCGAGGTCGTCGCCATCGACCGCGCCGCCGTGCAGGAGCCGCTCTCCCGCTCAACCGCCTACGGCGTCGACTCTTCCGTCGGATTGGCGCTGCGTCTTCCCGTGTCCTCCGGTGCGTTCACCGATCTGCGAGGCGACACCGTCGCGCTCAGCGAGACCGAGGCTTCGTGGCTCGGCAAACGCGTCGGCGACCGCGTCGAACTCGCCCTGGGCGACGACACCGTGATCAATCCACGTGTCGTGGCCGTGTTCGAGGCGAACCTGGGCTTCGGCGATGTCCTCCTGCCGTCCGACGTGGTCCTGCCGCACACCACCGACCGGCTCGCCGACGCCGTCCTGGTGTCCACCGCGCCGAACGCCGATCACGCCGCCGTCGCGGCCGGGCTGCGCGGCCTAGTTTCGCAGCACCCGGGCTCGATCGTCGGCGACCGCAAGGCGCTGAATGTGGCCCAGGACAACCAGTTGGAGGCCAACGCCTGGCTGAACCGACTGCTGCTCGGCTCGTGCTGGCGTACGTCGCGCTCGCGTCGGCGACCACCCTCGTCACCGTCACGACCGGCCGGGCGCGAGAATTCGCCCTGCTGCGCCTCGTCGGTGGGACGCGGCGACAGATCGCCCGGATGCTGCGTACCGAGACGGTGATCATCGTCGGCATCGTGGTCGCCCTCGGCACCGTGGTCGCCGAGTGACCCGCGCGCACCCGCTCCAGTCGCTCCGGTCGGGTCCCGCGTAATTCGTTTGCCCGCCGCGCAGCTACCGCCGATGATGTGTGCACACAAGCAACCAGGGGGATGGTCATGACGAAGATGCGAAAGCGTTCAGGCTCCCCAGTGGCGTAGCCGCGTCATGACCTTGGGAGCCGCCTCCGCGCTTCGGGGGCGGCTCCCTGCATTCCCACTCGGGTCGTTAGCTCAACTGGCAGAGCAGCTGACTCTTAATCAGCGGGTTCGGGGTTCAAGTCCCCGGCGACCTACTCAGCACTTGTCTTGCATTCGGACCCCGGTACAGGCTTACCGTCGAGACATGACGGATTCAGGTTGGGCGCCGCAGGCGTGCACACTCCCCACCGAGCAACAGCCGCTGCGTGTGGCGGAGTTCAACGCGCTGTTCGCCGACGCACTGCTCACTGCGCACCGCACAGCACCGACGCGGCTACGGCTGGTCCTTGACGGCAACGCCGAAGACAGGGCGGCTGAGTTGACGCGACGGGAGACCGAGTGCTGCTCGTTCTTCACGTTCACCTTTACCCGCAACGACAATCACGTGTACCTCGACGTCGAGGTGCCGGACAAGCACGCGGACGTCCTGGACGCGCTGGCCGAGATTCCCTAGAAGGGTGCGGGTTCGGCGATAGGCTCGATCTCGGTCTCGTAGGTCTTGCCTCGTGGTGTGGTCCACAGGTGTCGTCCGTCCGGCAGGTTTTCGCACTGCCAGTTGGATTCGTGCTTCATCCTGTGGTGGTGGCGGCACTTCGGGCGGAGGTTGTCGATGGTGGTGTTGGTCCCGTCGAAGGGGCAGCAGTGGTCGATGTCGCAGCGGTGGGAGGGTTGGTTGCATCCGATGGCGGTGCAGGTGGGGTAGCGGGCCTGGAGCAACTCCCGCATCTGTGCGGTGGGCCTGTAGGTGGTCTTGCTGATCTGTTCGGCGATGCCGGTCATCGGGTCGGTCTTGATCCATTTCCAGACACCGTTGGCGGCAGCGGTGCGTGCGACTTCGGCGGGGATGGGTCCGTATCCGGCGAGTTCAGCGGGGTCGTTGGTCAAACCCAGGACGGTGGTGAGGGGCATGGTGATGTGGACCCGCACCTCGCCTTGCGGTGCGGCGGTTTCCTTGCCTAGAAACAGGTCCGTGGCGACGTCGGCGCGTTTCTGGTCGAGGGTGCGGTCGTCTTTGGGCAACGCCCGCGCGATGCGGTCGATGCGGTCGAAGGCCAAAGCGGCGTCAACGGCGGACATAACCAGACGCAGCGAGCACATGCCGTCATCCAGGACGAACTTCTCCACCAACCGCTGCTTGCGCTTCTCCTTGTGCCGACGCAGGGCGGCTTCGGCGTCGAGTTTGGCGATGTAGCGCTTGGCATACCGCTGAGTGGCGGGGTGATTGTTGACTGCGGCGTGGGCGATCAACACCGGTTCGGCAGTGGTGGCATCCACCTCAGACAAGACACTGAGCTGGTCGACGATCATCAACGCCTTACCCTCATCGAGCCGACCATCGGCCAACGCTTCCAGCACACCCGGGCGGGCGACCAGGTCCAGGGCCCGGTCCAACAACCGGTTGCCTTTCACCTGCGTGACGCGCAACAGCGGCATCAAGATGTCAGCCGCGTACTGCTGATCATGCGGACTGAGCTGCTGGAAGAAGACGGCCACTACTTCGTCGAATTTCGCGATCGCAGCACCGATCCCGATATAGGAGGCGAGGATGTGGTCTTCGATGTCGACAGGGGGCATACCCCTATTTTAGCTGGTCAGAATAGGTGATCATGGCCCTAAGGAGTGAACTTCCCAAGCACCCCAACGGTTTCACCAACCACAAGACAAGAAAAGCAAGCCCCAGCAACAGAAAGCCGCCAACGAAACCGGTCGGCTTTACCTGGGGAGCGCGTGCCATACGCTCCCCCGCGAGGGCCGGGGTTCCATCCCGTGCCCCCGAGAGGCCCAAGGGCACGCGCAAGGGGTCCCCAGGTCAAGCCGACCCCCGCTAGTACCGGCGCGAACTGGAAGCCCAGCCCCGCTGGAAGTCCCAGCCCACGAACGCTGGAAGCCCAGCCCGCGCCAGCCAGAAGTCCAGCCCACGCGACCTAGAGGCTCAACCCGAAGCGTCCCGGCCGGACGCCAGGCCGCCGCGCCGCTCCAGCCGCACGGCGAACTCCTCCCACGTCCGCGCGCGGGCGCGGGCCATCGCCACGACCGCGCTGCGGCAGTGCCCTGGAACGGAGTCGATCATCTTGACCTGGTCGGCCGAGCTGCTCGGGCACTGGTCCAGCCAGCGCAGCAGCGTGCGGCCCGCGTCGCTGAACCGCAGCGACGGATCGCGCCGCAGGACCTCCAGGGTCGGCATGAAGTCCCGCGTGGGCTCCTGGGGGCGCGCCGCGGACTCCCGGACCCGGCCGGAGCGCACGCCCTCGGGGAGGATGTCGCGGCCGGTACGCATGCGTTCCCGCACGTCGAGCACGGTGGACGGGGCCACGCCCGCCGCTTTGGCGATCTGCCGCAGCGACGCCTGCGGGGTGCTGGCCAGCAGTTCGCCCGCCAGCATCCGGCCCGCAGCGCTGCTGACCGGCCGGACTCGCCCATCACGGCCGATCCTGGTGGCCGAGCGCGCGTCGGCTTGCGGCAGCCGCCTGCGGATGGCCGCGACGGTGCGCGGGGCGACCCCGGCGACGGAGGCGATCATCCGGTCCGACCACTGCGGGTGGGTGTTGATGATCCGAGCGGCCGCCTGCGAGCGCTCGGTCAGCGACAGCGGCAGCCCGTGCGCGACGTTGGCCTGGACGGCGAGCACGAACGCGTCGTGGTCCTCGCCCTCGTAGAACACCGCCATGATCTCGCTCTGGCCGCGCATCATCGCCGCCCGGAACCGGTGCATCCCGTCGATCACCCGCATCGACTGCCGGTGCACGATGATCGGCGGCAGCTCGACCCCGGACTCGGCGAGCACCCGGACGTGGTCGAGGTCCTCCCCGGCCAGCCGGGGTGAGTCCACGCACGGCCGCACCGAGTCCATCGGTATCCGGCGCGGTACGCGCTGGCCGTCCAGCAGGACGAGCGCTCCATTTCCGTGCGGGTCAGTCTGCTGCTCCATCACGCCTACCCATCGAACTTTTCCCCAGTGCCCCGGCGGCTCGCCGGAGCGCAATGAAACACATTAGCCATCTGTCTCATTGAGACACAATGGCTGTTTTGTCTCGTAGTTGGACACGGTTACGATGCGCGCATGGCCCGCGAGAGAAGCACGCCGATCCCCCGGCAGGACACCCCGCTGGGCCGGGCGCTTCGCGAGGGCCGCGCCCCCTCGGCCAAGGCGACCCTGATGGACGTCTTCGACCTGGCCCGGCGCTGGTTCCTCGAAGGACGGCGGCTGGACATGTGCCAGCTCGCCGCCGAGCTGGGGATCAGCCGGGCGACCCTCTACCGCTGGTGCGGCAGCCGGGAGCTGCTGCTCGGCGAGCTGATCTGGCGGCTGACTCACTCCGACCTGGAGCGGGTCAGGGCGGGCACGCCCGGCGGCGGCAAGCAGTGCGTGGTCGACGCGATCACCACCTGGATGACCCGGGTCCGCTCGCAGGAGTCGCTGCTGAAGTTCGTCACCGAGGACCCCGAGTACGCCCTGCGGATCATGACGACCAAGCAGAGCGTGGTGCAACCGCGGCTGATCCAGTGGTGCGCGGACTTCCTGCGCGCCGAGCTGGACCTGCGGCCGGACATCGACGTGGACGACCTGGCCTACGCCATCGTCCGGGTCTGCGAGTCCTTCGTCTGGAGCGATGTGATCACCGGGGCGCCGCCGGAGACCCTGCGGGCGATCCCGATCGTGGAGATCCTGATCTCCGCCGCCGAGTCTCCCGTTCGAGTGCACCCGTCAGCCGGTTGAACGCACGCGTTCCAGCAGCTCCTCCGCCTGTTCGGTGATGTTCAACCGCATGTCGCGCATCACCGGCAGCGCCAGCTCCAGCTCCCGCGCCACCCGCTCCCGCTCCCCCTGGGCGAACAGCGCGGTGGCCAGCGACAGCCGCGCCTGGGCAAGCCCGCGGTCGTTGCCGACCAGCACGAACAGCCGAATGGCGCGCTCGGCCCACAGCGCGGCCTCGGCGGTGCGGGCGTCGGCGAGGTTGACCTTGGCCAGCAGCGAGCACACCGAGGCCTCGGTGGACGGCCGCCCCGTGCGCTCCAGCAGTTCGAGCGCGCGGACGAGCTCCCGGCGGGCGCGCACCCGGTCCCCGGCGGTGAGCGAGCAGTGGCTGATGAAGTACCGCAGCTGGATCTCCCCGAAGATCCGGCTGACCTCGTTGAAGGCGCTTTCCCCCGACACCAGCAACGCCCGGTCCAGCAGGCCGATGACCTGGTCCCGGTCACCGGAGGCGCTGCGGGTGAGCGCGAGCATCTCCAGGCAGAAGGCCAGCAGCCGCCCGTCGCCGGACTCCTCCGCCAGCCGCGCGGCCTCCTCGGCCGCGGCCAGCGCCTCCTCGATCCGGCCCTGCTCGTGGTAGCACAGCGCCAGGTTCCTGCGGCACATCGCCTGGAGCCAGGGCCCGGCCAGCCGGGGCAGGCACGCCTCGTACTCCACGGCGCAGGTCACCACATCGCTGCCGATCATGCCCGTGTTGATCCGGCCCAGCTCGGCCCTCGCCGCGAACCCCGGTTCCGGTGACGCGTCGCGGAGCGCCGCGAACAGGTCGCTGAGCCTGCGCCAGTTGCCGTCGGCCTCCTCCGTGGAGCAGATCCGGTCGAGCAGGGTCCCCGCTTCGCGGACGAATCCCGCTCGGATCGCCCGCCGCACGAGGTCGAGCACGTTGTCCCGCTCGGACCGGAACCACGCCGCGGAGTCGGCGGTCACCCGCTCGATCTCGTCCTCGGCGATCGGCAGGGCGCGCTGCTCCGGCGTGCTGGTGGCGATCTCGGCCACCATGAAGACCATCCCGGCGTTGGCCCGCTCGCTGACCACGAGGTAGCCGTCCAGCAGCAGCCGCAGCGCCTCGCGCGGCTCGGTGAGCAGTTCCTCGGCGTAGAGGGCCAGCAGGCCGTGCAGGTGGTAGCGCGGTTCCCCGGTCTCGTCCGCCTCGGCCGGGGCGAGCATCCCGTGGTGCAGCAGGCGTTCGACCACGCGCTCGCCGTCCTCCTCACCGGCGAGCAGCCCGGCGGCCCACGCGGCGAACGGCCGGTCCCCGAACAGGCTCAGCCCGGGCAGCGTCCGCCGCAGGTCCTCCGGCATCGACGCGTAGCCGACCGCGAAGCCCGTCCGCACCTGCCGGTCCGAGGTGGCCAGCTGGTCCAGCCGCTGCGTGGCGTCGCGCAGCCTCGGCAGGATCGAGGCGACGCGACGCCGCGGCATCGTGGCGAGCCGGGAGCCGATGACGCGCAGCGCGAGCGGGTGCCCGTCGCACCACTCGACCACCTCGCGCACGGCCTGCTTCTCCCCCGCCGCCCGCTCCGCGTCGAGCATGCGTTCCAGCAGGGCCACGCCCTCGTCCCGGGTCAGCTCGGTCAGCAGCACCTGGTGCACGCGTCCGGACAGGGAGGTCAGCGCGCGCTTCGCGGTGACGATGAAGGCGCAGCCCGCGGAGCCAGGCAGCAGCGCCTCGATCTGGGCGGGGTCCTGCGCGTCGTCGAGGACCACGAGGACCCGCCTGCCGTCGAGCCGGTGCCGGTAGATCCCCTCGCGCGCCCGCTGCGGCGCGGGGATGACCGACATCGGCACGCCGGTCGCGTACAGGATGTCGCCCATCACGCCGTGGGACTGCCGCGCCAGGTCGGTCTCGCCCTGCATGCGCACCCAGTGCTGCCCGTCGGGGTAGGCGGCGCGCAGGTCCCGGGCCAGGCGCGCGGCCAGCGCGGTCTTGCCGACACCGGGCAGGCCGTAGATCACCACCACCTTCGGCCCGCCGTCCTCGGCCCGGCCGAGCCAGGAGGTGATCTCCGCCCGGGCCCGCTCGCGGCCGACGAAGTCCGCGGCGGCGGGCGGCAGCGAACAGGCGGCCACCCACGGGTGCGTCGCCGCGTGCCCCTGCCCCTGCCCCTGCCCGTCCACAGTGGACTGCCGGGTGCCGGAGAGCGCGAGCTGGTGGGCCTCGCGCAGCGCCGGGTTCGGGTCGATGCCCAGTTCGTCGGCGAGCAGGTCGCGGATCGAGCGGTAGGCCGCCAGCGCCTCGCCCTGCCGCCCGGAGCGCAGCAGCGCCAGCATGAGCAGCCGCCACAGCTCCTCGCGCAGCGGGTGCTGCCGGACGAGCGCGCGCAGTTCGCCGACGACCGCGCCGTGCCGCCCGAGCTCCAGTTCCAGGATGATCCGCCGCTCCACCGCGGTCAGGTACTCCTCGGTGAGCGGGGTCCCGGCCTCGCGGTGCAGCGTCGCGGACTCCACGCCGAGCAGGGCGGGGCCGTTCCACAGGGCCAGCGCCGCCGCGAGCCCCCGCGCCGCCTCGGCGGGTTCGGCGCCCTCCGCGCCGCGCACCAGGTCACGGAACCGGAAGCGGTCGATCGTTGACGGGTCCACGTCGATCAGGTAGCCACCCGCGTCCGTCCTGATCAGCTCCCGTCCACAAGGGACGGACGAGAGGGCCTGGCGCAGCCGGTTGACGTAGGTGTGCAGGCGCGAGGACCACCCCGGCCGGTCGGTGTCGTCCTCCAGCCAGTGCGCGAGCCGTTCCGCGGAGACCACCCGGCGCGGGGACAGCAGCAGCGCGGCGAGCACCGTGCGCACCTTGCCCTCCGGCAGGCGCACCGGCTCTCCGTCGCTGAGCACTTCCAGCGGGCCGAGCAGGCGGAACTCGACGTCGGCGCCCATCGGTGAACCGTACTGCCGCCACACGGTTGCGCGCTTTGCCCGAACACCTCGTTCGCGGGGCTAGGCCTGTCAGACGCCGTTCGTCAGCTGCGTCCAGCGTTCGGCGTTCATCGCGGCGTCGAAGGCTCCCTGGAGCTCCGGGGTGAGCACCTCGACGAGCAGCCGATCCTCGATCCACACGTCGAGGGTGTCGAAGACGCCGCCGCGGTTGCCCAGTCGGCAGCGCCAGCCCTCCCTGGCCGCGACCTTCTCGACGGTGGCGCGATCGGCGAGGGTCTTGATCGCGATGTGCGTCGGGGTCAGGAAGGAGGCCAGGGGGTTGTGCTGGAACTCGTGGTCGTCATCGGTGTCGACCGGCGCGAGCTCACTGCCTTCGGGGTAGAACTCGATCTGGGTCTCCGGTGTGGCGACGGCGCTGCTGGAGAAGGCGATCCAGGCCCCGGCGTGGGGGAAGAACGGGAAGGCGCTGCCCTGCCAGATCTCGGCGACCGCTCGCGCGGCGGCCTCGGGGTTAGTCACGGCGACGGACACGTGGCTGACGGCCATGGTGAGGTGCTCCTGTGATCGTCGGTGTGCTTCAGCGGAGTTCGTCGAGCGCGGTCGGGCGGGACGGGGACCAGCCCAGTTCCTCGCGGGCTTTGGCGCCGGAGGCGACCTGGTCGAGCAGCAGCGCCTCGACCATGACGCCCCAGTGCTGCTCCGCCTCCGAGGGCGCCCACGCCTCGACGCGGGCACCGATGCGGTCGGCGGTGACCTTGGCGAGGTCGGCCACGCGGAAGGAGCGGTTCTCGTCCGCCCCGAGGTACACCGAGCCCGCGGGCGCCCGCTCCAGCGCGGCGACGTAGAGCTCGGCGAGGTCGTCGGTGTGCACGGTCGACCACCGGTTCGTGCCGTCGCCGATGTGCCGCACCACGCCCTCGTACGGGGCGAGCAGGGCGGGCAGGTAGCCGCTCTCGTCGCCGTGGACCAGCGCCGGGCGGATGCGCACGGTGCGCACGCCCAGGTCCCGGGCCGCGGTGACGAGCATTTCTTCAATGCGCGGGCGCCAGGACACCACCTGGGGCGGAGCCAGCGGTGACTCCTCGGTGGCGGGCTGGTCCCCGGTGTTGCCGTGCAGCCAGAGCCCGCTCGTGTACACCAGCGCCTTCTGCGTTCCGCTGAACGCCCACACGAGCGCGTCGACCACGGTGGTGTCGAGCTCGGCCGCCCGCTCGTCGTTGCTGGACGCCGCGTGCACGGCGGCGTCGGCCTCCCGCGCGAGCGCGAAGAGCGCGTCCGGGGCGAAGAGGTTCGCGCGGACCGTCCGCACGGCTGGTGGCAGGTTGGCGTCGCGCTCGCCGAGCACGCCGATCACCTCGTGGTCGGCGGCGACGAGTGCGCGACAGACCGCGGCGCCGATGGCGCCCGAGGCCCCGGTCACGAGAACTCGCATGTGAACCCCAGTTTCTATCAACGTTAGATTTTTGACCAGGGGACCATAAGCCGACGGGACCGGCGTTGTCTACCATCGGTAGAAATTCGGGGAGGCGGACATGCCGCGTGGTGGGGCGCAGCGCATCAAGGGCAACGAGGACGAGCGCGCCCAGGCGCGGGAGGAACTGCGCGCGGCATTGCTGGCGGCCGCGCGGGAGCTGGCGGAGGAGTCAGGCGGCTACGAGTCGGTGACCACGCGCAAGGTCGCCGACCGGGTCGGCTACACCGCCCCCGTGGTCTACGAGTACTTCGCCAACAAGCGCGAACTCCTGTTCGGCGTGGTCACCTCCGGCTTCGCCGAGCTCGCCGACACCTTGGCCGAGGCGGAGCCCACTCCGGAGGCCGCAGCCGGTGTGCTGTGGGACTTCGCCGTCGCGGGGCCGCACCGCTACCAGCTAATGCACAGCCTCGTCGACGTCCCCTTCGGCACGGCGCAGACACCCGCACCCGTCGCGCGCTGCTTCACCCTGCTGAAGTCCGCCATGACCACCTCCGACCACCCAGCGTCCACTGTGGACGACAACGCGGTGACCGACCTGTTCTGGGCGCACGTCCACGGCCTGATCATGTTGGCGCTCAACGGACGCATCAAGGGCGGCCTGCAACGCGCGAGGACGCTCATGGACAGCGTCGCCGCGTCCTTTCGGTGATCACCTGCCGGACACCACGAGGTCGAGGCGCACGGTCTGCCCCTCTTCCACGTTCTCGCGCCTGCGCATCTGCGTCTTCAACGGCACGACGTAGCGCCCGTCCTTGGGGAACAAGGAGGTCTGCCACGTGCTGCCACCGAGGGTGACCGTCGCCGGGATCATCCCCCAGCCGTAGCTGACGTGTCCCGAGAGTTCCTTGATGTCCCGGCCCACCTCGTCCGGGACGGTGACGAAGAACCACGGCGCGGGTCCGCGCCAGTACCAGACCTCGCCGCTGAAGGTGACCCTCATGTGGCCACGCTACGATCGGTCCCGGACGTTCCGCTTCCTGGAATCGGGTTCCGATGTCTGCAGACCTCAGCCCCACGGCGCGCGCCCTGCTCGCCTTCGAGTCCATTCAGGACAGACCGGGGATCACCGGCGCCGAGCTCGCCGCCCGCCTCGGCGTCACCGACCGCGCCGCCCGGCGGTACGTCGGCATCCTGCGCGAGGCCGGGATTCCCGTCGAGTCGCTCAGCGGCCCCTACGGCGGCTACCGCGTCGGTCGCGGCGCACGTCTCGCGCCGCTGATGTTCAGCACGCCCGAGGCGCTCGGGCTCGTCATGGCCGTGTTGCAGGGCTGGCACGGCGCCGCCGACGGAGACCATCCCGTCGCGGCCGCGCTCGGCAAGATCGTGCGGGTGCTGCCCGCGTCCTCCGCCGCTCCCGTCGAGGCCATGCGCCGGGTCAGCGCCCAGAACCCCGGCGACGCGGCCGCCAGCCCCGACCCCCAGCTCACCGCGACCGTGGCACAGGCATGCGAGAGCCGCCAGCAACTCAAGCTCGTCTACCGCACCCGCGACATGGTCGTCGACCCGTGGGCCGTCGTCGTGCGCCACGGCCGTTGGTACCTGCTCTGCTGGTCGCATTCCGCGCGGGCACGGCGAGTTCTCCGCATCGACCGCGTAGCCCACGCTTCGCCGACCGGCGCCTCTTTCACGGTTCCCGCCGACCTCGACCCCGTGCGCGATGTGGAACAACACCTGGCCGATGGTTGGACCTACCAGGTCGAGGTGCGCATCGAGGCGCCTATTGACGTTGCGTCCCACTGGGTTTCGCGCTCGCTCGGCCGGTTGCACCCTGACTCCGATGACACGTGTCTGCTGCACGGCACCACTGACAACCCCGAGTGGTACGCCGCCCAGCTCGCCGCGACGCAGCTGCCGTTCTTCGTGCTCGCCGGGGACGAGGTGCGCGCTCAGGTGCAGGCTCTCGCCGCCCGTCTCGCTCGTGCTGCCGCCCGGTGATCAGAAGGGGGCCGGTTCGGCGATGGGTTGGATCTCGGTCTCGTAGGTCTTGCCCCTGGGTGTGGTCCACACATGCCGTCCGTCGTCCAGGTTTTCGCACGTCCAGCTGGATTCGTGCTTCATCCGGTGGTGGTGACGGCATTTCGGTCGAAGGTTGTCGACCGTCGTGTTGGTTCCGTTGAAGGGGCAGCAGTGGTCGATGTCGCAGCGGTGGGAGGGTTGGTTGCAGCCGACTGCGGTGCAGGTGGGATACCTCGCCTGGAGCAGTTCTCGCATCTGCGCGGTCGGCTTGTAGGTGGTCTTGCCGATCTGTTCGGCCATCCCGGTCATCGGGTCGGTCTTGATCCACTTCCAGACACCGTTGGCGGCAGCCGTGCGTGCGACTTCGGCGGGGATGGGGCCGTATCCGGCGAGTTCAGCGGGGTCGTTGGTCAAGCCCAAGGCTGTGGTGAGGGGCATGGTGATGTGGACCCGCACCTCGCCTTGCGGTGCGGCGGTTTCCTTGCCTAGAAACAGGTCCGTGGCGACGTCGGCGCGTTTCTGGTCGAGGGTGCGGTCGTCTTTGGGCAACGCCCGCGCGATGCGGTCGATGCGGTCGAAGGCCAAAGCGGCGTCAACGGCGGACATAACCAGACGCAGACTGCACATGCCGTCATCCAGGACGAACTTCTCCACCAACCGTTGCTTGCGCTTCTCCTGGTGTCGGCGCAGAGCGGCCTCGGCGTCGAGTTTGTGGATGAAGCGCTTGGCATACCGCTGAGTGGCGGGGTGGTTGTTGGTGGCGGCGTGGGTGATCAGGGCGGGTTCGGCGGTGGTGGCGTCGACTGCGGACAGGACGCTGAGTTGGTCGACGATCATCAACGCCTTGCCCTCATCGAGGCGACCATCCGCCAACGCTTCCAGCACCCCTGGGCGTGCGACGAGGTCGAGGGCTCGGCCGAGGAGTCGGTTGCCTTTGACTTGGGTGATGTGCAGCAGGGGCATGAGGATGTCGGCGGCGTACTGCTGGTCATGTGGGCTGAGTTGGTGGAAGAAGGTGGCCACGATTTCGTCGAATTTCGCGATCGCGGCCCCGATCCCGATGTAGGAGGCGAGGATGTGGTCTTCGATATCAGCAGGGGGCATACCCCTATTTTAGCTGGTCAGGATAGGTGATCATGGCTCTAAGGAGTGAACTTCCCAAGCGCCCCAACGGTTTCAGTGAAAGCCAGGAGCCGAGCAAAGCCAATTCCCAGCTACCGCAAGGTAAAGCTGGAACGGTCGGCCCTGTTGCCTCATGTCAAGATGCCCGCGTGGGGTTTTCGTTGCCTCGTTTCGGGATGCCCGC
>NZ_JANAVO010000032.1 GCF_024213555.1 Allokutzneria sp. A3M-2-11 16 | reverse complement strand
CAGGAGGGATCTGGAAGCGCATCCTCACCGACCCGGTCACCGGCATCGCCGAAGACGTCACCACCTACCGGCCCACCGCGAAGCAGCGGGAGTTGATCGCCGCCCGGTACCCGCACTGCACGATGATCGGATGCCGCCAGCCCGTCCACCGCTGCGACCTCGACCACTGCTGCCCCTTCAACGGCACCAACACCACCATCGACAACCTCCGGCCGAAATGCAGACGGCACCACCGCATGAAGCACGAAACCAGCTGGCAATGCCACAACCTCGACGACGGACGACACGTCTGGACCACACCGGAAGGCACAACCTACGAAAGCGAAGTCGAACCCATCGGCGAACCGGCGCCCTTCTAGATCGTGCGGTGAAAGCGCTTCGATCTTGGTGTCATTCGTCGAGGTTTCACCGAAGTGGACGGTTGAGGGCCCGCCAGCGGATGGCCTCGTCGTAGTACCGGATGGACGCGGGCAGGTAGGACAGGACGGCGCCCGTGACGAACAGGACGGTGCCGATCAGGACGTAGTACGCGGCCTGTTCCACGGAGGAGTCGCCCGCGTGGGAGATGGCGCCGGGCAACCACACCATGGTCAGGAAAGCCAGGATGGCCACCGACGTCGTGCGCGCCCCGCTGAAGCGGATGCCGAACAGGGAGAACAGCAGGGCCAGTGAAGCGGGACCCGTGTGCGAACTCCCCGGGCCGCCGAGGTTGGTCGCGGCCATGCCGAACAGCATGGCCGCGACCGGCAGGGCGATCAGGGCGAGGATGAGCTGGGGAGGACGCCGCGGCCGCTCAGTCATGCGTCCACTGTGCGGCTATCGGCCGGGACCGGTCCCGTGGGAGAGCAGCAGGTCGACGACGCCGGTGGTGTCCTCGTCGCCGTGACCGTCGTCCACGAGCTGCTGCATAAGCCGCATGAACGGTTGCAGCAGTTCGGGGCTGACGCCCTGCTCCTGTGCGGTGCGCAGCATCGTCGCGTTGCCCTCCGCCATCATCGCCAGGTTGGACGTGACACCGGTGGTGTAGTCGCCGGTGACCAGGTGCCCGGCGATGCCGTTGGCGTAGCCGGACATGGCGGTGAGCCAGCCGGAGAGCAGCCCGGCGAGCTCCCGCGGATCGATGTTCTCCTTGCGCACCAAAGCGAACGCGTGCGAAACCCCGGCGAACATGCCGGTCATGGCGCTGAGCAGCGCGACGTCGTAGAGCGCGGCGAAGCCGGGGTCCTCGCCGACGTACTTCGTGCCCGCGGGCACGGCGAGGGTGCCGTGGTGGGCCTCGAACGCGGCGGCGGAACCGCTGTAGAACACGTACGCGCCGGAACCCGGAACGCCGATCATCGGGGGCACGGCCATGATCCCGCCGTCGACGAAGCGAGCGCCGCGAGCGGTGGCCCACTCGGCCAGCGCGCGACCGCTGCCGGGGGTGCCGGTGGTGAGGTTGACCAGGTCCTTGCCGGTGAGGTCGACGCCGTCGAGGGTGGCGCGGACGGAGGCGTCGTCAAGCAGACAGACCACCACGAGGTCGTTGGCGGCGACCGCCTCGGCGGCACTGGCGGCGACGGTCGCGCCGCGTTCGGCGAAGGGGCGGGCGCGTGCGGCGGTGCGGTTCCACACGGTGAGGTCGTGGCCCGCGGTGAGCCAGGCGGAAGCGAGCGCGGTGCCCATCGCGCCCAGGCCGAGCAGGGTCGAACCGGTTCGCGGAGCGGGAGTGTCGGTCATGGCGGTTAGGCTCGCCGCAGGTCGGCGAGCCGGACAAGTACGCACTTCGGAGTGGGTGCTTTCGTCGAGGTGAGTGTGCAGGTAGAGCGGATGCGGGGTGACGGGCGGTGCCGAGGCCGGGAGCGCACGAGTGCGGGACCGAAGCGACGATGGACCTGATCGGCGGGAAGTGGAAGGTGTCGCTGCTGTGGGTGCTGCACCAGGGCGTCGTCCGCTTCGGTGAGCTGCGGCGGGCGCTGCCGGGCATCACGGAGAAGGTGCTCGCCTCGCACCTGCGCGAGATGGAGGCCGCGGGCCTCGTGCGCCGCGACGCCTACGACGAGGTGCCGCCGCGAGTTGAGTATTCGTTGACACCACTGGGAATTTCGCTCAACGAGGCCCTGGAGCCGCTGGGGGCGTGGGGGCGCGAACACCTGCTGGGAGCGCAGACCGCCGTCGGCTAGTTCCGTTCTTGTTCGTGTCAATAAAGACCTTCTTATTTGCCGCGGCGTCAATGCGGCACGCGTGACATCTGCGACCCTTCCGGCTGAGCGGAATGGTTCGCTTGATTAGGCCGTTCGAGTGGACCTGCCTGCGTAAGCTGCTGTTCAACTGCGCACGCTCCGTCTCCCGGGGACGACCTGAGTCAGGTGAGTGGGTCCTTGCACCGAATTGACAATTCGGTCAAAGGGGCGGTTCGGGTGATGTGTCCGGAATGGCGAAAACAGAGCAAAGGTGACTGCCCTGAGCCCGCTCCACAACCTGACGATGAACACGGTCCCGTACCCGGCTCCGGCCGCTCTGCTGGAGGCGGCGGCCGCCGAGGTCGCGCGGGCCCACGAGTACCCGGACATGCGCGGCACGCGCCTCGCCGCCGCCATCGCGGACCACGTCGGCGTCTCCCCGGATCGCGTCCTCGTCGGGCCGGGCTCGGCCGCGCTGTGCCAGATCGTGCTGATGAGCGTGTGCGCGCCCGGTGACGAGATCGTCTACCCGTGGCCCTCCTTCGAGGGGTATCCGCCGATGATCGCCCACGCGGGCGCGACCGGAGTGCCGGTGCAGCTCGACGGCGACGAGACGGACCTGGCCGTGATGGCGAAGTCGGTCACCGAGCGCACCAAGGCGATCCTGCTGTGCAATCCCAACAATCCCACCGGAACCGTGTTCGACGAAGGGCGGCTGCGCGAGTTCCTGTCCGAAGTGGACAGGAGCGTGCTGGTGATCGTGGACGAGGCGTACCGGGACTTCGTCACCCGCGAGGGCTTCCGCGACGCACTGTCCTGTGTGGACGACCATGACAACCTCTGCGTGCTGCGCACGTTCTCCAAGTCCTACCGGCTGGCCGGGCTGCGCGTGGGCTACATGATCACCCATCCCTCGCTGCCGCGGCGCCTGGCCCGGATGATGCCGATGTTCGGGGTGAGCGGGCCGGGACAGGCCGCCGCGATCGCCGCGCTCGGCGAGGACGTCCGGCCCGAGGTGGCCCAGCGCTGCACGGACATCGCCGCCGAGCGGGACCGGCTGACCGCCGTGCTGCGCGAGCGGGGATGGCCGATTCCGGACAGCCACGGCAACTTCGTGTGGCTGGCAGCGGGGGAGAAGGCGGAACCGCTGGCCGAGTTCTACGCCGAGCGCGGTGTCCTCGTCCGGGCCTATCCCGGAATCGGCGTGCGGATCACCGTGTCCACCCCGCAGGTCAACGACCTGGTGGCGGGCATCGCGGGCGAGTACCTGTCCGGCAAGGGGATCGGATGACCCTCACGCCGGACAAGCTCGGGCAGAGCACACGGGAGCTGCTGACCGAACTCCTCACGGCCCGCAGCGGAGCCCTTCCCGGGCAGCTGGGGGAAATGCTGCGGTACGCCCTGCTGCCCGCGGGCAAGATGATGCGGCCCGCGCTGACCCTGGAGGCGGCGGCTGTCGTCGGCGGCGACCCCGCGTTGTTGTCCGATGTGTCGCTAGCCGTGGAGTACCTGCACGTGGCGACCCTCGTGCACGACGACATCATCGACGGCGACCTGACGCGGCGCGGCAGGAACGCGGTGCACGCGCGCTACGGCGTCGCTAACGGAATCGTCGCCGGAGACGCGTTGCTGTTCCGTGCTTTCGACACCCTCACCGCGTATGCGGGTGACGTTCCGGGAAGCGTGCACCTGGCGGCGGTGCGCGCGGTCGCGGGCACGGGGATGGCGTTGTGCGAAGGCCAGGTTGAGGAAGCCTTGCTCGTTGGCGATCCCTTGTGCAGCCTCGACCGCTACCTCCACGTGGTGTCGAAGAAGACGGGCGCGTTGTTCCGTTGCGCCTGCGAGATCGGAGCGCTCTTCGGTGGAGCCGACCCGCGCGCGGTCGCGGCGCTCGGCGCGTTCGGCGACCACCTCGGGCGGGCGTTCCAGATGCACGACGATCTGCTTCCCTATGCCGAGAATCCCGAGCAGGCGGGCAAGTCCGCGTCCACCGACGTCGCCAACGGCAGGCCGACGTTGCCCGTGCTGATCGGCCGTGAGCTGGCCGGGCCCGCCGAGCGCGCCCGCATCGACGAGGCGCTCAGCGGCAGGCTGCTGCCGCGGGAAGCGCATCGGATGCTCGCCGACGTGCTCGAGGACCTGGGTGCGCTCGACGCCGCCCGCGAGCGGACGCGTGCCGAGGCGGAAACCGCCAAGGGGTATCTGGCGGACTTCGCGGACACGGCAGTGCTGCGCCGGTTCGCCGACATCGCGGTCGACCGGGAATGGTGATCCTGGCCCACGTCGAGACGTGGCGTCCTTACACCGCGATGTATCCCGGGCTGGTCGGTCTCGCCGGAGCGGCGCTGGCGGGTCCCTCGGAAGCCCCGCTGATCTTCGTCGCCGTCGCGTGGCTGGTGCCGACCCTGGTGTGGGTCGCCGCGCTCTACCTCGGGGACTACTTCGACCGTGACCTGGACGCGGTGAGCAAGCCGCATCGCCCGCTGCCCTCGGGCCGGATGTCGCCCCGCTGCGCGGTTCGCACCGGGCTGGGCTGCGTGGTGGCCGCGGTCGGGATGGGCGCGGCGGCGAACTGGCGAACGCTGGTGGTCACGCTGATCGGAGTCGCCGGGGTGGTGACCTACAGCCGCGTCTTCAAGTCGCGGGGCCTGGCGGGCAACGTCAACCGCGGGCTGCTGACCCCGTTCGCCTTGGTGTTCGGCGCGATGGCGGTGCAGGACGTGCCGCCGCCGACGATCCTGCCGTGGGCGCTGGTGTTCGTGCTCCAGGACGTGGCGTCGAACCTGGTCGGCACGCTGCGAGACGTCGAAGGGGATCGGGAAGGCGGATACGCGACGCTGCCGGTGCGCCGGGGGAGCCGCCACGCCGCCGTCGTCGCCGCCGCGGCGTTCGCCGGAGCCGGGCTGCTCGCCCTGACCACCGGGTTCCTCGTTCCTGGGCCGAGCCCCAACGGCGTGCTGTTGGTGGGGGCCGTCCTACTCGGCGCGGCGGCGTACACGCGGTTGCTCGCGTTGCCCGAACTCACCGCGGATGCGGCGTTGCGGACGCACGAAGTGCTTGTGGTGGAACGCTTGTTGCTGGCCGCCGCCGTCTGCACGGCGGGGTTCGGCCTCGCCGTGACGCTGGCCGTGTCCGTGCCGTCTCTGACGATCACGTTGGCGAGCCAGCACCTGCTGCGCCGTCGACACGACTTGAGTCCGGAAAGGACTGCTGTCTCATGACTGATGTCGCAGCCTCGCTCGAAGCCGGCGCGGAGTCGTTGCTGTGCAGACAACGTCCGGACGGGACGATCCACTTCGCGTCGTCGGAGTCGGCGACGTTGGGCACGGTGGGCGCGACGATCGCGCTGAACCTGCACAGCCCCAAGGAGTCCGCGGGTCACATCCGGCGGGGGCTCGCGTGGCTGGTGCGCACGCAGAACGCAGACGGCGGCTGGGGAGCCGTGCCGGGCCAGTTCAGCGAAGCGGTGCCGACGGCCGCCGCCGTCGCGGCCGTGGAGATCCTCGGCGGCGAGCACCACGCCGACACTGTCGCAAAAGGACGGTCCACGCTGGAGGCGCTCGATGGGCTCGACGGCATCAAAGACCCGGTGGTCGCTCAGCTGTGCCGTAGGTTCCACGCGATGGCGGGCTGGCTCGACGAGGGCTCGGCGCAGCGGCTCCCGCTGTGGGTAGTGCTGCTGCCATCCTTGCGCCGCAAGCGAATCTCCTTCCGTACTGCTCCCTACGTCGGCGCGGCGCTCGCCCAGGCCCGTGCGAACCCCGGCGGGCCGGTCAACCGCCTGCTGACCCGGATCGCCAAGCCGGTCGCGCTCGGCCTGCTGCGGGAGATCCACCGGCACGAGGGCGGTACCGGCGAGGTCGCCGACGACCCGTGGGCGGCTGGGCTGCTGGCGATCGGCCTTGTGCGAGCGGGGGAAGCACCTGATCTGACCGACGCGATCGCCGGATACCTGCGCGCCTCCATCAATGACGACGGCGCGTGGCCCGCGGTCAACATCGGACTGACCTACTCCGGGTTCGCCATGACCGGGTTGGCCGACGCGGGCTATGCCGCCGACGAACGCCTGACCGCCACGGCGAAGCTGTTCCACCGCACGCGCCAGGCCGAGCCGTTCCGCGTTTTCGACTGTCCGGCCGGGGGATGGAGCTACTCCGGACCACGCGGCTGGCCGGTCACGCTGGAGTCCGCCGAGATCCTTTCGGCACTGGCCGCCCTGCCCGGCGCAGACCAGGACGAGCACCTGCGCGACGGCGCGCGGTGGCTGGCGAGCCGCCAGGACACCCGCGGCTCGTGGAGCCTGTGGGTCAAGGACACGAAGCTCGCCAACGACGGGCCGTGCCCGTACATCACCAGCCAGTCCGTGGACGTGCTGCTGGAGACCGGCGCCACGGGCTCTGATCCCCGTGTGGACAAAGCGATTCGGTGGCTGATCACGCAGCAGCGCGAGGACGGCACGTTCGACGCGCTGTGGTACCGGGGCAACACGCCTGGCACGTCCGTCGTGCTGGGAGCGCTGGCCCGAGCCGGTCACGCTGATCACGAAGTGGCGCGGCGTGCGCGGGACTGGCTGCTGAGCACACAGCTCGATGACGGATCATGGAGCACCGGGCACGGAGACCCTGGCACGGTCGAGGAAACCGCTTGGGCGCTGCGAGCCCTGCTGGCCGCGGGTGTCGACCCCGGCTCAGATGCGGTGGAGTCGGCCGTGTCGTGGCTGCTTGCCGCACAAGGCAAGGACGGACACTGGCCGGAAGCTCCCGTCAGCGCGTACGTGCGGTACTGCGTGCACTATCCCAACGGCGCCATCACAACGGGTTTGGCGCTGCGCGCACTGGCCGCCTATCGGAAGGCGACCGCGTGAGCACTGACTTCGACGTCGTGGTGTGCGGCGCCGGTGCGGGCGGATTGGCAGCAGCGGCAGCACTCGGCTCGCTCGGTGCTCGGATTCTGTTGCTGGACAAGCAACCTACGCGTCCGTCGATCGCCAAGGGCGAGCTGCTGCAACCGGGAGCGCTGGCCACGCTGCGGAAATGGGGCGCGGAGCAGGCGCTCATCGAGCACGGCGCTCCCGCGCTGGACAGCTTGAGCATCCGCGCGCCGAGTGGGGAAGCCTTGCTGCGCCTGGACTACAGCACGCTGCCTGACGACGGCGGTCGGCTGCTGTCTGCGGACTACCACGTGATCCTCGCCGCGATCGAGGCGAGCTTGCCCGGGTCGGTGACACTGCGCCGAGGTAGTCGCGTCGAGGAACTGTTGCGCGACAAGGACGGGCGCGTAGCCGGTGTGCGAGCAGAGGGCACCGAGATTCGGGCCGCGCTCGTGGTTGCCGCCGATGGCATCGGCTCGTCGTTGCGGAGCGCGGCCGGGATCGCGGGCAAGCGCGGTGACTACCCGCATCGCCTGCTGACCCTCGACATCGCGGACACACGTAGCGACGAGCTGTCCGCGTTTGTCACCGCGCGCGGGCTGCGCCTGGTCTATCCGTTGCCCGGTGGGCGGACGCGGTTGTACGTGCAGGTCGAACCCGACGAGCTGCGCGGTGTCAACAAAGACGCTCTCCGCGAGTGGACCGGGCGCATGCTCGACGAGGTGCCTGCGTTGGAGTGGCTGCGCGAGGGCGTGCTGGCCAGCCTGGGCCACCGCCAGTTGCTGCCAGTGCCGCGTTTCCTGGCCGACCGGCTCTCGGCGCCCGGGTTGGCGTTGGTCGGCGAGTCCGCGCACGCGGTGCACCCGATGGCCGCGCAGGGCATGAACACTGCCATCGGCGACGCGGTCACACTGGCCGCAGGGCTGGACGGATTCGGCGCCGCAGACGTCGACCGGGCCTTGGCACGCTACGACACCGAGCGGATGCCCGAGGTCAAACACATCTCCACGGTCAGCCACAATGCCGCGCGCATGATCACCGATCTGTCGCCGTTCGGCCGTCTCCTGGGCCGGACGCTGATGCGCAACACCGCGCGCAACCCGCGACTGCTCGCCGCGACCAGCCGCAACATGGCCGGGGTCGGCGTGCGGCCGCTACGCCTGATCGACCGCTTCTACCAGTTGGGCGTGCTGCGCGATCGCAACGCTCACCTCGTGTCGCGGTGACCTCACAGCAGCCGGGGCAGCTCGGCGGCGACCTGGCCGGGAGTGGGGCGCTGGGCGTTCTCCCCGGCCAGCTCCGCCGCAGCCGCTCGGACCGCGTTGTCCGTCAAGAGATCGGCGACCTGCTCGGCGACCTTGTCGACGGCACCGATCGCGCCCGCGCCCGTCGCGGCCAGCTGCCCCGCGTTGAACTGCTGGTCGGCGACCGAGGGCAGGATCAGCTGCGGCACTCCGGCGGCCAACGCGGTCATGGTCGTGCCCGCGCCGCCCTGGTGCACCACCGCGGCGCAGCTCGGCAGCAGCAGGTGCAGTGCGAGCTGCTTCTGTGCAATGTGGACGGTGCTCGGCAGGTCGGCGAACTTGGGGTGGGCGCGGGGATCGGTGGTGACCACGACATCCACGTCCAGCCCGCTCAATGCCTTGGCAACCCGTGGCGCGAGGAAAACGTCTTGATCGTCCAATTCGGACATGAGCGTTCCCCAGGTGACGCACACGCGCGGGCGGCCCGGGGGCGCGAGCAACCAGTCCGGCACCTCGGCGATGCCGTTGTAGGGAACGAATCGCACGGGCTGGCGCGGCGAACTGCCCGCGGGAAGCTGCATCGCGGGCGGGCACGGATCGACCACGAGGTCCGAATCGGTGCGCAGGCGCTCAAGGCCGAAGCGCCGCACCAGATCCCCGGTAGCGACCGCTTCCTCGACCGGGACCATCTCGGTGAAGTCCGCCGCCCACAGGTGTTTGACGACCGGAACGCGCAGGACCTGGGCGGCCACCGCGCCCGCCAGGTTGAACGGCTCGTGCACGACCACGTCCGGCCGGAACGCCCGGCCGAAGGCCACCAGGTCGTCGACCATGGCCTCCGCGTAGCGCACCACGCCGCCGTCAGCGGTGATCGCCGCCTCGACCCCGTCGGCCTCCCTATCGGCCACGCGACCGATCATCCCGGCGAAGACCTCGGTGAAGTCGAGGTCCCGGCCGACCGCGACCGCTGGGACACCGGAGGCCGTGACCGCCGGGACCAGTGCGGGCTGCGTCGCCACCCGCACCTCGTGCCCGGCGGCCAGCAAACCCCACGCCAACGGGACGAGCGGGTAGTAGTGGGAACGCCAGGCCCAGGTACTGATCAGCACGCGCACCGCCGCAGCGTGCAATGCCCGAGCGCTGCTGTCAACTCGGGATTGCTTGATGTGAAAGGAAAAGAAGCTTGATGGACCTGGTCTTCACTGCATTGCCGATTCCGTCACACGTGCTGCCGGTGGTCGTCCCGGTGGCCCGCGCGGCGGCCAGGGCCGGGCATCGCGTGCGGGTGGCCACCTCTGCTTCGATGACCGGGCTGATCGAGCGCGAGGGCCTGGAACCGCTGCCGCTGACGTCCGTGGTGTCCCTGGAGACCCTGCGCACCGATCCTGAACTGGGGGAGCGGCTCGGCCTGCCGAAAGAGCTGACCGCGCCGGACCGCCACACCCCGGCGGAGGTCGTGACGGCGGCGATCGCGCGGGCGTTCGCCGGGCCGATCGCGGGGGTCTTCGCCGACGAACTGATCTCCCTGCTCGACCGGGATCGTCCGGACCTCATCCTCCGCGAGTCCAACGAGTTCGGTGGTTCCTACGCGGCCCGAGTGCTGGGAGTACCGCAGGTGCTGCTGGACACCGCGCCAATGTCCGCTGTGGACGGTCCGGTGATCCTGCCCTCCGCGCGGGAGCAGCATTCACGTCTGGGGCTCCCGCCGGTAGATCGTGTCACCAGTGACTTGCGCGTCGGCGTGGTCCCGGAGGCGTGGTATCCCTCAGAACTGCGGGAGCCGTCCGCGCGGTACTACCGGTTGCCCCCATCGGAGAGCGCCTCCCTGGACCTCGCCGAACTGTCGCCGGATCGGCCGGTGGTGCTGGCGAGCCTGGGCACGCTCGCGCCGAGTTTGCCCGGTGTGGAACGACTTTTCGACGTGATCGTGGAAGCGCTCGGCGAACTTCCGGTGCACGGTGTGGTGGCGCTGGGCGGACTGAGCCAGCGGTCGGCCCCGGACAACGTGCACCTGGTGTCCTCAGTCCCACAACGGGCCCTGCTCACCGCCTGCGATGCGTTCGTCAGCCACAGCGGGTTCGGGGCGGTCCAGGACAGCATCGCGACCGGTGTGCCGATGGTGGCGATCCCGCTGTTCACCGACCAGCACCCCAACGCTTCGCGGATGGCGGAGTTGGGCGCGGCGGTCGTGCTGGACCCGGAGACCCTGTCCGTGGACGCTCTCATTTCGGCCTGCCGCAAGGTGTTGGACGATCCGGCGCATTCTCGCGCGACTCGGGCGCTGACGAGAGCGGGGCTTGCGTTGCCGGGTGTGGACGTGCTGCTCGACGACCTGGCCGCTCTCGTGGACCGCCGATGAGCACTGTCCACGAGCTGTTCGAGCGGCAGGCTGCGGCGCGGCCCGATGCCTGCGCACTGGTGTTCGAAGACGGCACCATGTCTTACGGAGAGCTGGACGTGGCCGCTTCTCGCCTCGCCGCGTTTCTCGCCGCGCGCGGGGTCGGGCCCGGTGATCTCGTAGCGGTTCTGCTGCCTCGGGGCTTCGACCTGATCGTGGCGATCTTGGCGATTCTGAAGCGTGGCGCGGCTTATGTGCCGTTGGACCCGAGCCATCCCGATGAGCACAACGCCGTGCTGTTAGCCGAAGCGGCGTCGGCGATGGTGATCACCGACGTGGGGATGGCACATGCATCACCGCCCGCGCCGTGCGTTGAGGTCAGCCCGGAAGCGCCCGCGTGCGTGCTGTTCACCTCCGGATCGACGGGACGGCCCAAGGGCGTTGTGTGCCCGCATCGAGCGCTGGCGCTGACCTTCGCCGACGCGGACTTCGCCGACTTCGGTCCGGAGCAGGTGATCCTCCAGACCGCGCCGGTTTCGTGGGACGGGTTCGCGCTGGAGCTCTGGGCGGCTCTGCTGCACGGCGGTGTGTGCGTGCTGCAACCGGGCCAGCGTCCCGATCCTGTGCTGATCGAGCAGTTGGTGGCGCGCCACGGTGTCACCACGGCGTTCTTCTCCACCGCGTTGTTCGGCTACCTCGTGGAAGCCCATCCCGGGGTCTTTTCCGTGCTGCGCCAGGTGATGACCGGCGGGGAGCGTGCCAACGTCGACCACTTCCGCCTGGTGCGGTCGAAGTTTCCCGATCTGCGCCTGGTCCATGCCTACGGTCCGGTGGAGTGCACGATCTTCACGACGTGCCAACAGGTACTGGATGTCCTCGCGTCGTCCGTGCCCATCGGAGAGGCGATCGGGCACACGGATGTGCACGTGCTCGATGAGCTTCTGCGCCCGGTGGCCGATGGACAGATCGGTGAGATTTACGTTGGGGGAGAACGAGTCGCGCTCGGCTACCACGGTCGTCCCGGCGCGACCGCCGAGCGGTTCGTGGCCTGCCCCGGCGGGCGGATGTATCGCACGGGAGACCTCGCGCGCCTTCTTCCCGGGGGAGTGCTGGACTTCGTCGGCCGCACGGATGACCAGGTCAAGATCCGCGGTTTCCGGGTGGAGCCCGGCCAGGTGCAGACCGCGCTGCGCTCCCTCGACGCGGTCCGGGACGCGATCGTGGTCATTGGCAAGGGGCCCCGGTTGCTCGCCTACGTCGTGGGAGCCGGACTGACACCGGCTGGGGTGCTCGTCGAACTGGCGGAGGTGTTGCCCGACTACATGGTTCCGTCAGCGGTCGTGGTGCTGGACCGTCTTCCGTTGTCACCGCAAGGGAAGGTGGACCGCGCCGCGTTGCCCGAACCGGAGATCCTGTCTACTGTGGACGATTTGTTGACGGAAACCGAGGTGGCACTCGCCGCGATCTGGCGAGAGATCCTCGGGCGCGGGCGGATCGGGCGCACAGATCGGTTCCTGTGGATCGGCGGCGACTCGGTGTCCGGGTTCCGAATGCTCGCCATGGTGCACGCGCGGATGGGGGTTCGCGTGCCGCCGCGCACCCTGTTCGAGGCGCAGTCGTTGTGCGAGCTGGCATCGGTCATCGACCGGAGTCGCCCGGCCGACGACCCCGGCTTGGCGGAAGGACACGACACGATCTCCTGGGCGCAGGCGACGATCCTGGCCGAGCACCACGCCGTTCCGAGCTCGACCGAGTACACCGAATGCGTCGCGTTCCGGTTCACCGGGCCGCTCGACGTCGCCGCGCTTGAACGCGCGCTGGATTTTGTGTGGCGCAAGCACGAAGTCCTGCGTTGGACGTTCCCCGACGCTGTCCGACCTGTGGTGCTGCCGCCGTCCGACTTCGTCCTGGAGACCGCGACGGAGCTGTCCGCCGAGGCATCGCACCACTTCGATGTCCGCACCGGGCCGCTGTTCCGGGCGAAGCTGGTCGGCGGGAACACGCTCGTGCTGACCTTCCACCACCTCGTCGCCGATGGCTGGTCCCTGGGACAGATCGTCCACGACCTCAACGCGGCGTACCGCGGTGATGTCGGGTTTGTGCCCGATCGTCGTTACTCCACCTTCGCCCGTGAGCAGCGGGGACGTCAGGAATCGCTTTACTGGAAGCGTGTTCTGGACGGCGCGGCTCCGCTCCCCCTGCCGTTGGACCGACCACGCCCGGTCGCCCGCACGACGAGCGGCGCCACGCACTCCGTCCACTTCGGACAGGAGGTCACCCACAGCCTGCTCGCCGTCGCGGAAGAGGAAGGGGCGAGCCTGTTCATCGTGCTGCTCACCGCTTACACGATCGCGCTCGCGGAGTGGACCGGTGAACGGGACGTCACCGTGGGAGTGACCGTGTCGGGGCGGCATGATCCCCGGTTCGCCGACGTCGTCGGCCTGTTCACCAACCGCCTCGTGCTCCGGTCCACTGTGGACACTGACTTCCGTCGTTGCGTCCGCGTGGTCCGATCGGCGCTACTCGATGCCTACGACCACCAGGACACCCCGTTCGAGCTCGTGGGATTCAGGGTGCCCGCCACGATGGTGATGCTGAACTTCCCCGGCTTCGACCTCGACTTCCCGGATGTCGAGGTGGAGGTCGTGCCCGTACCCCAATCGCGTGCCCACACCGACGTCAACCTCGCACTGCGTGAGTGGAACGGCATGATCATCGGTGGTCTGGAGTACAACGCGGCGCTCTTCGACGCCGCCACCACCGCGGACCTGGTCGAGCGGTTCCAGCGTGTGGTCAACGGGATTCACCTCTGACGGAAATCCACGCCACCACGCCGCCGATCAGCGAGAACGGCGCGGCGCTCTGTGCGAGGATGGCCCGATGAGGCGTGCGATCGTGTTCCTTTCCGGTGCCACCGCGGCCCTCGCCGTGGTGGCCAGTGGTTGCAGCGGGTCGATCACCGGCACTCCCGCTCCCGCCCCGGAACCGGACGTGAAACCGACGACCGCCCCGGTCTCGACCGCGCCCACCACCTCCGCGTTGCCGCCGAACGGCCTGGCCGACCCGGACGGCAGGTTCTACACCGCGACCGTCCCGGCCGGACTGGTCAACGCCACGAAGCTGGTGTCCTGGAGCGGGAGCAACCACGCGGTGCTGACCCCGGACGGCAACCCGCAGGACAACCAGAACTACATCACGATCAGCACGGACGCCCTGCACAAGGGCGACGCGGGCACCATCGAGAACGAGCTGCGCAACCCCAAGATCGTCATCAAGGACCCGCCGCCCACCCGGTACTCGCGGCAGCCCGTCGACGGCCGTGAGTCCGTGGTCCAGTCCATCGGACCGGCGAAGGCGCCCCGAGACCCGAATGTGACTGTCTCGCAACGGGTCTACTACATCCCGAACAAGGATGCGCAAGGGCGCCCGGTCGTCGTCCGCTGCCGCTGGACCGACACCAACAAGGACCTGGCCAAGGCCATCGACACCGGCTGCGCAGCGCTGGTCGGCCAGATCAAGCTGAAGTGACCGCCCGAATCCCGTTTCGTACTCTTGCCGGGATTTGGGAGCGCTCTCTTCCCCGTTATGAGTACGAAACGGGAGATCTCTAGGTTGCGGCCGCCTCATGTTGGGTCTGGGGGCGGGTGGGGCGCATGGGTGCAGTCTACTTGGTGCGCGGGTGGATCACGGACGTGCTTCACATGTCGGAGAAGAAGGCGCGGACACCGGGGCGGCCGTTGGAGCAGGTGGTGTTGACGAGGATCACTTCAGGAAGCCGACCCTGGTGTAGTCCGCGGGCTGGAAGGACTGGGTGACATCGGTGTTGACCAGGCCGGCGCGCACCGCGTAGTGCCCCGTGGACGTGTACAGGGGCAGGCAGAACGCCTCTTCCCAGATCGCCGCGTCGATCTCGTTGCCCAGGGCCATCCGCTTGTCGTCGTCGAGTTCCCGGCTCGCCCGCTCGAAGAGCCGGTCGATGCGTTCGTTGCCGTTGCGCCCCACGTTGAGCTGGGTCGTGCTCCCGCGGGTGTAGTAGGGGGCCGCGGAGCTGATCGGCCGCGCGTCCTCGCCGCCCCGGGCGAACAGCGCCAGGTCGAAGTTGCCGACGTTGATGTACTGGGGGAAGAACGCCGGGTACGGGACCTGCTCGAGATCGATCCCCACACCGATCGCGCCGAGCTGCTGCTGGATCATCTTGGCCGTGTCCAGCCGCTCGGGGTGATCGGCGGAGAGGACGGTCCGCAGCCGCAGCGGCCTGCCGTCCTTGCGCCGGATGTCCCCGTCGAGCCGCCAGCCCAGCGCGTCGAGCCTGCGGGTCGCGTCCGCCGGGTCGAAGGGGAGCAGCCCCGAGTGGTCCCGGTAGTGCCGTGAGGTGACCGAGAAGATGTGGTTGTCCGCCTGGCGTCCCACCGCCGCGGTCCCGGCCAGCATCGCCTTCGTGATCATCGCCCGGTCGATCCCCCTGGCCACCGCCGCACGCAGCTCCCGGTCCGCGGCGATCGATCCCGGCGCCCCGTTGAACACCGCCAGCGCGAACCCCTCCATCGAGCCGATCGGCCGCACCGTCACCCCGGGCATCCCCTCGACCCGCCCGAGCTCGTCGCGGCTCTCGATCAGCGCCTCGTCGATCTCGGCGTTGCCCAGCGCCTCCGGCTCGGCGCCGGGGGGAACGGCGCGCAGGATGATCCGGTCCAGCTTGGGGTGCTCGCCCCACCAGGTGGCGTCCCGCACCAGCGTGATCGTCTTGGCCACCTTGTCGAGGTGATCGACCTTGAACGGACCCGCGCTCAGCAGCGGGGCGCTTGTCCAGGCGGAGTTGAAGACCTTCGGGGCGGCGGTGAGCGCTCTCGGGTACAGCTCGGTGAACAGGTGCTTCCACTCGGCGAAGCGGTCGGTGAAGCGCACGATCGCCTCGAACTCGTCCGCGCCCCGCTCGACGCCCGCGATGTGCTCGTAGCCGCGTGCCGCGATCAGCTTGTACTCCGGGTTGGTCAGGTTCGTCGCGCGCCACTGGGACGCGAGATCCGCCCAGGTGATAGGCGTTCCGTCGCTCCAGCGCGCCTTCGGGTTGAGCCGGTATGCCACCACCTGCGGATCGGCGGAGACCAGCCGCAAGGACTCCAGGTAGTCCTTGTTTGGCACGACCACCCCATCCCGGTCGACCCGGACCAGCGACGGCAGCGTCGCCCCGAGCGTGTCCGGGAGCATGGTCGCGTCGATGTGCAGCCCGTTGAACTGCACCGGGTAGACCCGCATCGTGGCGATCATCGTGCCGCCGTCCTTGATCAGGTCCCGCTCCACCTCCGCCTGCTGGTCCGGGGCGGCGCGCGATGCGGTGGCGCACGCGGAGAGCACCAGCGCGCCCACCGCGAAAAAGGCCGTGATCGATGTGCGAAGAGAAGTCACGCAGGCTCCTTGGCGCCATTTCCGATTTCAGGTGCCGAGCCTGCCCGTGGTGGGCGAAATTGGGCAACAGGCCATCAGATTTCTGGTCCACTGGCAATTGGGAGCGGAGTTGTGGCTGGTAGGAGCCTTGCGAAAGGGCATTAATCCAGCGCGAATAATCTGCGAGTCATCCGGCCATAAGAAGCGTGTATGAGATTCGATGCCGTGATCGTGTTAGCTTTCGAGCTTCAGCAGCAGTGGTCGCCACGCCAGGCTTCGCGGCCCTCCCTGACGGCCACAGCGGCGATCACGAGCGCGGCCAGCGGATCAGCCCAGTACCAACCGAATGCGGAGTTCAACAGCAGTCCGACCAGTAGGACTGCGGAAAGGTAGGTACACAGGAGCGTTTGCTTGGAGTCTGCGACCGCGCTGGCCGACCCCAGATCTCGGCCAGCGCGGCGCTGCGCCACGGACAGGAACGGCATGACGACCAGCGACACCGCGGCGAGCACGATCCCCACCGTGGAATGGTCGGCGGCCTCGGCGCTGAACAGCGAGCGCACCGACTCGACGGTGACGTAGGCGGCGAGGGCGAAGAACGACACCGCGATGACCTTGAGCGCAGTGCGTTCGCGCGCTTCGGGGTCGCGGCCGGAGAACTGCCAGGCCACCGCTGTCGCGGAGGCGACTTCGATCACTGAGTCCAGGCCGAAGCCGATCAACGCCGTGGAGGAGGCGATGGTGCCCGCGGTCAGCGCCACCACGGCCTCGACGACGTTGTAGGTGATCGTCGCGGCGACCAGCATGCGCACCCGCCGCGAAAGCACGTCTCGACGGGTGTTCATCCGACTGTGCCGTCGATGCAGGTCTGCGCCGTGTCCACGGCGAGGACCACCTTCACCAGTTCCGTCAGCGCTCGCTCAAGGTGCGCGTCGGCGAGGGCGTAGCGGACCTGGCGGCCCTCGTAGGAGGCTGCCACGAGGCCACAGCCGCGCAGGCACGCCAGGTGGTTGGAGACGTTCGAGCGGGTGAGCCCGAGGTGGTCGGCGAGCTGCGCGGGGTAGGCGACGCCGTCGAGCAGGGCGACCAGGATGCGGCAGCGGGTGGGGTCGGCCAGGGCCCGGCCGAGGCGGGCCAGCGCGTCCTCCCGCGTCTCACTCTTCAGCATGGCCGCAACCATACAGTGCGCGCTGTACTACAGTCACGGCTGAATCATCGGGGAGTGGTGATCCACTTGCCCTGTACTCGGGTACAGGGCGCATGCTGACGCCGTGCGCACCGGTGAACTTGCCCGACAGGCTGGCGTGAATCCGCAGACGCTGCGCTATTACGAGCGCCGTGGCCTGCTGGCGCCGCCCCACCGATCAACGTCCGGACATCGCCAGTACCCGGCGGAAGCGTTGGCGCGGCTGCGGTTCATCAAACGAGCCCAAGCGCTCGGGTTCACCCTCGACGAGACCGAGGAACTGCTGCACCTGGCCGATGGCGGGCCACCGGCCTGCGACGCCGCGCGGGCGCTGGCCGCGGCTCGGCTGGCCGACATCGAGGCCCGTCTCGCCGACCTGACGCGGATGCGGGATTCCCTGTCCGGGTTGGTGACCCGCTGCGAGCTGCCCAGCGTCGATCAGGCCTGCACGCTGCTGCACGTCCTCCGCGAACAGGCCGGGGAATCGTCGTGAAACTGCGCATACTCACCGTCCCGGACTGTCCAAATCTCCTTGTCCTGCAACAACATCTCGCCGAAGCGGTGGCCGGACGCGATGACGTCACGATCACCACCGAGGTCGTCGACACCGCGGAGCGGGCCGCGCGGGTCGGCATGAACGGCTCGCCGACCCTGCTTGTGGACGGCGTCGATCCTTTCGTCCAGCCAGGGCAGGTGCCGAGCCTGTCGTGCCGCCTCTACCGGGACGGCGTGCCCTCCGTGGCTGAACTCCGCGCCGCCGTGCTCGCCTGGCGAGCCCGCACCGCTCCCGCCGAGCCCGCCGAACGCGCGCTGCTCCAAGCGATCCTGCGCGCGTTCGCCGCCACCGGCCGACCTCCGAGCGAGGCTGAGCTCCAACGGAGTGCTCCGGTCTTGGCGCGATTGCACGACGCGGACGCGATCCGGCTCGACCCGGACGGGGCGATCCGCGTCGCCTACCCGTTCTCCGCGATCCCGACCCGGCACCGCGTCCGGCTCGCCTCCGGGGTGGAGGTGTGGGCGATGTGCGCGATCGACGCGCTCGGCATACCGGCGATGCTCGACACGGACGCGACCATCACCTGCGCGGACCCGGTCACCGGAGCTGACGTGGCCATTGATGTCCACAATGGACAATATGCGTGGAACCCTGACACAGCAGTGGTTTTCTCCAGTGCAGCCACCGGAACCGGGCCATCGGCGGACGTGTGCTGCAACGACCTCAACGCCTTCACCAGTTCCGCCACGGCCCGGATCTGGATGCGCGAGCACCCCTGTACACCGGGAGAACTCCTCGACGCCGTCACCGCCGAACGCTGCGGACGACACATCTTCGGCACCCTGCTCGACCCGGCGGATGATTGCCGCAAATCGTGATTGTTAGGGCCGCCGTCGCGGCCGTAGTCTCCCGGCTCGATGACAACGAACGTGAGCGACGTCGAGGCGGCCGCGCTGGCCGCGGTGGACGAGACGGCCATCGGCCAGACCCTGGTGGACCTCCTCGCCGTTCCCAGCGTGACCGGGACCGACGCGGAGTCCGAGCTGCAACACATCCTCGCCCGGCACCTGGAGCGCACCGGGCTCGACGTCGACCTGTGGTCGATGGACCTGGGCGAACTGCGCGCGCATCAGGACTTCCCGGGCGGCGAGGCCCCGCGCACCGAGGCGTGGGGGCTGGTGGGCACCACGCAGCACGGCGGCGACGGGCCGACCCTGGTCCTCCAGGGCCACGCCGACGTCGTTCCCCCCGGTGACCCGGCGCAATGGGAAGGCGACCCGTTCCGCCCGCGGGTCACCGGGGACGTGGTGCACGGCCGCGGCGCGTGCGACATGAAGGCGGGCGTGGTGGCGATCATCGCCGCCCTCGCCGCGATCCGGGAGTCCGGGGCGAACCTGCGCGGCCAGGTGGCCGCCCACTTCGTGGTCAGCGAGGAGGACGGCGGGCTCGGCGCGTTCGGCACGCTCAAGCGCGGTTACACCGGCGACGCCTGCATCATCACCGAACCGACCAGCGGCGCGCTCATGGTCGCCAACGCCGGAGCCCTGACCTTCCGCATCGAGGTGCCCGGCCGGGCCACCCACGGCAGCACCAGGTACGTCGGCATGAGCGCCATCGACGCCTACCTGCCGATCCACCACGCGCTCGCCCGCCTGGAAGCCCGCCGCAACACCGGCGCTGACCCGCTGATGTCGGAGTACCCGATTCCCTACCCGCTGTCCGTCGGCACCGTCCAGTCCGGAGACTGGGCCAGCAGCGTGCCCGATCTGCTGGTGGCCGAGGGCAGGCTCGGCGTCCAGCTCGGCGAGGACCCGGCCAGGGCGCGCGCCGAACTGGAGGAGTGCGTGGCCGAAGCCTGCGCGGGCGACCCGTGGCTGCGCGCGCACCCCGCGATGGTGACGTGGCCCGGCGGCCAGTTCGCCAGCGGACGGCTCCCCGCCGGGCACCCGCTCGCGGCCCTGGTCGGCGACGCCCACGCGGACGTCACCGGTGGGCCGCGCGCGGCTGAGCGAGGCGCCCCCTACGGCAGCGACCTGCGGCTGTACTCCGGGGCGGGCATCCCCACGTTGCAGTACGGCTCGGGTGACGTGCGCCTCGCCCACGGCCCGCGGGAACAGGTCCCCGTCAGCGAGATCATCACCGTCACCCGCGCGCTGGTGCTCGCCACGCTGCGCTCCGTCGGCACCAGATGACCAGGCCGCGTCCCACAAGCGGCCCCCAACCACCGTGACCCCACCCCTCGTGATCTCCCCCGAAACATCCTCACCGCAGCCCAAAATCCCGTTTCGTACTCAAAACGGGTTTTTGGAGCGCTCTTTTTCCCGTTATGAGTACGAAACGGGGTTCTCTAGACGGCGCCCGCGGGGGATTGGGCGAGCGGGCGGGTGTGGGGCATGGGACGGAGTTTACTTGGTGGGCGGAGTGCGGGCGGGGCTTGCGGGATAAGGGCTAGATGGCCTGGCGGGCCCGTTCCGACTGCTCCTCGGCCATCCGCTGCCAGTCCTCCGGGTTCGCCTTGTCGGGCTGGCTGGGGATGTGCCGCTGGTTCGTCTTCGTCGGGTCGTCGCCGTTGGTCGTGTAGTAGTCCCGGGTCTGCGTCTGCGCCTTGGTGTCCTTGTGCGTGACCATGTGATCGCTGGTGCTGGAGGTGACCGCGCCCGAGGCGTCCTTCGTCTCGACCTTCGCCGTCTCGTGCGTGACCTCGTAGGTCTTGTCCGCGGTGCAGACCCCGCTCTTCGTCTCGGTCACGGTGCGCACGTTGCTGCCCTGGGCCTTGCCGTCCTTGTCGTAGAACGTCGTCGTCGAGCTCCCGTTCGGCAGCGACACCAGGTCGTAGACCTTGACGCCCGCGGAGTTCCAGACGATCTCGGTGACCTTGTCGCCGCTCTTGGTGACGCTGCGCTTCCCGCCGTCGGCGGTCTGGTAGGTGGTCACCAGGTCACCGTTGGGCATGCGCTGCTCGCCCATCTTCTTGTCGGTCGCGGAGGTGTTGCTGGCCTGACCGGACTCCTGGTACAGCGCGTTCATCGTCACCAGCTTGCCGTCCTTGTCGAACAGGTACGGCGGAACGCCCTTCGGCTGGGTGGCACCGGGCTCCTGGTAGGCCCACAGGATCGAGTTGAGGCTGATCGCGTGGTTGTTGGCGCCGGTCTCGTACATGTCGGCGAGGATGTGCGTCGCCGCCGAGTGCGCCACCAGTTCCTTGTACTGATCGCCCAGGAAGGCCATCATCTCGCGGGCGTTGCGCGCGTCCAGGTCCTGCGCGATCTGCCCCTCGGCCATGCCGCCGGTGGAGATCGACACGTCCTCGCCGCCGCCGAAGACGGCCATCGCCGGACCGTTGGCGTCGTCCTTGAGGTTCTCCGCGACGGTGGCCAGGTTCGTGGCGTAACCCTTCAACTGGTTCGGGTCGGCCTTGAGCTCCAGGCCCTCGGTGGCCCAGCCAGGCACGTTGTTCATCGCGTTCCTCCCACGGTGGGCTTCGGTTCGGCGCGGTACTCCTGCTCGTCGCGCCGGTCGAGGACGGCAGCCCCCTCCTGCGGGGCCCACGCCTCCTCGGTGCTGTGCTCGACCTGCCTGCGGATGTCGCGGGCGCGCTGGTCCGCGGAGCGCTGCTCGGCGTGCCGGTCCAGCACTGCGGGCCCCGTCGCACCGACCAGCGCGGAGGGCACAGCGGCTTCCTTCTCGCGCTTGGCGTCCGTGGCCTTCTTGGGCGCGGAGCGGCCTTCCAGCACCGGCGAGGTGCCGGTGGGCTGGCCGACGGCGAACTCAGAGTTCCGGCCGCGCTGCTCGTCGAGCCGCCGCTGCTCGCGCAGGGCGCGTTCCCGCGCCGCCAGGTCCTCGGTGTGCGTCTTGGCGGGACCCGTCCGGTGCGGGTTGGCCAGCACCGGCGGCGGCACGAAGTCACCGGCCGGGTTCGGCTTGGACGGCGCCGTCCCCGGGCGATAGTGCTTGGCGGGTACGGGTTTGTCGCCGCCGAGCACAGACGGGGCAGCCGAGGACGGCGGGGCCTGGAAGGCGTTGTCCACGTTCGGGTTGAGCGGCGTGCCCGGCTGGCCGGGAGCGCCGGGCCGCTTGCGTTCGCCGTTCTGCGGAGCCGGTGGCGGGGTCATCTGACCCGGTGCCTGCGGCCCGCCCAGCCCCGGGACGTCCTTGCGGTCCTGCTTCCTCGGCGCCGCCTTGCCGCCGTTCTGCGGTGCGGGCGGCGGGGTCATCGGGTTGCCGAGCGAGTTCGCGCCCAGCGTGGACCCGCCGAACCCGGGCGGCGCGGCGCCCTTGAACGCTCCGGGAGCGTGGGCGTTGGCCGCCGGCGGCGTCCCGCCGAGCACGCCGAGACCGCGGTTGAGCGCGTTGGCCGCGTTCGGCGCGTTGAGCTGCCCGGGAGCGGGCGGCGCGCCCGCCGTGCGGAGTGAGCCGGGCAGCACGGGCGGCGGAGCGGTCGTGGGCAGCGGCGGCGGGGTCATCGTCGGCGTCGGCGCCGTGAGGGTCGGCAGGGGACCGGGCGTCGGCGTCGGGGGCGGCTGCTGGAACTGCCGGAGCTGGTCGCCGAGGTCGCTGGGCGCGGCAAGCGGGGGCGTCGACCCCTTGAAGGCGCCGGGGCCACCGGGAGGACCGCCGGGCGCACCACCGGGAACGCCGGGCAGGGTGGGGGTCGGCATCCCCAGGGCGCCCGGGTGGAAGACCGCGTTCTGCGGGGCCAGCATCTTCGCCCGGCCGCTGGCGAGCTTGCCGAGGTACGGCTGGTACTCGCCCGCCATCTCGCTGAGCAGCTTCCGGGCCTTGACGCTGTACTCGTCCCGGACTTCCTGCTTCGCCTTCGCGTTTTCCTTCGAGGCGGTGCTGAGCGAGAAGAAACCGACGATGTGGTCGCCCAGGCTGGCCGAGGCCCCGTCGTACTTCGGCTTGAACTCGTTCCAGAGAGTCGTCATCCGGTCCTGGTAGTTGCGCATGGTCTTGGCCAGCCCATCGAGGGCTTCGGAGTTCTCCGCGGCGCCGCGCCGCCACACCTCCAGGAATGCGAGGCTCTTACCGATCTTGGAAAGAAAACTCTCCTTGGCGAACGGCGATTCCCAGTCCCCGTCGAGCTGATCGGTCTGCGTGCGCACCTGCGTCTGGACCGAGTCCAACATGGCCGCCAGCGCCCGCCACTGGAACGCCCGCTCCTCCGCGGTACCGGGCTGCTCACCCATGATCTGGAGCTTGATGGCCTCGATGTCGGCGTCACTCTTGTCAGCGGCGGGTGTCTCGCGGGGAGGCTGTTGTTCCTGGCCACGCGGGTTCGCGTGCTCCCACGACTCGGTGTAGTACTTGCTCCACGCGGGCGTGGCGCCGGAGTGCTGGCCGCCCTCGGTGCCGTTGGACTGCTGGTCCAACTGGTTCACGTCGTAGCCGTAGTATTCCGAGTTCTGGTCGCCTGGCTTGCCCATGCGCACCACCCCCGAGTCTCGTCCGTTCACCCCAGCCTCTGGGGCGACAACCCTGCTGCTTGAGACGGGCTTAGGGTGCGTTCGGTTCCCGTCATGAGCCCGTTCCGCCGTAGGCGATAATTATTTCCTACGATCTCCGGAGAAGGCGGCGAATCCGGATCAGCGATTTTATGATGGCTGTCCCTTATTCGGGTGACGTTCAAGCGCGGCGGGACGGATGTCGTTGCTCTCCGTACTCACGGCTGTGCGGAATGCGATTCCGGGGTTCCTCGCGGAAGCGGCGGCCAGCGTTGCCGCCCAGGAGCTCCCGCCCGCCTTGGCGGAAATCGGTTTGCCGCAGCGCCGGGGACGGCTACGGTCTCCCGGAACCCGCGCTGACGCGAAGGCGCAGCGCACCGTGACGAGTGAGGGGAGGCCGGTCGTGCTTGGTCACGAAGCCGTCGTCCTCCAGTCGCGGTACGAGGTGATTCTGGTGTCTTCGGTGGTCCGGTACCGGCTGCGCGCCCCGTATCGGACCCGGTGACGAACGCCCGCCCCCACTGAGGCCCCGCTTTTCAGCGGGCAGGGGTGTGTCGTTCGTCCCGTGAATCGCGCAGACATGGTCTGTCGAATCACCCCGGAAGGACATCGTGCCGTGCGCACCGACCCGAACCGCCAGCTCCTGCGCAACCTGGGCATCCTCGCCCACGTCGACGCCGGGAAGACCACCCTCACCGAACGAATCCTCTATGCCACCGGCATGACCCACAAACGCGGTGAGGTGCACGACGGGACGACCGTGACCGACTTCGACCCGCAGGAACGCGACCGCGGGATCACCATCTTCGCCGCGGCGGTGAGCTGCGCGTGGGACGGGCACCGGATCAACCTGATCGACACCCCCGGGCACGTCGACTTCTCCGACGAGGTGGAGCGTTCGCTGCGCGTCCTCGACGGCGCGATCGCGGTGTTCGACGCCGTCGCGGGGGTCGAACCGCAGAGCGAATCCGTGTGGCGCCAAGCAGATCGGCACGGCGTGCCGCGGATCGCCTTCGTCAACAAGATGGATCGCGTCGGCGCTGATCTCGACGCGGCGGTGGCGTCCATCCGGGAGCGGCTGCGCGCGGTACCGCTGGTGGTGCAGCTGCCGATCGGCCAGGAGGGCGGGTTCACCGGCGTGGTCGACCTGCTCCGGATGCGCGCGTTGCGCTGGGTCGACGGCAGCGACGTCGCCGAGGAAGGACCGGTGCCGGACGCACTGCGCGAGGAGGCGCACCGGCGCCGCCGGATGCTGGAAGAGGCTGTGGCCGAACGACATCCGGCAGCGCTGGAGGAGTTCTGCACGCGGTCGGAGGTCTCCGGACCGACGCTGGCGTCCGCGCTGCGGGACCTCACCCGCGATGGCGAGGGCCTGGTCGTGCTGTGCGGCTCGGCTTACCGCAACCGCGGGATCGAGCCGCTGCTGGCGGCCGTCGTCGCGTACCTGCCGTCGCCGGTGGACCTGGAAAGGCCCGCCGACCCGGCGGCTCCGTTCGCCGCGCTGGCCTTCAAGGTGGTCGCGGCGGCCACGGGACGGCTGACGTATCTGCGCGTCTACTCGGGAACGATCAGGAAGGGAGCGGAAGTGCTCGACGCCGGCACGCGGAACAAGGAGCGGATCTCGCGCATCCTGCGGGTGCGGGCCGACCGGCACACGGAACTGGACGAGGCCGCGGCGGGCGACATCGTCGCGGTGATCGGCCCGAAGACCGCCCGGGTCGGGGCCAGTCTGTGCGCACCGGCCGCTCCCGTGCTGCTCGAACCGCCGGTGGTCGCCGATCCCGTTGTCTCCGTTGCGATCGAGGCCCGCAGGGCCACCGACACCGAGCGGTTGGCGACGGCACTGGCCCATGTGGTCGAAGAGGACCCGTCGCTGACCGTGCGGACCGACCCGGAGACCGGGCAGACGGTGCTGTCGGGCCTGGGCGAGCTGCACCTGGAGGTCGCGGTGGAGAAGATCCGGCGCAGCCGTGGCCTGGACATCGGCGTCGGCAGGCCCCGGGTGGCACACCGGGAAACGGTCGTGTCCGGTGTGTCGGGGCTGGTGTACCGGCATGTCAAGCAGGACGGTGGGGCCGGGCAGTTCGCTCACGTCGTCCTCGACGTCGAGCCTGTTGCGGAGGAGGTGTTCGTGTTCGAGTCGGCCGTCGTCGGTGGTGCTGTGCCGCGCGAGTACGTCCGCGCGGTGGAGGCCGGTTGCCGGGACGCGTTGGCGGACGGGCCGCTCGGCGGTCACCCCGTCACGGGCGTGCGGGTCCGGCTCACCGATGGTGCGACCCACTCGAAGGACTCCTCGGAGCTCGCATTCCGCACGGCCGGTCGTCTCGGGCTCCGGGAAGCGTTGCGCGCGTGCGTGATGGCGCTCCTGGAACCTGTGTCCGAGGTCGCGGTCACCCTTCCCGAGGAGGTCGTGGGCGGCGTGCTCGGAGATCTGGCCGTGCGCCGTGGCCGGGTGTCGGGGTCGGTCACGCGGGCGGGCACGGTGACGATCACTGCGACGGTGCCGTTGGCCGAGCTGTTCGGCTACGCCAACCGCTTGCGCAGTAGAACCCACGGCCGGGGCAGCTTCACCGCCCGGCCTGCCGGGTACGCCCTCGCACCGGCTCGCTGAAACGCCTGGGATGGCCCCCGCCAATGGGGGCCATCCCCCGCGTTCAAGCGCGGCAACCGCGCCTTCCGGCCGGTGCGCGAGAGCGCTACCGTCGAGCGCCGTGAGCGCTGAAGAGCTTGAAGCACAAGTGTTTCTCGAAGGTCTCCGGTTCGGCGAGGACCCGCGCCGCGGACCGGACGGAGCGCTGTACCTGTCGGACTTCTACGACCACCACGTGCTGCGGGTCGACATCGCCACCGGCGAGCGCGAAGTTGTGTGCGTTGTGCCGCAACAGCCTTCGGGGCTCGGGTGGCTGCCGGACGGGCGGATGCTCGTGGTCTCCATGGTGGACAGGGCCGTGCTCCGCCTGGAGCCGACCGGCGAGCTGGTGCCGCACGCGGACCTCTCCGACCTGGCCACGTTCCACGCCAACGACATGTTCGTCGACCCGGCGGGCCGCGCCTACGTCGGCAACTTCGGGTTCGACCTGCACGGCCACATCGCCGAGCACGGCGAAGCGAGCTTCTTCACCGGCACCGCGCAGATCCCCACCGCCGACCTCGCGCTGGTCGAACCCGACGGATCGGTGCGGGTCGCCGCCCCGGGCCTGCTGTTCCCCAACGGCACCGTGGCGCTGCCGGATGGACGGATGGTGATCGCGGAGACCCTGGCGTTCCGGCTGACCGCCTTCGACGTCGCCTCGGACGGCACCTTGGTCAACCCCACGATCTTCGCTGACCTGCGGCGGGCGGGTGTCGCGCCGGACGGCATCTGCCTTGACGCTGAGGGCGGGATTTGGGTGGCGGCCGCGGTGCAGCCTTGCGCGGTGCGGGTGGAGGAGGGGGGACGTGTTACTCATCGTGTGAATACGAGTCAGAATGTGTTCGCGGTGGCGCTTATTGGGACGGAGTTGGTGTGTTGTACTGCGCCGACTTCTGAGCCTGTGGTGGTGGCGGTGGGGCGGCACGGGAAGTTGGAACGGGCGGTTGTGCCGTATCGCGGTGGGTAGGTTTGGGTTTTTCGCTTGGTGGGCTGGGCTTCCAGCTGCTGGAGCTGGGCTTCCGGCTTGCGTGGCTGGGCTTCCAGCTCGCGTCGGTACCAGCGGTGGGGTCGGCTTGACCTGGGGCCCCTTGCGCGTGCCCTTGGGCCTCTCAGGGGCACGGGATGAAACCCCGGCCCTC
>NZ_JANAVO010000031.1 GCF_024213555.1 Allokutzneria sp. A3M-2-11 16 | reverse complement strand
GGATACCGAGCTTCATCCCACCGAAATGGATCGATCCTGACCAGGTGCCCTTGCGCAACATCAGGGTGGACTGCCCACTGACGCTATAACGCCGGGAACGGCGCAGCGCTGGAACATGATGGTTCCAGCGTGGTGCGGGCGTGGGCTGAAAAGGCAAGGGGCGCAACGCAACCGAGGCTTTACCTGGGGTGCGCGTGCCATACGCTCGCACGCGAGGGCCGGGTTCCTCCCGTGCCCGCCCGACAGGCCCTCGGCACACGCTAGGGGCCCCAGGTCAAGCCGACCCCCACGCAGGGAGACACGCCAGCTGGAACCCAGAACTAGTTCCCCCGACGCGGTCCCTTCCCACTCGCACTGTCCATAATGGACGACGCCTTGTTCGAGGCGTCGGCGATGATCGTCACCGACGCTCCGGTCTTCACGCTGTCGATCTTCGCCGAGCCGCCGTTGACCACGGTCGCGGCGTCGATGGTGTACACCTGCGTGTAGCCGTCGACGCTCTTCGCGGTGATCGAGGTGGCACTGACCTCCGTCACCGAACCGGTCTGGGTGCGCTCGGTCTTGTACCCGCCCTTGCCGTCCGACACGACGAACTCGCCGTGCAGCGCGTCACGCATCGGGCCGACCGCCATCGCGCCACCCGGGCCCATGATCATCGGACCGCGCCCGGCGCCCATGCCGCCGGGGCCCTGCGCGGCGGGGGTCTCGCCGCCCATGGCGTAGATGGTGACCCCGCCCGCGGCGGCGATCCCGACCGCGATCGCGGCGGCGGCAGCGGTCTTGCGGGCCGACCACGTCCGGCTCGGTTCCGGTTGCGGACCGCCCCAGCCCTCGGGCTGAGCCTCGGAGTCCCCGGGAGTCCCGGCGGGCTGGGGGTTGGTGGATTCGGGGTTCATGGACGGGGTCCTCCCTGTGGTGGATCTTTGCGTCCTCCACCGTCACGGACGTGCCTGTGCGCGGCCTGTGCGGACATTGGGGACAAGCTGTGCCGTGGGCGCACAGCTGCTACACAGGAACCGCACAGGTTCGGCACATCCACGCGCGCGATGGTGAGGAGCATGGCCACGGTGAACGCTGAGACGTCCCGCTCCGACCTCCGCCGCGCGGACGGGCAGCCGGTGCGCGTGCTCGTCGTCGACGACGAGTCGAGCCTGGCCGAGCTGGTGTCGATGGCGCTGCGCTACGAGGGCTGGGAGGTCCGCAGCGCGGGCGACGGCATGACGGCCGTGCGCCTGGCGCGGGAGTTCCGGCCGGACGTGGTGGTGCTGGACATCATGCTGCCGGACCTCGGCGGGCTGGAGGTGCTGACCCGGATGCGGGCGGAGACACCGGAGCTGCCGGTGCTGTTCCTGACCGCCAAGGACGGGGTGGCCGATCGGATAGCCGGGCTCACCGCGGGCGGGGACGACTACGTGACGAAGCCGTTCAGCCTGGAGGAGGTCGTGCTGCGGCTGCGCGCGCTGCTGCGCAGGACGCGGGTGGCCAAGGCCGCCGACGGCGCCGAGCTGGTGGTGGGCGATCTGGTGCTGGACGAGGACAGCCGCGAGGTGAGCCGGGCCGGCGAGCAGGTCGAGCTGACGGCGACCGAGTTCGAGCTGCTGCGCTACCTGATGCGCAACCCCAAACGGGTGCTGAGCAAGGCGCAGATCCTGGACCGGGTGTGGAGCTACGACTTCGGCGGCCAGGCCAACATCGTCGAGCTCTACATCTCCTATCTGCGCAAGAAGATCGACGCGGGACGGGAACCCATGATCCACACGATGCGCGGCGCCGGGTATGTCCTCAAACCGGCTCGCTGAGCGCCGGGGCTGGCGCCGCCTGTTCGACTTCTCGACGGCGGACTGGTCGTTGCGCCGCAAGCTCGTCGTGCAGGTGGCCGCGCTGCTCGCGCTGGTGCTGCTGCTGGTCGGCGTGGTCACCGAGGTGGCGTTGGGCGGCTTCCTGATGAACCAGCTCGACCGCCGGCTCGCCGCGGACGCCCAGCGGCCCCCGCCCCGGCTCCCGCGCCCGCCGCGCGAGGGCGCCGCGGTGCTGATGCTGTTCGGCCCCGGCCACCCGGTGGGGACGATCGTCGTGGAGGTCGTCGACGGCACGGTCATCCGCGCCAGGCAGCTGGACGACACCGAGCCTCAGGCGGCGGGGCGCGACGTCGCCCCCGAAGCGGTCGCCCCGCTGCTCGGGCTGCGGGTCGACGGCAGGCAGCACACGGTCAGCCTCGGCGCGCTCGGCCGGTTCCGGGCCCAGGCCGGTCAGGTCGTCAACGTCACCAAGATCACCGCCATTCCGTTGTCCCAGGTGGACCAGACGCTGCTGCGGCTCGCGCTGATCATCGGCGGGGTCGCGGTGGTGGGGCTGCTCATCGCGAGCCTCGTCGGCGCGTGGGTCGTCCGGCGCACGCTGCGCCCGCTGGACCGGGTCGCCGCGACCGCCCGGCGCGTCGCGGAGCTGCCGCTCAACCGCGGCGAGGTGGCCCTGTCGGTGCGCGTCCCGGACCGCGACACCAACCCCAGCACGGAGGTCGGCCAGGTCGGGGCTGCGCTCAACCACATGCTCAGCCACGTCGCCGACGCCCTCGCCGCGCGCCAGGCCAGCGAGAGCCGCATCCGCCAGTTCGTCGCCGACGCCTCCCACGAGCTGCGCACCCCGCTCGCGTCGATCCGCGGCTACTCGGAGCTGACCCGCCGCGGCACCGACGAGGTGCCGCCGGACGTGGCGTACGCGATGGGCCGGATCGAGTCGGAGTCGACCAGGATGACGGCACTGGTCGAGGAGCTGTTGTTGTTGGCGCGCTTGGATTCCGACCGCCCGGTGGTGCACGGGCCGGTGGACCTGACCCGCCTGGTCGCCGACGCCGTGGCGGACGCGCAGGTGGCAGGCCGGGACCACCGCTGGGTACTGGAGCTTCCTCCCGAGGAAATCACCGTGGTGACCGGTGACGCGGGCCAGCTGCACCAGGTGGTGACGAACCTGCTCACCAACGCGCGCACGCACACCCCGCCTGGCACGGTGGTGTCCACATCGCTGCGGACTTCGGCCGGGCACGCGGTGCTGAGCGTGCACGACGACGGCCCCGGCATTCCCGCGGAGCTGCAACCGGAGGTGTTCGAGCGCTTCGCCCGCGGCGACACCTCGCGTTCGCGCGCTGCGGGGAGCACGGGCCTCGGACTCGCGATCGTCGCCGCTGTCGTCACCGCCCACAACGGCCGCATCGAGCTGACGAGCCACCCCGGCGACACCACCCTCACGGTGCACCTCCCGCTCCACGTCTAGGCGCACAGCGGGCGCACAGGGAACGCACACCGCGAGCACAGTCGGCGCCTTGAAGCTGCTCGTATGGCCACCTCGACCCGATCCTGGGAACGCCCTGCCCTGATCGCCCTGCTGGGCTCCACCGCCCTGCTCTACCTCTGGGCGCTCGGCGATTCCGGGTGGGCCAACGCGTACTACTCCGCTGCCGCCCAGGCCGGGGGTGAGAGCTGGACCGCCTGGTTGTTCGGCTCCACCGACGCGGCTAATGGCATCACTGTCGACAAGCCTCCCGCGTCTCTGTGGCTGATGGCGCTGTCCGTGCGGCTGTTCGGCCTCAGCTCGTGGAGTGTCCTTGTCCCGCAAGCACTTCTCGGCGTCGCGTCGGTGTGGCTGCTCTACGCGACAGTGCGCAGGCAGTTCCCGGCGAGCGCGGCCCTGCTCGGCGCGGCGGTGCTCGCACTGACGCCGGTGGCGGTGTTGATGTTCCGGTTCAACAACCCGGACGCGCTGCTCGTGCTCCTGCTCATCGCCGCCGCCTACTTCCTCACGCGGGCGGTCGAGGACGGCCGGACGCGGTGGATGTTGTTGTGCGGCAGCATGATCGGCTTCGCGTTTCTCACCAAGATGCTTCAGGCGTTCCTCGTGCTGCCAACGTTCGCGCTCGCCTTTCTGATCGCCCAGCCCACCCTCAAGCGCGTCGCGCAGCTCTTCGCCGCGGCGCTCGCCATGATCGTCGCGGGCGGCTGGTGGGTGCTGGTCGTCGAGCTGGTGCCCGCGTCGGCGCGGCCCTACATCGGCGGTTCGCAGACCAACAGCATTCTCGAACTCACCTTGGGCTACAACGGCTTCGGCCGTCTCACCGGCGATGAGGTCGGCAAGGTCGGCGGCGGCGGGTTCAACTCGGCCGGGCTGGGCAGGTTGTTCGGCGGCGAGATGGCCGGGCAGATCGCGTGGCTGCTCCCGGCCGCGTTGGTCTTGCTCGCTTTCGGCCTGTACGCAGGCAAGCGAGAGCGGTCCGCCTTCGTCATGTGGGGTGGCTGGCTCGTGGTGACCGGCCTGGTCTTCAGCTACATGAACGGAATCATCCACTCCTACTACACCGTCGCGCTGGCCCCGGCCATCGCCGCGCTCATCGGCATGGGCTCCGCGGTCGCCTGGCGGGAACGAGAACGCGGCGGCTCGGTCGCGCTGTTCCTCGCGGTCGGCGGAACCGCGATGTGGTCGGCTTTCCTGTTGAGCAGCACCATGTTCACCCTCGCCATCACGATCGCCGTGGTCGGCCTCGGCGCTGCCGTGCTGCTGCTGTTCGCCGGGCACCTGCCGCAGAACTTCGTGCGTGGCGCCGTCGTCGCCGGACTCATTGGCGCCCTAGCGGCACCCACCGCGTACTCCGTGGTCACCGCGGCGACTCCGCACAGCGGCGCGCTGCCGTCCGCGGGCCCGGGGCGGAGCACGAGCGGCGGCATGGTCATGTTCGGCCCGACCGGGAACAACCGAGCGATGGGAAGCCTGCTCGACGCGGGCACTCCGGGAGCGGAGATCACCGCGCTGCTGCGAGCACGAGCCGAGAATTACACCTGGACCGCCGCGGCGGTCGGCTCGAACAGCGCGGCGGGATTCCAGTTGGCCTCAAGGACTCCCGTGCTGGCCGTGGGCGGCTTCAACGGCACCGATCCCGCGCCGACCCTCGCTCAGTTCCAGGAGTACGTCCGAAGTGGACAGATCCACTACTTCCTCGGCGGAGCGGGCATGCGGGCCGAGAGCGGCAGCGACGAATCGCGTCGCATCGCGGAGTGGGTCGCCGCCACCTTCACACCGTCCACTGTGGATGGCGTGACCGTGTACGACCTCACCTCGTGATGCTCACAGGCGGCGCACAGGGACGCCACAACGACGGCACAGTCCGCGCCAGCACTGTCGATCACATGACCACCACCATCGCCAAGGGCTCCCCTGTCCTGATCGACCCCAGAAGCCGGACCCCGCTGCTCGACGTGGTGGTCCCGGTCTACAACGAGGAGGCCGACCTCGCGGCGTGCGTGCGCCGCCTGCACGCGCACCTCACCGAGAACCTGCCCTACTCCTTCCGGATCACCGTCGCCGACAACGCCAGCACGGACGCCACCCTGGCCATCGCCACCGGCCTCGCCGCGGAGCTGCCCGAGGTGACCATCGCGCACCTGCCCGAGAAGGGGCGGGGCCGGGCGTTGCGGCGGGTGTGGTCGGAGTCCGACTCCCCCGTGCTCGCCTACATGGACGTCGACCTGTCGACCGATCTCGCCGCGTTGCTCCCATTGATCGCACCGCTGATCTCCGGGCATTCCGATGTCGCGATCGGCACCCGGCTCGCACGGGGCGCGCGGGTGGTGCGGGGACCGAAGCGCGAGTTCATCTCCCGTTGCTACAACCTGATCCTGCGCGGCGCGCTCGCCGCCCGGTTCTCCGATGCGCAGTGCGGGTTCAAGGCCATCCGCAAGGACGTCGCCGAGCGGCTGCTGCCGTTGGTGGAGGACACCGGCTGGTTCTTCGACACGGAGCTGCTCGTGCTCGCACAGCAGGCCGGACTGCGCATCCACGAGGTGCCGGTGGACTGGGTCGACGACCCGGACAGCCGGGTGGACATCGTGTCCACCGCCATCGCCGACCTCAAAGGTGTCGCGCGGCTTGCGAAAGGTTTGGCGACCGGTTCGCTCAAGATCACCGGCATCGGCCGCGACCCCCTGCCGGGTTTCCCGCCGAAGCTCGCCAACCAGGCGGTGCGCTTCGCCGCGGTCGGTATCGCGAGCACCTTGGCCTACCTCGTGCTCTACACCTCGCTGCGCGGCGGGATCGGCGCACAGGCGGCCAACCTGGTCGCCCTGCTCGTCACCGCCGTCGGCAACACCGCGGCCAACCGGCGGTTCACCTTCGGCGTGCGGGGCCGCGAAGGCGCGACCCGGCACCACCTCCAGGGACTGGTGGCCTTCGCCCTCGGCCTGGCGCTGACCAGCGGCTCGCTGGCCGTGCTGCACGCGATGACCGCGCCCGCCCAGCTGGTCGAGCTCGGCGTGCTCGTGCTGGCCAACCTGCTGGCCACCGTCCTTCGCTTTTTGTTGTTGCGGCACTGGGTGTTCCGCGCCCGGAACGCCTGATCGAGGAGACCTGATGACCATCACTCGCCAGCGCCTGGCACTGTTCGCGCTGTTGCTGGGGACGGCACTGCTGTACCTGTGGGACCTCGGCTCGTCCGGGTACGCCAACACCTACTACTCGGCCGCGGTGCAGGCCGCGACACAGAGTTGGAAGGCGTGGCTGTTCGGGTCCTTGGACGCGGGCAACGTCGTCACCGTGGACAAACCACCGGCCGCACTGTGGCTGATGGGCTTGTCCGCGCGGCTGTTCGGGTTCTCGTCGTGGAGCATGCTCGTGCCCCAGGCGCTGGCAGGGGTCGCCTCGGTCGCGCTGCTCCACGCGACGGTGCGGCGCTGGTTCGGCTCGGGCGCGGGGCTGCTCGCGGGAGCCGTCCTCGCGCTCACCCCGGTCGCCGCGATCATGTTCCGCTTCAACAACCCCGACGCACTGCTCGTGCTGCTGCTCGTCGCGGCCGGGTACTGCCTGACGCGCGCGCTGGAGAACGGCAGCACGCGGTGGTTGTTGTTGTGCGGCACGGCGATCGGCTTCGGCTTCCTCACCAAGATGCTCCAGGCGTTCCTGGTCCTGCCCGCGTTCGGGCTGGTCTACCTGATCGCCGCGCCCACCGGGCTTGGCAGGCGCGTCGCGCAGCTCTTCGGAGCGCTCGGAGCGGTGATCGTCTCGGCAGGCTGGTACATCGCGCTGGTGGAGCTGTGGCCCGCCGCCGATCGGCCTTACATCGGCGGTTCCACCACGAACAGCGCGCTCGAACTCGCCTTGGGCTACAACGGTTTGTCGCGCATCTTCGGCGGCGGCGGTCCTTCCGGCGGCGGTGGCGGTGGCGAGCGCGTCATGACCGGCGGTGGCGGCAGCGGCAACCTCGGCTTCGGCGGGGAGGCCGGGATCACGCGGCTGTTCGGCGACAGCATGGGCGCGGAGATCTCGTGGCTGCTGCCCGCCGCGCTGATCGGGCTCGTCGCCGGGCTGTGGTTCACGCGCAGGGCTCCGCGCACCGACCGCACCCGCGCGGCGCTGATCCTCTGGGGTGGTTGGCTCGTGGTGTCCGGGCTGGTGTTCAGCTTCATGAGCGGCATCGTGCACCCGTACTACACCGTCGCCCTCGCTCCGGCGATCGGTGCGCTGGTGGCCATCTCCGGACGCCAGTTGTGGTTGGGGCGCAAGAACACCTCCGCCCGCGCGGTCCTCGCGTTGATGATCGTTTCCACCGGCGTGTGGGGTGCGATCCTGTTGAGCCGCAACGGTTCCTGGTACACCTATCTCGGCTGGGCCGCGTTCGGGCTCTCCGTGGTCGCCGCGACGGGCGTGCTCGTCGGCGTGCACAGGCTCAGCGCGCTCCTGCTCGCGATCACCTTGATCGGCGGTGTGAGCAGCACGGCGGCCTACGCGGCGGTCACGGCGAGCGTGCCGCACACCGGCTCGATCCCGATGTCCGGCCCGCGCAAGCAGGAAGGCCGCGAACCGGAGACCAACGCCAAGCTCGTCGAGCTGTTGAAGGCGACCACGACGAAGTGGGCGGCGGCCTCGGGCGGCGCGCAGGGCGCGGGTGGCCTGCAACTGGCGAGCGGCAGGCCGGTGATCGCGATCGGCGGCTTCAGCGGCCGTGACCCGGCGCCGACGCTGGAGGAGTTCAAGTCCTTCGTCGCGCAGGGCCAGATCGGCTACTACATCAGCGGCGGCATGGGCATGGGCCCCGGTGGCAGCAGCGAGATCGCCACCTGGGTGCAGGAGAACTTCGCCCCGGTCAGCCACGGCGACCACACCGTCTACAAGCTGACCTAGCTAACCAAGCAATTGCTTGGTTACGCTCGGGGCATGGCGCGCGACGAGTGGACTGAGCCGGGGCCGGTCGAAGTGGCGGCGGGGGTGCACCGCATCCCGCTGCCACTTCCGAGCGACGCGCTGCGCGCGGTGAACGTCTACGCGATCGAGGACGGCGACCGACTCGTGCTGATCGACTCCGGCTGGGCGCTGCGGGAGAGCCGCGAGGCCCTCGCCGCCGCGCTCCGCCACCTCGACCGCGATCTCAAGGACATCTCGCGGTTCCTGGTCACCCACATCCACCGGGACCACTACACGCAGGCCGTCGCGCTGCGTCGCGAGTTCGGCCACCGCGTCGCGCTGGGCATCGGCGAACGACCTTCGCTGTCCGGCGAACTGCTCAGCGGGAAACCGTTGCCGCAGTACGCGGACAAGCTGCTCAGCTGCGGCGCGAAAGTGGTGATCGACCGCATCGGCGAGGCGATCACGATCAAGCCGGAGCCGGGGGTGTGGGAGGAACCGGACGAATGGCTCAGCGACGGCGAGACGATCCACCTCGCCGACCGCACCCTCCGCGTGGTCGAGACGCCCGGCCACACCCAGGGGCACGTGGTCTTCGTCGACTCCGACGCGGGCCTGCTCTTCGCCGGTGACCACGTGCTGCCGCACATCACGCCGTCGATCGGCTTCGAGGCGAAGCTGCCCGAGCAGCCGCTGCGGGACTACCTGGGCTCGCTGAAGACCGTGCGCGCCATGCCCGACCTGCGTCTGCTGCCCGCGCACGGCGCGGTGTCGGACAGCACGCACGCGAGGGTCGACGAACTGCTCGACCACCACGAGCGGCGGCTGGACGCGATCGCGGCGGCACTGGGAGTGGGTGCGGCAAACGCCTATGAGGTCGCGCGGCTGATCGGCTGGACCCGGCGGGAGCGGCACTTCGACGAGCTGGATGTGTTCAACCAGATGCTCGCGGTCATGGAGACCGGAGCACACCTCGACCTGCTTGTCCTGCGCGGTCGGGCGCGGTCGGAGACCCTGGACGGCGTCGTCCACTACGGACTGCTGTGACGTGCGCCCCCGTCCGACCGTCGGGCGAACGCGAATGGATAGCATCGCCGCGTTGGCGACCCCACGCCCGCACCCACTCTCAGCACCCACTCTCAACGAGGAGATCGTCATGACCCAAGCTCCCGTCAACGTCACCGTTACCGGAGCGGCCGGTCAGATCGGCTACGCCCTGCTGTTCCGCATCGCCTCCGGCCAGCTGCTCGGCGCGGACACCCCGGTCAAGCTGCGCCTGCTGGAGATCCCGCAGGCCGTGAAGGCCGCCGAGGGCACCGCGATGGAGCTGGACGACTGCGCCTTCCCGCTGCTCAAGGGCATCGACATCACCGACGACGCCAAGAAGGCCTTCGACGGCACCAACGTCGCCCTGCTCGTCGGCGCCCGCCCGCGCACCAAGGGCATGGAGCGCGGCGACCTGCTCGCGGCCAACGGCGGCATCTTCAAGCCGCAGGGCGAGGCGATCAACGCCGGCGCCGCGGACGACATCCGCGTGCTGGTGGTCGGCAACCCCGCCAACACCAACGCCCTCATCGCGCAGGCGCACGCCCCGGACGTGCCCGCGGAGCGCTTCACCGCGATGACCCGCCTCGACCACAACCGCGCGCTCTCGCAGCTCTCGGCCAAGCTCGGCGTCGGCGTCACCGACATCAAGAAGCTGACCATCTGGGGCAACCACTCCGCGACCCAGTACCCCGACCTGTTCAACGCCGAGGTCGCCGGCAAGGTCGCGGCCGAGCAGGTCGAGCAGGAGTGGCTGAAGGACACCTTCATCCCGACCGTGGCCAAGCGCGGCGCGGCGATCATCGAGGCGCGCGGCGCGTCCTCGGCGGCGTCGGCGGCGAACGCGGCCATCGACCACGTGTACGACTGGGTCAACGGCACCCCGGAGGGCGACTGGACCTCTGCGGCCGTGGTCTCCGACGGTTCCTACGGCGTGCCCGAGGGCCTGATCTCCTCGTTCCCGGTGGTCTCCCGCAACGGCCGCTACGAGATCGTGCAGGGCCTGGAGATCGGCGAGTTCTCCCGCGAGCGCATCGACGCCTCCGTCCAGGAGCTCATCGAGGAGCGCGACGCTGTCAAGCAGCTCGGCCTCATCTGATCTTCTCGGCAGAACGACCCCCGGCTCATCCCGAGCCGGGGGTCTTCTCATGCGCGCGGCCGTCCGCCGGTCTTCAAGTACACCCGACCCCCACCCAGAACGTCTCAAACCGCCCCCAACCCCGACCGAGGTTGGGGGCGGTTTGAGACCGCTGGAACCCGGGTTGGGTGTACTTGAAGACCAGCAAACCCCGGCAGACATCGGATGAATGGGGGAAGATTCGCCGCAGGCTCTCGCGTTTTGCGCGGAAACATCGTATGTTTCGCCCGCCGCCGCACGACGCAGTGAGGACAGGGGCGAATGACGGCTCTCTCCAGAAGGACCTTCCTGGGCGCTTCCGCCGCGCTGGCGGTGGTCGCCTCGCCGGTGGCGTGGGCGGCGTCCGAAACCGGCACCGGCGGCGGCACCCACGAGCGCACCGCGGCCGACGCGGCGATGCGCTGGCGCAGGCTCCCGGACAGCTGGCAGAACGGCCCGTTCCTGGGCAACGGATTCCTCGGCGCGCAGCTCTACCGCGCCGAGGCCGACAACGTCCTCAAGGTCATGCTCAGCCACGGCCACGTGCAAGACCAGCGCGTGCAGTGGGAGGCGGGCATCGGCCTGTCCCGGCTGCCGATCGGCTTCCTCACCCTGACCACCGCGGGCGCGATCACCGCGGTGGACTGGCGGCTGGACCTGTGGAACGCCGAGCTGACCGGGACGATCACGACCACCAGGGGCGGGCTGACGTTCACCGCGTTGGTGCACAACGACCGCGATGTGCTGCTGGTGTCGCTGACCACCACGGCGGGCGAGGAGTCCGCCGCGTGGGGCTTCACCCCGTTGCCCTCGCACACCACCCGCAAGATCCGCGTGCCCGCCGACTACACCGGCAACCCCGATCCCACGATCGGCGTCGGTTTCGTCGAGCAGACCATGCACGCGGGCGGCGGCTACACCACGGCGTGGCAGGAGAAACGCGCGGGCACACGACGCCTGCTCGTCGCGACGATCGCCTACGGCTACCCGAACTCCACCGGCCGCGAGGAGGCGCTGCGCACGGTCCGGCGCACCCTGGCGGAGAGCCCCGACGCGTTGGTCGCGGTGCACCGAAGGTGGTGGAATCGCTACTACCGCAAGAGTTTCGTCTCAGTCCCGGACAAGCTGGTGCAGCGGTTCTACTGGATCCAGCTCTACAAGATGGCCGCGGCGACGCGGGAGAACGCGCCCGTGCTCGCGGAGTGGGGGCCGTGGTTCCCCGAGGTCGGCAACAGCTGGACCGCGGTGTGGTGGAACCTCAACGTCCAGGTCGCGTATCCGATGGTCAACGGCTCCAACCACCCGGAGCTGGACGCGGTCACGCCGACTTTCCGCCGCTACCACCGCAATCTCGAACAGTCGGTGCCGCCCGCCTACCGCGACGGCGACACCTACGCGCTGTCCCACCCCGGTGACCGCACGCTCCGGCCCGGTGGCACGCGCTCGGTGGGCATCCCGGGCACGGGCACCAAGACCGACCAGACCGGCAACCTGATCTGGGGTCTGCACAACGTGTGGCTGGCGTACCGGCACAGCATGGACGAGCGGGTGCTGCGCGACGTGCTGTTCCCGATCCTGGCCAAGGCGGTCAACTTCTACCGCCACTTCCTGGTCCAGGGCTCCGACGGTTACCTGCACCTGCCGCTGACCCGGTCCCCGGAGTACGCCGACGCGGCCGACTGCACCTACGACCTGTCGCTGATCCGGTGGGGTTGCGGCATGTTGATCGACACGGCGCATCGCTTGCGCATCAACGATCCCAGGCTGCCGGTGTGGCGGGACGTGCTGGCCAAGCTCGTGCCCTACCACCGCACCGCGCAGGGCGTGATCATCGGCGACGGGGTGCCGCTGGCCGAGTCCCACCGCCACTTCTCGCACCTGCTGTGGCTCTACCCGTTGCGCGAGTACCAGTGGGACCGCCCCGCCGACCGCGCCCTGATGCGCACGAGCTACGACCACTGGTCGAGCCTGCGGGTCAACTGGCACGGCTACAGCTTCGCGGCGGCGTCGACGATGTGCTCGCTGATGGACTCGCCCGAGGAGGCGCTGGCGAACCTCCTGGGATTCCTGGACGGCTCGATCGTGCACGAGACGCAGCTGACCCCGAACACGATGTACCGCGAGGGCACGAATCTGGCCATCGAAAGCCCGTTGACCGCGGCGCAGTCCGTGCTGGACATGCTGGTCCAGAGCGGGGACGGCGTGGTGAAGGTGTTCCCGTCGGTGTCGAAGACGTGGCCGGACGCGTCCGTGGAGTCGCTGCGCACCCAGGGCACTTTCCTCGTCGACGCCTCGCGCCGCAACGGCAGCACGGAATGGGTCCGCGTGCACAGCGAGGCCGGAGAACCCCTTGTGCTGCAACACGGTGTGCCCGGGGAGATCGATGTGCGCGATAGTCACGGCCGTCCTGTGCCGTGGCGGCAGGTCGCGCCGAACCGGATCTCCGTTCGACTGCGCAGGGGTGAGTCCGCGTTGATCACCCGTCGTGGCACCCGCCCGACCCTGGCACCGCGCGACGTCCCCTCGCCCACCACTCCGCCCCCACCGTGGGGCCTGCCGTAACCCTCACCAGGTTCGCAGGTCTTCAAGTCCCCCCAACCCCCAGCGCTTACGTACCCAATGTGGCATTTGTTTCGTCTGACGTAACGAATGCCACATTGGGTACACAACGCTGGGCGGGGGTTCGGGGGACTTGAAGACGGTCGAACCCCCCGGAGTGTGCGCGCGGTCACGAGAGGGAAGACTGGGGCCATGTCTCGTAGCTTGCTGGCCATGGCCGTGCTCGGCTCCACCGCCCTGATCACCACCGCCCTGATCACCGCGTGCGCACAACCCGACAAGCCCGCGAACACCACGCCCAGCTCCGACCAGCCGAAGCCCGCTCCGGCGGAGTTCACCGGCACCCTCGCGGCGCCCGGCTCCGGTGCCGCGGTGAGCTACAACCCCGCGGCACCGATCGGCGCACAGCTGACCGTCAAGATCACCACCGGCGACGGCAGCACCACCGTCGACTTCGGCGCCAAGGGAATGCAGCCCTCGCGCGGGTACGCGGTGCACGCCCACACCAAGCCGTGCGGTGCCACCGGCGCGGACGCGGGGCCGCACTACCAGAACAACATCGACCCCGCCGCCACACCGGAAAAGCCCTCCGCCGACCCCGCGTACGCCAATACGCGCAACGAGATCTGGCTCGACTTCCGCACCGACGCCCAGGGCGCGGGCTCGTCGAAGGCGACCGTGCCGTTCGGCTTCACCGACCGGGCGCCCGCCTCGATCGTGGTGCACGAGAAGGAGACCACCGCGACGCACCACGGCCAGGCCGGGACCGCGGGTGGCAGGCTCGCCTGCTTCACCGTGCCGTTCAAGCAGTAGCGAGCCATTCGCGCACCAGGTGCCCTTCGATTGAGTCCACAGTGCACGGATACTCGGCGCGGAGCTCGTCCGGGGTGAACCACTTCGCCTCGGCGAGCTCCACACCGTCCACTGTGAACTCCTCGGAGACCGCGGTCGCGCGGAAGCCGACCATCAGGCCGGACGGGAACGGCCACGCCTGCGAGGCTTGGTAGCGGACATCGCCCACGACGACCCCGGCCTCCTCGAAGACCTCGCGGCGCACGGCGTCCTCCAGGCTCTCGCCGATCTCCACGAAGCCCGCCAGGGTGCAGAACCCGCCCTTCTGCGGTCGCCCGAGCAGGACCTTCGGCGCCACCGGCGACTCGACGAGCACGATCACCGCGGGTTCGATGCGCGGGAACAGCAGCTTCGAGCACTCCTGACAGGCCCTCAGGTGCCCGCCCTCACGCGACTCGGTCGCACCGCCGCATGCTCCGCAGAACCGCTGATTTCGGTTCCAGTGCAGGATTCCGCGCGCATAGGCCAGCGTCGCCGCCTCTTCGGCGCTGATGGTGCCGAAGAGCCTCCGCACATCGACCGCTTCGCTCGCGCCGGTCGCGGCCAGTTCCATAGTGGACAGATCAGCCGCGAACACGGCCGTATCTCCGTCCATGCCAAGGAAGACCTCGAAGTCCGATGTTTCACACGTGGCACCGACCAGGCACTTGTCCCTCCACAATGGAAGCACTCGCGCCGACGCGCGCACTTCCTCCAGCCAAGCGCGATCACCACGCCGGTTGGCGGCCCGATCGAGTTCGAGGCCGCAGTACATGAGCGTCATGACTGCTCCCGAGGGTCGAAAGCGCGCTCGAAGAACGTCTCCAGCACCACGATCGTCTTGGTCCCGGTGACGCCGTCGATGTCGTAGATCCGGCGCAGAACCTGTTGCAGGTGCTCGTTGCTGGTCGCGCGGATCTTCACCATGAGGGAGGCGGCGCCCGCGACGATGTGCGCCTGCTCGATCTCGGCGATCGCGGCCAGCGCCTCGCCGACGGCGGGTTCACCCATCCACGCGGTGCCCTCCACGAGCGCGAACGCGGAGACCGGCCGTCCACACGCGACCGGATCGATCTCGACCGTGGTGCGCCGGATGACCCCGGACTCGCGCAGCTTGCGAATGCGCTCGTGGGCGGCCGTCGTGGACAGCCCGACAGCCTTGCCCAGCGTGGCGTAGGACTGGGTCGCGTCCTCCTGGAACGACGCGAGCAGTTCCCGATCAAGCCGATCCACCAGAACTCCATTCCCTTATTCTCACTTCTAGCCGAACCCTATCCCCTTCAGAAGCATGATCACCAGATTCTGTTCGCACGGCGGGTCGACGCGCGATGACCACGGTGAGTGATCCATACTTCGGCCGGACCCGAGATCTTGGAGGACTCCGTGACGCGTGCGCTCGGCCAGATCGTGGTGATCGTGGTCCTGGTCGGCGGAGTCTCCGGGCTCGGCACGCTGATCGGCCTCGGCCCCGCCGCCATGCTCGGCGCGCTGACCGCGATGTTCTGCCTGATGGCCGCGTTCGGCGGGGCACTGACGCCCGACCTCCGGCTGCTCGCGTGGTTCGCCCCGACCGTCGTGGTGGCCGCGGCCACGCCCCGGCTCCTCGCGCACATCAGCCCGCCCGCCGCCATCGCACTGCTGACCGTGGTGGTCTTCGTGGCGGGATTGCTGCCCGCGCTGGGGCCGCGATTCGTCACCCCCGCGCTCGGCCTCGGCATGGCCGCCCTGTTCGGCTACACCTTCCAGCTCACCGGAACCGCGGCGTGGTGGCAGATCCTCGCAGCGCCCGCGCTCGCCGCGGCGGTGACCGTCCTCGTGCGGGTGCTCGCCGGGCTCCGCGATCCGGACGGCCCCACCCGCAAGGCGATCGCCGATCTGCTCGCCGCGCCGAAGCTCACCGATCCCGAGGGCGCCGTGCAGGCATGGCGCTCCGACAAGCAACGCCGCTGGCTCGGCCACGTCCTCGACGCGACCCTCCGCTACCGCTCGGCGGCCGCCGTGCTCAGCGCCCGCCCCGACGCCCGCGAAGTGCTCGACGCGGCGAAGGAGGAGGCCGCCACGATCGCCGAGGCCGTCAAAGCAAAGCAGACACCAGCGGATCTCGTTGTGCCGCAACGCCCTTCGCTGCTCAAGAACCTCCCCGGCAGCACCGGCCGCCTCGTGACGCGCATGCACGAGGCGCTGGACCGGTTGCACTCCGCACTGGCCGACCGCGACCAGACACCAGTGGACTGGCGACAGCACGGCAGCGGGTACCTCGGCGATGCCCTGGCCGGTGCGCTCAGCTGGCGATCGGCTCAGTTCCGCCACGCGCTGCGCTGCGCGCTCGGCATCCTCGTCGCGTTGGTCCTCGCGACGCAGCGACCGGACGACCCGCTGATGACCTCGTTCCTGATGGCCGTTTTCCTGATCACACAGCCGGATTGGCGAGCGAGCGCGACCCGTGCGTGGCAGCGCACCGCGGGCACAGTGCTCGGATCAGTGGCCATGTTCGGTGTCCTCGCCTTCGCCCCCGACCACCTGCTGATGCCGATCGGCCTGCTCGCGCTCGTGGCGGGTTTCGGTTTCCAGCGGTCGCAGCCGATCATCTTCAACGCCTGCATCGTCCTGATGCTCGTCGGCATGTACGCCACCACCAAGCACCTCGACCCGACCGCGGTCATCGTGGAGTACCTGGTGCTGACCGTGCTCGCCGCCGCGATCGGTCTGCTGTTCGGCTTCGCCGTGATCCCCGGGACCCGCCAGCCCACGCCCGCCGAGCGCGTCACCAACGCCGTCAACGCGCTGCGCTCCGGCCTGATCACGTTGACCGCCAACACTCCCGTCGACCCCGATGACCGTGCCGCGCGCCGAGGCCGCCGCGAACTGGTCCGCCGCATCAACGACGTCCTGAACCCACCGACCGTGGGCCGCCGCGCCTCTGACCCGGAGCGCGTCGCCGTCACCAAGGCTGGCGAGGCGCTGGCGGGCTTGCTGAGCGGGATCGCCGGGCTGATGGTGCACCGCGCCGCCGTGCCCGAGACCGAGGAGTCCACCCGCCACGCCCTCACCGCCCTCACCGCATCCTTGGAGTCCGAACGCGACGACGAGAGCGACCGCTTCGTGGAGCTGGTCGACACCGCCGACCCCGAACAGCGACTTCTGTTCGACGCCATGGCCACCGACCTCGTCCGCCTCCGCGAGGCCCAAACCGAACTCAGGTAAACTCAACCTGCCCACGCCCCCTGAACGTGGGCCGAGGTACCCAGAGATCCCCCGTTTCGTACTCATAGCGGGGAAGAGAGCGCTCCTAAAACCCGTTAAGAGTACGAAACGGGAGAAATGACGGCTGTGCCGGATTGGATCACCGCGCGGATGTGGTGCTCGGGTTCGGCTAGGACCGAGATGTTGTCGACGGGGTTGCCGTCCAGGACGAGCAGGTCGGCGTGGGCGCCGACGCGGAGTGTGCCGATCTCGCCGACCATGCCCAACAGCTGAGCCGCTGTGCTCGTGGCCGAGCGGATGACGTCCACTGTGGACAGAACCTCCGCGCGCAAGGTGAACTCGCGGTTCTGGTGGCGGTGCATCCCGCCGAGAAGATCGCTGCCGTATACGATCCGCGCACCGCCGCGCGCCGCTCTGTCCACAGCGGACAGTCCGGCGTCGAGCACCGCGTCGACCTTCTCCCAGTTGTCGCGGGTGAGGCCGAACTCCATGCCCTCCTGCTTCAACGCCCAGTAGGTGATCAGCGTCGGCACCAGGAACGCCTGGTGCTCAACGAAAAGTTCCACGCTGCGGTCGTCCAGCAGGTTGCCGTGCTCAATGGAGCGCACTCCGGCTTCGAGGGCGCGGTTGACCGCGCGAGCGGTGTAGGCGTGCGCGGCGACGTAGCGGTTGGCTGCATCCGCCTCCTGCACGATCGCCCGCAGCTCCTCCATCGAGTACTGCGTGGAGTCGATGCGATCGGTCGGCGAAGCAACCCCTCCCGAAGCCATCACCTTGATGTGGTGCGCTCCCTTGCGGAGTTCGTCCCGAGCGGCGACGCGAACCTCGTCGACCCCGTCGGCGACACGGCCGAGCCCCGCGCAGCACGAGTGCCCATCGCGCACCTGAGTTCCCCGGCCACGCGAGTCACCATGCCCACCGGTCTGGCTCAACGCCTTGCCACAAAAGAGAATCCGCGGACCGCGAAGCAGTCCCTCGGCCTGTGCGTCGGCGAGTCCGTAGTCCGCGCCGGAAGCATCGCGCACAGTGGTGAAACCACGCTCCAGCATGCCGCGCATGATCCGACCGGCGTGCGCGGTCACGTACGAAGGGCTCCAGCCGACCATCGCCGCGAGGTCACCCGTCGCCGCCGTGACGTGCACGTGCGCGTCCACCAAGCCGGGCATCACCACCGCCCCGGCCACATCGAGCACCTGAGCGCCGGAGGGTGCGCGAATCCCGCGACCGACCTCGGCGATCCGGCCGTCGACCGCGAGCAGGTCCCCCTCGGAGAACTCGCCGCTCTCCGGCTCGAACAGGACGGCGTTCCTCAACAGCACCGGGAAGCTCCCTCCAGCTTGCGCACCAACGCCTCCAGCGCGGCCGCGGCGGCGGGGGCCAGTTTCTCCGCCCGCCGCACCGAGTCCTCGTCGTAGACACCCTCAGCGTCCAGCAGATTGATCACGCCCACCACCCCGCAGTCGGCGAGCACCGGCAGGTTGATCACCGCGCCGCAGCCGAGCCGGTCGATGACCACGTGGTCGATGAACACCTCGCGCACGGCCTTGCGGTTCACGCCGAGGAACGGCCGCCCCTCGTCGATGCACTGCCGCAGCCAACCAGCTGCGACCTCCACCGACTTCTCCCCACCAACGGGGTAGTGCGAAGGATGGCTCGTGTACACGCGGTGCAGCACGCGCCGCGACGGCAGCCACGCGAGCACGGTGAACAACCGCACCCCGACCTCCGCGCGCAGGTCTTCTTCAAGCCTGGCAAGCACTCTGCTCATTCGGTCAGCTCCTCAAGGGACTTCCCGGCAGTGGACAACCCGAAGACCAGCACCGCCACCACGCCCACCGCGAGCACGGTCGTGGTCATGCCGAACACGCCGCCGAAGCCCCACGTGGCGGCGAAGAAGCCGATGATCGACGGAGCCAGGATGCTGCCGACCCGGCCGAACGCGCTGGAGAGCCCCGTGCCGCTGGCGCGGACCCAGGTCGGGAACACCTCGGGGGTGTAGGAGTACAGGCCCGCGTAGGTGCCGTTGAGGAAGAACGACAGCACCGCCCCGGACACCATGATCATCACCGGGTCGGTCATCTGGCTCAGCCAGAACGCGCTGACGGCCGAGCCCGCCAGGTAGAGCGCGATGGTGTTCTTCCGGTCCAGCCGCTCCCCCAGCCACGCCGCGGAGAAGTAGCCGGGCACCTGCGCCAGGTAGATCACGATGGAGAACTCGAAGCTCTTCGTGACGGTGATCCCCTGCTGCACCAACAGTGTCGGGATCCAGGAGAAGAAACCGTAGTAGGAGAAGGTGATCACGAACCAGAGCAGCCAGGTGATCGCCGTGCGCCGGGCCATCGCGCCACTCCACAGGTACCGCAGGGCCGAGCCGAGCCCGACCTTGCGCGCGGCCTGGACCGCGCCCTCCTCCGAGTCCGGGATCGGCGGCAGCGGAGCCCCGGTCGCGCGCTCGGTCTCCCGCTCGAAGGCGACGACGACGCGCTCGGCCTCCTCGGTGCGGCCGTTGGCCAGCAGGTAGCGCGGCGACTCGGGCAGGGAACGCCGCCACCACAACAGCATCAGCACCGGCAGCGCGGTCAGCACCTGCGCCCAGCGCCAGCCCTCGTCCATGGTCGGTACGACGAACCGGCCGAGCAGCGCGGCCCCCACGAACCCGAAGGAGAAGAACCCGGCGAGGGCGCCGACGAACCAGCCGCGCCGCGCGGGCGGGACGAACTCGGACAGGAACGGGGCGATGATGGCGCTCTCCGCCCCGGTGCCCACGCCCGCGAGCACGCGGGCGACCAGGAACAGCTCGAAGCTCGGCGCCCCGGCCGCGACCAGGGTGAACGCGCAGTAGAAGGCCAGCGCGCCCATCATCACCCAGCGCCTGCCGAACCGGTCGCCGAGGATGCCCGCGAGCGCGGCGCCGAAGAGGAAGCCGAACGGGGTGGCGGAGCCGATCAGGCCCAGCTGCGCGTTCGACAGCCCCCACTCGGCCTGCACGCTGGGCAGCAGGAAGGCGACGATCGCCGCGTCCATGCCGTCGAAGGTGTAGCCGAGGCCGCCGATGACCAGCAGCCGGTGGTGGGGACGGGACAGGGGGAGGCGATCCAGTCGGGCGAGCAACGACACGCGGCCCTCCACTTCGTTCGCAGAGCTAACCAGTCGCCGCAACGTAAACTGCGTACTGGCGTTATCGCAACAGGCTTTGCAAACTGGTTACGTGCACGAAGACAGCCCCGAAGACAGCTACGAGTCGTGGCTGCGCGGCCGGGTCCCGCCCGGCGGCCTGTCCGCCAAGTCCACCGCGGTGCTCGACGTCCTGATCAGCCAGCCGCGCCGGGCGTCCTTCGGCTCCACCGCCGACATCGCCGAGCTGGCGGGCGTCAACGTGGCGACCGTGACCCGCGCCGCCCAGGCACTGAACTTCGCGGGATGGCCCGCGCTGCAACAACACCTGCGCGCCCGCTACCTCTCCGCGCTGACCGCGCCCGAGGTCGCCGCCGAACACGGCGACAGCTCGGAGGCGCCGTGCCTGGCCTCGCTGCGCCGCGACGCGGAAAGCCTCGTGGTGTCCCGGCGCCTGCCCGCGGGCACCTTCGACCGCATCGCGCGCTCCATCGCGGGCGCCCGCGACACCCTCGTCATCGCCTCGGGCAGCTACGCCGCGGTCGGCACCGCGCTGGCGCACAACATCGGGCTGGCGGGCTACCCGGCGACCTTGATCACCAACGTCACGGAGCTGGCCAACGCCTCGGCGCGGATCACCGCCGACGACGTCCTGATCGCGATCAGCTTCTGGCGCCTCTACGAGAGCACCGTCCGTGCGGCGCAGCTCGCCCGCGACCGGGGCGCCACGGTCTACGCGGTGAGCGACGCCGCCAGCCCTGCCCTGACCGAAGCCGCCGACGACGTGGTCCTGGTGCCCGCGGAGGGCGTGGCCTTCTTCCCCTCGCTCACCGCGGGCACGGCCGTGGCGCACGCGATCGTCGCGCAGCTCGCCGCCATCGACCCCGACCACACCCGCGCCGCGGTTCAGGCGGCGGAGGACCAGTGGGCGAACTTCACCCTGCTGCACCGCTCCCCGCGCCGCTCGTGAGCGTGTCATAGTCCGCCCGCGCGGCGTGCACGTCCTCGATGTGCGCCTCGGCCCAGAGCTTGATCGCGCGCATCACCGGCAGCAGGCTCCGGCCGAGCGGGGTCAGCGAGTAGTCCACCCGCACCGGGCGCTGCGGGATGACGGTCCGCGAGACCAGTCCGTCGCGCTCCAGCCTGCGCAGTGTCTGGGTGAGCATCTTCTGCGTGATCCCGAGGACCACCCGGGACAGGTCGCTGTAGCGGTGATCGCCCTCGGCGAGCGCGTTCATGATCAGGCTGACCCACCGGTCGCTGATCCGGTCGTGCAGCTCGCGCGCCGGGCACGCGGAGTGGAACGCGTCGTATGCGGTCGGCATCTCTTCCCCGCTCGTCCGTTACGCACTTCAAAGTGCGTTCTTCCTTCCGAAAGTGTAGCGCGCTTACGCTCCACCACATGAAATCCGGAATCATCGCGCTTTCGCTGACCTCCGCGGTCGCGATAGCCGCCTCATTCCTGCCCCAGCCAGAATCGGTATCCAACACTTTCCAAGGCGGAAAGTTGTTGATTCTGAGCGATACGGACATGCCCGCCAGCGCGTTCCTCGACGGAAAACTGCGCGCGGGTGGCCGGGACACCGGCGGAAAGCCCGACACGCTGACCGCGCTCGACCTCCCACTGCAACTCGGAGCACCGAGGGACCTCGCCCCGCCCCCGTCCGGGGAGGTGGCCGTGGAGAACTCGGTCATCGGCCCGCCGTACGGGATGGTGGCGTCGAAGGACGGCCGGTTCGCCTACGTGCTGCGCACCCGCGGCGGCCCGCCGCCCGGCGTCACCGAGGTCAAGAACGTGTTCACCGACCTGCCGCGCGCGGCCGTCGTCTCCGTCGTGGACATCACCGACGTGCGCGCGCCGAAGGTGATCCAGACGGTCCAGGTCGGGCAGGTCGCGCACACGCTGAGCCTCAGCCCGGACGGTTCCCTGCTGGCCGTCAACACCGACGAGCCCGGCAGGAACATCCTGATCAGGGAGGTCGGACCGGACGGCCGCATCGGCACCGAGGTGCTGGCCGCCTCGGCCGGGGAGCCCGGCGAGGCGGTGCGGCGCGTCGGCCGGATCGAATGGCACCCCTCCGGCCGCTTCCTCGCGCACGGCATCCCGTTCAAGGACGAGATCCGCTTCCACGAGGTCGTCCGCACGGGCGGCGCGGTGACGCTGCGCCCGTGGGGCGCCCCCGTCAAGGTCGGCAAGTTCCCCGACGAGGGCATCTTCACCCCGGACGGCGGCTACTACCTCTCCACCGACCTCCAATGGGGCGATGACGTTCCCGGCCTCTTCGTCGACCCGCCACCCGGAACCATCACCGCGGTCAGGTTCGATTCCGAGAAGGGAAAGCACAAAGTCACCGGGCGCGCACCCACGGATGTCAGCCCGGAAGGCATCGCGGTGTCCCCGAACGGCCGCTACATCGTGACCGGAAATCTCACGCACAGCTGGCTCCCGTGGAACGACAAACGCCTCTCCAAAGAAGGCTCGATGAACCTGCTCGAACTCGACAAGGGCTCGCTGAAAACCCTGCAACGAATCCCGCTGAACGGAGTTCTCCCGGAGGGCGTCACCTTCGACGCGTCCGGCAACCACGTGGCCATCACCGTGTTCGACCGCTTCGACCCACGTCAGCGGCGCGGCGCGGTCGAATTCTTCACCCTGTCCCAGAAACGCCTGGAAAGAACGAACATCGAACTGGCGGTCCCACCGGGCCCGCACTCAGTCTGGCTTGTCCCCTAAATGCAACTGGAGCGTCGTGACCAGGCGCTGACGGGGATCGTCGAGGTCGATCCCCGTCAGCTCCACCGCCCGCCGCACGCGGTACCGCAACGTGTTGGGGTGGATGTGCATCTCCGCCGCCGCCCCCGCCACGTCGCCGAACGCGTCGAGGTAGGCGCGCAGGCTCTCCGCGAACCGGCTCCCGTGCTCCGCGTCGTGCGCGACCAGGCCGTGCAGGCGCGGATCACGGATGCCTGGGTGACCGGCGACCACGTCGATCAGCTCACTGTAGAGCACTTCCGAGCGCAGCTCCTCCAGCGTCGCCACCTCGACGTCCGGGTGGCGCACCGCGGCGGCCAGCACCCGCTCGGCGACGCGGCGGGACTCCGCGATCTGCTGCGCGCCCGCCGCGACCGCGCCGATCGCCGCCTGCACCTGTCCCCTCCGCCGCGCCGCGGTCACGATCTCCCTGGTCAGCGCGAGCACCGTGTCGCGAGCGCCGGACTCCGGCAGCTCCGGCAGCAGCACGTAGACCCGCCCACCACTCGCCGCCACCAGCGCGGCCCGCCGATAAGCCGCCGCGTGCACGGAGATCAGGCTCGTCAGCTCGGTCAACCGCAGCTCCCGCTCGGCACCGCGCGCCGCGAAGATCACCACGGTGGACGGGCGCCGGAGATCCGCGTCGACCTGCTCGCCCACCGTCGCCGGATCGACCCGCCCGTCCAGCAAGCCCCGCAACAGGTTCGCGCGCAAGCGGACTTCGGCCGAAGACCCGCTCGCGGGGTCGAGCATCATCGCCGCGGACTCGCTGCGCTGGCGGATCAGGTGCAGCGCCGCCACCCGGGCCGCACCGACCAGCGCCTGCTCCGCGCCCGGCGAGAAGTCACGGCCCGCGTGCTGCACCCAGATCGTGCCCAGGTACTGCGAGCCCGCGTGGATGCCCACCGCGAGCCGCCGCCGAATCCCCAGATCGGCCCGCTCATCAAGGTGCACAACGTCTTCACCGGAGCGCAACCGCTGGTAGACACCCCAGCCGCGGAGCATCGACAGGTACGACTCCGGCCCCTCACGGCCGAGGATCGACAGCCGCCGCAGCTCGTCCACGGCATCGTCAGAACGCGAGTACGCGAGCACGCGGTAGGCCGGATCTTCGATGCTCACGATCCCGCCGGTGAGCTCCGCGATCGTCTGAGCCAGCCCAAAAAGATCGCCGAGCACCTGGCCCTCCCCGGCCGACGCCGCCACCCGCGCGCTGCTGACCACCGCACGCAGCAACGCCTCCAGCTGCTCCCACCGCGCCCCGGGCCGCACACCGAGCAACGCAGTCCCCGCCTCACGCGCCGCATCGCGAAGCGCTTCCACGGCCGTGTCCCGCTCGCCGATCTTGACCGCGACCGCCACAGCTCCGCGCTGGGCAGCCGACCGCACGAGCGGCACCGCGGCGCGCCCGCGCACACCGATGAGCAGCGCCAGATCGCCGGGCTGGACACCGGGCTCGTCGTCCGGATCGAGGATCACCACGTCCAGCACCTCGGCATCACGCGGCACGATCAACGGCTCGACGAGCTCGTCGCCCAGGGTGAGCAGCAGCTGCCGGATAACAGCACCCCGCGCCGCACCCACCTGGTCCGACACACCTATCTCCTTTGTCCGTTCGTACAAAGCCCAGGCCGGAACTCTAGCCAAACCGCCACAGAACGGCGGGTCGGCGAGACCTAACGTGCGGGCCATCAGGACGCATGCTCAGCGAGGAGACTCCATGGACGCCGTGACCCAGGTTCCGCTTCCGGTCAACGAGCCGGTGCTCGACTACGCCCCGGGCAAACCCGAGCGGGCCGAGCTGGAGCGGGAACTGGTCGCGCTGGCCAAGGAGCCGCACGAGCTGACCATGACCATCGGCGGCGAGCAGCGGATGGCGGGCGGCGAGCGGATCGACGTGGTCCAGCCGCACAACCACCGCGCCGTGCTCGGCAGCACCGGCAACGCCTCCACCGCCGACGCCGCTGCCGCTATCGCCGCCGCCCGCGAGGCCGCCCCCGCGTGGCGCGCGCTGTCCTTCGACGACCGCGCCGCGATCCTGCTCCGCGCGGCCGACCTGCTCGCCGGTCCGTGGCGGCAGAAGCTCAACGCGGCCACCATGCTCGGCCAGTCCAAGACCGCGATCCAGGCCGAGATCGACTCCGCCTGCGAGCTGATCGACTTCTGGCGCTTCAACGTGCACTTCGGCCGCCAGCTGCTCGCCGAGCAGCCGAAGAGCTCCCCCGGCGTGTGGAACCGCACCGACCACCGCCCCCTTGAGGGCTTCGTCTACGCGATCACGCCGTTCAACTTCACCGCCATCGCGGCCAACCTGCCGACCGCGCCCGCGCTGATGGGCAACGTCGTGCTGTGGAAGCCGTCCCCGACGCAGGCCCTGTCCGCGCACCTGACCATGCGCCTGCTCGAAGAGGCCGGTATGCCGCCCGGCGTGATCAACCTGGTCACCGGCGACGGGCTCGCGGTCTCCGAGGTCGCCCTGGCCGACCGCGACCTCGCGGGCATCCACTTCACCGGTTCCACCGCGACCTTCCAGCACCTGTGGGGCAGCGTCGGCGCGAACATCCGCAACTACCGCGCCTACCCGCGCCTGGTCGGTGAGACCGGCGGCAAGGACTTCATCCTCGCCCACCCGTCGGCCGACCCGGACGTCCTGCGCACCGCCATGGTCCGCGGCGCCTTCGAGTACCAGGGCCAGAAGTGCTCCGCCGCCTCGCGCGCCTACGTGCCGCGGTCGCTGTGGAAGGTCATCCGCGACGACTTCCTCGCCGAGGTCGAGTCGCTGACCGTCGGTGACGTCACCGACCTGTCGAACTTCATGGGCGCGGTGATCGACCGCCGTTCCTTCGACAAGCTCTCCGGCGTGCTCGACCGGGCCCGCGCCGACTCCTCGCTGGAGATCGCCGCCGGTGGCACCGCCGACGACTCGCAGGGCTTCTTCGTCTGGCCGACCGTGCTGCTCGGCGACAACCCCGAGCACGAGGTCTTCACCACCGAGTACTTCGGCCCGGTCCTGGCCGTGCACGTCTACGACGACGCCGACTACGACAAGGTGCTCCGCCAGATGGAGAGCGCGGCGCCCTACGGCCTCACCGGTTCGATCATGGCCCGCGACCGCTACGCCGTGGCCAAGGCGACCGAGGAGCTGCGCTTCGCGGCGGGCAACTTCTACGTCAACGACAAGCCCACCGGCGCGGTCGTCGGTCAGCAGCCGTTCGGCGGCGGTCGCGCGTCGGGCACCAACGACAAGGCTGGCGCCGTGCACAACCTGCTGCGCTGGGTCAGCCCGCGGTCGATCAAGGAAACCTTCGTCGCCCCCACCGTTTCCCGGCACCCGCACCAGGGATAGGAGTCACCATGTTGCGCTCCTCGCTGCTGTTCGCATCGCGTTCCCCGGCGGCCCGCACGCTGGTGGAGACCACCCCGCTGACCAAGCCGGTGGTCAACCGCTTCGTGGCGGGCTCGGCGGTGGACGACGCCATCCGGATCACCCGCGAGCTCGTCGGCACCGGTCGCTTCGTCACCCTCGACCACCTCGGTGAGGACACGGTGCAGACGACCGACGCCGACGCCACGGTGGAGGCGTACCTGCGGTTGCTGGGGCTGCTCCAGGAAACGGGGCTGTCCGAGCGCGCCGAGGTCTCGGTGAAGCTGTCCGCGGTCGGCCAGTCGCTTCCGAAGAACGGGCACCGCATCGCGTTGGAGAACGCGCGCAAGATCTGTTCGGCGGCGGGGGTCGTCGGCACCACGGTGACCCTCGACATGGAGGACCACACCACGACCGACTCCACCCTGGACATCCTCGCCGAGCTGCGGATGGACTTCCCGTGGGTCGGCGCGGTGCTCCAGGCGTACCTGAGGCGGACCGAGGCGGACTGCCGCGACCTCGCCACCGCGGGTTCGCGGGTGCGACTGTGCAAGGGCGCCTACAAGGAGCCGGAATCGGTTGCCTACCAGGACAAGCACGAGGTCGACCTGTCCTACGTGCGCTGTCTGAAGGCGCTGATGAACGGCAGCGGTTACCCGATGGTGGCCTCGCACGACCCCAGGCTGATCGAGATCGCGGGCGACGTGGCCGCGCGAGCGGGACGCAAGCCGGGCGAGTTCGAGTACCAGATGCTCTACGGCATCCGCCCAACTGAGCAGCTGCGCCTCGCCGACGAAGGACACCGCATGCGTGTCTACGTCCCGTACGGCGACGAGTGGTACGGCTACTTCATGCGGCGTCTGGCCGAGCGTCCGGCCAACATCGCGTTCTTCCTACGCTCCCTGCTGACCAGGGGGTAAGCACTGCGCGACCGGAGGGGCCCGCTCGACGTGATCGGCGGGCCCTTTCCCGGCCAGATCAATTTCACTCGGCACTGAAGTCATCATCCTAACGAAGTTCTGAGACTAAGCTCAGCAAATGCTGAATACGCTCCGATACCCTGTCAGGCCATCCCAGCGTGCCGAGGAGGACCGCCTTCGTGACCAGCGATTCCGCCATCGTCCCGGTGCTGGGCCGGGCCCGGGTGGCCGAGCGGGCGGACGCGGCGCGCAACCGCAGGAAGATCTTGGATGCGGCCAGCCTGATCCTGCAGACCCGCGGGGCGAGCGGCCTGTCCATGGACGAGGTCGCACGGGTGGCCCGCGTCGGCGTCGGCACGGTGTACCGCCGGTTCGGCGATCTCTCCGGCCTGGCCCACGCGCTGCTGTCGGACCAGGAACTCCAGTTCCAGGAGTCACTGCTGACCGGGCCCGCGCCGCTCGGTCCCGGTGCCGCGCCGAAGGAGCGGATCGCCGCGTTGCTGTCGGCACTGGTCGACCGCCTGGAGGAGAACTCGGAGCTGTTACTGGTCGCCGAGACCTCCGCTCCGTACGCCCGGTTCACCTGCACCGCCTACGAGGTGCACCACGCGCACCTGGTGACGTTGATCAACGAGATCCGGCCGGATGTGGACGCCGAGTTCCTGGCCGACGCGCTGCTGGCGCCGCTGGCCACGAACCTCTACCTGCACCAGCGCCAGGTCCGCGGGCTGAGCACGGACCGCATCCGCCGCGGCCTCGCCGCGCTGCTGGCCCCGCTGTAGCTCTTCGGTTCTTCTTTCTTCCCCGGAAATGCCTGAAGGGGTCCCGGACGTATCCGGGACCCCTTCAGGAATGATTGTTCGGCGGCGTCCTACTCT
>NZ_JANAVO010000030.1 GCF_024213555.1 Allokutzneria sp. A3M-2-11 16 | reverse complement strand
TGGGATACCGGCGTTCATCCCTCCGAAGTGGATCGATCCTGATCAGGTGCCGTTGCGGAACATCAGGGTGGATTGCCCATTGGTGCTATAGCCCCGGGACGGCCACAGTGGACGGACGGCCCGGAAGTGACGCTGGAACGTGACGGTTCCAGCGTGGTGCGGGCGTGGGCTGAAAAGGTAAGGGGTGCAACGGACCCACGCCGTTCACGAGGAACAGATAGCGAGGGCAGCGTGATGGAAGTGTGGCTGGTGCGCTCCGGGGACACGGTCCTCGCGGAGCTGCACGACGTCACCGTGGACATGCCGTGGTTCACGGCGCGCCTGCGGCCCCGCCTCGGATTCGAAGCGGTGCGCCCGCTCTTCGTGGATGAACTCCGTCTGCTCAGCGCGGAGCCGTTCGATGATGCGGCATGGGAATCGACGTACGAACGCGTCGCCGAGGCCGTCGTGGACTTCCTGCTGCACATCGATGGGGAGGAGGCGTTACGAGCGGCCCGCGACCCTGGCCCTCGCGGGGGATGTGGCCGGTCGGCGAATCTTGGACGCCGGGTGCGGGGCGGGGCAGCTGCTCGCCGAGCTGCGTGAGCGGGGCGCCGTGGTGAGCGGCTTCGACGCCAGCGCGGGGATGCTGGAGCAGGCCCGCAGGAGGCTCGGCGCCGACGTGGACCTGCGGGTCGCTGATCTGGCGGAACCGTTGCCGTACGCCGACAACTCCTTTGACGACGTCGTGGCATCCCTGGTGCTGCACTACTTGCGGGACTGGGAACCGCCGCTCGCCGAGGTGCGACGCGTGCTCAGGCCCGGGGGTCGGCTCATCGTCTCGGTGGACAACCCGTTCGCGATCGTCCTCCTCCAGCATCAAGCCGGTGCCCAGCCCAACTACTTCGCGACGGAGCACCGCGTCGAAGAGTGGACCCTCGGCGGCCGGACCACGAAGTTGACCTTCTGGAACCGGCCGCTGCACGCGATGACCGGCGCCTTCACCGCGGCGGGATTCCGGATCTCCGTCATCCACGAGGCCAAACCCGTGCCCGCCGCGCGCGAGCAGTTCCCGGGCGAGTTCGACATCCTCAACGCCTTCCCGGGCTTCCTGTTCTTCGTCCTCGAAGCCCCTGAGCACAACTAGCTGGCAGGTTCGGGCCGCCCTGGTCGAGTTCCCGAACAGGGCGGCGACCGACCCGCGTGCGTGCTCTGACCTAGAGCGGGGTGACGTAGGCGCCGGAGATGCCACCGTCCACGAGGAACTGCGACGCGGTGATGAACGAGGAGTCATCGCTGGCCAGGAACGCGACGGCGGCGGCGATCTCGGTGGCCTCGGCGAAGCGGCCCAGCGGGACGTGGACGAGGCGGCGCGCGGCGCGCTCGGGGTCCTTGGCGAACAGCTCGCGCAGCAGCGGGGTGTTCACCGGGCCGGGGCACAGCGCGTTGACGCGGATGCCCTCGCGGGCGAACTGCACACCGAGCTCCCGGCTCATCGCGAGGACGCCGCCCTTGGACGCGGTGTAGGAGATCTGCGAGGTCGCGGCGCCCATCACGGCGACGAACGAGGCGGTGTTGATGATGGAGCCCTTGCCCGCCTCCCGCATGTACGGCAGCACGTACTTGCAGCACAGGTACACCGACGTCAGGTTGATCTGCTGGACCCGCTGCCACGCCTCGATACCGGTGGTGAGGATCGAGTCGTCCTCGGGCGGTGAGATGCCCGCGTTGTTGAACGCGATGTCGATGCGCCCGTGCATGCCGTGCACGGCCGCGTACAACCGGCGCACGTCCTCCTCGTTGGCCACGTCGGCGTACTGGAAGTCGCCGTTGACCTCCTTGGCTGCGGCCTCGCCCGCGGAGGAGTCGAGGTCGACGATGACGACCCGCGCGCCCTCCTCGGCGAAGCGCCTTGCGGTGGCGAGCCCAATACCGCTGGCCCCGCCGGTGATCACGGCGACCCTGTCCTGGAGACGTTGCATGACCCTCATTCCTCCGTTGCCACAAAGACGTTCTTGACCTCGGTGAACCCGTCCAGCGCGTCGGGGCCGAGCTCCCGGCCGAGACCGGACTGCTTGAAACCGCCGAACGGCGTCCAGAACCGCACCGAGGAATGCGAGTTCACCGAGAGGTTGCCCGCCTCGACCGCGCGGGAGACGCGCAGCGCCCGCCCGACGTCACGGGTCCAGATCGAACCGGACAGGCCGTACTCGGTGTCGTTGGCCAGCCGCACGGCGTCCGCCTCGTCCTCGAACGGCAGCACGGACACCACCGGGCCGAAGACCTCCTCGCGCCACGCCCGATCCTGTGAGTCGACAGGCAGCAGAACCGTTGGCGGATACCAGAATCCCGAACCTGAGGGGCACGTTCCCTGGAATGCGATCCGGTCAGGGTCCACATAGGACGCGACGCGGTCCCGCTGCGTCGCCGAGATCAGCGGGCCCATCTCGCTGTCCTCAGTGGACGGATCTTGGACGCGAACACCGCGCACCGCTGGTTCGAGCAGCTCCAGGAACTTGTCGTAGACACCGCGCTGCACCAGGATTCGCGAACGCGCGCAGCAGTCCTGCCCCGCGTTGTCGAAGACCCCGTACGGCGCGGTCGCGGCCGCCTTCTCCAGATCGGAGTCGGCGAAGACGATGTTGGCGCTCTTCCCGCCCAGCTCCAGGGTCACCCGCTTCACCTGCTCCGCGCAGCCCGCCATGACCTGCTTGCCGACCGTCGTGGAGCCGGTGAACACCAGCTTGCGCACGGCAGGATGCGTCACGAACCGCTGCCCGACAACCGATCCACGGCCCGGGAGCACCTGGAAGACGTCCTCGGGGATACCGGCGGAGCGGGCCAGCTCGGCGAGCCGGAGCGCGGTCAGCGGGGTCAGCTCGGCGGGCTTGAGCACGACCGTGTTGCCCGCCGCGAGCGCCGGAGCGAAACCCCACGAGGCGATCGGCATCGGGAAGTTCCACGGCACGATGATCCCGACGACGCCGAGCGGTTCGCGGAAGGTGACGTTCAACCCGCCTGCGACGGGGATCTGCTTGCCGAACAAGCGTTCTGGCGCACCGGAGAAGTACCGGAGCACGTCGCGGACGTTGCCCGCCTCCCACCGCGCGTTGCCCAGCGTGTGCCCGGAGTTGGTGACCTCCAGGCGCGCCAGGTGCTCCAGGTCGGCGTCTACGGCGTCGGCGAAGCGGGCCAGCAGCCGGGCGCGGTCGCCGGGCGCCACAGCGCGCCAGGCCGGACCTGCCTTGACCGCGCGCTCGATCGCCGCGTCGGTCTCGGCCTCGCCCAGCAGCTCGACCTCGGTCACCACCTGCTCTGTGGCGGGGTTGACCACGTCGATGCTCGACCGCGCAAGCGGGTCTTCGGCCTTCATGACGGCCTCCTGGCAGCCTCGGTGAAAGCGGCGAACAGCCGCACGTCGTCAAGGGTTTCCTCGGGGTGCCACTGCACACCCACCACGAACTCGCGGTCCGGCAGCACGACCGCTTCGACCGTACCGTCCTCGGCCCAGCCGCTCGCGACGAGCCCGGAACCGAGCGCGTCCAGCGACTGGTGGTGGTAGCAGCGCACTTTCACTTGCGAGCCAAGGAGACTTCCCGGCAGCTGCTGCTCGTCGAGTCGCACGGACACCGGACCGAACACGCCGGGGGAGATGCGGTGGGTGTCGTTGCCGACCACCTCCGGCAGGTGCTGGTGCAGCGTCCCGCCGCACGCGACGTTCAGCAGCTGGGCGCCCCGGCACACCGCGAGCACCGGCATGTCCACCGCCAGCGCGGCTTCCAGCAGCCGGTGTTCCCAGCCGTCCCGCTCGGGCCGGACGCCGATGGTCTTCGGATGTGCTTGGGCGCCATAGCTTTCCGGCGTCAGGTCCGCGCCTCCGGCGAGCAACAGCCCGTCCAGCCGCCGCAGTACGGTCGCCACGTCGACGTCCATCGGCGGCAGCAGCACAGGGATCGCCCCGGCCTTCGTCACCGCCGTGAGGTAGTTCTCCGGCAGCAGCGCGGCGCGGCGGCTCCAGTCGCCCCAGCTCGTCTCCTCCAGGTACGTGCTGATGCCGATGACGGGAACTTCAGAGGCGTTCGAAACCACGCACCCGCTCCCAGTCCGTCACCGCGGCGTCGAAGGCCGCCTGCTCCACCCGGGCGGCGTTGACGTAGTGCTCGACCACCTCATCGCCGAACGCGGAACGCGCGATGTCGCTGGCACGGAACAACTCCGCGGCATCGCGCAGCGTCGTCGGCACGCGCTCGGCGTCGCTGGCGTACGCGTTGCCCGTCAGCTCGTCCGTCAGCGGAAGCTCGTTGTCGATCCCGTGCAGCCCGGCCGCGATCAGCCCGGCCACCGCGAGGTAGGGGTTCACGTCTCCGCCGGGGACCCGGTTCTCGATGCGCAGCCCCGCGCCCTTGCCGACGAGCCGCAGCGCGCACGTGCGGTTGTCCCGGCCCCACGCGACCGCGGTCGGTGCGAAGCTCCCCGGCACGAAACGCTTGTAGGAATTGATGTTCGGCGCGAACAGCAGCGTCAGTTCGCGCAGCGCGGCGAGCTGGCCCGCGAGGAAGTGTTCGGCCATTGTGGACATACCATGTGGATGGTCACCGGTGAAGACCAGCTCGCCGTCCGTGCCGCGCAGGCTGATGTGGATGTGGCAGGAGTTGCCCTCGCGCTGGTCGTACTTGGCCATGAACGTCAGGCTCATGCCCTGCTGCGCGGCGATCTCCTTGGCGCCGTTCTTGTACAGGCCGTGGTTGTCGCACGTGGTCAGCGCGTCGGCGTAGCGGAAGACGATCTCGTGCTGGCCGAGGTTGCACTCGCCCTTGGCCGACTCCACCTTCATCCCCGCGCCCGCCATGCCGTTGCGGATGGCCCGCAGCAGCGGCTCCACCCGCGCGGTGCCCAGCAGCGAGTAGTCCACGTTGTACTGGTTGGCCGGGACGAGCTTGTCGTAGCCCTTGTCCCACGCCTGCTCGTAGCTGTCACGGAAGACGATGAACTCCAGCTCCGTGCCGACCATCGCGGTCAGCCCGCGCTCGGCGAGCCGCTCCAGCTGGCCGCGCAGGATCTGCCTCGGCGACGCCGCGACCGGGCTGCCGTCCTCCCAGATGACGTCGGCGAACACCAGCGCGGTGCCCGGCTGCCACGGGGTGCGGCGGAGCGTGCCGAGGTCGGGGTCGAGGACGAAGTCGCCGTAGCCGGTCTCCCACGAGGACATCGCGTATCCGTCCACAGTGGACATCTCGACGTCGACGGCGAGCAGGTAGTTGCACGCCTCCGCGTGGTGCGGCAGCACGTCGTCCAGGAAGTGCCGCGCGTCCAGGCGCTTGCCCTGCAACCGGCCCTGCATGTCGGTCATCGCCAGCACGACGGTGTCGATCTCACCGCGGTCGACCAGGTCCCGCAGCTGGCTGACGGACATCGGGGGGTGCGGCACTGGTTGCCTCCAATGGTCTGAAAATGGACCTTATTTCAGGACAGGAAGCCGCGCAAGAGCGCCGCGGTCCCGTCCAGGTGCTCGGCCATCGCGGTGCCCGCCCGTTCGGCGTTGCCGGACAGGATGGCCTGCACGATGCCCCGGTGCTGCGCGTGCGAGTGCTCGATGTTGTGCTGCAACAAGGGAATCGCGTCCAGCAGCTCGTTGACCCGCATCCGGTTGTCGGCCACCGAGGAGGCCAGCGAGGGCGATCCGGTGATCTCGGCGATCGCCAGGTGCAGCCGCGAGTCGAGCTGTCGGTAGGTTCCCTCGTCGGACCGCTCCACCTCGGCCTGGATCGTGACCAGGTGGTCCCGCTCCTGAGCGGTGAGCGTCCGCGCCGCGGCGGAGCGGGCCGCGCCGACCTCCAGCACCCAGCGGTAGGTCAGCACGTCGTCCAGGTCCGTCGACATGTTCGCGACGACCTTGGCGAGCGCGTCCGGGTCGTGCGGCGCCGCGCTGGCCCGGTAGGCGACGAAGGTGCCGCCGAAGCGCCCGCGCCGCGACTCGACGTAGCCCGCCTGTTGCAGCGCCCGGATCGCCTCGCGCAGCGTCATCCGGCTGACCCCGAGCCGGGTGGCCAGTTCGCGCTCCGGCGGCAGGCGCTCGCCCGTCGGCACGATGCCCAGCTTGATCGACTGGAGGATCCGCTCCACGGCCTCCTCGAAGGCGTTCCCGCTGCGCACCGGGCGGAACACCGTGTGATCGATGTTCATTCCAGGTCGGCCTCGGCCCGCCGGATCGCCTCGAACTCCTCTTCCGGTGCTTGCGCGACAAGGCGATGCCGACTGTAGAACCAGAAATAGGCAAGCGCGGCAACGAGAATCCCCGCCGTGACCCCGGCGGCGGCGATGTCCACGAGGAAGGTGGCCACCACGGCCGCGCACGCGAGGACGAGCGCGACGCCGGTCGTCACGACGCCGCCGGGGGTGCGGTAGGGCCTGGGCAGGTTCGGCTCGCGCACGCGGAGCACGATGTGCGAGACCATCAGCAGCACGTAGGACACGGCCGCGCCGAACACCGCGATGTTGATCAGCTTCGCGCCGTTCTGGGTGATCGCCGCGAGCGCGAAACCGATCGTGGCCGGGATGATCAACGCCAGGTACGGGGTCTTCCTGCGCCCGGTCAGCGACAGCGCCCGCGGCAGGTATCCCGCGCGGGACAGGGCGAACAGCTGCCGCGAGTATCCGTAGATGATCGAGAAGAAGCTCGCGACGAGCCCCGCCAGCCCGATGTAGTTGACCACGCCCGCCAGCACCGAGTTGCCGCCGTAGGCCGCGCGCAGCGCGTGCACCAACGGGTTGTCGGAGGTCATCAGCGTCTTGCTGCCCGCGCCGCCGGGCGCCACGACGAGGATCAGCGCCGCGAACACCAGCAGCACCAGCATCGCCGCGACGATGCCCCTCGGCATGTCCTTCGACGGGTCGCGAGCTTCCTCCGCGGCGAGCGGAACCCCTTCCACCGCGAGGAAGAACCAGATCCCGTAGACGAACGCGGCCAGCACCCCGGCGATGCCGAACGGCAGGAACGTGCTGGCACCGAAGGCATTCGTCGGCGCGATGTCGAAGAGCTTCGCCCAGTCGACCGCGGGCAGCATGCCGATGACGAAGATCAGCAGGCCGACGACGGCGACCCCGGTGATCACGAACATCAGCTTCAGCGCCTCGCCGACGCCGTAGAGGTGCACGCCCACGAAGATCGCGTAGCAGACCAGGTACACCGGCCAGGAGTTCGTCAGCCCGAACAGTCCGAGCGACTCCACGTAGCCGCCGATGAACACCACGATCGCGGCGGGCGCGATCGTGTACTCGATCAGGATCGCCGTCCCCGTCGCGAACCCGCCCAGCGGCCCGAGCGCCCGCCGCGCGAAGCCGTACCCCGCGCCCGCCACTGGCATCGCCGAAGCCATCTCCGCGAGGCCGAAGACCATGCAGGTGTACATCAGCGCCATGCACGCGGTGGCCAGCAGCAGCCCGCCCCAGCCGCCCTGCGCCAGCCCGGAGTTCCACCCCGAGAAGTCCCCGGAGATCACGTACGAGACTCCGAGCCCGGCCAGCAGCACCCACCCGGCCCGCCCGGTGCGCAGCTGCCGCTTCTCCAGATAGCCCTGCCCGACGTCGTCGTAGTGCGCGTCCCTGCTCACCGACCGCCTCCAGCCCTCGCCGCCCGGAACGCAAATAGTCCACAGTTAGACCATTGCTGCCGTGTGAGGGAGGTTACAAACCCCTGTCAGCCTGTCAAGGCCCACCGTCGTCCGAACGGCCGATTGCGCCAGGGGTGTGCCCACAGTGAAGCTGTGTCGGCTTTCGTGACGGTTCGCGCGCTATGGGGGGCACGCAGCCGCAATCGTCCAAGGGGGATGCAGTGCTGCGCTCACGCGCGTCTTTTCTGCTCGTTCAGGCGGTGCCCGCGAGCGCGGGGACGCCGCCGGACGAGCCGACCGAACTCGGTATGCAGCGGGGAGTCATCCCCCGCGTCGTCGGACCGGATCGTCCGTTCGTGTTCACCAGGACGCCGGAGCTGCGGGCGCGCGTGTCGGCCTGGCGCATGTGGGCGGAGAACGTTCAGCACTCGTAGTTCCGGACTCGTAGTTCCGGCGACGGGCCATGGCCCGGCATGTGGATTGGGGCCCACATGCCGTTCACACAGGGGGAAAGGGTGTTCAGCAGGGGGAAGTGGCGTGCGCGCACGCCCGTACTAGGCATGCTCGCGGTTCTGTTCGCGGGGTTCTTGGTTGTTCCGGCCGAGGCCGCGGACGTCGGGTCCATGACCACGGAGACCACCGAGGTGGTGGCGAACCCGGACGGCAGCCACACCTGGACGGAGCACCTCCAGCCCGTCCGCGTGCGGCGAGGCACCGGCTGGGTGCCGGTGGACCTGAAGCTCGTCAAGCGCTCCGACGGCTCGATCGCGCCCGCCGCGGCACCGGTCGATCTCCGGTTTTCCGGTGGGGGAAAGGGAAACAGCTCCCCGTTGGTGGTTCTGGGACGGGATGCGCGCGAGGTCGGACTGCGCTGGCGGAACGAGCTTCCGGTGCCGGTGCTGGACGGACCGCAGGCGACCTATCGCGAAGTCCTGCCCGGCGTGGACCTCGTCGTCCGCGCTCAGGTCGAGGGCTTCCGCCAGGTCCTCGTCGTCAAGAACGCCCAGGCGGCAGGCAATCCGGAGCTCCGCAAGATCGCGTTCGGCCAGCACACGAAGGACGTGACCGTGCGTCAGGTGGGTGTCGCACGGTCGCGGACGGGCGGTCTGGAGGCTGTGGACCGCTCCGGCTCCGTGGTGTTCTCCGGTGACGCAACGCGGATGTGGGACTCGTCGGGCACCGCGAGCGGCGTTGTCGGTCCGGGCGAGGGCGGCCGGAGCGCGGTCATGGGCGTCGAGCTGTCGGCGAGCGACATCGCGATCAGCCCGGACCAGGGTTTCCTCGCCGACCCCGCGACCACGTTCCCGGTGTTCCTCGACCCGGAGTTCGTTTGGCACGGTGGGAAAAACCATCACGCGGTCGTGCAGTCGGCGTGGCCGGACGCGAGGAACTACGACCGCACGGATGGCGACCTGAACGAGCTGAAGGCGGGCTACGCGCAGGAGCGCGGACGGACGTTCGACTCGCGTTCGTTCGTGGAGATGGACTCCTCCGCGATGCGCGGCAAGCAGATCTTCTCCGCGACCCTGCGCACCAGGGTGATCCACTCCTACGGCTGCTCCGGCGGCCCGACCGAGGCGTGGCTGACGGGTCCCATCGGCGCGGACACGACCTGGCTGCACCAACCGGCCTGGCATTACCAGGTCGCCAACGTGGCCGTCTCGAACAACGCGCGCTACTGCCCAGGGCATGGGGGAGCCGAGTTCGACGTCACGCGCGCGGTGCACCAGGGCGCCGTGGAGGGCTGGCACCACGTGACGATCGGCCTGCGTGCCCGCAACGAGGGTGTGTCCGAGGACTGGCGCCGCTACGAGGTGAACCCGGCCTTGGTGGTGCGCTACAACTCGCCGCCGAACGAGCCCGCTGAGCTGGGCATGGAGGGCGGCCTGATCCCCTGTGCGGTCGGCCCCGAACGTCCGGTCGTGTTCACCAGGACGCCGAAGCTGCGGGCGCGTCTGTCCGATCCGGACGACGGGCTCATGGACGCCGGGTTCCGGGTCCTGCGCGGGCCGCACGACAACCACACCTGGGACGGCAACGAGTTCCGCGTCGCCGACGTGCCTTCCGGGCTGTTCGCGGAGGTCCAGGTCGGGAGCGGGGTGATCCCCGGGCACGGCGTCTTCACGTGGCACGTCTGGGCAGGCGACTACTCGACGAGCCGGTGGTCCCGGTTCTGCGAGTTCGAGATCGATACGGTCCCGCCGGGAGTCCCTTCGGCCAGTTCGAAGGAGTACCCCGAGGGGATTGTCTCACCCGGTGTCGGGAAACAGGGCACGTTCACGCTGAAACCCAATGGCAGCAACGATGTCCGCCAGTACCGCTACACCTTCTCGGAGTGGCAGAACGACGAGCCCACTCGCGTGGTCGACGCCGGTCGCCTCGGTGGCGAGGCGACCGTGACCTGGACTCCGACGAAGCCGGGCAGCCACTACCTGATCCTGCGCTCGGTCGATCGGGCGAACAACCTGTCCGAGATCCTGCGGTACGAGATCCGCGTTCAGTCCGCTTAGCCCTGTGAACAAAGGGAAATATCGTGATTCGTGGTCTTCGCGTGCTCGCGGCGGCTGTCGCGGCCTCGCTCGTCGTGTCCGGTGTCGCGCTGACACCGCAGGCGCTCAGCGCGCCCAACCGTGTGGTGGAGTTGCAGAAGGAACGCGTCGTTCCCGGCACGCCCGTTCCTGCGCAACCCTTGCCCGGCAACGAACTCCAGCCACTCCTCAACAGGAAGGCCCCGGTGCCCGCCTGGCCCGCGGCCGCGAAGGCCGAGGTCGACCTCGGGGCGCAGGCTCCCGGCGCGCAGCTCCGCCAAGCCGGGCGCACGCCGGTCTCCGTCGGCAGGCCCGAATCGGCGCGGGCTCGTCAGCAGAACGGGGGCAAGGTCCAGGTTGAGACGTTCGACCAGAAGCAGGCCGTCGCCGCGGGCGTCTCCGGAACACTGCTCCGAGTGTCCGGTGTGGACGGTCCACTCTCGGTTCGACTGGACTACAAGGCGTTTGAGAACGCGCTGGGTGGTGCGTACGGTTCTCGTCTCGGCTTCCACCTGCTGCCCGAGTGCGCGCTGACCACACCGGAGAAGGCCGAGTGCCGGAAGAGCACGCCGGTCCGGACCGACAACAACGCGACCAAGCGAACCCTCACCGCGGAGGTGCCGTCCGGGGCGGTCTTGGCCGCGGCCGCAGCGGGTTCCGGTTCGGGCGGCACGTACGAGGCGACACCGCTGTCACCGGCGGGAAGTTGGTCCGCGGGCGGCTCTTCCGGTGATTTCAGCTACTCCTACCCGTTCCGGCTGCCTCCGGCGCCAGGCGCGAAGGGCCCGGCGGTCTCGCTCGGGTACTCCTCCGGCAGCATCGACGGCCGCACCAGCTCCACGAACAACCAGGCGTCGGTGGCGGGCGACGGCTGGGAGTTGGCGGCGGGCGGCTCCATCGAGCGGCGCTACAAGGGATGCGCCCAGGACCTGGGTGGCAACCAGGGCCAGACGAAGACCGGTGACCTGTGTTGGGCGACGGACAACGCCACCCTGAGCCTCGGTGGAACCACCTCGGAGCTGGTGAAGGTCTCCGACACGGTGTGGCGGCCGAAGCGGGACGACGGCTCTCGGGTCGAGAAGATCTTCGGCGGCGCCAATGGTGACGACAACGGTGAGCACTGGAAGGTCACCACCACCGACGGAACCCAGTACTTCCTTGGCATGAACCGGCTTCCCGGCTGGGCGGAGGGAAAGCCGGAAACCCGCTCCACGTGGTCGGTTCCCGTGTACGGCAACAACGGCAACGAGCCGTGCAACAAGGCGGCGTTCGCCGACTCGTGGTGCAACCAGGCGTGGCGGTGGAACCTCGACTACGTCGTCGATCCCAAGGGCAACGTCACGACCTACTACTACGAGCCGGAGATCAACCACTACGGCCGCAACGCCAAGCCCGCGGACGCGACCGCCTACACCCGCGGTGGTTTCCTCACCCGGATCGAGTACGGACTCCGCTCGGACGCGGTGTACGGCGCGGCGCCCAACCAGGTGCGCTTCGACTACACGGAGCGGTGCGTGCCGACTCCGACGTTCCGTTGCGAGCCCGGTCAGCTGAACAAGGACACCGCGAAGTCCTGGCCCGACGTGCCATTTGACCGCCTGTGTGCTTCGGGGGAGCAGTGCACCAACCGGCTCGCGCCATCGTTCTTCAGCCGCAAGCGCTTGACGAAGGTCGTCACGGAGATCCGCAGGGACAACACCGGCGACGCGCTGAAGTGGCACGCGGTCGATTCCTGGAGCCTGCGCCAGTTCTTCCCGGCGACGACGGATGGCCTCGATCCCGCACTGTGGCTGGCCGGGATCACGAGAACGGGACACGTGGGCGGTGAGGCGTCCGTGCCGGAGCTGGTGTTCCACGGCGTCTCCATGTCCAACCGGGTCGACGCGAACGAGGGCTTGGCCCCCATCGAACGCCCGCGACTGCGGCGCATCATCAACGAGGCCGGTGGCTACACGGAGATCGGCTACGCCGAGCCAGAATGCAAGCGCGACGGCAAGATGCCGCCCAACGCCGAGCACAACACCATGCGGTGCTACCCGATGTTCTGGACGCCGGAGCACGCACCCGAGCCGATCCTCGACTGGTTCCACAAGTACGTCGTGCGCGTGGTCGTCGAAGGCGACCGCACCGGCGCGTCGGCGCTGAAGAAGATGCACTACGAGTACCACGAGGGCGCCGCGTGGCACTTCGACGAGAACGAGTTCGCCGAGATGAAGCACCGGACCTACTCGTCTTGGCGCGGGTACCGCTGGGTGCGCACGTGGGCCGGTGAGCCCGGAAAGACGTTGACGCTGACGGACACGCGCTACATGCGCGGTATGGACGGCGATCCGCTTCCCGGTGGTGGCAAACGCGAAGCCTGGGTGCCCGACACCGACGGCGGCAAGCTGCGCGACCACGAGCGGCTCCAGGGGTTCGTCCGGGAGACCGTGCAGCACGACAAGGGCAAGATCGTCTCCGGTTCGATCAACGAGCCCAAGGTCCAGGGACCGACCGCGACCAACGGGGACAAGCAGGCGTTCCTGCTGAACACCGAGTCCGTTCGCGGAAAAACCTTGCTGGAGAAGGGAAAGTTCCGCAGGACACAGGTCTCCACGGAGTTCAACGAGCAGGGGATCGCCACCAAGGTCGACGATGCGGGCGACATCGATGTTGCCGGTGACGAGAAGTGCACGCGCACCACGTACGCGCGCAATGAGGGCGCGTGGATGTTGAATTACGCGTCGCAGGTGCGCACTGTCGCGCTTCCGTGCGCGAAGGGCGACGGCACCAACGCGGACATCGTCAGCGACGTGCGTTCCTTGTACGACAACAAGGCGTTCGGAACACCGCCGACGCGTGGTGAGGTGACCACCGCACAGCGCTGGACCAAGGACGGCTATCAAGACGTCGCGCGAACCAAGTACGACGCCTATGGCCGCGCCGTTGAAGCGGTCGACGCCGCGAACGCGAAGGTGACAACGGCCTTCGTGCCTGCTTCCGGCTTCGCCGCGCGAACTGTGACCACGACGAATCCTCGCGGGCATGTCTCGGTGAACACCGTTGAGCCCGCTTGGGCTCAGCCGGTTACGGAGGTGGGCCCGAACAAGGAACGCGTTGACATCGACTACGACCCGTTGGGGCGCACCGCGCGTGTGTGGGGGCCAGGAAGGTCGAAGGAGGCGAAGCAGACTCCGTCGCGTGAGTTCGCCTATACCTACGCGCCGGACAAACCCGTTGTCGTAGCAACGAAGGTGCTGCGCGAGGACAACACCTACGCGACGTCATACGCGCTCTACGACGGCCTTATGCGGCTTCGGCAGAACCAGACGCCGACCGTCGCGGGCGGACGCCTGATCACCGACAGCATCTACGACGACCGCGGTCTGGTCGCGAAAGCGAACGGCGCGTACTACAACGACGAGAACCCGAAGCCCGAACTGCTCGGCGTGCTCGACAACAACCTGCCGAACCAGACCATCACCGAGTACGACGAGATGGGTAGGGCGACGAAGGCGGTCTATCGCAAGCTCGGTGTCGAGCAGTGGGCCACGTCGACGGTCTACGGCGGCGACCGCACACACCTTGTCCCGCCTGCGGGAGACACCCCGACGACCGTCGTCACCAACGCGCAGGGGCAGGTGACGGAGCGGCACCAGTACCAGGGCAGGACCACCACTGGTCCGGCGGACGTGACCAAGTACGGCTATGACCGCTTTGGTCGGCTTGAAGTCATCACCGACGCCGCGGGCAGCCAATGGCGCTACGAGTACGACGAGCTCGGGCGCAAGCGCAAGGACATCGACCGCGACAAGGGCACCACGACGTACACCTACGACGCGCTCGACCAGGTCAAGACGACCACAGACGCGCGCAGTCAGACGCTGACGTACGAGTACGACGATCTGCGCCGTAAGACGGCGATGTACGAAGGGTCGACCAAGCTCGCCGAATGGACCTTCGACACGCTAAAGAAGGGCTTGCCGACCAGTTCCACGCGGTTCGTCAACGGTCACGCGTACACGGAGAGCGTCACGGCCTATGACGCCCAGAACCGTCCTGAAGCGCGGCAGGTCGTCATTCCCCCGGCGGAGGGGAAGCTCGCGGGAACCTATGTGTTCGGCACGAAGTACACGCCCAACACGGGGCTCGTGCGATCGAACGACCTGCCCGCCGCGGGTGGGCTCGCCGCAGAGGAAGTGAAGTACGAGCACAACGAGCTGGGGCAGCTCACCAAGACCCACGGCCTGTCGGTCTACGGGCAAGAGCACATGTACACCAAGTACGGCGAGACGCTGAAAGTGTTTCTCGGCGAAGGTGATCAGCTCATCGAACGGATCAACTTCTACGAGGAGGGCACCCGCCGCCTGGAGACCGAGATGGGCAACCGCCTGTCCGGCGACATGTGGCGGATCTACGAGCGCACGTACTCCTACGACCCCGCGGGCAACATCACCAAGCTCACGGACAAGGGGGAGAAGCGCGCCACCGACACGCAGTGCTTCCGCTACGACCACCTGCGCCGACTTACCAAGGCGTTCACACCGTCCACAAGCGACTGTGCTCCTGACCCGGCAGTGTCCACATTGGGCGGTCCCGCGCCGTACTGGGTGGACTTCAGCTACGACAAGCTCGGCAACCGCAAGACGGAGACCAAGCACACCGCGCAGGGCGACACGACCCGGACCTATGAGTACCCGAAGGTCGGTGAGCCGCAACCGCACACGCTGCGCGCGGTGACCCAGAAGGGCCCGACCGGCGAGTCGCGCGACGAGTTCGGCTACAACGCCAACGGCGAGACGACCACCCGCAAGATCGCCGGTGACGCGCAGAAGCTCGACTGGAACTCCGAGGGCCGCCTGGCGAAGGTGACCCACGCCAACGGGCAGACCTCCGAGTACGTCTACGGCGCGGACGGCTCCAGGCTGCTCAAGCGCGAACCGAAGTCCACCGTGCTCTACCTCGGCGGAACCGAACTCGTCCTGGAGAAGGACCTCGACGTCGTCCGAGGCAAGCGCTACTACAACCACGGTTCGGACACCGTCGCCATGCGGACGTCGTGGGGCGGCCTGACGCTGTTGACCGATGACCACCAGGGCACCGGGAAGGAGGCGTTCGCCAAGAACAGCCAACCCGTGACCCAGCGCTACCACGACCCCTTCGGCAACCTCCGCGGCGGCACCGGGACGTGGCCCGACGACAAGGGATTCGTTGGTGGCACACAGGATTCCACTGGCCTGACCCATCTCGGCGCACGCGAGTACGACCCTGGTACCGGACGGTTCCTGTCCGTCGACCCGGTGATGGACCTCGCCGATCCGCAGCAGACCAACGGTTACTCCTACGCCAACAACTCGCCGATCACCATGAGCGACCCCGACGGGTTGCAGCCGATGCAGATGTGCATCGACGACCGCTGCGAGCACGTCGTCATCCCGACACCTGGCGGCGGCCACATCGAGCGCATGCCCGACGGAAGTCGTTACCACCACAAGAAGAACGGCCGCTCCGAACGCATCTCCGGTCCGACACGCGACATCAGCGACCACGTCGCCGCCGCTCTCGCTCGGGAGGGTGCCAGCCGCGCGGAGTACGAGCGCGCCCGTGCCCTGGCCGCTTCGAAGAAGGGTTGGTGGGATGTCGTCCTGGACCACGCGGGCGACATCGTCGGTGATCTCATCGGCATCAACGACGTCAAGTCTTGTTTCACCGGCGGCGACCTGTTCGCGTGCTTCGGCCTGATCCCGTGGGGTCGTCTGTTCAAGGTCATCGGCAGTGCCGGGCGCATCGCCGCCGCGATCAGTGCCGCCAACCGCTGGATCGACGAGGTCGCCGCGGCACGTGCCACCTTGCGCCGCCTCGACTCCATCGTCGAGAACGCTCGGCGCAACGAGCCACCGTGCAACAGCTTCGTGCCCGGGACGTTGGTGCTGATGGCCAACGGCTCGCGGAAACCCATCGAGGAGGTGAAGCTCGGCGATCAAGTCCTGTCGACCGATCCTGTGACCGGGGAGACCGGCGCACGTGCTGTGGTCGCGACGATCATCGGTTCGGGGACGAAGCAGCTCGTCGAGCTGACCGTGGGTTCTGGGCCTGCCATATCGACCGTCACCGCGACCGCCGGACACCCGTTCTGGAACGCCAAGACCTCCCAGTGGGAGGACGCTGGGCAGCTCGTTCCCGGGGATGCACTGTTGACGCCCTCGAAGGAATTCGTGCCAGTCACTGCGGTCCGCTCGGCGTCGGAGTACCGCCAAGTCTTCAACCTGACCGTCGAAGGCATGCACACCTACTACGTCTTTACGGGTGAAATGCCGCTACTGAACCATAATTGCGAACGTCCCGGCATGGACTTCACGGATGCGGGCAGGGAGAAGGTTTACGAAGCCAACAGGGCAAAGAATGGTGGTGTGCTTAAATGTGAATACTGTGGCCGAGAAGTTGTTCGACGGCCTTCGACCCCTGGTGTTCCCGGGCGTCCGGACGACGCTCAGATTGATCACATCGAGCCCAAGTCGCGTGGGGGGCACGGCGGGGATCATAATGGGGCGGTAGCCTGTCGCAACTGCAACAGAAGCAAGTCTAACAAGACGCTGGAAGAGTGGGATGATGAACTCAGAGATTTCCTCGCCGCATAGCGGGCCGGAGTTGCCTTCACGAGAAAGGCGAGAGGGTGAGGCTGAGAAGTTGTACAAGGTGGCCTTTGACCTGCCTGCGGACACGGCCGCTTGGGCTCCTGCGCCGACTGAGCGTCTGTGGGCTCGAAAGACTGCGGTGACGATGGAGGTGGAGATCTGCAACGTGCCATTTTATGTCAAGGCGATCTCCTTGAGTGACCGGGTTCGGGTGGTTGCCGATCACGATCGCAGAGAGCTGGTATTCGAGAGCCTTGTCTCGGAGTCTGGGCATTCGACGGTGCGGATAATTATCATGAGTGGCGATGCGGCGGAAGTCGTTGAATCTACGTTGACTGCATCTGGCTGCTCCTGGGAGATCGACTCGAGTGGAATTCTGTGGGCAGTCGACGTTCCTCCTTCGGTTGACTACAGGGGGCTGCGGTCGGCGCTCGTTGACCTGAAAGAGAACGGAAAGATTGATCTCGAAGAAGGAGCCGTTTCTGCATCTCATCGCATGGGCGGTGACTAAGTTTGGCTGTGAGCGCGGTCGAGGCAAGTCGAAGATTGATCGACCTTGTGCACATCCATGTCGGATGAGTAACTAGCTCTTACTTCTTGTTTGGGGCAGTGATACAGGGGGACCCAATAGCCTACTTGGCGCAAGGGTACTTTCATCAGGACTATGACCTGGAGGCCGAAACGCCGATTCAGGTCGTAGCGGAGTTTCGGCGGTCCGAACCCGTAGCAGTGGTGGATTCACTTCGGGTGGCAGTGCGGAGAGTTCTGATCGAAGCGAAGTCGCATGATGAGTTGATCGCTGTCTGGCTGGAGCGAGCTCAGGCGTCCTACGACCCGCGAGACGATGGAATTGAGATCTGCGACTGGTTTCGTATGGTTGAAAGAGCTCTGCTCTGAGACGGGGAGCATGGGCTCGTGATGAAGAATTTTCTTGTCGAGCAGCAGTTGGCGTGCGTGAACTGGAGTGAGTTGCGCTGCAGTGGAGGTACTGCGGAGCACGTTCCGAGCGCGGTCCGCCGACTGCTCTCGTCTGAGAACGACGATCAAGCAGATTCCGCGTACTGGGAGCTTGACAACTCCGTTGTAGTGCAGGCCGAAGTGTATGAGTCGTCTCTGCCCTTGATTCCTGTCGTGATCGCTGCACTTGCCGGAGAGTTTTCGGACTGGGTGTCACATCGCTTGCTGGAGCTTCTTATACAGCTGAACTCGGGGAATGTTAGGTCGACGTCCGCTTGTGAAGATGGAGAGAATATCGGGGAAGCGTGCAAGCGGGCGATCGAAGAAGGCACTTGGGTCTACTACTCGTTGCTCCTTCGGGCATCGGATCATGTTCGGTCCAGTGCTTTGGATCTGCTTTGGGAAGTAGATCTCGATCGTGACAGAGTTTCGCGCGCTCTGCGGTATTTTGCGAGGCAGGACGTTTTCGTGAGCGCTCGCGACGCGGCTCTATATTGGCTCGAACAGTCATCTGCGCACGGCTGATCGTCGATCCGGGAGCAACCCTTCTTGTGGGGTTCGACGCGTACTATGTGCTGGCAGGTGTCACTTCGGCTCTTGTTCATAACTCTGGTGAACAGATACGAGCCAGGCGGAAAGCATGGATCACAGGCGCGAGGAAGTCTTCGTGGTGAGAACAGTGCTGAACCCCAGAATGGACAAGGTGCGCCGGACAACTCGGTGCAGATCAAGTCTGCTTCGTCGCGTCGGGTTGGAATTGGCCCCTCTAATGGTGATACTGTTATCCTTGATCGGACCCTGGTATGGCAAAAGCGCAGAGTGCGCTGCGAAAGGCTATCAAGGCGGGGCAGGTTTGGACTCCATGACAGATCGTCAAGAGCGGGATCTGGAAGGCTGGCGGGCGGCCATGAGTCGCGATCTTGCGAGTTCGGACACTAGTCTGATCACGGGGGCGCTGCTGGCGGTGACATATGATGATCCGGACCGCAGCCGGATTGAGGCTCTCTTGCTCGGATTCCTGTCTTCTGAAGTCGACCACCAGGTCAAGGCATTGGCTGTAACCTGCCTCGGGCATGTCGGGCGAATTCATCGCGCCGTAAGTTCTGATGCGATAAGGCGACTTGAAGAGTTTCTCGACGATCCGGAACTGGGTGGTACTGCGGAAGACGCGCTCGACGACATCAGGGCCTTTGTCGGGGGAGCGACCAGTACAGATTGACCGAGTAGCGTCCGACCGCATGGGACACACGCGACGGGCGTTTCTGGGGGCGGTCGGGGCGGTGGCGCTCGGGGCGTCGCGGGCGGAAGCGCTGCCGAACTACATCAGCGGCAAGGTGATCCAGGAAGCGCTGGACAAAGCGCGCGATGGCAAGGGGCCGAAGGACGCGGCGGGGCGGTTCATCGCGAAGCCGGGCAAGGGGACCTACCTCCTCACGGAGCCGCTGATCATCCATGGCGACACGCACCTCGACGTCACTGGAATCCGGATTGTGGCGCGGTTTCCGGCGACGGGCGTGAAGAAGACGATGGTGCTGAACGCGGTCGCGGCGAGCACGGGAGGGTATGACGCGCCGGGGAACATCGCGATCACGGGCGGATCGTGGGACCCGACGTGGGACTTCTTCCAGCGCGGTGTGGGGGACAAAGCGCCGCCGATGAACGTGATCACGTTGATCCACACCAAGAACGTGGTGCTGGACGGCATCACGATCTACAACACCAAGCACTGGCACGCGATCGAGCTGAACGCGATCCGCGACGCGACAGTGCGCAACTGCGCGCTGCTGGGGTGGATCGCGGACCCGAAACAGGGGCTGTGGCACGGGGAAGCACTCCAGTTGGACCTGCCGACGGGCGCGAACACGTGGGCGGGCAAGGCGGACGGGACGCCGTGCCGGAGCATCGTGATGCGGGGCAACACCTGCGACAAGTCGGGATCGCAGCTGGGGTTCGGGCAGTTCACCGGGTCGCACACGACGCATCCCGGGGTGACGCACAGCGACGTACTGGTCGAGAACAACGTGGTGCGGAACGCGCGGTGGGACGGCATCGGTGCGTACAACTGGCAGAACGTGCGGATTCTCGGCAACAGGGTGGAGAACTGCGAAGGCGGGATCTACGTGAAGTCCGCCGACGCCAACAAGACCTTCGAGATCACCGGCAACACGGTCTCGGGCACTAGGACCCGGCCCGGCGTGGGGATCAGGGCGGTGCAGCCGATCAGCGATGTGATGGTCTCCGGCAACACGGTGACGCCGTGCTCGTTCGACTACGTCGGCGACGTCGCGTTCCGGAGACCACCACAGCGGTGCTGAGGGTTAGTAGCTGTTTGAGATGCTCAGGGCGGGGGTTGGGGGTACTTGAAGACCGCCGAACTGGCTAGGCGCAGGTGCCGAGGTCTTCCCAGACGCCCCAGCGGCCGGTGGTGCCGGGTTCGTCGCCGCGGGTCCACCACTTGGCGCGCCACTCGTGGTTGCCGTGGGAGACAAGGGTTCCGCCGGTGTAGACCGACGCGGGCGCCCAGGCCGGGTTGTCACAGGTGCCGGTGACCGGAGTGCGCCACGGGACCTGAGGGGACTTGTAGTAGTTGATGCCCGCGGCGGCCCAGCGCGGGGCCTGGGCACCGAGGCGCTGCTTGAACGCGTCCCAGTTGTGCGAGGACGCGGGGGACCAGCCGAGCTCGGCGACCGCGGGCAGGCGCGGGAAGGCCATGAACTCGATGTCGGACAACGTCTTCAGCGTCTCCGACCACAGTGGAGCTTCCACTCCGAACACCGAGGACTCGCCGACGCCCTGCGCGTAGGTGGCGGGATTCCAGTTGTACGCGTCCTGCACCTCGATGTAGCCCGCCCAGTTCAGGCCGAGCGGGGTGTTCGCGTTGTACTTCATGTCCAGGTACGCCTTGTTGGCAGGCGACATGAGCACCTTGTTGCCGCGCGCGGCGGCAGCGGCCACGGCGGGGTTGTTGGCCTTGGTGTCCCAGAACTGGATCACGGTGGAGGTCGGCACGTCCGGCTTGGCCTTGGCGACCTCGTGCCAGCCCATCGCGGTCTTGCCGTGCTTGGCCACGATCGGCATGACCTTGGCCATGAAGGTGTTGTAGTCGGCCTCCGACGTCGCGTGCGCCTCGTCGCCACCGAGGTGGAAGTACCTGCCCGGCGTCAGCGCGGCGATCTCCCGGACGACGTCGTCGACGAACTTGTAGGTGATGTCCTTGTTGATGCACAAGGAGCTGTAGCCGACCTCGATGTCCGTGCGCAGCGGCGGGGCGACCCCGTTGCAGTTCAGCTCCGCGTAGGAGGCCAGCGCCGAGTTGGTGTGGCCGGGCATGTCGAACTCGGGGATCACGGTCATCTGCCGGGACGCGGCGTGCGCGATGATCTCCTTGTACTGCTCCTGGGTGTAGTAGCCGCCGGGGCCGCCGCCCACCTGGGTGCTGCCGCCGTAGGTGGCCAGCTTCGGCCAGCTCTTGATCTCGATGCGCCAGCCCTGGTCGTCGGTCAGGTGCAGGTGCAGGGTGTTGATCTTGTAGGCGGCGATCTCGTCGATGTAGCGCTTGACGGTCGCGACGGGGAAGAAGTGCCGGGCCACGTCGAGGTGCGCGCCGCGGTAGCCGAAGCGCGGGTGGTCGAGCACCGAACCGCCGGGCACCGTCCACGGGCCGGGCTTGACGCTGCCGCTCTCCACCGCCGCGGGCAGCAGCTGGCGCAGCGTCTGCACCCCGGCGAACAGGCCCGCCGCCTTGGTGGCGCGGACGACCACGCGGTCGGCGGTCGTGTCGAGCTGGTAGCCCTGGTCGCCGACGGCCGGGTCCGCGCCGGTCAGCAGCAGGGAGATGCTGTTGGCGTGCGCCGCGGCCGAGGGCACCACGGGCAGCGGGAAGCCGGTGGGGCGGCGCAGCAGCTCGCCCAGGTACGCGCCGACCCCCGCGGCCTCCGGGCCGGGCTGGACGAAGATCTTGGTGGTCGCGGAGATCGTGAACTTCACCGCGGCGTTCGGGGTGAGTTTCACGGGTGCGGGGACGACGTCGGCGTAGGCCGATTCGGGAGCCTGGGCCAGCGCCGCGGGCGCGCTCGCGGCGAGCCCGGTGGCGACGAGCAGCGCGGCGGCCAGGCCGCTGCCCAGCCGCGCGCCGATGCGTGGTGATCTCACGGTGATCCTTCCCGGTGGAGTCGTGCACATGCACCAGGCGGCGGACATACGCGGCGGCGGCGCCCGAGCAGGGACCGCCCTGGGCTTCCGGGGTCGGTCCGAACCATGGATATCCGGCGGTATGTCCGGTGTCAAGGTCTAGACCACCGGGGGTGAGGTCACTGCCGGGGCGGTCCCGGCGGCGGCCCGTAGCCGGGCGGCGGGCCCTGACCAGGAGGCGGACCGGGAACGGCCTGCGGACCGGTGGGCGGCGGTCCATAACCCGGCTGCGGGCCGGACAGCGGGGGCCCGTACGCCGGTTGCGGGCCGGACAGCGGGGGCCCGTACGCCGGTTGCGGGCCGGTGGGGGGCGGCCCGTACCCGGGCTGCGGACCGTAGCCCGCCTGCCCGGGACCGGGCTGCGGGCCGAAACCGGGACCCTGCGCGGGGAAGGGCGCCGAGATCGGGCTGGGTCCTTGCGGCTGCGTGGCGAGGCTGCGCCCGGCGAACATCTCGCGGAGCTTGGCGAGGCCGTAGAGCAGGAAGCCGACGGCGATCACCGCGAGCAGGAAGCCGATGATCGTCCCGGCGAAGCCGCTCTTCGTCGGGTTCAGGAACTTGTAGAGCTTGCGGTAGACCTCGGCCGAGAGGAAGTAGACGAGGTAGGCGAGCGGAAAGGCGATCCAGGTCAGCGGGTACCACCACTTGGTCCGCGCCTGGTTGCGGCCGACGAAGATCCAGTCGATGAGCACCACCAGCGGCGTCCACACGTGCTCGAACGGCTGCTCGTCGAAATCGCCACCCATGACCCCGAAGAAGGTGCCCATGACCAGCAGCAGGAGCACCGTGGTCGCGCCGCGCAGCCAGGGCGATTCGGGCTCGTGCCTGCGCCCGCCGGTGAACAGCGGGTAGAGCAGCAGGAAGGTGTAGATGATCCCGGTGGCCAGGCTGGCCTGCTGGCTGAGCCCGGCCCAGTTCTTGGTCCAGCCGGTCGCGTCGCTGAACCCGTAGAGGGCGAAGACGACGATGAGCAGCCGCCACGCGCTGACCCCCGCGAGCACCCCGGGGCTGACCCGTTGCGGCGGCGGCCCGGTCCACGGCGGCTGATACGGCCCGGGCCGCTGCCAGGTCATGGCCATCTCGGTGTCCCCCGTTCGTCGGCCTGCTCGGCGCGGCGAATGATAATTGGTCTACCAACATATATCTCTCGAATGGACCAACCGGGTTCACATCCTTGACAGCGCGAGTGGTCTAGTCCATTTTCGGGACACGCCGCCATCATCCAGCACGATCTGGAGGTGGGGCATGTTCCGCGCATTGGCCGTTTCCGCACTCACCGTCGCGGCCCTCGCGACACCCGCGTCAGCCGCGTCAGCCGCGGCGAACCTGTTGTCCAATCCCGGTTTCGAGACCGGGAACCTCGCGGGCTGGTCGTGCGCCGGAGGTGAGGTGACCGCCACGGCCCGCAGCGGGAACCACGCGCTCTCCGCGACCCCGGCCGGGCAGGACCAGGCGCGCTGCACGCAGACGGTTCGGGTCCAGCCGAACTCCACGTACAAGCTCTCCGCGTGGGTCAAGGGCGGCCTCGTCTACCTCGGCGCGGGCGGCGCCGGGATGACCGGGACGAGCACCTGGACTCCGGGCGGCGCGGACTGGACGCAGCTCTCGCTCAGCTTCACCACCGGCGCCACCACCACGAGCGTCGGCGTGTTCACCCACGGCTGGTACGGCCAGCCCGCCTACCAGGTCGACGACGTCGTCCTCGACGGCGCCTCCGGAGGCCAGCCCGAACTGCCCACCATCCCCAGTGGACTGTCCTCGACGGGCTCCTCGTCCAACACGATTTCCCTTGCGTGGAGCGCGGTCACAGGCGCGGACGGCTACAGCGTCTACCGCGACGGCGCGAAGGTCGGCGACTCCACGAGCACCGGCTACACCGACACCGGGCTCAAGCCCTCCACAACGCACACCTACGCCGTGGCGGCCTACAACGGAGCGGGGGAGTCCGCGCGTTCGGCGACGATCAGCGCGACGACCGGGCGTGAGGGAGAGCCGAATCCCGCGCTGCCCAAGCACTTGCTGACCGGCTACTGGCAGAACTTCGTCAACGGCGCGGCGCCGCTGCGCATCCGCGACGTCAACAACCACTACGACATCATCGCGATCGCCTTCGCCGACGCCGACACGACGAAGCCGGGCGGGGTCACGTTCAAGGTGGACTCCGGGTTGTCGTCGGCGCTCGGCGGCTACTCCGACGCGGACATGATCGCCGACATCGCCGCGAAGCGGGCCCAGGGCAAGAAGTTCGTGTTCTCCATCGGCGGCGAGAAGGGCAACGTCGACCTCAGCAGCTCGGCGAACGTGGCCAACTTCGTGTCCTCCATGGAGGCGCTGATCCGCAGGTTCGGCGTGGACGGCCTGGACATCGACCTCGAACACGGCATGCACGTCGACAACGTCGCCGCGGCCTCGCGCCAGCTCCAGCAGCGGATCGGCTCCGGGTTCGTGCTGACCATGGCGCCGCAGACCATCGACACGCAGCCGGGCGGCCGGTACCTCCAGCTGCTGGCGAAGATCAAGGACATCACCACGGTCGTGCACACGCAGTACTACAACTCCGGCTCGATGAACGGCTGCGACGGCAAGGTCTACTCGCAGGGCGGGGTCGACTTCATCACCGCGCAGGCGTGCATCCTGCTGGAGACGCTGCGGGCCGACCAGGTCGCGCTCGGCGTGCCAGCCTCGCCCTCCGGGGCGGGCAGCGGCTACGTCGACCCGGGTGTGGTCAACAACGCGCTGAGCTGCCTGGCGAAGGGCACCGGCTGCGGCAGCTTCAAGCCGTCGAAGACCTACCCGGACCTGCGCGGGGCCATGACCTGGTCGATCAACTGGGACAAGTCCAGCGGCGACCGGTTCTCCAACACGGTGCGCCCGCACCTGGCCTCGCTGGGGTGAGCGCGGGGTGGTTCGGGGGTGCCTCTCAGCGGTGTTAGACTGCTCTGAGCTGCTGGCTTGCCCGGCAGCCCTTGGGGCGCTCACCGCCGCTAACGCTGGCTGGACTAGGCTCCCCCACTGACGTTGACACCAGTAGTAATAGGACAAGGGGTTCGCGGAATGCCGCCCAAGAAGAAGTTGCGCGTGACGTTCGAGGCGACGCTCGAACTGGAGGCCGGCAACGCCGCTATGGTCGACCTCGGCAAGATGCTGGGTCCGACCGGTGTGAACACCCGTGGCGTCAAGCTTGAGTACGACGAGGCCACCGCCGCGCACCGCGGCGAGATCCTCCCCGTCGTGGTCACGGTCTACGAGGACCGCACCCACTCGCTGCGGTACAAGACGCCGCCGACCAGCTTCCTGATCCGTCAGGCGATGGGCGCGCAGAAGGGCTCCGAGCAGCCCGGCCACACGTCCGGTGGCACCCTGACCGCCGAGCAGGTGCGCGCGATCGCCGAGCGCAAGATGCCGGACCTCAACGCCACCAGCGTCGACGCCGCCGAGAAGATCGTCGCCGGCTGCGCCCGCTCCATGGGCGTCTCCGTCGCGGGCTGAACACCAGGCTGAACGAGAAGGGCCCCGGCTCCGGCCGGGGCCCTTCTCGCATCAGTGGCCAGTAGCTCAGTAGGCCGCCGCGAGCGCCAGCACGTCCTTGGCGAGGTCCCGGGACGGGTCCAGCGGCAGGAACATGGTCACCGGCGTGGTGATCCCGGCATCGGCGTAGCGCCGGACGTGCGCCGCGCACTCCTCCGGGCTGCCGTGCACCACGAGCTCGTCGATCACGGAGTCCGGCACCGCCGCGACCGCCGCCTTCCGGTCGCCCGCCGCCCAGGCCGTCCACATCGGACCCAACGCCTCGTCGCGGCCAAGCCACCGCTGGAACTCCGCGTAGGCGGGCACGGTCAGGTAGCCGGTGATCAACCGCTTCGCCACCGAGCGCACCAGGTCCGCGTTCTCCGAGACGCACACGAAGATCCGCGCGACGAGCTGCTTGCCCGCGCCGACGATCGGGGCCGCCTTGGCGACGTCCGACGCGGACAGCCAGTTCAGCACCGCGCCGTCGCCCTCCGCACCGGCCAGGCCGAGCATGCGCTCCCGCAGCGCTCCGACCACGATCGGCAGGTCCGAGGACACCGGGCGTTCCAAGCGGAAACCCTTGACCTGGAACGTGTCGTAGGACTGGTCGACCCGTTCACCGGCGAGCGCGGGGCGGAGGAAGCGCAGCGTGTCCCGCACGCGGCTGAACGGCTTCTCGAAGGGCACGGCGTTCCACCGCTGCGCGATGGCGGGGGAGGAGGCGCCGATGCCCAGGGTGAACCGGCCGGGAGCCGCCTCCGCCATCGCGGCCGCGCTCATCGCCAGCAACGCCGGGCCCCTGGTGAACACCGAGGCGATGGCCGTGCCGAACCGCGCATCCGGCAGCACTGCCGCCGCGTAGGCCAGCGGCGTGAACGCGTCCAGCTCCGCCGTCTCGCTGCTCCAGAAGTCGGTGTAACCGCCGTCGTACAACGCGCGCAGCAGGTCGGCGTGCTCGTGCAGTGACTGTCCCAAAGGGACGGTGATGCCCAACGTCATGCCTGTGTTCCCTTCCACTCCCGGTCGAGCATGGCGAGGACCAGCTCGTCGCACCACTCACCCTTGACGAACTCGTTCTCCAGGAACAGCCCCTCCCGGCGCATGCCGAGCCGCTCCAGCAGCCGCGCGGACGCGGTGTTGCGGGCGTCGCAACGGCCCTCGACGCGGTGCAGGCCCAGCTCCTCGAAGCCCAGCCGCAGCACCTCGCGCGCGGCCTCCGCGCCGAAGCCGTGCCCGTGGTGGTCGGGGTGGAGGATGAAGCCCAGCTCACCGCGCCTGTGCACCTCGCTGTGCCAGAACAGCACCACGTCGCCGATCAGCTCGCCGGTGTCCTTGCGCTCCACCGCCAGGATCAGCGCCTCACCCTCCTTCTCCACGTACCACTGGTCCACCCGCTTGGCCAGCGACTCCCGCGACTCCTCCGGCGACTGCACGTCGAAGTAGAGGTAGCGGACCACGTCGGGGCGGGACCGGATGTCGTGGAAGACGTCGAAGTCGTCGAGCCGGTAGGCGCGGAGCAGCAGGCGATCGGTCTCGATCGGCAGGGATGGGCGCATGCCGGCGACGCTAGTGGCGGAGCCGGAATGGTTCATCCGGATTGCCCGCGGCGGAGCATCATGGCGTTATGGAACACAGCGATGCGGTGCGCATGCTCGGCGTGGCCCTGGCCGAGGCCGAGGCGGGGCGCGCGGAGGGCGGTATCCCGATCGGGGCGGCGTTGTTCGGCGCCGACGGGGAGCTGCTCGGGCGGGGGAGGAACCGGCGGGTCCAGGACGACGACGCGTCGATGCACGCGGAGACCTGCGCGTTCCGGGCGGCGGGCCGCCAGCGCACCTACGGCGGCACCACGATGGTGACCACGCTGTCGCCCTGCTGGTACTGCAGCGGGCTGGTCCGGCAGTTCGGGATCACCAGGCTCGTCGTCGGCGAGTCGCGGACGTTCACCGGGCAGCACGAGTGGCTGGCCTCCGCCGGTGTCGAGGTCGTCCTGCTTGACGACGCGCGCTGCTACGAGCTGATGAAGGAGTTCATCGCGGCGAACCCGCGACTGTGGAACGAGGACATCGGCCTGGACTGAACCGCAGTCTGAATCGTCGACTGAATACAGTGGGCCTCCCGAGATCGAGGAGGCTGTGCCCGTGGACGAGCTCCACCCCCGCCCGAGGATGGTCCGAGAGCACTGGATCGACCTCTGTGGCCCGTGGCGGTTCGGATACGACGACGCCGATCAGGGCCTCGCGGAGCGCTGGCAGGACGGTGAGAGCGGCTTCGACCGGGACATCCTGGTGCCGTACCCGCCGGAGTCCGAGCGCTCGGGTGTGCACGACCCGTCGCCGCACACGATCGTGTGGTACCGCAGGACATTCACGCTCAGCGAGCTGGGCGAGGACTTCACCGGGCGGCGCCTGCTGCTGCACTTCGGCGCGGTGGACTACCACGCGCGGGTGTGGGTGAACGGCGCGCTGGTCGCCGAGCACGTCGGCGGGCACACGCCGATCACCGCGGACATCACCGACGCGCTGGACCCCGACGCCGACGAGCAGGTGGTCGTGGTCCGGGCGCAGGACGAGGCCGAGGACCCCACGCAGACCCGCGGCAAGCAGGACTGGCTGCCCGAGCCGCACGCGATCTGGTACCACCGCACCACCGGGATCTGGCAGCCGGTGTGGCTGGAGCCGGTCCCGGCCAACCACCTCTCGGAGATCCAGTGGACCCCGGACCTGACCCAGGCGCGGGTCCGGCTGGAGGCGCGGGTGGCCGGTTCGCCCGCGACGCCGCTGCACCTGCGGGTGCGGCTGTGGTCCGGCGCGCAGCTGCTGGCCGAGGAGTCGCACCGGGTGCTCGACCAGGTCAGCGTGCGGGACATCGCGATCCCGGCCGCGCGGCACGGCCAGCACCTGCACGCGCTGATGTGGTCGCCGGAGTCGCCGAACCTGATCGACGCCGAGCTGACCCTGCTCGACGCCGAGGGCGCGGTGGTCGACGAGGTGCACAGCTACTTCGGCTACCGCTCGGTGGACACCGCGGACGGGCGGTTCCTGCTCAACGGGCGCCCGTACTTCCTGCGGATGGTGCTGGAGCAGGGCTACTGGCCGCAGTCGCACCTGGCCGCCCCGGACGGCGACGCGCTGCGCCACGAGGTGGAGCTGATCAAGGAGCTGGGCTTCAACGGGGCGCGCATCCACCAGAAGGTCGAGGACCCGCGCTTCCTGTACTGGTGCGACCGGCTCGGGCTGCTGGTGTGGGGCGAGATGGCGGATGCCTACCAGTTCTCCACCGCCACGGTGGAGCGGATGACCCGCGAGTGGATCGAGGTGCTGCGCCGCGACCGCAGCCACCCGTGCGTGGTCGCCTGGGTGCCGCTGAACGAGAGCTGGGGGGTGCCGCAGATCGCCGAGCGCGAGGACCAGCGGCACTTCGCCACCGCGCTCTACCACCTGACCAAGTCCATCGACCCGACCCGGCCGGTGATCGCCAACGACGGCTGGGAGCACACCGTCAGCGATATCTGGGGCGTGCACGACTACGCGCCCAGCGGGGCGTCGCTGCGGGAGCGCTACTCCGACCCGGAGGCGATCAAGCGGGCGCTCGGCGAGGGCAGGCCCGGTGGGCTGCGGGTGCTGCTCGACGACCGGCTCAACGAGGGCCAGCCGGTGATGCTGACCGAGTTCGGCGGGCTCAGCTACGTCCCGGCCAAGGGAGACAACTGGTTCGGATACTCCACTGTGGACTCTCCAGAGGCTCTGCTCGAGCGGCTGGAGGACCTGGTCGGCGCGCTGCTGGCCAGCGACCGGCTGGCCGGGTTCTGCTACACCCAGCTCACCGACACCGAGCAGGAGACCAACGGGCTGCTCACCGCGGCCCGCGAGCCCAAGGTGGACCCGGCGCTGATCAGGGCGCTGCTGAACCGGCCGGCGCGGGCGATCCCGACCGAGGAGGTCTCCGCGCACCGCGCCGAGGCCGAGCGCGCCGCCCGGGGTGACTCGGGGTGATGTACCTGCTGCTGGGGGCGGCGATCCTGTTCGAGGTGACCGGCACCGTCGCCCTCAAGCTCTCCGAGGGCATGAGCAGGCTCGTCCCCACGGTGGTCGTGCTGGTCTGCTACGGCGTGGCGTTCTTCCTGTTCTCGCTGTCGCTGAACCAGGGCATGGCCGTGGGCACGGCGTACGCGATCTGGTCCGGGGTAGGTGTCGGCCTGGTCGCGGTCGCCGGGTACCTGTTCTTCCGGGAGACGCTGACCTGGTTGCAGCTGGCCGGGTTCGCGCTCGTCGTGCTCGGCGTGACCGCGCTGCAACTGGGCGGGGCGCGCACTTGATACTGCGCGTGTTTAGCGGTGTGCTCCGTTCGTGCAAGCGCCACTCGGACGGATTTGCGCCGGGCGGACGGGCGCGCGATCCAATCCTTTTCCCCGTCACCTCGTTGCGTGTGCAACATGCAGGTCACGGCGGGCACTAGACCGATCAGCTGACGTGATCGGGATAATGCGGCGAAACCGTGTGGAGGTGGTCGACACTGTTTTTCCGGATTACTACAGTGGGTAATTGTCGGCTGCCTGAATTCTCGCTGAATGGTCACGAAATAATGTCGCCGAAGAAGTTCACCCTGCTGGCAGCGACCGCGATGGCGGCGCTGACCCTCATGGTGCTCGTGGTCGTCCTCGGCTGGTTCGGTCCGGAGGCCACCCAGGCGGTGGACAAGTTCGGCCAGGTGCTCGCCTCGGCGGCGGGCCTGGCCGGGTTCCTGGTGACCGCGCGCCGCACCGAGGGCAGCGACCGCAGGTGGCGGTTGTGGATGGCCGCGGCGATGGCCAGCCTGACCATCGGGCTGGTGACCTGGACCTGGGGCCTGGTGTTCATGGGGATCGGGCTGCCCGCGTCCACCCTGGCGCCGATCGGGTTCATGATGACCCCGGTGTTCGCGCTCTTCGCCGTGCTCACCCTGGCCAGGGGGCAGCGCCCGACCACGACGCCGCGGCCGCGCGGCCCGTGGCTGCGGGTGCTGGACGGGCTGATCATCCTCGGCGCGATCCTGGTGCTGACCCTGGTGACCGCGGGCGAGTCGGTGGTGCGGATCTGGACCTCCGACCTGGCCGGGCTGCTCACCACCGTGCTGCACCCGACGCTGTACCTGGTGGTGATCGTGCTGGTGCTGCTGGTCGCGCGGCGGCACCGGGTGGCCTGGCAGCTGCCGTTACTGTTCCTCGGCCTGGCCTTCGTCGCGCAGAGCACCTCCGGCTGGATCTTCACCTACCTCGTGGCCAACGGGGCCGCCAGCATCCCGCCCTGGGCCGACATCGGGTTCATGGCGTGCCCGGTGTTCTACGCGCTGGCCCCGTGGGCCCCGACCCAGCCGCTGCGCGAGCCGGGCCCCGACCCGCTGCGCACCGGCGACTACCTGCACCTGGCCGTGCCGTACCTGCCGCTGCTGATCACCGGGATGTTCGTCGGCGTCGGCACCGCGACCGGCATCACGCTGGGCCCGACCGAGGTCTACTTCGGGCTCGCCGTGGTGGCGCTGGTGATCGTCCGGCAGCTGATCACGATGACGGACAACGTGGCTTTACTGGAGGAGATCCGGCAGAGCCAGAAGCAGTTGCAGTACCAGGCCTACCACGATCCGCTGACCGGCCTGGCCAACCGCGCGCTGTTCCAGGAGTGCCTCGGCACCGCGCTGCGCTCCTCGCAGCAGCTGATCCTGTTGTTCGTCGACGTCGACGACTTCAAGACCGTCAACGACCGCTACGGCCACGCCGTGGGCGACGAGGTCCTGTGCGCCGTCGCGGGCAGGCTGCGCGCCGCCGTGCGGGCCGAGGACGTGGTCGCCCGGCTCGGCGGTGACGAGTTCGCCGTGCTGATCACCACCGGCGACGGCGACCCCGAGCAGGTGGGCGCGCGGGTGCTCACCGTGCTGGAGGCGCCCTACGGCATCCGGGGCGAGAACCGCATGGTGCGCGCCAGCATCGGCCTGGTCTGCTTCGGCGCGATGGACCCCGACCTGTCGCCCGATGACCTGCTCAGCCGGGCCGACGCGGCGATGTACGCGGCCAAGCGCCAGGGCAAGGGCACCCTCGTGGTGCACGGCACCGCGTCCGCCTGAGTGCGAGACTCCTCCCGTGCGTGCCGGTCGACTGCTGTCGTTGTTGATGCTGTTGCAGACCCGTGGGCGGATGTCCGCGACCGAACTCGCGCGGGCCCTGGAGGTGTCCCCGCGCACCGTCTACCGCGACATCGAGTCGTTGTCCGCCGCGGGCGTCCCCGTCTACGCCGACCAGGGCAGGGCCGGTGGCTACCAGCTCCTCGACGGCTACCGCACCCGGCTCACCGGCCTGACCGGTGCCGAGGCGGAGGCCCTCGCGTTCACCGGAATGCCCGGTCCCGCAACGGATCTGGGCCTCAGCGCTGAGCTGACCGCCGCCCAGCTGAAGCTGATGGCTGCACTGCCTCCGGAGTTGGCGTCCCGCGCCGGTCGCATCCGCGAGTGCTTCCACCTCGACGCCACGGTGTGGTTCCGCGAGTCCGAGGGCGTGCCCTGTCTGTCCGAGCTGGCCAATGCCGTGTGGGACAGCCGCGCGGTCCGCATCCGCTACCGCCGTTGGGGCGATCCGCCCGAGGTTGAGCGCACCCTGTGGCCGCTCGGCGTGGTGTTGAAGGGCGGCGTCTGGTACCTGGTCGCCCGCTCCGGTTCCCGTGATCTGACCTATCGCGTCTCCCGTGTCCTGGAGGTGACCGATACCGGCTCCTCGTTCGAGCGCCCCAAGGATTTCGACCTCGCCGAGTTCTGGCGCGCCTGGGCCGAGCGCTTCGAGGCTGAGCAGTTCCGCTTCACCGCCCGCGTCCGCTTCTCGCCCGCGGGCATGGCGAAGGTGCCGTACGTCCTGGGCTTCCACGAGAAGCGGGTGGTGCGTGCGACCGCTGGTGAGCCCGATGCCGACGGTTGGGTGATCGCCGATCTGCCGTTCGAGTCCGTTGAGATCGGCCACACTGAGGTTTTGAAGTTCGGCGCTGACGCTGAAGTCCTTGCGCCCCTTGAGTTGCGGGATCGCCTGGCCGCCACCGCGCGCGCCATGGCGGCCGCTTATGCGGTGGGTTCCGGTGCGGGGTCGGCTTGACCTGGGGCCCCTCGCGCGTGCCGAGGGCCTGCCGGGCGGGCACGGGAGGGAACCCGGCCCCCGCGCGCGAGCGTATGGCACGCGCACCCCAGGTAAAGCCTCCGATCCGTTGCGCCCCTTACCTTCCAGCCCATACCGGGACGTCCGTCCACTATGGCCGTCCCGGCGTTATAGCACCAATGGGCAGTCCACCCTGATGTTCCGCAACGGCACTTGATCAGGATCGATCCATTTCGGCGGGATGAACGCCGGTATCCCG
>NZ_JANAVO010000002.1:294268-762498 GCF_024213555.1 Allokutzneria sp. A3M-2-11 16 | reverse complement strand
ACCCGGAAGCTAAGCCCTCCAGCGCCGATGGTACTGCACTCGTGAGGGTGTGGGAGAGTAGGACGCCGCCGAACAATCTTTCCGATGGGGGAGACCGATTTATTCGGTCTCCCCCATCGGCATGTCTGGGGTAAGAACGTGCGCATGGAGCTGCGCACGCACGTCGACCTGGGTGAGTTCTGGGATGTCGCCAAGGCGTTCTACCTCACTGACCCGGCGGCACACACGATCGCGCTCGCGGCGCTGGTGCCGCGGCTCGGGACCGCTCATCGAGGCGATCTTGGATCGTTGATCACCGTTCACGAGCAGGGTGCCGTCACCGGTGCCGTGTTCCGCAGCCCGCCGTACCCGCTCGTTCTGAGCGGATTGCCGATGCCCGCGGTTCGCGCTGTCGCAGCCGAGACGCGCGAGCTGGAGCCGGACCTGCCATCGGTCAACGGTCCGACCGCTGTCGCCGAGGCGTTCGCGGGGGCCTGGCAGGAGTTGACCGGCGCGCCGTGGCGGGTGGAGCGAGGCGAACGGCTCTACCGGCTTGGCACACTCGTGCCGCCTTCGGTGCGAGGTGTGGCGAGGTTGGCCCGTGCGCAGGACATGAAGCTGCTTTCGTTGTGGCGCAAGGATTTCTTCGCCGACGTGCTCGGCAAGGATTTCGATCTCCCGGCCTCGGAGGAAGGCCTCAGGCAGGCGCTTGAGATGGGGACCACGGTCCTGGTCTGGGAGGTCGACGGGCAGCCCGTGTCCTGCGCCCAGGCGACGCCTGCGGTGGCCGGGATGAGCCGGGTGAGCTTCGTCTACACCCCGCCCGAGCAGCGGGGGAACGGCTACGCCTCCGGTGTGACCGCAGCCATGTCGCGGTGGGCCCTCGACGCGGGCGCGGACTGTGTGGTTCTTTTCACTGTCATCGACAATCCTGTGTCCAACGCCATCTACCAGCGCATTGGTTATCAACCTGTGCACGACACCGCGAATGTCCTTTTGGGACAAGGGAACTAGGCTCTAGGGCATGTCCCTGCCCGATCCCGCCAACGGCGGCAGCGAACCGGCGCGCGCGACCCGCCTGCTGGTCGTTCAGCCGTCGCGGACGAACCCGCCCGGAGCGCTGGCCGACTGGCTCCGCGGCGCCGGTGCGGAGCTCGACGTCGTCGTGGCGTCGGAACAGCCGCTGCCCGCCACCCTCGACGGCTACCAGGGCGTGGTCTGCCTGGGCGGCGAGATGAGCGCGCTGGACGACCTGCGGTACCCCTGGCTGGCCTCGGTGCGCAAGCTCCTGGCCGACGCGGTCACGCGGAACGTCCCCACGCTGGCGATCTGCCTCGGCGCGCAGCTGCTGGCCGCCGCCACCGGTGGGGTGCTGCGGCCGATGGAGGACGGACCCGAGGTCGGCGGCAGGCTGGTCGCGAAGCGCGACTCGGTGGGTACCGATCCGCTGTTCGCCGACCTGCCGTGGACCCCGGACGTGCTGCAGTTCCACGCCGACGAGATCAGCAGCCTGCCCGCGGGCGCGCAGTTGCTCGCGTCCTCGCCGCGCTGCCAGAACCAGGCGTTCCTGGTCGGCAGCTGCGGCTACGGGATGCAGTTCCACATCGAGACCACGACCGACATGGTGCTGGACTGGGCGGCCTCCGATCCGGACGCGGCCGAGCGGGCACCACGCGGTGGCTTCACCAGGGAAGGGCTTGACCAGCTCCACGCGGACCTGGCGGAAACGTGGGAGCCCTTCGCGCAACGGTTCGTTCGACTGGCCGAGGAAGGCCCGCGCCCCAACGGAAGTCTGGGCCGCAACCTCCCTTTGGTGTGACTTGTGTCAGTTGCCCTACAGACACGCGCAGGTGACACCCGAGTGGGCGCAAGCGCGCTCACCCCGGCCCGGTAGCGTCTTGTCCGACGATGTCAGCACTGCCGGAGGATCAGTGTGGATGCCTCTCTCCTTGTAATCGTTGTCGTCCTCACGGCGTTAGCCTTCGACTTCACCAACGGCTTCCACGACACCGCCAACGCGATGGCCACCTCCATCGCGACCGGCGCCCTGCGCCCGCGGACCGCGGTCGCGTTGTCGGCGGTGCTGAACCTGGTCGGGGCGTTCCTCTCGGTCGAGGTGGCCAAGACCATCTCCGGCGGGATCGTCGACGAGGCGCTGATCGATCCGGCGATCATCTTCGGCGGGCTCATAGGCGCGATCATGTGGAACCTGGTGACCTGGTACTTCGGGCTGCCGTCGAGTTCCTCGCACGCGCTGTTCGGCGGCCTGATCGGGGCCACCTGGGTGGCCTCGGGGATGGACGCGGTGCACTTCACCAAGGTCGCCGAGAAGGTCCTGGTGCCCGCGGTCGCCGCGCCGCTGGTCGCGGGGATCATCGCCGGGCTGGCCACGTTCCTGACCTACCGGCTGACCAGGAACACCTCATCCCCCGAGGTCGTCGGCAACGGGTTCAAGATCGGGCAGGTCATCTCGGCCTCGCTGGTCTCGCTGGCCCACGGCACCAACGACGCGCAGAAGACGATGGGCATCATCACGCTGACGCTGATCACCGCGGGCTCGCTGCCCGCGGGTTCCGGCCCGCCGGTGTGGGTGATCGTCAGCGCCGGTGTCGCCATCGCGCTGGGCACCTACCTCGGCGGCGGCCGGATCACCCAGACCCTGGGCAAGGGGCTGACGACGATCGAGTCGCCGCAGGGCTTCGCCGCCCAGACCAGCGCGGCCACGGTGATCCTGGCGTCCTCGCACGTCGGGTTCGCGCTGTCGACCACGCACGTGGCCTCGGGCGGTGTCATGGGCTCCGGGCTCGGCCGCAAGGGCGCGAAGATCCGCTGGGGCGTCGCGGGCCGGATGGCCGCGGGCTGGCTGCTCACGCTGCCCGCCGCCGGTGTGGTCGGCGCGCTGGCCGGGGAGATCGCCTCCTTCGGCACCATCGGCGTGATCGTCGTGGCGCTGGCCGGGATCGGCGTCTCGATCGGCCTGTACCTCGCCGCGCGCCGCAAGCCCATCCACCCGGAGCACGTCGTCGACGAGATCGCCGGCGAGACGGGTCCGCAGGCCGCCCGCGCGGCCGCCTGAGCGGGGAGCGAAACGTGAACATCAACTGGGCTGGGCTGGCCGAGGTCTTCGTGGCCAGCCTGGCGGCGGTGCTCGTGCTCGTCGTGCTGTACGTCGCGGGCATCCGCGGCGTCGTCAGTCGCGGCGAGGCCAAGGCGAAGGGCGGCTCCGGTGCCGGGGGCACCACCGCGGCGGCGTTCGCGTTCGCCGGCTGCGTCGCGGTCGTCCTCTACGGCCTGTACGTCATCGTGCTCGGCTGAGCCGGTTACGGTTGTGCTTGATGAGCAATCGAGCACACGCGGCGACGTCGCCGGCGCGGTTCGGCCTGACCGAGGAACGAGCCGAGGAACAGCTCCGCGGGTTCGGCTGGTGGCAGGCGGGCGGGCCCGCCGAGCACGCCGCCGACCTGGTCGGGGCGCTGTCGCGGAGCCCTGATCCGGACCTGGCGTTGCGCGGGCTCGACCGGCTGCGGGACGCGCTCGGCGCGGGCTGGGACGAGCTGGAGCGGGCGATCGCGACCGAGGCCGGGGTGCGCGGCCGGTTGCTCGGGGTGCTCGGGTCCTCGACGGCGCTCACCGACTTCCTCGCGGCGAACCCGGACCTGTGGCGGGAGCTGGACGGGCGGATGCCCACGGAGCTGCCCGACCAGGCGGAGTTGATCGCGGATCTGCTGACCGTGGTCGGCGCCGATCCCGGGATCGGACATCCGGGGACGCCGGAGGGCACGAGCGCCACGCTGCCCGGTGCCGAGGCTGTTCGCGTGCTCAAGGCGCGCTATCGCGCATGGCTGCTGCGCATCGCCGCGGCGGACCTGGCGCACGTGGTGGAGCCTTCGCTGCCCGTCCCCGAGTACGAGGACATCACGGCCTGCCTGTCCGATCTGGCCGTGGCCGCGTTGCAGGCGGCGCTCGCCGTTGGTGCGGCTGAGGTCGGGCCGCTGCGGTGCGGGCTCGCGGTGATCGCGATGGGCAAGTGCGGCGCGCGGGAGTTGAACTACGTCAGCGATGTCGATGTTGTTTTCGTCGCTGAGCCCGACTCGGAGATGGGCCAAGCCACGCGGCTCGCCAGCGCGATGATGCGGATCGCGGGTTCCGCGTGCTTCGAGGTCGACGCGGCGCTGCGACCGGAGGGCAAGGCGGGCGCGCTCGTCAGAACCTTGGACGGGCACGTCGCGTACTACAAGCGGTGGGCCAGGACCTGGGAGTTCCAGGCGCTGCTGAAGGCCAGGCCGGTCGCCGGTGATCTTGAGCTCGGGCGGCGGTACGTGGACGCGGTCCGGCCGAAGGTGTGGACGGCCGCCGACCGCGATGACTTCGTCGCCGACGTGCAGGCCATGCGGCGGCGGGTCGAGGAGCACGTGCCGGTCGGGCTCGGCGAGCGCGAGCTGAAGCTCGGCCGTGGCGGCCTCCGCGACGTCGAGTTCGCCGTGCAGTTGCTGCAGATGGTGCACGGCCGCACGGACGAGGACCTGCGCGAACAGTCCACTGTGGACGCTCTGGCGGCGTTGGGTGCAGGCGGCTACGTCGGGCGCGCCGACGTGGCGGAGCTGAGCGATTCCTACCGGTTCCTGCGCCTGCTCGAACACCGGTTGCAGCTCCAGCGGCTGCGCAGGACGCACCTGTTCCCCGCCGACGACGATCGTGCGTCATTGCGTTGGCTGGCAAGGGCTTCCGGTATCCGAGCGGATGGCAAGCGCAGCAGCGGCGAGGTTCTGGTCGCCGAGTTCCGCAGGCACGCCAACAGGGTTCGGCGGCTGCACGAGAAGCTGTTCTACCGGCCGCTGCTCGAAGCCGTGGCGCGGGTGCCGACCGAGGAGCTGCGGCTGACGCCGAAGGCGGCCGGTCAGCGGCTCGCGGCGCTCGGCTACACCTCGCCGGAGGGGGCGCTGCGGCACATCCAGGCGCTCACCGAGGGCATGTCGCGGCGAGCGGCGATCCAGGGCGCGCTGTTGCCTGTCCTGCTGGATCTCCTTGCCAGCACGCCAGATCCGGACGGTGGACTGCTCGCGTACCGGCGGGTGTCGGAGGCGTTGGCCAACACCCCCTGGTACCTCAGGTTGCTGCGGGACGAGGGCGCGGTCGCGCAGCGCCTGGCCACGTTGCTCGGCACGGCGAAGGTCATCTCGGACCTGTTGGTGCGGGCGCCCGAGGTGCTGCGCCTGCTGGCGAACACCAAGGAGCTGGCGGGGCGCGATCCGGCGGAGGTCGCCCAGTCCTTGCGCAGCGCGGTCGCCAGGCACGCGGACCCGGCTCAGGCGGTGATCGCGGCGCGGTCGTTGCGGCGCCACGAGTTGCTGCGCGTCGCGTGCGCGGATTTGCTTGGCCTGATTGAACTTCCCGCTGTGTGCCACGCGTTGAGCGATGTGTGGTCCGCGGTGCTGGGCTCCGCGGTCGACGCGGCGGAGCGGGCCGTATGCGCGGAACGGGGTTCGCGTGCGGCGAGGCTCGCCGTGATCGGGATGGGGCGCCTCGGCGGCGACGAGCTCGGTTACGGCTCGGACGCGGACGTGCTCTTCGTGTGCGAACCGTTGGCGGGCTTCGACGACAGCGCCGCGGTCAAGTACGCGTCGGCCGTCGCCGAGCAGGTGCGGAAGTTGTTGAGCGCGCCGAGCCAGGACCCGGCGCTGCACGTGGACGCCGACCTCCGGCCGGAGGGCCGAAACGGTCCGCTGGCAAGGACTTTGGAGTCCTATCGGTCCTACTACGCGCAGTGGGGCGAGACCTGGGAGTTCCAGGCGCTGCTGCGCGCGCGGTACGTGGCGGGCGATGCCGAGCTGGGCGAGCGGTTCCGGGAGATGATCGACCCGATCCGCTATCCGGAGGGCGGGCTGGACCACGCCGAGGTGGTGAAGATCCGGCGCATCAAGGCCAGGGTCGAGTCGGAGCGGATGCCCAAGGGCGGCGATCCCAAGATGAACGCCAAGCTCGGCCGCGGTGGGCTGGCCGATGTGGAGTGGACGCTCCAGCTGCTCCAGCTCCAGCACGCGCACCGCCTTCCCGAGCTGCGCACAACGTCCACTGTGGACGGTTTGGCGGCCGCGGGCGCTGCCGGGCTGATCGGCCCGGAGGACGTCGAAGTGCTTGATGGGGCGTGGAAACTCGCTACGCGCGCCCGCAACGCGGTGACCCTGGTCCGGGGCAAGCCCACCGACCAGGTGCCGTCGCAGGGGCGGGAGCTCGCGGCCACCGTGCGGGCGCTGGGGTACTCGGCCTCGATGGACCCCGGCGAGTTCGTCGACACCTACCGGCGCACGACGCGGCGGGCGCGGGCGGCCGTCGAGCGGTTGTTCTACACATGAAGAAGGGGCCGTTCCCGGCCCCTTCGGTTACTCGTCGTCGGACGATTCCTCGTCTTCGTCGGAGTCGTCGTCCTCACTCTCGATCGGCGGGGCGTCGTAGACCTCGACCACCCACTCCTCCGCGAGGACCTCGGTGCCGTCCGGGTCGGTCTCCGGCGTGGTGCGGTTGTGCAGCCGCACCCCGAGGCTGAGCCGCTCGGTGGCCTCCAGCGCCTCCACGGCGTCGGCGAGGTTGTCGAAGTAGTGGGTGACGATCCTGGTTGGTTCCTCGTAGACCTCGGTCACGGGGCGGACAGTACCTGGTCAGCATCCTTTCCACCGGCCGCGACCCGCCGCCGGACCAGGGGCAGCACCGCGAGCAGGATCGCCATCAGCACGACCGAGGCGCCCGCGGACAGCAGCAGGAACTCCGCCAGCTCGCCCTCGGCGAGGTAGCTGCCCAGGGCCAGCGCGACCAGGGCGCAGACCCCGCGGTCGATGATCGACTCGATCGACAGCAGCGTGGCGCGGTAGGGCGTCGGCGGGATGGCGTCGTTGATCAGCTGGCGCTGGATCGGGAACGACAGGCCCATGGCCAGCGCGAACACGCACAACGCCGCCACCGTGGCCACCCAGTGCCCCGGCACGGTCAGCGCCAGGGTGCCCGCCATGACGATCGTCAGCACGAACACCGCGCGGGAGTCGGTCAGGTAGCGCCGGATGATCCCCGGCCGCGCCGACCCCAGCGCCTCGAACACGCTCATCGCGGACATCACCATGCCGTGCGCGACCAGCGGGACGCTGTCGGCGGTGAGGATCGGTTGGAAGAGGTTCACCTGGCAGATCCGGCCGAGCGTGAAGACCGCGACGCCCTGCGCCATGAACAGCAGCAGCATCGGGGTGCGGCGCAGCAGGCCCAGCGACTCGCGCACCGAGGTGATCACCGGAGCGGTCGGCTTGCGGACGCTGTCCGGCAGCGGCGGCAGGCGGTACGCCATGACCACCGCGAGGACCGCGCTGACCGCGGTGAGCCAGTACGGCAGCGTCATCTCCAGCTGCATGGCCAGGCCGACCAGCGGCCAGCCGACGACCTTGCCGACCAGGCTGTAGGAGCGGGCGCTGCCCTCGGCCTGCTTGTACTGCTCCCGCTCGCCGTTGGCGGTCATGTACTCGTACAGGTAGGCGCTGGAGGCGCCGGAGACCAGCGAGCGGGCGAGCGCGATCAGCAGGAAGTGGACCAGGAACCCCCAGTACGAGGGCACCGACACCGGCATCACGTTGGACACCACCAGCACCACGCCGCCCGCGAGCATGCAGCGGCGGTAGCCGATCCGGTCGGCGATCATCCCGGTCGGGATCTCCAGCAGGCAGAACGCCACGTAGTAGATGCTCTGGATGGCCAGGATGTCGGCGACGGAGATGCCCAGCTGCCGCTGGTACTCGAAGAAGATGGGGGTCCACAGCAACAACCCGAAGAACAGCTGGAACCCGATCATGAGCCGGATGACCGGCCTCGACTTCAGCATGACCGTCCTCAGTTCGAGTACGGGCGCAGCTGCACGATGTGCACGCGCTCGGAGTCGGCCACCCACTCGATGTCCATCGGAGTGCCGAACGTGTAGTCGGGGGAGAAGTGCGACTGCAGGAACCGGCCCGCGAGAGCCAAGTGCTGCAACAGGTTCCGGCTCTGCTCGTCCAGGTCCTCGCCCGCGTCACCGAGCGAGACCGTGCGGCCGCCGCCCTCGACGGTGTTGTAGAGGTACTGCAGTGGCGCCGAGTCGCCGGAGACCACCTCGGCGACCGACTGCCGGGACACGTTGAGGTAGACGTTGCGGAAGTCCGCGCGGCTCATCGGGTTGCACGTGACGAGCACACCACCCATCGGCGCCTGGACCTCCTCCTGCACGATCACGCCCATGTAGGAGTCGTCCTGGGAGATGCCCGCCTGCTGCCGCAGCCGGACGCTGCGCGAGGAGAACAGCGACGCCCAGACCCGCTTGACGCTGGTGAACACCTCGTCGGCGGTGGCGACCTGGTTGACCGACTCGTAGATGCCCGCGGCGGAGAACCCGGCGAGGTCCTCGGCGTTGGAGGAGCTGCGGATGACGAAGCGCTGCACACCACCGAGGCTGGCGAAGATCGCGCGGTCGATCTCCTGCCGCAGGTCCTCCGGCATCCTGGTCGACCTGACCAGCCGCTGGAGCTCGATGCACAGCGGGTCGATCTCGCGGGCGCCCAGTTCGAGGGCCATCTTGAGCTTGCCGATCGCCTGCTGGACGCGCGGCGAGGACTCCAGGAACCGGCGCTGCACCGAGAACGGCACGGCGATGCCCCGCGGGATGCTCACGCGGTCGGTGAGCAGCTGCCATGCCGCCTGGTTGAGGTCGGCGCTCTCCGGGACGCCGAGCTGCTTCGCCGCGTACATCAGCAGGTTCGCCCGCGGCGGGCGCGGGACCCGGTGGAAGCCGAGCAGCCGCTCGGAGCCGTAGGCCAGCACGTGGCCCAGCTCGCCGAGGTTGGCCGCCTTCGTGCCGTAGCGGTGCGCGTCGCGCATCCGGAGCTGGTCGAGCGCGACGATCGGGGTCGCGTCGGTTTCCGGCTCCTCCAAGGTGATCTGGGCGCTGCGCCACGCGGGCTCGGGCAGGTCGGCCGGCTTCTCGGCGCGCTTGAGCGCGATCTCGGTGGAGCCCGCGTCGACGCCGTACTCCACCCACTCGCCGTCCAGGCCGCGCTCGTCGATCAGCTCGATCGCGCCGAGCTGCACGGCGTTGGGGATGCCCCAGCCGGAGGCCAGCACGTTCGTGTGCGACAGCGGCGTCGTCGGCTCACTGTTGATCACTCCGGCCAGCCGGGGGATGTCGTCGGGCACCCGGTCCATCGCGATGATGTCGAACCACTCCAGCGACTCCGCGGCGGCGCGGTACTCGGCCTGGGTGCGGAAGGCGCGGAGCCGTCCCTTGGTGGTGCCCGCGTTCAGCGGCACGAAGCGGGTGCTCGCGAAAAGCTCGTGCGCCTGGATGCGGGGGACCTCGACGGCGGGAATGTCGAGCAGGTGGCGTTCCTGGAGGTGCGACGCGGGTTTGAACACCAGCGGAAGCGCGGCGTCGACGTTGTCCCGGACGAACCCGTAGAAGTACTTGATCATTTCGGCCGGCATCGTGTCGACCTCGACCGTCTCCAGCGCCAGGAACCGGTCGCCGTCCCGATCGTGCAGCGACAGCAGGCCGAGGCAGAAGCGCCGATCCGGCTCGTGATAAAAAATTTGATTAAAGGAGTCGATCTTCGCGTACATCTCCTCGGTGGAGATGTCGAGAATGTGAGTCGCGATGTACTCGGCGTGAAAGCGCTGCTCAGCGTGGTTGATGAAGTGGATCGTGCCCCGCTCGCGGTCCACGACGAGCTTGACGAAGCGGTAACCGGAGAGTGTCCCGGAAAGCTGGTCGAAGGCCGCCAACGTCAATCGTTCGCCGACCATCGAATGTTTCGTGACGTCCGTCTCAACGGCACCGGTGTACAACTCGTCCTCTTTCCGCAATGTTTTCCTGGGCGACACGCAAAAGGTACTAGCAAGTAGAACCCAGACAAGACGCGCGGATGGAGAGCCTCGTTACATTGAGCCGTGCGATGCGTAGCACGGGAACGTGACCGGTTCGATCACGGCGCTATAACCGCTGCTCAGCCGATCCAGACGATGATGGCATCGCCATTTTCGGCCGCCGCCGAAAAGAACGTGGGCAGCGGTGTAAACCAATGGCGTACCCACTCGAACGCGTCTTCGTCGTCCCACAGCAACGGGTAGACATCGGCCTCGGTCAGCTCGCTCGGGTCCACGCCGTCGACCAGGTCGTCGAAGTCGATCCCCGCCAGGGCTTCCGCCGCCGCCTCGACCCGCTCGGCGCTGAGGTGGCGGGGCGGGCCGTAGCCCCAGTCCTCGTCCTCGGCGATCTCGCCCTCGCCGTGCACGACGTCCACGTGGAACTCGGCGCGGCCGAGGAGGAAGGCGATGGCGTGCCAGGCCTTGTGCGTGCTGAGGTGGCGCGCCCGCTCCGGCGGGAGGTCGGCCTCCTCCTGCTCGTCGATGAGGTCCTGGGCGTCGTCGTAGAACCCGCTCGGGTCGTCGATCGCCCGCTCCAGCTCCTCCTGGGAGACCCGGAGGTAATTGCCTTCCATGCCCACGGGGGCAGGCTACAAGCCGTAGGCTGGTTTGTGGCACAACCGCATAAGGTGGAGATGGAGCATGACCGATGAGTGGCTCAGCGTCTCGACCCCGTACCTGACCCCGCGTGGTGATCCGTGGGCGGCTGAGGCCGCTCGGCACGGTGCTGTGGGGAAGCAACGGCTCGTCGAGGTCGCGGAGTTGCCTGCCGAATCGGATATCGCTGCGGCGCTTGAGATTCCGTGTGGTGCGCCAGTGGTTGTCCGACGCCGCGTGATGCTCTTGGGCGAGCGCCCCGTGGAATTGACGGACTCCCACTACCCGGCCTCTCTGGCTCGTGGCACGGGTCTTGCCGAGCCTCGCAGGATTCGCGGTGGCGCGGTAACGCTGCTCGCCGAGCTGGGATACCGCGTCGAGCAGGTGGTCGAGGACGTCTCCGCGCACAATCCGACCGATGAGGAACGCGAGCGGCTCGATCTGCGTGGAGGGCCAGTACTCCAGTTGGTCCGTCGTTCACTGTGCGCGGGGAAGGTCTTCGAGGTGAGTGTCATGCGAATGACCGCGGTGGGTCGTCGTCTTCGCTATCAGCTGTCCGTCTGAGGAGGACGCTTCGTGGTCAAGCGAGGAGATGGCCGGCCTCGGCACCACCAGATCGCGGCTGAGCTGCGAGCCCAGATCATGTCGGGTGATCTCGCGCCCGGACAACAGCTTCCGATCACGCAGGACCTGGCTTCACGGTTCGACGTCGCCGGGACGACGATCCAGCAGGCGCTGACGGCTTTGAAGGACGAGGGCTTTCTCGTCGGCCACCGGGGCAAAGGCGTCTTCGTGCGCGAACGCGAGCCGCTGGTCGTGGACGTCGGCGCGTACTTCTCCCCGTCGCTGCACGGATATTCGTACGGCGCGCCCGAAGTGGCGGAACTCCGCCCTCCCGCGAACGTCGTCGAGGCGCTCGACCTGGGCTCGTCGGGGACCGCGTTCGTGCGTCGTCGGGTGTTGTTCCACGACGGCGAACCGGTCGAGCTGTCGTGGTCGTACTACCCGGCTGATCTTGCTCGTGGAACCGCTCTGGCGAGTGCCCGGAAGATCAAGGGCGGGGCGCCGCGAGTGCTGGAGGAACTGGGTGTTCCGCAGCGCGAGTTCGTCGATGAGGTGTCAGTGCGCATGCCGACCACCGAGGAAGTGATCGAGCTCGACCTTCCGAGGGGCGTGCCGGTGGTCTGCCAGTTCCGTGTCGTCCACGCCGAGAACCAGCGTCCGGTCGAGGTGTCCGTCCTGGTGAAGGGTAGTCACCTCTGCCTGCTGCGGTACCACCAGCAGATTCCCTGACCTGTCCGCCGTCCGGGTGCAAGTTTAAGTGATTTCGCCTTAAACAGGTAAGCTCGCCCTGGACGAGAGGGGACGTGCGATGAGCTTCAACCTGTGGTGCGCGCCGGGTCCGGACTCGGGTCCGGTGGTGAAACAGAAGCCGGGCACAGAGCAGTACGCGCTGTTCCTCTACCTGGACCCCGGGAACATCTCCCTGTCCTCGCCACCATTTCCCGGCGAGGGAGCGGCGTTCGCCCGGTTCTGCAGGGATCTGGCGCGCGAAGCCGCCAAGCTGGCGGACCTTGTCGACCCGCCCGAGGGCAGGCATTCGCTGATTGTTCCCCGCTAGTCCCAGTGGTTGAAGACGACGTCGCCGACGGTGGCCGCTTTCCAGGTGCGGAGTTCGCGGTGCTCGGCCTCCGTGAGACCGCTCAGGTCCACAGTGGACAGAGGGCGGCCGAGTTCCTCGGTGGACAGGACGCGGAACGGCTCGTGGGCGTCGAGAGCGGCGGCGAGGTCGGGATCTTCGCGGAACGGTGGGCAGAACTGTCGTGGGTGCGGCGGCTCGGCGATGGCGAGGAGAGGGTGGAACGCGTTCGCGAGAACGGCCAGCGTTCTGTCGCGGTAGCCGATGACGAAGGCGTGGTAGCTCATCGCCATCTGAGCCTCAACGATGTCGATCACGCGGCCGCGTGTGCGCCGGGCCGCGTCGTGGCAGGCGGCCCGCAGCGCCTTGAGGTCCGTGCGTGGCGCCGGTTCGAAGCCGGTGAGCCCGCTGGGCAGCTTGTGCACCGTGTGAACGATAGCGTTTCTGGTTCATAGCTGGGCTGACCGGCCTCAGGGGAAACCCGGAAGTGTGCACAGGAACCTGTGCACAAGTTCTTGTGCACGCTAGCCTCGCCTCGTGACGTCACCACCGCAGCCCGAGGAGATGGCCGATCCGGCCATGTTCAAGGCGCTCGCACACCCGCTTCGGCGGCGCATCCTGGCCGAGCTCCGGCGCGGTCCGGCCTCGGCGACGACGGTCGCGGCGGCGCTGGGGAAGAACACCGGCGTGACCAGCTACCACCTGCGCGAGCTGGCGCGGCACGGGTTCGTCGAAGAGGACCCGACGCTGGGCAGGGGGAAGGAGCGGTGGTGGCGCGTACGACCGCGGGACCTGCGCACGCCGCCGCTGAAAGAGCTGAGCCCCGAAGCGGTGAAGCAGCTGACCGAGCTTCGGAGCGTCCAGATCACGGAGGACCTCGAAGCGTGGGGCCGCTATCAGGAAGAGCGCTTCGGGGAGTCGGAGTGGGCGGACACCGTGGCGTTCACACGAGGCTCGTTGGGGCTGACGCGAACCGAGTTCACGCAGTTCTTCGACGAGTACCGGGCGCTGCTGAAGCGCTACTGGCGCGCGCAGGAGGACTTGCCGCCGGACGCGCGGCGAATCCTCGTGCGCTTCATCGCGTTTCCCGATCCTGACGGGAACTGAAGGACCCGTGCCGCCGAGCGGCCACTCGGCGGCACGGACGGAAGAAACGCACCACACGCCCGAGGGGCGTGCCTTACCGAGTACGCAACTCCCCGAGAAGGAGAACATCCGTGTTAGCCAGAAGCAAACTCGCGGCAGTCTCGGTCGCGCTCGGCCTTGTCGCCGCGGGAGGAGCGGCCGCCACCGCCGATCAGCAGGGCCGCGGTCTCTCGGCCACCGTCCGCTACACCGAGTTCGGCGTTCCGCACATCGTCGCGAACTCCTACCGCGACCTCGGGTTCGGCCAGGGATACGCGGCCGCCACCGATAACATGTGTTCGCTGGCCCAGACAATGCTCACGACCTCGGCCACGCGCTCGAAGTACCTCGGTGGCGACGCCCCGCTTCAGGGCATCCTCGCCGCGGGGCAGAAAAACCTCGTCAGCGACGTGTACTTCCAGGGGATCAACGACTCGGGCATCGTCGAACGCCTTGTGGCGCACCGAGGAAAGCTCGGTCCCGCGCAAGAGGTGCGTGACGCCGTTTCCGGCTACGCGGCAGGAGTGAACCAGTTCCTGCGCGAGAACCGGAACACCGACCCGGGCTGCAAGGGCGCCGCGTGGTTACGGCCCATGACCGAGATCGACATCTATCGGCACATGTACGCGTCCGGCATGGCTTTCGGACAGGGCTCAGCCGCCGGAGGCATTGTGTCGGCCGCGGCACCGGGGTCCACTGTGGACAATGACGGCGACCTCGGCAGCAACGCCATTTCTCTCGGCAGTCAGGCGACCGCGAATGGCAAGGGCATCTCGCTCGCGAACCCGCACCTGCCGTGGAACGCGCCGGACATCCGGTTGTGGCAGTCGCATCTCACCATTCCCGGCAGGCTGAACGCGAGCGGTGCGGGAGTGGTCGGGCTGCCGCTGCTGTGGCTCGGTCACACCGAAACCATGGCGTGGGCGGGAACCGCGGCGGACACGACCAGAACTTTCACGCTCTTCGAGCTGAAGCTCGTTCCCGGCTCACCGACGAAGTACTTGGTGGACGGTCGGCCGGAACCCATGACGCGGCGGGATGTCACGGTCGCCGTCGCGAAGCCCGGTGGCGGCACGGAAAACGTGACCCGGACGCAGTGGTCGACTCGCTACGGCCCGATCGTGCAGCAGCTCGGCGAGCAGAAGCTGCCGTGGACCGCGGAGACTGCTTTCGCTATGGCTGATGCGAACGCGCAGAACATGCGAATGGGGAATTCGACCCTGAAGCTCATGCAGGCCCGCTCGACCGACGAGGCGATGCAAGGTCTCAAGGAGACACAGGGCCTGCCGTGGATGAACATCTTCGTGACCGACTCCCGAGGCAAGGCGTCGTATCACCAACTGCACGTGGTACCGAACGTGACCGATGCGCGAGCGGCTGAGTGCAACACCGAACTCGGCAAGCGCACCTATCCCGAACGCGGGATCGCCGTGTTGGACGGCTCGCGCTCGAACTGCGGCTGGGGGCAGGATCGCGATGCCGTGCAGCCCGGCACTTTTGGCCCGGGCAGCCTGCCGTCGTTGAGCCGGGCCGACTACCTGGAAAACTCCAACGACAGCTACTGGCTGACCAATGCGCGGCAACCGATCACCGGCTTCTCCCGCATTCTCGGCACCGCCGAGACGTCACGGTCCCATCGCACTCGAATGGGGCTGACCGCCATCGAGGAGCAGTTGGCAAAGGGCAAGTTCAGCAAGGAATCGTTGCAGGAGCTGATGTTCTCCAACCGCAACCAGTTGGCTGAGCTTGCCGTCGACGACCTCGTCCGCTTGTGCCGCACGATGTCTGCGGACCTGAAGGATGCATGCGACACACTGTCCACTTGGGACAGGAAGCACGATGTGGAGAGCCGGGGAGCGCTGCTCTTCGACCGCTTCTGGACGAAGCTCCGCACGTCGCTGTCAGGTCCGGCTCAGTGGAAGGTGCCGTTTGACCTGGCCAAGCCCATTACGACCCCGAACACCCTGAACACCGACCACCCCGACGTCGCGAAGGCATTGGCTCACGCGGTTGCCGAGCTTCGCGCGGCGAACATTCCCGTCAATGCTCCTTGGGGCGACAACCACTACGTTGTGCGCAACGGTGAGCGCATTCCCATTGGTGGCGGGCAAAACCGGTGGGGCGTCTTCAACTCGATCTCCGGTACCTGGGACCCTGCCAAGGGTTACACCGAGATGGTGCACGGCGCGACGTACTTGCACGCGCTGTCGTTCAACAACAGCTCGTGCCCGGACAGCGCGACACTGATGGCTTATTCGCAGTCTTCCAACCCCGCCTCGCCGCACTACAGCGACCAGACGAAGCTGTACTCGCGCAAGCAGTGGGTGACCGAACGGTTCTGTGAGAAGGACATCATGGCTTCGCCGAACCTGCGCGTTGTCGAGGTGCGCCAACGCTGAGCTGAGCGCGGCCCTCGTCCAGGTGGCGAGGGCCGCGCCTAGCTTGTGTGGACGTCCCACTCGTTGGGGAAAGTCCGCAGCTTTCGCAGTGGTGACAGGAGAATCGGCAGCGGGATCAGCAGCGAGGCCAATGCGCCCGTCCACAGCACACCGTGCGCACCCAGGCTTTCGCCGAGCAGGCCACCGGCAAGGCTCCCGACCGGGATGATCCCCCAGGTGATGAATCGGTTCGACGCCGCGACTCGGCTCAGCATGTCCTTCGGTGTTGTGCGTTGACGCAGGGCACCGGAGCAGATGTTGAACAACACGACCGCGAAGCTTCGCAGGAACAGCGACGCGCCAACGAGAATCGCCGAGAGCCCGGTGAGGTCACCGCTGATCGCCAAGAGCAGGAACGCGGGTGCGAACAGCAGAGCGGACACCGTGACTACTCGTGCCGAGCCGACTCTTTCGCTGATGCGGTTGGCGAACGTCGCGCCCAGCAGGCCGCCGACCGCACCTGCGGACAGGAACATTCCCAGCGCTCCCGCGCCGAGCGAGAGATCGCGCAGAACGTAGATGGCCAGCACCGCGCTCTCCGCACCCAGCAACGCGTTGAGGACGAAGGTGCTCACGGTGATCGACCTGATGACCGGCTGCTTCTTGATGAGGCTCAACCCCGCCACGATGTCCGGCCAAAGCTTTGGCTTGCGCTTTGGCTGCTCAATCGTCTCGGTCATCGTGATTCGCGAGAGCAGCAGCGTTGAGACCACAAAGGACAGTGCCGTGAACAGGAGAACGACAGGCGCCGCCACGATCCTCATCAACTGCGCCGCGGCCGCCGGTCCGCCGATCTGGGCGACCGAGTTCGTCGCCTGCAACCGAGAACTCGCGGCGGTGAGCCGTTCCGAGCCGACAAGCGGGAGCAGGTAACCGGCGTAGCTCGTGTCGAACAGGACCGAGGCAAGTCCAACGACCGCCGCCGAAGCCAAGAGAACGCCGAACGACAGAAAGCCCGCGAAGTAGGCGATCGGAATGACCACTAGGGCCAGCGCGCGCAACAGGTTCGCCGCCTGCATGACCGGCCTCTTCCGCATGCGGTCCAGGTAGGCGCCCGCAGGAAGGCTGATCAGCAGGAAGGCGATCGTGTGGCTCGCGTCGAGCAGGCCGACCTGGAAGGGCGTCGCGCCGAGCGAGACGACCGCCAGGACGGGTATCGCGAAGTCAGCGAACTGCGTCCCGGTCTGGCTCACCGCGTCGGCCGCCCACAGGTGCCGGAAGTCCCGATGCCCGCGCAGCGATGCGCTCGTGCCGTGTGATTCCCCCACGGCAGTAAAGGTAACTGCCTACCTGTCGCGGTTCAGCTCCACAGCGCGGCAATGGGCACGGCGGCGATGTCGTCGTACAACCGGAATGCTCGTGGCCCTGTGTGCAGCACGGCGCCGCCAATGAAGCGGTCGCCCAGTTCGGAACGCAGCCAAGCGAGGTGACGCGCGTCGTCGCGAGTGGGTGCGTTGCCCGACTTGATTTCGAAGGCGAAGACGCGTCCGCCGCCGTATTCGACGATGATGTCGATCTCGTGCTGTCCCTTCTCCTGGCGGAGATGGTGCAGTCGTGGCTGCGTCTCGCAGTTGACGAGCTGCGCGCGTAGTTGGGACACGACGAACGTGTCGATGATCCGCCCTAGCAGATCCCCGTCCTTCATCAGCCCCGTGACGCTGACGCGCAGGGCGGCCAGCGCGAGTGAGGGATCGATGATGTAGCGTTTGGGGCCGCGAATCAGCCGCTTGATTCGGTTGGTCCACCACGCAGGCAGCGTGTCGATGATCAACAGATTCCGCAGCAGCTGTTCGTATGCTTCACCGGTTGCCTTGGCCACACCGGCTGCACTGTAGATGCTGCGGTGACCGGTGATGCCAGCCGTGTTCAGGGCACACGCTTCGAGGTATCTGCGGAGCAGTTGCGGGTCGCGGTGAGATGTGACCATAGCGGCATCCCGGGTGAGCAGTTGATCGACGTAGCTCTCCAGCCAGGCCCCCCGCTCGGTCGTTGGCAGTCGCAGCACAGGCTGGGGGAATCCGCCGCCTGCGGCCAATTCGGCATAGCCGCGCAGATCGAGTTGTTCGGTCGAACCATTCATGAGTGGCTCGATGCCGTCGACTGCGAGCCGGTCGAGGAGCGGCACCGAGGGGAGCGAGCCGCGCAGTTCGCCGACGGTCAAGCCGAACATCGCCACTCGCAGCAGGCGGCCGGTCCCGGGCCACATGGGCGAGTCGACGTCACCGCGAACCGATCCGGTGATCACGAACCGACCGGGTCGCGGGTCGGCGTCCACGGATCGTTTCACGGCGCCGAGCACATCCGGCACGATCTGCCACTCGTCGATGAGGATCGGTTCGTCCAAACCGTGCAGCGCGGCGTCCGGGTCGGCCTCCACCGCGACTGCTTGTGCTCGCTCGTCCAGCCTGAGCACGCTCCGTGCCAGTCGCGCCGCCGTCGTGGTCTTGCCGGTCGCTCGTGGCCCCACGAGGAGCACTGCGGGATGGTTCGCGAGTCGGCGGGCCAGGAGGTCGTCGACCAGACGTGGCTGGTAGGGGGCTGGCATGGGGGCAGAGTAGCCACTTCCGGAGGTGTTTGCTAGCCAAATGCGGAAGGCTTGAGTAGCCACTTCCGGAAGTGGCGGGTAGCCATTTCCGGAATATGAGCACGCGGCGGTAGCTCAGCGCACTGTGGCGATCCCCCATGGTGTGCTGCCTTGGTCGCGAGCGCTGAAACGGCCGAGGGCCTGGCGACCGGAATGGTCACCAGGCCCTCGGCCGTTGTCGAGCTGGCGGATCACACGTCGTAGTAGAGGGCGAACTCGTAGGGGTGCGGGCGGAGACGGATCGGGTCGATCTCCTGCTCGCGCTTGAGGGCGATCCAGGTGTGGATGACGTCCTCGGTGAACACGCCGCCCTCGAGGAGGAAGTCGTGGTTGTTCTCCAGGTTGACCAGCGCCTCGTCCAGGGACGCGGGCACCTGGGCGACGTCCTTGGCCTCCTCCGGCGGGAGCTCGTAGAGGTCCTTGTCAATCGGCGCCGGGGGCTCGATCTTGTTCTTGATGCCGTCCAGACCGGCCATCAGCATGGCGGCGAAGGCGAGGTACGGGTTGCCCGAGGAGTCGGGGCAGCGGAACTCGACCCGCTTGGCCTTCGGGTTGGTGCCGGTGATCGGGATGCGCACGCACGCGGAGCGGTTGCGCTGCGAGTAGACCAGGCTGACCGGCGCCTCGAAGCCCGGGACCAGGCGGTGGTAGGAGTTCACCGTCGGGTTGGTGAAGGCCAGCAGGCTCGGCGCGTGGTGCAGGATGCCGCCGATGTAGTGCCGCGCGGTGTCGGACAGACCGGCGTAGCCGGACTCGTCGTAGAACAGCGGGGCGCCGTCCTTCCACAGCGACTGGTGGCAGTGCATGCCCGAGCCGTTGTCGCCGTAGAGGGGCTTCGGCATGAAGGTCGCGGTCTTGCCCGCGGCCCACGCGGTGTTCTTCACGATGTACTTGAACAGCTGCAGGTCGTCCGCGGCGTGCAGCAGCGTGTTGAACCTGTAGTTGATCTCGGCCTGGCCCGCGGTGCCCACCTCGTGGTGCGCGCGCTCGACGGTGAAGCCGGAGTCCTGCAGCTTCAGCACGATCTGGTCGCGCAGGTCGGCGAAGTGGTCGGTCGGGGTGACCGGGAAGTAGCCGCCCTTGTACTTGACCTTGTAGCCCTTGTTGCCGCCCTCCTCCTCGCGCCCGGTGTTCCACCAGCCGGCCTCGGAGTCGATCTCGTGGAACGAGGCGTTCTCGCTGCTGGAGAAGCGGATCGAGTCGAAGAGGTAGAACTCCGCCTCGGGCGCGAAGTACGCCAGGTCGGCCAGGCCGGACTCGGCGATGTACTGCTCGGCCTTGCGGGCGATGTTGCGCGGGTCGCGGCTGTAGGGCTCGCGGGTCAGCGGGTCGTGCACGAAGAAGTTCACGATCAGCGTCTTGACCTCGCGGAACGGGTCGATGCGCGCCGTCGCGAGGTCGGGCAGCAGCAGCATGTCCGACTCGTGGATCTGCTGGAAGCCGCGCACCGAGGAGCCGTCGAAGGCCAGACCCTCGGCGATCGCGTCGGCGTCGAACGCTTCGGCGGGCACGGTGAAGTGCTGCATGATGCCGGGCAGGTCGCTGAACCGGACATCGACGAACTTCACGTCCTCTTCGGACATGAAGCGCAGGACCTCGTCGGGATTGGTGAACACCCTCGTTGGCTCCTTCACGCGCGTGATGGATTCCTCCGCCGGTGCAGGATTGCCGCCGGCCATGGACCTGACGCTAGGTGGGCGGTGTTGCTCGACCGCTACCCCAGTGTTTCCTCAGTGTTAACGGCAACCCGGACCGGTGTCTTGACCCACCTGGTCGGGGCACCGGAGCCACCCGGTCTTACCCTTGACAGCGTGAGCACCGAACCGGAGTCCGCCACCCACGCCGGAGCGCGGTTCGGCTTCCCCGCGCACGGTCCCGGCTCGCTGGCCGGGTTCGGCCGCCGGGTCCTCGCGCTGGTCGTGGACTGGCTGCCCGCGGCCGCCGCGGCCTACTTCCTCACCAGGAACCTGTCGCTGTCGGCGATCGTGATCTTCGCGGCGGTGACGATCATCTCGCACTCGCTGTTCGGCAGGACGCTGGGTTACGCGATCGCCGGGCTGCGGCTGGTGAAGATCGACGGGCTGCGCCCCGACCCGGGCCGCGTGCTGGTGCGAACCCTGTTGCTGTGCCTGGTGATTCCCGCCGTGGTCAGTGACGAGGACGGTCGTGGGTTGCACGACAAGGTCGTCAGCACCGCGGTCGTCAGCGCCCGCTAGGTCTTCCGTTTCGTACTCATAGCGGGATTTGGGAGCGCTCTTTTTCCCGCTATGAGTACATATCGGGAAGGGGTATCCGCGAACTGCGGGATTCAATGAGATGACTTTGCCACGTCTCGGCGTGTTGCGTCAATCAGTGACCAAGGTCGCCATTCCACGCCTGCCAGGGACACTCTGAGCAGGCTGTTTCCCCACGTTTGCCCCACGCGGACTACCCCCGTGCAGAGACAACGGGCGTGAGGTCGGTCCAGCCGAGCACGCTGTGGCGGCGGCCCGTTCGGTACGCCTGAATACCAGCGAGCGGGTAGGGAATGACGTCAGCGGGCAAGTCGTTCAGCGGACACCAGGCGAGCGCGCTGCACTTGTCGGGTTCCCGGTTGGTCGGTTCGCCGACCCAGGTGTGGGCGGCGAAGAACACGCCGATGCGGGGTTCAGGTCCTGAGCCGTGGACGTGGGCGAGGTGGACGAATTCCAGAGCTTCGAGGGTGACGAGTACGCCGACTTCCTCGTGGGCCTCGCGCACGACGGCGTGTTCGATCGACTCGCCCGCGTCGAGCTTGCCGGAGGGCAGGTGCCACATGCCGCCGCCGTAGCCGCCGCGCCGTTGGGTGAGCAACACATGGTCGTCACGGATGAGCATCAGGTGAACGTCTACGAGCGCGCGGTGCTGGTCCAATGCCGGTGTGTCCTCGCGGTGGGTTCGGTGGGCGCCAACGCAGTGAGGACCCGCCCCTGTGGTTGCGGGCGGGTCCTCACTGGGGTGGGCGCGAGGCTACTCGGCAGCCACCTCGGTCTCGTCGCTGGATAGCAGTTGCTCGATGCGGGCCACGATGGTGGTGGCAATGACGTCGGGCTTGGCGTGGGTGGAGTCCAGGACCACGAACGGATATCCGTACTTGTCCAGGTGCTCGACGGTCTCGCGGTACAGGCGTTCCTCGGTGGTGCTGGTGTGCAGCCCGGATTCGAACCGGCTGTGTGCCCCGCGTTTGGCGATCCGCTTGCTGGTGATCTTCGGATTTGCGGTGAGGATCACTGCGAGGTCGGGCGGGTCCACCAGGGCGTTGACAGCCTCGATGAATGCCAGCGGCACGCCGTCCATGCGTTGCAACACGTAGGAGGAGGGCACGTAGCGGTCGCAGATCACGATGTGTCCGGCGGCCCGGCGCGGACGGATCTCATTCGCTTGGTGGTGGTAGCGGTCGGCGGCGACCAGACAGGTTAGCGACTCGCCCTTGTAGGTGTCGGTCATCGTGCGGGCGATACCGCCGAGTTGGTTGTGCGAGGGCTGCGTGGTCGCGTGCGCTTGGTAACCCCGCTCGGTCAACAACTTGGTCACCAGAGCGGTGACAGTGCTCTTCCCGCTGCCTCCTGGGCCGTCCAGGGAGACAAGCAAGCCACGCTGACGGGTTGCGGAGATGGTCACGCCGCTGCCGCCTTTCGTAGGTGCTGCTCATGGGTCAGGGCGGCGAGCTGGCGGCGCACGTAGTCCACGGGAGCCTCACCGAACTGGATTCCCACCGAGAAGTTGAATTCGTCGCGCTCGCGTATTGCGTCGTTCGCTCCGCCATCGGTGAGGTCTACCGGGGCATAATTCAGCAACTGCGCGGTGGTGTATTTCCCTGTGGCCATCAGGCGGTGCCACTCCGGTGTGCCGGGGTAGGGACGGAACTCGAACACCGAGACGCGGAAGCGACCCGGCTGGTTGTCGGTCAGCTCCCACAGCTCGCGGACATGGCGCACCGTGGCGTCCAGTTCGGCGCGCGTCTCGCTTGGAAAGCCCAAGATGAAGTAGCCCTTGACGCTGATGCCCCGATCGGTGAGCCGCTTGACCACCGAGCACGTGATGTCCGGTGTGATGCGTTTGTCGATGTATTCCAGCATGCGCGGGCTGCCGGATTCGATGCCCAGCGCGACTTCGCGGCACCCGTTGGTCGCCATCGTGTCCAGCAGGGTGTCCGGTGCCCGGTGCAGGATGTTGATGCGCCCCGTGGCGTCCCACACGAACCGCTCGCCCACCTTGTGCTCAGTGAAGGCGGACATGCACTGCTCGATGAAGCGGCGGTGTCCGAGGAAGAGGTCATCGACGAACCGGAATGCGGTTACGTTGTACTGCTCGTGCAGCTCGACCATCTCGGCGTGAATGTTGTGCGGGTCGCGGGTGCGGATCGTGACATCCGGGTTCGCCGAGACGGCGGCGCCGCAGAAGGAGCAGTCATAAGGGCAGCCCCGAGCACCGACCATATTGGCCTCCACCCGCCCATCGGCTGCCCGGTACGGATCATCGGCCAGATACCGGCGATCCACGAACGGCATGGTGTTGATGTCCGGCGCAAGGTGGTGGGCGTTTCCGGGCCGTCCGCCGCTGACCGGGGTTTTCATGATCGGGTCGAGCCACATCACCTGAGGCAGCTCGCTGCGGCGGTGCTTGTCGCCCAGCAACTCGACCACCCGTGTCTCGGCCTCGCCGATTACCAACGCGCCGAGCCCGGACCATCGGGGATCGGTCAGGATCTCCGTCGGCAGGGCCTTGGCGTGGTGCCCACCCACCATGACCTCGATCTCGGGATCAAGTGCGGCGGCGATCCGTGCGGACATCTCGTAGGTGGGCGCCAACAAGTTGAACCCCGCCCAGCGGGGCCGGACTGCATTGACGATCTCGGCGGCCTCGGCCAGCCCGAGCCCGAGAGATTCGGCATCGAGCACGCCGACGTTGAACCCGTGCGCTGCTGCCACGGTGGCGATGTAGGCCATGCCCAGCACGGGCAAGGTGTAGTCGTTGACCCGTGCCCGCCGCGTGTAGTCACGCAACGGCGCGTTGACGAATACAACGTCAACAGCTCGGGTCGGGTCGAGTCCGGTTATCCGGTCAGACTGCGGCTCCTGCGGCATGTCGTACTCCCCATGCAAGCGTGAGCGCCGTCAACTCCGACAGGCGCTCACCCGCCCACCGTTTCCACAGCGCGCCGAACCCCTGGACGTCCTTCGTATCGGGCCAGGGCAGGCTCGGAGCTATGTGCCGCGCCCACTTGCGCACCGCAAGATCGGTGTACGGGTACAAGGCAAAGTCGTTACTGACGTCGGCGCCGGTCGCGGCGGCCGTCCACGGCCCGATCCCACGTACCCCCTGCACCTCGGTCACTAGGCGGGCTGGTTCCAACTCAGCCCACTTCTGCCCGAACTCGCCATACGCCCGTGCTGCGGTGCGCAGCTTGGGGCGATGGAACTTCAGCCCCAGGGCGTCAATGTCACGGTCGGGCAGACCTAGCACGGTCTCCGGGGAAGGGAACAACCACACCGGCCCATGCGGTGTGTCGATACGGTCGCCGAACTGCTCGCAGAACATCCGGTGCAGCTTGCGCGCCTGCGGTGCCGAGATCACCTGACGGATCACCGAGGTGCCCAGCGCGTCCCACAAGTCCGGATTGCGTAGCCGCACCACCGGTCCCGCCTCGCACAGCGGGCCAATCAGCTCGGCCGGACCGCTCACGGATGCGGGAGCGAACACATCCACCGACGGGGCACTCTCAGAGCCTCTCGCCAGCGCGCACCCGATCCCACCGTCCGGCACAACCAAGGCGAGCCACACGGCGTCACCAACCCGCACCGCTCGCACTGCCGTGCCAGTGTGGCCGATCCGCCACGCGGGATGGTCCAACATCGCAAGCCCCGTCATCAGTGCTCCCTTCCTTGCCTCGTTCATGTAGTCATCCTTCCTTCGGCACCACCTCAGCTTGGGGTGAGCCCGATTCCGGCGTGTGCCGGATCGGCGCGATGTGAGAGGGCGGCTTGTGGTGCGGGCTCTCTGATAGGAAGTTCCGACGGGGGTAGTGCTCGGCCCCGGATCGCACCGATAACGCGCGCCTATCCCGGCTTCGGGAGCCGTCGCTACTCAGGCCCGTCAGCATCCGTGTTTGCCGGGACGTAGCCGGAGGTATGCCGTGTGTCTTCTTTGGCGCAGCGGATAAGAGCGCGTGCCAGAGGAACGACGTGGTTGAGACCGACCGGGCCTAGCGAGTTGTCCGCCGCCGTGGCGATGTCGTCAAGCAGCCGCCGGTGGGCTGGGCTGAGCACATCGAGTTCGCGTATGCGGGCGAGTCGCGCGTGTGAGGACTCGTAGGGAGAGTTGGGCCACTTCTCATGTGCTTGTTCCGGCGAGCCGTGTTGAGCCAGCCATGCCGTGCCAGCGGTGTTCATCACTTTCAGCGCTGTGAAGAACGCGAACGGCTGGTACGTCAGCGACAACTCGTCCTTGGCGGCGTTCGGGGGGCGGTAGTCCACGGAGATGGTTTCAGCGCAGGCGGTTGACGGGACGCTGATGCCCATCTCGTTCTGCACCCACACGTGCGGGGCAATGAAGCCTCTCGGGTCGCACAGCTCGGCGTAACGCTCAACTGCCACTGGTATCCCCTAGCTTGTTTTCGTTACCTGGCACCGGGAAGGTGGGGACGGCCCTTGTCGGGGTCAGGGCCGTCCCCACGTGGTCAGCTCACCGCTGTGAGACGAGTGACGTCGTCTTCATCGAGCGGTGCCTGGGCGCCCATGCGGGCGGCGGTGGTGTAGATCCACCGCAGGTACTTGGTCACGTCGGTGTGGATGTCCGGGGCGGTGCCGCACTTCCCGCCGCCGGTTCCCCGCGAGGCGAGTCCCACCACGGCTTCAAAGCGCCCGTGTCCGTAGCTGCGCAACAGGCCGGTGCCGGAGTCCCCGGCGCACACGCCTTGGCCGTGGATGCCTTGGGCGCAGACTTCGGCCGTTCCGATCAGACCGGGCTTGCACTCGGCTGTCGGGAGCACTGAGACGTTGGCTTGCATCAGGATTCGGGATGACGGACCGGTGTTGTCCGGCCGTGTGCGTCCCCATCCGATCGCGGTCAACGCGATGCCGGTCTTGCCTGGGGAGGTGCCGACCAGGGCGGGCCGGTGCGGAACCCGGCGGTCCAGCTTGATCAACGCGATGTCGCGGCCGGGCGGGGAGATCGAGAACCCGGTGGTTGCCGTCGCGACCGCCCGCGCGTAGAAGCCCTGCGCTTGGTCACGGTGACCAACCCGCACGTGCACCTGATCGATCGGCGGTGCACCGAGACGCGCATCCACGCAGTGGGCGGCAGTCAGCACCACATCCGATGAGATCAGCGTGCCACCGCAGTAGTGAAAGTCCTTCTCGCCGTGGCGGTCGAACTGCATCGCGACCGCGTAGGACCGGGATTCCGACGGCGTGCCGCCGATGATCCGTGCGGACGCGTCGTCGGCTGCCGCCGGGCACGTCGCCGCGAGCATTAGCCCTAGCGACGCAGCAACGGTCGATCTGATGTGTCGTCTCTTCACTGTTCCTCTTGTGTCGCAACAACTCCAGGCACGCGCCTGGATGCCTATGCAGGGTCTTGGGAGTGGTCCACGATGGTGCGTTGATCACTCGTGGTCTGCCCCTCGGTTGGTGCGCTACGCGGCGTGCTGGGAGCCGAAGTACGAGACGTGCTCCGACTCCCAGCGCTCAGCACGGCGACTATCCGCTGTCACTACGTGCACCACCTGTGCCAATCCCCTTGCGCTGCAAGGGGTTCCGTGTCCCCCGACACGGCCACCTGTCCGCGCCCATCGTGCGCGGACCGCTCGCGTGGAACGCCGCGTCGTCCACCCGGTGACCCATGACCGCGCCGTGTGGCCGGAGGACTCGGCGAGCACGGCCACCGCGAGATACCCGCCGCCGCTTAGCCACGCGACCGTCAACACCGCGACCATCCACGCCGCGCTCACCGCTTATTCCTGTCTCTGCCGTCGCGAACGTGTCCGGTGAGATCCACAAGCACATGCGACCGACCACCGGAGACCACCCGCACGAGAGTGGGCGAAGTGACAGCCTCGTTCGCGTCAGGTGCGCTGCGAGGATGTGGGACTTCGGGAGCAGGGTGAGGAGCGCCGTCACTTCTCGGCACTGCCACGCGATCAGTACGGATGCGCAGGAGTCGCCGAAGCCACACGATGATTCCCGTTGGCCCCACACCGATGCGGTACGCAACGACCGTGAGCACGAGCGCGATGCACACGAGAGTGACGGCGACCTTTACCCACATCTCCACCATGGCGGCCGTGCTCATCGTCTGTCCTGTGTAGACGAACAGGAGGTGCGGAGCGGCTTCACGACTTCGAGCGAGAGCAGCGCATTGGGTATTCCGGACGAACTTGGAAAGGCCGTAGGCGCATAGGGCTCGGACTCCGAACCAGGGAGCGGTAGCCGCAGCATGGCGCGTAGGGCGTCAACGGCAGCCCCCGCAAAGATCCAAGTCACGATCCGGGGGGCGAACCTGGTCCCGTTGCCCTCGATCTCCGGAGCGCGGTACGCAACTGCCCGCTCCTCGGAGTGCAGCACCACGACATCGGCCGTGTGCTGCCACAGTCGAGTCACAGCAATGACGTCCGGCTGCCAGTCCCTCGCGCGGTTGCCGAAGCCGTGAAGCCACCACTCCTCGCTCATGATCAGTTCCTGAAGCGCGATCTGGGTGCCCTTGGCAACCCACTTGTCACGGTCTGCTCGGTCCACGTCGCCCCCCGCTGCCGCATCTACTCCGATGGATGCAGCAGGGCCGCAGGAGCGCCGCCGAAGCGCGCTCTTGCTGGGCCTAAGCGACTGCGGCCCCGCTGCCCGACGAACGTAAGTCGGATCACAGCGCCGTGACTTTCAGTTGACTTTCAGTCCGTTTGGATGAACGGGACGCGCAGTACCCTGAAGGGAGCACCCCGACCCCTACCGGGAGGCCCACCGTGCCAGACGACCGCAGCATCGGTCAGAACATCGCAGCCGCAAGAAAGCTGGCGGGGTTAACCCAGCAACAGTATGCAGCTTTGGCGAGCTATTCGATTTCCACGGTGACTAAAGTCGAGTCCGGGCACGAACCGGCTTCACCTGCATATATCGCAGCCGCGTGCCGCTTTCTTCATGTGGACCAGCAACGTCTCACCAATACTCCCTATCGGGAAACTTTAGACGAAGAAGGTCCGCTAGTTGGAATGCCTGAGCTTCAGGCACTGCTAGCCGAAGGCAAATATGTTCGGGCCGAGGAGCCTGGCTCGCTGGATATTCTAGCTTCCAAAATGGAACGCCTTGAGCGACTGTACCGCAACGACAAGGGGCGCCAAGCTCTTGCTGAGTTAACGCCACTTATTCGTCGCCTTTACGGCGCGGTCCATGCATCCAACTCTGACGGCGAACGTGGACGTGCAAATGCCTTGCTGTCCGCCGCCTACGTGCTCACGGAACGCTTGTGTAGACGGTTTGGCTTCATGTCGCTCGCTGCGCCTTCACTCGACATGCTTGAGTCCGTAGCGGTAAAGGCTGATGACCCACTGTTTGCGGCACAAGCGAAGATCAAACGTGCCCGTATTCTCATGTACCACGACGGCTATGATCTCGCGCTTTCGCTCGTTGAAGAAGGAGCAGAAGCGGCGGCCGGAGACTCGCAAGAATCGCTCGCTGTACGTGGTTACGGCCACCTTTGTGGCGCCATTGTTGCAGTCCGTGGGCGCCGACGCGACCTTGCATTGGATCACCTGTCCGAGGCTGCCGACCTTGCTCGACGCGTAGAGGGTGAATCGGACGCCTACGGCACGCTCTTTGGTATCGGAAACGTTGGCGTACATAATGTGGCCGTAAACTTGGAGATTGGCGAATACGCCAAGGCTGCCCTTGATGGATGGAAGCTGAAGCTTCCCAAGGATATGGCGCCGCCACGACAAGGGCACCATTGGCAAGATACAGCACGAGCTTTTCTGCTCATGGGCGAACCGCGCAAATCTCTTGCGGCGCTTAATCGGGCAAGGAAGGCTGCCCCGCAACAGACCCGACTTCACCCACAGGTCCGCGAAACCCTTAGAGGGATCGCAATGGCTGAGCGGTCACAGACGGATTCACTGTCAAACTTCAGTGCATGGGTTGGCGTGCGCCTTTGAAATGATATGAGGTCATTTTAAATGCAGTAAAGGCCCCGCGCTCCGCTAAAGATGCGGAACGCGGGGCCTTTACTCACGGTGTCGACTGCGGTTCTGTCGCGAACGCCATTAGCGCTGTGTCTCAGTTCGCGTTACGCCTCAGGAGAGCCGCCGTGTCGGGATTGCCGACGAATCGAGCGGCGAACCCCTTGAGTGCGGAGAGAAGTCCAGCGCCGAGGGCGACACCGAGGACGGCGTGGCCGTTGATGTCCCAGAGGGAGACGGCGTTGCCGCCGATGGCGGTCACGGCGGCGGCGGAGGCGGCGCCCAGGACGCGCTCGGCGAGGTCACGCAGGAAGTTCAACTGGGGTCCTTTCAGTTGGTGTCGGTGCGGTTGGACACGGTGATGTCCACGTGCATGAGTGAGTCGTTGATGGCGGTACGAACGGCTTTGGCGATGGTTTCGGCGTCGAGCTGGTGGCTTTGTACGTGAACTTCGACGTCGGTTGTCAGGCAACGACGACAGCACTGGGCTCCGGCGGAAGTTCGTGTCGGTGAATTGTGACGTCACCTGGGTGCTTGCGGTGGGAGCATGGGCGTGCTCGGGATGAGGAGCGCCTATGCCGCCCATGTCGAAGGTCGAGCTCTACGCCGCGATCCGCCGGGACGCCCGGGCGGGGATGTCGGGCCGCGCGATCGAGCGTAAGTACGGCGTGGGCTGGCGCACGGTCACCCAGGCGATGTCCTCGGCCTGGCCGCAGGAACGGAAGAAGTACCCGCCCCGGGCCTCCAAGCTCGACCCCTTCAAGCCGGTGATCGACGCGATCCTGCGGGCGGATCTGGACGCGCCCCGCAAGCAGCGGCACACCGTGACGCGGATCTTCGCCCGGCTGATCGACGAGCACGCGATGACCGAGGTGTCCTACCAAGTCGTGCGCGCCTATGTCGCGACGCGGAAACCGGAGATCAGGACCGAGACCGGTCGGGAGCCGGTGAACGTGTTCATCCCGCAGACCCACCTGCCCGGCGCGGAGGCCGAGGTCGACTTCGGTGAGGTCATGGTGCGGCTGCGCGGGGAACAGGTCAGCTGTTTCCTGTTCTGCCTGCGCCTGTCCTTCTCCGGCAGGGCGGTGCACCGGATCTCCGCATCCGGTGGACAGGAGGCGTTCTTCGAGGGCCACGTCCACGCCTTCAGGGTGCTCGGCGGGGTGCCCACCGGCAAGCTCCGCTACGACAACCTCAAGTCCGCGGTCGCCCAGGTGCTGGGGTTCTCCCGGCAACGGGTGGAAACCGAGCGGTGGACGGCGTTCCGGTCGCACCACGGCGTCGAGCCCTTCTACTGCCAACCCGGAATCGAAGGGGCACACGAGAAAGGCGGGGTGGAAGGGCAGATCGGCTGGTTCCGCCGCAACCACCTGGTCCCGGTCCCCGAGGTCGACTCGCTGGCCGAGCTGAACGCCATGATCGATGAGTGGGACACCGCCGACGAGGCCCGCCGGATCGGCCTGCGGGCCCGCACGATCGGCGAGATGTTCGCCGTCGAGAAGCCGTTGCTGCGGGCGTTGCCGGACGAGCCGTTCGAGACCGGGCGCTGGTTCACCCCGCAGGTCGACCGCTACAGCCAGATCAGCGTCCGCACCAACCATTACTCGGTGCCGGTGAGGTTGATCGGGCGGCGAGTGCGGGTCCTGCTGCACGCCTCCGAGCTGGTCGTCTACGACAGTCGCATCGAAGTCGCCCGGCACGAACGCCTGCTGGCCAAGGGCGGCACCCGCCTGGAGCTGGACCACTACCTGGAGGCGCTGGTGCGCAAGCCCGGCGCGCTGCCCGGGGCGACCGCACTGGAACAGGCCCGCTCGGCGGGCAAGTTCACCCCGGTGCACGACGCATGGTGGGCTGAGGCGAACAAGGTCCACGGCGAGACCGTCGGCACCCGCGCGCTGATCGAAGTCCTTCTGCTGCACCGGCACATGGCCCACGAGCACGTGGTCGCGGGACTTGCCACCGCGTTGCGCGTCGGGGCGCTGACCGCCGACGCGGTCGCTCTGGAGGCACGCAAGGCCGCCGATGGCGAGGACACCGACGCGACGGCGTCAGTCGGTGAGTTCGCGACGCCGGGCAAGGTCACCTCGCTGACCCGTCGCCGCCTGACGCAGCTGCCCTCCGACACCCGGCCGCTGCCCTCGGTCGCCATCTATGACCAGCTGTTGCGCGGCCACACCTCAGGAGAAGGGACGAGCCCGTGAGCGCTCCACGTCACCGGGGACTCACCGAGCAGGCCGCCGACGCCGCAGTCGACCAGGCATGCCGGATGCTGCGATTACCGACGATCCGCGCCCAGTTCAGCGAGATGGCCGAAACCGCGGCCCGCGAACAGATGTCCTACCGCGGATTCCTGGCAGAGCTGCTGATGGCCGAATGCGACGACCGAGCTCGCCGCCGCTCGGAACGGCGGATCAAAGCAGCGGCGTTCCCCCGTGAGAAGTCGTTGCGCGCCTTCGACTTCGACGCCAACCCCAACGTCGACCCAGCGGTCATCCACACCCTCGCCACCAGCGAGTGGGTCAAGAAAGGGCTGCCGCTCTGCCTGATCGGCGACTCCGGCACCGGCAAATCCCACCTGCTCATCGCACTCGGCACCGAGGCCGCCATGGCCGGGTTCCGGGTCCGCTACACCCTGGCTACGAAGCTGGTCAACGAACTGGTCGAAGCCGCCGACGACAAGATCCTGACCAAGACCATCGCCCGCTACGGCCGCGTCGATCTTCTCTGCATCGACGAACTGGGCTACATGGAACTCGACCGGCGCGGCGCCGAACTGCTGTTCCAGGTGCTCACCGAGCGCGAGGAGAAGAACTCCGTCGCGATCGCCTCCAACGAGTCCTTCGGCGGCTGGACCAAGACCTTCACCGACCCCCGGCTCTGCGCCGCCATCGTCGACCGCCTGACCTTCGGCGGCGCCATCATCGAGACCGGGACCGACTCCTACCGGCTCGCCCAAACCCGCGCACGCGCCGAACGCGCCAGCACCTGACCGTTTCCCCACCAACCACGACACCCCAGCACTGACCCCGATGAGAAGCCCACCAGAGCAGAGGACGACCGATGCTCACACCCGACCCCGACGAGCTCCCACTGGATGGGGCAACCTGGGACACCGACGACGAGCAGGACCACCTGCCCGGGCTGCTTGAACTCACCGCGGGCTTCTTCCGGCAAGCAAGCCCCCAGGTTCGCGCCGAACTCGCACTCTTCCTCACCACCCGGCACGGATGGCATGCCAAGACCGGATTAGACGCCTACCTCGACATCCTGGAGTTCACCGCACACGGCCTCCGGACCACGCCACCGAGTCGGCGCGAGTGACGTCATCTTTCACCGACATCGATCATGGCTTGGGAGAGGAAGTGACGTCCGAATCGACGAATAAGTGACGTCGCTTCACACCGTCAAAATCAGAGCTGGTGTTTGTCGGCGACCGCGCGGGCGAGCTGGTCCACGGCCGTGTCCAGCTCGGCGACCAAGCCGCGCGTGGCGTGGGCGTTGGCGTCGGCGAAGCGCAGGAGATCGACGCGGCGTACCTGGATCTCGGGGTCAATGGCGGAGGGCTCGGTGCCCTGCCACCAGTCGCCGTTGGCGGCTCGCCAGGCGGCGGTGTTGGTCAGGCAATGCCACACCCACGCGGGGTAGGCGAGCTGCGCGTTGTCGGGGTGGACGAGCACGCGAGCCCAGACGGCTTCGGCGATCTCTTGTGCGGACGGCAAATCGTCCCCTTCCAGTAGTGAGCGAACGGTGGTGCGGAAGCCGGTCATGTCGCCGGGCCAGCCGTGCGGGTCGGGCTTTCTGCGCGGTGCCCATTCCTTGTGGGCCAGGGCGCGCTCGGCGGGAAGGCCGAGGTGTCGCAGGAGTGCGGCGGTGCCGCGCGGGTAGGTGTCGAGCTGTTCGCGGGTCCAGTCGCCCTTGCCGGTCGACTCGGCTTCCACACCGATCAGGTGGGCGCTGCCGTTGTCACGTCCGCACCACGGGACGTAGCCCTTGCCCGCGTGCCATGCCTGCCCGGCGGCGACGATGAACCAGGTTCCGTCACGGCCGAGGCCGAGGTTGGCGAGTGGTCCGGCGAGGTCGGGACGGCCGTTGACCACGGTGTTTCGTGAGGGGAAGGTGCCCGCGGCCGGTCCTGCGGTGTGGTGCAGCAACACCCCTTTCGGGGTGGAGAAGTTGCCGTGACCTCGGGTTTCCCAGCCGGCGATTTCTTCGACCCGCAGTCCTGCGGCGCGCAGAACGGCGGGCATCCATGTCAGTGCATACGGCAGTCGGAGACTCCTTTTCGTTGGGGTGTTTGCCGAATTCGTGCGCCGGGCGCGTAGCGCGGGCGGGTTGTTCGGCGATGATCTCGGCGGGGACGCGCTTTCACGTGGCGCGTCAGGGGATTGCAGGGGGTTGATGTGCGCGGGATCGCTGCGTTACCGGGCAGAGTGGTTGCCGGAGTGCTGGCCGTGTTCGCGGTCGTCGGAATCGCGATCGGTGCGAGCTTGACGGCCAACGACGAGAACCTGTCCGAGGTCGGCGACGGACCGAGCACGCCGCACTCGACCAGCTCGGCGCCGCCGGTCATCCCGACCACGACGACGATCGTGATCCCGGCGCCGTCGGGCAGCTCGGCGACGCGGCCGACGAATCCGCCGGTGGCGCGGCCGAGCACGCAGCCGCAGCGCGATGCCGGTCAGCGCCCGGTGCCGCCTGCCCCGTCCAGCGAGCCGGGCGCGCCGACGCCGCCGAAGCTCATCGATCCGCCGGTGTACACGAAGTGCCTCAAGGGCGAGTTCAAGGTGCCCGATTGTGCCGACGACGGGGTGCGCAACGGCTCGGCCTGATCAGCTTTGGACGCCTGCGGCGTAGGCGACGGTCGCGCGCACCACTCCGGTGCCTGCTGTGCGGCGGGCTTCCAGGTGGACTTCGCGTAGGTCGGAGAAGTCTCCGGGGACGGGGCCGTTGCTGTAGCGCAGGGTCTGCGCGTACTCGATCGCGTGCACGGGGCCGATGACCGTCCCGCCCTGTTCGCGTAGGCGGACTTCGCCGCGCGTGGCGGGGTCGGTGTCGGTGGTGGCGCGTAGGTGCACGTCGATCCGTGGATGTTGTTTGCAGTACCGAATCGTCTCCAGCGTCTCCCATCCGGTCGCGGCGGTGGCGGGCCACGCCTTGTACTGGGCGGCGGAGACCGAGAGCGGGATGTAGGGGCGGGCGAGCCCTTGGCCGGACTCGGCGTCGTCGCCGAGCACGATGTTCCCGGAGTAGTCGAATACCGCCGCGAACTGGCGGTAGACCCCGCTGTTGGGCGTGTTGTCGAACACCGCGATGCGCCAGGCTCCCCGGTCGTCGGCAATGTAGGTGATGGGCTGCGCGGTGCCGTCGGGGCGTGACCAGTCGCCGCCGAATCCTCCGGTGAAGAACGTCGTGTCGCCGTCGAGATCCTGGGCGGTGATGCCGCCGAGGTCGCGGATGGTCAGCCCGCCGGAGGAAATCACCACGCTGTACAGGGTGCGTCGATCGGCTTCGTCCATCCGGTTCTCGATCCGCTTGACCCACGCGAGCAAGTCATTGGCGCGGGCAGGGGTCGCGGGCATTCACACCTCGGCGAGTTCGCGTTGCAGGGTCAGGGAAACGTGCTCGGTGTCCTCGCCGGACTCCATGCCGAGCACGCGCTGTTCGTAGTGCCCATCGGGGAGCCAAGGGTGCCTGTCGAGCCCGAACACGACGAAGTCCCCAGGGGCGAGTCCGGCGAGGGTGGGGCCGCCGTCGCCGGGGTCGGTGCGCACGACGGCGGACCACAGCTCGGTGGGACGGGACAGCATCGCGGCGTAGGCGCGGGCGTAGGAGTCCAACGTGGACTGTTCCGTGACGGACGTGTGGTCGCCGATCACGACTTCGGTCAACGGGTACCCGGCGTCGACCAGCTCGGCGTTCACGGCGTGTCCGGTGAGCAGGCCACGTTCCATTCCGTTGCCACGCACGAACACCGCCGAGGCGAGATTGGAGCCGTCGGTGTCGGCGTCCACCGCGACCAGCCCGGCCCCGTAGTCATAGACCCGGGGCGCACCGGACTGCGCGAGCAGCGGCGCCCCGATCCGCATCACCCATTCCAGCCGCTCGCGGTCCTCGGTGAACCTCGGCCGGAACTCCACTTCACTGCCGCCGTCCTCGGAGCCCAGCGAGCGCAACGCGTCACCGAGCGGCCGGAGGTCAAAGCCCCGGTAGATGCGCGAGTTCGTGCCCGCGATCTCCGGCGGGTAGACGACGGGCAGATCCGCACGCGGGCGGGACTCGCCTGCCTCGACCAGGGCGCGAGCGAGGGAGTGCAGCGAGGCAGGGCCGATCCGAAGATCCGCCGAGGGATCGGTGATCGCGGAATAGTGCGGTGGCAACACCAAGCGCCGTTCGAACAAGCCCCACAGTCCCGAGGCACCGATAGTGAGCGTGGCGTTGGTGTCGGTGTAGCGGTGAGTCCAGATCGGCCCGGCCTGGACGAGATGCTGTCCGTAGGCCACCGCGAGGCAGAACCGGACCGGGGCGAGCATCGCCCGCAACGCATCGCGCTTCGGCACCCCCGGGTCGCCGAGGGCAACCACGACTTCCACCGACCCGGCCGCGTTGACCGCGCAGGTCCACTTCGGGGTGCCGATGGTGGGCAGCTCGGCGACCAGGCGCCCGGTACGGGTGTGGGCGATCCACACCGACCACGGTGAGCCTGCGTCGCTCACACGGCCACCGCCTGAACGAACAGCGAGCCGTTGAACGGCGCGACCCCATGGCGGTACCCAGGATCGCCGTAGACGCCTGCGGCGACCAAGTGCACGGTGTGAGTACCGGTGAGCGTGCCGGAGCGGCCGACGTTGGTCGTGGTGTGCTTGCCCAGCCGCACCACGGGTTGACGGTAGGTGCCGCGCAACACCGTGGTGTCCGGGCCGACGCCGGTTGCCAGCACCGGCCCGGTGAGCGCGTCCAGCCGCACCGAGAGGTCGGCGCGCCCGGCGGGGACGTTCTCTCCGTCCTGATCGGACACGACCAGCTCGGCCGATGCGGACACGGTGAGCTGGTACGGCCACCCAGGATCGGGCACCGTCAGCGCGGCGACGCTCACCGGTTCGGTGACGCCTCGGCGTTCGCTGATGGTCGTGGTGTGCAGCGCGGGCAGCGCACGCGTTCCGCGCCACAGGGAGCCATCCCACGCCTCCAATCCGTTGCGGTGCCGGTACTCCCCGACGTAGGCGCCCGGCTCGGCCCGGTCATCGCCAGGCAGGAGCAGACGAACACCGCCGCGTACCCACGCGGCGCGGCGGCGGTCGCGGATCTCTGCGAGACCGATCGCATCCACACCCGCGCGGCGAGTCAAGTCCGCGAGACCGATCGCGCCTTCCGGTACAGCGGGTGTCGAGGGCGTGGCGGAGGGCTGACCGGTGAGAATTTCCAGCCACGGACCCGATTTTGGGTCACCGATGGCTTCGTCGTACAACCGCGCGATCAAGAGATCGATGCGGTCATTGGCGGTATCCGCGGGCTCGGCTGTGATCGTGGATGTCGTTGCAGTCCAACACAAGTACGGCCCTTCAGGTCCTCGTGAGATGACGCAGGAGCCGGGGTAGACGCGGAGGCTGCGATCCGGAGTAGCCGAGGGGATCGGACGCAAGTCCACGACAGACCCAGAGATAGAGGCGGAGGGCAGCACACCGTCTCGCCATGCCATCGGCCCGCCGGAGGCAGGGCCGAGAAGTGCACCTAGGGCGTAACGACCATCCCGCGAGGAATTCGATAACTGCAACGACCAAGCGTCCGTCATCGACACATTGGAAGGCAGAAGTAGTCCAATCTGTTCCAAAATTTTGACCCTTGCGTCACACGCGACATCTATGCTTTCGGGAATGGCGAGAGCGGTAGGTTCAGCAGACGAGAACGAAGCCGCGCAGGCCGAAAGTGACTTTCCCTTGGTGGATATCAACTACCGTCCACCAAAGAGGCATGCATTTCATCCTCCGCTCGACCTGGAGAGGGCTGCGATACTGGTCAAGAAACTCACCGACAAGGACGTTCCTGCCACCATTCTGAAAAAGGATCTTCGGTACGCGCGGCTGCGCCCGGCAATTTCTCTCGCCGCAGCCCTGATGATTCCCGCACTCTTCTACTTCGGGTGCACGCAGGTGTGGGAAATGCTCAAAGCTGGACCATCCACCCCACTTGCGCCGTGGAAAGTGGTGGTATCGGCCGTACCGCTATGCATTATGGCATTCTTTGGCGGCAGGTCAACAATTGCAGCTGTTGTGAACATTTGGCATCCCTATCACCGCTTCCAATGGGAGATGCGGAAGGCTGAGCGCGCACTTAAGGGAAAGCACATATCGCCATTTAGCAGAAACCACATGGTCCTGACGGCGAATATCACAGGCCGCGCAGCACGCCATCTATTTCGCAGCGTTCAGGATGGCAGGTTGAGCTGGCGCTCTCCTCCGGCTGTATCAGAGCGAGCGCTGCACCTTTCAGCTCCTCTCATAAATATCGACCTGGAAGAAAACCCCAAGGCTTCTCGTAAGCAATACGCACAGTTCTTGCGAGACGCATCAATAATTGTGGCGTTGGACGTTCCAGATCTACTACCCGACCTACGTGCTCTCTATAGTGAAATCGCCTTTGCATACCGAGAAGATGAGCCTATTCCCGATAGATATGCTCAATACCTGGATCCCATGAGAAATTACAGCAGGTCCAGTGTCGCAAAGGACTTTCTTTATCCACTGGCCAGCTGGGGAAGCTTGGTGACATCTCTTCTTGCTTTGATTGTATCACTTTCCAGGTAGGGTCAATTGTATGCCGAAAATATAACGATCGACAGCAGTGCTTCGCGTGAGATTCGCGCGGCTCGAAAAGAGACTGACCTTCTGCTTGCTGGTGGCAATGGGAACCATTCAGCCGACACCAGTCGGGGCCTCACCCATGTGCCGTCAAGTCGGACGGTGCGGCGGTGGGGGTGGGTGTCGATCGTGAGCGTTTCCCCGGCGGTCAGGGTTCCGGAGTAGCGCAGGGTGCGGCCGGTTGCGGTGTCTGTGATCTCGGGGGTGTTGACCGGGCCGGTAATGGTGAAGTGCGGCCAGCTCGGCGCGGTTCCAGGGTTACGCAGGACTGCGGTACCGGTTGATGTCGTTGTGCCCCAATCAATCCCACCGCGCCCGCCTCCGGTCCAGTCCACTCCTTTGCCCTGGGTGGACCAGTTGATGCCAGTGCCATCGATCGGCAGTCGCGTTGAGGTGATCAGTGGCTCGGGCGCGTACTTGAGCGGGTCCGGTGCAGCGAGCTGTACCGACCACACGGCGTGGTGGTCGGTGCGGGTGGTCACCATTACCGGTCCGTCCAGCTCGACTGTGGCCACCAGGTCCTCGCCTGAGCGGACATCGTTGTGCCGCAGGGGATACAGCGTGTCAGGGGCGGAGCACAGCGCCGCCACGCGGTGCTCGGCGGCGAGTCGCAGAGCGGGGGTGGGCGCCCACAGCCACCCGGCGAGGGTGATCACGCGAGCGTCGCGGTAGGTCGGGCTGCGGTAGGTGCCGGAGCGGGCGGGCCGAGGCGGACGGGATGTCCTCGGCGCCGCCGACCCAGCCCATCCAGTGATCTCGTCGGCGACGATTTCCGCGCCGCCATTGAGGTTCGGGGCTCCGTTGATCACCGTGCCGTCCACAGTCCAGGTTTCGGGCAGGGGCAGCCCGGTGGGAAAAACGGGGTGGGTCAGGCGAACCTCCCCGCGAACGCCAGCCGCCTGGATACGTTGGCGGCAATGGATTCCTCGGACTGCCCAGCAGCTGGATAGACGTTGATGACCACGCCGCCACTACCGCTTCCGGTGCCCTCTGCCGTCGGTAAGGTCGCCTCGGGTGGGGCGATCAATGCCGAGTCGGACAGAGCTGCCGCCGCGCGGGCGGCGAGCGGGATTCCGTCGGTGATCCCGCGTGCGAATCCCTCGCTCGTCCATCGTCCGAGCTTGGCCATTTCCTTGCTGGGACTGGAGATCCCGAGCCAGCCCTTGACCGTGTCGATCGCTCCGCGGGCTATGCCCTTGAGGCTGTCGTAGAGCCACTTCGCGCCGTCCTTGACGCCCTTGATCAAGCCGTTGATGATGTCGGCCCCGGCGGAGAGCAGCCATGATCCGGCGTCGGCGAAGAAGCGCCCGATCTTGCCCGGAAGGTCGGCGACGAAGTCAACGAACTCGTCAATTTTCCTTCCACCCCAAGCGGAAAACTCGGCGAGCTTGTCACTGACGAAGGACACACCACGTCCGATCGCGGACGTGAAATCGGCGAACGCGGTCACCGCTCCGACGACGATCCCAACGACGAAGCCGATGATGTCCGCCGCCACCTGAAGCGCCGTTCCGAGGATGGGCAGCGCGGCCGAGGCGAGTTCGCCACCGAGTTTGATCAGCGATACCAACGGATCGAGCAGCGGGAGCAGCGCGTTGAACACCGCTAGCACACCGTCGATCAGCGGCGTCCAGTCGATCTTCGCGATGGCCTCGGCGATGGCGGTCAGCAGTTTTCCGGCGATCTCGGCCAGCGGCGGTATCAGCGGAGCCACCGCCGCGAGCAGTGCGGAGAGCGCTGCTCCCATCGGCCCGAACGCGGGCGCAAGTGCTTGTAGCGCAACACCTACAGCGCTCAGCGCGGCTTGCAGTCCGCCGCCCGCCGCCAGCGTGGAAACGAACTGCCCGATGGCCGGCGCCACGGTGGTGCCGATGATCCGGGCGAGATCGATCAGCAGCGGCACGACTAGGCGGGCGACCTCGGCCACCGCCGCAAACACGCCCTTGAGGGCTTCCTGTCCCTGCGCGGAGTTCAGGAACGCGGCCAGTTGGCCGGTCAGATCGCGGATGATCTGGAGTAGGCCGCCGCCGGTTTCCTGCCCGGCACGCATCACCGCACCGAAGGCGGAGGCGACGTTGCCCAGGATCTCGCGCAGGGTCCGCAAGGTCTCCAGCGCGGCGGAGATCCACTGCGCCATCTGCCCTGATTCCCTTGCACGGGAAGCGAAATCAGCGAACCTCTGTGCCGCCGCACCGGCACCGGCCGTCAGTTTGGGAAGGAAGTCCGAGCCGACCACGGCGATGTCCCGAAGTCCGGCCATGACCGGGGTGAACGCCTGCCCGAGGTTGAACACCGCGCCGCGCGCGTTGTCGAACAGGTGGCCGAGATCAGCCACACTTTGCTTGCTGGAAGCGAACTTCGCGAAGTTCTGTGCACCGGCGTTGAGTGCTCCGGCGGTGTCGGACAGGCCGGTGCGCAGCACCGGAAGATAGGCCGAGCCGAGTTCGCGGACGGTTCCGCCGAGCCCTCGGAAGAGCTGGTCTTGCACGTCGAGCTTGAGAGAGTCCCAAGCGGGGACAAGGGATCTGACCGCGAGCGCGGTCTCACGCGCGGCGGGCGAGAGCTTGGCCAGGGACTCGGCGAACTTGGCCGGATCGCGGATGTTGGCCATGGCCTCGCCGAACCCGGCCATGCCGACCTTGAGCGCGGTGAAGGCGATCAACGCGACACCCGCGACGGCGGGTAGCAGCGCGACCGCGCCACCGGCCTGCGCGGCGGCCGAGGCCACCGCCACCAGGGCACCGACCAGTCCACCGAGCGCGGCGCCCTTGCCCGCGACCGTGGCGAGGCTGGTGACCATGGCGCCCAGTGCCGAGACCGCGCGGCCGAGCTTGGCGCGGTCGAGGTCGACCGACAGGGGAATGGTGGCCGCCGCCCGCCGGGCCAGGGCCGCGACGGCGAGGGCGAGGCGCCCGCCCGTGGTGGACTCCAGCTCGGTGCGCACCTGCACCTTGGCCTCGGCCGTGAGGCGGGTCAGGCTCGCGCGGACCTCGGTGCGCAGCGCGGCGAGCCGTTGGCGTTGAAGCTCTACCGGGAGTTCGACCGGGGTTCGGCCGAGCCGCCGAGCCAACGCCACGGTCTCGGTAGTGGCCTTGGTGCCGTTGACCGCCGCTGCGAGCTCCACCTTGCCGCCCGCGTTCCGCGCGGCCGTGGTGACCTCGGCGGCCAGCGTCGCGCGATCCACGCTCGGAGTGAGGGCGATCTCCGGGGCGGACGCGGTCGCGGCCGTGACGGCAGTGCGGACCTCAGCCGCCATCGCCGAGGCGTCCACCCCGACGCCAATCTGAAGCCGGGTCCGGGATTCGGTGCGATCGAGATAGCGCTGAAGACCACGCCCGAACGCGCTGGTGTCCGGGAGCACCCGGACGGACACACGGCCGATCTCTCGGCCGCCGGGACCCGCCATCCGCGCACCCCCGTCCGAGCGTCAGGCGCTCCGGTGGTTGGCGGTGACCATGCGGGAGACCGCGCGGGCGGCGCGTGCCCCGGCTCGGCGCGGCCGTGGCCGCGTGATCGGCCTCGGCCGCTTGCCGTTGCCGCCGCCGCGTTGCCAATTCCCCGCCTGCGTGGCGTCCACAAGCGCGGCGAGCAGGTGCGCCAGGGTCGACCACTCGCGGTGCTCCGGGCCGCCGAGTAGCGCGGCCACCGTCGCGCTGCCGGAGGGAAGATGTTCGGCCAACAGCAGCGTGCGGCGCGGGGTGAGACCGGAGTCCGGCCGAAGAACGTCGGAGAGATCGAGTCTGTAGTGGGCTTGGAAGTCCGCGATCAGCTCGCCGCCGTGGGAGTCGATCAGCGCGGCGAGCGCGAGGCTTCCCCCGGCTGCGTCGCCTTTGCCCATCGCTCGAACAGGATCGTGGTCAGCGCGTCGGCCTCGGGGTCGGCCTCGATCATCGCCCACAGCGCATCGGGCCGGTTCGCGGCGATCGAGAGGACATCCCGCATGTGCCCCAACGCGGTGTCGGTGTCAGCGGTGTTGGATTCTTCCATCAACGCCAGCCGGGACTCGATCTCACCGCGAGCGTCCTTAGGCAAGCGGATCACCGCGCGCAGCACCACGTCCCCTTCCGGGGTGGCCACCAGGTAGTCACCGAAACGCGCATCCAGGTGGGCGCGCAGATCATCCAATGTCTCACGCAAGGTATGCCTCTTTCGTTGCAGGAGAAGGGAAGCAAGGAACCGCGGACTACGGGGTGGCCGGTGTGGTGCCGAGCCCGTCGGCCAGCCACGACTCGGGAGGCTTCCCGGTCGGGGTCAGGCGGGTGATGCGCAGCGGCCAGGCCAGGAAGTTCTCGGCGTCGGCGCGCAGCCCGCCGTCCCGGCGGATGCTGGTCAACGGCCACCACAGCCCGGCGCGCTTGGCTCCGTCGATGAAGACGAACAACACCGCCTTCGCGGTGGTCCCGGATGCGGACGGAGCGTCGAACCTGTTGGGGTTACTGGTTGTTCCGCCGCCGTGGAACAGGGTCAGGATGTCATTGGTGAGCTGGATTGAGCGCACGGTGACGCGGTCAATGGTCTCTTCGACGATCTCCCGCAGCGCTTTGGCTTGGCGGCTGCCCTTGGTTTCGGAGTCTCCGCCGTCCACATCGAACTCGACATCGTCTTCCAAGTCGGTGTGGCCGAGGTCGTCCATCCCTTGCGGGACAACGTCGGGCGCTGCCTTGACCATGGCGATGGTCGGCATGGCCAGCGTGGTGGGCGCGGTGAAGATGTGCATGCGCGAGGGCAGGAACACCGCGTCGGAAACGAGCGGCAACGAACCTCCACAATGGATTCAAGAGTGCGGTGGGCGGATGCCAAGTGAGTAGGTGGCTTGGTAGCGGTAGAGCCGAGGCGACTGCGTACCGGTGCGGATCTCGGCGGGTGCGCTGGATTCTTGGTAGCTGGCAAGGGAACCCTCGGCGCGAGCCGTCTGTGCGCGGTGGGTGTTCCACAGGATCGAGCGAACCTGCTCGGCCAGGCCGGCGACTTGTCGCCTGCCGGTTCCCCAGCACTGAATGTCCACAGTGGCGCGGTCGAGAAACTGTGGATGTACCGCCGATCCACCAATACGACGCACCCACACCAGCGGGCGCGGACGGTCAGCGAGATCAGGCGGAATCAGGGTCACCACATCGATGTCCGGGAGGGCATCCCGCAGGATGGCGCACACCAGCACCTCGGCGTCGGGGAGATAACGGCCCATCCTCACCTCCGGCGGGTTACAGGTCGGCGGCGCGGGTAAGGATGTGCAGCCCTTCCACCACCGTCCCGTCGGGCGCGAGGTGACCGAACTCGATTGCCTCGGCCGCAGGATCTTCCAGTGACACAAAGGAATCCACGGTTCCGCGACTTCGGGTGATGCGGGCGTCACCGCCGTGGCGGTGCTGGCCGAGGTCTGCTCGCGCGGTCGCGGCGATGCCCTCGGCGTGCTCGATGAGTGCGTGTCGGACACCGCGCATGCGGGAGAGGATGTTGTTGGTGTAGCGGGAAACCGTGGCGATCAGAGGGCCTTTCCAGCTCGCAGGGTGGCAGTGATGTGACGCAGGCGCGGCGGGTGCGGCCACAGCCGGGGTTCACCGAGCACGTCGTAACGGCGGCCCCGCCACACCACGACCGCCCACGCGCCCAACGGTGCGTCGCGCACGATCAGCCGATACCGGATCTCAGCGGTTTGCCCCAGAATGGTGTCCACTGTGGAGGTTTCAGGTTGGATGTGGCAGCCGCGCACCACGACCGGGCGCGCTTCGTCCGGGACGGTGATCGTGTTGCCGTCGGGGTCGATTGTCGTCACGGCGGGGTAGATAGTGACGGTCTCGGGACCGTGATCGAGCGCGCCCACCTCACCCCCGCATCTGTTGCTAGAGCAGGTCCCAAGGGTCGGGGTTGACGGCGCGGTCCAGGGCCAGGGGTACCGAGGTAGCCGAGGACAACCACGGGCCCAGTAGGGCGCGCTCAATCGCGGTCAGCCCGTCGGCGCCACCTCCGGCACCGGGCATGTACGACTCGGCGACTTCGCCCACCCGCAGCTCGCGCAGCCCATCGGTGCGCGCGGCATAGAGACGCCCGGCGATCAACAGCGCGGCCGTGGAAACCGCATCCGGTACTTCGGGTGGGATGAACGGTCGGCGGGTGCGGGAACGCACGAGCGCCGAGGCGTCTTCTAGCGCTGCCTGCGCTCGCGCTCGCTCCACATCGGACAGTGCGTCCACGGTGGTGCCGATGCGAGCGACCAGAGCGGGAAGGGATGCGAGCGCAGGCAACGCCACGGCGGGATCGCCTCCTCTCGGTTGGTCAGGGAGTGGTGGACGCGGTGGTGATCTTGATAGCGCGCTTGGCGTCCAGGGTGGTGGCGCCGACGAACGCGGACACCACGCTGCGGTCCATCAAGAACCTCGGGTCGTAGTCCTGAATCCAGCGCACCGAGAACCCGTCCGCCGCAACGGTTTCCGAGCGCGTCGCCCCGGACGGGTTCGCCGGTGGGCGGGAGACGAACGCAAACGCATCGCGGTGATACGCCACGCCCACGTCCTCAGGAAGGTGCGGGTCCTCCACCAGCGTGAAGCCGCGCAGCCGACCCACAATCCCTTCGCGTAGGGCGCCGTCGGTGCCGGACTTGTCGGCCTCGGTGATCTGCGGCAGGTTGCACACGGCCTCGGCCAGACCAACGCCGAGGGCCAACCATCGCTGATCGAGCGGGACCTGACGGCTGTTGAGAATCCTGCGCGCCCTGGTGATCACCTTCAAGGCGTTCGCGCCGTCAGCGGACATCACAGTGCCGGGATCTCCGGCGATGGCCACCATGTTGGCGATCAACGGATTCGGTAGGGACTTGGCCACGCTTTCGGTCTGCGGGCGCAGAACCTGCCGCTCGAAGTCGCTGATGTTGAGCGTCAAGTCCTCATCGGACAGACCGACCGCCTTGTACAGATGGGTATCGAGCTTCACCGGCACCGTGGTCTCGGACAGGTTGTCCAGTACAATCTCGCGCTTGGCGTCCCGGTCGGCCTGGCTGTAGGTGCGGGCTTCGCCCGCGTCGATCGGGTTCCGGACGTTGACGACCGCGCCGAGCCCCGGAACGAAGTCGGTTTCGGCGTCGCGGTGAACGGTTCTCGGCAGGGTCGTGACCCAGCGCAGCGCGGCCAGAGAGGACCGCGCGGCCTGCACAGGCGTGAAGAAGTTGTTGGGCATCAATGCCTTTCAGAGTTTGGGCAGCTCACCGCAGAGCCCGATTCTGTCCTGTGTGGACGGATGCGGTCAGGTAAACATGCGCTTGCCGAGCACGCCGAGGTCGGTGATGTCGACCGCGTCGGGTTCGATGCGGTCGCCGGGTGTCAACGCCTCAACAGGTCGGCGGGGAACAGTCTCGGGCGTGTTGGCCTGCGGGGTGATCAGCGCGGCCAGCCTCGCGGCGTCGGCGGCCAGGTCCTCGGGCGCGGTGCCCACCAGCCGCTCGGCAAACTCATCGGCCAGCCCGGCGGCGCGGGCCACGCGCAGCCGGGCGAGTGCGTCGGTTGCGGTCTCGGCCTCGGTGCGGAACCGCATCAACTCTTCCTGTGCGCGCTGTAGCTCGGACTTGCCCGCCTCTTCCAGCTCGGCGGCACGCTGCGCCAGCGGCGCGGCCTTCTCGTACTGCGCCTGCCACGTCTGCGCGCTGCGCGTCACGGCGGCCACGTGCGCCTGTGCCCAGTCCGGCAGGGTGCTGATGTCTCCTGCGGGCTCACCAGGTGACAGGGCAACCGGCGCGGCATCTCCTGGAGCGGGCATGTTTTCGTTGCTAGACAAGGATTCTCCTCGGTGCAGCGTGGGTTCGCGGTTAGTAGGCCAGCCCGGCGATCTCCTCTGACGCCTCGTCCAGAGGCGCGGCCATGGCGGGCTCGGGTATCGGCGGTGAACCGGAGATGCGGTGCCGTCCGGGAAGAACCTGTTGTGCCAGAAGGAAAAGGCCGTTCTGGTCCTCGGCGTCGTCGGGGGTGTAGATCGGGCCGAGGGGGAACAGCTCGACAGGGCGGCCCGACCACTCCGTCATCCGGGACGCAGTCACCGCGTCCGCTGACCAGCTCCGGCCGTCGTGGGCGACCCACCGCGCGGGTGGCGTGCTGGTGATGCGCCAGGCCACCTAGGCACCTCCTTTCCGGTGCAGGGTGGCGAGGCAGCCGAGCACGAACGCTTGCAGCTCGGTGTCTCCGAAGCGCCGTGTTCCTCGGCCGAAGGTGTCTTGCAGTCCAGTTTGGAAGACCTCCCATGCAGCGCTCGCCGGGTGCTCCTTACTCCATGCCTCGTAGGTCTTGCCCGTGTATGGCTCAGCCCAACGATCGGGATAGGCAACTTCGCGGTGGCCGTAAGCGTCGACGCCGGTCAGTTCGCGCAGGGTGCGCAGCGGTTCCACCACACCGTCCACTGTGGAGCGACGACGTGCCAGGGTGAACTCCAGGTGCGTTAGACCGGGCACGGTGTGTTCCATGCGGTGGCCCATCTCGTGCACCACCACCTCGGCCGTACTGTCGCGGTAGCCGCCGTCATAGATCGAGCGATCCCGGTCCGGTGTCGGCATAGCGAGATGATCTCTATCCGAGGAGTAGAACGCCCTGGGGGACGCCGCGAGCCGCAGCGGACGGAGGGAAGACAACGCGATCCAGTCCGCCGGAAACTCGGCCTCGGCCTCAGCGAGGCGTTCGCGCCAGTCGCGGCGGCCCCGTCGACTGTTGCTCCGATCATCGTCCTCGGTCAGCGCGGTGGCATCGGTGTGCGAGCCACCAAAGGACCGAGCCGAGGCGAGCAAGTCCCGCAGCACAGCCGCTTCGCGTGCGGCGGCGGCGCGGCACTCGGCCTCGGTCGATTCGTCCCGGCGTTCCAGGTCAACCTCGGGCAGCGCGGCACGGAGGTCGGCGAGGATGCGGTTCCCGACGTCCAGCACCGCGTCCAGGTGCCGCTCGTACATCGTCGGCGGGACCCGCACACCGTTGGCGTCGGTCGGGTAGAGGTAGCTCGGACGCTCATCCGCGCGGCCCCACCCGTCACGCTCGAACTCCTCGGGCCGCTCCCCATCGGCCAGCTCCCGCAGGTAGTCCACCAGGTTGCGGGCGAGCACCACGGCGGAGCGCTCCCGCGAGGTGCGCTCATCCATGAGCCGGTCACGCCGATGGTGCGGGGTGCGCTTGCTCCGGAAGTACTCAGAGGTCTCTTGGCGCCGTGCGAACAGCGCTTGCTCGGCTTCCTCCACGGCCGCTTCGGCTTCGCGTAGCCGCACATCGATTCGCCGTTCCATCGGGCGCTGTACCGGGGCGTCCCACTCCTCTGTGGTGGTCGGCAATTCGGCGGCGGCCCGCTCGATCGCGGCCAGCGTCTCGGTCGACACGGTGTGCCGCTGGGCCACCGAGGCGAACGGAACGATGCGGGTTTCTTCCAACGGCGGCAACGCGGCTGGCCGCACGTCCAGGGACGCGGTGTAGGCGCGGGCGAAGGCCAGCCGCGCTTCGCGTCCGCTGAGTCCCTTGGTGGCTTCCTCCCACAGCTCCGCCAACCACTTCTCGTGCTCGGTGGCTGGTTCGTCGTGGTAGACGAGTTCGGCCTGGCAGGCGCAATGGTCGTGGTAGGACTCGCCGCTGGAGTCCAGCAACGCGGTCGTCTTGCTGCGGTACACTGCGCCTCGACTGACCAACAGCGCGCAGAACGGACACGGGGTCTGGCTGGTGATCCTCCGGTACCCCTTGACGCGGCGCGAGCGGCGCGCGGTACCGGTCACCGTGGCGCGGCCCCCTGCCAGCGCCAGCCGGGTGGCGGTCCCGGTCGTGCGCACCAACGCCACCGCGCCCGCCTCACGCGGGCTCTTGCCCGCACGCAGAGCGGTCAGGGTGGACGCACGCACGCTGGTTTCCAGGTGCAGCCGCAACCGATCCCGCTCCGGAACGAGCGCGCGGTGCGGGGTGATCTTGACCCCCTCGGCGGCAGCGTGCCGCACCACGTACTCGGCGGCGGTGTCCACGGAACGGGAGAACGCCGCGCGCACCAACTCGGCCAGCACCACGGCCACCGCCTTGGCGGTCACGGCGAGGTTGGCCACGTCCAGCCCGCCCCACGCGGCAAGCACGCCTCGGGTGAGGTCAGCACGGTGGCCGAGCTGGGCCTGGCGGTGCGCGACGGTGAGCTGACGGCCCTGGGGGGTGGTGGCCACGACCACCCCCGATCACGTCACGCGGTGCTCGCGGGCACCTCGGCGGCGGGCGTGGGTTCCGTGGCGGTGTCGGCTTGGCGGTCCAGGGTCGCGGCGAGTTGGGCGAGGCTGTCACCTTCGCGCGCCATCCGTTGCCAGGACTCGACTTCGGTCTGTGTCACGCCGGGGATGCGCGACCACACCGCTTCAGCGGGGACGCTCAGCATCTGAACCATCTTCCCGAGCGCGTCCACGATCTGGGCCAGCGAGCGCGCGGTGGTGTCGCGCCAAATCACCTCGGATGTGTTGTCAGAAGCGGCAATCAGGTCACCGCGGACTCGTGCACACAGGCGCAGAACGTCTTCCCACGACTCACCGAACAGCGTTTCTCTGTCCTCGATCAGGCGGTCTTGCCCGACGCCGGTCGCGGTCAGCGCCTCGGCCGAGAGGTTGGCGAGCTGGCCGAGCAACGCCTGGGGCGGAACCTGGGCGAGCACGGCCAGAAACCGCACCTCGTCCTCGCGGGCGCGCAGGTAGCCGTCCATGTTCGTGGCGTCGAACTCGCCCAACTTCACGTCGGGATCGCCGAAGGCCCACAGGCGGCGGATGGACGCGGTCAGCGCGGCATCCTCGCGCGGCAACCCGGTCTTCTCATCGCGCGGTGGTTCCCACCCGATGGCGTACCGCTGCCGGAACGCCCCGAACTCCTTGATCACCGCAAGGCTGAAGTTGGTTTGGTTCAAGGAGTTTTGCATCGGAATGCGGCGCTCGATCTCACCGAGCGTGTAGCCCTCGGCGTTGGTCTCGTAGGTGTTGCGGAACCGCACCACCGGGCAGACATCCAAGCCGTGCTCGCGATGCTCCACATAGGACCATCCTCCGCCGTGTTCCTCGGCGGCCAGGAAGTACACCGCGTTCGCGTCATACAAGCGCGCGAGATTGCGCGGCCCGGCCGGTGTCGCCGAGCGGCGAACCTCCAAGGCGTACAACGGAAAGTCGTCGGAGGCTTCGTCGTCATAGACCGCGACCATGCGACGCGGGGACACTGGGCGGATGACCGGCGAGGGCTCACCGGGCAGCACCACGACGTAGGACACGCCGTAGGTAATGGCGTCCCGGTGCACGCTCGACTGACGCGCGTCCATCCGGTTGGCCTGCCAGTCCGCCCACGGCGAGGAGTTCGCCTCGGCGCCTTTCGTGCGGTAGCCGTCCACCTTCAGGCGCTGCACGTGGGATTCCACGATCAGCGGCAACAGGTTCAGCCGCGAGTCCTCGGCCAGCCGCCGCAGTTCCGGGCTGACCCCGCTGGGCAGGCGCGGGGTGTCGTGCTCACCGTTGATGTAGCGCAGCAGCCTCGCGGTTCGGCCGCGCGTGCCGCCGTTGGCCGCGTGGATGCGGGTAGCGATGTCCATCGTATCCCGTTGGGAGAGAACCACATCACCCCCAGTGTTCGCGCGATCATGTTGGAACTAAACGAAATAGGCAGTGTTTCGGCGAGGTTTGGCGCGCTTGGCCCACGCAGCGGAGGCAAGCACATGGCGCCGGGCGAGCCGGGCGCCGATCAGGCACACCGCAAGGTCGATCTTGTGCGGGGACTCCGGGGTGGCCTTGCTGATCGAGACCCCGAACCGACCTGGCGCGCGCCGGGCGTTGAGCACGTGCCGCCGTAGCCGCAGGTCCCCGTCATGGGTGAGCGAGCGGGATTCGATGTCCACCAGCGTGCGCTTGACCGCCGGGACGAAGTCGACGCCACGCACGCGCATGTCGAACGCCACCGCGTGCGCGTTCTTGCCCGTGGTGGCCTTGATCAACAGGCGGTCCCGGTAGGTCAGCGCCCACTCGTCCACCTCGTCCTCGAACTCCCGCACGTCGGCGTAGAACGCGGCCACGTCGAAGTCCGCGAACGCCTCGGCCACCGCGAGATCAGCAGCGGCCTTGTCCACCGCCCAGGTCCCGCGCTTGGCATCCGGCGGCCGTTCCTGGCAGTGCAGCACCCTCGGGTGCCCGTCGGCGACGCGCACAGCCACCAGGCCGGTGGCGTCGTCATTGCGGGAGCCGTCGAAGAACAGCACCACCGTCTCGCCGACATCGACCGGCGGGCGCTGCGGATCGTGGCAGGCATCCCAATCCGCCGCCGTGGTCCACGCATCGCTCGCGGCCTGCCGCTGATTGAAGAAGTAGCGCCGGGACTCCGTCACCGACTTGGTGAGGTCCCAGAACTCATCGGTCACCATGCCCGGCAAGTCCATCCACGCCGCCGCCGGACCGTATGCCTCGGCCAGCGCCGCCACCACCGCGTCCAGGTCGGTCAGGTCCACCTCATCCGGCGCCTGCCGGTGATCCCACAGCAGCCGCGAGGCACGGGTGCGCCCCTCGCGGATCGCGGTCGCCTGGTGGTCGACGTCTTCGAGCACCGAGCCCTCGCCGGGCTGGTACATCGTCGACGTCAACAGTCCCCACGGCTCGGCGGCCTTGCGCTTCCGTAGGTTCCGGTCGACCGTGCGGAACATCCGCCGCAGCTCCGGCGTGACGTACAAATGCGGCTCGTCATAAATCGCCAGCGATTCCTTGCCGCCATCCTTCGCGCTACTGGACGCCGTAGACGGCACAATCTCCCCGCCGCCCGGAAGCAGAATCCGGGTGAGACCGGCCACCGACGAATCCAATCCTTCACCCAACGGGCCGTCCGTCAGGTTGTAGTGGATGACGTCATAGGTATTGCCCGTCTGCGATTCCTCAGTGGCCAGGCAGCGAATGAACGGATAGGTCAGAAAGTGGCCCATCGGCTCGCCGAGAGAATAGGTGTAGCGGAAGTCTCGCCACCGGAAAACCTCACCACCCTGCGCCCAGCCGGCAAACCGGCACGGCCCAAATCCCTCAAACAGGCCGACAAACCCGGCGAGTTCGGATTTTGCTCGCCCCTTCGGACGCACGAGAGCAGCACGGGTGTAGAGGCGGCGTCCTTTCTCGTCGAGCGCGTAGGCATCAACACCGAATCCGGCGAATTCATCGTCAAGCTCAATGCACTCGCCCTGGACATCACCCGGTCCGTGGACGCAGAAGTGCTCAACCCACGCGGCCCAGAGCCAGCCGAGCGAGCGGCTACGGTCGTGACCTGGGGCGTAGACCAACTCGCGCGGCACACTCGCCCCTCTCCGGGCCGGCTGACTCGGCCCCTCACGCTCCGTTCAAACGATTTCGCCGCTCCGCGAGTCGCGTCACCGAAGCCGCGGAATCACCCATTTCCATGCCGGAGTCCGCGGCCTCATCTTCACGGGAAACAACAATGCGACCGCGGAGCCGGTCAACATGCGTCGCGCCGAGCAGGCTCTCATTCAAGCGAATCTCAGAAAGCAGTTTCGCGGACGGCTCCGCATAATAGGACTCGACCAGGGAAGCGAGCATGTGGAGTCGCTGCCAATCGGTAGCCACGAAAGCAGACGCCTGCGGCGCGCGGGTCCATGTCTCATACCATGACCGCGTCCACTCCGAGAAAGCCGAAGCATTCGGCAAGTCGGGGGCATCCGTTGGCCCGTCAGCGGAAACAGCGACGTGCTGCCCTTGGAAAAGATCGGCATTGCGGCGACGCTTTTTCTTGTTGGGTGGCGGACCGTATCCAGCCATGGCACCCCCTCGCGCAATTCGCTTTCCGTACTCGCCCAGCAAAGCGGAGACCGTCCACATCCGGCTCGGCTCAGGCTGGGCCACGCGCTCGGCGAGCTGGCCGCCGCGCCAGCCCCCGCCGCCGAGCGGCCGGAACTCCCAGACCCGTACAGAGGGCGGCTAGCTATGACAAGGCGGGGGCGAGATGTTCCTGCCGGGGGCCTCCCCCTGCCAAGCCAGTCGCCTGGCAGCGGAACGGCAATCGAGACCAGCACCAGGAAGCCGTATACGGGATTACCGGAAACTGGAAATCCGAATACGGGTTGCCAGTAGCATCAATCGCTAACCATACGGTAGGACAGGGCTTCCTACTACACTTTCGGGTGAGCTGGTCACCTTACAACATTTTGTAAGGTGAGACAGCGAGCTAGCTCTGACCAGCTCTTTTGGTGAGCAACCAATCCCTCGCGGGAACTCTGGCGACATGGCGCGCCATATGTCCACTGCTCCCTGCGTGAGTCGCTGACGGACTGCGATATTGTGGACGTGAGTGGTGAACAACTCCCTTTGCCTGCGTTCGGGGGACGCAGGCGCGTCCCGCGTCTACTCGGCGCAAGGACAGGAAGGGGAAGATGTGCACGACTCAAGCGATCGGGAACCACCAGAGCCGAGGGAGCAGCCGTCAGCTGGCTCGCTCGGGGCTCGTCTGCGACGCATCGTCAAGCACCTGAAGGTGCGGAGCAGGAGCCCGAAGTTCTGGTTCAGGCTCCTGCTCGTGGTGCTCCGGGTCTCTAGTCTGTCCAACTGGTTCGACTCGGAATAAGCACCGGCCAGTCGGTGTCCCGGCGTTAGCGCGCCGGGCGCCGACCCCTAACACGCACTCGACGATGAAGATCGAGCACGCCTTGCGCGTTTGTCACCTGCGCAAGCTAGAACCATGTTACCAGTCAGATGGTAACTTCTTGTGCTAGCCCGCTAGCACAGAATCTGTGCTATCCCACGTGTCACACATCAGCGCACCGGTTAGTTGCGCGATCTTCCGTTCGATCTGCTAGGCGAACTAGATTCTGACTCGTTCTTCGCTTCGTTTTCGACGTGGCTACGTTCTAACAGCCACTCCGCGCTTGCTGCGTCCAGTTCGATGACGCTTCCGGCGGGATGCCCGCCGAGGTCGGTCAGCATGCGCACGCGCATGGTCGTTCTCCTATCGCAGTAGTCCGGGGTGCGGCTCGGGTGGACGGTGCCGTGGCTCGCGGAGAGCGTGCGCGGCAGCGGCGCCCTCTCGGCCGCTTTTCGTTCGGTGGCAAGGGGAACAGAGCCCTTGCAGGTTCGTCAGCCGGTGGTCGTCGCCGGGCACGATGTGGTCGGCCTCGGTGGACGGCGCGCGGTAGCAGTGGCAGCAGAGCGGGTCACGGGCGAGCACGCGGGCGCGGCGCTGCGGCCAGTCCGGCGGCAGGCGAGAGCGTCGGGTTGATCCTCGCCAGCCGGGCACCCACCACCCCCGAGCATAGAGATGCCCTCGGACCGGAAGGAGATGGTCCGAGGGCAGCAGGGGCCTTCTGGCCGAGCGCGGCCGAGGTTGACCATGCTGGTTGACGCAAGCCTGCCGCGAGGGGCGGCCATCACCCGAACGGGTAAGCCTCGATGTGGAAGCTGAGTCGGCAACAGTAGGCAAAAGTGGAAGATCATTCCGCAGAAACTGGAGAAAATAGAGATCAAGTTGGCAACTTGAGCCTCACTTTCCAGGCAACTTGCGGCAACTGAGCCGCAATTGCGGATTACCTTCCACCTCGCTTCCACTCTAGACATGGTGACAGCGGTGCCGAATCTGGATACCTTCTCCACGGGTGCCTATTTAGTCGCTGACACTGGCCTCGTCAGCGCAAAGTCCGTTCAGACCTCGCGAGGGAAGGTCCGTTTCCTCAGTTGTGGAGCAGGGGAATGTTTCGTCATTGCGCAACGTCGTGCAGATCAGCGTCCAAGGGAACCGCTTGTTACCTCTGCGGCGCCACAGCGGCACTTGAGGCGCTGGTCAGCGCGCTTCCTCGGGGCGCCGAGCGCTTGGTGGCGATGACTGCGGCGGCGGCAAAGGTCGTTCACGTGACCTTGAGCTGGATTCGGTCTAGCTGATCTTGTGGGGGTTGCGGAGTCGAAGATTCCGCAACCCCCCGATCTCTTCAGTTATTCGCACAGCTCTGCGGCCTGTAGGCAGACTGGTGGTAGGCCATAACTGTGACAGTCACGTTTGGTCGCCGTCAATGTCGTGGCGCTGTCTGTCGACATATGGCTGGCGGTGGCGAGCGCGACGCTGTATGGCGAGCCAGTCAAGGACATCACCGGCGCGGTAACGCGGTCCCGCCGAAGTGGGGAATCGGTCGATCGTGCCTCTGCTGGCGGCTTTGCGGATGCGCTCCGGAGTGACGCCCAACGCCTCGGCGAGTTCGACCGCCGAGAGCATTGCGTCCGGGGCGAGGGTGCTCGGCGTGTGGTTCACCCACGCCTCGCCGAAGTTCACTGCGTGGGTGTCGAGCTGGGCGCAGCGCTGCGGGTCGGCCTCGGCCAGCGCAGCGCGGTAGCCGAGCGCGAGGCGGCGGGCGCGGTCCAACGCGGTGTCAGCGGGCCACGGCCACGCGCGGCTCACCGCAACACCCCCGGCGCCGAGCCGGTCAGCGCCACGGTGAACGCGTCGAGGTCGTCGGCGGTGAGGCGGTGGTGGCAGGCGCGGCAGTCCGCGTGATCAGTCCCGTTGGGCCGCCGCAGCGCAAGGCGTTCGCAGCGCGGACAGGGCATCGGCAGGCGGGTGTCCTGCTCGGCCCGTCCGGCCAGCGCCGTGACGGCGGTGTGCAGCGCCATCAGGGTCAGCGCGCCGGTGAGTCCGTCGCACTCGACCACGGACCACTCGGCGCCCTCGGCGTTCCACTCGGTGACCGGCCACGGCGGCACAGTCAGCAGCACGTCCAGGCGCTCGGTGAGCAGCGCGGCGGCGCGCTCGATCATCACGGCGGGCCGCAGCCCGTCCACCGCCCAGGACAGGCAGCGGACGTCCGCGACGATCTCGGCCCACCGGTCAGCCTCGAAGGCGATTTTCCGTTGCGTGGCTTCGACTTCCAGGCGCACAGGCACGGGCAGCTCGCGTGATCCGGCGACCCGCTCAGCGCCCCCGCCGCCGCTGACCCCGAGGACGGTGGACAACTCGGCGTAGTCCAACGGGAGGGCGGAGATAGCGCGGCGCACATGCTCGGTGCACACCGAGCACAAGCCGTTCAAAGTGGCGATGCGGGCGCCGAGGCGAACCCACCGAGGGCCGTCGGCGCGCACCAAGTGCGGGGCGAGCAGCGCGAGTTCGACGCGTTCGGCGTCGGTGCAACGGTGGCCTCGGTGGCAGCGGTAGGCGGTGTCCCAGTCGAGCACGGTCACGTTGTCCCCCGGTTGTGGATCATGGTGTGGATAGGCGGTGTGGTCATCGGGTCCGGTTCTCCCAGCCCATTTCTGCGCGGATGCGGCCCATACCCCGGCGTCCGGCGGCGGCGGCCTGCGCCCGGTCGGTGAAGCCCGAGGGCAGGTTGGCTCGGCGCTCGGCTTCGGCGAGCTGACGGCGGCGGTGGAAGGCCCAGATGTCGGCCGGGCTGATCGGGTCCTTGGTGCGCTGGTAGTGCTTGCCGACGGCGTGCAGGGCCACGGCCAGCGGCACCTCGGCGAGCACTTCGGCCCACCCGGTCGCCACGGCCGCAGACGGGCGCTGGGCCATGCGGTCCACCGAGGCCACCGCCGCGAGCAGCGCGGCGGCTTCCTCGCCGGTCACCCTCGGCCCCCGGCGCTGATCGCGGGGCCGAGCTGCGGCAGCGCACCCCAACCGGGCGCGTGGGCGCCGCCGAGCTGACCGGCGAGCTCCAACCAGCCCGCCACCTTCGCGTCGGCCCCAGCCGGCATCGTCTGACCTGCTGTTTTGTTGCTGCGCATGGCTTCGGCGACCAGTTCGCCGAGCATCGCCGCGCCAAGGGTCTTGCTTGACCATCGGCGCAGTCCGGCGGCCACGTGCGCCTCGACGATGCCCTCACCCAGCAACCGCTCGGCGTGCCCAATCAGCTTGGCGCGGACGGCTTGGGGCTGGGGCGGGGTGTGTTCGGCCACCAGGTGCTCAGCGAGACGTCGGTGCGCGGTGCTCGCGCGCTCGCGCGACACACCAACTTGAGTTGGTACCAACTCAGGCTTAACAGCTATAACCCTTCCCCCTACCCCCTGAGACTGAGCCGAAGGGTTCCCGGAACCCTTCGGCGAACCCTCGGTTTCCGGGGCGTCCAGAGGGGTCTCGGCGGGTGCAGGAGCGGGCTCGGCGGGCGGCGCCGAGCGGGTGGTGCGCCGCTTCGGCTCGGCGGGCGGGGTGGCCTTGGTGGTGCGGCGAGCGGGGCGTGCCGCGAGGGCTTCGGGGGCGTGCTGGGCACCGGCCACCAACGCCTCGGCGACCAACGCCGGGGTGGGGCCGCAGACCTCGGCGGGCAGGCGCCGCAGCTCGGCGGCAAGAGCCTGCCGCAGTAGCGCCGAGGTGATGCTGAACGCCTGCCGGAGCCCGGCGGCCAGGATGTTGGGTTGCTTCCAGATCCCGTCGCGGCGGATCAGGGCGCGCACCAGGACTTCCTCGGTGTCGTGGTCGGTGACGACGTAGCGGGCGGCGTCCAGCTCGGCCAGCGCGGCGGCGATGCTCTCCGGGGTGCTGCTCGGCGACATCCGTGCCCAGCGGCGCACCCGCAACGGCAGCAACCCGGAGTAGGACAGCTCTTCCTGCGAGAGCAACAGGAAGTACAGCCGCTGCGCCCCCTCTCCGAGGGTGCGGAAGTCCGATCCTTCGGCCCAGATGCCGCACTCGATACGGGCGTGGTCACGCGCCACAGTGAAGAACTCCCTTGCTGTGTAACGGAAAGGTGTGCCCGCGGAAACGCGCAGAGACGTTCCGCGGTGACATCGAAGACGGGGTGAAACCGCTGCTCGTCAGGCTGTGTCGGCCAGTTCGGGCGCGAGGCGGTAGACCGGCTGCGGCTTGCCGACGTTGCGCGCGGCGGCATCGGAACACCGCACCCACCGGCCGGTCGGCAACAAGACCTTGGCGTCCACCAGGCGCTTGACCGTCGCTCCCACCATCTGCGGCGCCACCCACGTAGGCAGGTGCGCTCGCCAGGTGTTCGCGGTGACCAGGTGGTGTGGTTGGCGTAGGGCGGCGGCCAGGATTGCCGACACCACGGCCTCGGTGTCGCGGGCGTGCATCGGGTCCAGCACCAGCAGTGCGCACACCTCGGAGACGACATCGCCCCGGTCGACCGGCGCCCGCACGGCCCGACGGGCGGCGGGCACGGTGACGCGCTTCAGCTCGATCTCATCGGGCAGCACGCCGTCCTCGGGCTCGCCGATCACCGGCTCACCCACCGAAACGTGCGGACCCGCTGGGTTTCCAAGCACTCGGTGACCACCTGCGGGTGCAACGCCTTGACGAGTCGCTGAGACAGGGACGTGCGCAGGGTCGCCGTCCAGCGCACCACGGGTTCGCCGTCGAGCGTGCCCACTTCGGCCTCGCCCATCCGCGCCTTCACCGAGGTTTCCAAGGTGGTGAGCACGGCGGCCAGGCGCTCACGCTGGGCGCGTACCTGCCCGATCAACTCGATCACGGCGCGGTGCTCGTCCAACTCCACCTCGGTCGGGCCGGATGGTGTTGTGCGCGTGGGTGTTTCAGGCATGGCGGAGCCGCCTCCTGACGGCCGAGGACGTCGGTAGGCACACGCGCCCGCAGGCGCGGTGTGGCGGAAAGAGGAGAGGGCGCGTCAGCGCGTGGCGCGGCGGCGTGCGGCGGCGGCGTTGCGACCGGCTTTGAGCGCGCGGGCGCGATAGTCGGTGATCTCCGAGGCGGGCACGCGGGGCCGTCCGCCGATCATGACCACGGCCAGCTCACCGGAGGCGCGCAGGCGAGTGATGGTGCGGGTGGACACTCCCAGCTCGCGCGCCGCCTCCTGAAAGCTCAGCTCGGATGTGGCAGCGGCGCGGCCTGCGCTGGTCATGACGAACGTCCCCCGGTCAGCGACAAGGCGCCCCCCGGCGCCTCGGATGAACTACGTGTGCGTGGTCGGGGCACGGCAACCGAGGGCCAGTCCAGGCATTCCGGATGCTGCGCGCGGGTGCGGGCGTTGATGGCGGTTGTTGTTTCCTGCGAACCGTCCGTGCCGTGCCCCGACCTGTGACTACCGTGCCGATCTCCAGACACCTTTGTCAACCGATGCCACGGTGCTTGGCGTCACGTGTCATGATCTGGCGTGCTGTGTCGCTCGGAGACGCGCGCGGCTTCGTGAGAGCAAGATCAATCGGGTGCTCGAACACGCATCCGAGCGCGGCGAAGCCGTTAAGGTCGACTCGTTCGGCGTGCTGCGGCACGCATGACACAGAGGTCTCACGAGGACCTTGAAGGGGGAAGCGTGTCCAGGGGGGATGAGGGGCGCGAGAGCGCGGAACCGTTGCTACGACAAGTGATCCGCCGATATGTCGCCGGTCGCTCGGTCGCCCAGTTGGAGCGCGAAGCGGGATTGCAGGCGGGGGCGATTGCCTACTACCTCAAGCCGTCGACGCGAGACAAGTACAGGCGAACCAGTCCGGACCTTCTGTTGAAGATCGCCGAGGCGATCGGGGCTCCGTTGGCCGAGTTGTCGGAAGCGGCGCTGGCCGATGCCGGTTTCGCGGCGGGCGAGTCGGCCAAGGCGGATGTGGTTCTGACCGACGCCGAGGCGGCGCTGGTGGCTGACTTCAGGGCGCTCTCGCCCGAAGGTCAGCGGCTCGCGCGGGACGTCCTCGCGGACTTCCGCGACCTCCCCGCAGTGCCGCAACGGATCGTGCGCGAGATGGTCGCCGGAGCGCGGCGAGCCGGGGACTCGGGCGCGTAGTCACCCAGAAGATGCAACTTGCAATAACTGGTGGGTAACGCCGCCACCCTCCTGCAACGATGACCAAAGTAACCGGTCGGTCGGTATGCGAACGAGCATGGCCCGGTTACCGAGGCAGGAGCGCTTGTCCCGTGCCGTAGTGCCGCTGGGGGGCGGAGCAGCGGGGCAAGTGGGGTGCGTCCGATGTGGACGCAGACGGAGGGGATGAATGGACGGCTTGCGTGTTCGCGTCGATGACACGTTGACCACTGCCACACTCGCGATGGACCAGGCCGAGGACGGCCTTCTGGTCTTGCTGGTCTCGCCGCGACTGCGGTTCGCCGACCCGGTCCAGGTGAGCGAGTTCGCTCGGCAGTGCGTCTTCGTTGCCGAACACAACAGCGCCAAACTCGCCGAGGGCGAGCGCTCCCTGATACATCGGCTGTCGCGGACCCTGCTCACCGCGTGCTCGACTCGGCGCCTTCCCGCCGCGCCTTCCCCTCGTGCGGCCCCCTGACCGCAGGTGCCGGACCCGACGCCCCCCGACGGGTCCGGCACCTGCCCACTACGCGGCCACCGGCAGCGGCGACTCCCCACCCTCGAACGCAAAGCGCATCCACGCGGCCTGATCGGTCTGCGCGGCGCGTTCGATGTAGCGCTGAGTCGTGGCGAGGTTCTTGTGCCGCAAGATCATCTGAATGATCGTGGCCGGAACACCCCGCCGCGCCAGACGCGTGGCACACGAGTGCCGCAGGTCGTGGAAGGTGGGCTGCGGGTCGTCCAGTCCGGCGGCCTTGCGTGCCTTGTAGAACTGGTACTTCAACTGCGCGTGCCCCACCGGCCCGCCCGTCTTCGGGTCCCGGAAGACCGTTTCCATGCGTCCGGCGGGGAAGTCGACCAGGTGCCCGCGCAGGGCTGCTACCACGCGCGGCGTCAACGGGATCGTCTCGGCCACCTTGCCCTTCGGGTAGTTGCGGAGATTCCCGTTCTCTTCCAACACATCCGCCACCTCAACCATGGCGCCGTCCAGGTCCAGCCGCAGCACCCGCAGTCCCAAGACCTCGCCCAAGCGCAGCCCGCAGTCAAAGGCCAACAGCACAGCGGGCCACAGCCAATGCGGCATGAACGCCAACAGCAGACACACTTCCTGCTCGGACAGAATCCGGTCCGGCTTGCGCCCCGACGGCGGCGCCGAGATCGAGGCAGAGGGGTCCTCGGTCTTGTACTTCCGATGGACCGCTTTCATGATCTGGCGAAAGACCACCAGCCGCGCGGCGATCGTGCCCGAGGACAACCCGGCTTCCCGCCACGCACCCATCATGACGAGCACGTGGTTTTCCTCGATCCGATCCACTCGCTTGTCGCCGAGGTGGACGTTGAGCGCCCGGACATGGCTGCCGTAGGTGCGGCGCGTTGCCGCGCTGTTGGTCGGGTGGGTCTTCACCCACTCCGTGGCGAACGCCTCGAACAGCGGGACGCCGCGCTGCAACGTCCGCAGCTCCACACCCGCATCGGTGTACAGGCTATGGACGTCCAGACGCCTCTCGATCTGCCAGGCGTTGGCCTCATCCCAGGACGGCCACGACTTGCCCGGCTTCTTACCCGTGACCGGGTCCAGATAACGGCCCCGGAAGTTGCCCGACGGAAGATCCTCGACCCAACCAGTACCGGGGATGGTGCTCTTGACGCTCACTCGCGGGGGGTCCCTTCACGCACCCGCGCGTTAGCGATTACCCGTGCCCCCAGGCTACCGACCAGCACCGACACTCCAGGGCTTCCCGCCGAGGTCGCGGGGCAAGTGCTCGCCCCACGCCCCTCGGCGCAAACCCCCGACGGCCCCGGTGCGGGCCGCTAGCCTGCGGGTACGTCCCCTCGGTGGATCTGCCTCCGTGGGGCCTCCCGTTATGAGTACGAAACGGGGTTCTTGGGGCTAGCGGCGGCGCATCGCGCGCTGGACGTTGCGCATCTTGGCGCCCTGGGGCAGCGGGCCCTTGGGCATCGCGGCTCCGCGCGCGGCCAGTGCCGAGAGCCGGGTCTCGATCACCTCGACCTGCGCCTTGGTGATGTTGCGGGGCAGCTTGGTCATGTGCCGCTGCAGGTCCTTGAGCCGGACCTGCTCGTCCTCGTTGCCGACGATCAGGTCGTAGATCGGGGTCTGGCCGATCACCCTGGCGATGCGCTTCTTCTCCTGGCCCAGGAGCGGCTTCACGCGGTGCGGAGCGCCCTCACCGACGAGCACGACACCGCAGCGGCCGACGACCCGGTGCACGGCGTCGAGCTGCGTGGTGCCCGCGACGGCCTTGGTGACCCGCCAGTTGCCGCGCATGTTGTCCAGCGCCCACGCCGCCGCACCCGGCTGGCCGTCGGCCTTGGTGAAGACGTTGCGCTGCACCCTGCGGCCGAAGATCACCACCGCCGCGAGCACGCCGAAGGCGATGCCCGGGGCGAGGAACACCCAGTGCATGTCCCAGATCAGGCCGAGGGCGAAGATGCCGCCCGCCACCACCAGGAACGCGCCGAGCATCCACGGGATCAGGCCGCGGTCCTCGCGGCGCTGCATCTTGAACGCCTCGAAGATCTGCTTGCGGCGCTGACGGGATGCTTCGCGGCGTGCGCGCTTCGCTTCCTTGGCGGCAGCCTTGTCCTGCTTGGGGGCCATGCCTCCAGGATACGGCCGTGAGCGCGGGCCGTTGCGCCGGGCCGACGAGTTCCTGGCGCGGTGCCTCGGAAGTCTGGAGTATCGGAGCTGTCCGATGCGCCAAGTGAGCGATCGTTAGGGGTCCGCGATGGCACGACGCAAAGGCAACAGCGGGTGGAGCGGGGCTGCGTCCTCGAACAACGGCAGCGGTGGCGGCTGCAACTCCGGGACTGACGGGGGAGGCGGCAGCGACGGCGGCGGTGGTGGTGGCGACGGAGGGGGCGGCGGTGGCGGCGGCAACTTCACGTTGCTGCCCAGGCCGTCCGCGCTGCTGATGGCGGCATCGCGCCTGGTGGGAGACGGTGCCGCGTCGAGGCGGTTCGCGCTCGGCGCGTTGCGCGGCTACCAGGCGCTGCTCTCGCGCTTCACGGTCGCCTGCCCGCAGCCGGTTTCGTGCAGCGCGTTCGCGGTCGACGCCGTGCACCGGCACGGCGGGCGCAGCGGACTACGCCTTGCCGCCGCGCGGGTCACCGCCTGCGGATAACGCTAGGTGGGCCGGGGTGCGCTGGTCTTCAAGCACGGCGCATCCCGGCCACCGATGTCAGCTGTCGCAGGAGGGTTTGGTGTCGTTTGAGACGGTTTTGGGCGGGGTTCGCGGTACTTGAAGACGGTGGAACCCCGCTGGGACGTTACTGGCGGGCGAGGACGGCGCTGGCCTCCTGCGCGGCGGTGCCCTGCTCGCTGAGGTGGCGCAGGTTCTCCGGGACCTCTTCGCCGCGGTGGCGCACCGCCTGCGTGAAGAGGCGACCCGCGCGGTAGGACGAGCGCACCAGCGGCCCGGCCATCACACCCGCGAAGCCGATCTCCTCGGCCTTCTTCGAGTGGTCGACGAACTCCTGCGGCTTGACCCAGCGGGACACCGGGTGGTGCCGGGGGCTCGGCCGCAGGTACTGGGTGATGGTGATGATGTCGCAGCCCGCCTCGTGCAGGTCGTGCAGCGCGGCCGTGACCTCCTCCGGCTCCTCGCCCATGCCCAGGATCAGGTTGGACTTGGTGACCAGCCCGGCCTCGCGGGCGCGGGTGATCACGTCGAGCGAGCGCTCGTAGCGGAAGGCCGGGCGGATGCGCTTGAAGATGCGCGGCACCGTCTCCAGGTTGTGCGCCAGCACCTCCGGGCGCGAGCCGAAGACCTCGGCCAGCTGCTCGGGGTCGGCGTTGAAGTCCGGGATCAGCAGCTCGACGCCGGTCCCCGGGTTCAGCTCGTGGATCTGCCGCACGGTCTCCGCGTAGAGCCAGGCGCCGCCGTCCTCCAGGTCGTCGCGGGCCACCCCGGTCACCGTCGAGTAGCGCAGGCCCATCGCCTGGACGGACTCGGCGACCCGGCGGGGCTCGTCGCGGTCCAGCGCGGCGGGCTTGCCCGTGTCGATCTGGCAGAAGTCGCAGCGGCGGGTGCACTGCTCACCGCCGATGAGGAAGGTGGCCTCGCGGTCTTCCCAGCACTCGTAGATGTTGGGGCAGCCGGCCTCCTCGCACACCGTGTGCAGGCCCTCGCGTTTGACCAGGCTCTTGAGCTCGGAGTACTCCGGGCCCATCTTCGCCTTCGTCTTGATCCACGAGGGCTTTCTCTCGATGGGAGTCTCGCTGTTGCGAACTTCCAGCCGCAGCAGCTTGCGGCCCTCAGGAACCACGGTCACGCGCCCAGCCTACGCCCGTTCGTCCGGAAATCAGGAGGGGTCGGGTGTGACTCCGGTCAGCTCGGCGGTCACCACCCACAGCCTGCGGGCCAGCACCTGGTCCCGGGCGCGCGCGGAGGCGCGGGCGCGGGCGGGGGAGCCGAAGAGTTCGAGCAGGCTGCTGGGGCCGAAGTACTCGCTGCCGCGCACGTCGGGCATGGTCGCCGCGTACAGCTGGGGCAGCGCCCCGGTCGCGGTGTCCTGCGAGATCACCCGGTTGGCCAGCTCGGCGCCGCGCTCGATGAGCCTGCTGCCGCGCGAGCGGGCCATGTTGGCGGACAGCTCGCTCTTGGTGAAGCCGGGGTGCGCCGCGACGCTGAGCACGTCCGAGCCGGACTTGGCCAGCCTGCGGTTCAGCTCGAACGCGAACAGCAGGTTCGCCAGCTTGGACTGGCCGTACCCGGTGACCGGGTCGTAGCGGCGCAGCTCGAAGTTGGGGTCGTCCACGCGCAGTCCGCCGCGGCGGTGGGCGAGGGAGGACACCGTGACCACGCGGTCGCGGATCGCGGGCATCAGCAGCCAGGTCAGCGCGGCGTGCCCGAAGTGGTTGGTGCCGATCTGGGACTCGAAGCCGTCGGTGGTGCGGCGCAGCGGCGGGCCCATCACACCCGCGTTGTTCATCAGCACGTGCAGCTGGTCACCGGTGCGCTCGCGGATCTCCTCGCTGGCCTTGCGCACGGAGGACAGGTCGGCGAGGTCCAGCGCGACCAGTTCCGGCCGCTCACCCGTGGCGACGCGGCCGACCTGGTCGAGCGCGCTCGCGCCGCGCTCGGGGGAGCGGCAGGCGAGCAGCACCCGCGCGCCCCGCGCCGCGAGCGCGGTCGCGCTGGCCAGGCCCAGACCGGAGTTGGCTCCGGTGATCAGGATGGTCCGGCCGGACTGGTCGGGGATGTCGGCTGCGGTCCACTTCGACATGTCCCATGCCTACCTGTGAGTAGTCGGTCTCGCCAGTGCGGTTTGTCAGGCACTCAGCGCGAGCTTGCGGAGCAGCCCGCTGAGCGGGGAGTGCCGGGCTACGGGCTTCGGTGCGTTGCGCACGAGGCCGAGGAACGCCGCGCCGATCCGGTCGATGTCTTCGGAGGAGTCCCCGGCTTCGGCCAGTCCGGCGGCGAGCGCGAGCATGCGGCGCTCGCGGGCGAGCGAGGCGTCCGGGACGGGGTTGGCGTCGAGCACCCGGCGCAGCGCGGGCTCGGTCTCGGCGGTGCGGTGCCAGGCGGAGGAGACGGCTTCGACGCGGTCGCCGCCGGTGCGCTCGGCCTCCAGCAACGCGAGGTCCACGCGCGAGGTCAGCAGCAGCATCCACCGGTAGTGCAGCGCGGCGGGCACGTCTTCAATCTCCGCGACAGCGGGCAACAGGGCATCGGAACGGGCGCAGGCGGCAGTGACCGCAGCGTCCAACGCGTCACGGCGGCGGTAGAAGTCTTCCCAGCTCATGGCCTGCCTCCCCGTCATACCTGTGGTTTGCGCCATACCGGCGGTATGGCCGACACGGTCACCATACCATCGGTACGTACTCTCGGTATGTCGTAGTGTTGTGAGCATGGCGACAGCGCGGCCGCGGCGGGTGGACTACTCGGAATCCACCAGGAAAGCCCTGGTGAACGGGGCTGTCGTGCTGTTCACCGAGCGCGGTTACGCGGGCACCTCGCTGGATGAGGTGTGCAAGCGGGCGCGGGTCACCAAGGGCGCGCTCTACCACCACTTCAGCGGGAAGCAGGGCCTGTTCGAGGCCGCTTTCGACGCGGTGGAGCAGGACATGCTCGCCCGGCTCTCGGAGATCGTCTCGCAGCCCGGTGACGTGTGGCAGACCTCGTTGGAGGGCCTGCGCGCCTACCTCCAGGTCTGCCTCGAACCCGCCTACCAGCGGATCGTGCTGCACGAGGGCCCGGTGGTGATGGGCTACGAGCAGTGGAAGCGGGCGGAGGAGCGGTTCAGCTACGGGCTGGTCCGCACGGCGGTCAGCGGGCTGATGGACTCCGGGCTGATCGGCGAGCTGCCGGAGGAGCCGATGGCGCGGCTGCTCTTCGGCGCGCTGGCCGGGGGAGCGACCATGATCGCCGCGGCCGAGGACCAGAAGAAGGCCAGCGAGGAGATCGGCCGCTGCATCGAGAGCGTGGTGACCGGGCTGCGCGCGCTGAAGGAAACCGGGTGGACCGACTGCCCGGTTGCCACTGGGCAGTGAGTGGTGTGCGCCACTAGGTTCGGTGCCCGTGGACTTCCGGATCTTCACCGAGCCCCAGCAAGGGGCCACCTACGACGACCTGTTGCGCGTGGCTCGCTGTGCCGAGGACGCGGGGTACGGCGCGTTCTTCCGCTCCGACCACTACCTGAAGATGGGCGGGGGCACCGGGCTGCCCGGACCGACCGACGCGTGGATCACGCTGGCCGGGCTGGCGCGGGAGACCTCGCGCATCCGCCTCGGCACCCTGATGACGGCGGGCACCTTCCGCCACCCCGGACCGCTGGCGATCTCCGTGGCGCAGGTCGACCACATGTCCGGCGGACGGGTCGAGTTCGGCCTCGGCTCCGGCTGGTTCGCCGAGGAGCACACCGCCTACGGCATCCCGTTCCCCGATGTGCGGGAGCGGTTCGACCGCTACGCCGAACAGCTCGCGGTGATCACCGGCCTGTGGCAGACCTCGGAGGGTGAGACCTTCTCCTACCAGGGGCAGCACTACCAGCTCACCGACTCGCCCGCGCTGCCCAAGCCCGCGCAGCGCCCACATCCGCCGGTGCTGATCGGCGGGCTCGGGGCGAAGCGCACGCCGAAGCTGGCCGCGCGCTACGCCGACGAGTTCAACGTGCCCTTCGCCGACATCGACACCGCGGTCACGCAGTTCGAACGCGTCGCGGCGGCCTGCGCGGAGAAGGGCCGCGACCCGCGCTCGGTGGTGCGCTCCGTCGTCATGGTCGGCTGCGTCGCCAAGGACGAGGCCAGGCTCGCCGAGCGCGCCGCCGCGATCGGCCGCGAGGCCGAGGAGCTGCGGCGCAACGGCCTCGCGGGCTCGCCCGCCGAGGTGGTGGACAAGCTGGGGCAGTGGAAGGACAAGACCGGGATCACCCGCGTCTACTTCCAGATGATGGACCTCGGCGACCTCGACCAGATCGAGCTGATCGCCAGCGAGGTGCTTCCGCAGGTTTCCTAGCTAGGTCAACAGGTTCTGGGTCATGAAGCCCAGCAGGCCGACCAGCGTCGCGGCGGGGATGAGCAAGCTCCGCCGCGACGCGATCAGCCAGACCTCGAACAGGACGACCGCGCCGACCACGAGCACCGAGGTGACCGGGTTCGCCGATTCCCTTGCCAGGAACGGCAACAGCAGCGCGGCGAGCGCGCACAGCACGTAGCCGAGCTTGGCGAGCAGCCGGGTGCGCGGGGTCTCCACCAGCCAGCTGCCCAGGGTGACGCGCGGGTCGGCGTTGCCATCGGCGTAGACCGGGTACGCGGGCTGGAGGTAGGGAACGTTGCCCGCCAGCGTCTCCGCGCCCCACTGCACGCGCCGACCGGCCATCAGCATCGTGCCGTCCCAGCTCGACTTGCTGTTGCGCCCGCCCGCCGCGGCTTCCGGAGCCGCGGGCAGGTCCAGGCCGTCCGGCAGCGGGAACTCGGCGTCGTGGCTGAAGACGATCCGCTCGCCGGGCAGGTCGCCGAAGTTGCTCTCCACGGCTTCCCTGCTCTTCGCGGGCCAGCGCTGGTGCGCGGTGAGCCACGCGAAGCTCGGGTCGACCGGCAGCCACCCGGTCCCGGAGACGTGGAACTCCGCCCACGCGTGCGCCTGGAGCCGCCCGGTGGCCCAGGTGCCGAAGACCGTCCGGGCCGGGATGCCCATCGCCCGGCACCACGCGACGAAGAGGAACGCGTAGGCGCCGCAGTCCCCGCTCCGGTCCCGCAACATCGCCTCAGCACCGAGATCGCCGGTCGGCCAGGCGTAGCGGTAGCGGTCGCTGACCAGCTCGTCGAAGAACGCCCGCGCGATCTCCTTCGGCTCGGTCCGGTCCCCGACGAGCCGCAGCGCCTCCGCGCGGATGGTCTCCGACAGCGGGACGAGCGCGGTTGAGGCGGTGTACCTGGCGCGCTCGTCCTCGGACAGCTCGGGCGTCGCGCGCGCGGGATCAGGTTGGTGCACAAGGACTTCCGCTCGCAGAGCGGCACGCCTGCCGGGCGGGACGGACACCAGCCACGCGTCGTCGGTGCTGCCGTGGGGCGCGGGGTCCACGGAGCAGGACGTGACCGACTGCCTCGGTGTGTCGGGCAACCGCGCCAGCACCAGCGTCATCGGCGATTCGCTGTGGTTGTGGATGGACCAGGTCAGGCGGCGCATATCCGGGCTCTCCATGAGGTCAGTGCAGCTGGCCCGCGATGTCCGACGCGGCGGCCAGCATGATCAGGACGGGGACCGTGGCCTGTGGGCGCAAACGGTAGCTGCCGCGCCCGTCCTGCTCCACGATGCGGGCGCCGGTGAGCGCTTTGAGGTGGTGGTAGAGCTGCCCAGTCGAACCGAGCCCGGCCGCGGCCTGCAATGCCGACGCGGGCTGCGGACCGTCGGTGGCGAGCAGCCGGATCACCGCGATGCGCACCGGATTGCCCAGCGCCGCAAGGACTTCGGTCCGCGGCGCGTCGGGGAGGCCGAGCAGCGGTTCGGGCCGGGAGAGGATCTTCCAGGACAGCTCGTGGTGCAGCGTCACGGTGCCCTCGTACGCCAGCAGCCCGCCGCCGTCCTCCCGCAGGGGCTCCCCGGTCGCCGCGCGGCCCTCCAGCGCGGCGACCCGGAGCTCCAGCTCGGTGACCCTGGCGGCGAGGTCGCCCGGCTTGCTCTCGGTCATCCTCCGAGCATGCCTGGCCGCGTCCCGAGCGCGTCGGCCACCCTCCGTTGCCACGCCGGATCGACGGCCGCGTTGATCACGAGGTCGACCAGCGACCGCTGCTCGGTGAACTCCGCGAGGCTGAGCCCGCGGAAGAGCATCGCGCCCGAGCTGACCGTGCCGTCCGTGCGACGCGCGCCGAAGGCCAGGGTCAGGATGCCGCCGGACAGCGATCCGCCCTTGAAACCGAAGGATTCGAAGCCCGGCCTCGGATTCGGGCCGAACGAGCGCTCCAGGTGGGTCCTGGCGATCGGCGCGGCCGCGGTGGGGCGGTAGTTCCCGGTGGCCAGCGCGCGGTGCAGCTTGGCGAGGTCGTGCGCGGAGGCGGCCCAGGTCGCGTTCGCCCACGGCGCCATACCCTCGTACCCGGGCAGCTTCGGGTAGAGCGTGGCGATGACCCACTCGCGGTACTTCGGGTCGCTCGCGTAGCGCTTGGCGTACTTGATGCCGGTGGCCTTGCGGACCTCGACCGGCTTGGGGTCCTCGCCGTGCAAGGCGATGAGCATCTCGCCGGTGATCATCCGGATGTCCGCGTGCGCCCAGCCCACCACGGCGGCGGCGCGACGCAGCTCCGGCTCGCCGAGCAGCACGGCGAGGTAGTCCGTCGCGGCGTTGTCGCTGAAGGTGATCATCGCGAGCGCCAGGTCGTCGAGCGCCACCTCGCGCCGCGGGTCGGCCGCGTACAGGCCGCTCGGGTCCAGCGGGATGTTCAGGCGCTTGAGCGCGGCCGGATGCGCCCCGCCGTCCATGTTCGGCAGGTAGTAGGACTCCCAGTCGGCGATGCGCACGCGGCGCTGCGAGTCGAGGCGCTTCTCCGCGACGGCGGTGGCGTAGGCGGCCAGGTGCACGATCTTCATCGCCGACGCCAGCGGCTGCGCGACCCCCTGGCGGTGCGCCACCACGCCGCCCTTGCCGTTGTCGAGGTGGACGCCGACCTTGTCCTTGTTGCCGCGCAACCACTCCACCCAGGCATCCGGCGTCTTGGGTGGCTCCGCCTGCGCGATTCCGGGCAGGACGAGCGTCGCGGGCACGGCCAGGGCCGCCGCGCCGAGCAGGTGCCTTCTGCTGAGCATTCCGAACTCCCCCTCTAGTCTTCCGTAATTCCGGAATAGTAGAGAGGGTGGTCGGTGGCCGTCTAGTTTTGCAGCGCGAAGGTGATGCCGGGAGCGGTGGGCGCGGCGCGGGCGATGTTGATCTCGCTGACCTGGATCTCGCCTTCGAGGGCGGCCAGCACGGCGCGCTCGGCCAGCGGCAGCGCCTCGGCGACGGTGACCCGGCGGCCGACCTCCTCCGACAGCGAGGTCACGCCGACGTCGGTCAGCCCGCAGGGCACGATCCGGTCGAACGCCTTGGTGTCCGGCTCGCAGTTGAGCGAGAAGCCGTGCATGGTGACGCCGCGCTGCACCCGGATGCCGATCGCGGCGATCTTGCGCTCCTGCCGGGTGGCGTCCCCGGCCAGCCAGACGCCGCTGCGGCCCTCGACGCGGCCGACCTCCAGCCCGTAGGACTGGCACACCACGATCAGCGCCTGCTCCAGCCGCCGCACGTAGTTGACCACGTCCACCGGCTCGGCCAGCCCGATCAGCGGGTAGCCCACCAGCTGCCCCGGTCCGTGCCAGGTGATCTTGCCGCCGCGGTCGACCTCGACGACGGGGGTGCCGTCGTCCGGGCAGTCCTCCGGCTGCGTGCGCTTGCCCGCCGTGTAGACGGAGTGGTGCTCCAGCAACAGCAGCTGGTCCGGGCCGGTGTCGTCGGCGCGCGCGGCGGCGAGTTCGCGTTGCAGCTCCCACGCCTCGACGTAGTCGATCAGCCCGAGGTGGCGGACCTGGACCGGAGTGCTCGCGACGCGGCAGGAGATGTCAGGACGACTCACGGTTCGACAGTACTCCCTTGCCAGGAGGCCAAACCGCCGCCGAGACGAGCAACCCGACGCCCAGGGCGCCGACGAAACCACCGACCACGTCGGTCAGGTAGTGCACGCCGAGCATCACGCGGCAGGACGCGGCCAGGAGCACCACGAACGCGAGTGCTCCGGGCAGCCAGCGCGCGAGTTCGCGACCGCTCCACACGATCAGCACGACAACGGTGACCGTGACCGCGGTGACGGCTGTGACATGCCCGCTGGGGAAGCTCTCGCCGGGAAACACGCGTGGTCGCGTCCGCACGAAAACACCCTTGAGCTGCACCACGGCCCATGACAGCCCGAGCACGAGCGCGGCGCGGACCATCACCCCGGCGCGGGCGCTGTCACCGACGCCCGTGTAGTAGCCGAAGCCGAAGACCAGGGCCACCATCAGCGACAACGCGAGCGCGGGCCCGAAGACGTCGGTGAGCGGCTTGATGATCTGGCCGAGCAGCTGGTCGTGCTCGCCGCGGAACGCCTCGACGAACCAGATGTCGATCGTGGGCGGGTTGTTGTTGACCAGGGTGCCCAGGACGAGGCAGGCCGCGAAGAGCGTGCCGCCGACCGTCGCGAGCAGTGGCCGGGACGGCGCCGTCAACGGTCCTCCGCGGCGTCGAGCGCGGCCTCAAGCGTCGGGTGCTGGAACTCGTAGCCCGTGCGCTCCAAGACCGCGGGCACGGCGCGCTGGCCGATCAGGGCGCCCTCGTCGGCGAAACCGCCCAGCGCCAGGCGCAGCGCGAACCCGGGCACCATCCACGGCGCGGGCCGCCCGAGCACCTTGCCGAACGCGGCGGTGAACTCCGCGTTGGTCGCCGGGAGCGGGCCCGTGAGGTTGACCGGCCCGCTGACCGCCTCGTTCTCCAGCACGAACCGGATCGCGCCGACCTCGTCGTCCAGGGAGATCCACGGCATGTACTGCTGGCCGGAGCCGAGCCGCCCGCCGAGCATCAGCGAGAACAGCGGCCGCAGCTGGCCCAGCAGGCCGCCCGCGGGGGAGAGCACCAACCCGGTGCGCACCATCGCCACCCGCGACCCGCCCACCATCGCCCGCTCCGCGGTGTGCTCCCACTGCTCGCAGAGGTCGGCGAGGAAACCCTCACCGGCGGTGGCGGTCTCGTCCACCACCCGAGAGCCGGTGTCGCCGTAGAAGCCCACGGCCGAACCGTTGACCAGCGTCGGCACCTTGCGCTCCGCGACGGCCTCGGCCAGCAGGCGGGTCGGCACGATGCGGCTGGTGATGAGGGCCCGCTTGCGCTCCTCGGTCCACCGCCGCTCCCCGATGCCCGCGCCGCAGAGGTTCACCACTGCGTCGGCACCGTCCAGCGCGCCCTCGTCCAGCCTGCCCGCGTAGGGGTCCCACCCCCGTTCGTCCGGGGCGGCCGGCCTGCGGCGAACCAGGCGCAGCACCTCGTGCCCGGCCTGCCGCAGCACCGGGATCAGGGCCGAGCCGATCAGACCGGACGAGCCTGCGATCACAACGCGCATACCCCGATGTTCCCCAAACACCCGCCTCCGTGCACACCCCACCACCACAAGATCGAATGTGGGCCCAGGTGTTTGCTGCGGTTTGCGACCTCTGGGGGTGGGGTTCGCGGTACTTGAAGACGGGCGGACCCTCGCTGGAACGGGAGCGGCCCCCGGGACCGATGAGGTCGCCGGGGGCCGCTCCCGTGCCGGAGTGCGGGGCTAGACGCCGAGGTCGGCCTCGAAGGAACCGTCTTCCAGGCGCTGCTTGATCGTGGTGAGGAAGCGCGCGGCGTCCGCACCGTCGACCAGGCGGTGGTCGTAGGACAGGGCCAGGTAGACCATCGAGCGGATGGCGATGGTGTCGCCGCCCGACTCGTCGGTCACCACGACCGCGCGCTTGACGACCGCGCCGGTGCCCAGGATGCCCACCTGCGGCGGCATGAAGATCGGCGTGTCGAACAGCGCGCCGCGGCTGCCGGTGTTGGTGAGGGTGAAGGTGCCACCGCTGAGCTCGTCCGGGCCGATCTTGTTGGTCCGGGTGCGCTCGGCAACGTCGGCGATCTTGCGGGCCAGGCCCGCGATGTTCAGATCACCGGCGTTGTGGATCACCGGGACCATCAGGCCCTTCTCGGTGTCCACGGCGATGACGAGGTTCTCCTCCGCGTGGTAGGTGACCTCCTTCGCCTCTTCGTTGATCTCGGCGTTGAGCACCGGGTGCTGCTTGAGCGCCTCGACCGCCGCCTTGGCGAAGAACGGCAGGAAGGACAGCTTGACGCCTTCGCGGGCCTCGAACTGGGCCTTCGCCCGCTGGCGCAGCCGCGCGATCTTGGTGACGTCCACCTCGACCACGGTGGTCAGCTGCGCGGTGGCCTGCAACGACTCCCGCATCCGGCGCGCGATGACCTGGCGCGGGCGGGACAGCTTCTCCGTCTTGCCGCGCAGCGCCTGCGCCTGCGCCGACGGCTGAGCGGCGGCGGGAGCGGCCTTCGGGGCAGCGGCGGGCGCGGGGGCCGGAGCCGCCTTCGCCGCCTTGGCCTCCTCGACCGCGGCCAGCACGTCCTGCTTGCGGATGCGGCCGCCGACCCCGGTGCCCTTCAGGGTGTTGAGGTCGATGCGGTGCTCCGCGGCCAGCTTGCGCACCAGCGGCGTGACGTACGGCGAGCCGCTCGCGTCACCGTTGGTGCTGGGCTCCTCGGCCTTGGGGGCCGGTGCCGCCGGAGCCGGAGCCGACGGGGCGGGCTCGGGCTCCTCGGCCTTGGGCTCCTCTGCCTTGGGAGCCGGTGCCGGAGCGGGCTCGGGGGCCTCGGGCTTGGCGGCGGGCTTCGAGTCGGAGCTGCCGATCACCGCGAGCTTCGCGCCCACGTCGACGGTCTCGTCCTCGCCGACGACGATCTCCAGCAGGGTCCCCGCGGCGGGCGAGGGGATCTCGGTGTCGACCTTGTCGGTGGAGACCTCCAGCAGCGGCTCGTCGGCCGCGACCGAGTCGCCGACCTGCTTGAGCCACCGGGTGACGGTGCCCTCGGTGACGCTCTCGCCCAGCGCGGGCATGGTCACGTCGGTGCCCTCGGCCGAGCCGCCACCGGAGGACTGCGCGGGAGCGGACTCCTGCTGCGCCTGCGCCTGCGGCTCGGGCTCCGGCTCGGGCTGGGACTCGGGCTCCGGGGCGGACGCGGCCTGCGGGGCCGGGGCGGGCTCGGCGGAACCGCCGCCGTCGCCGTCCCCGATCACCGCGAGCTCGGCACCCACGTCCACGGTCTCGTCCTCGGCGACGACGATGCGCTGAATCACGCCCGCCGCGGGCGAGGGGATCTCGGTGTCGACCTTGTCGGTGGACACTTCGAGCAACGGCTCGTCCACCTCAACCCGGTCGCCCTCCTGCTTCAACCACCGGGTGACGGTGCCTTCGGTGACACTTTCCCCCAGGGCCGGCATCTGGACTGAGAAGGCCATCTCTCGCTGACTCCTCGCGCTTTCGTGGCTCGTGTGGCTGACTTCGCTTCGTGCCGACGTCAGCCGTGCACGTGCAGCGGCTTGCCGGCCAGGGCGAGGAACGCCTCGCCCAGGGCTTCGTTCTGGGTCGGGTGGGCGTGGATGAGCGGGGCGACGTCCTCGGGGAACGCCTCCCAGCTGTAGATCAGCTGCGCCTCACCGATGAGCTCGCCCACGCGCTCGCCGACGAGGGTGATGCCGACAACGGGACCCTCGGGGGCCTTGACCAGCTTGACGCCGCCCGCGGTCTTGAGGATCTGGCTCTTGCCGTTGCCCGCCAGGTTGTAGAGGTAGGTCTCGACCGAGCCGTACTTCTCCTTGGCGGCGGCCTCGCTCAGGCCGACCGAGGCGACCTCGGGCTTGCAGTAGGTCACCCGCGGGATGCCCGCCTCGTCGATGACCCGCGGGTCCTGGCCCGCGATGTCCTCGGCGATGAAGATGCCCTGCTGGAAGCCGCGGTGCGCCAGCTGCAGGCCGGGCACCAGGTCGCCGACGGCGTAGACGCCGGGCAGGTTGGTGCGCAGGCGCTCGTCGGTGAGGACGAAGCCGCGCTCCATCCGCAGACCGGCCTCCTCGTAGCCGTGACCCGCGCTGTTGGGGCCGCGGCCGACGGCCACGAGCAGCAGGTCGGCTTCGAGGGACTCGCCGGACTCCAGGCTCACCTGGACACCGGTGTCGGTCTGGGTGGCGCCGCTGAACCGGACGCCGGTCTTGAAGGCGATGCCGCGCTTGCGGAAGGCCCGCTCCAGCTGCTTGGAGGCCCACTCGTCCTCGGACGGGACCAGCCGGGGCAGCGCCTCGATGATGGTGACCTCGGCGCCGAAGGAACGCCACACGCTGGCGAACTCCACGCCGATCACGCCACCGCCGAGCACGACCACCTTCTGCGGCACGTAGTCGAGGTTGAGCGCCTGGTCGCTGGTGATGATCCGGCCGCCGATCTCCAGGCCGGGCAGGCTCTTCGCGTAGGAGCCGGTCGCGAGCACCACGTTCTTGCCGGTGTAGCGCTGCCCGTTGACCTCGACTGTGTTCGGGCCGACGAAGGTGCCCGCGCCCTCGACCAGGGTGACCTTGTTGGCCTTGGCCAGGCCCTGCAGGCCCTTGTACAGGCCGCCGACGATGCCGTCCTTGTACGAGTTGACCCCGGCCATGTCGATGCCCGCGAGCGAGCTCTTCACACCGAACTGGTCACCCTCGCGCGCGTTGTCGGCCACCTCGGCCACGTGCAGCAGGGCCTTCGTCGGGATGCAGCCGCGGTGCAGGCAGGTTCCCCCGAGCTTGTCCTTCTCCACCAGTACGACGGACAGGCCGAGCTCGGCCGCGCGGAACGCGCAGGCATAGCCGCCCGAGCCGCCGCCGAGGATCACGAGGTCGGCGGAGGTGTCGGTCACAGCATCTCCTCTGAGGAGGCAACGGTTTCAATCACTGGTCTTCAAGGCCCTTGTGCCCGCGTGCGCGACTCGGCGCGCGAGCAAGCGCCATCTTGTCACCTGTTCGGCTCTGTTGGCGACGCGGCCCGTCAGCGAGTCCTCCGGATGACAACCGATGGATCGCAACGGCGGCCCCACACGCCTGCTGGCAAGATCTGACGACCAGGTGAAGGAGGTGTCGCGATGGGTCTTTTCGACCGGTTCCGGAAGCGGCAGAAGCCGGGGACGCTGCGGGGATCGTCCAACGACGACACCGACCACCTCGTGGCGTGGGCGAAGCAGCGGCGCGGCGTCGAGGCCTACGTCGAGCCGAAGACCACGGTGACGGAGACCACTGTGGTGCTCATCGCCTACGACGGCGAGTGGACCCGCAGGCGCGTCGACGGCCCGGAAGGCGCCCGCAAGCTCGGCAAGAAGCTGGGCATTCCCGTCTACGACGTGGCACTGGTCGGCTACCCCAAGCGGATGCGCGACTACACCGAACGGCAGCGCGTCCTGCGCAAGCGAGCCCAACGCGACGACCTCAACTGACCCCGCGCTCCACCACCGCCCTCGCCAATGTCGCGTTTGGTCCGTTGAACGTGCTGAATGAGTCATTGAGGTACTTGAGCGCCCTCAATGACTCATTCAGCACGTAAACGTGGGGGTGGGGAGGGGTGGTGGGGGCGTGTGGAGGTCCGTCGTCCTGGGGAAACGGGCCTCGCCAATGTCGCGTTTGGTGCGTTGGGGGCCCTGAATGACTCGTTCAGGGCCCCCAACTCCCCGAATGACTCGTTCAGGGCAAAACGTGGGGTGGGTCAGCCGTTTTCGGCGATGTCGGCTAGGACGGCGGCGAGGGTGCGGACGGGGGTTCCGGTGCCGCCCTTGGTGGTGTAGCCCCAGGGGCCGCCCGAGTTGAAGGCCGGGCCCGCGACGTCGACGTGCGCCCACTGGACGCCCTCGGCGACGAACTCGCGCAGGAAGATGCCCGCGGAGAGCATGCCGCCCCACCGGTGGCCGGTGATGTTGGCCAGGTCGGCGACGTTGGAGTTCAGGTCGGCCCGCAGCTCCTCCGGCAGCGGCATCGCCCAGGCGTGCTCGCCGACGCCCCGGCCGAGCGCGGCGACGCGGTCGCGGAACTCGTCGGTGCCCATGACACCGGCGGTGCGCTTGCCGAGCGCGACGACCTGGGCGCCGGTCAGGGTGGCGGTGTCGACCAGGTAGTCCGGGCCGTCCTGGCACGCGCGGACCATGGCGTCGGCCAGGATGAGGCGGCCCTCGGCATCGGTGTTCTGCACCTCGCAGGTCTTGCCGCCGAGGAAGGTGAGCACGTCACCGGGGCGGTAGGACTCGCCGCCGGGCATGTTCTCCGCCATCGGCACGGTCGCGATGACCTCCAGCGGGTACTTCAGCTTCGCCGCGAGCACCACGGTCGCGACCACGGCGGCCGCACCGGCCATGTCGCTGGTCATGTGGTGCATCTCGGCGGCGGGCTTGATGGAGATGCCGCCGGTGTCGAAGGTGATGCCCTTGCCGACGAGTGCGACCTTCTTGCGCGCCTTCGGGCCCTTGTAGCTCAGCCGGACCAGGCGCGGCTTGCGAGAGGAACCGCCGCCGACGCCGAGGATGCCGCCGTAGCCGCCCTTGCGCAGCGCCTTCTCGTCGAGGACCTCGACGGTCAGGCCCGCGGCCTCGCCGAGCTTCTTCGCGCGCTCGGCGAAGGACGCCGGGAACAGGTCGTTCGGCGGGGTGTTGACGAAGTCGCGCGCGGTGATCACGGCCTCGGCGATCGCGGTGGCGGCCTTCAGCTTCGCCTTGGCGCCCTTGTCCTTCGCGCCCGCGGCGCAGGTGAACTCGACCTTCGCGGCCTTGTCGTCGGACTTGTCGCTCTTGTACTCGGTGAAGGTGTAGCCGCCGAGCACGTGGCCTTCCACGGCCGCGGCCAGGTCCAGCTCGCCGAGGGTGTTCAGCACGCGCGCGGTGCCGTTGAGCGTGCGCGCCGCGGCGCCGGTGGCCCTGCGGACCTGCTCGGCGGTGACGGTGCCCTCGTCGTTCGGGGCGCCGACACCGACAGCGACGACGAGCGCGGCGGACAGCTTGCCCGCGGTGGGCAGCTTCACGACCTCCTCGGCCTTGCCGGAGGCGCCCAGGGTCTCCAGCAGTTCGACGAGCTTGCCGTCGAACGCGGCGTCCACCGCGGCCGCGCCGTCGGCGAGCGCCAGGCCGTCCGCCCCCTGCACGGTGCCGATGACGACGGTGTCGGTCGCGGCGGTGGTGGGGTCACTGTCGGTGAGCGCTAGCTTGGGGACGGTCACGCTTGCTCCTCGTCGTGGCCCGGCGCCGGTGCCGGGCCTGATCGCTGGTTCGAGTGTGGGAAAGACGTGGAGGTACAGGGCCACGGCCTTCGCTACCGGATGGTAATCGCGAAGCGCGCCCTGTCAGCCGTCAGGTGGCTGTGCGTGACGGTGATGCGGGGCATACGGTGTGCGCGTGGCAATCAAGCCGCGTCAACCGACCGCGATCCGGCTTCCCGGCGTCGTGGTCCTCGGGCTAGGCGCCATGATCGGCCTCGGCCCGTTCCTGCTCATGGCCCCCGCCGCGGCGGGCGCGGGCGTGTGGCTGCTCGCCGGGCTCCCGTTGGCCGCGATCACCGCGCTGTGCGCGATGTACTCCACCTCGGAGCGCTCCTCGATCCGCGAGTACATGGGCCGCTGGCCGGGCCGGGTCGCGGGCACCGGGCGGTTCGTCGCGCTGGGCTGCCTCGCCGTGGTGCTCGCGACGACCTTCGGCGAGTACGTCGCGCCCGACCAGCCGAGCCTGGCCGCGTTCGTGGTGCTCGCGGTCGCCGCGGCGGGCAACGCGGGCGGGTTGTCCCGGTGGGGCAGCGGACTGGCGTGGTTGATCGGCGGCGTCGTGCTGATCGTGCTCGTCCTGGTCATCGCCGCGTGCCTGGCCGTCCCCGCCCCGGTCGCGCCGATCGGGGCCCCGGTGCCCCAGGCCGGTGATCCGCGCAGCCTGATGACCGCGGCCGCGATCCTGTTCCTCGGGTTCGCCGGGTTCGAGCGGGTCACCGCGCCCGCGGACGGAGAACCGCAGCCCGGCTGGCGCACCACCCGCCGGGCCATCCCGGTGATCGTCGCGGTGATCACCGTGCTCTACACCCTGCTCGCGCTGGCCCTGCTGCACCAGCTCGGTCCGGCGCGGCTCGCCCTGTCGCCCACCCCGCTCCGCGACGCGGTGATCGCCGCCGACGGAGCGGTGATGGTGCCGTTCGTGGAGTTCGGCGCGGGGGTGGGGCTCGCGTCCTGCCTGGTGCTGGTGCTCGCCGCGATGCGCCGGATGGTGGTGGAGGCCGCGATCGAGCGCGAGGTCGCGACGCCGCTGGCCACGCTCGCCCGCGCGGGCGCCACCTGGCCGATCGACCTGGTCGTGGCCGGATTCGTCGCGCTGGCCCTGCCGCTGCTGGACCCCGCGCACGCGGTGCACCTGGCGGCGTGCTGCGTGCTGGTCCACTACGCCTTCGCCAACGCGGCGACCCGGGTGGAGCTGATCGAGCAGGACCGGACCTGGCCGATGCGCACCGCGTGCTTCGGGCTGGGGATCTCGGTCATGCTCGCGATGAGCCTGCCGCCGATGACGTTGCTCACCACGCTCATGGTGCTCGCGGTGGGTTCCTGCCTGGGGGCTTTGATTTCCCATCGGTGGCGGTAGTTTCTGGCGATGTGACCGACTCTCAGCTCCGCACCAGTCCCCTGCACGCCGCGCACCGCGACCTCGGCGCCACGTTCGCGCCGTTCGGCGGGTGGGAGATGCCGATCCAGTACTCCGGCGGCGGAGTCGTCGCGGAGCACACCGCGGTCCGCGAGGCGGTCGGCGTCTTCGACGTCTCGCACCTGGGCAAGGCCCTCGTCGCGGGGCCCGGCGCGGCCGAGTTCGTCAACTCCTGCCTGAGCAACGACCTGCGCAAGATCGGCGCGGGGCAGGCCCAGTACACGCTGTGCTGCGTGGAGTCCGGCGGCGTCGTCGACGACCTGATCGCCTACCTGGTCAGCGACGACGAGGTGTTCCTCATCCCCAACGCCTCGAACACCGCCGAGGTCTGCCGGATGCTCGCCGCGGCGGCGCCGGAGGGCATCACCGTCACCGAACAGCACACCGACTACGGCGTGCTCGCGGTCCAGGGACCGAAGTCCTCGGAGCTGCTGGAGGCGCTCGGCCTGCCGACGAAGCTGGACTACATGGCCTTCGCCGACGCGGAGTGGGAGGGCCGCACGGTCCGGGTCTGCCGCACCGGCTACACCGGCGAGCACGGCTTCGAGCTGGTGCCGAACTGGGACGACGCGCCCGCGCTGTGGGCCGCGCTGCTCGACGCGGCGGCGCCCATGGGCGGTCGCGCCTGCGGGCTCGGCGCGCGGGACACGCTGCGCACCGAGATGGGCTACCCGCTGCACGGCCAGGACCTGTCGCTGGAGATCAGCCCGGTGCAGGCGGGCTCCGGCTGGGCGGTCGGCTGGAAGAAGGACTCCTTCTGGGGCCACGAGGCGCTGCGCGCGGAGAAGGCGAACGGCCCGGCCCGCAAGCTCTTCGGCCTGCGCGCGCTGGAGCGCGGAGTGCCCCGCTCGCACATGGACGTGCTCAACGCGGCGGGGGAGCGGATCGGCGAGTCCACCTCCGGCACCTTCTCGCCGACGCTCAAGATCGGCGTCGCGCTGGCGCTGCTGGACACCTCGGCGGGCGTGAAGATCGGTGACGAGGTGACCCTCGACGTGCGCGGGCGCTCGCTGCGCTGCGAGGTCGTGAAGCCGCCGTTCGTGCAGACCAACGTCAAGTAGTGGCGGGGCGGCTCTGGGCGCCGGGCGAGGAGGTCCTCTACGCGTTCCGGCGCAATGACGGCTCGCTCGGCGCGGTGACCCCGGCACGGGTGCTCTCCGACGACGGGGACCAGCTGGTGTGCTGGGTTCCCGACGGCACCCCCGTGCGCGCCACCAGGGCGCCCGGGGGTCAGCACGCCCGCGACGTGCCGCTGGACCAGCGGTTCCGGCTCGGCAGGGTGCCTGTGCGCTCGGCCTGGGTCGGCTCCTCGACGCTGCGCCTGGTGTTCGAGGAGGAGTGGTCCAGCGTCTGGTGGTTCTACCTGCCGGACGGCACCTTCCTGAACTGGTACGTCAACCTGGAGATCCCGCTGGGGCGCACGGACACGTCCGTGTGCCGCGTGGACGGCGTGCTCGACGTCGAGGTTCTACCGGATCTGAGCTGGTCCTGGAAGGACGAGGACGAGGCAGTCGAGGCGCTGGCCGCAGGCAAGATCACCCAGGAGCAGCTTGACCGGCTGCGCGCGGAGGGCGAACGGATGATCTGTCTGGCCGAATCGGGACTTTTCCCTTTCGATGGGACGTGGTGCGAGTTCCGGCCGGAGCCCGGCTGGCCGCTGCCGACGCTGCCCGACGAGGTGATGGAGGAACGCTGACGTGCTCTCCGCCGAGGACTTCCGAGATCTGGCGCTGAACCTCCTGGAGTCCGAGGAGGTGGAGACCTGGGGGCACCCGACGTTCCGCGTCCGCGACAAGATGTTCGCCGCGATGGACAGCGACGGGCACCGCGCCACGGTCAAGGCGACGCCCCAGGAGCAGGAGGCGTTGATCGCGGCCGCGCCGGAGGTCTACGCGGTCGCGGACTACGTCGGGCGCTACGGGTGGGTGAGCGTGGACCTGCGCGCCGCCGATCCGGAGGAAATCGCCGAGCTGGTTCGCGAGGCGTGGCGGCGCACCGCGCCCAAGCGCCTGGTGAACATGCATGACGCCGCCGGGTCCCGGTCCGCGCAATAGTCGGGCGTCCGATGTTCGGGATCGCGATGTTCGGATGATTGAAGAAGGTTTATCGTGCTGCCATGACGACAGCGCCCTTCTCCCGGACGTCCAACCCGAACCCCGTGTCGGCGGAGCGTCGGGCGCAGGTACTCGCCAAGCCGGGCTTCGGGCAGTACTTCACCGACCACATGGTCAGCATCGACTGGGACCGCGAGCGCGGCTGGCACGACGCCGCGGTGCTGCCCTATGGCAGCTTCCCGCTCGACCCGGCCGCCATGGTGCTGCACTACGGCCAGGCCATCTTCGAGGGGCTCAAGGCCTATCGGCAGCCGGACGGCACCATCGCCTCGTTCCGGCCTGACGCCAACGCGGAGCGCTTCCGTGCGTCAGCCCGCAGGCTGGCCATGCCGGAGCTGCCGGACGAGCTGTTCCTCGACTCGCTGCGCGAGCTGATCGACATCGACCGCGACTGGGTGCCCGCGGCGGGCGGCGAGGAGTCGCTGTACCTGCGGCCCTTCATGATCTCCACCGAGGCCGGGCTCGGCGTGCGCCCGGCGAGCCAGTACCGCTACCTGCTGATCGCCTCGCCCGCGGGCGCGTACTTCGCCGGTGGCATCAAGCCGGTCAGCGTGTGGCTGAGCACCGAGTACGTGCGCGCGGCCCCCGGTGGCACCGGCGCGGCGAAGTTCGCGGGCAACTACGCGGCCTCGCTGCTGGCCCAGGCCCAGGCCGCCGAGCAGGGCTGCGACCAGGTGGTCTGGCTGGACGCGGTGGAGCGGCGCTGGGTGGAGGAGATGGGCGGGATGAACCTGTGCTTCGTCTTCGGCTCCGGCGCGGAGGCCCGCATCGTCACCCCCGAGCTGACCGGCACGCTGCTGCCCGGCATCACCAGGGCCTCGCTGCTGGAGCTGGCCGCCGGCCTCGGCCACCTGGTCGAGGAGCGGCGGATCTCCACCGACGAGTGGGAGAAGGGCGTCGCCTCCGGTGAGATCACCGAGGTCTTCGCCTGCGGTACCGCCGCGGTGATCACCCCGGTCGGCCGGGTGAAGCACGCCGGCGGTGAGTTCACCATCAACGGCGGCGGCTCGGGCGAGCTGACCATGAGGCTGCGCAAGCGGTTGACCGACCTCCAGCGCGGCGCCGTCGAGGACACCCACGGCTGGATGCACACGTTGGGTTGATCTTGAGTTCGAGTAGGGGCTCCGCCGCGGTCCGGCTTCGCGGCGGAGCCCCTCTTTTTGGTTACGCCTGCTGCGCGGTCGCGGCCAGCACGACCTCGCGGACGCAGACCCGCTGCGGCTGCTCGTAGGTGAACCGGATGGTGGCCGCGACGTCCTCGGCGGTGAGCACGTCGTTGGCCTCCTTCCACGCCTGGTAGTCGGCCTTGATGCCCTCGTCGCTGGTGTGCGAGAGCAGTTCGGTCTCCACCGCGCCGGGCGCGATCGTGGTCACGCGCACGCCCTTGGCCGCGACCTCCTCGCGCAGGTTCTCCGACATCGCGTGCACCGCGAACTTCGTGCCGCAGTAGACCGTGTGGTTCGGGAAGCCCTTGCGGCCCGCGACCGAGCTGACGTTGATCACCGTGCCCCGTCCGCGCTCGATCATGCCTGGCAGCACCGCGTACACGCCGTTGAGCAGGCCGTGCACGTTGACGTCGAACATCGTCCGCCACTCGGCTGTTGGCTGGTCGCCGATGCGGCCGAGCAGCATGACGCCCGCGTTGTTCACGATGGCGTCGGCGGGGCCGTACTGGGCCTCGGCCTCGGCCACCGCGCGGGCGACGGCCTTCGCGTCCGTCACGTCGACGGAGCGGCACAGGGTGTTGGGCAGCTTGAGGTCCTCGAGGCGGTCCAGGCGACGAGCCAGCAGGAGCAGGGGGTGGCCCAGCTCTGCGAACGTTTGCGCGGTCGCGGAACCGATCCCGGAGCTGGCTCCGGTGATCACGATGAGCGGTTTGGTCATCGACCACACATAACCGACGGCACCGGCGCTTCAAAAATGTTCACTTCCCTGACAGGACAACGAACACGACCGTCGTCGCGACCTCGCAGCAGGCGCCGAGCACGTCGCCGTTGACACCGCCGAACCGCTTCGTGGTGTGGGCGAGCAGACCGAGCACCGCGGCCGTCGCGGCGAGCACCGCGAGCGGGCCCAGCCACGGGTGCACGGTGATCGCGGCGGCTGCCAGGAGCGCCGTCCAGATCGCGGGGACGACCGCGGGTTGCGTGCCCGCGACGAGCGCGCCGAGGCCCTTCTCCTGCGCGGGCGGCACACCTCGGCGGCACCCCCAGCCGAAGGCGACGCGTCCCGCGACGACGGCGATCACTATTGCGCCCCAACGGTTCTGGGCGATGAGCGAGCTGATGGCCGCGGCCTGTGCGCCCAGGTTCACGATCAGCGCGACCACCGCGAACGGCCCGGCCGCGGGATCGTGCATGACCTTCAACGCGCGCTCCGGTGGGCCGTAACACCCCAGGCCGTCCGCGACGTCGCCGAGCCCGTCCACGTGCATGCCCCGCGTGGCGATGGCGAGCAGACCCACGACGAGCACTCCGACCAGCAGCGGCGCCAGGCCGATCGCGGCTCCGCCCAACGCCGCGCCCGCCGCGAGCACTCCGAGCACCAGGCCGACGAGCGGTGCCGCCGTGATCGCCCTGCCCGCCGTCTCCCGATCGACGTGATCAACGCGCACGGGCAACACGCTCAACATCGAGAACGCCAGCCGCACTCCGCGCATCACACCCGCACTCCGCCCACCTGGAGATCTCCCGTTTCGTACTCAAAGCCGTGAAGAAATCGATTCCACCAGCGGCTAAGAGTACGAAACGGGCGTTCTTGGCGGCTCTGGCCGAGGTGGAGGGTCAGAGGTCGAGGGGTGGGGCGACGGTGTAGGTCGGCGCGGGCGGGGGTTCGGGGATGGTTTGGGGCTTCGGCGTGGGAGGGGGAGCTGGGGCGTCGGAGGATGCGGTGGTGGTGACTCCGGCGTCGGCGAAGGTGGCCATCTCGGCGAGGATTCTGGTGGCGGCGGTGAGGACGGGGAGCGCGGTGAGGGCGCCTGAGCCTTCGCCGAGGCGCATGCCGAAGTCCAGGATCGGCTTGAGGTCCAGGTGGTCCAGCACGATGGTGTGCGCGGGCTCGACCGAGCGGTGCCCGGCGACCCACCACTCGCGCGAACCGGGCGCCATCTCCTCGGCGACCATCGCCGCCGCGCCCACGACGACGCCGTCGAGCACCACGGGGGTGCGCCGCGCCGCGGCCTGGGCGAGGAAGCCCGCGATGGCGGCGATGTCCGCTCCGCCAGCGGTGCGCAGCAGGCCGACCGGGTCGGCGCCCACCTTGCGGGCTCGCCGGAGCGCGTCGCGGATCGCCGCGGTCTTGCGAATCCAGCCCTGGTCGTCGATGCCCGTACCGCGCCCGACGACGGCCACGGGTTCGGTGCCGGTCAGCGCCGCGATGAGCACGGCCGACGGAGTGGTGTTGCCGATGCCCATGTCCCCGGCGACGAGGATGTCCGCCCCGCCGTCGATCTCCTCGTCGGCGATGTCGCGGCCCGCGCGCAGCGCCGCGACGGTCTCCTCCGCGGTGAGCGCGTCCTCGCGGTCGATGAGCCCGGAACCGTTGCGCACCTTGTACTTGCTGACCATCGGCGCGGTCTCGCCAGCGACCGCGATGTCGGCGACGCGGACGGTCGCGCCCGCGGCCGCGGCGAGCACGTTGACCGCCGCTCCGCCGGAGAGGAAGTTGGCCACCATCTGCGCGGTGACCTCGCTGGGGTAGGCCGAGACGCCCTCGGCGGCGATGCCGTGGTCCCCGGCGAAGACCACCACGCGCGCCCGCTCGAACGGCTTCGGCGGGCACGCGCCCTGGCAGGCCGCGATCCACGTGCCGAGCTCTTCCAGACGGCCGAGCGAGCCCGCCGGCTTGGTCAGCTGCGCGTGCCGGGCGACCGCCCGCTCGCGGACCTCGTCGTCGGGCGGTGTGATCGGCGGGAAGACACCCGCATCCTCCACAGCCTTGTCAGCGCTGTCCTCGGGCACTCGAACCTCCATATCCGGCGGTCAGCGCAGCCGCAGCGGGATTCCCGCCACCAGCAACGTGACCGTGTCGCACACCTCGGCGACGCGGGCGTTCAGCCTGCCAAGCTCGTCACGAAAGAGCCTGCCAGAAGGCGTCGCGGGATGGACGCCCAGGCCGACCTCCGCGGACACCAGCACCACCCGCGCCGCGCTCCCGGCCAGCGCCTTCGTCAGCCGGTCCACTTCGGCGCGCACGGGCCCCGTTTCGCCGCCGTCCCAGGCGTTCGCGGTGTCGAGCACGTCGGTCAGCCAGGTCGCGAGATCGTCCACCAGCAGCAGTTCGTCGCTTCTCGCATCGGTGAGCAAGTCCGGGAGAGCGGGGCCGTCCGCAGTCTCCACCGTCTTCCAGCACTCCGGGCGGCGCCGCGTGTGCTCGGCGATGCGGGCTTCCCAGTCGGTGTCGTCCTCGCGGCGGCGGGCCGTCGCCACATAGGTCACCGAGGGGTCGGCGGGCGCCAGGCCCTCGGCATGGGCCGACTTGCCGGAGCGGGCGCCGCCGAGCACGAGCGTGCGTCGACTCACCGGCGCCACGTTACCGTTGCGCTGGCCGAGCGAGAGGGAGAGCGACGTGGGATACCGCTGGCGCTACCAGGATTCGACCGAGGTCGACGTGATCGGGCCGGACGAGCAGTTCGACGAGCAGACCGACGCGGAGCAGTGGCTGGAGGAGAACTGGCCCGACCTGCTCGACGGCGGGGTCGACCAGGTCACCCTCCTCGACGGCGACGACACCCCCGTCTACGGCCCCATGAGCCTCCACCCCCCGGAGCAGTAAGCGTCAACGGAACAATCGGGGCGTTAGATTCCCCGAACGGGTCGTTGGGGGCGTTAGATTCCCCGAACGACCCGTTCAGGGCGTTCAACGCCGTCAACGGGTCGTTCAGAGCAAAGGGGGTTAGGGAGTGATGGTGAGGCGGGGGTCGTACTCGATGACGCCGTCGAGGGCCTCGTCGATCTTCTTCAGGATCTCCGCGTCGAGTTTCACGCCCGCGGCCTTGACGTTCTCGGTGACCTGCTCGGGGCGCGAGGCGCCGATGATCGCCGAAGCCACGTTGGGGTTCTGCAGGACCCAGGCGACGGCCAGCTGGGCCATGGTCAGCCCGGCCTCGGCGGCGATCGGCTCCAGCAGCTGCACCTTCTCCAGCACGTCCTCGCGCAGGAAGCGGGCGACGAAGTTCTTGCCGCCCTCGTCGGTGGCGCGCGAGCCCGCGGGGACGGGTTGACCGGGCTTGTACTTGCCGGTGAGCACGCCCTGGGCGATGGGCGACCAGACGATCTGGCTGATGCCCTCGCGCTCGCTGGCCGGGACCACCTGGGACTCGATGATCCGCCACAGCGCGGAGTACTGCGGCTGGTTGGAGATGAACGGGACGTTGAGCTCGCGGGCGATGGCGGCGCCGCGGGTGATCTGGTCGGCGTTCCACTCCGAGACGCCGATGTAGAGCACCTTGCCCTGCCGCACGAGGTCGGCGAAGGCCAGCATCGTCTCCTCAAGCGGCACCGTCCGGTCGAAGCGGTGCGCCTGGTAGAGGTCGAGGTAGTCGGTGCCGAGCCGCTTCAGCGAGGCGTTGGCGGACTCCGTGATGTGCTTGCGGCCGAGGCCCTTGTCGTTCTCGCCCTTGGGGCCGGTCGGCCAGAAGACCTTGGTGAAGATCTCCAGGCTCTCCCGGCGCTGTCCGGCGAGCGCGCGCCCGAGCACCGACTCCGCCGCGGTGTTGGCGTAGGCGTCGGCCGTGTCGAAGGTCGTGATGCCCGCGTCGAGCGCGGCCTTCACGCAGGCGAGCGCCTGGTCCTCCTCGACCTGCGAGGCGTGGGTGATCCAGTTGCCGTAGGAGATGGCACTGACTGAAAGGCCACTGCGGCCGAGACGACGAAACTCCATGCCACGAGCCTAGACCGGGTTCGTTCGCCTCGCTAAGTACCTGGAGCGCGCTCCAGGTGTGTGAACTACACCACCCGGTCGCTGTAGCCGACCCGCGGCTTGGGCACGCGGAGCTTGCGCAGCTGGGTGGCCCTGGTGAACGCGTACCAGCCGAGCGCGAAGCCCTTGAAGTTCTCGTCGGGGAACTTCTGCCGGGCCCGCCTCGACACGAGCCTGCCGAGCATGACGCCCTCGATGAGCATGGCCAGCAGCATGAACATGCACGCGAGGCTGGCGTACTGCTGCACGAGGAGGTTCGGCGTCAGCACCGCGATGAACACCACGATGGCCAGCGGCATGAACAGGCCCATGAGGTTGCGCCGCGAGTCCACCAGGTCGCGCACGAACGCGCGCACCGGGCCGCGGTCGCGGGGCAGCAGGTACTTGTCGTCACCGGCCATCATCCGCTCGCGGCGGAACTGCGCGGCCTTGCGGCGCTCTTCCTTGCTGGCCTGGCTGCCGCGCATCCGGCGCAGCGCCTCCCGCTGCGTGCGCGGCGGCGGCGGGACCGGACCGCGACGGCGGCCCTCGGCCTCACGGCGCTTGGGGGTGGGCTTGCCCTTGCCCGCGGTGTGCCCCTTCGGGTCGTCGGCGACGTCCGCGTTGACCTCCACGACCTCCTCTTCGGGGTTCGTGGGGTCTACGGCTGAGTTGCGGCGAAGGAACCTCACGGCGTACAGAGTAGGACAGTCCGAATCGCGAAGATGTACCGTCCGCCCCGTGCGGATTCTCGTTGCGCCAGACTGCTTCGGCGGCACCCTCTCGGCGAGGGCGGCGGCGGAGGCGATTTCCTTGGGGTGGCGGCGTTCCGCCCCCGATGATGAGCTCGTGCTGCGGCCGCTCGCGGACGGCGGGCCCGGCTTCGTCGAGGTGCTGCACGCGGCGCTCGGCGGGACCGTGCACCGCGCGGAGGTGACGGGGCCGCTCGGTGCGCGCGTCGAGGCCGAATGGCTCGAACACGACGGCACCGCGTACATCGAGTGCGCCCAGGCGTGCGGCCTCCACCTCGTGCCCGCTGCCGAGCGCGACGCTTCCCGAGCGACCACCCGCGGTGTCGGAGAGCTGGTCAACTCCGCGTTGGCCGAGGGCGCGCACACGGTCGTGATCGGGCTCGGCGGCTCGGCGAGCACCGACGGCGGAGCGGGGCTGTTCGCCGCGCTCGGGTTCGCACCGCTCGGCGAGGGCGGTGTCGAGCTGCCGCCGGGAGGCGGACCGCTGACGGGCTGTACGGGTCTGACCGCGAAGCCGCGGTTCCCCGCGCGCCTGGTGATGGCGTCGGACGTGGAGAACGTGTTGCTCGGCAGGCACGGCGCCGCGCACACCTTCGGACCGCAGAAGGGGGCCGACGCCGCGGAGGTCGAAGCCCTGGAACGGGCGTTGGGCCGCTGGGCCGACGTGCTCGCCGAGGCCACCGGCGAGGACGTCCGCGACACCGCGGGCGCCGGAGCGGCGGGCGGGCTCGGCGCCGGGCTGCTCGCGCTCGGGGCGGAGGTCGTCTCGGGAGCCGGACTTGTGCGCGATCTCACTGGGCTGGACTCCGCGCTGGACTCGGTGCGGCTGGCGATCACCGGCGAGGGCAGCTTCGACTGGCAGTCGCTGCGCGGGAAGCTGATCACCGCGGTGGCCGCGGGCGCCGCCGAACGCGGCCTGCCGTGCCTGGTCCTGGCAGGTCAGGTCAGCGTGGGCAGGCGCGAGTCGGCTGCGGTCGGCATCGACGACTCCTATGCGGTCGCCGAGCACGCGGGCTCGGTGGCGGCCTCGCTCGCCGACCCCGCCGGTACCCTCGCCGACCTGGCCGAACACGTGGCCGGGCAGTGGAGCGGCCGCTGAGCGCGGATGTGCCACCATGGAAGTGGAACAAGCAGGCCATCCGATGCGTTGCAGCCGAGGTAGCGCCTCAGGAAGACCGAGGGAGAACCATGACTTCTGCGCAGGAAACCGGCACCGAGACGCCGACCCACGGCGTGACGATGACGGAGGCGGCCTCCTCCAAGGCCAAGGCCCTGCTGGAGCAGGAGGGCCGCGACGACATGCACCTGCGCATCGCCGTCCAGCCCGGCGGCTGCGCCGGCCTCCGTTACCAGCTGTTCTTCGACGAGCGCACGCTCGACGGTGACGCCTTCCGCGACTTCGACGGCCTCCGGGTCGCGGTCGACCGGATGAGCGTCCCCTACGTCGACGGCGCGGTGATCGACTTCGTCGACACCATCGAGAAGCAGGGCTTCACCATCGACAACCCGCAGGCCACCGGTTCCTGCGCGTGCGGGGACTCGTTCAACTAGCGGTCGCGCGACAGACGACGAAGGGCCGCAGGTGATGCCCGCGGCCCTTGTCGTTCGTCCAGACTTCGGCGCTCAGCAGCCGTAGTCGTCCATGTCGCGCACCTGGGCGGTGTTGGCGTCGCTCACCCGCCACGGTGCGGCGGAGCGCTGCTGCGGAACGCCTTCTGAGCTGGATCGGAGCGATTCGGGCAGGTCCGCGCAATCCTTGATCAACTCGGCGATGGTGTTGGGTTCGGTGCTGGTCACATCGAGGACGTTATGACTCACGACGGATGTGGAACAGCTCTACCAAGCAGTAGTCTTCGCGGTTGGCCGGTGTGCACCTGAAAGGGTGAAGTCGGCTGGTCAGACGCCGTCACCGCCGAACGAGGAGAGCCTTTCGTGCCCGTCGCGATCACCGGAAGCATCGCAACCGACCATCTGATGCACTTCCCCGGCCGGTTCGCCGAGCAGCTCGTGGCCGACCAGCTCGACCGGGTGTCGCTGAGCTTCCTGGTGGACGACCTCGTCGTGCGCCGGGGCGGCATCGCCGCCAACATCGCCTTCGGCATGGGCGTGCTCGGCCACAACCCCGTCCTGGTCGGCGCCGTCGGCGCCGACTTCGCCGACTACCGGTCCTGGCTGGAGCGGCACGGCGTCGACTGCTCGGGCGTGCACACCTCCGAGGTCAAGCACACCGCGCGGTTCGTCTGCACCACCGACGACGACATGTGCCAGATCGCGTCGTTCTACGCGGGCGCCATGGCCGAGGCCCGGCAGATCGAGCTGGCCCCGGTCGCCGAGCGCGCTGGCGTCCTCGACCTCGTGCTGATCAGCCCGAACGACCCCGAGGCGATGCTGCGGCACACCGAGGAGTGCCGCCAGCGCGGGTACGCCTTCGCCGCCGACCCCTCGCAGCAGCTGGCCAGGATGGACGGCGAGCAGGCCCGCAGGCTGGTCACCGGCGCGAAGTACCTGTTCACCAACGACTACGAGCTCAAGCTGCTGCTGAAGAAGACCGGCTGGACCGAGGACGAGGTGCTCGACCAGGTCGGCATGCGGATCACCACGCTCGGCGAGAAGGGCGTGGAGATCGTCGGCCGCGAGGTCGGCGCCCTCCAGGTGCAGGCCGTCCCGGAGACCGCGAAGACCGACCCGACCGGCGTCGGCGACGGCTTCCGCGCCGGGTTCCTTGCCGGGCTCACCCGCGGCCTGCCGCTGGAGCGCGCCGCGCAGCTCGGTTCGCTGATCGCGGTCAACGTGCTGGAGACCGTGGGCACCCAGGAGTGGAGCTTCGACCGCGCCGAGGGCCTGCGCAGGCTCAGCGAGGCATACGGCCCCGAGGCGGCCGAGGACATCGCCCCGATGCTCCCCGCCTGACCCAACTCAACCTTTTCAGCGCAGACTGATGTACCCAATGCGGCTTTGGTTACGTCTGACGTAACGAATGCCACATTGGGTTCACTGGAAGCCGCACCGGCGCACGCGAAGGGCCCCTTCCCGGTTAGACGGGAAGGGGCCCTTCGTCGGTCATGCGCTCAGAGCTTGACGGGGTAGTGCGGTTCGGGCACCCGCACCTGGATCGAGCGCTCGATGAAGATGCCGTGCCAGATCATGAAGACCAGCAGCGCCCAGATGCGGCGGCTGTGGTCGAGCACGCCGGAGCGGTGCTCCTCCAGGATCCGCATGACCGCGGCCTTGTCGATCAGGTGGTCGGTGCCGGAGCCCTGCACGATCTCCCGCGCCCAGTCGTGCATCTCGTCCTTGAGCCAGTGCCGGATCGGCACCGGGAAGCCGAGCTTGCGGCGGTGCAGCACGTGCGCGGGCACGATCCGCTCCATCGCCTTGCGCAGCGCGTACTTCGTGGTCTCCTTGGTGATCTTCTGCTCCAGCGGGACCGTCGAGGCCACCCGGAAGACCTCCGGGTCCAGGAACGGCACCCGCAGCTCCAGCGAGTTCGCCATGGTCATCTTGTCGGCCTTGACCAGGATGTCGCCGCGCAGCCAGGTGTAGAGGTCGACGTGCTGCATCCGGGTCACCGGGTCCCAGTTCGCCGACTCGCGGTACGGGCGGGCGGTGACGTCGGTGTGCCGGATCGCCGGGTCGTAGCCCTTGAGGACGGCCTTGATCTGGTCGTCGCGGAAGATCCGCGCGTTGCCGTAGTAGCGCTCCTCCAGCGACAGCGCGCCCCGGCGCAGCAGGTCCTTGCCGCGCACGCCGTCCGGGATGCGCTTGGAGACCTTGCCCATCACCGAGCGCAGCGCGCCCGGCACCTTCTCGAACGGCGCCAGCGACAGCGGCTCGCGGTAGATCGTGTAGCCGCCGAACAGCTCGTCGGCGCCCTCGCCGGAGAGCACCACCTTGACGTACTGCCGCGCCTCGCGGGCGATGAACCACAGCGGCACCAGCGCCGGGTCGGCCACCGGGTCGTCCAGGTACCAGGTGATCAGCGGCAGGGCCTGCATCATCTCCTCGGCGGAGACCGTGCGGACCACGTGCTTGACCCCGATGGCCGCGGCCGACTCCGCGGCCACGTCGACCTCGGAGTAGCCGGAGCGCTCGAAGCCGGTGGTGAAGGTGATCAGGTCCGGGTTGTGCTCCTTGGCCAGCGCCGCGATCGCGGTGGAGTCGATGCCGCCGGAGAGGAACGAGCCGACCGTGACGTCGGCGCGCATGTGCTTGGCGACGGAGTCCCGCATGACGTCGGCGATCTGCCGGTGCAGCTGGTTGACCTCGCTGGAGCTGCGCAGCGGGCGGGCGTTGAACTGCGGGTTGAAGTACCGCTCGGTGATCACCGAGCCGCCGGGCGCCACGGTGAAGGAGGTGCCGGACTCGATGCGGCGGATCTTGGTGTGCAGCGTCGCGGGCTCCGGGACGTACTGCATGATCAGGTAGTGCTGGAGCGCGGTGCGGTCCAGCTGCGGCTGCAGCCCGAGGCCGCCCGCCAGGTCCAGCAGGCTCTTCTTCTCGCTGGCGAAGGCGACGCCGTTGGGGCCCTGCGCGTAGAACAGCGGCTTGATGCCGAACGGGTCGCGGGCGCCGAAGACCACGCGCTTCTCCGCGTCCCAGATCATGAACGCGAACATGCCGCGCAGCCTGGTCACCATGGACGGGCCCATGTAGTGGTAGGCCGCGACGATCGTCTCGGTGTCGCCGTCGGTGGCGAAGCGCGCGCCGAACTGCGCGACCAGCTCCGCCCGCAGCTCCAGGTAGTTGTAGATCTCGCCGTTGAAGACGATCGTGTAGCGCCCGTTGGCGTACTGCAGCGGCTGGTGGGACCGCTCCAGGTCGATGATCGAGAGCCGGTTGAAGCCGAACACCACCGACTCGTTGTGCCAGGTGTCGCTTTCATCCGGGCCACGGTGCCGCTGGCAGTGCAGGGCGTTGGCGACGGCGCTGACTGCCGCCGCGGTGTTGTTGTGGGGAGCGCAAACAAGTCCCAGCAGGCCGCACACGCTTCTCGCGCACCTCTCGTGTCGAACAGCGCTGCCCGGGGAGCGGGTCTCGCCGTCGGGGGTGTCGTCATCGGTCCAGGGCGTGCTTCTCATCGAACGAGACCTGTGAAACGCGCCCAAGAGCCCAGTATGCCGAAAGTCGCCGGGGGCCTTGACAGCCCTGTCGTGTCAGGAGAATCCCCACCCGTAGCCAGCCAACCCCGGACAGGTGAGCGCGCACCCGCTGAGCTAGGCTCCCGCATGACTTCGTCGGCCCGCCGTCGGTGCAGGTCGCAGCCTGTGAGCTGGATCATCACCACTGTCGGATCAGGTGGGCCGTCAACCGCAGCGAGGAGGCGTCGGCAGTGAGCCGCACGGAGGAGCGACACTTGCTCGCGGGGCTGCGCCAGCGCCCCGCAAGGGCAGCGCGCCTGACCAAGGTTCTCGCCCTGGTCGGCATGGTGGCCGTCGTCGCCACCGGCTGTTCGACCGAGGAGGTGCTGCGCTTCGGTTGGCCGGAGGGCGTCACGCCGCAGGCCGAGCAGATGCGCCAGCTCTGGACCTGGTCGGTGATCGCGGCCCTGGCGATGGGCGTCCTGGTCTGGGGCCTGATCCTCTGGTCGGTGATCTTCCACCGCAAGAAGAGCGAGGAGTTCCCGCGGCAGACGCAGTACAACGTGCCGCTGGAGATGGTCTACATCACCGTCCCGACGATCATCGTCGTGGTGCTCTTCTACTTCACCGCGGTGACGCAGAACTTCGTCAACGCCAAGGACGAGCCGGCCGACGTCAACGTCACGGTGACCTCGTTCCAGTGGAACTGGGAGTTCACCTACACCGACCCGAAGTACCAGATCGGCCAGAACCGCCAGGTCAGCACCGTGGGCTCCAGCTCGGAGATCCCGCTGCTGGTGCTGCCGACCGGCAAGAACGTGCGCTACACGCTGCAGTCCAAGGACGTCATCCACTCGTTCTGGGTCCCGGACTTCCTCTTCAAGCGGGACACCTTCCCGTACCCGAAGAAGAACAACCAGGACAACGTCTTCCAGAACCGGATCGACACCCCCGGCGCGTTCGTCGGCCGCTGCGCCGAGCTCTGCGGCACCTACCACGCGGTGATGAACTTCGAGGTCAGGGGCCTGCCCTCGGAGGTGTTCGACCGCTACATGGCGCTGCGGGTCAAGGAGAACGCCAAGACCGGCAAGCACTACACCGCCGCCGAGGCGCTGGCCGAGCTGAACTGCGGCGAGCTCTGCGCTCCGCAGGCCATCACCACCAAGCCGTTCAACACCGACCGCACCGCGGGCACCGCGTCCGGCCGCTGAGCGTCGAGCCGGATTCGAGAGCGAGGGCATATCCATGAGGACCGAGGCACGGATCTTCGATCTGGTCACGGCGTTCTGCCTAGTTGCGGCCATCGGCTACGGCGTCTGGTCGCACGAGCCCGTCGGCACGGTGGCGATCAGCCTGACCGGCGGCCTGACCCTGCTCGTCGGCACCTACCTGCGCTTCGTCGCGCGCCGCATCGAGGTGCGGCCGGAGGACGACGTGGACGCCGAGGTCAGCGACGGCGCGGGCGAGCTGGGCTTCTTCTCGCCCGGCAGCTACTGGCCGTTCGGCCTGGCGCTGGCGGCCGCGTTCACCGGTGTCTCGCTGGCGTTCTTCGAGCCCTGGATGATCGGCGTCGGCGTGGTCGTCGTGCTGATCATGGTGGCCGGTCTGCTCTTCGAGTACCACGTGGGGCCTGACCACCACTGATCGTTGACCGAAGGGGCGGGCGCGTGATGCGCCCGCCCCTTCGTCATGTCCGCTGTCATGTCCGCGCCGGGAGCTTGTGGGCGAGGGCGCCGACGAGGACGGCGAGCATGCCCAGGGCCTCCAGCAGCGTGACGTGGTGCGCGTAGACCACGACGTCCACCAGGAGCGCCACGGCGGGGTAGAGGAAGGACAGCAGGGCCACCGTCGCCGTGGGCAGGACGCCGATGCTGCGGTACATCAGGACGTACATCAGGGCCGTGTGCACCACGCCGAGGACCAGCAGCCACCACCAGCCGGGACCGAACGCGGGCAGCGGCGTGATCAACAGGGCCGGGGCCAGCACGAGCGTGCCGACCGCGCACTGCACCGCGGCCACCAGGTGCGGCTTCACGTGCGAAAGCTGCTTTGCCACCAGGGAAGCGCCCGCGTAGAGCGCGGCGGCGCCGAGGGCGAGCGCGATGCCGATGACGTCGATTGGCCGGCCGTTCATGCCGTGACCGCCCAAGGAGATCAGCACGACGCCCGCGAAGGCGATCGCGCCGTGGCCCAGGTCCCGCCCGCGCACCCGCTCGCCGAGGACCACGCCCGCCAAGCCCAGCAACAGGAACGGCTGGGTGTGGTAGACGACCGTGGCCACGGAGACCGAGGAGTAGGAGTACGAGGCGAACAGCAGCACCCAGTTCGCCACCAGCAGCACGCCCCCGAGCGCGGCGAGGCGGAGGTCCCGCGCGGACAGGCGCAGCCAGCCCCGCCACGCGCACCACAGCGCGAGGAGCAGGCCGCCGACGAGGCAGCGCGCGAAGGCCACCGCGGGCGCCGCCGCGCCGGACTCCAGGACCGCGACGCCGATCGTGCCGGAGAGCGCCATCGCGCCCGCCCATTCCAGGGTGGCGCGCTTCGTGTTCGGTGTGGCCAGGGTGCTCGTCATGCCGGAAATGCTCCGCCGGGCGGAGTGGATCGACGAGTGGCAGAGATGACATGCGACGCAAAGCTTCTGACATAGGCTGTGCGGTATGGCGGAGTTGCGGTGGACCGGGTCGCGGTGGTGGTCGACGGAGTGGTGTCGCCGTTCGAGCTCGGCGTCGCGTGCGAGGTCTTCGGTACCGACCGCAGCGCGGACGGGATCGCGGGGTGGGACTTCGCGGTGTGCTCCCCGGGCGGTCGGCCGACGCGGGGCTGGTCCGGGTTCGGGCTGACCGACCTCGCCGACCTGGACGTGGCCGCCGCCGCCAACCTGATCATCCTGCCCACCTGCGTGGACCGCACCCAGGCGCCCTCGCCCGCCGTCGCCGAGCTGATCACGACCGCCGCCGCCGAGGGCAGGCTGGTCGCGGCGTTCTGCTCCGGGGTGTTCATGCTCGGCCACGCCGGACTGCTCGACGGACGCGGCTGCACCGTGCACTGGGTCTACGAAACCGAGTTCCGCCAACGGTTCCCGCGGGCGCTGGTCGATCCGAGCGCGCTCTACGTCGAGGATTCCGGGGTCTTCACCAGCGCGGGCACGGTGGCCGCGGTCGACCTGTGCCTGCACATCGTGCGGCGGACCAGGGGGCTGCGCGCCGCGACCGTGCTGGCCCGCAGGATGGTCGCGCCGCCGCACCGCGAAGGCGGGCAGGCGCAGTTCGTCGAGATGCCCGTCCCGGCCGCCGAGGACGACGTGCTCGCCGAGCTGCTGGAGTGGATCGAGCGCAGGCTGGACCAGCCCGTCACCGTCGCCGAGCTGGCCCGCCGGGCGGGGCTGGGGGAGCGGACGTTCCTGCGCCGCTTCGCCGCGGGGACGGGCACCACGCCGCACCGCTGGCTGACGCAGCGCAGGCTGGACCGGGCGCAACGGATGCTGGAGGAGACCGGGCTCAGCGTCGACGAGATCGCGGTCGCGTGCGGCTACGGCTCGGCCGCGGCGCTGCGGCATCAGTTCACGCGACTACGGGGCACCAACCCCAGTGCCTATCGGAGGGCGTTCGGGTCCACCGGCCGACCGACGCCGGGCGAGCCCTTCGATTGATGGAAGAGGACGTTTTCGTAGGCAAACTGGCACCCATGCTGGAAGTAATCGGAATCATCTTCATGGTGCAGGGCTTCGGCTCGCTCATCGTCAAGGAGGTCTTCAACGGCTCCGAGTGGTTCCTGATGGAGTGGGCGACGCCCTACTCCCCCTGGGCCCACATCGCGGTCGGCGCCATCGGCTTCTTCCTCGCCGGTGGTGGGGCGGCCTCGCGCCGTCGCAAGCGCGCCTGAACCCTGCTCGCGGGTTGGACGGTCTTCAAGTACCCCGAACCCCACCCACAGCGATCGCAAACCGCCCCATACCTCGGAGGTAGCCGTGGGTATGAGGCGGTTTGAGACGTCTGGGGTGGGGGTGGGGTGTACTTGAAGACCGTCTAACCCTTGTAGGGCAACGAAAAGGGCCCCACCGGGAGGCGGGGCCCTTTCGTTCGTGCGATCAGTCCGTGGGCTGTTGCGGCTTGCCCGCGGTGATCTCCTTGGCGGAACCAGCGGAGCCGTTGGCGGGGTTGAGGTCGTCCCCGCCCGACTTCCTGGCCCGCTCCAGCGCCGCGGTCTCCTCGGCGGGGTCCGGGCGCAGGAGGCTGCCGGGGACCGGCTCGCCCGCGAAGCCCAGCTTGTTCATCTTCTTCGGCACCGACGCGCCCTGGTACTCCAGCGGGATCGGGTGACCGTGGTCGTCCACCGGGCCGAGCGGCTGGTGGATCTCGATGAACTCACCGTGCGGCAGGCGCTTGATGATGCCGGTCTCCACGCCGTGCTCCAGCACCGCGCGGTCCGAGCGCTGCAGGCCGATGCAGATGCGGTAGGTGGCGTAGTAGGCGATCGGCGGCGCCAGCAGCGTCAGGATGCGGCCGGCCCAGGTCATCACGTTCAGCGAGATGTTGAAGTTGTCCGCGATCAGGTCGTTGAACCCGGACAGCGCCATCACCATGAAGAACGTCAGCGCCATCATGCCCAGCGAGGTGCGTACCGGGGTGTCGCGCGGGCGCTGCAGCAGGTGGTGCGGGGCCTTGTCCTTGGTGAGCTTGGCCTCGATCCACGGGTAGGCGCCCGCGAGGGTGAACACAATGCCCATGCCCAGCACCAGCGGGAAGAAGATCGCGGGCAGCATGAAGTCGCCGAGGTAGACCTCCCAGGCGGGCCACAACCGGCTCATGCCGTCGGTCCAGGCCATGTACCAGTCGGGCTGCGAGCCCGCCGAGACCTGGGCGGCGTTGTACGGCCCGAAGTTCCAGATCGAGTTGATCTGGAACAGGCCCGCCATCATCACGATCACACCGGTGGTGACGGCGAAGAAGCCGCCCGCCTTGGCCGCGAACAGCGGCATGATGCGCACGCCGACCACGTTGTTCTCGGTGCGGCCGACACCCGGGAACTGGGTGTGCTTCTGGTACCAGACCAGCGCCAGGTGCGCGGCCACCAGGCCGAGGATGATGCCGGGCAGCAGCAGGATGTGGATCGTGTAGAGGCGCGGGATGATCTCGGTGCCGGGGAACTCCCCGCCGAAGAGCGCCCAGTGGATCCAGGTGCCGATCACCGGGATCGACAGCACGATGCCGGAGCCGATCCGCAGGCCGGTGCCGGAGAGCAGGTCGTCGGGCAGCGAGTAGCCGGTGAAACCCTCGAACATGCCCAGCACGAACAGCAGGATGCCGATGACCCAGTTGACCTCGCGCGGCTTGCGGAACGCGCCGGTGAAGAACACCCGGAGCATGTGCGCGACGATCGCGGCCATGAACAGCAGCGCCGCCCAGTGGTGCACCTGACGCGCGAACAGGCCGCCGCGGACCTCGAAGGAGATGTCCAGCGCGCTCTCGAACGCGCGGGACATCCAGACGCCCTGGAGGTTGGTGAACGAGCCGTTGTACTGGACCTCCTGCATCGAGGGGTCGAAGAACAACGCCAGGTAGACGCCGGAGAGCAGCAGGATGATGAAGCTGTAGAGCGCGATCTCGCCGAGCATGAACGACCAGTGGGTCGGGAAGACCTTGCTGATCTGGCGGCGCAGCCCGGACGCGGGGTGGTACCGGTCGTCGGCCCACTTCGCGGCACCGGCCGCCGCCTTGCTCACCGCGCTTGCCGACTTGGTCGGCGTGGTGATGGAACTCATGACTTACGCTCCCAGTAGCCGGGGCCGATCGGCTCGATGAAGTCGCCGCGCGCGATCAGGTAACCGGTCTCGGGGTCCACCGTGATCGGCAGCTGCGGCAGCGACCGGGTGGCGGGGCCGAAGATCGGCTTGGCGTAGGTGAAGACGTCGAACTGCGACTGGTGGCACGGGCAGAGCAACCGGCCGGTCTGCTGCTCGAACAGCGAGGTCGGGCAGCCCAGGTGGGTGCAGATCTTGGAGTAGGCGTAGTAGTCGCCGTAGTTGAAGTCCTCCTGGCCCTTGCGCTTGACCACCTTCTGGCCGGGGCGCAGGCGGATCAGCATCACTGGGCTGTCGGAGCGGCGGACGCCCTTGATCAGCGCGTGCTCGTCGTGCTCCTCGGACTTCTTGAACGGGAACACCGTCTCGAAGCCACCCGCGTCCAGGTCCTCCGGCCGCACCAGCGAGACCTTGAGCGGGTCGCCGACGTCGCGGCGCAGGAAGACCTTCTCGCCGTTCTCCGTGGCCCAGCCGGTGACCAGCAGGTCGGACTTGTCGCCCTTGCCCCACGGGTTCTTCACCAGGCCGCCGAGCGCGAACACGCCGACGCCCAGGCCGAAGACACCGGCGGCCGCGCCCGCGCTGCGGGTGATCAGCTTGCGCCGGGCCAGGCCGCTGGTGGCGCCCGAGTCGGCCAGGATCGCCGCGGTGGTCTGCTTGTCGAACTCGGTGGAGCCCTCGGCGTGCCGCTGCTGCACCGCGGTCTCGTCCGGCAGCAGCTTCTTCGCGTAGGCGATGACGCCGATGCCGAGCGCGAACACGCTCAGGCCGAGGGTGAGGCCCAGCATCGGGGTGTACAGGTCGTACCAGAAGCTGCCGGGGGTGTCCGGCGTGCGGTACTCGTTCGGCCAGAGCACGTACACGGCGAGGAACGCCAGCCCGGAGATCGCCGTGACGGCGAACCAGGCGGCCACCCCGCGGACGGCCCGCTTCTCCGCGCGGGTGCCGGGAACGGGGAACCGCTCGACCCGCTTGGCGATGACGACGTGGTCGGCCTCAAGACCGGCCGCGACGAGCTCGTCCCGGCTCATCTCGGCGAGTTCCGCCTCGCCGGGCGTGTGCTGCTGCTCGCTCATGCCCTGCTTCCCATCCACACGGTCACGCCGATCAGCGAGGCGAGGCCGATGATCCAGGCGATCAGACCCTCCGTGCCGGGGCCGAAGCCGCCGAGGGGGTTGCCGCCGGGGTTGTTGTTGCCGTCGGTCACCGACTTGACGTAGGCGATGATGTCCTTCTTCTCGTCCGGCGAGAGCTGCCGGTCGGAGAACTTCGGCATGTTCTGCGGCCCGGTGAGCATCGCCGTGTAGACCTGCTCCTCGGTCACGCCGTCCAGGTGCGGGGCGAACTTGCCCGAGGACAGCGCGCCGCCACGACCGGTGAAGTTGTGGCAGGAGGCGCAGTTGAGCCGGAACAGCTCGCCGCCGCGGGCCGGGTTGTCGCCGCGCAGCTGCGCGCCCGACTCGTGCGGCTTGGCCGGGCCGCCCGCGGTGAACTGGATGAACGCGCCCAGCGCGTCGATCTCCTTCGGCGTGTACTTGACCGGCTTGCGCCCGGCCTGGGCCTCCTGGCGCACCATCGGCATGCGGCCGGAGGAGACCTGGAAGTACACGGCCGCCTCGCCGACGCCGATCAGGCTCGGTCCCCGGTCCTCGACACCCTGCAGGTTGGCGCCGTGGCAGGTGATGCAGGCGTTGTTGTAGATCTGCTCGCCCTTGCGGACCAGAGCGGGATCCTCGGCGGCCTGCGCCTTGTGCGGCTGGGTCACCGCGCCCGCGTAGAGCGCGCCCGCTCCGACGAGAGCGACACCCAGTGCCAGCAGACCGGAGAGCCGACGCCGCAGCTTGGTGCGCGGCCTGCGGTTCCGTTCTGCGCCACGTCCTCCCGCTTCCGCGGAGGCGGCGTCTTTCCTGGTGGTCATGTCTGCGGCAACCCTTGCTGTCGAGTTCGGGGCTCGTTGCGTGCGTACCGGGCGAAGCCGCCCGGGGGGTGGGCACGCACGTCAGGGAATGAGGTAGATGCAGGCGAAGAGGCCGACCCAGACGATGTCGACGAAGTGCCAGTAGTAGGACACGACGATCGCCGCCGTCGCCTGCGCCGGGGTGAACTTGCTCAGCTTCGTGCGCCAGATCAGGAACACGAAGGCGATCAGCCCGCCGATCACGTGCAGACCGTGGAAGCCGGTGGTCAGGTAGAACACCGTGCCGTAGGCCGAGGACGAGATGGACGTCCCGTCGTTGACCAGGGTGATGTACTCGCCGACCTGGCCGCCGACGAAGATCGCGCCCATGATCAGGGTGATCGTGTACCAGAGCCGCAGCCCGAACACGTCGCCCTGCTCCGCCTTGAAGACGCCCCACTGACACGTGAAGGACGACGCCACCAGGATCACGGTGAAGAACAGGGCGTAGGGCAGGTTCAGATGGGTGGGCGCGGGAGGCCACGCGCCCTCGTTCTGGGCCTTCACCGTGAAGAACATGGCGAAGAGACCGGCGAAGAACATGAGTTCGCTGGAGAGCCAGACGATCGTGCCCACGCTGACCATGTTGGGACGGTTCAGCGAGTGCACCCGTTGGCCGATTGAGGGCGCAGCCGTTGTCACGCGACGCATTATGTCTTGCAGGGATGGCGCATGCAGGGGCGGGTCCACGCCGCGCGCGAGGGGGTGGCCGGGAGCACACCGTCCGTCAGGCCCGGTGCACTCCGGGTGAGCACTCCGTTTTCCTTCCGCGGACACAACCACCGAGGTGCCGGGGCCGCGCTATAGCATCGACGGTCGTCGGGATCGCACTGTCGGGAGGACACCCACCGATGAGCACGCAGGCCATGACCGTTCTGGTGTTCAGCCACCGCGCCGAGGTGCGCGAGGCGATCATCACCGCTGTGGGCCGCAGGCCGGCCCCCGACCTGGGGCGCGTGCGCTACATCGAGGCCGACTCCGTGGCCGAGGTGCTCTCCGAGATGGACTCCGGGGCGATCGACCTGGCGATCCTGGACGGCGAGGCGCAGCCGACCGGTGGCATGGGCCTGTCCCGCCAGCTCAAGCACGAGATCGACGCCTGCCCGCCGGTGATCGTCGCCGTGCGCCGCAAGGACGACCGCTGGCTGGCCACCTGGTCCCAGGCGGACGCGGTGCTGGTGCACCCCCTCGACCCGCTGGCGTCGGCGGAGACCGTGGCCGAGGTGCTGCGCTCCCACCGGCTGCCCGCCGTGCACGGCTGAGGCGGCGGGCGGTGGCCGGCACGGAACGCGCGTGGCCCGCGTTACTGGGCAAGCTCGTCGGCGGGCAGGACTGCTCCGCGCAGGAGACCCGCTGGGCCATGGACCAGGTGATGTCCGGCAACGCCACGATCGCCCAGGTGACCGCGCTCGCGGTGACGCTGCGCGCCAAGGGTGAGACCGCCGACGAGGTGGCGGGCATGGCCTCGGCGATGCTCGACCACTCCCGCCGGGTGCGGGTGGACGTCCGCGCGGTGGACATCGTCGGCACCGGCGGTGACCGCTCCGGCACGGTCAACATCTCCACGATGGCCTCGCTGGTCACGGCGGCCGCCGGGGTGCCGGTGGTCAAGCACGGCAACCGCGCCGCGTCCTCGCAGTGCGGCACGGCCGACGTGCTGGAGGAGCTCGGCGTCGCCATCGACCTGCCCCCGGCCGGGGTGGAGCGCACGGTCACCGAGCTGGGCATCGGCTTCTGCTTCGCGCCGGTCTTCCACCCCGCCATGCGCTACACCGCCCAGGCGCGGCGGGAGATCGGCATCCCCACGGTCTTCAACCTGCTCGGCCCGCTGAGCAACCCGGCCCAGCCGTCCGCGGGCCTCATCGGCTGCGCCGACCCGAGGATCGCGCCGTTGATGGCCGAGGTCTTCGCCGAGCGCGGGCACAGCGTGCTGGTGGTGCGCGGGGACGACGGCCTCGACGAGCTGACCACGACCACGACCAGCTCGGTCTGGGTGGTCGGCGACGGCGAGGTGCGCCAGGAGACGCTCAACCCCACCGACCTCGGCGTGCCGCCGTGCGAGCCCGCCGACCTGCTCGGCGGGGACGCCTCGGTGAACGCGCTGGCCGTGCGCAAGCTGCTCGACGGCGAGCGCGGGGCGGTGCGCGACGCGGTGCTGCTCAACGCCGCGGGCGCGGTGGCCGCCTACACCGGCACCACCGACGACCTCCTCGCCGACCTGCGGGCCGGGATGGACCGGGTCGCCGAGGCGGTGGACTCCGGTGCGGCGGCGCGGCTGCTCCAGACCTGGGCGCGGCGCTCCACCGAGCTGCGCGCCGAACTCGTCCGCTGACTTTTCCCAAGGAGCTCATCGTGATCAACGCCATCGTGCTGATCCAGGCCGAGGCAGGCGCCATCCCGGAGATCGCCCAGGAGATCGCCGATATCGACGGCGTCACCGAGGTCTACTCCTGCGCGGGTGACGTGGACCTGATCGCCCTGGTCAAGGTGCCCACCCACGAGGACCTCGCCGACCTGGTGCCGAGCCGGATCGGCAAGGTCGACGGGGTGCTCAACACCGACACCCACATCGCGTTCCGCTCCTACTCCAAGCGGGACACCGAGGCGGCGTTCAGCATCGGCCTGGACGACTGAGCCCACCGGAGGACTGAGCCGGCGGTTCAGCTCGGCTGCTGGGCGCGCAGCGCCTGGACCTCCTGGCGCAGCAGGCGCAGCTCGCCGAGCACCGGGTCGTGCTCGGCCGGTTCGACGGCACGCTGCGCCGGGACCGGGGTATCGCCGGGCTCGGTGGACATGGCGCCCTCCATCGCCGAGCACACCACGGCGATGAACAGGTTGAGCACGGTGAAGGTGCCGACGAGCAGGTAGCTGACGAAGAAGATCCACGCCAGCGGCTGCTTCGCCATCACGTCGCGCATCACGTCCGACCAGCCGTCGCCGGTGGTGATCTGGAACAGGGTGAGGATGGTCGAGCCCAGGTCGGCGAACCGCGGGTCCCCGCCCGCCTGGAACAACGTCGTCGCCATCACCCCGCCCACGTAGAGCAGCAGCCCGAGCAGGGCGGCCAGCGAGGTGATCCCGGGGATCGCGGACAGCAGCGCGGAGATCACCCTGCGCATGCTCGGCACCATGGAGACCAGCCGCAGCATCCGCAGGATGCGCAGCGCGCGGATCACCGACAGCCCTTCGCTCGCCGGGAGCAGCGAGATGGTGACGATCACGAAGTCGAAGCAGCTCCACGGGTCCCGGAAGAAGCTCAGCCGGTGCGCGTAGAGCCGCAGGGCCAGCTCGCCCACGAAGATCACCAGGGCGGCGCCGTCCAGCGCCTCCAGCAGCCCGCCGTACTCCGCGGTCAGCCGCGCGGAGGTCTGCAGCCCGAGTACGACCGCGTTGACCACGATGACGCAAATGATCACTCGTTGAAATCGTTCGCCATCGGTCAGCGCGCGGACGCGTTCACGCAGGGGCATGAGCCCTCCCTGGATTCGCACGTGTGGCGGAATCGTACCCACGGCAGGCGAATGGTGCAGTGGGTAAAGAAATGCGACGCACAGTCGCAGAGAAGGCGTCGCCGCCCCTGATCGGGTGCGCGCCCGTGTCATCCGGAGTGCGCTGACCAGGCGTGGGCAGTGATCGTGCGCTCACTCGCCAGGCTAGTCCGGCGAAGTTACAAGCGTCGTATTCTGATTTTCACGTGGTGGGTTCCGGGAAGTCCGCCGCAGCATTGCGGATATGGAGATCACGCAGGAAGCGGAAACTGGAACCAGTCCGGAAATAGTGGACGTGAAACACGAGATCCCGCACCAGAGACCCGGTGGGTCCGATCCACTGGAAGCCTCCTACCGCGCCCTTTTCGCCGCGTTCGACGATGACGCCAGCGGGCAGCTCTCCCGCCAGGAGCTGGTCGAGCGGCTGGCGAAGGCGGGCATCCTGGAGGACGACCCCCGGATGCGGGAGACCCTGATCGCCGCGCGCAAGGGCGACGGCAGCGAGGGCCTGGACTTCGCCGAGTTCGTCTCGCTGATCCAGAACAGCAGCGGCCTGGTCCGCCGGGTGGCCGAGGACAACCTGGTGATCCCGGACTTCGCCGAGTTCGCGGCCGAGATCGACGACATCCACCGGGAGCTGCTGCCGGAGACCGGGGGAGCGGTCGCCGACTACATCCCGCAGCTGGCCAGGGTGGACCCGGACCAGTTCGCCATCGCGATCTGCACGGTGGACGGCCAGCGGCACGTCGTCGGCGACGCGCACAGCAGGTTCTGCGTCCAGTCGGTCTCCAAGACGGTGAGCTACTGCCTCGCGCTGGAGGAGCACGGGCCGGACAAGGTGCACCAGCACGTCGGCCGCGAGCCGAGCGGGGTGAGCTTCAACGAGCTGACGCTGAACAAGAAGGGCCGCCCGCACAACCCGCTGATCAACGCGGGGGCGATCATGAGCTGCGCGCTCATCCGCCCGGACGCCGACCTGGCCGAGCGCTTCGACCACGTCTCCAAGGCGTGGTCGCGGCTGGCCGCGGGGCGCCCGGTCGGCTTCCACAACAGCGTCTACCTCTCCGAGCGGGAGACGGCCGACCGCAACTTCGCGCTCGGCTACTCGATGCGCGAGCAGCGGGCCTTCCCCGAGGGCACCGACCTGGTGCAGACGCTGGAGTTCTACTTCCAGAACTGCGCGATCGAACTGGACGCGGAGATGCTGGCGATCGTGGCGGCGACCTTCGCCGACGGCGGCATCTGCCCGCTCACCGGGGAGAGGGTCTTCGCCACCCAGACCGTGCAGCACTGCCTGTCGCTGATGTCCTCGTGCGGCATGTACGACTTCTCCGGCGAGTTCGCCTTCAGCATCGGCCTGCCCGCCAAGAGCGGGGTGTCCGGGGCGCTGATGGTGGTGGTGCCGGGGCTGATGGGGATCTGCGTGTGGTCACCGCGGCTGGACGAGCACGGCAACTCCGTGCGCGGGATCGAGTTCTGCCGCAAGCTCGTCGAGCGCTACAGCGTGCACCCCCACGACTCGGCCGAGGGGCAGACGGTCAAGCGGGACCTGCGCAGGCACAAGAGCCAGACCAACTCCGAGGCGGTCGCCATCCTGTGCTGGGCCGCCGCCGAGGGCGACCTGCACGCGATCCGGGTGCTCGCCGCCGCGGGCGCCGACCTGAGCACAGCCAACTACGACGGGCGCACCCCGCTGCACCTGGCGGCCACCGAGGGCCAGGTCAACGTGGTGAAGTACCTGCTGACAAGGGGAGTCGACGCGACCGCCGTCGACAGGTGGGGCGGTACCCCGCTGATGGACGCCGAACGCCGGGGCCACGACGAGGTCGTCGCGCTGCTCCGAGCCGCGGACGGCGCTCGGCCCTGAACGACCCGTTCGGTGCGTTGGGGCCCTGAAAGGGTCATTCAGGGCTTCCAGCGCGCCGAACGCGGCGTTGATCTTGAGGGGTGAGCGCTTCGCGGGCCGTTTCGGCGCGGGCCACCCACGAGCGCCAGGAGGCCGCGGCGCGAGCGGGCTCGGCCCAGGGCACCTCGCAGTGCACCAACCGCGTCCCGGGCCGCTCCAGCCAGCGGAGCACCACGGAGACCTCGTCGGCGGAGGCCCCGCGCAGCGGCCCGTCCTCCGGCAGCACCGTCTCCGCAACCGCGATCAGCTGGTCCACCACGGGCATCGGCCGCACGCCGCGCCGCGCCGAACCCGCCGACGCCAGCCGCCCGTGCCGGATCACCGCGAAGTCCCAGCCGCCGGTGCCGTCCGGCCGCGCGGCCACCAGTTCCGCGAGCGCCGCCAAGGTGGCCAGCCGCTGACCCCGGTCCAGCGCCCTGACCAACCCGATCAACCGGTCGCGTTCCGCACTCGCCCGCTCGAAGCGCTCCACCTCCGCGAGGCGGTCCAGCTGCGCGGCGAGGATGTCCAGTGCCGCAACGGAATCCCCGGTGAACAACCGCCGCACCTCGTGCACGGCGGGGGCGTAGTCCTCGACGCTCTGCCGACCCGCGCACGGCGCCCCGCACCGCCCCAGTTCGGCCAGCGCGCACGGCACGGCCTTCGGCGACCGGGCCGGAATCCTTTGCGTGCAACGGCGAACCGGCAGCGCGTCCTGGAGCGCCTCCACCGCTTCCGTTGCCGCGCCACGCGAAGCGAACGGCCCGAACGCACCCGCCTTCGGCACGGGCACGATGGACAGCCGGGGGAACGCCTCGTCGGTCAACGCCACCCACCAGCGCCGGTGCGGGTTGGTGGAGCGGCGGTTGTACCTCGGCCGGTGCGCCGCGAGCAGCCGCAGCTCGCGCACCTCCGCCTCCAGCGAGTGCGCGCAGACGACCACGTCGACGCGTTCGGCGATGCCGACCATCTCGCGCACCCGGCGCCGGTTCTCGCTCGCCGTGAAGTACTGGCGAACTCGCCGCCGGAGATCGCTCGCCGTGCCCACGTAGAGCACTTCCTCGCGCGGGCCGCGGAACAGGTAGACCCCCGGGGCGCTCGGCAGGTCCTTCGCCAGCTCCCGTTTCCTGCGCTGCGCCGGTGTCACGTCCGGGAGGTAGCCGAGCAGCTCCTCCAACGTCTGCACGCCCAGCGAGCCGACCCGTTCCAGCAGCGCGTGCAGCACGTCCACGGTCGCGCGGGCGTCGTCCAGCGCGCGGTGGGTCGGAGTCGTCGCGGCGCCGAAGAGATCGGCCAGCGCGGACAGGCGGCAGCTCGGCGCCTCCTCCCTGGACAGCACCCGCCTGGCGAGCTTCACCGTGCACAGCACCGTGCGCTTCGGCCAGACGTGCCCGTGGCGTTCGGCCGCCGCGCGCAGGAAACCCATGTCGAACCCGGCGTTGTGCGCCACCAGCACCGCGGAACCCGCGAACTCCAGGAAGGCGGGGAGCACGCTGGCCAGCTTGGGCGCGTCCACCACCATCGCCTGGGTGATGCCGGTCAGCGCGACGATGTTCGGCGGGATCCCGCGCTCCGGGTCGATCAGCGTGGCGAACTCGCCGATCACCTGGCCGCCGCGGACCTTCACCGCGCCGATCTCGGTGATCGCGTCCTCGGCCGCGCTGCCGCCGGTGGTCTCCAGGTCCACGACGACGAACGTGGTGTCGCGCAGCGGTGTGCCCAGCTCGTCGAACGAGAGCTGGGTGTCGCGCGGCTCCGTGATCGTCATCGCCGGTCAAGCTAGGGCAGAGGTCTGACAGCGCCGCCCGCCGGTAAGCCAGCTGCGACCCCGAGGGGGCAGGCCGTAGCCTGGGACGGTGTCAGCCCACGAACAGCCTTCCGGCGGCGAACAGCCTGATCCGGGCCACCCGCAGTCCACGATGGACGGTGCGCCGACGGCTGGCTCCGAGGACATTCCGGACTGGGGCGGGATTCCCGACCCGATCCGCGCCCGCCTCGCCGAACTCGCGGCGGAGGCGCTCGGCACGCTGACCAAGGTCGACATCCCGCAGACGCTGCGCGCGGTGGCGAAGTTCGCCCCGGCCAAGCGCGCCCGCCTCGGCGCGGGCCCGTTGCTGGCCGCGCTCCGCGACAACCAGGCATTCCGCACCGCCGTCGTCGAGTGGTGCCGCGAGCACCGGCCGTCGGTGCTGGACCTGAACCCGTCCGACGCCGTTGCCGCGGGTGCGGCCGCCGTGCTGACCCAGGCCGACACGACGCAGCTGTACATCGAGCTGGTCGCCCGCCGCACCGAGGACGCCCACCTGCGCGCCGACCGCGAGGCGGCGATCACCAGGGCCGACAAGCTCGCCGCCGAGACCGAGAAGCTGCACGCCGAGCTGGAGGCCGCCAAGGGCGCCGCGCACCAGGTCAGCGCCGATCGCGAGGCGGAACTGGAAAAGCTCCGCAAACGGCTCCGCGAACAAGGCGTCCGGCTCAAGCAGGCGCGCGACGAGGCCACCGCAGCCGTCGACGAGCTCCAGCGCAGCCGTGCCGAGTTCGAAACGGAGACGCAGGCGCTCCGTACCGCGCGGGACCGCGAGCGCGAGCGTGCGGAGCTGGAGCGCAACCGCGCCGCGCGGGCGAAGGAAGACGCGGAGATCGCGCGCCAGTCCGCCAGGGAGGCCCGCCAGGCCGACGAAGTGCGGCTGGAGCTGTTGGTGGACACGCTCGCCGGGGCGGTCACGGGGCTGCGCCGGGAACTCGCGCTCGGCGGGAGCGGGCCGCGCCCGGCTGACATGGTGCGCGGCGCGACGACGGCGCACGGCACCGTGGGGCGCGTCGAGGACCCGGCGGCGCTGGACCGGCTGCTGGCGCTGCCCAGCGTGCACCTGGTGGTGGACGGCTACAACGTCACCAAGACCGGCTATCCCGGCCTGACGCTCTCCGAGCAGCGCGACCGGCTCAACCAGCAGCTCGCCGCGCTCGCCGCGCGCACCGGCGCCGAAGTCACAGTGGTGTTCGACGGTGCTGGAGTCGTCGCCGTGCCCCAGGCCGCGCCGCGCGGCGTTCGAGTGCTGTTCAGCGATCCCGGTGTGCTCGCGGACGACGTGATCCGCGCGTTGGTCACCGCTGAGCCCGAAGGAAGACCGGTGGTAGTGGCCACTTCCGACCGCGCCGTCGCGGATTCCGTGCGCCGCCGCGGCGCCCATCCCGTTCCCTCCGCCGTGGTGATCGCGCGCCTCGGACGGGTATGAGACACACCTCTCTTTCGACAAGTCGGCCACCGATCCCTAAGCTTCGTTCGAACATATGATCGAACGGAGGTCGACGGCGTGATCATCGATTGCGACGGGTGCCCGCGACGCGGTCCGGGTTGCCACGACTGCGCCATAGCGGTCCTGATCGGTGTCCCGCCGGAGCTCTTCGAAGGGCCTGAACCCCAGGTCGTGGCCCCGCTGGCGGTCGACCTGCCGGTGCTGCGGCTGATCCCGCTCGAGCCGCTGAAGCCCCAGGAGGCCGAACGGTCCGCCGATGAGGCCGAACGGGCAAGGCGCCGCGTGGGCTGATCAGCGCAACCGGTCACAAGGCGCAGTGGCCGCTACGCCGAACGATGCCTTGTGCACATTTTCACGACTTTCTCGTGGGGGCCTGTGGACGCGAGGTCTCACGTTTCGTAACCTAGCCGAGATTTCGCGGCGGGCTGCCGTCCACAGCGGGCGGCTCCGCGGGATCACCGTCGAATCGGCCTGTCGGGGTGCCGAACCGGGGACCCAGTGAGTTGGGGTGAATCCGGCCCAGTGCCGGTAGGGCAGCTTCCGGCCCGAACCCGTCAGCTAACCCGGTAGGCGGTCGGAGCATGAAGGAGCAATGCGTCGACGTGGCGTCGAACCGACTGAAGCGCACTATGCGCGGGGCACTGACCGCCGGCGCTGTCGCAATGGCCGTGAGCATGGTTCCGGCGAGCCCGGCTATCGCCGACCCGGACACTCCGTCCAACGCCTCCGAGGCGCTGAAGCAGCTCAAGGCGCTCAGCGACGAGGCCGAGAAGCTCACCGAGGAACTGCACAAGGCCAACGACGACCTCAAGGCGAAGGAAGCCGAGGTCGGCAAGGCCAACGAAGAGCTGGTGAAGGCCAACGCCGCCGGTGACCTGGCGAAGAAGCAGGAAGGTGAGCTGCGCGGTCGCGTCGACCAGCTGGCCAGCTCCAACTTCCAGGGCACCCGGGTCAACCACATCAGCGCCCTGCTGCTGAGCAAGTCCCCGAACGAGTTCCTCGACAAGCTCTCCGTGGTCGACCTGATCACGAGCGAGAGCAAGGACTCGCTGGACAAGCTCAACGCGACGATCAACCAGGCCAAGACCGCCGCCCGGCTGGCCGACGAGGCCAAGGCGAAGGCAGCGGCGGCCGCCGCCGAGTCCGCCCGGATCAAGGGCGATCTGGAGAACCGCAAGAAGGAAGCGGCCCAGAAGCAGGAGAAGGCCAAGCAGGCGCTGGACCGCCTGAGCAACGCGGAGAAGAAGAAGCTCCAGGACGCCGGTCTGGACATCGACCTGTCCGGCCTGCCGGACGGCGGTATCGGCGCGTCGGCGCTGAAGATCGCGGTGACCCAGAAGGGCAAGCCCTACGTCTGGGGCGCTGAGGGTCCGGACTCCTACGACTGCTCCGGCCTGACCTCCTGGGCCTTCGGCAAGGTCGGCGTCCGCCTGCCGCGCTCCAGTGCCGCGCAGGCCCGGGTCGGCTCTGCCGTCCCGCTGAACAACCGGGACGCGTGGAAGCCGGGTGACCTGCTCTTCTTCGGGAACAGGGTGCACCACGTCGCCATCTACGCGGGCAACGGCATGCAGTTCCACGCCTCGACCACCGGTCAGCCGCTGAAGTTCGACAAGGTGCAGAGCGGGCTCTCCGGCGTTCGCCGGATGGGCTGATCTTCCGCTTGTGAGCAAGGCCTCGAGGCCGGTCCCCCTAGTGGGCTACCGGCCTCGAAGCACGTCGGGGCCTACGATTCCAGGGTGACCAGGCAGGGCCGCTACCGGAACTGGTTGGCCGCGGCGGTCGCCGCCGTCCTCCTCGCGGGGCTCACGGTGGTGTCCCTGCCGTCGGCCGACCCCGTCGTGTCCGCGGAACCCGCCCCGGCGCTGGACCCCAACGGCCGCCCGGCCCCGCCGGACGCGGCCGTCGAGCCCTCGGTGGAGCTGGGCCGCAGCCGGATCTCGTCGGTCACCGATCTGCTCCGCCGCCGGGCCGACGCCGTGCAGAACCGCGATCTGCCCGCGTTCATGAGCACCCTGGACCCGCTCGCCGACCCGAAGTTCGTCGCGACGCAGCAGGCCATGTTCGCCAACCTCCGCGGGGTCCCGCTGCGCGAGTGGCGCTACCGCATCGACTCCACCGATTCGCTCTCCGAGCTGGACGCGCTCTTCGGCGAGCGCCCGCCGGACGAGCTGTGGGCGCCACGGGTGGAGCTGAGCTACGCCTTCGACGGCGTGGACCGCGCCGCGACCAGCCGTCCGATGGGCTATCTCTTCGCCAGGCGCGGCAACGACTGGTTCCTGACGTCGGACACCGCGCTGAACGATCGCGGTCGCAAGACGTGGCGTGGCCCGTGGGATTTCGGGCACTGCCGGGTCGACAAGACCGAGTTCGGGATGGTCCTCAGCCACGGTGGCAACCAGGCACTCGCGAACCGCGTCGCGGGCGAGCTCGACGCCGCGATCCGCGCGGTCTCCGAGGTGTGGGGCCAGCAGTGGACGCAACGCGTTGCCGTGATGCTGCCCGAGACCACCGCTGAGCTCCAGGCGATGGTCGGCACCGAGTTCGCCGTCGACGCCATCGCCGCTGTCGCCGTGGCCGATCGCGTCGACCACGACAGCGACATCGTCGAGGGCGCTCGCGTCGTCTTCAACCCGCGCACGGCTTCGCGCCTGTCCGCCAGCTCGCTCCGCGTCGTCCTCCGCCACGAGATCACCCACATCGCCGCCCGGTCCGACACCGTGGACGGTGCGCCGATGTGGCTGCTGGAGGGCTTCGCCGACTACGTCGGATATCGCGACAGCGGCATTTCCCCGCGCGAGGCCGCCCCCGACCTGGCCCGGCAGCTCCGCAACTCCGGCCCACCGCTGGCCCTGCCCACCGACGCCGACTTCCGCGCCGGTGGCAGCCGCCTGGACGTGGCCTACCAGACCGCGTGGACGACGATGCTCTACCTCTCGCAGCGCTACGGCGAGGCCAAGGTCGTCGAGCTCTACCGCCGCCTCGCCGGTGTCGGCCGCGTCCCCGACGGCGTCGTCGACGGCGTCCTCCGCGACGTCCTCGACACCGACCGCGCCGAGATCATCCGCGGCTGGGGCCAGTTCCTCCGCAAGACCTTCGGCTGATCAACCCTTCAGCTCACGAAGTGCGGTGTGGATCGAATTCGCGCTGTGCCACTCGGCCAGGGCTGTGTCGTTGTCTCCGGCCGCCTGGGCGACGAGGCCGGACACGTGGTGGGCGTGGGCACGAGCGAGGCGCCTGCCCATGCGGTCGCAGGCCTCGGCGGCGGTGTCGATGTGCTGACGTGCGCCTGCGATGTCACCGGTGTCCAGGTCGAGCAGCGCCAGCAATGAAGAGATCTCGGGGTCCATGAGGAGGTGGTGGGAACCGCGGGCCAGGGCGTGTGCCTCATTGGCGAGGTCTCTCGCCCGAGCCGGTTCGCCCGACGCTCGCCAGAAACGGGCGAGGTTGTAGGACGGCGCGATGAGTTGGGTCGCGCAGGAGAACCCCTCGTACAGCTTCAAGGCCGTGGTGAGGCAGTGCAGGCTTTCCTCCATCCGCCCGGCATCCAGGTATGCCTCGCCCAGTGCGAGCAGTGCCGCCGCCTCGATCCAGTCGTATCCGGCTTCGACCGCGTTCTCCAGCGCGATGGTGGCGTGGGCGATCGCGAGATCGGTCTGGTTGAGCGCGCGGTGGCAGTTTCCCAGGGTCACGTGGCTCATCACTTCGGCGTGCTGGGCGCTTGTGCGCTGGGCGGTGGCGATCGCCAAGTTCGCGTTCTCGGCCGACTCGTGGAGATGGCCGACGAGAAAGAGGATGAACGAGATGTTGGCCAAGGAGGTGATTTCGAGCGGGACGATCCCGAGTTGCCCGCTGAGTTCGAGGGACTTGCGCGCCAACGCGAGGGCCCCGGTGAGGTTCCCGCGCTCGGTGTGCGCGGTCACCAAGGGGACGATGAGATGCCACAGTGGATAGTCGGACTCCTGTGCGCTGGTCATGGCTGGGGCGATGTTCTCGACCTCCTGCCGGTACCAGCCGAGCGCGGTCGGAGCGTCCTCGAACAGCTCTGTCGTCGCGCTGTCGAAATCGCGTTCTTTCTCAATGCCCATGGCGTCCGGGTAGAGGACGGCGGACGCGCGGTACGCGGTGCCTGCGTAGTAGTCGAGGAGCCGGATGAAAGGCGCTTCGGTGGTGTCGTGCGTAGAAGCCAGCGTGGAGGCGTAAGCGCGGATGAGGTCGTGGAACTGGTAGCGGCCGGGAAGATGAGCCTGGAGCAGGTTGACGGTGGCCAGCTGCTGGAGAACGGCCTCCGCAGTGGGGACGACGAGTTCGCCTAGCGCGGCGGCGGTGTGGGCGGTGAAGTCGGTGCCGGGAACGAGGCTGAGCAAGCGGAAGACGCGTTGCGCCTCAAGGGGAAGGGTGGCGTAGGAGAGGTCGAAGGCGGCCTGCACGGCGGCCTCGCGGTCGCCTTCGATGGCGAGCGCGGAGAACCGGTCACCGCGGAGATCGTCCACATAGGACTCGATGTCGTGCGAGGAGAAGGCGATGTTGGCGGCGGCGATGCGGAGGGCGAGCGGGAGGGCGCCGCACAGGTCGACGAGGGCGGAGGCCGCCTCGGGAGAGGCAACGGGGCCGATGATCCGCTCCAGCAGGAGCAACGCGGAGTCCTGGGCGAGCACGTCGACGCGCAGGACCTGGGCGCCGTTGAGCGCGACGAGTTCGCCGAGGTTGTTGCGGCTGGTGACGAGGGTGGCGCAGGTCGAGGAACTGGGCGCGAGGACGCGGACCTGGTCGACGGCGGAAGCGTTGTCCAGCACGACGAGGACGCGGCGACCGGACAACAGGGTGCGGTACAGCGAAGCCTGTTCCGCCTCGGTGAGCGGCACCTGCTCGGGAGGTACGCCGAGCGCGCGGAGGAACCGGGGGAGCACCTGCGCGGCGGTGAGCGCGGGCTCGGGGGAGTAGCCGCGCAGGTTCACGTAGAGCTGGCCGTCGGGGAAATCGTCCTTCAGGCCGTGCGCGGCGTGGACGGCGAGCGCGGTCTTGCCGACACCGGGCGGGCCGGAGAGGACGACGAGCGGAGCGGAGAGCGAGCCCCGGTGCCTGAGCAGCGCGGAGATCGTGCTCAGCTCGTCGGAGCGGCCGACGAAGTGGCCGACGTGCGGCGGTAGCTGGGAAACCGGGGTCCAGTCCGAAGTGGACAGAGCGGGTGGCTCGTCCTGGCCGCGCAGGATCGCCTGGTGCAGCTCGCGAAGCTCGGTGCCGGGCTCGGCGCCCAACTCCGCGCGGAACTCCTGGTAGCTGGTCAGCGCTTCGGCTTGGCGGCCGCCGCGGTGGAGGGCGAGCATCAGCTGGCCGAGGAGCCGCTCACTGAACGGGCGGCGCGCCACCATCGCGCGCAGCTCCGGCACGAGACCACGGTGGCGTCCGAGTGCCAGGTCGAGTTCGACGCGGCGGTCGGCGGCGGCCAGCTCCTCGTTGTCGAGCTGGGCCGCTTCCCGTTGCAGCGCGTCCGAAGGCACGGTCGCCAGCGCGGGGCCCCGCCACAGGGTTCCGGCTTCGTGGAGCAGCGCGGACTCGGCGGCGGGATCGCGGGCCTGTCGGCTGAGCCGCACGAGTTCGCGGAACCGGAGCAGATCGAGCTGACCATTCCGGACGGTTGCGCGGTAGCCGTTGGGCAGCGTCTCGATCAGCTCCGCCGAACCGAGCGCCTGCCGGAGCCTGCTGACGTAGGTGTGCACGACCGCGCGCGCCGTCGCGGGCGGATCGTTGTCCCACAGGCATTCGATCAGCCGGTCGACCGGCACCACCCGGTTCGCGTCCACGAGCAAGCGGGCCAGCAGCACCCGGTGCTTCGTGGCCGCCACCCGCACGGGCTCGCCGTCGCGGGTGATGTCGAACGGGCCCAGGATGCGGAACTCGATTCCCCGACTCACTGGCTGAACGTTAGCGCGTACCGGCGCAGCAGGGCGGGGAAGTGGAAGCGGTCCGGGGCGGTGTTCCGGATCAGGTTCGCGTCGGCGAGCTGGTCCAGCTCGGCGGCGGCGACCGCGTCCGCGTCCTGCACGGAGAAGTCACCGAAGTCGGCGTGCGCCAGGGCGATGAACGCATGCTGCGCCTCGACGGAGAGACCGTTGTAGGACAGGTCGAAGGCGAGCGCAGATCCGCCGCGCTGTCGCCGTCGATGCTCAGCGCCGACAAGCCGCACCTGAGTCTGTCCACAAAGGACTCGGCGCCGCCGTGGCGCACGTGTGCGGCGATGCGCAGCGCCAGCGGGAAACCGCCGCACAGCTCGATGATCTCGGTGAGCGCGGCGGAGCGCTCGCACTGGAGCGAGCCCATCAGCGCCTCCGCGGAACCGCGAGTGAGCTCCTCCAGCCGGACGCGGCGCGTGTCGTGCGAAGCTGTTCCCGGACGTGGATGCGGTAGCCCTCCGGCAGGGTCTCGATGAGCTCGGGGCAGCCGAGAACGGCGCGCACCCTGCTGACGTAGGTGTGCACCACCGCCCGCGCGTCGTCCGGCGGTGCGTCACCCCAGATCCGGTCGATCAGCCGTCGCACCGGGACCACCGTGTTCGGCGCGATGAGCAGGCAGGCCAGCAGCACTCGGTGCTTCATCGCGGATGGCCACCTCCTCACCGCCGCGGGTGACCATGAGGCGGCCGAGGATGCGGAACTCCTGCTCCTCGCTCATGTCGGGCCCACCCGGAACTGGCGCGCACCCTGCAGAGCGGTCAGCCCGCGGAGGTCGTTCTCGCTGGTCACCAGCACCGCGCAGCCGGAGTCCCCCGGCAGCAGGGGCCGGACCTGGTCGGGCCCGGCCACCGAGTCCAGCACCACGAGGACGCGGCGCTTGGCCAGCAGGGAGCGGTAGAGCGCGGTGCGTTCCTCGGCCTCCGGCGGAACCTGCTCCTCGCGGACGCCGAGCGCGTGCAGGAACCCGATCAGGACGTTCGCGGTGTCGGTGTTCAGCGTGGCGTGCAGCTGGCCGCCGGGGAAGGCGGGGCGAGCCCGGTGGGCGATGCGCGCGGCGAGCTCCGCGCGACCGCCGTCCGGGCAGCCGGTCAGCACCACCAGCGGCACGGTCGGCCGGTCGTCCGGGTTGACCAGCAGCTCGGTGATCTCGTCGACCAGCTCCGCCCGCTCCGGCAGGTCGCCGGGGTCGGCGGGCAGCTGCGCGGGCACCACCGCCGGGACCTGCGGTGGCTGGGGGGTGAGGGGCAGATCGCCGTCCCGGACGCGCTCGTGCAGCGCGCGGATCTCCGCGCCGGTGTCGATGCCCAGCTCGTCGGCGAGCCGCCGGGTCACCTCGGCGTAGGCGGCGAGCGCCTCCCGCTGCCGGTGCGCGCGGTACAGGGCGACCATCAGCTGACCCCAGAACCGTTCCCGGAGCGGGTGTTCGGCCGTCGTCGCGCGCAGCTCGTCGAGCAGCTCGTTGTGCCTGCCGAGCTGGAGTTCGGCGTCGAAGTACTGCTCCAGTGCCTGCAGCCGCGCCTCGGCGTGGATCGGGATGTCCGGAATCCGCTCGCGGAGCGCGGCGCCGCCGACGTCGGCGAGCAGCGGACCGCGCCAGAGCCCCACCGCCTCGCGCAGTGCCGCGGCCCGTTCCTCGGGCTCGCACGACGCCTGTGCGTGCGTCACGAGAACGTGGAAGCGCTGCAGGTCGATGTTCTCGACGGCGGTCTCCAGCGCGTAGCCGTCCGGGCGGGTCTTGATCAGCCGCGCGTCCTGGTCACCGATGGCCTGCCGCAGCCGCATCACGTACGCCTGGATCGTGCCCTTCGCCCCGGCGGGCGGCGCGTCCTCCCAGAGGCAGTCCACCAGCGTGGCGACCGGCACCACCACGTTGGCCCGCAGGAGCAGCACGGCCAGCAGGGTGCGCTGCTTGGCCGGGCGCAGCCGCACCGGCTCCCCGTCCCGGTCGATCTCCATCGGCCCGAGGACCCGGAAGACCGTCTCCACCCCGCCCTCCCCTGAGCAGTCCCCACGTGCGAAAGGCGATTTTAGGCCGCGTCAGCCCGACGTCAGCGATACGACAGAACCGGCTGCCAGGATTCTCTTCGAGGGGGAGGGGATGGCCCGCACGCAGAGCCGGGGGGACTCGGTGCGGGCCATCCAAGAATCCCCCCGACGGACTTCCCTCACCGGGCTTTCCCAGGTCCCCCAGCCGGGGATCGCCCGGCAACCCGCCGCTGCACGCCGACGGCCCGTGCGTGCGGCGGTGGTGATCCGGGGACGAGTGCCGGTAGCCATGAACCGGTACTGGACACCGCGGTCGTTGAGGGAAACGGGGGTGACCCGCGCCAGGGGGGATGACCAGGTGCGGGTCACCCTCATTGTTTTCGCCCAGCTCCGAAGCGTGCTCCTGGGCATTTGCCAGTGCTAGCCTCCCCCGGATTTCGCCGTCGGATCTGGGGATTCACATGACTTCATGGCGACTGCCGCTGACCGATCCCGGAGCCCACGCGCCCGGTCCGCTCGCGGCCTTCTACGACCGGCTGCACGCCTCCGGGCTCGGCACCTTCCGCGACGCCGGGTCGCGACTGTTCCCGGTGTGGCGCTACGAGTTCGTCGAGAACATCCTCAAGGGCGCCGACCCCGCGGTCACCAACGCCAACACCCTCGACCCGCTCACCCCCATGGGGCGCTTCGCCGCCAATCCGGGAACGTGGTCGAGCCTGGTGCACCTGGTCGGCGTCCCGAAAGCGACCGCGAACTCCAACGGCGCCGCGCACGAGGAGGTGCGCCGAGCCGTCTTCGCCCCGCCCGGCGGCCTTTCGCTGAGCCCGGCCACGAACGAGGAGAGCTTCGGCGAGCTGATCCGGCGCCGGGTCGCCGCCGTCGCCGACGACGTCGAGCGCTCCTCCTCCGGCGGTGACGTCGTGGATTTCGCCGCGATCTTCGCGCGCCCGCTGTCCGCGGGGATCATCAGCGAGATCGTCGGCTTCGCCGCCTCGGACGAGGGACAGGTGCGGGCGTGGAGCGACGGCCAGACCGCGCTGCTCGGCCGCGTCCTCGACCGCCCCGGCCAGGTGGCGGGCGTGCGCGGGCTCAGCGACCTGTCGCGGGCGTGCCGCCGCCTGGTCGCCGAGCGGGTGCGGACGCCCGCCGACGACATGGCGAGCCACCTGCTGCGCCAGGGACTGCCGGAGAAGCGGGCGGCGGCGGTGTTGATGAACATCATGGCCGCTGGTTACTCCACGACCTACGGAACGCTGCTCAACGCGATGCGCTATCTGCTCGCCGATGATGGGCGCGAACACTGGGATGCCTTGCAGGACAAGGCGATCGTGCCCACGCTGGCCGGTGAGCTGATGCGCGTCGAGACGGGTTTGACGGGCTGGAAACGGAAGGCGGGCAACGCCGTGCGGCTCGGCGAGTCCGAGATCCCGGCAGGCGGCCAGATCCTGGTGATGCTCGGCGCGGCCAACCGCGATCCGGAGCATTTCCACGAACCGCACCGCATTCGCCTCGACCGGACGGAGCGCAAGGAGCCCAAGGCGCTCACCTTCGGCGCCGGCCCGCACCTGTGCATTGGCCGCGAGGTGTCCCGGCTGGAGATCGGTGAGGCGCTGAGCGTGTTGCGGGAACGGTTCTCCGGCATGCGGCTCGCGCTTTCCGGAGCCGAAGCCGACTACGACCCCGACTACCTCTTCCGGACACCGGTGGCACTGCCGGTCCGGCTGTAGCGAAAAGGGCGGCCGGAGTTCCCGGCCGCCCTTCCCATTACTTCGTGTACATCGCCTTGATGTCACCGGAGAAGGTCTCCGCGACCACGTTGCGACGCAGTTTCAGGCTCGGCGTCAGCTCGCCGCCGCTCTCGGTGAAGTCCACCGGCAGGATGCGGAACTTCTTGATCGACTCCGCGGCGGAGACCGCCTGGTTGGCCTCGTCCACCGCCGCCTGGATCTCCGAGACCAGGTCGGCGTCGGTGGACAGCTCCTCGACGGAGGCGTCGGTGGGCTTGTCGTGCTGTTCCTTCCACGCCGGGAAGAACTCGGGGTCGATGGTGATCAGCGCGGCGATGAACGGCTGCTTGTCGCCGACCACCATGCACTGGCTGATCAGCGGGTGCACCCGCAGCCGGTCCTCCAGCATGGCGGGGGAGACGTTCTTGCCGCCCGCCGTGACGATGATCTCCTTCTTCCGGCCGGTGATGCTCAGGAAGCCGTCGCCGTCGAGCGTGCCGAGGTCGCCGCTGTGGAACCAGCCGTCCCGCACCGACTCGGCGGTGGCGGCCTCGTTGCGCCAGTAGCGCTCGAAGACGATCTCGCCCTTGACCAGGATCTCGCCGTCGTCGGCGATGCGCACCGAGGTGCCGGGGACCGGCCTGCCCACGGTGCCGACCCGGAACGCCTGCTCGGTGTTCACGCAGGCCGCGGCCGAGGTCTCGGTGAGGCCGTAGCCCTCGAAGACCGGGATGCCGACGCCGCGGAAGAAGTGCGCCAGCCGCTCGCCGAGCGGGGCACCGCCGGAGACCGCCGCCACGCAGCGCCCGCCGAGCGCGGCCCGCAGCTTGGTGAAGACCAGCTTGTCGAAGAGCAGGTGCTTGAGCTTGAGCGCGATCCCGGCGCCACCGGCGTCCCGTGCCTGGCTGAAGGCCACGGCGGTGGCCTCGGCGGCGTCGAAGATCGTGCCCTTGCCCTCGGCGTGCGCCTTCTGCTTCGCGCTGTTGTAGACCTTCTCGAAGACCCTGGGCACCGCGACGACGAAGGTCGGCCGGAACGAGCCGAGGTCGCGGACCAGGTTCTTCACGTCGGCGGTGTGCCCGATGGTCAGCCGCGCGTACACGCCGCAGAGGGTGATCGCGCGGGCCAGCACGTGCGCCAGCGGCAGGAACGCCAGCAGCGAGTTGCCCGGCTGCATCAGCCGCGGGAAGGCCGCGATGTCCGCGCGCACCTCCGCGATGAGGTTGCGGTGGGTCAGCTCGCAGCCCTTGGGGCGGCCGGTGGTGCCGGAGGTGTAGATCAGCGTCGCCAGGTCGTCGGCCTTCACACCCTTGCGGCTGTCGTGCACCTGCGCGTCGGTGACGTCGGCGCCCAGCGCGGTCAGCTCGTCCACCGCGCCCGCGGTGTTGTCGCGGTCTGGGCCGCCGCTGCCCGGACCGTCGATCTGCCAGACGTGCCGCACCTCGGGCAGCCGGTCGACCACGCCGTCCACGGTGCTGCGGTGCGCGGCGGTCTCCAGGAACACCGCCTTGGCGCCGGAGTCGGACAGGATCCACTCCACCTGGTGCGCCGAGGAGGTCTCGTAGATCGGCACGGTCGCACAGCCCGCCGCCCAGATGGCGAAGTCGAGCAGCGTCCACTCGTAGCGGGTCTTGGACATCAGGCCGATCCGGTCCCCGGGCTCGAGCCCGGCCGCGACCAGGCCCTTCGCCACCGCGAGCACCTGGGCGGCGAAGTCGGCGGCCGTGACGTCGACCCAGGTCCCGTCGATGCGGCGGCGGAAGCTCACCGCCGTGCCGAACCGCTCCGCATTCGCCCACACCATGTCGGTGAGGTTTTCTTCCTCAGCCACGGTGGCGGTGGCGGGGACGCTGAACTCACGCACGTCATTGACCTCCGAGCGACGGGTGTTACTGACCGGTTAACGTAGCGCGCGGTAACGCGCAGACAATAGGCCGTAACCCAGATGTTCCCCACCGTGGCACGCTGCCGCTATGCCATCGGTCGACGTCCTTGACGAGATCTTCCTCGCCGTGCCGCCCGCGGGCGTGGCCGCGGTCTTCGCGGATCCCCTTGTGTGGCGCCGTTTCTGGCCCGACCTGAGCCTGGAGGTCTACGCCGACCGCGGTGCCGAAGGTCTGCGTTGGACGGTCGACGGCGCGCTCGTCGGCACCCAGGAGGTCTGGCTGGAGCCGATGCTCGACGGGACCCTGCTGCACTACTTCCTGCGGGCCGACCCGCCGCCGGGCGGCACCGTGCGGCCGGGTGAGGCCCAGCGCAGGCAGCTCGCGGCGAAGCGGGTGGGGTTCACGCTGAAGGCCCGGCTCGAAGCGGGACGGGCCCCCGGGTGTCCACCCCCCGACGCAGACTGAGCGCATGCCGAACACCGTCGAGGAGTACCTGGAGTCGCTGCCGGAGGACCGGCGCGGCACCGTGAGCGAACTGCGCCGGATCATCCTGGACAACCTTCCCGAGGGCTACGAGGAGGGCATCCAGTACGGGATGATCGGCTACTACATCCCGCTTGAGCGCTACCCGGTCACCTACAACAAGCAGCCGCTGGGATATGTGGCACTGGCGTCGCAGAAGAACTACCTGTCGCTTTACCTGATGGGCGTCTACGCGAACCCGGGCGGTGAAGTGGAGTTCCGCGAGCGCTGGGCGGAGACGGGCAAGAAGCTGGATATGGGCAAGTCGTGCGTTCGATTCCGGGAACTCGCCGATCTGCCCCTCGACCTCATCGCGGAGACGGTGGCCGGGGTCTCGGTCGACGAGTACATCGCGCGGTACGAGAGCAGCCGTTCGCGCTGATCACCCGAATGCCCACCGGGAACTGCCCGAATTCGCCAGCTCGCCTTCGCGCTGCTTGCTACCTTGGCAAATTGTGTCGGAATCGGGGGATACGGCGTGGCAGCAGTCGGCGGAGTCGCTGCGCGCGTCGGTGGACGGGGTGGCCACCTTGCAGTCGCTCGTGGCCAACGGCGAGGTGCGCCTGGAGCCCTGGGCGGCCGAGAAGCTGAAGAAGGCCCTGGAAGATCAGCTGTTCCACGCGCGTGAGTGGCTGAAGCGGACGAACTATCTCGCTGTGAATCTTCCGTTGGGTGATCACTGGGTTGGGCGGGTGATGGCGGCGAAGTGGGACCAGCGCGCGCGAGGGCCGGGGTCGATTCGGGAACAGCTGCTGCTCTACGTCCAGGCGCTGACGGACGCCATTGAGGTGGTCGACCAGGCCGTCAAGGTGACGCGAGCTGCGGATGAGGGCGGCGCGTCCGGTTTCGGGAGACTGGAATCATGAGCATGATCAGGTCGGTGGTGGCGGTCGGGTTGGTGCTGGCTGTGGCTGGATGCGCGCCCACTGTCGTGCGGGGGGCGTCGGAGACGGTGTCGGGGCCACCTCCGCCACGGGTCCCGGTGTTGAAGCCCGTCGATGCGTGTTCATTGGTGAAGCCGGATGAAGCCGCGAGTGCTGGTCTGCCCGCGGGCAGACCAAACCAGCTGGCAGACCTCCGAATCTGCGAGTTCGACGGAACGCCCGAGGAGAGGCGCAAGCTGACGGGTTCGATCACGCTGGACGAGGGACCGGGCAAGGGCCTCGATGACTTTCGGCCGCCGCCCGGTGCCATCGAGTCCGCTATCAGCAAGGAGACCGTTGCCGGGTATGGGGTGACCGTCTTCCCGCAAGATCATGAGCAGTGCATGGTCACGATTGACATCAACACTGACGAGAACGTGACGGTGCAGACGGCGTTCTTCGGGCAAGGGCAGCACGAGCCGGTGTGCGAGGTGGCGCGGAAGATGGTCAAGTTCATCGTTCCGCGACTGCCGAAGAAATAGGGGGAGACGTGAGCGGGACCGGTGGGGGAAATTCGCACAACCGCTTCGAGAAAACCGACTGGCGGGGCGCGCCGTATCGGGAGAACCGCCCGGGCGAGTGGTGGGAGGCGGAGCCCTCGCGCCGGGACGACATCGCGGCCCAGGAACAGCGGTTGCGCGGCGCGGTGCGAATGGGCGACGACCGCGCGATGACGCAGACCGGGCACTGGGAGGGCGTGCCGCACCAGCAGATGTGGGACGACATCCACGACAAGAACAAGCCGGGTGACGTGTTCCTCGACGCCGACCGGTGGACGAAGCTCGGCAACGAGATGGCGGAGCGGTCGGGTGCCATGGCCCGGGCGGTCGCGGAGACCGCGAGCGGGTGGGTCGGCCGGGGAGGCGACGCCGCGCGCGCCGGTTCGCTCAAGCTCGCCGAGTGGGCGGGCGACGCCGCGATCTCCTTGCAGTACATGGGAAATCGCACCGCCGACCTGGGGGAGAGCGCGGAGTGGGCCAAGCACGCCATGCCCAAGCCCGCCGAGCGGACCACCGTCGAGTCGACGTTTCTCAACAAGGCCGCGGGGCTGGCGGGACTGGTCGACCTGGGCGAGCTGAAGCTGAAGGCGCAGCAGGCCGTCGCGGACGCCCTGCACCAGGAAGCCGTGCGGGTGATGCAGGTCAACGAGGGCGGCACGCGGTCGGTCGACGGGTCCACGCCGTCCTTCGCACCGCCGCCCGCGGTCAAGGGCGGCGGAACCCCACCAGTGCCGAGCCCGAGCCCGCCCGGACCCGGTGATCCAGGCGTGCCGCCCATCGGCCGCCTGCCCAACGGAGGCGGAAGCGTGGGTGGGGGCGGGCAGTTCCCGGGTCCCACACCCGACAACACGCCGCCGGAGTGGCGCCCGGGGCAGACCGAGGTGCAACGCCTCGATCCCGGACGGCCCCAGGACAGCGGCGGAACCACCGGCAGCGGCGGGCAAGGCGGACAGAGCGGCCTCGGTGGCCTGGGTGGTTCGGGGAGCGACAGCGGCGCGCTTGGCGGCCTTGGCGCGGTCGGTGGGCTTGGTGCGCTCGGCGGCGGGATCGCGGGTGGTATCCAGCACCCGCCGGAGTCCACGCGGCGTGGCCCTGGGCTGGGGCAGCCTGGAGCAGGGGCGGCGAACAGCGCGAAAGCGCCTGGGGCGCAGGCAATGCCCGCGATGAGCGCCGGGACCACGCGCAAGGAGGACGACAAGGAGCACCGCAGGCCGGAGTGGCTGGTGGAGACCGAGAACGTCTTCGGTGACATCGAGCGGGTCGCGCCCCCGGTGATCGGGGAGGACCCGTGATCCTTTCCCTCGCCGAGTACAACGTCCGCTGGGGTGATCTTCAGCTAGGACGGAGGCCGTACCCGATCGACGTGCTGCCGCTGGGCACCACCCTCGAAGAGCGCGCCCGGATCAGGGCAGACATCCACGCCCGCCGAGGTGTCCGTGCGGCGCCGGAGGTGGCCTGGGCGCTGGGGGTGCTGAACGAGCACGAGAAGGCCGTCGAACTGGTCCAGCACGTGGGCGAGCCGGTCAAGGCCCTGGCCGCCGCGCGGGGTGAGCACGCCGTGCTCGCGGTGTTGGCGGGGGAGTCGCTCCGGCTGGCCACGATGCCCGCGCGGGAGCTGGCCAGGGCTGCGGTGAGCGTGCTGCCGCCCGGCGGTGCTGGGCGGGGCCAGCCGGTGACGGTGGCGGCGGAGGTGCTTCTCGCGGCGACGAATCCTGACCGGGGACCGCTGGCCGATGAGGCAGCTGTGTTGAGCGCCAACGGTATGCCCGCCACTCAGGTGCGGATGGTGCAACGGCTGGCGTCGACCAGGTGGCGTGGTGGCCAGTTCGGCGTGACGATTCGCGGGCGGCAGCACCCCGTCGTGCTCGCGTGGTTCGACGCCGACGACGGCCGCTACCTCCAGGTCAGCGAGAACGGGTCGCTGTCGATCATGCCCGCGGACGCCGAACGGATCACGAGCAGGCTCGGAGACCTGTAGGGCGCGTTTCAGAGGTCCGTGTTCGCGATAGCCGGGCCGAGCCCGCCCCTGGCTGCGTCGGCGGAAAGCCCACGTACAACACCGGTACGCGGTCTTCCCGCCGTCTTGCCAGGAACGACCTCGATCCCGACTCTCATCGAACGAGACCCCTGAAACACCCCCTAAGGTCGTTTCGTGCGAGTCCATGTGGTGTCCGACGTCCACGGTGAGGCCGAAGCGCTGGCGAGGGCGGGGGAGGGCGCGGACGCCTTGGTCGTCCTCGGCGACCTGATCGACTTCGTCGACTACCACGATCACTCGAAGGGCATCCTGGGCGCGGTCTTCGGCGCGGAGCGGGTCACCCGGTTCGCGGAACTGCGCCGGCAGCACGGGCGCGAGGCGGGGGTCTACGTCCGCTCCCTGTGGGCCACGCTGGACGACCCCGCCGCAGTGGTCCGGGACGCGGCCAGGGAGCAGTACGCCGAGATGTTCGCGGCGATGACGACGCCCACCTACGCCATCCCCGGCAACGTCGACCTGCCCGAGCTGTGGTCGGAGTTCGCCGGTGACGGGGTGCGCCTGGTCGACGGCGGCACGGCCGAGATCGGCGGGCTGACGTTCGGGTTCGTCGGCGGGACCTTGATCCCTCCTGGTTTCACGTTGAACCGTGACGCGCCGTGGGTGCCCTACATCCGCTCGGTCGACGAGCACACCGAGGCCGTGCGCGCGCTGCCCGCGATGGACGTGCTGTGCAGCCACGTGCCGCCCGCGGTCGCGGAGCTGACCTACGACGTCGTCGCCACGCGCGCGGAGTACGGCTCGACGGCGTTGCTGGAGGCGATCGCGAAGCACTCGCCGCGCTGGTCGCTGTTCGGCCACGTGCACCAGCCGCTCGCCCAGCGGGTCCGGGTGGGGCGCACGGAGTGCGTGAACGTCGGCCACTTCAAGCGCACCCGTCAGCCGTATGTACTGCGGTGGTAGGCGTACGGGTAACCTGCGCGGCATGGCCGACCAGTCCACTCAGTCCATCGTGATCGACGCCGCCCCCGACCAGATCATGGCGGTGATCTCGGACTTCGCGAAGTACCCGGAATGGGCCGAGGCGGTGAAGCACACCGAGGTGCTCAGCAGCGACTCCGCCGGGCGCGGCGAGCAGGTCCGGTTCGTCATCGACGCGGGCCCGCTCAAGGACGAGTACGTCCTCGACTACGACTGGGCCGACGACGGCCGCTCGGTGAGCTGGAACCTGGTCAAGGGCCAGATGCAGAAGGCGCAGTCGGGCAGCTACGTGCTGGCGCCCGAGGGCTCCTCGACCAAGGTGACCTACTCCCTGTCGGTCGAGCTGACCATCCCGATGATCGGCCTGTTCCGCCGCAAGGCGGAGAAGATGATCATGGACGTGGCGCTCAAGGAGCTCAAGAACAGGGCCGAGAGCGCGGCCTGAACCGCCGTCACGCACAATCGTCCCTCGTGCGCGTCCTGCTGTTCACCGGTAAGGGCGGCGTGGGCAAGACGACCCTCGCCGCCGCGACCGCCGCCCGCCTCGCCGCGGACGGCCACAAGGCGCTGGTGGTCTCCACCGATCCCGCGCACTCCCTGGCCGACGCGCTCGGCGTGCCGCTGACCGCCGAGCCCGCCGAGGCGGGTCCTTCGGGGCTGTTCGCGGCGCAGGTCGACGCCAGGTCGCTGGTCGACGGCGCGTGGCGGGAGCTGCGCGAGCACCTGCACACCGTGCTCTCCGGGGCCGGGGTGGACGAGGTGCAGGCCGAGGAGCTGACCGTGCTGCCCGGCGTCGAGGAGCTGCTGGCGCTCTCGGAGGTGCAGCGGCTCGCGGCGACCGGCCCGTGGGAGACGGTGATCGTCGACTGTGGACCGACCGCGGAGACGCTGCGGCTGCTCGCGTTGCCCGAGGCCCTGGCGGGGTACCTGGAGCGGCTGTTCCCGACCCACCGCCGGGTGGTGCGAGGACTGCTCGCCGGGCTGGCCGGAAGCTCCACTGTGGAGCGTTGGGACTCAGCGGCCGACGCGTTGGGCCGCTTGGCCGAACGGCTGGAGTCCTTGCGCGCCATGCTGGTCGACCAGGAGGTCACCAGCGTCCGCCTGGTGCTGACGCCGGAGCGCGTCGTCGCCGCGGAGACCCGCCGGACGCTGACCGCGTTGGCGTTGCAGGGCATCCGCGTCGACCGGCTGATCGCGAACCGCCTGCTGCCCGAGGTCGAGCGGGAGGAGGGCGTCGCGGCCGCGTGGCTGCGCACCAGGCGCGCCGAGCAGGCCGCGGTGCTCGGCGAACTCGGCGGCGATGTGCGGACGCCCCTGGAGACGGTCGGCCACCGCGCGGAGGAGCCCATCGGGGTGCCCGCACTGCTGGAGGTCGCCGCCGAGCTGTACGGCGAGGGCGATCCCCTTGGCGGGGCGGGCAGCGCGGAGCTGATCGAGGTCACCGGCGGGGGCAAGGGCCTGGACGCCGAGTACGCGATGCGGCTGCACCTGCCGCTGGCCGCGGACGCGCAGCTGGACCTCGCCAGGGTCGACGACGAGCTGGTGATCACCCTCGACGGCCGCCGCAGGCTCGTCGCGCTGCCCGCGGTGCTGTGCCGCTGCGAGATCGTCGGCGCGAGCGCGGACGACGAGGGCATCACCGTGCGCTTCAGACCCGACCCTCGAGTGTGGATGCGGTGACATGAGCGAGAACTTGAACCAGGAGCTGAGGCAGCTTTTGGACGCCGTCGCCCAGCGCGCCGAGCCGTGGCTGCGCAAGATCGCCGCCGAAGATCCGCTTGCGGGATCGAGCAAAGATGCCGGCAGCCCGTCCGCAGCCTCTCATCGGGCGAGTTGTACGTGGTGCCCTTTGTGCGCGGCCATTTCCCTGGCTCGCGGCGAACGGCCCGAGCTGGCCGCCAAGGCCGCTGAACACCTCACCGGGCTGCTGACGGTGCTGCGCGCCTCCATGGAGCCGGAGCCGCCGAAGCCCGAGCCCGCCCCGGAACCGGAGCCGCGTCCCGAACCCGCGCCGCGGGTGCAGAAGATCAGCGTCGACCGGTGCTGACCATCGGTGTCGATGTCGGCGGTACCAGCGTCCGAGCGGGCGTCGTCGACGCCTACGGCTCCATCCTGGACACCGCGGTGGCGCCCACTCCGAGCGGAGAGGCGCCGCTGGAGGACGCGATCATCGCGGAGGTCAAGGAACTCGCCTCGCGGCACCAGGTGACCTCGCTCGGGCTGGCCGTGGCGGGGTTCGTCACCGCCGACCGCAGGGGAGTGCGGTTCGCTCCGCACCTGGCGTGGCGCAACGCCGACGTGGCCGAACGGATCTCCGGTCGCCTCGGCCTGCCGGTGGTGCTTGAGCACGACGCCAACGCGGCCGCGCTGGCCGAATACCGCTTCGGCGCCGCGCGCGGGACGCGGGTCGCCGCGCTGGTCGCGCTGGGCACGGGCATCGGCGGTGCGCTGCTGATCGACGGCGAGATCTTCCGCGGGGGCTACGGCGTGGCCCCCGAGCTCGGGCACCTGCGCGTGGTGCCGGACGGGCGGCCGTGCCCGTGCGGGAAGCGCGGCTGCTGGGAGCGGTACTGCAGCGGCACCGCGCTCGCCGCGACCGCGGTGGAGATGCTAGCCCGCGATCCTGGCTGTTCGCTGCTGGGGCGTGAGGCTGCGGGCGACATGCGGGCGGTGACCGGCCGGAAGGTCGCGGGTGCCGCGCAGGACGGCGATCCGTTGGCGCAGCGCGCGATGGACGAGCTGGCCCGCTGGCTCGGGCAGGGCCTCGCGCTGGTGGCGGACGTGTACGACCCCGAGGTCATCGTGATCGGCGGGGGAGTCTCGCAGTCGGCGCCGCTGTTCCTCGACGACGCCCGGGAGCACTACGCGTCGCTGGTGACGGGGGCCGGTCATCGGCCCTTGGCGCGCATCCGCGCGGCGCAGCTCGGCGATGACGCCGGGATCGTGGGGGCCGCCTCGCTCGCGGCCGACCTGGCCGGGCGGCGGCTCAACCCGCGCTGAGTTCGCGGGGAGGAAGGGACGCGGTCGGCGACGCTGCCGACAGCGCTCACTCGTCGTGCTCTTCGGAGAAGGTCCTAGCGGTTGCGACGGCGGAGCAACCGGCGACGGGGCTTCTCGGAGTGGTGCGCGCGCCGCTCGGACCGCTGTTCGGCGGCCTGAGTCAGCGCACGCACGAGCACGAAGGCTTGCAACTGATCCATGAGTCACTCCCTTCGGTGCGCGGGTCCCGGGGTTGTGCCCCGGTTCCCGCGATCACGTTACGGCAGCACTGAATCGTTGTCACAAGCGGAAAAGCGCTTTCGTGTGCGATCTCACCGGGTTAGCTCAGCGGCCGTGATCCGGCTCTCAGCCCGACGGCGGATTCAGTCGTGGTCTAGACCACAAAGCGTGATGGTCTAGACCTGTGCGCCATCGTCCCAGCCGGAGTCCGGCGGGGGTCCCTTGCGCATCCGCAGCACCAGCCAGCCGATGCCGCCGCTGATCGCCAGCAGGGCGAGCGGGGTGCCGGTGCTCGCCGCGAGGCCGAGCACGTTCGGCGCGATCAGCAGCAGCGCGCCGAGGCAGAACAGCGCCAGCGCGCCGAGCGTCGCCGGGCGCAGCGGGGGCAGTGGCGGCGGGTCCGGCGGGACGAAGTGGTCGTCCGCCGACGACCTGCTCGCAGGGTCGAGCGTCGATTCCGAAGACCTGCTCGCGGGGTCGGGTGTTGGTTCCGGGCGGGTGGCCTCCGGCTCGGGGGCCTTGGTCCTCTTGCGCTCCTCCCGCTCGCCGTCCGGCCAGTCGCCGGAGACCCCCTCGCGTTGCAGTCCGGCCACGATCGCGGCGAACGCGGCGTCGACGTCCTCGGGTCCGCCGGTCTCCTCGGCCTTCTTGCTCAAGCAGCCTCACCCACCCTGGCCTCGTGCACGCGGCGCGCGAACTCCACGCTGGCCGCGAAGATCGTCGGTGCGTCGTTGTCGAGCGTGGCGACGTGGAAGCTGTCCGCGAGCACCACCTCGGTCCGGTCCTCGCTGGCCACCCCGTCCAGCACGATCCGCGAGCTGACCGGCTCGACGACGTGGTCGACGGCGGAGCGGAACAGCAGCAGCGGCTGGTGCACCCGGCCCAGGTCGGCCCGCACCACGCTCCAGAGCTGCTGGAGGCTGGCCGCCGCGCGCAGCGGGGTCCGGTCGTAGGCGACCTCGTGCACCCCCGGCTTGGCGATGTCGTTGGCGACCCCGGGGATCGACGGCACCACCTTGGCCAGCAGCGGCAGCAGCCGAGCGCCGCGCTTGAGGGTGGTGACCGAGGGGTTGACCAGGACGAGCCCGGCCGCCTCCGGCCCGTGCCGCTGGGCCAGGCGCAGCGCCAGCGCGCCGCCCATCGACTGGCCGAAGACGAAGGTGGAGCGGCACCGCGCGGACAGCTGCCCGAAGCCGGTTTCCACCCGGTCGTACCAGTGCTGCCAGCGGGTGCGGTTCATGTCCTGCCACCGCGTCCCGTGCCCGGGCAGCAGCGGGCAGCGCACCGAGAACCCCTCGGCGGCCAGGTGCTCCGCCCAGGGCCGCATGCTCTGCGGCGTTCCGGTGAAACCGTGGCAGAGCAGCACACCGATGTCGTCGGAGCCCTCGTGAGCGAAGGGCTCCGCACCGGTCAGGACGGGCACGACAGCCTCCTGGGTCGTGGGCGATGCGCCGCTCGCAATAGTCCCACGCGACACCGTCGGTGCGGCAGATCTCATCGAGTAGGGCACTGTGGTTGGGTGTTCCGCGTTGTGTTCGGTAAGGAACGCTCCGTAGGCTGGCGCGTCACGCTGAGGGCAGGGAGGAGGCGGTCTTCGCAGTGCTCTACTGGCTGATGAAGTACGTCTTTCTGGGACCGCTGCTGCGGTTGTTCTTCCGGCCGACCATCGAGGGGTTGGAGAACGTGCCGCGCAAGGGCGGCGCGATTCTCGCGAGCAACCACCTCGCGGTCGCCGACTCGTTCTTCCTGCCGCTGATGGTCCCGCGCCGGGTGACCTTCCTGGCGAAGCGCGAGTACTTCACCGGCAAGGGGATCAAGGGCCGGTTCAAGAAGGCCTTCTTCAGCGGGGTCGGCCAGGTGCCGATCGACCGGGCCAGCGCCGCGGCGGCGCAGGACGCGCTGGACACCGGCGTGCGGCTGCTGCGCGAGGGCCATCTGCTGGGCATCTACCCCGAGGGCACGCGGTCCCCGGACGGCCGCCTCTACAAGGGCAAGATCGGCGTGGCCCGGATGGCCATGGAGGCCGGGGTCCCGGTCATCCCGGTGGTCATGGTCGGCACCGACAAGGCCAACCCGATCGGTTCGAAGATGTGGCGCCCGCACCGCATCCGCATCGTGATCGGCGAGCCCCTGGACTTCAGCCGCTACGACGGCCTCGGCGGTGACCGGTTCGTGGAGCGCTCGGTCACCGACGAGATCATGTACGCGCTGATGGAGATGTCCGGCCAGGAGTACGTCGACGTCTACGCGGCCAAGGTGAAGGATCCCGTCCCGCCGCGCCCGCGCAAGGCCGAGCGGGTGCCGGAGACCAAGGCGGGCTGAGCGAACCCTAGAGTTGCCCCGGTGCGGTTCTTCTACGATACGGAGTTCATCGAGGACGGCGTGACGATCGACCTGGTGTCGATCGGCGTCGTCGACGAGCGGGGCCGCGAGTTCTACGCGGTGTCCACGGAGTTCGACCCCGACCGGGCCGGGCTGTGGGTCCGGCAGAACGTCCTCGACAAGCTCCCGCCGCCCGCTGATCCGGTGTGGCGCAGCCGCAAGCAGATCCGCGACGACCTCCTGGACTTCCTCAACGAGCCCGGCGAGGACATCGAGCTGTGGGCGTGGTTCGCCGCCTACGACCACGTGGCGCTGGCTCAGCTGTGGGGCGCGATGCCCGCGCTGCCCAGGGAGATCCCGCGCTACACCAAGGACCTCCGGCAGCGCTGGGAGGACCTCAAGCGCCCGCGGCTCACCCCGCCGCCCGCAGACGCGCACTCCGCGCTGGCCGACGCCAGGCACAACCTGGTCCGCTGGAAGATCATGGAGCCGCTCTGGAAGCGGGCCTGAGCCCGCCAACTGGGACCCGCCTTGCTGCACCGATCCAGCTCCTGAAAAGCTGAGCGCGACGACGGTCACACTCTGCGCGCATCCGGCGCAGCGAGGAGGCGATGAAATGCGCATCGGCGTGCTCACCGGCGGCGGGGACTGCCCCGGCCTCAACGCGGTCATCCGCGCGGTCGTCCGCAAGGGCGTCGAGGTCTACGGTCACGACTTCGTCGGCTTCCGCAACGGCTGGAAGGGCCCGATCGAAGGGCACACCCGCCCGCTCGGCCTCGACCAGGTCGAGGACATCCTGACCAGGGGCGGCACCATCCTGGGGTCCTCCCGCACCAACCCCTACAAGGTCGACGGCGGCGTCGAGGCGATCCGCAGGACCCTGGCGGAGCAGCAGGTCGACGCGCTCATCGCGATCGGCGGCGAGGACACCCTCGGGGTCGCCAAGCGGCTCACCGACGACGGCATCGGCGTGGTCGGCGTGCCGAAGACGATCGACAACGACCTCGGTGCCACCGACTACACCTTCGGCTTCGACACCGCGGTGCACATCGCAACCGAGTCGATCGACCGGCTGCGCACCACCGCCGAGTCCCACCACCGCGCGCTGGTCGTGGAGGTCATGGGCAGGCACGCGGGCTGGATCGCGCTGCACTCCGGCCTCGCCGGCGGCGCGAACGTGATCCTGGTGCCGGAGAAGAAGTTCAGCGTCGACAAGGTCGTGGAGTGGGTGCAGCGCCGCTTCGAGCGCGAGTACGCCCCGATCATCGTCGTCGCCGAGGGCGCGATGCCGGAGGACGGGGCCGAGGTCCTGGTCAGCGGCGAGAAGGACGCCTTCGGTCACGTCCGCCTTGGCGGTATCGGCACCTGGCTGGCCGACGAGATCGCGGCGCGCACCGGCAAGGAGTCGCGCGCGGTCGTGCTCGGTCACACCCAGCGCGGCGGCACGCCGACCGCCTACGACCGCGTCCTGGCCACCCGGTTCGGCCTGCACGCGGTGGACGCGGTCAACGACGGCGACTTCGGCGTGATGGTCGCGCTGCGCGGCACGGACATCGTCCGCGTGAAGCTGTCCGAGGCGACCGCCGAGCTGAAGACCGTCCCGACGGAGCGCTACGCCGAGGCCGAGGTCTTCTTCGGCTGACCCACCCGGGGTTGTTGATCTACCCAATGTGGCATTGGTTACGTCTGACGTAACCAATGCCACATTGGGTTCAAACGCATTTGTGGGTCAGGGGGTCGGGGTGTAGCGGTACATCAGGATGCGGGTCAGGTAGTCCTCCTCGCGGAAGATCACGTGCTCGCCGTTGGGCAGCACGGCCGCCGTGATCCCGGTGACCGCGACGTCCACCCAGCCCGCGCGCCGACCGACCTCGGGACCGGCGACCAGGTCGCCGCGGTGGGCGAGGGTGCTGGCGTCGAAGCTCCGCACACGACCGGCCGGATCGCCCTCTCCGGTCCCGGAATCGGCTACGTAGACCCGGTTTCCGGCCACGGCGAGGCCCAGCGGCTCACAGGGGTCGATCCCCCACTGCGGGTACCAGCACCGCTTGTAGTTCATGTCGACCGACCGGCTGAGCTTCCGCTGCGGAGTGGAGAAGTTGTCGTACCTCGCGAGGATGTAGCGCGGCGACGCGGTCGGCCCGGCGGGCGCTCCCCGATAGCCGTACAGGTACATCGTGTCGGTCGCGTCGACGTAGTGGACGTTGAGGATCTTGTCCATTGGCGCGTCAGCCAGCAGGATGTTCTCCGCGCTGCCGTACTGCGGGTTGTTGGCGGAGTCGAAAGACTTCAGCGGGAAGTGGTGCACGTACTTCAGGTTGGGGCCGGTGCCCCAGACCCCGCCCTTCATGTCGATGGAGTGGGCGAAGGAGATCCAGTCCCGGTCGTGGGCCATGTTGGTGATCTCGCCGGGGTCGATGCGGCAGTTGGGGGTGGAGTCGACCCACTTCTGCCTCCCGGGAGTCGCCGGGGTGCCGTCCGGCCACGGCTTGACGCCCTCGGAGAACAGCACGGACGGCCGCGCCTCCTCACCCTCGAACCGGTAGATCCCCAGGTTCGTGAACGCCTGCCCCTGCGGTCGGACGAACAGGTACTTCCGCTCGACGCCGTCTGAGCCCTTCAGGTGCCGCACCGCGACCGCCTGGGTCTGCGTGGTCGCGCCCGTGGTCGGATGCGGGGTCCGGCCGTCGTGCGGGCAGGTCGCGCGGTTCACCGTCAGCTGCGTGCGGTTGGGCTGCCACTCCTGGCCGGGCTGGGTGGCGGCGTAGTTCAGTGAGTACTTGTTGAAGGCCGTGTACACCTGCGACGGGTCGCGCGGGTCCGGCACCCCGGCGTCCAGGAACACGTGGTTGACGACCTTGCTGTCCAGCACGTGGTTCGCGGTGAAGCGGCGGATGTCCAGCCAGCCGTAGGTGCCCCGTCCATTGGCGGCCACGGTGATGTTGCCCGCCTTGTCGATCCCGACCCCGGTCAGGTTGTCGAAGCGGTCGTCGCCGTAGACCCCCTTGTGCGCCACCACTCCGCCCGGCTGGCCGAGCTTCCCGATGAGCTGGTTGGTTTCGGAGTAGATCCGAACCTGTTGTGCCGCAAGGTGGTTGTCCGCGATGAGCAGTCGGTTCGCGTTCGCCGCCAACGCCACCGGCGTCGTGCCCACGTCCGCGATCGTGGCGCCCGCGGTCACCGCGCCAGTCGGTTGCACCTTCCACTCCCGCACCTCGCGCTTGCCGGATGCGTTGTCCGACAAGGCGAACAGGCTGTTCGTGGCGTGCCGGAAGGCCAGCGCGCCGGGGTTGCGGGCGGAGTGCTTTGCGACGAGCGTCATCTTCTCGCGCTCGTAGACGTAGATCAGGTTCTCCGAGGGGCGGGACACGAACACGAACCCGAGTCCCGCGGTGATCCCACCGGGTACGCCGGTGAGGTTGCGCCCGGCCGTCCAGCTCGACGCGACCGGGTCGCCGCCCGGGAAGTCCGACATCGGGATCGTGTCGCCGTACCAAGGGTTCTTGTGCGGCGCCGTGCCGCGCTGGAACCGGGTCAGCACCTGCCCGAGGTTCTTGAGGCTGCCGTCCGGCAACCGCTCACCCCAGCGGGTGTGGTCGGCGTAGAAGTACTTGTCGTCCCCGGCGACGACCGTGCCGCCGGAGCCCTGCGGGTAGAGCTGCGTCACCGGACGCGCAGTCGCCCCGGCGCCGAAGCGGTAGACGCCCTTCTCACGCGAGCCCTCGTCGTAGACGGAGTTGGTGTAGGCCAAGCCGTCCGCGGCCTGCGGGTCGACGAAGACCGACGCAACCCTTACCTGCACCCATTTTCTGCCGTAGCCGGGCCACTTCTGGTCGGTCGAGTGGATGTAGGCGGCGTCCTCGGCGGTCATGGTCTCCGCGAGCCACGACGTGCGGTGCGACAGCGGAGTCTCGGCCGCCGCCGTCGCAGGCACGACGAGCATCGCCGCAAGCAACAGGCGTTTCCACATGGCCGCGAGTCTCGAAGCCCGCGGCCACGCGGGAGAAGCGTTTGCTCCTAGGGCTGCCTCATCGGGCGTGAATCACCTCGTCCCGGGAGATCGCCAGCATCTCCTCGCGGGAGACGACCTTGATCCGTTCCCGCCCGCGCGCGTCACCGAGCCGCAGCTCGTGCACGTCCAGCCGGTTCCAGCCCTCGTGCGTGGTGTAGTGGATGTCCCTGCGCTCCAACAGGTCCAGGATCGCCGAGGGGTCCGGCTCCGCGGCCTCGCGCAGCGTCGGCAGGTCGGCGAGCAGGCTGCCGATCGTCTCCAGCGCGTCGCCCTTGGTGTGCCCGATCAACCCGACCGGGCCGCGCTTGATCCAGCCGGTCACGTAGCAGCCGGGCAGCTGCTGGCCGTCCTGGTCGAGGACCCGGCCCGCGTCGTGCGGGACCGTGCCGGTGGAGTGGTCGAACGGCAGGTCCGCCAGGTGCGAGCCGAGGTAGCCGACCGCGCGGTACACCGCCTGCACGTCCCAGTCGTGGAACACGCCGGTGCCCCGCGCGCCGCCGTTGCCGTCCAGCTCCATCCGCTCCGTGCGCAACCCCGTCACCCCGCCCGCGCCGAGCACCTCGACCGGCCGGTGCAGGAAGTGCAGGTGCAGCCGCCGCGGACGGGTTCCGGGATCGCGGATCGCCCAGTCCTGCAAGGTCTTCACGACCTGCCGCACCTGGTTGCTGGAGTGGATCGCGGTCATGCTGCCGTCGTCGAACTCGATGTCCTCCGGGTACACCAGGACCTCGACGTTCGGCGAGTGGTCCAGCTCGCGCAGCTCCAGCGGCGTGAACTTCGCCTGCGCCGGACCGCGCCTGCCGAAGACGTGCACGTCCGTGACCTGGCTGGCGGCGAGGCCGCGGTAGACGTTGTCGGGGATCTCCGTGGACAGCAGCTCGTCCGCGGGCTTGGCGAGGATGCGCGCCACGTCCAGGGCCACGTTGCCGACGCCGAGCACCGCGACGCTGCGCGCGGTCAGCGGCCAGTCGCGCGGCACGTCGGGATGTCCGTCGTACCAGGACACGAAGTCCGCGCCGCCGTAGCTGCCCGGCAGACGAATGCCCGGGATCTCCAGGTCGCGGTCCTTGGACGCGCCCGTGGAGAAGATGACCGCGTCGTAGTGCCCGCGGAGGTCTTCCAGGGTGATGTCCAGCCCGTAGTGCACGTTGCCCAGCAGGCGGATCTCCGGCTTCTCCAGCACGCGCTGCAACGCGTGCACGATCTGCTTGATCCGCGGGTGGTCCGGTGCGACCCCGTACCTGATCAGGCCGTACGGCGCGGGCAGCCGTTCGAACAGGTCGATGCTGACCGGGGTGTCGGACTTGGTCAGGATGTCGGCCGCGTAGATACCGGCCGGACCGGCGCCCACGACCGCGATCCGCAGCGGACGACGCTTGTGCACACTCACGTGCCCAAGGTTAGCCTTACCTAAGGACTAGGTGGCTGTGTGTCTGCTCATAGCGCCCCGATGTCGAGGTACGCGGCGAAGGTGCCGAGCCAGTGGTCGGCGGCGTAGCCGTAGCCGAACACGTAGCGCCAGCCGTCCTCCGCGTGCGTACTGGCCGCCTCCTCGGCGATAGCGCGGTATGGATGCGTATCGGGCAGAGCGGCGGCCAGGGAGCGCCACGCGGAGGCCCTGGACAGCATCAAGCCGGAGATGTGCGAGCCGTGCGGATCGGCCGGGTCGTCCACCGGAACGGGCTCGCGCAGCACGCTCCATCGGGGCGCTTCGAGGTTCGGCAGGAAGCCGGAGAGCCAGTCCAGGAACGCGGGTCCGGGCAGCACCCGCCGCATCACGTCGATCTCCGTCAGCGCGGGGGAGAGGAAGTCCGACGCGTTCGGCTCGAAGCCGCCGTAGCCCACGTCCGAGCCGTACCAGCGCAGCACCGCCACGGTGGTCGCGTCGACGAGTTCGGTGTCACCGACCGCCCGCGCGGAGTCCAGCACCAGGCCCGCCGCGAACGCGGTGTTGGAGTGCACGCCGCTGCGCACGGGCCACCGCGCCTTCGCGGCCCACTCCAGCCAGCGTGTCCGCAGCACCTCGGTAAGCGGCCGCAGGGCGTCCGACCACGTACCCGCGCGCTCGCCGCCCAACTGCGAAGCCCACAGCCGCAGCTCGGCGTCCAGGACGAACAGCCACGCCCAGCCGTAGGGCCGCTCCCAGTAGCCACCGTGCGGCCCGCGGAAGAACTCGGCCTCCTTCTCGCAGCCCTCGACGGTCAGCAGGCTGTCGAGCACGTCGGCCGCACGTGCCGCCTCGGCCAGCGCCGGGCGGGTCCGCAGCAGCCGCACGATCAGCCACGTCTGGTGCACGCAGGAATGCCAGTCGTAGCTGCGGGCGAACACCGGGTGCAGCGCGCTCTGCGGGACCAGTTCCTCGTCGGAGGAGATCAGGTGCGTCCAGTGCACCGGGTGGTCGCGCAGCACGTTCTCCAGCGCCACCGAGAGCAGCCGGGCGGCGGTGTCGTCGTCCAGTCGGGAGGCCATGGGCACCCATCCTGCCCCGCCGGGTGCACGGCCACAGCACCCGATCGGTCGCACGCGAACGGCATTCACCCCTTCTCAGCTGGTGGAATCGGCGTACCGATAGCCAGGAGATAGCGGTCACGCCGTAGGCTTGTCGAGTGAACTGGACCGTGGATGTGCCGGTCGACACGCTGCCCGAGCTGCCCCCGTTGCCGCCGGAGTTGCGTGCTCGGCTCGATGACGCGTTGTCGCGTCCCGCCGCTCAACAGCCCGAGTGGCCGAGCGCCGACCAGGCCCGCAACGTGCGGACCGTGCTGGAGAGCGTCCCCCCGATCACCGTTCCCGCCGAGGTCGACCGCCTCCGCGAACGGCTGGCCGAGGTGGCGCAGGGCCGGGCGTTCCTCCTCCAGGGCGGGGACTGCGCGGAGACCTTCGTCGACAACACCGAACCCCACATCAGGGCGAACATGCGCGCCCTGCTGCAGATGTCGGTCGTGCTGACCTACGGCGCGAGCATGCCGGTGGTGAAGGTCGGCCGGATCGCGGGCCAGTACGCCAAGCCGCGCTCCTCGGCCACCGACGCGCTCGGCCTGCCGTCCTACCGCGGCGACATGATCAACTCGATCGTGGCCAGCCCGGAGGCCAGGGTCAACGACCCCTCGCGGATGGTCCGCGCCTACGCCAACGCCAGCGCCGCGATGAACCTGCTGCGCGCGCTGACCAGCTCCGGCGTGGCCGATCTGCGCCGGGTGCACGACTGGAACAAGGACTTCGTCCGCACCTCGCCCGCCGGCGAGCGCTACGAGGCCCTGGCCACCGAGATCGACCGCGGCATGCGCTTCATGTCCGCCTGCGGCGTCGACGCCTACCCGCTGCACACCGTGGAGATCTACGCCAGCCACGAGGCGCTGGTGCTGGACTACGAGCGGGCCATGCTGCGGCTGGAGCAGGGCGGACCGGACCCGAAGCTGTACAACCTCTCCGCGCACTTCCTCTGGATCGGTGAGCGGACCCGGCAGCTCGACGGCGCGCACATCGCCTTCGCCGAGCTGCTGGCCAACCCGATCGGGCTGAAGATCGGCCCGACCACCACGCCCGAGCTGGCCGTGGAGTACGTGGAGCGGCTCGACCCGCGCAACGAGCCCGGCAGGCTGACGCTGATCAGCCGGATGGGCAACGGCAAGGTCCGCGACGTGCTGCCCGCGATCATCGAGAAGGTCACCGCCTCCGGCCACCAGGTCATCTGGCAGTGCGACCCGATGCACGGCAACACCCACGAGGCCAGCACCGGCTACAAGACCCGGCACTTCGACCGGATCGTGGACGAGGTGCAGGGCTTCTTCGAGGTGCACCGCGCGCTGGGCACCCACCCCGGCGGCATCCACATCGAGCTGACCGGTGAGGACGTCACCGAGTGCCTCGGCGGCGCCCAGGAGATCTCCGACATCGACCTCGCGGGCCGCTACGAGACGGCCTGCGACCCGAGGCTGAACACCCAGCAGTCGCTGGAGCTGGCCTTCCTCGTCGCCGAGATGCTCCGCTCCTGACCGACCCGCCGCGCGAACCCGGCCCCGGACCGTCCACGCAGGACGGTCCGGGGCCGTTTCACTGACACCGCCCGCACTCCGCCCCCGTGGTTGGCCGGTCTTCAAGTACCCCCAACCCCGCCGACGATCACCGAAAACCGCCTCATACCTCCGGAGGACCGGGAGGTATGAGGCGGTTACGGACAGCTGGGGCGGGGGTTCGGTGTACTTGAAGACGCCCTCACCACGGCGGCTAGAAGAGGCAGGTCAGGATGATCTTGGTGCCGGGGCGGACCCTGGTGCCGGGGGCGGCGGACTGGGAGACGACCGTGGCGTCGTCCCGGCCACCACCGGGGAGCACGTGCCGGACCTCGACGTCCAGACCCTTCTCCCGCAGCGCCTTCGCCGCGTCACTGGCCTTCTGGCTGCTGACGTTGGGCACCGTCACCGCGTTGGACAGCATCACCTTGACCCGCCTGGTGGACTTCGGGTCCAGCTTCGTCCCCGCGGGCGGGTCGGTCTTGGCCACCCGGCCCGCCTCGTAGTCGGCGCTGAAGTCCTGACCGCCGTCCTCCGGTTCGAAGCCCAGCCTGCGCAGCTCCGCGTAGGCGGCGTCCTTCGTCATCCCGGCGACCGCGGGCACCGGCACCGGCGGCTTGCCCTTGGACAGCGCGATGGTGACCGCGGCCCCCACCTTCAGCTTCGTCCCGGGACCGGGGACGAGCTTGAGGACCCTGCCCTCCGGAACCTCCGTGCTGTAGTCGTCGGCGGAGGCGTTCTGCGCGGGCTGGAGCTTGGCCTCCCTGATCGCCCGCTCCGCGTCGCCGATGCTCGCGCCCGCCGCCACCTGCGGCACCTCCGGCAGGCCGGCGGAGACCACGAGCGTGACCTCGTTGCCCCGCAACACCTTCGAGCCGCTCTGCGGGTCCGAGCGGATCACCTCGTCGATCGGCACCTCGTCGTGCGGCTCGTGCACCACCTTGGCCACCAGGTCGGCCGTGCGCAGCCGATCCTGCGCCTTGCCCAGCGTCTGCCCGGCCAGCGGCGGCACGTCCGTGAAGCGCCCGGAGGCCAGCCACCACGCCGTGCCGCCGACTCCGGCCACCAGCAACGTGATCACGAGCGACCAGATCAGCGCGAGGCGCCTTCCGCGGGCCCGCTCCTGGTCGCGCTTGCTGGGCGGCGGCGCCGGTTCCCCCTCCGGGGCGGCGGCCTGCTGGTGCTGGGCCATGGCGGGCAGGTCGGAGCGGTTCATCGTGCGCGTGCCCATCGGCCCGCTGCTGACGGGAAGCCGCGGCTTCTGCACAGTTGGACCGTCTGTGTAGTCCCTGATCGCGGTGATCTGCTCGGTCGGCGGATCGTCGTCGCGCGCGGGCTTGTAGGACGGCAGCTTGGCCGAGACCTTGCTCGGCGGGACGGGGACCGGGACCGGGTGGATGCCGAGCGAGGTGCGGACCCGGCGCAGTTCGTTGAGGAACGCCGTGGCGTCGGAGGGCCGCACGGACGGGTCGCGGCGCGTCGCCCGCACGACCAGCTCGTCCAGTTCGGCGGGAACGCCCTGGCGCAGGGTGCTCGGCGCGGGCACGTCGTTGTTCACGTGGCGGTAGGCGACGGAGAGCGCCGTGTCACCGGTGTAGGGCGGGGTCCCGGCCAGCATCTCGAAGAGCACCAGACCGGCCGAGTAGACATCGCTGCGCGCGTCCGCGGCGCCGGTGGCGACCTGCTCCGGCGCGAGGTAGGCGACCGTGCCGAGGATGACGCTGTCGCTGGTGGTGCCCGCGCCCGCGATCGCCTTCACCAGGCCGAAATCGCCCACCTTCACGGTGCCGCCGCGGCCGATGAGGACGTTCTCCGGCTTGATGTCGCGGTGCACCAGCGCGGCCTCGTGCGCGGCGGCGAGCGCGGCCAGGATCGGCTCCAGGACGCTCAGCGCCAGCGGGATCGGCAGTTCACCGCGCTCGTGCAGCACATCGCGCAGCGTTCCGCCCTCGATGTACTCCATCACCAGGTACGCGAGCTCACCGTCCTCGCGGTGGTCGACACCCTGGTCGTAGACGCCCACGATGCTCGGGTGGTGCAGCCGGGCGGCCGTGCGCGCCTCCCGCTCCAGCCGGTCGAGGAAGGACCGGTCCCCGGACAGCCGGGAGTCCATCACCTTGATCGCGACGGGACGCTCCAGCCGGGTGTCCAGGCCCAGGTAGACCGAGGACATGCCCCCGCGCGCGATCATGGTGTCGATGCGGTACCGCCGCTCCAGCAGCGTTCCGCTCAATTCGGCACCCCTCGATTCCACAACGCCCGATGGTATGCGCTCGGTGTGACACGCCTGCGACGGCGGCAGGCACTTGCGCGTTGTGGCAGGCTGGACCGCTGTGAGTCAGATCCCTACCTCCCCGGACGTACTCGACGCCGAGGTGGAGGTCCTCCCGCTGCCCGACGTCGCGGAGCGGCTCGGCCAGCCGGTGACACGAGTGCACCAGATGCTTCGGGACGGCCAGTTGCTCGCGGTGCGCCGCAATGGCATCCGCGCCGTTCCCGCCGCCTTCCTCACCGAGACGGGCGTGGTCAAGCACCTCGGCGGCACCGTCACGGTGCTCCGCGACGCCGGATACGACATCGAGGAGATCCTGCGCTGGCTGTTCACCTCCGACGATTCCCTGCCGGGAACGCCGATCGACGCGTTGCGCGGCGACCGCGGCCGTGAGGTGAAGCGCAGAGCGCAGGCCCTCGCCTTCTAGCCAGATTCCCCCGTCCACCAACGACAAACGGCGCCGTCCCCACGCGAGGGGCGGCGCCGTTCGGCTCTTCGGGGCTCAGACGTGCGCGCCCTTGCCCTTCCTGGAGAACCCCAGCGGGTCGTTGCGCAGCAGCGACTTGGCGGCCAGCAGCGAGAGCAGCAGCAGCACGGCGACGTGCAGGTGGTTGTAGCTCGCCGCGTCACCGTCCGGATAGCTGATCGCGATCTGGAACGCCGAACCGAAGACGATCACCGTCGAGGCCCACCGGGACAGCGGGAGCGCGGCGGCCAGCGCCAGCGCCAGCGTGAAGTACCAGGGGAACGTGGTCTGCAACAGCACCGACATGCCCAGCATCACCAGCGCGGCGCGCCGGATGACGTTGTGCTCCTCGCCGTCGCGCGAGAGCCACCACTGCCGCAGCGCGATGTAGCCGAGCAGGGCCATGCCCAGCATCCGCGCGGTGTTGTAGTACAGGCTGTGGCTGGGGCTGTAGAACCAGCTCGCGATGCCGTGCGCCAGCTGGCCGGCGCCGGTCGGCAGCGAGGTCCAGTTGAGCACCACGGAGTTCGCCGACAGCGCGGGGATCCAGCCGAGGCTGACGTTCGCGACCAGCTGGCAGGCGGCGAAGGCGGCGAAGAACACCCCCGTGCCGATCCCGGCGGCGCGCACGAACCTGGACAGCTCCGTGCCCTTGAGGTGCCTGGCCCAGATCCACACCAGGAACGGCAGCACGACGACGGCCTGGATCTTGATGGCGGCGCCCAGTGTGACCAGCACGATGCCCAGCACGTGCTGGCGGCGCATCACCATCAGGGTGCCGAGGGCCAGCAGTCCGACCATCATCAGGTCGTTGTGCGGTCCGCCGACCAGGTGCACCACCACGAGCGGGTTGGCCGCCCCGATCCACAGCGCCACGGACGGGTTGCCGCCCAGCCGCTCCGCCAGCCTGGGCAGGGTCCAGCACAGCATGAGCAGGCCGCCGATCAGCGCGACGCGCATCAGCAGCACGCCGGCGATCATGTTGTGCCCGCTGATGGCCACGACGCCCTTGGCGATCAGGATGAACAGCGGCCCGTACGGGGCGGGGGTGGTCTGCCAGATCCACGCCACGTTCTCGGCGATCGGCCCGTCCACCGCGGCGGGGCCGAGCGCGTAGGTGTCCAGCCCCTCCAGCGGCAGCAGGCCCTGACCGAGGTAGCTGTAGACGTCCCTGGTGAACAGCGGCGGGCCGAGCATGACCGGCACGCACCACGCGGTGATCGCCAGCAGCACGCCGCGGCTGCCGACCCGGCCGGCCCGCACGTGCCTGCCGAGCCGGACCCAGGCCCAGACCAGCAGGACCACGCCGAGGTAGACCACCAGCTCGGCCAGGTTCTTGCCGTGCCCGAAGCGGATCCAGGTCAGTGAGGTCCCGGACAGGATCGGGTCCCGGACCAGGATGCCGCCCGCCCCGAGTGCCCCGAGCGCCGCGAGGCAGGCTCCGATGACACCGAGCAGGATCGTGCGGCCGGGTATCCCGGTCGCCTTGGCCGTCCGGGAGGTCCCGGAGGCGCCGGTACCGGAGGCGTTGGCGACCGGATCCGGATGTGCGCGCTCGACTGGCCGCTCGGTTACCCGGGTGCGCCCCCCGGGCTCGCTCGACCCCGGCTCGTCGCCGGGGCCGGTGATGGGCGGAGAGGACATGGTGGACATCGTTGGCCATGGTCCCATAGGCCCTGAGAGCGCTTGTACGCAACGCCTCGCCGCGACCGTCAGTAGCTGCGGTGGGTCACTTCCTGTGCGAGTTCACGCAGTCGGGTGACGGCCACGGGGTTGATCGTCACCGAGTCGAGGGCGGCGAGGCCGGAGGTGGTCAGCCCGTTGATCCGCTCCTCCACCGCGCGCACCGCGCCGAGCCGGATGAGCGTGGCGCGCACCCGCTCCAGCAGCCCGCCGTCCAGCTCCGGGACGCCCAGCGCACTCTCGATCAGCTCGGCCGAGTCGGTCTCCCCGGCCCGGTGCGCCAGGTCCAGCCCGTAGGCCACCAGCGGCGTCCGCTTGCCCTCGCGCAGGTCGTCACCGGCGGGCTTGCCGGTGACGGCGGGGTCGCCGAACACGCCCAGCAGGTCGTCGCGCAGCTGGAAGGCGATGCCCACGTCCGCGCCGTAGCGGCGCAGCGCCGCAATCAGCTCCGGGGACGCCCCGGCCAGCGCCGCGCCGAAGTGCAGTGGCCGATCCACCGTGTACGCGGCGGTCTTGTACCGGCTGACCTGCTCGGCGCTGTGCAGGTCGGTGGCGGCCCTGGCCTGCGCGAGCACGTCGAGGTACTGACCGGCGAGGACCTCCGTGCGCATGCCGTGCCACGCCTCGTTGGTCCGCGCGAGCGCTTGGAGGCCGAGCCCCGATGTGCGGACCATGTCGTCGGCCCAGACCAGCGCCAGATCGCCGAGCAGCAGGGCCGCGGAGAGCCCGAACCGCTCCGCGCTGCCCGACCAGCCCAGCTCGCGGTGCTTGGCGCCGAAGGCCACGTGCACCGTCGGCAGGCCCCGGCGCATGTCGGAGTCGTCCATCAGGTCGTCCTGCACCAGGGCGCACGCCTGGATCAGCTCCAGGGCGCTGACCGCGCGCAGCACCGGCACCACCGTGTCCAGGTCGTCCGGATCACCGCCCGCGGCGCGCCAGCCCCACCAGGCGAAGGTGGGCCGGATCCGCTTGCCCCCGGAGACCACGAAGTCGGACAGGGCGCCCACCGCGCTGGCGAACGCCTCGTCGATGTCGGCCGCCGCCGCCCGCTGTCGCCCCAGGTACACGCGGAGCTCGTGCTCCACGTGCGCGGTGAGCATCGCGTCGACGTTGACATCTACCTGCTGTTCAAGCACGGAGGACATCCTCTGCCTAGTGGTGGGGGGCGACCAACCCGGGGTGGGCCTCACTACTCCAGTGAACGGGAAACACACAATGAGATGTCCCCGACATAAGCGACCTCACACCACCACGGTGAGCCCGCGTTCCCCGGCGACGCGTGCGAGCCGGTCGTCATAGGTCGCCAACTGGGCGTCGTTGGCCTCCGCGGCCCACAGCACGCAGCAGTCCTCTCTGCTCAATCCCGTTGCAGCTCTCAGCGCAGCCAGTTGTCGCGCTGCTTCGGCGGGGATGTCCAGGCCGCGGACGCCGAGGGAATCCAGCGCCTTCCTCGCTTCGGTCTCTTTCCCGAAGCGGATCGGTCCGACCAGCGCCTCGGCGAGGGTGAGCGCGGAGGTGGTCAGCTCGTGCTGGACGTCGAGCAACAGGTCCAGAGTGCGTTGGTGGTGCGCGTCGTCACGGTCGAGGTAGGCGATCAGCGCACAGGCGTCGAGCACGATCATGTGATGTGGTCTCCTCGCAATTCCTCCAGGTAGCGTTCGCCATATGCGCCGGTCGCAGCGCCAGCTCCAGCGAGGATTGCCGCGTGGCGGGACCGCGCCGAGGCCCTCAGCGTCTGATGACCTATCTGGATCAGGCGAAGCAGCAGTTCTGCCGGGCGATCATGTTGATCAGGCCAGTAAGCCTCGGTCTCGGCCAGGGCAGCGGCCACCTCGTCCAGAACTATGACGACATGACGGGAGTTCTCTGTCCCCATTTGCCCAGTGTCACGGCACCTCCGTGTGCGACACCATGGAATTTCCGTCGGCTTGGTTTGTACCTTCTTCCAGTTAGTGGAACTCCGCGTCCGACTGGCGGGCACCCCGAGTAGCCTTGACGCATGACGGCGGTGGTTGACCGGCTTCGCAGTGATCGTCCGGTGTTCTCGGTGGAGTTCTTCCCGCCGAAGGACGCCGAGGCCGAGCGCCAGCTCTGGCGCGCCATCAGGGAACTGGAGCCCCTCGACCCCGCGTTCGTCTCGGTGACCTACGGCGCGGGCGGCTCCAGCCGCGACCGCACGATCCGGGTGACCGGGCGCATCGCGCAGGAGACCACGCTGACCCCGGTCGCGCACCTGACCGCGGTCAACCACTCGGTCGCCGAGCTGCGCAACGTCATCGGTTCCTACGCCTCGGTCGGCGTGCGCAACATCCTCGCGCTGCGGGGTGACCCGCCCGGCGACCCCAACGGCGAGTGGGTCAAGCACCCGCAGGGCCTGACCTACGCGGAGGAGCTGGTCCGGCTCATCCGCGACCTCGGTGACTTCTGCGTGGGCGTCGCCGCCTACCCCTTCGGCCACCCGCGCTCGGCCGACCTGGACACCGACGCCGAGTTCTTCGTGCGCAAGCTGCGCGCGGGCTCGCACTACGCGGTGTCGCAGATGTTCTTCCGTGTCGAGGACTTCCTGCGGCTGCGGGACCGGATCGCCGCGCGCGGCATCGACCTGGACCAGGTCCCGCTGCTGCCGGGGCTGATGCCGATCCGGTCGGTCAAGGGCATCCAGAAGATGGCCGAGATGGCCAACACCGAGATCCCGCCGGAGGTCATCGCCAGGGTCGAGCCGCACGCGGGCGACCTGGAGGCGGTGCGCGCCGTGGGTGTGGACATCGCGACCGAACTGGCGGAGCGGCTGCTCGCCGAGGGGCTGAAGCAGCTGCACTTCTACACGATGAACAGGTCGAACTCGACCGTGCAGGTGCTCGACCGGCTGGGCCTGCTGCCCGCCCGCGCCCGCTAGGCGAGCGCGGTCCGCAGCTCCCTGCGGTGGCTGACGTAGGCCATCGCCATCACGATCACCGCCGCGAGGCCGGTGGCCGCGCCCACGATGAGCGCCCAGCGCACCCACGCCTCCGAGGTGGCGTCGGCGTACCTGGCCAGCGCGTTGAGCTCGGTGACCTGGCCGGGCTTCGGCGACCAGCTGACCTCGTTGCCGCGCGCCCGCCCGTTGCCGCTGTTGACCTTGCCGGGAAAGTTGATCTTGATCTGCACGTCGGTGCGGTCCGGCGCCAGCTGGGTCAGGTCCACCGAGCCGGAGAGCGTCACCAGCCCGCCGGAGCGGCGCAGGCTGAACTGGTACTTGCCGCTGTCGCCGGTGGCGGTCGCGGACAGCAGCCGCAGCTCCTCGAAGGTGAGCCCGGTGAAGGTCAGCTGGGAGCCGGTGAAGCCGTCCGCCGCGGTGGCCTTGGTGGCCCGCACCCGTCCGGTGAGCCCGGCGGGCACCACCAGCTGCGGTCCGGCGTCGCCCTCCCGCTGCGGGGCCGCCAGTACCTGGAGGTCGCCGGTGACCCGGTCGTCCTCGGCCACCGAGAGCGTCATCCGGGCCCGCACGCAGCCGCTGAGCAGCAGCACCCCGAGCAGCGCCACCAGCAGGACGGCGCGACGGCGGTGTCGGGACGGCACCGGCACATCCTGCCAGCGGGCCGAGCCCCACAACACCCTCATCGAGGACTCTGCGACCGCGCCCGGGTTGGAGCGTCTTCAAGACCACCGCACCCCCGCCGCAGCGGTCGCAAACTGCAGCAAACCCGGCGTGATCGTCGTGGTTCTGCCGGGAGTGTTGCGTGGTTGGTGTGTCTTGAAGACCGCCGAACCCCGGCTGCGGCGGTCGCCAACGATGGCAAACCCTGCGTGACCGTCGGGGTTTGCGGCGGTTGACGACATCTGCGGACGGGGTTTGCTGGTCTTGAAGACTGTGGAACCTGCGGCGGGTCGGATCGCTCTCACGGCGAGGTTCGGGCGCGCAGGGGTCGGGTAGCGTGCCGGTCATGCCAGCCAGCGTGATCAACCAGATCAGCGATGCCTTCGTCGGTGACTACGCCGCGCTCGACCCCATCGCGGCGACCTACCTCGGAGTCCCCGGGCACGACCAGGACCTGACCGACTACTCCCCGGAGGGGCACCGCGCACGGGCCGAGCTGGCCGCGCGGGCGCTGCGGGAGCTCGGTGCCGCCGAACCGGCCACGGACGCGGAGCGGCTGGCGAAGGCGGTCTTCCAGGAGCGCGTCGGGCTGGACGTGGAGCGGCACGAGGCGGGGCTCTCGACGGCCTCGCTGAACGTCATCTCCAGCCCGCCGCAGGACCTGCGCCAGGTCTTCGACCTGATGCCCACGGCCACCGCCGAGGACTGGGCGGTGATCGCCAGCAGGCTGGCCAAGACTCCGGACGCGCTCGCGGGCGTGCGGGCCTCGTTGCTGCACTCGGCGGACAAGGGCGACGTCTCCGCGATCCGCCAGGTCTCCGGGGTCGCCGAGCAGTGCGAGACCTGGGCGGGCCGTCGCGGGGGCAAGTCGTTCTTCGCGAACATGATCGCCGCGGTGGACGGGGTCGACGGCGTCAGCGACGGGCTGCGCTCCGACCTGCGCGCCGCCGCAGACGCCGCGGCCGCCGCATACGGCGACTTCGCCCGTTTCCTCCGCGAGGACCTCGCGCCGAGGGCGCCCAAGCGCGACGCGGTCGGCGAGGACCGCTACCGCCTGGAATCGCGGTACTACACCGGCGCGAAGCTGGACCTGCACGAGGCGTACGAGTGGGGCTGGGCGGAGTTCTCCCGCATCGAGGCCGAGATGAAGCAGGTCGCGAACCGCATCCGCTCCGGCTCCACGCTCGCCGAGGCCGCCGCCGCGCTCGACGCGGACCCGCGCTACCGGGTGCACGGCCAGGACGCGCTCGCCGCGTGGATGCAGAAGCTCTCCGACACCGCGCTCGTCGAGCTGCGCGACACCCACTTCGACATCCCGGAGCCGCTGATGCGGCTGGAGTGCAAGATCGCTCCGCCCGGCGGTGGGGTCGGCGCGTACTACACGGGCCCGACCGACGACTTCAGCCGCCCGGGCCGGATGTGGTGGTCGGTGCCCGCCGACCGCGAGGAGTTCTCCACCTGGCGCGAGGTCACCACCGTCTACCACGAGGGCGTCCCCGGCCATCACCTCCAGATCGCCACCGCGGTCCACCAGGCGGCCGAGCTGAACCGCTTCCAGCGCCTCATGTGCTGGGTGTCGGGCTACGGCGAGGGCTGGGCGCTCTACTCGGAGCGCCTCATGCGCGAACTGGGCTACCTCGACGACGACGGTGACCTGCTGGGCATGCTGGACGCGCACCTGTTCCGCGCGGCGCGCGTGGTGGTGGACATCGGCATGCACCTGGAGCTGGAGATCCCGAAGGGCACCGGCTTCCACGAGGGCGAGCGGTGGACCCCGGACCTGGGGCTGGAGTTCATGCTCACCCGCACGATCACCGATCCCACGCACGTGCGCGACGAGATCGACCGCTACCTGGGCTGGCCGGGGCAGGCCCCGTCCTACAAGCTCGGCGAGCGGCTGTGGCTGGCGGCTCGCGAGGAGGCCAGGGCGAGGCAGGGCGCGGCGTTCGACCAGAAGTCCTTCCACACCAAGGCTTTGCGCGCCGGGGCGATGGGGCTCGACCTGCTGCGCGAGCAGATGATCGGCTAGGACTTTCGGCGGTGTCGGCACACCCTCCTTGATGTGAGACTAATTCACGTCAAGGAGGGTGTATGTCCGCGTTGCGCCTTGTTCTGGCCGCTGTCCTCGTCGCGCTCCCGGTCCCGGCGGAGAAGACGCTCGCCGACCTGACGTATCTGACGTCGCACAACGCGCACGTCAGTACGGGTGACGCGAAGTGGTGGCCGCCGAACCAGGGACAGAGCCTGCGCAAGCAGCTCGCCGATGGCGTGCGCGGACTGATGCTCGACTTGCACATGTACGGCAACGAGGTGCACCTGTGCCACAACGAGGGCCGTGAGTGCGGTCCGGTGCCGGGGTTGCACTACGGCACTCCGCGGCAGACGTTCGCCGGATCGCTGCGGACGATCGTGGACTTCCTCAACGAGAACCGCGGCGAGGTCGTCACCCTGTTGCTTGAGGACTACGCGGACGCGCCAGCGCTCGGCAGCGCCCTCAGTAGCGTTCCTGGGCTCAACGACCTGATTTTTCGGCCTGACGCCTGGAAAGTGCGCGAACAAGGTTGGCCGAAGCTGAGCGACATGGTGGCGCAGAACAAGAGACTGCTGATGCTCTCCAGCGCCTCCGGCCGCGAGTCGATGGGTGTCTTCTACGGCAAGGACTACACGGTCGAGAACTACTGGAGCCTCGGGCCGCTGGGCGACAAGCTGGAATGCGTCAGCCGTTGGTCGGACGTGCCGTTGAACAAGCAGGAGCCGAACTTCAAGCGGCTGTTCGTGATGAACCACTTCCGAGACGTGCCAATGGATTTCGCCGCCCGCGCGGACAACGGCGACAAGCTGGCGAAGCGGGTGCGGGACACGTGCGCCCCGGCCGCCGGGCGCAAGCCGAACTTCGTCTCCGTCGACTTCTACGAGCAGCCCACGTCGGGCACGCGCCCCGCCAGTGTGGTCGCCGACCTCAACCGCTGACCGGGGTCTCCTCGATCGGCAGCACGCGGCCGAGCACCGCGAACGGCCGCGGGTCGCCGGTGAACTGGTAGTGCCGCAGCACGTCCTGGAAACCGAGGCGCCGGTAGAGCTTCCACGCGCGCGTCGGGCCTTCGGGAGTGGACAGCAGCACGCGCTCCGAGTCGACCATGCCCGCCAGCCGCCGCAGCAGCGCCTCGCCGAGCCCGCGGCCCTGCGCGTCTGGGCGCACGTGCAGCTCGGTCAGCTCGAAGTAGTCCCGCATCCATTCGTCCACAAAGGACTGATCGGAGTTCGTCCGCGCGTTGAGGCCGCGGCGCACCTGCTCGTGCCACCACTGGCCGATCGCGCCGCGGTAGCCGTAGGAGATCCCGGCGAGCGCCTCGTCCTCGTCCAGTGCGACAACGCAGCGCCAGCCCTCGCGCATCATGTGCGCCAACCACATCGGGGCCCGCTGGCGCACCGTGTTGGGCGGGTAGTCCATGGCGGCGACGTAGAGCGCCAGCGCCTCGTCCAGCCGGGGCCGCAGGTCCGCGGCGGAGAACTCGATCAGCCGTTGCTGTTCCGGGCGGGACGCCTTGGTCACCGGGTCACCTCCACGGGGGTGCCGCCGGTGAGGGCCACCAGGTCGGTGAAGGTGGTGGGGAAGACCGCCTTCGGGTGACCGGCCGCCGCCCAGATCTCCGGGTAACCGGCCAGTGCACGGTCCACCAGGGTCCGGATGGGGGCCGGGTGGCCGATCGGGGCGACGCCGCCGATGGCCTGGCCGGTGTGCTCGCGGACGAACTCGGGCGCCGCCCTGCCCACCTCGGCCACCCCCGCCAGTTCGGCGAGCAGCGCGGTGTCGGCCCGGTGTGCGCCGGAAGTGAGCACCAGCAACGGGGCCCCGTCCGCCGTGAAGACCAGGCTGTTCGCGATCGCCCCCACCTCGATGCCGAGCGCGGCGGCGGCCTGCGCGGCCGTGCGGGCGGCATCGTCCAGGACACGGATCCCGGTCGCGGCGGAGTCGAATCCGGCCTCGGCGAGCGCCGTGGCGACCTTCTGGATGCCCGGGTGGTCCAGTGAGCTCACGGGCCCATCAGACCATGCCCAGGCCGGTGGAGCCCGTCCCGCCCCCTGATCTGTCCGGATCGGGCCCGATCCCGTTTCGGGCGCGGCCGAACCGGGGTGGCCCTCTGGCATTCCCCGGGGTCCTCGACGCAGGTCGCTTGAGACTGTCAGACCCCCCGGGTATCGTTGGTGTTGTTCGAACGAGTGTTCGAGACAGCTGGAGTGACCTGCTGGTTGACCCGACGGGGTCGTGGGTCGGCACTCCGGTTGGTCCTCGGCGCCCGTCCGGACACGCCGGGTGGCGGAGTGGGGGAAGCACTCCGCCGCCCGGCACCGCCGGCTTCCCCTCGGCGTACGGAGTCGTTCACTGACGTCCCCAGGAGGCCGAGATGTCCGTTCCTCTGCACTTCCCGGTCCCGTCTCCCCGCAGCCCCGACAACACCGCGCGCGCCGCGGTCCCCGCGCCGCGCAACCCCCAGGCCGTCTCGCTGCTGGCGCACGCGGTGCGCACCCTGCGCGAGGCGGAGGGTTCCACCACGCCCGCCGACCGCTACTCGGTGGCCTACCTCGCCGCGATCCGCGCGTCGGCCGCCGTCCTCGCCATGCGCGGCCGTCCGCACCGCGCGCGGGCCCGCCCGGCCAGCGTGTGGGAACTGCTCGTCCGCAACGCGCCCGAGCTGCGCGAATGGGCCGCGTTCTTCGCTGCGGGCTCCTCGCGCCGCGCCGCGGTCCAGGCGGGTGCCAGCAGGCTGGTCGACGCCGCGGCCGCCGACGACCTCGTCCGGCGCACCGGGGAGTTCCTGTTGCTGGTGCGGCAGATCGTGCACGGGGCGGGGCGGTGAGCGGGGCGGCTCTCATCGATCACGGCCGCCTGCTCGACGTCCTGGTGACCGAGGGCGAGACGCTCGCGAACTCGGCGCCTCCCCAGTCCATGGACCTCCCGGTCCCCGGGCGCCCGGGGCTCACGGTCGGCGCGGTGCTGCGCCAAGCCGGTGACGGCTATCGCGGCGCGCTGGCCTGGATGCGCGACCGCGGCGTGCCCGCGTGGCCGGTGCCCGAACAACGCGGCCCGGAACCGGAAGACCGGCAGGGCCCGGCGGACCTGCGCGAGGACCTGCGCGCCGGGCTCGTCGACCTGGTCGTGAAGCTCGGCGAGCACGAGCCGGAGGAGCCCTGCCCCACGTGGTGGCCGCAGGACCAGACCTACGGGTTCTGGCGGCGGCGGATGGCGCACGAGAGCACGGTGCACCGCATCGACGTGCAGGCCGCGCTCGGCGGGGCGGTGCTCGACGTCCCCGAGGACGTGGCGCTGGACGGGGTCGACGAGGTGCTGCTGCTGTGGCTCGGGCACCGCCTGCGCACCAGGGGCATCACCGGCCCGCACCGCTGCGCGCTCGGCGTCCGCACCGCCGACCACGCCTGGTACGTGCGAGTGGAACCGGCGGGCATCTCGGTGTTCCGCGCCGTGCCCTCCGGCCTGACCAACGTGGACGCGATCATCACCGGGGCGCCCTCCGCGGTGTACCGCTGGCTGTGGGGCCGCGCGCCCGACCACACCGTCCGCCTTGTTGGCGACCGCCATGCCACAGCGCAACTCTGGGCCCTGCTCCGCCTGGCGACCGCGTAGTTTGCTGAGGCCGGATGAAGGAGGGGCCATGTCGTCTGGGTCTTTGTCGGGGCCGTCGTCGGGCTTTGCGGTCGGGCAGCTGCGCGAGGGGCTGACGGGACTACCGCGGTTCCCGTTGCTGTTCGGGCCGTCGCCGGTGCACGAACTGGAGCGGCTCAGCGATCACCTCGGTGGGGCGCGAGTCTGGGCGAAACGCGAGGACTGCAACTCCGGTTTGGCCTACGGCGGCAACAAGACCCGCAAACTGGAGTACCTGCTCGCCGACGCGCTCACCGAGGGCTGCGACACGCTCGTCTCCATCGGCGGAGTGCAGTCCAACCACACCCGCCAGGTCGCCGCCGCCGCGGCCCGCGCGGGACTGCGCTGCGTGCTGGTGCAGGAGAGCTGGGTGGAGTGGCCGGACTCCGTCTACGACCGGGTCGGCAACATCCTGCTGAGCAGGCTGATGGGCGCCGAGGTCCGGTTGGTGCAGGCGGAGTTCACCATCGGCCTGCGGCCCAGCTGGGAATCGGCGCTCGCCGACGTGCGCGCCGAGGGCGGCAAGCCGTACGCGATCCCGGCGGGCGCCTCCGACCACCGGCTCGGCGGTATGGGCTTCGCGGGCTGGGCGGCCGAAGTGGTCGAGCAGGAGCGGCAGCTGGGGGTCTTCTTCGACACCATCGTCGTCTGCTCGGTCACCGGCTCCACACAGGCGGGCATGATCGCGGGGTTCGCGGCGCTCGACGGCCCGCCCCGGCAGATCATCGGCATCGACGCGTCGGCCGCGCCCGCGGCCACCGAGGACCAGATCGCCCGGATCGCCGCGGGCACCGCGAGCCTGCTCGGCGTCCCGGACCTGCCGCCGGTGGAGCTGGACGACCGCTACCACGCGGGCACCTACGGCATCGCCGACGAGCGCACCCTGGCCGCGATGCGCGTCGCCGCCCGCCTCGAAGGCATGATCACCGACCCGGTGTACGAGGGGAAGTCGATGGCGGGCCTGATCGACCTGGTCAGCACCGGCGAGATCCCCAAGGACTCCACCGTCCTCTACGCCCACCTGGGCGGCCAACCCGCACTCAACGCCTACTCCGCCCTCTTCCCCTGACCGTGGTTGGGGCGTCTTCAAGTCCTACGAACCCCTCCGCCAGCGGTCGCTAACCGCCCCCAACCTCGGGGTGTGCTGCGGTTGGCGACGCCGTGGGGCGGGGTTGGGGGTACTTGAAGACCGGCGAACCCTGGGCGTGAGGTCAGGCGCGGAGGCGGAGGCCCTTGGGGGTGGCGCGGAATCCGGCGTCGCGGAGGATCGTGGCCAGGTGCGAGCCGAGCGCCTGTTCGCCGTCGGTGCGTTGCACGGCCAGTTGGCCCAGCCAGCCGTCGCGTACGGCTCCCGCGAGCACTTCGGCGGCGGAGCGCAGCGCGGGCTCGTCCTCGGTGAACGACAGCAGCGAGCGACCACCGCGCTCCACGTAGAACACCGGGTGGCCGTCGACGAGGACGGCGAGCGCACCCGCCTTGCGGGCCGGGCGGTGCTTGGTGTCGCCGATCGCGGCTGGCCAGTCGAGCGCGGCACCGTAGGGCTGGGCGGGATCGGCCGCGGCGAGCACCACGGCCGACTGCTCCCGCTCCGAGTTGGAGTCCAAAGTGGACAGTGCGCGCAACCGGTCGACCGCGCCGTGCGCCGCGAACTGGGCGGCGCCGAGACCTTCGACCACGTAACCGCGCACGACCTGGCCGGACTCCTCCATCGCGCGGAGCACGCGGTAGACGCCGCTGAACCCGCCGGTGACGCGTTCGGTGTCCAGCGCACCCCTGGTCAGCACGCCGTGACGCTCCAGGAACGCCTCCGCGCGGGCGTGCGCGCGGCGGGTCGGGTCGGCTTCCCGGTCCGGCGTCAGCGACCATCGGCCCGCGACCGTGGGTGGTCCGGTGCGGCTGGGCATCGTTGGGCGAGGAGTGCGCAGGCGGGCATAGCGGCCACGCGGGGCGGAGCGGCGTGGTTTGTGCGCAGCGCCCTTGCCGGAGACCAGCGAGCGCAACGGGGCGAGGGTGTCGTTGGTGACCTGGCCGGACCACACCAGGTCCCACAGCGCGGCGATCACCGCGGGGTCCTCGACGACCTCGTCCACCGCCGAGGACACGCGGTCGGTCAGCTGCCGGAAGAACTGCGCGCCACCCTCCAAAGTGGACAGAAGGGCGCGGTGCAGCGGCTCGTCCGGGGCCTCCTCGGCCACCTCCGGCAGCAGTAGGTCGGCCAGATCCGTTGGGGCAAGGGCGATCCAGCCGTCACCACCGGCCAGTGAGCCGCAGCCGGTCCACGACACCTCACCGGTCGCGGTCAGCTCGTCGAGCAGCGCGGGGGAGTAGCCGGGCAGTCGCGCGGGCAGGATCAGCGACTCCACCGCGCTCGCCGGAAGCGGGGCTCCCGCGAGCTGTTCGACCACCGTCATGAGGTCGTCGACGGTGGCCGCCGCCCGCGGCGCGAACTGACCGCCGCGCCGCTTCGCGCCGATTCCGTGCCAGGACGGCAGAAAACGGCCGAGCGCGGCCCGCTCGACCGGCTCGACCTCCGCGCGCAGCTTCGCCAGGGACGCGCGCCGGAGCCGTCGCAGCACCTCCGCGTCACAGAACTCCATCTGGCCCGAGTCGGACGCGGTCAGCGGGCGGAGTTCGCCGCGCACGAGCCGACCGCTCCCCGCGAGCCGCTCCAGCACACCGGTGACCACGGCGACGCCCAACCCGAACCGCTCGGCCGCCTGCGAAGCGGGGAACGGACCGCGCGTGCGGGCGTAGCGGGAGAGCAGGTCGCCGAGCGGATCGGCCACGGGCTCGGTGAACGCCTCAGGGACGCCGACCGGCAGCGCGACGCCGAGCGCGTCCCGGACCCGCCCGGCGTCCTCGATCGCGATCCACCGCTGCTGCCCGGCGATCCGGACCTGGAGCACCCGGCGTTGGTTTTCCAGGTCCGCCAACCACTCCGGCTCGACGCCGCGTTCCGCCGCCTCCTCCGTGGACAGCTCGCCCAGCGCGCGCAGCAGGTCCGCCGCGTCCTCGGTGTTGCGGGCCTTGCGCTCCGGGCTCACCCGCTGGAGCTGGGCCTCCACCTCGGCGAGGACATCGGGGTCGAGCAGTTCGCGGATCGCCTCGGAGCCCAGCAACTCCGCCAGCAGCGCCGAGTCCAACGACAGCGCGGCGGCCCGCCGCTCGGCCAGTGGCGCGTCGGTCTCGTAGAGGAACATCCCCACGTAGCCGAACAGCAGGCTGCGGGCGAAGGGCGACGCGGTCGGCGTCTCCACCTCGACCACGCGCACCTTGCGCGCGCGAACCTCCGCCATCAGCTCACGCAGGCCGGGCAGGTCGTAGACGTCCTGGACGCACTCGCGCATCGCCTCCAGCACGACCGGGAACCGCTCGTACTTCGCGGCCACAGACAGCAGTTGCGATGCGCGCTGGCGCTGCTGCCACAACGGCGACCGCCGCCGGGGATCGCGGCGCGGCAGCAGGAGCGAACGGGCGGCGCACTCGCGGAACCGGGCGGCGAACAGCGCGGAGCCGCCGAGTTCGGCGACCACGATCTGTTCCACCTCGTCGGGGTTGATCAGCACGTCCTCGGCCGTGGGCAGGATGTCCGCGCCCGCGTCCTCAAAGCCGTCGTCCAGGCCCACGGTCGGCAGCCGCAGCACGATCCCGTCGTCGGAGTGCGCCAGCTGCGGGTCCCAACCGTGCTTCTCTCGCAGCCGCGCGCCGATCGCCAGCGCCCACGGCGCGTTGACCTGCGCGCCGAACGGCGAGTGCACGACGAGCCGCCAGTCGCCCAGCTCGTCCCGGAACCGCTCGACCAGGATCGTCCGGTCATTGGGCAGGTGCCGGGTGGCCGCGCGCTGTTCGGCCAGGTACGCCACCAGGTTCTGCGTCGCCCACTCGTCCAGCCCGGCATCGGTTGCCCGCCGTACCGCCGCAGCACTGTCCAAAGTGGACATTTCGCGGACGAACGCGCCGAGCGCACGGCCCAGCTCCAGCGGGCGGCCCGGTGCGTCGCCCTTCCAGAACGGCAGCCGGGCGGGCTGGCCCGGGGCCGGGGTGACGATCACGCGGTCGTGGGTGATGTCCTCGATCCGCCAGGACGAGGTGCCCAGCAGGACCACGTCGCCGACGCGCGACTCGTAGACCATCTCCTCATCCAGCTCGCCCACCCGCGAGCCGCCCTTGCCGTCCGCGCCGGGCGTGCTGACGGTGAACAGGCCGCGGTCGGGAATGGTGCCACCGGAGGTCACCGCGAGCCGCTGCGCGCTGGGCCGCCCGTTGAGCACGCCGGTGACGCGGTCCCAGGTGATCCGCGCGCGCAGTTCGCCGAACTCCTCGCTGGGGTACCGCCCGGCGAGCATGTCGAGCACCGCGTGCAGCGCCGAGTCGGGCAGTGACGCGAACGGCGCCGCCCCGCGCACCACGGCGGCCAGCTGGTCAACCGTCCACGGCTCCATCGCGGTCATCGCGACCACGTGCTGCGCCAGCACGTCGAGGGGGTTGCGGGGATAGCGCAGCGCTTCGATGGCACCCGATGCCATCCGCTCGGCCACCACGGCGCAGGAGACCAGGTCGCCGCGGAACTTCGGGAACACCACGCCCCGGGACACCGCGCCGACCTGGTGCCCGGCCCGGCCGACGCGTTGCAGGCCGGATGCCACGGTCGGCGGAGCCTCCACCTGGATCACCAGGTCCACCGCACCCATGTCGATGCCCAGCTCCAGCGAGGAGGTGGCGACGACGCAGGGCAGCACGCCCGCCTTCAGCTCCTCCTCGACCAGGGTGCGCTGTTCGCGGGCCATCGAACCGTGGTGCGCCTTGGCGATGATGGTGTTGGCGCCCGTCGTGATGCCCGAGCCGCCGACCGCCTCGGCCGGGAACCGCTCCATCTCCGCTGGTTCGCTCGCCAGCTCGTTGAGGCGCGAGGTCAGCCGCTCCGCGAGCCGCCGTGAGTTGGCGAAGACGATCGTGGACCGGTGCCGCCGCACCAGGTCGAGGATGCGTTCCTCCACCGCGGGCCAGATCGAGGGCCGTCGAGCCGCCCCGGCCGCGGAGCCGGTGATCTCCTCTTCCTCCGGCGGCGGGTCCGCTGGTCTGTCCAAAGAGGACATGTCCTCGACCGGTACCTCGACCCGGATCTCGACGGTCTTGCGGTTCTCCGGGCGCACCACCCGCACGGGGCGCCCGCCCGCGAGGAAGGAGGTGATCTCCTCGATCGGCCGCACGGTCGCGGACAGCCCGATCCGCTGCGCCGGGCGTTCCAGCAGCGCGTCCAGCCGCTCCAGCGACAGGGCCAGGTGCGCGCCGCGCTTGGTGCCCGCGACGGCGTGCACCTCGTCGACGATCACCGTGCGCACCCCGGCGAGGGACTCCCGCGCCGCCGAGGTCAGCAGGAGGAACAACGATTCGGGCGTGGTCACCAGCACGTCCGGCGGGCGGCGGGCGAAGGTCCTGCGCTCGTCGGCCGGGGTGTCCCCGGTGCGCATGCCCACGGAGATCGCGGGTTCCGGCAGGCCCAGCCGGTGCGCCGCCTGCCGGATGCCGGTCAGCGGCGCGCGGAGGTTGCGCTCCACGTCGACGGCGAGCGCCTTGAGCGGGGAGATGTAGAGGACGCGGCAGCGCTGCCTGGGCTCGGCGGGCGGTTCGGAGCGGGCCAGGTGGTCCAGCGCCCAGAGGAAGGCGGCCAGGGTCTTGCCGGAGCCGGTCGGGGCGACGACCAGGGCGTGCTCGCCGTCCGCGACCGCGTTCCACGCACCTGCCTGGGCTTCCGTGGGCGCGGCGAACGCACCCCGGAACCATTCCCTGGTCGGCGGGGAGAACCTCTCCAGCACGGACGACATGCACCCATCCTGAACCAGGGGTCTGACACTCGCGCTATGGCTTGCGGTAGAGCAGTGAGTAGCGCCAGAACAGATGGCGTCGCACGCGGTGTCCCGGCAGCACGCGGTCGGCGTCGGCACGGATCTCCGCGTAGGTCAGCGTGGCATCGCTGACCGGCGGAGAGACTTCGACGTCCTTCCGTGACAACGCGTTGAGCAACAGGTTGACGGGTGCGGCCGCCAAGGTGATCGCGTGGTCCGAAGCGGTCCGCTCGCGATACAGGCCCAGTACCGCCAATACGCCGCCCGGTCGCAACGAGTCCCGCAAGCGTTCAAGTGCGGCAGGAAAGGACGGCAGGTGGTGCACGGTCGCGATGCACGAGACGAAGTCGTAGCGCGCCGGCTCGACGTCCATGAGGTCACCGGTGCGGAACTCGATGTTCGCCGCGCCCATCGACCTCGTGCGCGCCGCGTCGACCATCTCGGCCGACGTGTCGATCGCGTCCACCCAACCCGCACGGCGGGCCAGACGCCGAGCGAATGTGCCGCTACCGCAACCGACATCAAGCGCGTCGGCGCAGTGTGACGGTACGTGTCGTAGGAGTCGTCGGTGATAGAAGTCGTTGTGATTGAAAGGCATCGCATCTATGACGCGTTCGTGACCTGAGCGGTTGTCCGCCACAGCCAACGCAACTCACCGTCAACGACCGTGTCGGTTTGCGTGAGACCAGCCGCCGCGGCGACCGCGCCGGACGCGGCGTGCTCAGGGTGCACGTGCGCCACGATCTCGTTGACACCGGTTGAGCGCAGCCAGTCCGTCAACGCGCGCGCTGACTCGGACGCGATTCCACGGCCCTGCCACGGCGTGCCGACGACCCACGCGATTTCCGCGCTGCGATGGGCGACAGTGGCTTGCACGTAACCCGCGAGGCAGTTCTCCGCGCGCAATCTGATGACCAGGTTCACCCAGGTCACGGCCGGATCGGGTGAACCCGCGGCCTGCTTCTCGTAGCGTCGGCGCAGCTGCTCGACCGTGGCGGGCTCACCGCCGATGAACTCGTGCAGCGTCGGGTCCGACAAGACCTCCGCCATCTCCTCCGCATGCTCTACGCGGAGCGGAACCAGGTCGAGGCGCTCTGTGCTCAGCGGGCCCATGTCGCCGACCGTAGCCGCCAATCTGGGCAACCGTTACTTGAACAGAGCTGGTGTAGGTCTGCTCTGTTCAAGTAGCCGTCACCTTGCGGTGTCGACGTTGGCCCGGACTGGTGGGTCCGGGTCTTCCCGTGGCGGTACCCGCTGCCCGCGCAGTGCGGGTCTGACATGGGTTTCCATCGGGCTCGTTTACCGTCACCCCGCAACTCGGGGAAGACGTTGCCTCAACCAGCTTCGCGAGGTTGCGGGCGGCGTTGAGATCGCGATCGAGCACCAGCGGGCACTCGTCGCAGCGGAACATCCGTTCGGACAGGCGCAGTTTGGCTTTCACCGAGCCACAAGCCGAACAAGTCTTGGAGGACGGGTACCAGCGGTCCGCGACATGCAGCGCGCCACCGAGCCAGCCAGTTTTGTACTCGATCTGGCGGCGAAGTTCACCCATGCCGACATCGGCGACCTGCCGGGCCAACGGCCGATTCCTGAGCATCCCGGCGACGTGCAGGTCCTCGACCACGATCGTGCCGTGGGTCCTCGCGAGGCCAGTGGTGAGTCGATGTAGACCGTCCTGGCGCGCGTTCGCGACAGCGGTGTGCAGCTTCGCGATGCGGGCCCGGGTATGGCGCCACCGCCGCGAGGGCTGCCGGCGGACGCGGCGGTCGGGGCCGACGCGGCGTGCGGCCTGGCGTTGCAGACGACGCAGCTCTCGTTGTGCTACTTCGAGATGACGCGGGTTGGCGATGACCTCCCCGGTCGACAACACCGCGAGAGACGTGATCCCCAGGTCGACACCGACCACCGAGGCTGGCCGGGTCGGTGGCGGGTCGGCCCGTTCGATCTCGACAGAGAACGAGCAGAACCAGCGCCCGCCCCGGTAAGTGACCGTGGCCGAGCGGATGCGGGCAGTGCCGCGCTGGACGTGCCGGGCGAGCTTGCGGGTGGACTCGTGCGTACGCACCACACCGATGCGGGGAAGCTTGACATGCCTGCGGTCATGATCGACTAAGCCGAGGGCGCCGGTCGTGAACCGGCACGACAACATCCGCCGTTTGCCCTTGAACCTCGGGAACCGCATCCTCGGCGCACGCCGGGCACCGTTGCGCGAGGCATTCCAGTTGCCCAACGCCGTCGCGAGGTTCGCCAGCCCGGACGCGCATGCCTCCTTTGAGTTCTCCCTCCACCACGGCGCGAGCTCATCCTTGGCTTCGTTCCACAACTTCCGCAGGCTGTAGGCCGACCACTGCAACGACGGTGTCAGCTCGGAATCCGGGACCCCGTAGGAGGCTTCAGCCCTTCGTTGATCCAGCACAGCCTTCACCAGCGCCAGACCCCAGTTGAACGCATAACGCTGCCCACCACAGTGCGACCGCAACGCGGCATCCTGCCCGGGGGGCGGGGCAAGCGCGAACCGGAACGCCTGGAGCACGCTGGTCACCCCGCGACCTCACAGAGATCGTGCCCGGCAGCCAGGTTCATGACTTCGTCGATCACGCCACCGACACTAGGAAGCCAGAACCACGGAAACACTGAGGAACACCACCAATGACGTGGCGGACAACCACAGCACAACCCTGAAGAAAACCTCACTGCACCCGACACGCCACGCTCCGGCTCGGGCCATCTGCGGCCGCCCCCTGAACGACCGCGCCCACTCAGCCAAGCTCGCCCATCCGGTAGCGCATGTGTTCGATCGCAAATCTCCGCAGACCAACGAAACAATTCCCAACCCCGCCACATGGCCTAACCCCGACATGGCAGCATCACACCCCAGCGTCCAAACCGGACGCTGTGCGTCCCGTGGCGACAAGGGGAAAGCAGTGCGCGTCCTGTCGGTGGACCTGGGTACGTCCAACACCGTTGCCGTGTTGTCAGCACACGGCAGGCCACCGCGTGTGGTCGAGGTCGACGGTTCGGCGACGATGCCTTCGGCCGTCTTCGCCGCCGAGGACGGTGGACTGGTCGTCGGCCGGGACGCCGAACGGCGGGCCCGTCTCGACCCCGCGCGCTTCGAGCCCAACCCCAAGCGCCGGGTGGACGACACCACGCTGCTGCTCGGCAACACCGTGATCACGGTGACCGACGCGATGGCGGCCGTGCTGCAGCGCGTCGCCGACGAGACCAAGCGCCAGCTCGGCGGCGCCATGCCGGACGAGGTGCGGCTGACCCACCCCGCGCAGTGGGGCGCGATCCGCCGCAACGTCCTGCTCTCCGCCGCACGGCTGGCCGGGTTCGGCCCGCAGCTGACCCTCGTGCCCGAACCGGTCGCGGCCGCCGCGCACTTCGCGTCCTTCCCGGAGCGCTCGCTGGCCCCGGGGCAGGCGCTGGCCGTCTACGACCTCGGCGCGGGCACCTTCGACGTCGCCGTGGTCGGCGCGACCCCCACCGGCTTCGTCGTGCTCGCTGAGAACGGCCTGCCCGACCTCGGTGGTCTCGACGTGGACCACGCGCTGCTGGTGCACGTGGGGCGCGAGGTGTCCTACCGCGACCCCGGCAAGTGGCAGCGCGTGCTGCGCCCGGAGTCGACCGCCGACCGCCGCGCCCGCCGCACCCTCCTCGAAGACGTGCGGGCCGCGAAGGAGGCGCTGTCCCGGCACCCGCAGACCGAGGTGCCGATGCCGGAGCCCTTCGACGACGTGCTCGTCACCCGCGCCGAGCTGGAGGCGCTGATCCGCCCCAGCCTGCTGCGCAGCATCGAGCTGCTCGCCGACACCATCGGCTCCGCCGGGATGACCCCGGAGTCGCTCGCGGGCATCTACCTCGTCGGTGGCTCCAGCCGCATCCCGCTCGTGGCCAAGCTGATCTCCGAGCGGCTGCGCGTGGTCCCGACCAGCCTGGACCAGCCGGAGACCGCGGTCGCGCTCGGCGCGCACCACGTGCCCCAGGACGGGACCAGCGCCCGCACCGGCCAGCTCCCGCCGCCGCAGGACATGTACCAGGGCGGGGCGACCGCGCCGTACCCGACGGCGGTCACCAACGGCCCGTCGTTCCCCGGCACCGGGCCGCAACCGGTGCAGCACCAGGCTCCGCCGCAGTACGGCGGCTACCCGCAGATGCACCAGCAGCGGGCGAAGAAGAACTCCAAGGGGATGCTGATCGGCGTCGCGGCCTCGATCGTGGTCGTGCTGGCCGTGGTGCTGGGCATCGTGTTGCTCAACAGCTCCGGCCTGCCGAGCGCGAGCGACTGCCAGAAGCCGGGCGAAGCCGACACCAAGGGCTTCACCTCCTGCCTGCGCCAGCTCGCGGGCGACGTGGCCGACAACGTCCAGTGCGACCCGGGGGTGAAGGGGCTCGCCGAGAACGCGCTCGGCCGCATCCAGGGCGTCAAGGTGACCTGCCAGCTGCCCGCGGGCAACGGCGCGCCCACGCTCACGGTCGCCTACGCGCACGCGCCGTCGATGGAGGTCGTGCAGGGCATCGCGAGCAGCGTGGTCGGCGAGTCCAGGACCGAGCAGGTCGAGGCGGACTGGGGCGGCAACGGGCTCACCGGCCACTACCAGGCCACCACCTCCGACAGCGTCGGCTACCTCGTCTTCACGGTGAAGGACCGCCCGGTGGTCGGGTTGATGACCGTGATCAGCTCCTCCGGACCGGCGCCGAAGGCCAACGACATGGCCGACTACTTCGAGAAGCAGGTCCAGCCGGGGACCTGACCGGAGCTATCCGGGGCCGATTCGCGCGTGCCACGATCGGGGTATGCAGCGTGATCTCTTCGAAGCCGACCACGACGCGTTCCGCGAGCTGGTGCGCAGGTTCTTCGCCGACGAGGTGGTGCCCAAGCACTCCCAGTGGGAGTCCGACGGCATCGTCCCCAGGGAGATCTGGGCGGCGGCGGGCGAGCTGGGCATGCTCGGCTTCGACATGCCGGAGGAGCACGGCGGCGGCGGGCAGCGGGACTTCCGGTTCAACACGGTGCTCGGCGAGGAACTGGTCCGCAGCGGGGCCTCCGGCCTGGGGTTCGGCCTGCACACCGACGTGGTCGGTCCGTACCTGCGCGAGCTGGCCACCGAGGAGCAGAAGGCACGCTGGCTGCCCGGTTTCTGCTCGGGCGAGCTGATCACCGCCATCGCGATGAGCGAGCCCGGCGCGGGGTCGGACCTCCAGGGCATCCGGACCCACGCGCGCCGCGACGGCTCCGACTACGTGCTCAACGGCTCGAAGACCTTCATCACCAACGGCATCAACGCCGACCTGGTGCTGGTCGTGGTCAAGACCGACCCGGAGGCGCCCGGCAGCAAGGGGCTGAGCCTGCTCGCGGTGGAGCGCGGAATGGACGGCTTCTCCCGCGGCCGCAACCTGGACAAGATCGGGTTGAAGGCGCAGGACACCGCCGAGCTGTTCTTCGAGGACGTGCGGGTGCCCGCGGAGAACCTGGTCGGTGAGTGCAACCGGGGCTTCTACCACCTCATGGCGATGCTGCCGCAGGAACGGATCTCCGTCGCGGTCGGCTCGATCGCCACGGTCAGTACCGCGCTGGAGCTGACCAAGGAGTACGTGCGCGGGCGCAAGGCGTTCGGGCGCAGTGTCGGGGCGTTCCAGAACACCCGCTTCGAGCTGGCCGAGCTGGAGACGGAGTACTGGGTCACGCAGGTCTTCAACGACCGCTGCGTCCGCGACCTCAACGCGGGCACGCTGTCGGCGACCGACGCGGCCATGGCCAAGCTGTGGACCTCCGAGCTGGCCAGGAAGACCGCCGACCGGTGCCTGCAGCTGCACGGCGGCTACGGCTACATGACCGAGTACCCGATCGCCAAGCTGTTCCTGGACGGCCGGGTGCAGGCGATCTACGCGGGCACCAACGAGATCATGAAGGAGATCATCGGCCGGTCGCTCGGCCTGGAAGACAGATCATGACCGGAGTTCTCGGCCCGCCGCTGGCGGCGGTGCAGCGCCGCGTGCTCGGCACGCTCACCACCAGCCAGGTCCTCGGCGGCGTCGGCGTGGCGACCGGGGTCACCGTCAGCTCGCTCGCCGCGGCCTCGCTCTCCGGCTCCGAGGTGATCGGCGGGCTGGCCCAGACCAGCGCCGTGGTGGGCGCGGCGCTGCTGTCGCTGCCCGCCGCCCGGCTGGCCGAGCGCAGGGGCCGCAGACCCGCGCTGATCATGGGTTACGGCCTCGCCGCCGTCGGTGCCGCGCTGGCGGCGACGGCCATCGCGCTGGGCGCGTGGCCGATGCTGCTGGCCGCGCTCGTGCTGGTCGGCGGGGGCAGCACCGCCAACCTGGCGGCCCGCTACGCCGCGACCGACCTCGCGGCCCCGGACCGCAGGGCCAGATCGCTGTCGCTGGTGGTGTGGGCGACCACGATCGGCTCGGTGGCGGGCCCCAACCTCGCCGAGCCCGCGCAGCGGCTGGCCGCCTCGATCGGCCTCGCCGAGCGCTCCGGCCCGTTCCTGGTGTCCGTACTGGGTTTCAGCGCGGCGGCGGCGTGGGTGTGGTTCGGCCTGCGGCCCGATCCGCTGGTGCTGGCGCGCTCCGCCGCGGCCGTCGACCAGGGGCCGTCCTGCCCGGCGCACGGCGCTCCGCTGCGGTGGTCCGGCCGCCTCGCCAAACTTCACCCGATGGGGTGGTTGGCGCTGGCCGGGATCGTGCTCTGCCACACCGCGATGGTCGGGCTGATGACCATGACGCCGGTGCACATGGACCACGGCGGCGCCTCGTTGAGCCTGGTCGGCGTGGTGATCAGCCTGCACATCGCCGGGATGTACGCGGCCAGCCCGGTGTTCGGCTGGATGGCCGACCGCTGGGGCCGGGTGCCCGTGCTCGCGCTGGGCGCGGGCTTCGTGGTCGCCGCGGCGGGGGTGGCGGGCACCGCTGACTCCCATGACGCGCCACAACTCGCGGTGGGCCTGGTGCTGCTGGGCTTCGGCTGGTCGGCCGGGGTGGTGTCGGGATCGGCGCTGCTCACCGAGTCGGTTCCGCTGGCCGATCGGCCCGCCCTGCAGGGCATGTCCGACCTGGCGATGAACCTCGGCGGCGCGCTCGGCGGGATCACCGCGGGCCTGGTGGTGACGGTGTGGTCCTACCGGGTGCTGGGGCTGCTCGTCGGCGTGCTCGCGCTGCCGTTCCTGGTCTTCTGCCTGCTCAGCGCTTTCGGTTCTGCCGGAACCAGATCAGGCCGTAGACGATCACGCCGATGAGGCCGCCCGCGATGATCAGCTGGCCGAGCGGGGAGGACAGTCCGGTGGGGTCGTCTTCGAACATGGGCCCGAGCGTAGCCTGATCCCGGTGCGTATCACCGTTTTCCGCAGCCGGATGAACGACGAGTTCGGCGAGGTCCGCGCCGAGCTGATGGCCAGCACCCACGTGTTCTCCGCCCTCGGCGGGCGCACCGTGGACCAGGCCATGGAGGCCGGGATGGACCCGAAGAGGATCTGGCGGGCCGTCTGCGAGGCGTTCGACATCCCGCCGGAACGGCGCTGACCTGCGCGATCGGCTCCCGCCGCGTGTCGAGGTGGACTCGAACACATGTTCGGCTAAGGTGTTGTCCACATCGGCACCAGCTATCCACAGATCCCGACCTCTCCGCGCTGACTGTCAGACCTACGCCGTAGCGTCGACCACGACCCGGTAGAGGGCCCCATCTGACGGCTAAAGGCGAGGCAGTGAAGCAAGGCAGGAAGCCCATGGCAGCGGTAGCACCCGACCGGGACAAGGCTCTTGAGCTTGCCCTGGCCCAGATCGACAAGCAGTTCGGCAAGGGATCGGTGATGCGCCTCGGTGAGGACACCAGGCCACCGGTCGCGGTGATCCCCACCGGCTCCATCGCCCTGGACGTGGCGCTGGGCATCGGCGGCCTGCCCAAGGGCCGCGTCGTCGAGGTCTACGGGCCGGAGTCCTCCGGTAAGACCACCGTCGCCCTGCACGCGGTGGCCAACGCCCAGCGGCTCGGCGGCATCGCGGCGTTCATCGATGCCGAGCACGCGCTGGACCCGGAGTACGCCAAGGCGCTCGGCGTGGACACCGACGCCCTGCTGGTGTCCCAGCCGGACACCGGTGAGCAGGCGCTGGAGATCGCCGACATGCTCGTGCGCTCCGGCGCGCTGGACATCCTGGTCATCGACTCCGTGGCGGCCCTGGTGCCGCGCGCGGAGATCGAGGGCGAGATGGGTGACAGCCACGTCGGTCTGCAGGCCCGGCTGATGAGCCAGGCGCTGCGGAAGATGACCAGCGCGCTGAACAACTCCGGCACCACCGCGATCTTCATCAACCAGCTGCGCGAGAAGATCGGCGTGATGTTCGGCAGCCCGGAGACCACCACCGGTGGCAAGGCGCTGAAGTTCTACGCCTCGGTGCGGCTGGACGTGCGCCGGATCGAGACCCTGAAGGAGGGCACCGACGCCGTCGGCAACCGCACCAGGGTCAAGGTCGTGAAGAACAAGATGGCGCCGCCGTTCAAGCAGGCGGAGTTCGACATCCTCTACGGCCAGGGCATCAGCCGCGAGGGCTCCCTGATCGACATGGGTGTCGACCAGGGCATCGTCCGCAAGTCCGGCGCCTGGTACACCTACGAGGGCGACCAGCTCGGCCAGGGCAAGGAGAACGCCCGCAAGTTCATGCGGGAGAACCCCGACATCGCCAACGAGGTCGAGAAGCGCATCAAGGAGAAGCTCAACATCGGCCAGCAGGTCGTGGTGGAGGGCGAGGACGCCGCGCCCGCCCCGGTCGAGTTCTAGTTCTCTTTCTTTCTTGCAGTGCGACAGCGTTCGTCCTCCCGCCCGGGGTGCCGGGTGCTCCGGCGCCCCGGCGGGAGGGAACGCCAGGACCGAGGTGATCTCCCATGGCCCGGCCCGGTCGTTCCCGGCGCCGCCCCGGCTCTGATTCCGGCCCCGAGTCCGGCTCCCGCGAGGGCGCGGCCACCCAGCGGCAGCAGGCCCCGCGTGATCCGGTCGAGCAGGCGCGCGAGATCTGCCTGCGACTGCTCACGGTGCGTCCGCGCACCCGCGTCGAGCTGGAGCAGGCCTTGCGGCGCAAGGAGATCCCGGAGGACGTGATCGCGACGGTGCTCGACCGCTACAGCGATCTCAAGCTGGTCGACGACGCCGCGTTCGCGGAACTGTGGGTGCGCTCGCGGCACACCCACCAGGGCATGGCCCGGCGCGCACTCGTCGCCGAGCTGCGCCGCAAGGGCGTGGACGGCGAGACCGCCGCCGAAGCTGCGTCCACAGTGGACGGTGAGGCGGAGGAGGAGCGAGCGCGCGCCCTGGTCCGCCGCAAGATCCCCTCGGTGCTCCGGGGGGACGAGACGGCCCGCGTCCGCCGCCTGGTCGGCATGCTCGCCCGCAAGGGCTACCCCGAGGGCCTGGCCTACCGCGTGGTCCGCGACGAACTCCGCTCCGCAGGCGAGGAAACCACCCTCCTCGACGACTAGCACTCCGCCCCCGCCCCCCCAAGCCCGTTTCGTACTCATAGCGGGAAAAAGAGCGCTCCCATAGGCCGCTATGAGTACGAAACGGGGAAACGGGGCTGGGTCAGGGGCGGTAGGGGGGAGCTACGCCCCAGCCCCAGTGGGGGACGGGGGCGTTGGGGAAGGGGCGCGCGCCGGGTTGGGAGTTCTGCAGCGCGAGGCGGGTGCCCCACTCGATGTAGGCGACGAACGCCGACCGGAACTCCGGATCGTCGGGCAGGCCCACCTCGTCGGCGGCGTCGAGGAGCAGGCTCATCCAGCGGCGGCGCTGCGCCTCGGTGATCGCCTTGCCCACGTGCTGGCTGAGCATGTGCCGGTAGCCGCCGTGATCGCGGGTGTAGGTGTCCGGGCCGCCGAAGACCTCGCCCAGCCACACCGCCACGTGCCGCGGGTGCGCGGGATCCATGTGCGCGAACAGCGGGCCGATCAGGTCGTCCTTGCGGACCAGGTCGTAGAACGCCTCGGTCAGCCGCTCCAGGGCGCTCGCGCCGCCCGCCCACTCGTACAGCGACGGTACCGAGGCGCCCGCGCCCCGCACGGCCGTCCGCTCGTAGTGCCGCATCTCCTCGATGTCGCCGACGTAGGACTTGATCGCCGCGAAGAACGCGGGGAAGTGCTCGCCCCCGCGGAAGCCCTGGAGGTGGTCCTCCGGCGATGTCCAGACGATGCGCAGCGTGTAGGCGGCGGGCTCCTCCACGCAGCGGCTGAGCTCGTAGTCCACGCACTGCGGCACGCGGGACAACACCTCCGCCGCGCGGGCGTAGTCCGACTCGAAGGCGCTCCGGCGCGATTCCTCGATGCGGTAACGGATGTACTCGACGATCACGTGGTCCTCCGGGGAATGGTCAAGGTGGCTTCGACGGGCGTCTCGCCGCGCAGCAGCCGCAACGGCAACCGCTCGGCGTCGGCTGCCCTGAGGTGGTCGATGTGGCGCACGGGGCGGCCGTCCGCCTCGGTGACCAGGTCGCCGCGCAGCAGGCCCGCGGCGGCGGCCGGGCCGTCGTGCCGGGTCTCGGCGATGAGCAGGCCGGGCGGACAGGACAGCCCGACCTGGGCGCGGCGGCGGTGCGCGATGTGCGCGGGCTCCAACCGCATTCCCCACAGCCACGGCGCCTCGGTCCCGGTGCGCTCGAAGGAGACGAGCAGCTTGCGGAGCAGGTGCGCCAGCTGATCGCGTTCCCCGGCGTCCAGCGCGGCGAGCAGCCGGTCCTCCCCGGCCAGGTGCGCGGGGGCGAGCTGGTCGAACAGCGCGACGCCGTCCTCGGTCAGCCGCACCATCTGCGTGCGCTTGTCGCCGGGATCGCTCTCCCGCCGCACCACGCCGCGCTCCTCCAGCCGCGCGAGGCGGACGCTCACCGTGCCCGAGGTCAGCCCGAGCGCGGCCATCAGGCGCGCCTGCGGCAGCCGGTACGGGGCGCCCGCCCGGCGCAGCGTGACGATCACCAGGAAGTCCGCCGGGCTCAGGTCGAAGCCCGCGAACACCTCCGCCATCGCCGTTTCCAGGCGAGCGCGCACCCGGCCCATCCGGAAGATCACCGCGATCGGGGAGAAGTCCAGGTCGGGGCGTTCCCTGGCCCAGTCGGCGAGGACCTCGTCCACGCTGTCGCGTTCGGCCGCATTCATGGCCGGGACTTTACATGGAGCCCATGCGTTTGCGCCAATGCTTGAATCCAAGCGATCCTCCGAGGGGCTGCATGACCACCGCAGTGATCGGCACCGGCTTCATCGGCCGAGCCTTCGCCAACGCAGGCATTCCCACCGTCTTCGGCTCCCGCGATCCCGGCGACAGCCCTACCGAGATCACCGTCGCGGAGGCCGGGGCGGTCGGGCACGGTCGTCAGCTGGCCTTCCGCACCCTCACCCGCTGACAGCGGAATCACGTTGGGCCAGCGGCCGCGACTTGCCTAGGCTCGGTCCGGTGACGAGCCTTGGGATGGCGCTCAGCGCCAAGCACATCGTGTGGGACTGGAACGGGACGCTGCTCGATGACAACAACGCGGTGCTGGCCGCGGTGAACGACGTCTGCACAGGGTTCGGTCGCCAAGCGCTCACCCTGGACGAGTGGCGCGGGCTGTTCAGCCGTCCGCTGCTCCAGTGCTACGAGCGCGTCCTCGACCGTTCGCTCAGCACCGAAGACTGGGCTCGCATCGACCGGCTCTACCACGATCGCTACGAGCTGCTGCTGCACACGTGCGGGCTCGCGGCGGGAGTTCCCGAGCTGCTGCACGCGTGGCGCGACGCCGGGCGTTCCCAGTCGCTGCTGTCGATGTGGTTCCATGACCGCCTCGTCCCGCTGATCACCGAGATGGGGCTGGTCGATCTCTTCCAGCGCGTGGACGGTCTGCGCACGGAGGTGGGCGGCGACTCCAAGGCCGACCACCTCGCGCACCACCTCCAGGCGCAGCAACTCGACCCGGCCGACGTGGTGCTCATCGGCGACGTCGTGGATGACGCGTTCGCCGCTCAGCAGGTCGGCGCGCGCTGCGTGCTGGTCACCACCGGAGTGATGGGGCGGGCCGCGCTGGAGGCCACCGGAGTCCCGGTCGCGGACTCGATTCCTGAGGCGCTGCAACTGATTCAGCCCGCCTGAGGGCCGACCGGGCGGTGCCCACCGCCCGGTCGCGACGCGTCAGCGAAGCGCGGCGGCTTCCCGCGCCAGGGCCTCGACCGCGCCCCAGTCACCCGCGGCGACGGCGGACTTCGGCGTCAGCCAGGAACCGCCGACGCAGCCCACGTTCGGCAGCGCCAGGTACTTCGGCGCGCTCTGCGGGGTGATGCCGCCGGTCGGGCAGAACCTCAGGTGCGGAAGCGGGCCGCCGAGGCCCTTCAGGAAGTCCACGCCGCCACTGGGCTCGGCGGGGAAGAACTTCAGCGCCTCCACGCCCTGCTCGGCAAGGCGCATCGCCTCGGAGACCGTGGCCGCGCCGGGCAGGAACGGCAGCCCGGTGTCCTTGACCGCCGCGAGCAGCGTGTCCGTGGTGCCGGGGGTGACCAGGAACCGTGCGCCCGCGGCGGCGGACTTGGCGGCGTGTTCCGGGGCGGTCACGGTGCCCGCGCCGAGCACGATGTCCGGGACCTCCTCGGCGATCCGCTCGATCGCGCGCAGAGCCGCGGGGGTGCGCAGGGTGACCTCGATGACGCCGATTCCGCCGCGCAGCAACGCCTGCGCCAGCGGCACCGCGTGCGCTTCGTCGTCGATCACCACCACCGGCACTACCGGGGAGATTTCAAGCAGCTCGTGCGCAGTGCTCACCGAGGAACCTCCACTCGCGTCTCGTCCTGGTTCATCGTGCCGAACGCGATTGCGCCCTGGTCGGCCGGGCCGACCGCGCGACGTAGCGCGGTGAACAGCTCACGCCCGGTGCCGATCCACTCGTCGTCGCTCGGCGGGCCGTCGACGATCTCCCGCGCGGCCAGCTCGGCGTCGCCGACCAGCACCTCCAGCGCGCCGTTCTCGGCGTCCAGCCGGATCATGTCGCCGTCGCGCACCTTGGCCAGCAACCCGCCCACGGCCGCCTCCGGGGTGACCTGGATGGCCGCCGGGATCTTCCCCGACGCCCCGGACATCCGCCCGTCGGTGACGAGAGCGACCTTGAAACCCTTGTCCTGCAACACACCCAGCGACGGCGTGAGCCCGTGCAGCTCCGGCATGCCGTTGGCCTTCGGGCCCTGGTTGCGCATCACCACGACCATGTCGCCGGTGAACTCGCCCGCCCGGAACGCGGCGCTGAACTGAGCCTGGTCGGTGAACACGCGGGCCGGTGCGAGCACGATCCGGTGCTCCGGCTTCACCGCCGACACCTTGATCACCGCGTTGCCCAGGTTGCCGTGCAGCACGCGCAGCCCGCCGTCCGCGGCGAAAGGCTTGGTGTGCGGGCGAAGCACGGACTCGTCACCGCTCACCGCGGGCGCGTCGACCCACCGCAGCTCGCCGTCGACCAGCTCCGGCTGCTGCCGGTAGCGGTCCAGGCCGAAGCCCGCGACCGTGTTCACGTCGCGGTGCACCAGTCCGCCGTCGAGCAGCTGGGCCACCAGGAACGGCACCCCGCCCGCGTTGTGGAAGTGGTTGATGTCCGCGGAACCGTTGGGGTACACGCGGGTCAGCAGCGGGACCACCGCCGACAGGTCGGAGAAGTCGTCCCACGTGAGCTGGATGCCCGCCGCCGCCGCGATGGCGACCAAGTGCATCGTGTGGTTGGTCGAACCGCCCGTGGCCAGCAGCGACACCACGCCGTTGACGACAACGCGCTCGTCGACCAGTTCACCGACCGGTGTGAACTCGTCGCCGCCACGGGTCATCTCCAGCACACGGCGCCCGGCGTGCTCGGTGAGCGCGCGGCGCAGCGGCGTGTTCGGCGCGACGAAGGAGGAGCCGGGCAGGTGCATGCCCATGACCTCCATGACCAGCTGGTTGGAGTTCGCCGTCCCGTAGAACGTGCAGGTGCCCGGCGAGTGGTACGAGGCGGCCTCGGCGTCGAGCAGGTTCTTGCGGTCGGCGCGGCCCTCGGCGAAGAGCTGGCGGACGCGGCTCTTCTCCGGGTTGGACAGGCCGGAGGCCATCGGCCCGGCCGGGACGAGCATGGTCGGCAGGTGGCCGAAGGACAGCGCCGCGATCATCAGGCCGGGCACGATCTTGTCGCAGACGCCCAGCAGCAGCGCGGCGTCGAACATGTCGTGCGCCAGCGCCACCCCGGTCGCCATCGCCACGACCTCGCGGCTGAACAGGGACATCTCCATGCCCGCGCGGCCCTGGGTGATGCCGTCGCACATCGCGGGCACACCACCGGCGAACTGGGCGACACCGCCCGCGGCGCGGATCGCGTCCTTCAGCAGGTCCGGGTACTCCGCGAGCGGCTGGTGCGCGGAGAGCATGTCGTTGTAGGACGAGACGATCGCGACGTTGGCGCCGCGCAGCTCGCGCAGTGCCTGCTTGTCCTCGCCGACGCAGCCCGCGAAGCCGTGGGCGAAGTTGCTACAGCCCAGCGCGCCCCGGGCGGGGCCCTCGGAAGCGGCGGCGGCGATCTTGCGCAGGTAGCCGGAGCGGGTGCGCTGGCTGCGGGCTGCGATGCGCTCGGTCACCGCGGCGATCGCCGGGTTCAAGGGCGCGTTCATCACGTCTCCTCGTCGTTGTCTACGGACTCGAAAGGGGGGTTCCGGGCCGATTGGACGACGACGATGGCGCCACTCGGGTGCGATAGACCTCACACACTACGGGTTACACGTGGGTAACCACAAAAACGATCCAGAAGGTTGACATCCCGGTTGCGAAAACGCTGTGCCGCAGGTCACTCTCTTGACGCGACGACAAATCGCCTTGAGGGTGATCCTTGTCACCGTTGCGATCAACGGGGGTTCGCGACGTGTGTCCCTTGTCACTCGGGGGTGGGTAGGTGCAAAGTCTGCCCACCACCACGATGCGCCGACGGAGGTGTTCGGCATGCCGAACACGGAACTGACTGCCCTGCAACGCTCCATCGACGAGCTGCGCCAGACGATGTCCGCTCTCCGCGGGCGGTACGGCGACACCCCTGCTGTGCGACGCATCGCGAACGACATCGAGCGGCTGGAGATCGACGCCGCCGAGCTGGCTGGCGGGCGCCTCGCCCCCATGCCTCGGCAGGCCGAGATGGTCGTCGTCCCGGACACGCCGTACGACCCGCAGCTGTGGGACGGCGCGGACGACGAAGGCGTCGGAGGTTATCGCCCGCACGGCAGATGAGCGTTCGGTCCGCGGTCGGGTCCTGCCGTCCGTAGGACTGGTGTCCCGACCGCGTAGACCGAGGACACTATGACCGCTTCAACCGGCCCCACCGGCCGGGCGCGCATCGAGGCGCGCACGCTTCGCACCGACCGGTGGTGGCTGTCGCCGTTGTTGACCGCTGCGGGCCTGACGGCGTTCGTCGTCTACGGCCTGGTCCGCACCTTCGCCAACGCGCATTACTGGGTACCGCAGTACAACTACCTGGCGCCGTTCTACTCGCCGTGCCTCTCGGAGGTCTGCGTCGAGGGCTCCGCGCACTTCGGCAGGTGGTTCCCGGACCTGGGCTGGCTGATCACGCCACCGCTGTTCGTGCTGCCGTTCGTGCTCGGCTTCCGGTTCACCTGCTACTACTACCGCAAGGCCTACTACCGCTCGTTCTGGCTGTCGCCGCCCGCGTGCGCGGTGGCCGAGCCGCACTCGAAGTACACCGGTGAGCGGCGCTTCCCGCTGGTGATGCAGAACCTGCACCGGTACTTCTTCTACGCGGCGATCCCCGTCGCGAGCGTGCTCACCTACGACGCGGTGATCGCCTTCAAGGGCGCCGACGGTGGCGTCGGCATCGGCCTCGGCACACTGATCATGCTGGTCAACGTGGCGCTGATCTGGGCGTACACGCTGTCCTGTCATTCCTGCAGGCACATCGTCGGCGGCAAGCTGACCCACTTCTCCCGCCACCCGGTCCGGTACCGGCTCTGGACGCTGGTCTCCAAGCTCAACGGCAAGCACATGCAGCTCGCCTGGGCCTCGTTGATCTCCGTCGGGCTGACCGACCTCTACGTGGCGCTGGTGGCCAGCGGCGTGCTCACGGACCTGCGGCTGTTCAACTAAAAAGCGAGGGTTTTGCTTCTATGAGTGAGATCGAGCGCCACGCCTACGACGTCGTGGTGATCGGTGCCGGCGGGGCCGGCCTGCGCGCGGCGATCGAGGCGCGGGAACAGGGCAAGCGCGTCGCGATCGTGTGCAAGTCGCTGTTCGGCAAGGCGCACACCGTGATGGCCGAGGGCGGTATCGCCGCGGCGATGGGCAACGTGAACTCCCGGGACAACTGGCAGGTCCACTTCCGCGACACCATGCGCGGCGGGAAGTTCCTCAACAACTGGCGGATGGCCGAGCTGCACGCGCGCGAGGCCCCCGACCGCGTCTGGGAACTGGAGACCTACGGCGCGCTGTTCGACCGCACCAAGGACGGCCGGATCAGCCAGCGCAACTTCGGCGGTCACGAGTACCCGCGGCTCGCGCACGTCGGCGACCGCACCGGTCTGGAGCTGATCCGCAGCCTCCAGCAGCAGATCGTCTCCTTGCAGCAGCAGGACTTCCGCGACTCCGGCGACTACGAGGCGCGCATCCGGGTCTTCGCCGAGTGCACGGTCACCGAGCTGCTCAAGGACGACGGGGCGATCGCGGGCGCGTTCGGCTACTGGCGCGAGACGGGCCGCTTCGTGCTCTTCGAGGCGCCCGCCGTGGTGCTGGCGACGGGCGGAGTCGGCAAGTCCTTCAAGGTGACCTCGAACTCCTGGGAGTACACCGGCGACGGGCACGCGCTCGCACTGCGCGCGGGCGCCAGCCTGATCAACATGGAGTTCATCCAGTTCCACCCCACCGGGATGGTCTGGCCGCCCAGCGTGAAGGGCATCCTGGTCACCGAGTCGGTGCGCGGGGACGGCGGTGTGCTGCGCAACTCCGAGGGCCGCCGGTTCATGTTCGACTACATCCCCGAGGTCTTCAAGGACAAGTACGCCGACAACGAGGCCGAGGCGGACCGCTGGTACACCGACCCGGACAGCAACCGCAGGCCGCCGGAGCTGCTGCCCCGCGACGAGGTCGCGCGTGCGATCAACTCCGAGGTGAAGGCGGGGCGCGGAACCCCGCACGGCGGCGTTTTCCTCGACGTGTCAACGCGTCTGCCCGCCGAGGAGATCCGCCGCAGGCTGCCGTCGATGCACCACCAGTTCAAGGAGCTGGCCGACGTCGACATCACCGCCGAGCCGATGGAGGTCGGCCCCACCTGCCACTACGTCATGGGCGGGGTGGAGGTCGAGCCGGACACGGCGCAGTCCAGGGTGCCCGGCCTGTTCGCCGCCGGCGAGGTGGCGGGCGGCATGCACGGGTCGAACCGGCTCGGCGGCAACTCGCTGTCGGACCTGCTGGTGTTCGGCCGCAGGGCCGGGCTCGGCGCGGCGTCCTACGTGGACGGTCTGAGCGCCCGCCCGGCGATCAGCCAGTCCGATGTGGACAGTGCGGCGCAGTGGGCGCAGGCGCCGTTCAACGCGGCCGAGGGCGGCGAGGTGGAGAACCCGTACACGGTGCACACCGAGCTCCAGCAGTCGATGAACGACCTCGTCGGCATCATCCGCAAGGGCGGCGAGATCGAGCAGGCGCTGGAGAACCTGGAGCAGCTCAAGATCCGCGCGCGCAACGCGGCGGTGGAGGGGCACCGGCAGTTCAACCCCGGCTGGCACCTGGCGATCGACCTGCGCAACATGATCCTGGTCAGCGAGTGCGTCGCCAGGGCCGCCCTGCTGCGCACGGAGAGCCGGGGCGGGCACACCCGCGACGACTACCCGGGGATGGACCCGTTGTGGCGCAAGCAGGTGCTCCGCTGCGAGGCCGACGGAGACGGGATCGCGGTGACCAGCCTGCCGCAGCCGGAGATGCGCTCGGACCTGCTCGACCTGTTCGAGCGCGAGGAGCTGCAGAAGTACTACACCGACTCCGAACTGGCCGGACACGGGGAGCTTCCATGAGCTACAAGGCGAACTTCCGCATCTGGCGCGGCGACGACGAGGGCGGCGAGCTCGCCGACTTCGTGGTGGAGGTCAACGAGGGCGAGGTCGTACTCGACATCATCCACCGGCTCCAGGCCACCCAGGCCCCGGACCTCGCGGTGCGGTGGAACTGCAAGGCGGGCAAGTGCGGCTCGTGCTCGGCGGAGATCAACGGCCGCCCGCGCCTGCTGTGCATGACCCGGATGTCCACCTTCACCGAGGACGAGACGATCACCGTCACTCCACTTCGGACGTTCCCGGTGATCCGCGACCTGGTGACCGACGTGTCCTACAACTACGTCAAGGCGCGCGAGGTCCCGTCCTTCAAACCGCCGGAGGGGCTGAAGCCGGGCGAGTACCGCATGCAGCAGGTCGACGTGGAGCGCTCGCAGGAGTTCCGGAAGTGCATCGAGTGCTTCCTGTGCCAGAACACCTGCCACGTGGTCCGCGACCACGACGAGAACAAGGAGTCGTTCTCCGGCCCCAGGTTCCTCATGCGCATCTCGGAGCTGGAGATGCACCCGCTGGACACCGAGGACCGCGTGGAGACCGCACAGGCCGATCACGGGCTCGGTTTCTGCAACATCACCAAGTGCTGCACGGACGTCTGCCCGGAGCACATCCAGATCACCGACAACGCGCTGATCCCCTTGAAGGAGCGGGTGGCCGACCGCCGCTACGACCCGATGCAGCACCTGTTCCGCCGCATCAGGAAGCAGTGACGCCGGGGGGTTGGCCGGTCTTCAAGTACCCCCAACCCCCGCCCCAGCCGTCGCTAACAGCAGCTAACCCCCGTCTCTGCGGACGGGGGTTAGCTGCTGTTAGCGACCGTTTCAGGTGGGGTTCGTGGTACTTGAAGACGCCCCGACCACCTGGCGGAGGTGGATTAGCGCGGGGGCGCGGTGGTGGTGACGGAGGTGGAGGGCGTCGTGGTGACGGGGGCCGGGCTCAGGACGGGGGGAGTGGGCGCGGGTTCGGCGGTGCCGTAGACCTCGCCGTACATCCGCGCCCAGGAGCCGTCCTGGAAGGACTTCTTCAGCATCGCCTCCAGCTGGCGGCGCAGCTCCTTGTCGCGGGCCGGGATGCCGATGTAGTAGCCCTCGTCGGTGAGCTTCACGCCGAGCACCTTCAGCGCGCCCTTGGCCTGCTCCGAGTACCCGCGCAGCACCGCGTCGTCGGCGGAGAACGCCGCGACCCGGCCCGCCTGGAGGGACTCGACGCAGCGGCTGCCCAGGTTCTCCTCGACCACGTTCTGGGTCACCCGCGCGGCCTTCAGCTTCTGCGCCGCGCCCGACCCCGCGACCACGCACACCTGCTTGTCGGCCAGCTGGGCGGCCGTGCTGATGCCGCTGTCGGAGCGGACCAGCAGGTCCTGCGCCACCTTCAGGTAGGGGCCGACGAAGGAGATCTGCGGCTGCGGCTGGTTGGTCTTGATCCCGCCGACCACCAGGTCCACGTCGCCGCTGCGCAGCGAGTTGAACCGGGTCTCCGGGCTCGCGGAGCGGTAGCGCACCGGGTCCGGGTCCTTGAGGCCGATCTCCTTGGCGATGGCGGTCGCCAGCTTCGTGTCGAAGCCGGAGTACTTGCCGTTGCCCTGGTCCTGCAGCGACACCCCGGGCAGGCTGTCGGTGGTGCCCATGAGCAGGCGCCCGTTCTGCCGGATCTTGTCGATCGTCGGCGAGCCGGAGCCGTCGTCGGTGACCGAGGTCCGCGGGGCCTCGGTGGGCGCCGGAGTCTCCTCAGAGCCGCCACCACACGCCGCGAGGGGGAGAACCCCCATCACGACCGCCGCGACGAATGCGGACCGACGGTGCATGGGCATTTCTCCCCCTCGCGGGTCGTACTGGGTCCAGAGCACCCTAGAGGAGAGCGCGCTACAAGTTGTCGCCGGTCCGCAGACCGGTGAACTCCATGCCCGGCGCCTGCTCCTCGACCAGGCCGCCGCCGACCGTCGGACGGCCCCTGCGGGACATCCGCTTCTCCAGCCAGGAGGCGAAGGTGGTCAGCAGCGTGTTGATCACGATGTAGACGACCGCGATGACGATCATCGTCGGGATCAGGTTCTGGTAGTTGTTGGAGATGTAGCGGTACTGGGCGAACAGTTCCGCGTACCCGACGAGCGCACCGCCGAGCGCGCTGTCCTTGAGGATGACCACGAGCTGGCTGACGATCGCGGGCAGCATCGCGGTGATCGCCTGCGGCAGCAGGATGATCCGCATCGTCTGGCCCTTGCGCAGGCCCAGCGCCATCGAGGCCTCGCTCTGGCCCTTGGGCAGGGACAGGATGCCCGCCCGGACCACCTCGGCGAGCACCGAGGCGTTGTAGAGCACCAGGCCGGTGACCACGGCCGCCAGCGGCCGGACATCGCGGTCCACGTCCATGAACCGGGCGAACAGCTCGTTGGCGAAGATCATCAGGATCAGCACGGGCAGCGAGCGGAAGAACTCCACCAGCGCGCCGGCAGGCATGCTGATCCACCTGTGCTCGGAGAGCCGGGCGATGCCGAGGACGAAGCCGATCGGCAGGGCGATCACGATCGACAGCCCGGCCGCGATCAGGGTGTTGAGCAGACCCGGGAGCAGGTACTCCGTCCACGTGCTGCCGAGCAGGAACGGAGACCACTTCGCGCCTTCGAGCTGGCCCTTCTCCGCCAGTCCGGAGATGGTGAACCAGGCGACGGCGGCCAGCACCAGGCCGAAAAGCACCGTGTAGAGGACGTTGCGGGTCTTGGCCTTCGGGCCGGGGGCGTCGTAGAGGACCGAGGGCGCGCTCACCGCTTCACCGCCACCTTCTTGGCCACCGCGCCGAGGAAGAGGCCGGTGGGCAGGGTCAGGATCACGAAGCCGAGCGCGATGATCCCGAAGATCAGGAACAGGTACTGCGAGTCGAACTCGATCATCTTCGACATCAGCACGGCGGCCTCGGCCACCCCGATGGCGCTGGCCACGGTGGTGTTCTTGGTCAGCGCGATCAACACGCTGGCCAGCGGCGCGATCACCGCGCGGAACGCCTGCGGCAGCACGATGATGCCCAGGGTCTGGGTGAACTTCAGGCCCAGCGCCCGCGCCGCCTCGGCCTGGCCGACCGGGACCGTGTTGATGCCCGAGCGCAGCGACTCGCAGACGAAGGTGCCGGTGTAGGCGACGAAGCCGAGCACGGCCAGCCAGAAGTTGTTGCTGGGCAGGAACAGCAGGTCCTTGTCGGACTTGGTCGTGAGCACCACGCCGAGCGTCGAGTACAGACCGAGGGACGTGCCCATGATGATCAGGGTGAGCGGGGTGTTGCGCACCACGTTCACGTACACGGTGCCGATGCCGCGCATCAGCGGTACGGGGCTGACCCGCATACCGGCCAGGATCGTGCCCCAGATCAGTGCGCCCACCGCCGAGTAGAAGGTGAGTTGCACGGTGACCCAGAACGCGCCGAGCACGTCGTACTTGCTCAACAGGTCCACGGTGTGAGTTCTCCTAGCCGTGTTTCAACAGGTCTGCGGTCCGCAACGGGGGCGGCGCGCCGGACGTGGTCCTCCGGCGCGCCGCGACTCGATCCTCTACCGCGTCACTTCTCGGTGATCTGCGGCGGCTCGGGGATCTTGTAACCCGACTTGTCGAGGTTCTTCTCCAGCGCGGCCTTCCAGGCACCGGAGGTCATCATCTTCTCCAGCGCCTTGTTCACCGCGTCCCGGCCCTTGGTGTCACTCTTGGCGAGGCCGACGCCGATCAGCTCCTTGGTGAAGGGCTTGCCGATCAGCCTGAACTTGCCGGGGTTGGCCGCGGCGTAGCCGGCCAGGATGGAGTCATCGGTGGAGATGGCGTCGATGGCACCGCTCTCCAGGCCGGTCAGGCACTCCGAGTAGCCGCCGTACTCCTGCAGCCCGGCCTGGGTGCCGAACTTCTCGTTGACCTTGGCCGCCGAGGTGGAGCCCTTGACCGAGCACAGCTTCTTGCCGTTGAGGTTCTCCGGGCTGTTGATGCTGGTGTCGTTGGCGCGCACCAGCAGGTCCTGCCCGGGGGTCAGGTACGGGCCCGCGAAGAGGACCTTCTTCTTGCGGTCCTCGGTGATGGAGTAGGTGGCCGTGACCATGTCCACGTCCCCCTTCTCCAGCAGGTTCTCCCGCTGCGCGGAGGGCGCTTCCTTCCACTCGATCTTCGACTCGTCGAGGCCGAGCTCCTTGGCGATGTACTTCGCCACGTCGACGTCGAAGCCGGTGTAGCCGGTCGGCGTCTTCAGGCCCATGCCGGGCTGGTCGAACTTGATGCCGACGACGAGCTTGCCGCTCTTGGCCCGCGCCTCCAGGCCGGATCCACCACCGCTGCCGCCCCCACAGGCCGCCAGCACGGCGAGCGCGGCGGCCGCCGCGCCGATCCGCAGTCCCTTGCTGAAACGCATCTGGTTCCTTCTTTCGACTTGGCTGACTCTCTCGGACGCCGCCCGCGTCCTCCACGGGTCACTTCAATGGTCAGTGCGGCAGGATCTTGCCGAGAAAGTCCTTGGCGCGGTCCGAGCTGGGGGCGGTGAAGAACTCCTCCGGCGTGCTGTCCTCGACGATCTCGCCGTCGGCCATGAACACCACGCGGTCGGCGGCCTTGCGGGCGAAGCCCATCTCGTGGGTGACCACGAGCATGGTCATGCCCTCCTTGGCCAGGGTGGTCATCACGTCGAGCACCTCGTTGACCATCTCCGGGTCCAGCGCGGAGGTGGGCTCGTCGAAGAGCATCACCTTCGGCTTCATCGCCAGCGCGCGGGCGATGGCCACCCGCTGCTGCTGGCCGCCGGAGAGCTGGGCGGGGTACTTGTCGGCCTGGTTGGCGATGCCGACGCGGTCGAGCAGCTGCTGGGCGAGCTTGCGCGCCTCCGGCTCCTTCATCCCGCGGACCTTCATCGGCGCGAGCATCACGTTCTCGATGATGGTCTTGTGGGCGAAGAGGTTGAACTGCTGGAAGACCATGCCCACGTCGGCGCGCAGGGCGGCCAGCGCCTTGCCCTCCTCGGGCAGCCGGTCGCCGTCGACCTCGATGTCACCGGTGTCGATCGGTTCGAGTCGGTTGATGGTCCGGCACAGCGTGGACTTGCCAGAGCCGGACGGACCGAGTACCACCACCACCTGACCCTTGGGCACTTCGATGTTGATGCCCTTGAGCACGTGCAGCGGCCCGAAGAACTTGTCCACTCCCGCCATCCGGATCATCGGCGGGGTGGGGGCAGCTGCGGTCATCGGCGCTCCTCGTCGACAAGGGTGATTCAGTTGGCGGAAACCTAGGTGTGGGCGACCACACGAGTCCAGATCGGTTGAGCAAGACTTAGGGTCTCAACTCTGTCACGGATGAGTCGCACCGGCTCAAGGGAGGTACCACCCGTGAGGGTACTGCTCGTCGAGGACGACGACCGCGTCGCCGAGGCGCTGGAACCGGCCCTCACCAGGCGCGGAATGACGGTGTCCCGTCTTCCGGGTGGAAAGGGAGTCCTGGAGAGCCTGTCCGATGTGGACGTGGTTTTACTGGACCTCGGACTGCCCGATGTGGACGGTGTCGCGCTGTGCCGGGCCATCAGGGCCGCCAGCGATGTGGCGATCATCGTCGTCTCCGCGCGCGGAGAGGTCGACGACCGGATCCTGGGGCTGCACGCGGGCGCGGACGACTACCTGGTCAAGCCCTACGACGTGGGCGAGCTGATGGCCAGGGTGCAGGCGGTGCGCCGCCGCCGCGGCCACGCGGGCACCGACGACGTCGTCAAGATCGGCGATGTCGAGGTGCACCTGAACCGGCACGAGGTGCGGGTAGCGGGGGAGCCGATCGCGTTGTCCCGCAAGGAGTTCCAGATGCTGGCACTGCTCGTCGCCGCGCGCGGGTCGGTGTGCACGCGGGAGCGGATCATCTCCGAGGTGTGGGGACGCACCTGGTCGGGGGTGAACCGCACGCTGGACGTGCACGTGGCCACGCTGCGCACCAAGCTCGGCCGCCCGGACCTGATCGAGACCGTGCGCGGGGTGGGCTACCGGCTGGCCGCGGCGACCCCGGCGGGGTAACCCGATCGAGTGGATCTTCATTCCGATCCGGTGTACGTGCACCGGGCTTCGGGTTTCCGGTAAGGGTTTCGCGGCAGTGGGTGCCGCTGGAAGGGTGGTCGGGTGCGTTCCCGGTTGCTGACGACGGTGCTGTCCCTGCTGGTGCTGGTGCTCGCCGGGCTGGGTGTGCCGCTCGCCGCCACCGTCGCGGGCGCCGAGCAGCAGCGGCTGTTCCTGGACCGGCTGACCGACGTCACCCGGTTCGCCTCGCTGGCCCAGCGGCCGATCATCGACGACCAGCCCTCGGTGATCGAGCGCGAGCTGCGCCGCTACGACGAGGTCTACCGGATCGCGGTGGCCATCACCGACCGGGACGGCACCGTGGTCGCGCGCTCGCGGCCGGGCCTGGAGCTGACCGACCGGAAGGTGATCGACCGGGTCTCGCTGGCGCTGGCCGGGCGGCACTCCGAGCCCGGTGACCTGATGCTGCCGTGGCACGAGGAACCACTGGTCCTGGCGGCACCGGTGCTGGCCGACGGCGAGGTGCGCGGCGCCGCGCTGATCATCTCGCCGACGGCGTCGGCGCGCGGGCGGGTGGTGGTCTGGTGGGGCGCGCTGCTGCTGGGCAGCCTGCTGGCGCTGGGCGCGGGCATCCTGTTCGCGCTGCCGGTGGTGCGCTGGATCCTCAAACCCGTGCAGCGGCTGGACGAGGCCACCGGGAAGATGGTGACCGCGCTGGTCATGGGCCGCCCCGTCGAGCCGGTGGGTGGCAACGGCGGCCCGCCCGAGCTGCGGATGCTGACCCGCTCCTTCGAGCAGATGGCCGCCGCGGTCGGTGACGTGCTGGCCGCGCAGCGGGCCTTCGTCGCCGACGCCTCGCACCAGCTGCGCAACCCGCTCACCGCGCTGCGGCTGCGGCTGGGCAACCTGGAGGGCCACGTCGACGCCGAGGCGGAGGTGCACCACGAGGCCGCCATCGAGGAGACCGACCGGCTGAACCGGCTGCTGGACGAGCTGCTGGTGATGGCGCGGGCCGAGGCGAGCTCGCTGGACCCGGTGCCGATCGACGTGGACGACATCATCATCGAGCGGTTGCAGGCGTGGAGCGCCGTCGCCGACTCGCGCCACGTCGAGCTGGTGCAGACCGGCGAGACCGACCTCGTGGCGATGCTCACCCCGCGCGGCCTGGAGGGCATCCTGGACGCGCTGCTGGACAACGCGCTGAAGTTCACCTCCGACGGCACGGTGGTCGAGGTGGGCGCGCGGCGGGTCGACAACCGGGTCGAGGTCAGCGTCCGCGACGAGGGCCCCGGCCTGCGCCCGAAGGAGCTGGAGCGGGCCACCGACCGGTTCTGGCGCAGCCCGAGCCACCAGAACGTGCCCGGCTCCGGGCTCGGACTGGCGATCGTGACCCGGATCGTCGCGCGGGTGGACGGCAACGTCCGGCTGGAGCTGCCCAAGGGCGGCGGCCTCAAGGTCGTGGTGACCATGCCGCTCGCCCCGCCGGAGCGCTCGATCCGTTAGCCGCCCCGAATATCACCGCGGTGGTTTGACGGTCTTCAAGTACGCCCCACCCCGGCTCCGGCGATCGCTAACCACGGCATACCTCGCGGCCGCGCCAGGGTTGGGGGCGGTTTGCGACCGCTGTGGCGGGGGTTCGCGGTACTTGAAGACCGGCGAACCCGGGGGCTAGAGCTTCACCGTGCGGTAGTAGTTGATCGCGCCGGGGTGCAGCGGCAGCGGCTCGGTCTCCACCGCTCCGCGGACGTCGATGGTGCGGGCCGCCGAGTTCGCGCCCACGAGGTCCGGCAGCGAGGCGTAGACGCTGCGGGTCAGCGCCTCGGCGATGTCGTCGGGCATCGAGGCGGTCACCACCAGGAAGTTGCGCACCACCAGGGTGACCACCGGCCCGGACGCGAGGTCGTAGGTGGACGCGGGCAGGCTGGCCGCGCCGTAGCCGGGGTAGCGCTTGCGCAGGTCCGGCAGCACGTCCGAGAGATCGATCATGCGCAGTTTGACCGCCTTCGACAGCGCGGTCACCGCGTCCGTCGGCAGGCCACCGGACCAGAAGAACGCGTCGATCCGGCCCTCGCGCAGTGCCGTCGCGGAGTCGGCGACGCCGTACTGCACCGCGACGAGGTCCTTCTCCACGCGCACCTTCGCCGCGTCCAGCACGCGCTGCGCGATGACCTGGACGCCGGAGTTCATCGCGCCGATCGAGACCCGCTTGCCGCGCAGGTCGGAGACCTTGCGCACGGGCGAGTCCGCGCGCACCACGAGCTGCAGGTAGTCGTCGTGCATCCGGGTCAGCGCGCGCAGCCCGTTGCCCGCGAGCGTCGGGTTGGTCGCCTCGCGCGCGAACTCGTCGGAGGCGGTGTCGCCCTGGGAGAAGCCGACCTGCGCACGCCCCTCGCGCAGCATCTTCAGGTTGTCCACCGAGCCCTCGGTGGCCAGCACCTCCGGCGGTCTGATCGCCAGGTGGCGGCCCCAGACCGTGGCCAGCGTGTTGCTCAGCCCGTAGTAGACGCCGCCGCGGGAGCCCGCCGCCACCTTCAGCCGCAGGTCGCCGAAACCCGCCTGGCAGCCGACGAGCACGCTCGCCGCGACGAGGACGAGGGCCGTGAGCGTTCTCCTCCGAAGCACTCGCACATGGTGCCAGTCCGGAGCGGAACATCAATTCCAGATCAATCACGACTTCGGTGAAACGCGGTGGCGCCCGGGTGCGGTGGTGGCAGCGGGCGAATCGCCTGGACACGCTCACCGTCTTGTACGGCGCTGACCGCCTGGTGCGGGCCGGTGCGGCGGCGGTGCCTACCATGGCCGGAGGGCACCCCCTCGTGGCCCGAGCTGGGGATTGCCGCTGACCAGGGGATATGGTGACGAAGTGAGCACGCTGCAGGACCCACGCACCTACGCGATCCGCACGTACGGCTGCCAGATGAACGTGCACGACTCCGAGCGCCTGTCGGGGCTGCTGGAGGACGCCGGGTACGTCCGGGCCGGTGACGAGGACGTGGCCGACGTGGTGGTGTTCAACACCTGCGCGGTGCGGGAGAACGCGGACAACCGCCTCTACGGGAACCTGGGCCACCTGCGCCCGGTCAAGTCGGAGCACCCGGACATGCAGATCGCGGTCGGCGGCTGTCTGGCGCAGAAGGACCGCGGCGAGATCGTCAAGCGAGCGCCCTGGGTCGACGTGGTCTTCGGCACGCACAACATCGGCTCGCTGCCCGCGCTGCTGGACCGCGCCCGGCACAACGCCAGGGCCGAGGTGGAGATCCTGGAGTCGCTGGAGGTCTTCCCCTCCGCGCTGCCCGCGCGCCGCGACTCCGCGCACTCCGGCTGGGTGTCGATCTCGGTGGGCTGCAACAACACCTGCACCTTCTGCATCGTCCCCTCCTTGCGCGGCAAGGAGAAGGACCGCCGTCCCGGCGAGATCCTGGCCGAGGTCGAGGCCCTGGTCGCCGAGGGCGTGCTGGAGGTGACGCTGCTCGGGCAGAACGTCAACTCCTACGGCGTGGAGTTCGGCGACCGCTTCGCCTTCGGCAAGCTCCTGCGCGCCTGCGGCGGGATCGAGGGCCTGGAGCGGGTGCGCTTCACCTCCCCGCACCCCAAGGACTTCACCGACGACGTGATCGCGGCGATGGCCGAGACGCCGAACGTCTGCCACCAGCTGCACATGCCGCTGCAGTCCGGTTCGGACCGCGTGCTCAAGGCGATGCGCCGCTCCTACCGCAGCGAGCGCTACCTCTCGATCATCGACAAGGTGCGCGCGGCCATGCCGGACGCGGCGATCACCACCGACATCATCGTCGGCTTCCCCGGGGAGACCGAGGAGGACTTCCAGGCCACCCTGGACGTGGTGCGCGCGTCCCGGTTCTCCAGCGCCTTCACCTTCCAGTACTCCAAGCGGCCGGGAACGCCCGCCGCGGAGATGGCCGAGCAGCTGCCCAAGGACGTCGTGCAGGAGCGCTACATGCGCCTGATCGAGGTCCAGGAGGCGGTGTCCTGGGAGCAGAACAAGGAGCTCGTCGGCCGCAGGCTGGAGGTCCTGGTCTCCGAGGGCGAGGGCCGCAAGGACACCGAGACCCGCAGGATGAGCGGCCGCGCCAGGGACGGCAGGCTGGTGCACTTCACCCCGACCGGATCGGCGGTGGACCGGGAGATCCGGCCGGGCGACATCGTGGAGACCGTGGTGACCTACGGCGCCCCGCACCACCTCAACGCCGACGGTGACCTGCTGACGCACCGGCGCACCAGGGCGGGCGACCACTGGGAGGCCGGGGTCCGCCCGGAGACCTCCGGCGTCAGCCTCGGGCTGCCCGGCTTCGGCACCCCGCCGCCCGCGCCCGCGGAGTCCGGGTGCGCGGTCCGGTGAGCGAGCGGGACAACGGGTTCGAGGAGTTCCGCGAGGAGCTGCGCCAGGTCGAGCGCCGCGTGGCCGGTCGGATCGACCCCGGTATGCGCGCGGTGCGGATCGCGGTCGCGGTGCTGGTGGTGCTCGTGACCTCGGTGCTGCCGTGGGTGGGCGACGCGGTGGGCTGGCAGGTGCTCTTCGGCGGGGCCAAGGTCGGCCTGCTGCCGGTGCTGTTCGCCGCCTTCCTGCTCGGAGTCGGCGTGATCGGCTCGGGGCTGACCCTGGCGCTGCGCAACTGGGCGCTGGCCTGGGTGTGCGCGGTGGGCGGCTGCGCGGCGGCGGTGCTCGGCATGCTCTCGATCTGGACGCAGCAGACCGGCAAGTCGAACAAGGTGCCCGGTCCGGGCCCGGGATTCGGCCTGGTGATCGCGGAACTGGCGGCGATCGCCCTCGCGGTCATGTGGGTGAAGATCGCCAGCTCGCGCCGCTGAGCCCTACAGGTCCCACTGGATGCCGAAGGTGCCGGGGCCGAAGTCGAGTGCCACCGCGTGCGCGGCGCCCGCGGGGCTGACGGTGAGCGCCCGGCGGCGGAACTGCGTCGGCTGGTCCAGCGGCGCGCTGATCTGGGTGCAGCGGCGGGGCGGGGCGGCCGGGGCGAACTGGACCTCGATCAGGTAATCGCGGACCGGCCTGCGGAACTTGCGGGTGAACACGTCACCGCTGCGGCCCGCCATGCCCGGCGGGTTGACCAGGTCGTACTCCATCATGATCGTCTCACCCCGGGCGAGCGGGGCCTCGAAGAGCAGTTCGGCCACCATCAGCCCGGTGTCGTCGACGGAACCGCGGCCGAGCGCGCAGTGCCGCAGCGGCACCAGTTCGGCGGCGGCGCCCCGGGGATGGCCCGGCGAGTAGACGACCACCCAGCGGTCCACCCCGTCGGCGTCGGCGCGCAGCACCTGGCGCACCCGGACGCGGCGCTGGGCGCCGGAGGAGTCCACCTCGACCAGGTCGTGCTGGCTGAGCCGGGTGAGCAGCGCGTCCGAGCTGGTGTCCACTGTGGACAGAAGGGCGGTCAGCCGGTCCTTGGCCGTCCACATCGCCTCCATGGCGGGCGCGCTGAGCGTGTTCGGCGCGTACCGGCCGCGCGGGCGGGGCGGGCCGACCAGCGCGCGCAGGGCGGACGACGGCAGCCCGAGCACGCTCTCCAGGTTGGCGAGCACGGCGAAGGACGCGTCGCCCTCGGGCTGGCGGCGGCCGGACTGCCAGTTGCTCAGCGTCGCGACGCTGACCGAGGCCCCCTTGGCGCGCAAGCGGTACTGCACCCGGTCCAGGCTCAGCCCGCTCGCCTGGATCGCCGCGCGCAGCGCCGCGGGGAACGGCCCGGTGCGCAGCAGCTCGGCGAGCTCGGACTGGGGATCTGGCTCCGCGATGGCGTTCTGGCGGCCTGCGGTCAGCGTCATGGATTCGGTCCCACGTGTCGTCTGGTGTCTGGCGAGGGTGGACGGGCGACTGTGCGGGATCAGCGACAGAGGGAAGACGCCACGCGGACGAGGTCGATGGGACCCCGCGTGACCAGACGCACTCCTCGCTGCACGGTAATGACGCTAGGACTTGACCTTTTGCAGTGTCAAGGATTCCCAGCTCCTGGACAAAAGGTTACATACAGGTTTCATCAGCCCTTTCGCACTCGCAGGACCACCGTGGCGTGCCCGGGGACGTCGGCGCTGATCGCCCCCGTGCTCGTCGTGGTGCGCTTGGACCACAGGTCCCGCAACCGGTAGCGCGCCGCGCCACTGAGCCCGATCTCCGCCGCCGTGGTGCTGATCCTGCGCGCGTCGGCGTTCTCGTTGAACAGCGCCACCGCGACATCCCCGTCCGCCAACGGTTTCGCGATCACGTACAGGCCCCCGGAAGCCTTGATCTGCTTGCCCTGCACGCCTTTGCGGTCCTGGTTGACCGCGATGACGTCGGTGTTGAGCAGGGTCTGGAAGTTCTCCGCGCTCACCTTGCGCAGGTCCGAGCCGATCAGCAGCGGCGCGGCCATGATCGCCCAGAGGCTGAAGTGCGAGCGGTACTCGGTCGGCGTCATCCCGCCGTTGCCGACCTCCAGCATGTCCGGGTCGTTCCACGCGCCGGGCTTGGCGTGCGCGGCCAGCGGCAGGTTCTTCTTGAAGATCGACACCATCTTCGCCCAGGTGTCGTTGATGTCGCCGGTGGTGCGCCAGGCGTTGCCGACGTCCTGCGCCCAGTCCCACGGCTTGTTCTGGCCCCACTCGCAGATCGAGTAGACCATCGGCCGCCTGGTCTTCTTGATCGCCTCGCGCATCTTCGTGTAGCGCTGTTTCGCGTCCACGCCCTGGTTGTTGCAGTTGTCGTACTTCAGGTAGTCCACGCCCCAGTCCGCGAACTGCTGTGCGTCGGAGTCCTCGTGCCCGAGCGCTCCGGGGAAGCCGAGCTTGCCGTTGGCGTCGCGCGTGGGCTCGGCCTAGCAGTCGTCGATGTTGACGTAGCGGTACCCGGCGTCCTTCAGCCCTCGCGAGACGAAGAGGTCCGCCGTGTCCTTGATCATCTTCTCGGTGAGCTCGGCCCGGCAGTGCGTGGTGTTCCAGTTGTTGAAGCCCATCAGGGGAGTCCGGGCCAGGCCGTTCTCCCATGCGATGGCCTGCGGGGTGACCAGGAGACCGGCGGCAACGGTGAGTGCGGCCGCCATTGCTGTGCTGCGCAAGGTTTTCTCCTCGACTAGGGATGACCGCGGCGGCGGGAGTCTCAGTCGGGCAGGCCCCACGGCTTGCCGGGCACGGAGACCCGCACCGGCTCGATCCGCAGGTCCGGCAGCGGGCCCTTCGGGTGCACGATCGCGGTCGCCCCGCGCGCGAGGTCGATCTCGACGACCCCGGGGGAGACCTGGCGCCAGCTCATCGGCGCACCCGCCGGGGTGCTCACCGCGATCTCGCCGCCGATGCCGTGCCGTACGTGGCAACGCTGTCCGGCCTGGCTGCGGACGCCGACCCAGTGGGTGTGCCCCTGCTTGCGAACCGCGCTGACCAGAAAAGCGCCCTGGGTAAGGAAGTTCTCCACCGCGACGTCCTGCCACGCCTCGGGGATCGCGGGGAAGACGCGGATCACGCCACCCCAGCTCTGGCACAACATGTCCAAAATGGACTGTGAAGCCGAGAGCGGCGTTTCCACCACAGGGCTGCCTTCGCGGTACATCGTGTTCTCGGTGACCGGGAATCTGGTGCTGGTATCGAAGAACTTCAGCAGGTAATCCAACGCGCGGTCGCCGTCGCCGAGCAGCGCGAGCATCGACGCGGCCCCGGTGTAGCTGTAACCACGGTGCGCGCCGGTCAGGCTGTGCCAGTGCTTGATGGACCTCTCGATCAGCGCGCGGTTCTCCGCGGTTTCGGGCGTCACCAGGTGCAGTGGGTACACCATCAGCAGGTGCGAGTAGTGCCGGTGCGACTTCGCGTACGGCACCCCCGCGCCGATCATGAAGCCGGTGTCGTCCACCGGGTACGGCGTGAGGTCGCGCAGCACCTGGCGCCACTTCGACGTCAGCGGATCCCTTGTGCCGAGCCGTTTGTCGGCGTCGAGCAAGGTCTCGCAGCCCCAGCGGACCAGCGCGAGGTCGTAGTTGCAGTCCGGCGCGTTGCCGTACTCCGGCGAATGCGTCTCCGCGAGGTGCAGCCTGCCGTCCGCGCCGGGCTTGAGGAAGTGCAGGTAGTAGTTGATCGCCCTGCGCAGCAAGGGAAAGAGCGTGTCGCGCAGCACGCGGTCGTCCATCGAGTGCCGGTAGCTCAGCCACACGTTGTGCAGCGCCCACGTGAGGTTCCCGGTCTCCGGGCTGCCCCCGCCGTCGCCGGGCCGTGCCACCGCGCTGCCCTTGACCGTGCGGCGGTCGGTGCTGCGGCCGACCCCCGCGGAGTCCTTGCGGTACTCGGCGCGGACGTTGTCGATCAGGTGCTGCCGGTTCACGTCCAGCGTCGTGGTGATCGCGTCCAGCTCCAGGTGGTTGGAGCCGTTGATCAACCAGTACTCCAGCTGCACGTTGAGGTTCCACCACGTCGCGGGCCAGCCGGTGTCCTCGAGCCACGGCCCGCAGGTCGCCATCACCGGCGCGTCGGCGCGCGTGCCGGAGGCGATCTTGTAGAGCTGCGCCCAGTGGAAGCTCTGCAGCCGTTGGTCGGGGATCGAGACGAAACTCTTGCGGTAGTAGGCGTTCCACCACGCGCGGTGCGTCGCGAACAGCTGGTGCTCGGGCAGCGCGCTCGCCCGGTTCACCGCGGAGAGGGCCTTCGCCTCCGCACCGGTGCCCGGGTGGGTGTGCGCAACGGACAGGTACAGGGTCTGTCCGGCAACGCGATACGCGGTCGCGGTCTGCCCGCCGGCGACGAGCCCTTGGAGGACAAGGTTCGTCCCACCGGTGGTCTTCGTGGTGGGCGGCGGGTTCTCCACGTACCCGGCGGGCGGGTCCTCCTTGGTGTGCTTGGGGCTGATCGCCTTCTCCGGGTGGAAAACCCAGCGGACGCGCTCACCTCCGGAGGGCGTGACGACGGCGACCAGCACGGAGCGCTCGGTGTGGATGTAGGCGCGCAACGCCAGCGATCCCTTGTCCGTGCGCACGGTGCCCACCAGTTCGGCGTTGTGCAGGTCCAGCCGCCAGTCCACGCCGGTGATCGTGCCGACCGGCTCCAGGGTGAGGTGGCCGACCGGCAGGCGGCACACGCCCCAGCCGCTGTTGAACCGCGGCCGGTAGTCCTGCACCTCGCTGTGCTGCGTGGTGAACCGGATCGCGTTGCGGCCGGGCTCCTGGTAGATCATCGAGCCGAGCCGCCCGTCCCCCAGGAACGGCCCCTGCCACCACTTCGTGGGCAGCTTCCGCCACACGAGGTCCTGTTCGCGCAGGAACCGCGCCCAGTCCGGCCCCCGCGCCTCCGCCGCCGCGGCGGTCCCGGCGACACCGCTCAGGGCGCTCGCCGCGATCACTCCCGCCGAGCCCGCCAGCACTCCGCGCCGCGATACATCCCATCTCTGGTTGCCCACGTCTGCTCCACCTCGTATCCGGTGGGCGCGCTGTTGCGGCAGGCAGCTGGCCCTCTGTGAGGTTCGAAGCTAGAAGCGGAGCGCGGGACGCGTCAATGCTCCACCCGGGCAGACATCCGATCAATCGTCTACGCGGCCGTGCTTTTCGACCTAGTTCCGGAATCGTCGCAGGATGAGCACCACGGCCGCCGCGGCGATGAGCAGCCCGCACAGCGCTCCGATGATGATGCCGATCGGCAGACCGCCGCTCTCCGGTGCCGAGGTGTCGTCCGGCGTGCTGCCGGGCGGATCGGCGACCGAGGGCGCGGGCGGAGCCGTCGCGGCGCCGACGGCCTCCAGCGTCATCGACTGCCGCAGCTTCGGCCGCCAGGTCACGGTGGAGCCGGACACCTCGCCGTTGGCGCGCAGCACCGGCCCGGGGAAGGTGATCGAGAAGGCGATCTCCACCGAGGCCACCGCCTCCGCCGGGATCCTGATCTGTCCCGGCTTGTCCGGCTGTTCCTTCGCGGAGAACGCGTAGCCCTCCGGCGTCCTGGTCAGCGAGAAGTCGACCCCCTGCCCGCCCTCCTCGTAGCGCAGCAGCGAGAGGAAGTCCGATGTGGACACTCCGCTGAAGACGGTCTCGTAGCCCTTGTGACCGTCGGCGGTGTAGGGGCGCACGGTCGCGCTGCCCCTGCTCACCTTCGTGGCGTTGCGCTCCAGGAACTCCTTGAGCTCCGCGACAACGTCGCGCCCGGACCCCTGGGCCATGCCGAGCCCCTCCGGCGAATAGGCGACGATCACCGATCCGCTGACGGTGTCGTCGACGCCGAGCACCGCGGTCGCGCGGTAGCGGGTGCACCCGGACAGCGCCAGGACCGCGAACAGGAACAGCCCGATCAGGGCGGTGGCGCGTCTCATGATCGGCAGCGCAGCACAGCCGCCCCGCCACCGGAACCCGGTTCGGCGTCGCCCGGCCGAACGCCCGCGCGGTTCGGTACGGCGAACGCGGCTAGCTCAAGCTAGGTCCTCGGCCGCGTCCAGCTGGTGCAGAAGGTGCCCGAGTGATCCGGCGCCCGGTCCCAGTACGGCGCCTGGCCGCAGGCACGGAACCAGCGCTCCCGGCCCCCGGCGTCCCGGATCAGCATCGCCGGGGTCTCGCGACCCTGGCTGATCGGCTGGGCACCGCACTGCCGCCAGCCCGACTGGTCGTTCGGCGAGCGGAAGTAGCTCCAGTCCAGCCACACCCGGTCCACGTCGCTGGCCGACTTCTCCAGGCGCGCCCACGCGATCCAGCCGTGTTCGGGGTGCACCTGGACGCGCAGCTCGATCAACCGGTCCATCACCGGCTTGCCGTGCGGGCCGGTGTCCGCGAGCAGCACCGTGCTGCCGTGCTTGCCGGACCGCGCCAGCGACTCCCCGCACGGGCCGTACGCCAGCGAGGGGTCCGGGCCCTGCTCCCAGGTCGCCGCGACCACGCCGGTGGCCGTGCCCAACGCGAAGCAGGCGGTGCACGCGGCGAGCACCCGCCACCGCCTGGCGAGCCACCTCCGCTTCCGTTCGGGTTCGGGCTCAGTTTCAGACTCGGGTTCGGGCTTGGCGGCCTTGCGGTTGACGAACTCGCCCGCCTCGACCGAGACGTGCAGCCACCAGCCCTGCCAGCGCTCCAGCTCCTCGGAGACCGTCTCGTCCGTCTCGCCGCGGCACAGCAGGCAGCCGACCACCACGGCCTTCACCACGTCCCAGCCGTTGCGGCGATCGCGGTACTTCTCGTTGCGCAGGTCCGACAGCGTCGCCCTGGCCAACGCGACGCCGTAGGTGCGCGCCGCGGTGTCCATCGCCTTGTAGCTCGGGCGGCCCGACTCCTCGTAGAGCCGCAGCAGCCGCTCGCGCAGCTCCGCGTGGTCCGTGGGCAGCCCGGGGGCCTTCGGTGCGCTCACTCGCTCTTTCTCCTCGTCGAAGCAACGGCGTTGACCTGCGTTCGGGCCGCTGAACGGGAGTGGTCGTTCGGCAGGACAGCAGCCAGATGATCACCGTCCGGGCCCGCAGTGTGTTCCCATCCCGGCACCACCGGAAGGTCACGACCGAGGAGTCGACCATGGCATCCGCCCGACGCCGCACGACGATCGTCATCGTCGCGCTGGTGCTGGCCACCCTGCTCGGCGGTCTCGCAGGCTATCTGCTCACCCCGTCGGGACCGGCCGCGGCCGAGGAGTTCGACGCGGGCGGGCCACCGCCACCGGAGGCGGCCGAGACCGTGCGGCGGCTGCTGTCCACCGATCGCGCCGAACGCGAGTCCGCGGTGAGCCCGGAGGCACTGGAACTCGTCGGTCGCACCGAACCGCTACCGCTGGGGACGAAGATCGTGCTTGACCCGGACGGGTGGAGCGGTGACGCCTCGCCGCTCGCGAGCGCGACGGCGACCGTGACGCCGCCGGGGCAGCTCGCCCGCCGGGTCCTGCTCGGGTTCGAGCGGGTGGACGGCCTGTGGCGGCTGCTGTTCGAGGAGGAACTGTGAGGCGGCTGTTCCTCGCGCTGGTCCTGCTGGCCGGGCTGCTGGTGCCCGCGCACGCCGCGGGTGCGGCGGACCAGCCCTGCGGCGACCAGGTCGCGCCGGTGCCGGGATCGCAGCCCGCACTCGCGGGCAGCAGGCCGGTGCTGCTCGTGCACGGCATCCTCAGCGGCCGGAACCATTGGGGCGGAAGCGATCTCGCGGATCTCCACCAGCGACTGCGCGAGCTGCCTTCGGTGACCCTGTGGACCTTCGACTACTCGGAGGTGTCCGACCAGTGGGTCACGCACTCCAGGATCGGGCCCGCGCTGGTGCGCGCCATCCAGTGCCTCGCGGCGGCATCCGGCAGGCAGGTCATCGTCGGAGCGCACTCGATGGGCGGGCTGGTGACGCAGTACGCCCTCGGCAGCGCCAGGGACAGCGTCACGGGAGTCTTCACGGTCGGGACGCCGTTCCGCGGTTCCGTCCTGCTGTCGGTGGGGCAGGGCGTGCACTTGGGCCACGCGATGCTCCGGTCACAGGGCTACCTGGCGTTCCGCGCCGCGCTCGCGTTCTGCAAGAAGTTCCAGAAGAAGCCGAGTTCGTTGTGCGGCACGATCGACGCCATCGCCAGCAAGCCGGTCGGCAAGGCGCTGATGGCCGACTCGCCGCAGATCAAGGCCCTGCCGCCGTGGCCGCGCGAGCTGCCGCAGTTGTCGGTGGCCGGGAACACCAAGTACCGCTGGGAGGTGAAGCTGCTCCTCCTCCCCGACATCAAGGTCCACGACTTCGACGTCGGCGACCCCTTCGTCACGGTCTCCTCGGCCACGGCCGTGCAGCGCGGGGACGGGCGGCGGGTGAAGGAGTGCGAGCCGGGCGGGCTCCTGAAGGTGTTCACCTCGACCTGCTCCCACTCACGCCTGAAAGAGCGGATCGGCGTCCAGGACGACATCTTCGGCTTCGTCGAGAAGACCGCGAAGGCCAACCCCACGCGCATCCCGCCGTGGTTCCGGCTGCCGCGTGAGGACGAGGGCAAGGTCATCAACGCGATGCGGCCCTGGGACATCGCCAACGGCTGCGCGGCGGGCGATCCCCGGCCGAGCGACCAGGCGCGCGTGCAGATGCGCGACGTCTTCTACCCGGCCGCCGACTCCTACTCGACGACGCGGGAGCACTGGCAGCTCGCGCTCTACCCGGACGACGCGACGGCGGCCACAGCGCTGGCCGAGCTGCGCGCGGGGGAGGAGTGCACGGGTCAGGTGGGCCCGGCGGTCGACATCCCGGTCGGCGCGGGCGGCTTCAGCCGGAGCAAGTTCTCCGGCGCGTTCACCGTCGGCGAACTCGGGCAGGGACTGTTCCGGGCGGCGACGCGGGTCGGCAACGCGGTCGTGGTGTACGCCCGCAGACCCGAGAACGAGCCGCGACCGGACCTGCGCACGGCCGACCCGAAGTCGGTGGAGGCGCTCGGTTCGGTCGTGCGGAGCCTCTGCGCGCGGGGCTGGTCCTGCTGACCTGGCCGGAGCCCCCGAGGGGGTCGGGGGCTCCGGCGCACATCAGCTCTCTCAGCGGTTGGCGACCGAGCTCTCGGCCGCGGCCAGCCACTCGCGCCACTGCGCGGCCTGCGACTCGGCCTGCTCCGCGCGGCGCTTGTCGCCGGAGGCGCGGGCCTTGGCCGCCTGCGACTCGAACTGCTCGACCCGCTCGCGGAACTGCGCGACCCGGGCCTCGGCCTCGGGGTCGGTGCGCCGCCACTGGGCGTCGGCCGCCGAGCGCACCCGCTCCTCGATCGAGCGCAGCTTGCCCTCCAGCTCGCGCACCCGCTCGCGCGGGACCTTGCCGATCTGGTCCCACCGCTCCTGGATCTTGTAGAGCTGGTTGCGGGCCGCCTCAAGGCCGCCCGCCGCCGGGTCGATCGACTCCGCCTCGGCCAGCAGCTCCTCCTTGAGCTTGGCGTTGGCGGAGAACTCCGCGTCCCGCTCGCTGAAGGCCTCGGAGCGGTGCGAGAAGAACTGGTCCTGCGCCGCCCGGAACCGCTTCCAGAGCGCGTCGTCGGCGTCCTTGGGCGCGCGCCCGGCCGCCTTCCAGTCCGTCATCAGCTCCTTGTAGCGGTTGGCGGTCTCGCCCCACTCGGTCGAGGTGGCGATCGACTCCGCCTCCTCCACGATCTCCTGCTTGCGCTGCTTGGCCGTGGACCGCTGCCGGTCCAGGTCGGCGAAGTGCGAGCCGCGCCTGCGGTTGAACGCGTCCCTGGCCTTGGCGAAGCGCCGCCACAGCTGCTCGTCGGTCTTGCGGTCCACCCCGCGCACCGACTTCCACTCCTCCAGCATGGAGCGCAGCCGGTCACCGGCCGCCTTCCACTGGGTGGAGTCGTTCGCCAGCCCCTCGGCCTCGTCGACCAGGGCCTGCTTGCGCGCGATCGCCTCGACGCGGGCCTGCTCCTTGGCCGCCTTGCCCGCCTCCATCGCCACCCCGGCGCGGGCGATCACGTGCTCGACCCGCTTGGCCAGCCCGGCCAGATCGCCGACCACGGCCGCGTCGACCAGCGCTTCCTTGAGGTGCTTGGCGCTGCCGAGCGCCTGCTTGGGGTCACCGGCGCCGGAGCTCAGCCGGGCCTCCAACAGGCCGAGCTCGGTGAGCATGTCGTCGAACTTGCGCGCGAAGTGCGCGAGACCCTCGGCGGGCTCACCCGCCTGCCACGACCCGACCGACCGCTCGCCGTCCGCGGTGCGCACGTAGACCGTGCCGTCGGTGTCCACCCGGCCCCAGCGCTCCGGGTGGTCCGACGCGGCAGGCACCACCGGGGCGGCGGGCGGGGCGGCGGGCGCCGGGGGCGCGCTGACCGGGGGCGTGTTGTGCTGGGCCGTGGTGTCCTGGGCCGTGGTGTCCGGAGTGGCCCGACCCTGCTGCCCGTCGGCCTGGGTCGTCTCCTGGTCCGTCATCGCCGGCTCCTCCTAGCCTTCACCGCCCGCACCGCGTGCGGGCGCCCCGCATGGCGGCGGGGCCTGGCAACCGGGGCATCCGGGCCGGTGTGGCCCGCGATCCCTGAAGGGGGATTGAAACAGGTCAGGGCGCTCGTCGGAACTTCGAGGCCGGGTTGTGACCTACCCATGACCTTGCACCGCCCACCCGGGTGTGTTCGGCCGAACGTGTGAGGGGGCACTAGCCTGCCCGAACGTGATCGTTCGTGCCGCCGTGCTGCCACACCCACCGTTGCTCGTGCCGCAACTGGTCGCGGGTGCCTCCGAGGAGACCGAGCCCCTGCGCCGGGCCTGCCTGGACGCCGCCCGCTGGCTGGCCGAGGTGACACCGAGGTGGTCGGCGGTCGCGGTGGACGAGGTGGGCTCGCGCGTGATCGAGCCCGCGACCAGGGGCAGCTTCGCCGGGTACGGGGTGGACGTCCCGGTCAGCCTCGCCGAGCTGGCCGAGGACGAGGGCCGCAGCGATCCGTTGCTGCCGCTGCCCGCGCTGATCGCGGGCTGGCTGCGCGAGCACTCCGGTGCCGGGGAGGTCCGGGTCCGGCTGGTCACCCCGGAGCTGGACCCGGACCAGTGCTGGCTGGTCGGCCACGAACTGGTGGACGCGTTGTCCGGGCCGGAGCCGGTCGCGCTGCTGGTGCTCGGCGACTCCTCGCCCCGGCACGGCGACCGCGCCCCCGGGAAGCCGGACCCGCGCGCCGCCGAGTTCGACGAGGCGGTCCGCGAGGCGCTCGCCGCGGCCGACGCCGACGCGCTGATGGACATCGACGCCGACCTGGCCGCCGAACTGGGCGCGCGCGGCCGCTCGGCGTGGCAGGTGCTGGCCAGCGTCGCGCAGAGCTCCGGGGTGAGCTGGCGCGGCGCGGTCGACTACTCCGGCGCGCCCTACGGCGTCGGCTACCACGTGGCCCGCTGGGAACCGGCCGCGTGACCGGGCTGATCGCCGTCGTCGGGCCGACCGGCACCGGGAAGTCCGACCTCGGCGTCGCGCTGGCCCTGCGCCTCGGCGGTGAGGTCGTCAACGCCGACGCCATGCAGCTGTACCGGGGCATGGACATCGGCACCGCCAAGCTCACCGAGGCGGAGCGCGGCGGGGTCCCGCACCACCAGCTCGACGTCCTCGACGTCACCGAGACCGCGTCGGTGGCGGCCTACCAGCGGCACGCCCGCGCCGACGTCGAGGCGGTGCTCGCCGCGGGGCGCGTGCCGATCCTGGTCGGGGGTTCCGGGCTGTACGTGCAGGCGGTGCTGGACGACCTGGAGTTCCCGGGCACCGATCCCTCAGTCCGCGCGCGCCTGGAGGCCGAAGCCGCCGAATCGGGCTTGGACGTGCTCTACCAGCGGCTTTCCCAGCTCGACCCGGCCGCGGCCGAGGCGGTGCTGCCGACCAACGGCCGCCGCATCGTGCGGGCGCTGGAGGTCATCGAGCTGACCGGCCGCCCGTTCTCGGCGACGCTGCCGCGCCCGGGGCCCCCGCGCTACGGCGCACTGCTGATCGGCCTCGACCGCGACACTGCTGAGCTGGACAAACGCATCGATGAACGAGTTGTGCGGATGTTCGAAGCGGGCTTGGTGGAGGAGGTCCGCCGACTGGAGGCGGCCGGGCTGCGCGAAGGCCGCACCGCGTCGCGCGCGCTGGGCTACCAGCAGGTCCTGGAGGAGGCCCCGGACCCCGTGGCGGCGACCGCGCAGGCGACCAGGCGGTTCGTCCGGCGCCAGCGCTCGTGGTTCCGGCGGGACAAGCGCATCACCTGGCTGGACGCCGCGCGGCCCGGCCTGCTGGAGGCGGTGCTCGGTAACTACGCTGGACAGCGTGGGTATTGAGTTCGCCAAGGGCCACGGGACGCAGAACGACTTCGTGGTGCTCGCTGACGCCGAGGGCAAGCTGGAGCTGACCGACGACCGGGTGCGCGCGCTGTGCGACCGCAACCGGGGCCTCGGCGCGGACGGCGTGCTGCGGGTGGTGCGCAGCGAACACATCGCGGACGCCCCGGAGGGCACCGAGGCGGAGTGGTTCATGGACTACCGCAACGCCGACGGCTCGATCGCGGAGATGTGCGGCAACGGTGTCCGCGTCTTCGCGAACTACCTGGTGCACAAGAAGCTGGCGGAGGCGGGCAGCTTCCTCGTCGGTACGCGTGCGGGCGACAAGCCCGTGATCGTCATTGAAGAAGATGACTCCGTGACGGGACTGGATGCTCGACCCTGCAAGCAGGTCTCGGTAGACATGGGCCCCGCGCGCATCGTCGGCGAATCCACCGCCACGGTGGCTGGTCGCGCGTTCTGCGGCATCGCGGTCGATGTGGGCAACCCGCACCTGGTTTGCGTGACCGACGTGGAGATCGCAGACCTCGACCTCACCGTGCCGCCGGGCCACGATCCGGTGATGTTCCCGCATGGGGTGAACGTCGAGTTCATCTCCCCGCTGTCCGACTTCGAGCTGCGCATGCGCGTCCACGAGCGCGGTGTCGGCGAGACCCGTTCCTGCGGGACCGGGACCGTGGCCGCCGTAGCCGCCTTCCTGCACCGATCCGGTCGTGACGGTGGCGAACTCCTGGTGAACATCCCCGGTGGTCAGGTGCGCGTGTCGATCGGCGAGGAGACCAGCACGCTCACCGGCCCGGCGGTCCTGGTGGCCGAGGGGACGCTGTCCGACTCCTGGTGGCTGGGTGGTTAATCGCCCGGGACTAGGGAAATCGGATGCGGGGCGTGGGAGACTGGACCGCGTATGAGTGAACACATGAGCCTGCCCGACGACGAGCTCGACTTCGTCTCCACGGGCGAGATGGAACTGGCCGACCGCGCCGCGTTGCGCCGCGTCGCCGGGCTGTCCACCGAACTCGAGGACATCACCGAGGTCGAGTACCGGCAGCTGCGGCTGGAACGCGTCGTCCTCGTCGGCGTGTGGACCGGCAGCGACGCCCAGGAGGCGGAAGCCTCCATGACCGAACTGGCCCGGCTGGCCGAGACGGCGGGCTCGGAGGTCCTCGACGGCCTGGTGCAGCGCCGCGACAAGCCGGACACCGCCACCTACATCGGCTCCGGCAAGGTCGCGGAGCTGCGGGAGGTCGTGGTGTCCACCGGCTGCGACACCGTGGTCTGCGACGGCGAGCTCTCGCCCGGTCAGCTGCGCCAGCTGGAGGAGAAGCTGAAGGTCAAGGTCATCGACCGGACCGCGCTGATCCTGGACATCTTCGCCCAGCACGCCCGGTCCCGGGAGGGCAAGGCGCAGGTCGAGCTGGCCCAGCTGTCCTACATGATGCCCCGGCTGCGCGGCTGGGGTCAGGCGATGAGCCGCACCGGTGGTGGCATCGGCACCCGTGGTCCCGGTGAGACCAAGCTGGAGACCGACCGGCGGCGGATCAACAAGCGGATGGCCAAGCTGCGCAAGGAACTGCGCGCCATGGGCACCGTCCGCGAGACCATGCGCGGCATGCGCAGGGCCAACGACGTGCCCAGCGTCGCCATCGCCGGGTACACCAACGCGGGCAAGTCCAGCCTGCTCAACGCGGTCACCGGCGCGGGCGCGCTGGTCGAGGACGCGCTGTTCGCCACCCTCGACCCGACCACCCGGCGCAGCGAGACCCCGGACGGGCGCACCTTCACCCTCACCGACACCGTCGGCTTCGTCCGGCACCTGCCGCACCAGCTGGTCGAGGCGTTCCGCTCGACGCTGGAGGAGGTCGCCGACTCCGACCTGCTGGTGCACGTGGTGGACGCGTCCGACCCGCTGCCCGAGCGCCAGGTCTCCGCGGTGCGCGAGGTGTTCAACGAGATCATCGCCGAGCGCGAGAGCCCGATGCCGCCGGAGCTGCTGGTGGTGAACAAGATCGACGCCGCAGACGAGGTCACCCTGACCCGGCTGCGCCACCTGTTCCCCGGCGCGGTGTTCGTCTCCGCGCACAGCGGCGAGGGCATCGAGCACCTGCGCGCGGTGATCGCGGAGCGGCTGCCCAGGACCGACGTCGAGCTGGAGGTCTTCGTGCCGTACGCCCGCGGCGAGATGGTCGCCAGGGTGCACGCCGAGGGCGTCGTGCTGGACGAGAAGCACACCGACGACGGCACAGAGCTGCGCGCCCGCGTGCTGCCGCCACTGGCCGGAGCGCTGGACGAGTTCGTCGTGCGGCACTGAACCCACTGGTGTTTCATGCGTCTTCTCCGATGTGGGGGGTAAACGAGTGGGTCGGCTGCGCGCTCTTCTGGGTATCACCGCTGCGCTGCTGACCCTCACCGCCGTACCTGCCTCCGCCGATCCGGTGGAGCGCTGCCGCATCGCCGACAAGCGCATCGGCGAGCTGTCCGGCCTGGCCGCCGACGGCAGGAACTGGTACGCGATGAACGACGGCGGCACGAGGCTGACCGTCTACGTGCTGAACAAGAGCTGTGCCGTGCAGCGCACCATCACCAACTCGACCGATCCCTTCGACGTCGAGGACCTGGCGCGGGGCGCGGACGGCACGCTCTGGCTCGCCGACACCGGGGACAACCGCAAGCAGCGCGAGACCGTCGCGCTGCACGCGCTCAACCCCAACGGCAAGTCCACGCTGTACCGGCTGACCTACCCGGACGGCCCGCACGACGTCGAGGCGTTGCTGCTCGACCGCAACAACGTGCCGTACCTCGTGTCCAAAGAACCGTTCGGCGAAGCCAAGGTTTACCGGCCGGCGGGCAAGCTCTCCGCCCCCGGGCCGACGCCTCTGGAGAAGGTCGGCGCGGTTTCCCTGCGGTCCACCAGCACTCCCGGCGGCCCGGTCGGCGCCGGGATCGGCTCCATCCTGGTCACCGGCGGAGCCGTGAACGCGGACGGAACCGTTGTGGCGCTTCGTACTTACACCGAGGCGTACCTGTTCTCCGCGCCGGACGGCGACATCGCCGCCGCGCTCGCCCGGAAGCCCGTGCGCGTGTCGTTGCCCAACGAGGAACAGGGCGAGGCCATCGCTTTCGACAGCGACGGGTCGCTGCTGTCCGGGACCGAGGGCAAGAACCAGCCGATCCGCGCGGTCGAAGGCGCCGTCGAGCTCGCCCGCGGCCAGGGCGGCGACCAACGCACAGATCCCACTCCGACCTCTGACGGCTCTAGCCAGGCGCAGCCGCCCGCGGAGACCGGGTCGTCGTCGTTGGGCGCGTTCGCCGTGGCCGGTCTCCTCGCGCTCGGCGTGGTGCTCTTCTTCAGCCGCCGTAAGCGAAACGCTAGCTGAAGGGCCCGGTCAGCAGCTCGGCGAGGCGTGTCGCCAGCAGGTTCTGGTCCACGGGGGAGAGCGTCAACCAGTTCGAGCGCTCGGTGATCGAATACCGCCCGTCCGGGGTGTCGAGGAACGTCACCGGCGACCGCGCGATGGCCCTGTTCTCCTTGTGCGGCTGCGGCCGCAACGCCGTCGCCTGGCCCATCGCGGTGGTGGCGGAGTACGCGACCAGGAACCTCCGCGCCTGAGCCCGCTCGGCTCCCGCCGCCACCAGGCTGTCCTCGGCGGCGGTGATCGCCCCTCTGTCCGCCCACGCGGTTCCCGCCTGCTCCAATGCCGCGGCGGGCACCTGCCCCGGCTGTCCCCTGCCCGGACGGCACTGCGGGAGCGCCTCCACCACTCCGCGCGCGTGGTCGTCGCGGTCCAGCCAGGTCAGGTCGATCGTGTCGCCGCGCCACACCGCCCTCAGGCATGCACGCCCGTGCAGGAAGCTCCCGATCCGCGTTTGCCCCGCCTGGTCCGCGTACAACACGGCAAGTTCGCTGTTCGCGTGCGCGATCGCGTGCAGGGCTCCGCTCAGGGCGTCGTCGATCCGCACCGCGTCACCGAGCCTGTGCCGCGCCAGCCACTCCGCCGCCCACGCCTTCGCATGGGCTCGTCCCTCGTCGTCCACGCCGTGCTGCACAACCACCAGCGGGTAGGGCATCATGCCGAGCCCGAGCCGCTCCCAGCAGACCTCGTAGACCACCGCCGGAACCCTCATGGCACTCGCGGCGCGACCCGGTCACCGATGTGCTTCGCCGTCGCACACCCATCCCGCCCAGGCGCCGAACTGTCCACCACGATGATCCGCCACAGACCGCGGGGCGTCTCAAAGATCAGCTCACACCGGCCTGAGTTCCCGGTGAGTTTTCCTTGGCCGAGGACTCCGCGTTTTCTATCGACGGTAATTTCCCTGCGGTTGTCGAAGTCGAAGGGTTCAAGCTTTCGGTCGGGGAGGAAGGTGAGTCCGACCGTGAGTACCGAGGAGATGTCCGGAGATGGCTTCATCTGGTAACCGCAGTCAGGGAAAGGCTCTTCGTCGAGTTCGGCTGGCTTGGTCTCGGGCCCTTGATAGGGAAAATCCGCAGGTGTCATCAGCTTGCAGACATCGGTAGCAGTGATTCGACCGTTCGACGTGGTTGTCGGGTGAGGAGTCTGCGTGGTTGGAACGGGGTACGGCTCCCCTGCGAGGTTGGGAGCGCAGGAGGTCGCGACCGCGATCGTGATGAGCGTGGCGACGAGGCGAAAGCGGAGGTTCATCGAGGGCTTCCTGGAAGGTTGTCTGCGCTGGTCCGGTCTGCGCGTTCCCATTCCCGCGCCATTGCCGCCACCTTGTCGCGGTAGGTGATGAGGGCCTTGTGGTAGTCGATCCAGAAGCGTAGGGCCCCGCCTTCCTGGTCTGACGCTCGGGCGATGATCTTCGCCCGGATTGCCTGGCCCGCCTGTGACTTCCCCAGATTGATTCTCTGTGTGTCGTCGTAGAATCGCTCCGCTTTTCGGACTTCTTCTTCGGCGATGTTGATCATGTCAGTGAGTTCTTTGGTGACCCAGTCGGCGGTGACCTTGTCGTAGGTGATGCCCTGGCCGAGTTGGGCGTTGACGCGGTCCAGGGAATCGCGCATGTCCTGGTAGGGCGTGTCCGGAGCGGGCTGATCGTTCCAGGCGGTCATCGGTCCCCTCACCGCTCGTCGTCGGAGTATTCGCCGATCACCGGCGGGGCCACCAAGGGGAGCTCGCCGACCAGATCATCGGTGATCGGGTACTTCCGCTGGTGCTCCTCGTCCTCGGCGCGCTGACCCGTGCCGCCGAGCGCGGGCTGAAGGAAACCGCCTCCGGCGCCGCGCGGGGCAGCCGTGTTGGCGTGGGGAGCACCGGCACCGGGTGGTGCTGGGCTCGAAGTGCCTGGTCGACCGGTGCCCGGAGACGGCGTGCTGCGCGGAGAGTCGTAACCCGAGGGGCCCGCGCCGAAGGCCATGCCGCCGAGAGCGGCACCCCCGGCGCCGATGCCACCGGAACCCCCGGAACGGCTGTCCCCGTCGGAGCCCGTGTTGGGCGGCGGAAGCGGGCGCTTGGTGTCGATGTTGTCCGAACCCGCCAGCTCGGAATCGCCCCTGCGGTTGGGGTGCGGAGCGGGCGTGGGCTGCGGAACAGGTGCCGGATCGGGTGAAGGATCAGGGCCACCCTGTACACCACTCCATCCGCCACCGGCCCCTCCGCCACCACCAATGGGATCGCGCGGTGGGCGGGGCGGGGGCTCACCACCCGGGTCGAAGAAATTGGCTGGGATGGTGGGAAAAGGCGGCGTTCCGCTGTCCATCGCGGCTGCCTGCTTGTCGAGCTGGGCGCCCAGCTCGATGGCCTCCCGGCGTTTCGCTTCCTTCTGCTGCTCGTAGCGGGCGTGGTCAGCATTGATCAAGGCCAGCGACTGGGGGCCGAGCCCGGCCGTGTTCTTGGGGAACTCGCGGCCGGAGACCGTGAGGGTCTTGACCGTCTCCGAAACGCTGTTCGCCTTGGTCGCCGCGGGCTCCAGCATGGCGCTGATCTGCTGAGCCGCCTGCTGCTGGGTGTCGCCGTAACCGCGAAGGCCGTCCCCGGCCTTCTTCGCCTTGTCCACCGAAGGCGCCTGCCAACGGCCCGCGAGCCGGTCGGCGAGTTTGTTCATCCGGTCGGCCAGCTGCACGGCCACCTTGCCGCGTTCCTGGAAGTCCCGCGCGAGGTGCGCCGCGGCGCTGTCCGGAACGCTGCCGAGCAGGTCCCGGAGCTGCTCCAGTGACATCCCCGCGTAGTTGTCCGAACCGGAGAAGTGCCGATCGCCCACCATCAACGCCCCCTTTGCCGCCCCCGCAGGCACGTTCCGATGCTAACGGGACAAAAGGCCACGTCATGGGTGAATCGGGATTGCCGCGGAATTGCCAGGCAGACACCGGACAGCGTCGTTGATGTCCGGTGTCCGGCCCGCTAGTCCAGGAAGTCCGGCCTGCCGAATGCGGGCTTGAGGTCGTCGAACCACAGCGCCTGGTCGTCGTAGGCGGCGAAGAACGGCCGGTTCACCTTGCTCGGGTCCCGCGCCTGGAGGAAGCGGCAGACGAAGACCTTCTCGCCGCCGACCTCGGCGGTGCCGTCGAGCACCACCTTGCCGGGTGACGCGGACATCACCGGTCCGCGCGCGGTCCGCTCCAGGCCGGAGACCTGGCTGATCGCGTCGCGGTAGATGTCCAGGACCTGGTACAGCGGAAGGGCGAAGTAGTCCCGCGCGCCGGTGTCGCGCTCCACGAACATGTAGTACGGCACGACTCCGACGCGGACCAGCTCACGCCACATCGTGGCCCACGCGTCCGCGTTGTCGTTGACGTGCTTGACGATCGGGGCCTGCGCGCGGATCACCGCACCGGTGCCCTTGATGCGCCGGATCGCCTCCTGCACCGCGTCGGTGCGCAGTTCCTGCGGGTGCGAGAAGTGCGCCATCACCGCGACGTGCTTTCCCATCGCGACAAGGCGTTCGAACAACCGCAGCAGCGCGTCGGCGTCCGGGTCGGTGGTGAAGCGGTACGGCCAGTACGACAGGGCCTTGGTGCCGAAGCGGACGTTGCGGACGTGCTCGAACCCGGGCTCCAGCAGCGGTTCCACGTAGCGCGCCAGCAGCTGGGTCTTCATGATCATCGGGTCGCCGCCGGTGAGCAGCACGTCGGAGACCTCCGGGTGCGCGCGCAGGTAGCCGAACACCCGCTCCGGCCGGTCCACCTGCTGCTTGAGCTCGGAGATGCCGACGAACTGCGCCCACCGGAAGCAGTAACCGCAGTAGGAGTGGCAGGTCTGCCCGTTGGCCGGGAAGACCAGTGCGGTCTCCCGGTACTTGTGCTGGACGCCGGAGAGCTGTCCCTCGTCGTCACCGGGGACGTTCTTCTCCATCTGGTCGCCGGGGTGCGGGTTGAGCTCCTTGCGCAGCGGTTCCACGGCCGCGCGCAGCTCGGTCCGGTTGGCTCCTGCGTCCAGCATCGCCGCGACGTGCTGGTACATCGAGTCCGGCAGCATGTCCCGGTGCGGGAAGGTGAGCCGGAAGATCGGGTCGTCGGGCGCGGCCGACCAGTCGATCAACTCGTCCAGGACGTAGTTGTTCACTTTGAACGGCAGCACGGTACTGACCACCGCGATGTCGCGGCGCAGCTCGGGCGCGAGCCTGCTCACCTGGGGGAGGTCGGCGAGCTTCGACCCCGGAGTGGACGTCATACGTTGCTCTGGTTGGGTGATCATCGCCTCCGAATGTACGTGCGGCCGCTCCAGCCGGACTACCGCCGATCGCAGGGCTCGCGCACCCGCCGAACGTGTGTCCCGGCCACGCGTTCGCCGTAGGCCGAAGGGACCTGGGTCCGGACAGGGTTGTACCCGCCCCGGAGCTGGGAGGGAGTCCCCGGGGCGGGTGCGTTGAGGGCCCTGGCTACAGGCGGCGCAGCACCGCCACGACGCGGCCGAGCACCGCCGCCTCGTCGCCGAGGATCGGCTCGTAGGCGGGGTTGTGCGGCAGCAGCCAGACGTGGCCGTCGCGCCGCTTGAAGGTTTTCACGGTGGCCTCGCCGTCGATCATCGCCGCGACCACGTCGCCGTTCTCGGCGGTGGGCTGCTGGCGCACGACCACCCAGTCCCCGTCGGTGATCGCCGCGTCGACCATGGAGTCGCCGACCACCTTCAGCAGGAACAGCGAGCCCTCGCCGACCAGTTCCTTGGGCAGCGGGAAGACGTCCTCGACGGCCTGCTCGGCCAGGATCGGCCCACCGGCGGCGATCCGGCCGACGACCGGCACGTAGGCGGGCTGCGGGCGGTCGGCGGCCTGCTCGGCCTGGGCGTCCGGCTCGGGGGAGCGCACGCCGTAGGCCCTCGGCCGGTTCGGGTCGCGGCGCAGGTGGCCCTTGCGCTCCAGGGCCCGCAGCTGGTGGGCGACGGAGGAGGTGGAGGTCAGGCCGACCGCCTCGCCGATCTCGCGGACGCTGGGCGGGTAGCCGTAGCGCTCCACCCAGTCCCGGATCACCTCCAGCACCCGGCGCTGCCGGGGCGTGAGGGCGGTGTCGTCGGCGGCCTCGCCGCCTGCCCCGTCGGCGACCAGCTGGTCGCCGCGGTCGGGGAAGACGCGGACCTCGGCCCGCGCTCCGAGTTCGCCGGTCGCGCCGGACGAGCCGGCCTGGTCGCCGGTTCCCTCGCGTGTCACCGTCCTCGCCCTCCCTGGTCGCTGGTGTGCGTCACCCGGTGAACGCTAGCCGTCACCGCGCGAGAGATCAAACAGGTGTTCGAACGCCACGCCATCGGGTCGCCTCTGCGGTTCCGCTCGATTTCCGCGGCCCCGGGTGGTAGACATTCGCACAGCAGTTCGATCGAACGCCTGTTCGATCTTACTGCACGACCGAGGCGAACGGTAGGACGAGGAGGCGTGTCATGGCGATCCTGACGCGTACCGAGGCGGAAATCCGGCCCGAGGACGAGCAGCGCGCTCGCCGGGTGGTCGTCGAGCTTCACCGGCGTCCCCTTCGCGGGCATCCAGGGCGCGGCACGGTGATCGTGCCGGCGCCCGCCCACGCCGTCATCGCCTGCCGGGTGCGCAGGCGGAGCGCGGCGGCGCGGGTGCGCGGGGTGGTGGGCGCCCTGGTGCTCACGGCGGTCGCGGTGGTCGCGCTCGGGCTGCTGGCCCAGCTGCGCGGCGTGGGAGACGGGCCCGACCTGCCCGAGGCGGTCTCCGTGGTGGAGGTCGACCCGGGCGAGTCGTTGTGGCAGCTGGCGCGCCGTGTCGCGCCGGACTCGCCATCGGGTGCGGTGATCGATCGCATCGTCGAGCTCAACGAGTTGGCCGACCACGTGGTCTACCCGGGGCAGCCCCTACGCGTACCGGACGGCCGGGCCCGGCAGTAGCACGCCGCCACGCCCGGGACCTCCTCCTGCCGGGCGACGAAGACTCCCATTTAGAGTGACTTTCACGCCCGTGCTCTGGCCAGGCGAGTTGCATCTCGCTGACGCGGTGCATAGGTTCTACCCCAACATCTAGTGGTTGCGTCGGTGTCGCCAGTCCACAGGTTGGGTTCACGCGGTTTTCACAGTGTGTCGTTTCCGGCACGCTCGGTCAGCCGTGCCCGCACCCCGGACACCCGCCGCGCGGCCGCCGAACCAGCGGCATGAGGGAAGGGGTGAGCCGGGTGCGTTGCCCGTTCTGCCGACACTCCGACTCCCGGGTCGTCGACTCGCGTGAGGTCGATGAAGGCCAGGTGATCCGGCGCAGGCGGTCCTGCACCGAGTGCAGCCGCAGGTTCACCACGGTCGAGGAGGCCATCCTCGCCGTGGTCAAGCGCTCCGGCGTGACCGAGCCGTTCAGCCGGGAGAAGGTCGTGACCGGCGTGCGCAGGGCCTGCCAGGGCCGTCCGGTCGACGAGGACGCGTTCCAGCAGCTGGCCCAGCGGGTGGAGGAGGCGATCCGCTCCACCGGCGCGGCCGAGGTGCCCAGTCATGAGGTGGGGCTGGCGATCCTCGGCCCCCTCCGGGAGCTGGACGAGGTCGCCTACCTGCGCTTCGCCAGTGTGTACCGGTCCTTCAGCTCGGTGGAGGACTTCGAGAAGGAGATCGCGGACCTGCGGCAGGCAGGCTCCGAAGACGGCACAGCAGGCACAGCAGCGGAGGCGACCAGCGGATGAGCGCGGGGTCAGAAGACGACAGGCCGCGGCGCAAGCGCGGCACCGCGACCGCTGCCCCCGCCGCCGGGAAACGGCGTGGCGGGAAGCAGAAGGGCGGCGCCGACAACAGCGGGGCCGCCGCGACGCCGAGGACGGCGTCCAACAAGCAGCAGGCACGACCGGACCGGACGGGGAGCTCGGACGAGGTCGCGCAGGCACAGGTGGAGCAGCAGGAGAGAGGGAAGGTCATGACGGAGACCGTCGGCGCTGGCGGGACAACGGCGGCGTCAGGGGGCAGGGGTGGCGGACTGCGCGTGCAGCGCGTCTACACCACCGAGGGAGTGCACCCCTACGACTCGGTCAAGTGGGAACGCCGCGATGTGGTGATGACCAACTGGCGTGACGGCACGGTGAACTTCGAGCAGCGTGGCGTCGAGTTCCCCGAGAGCTGGTCGGTCAACGCGGTCAACATCGTGACCAGCAAGTACTTCCGCGGCGCCGTGGGGTCGGAGAAGCGCGAGCACAGCCTGCGCCAGCTCATCGACCGCGTGGTGCTGACCTACGTGAAGGCGGGTGTCGACCACGGGTACTTCGCGGGCGCCGCCGACGCGGAGGTCTTCGAGCACGAGCTCACCTGGATGCTGCTCCACCAGGTGTTCAGCTTCAACTCCCCGGTCTGGTTCAACGTCGGCACGCCCTCCCCGCAGCAGGTCTCCGCCTGCTTCATCCTGGCCGTCGACGACACCATGGAGTCGATCCTCAACTGGTACAAGGAAGAGGGTCTGATCTTCAAGGGCGGCTCCGGCGCCGGCGTCAACCTCTCCCGCATCCGCTCCTCGCACGAGCTGCTCTCCTCCGGCGGCAACGCCTCCGGCCCCGTCTCCTTCATGCGCGGCGCGGACGCCTCCGCGGGCACCATCAAGTCCGGTGGCGCCACCCGCCGCGCCGCCAAGATGGTCATCCTCGACGTCGACCACCCCGACGTGGAGGAGTTCATCGAGACCAAGGCGCGCGAGGAGGAGAAGATCCGCATCCTCCGCGACGGCGGCTTCGACATGGACCTCGGCGGCAAGGACATCACCAGCGTCCAGTACCAGAACGCCAACAACTCCATCCGCGTCTCCGACGAGTTCATGCGCGCGGTGGAGGACGGCAACTCCTTCGGGCTGCGCTCGCGCACCGACGGCGAGGTGGTGTCCACCACCGACGCCAAGGGCCTGTTCCGCAAGCTGGCCAAGGCCGCGTGGGAGTGCGCCGACCCGGGCATCCAGTACGACGACACGATCAACGCCTGGCACACCTGCCCCGAGTCGGGCCGGATCACCGCGTCGAACCCGTGCAGCGAGTACATGCACCTGGACAACTCCAGCTGCAACCTCGCCTCGCTGAACCTGATGAAGTTCCTGCTCCCCGACGGCACCTTCGACGCGGAGACCTTCGCCAAGGCCGTCGAGGTCGTCATCACCGCGATGGACATCTCGATCTGCTTCGCCGACTTCCCGACGGAGCCGATCGCCGACACCACGCGCAGGTTCCGCCAGCTGGGCATCGGCTACGCCAACCTCGGCGCGCTGCTGATGGCCACCGGCCACGCCTACGACTCCGACGGCGGCCGGACGCTCGCGGCGGCGATCACCTCGCTGATGACCGGCACGGCGTACAAGCGCTCCGCCGAGCTGGCCGGGGTGGTCGGCCCGTACGAGGGCTTCGCCCGCAACGCCGACCCGCACCGCCGGGTCATGCGCCAGCACGCCGCGGCCAACGACCTGGTGCGCACGCTGCACAAGAACGACTCCACCGTGCACAAGCTGGCCACCATCGCCTGGCAGGACTGCCTGGAGATCGGCGCCCGCAACGGCTGGCGCAACGCGCAGGCCAGCGTGCTCGCGCCCACCGGGACCATCGGCCTGATGATGGACTGCGACACCACCGGCATCGAGCCGGACCTGGCGCTGGTCAAGTTCAAGAAGCTGGTCGGCGGCGGCTCCATGCAGATCGTCAACCAGACCGTGCCCGGCGCGCTGAAGTCCCTCGGCTACCAGGCCGAGCAGGTCGAGGCGATCGTCGAGTACATCGCCGAGCACGGCCACGTCGTCGACGCGCCGAGCCTGAAGCCCGAGCACTACGAGGTCTTCGACTGCGCGATGGGCGACCGCTCGATCGCGCCGATCGGGCACGTGCGGATGATGGCCGCGGTGCAGCCGTTCATCTCCGGCGCGATCTCCAAGACCGTCAACATGCCGGAGTCGGCGACGGTCGAGGAGGTCGAGCGGATCTACTTCGAGGGCTGGAAGCTCGGCCTCAAGGCGCTGGCGATCTACCGCGACAACTGCAAGGTCGGCCAGCCGCTGTCGGCGGGCAAGTCCGCGCGCGCCGCCGGGGAGACCCAGCCCGAGACGATCATCGAGTACCGCCCGGTGCGCAAGCGCCTGCCGAAGAAGCGCCCCAGCCAGACCGTGTCCTTCACGGTCGGCGGCGCCGAGGGCTACCTGACCGCGGGGTCCTTCCCCGACGACGGCCTCGGCGAGATCTTCGTCAAGCTCGGCAAGCAGGGCTCGACCCTGTCCGGCGTGATGGACGCGTTCTCGATGTCGATCTCGGTGGGCCTGCAGTACGGCATCCCGCTGGAGTTCTACGTCTCGAAGTTCATGAACCAGCGCTTCGAGCCCGCGGGCATGACCGACGACCCGGACCTGCGGATCGCCACCAGCGTGCTGGACTACCTGTTCCGCAGGCTCGCCCTGGACCACCTGCCGCTGGACAAGCGCTCCGAGCTCGGCATCTTCACCGCCGAGGAGCGCGCCGCCCAGGTCGAGCAGGGCTACGGCTCCGATGTGGACCTGACCAGCCTGCGGACCACCGTCGACGCCACCCCGCAGCCCGCGCCGCAGGTGGAGAAGGCCAAGTCCGAGCCCGCTGGCAAGGTCGGCAGCTCCATGGAGATGCTGGAACTGCGCCAGGGCAAGGCCGCAGACGCGCCGCTGTGCTTCACCTGCGGCACCAAGATGCGGCCCGCCGGGTCCTGCTACGTCTGCGAGGGCTGCGGCTCCACCTCCGGCTGCAGCTGACGTTTTCCCAGCACAGGGCGGGAGTCGACGCGAGTCGGCTCCCGCCCTCTTGGGCTGGCTCGACGTAGCGCCCGGTCCGTGCGAAAATCGCACGATGGAGTCGGTGGGGTGGTCTGAGATCGGCGGGCGGGTGCGCGAGTGTCGCCTCGCGGCCGGTCTGTCCCAGGAGGGACTCGCCGGGAAGATCGGTCTCGAACGCACGAAGCTGGCGAAGATCGAATCCGGGGACCGCAGGGTCGACGCGATGGAACTGGCCAGGCTGTCCTCAGCGCTGGGCGTTCCCATGAGTCATTTCTTGCGGCGATGGCCTCCGGTGCTGTCCAGGCGCGCGCAACTGGTCGACGACACCGACACCGAGGCGGCTCGGCAGTCCTATCGGCTCGACGCCAGCCTCCTCACCTGGCTCCACGATGTTCGTCAGCTGGTCAAGCTGGAGGTGCTGCCGCTCCAGCCGCTGCTGATCTACCCGGAACCAGTGCACAACGCGCATGACGCACGCGTGGCCGCACGCTGGGTTCGCGATCATCTCGATCTTCGGAACGAGCCGATCGAGACGCTGATGTCGGTGTGCGCGCAGGCAGGGCAGTTCGTCCTCGTCACGGACCTGCCCGGTGAAGGTGCATCGGTCGTCGACGAGGACGTCGCGGTGGCCGTTGTCAGCAGACAGCCCGATCCAGGGCGGAGACGGACCACCGCGGCGCACGAACTCGGTCACCTCGTGCTCGGCGACGAGTACTCGAGTGATCTGGGGGTCTCGGCGTCGCGAGCGGATCGGGAAAGCGTTGTGGACGCCTTCGCCGCGGAATTGCTGCTGCCGGAGGAAGTGGTGGCGAAGCACGTGGTGGGTGCCGATCGACGGTCCGAGCTGACCAGACTCGCCGCCGTCTTCCGAACGTCGTGGTCGCTGGCGGTGCGGCAAGCGGCGTTCGCGGGTGTGATCGAGGTCGGCCAGGTGGCCAAGTGGTGTTCCGTCGCGCCTACGCGCGCCGAACTCCGCGAAGCCGTCGGGTGGGCGCCGCAGGCCGACCTGTCCTCGGTACGCGTTCCACCGAGCTATGCCCATGCCGTCATGGTGGCCTGGCATGAGGACTACATCACGACCGCCCGAGCCGTTGAGCTGATGCACGGGCAGATCGTGGCGGACGACCTCCCGATCAAGCCGGACGTGGACTTCGAGCCGTGAGTGACGATTCAACGCCACCGCCCTCCGCGCTGGTCCTGGATGCCATGTGCCTCAACCACTTCGCGCGCATCGATCGGATCGGTGCGGGTGATCGAAACCAGGGTGAGGCCAGCGTGTTCGCGGCGGCCGAACTGCTGAAGGGAATGGCGGTCACCGACGACCAGGCCGCCACGCGAGTCGCGCGGAAGTACGGGTTGGAAGTTCACGGCACGGTGTGGCTGCTCGCCAGGGCTTGCCGGAACGGCAAGCAAACGGTGGTGGGCGCGGGAAGCCTGGTGGACGCGCTTCGTGACACCGGAATGCGTCTGCCGATGACCGGAGCGGAGTTCGGCACCTGGATCGCCGAGCGGGGATTGATGTGATCTTCGAGCCGAGCCCGGAGCCTGACCGGCTACCGTTGCGAGTGCTGGCGGTGTGCGAGACCGGCGGCTGGTCCATCTCCATCCCAGGGGTGCCCGTGGCTGTTGACGGCGAGTCGTTCGGCGAGGCGGTCGCGGAGATGATCGATGCCCTGCGGGAGTACGCGGACGACTGGAAACAGCGTCTGCTGCATGCGCCGAACCATCGTGGCAACGCCGAACTTGTCCGATTGATCAGCCTCAGTGATGACGATCAACTGCGTGGTTGGCTCGTCAAGTCCAACAAGCAAACTGCCAGGCGGTCGGGCATGGACAAGAACGGGGAATGACCGCTGGGCAGGCTGTAGACCTGTGAGCAGGGCAGGGCGGCGTGCATGCGGCGCTGGGTGGTGATGCCGAGCGCGCGGTCGTTGAGGCACTCGATGTACACGCGGGGGACGCGGCCGAAATTCTGGTCTGTCAGAAGGACTTCGGGGCCGCCGAGCGGGATCACGGGTTCGGGGACGAGGTGGGCTGACGCCCATGAGGCGACCTCGGGAGAGCAGTCCTCGAAGAGCACCTTCTCGGGCTCGGACACGGTGAGTTGATCGTTGTCCAGCACGAGGTGGTCGCGCAGGACGGACTCGGTGTCGTCGCGCATGACGTCGGGTGGGAGAACGCCGTTGGGGAGCAAGAACGCGGCGATGTAGACGAGTGTGCGCACGTGCTGAGGGGCGAGCTCAGCGACAGCGGAGATCTGCATGCCGGAAGAGCTGTGACCGACGAGGATCACGGGTTCGGGTTGGGCCACAACGAGATCGCGGATCTCCTCGACGGTGGCGCGGTCGGGGGTGAGGATGGTGTGGCCCGCGCGGCGGAGCGCGGTGGCGGTCAGGTCCCAGCACCATGCTCCGTGCCAGTGGGCGTTGACGAGGACATATATGTGCATATTGCACACACTATCCGTGTGATTTGCACGGAACAAGTGGCAGGATGTGGGCGTGGCGGTGAAACGAGGTGGGCCGGAGCTGTTCCGGCTGGTGCGGTTCTGGTCGCGCAGGTGGGCCGGGGAGGTGGCCGGGCATACGGACGAGAGGGTGTATGTCCAGGTGGTGGAGGCGGTCAGCTTGACCGGGGACACCGCCGGGGTCGCGCACCAGCTCGGGGTGGACCGGTCGGTGGCCAGCCGCATGATCACCGAGGCGGTGGCCGCCGGGTATGTGGCGCGGGAAGCCTCGGCGGTCGACGCGCGTCGGGTCACGGTGCGGCTGACCGACGCGGGGGCGGAGTTGCTGGACGCCTCGCACAGGTGGCAGCAGGAGCGGTTCGACAGCCTGGTCGCGCACTGGGAACCGGCTGATCGCAAGAGGTTCGCGGACTATCTGCACAGGCTGGCGGCCGAAGTGGTCGACGAGCGGTAGCGCGTGATGAGCTTGAAGGTCGCGACGGTGAGCACGAGGTAGGCCGGGACGGCGAGCAGTGCCTCGGGAGCGACGATCTCGACGGGTGCGCCATCCGCGCGGCCGAGGACGATCCTGTTGACGGACAAGAAGGTCAGGTGCAGGGCGATGTTCGTCCACAGCGAGCCGGTCGCGGTCCTGGCGACGAGCAGCGTGTAGCCGAACAGGGCGAGCAGCAGCAGGTACGAGACGGGTTCCTCGCCAGCCGGGGCGATTGACGGCGGGGGCGAATCTCCGCCCAACAGAGCCGAAATCCCTGAAGCGACCACTGTGGACAGACCAGGCGCGACCATGAACAGCGCGGTGGTGAGCGCCATCGCCCAGCCCTGCTTGTGGTGCTCGCGCAGGTTCTGGAAGACGTAGCCGCGGAACGCCAGCTCCTCCGGCAGTGCCTCCAGTGCGAAGGCGATCACCGCGTTGGTGCCGAGAAAACCCAGCAGCGCCAACAGGTCCACGGGACCCCAACGCAGCCAGCCGAGCGCGGTCGCGGTGCCGACCGTGATCGTCGCCGAGCTCGCGGTGACGAGGAAGCCGAGGCTGAAGGACCGCGCAGACCAGCGAATGTCCAAATCGGACAGCGGTCGGCGGTCCACCTGCCTGCACAGCACGATGATCAGTGGGACCGCGATGCCACCGCACAGCAGGGCGGTGACCAGGTGGCCAGTGCCGCTACCGCCCGCCACACCTAGGGCGATCGCGAAGGCCGCGGTGCCCAGAAGTGCCCGGAAGTACGGATGCATGGTGTCCCCCCTCGATTTCGTACGACTGTACAGAAAAAATCCGGGATGGCTAGAGTGGGGGTGTGCCGAAGATCGTCGACCACGACCAGCGCAGGCGGGAGCTGGCCAGAGCCGTGTGGAGCGTGGTCCGCCGGGAAGGGCTGGGCGCCGCGTCGGTGCGCGCCGTGGCCAGGGAGGCGGGCTGGTCGCCGAGTTCGGTGCAGTACTACTTCGCCACCCAGGACGAGCTGCTGACCTTCGCCATGCGGATGACCGTCGACGGAGCGGAGGAACGGCTGCGGAACGAGGAGGGGATGCCGGAAGATCCGCGAGCGCTGGTGTTCGCGCTGGTGGAGCGGTTGCTACCGGTGGACTCCGATGCGCGGGTCGCCGCGGAGCTGTGGGTGGCTTTCCTGTCTCGGGTGCTGGTCGACGCCGAAGCGCGGGCGTTCAACACCGCGACTGCGAGTGACACCTCGGAACTGTTCGCTGGGCTGGTCGGGGGATTGCGCGACGCGGGGATGACGTCCGCACAGATCGATGTCGATTTGGAGACGGACCGGCTGCACGCGCTCTTCGACGGGCTGTCGGTGCAGGTCGCGACGGAGCCGGAGCGGATGACGCCGGAGCGGGCGCGCGCGGTCGTCGTCGCTCACATCGACTCGGTGTTGCTGCCGGAACACCGCGGGACCTGGCATGATCCGCCGCGATGACTTCTACCTCCGACACAGGGAAACGCACTTCCGACTCACTTGACGGGCTCTCCGTCGGCGACGCGCTCGGCGCCCAGTTCTTCGTCCCCGGCTCCTCGGTGCCGGACCTCCTCGCCGGAAAGACCCCACCGCCCCCGTGGCCGTGGACCGACGACACCGAGATGGCGTGCACTCTGGCCGCCGAACTCCGAGATCATGGCTCTGTACAACAGGATCGGCTGGCGATGGCGTTCGCCGAGCGCTGCGAGCCCTATCGCGGCTACGGTCCCGGCGCGGTGGTGATCCTGCGCCGCATCCGCGAGGGCGAGCCCTGGCGCGCGGTCGCCGGGGAAGCCTTCGGCGGCCAGGGGTCGTGCGGCAACGGGGCGGCGATGCGGGTCGCTCCGCTGGGCGCGTACTTCGCTGACGACCCGGCGCGCGCCGCACGGGAGGCGGCGCTGTCCGCCGAGGTCACGCACCTGCACCCGGAGGGGATCGCCGGAGCTGTCGCGATCGCCCTCGCCGCGGCGCACGCGGCCGACCCCCGGACGACCGCGCGCGACCTGCTCGCCGCGGTCCTGGACCAGACGGCTGAAGGGCAAGTGAGACAGGGAATTGCCAAAGCCGCCGGGTTGCTCGGTTGCTCTACGGCCGAGGCGGCGTACCAACTCGGTAACGGGTCCAGGGTGACCGCGCAGGACACGGTTCCCTTCACCCTGTGGGTGGCCGCGACCCACCTGGACGACTACGCCGCCGCGATCACCGCGTGCGTCGAGGCGGGCGGCGACGTCGATACGACGGGGGCCATCGTCGGTGGGGTGGTGGCCACGCGGTCGGTGGTGCCGGAGGGCTGGCTGACCGCGCGGGAACCGCTTCCCGGCTGGTAGGCGAGCTATTTCCTAGAGGAGTCGTTCGGCGGCGGCGCGAAATGCGTCCGGGTTGACATGAGCACCGCCGCTGTACGGATTCTCCATCTGTGAGATAGCGAAGAGCAGCAGCGTGATGGTCGCGGTCAGGGCCACCACGATAATGACGTGCGGGACCAGGTTGGGGCCGCCGAACAGATACGGGAATGAAACCGACATAATGCCGCCGATGATCAGCGCGAACCACACCACGCTGTTCACGCCCTTGCCTGCCGCGTCCACCCGGGACTGGCGGGACTGGTAGACCTGCCACAGCTGGTTGGCCGCCTCGGCCTGCCTGCTCTCCTGCCAGTCGCCCTCGGGCTTCGCCTCGGCGATGACGGTCTTGAGCCGTTCCAGGGTCTGCGCGCCGGTGGCCGCGATCGGCTCGGACTCGCGCATCCGGGGCCACTCCTCGTTGATCACCGAGGCGGCATACGTCCTGACCAGCTCTTTGACCTGGTCTTTCGTCGGCTCCGGGAGCGAACTGCCCGCCCAGTGCACCGCGACGAGGGCGTTGGCCTCCTGGGCGGAGTCGGTGCGCGCCTTGGCGGAGGCGTCGAACAGGGAGATCAGCACGAAGGCGGTCAGCACCGCGTGCAGGCCGCCGACCACGGCGAACACGCTGCCCGCCGAGGAGTTGTTCCGCTCGTCGTCCCAGCCGAACTTCGTCTGCAGCACCACCGCGATGGTGGCCGCCACGGCCGAAGCACCCAGGACCCAAAGTAACCCAATGGTGTAGATATTCAATTCGGCCCCTTTCTGGGGCAGAATTACATCACGGTGGGCTTGGGCCGTACAGTCGCTGAACAGATGGGACAGAAGGCGTCCGCGCCGGGTGAAAACACGGTGCGATACCGGAAGTGGTGCTCGAATGTCGTATTCCGTTGCTCCATTACGGTGGCGGGGTCGAATCGTTGTCGTGTGCGGAACGGCCCTGGTGCTGGTCGCTGTCGTCCCGCTGCCGGACGGCGAGGCCGCCCCGCCGGTCTGCACCGCCTACCAAGTGCGGACGACGGGGCACGGGTCCCTGTCCACGCTGCTCCGGGTCCAGTCACCCTCGTGGAACCCGGTTTCCCAGCGGCAGCTGGACTTCGCGGTGAACGCGATCGGCTTCGCGCGCTCCCAGGGACTGACCTACGGCATCGCCTCGCGGGACCGGAGCGGGCCGTTCCGGCACATCGCGCACGTGGTCACCATCGACAACCAGGGGCGGGTCACCGACCTCGGCCCGGTGCGCAAGACCGGCCCGGTTCGCTTGCCGCACAGCGGTTTCCTCGACGCCTACGCGGGCGCGGCCTCCGGGAACCGGCTCTACCTGCGCGATGACTCCACGCTGTACGCGCTGGACATCAACCCGTCGAGCCCGACCTTCCTCGGGGTGCTGAGCGCGGTCCGGATGCGGCCGAGCTGGCCCGTCGAGGGCGTCGACGACTTCGCGGTCAACGAAGCGGACGGGCAGCTCTACGGGGTGTCCTCCAGCGGACCGCTGCACGGAATCCTGGTGCGCATCAACCCTTCCACCGGTGCCGTCACCAAACTCCCCACGCACCCCGAGCTGCCGGGCTGGTCCTCCTACGGCGCCGTGGTGATCGACTCCGCGCGGAACATGTACGCGCTCAACAACAACTCGCACGGGGCCAGCCGCGTCTTCCACATCTCGCTCGACGGCTCGGGCGCGACGCGGGAGGTCGCGCAGGGGCCCCGGGTGGTGGCCGCCGACGGCGCGGGATGCCTTGCGGCGCCGCCTTCTCCGCCTCCGCCCCCACCGCCGCCGAAGCCCACTCCGACGACGCCCCGGCCCACTCCGACGACGACCACCACCGCCCCGCCGACGACGACTCCTCCGGTCACGACGGAGCCGCCACCCACCACGGCGCCGCCGCCCGCCCCGCCGCCGAAGCCGAAGTCCAAGCCGCTGCCCGTGTCCGACCTCAAGAAGAAGGAGGTCGCGCAGACCTCGCTGACACCCGCCCGGAAGTGGACCATGGCCACGGTCATCATGGTGATGATGGGAGCGGGAACGGCCGCGGCGGCGTACCGTAACCGCCGGTGATGTTGCCGATGCCAAGGGGGACAACGACATGAACGTGATCGGCAGGTTCGGTACCGCGCGCGTCGCACTGGCCGCGCTGACCGGTGTCACGGCGCTGTACTTCGTGCTGATCGTCCTTGGCAACGTGACCGACTACGGCACGAACGAGCAGTTCGTCGTGCACGTGCTGGCGATGGACACCACGTTCAACGATCCCGACGTGATGTGGCGGGCGATCACCAGTCCCGCCGTCGTCACGATCGCCTACGTGCTGATCATCGTGTGGGAGGCGGTGACCGCGGCGGTGCTGGTCGCCGCGTTCGTCGCGTGGCTGCGGCGGGGTCGCGAGGAGACCGCGCGGCGGCTGGCCGTCGTGGGCTGGGTGATGGCCGTGCTGCTGTTCGGCGGCGGGTTCATCGCGATCGGCGGCGAGTGGTTCCAGATGTGGCAGTCCTCGAAGTGGAACGGCGTGGAGGCGGCCTTCCGCAACGTCGTGATCGCCTCGATCGGCCTCGTCATCGCGCTCGGCGGTGCACGCACGCGGGACTAGCGGGGTTCTGGCGTCTTCAAGTACCGCCAACCCCCGCCCCAGCGGTCGTTAACCGCGTCCAACCCCCGGAGGGTTGGGGGCGGTTTGAGACGGTTTTGGGTGGGGTTGGGGGTACTTGAAGACCGTCCTACGGGCGCGGGGTCAGCGATGGGTTTTGTAGTACTTGCTGACGCGCGCGCGGTTGCCGCATGAGGGTTTGCACCATGCCTGGCGCGGGTGCTGCTTGACGAAGTAGAGCACGCAGCGCGGGGCCGGACATGCTTGTAGGCGCTCGCGTTCTGGGCCGGTCAGGAACTGGATCGCTGCCTGCGCGAGCGTTGCGAGCACGGTGGTGGTCACGTCGGTTGGCTCCATGCGGTCGATCAGGGACGGCATGCCGTTTGCGGGCCAAGTGAGCTGCGTCAGCCGAGGGCGCGCCGCCGCGTTCAGCGTTGCCACGGCCTCCTGCGGGTCCATGAGCCGGTTCGCGTCGGCCTTGCTCGGCGGATCGGGGCGGACCGCCAGGGCGAACAGCGAGCGGATCGCGCGGCGCAGCTCGACGATCCGGGGCAGCGAGTCGTCCGGCACCTGAGCGCCGAAGCGTTCCGCCACCCACTCGGTCGAGAGTGCGTCGGCCACGCCTCCGTGCCCGTCGTGCCGGATGGTGCTCACGAAGTCCAGGAGCTGGTCCACGACCGCAGTCTAATGGTTTTTCGGCTTGCAACCATGTAGCTTGCCTAATGGGAATACCGATAGAAGCCATTAGGGAGTTGCCGTGCTCGGACTGCCGTCCCTGGTCGGACCGCTGCCGTCCTTCGATCCCGCGGTCGCGCCACCCGCGCCCGCGCCCCTGTTCGCCGACTGGCTGACGGAGGCCGTCGAGGCCGGTGTGCGGGAGCCGCACGCCGCCACTTTGTCCACTGTGGACGAACATGGGTGGCCGTCGGCGCGGGTGCTGATCCTCAAGGACCTCAAGGGAGACGGCTGGCAGTTCGCCTCCTCCCGGGCGGGGCGCAAAGGCCGGGAGCTGGCCGCGAACCCTTGGGCGGCGCTGACCTTCTACTGGTCGTCGCTGGGTAGGCAGGTGCGCGTGCGCGGCGCGGTGAGCGCGGCCGACACCGACCTCAGCGCGGCCGATTTCCTCGGCAGGAGCCCAAGCGCCCGCGCGGTCGCCCTGCTCGGCATGCAGGGGCAGCGCCTGGCGGACGCGGAGCAGGTCGGACCCGCCGTGGACCACGCCCGTGCGCGGATCGACGCCGATCCGGGGCTGGTGTTCCCGGACTGGACGCTCTACACGCTGCACGCCGACGAAGTCGAGTTCTGGCAAGGAGATCCCGACCGGCGGCACACCAGGCTGAGCTACCGGCTCGGCGACGACGGATGGACGAAGGAGCTGCTGTGGCCGTGATCGAACGACTGGCCGAGATCCACAACGGACACCGCCGACTTCTGTCCCTTGTGGACGGATCGGAGCTGGCGGAGCCGTCCGCGCTGCCCGGCTGGTCGCGGCTGCACGTGGTGGTGCACCTGGCGAACCTGGCCGCCGCGTTCACCAGGCAGGCCGAATACGCGCTGGCCGGCCGCACGATCGAGGTCTACGACGGCGGAGCCACCGGACGCGCGGCCGCGATCGAAGCCGGAGCCACCCGCCCTGCCGAGGAAGCCGTGCGCGGGCTCGTCGCGGCGACCGAGGAACTGGAGCGGGTGTGGGGCACGGTCGGCGAGGCGGACTGGGCGCGGCCGGTGAGCTACCGGCAGGGCGACCTGGCCGGGACCGTGCTGGCGTACTGGCGCGAGCTGGAGGTGCACACCGCCGACCTCGACCTGGGCTACCGCACCGCGGACTGGCCGGAGCACCTGTGCTCGCACCTACAGGTGTTCCTGGCCGGGCGCCTGCCCGAGGGCGTGGAGCTGACCGGCTCGGTCCAGGAACGTGCCGCACAACTCGCCGGTCGGGCGCCGTGTCCGGTGGATCTTGGACCATGGCCGTGAGCCGGATGGGTGCCGAGTGGGCCGCCCGGGGCCGAAATCACGCTTATCCCTGTCTGTAAGTGGTAATACTGGCCTTCGTGTTCGCCTATCTCCCCGTCTCCGGTCCCGTCTGCTTCGAACCGGACGGCATGCGGCTGCGCTGGAAGGCCGGTTGCGCCGAGGCGAGCTACGTCGGCGACTTCGTCGCGTGGTCCGACATCCGCGACGCCGATCCGTCCGCGACCCCGCCGGAGCTGCGGTTACGGGACGGCCGGACGATCTTCCTCGCCGCCGAGCAGAGCGAGGAGCTGGCCGAGCGGCTGTGGGCGGCCGGGGTGACGCTGGTGCACCGGCCCGACGTGTGGGGGCACCTGCTCGAACCCTTCCTGGACCGCGACTACGACGAGGTCAAGGAGCGGATCGAGGGCAACCTCCGGTACTGGGGTTTCACCGAGGCCGAGGTCGACCTGTTCCGGGAGCGGGTCCGCTGGCGGATGCTGCTGTTCACCCGCTTCGGCGGGGAGTGGACCACCTACGGGCAGGCCGACCTCGTCCTGGCGTGGTTCCTGCTGCGCGTCCCGCCGATGTTCGTCAGCCCCGGCGACTACCGCCGGTTCCGCAGGCTCAACGACGAGATCGCTGATCGACCCACCCAGGGCGGTACCCGGTAAACCCTATGCTGGCCCGATGGGAGTGCGCGAGGCGGTCGCGGGGCTGGCGGCAGCGGTGGTGTTCGCCGCGGTGCTGGTGTTCGAGCCGGAGGCCGGGGTGGTGCGCGGGGTCGCGGTCGAGGCAGCCCCGCCGGTGGCGACCACGACCGAGCGCCCGGTGGTGCGGCCCGCGCTGAAGACGGGCGACAACCCGTTGCTGGCCAACGGGATCGGGCTGCGCGAGATCACCTGCGGGCTGCCGAAGTTCGGCCGGGCGGCCGAGCAGCTGCGGGCCTACTACAAGGCCATGATCACCTGCATGGACGACGCCTGGCGGCCCGCGCTCGACCAGGCCAACCTGCCGTTCGGCTCGCCGGAGCTGAACATCGAGGACAACCCGACCACCGGCTGCGGCCCCGCGCCCGCGGGCGACGAGGCGACCGCGTTCTACTGCGGCGCGGACCGGACGATCTACGTGCCGAGGGCGACCGTGCTCGACGCCGTCGAGTCGCACCGGGCCGGGCACCTGAACCTGCTCGGGCACGAGTACGGGCACCACGTGCAGCTGCTCAGCGGGATCGCGCTGGCCAACGGCATGGCGGTGCGCAAGGCGGGCGAGAAGAGCCCGGCGGGCCTGGAGCTCATCCGCCGCCAGGAGCTGCAGGCCAACTGCTTCTCCGGCCTGTTCATCGCCGCCGCGGCCGGGCGCGGCACGGTCACCAGGCAGCTCGCCGACGCCGCTGTCCGCTCCTTCAACGACACCGTCGCCGACGACACCCACGGCAAGATCCCCAACCAGGTGCGCTGGGGGACAGACGGGTTCCGCAAGCGTTCGACCGCCGCCTGCAACACCTACGACGCCCCTTCGTCCCAGGTGGCGTGAACACCGGCGAAGTGGGTGAACCCGAACATTCGGGCTATCGCGGTGCGGGGCCCAGTCGCTAGCGTGCCGGAGGGTAGGCACCGCTCCGACGAGGAACGGAGACTCCCATGAGGATCGCGGACGTGTTGCGCGGCAAGGGTTCAGCCGTGGCCACCATCCAACAGCAGAGGTCGGTGACCGCGCTGCTCGCGGCGCTGGCCGAGCACAACGTCGGCGCGCTGGTCGTCGTCGACGGCGAGGGCGGGCTCGCCGGGATCGTCTCCGAGCGCGATGTCGTGCGCCGGGTGAACGAGCACGGGGCGGGCGTGCTGGACGGGCCGGTCTCGGCGATCATGACCAGCAAGGTGTTCACCTGCGGGCCGGAGGAGTCCGTCGACACCCTCACCGTGCAGATGACCGAACGGCGCATCCGGCACGTCCCGGTGCTCAGCGACGGCGTGCTCGTCGGCATCGTCAGCATCGGTGACGTGGTGAAGAGCCGGATCTCGCAGCTGGAGGAGCACGGCGAACAGCTCCAGGCCTACATCTCCCAGGGTTGAGTCTTCACGGCCGAACCGCACAGCGCGTGATTCGGTAACTTCGAGGGCGTGACGGCTTCACGCAGACGGTTCCTCGGCATGCTCGGGCTCGCGCTGACGGCGGGTGACTCCGCCGCGGAGGAGCGGACCGCGCTCGTCAACGGGGTCCTCGTCGACGGGACCGGAGCGGCGCCCCGGCCAGCGACGATCGTGCTGGACGGGGACCGCATCGTCTCGGTAGGACAGCGGCAGGCCCCGCGCGGCTGTCGCGTGGTCGACGTGCGCGGGAAGTTCGTGATCCCCGGGCTGTGGGACGCCCACGTGCACCACATGCCGTGGGACCGGATCTTCCCGCCGCTGTTCCTGGCCAACGGGGTCACCGGTGTGCGGGACATGTGGAGCTTCCCGTATGTGCACGAGTTCCGGCGTCGAATCGACCGCGGCGAGCTGGCCGGGCCGCGAATCCTGTTGTCCAGCAACATCATTGACGGTCCGCACTCGTTGCAGGCCGAGGCCGGGGCGACCCAGGTCCGCACGGCGGCCGAGGCCAGGGCGGCCGTGCGCGCCGCGGTGGCGGGCGGTGCGGAGTTCGTCAAGATCTACCAGTACCTCGACGAAACCACCTACGCCGCGATCGCCGATGAATGCCGCGGCCGGGGCGTTCCCTTCGCGGGACACCTGCCGGACCGGATCGCGGCGCGGTACGCGAGCGATTCCGGGCAGCGCACGATCGAGCACCTCTTCGGCCTGTTCACCGCGACGGCGACCAACGAGGCGGAACTGCGCGAGCGGATCGCGCGGTTGCCGGTGGATCCGGCGAACTCGCGTGGCTGGTACAACGCGGTGCGGAAGCTGGAAGAAGGCGCGGCGCGCCACCACGACCAGGGCAAGGCGGCGGCGTTGTACGCGGATTTCCGCCGCAACCGCACGTGGCAGGTGCCGACGCTGCACGTGCTCAAGGTGCTGTCCTCGCCGGTCGAGGCCCTTCGTGACGACCCACGGCTGAAGTACGTCCCGGCGGCGATGCGGACGTACTGGGAAGGCATGGTGAGATCCATCGCACCGGCACGGGAGTTCTTCCTCGCGCAGAAACGATTGGTGGCCGAGATGCATGCCGCCGGTGTGGGGGTGCTCGCGGGCACCGACACCAACAACCCGTACTGCTTCCCGGGTTTCGGGTTGCACGACGAGCTGGAGTTGTTGGTGGAGGTCGGGTTGAGCCCGATGGCCGCGCTCCAGTCGGCAACTCGGGACGCCGCAAGGGCGTTCGGTCGGAACTCCGGGACGGTCGAGCCGGGCAAGGACGCGGATCTCGTTGTCCTGGAAGCGAACCCGCTCGCCGACATCCGCAACACCCGGCGCGTTGACTCCGTGGTCGCGCGCGGACGCCTGATCACGCGGGAGCAGCGGCTGCGCATGTTGGCCGACGCCGAGGAAGCGGCGAAGACGGCCAAGATGGAGTGGGGGAGCTCGGGCTGCGGCTGTTTCGCGACGTGAGGGTTATCGTGGCCCGGTGAAGATCGGTTTCGCGGCACCGGTGTCCGGCTCGTGGGCGACCCCGCCGAACCTCGCTCGGGTCGCCCGCCGCGCGGAGGAGCTCGGCTACGACTCGCTGTGGACGTTCCAACGGCTGCTGTCGCCGGTGGACGCGTCCTGGGGCGAGCCGTACCGGGCCGTGCAGGACCCGATCGTCGCGCTGTCCTACGTCGCGGCGCTGACCGAGCGGATCAGGCTCGGCGTCGCCGTGCTGAACCTGCCGTTCTTCTCGCCCGTGTTGCTGGCCAAGCAACTCACCACGGTGGACATCATGTCCGGCGGCCGCCTCGACGTGGGGCTCGGCATCGGTTGGGCCGCTGAGGAGTTCGCGGCGGTCGGTGTCGACCCGCGTGGGCGCGGACGCCGGGCGGAGGAGTTCGTCACCGCTCTCCATGCACTGTGGACGGACGAGGAGGTCGAGCACGAAGGCGAGTTCTACCGCGTTCCGCGCACCAGGATGGATCCGAAGCCGGTTCAGCGGCCGCATCCGCCGGTGTTGCTCGGGGCGAAGGCGGAAGCGGCTCTGCGTCGCACCGGGCGGCTCGCGGACGGCTGGATCAGCAGCAGTAGCACCGATCTGCGCACCATCGGCGACTCGATCGCGCTCGTCCGCGAGGCGGCAGCCGACGCGGGGCGCGATGCGTCGGCTCTGCGCTTCGTCTGCCGCGGGCCGGTCATGGTGGGCCCCGGAGGTGCTGCCGGGCGGCGTCCGCTGACCGGGTCCTTCGCCGAGATCCGCGGCGACCTCGCCGTGCTCGCCGAACAGGGCGTGACCGAGGTGTTCGCCGACCTCAACTTCGACCCGGAGATCGGTTCGCCGGACGCCGATCCGGCGGAGTCGATGCGGCGCGCTGAGGCCGCGCTGACCGAGCTGGCGCCCCGCTAGGCGCCGAACCAGCTCGCCGCGTCGAGGCGGAACCCGTCGGCCGGGGCCATCGTGCGCAGCGCCGACTCGACCTGCTGGAGTTGTTGTGCGCCAAGGGATTTCTCCCAGTGTGCGCGGAGCTCGTCGAAGATCGCGGCCGACCGGGCGAGTGAGTCGAGGCCGCGCGGGGTGAGCCGGACGAGCTTGCGCCTGGCATCGGCGGCGTCGTCGGCCCGCTCGGCGTAGCCCAGGGCGACCAGGCGGTCCACCGTCTTGCCCGCCGCCTGCTTGGAGACGCCCAGGCGCCTGCCGAGCTCGCTCGCGGTGGCACCGGCGACCCCGATCGCCTGCATCGCGAAGCCGTACGCCGGGCGCACGTCGGGGTGCCCCTGCGCGGCCAGCTCCGCGTGCAGCCGGTCGATGATCGAGCGGAACCCGGCGAACAGCAGCAGGGGCAGCTCGAACCCGGGAGGGTTGCGCAACTCGACAACCTGGTTTACCTTTTCGTCAACCACGTTGTCGAGTTTACCGGGGGTCCGCATGTTTACCGAGCACACGATCGACACCGCGCCCGCCGCGTCCCGCCGGGCCATGGAAGCGACCAGGGCGAAGTTCGGCTTCGTACCGGTGCCGGTCGCCCGGCTCGCCGAGTCACCGCACCTGCTGGACGGTTTCCTCAAGCTGAGCGGGATCTTCGAGAGCACGACGCTGGACATGACCGCCCGCGAGACGGTGATCATGACGGTGGCGGTGCGCAACGGCTGCCACGTGTGCGTCGAGATGCACGCGGCGAAGCTCGGCGATCATCCGGAGCTGGTCGCGGCGCTGCGCGAGCAACGAACACTGCCCGAGGAACGGCTCGAAGCGGTACGGCAGTTCACCCTCACGGTGCTGGCGACCTCGGGAGCCGTCGACGACGAGGCGCTGTCCGCGTTCCTGGCGCACGGCTACACGAAGCAGAACGCGCTGGAGGTGGTGCTGGGCATCGGCACGTACACGATGTCCACGCTGGCCAACCGGCTGACGCGGGCTTGAGACATGACCTAGGGGCGCGCCACCGTCAGCCAGGTCCGCAGACCCAGGCCCAGCAGCGACCGCGCGGACCCGCTGGGCAGCGCGGCCAGTTTCGGCGCCATCGCGGGCAGGCGGTGGTGCTGGCCGAGCGCGACCCCGCGGGCGGCGTTCAGCGCGGCGACCGGATGGTTGTCGAGCACGCTGTGCGGCATGTCCCGGAACGGCACGAGCGCCCCGTCCGGCAGCAGCCGCGCGGTCCGCTCGGCCACCGGGCGCACGGTCCGCAGGTCGCGCTCGGCGGTCAGCACCGCGGTCGGCCAGTCGAAGTCCTCCAGTGCGCTCAACAGGCAGCGCGGTTCGCCCTCGAAAGCGGGGAAACCCTTGGCGTGCTTGGCGAAGGCCACGGCCTGGTCCAGCGGGAGGCCGTCCGGTTCGAGGTCGTAGAGCTCGCGGTAGTTCATCGCCGAGACCAGGTCCAGCTCCAGCACGTACCGGCTCGGCTTGCCCAGCTCCTCGTCGGCGACCCGGTGCATCCACCGCCACGGCCCCCACCGGCCCGCGGCCACCGCGTCGAGCAGCCGGTCCACCAGCGCGGGCCCGCCCAGCTCGTAGAAGACGGGGATGACGCTGCCGGTCTCCTCGGCCGGGATCACGCCGCTGCCCACCAGTTCGCGCAGTTTCGCCGCGATGCCCGCGGTCGCCGCGTCGCGGCCGTGCCACAGCAACCGGCGCACTTCGTCCCGCGCCACCGCGAAGTCCGAAACGGTGGAGTAGGTGGAATCCAGGACCATCCCGGCGACCCGCTCGGGGTGCTTGGCGCCGAAGGTCTGCGCGAGGTACGCGCCGTAGGAGCTGCCTAGCACCACCGCGCGCTCGATGTCGCAGTCGTCGAGCACGGCGGCGAGGTCGTCGGCCGCGGCGTCCACGGTGAGCGCGCCGAAGGGCAGGTCGTGGCCGAGCTCGTCGTGCCGGGACAGGCCGATCCCGCGGTGCTCCACCATGACCACGTCGAACTCGCGGCGGGCGGCCAGCGTCCGGTGCCGGTGGTAGGGCAGCACCGAGGCGAGGCCGGGGCCGCCGGGCAGGACGAGCAGCGGCGTCGCGCCCCGGCTGCCCTCGCGGACGTAGGTCAGCTCGAACCGGCGCGAGCCGCCCTCGATCATCGGCCTGCTCAGCCTGCGCACCGAGGGGCGCTGGCGGAACTCCGCGATCACCCGCTCGCTGCGCTGGTCCCGCTTCTCTTCTCGTGCGTCCCAGTTCGTGTCCACAGTGGACATCCATCCCCCTTCGGCCCCGCCCCCGGTGAACGAGCGGGGCAGCCGCCGGGTTCCTGCTCTCAGCCCGCCGGCCGGAAGGTCCTGCGGTACGCGCTCGGCGCGACCCCGAGCCTGGCACGAAGGTGTTGCCGCAGCGAAGCCGCCGTGCCGAAACCGGCCCGAGTCGCGATCTGGTCCACCGGCAGGTCGGTGTCCTCCAGCAGCCGCCGCACGTGCTCGACCCGCTGGTGCACCAGCCACTGGCCGGGGCTCATCCCGGTCTCCTCGCGGAAGCGCCTGGTGAAGGTGCGCACGCTCATCCGGGCGTGTTCGGCCAGTTCGCGCAGGGTCAGCGGCTCGCCGAGGCGGTGCAGCGCCCACTCGCGGGTCGCCGACGTGCCCGCCCCGGCGGGCTCGGGCAGCGGGCGCTCGATGAACTGCGACTGGCCGCCGTCCCGCCAGGGCGCGATCACGCAGCGGCGGGCGGCCCGGTTCGCCACCCCGCTGCCGTGGTCGCGGCGGATGACGTACAGGCACAGGTCCGGGCCCGCGCCGACGCCCGCCGAGGTCAGCACGTCGCCGTCGTCGACGAAAAGGACGTCCGGATCGAGCAGGACCCTCGGAAACAGCCGTTGGAACCGGCGCGCGTAGCTCCAGTGCGTCGTCGCGGGCCTGCCGTCGAGCAGCCCGGCCGCGGCGAGCACGAAGGCGCCGGTGCAGATCGACATCATCCGAGCGTGCCGCGCCGCCCGCCGCAACACGTCGATCACCTGCTGGTCGAGCGCCCCGTCCTTGACCGGGCTGCCCTGCTGCATCCCGATGGTGATCACGGTCTGCGCCCAGTCCAGCGCCTCCGGGCCGTGCTCGGGCTGGACCCGGAAGCCCGCGGCGCAGCGGATCGGGCCACCGTCCGGGGTGCAGACGCGCACCTCGTACAGCGGCTCGCCGTCCTCGTCCCGCGCGGCGCCGAAGACCTGCGTGGGCACCCCGAGGTCGAAGCCGACCGAGCCCTCCAGCGCGAGCACGGCGATGCGGTGCGGTCCGGTCATGGCCCGATCCTGACACAGGTTGGCCATCAGGCCACTCGTCCCGGTGAAACCGCTGGTTGAGGCTCAACCGGTGAAGCACAGACCGCATCGCGCCTGGCTCGTGGCCGCCATCGCCTTCATCGCGCTGGTGGGCGCGGCCGGGTTCCGGGCCACCCCCGGAGTGATGATCAACCCGCTGCACGAGGAGTTCGGCTGGCCGCTGAGCACGATCTCGCTCGCCGTCTCGATCAACCTGCTGCTCTACGGCCTGACGTCACCGTTCGCCGCCGCGCTGATGGACCGCTTCGGCATCCGGCAGGTCGTGGCTTGGGCGCTGCTTCTCGTCGCCGCGGGCAGCGGCCTCACGGTGTTCATGGCGCAGTCCTGGCAGCTCATCCTGTTCTGGGGTGTCTTCGTCGGCCTCGGCACGGGATCGATGGCGTTGGCGTTCGTGGCGACCGTGACCAACCGGTGGTTCGTCAAGCACCGCGGCATCGTGACCGGAGTGCTCACCGCGGGTGGCGCTGCCGGGCAGTTGGTGTTTCTTCCGCTGCTCGCGCTGATCGTGGAGCAGGGCACGTGGCGGTTCGCCTCGCTTACCGTGGCCTTCGCGGCGCTGGCGGTGGTTCCGCTCGTGTTGTGGCTGTTGCGCGATCACCCCGGCGAGGTCGGTTTGACCGCCTACGGCGCTCCAGGTCCCGTATCGGCACCGCCCGCGCCCGTAAAAGGGGCGGCTCGGCGGGCTGTTCGTGCACTGTTCTCCGCAGCTCGCACTAAGGCGTTCTGGTACCTCGCGGGTGGTTTCGCGATCTGTGGGATGACTACGAACGGCTTGGTGGGTACGCACTTCATTCCCGCTGCGCACGACCACGGCATGCCTAGTACGGCTGCGGCGGGCCTGCTCGCGCTCGTGGGCATCTTCGACATCGCGGGCACAGTGTTCTCCGGTTGGCTGACGGACCGGATCGACTCGCGTGTGCTGCTCGGGATCTACTACGGGCTGCGGGGTGTGTCGTTGGCGATCCTGCCCAGCCTGTTCGACGCGACCGCGCACCCGAGCATGTTGGTGTTCATCATCTTCTACGGCTTGGACTGGGTGGCTACGGTGCCGCCGACCGTGGCGCTGTGCCGTGAGCATTTCGGCGCGGATGGTGCCGTTGTCTTCGGTTGGGTCTTCGCCTCACACCAGGTCGGTGCGGCGATCGCGGCGACGGCGGCGGGTCTGGTTCGCGATTCGCTCGGTGAGTACACCGTGGCTTGGTATGTCGCCGCGTGCTTGAGCGTGCTGGCTGCCGCGTTGTCGATGCTGATCGCGCATAGTGGACGGCGTGACTCAGCCGCCGTTTTGGGACCAGACCGAGCGCATGCCGCAGGGCAAGGCGCTGAGGGAGCGCTCACACGAACTCCTGGCGGTGAAGCCGGATGAGGTCGTGCTCGACGTGGGGTGCGGAACGGGCCACGCGGTCGCCGAGCTGACTTCGCTGGGCGCGCGGGCGATCGGGGTCGACGCCGGTGATGCGTTGTCCTTCGCCCGCGAATGGTTTCCTTCGTGCGATTTTCGCCAGGGGACCGCGGAGAGCCTGCCGGTCGAATCATCCTCTGTGGACTGCTATCGCGCGCAGCGGCTGTACCACCTGCTCGCCGAGCCGTCGCGGGCATTGGCGGAGGCACGCCGGGTGCTCGTGCCGCGGGGCCGGATCGCGCTGATCGGCCAGGACTACGACATGTGGGCCGTGGCCTCCGACGATCCCGAGCTGACCCGTTCGCTGCTGCGCGCCTACGCCCAGCGGATGTCCACGTCGAACGGCGGCTTGAAGTACCGGGAGCTGTTGCTGGACAACGGCTTCACCGATGTACGTGTGGAGGTCCAAGCGGCGGTGTACACCGATCATGCCGCGCTCGCACCACTGCTGCGGCAGATCGCCCCATCGGATGCTGACGGTTGGCTCGCTGAGCAGGCCGAGCGGGGATCGCGTGACCGGTTCCTCGCGGTGCTGCCGTCATTTCTAGTGGTCGGAGTGCGTGCCGCTGCACAACAATGAGCGCGTGGAGCTGACGATCCGACCGCTTGCCGACGAAGACGTGCCCGCCCGCTACGAGCTCAACCGGGTCGCGTTTGGTCGAACCCAGTCGTTGTCCCAGGTCAAGGCCACATTGCCGGCGATCGCGGACCACGCGGGCGTGAATTGGTGGGGTGTGTTCGACGAACGGGGCACCCTCGTCGCGGACGCCGCGGACCGCGAACAGGGCCAGTGGTTCGGTGGGCGGCTCGTGCCCACCAGCGGCATCGCGGGCGTCGCGGTGGCGCCCGAGTACCGCGGTGGCGGAGTCGCGCAGAAGCTGCTCAAGCACCTGCTCGGCGCCGCCCGGGACCGTGGTGCGGTGATCAGCACGTTGATGCCGAGCGTGCCGGGTCTCTACCGCAAGCTCGGTTGGGAACAGGTCGGCGCGATCGTGGACGAACGCGTTCCCACAACGGCCTTGCAGTCGGTGCGGCTCGCGCCCGGTGTGACCGTGCGCCCCGTGACGGTCGAGGACTTCCCTGTGGTGGAAGAGGTCTACCGCGCCTACGCCCGCGCCGGGAACGGCCTGATGGAGCGCAGTGGGCCGCTCTTCAAGGCGACTCCAGCCGAAGTGCTCGACGAGTACCGCATGACGTTGGTGGAGGGACCAGACGGCGCGGAGGGCTATGCGAGCTGGCAGCGCACGGACAACTACGGCCTCGGTGCGAAGCTCGTAGTCACCGACCTGATCACGTTGACCGAGCGCGCACTGACGACGTTGCTTGCGCAGTTCGGCAGTTGGGGCACCGTGGCGCCTACGACGGAGCTGCGCCTGGCCGTGCCCGACGAGCTTGTGTGGGGGCTGCCCGTGCATTTGGAGCGCGCGTCGATGGATGCGTGGATGCTGCGCCTCGTGGACGCGCCTGCGGCGATCGCGGCGCGTGGGTGGCCGGAGCTGCGGGCGACCGTGGACCTGGAGATCGTGGACGAGGTGTGTCCGTGGAACGCGGGACCGCACCGCCTGATGGTGGCGGCGGGCTCGGCGACGTTGGAGCCAGGAGGCAGCGGCGAGGTGGTCATCGGCAGCCGCGGGCTCGCGACGCTCTACGGCGGCGGAGCGAGCACGGCGGCGCTGCGTCGGTATGACCTGCTCTACGGCGGTGACGGCCGCACGGACGCGTTGCTGGACGCGGCCTTCGCAGGGCCACGTCCAGGGCTGCTGGACGCCTTCTAGACCGCTAGACGGGATGGTGGTCGGGGACCGCGTTGAGTTCGATGCCGTGCTCCAGTAGGGCCTTCATCGCGCACAGCGCGGTCGTGAAGCCACCGACGGTGTCGTTGACCCATTGGAAGGCGTCGTCATCTGAGCCGGTGAAGCCGGTTTCGGTGACCTCGACGAAGGTGGCGTCCGCCGTGCGCGGGGTGAACTTCAGCTCGACTGTGGTCGGCTGCTCGTAGTTGCCCCACTCGAACCGGATCAGCCGACCCTCGTCGACCTCCTTGACGTGGACCTCGGCCGACGCGCCGTAGGTCTCCCACTCCCAGCGCAGCGTCGCGCCCGAGACCATCGGCCCGCTGCTCTTGCTGTACCAGAACCGCGTGGTCACGGCCGGGTCGGCGAAGGCTTGGAACGCCTTTGTCGCGGGTGCGCGGACGATCATGCATGCGGACGCGGTCTTCGACATGGGCACATGGTGCCGTTCTTTTAAGGCGCCCGCTCGGCCAATTTCGCCAGGTGGCGGGAGAAGTCGAGCAACGCGGCGCGAAGCTCGACGGGCTTGCGGATGACGAACGGCCATTCCAGGCTCGCGAGCATTCGCGCCATGCCGTCCAGCTTCTCCGCGCGCGTGCGCAGAAGGACTACGCCGTGCTCTTCGACCACTGTTCCTGTCGTAGGCGGGATGCGTTTGCGCACTGCGTCGACTGGGCCCTCTACGACAACTTCGACCTCCCACGTGTACAGCACGCCCGCCAGTGACCGCGTGACGTGCTCGACCGCGTTGAAGTCCGTGGGTATCTCGAACGTCTTGTCCTGCAACGAAACCGACTGCACGCGATCGAGCCTGAACGTGCGCAGCTCGCCGTGGCGGTGATCGTGGCCCGTGACGTACCAACGCCCGGAATGGAAGACCACGCCGTAGGGGTCCAGTTCGCGCTCGGACTCCTCTTCGCGCCACGACCGGTAGCGGAGGTGCACGCGTGTCCTACGGCGCACGGCTTCGCCTACGACCAACAACGTGTCCGTGTCCGGAGCTTTGCTCTCACGGGGGAGCAGCGTGAATCCCAGCGCTTCTTGGACTGCTTGTGTGCGTTCGCGCAGTGCGGGCGGGAGAACGCGTTGGATCTTCGCGAGGGCACTGTCGACCGCGGGCTCCGTTGTCGCCAAACCGATCCGTTTGCAGGCGGTGAGCCCCAAGGTGACCGCGACGGCCTCATCGTTGCTCAGCATCAGCGGCGGCAGCTTGTAACCGGGGCGCAGCCGGTAACCGCCGTACCGGCCGCGGTCGGCCTCCACCGGGACGCCGAACTCGGCCAGCCTGCTGGCGTAGCGGCGGACCGTGCGCTCGTCGACACCGAGCCGCTCCGCCAGCTCTCGGCCGAGCAGGTGGTGGTGCGCCTGGAGCAGCTCCAGCATGGCCAGGAGCCGGGTGGTGGGATGTGGCACGGGTCACAACCTTAATCCGGACGTGTTCTGTCCGGTTTTGATTTTACGGTTCTCCCGACGACGACGAGCGAGGAGACACGAGATGACCACTTACGTGCTGGTTCCCGGTGCCTGGATCGGTGGTTGGGCCTACGCGGAGGTCGCTGACCTGCTGCGGGCGGAGGGCCACGAGGTGCACGCGGTGACGCTCAGCGGCCTGGACGGCGGCGGTGACGCGGCCTCGATCGACCTGGAGACGCACATCGCCGACGTGACCGCCGTGATCGGCGACCGCGAGGACGTGGTGCTGGTCGGGCACAGCTACGCGGGCATGGTGATCACCGGCGTGGCCGACCGCGTGGGCGAGCGGCTGGCGAAGCTGGTCTACCTCGACTCGGCGCCGTTCGAGAACGGTGAGTCGATGTTGGACTTCAGCGGCCCGATCCCGAACGTCGACGACCGCTTCCCGTTCCCGTCCTTCGAGGCGCTGAGCCAGGACGCGGGCATCGATAAGGACACCTACGACTTCCTGAGCACCAAGGCGGTCGGTCACCCCTACGGCTCGTACGAGCAACCGCTGCGGATCAGTGACAAGGAGCAGGCGTTCGAGCGCGTCGTGATTGCGTGCGACGACTTCCGCGGACTCGTCGCGACGGGCATGCCCCGGTTCCAGCAGTTCGTTCCGCCCGCGTGGAAGCGCGTGGACATCGACACGGGTCACTGGCCCATGATCACGACTCCCAAGGAGCTCGCCGCGATCCTGGCCGCCCTCTGATCGCGCAGTCCACGAACCTGCTCCGCCCAGTGGTTGGGACGTCTTCAAGTACACCGAACCCCACCTGAAACCGTCGCTAACCGCCACTAACCCCGGGGTTAGTAGCAGTTAGCGACCGCTGAGAGGGGGGTGTGGGGTACTTGAAGACCGGCGAACCTGGTGATCGTTGTCGGCCGCGCTTAGTCTCTGCGCGTGCTCACCATCCTCAGCGCGGTGGCGGTGGCCGCGACGCTCGTCGTCCCGGCCGCCCACCCCGCCCCGGTGCCCCTGATCATCGACACGGACATCTGTGCCGCGGTGGACGACGTTCCCGCGCTCGCGATGGCCAACCTCATGCACAGCAAGGGCGAGGCGAAGCTGCTCGGCGTCATGGTCGACACGCGGGGCGATGCGGGCGCGGCTGCGGTGGATGTGGTCAACACGCACTACAAGCACCCGAACATCCCGATCGGTGTTCTCAAGCCGACGGACAACTCCACGTGCGAGGAGTTCGCGCATAACTACGCGCCACAGCTCGCGAAGAAGTTCCCGCATGACTTACAAGGCGGTAGCGCGGCACCCGAAGCGACCGCGCTCTACCGCAAGCTGCTTGCCACACAAAAGGACCGCAGTGTCGTAGTGGTCTCCTTGGGCGCCACGACGAACCTGCGCAACCTGTTGAACACTGACGCGGATCTGGTGCGCAGGAAGGTTTCCCGGCTGATCGTGATGGGCGGCCAGTACCCGCGCAGCACCACCGAGCCGGAATTCAACTTCGCGCTCGACCCGGCGGCGACCGCGCGCGTAGTGCACGACTGGCCGACTCCTGTGGTGTTCAGCGGCGGAGAGCTCTCGGTGTCCTTCGGCAAGCGGATCACTGGAGCGACCCCACTAGCGGAGACCTTCCGCATCGGTTTCGGCGCTGGCGTCGACGGTGAGCTGTGGGACGTGCTGCCGATGTACTACGCGGTGCGCGGCGCGAAGCACTTCACCGAGGTGCGCGGTGGCTCGAACCGCATCGGTGCCGGTGGGGCGAACGAGTGGGTCTGCCCGGCGACCCGTGACCACGCCTACTTGAAGCTCGCGACCGAGAAGTCCGCCATCGCGAAGATCATCGAAGACATGCTGGTCAGCGCTCCTTAAAGGAGGGTGGTTGGCATCTCTCAGGGGCGACAGGGCAGGCTAGGAGGGGTGTCGAGCTCTCGCAACGCGTCCCGCGTGTTCTTCCAGGCCGTCCTGCGCCGCCCCAGTCTGATCGGTGGCGTGTGGCCCAGTTCCCCCGCGCTGGCCGCCCGGCTGGCCTCGGTCATCCCCGGCTCCGGCGACCCGGTCGTCGTCGAGCTGGGCGCGGGCAGCGGTGCGGTCAGCGACGGCATCTCGGCCCGCCTCGGCACGCGCGGCCGCTACCTGGCGGTGGAGCTGGACGAGGAGCTGGCCGGGCACCTGCGGGAGAACTACCCGCACATGGAGGTCCTCAACGCCAACGCCACCGAGCTGGGCAAACTCCTCGCCGACCGCGGCGTCGACGCGGTCGACTCGGTGGTCAGCGGCCTGCCGTGGGCGCTGATCGGCGAGCAGGGCCAGCGCGAGATCCTCGGCCACGTCGCGGAGACGCTGCACCCGCACGGCGTGTTCACCACGTTCGCGTACGTGCACGCGCTGGGCATGGACAACGCCCGCCGGTTCCGCCGTCTCCTCGAAGCCACCTTCGACGAGGTCCTGCTGACCCGCGTGGTCTGGGCGAACCTCCCGCCCGCCATCACCTACGTCTGCCGCCGTCCCCGCCGCTGACGCCGTGAGCCCGGTCGCGCTCGGCGACCGGGCTCCGCCAGCGAGTCAGACCAGCGCGTCAGACCACCGCGTCGATCTCCGCGAGGAGTCGCCTCCGCACGTCCTCGCCGCAGAACGAGGCGCGCACACCGTTGCGGGCCAGCTCCGCGAGATCGTTCCTGCCGAAGCCGAACTCGGTGTGGCACAACAGGTATTCGCGGTTGAGGTCGGTGTCGAACATGCCGGGGTCGTCGGTGTTCAGCGTGACGACCACTCCGGCCTGGACCAGCCTCGGCAGCGGGTGCTCGCCGATGGCCCGCACCGCGCGGGTGCGCAGGTTCGACGTGGGGCACACCTCCAGCGCGATCCGCCGCTCCGCCAGGTACTCCACCAGGCGCGGGTCGTGGATCGACGAGATGCCGTGGCCGATCCGCTCCGCGCCCAGGTCGTGCACGGCGGACCAGATCGTCGCCGGGCCCGTGGTCTCCCCGGCGTGCGGCACGCTGTGCAGCCCCGCCTCCCTGGCGAGGGTGAACATCGAGGCGAACTGCGCCCGCCCCACGCCGATCTCCGGTCCGCCGAGCCCGAACGCCACTGTCCCTTGTGGACGGTGCCGGAGCGCCCACCGCACGGTGGTGGCCCCGGCGGCGCGACCCTTCTCGCCGGGGATGTCGAAGATCCAGGCCAGCAGCACGCCGTGCTCGTCGAACGCCCGTTTGCGGCCGGTCTCCAGCGCCTCGGCCAGCTCGTCCGGCTCGATCCCGGCCAGCAGGTGCAGGTGCGGCGTCACGGTGACCTCGGCGTAGCGGACCGTGCTCAGCGCGAGGTCGCGGGCGAGACCGGTCACCAGGGTCACGATGTCCTCGCCGGTGCGCACCAGCGCGCTCACCGCGAGGATCACGTCCAGGAAGTGCGCGAAGTCCCGGAAGACGTAGAAGTCCTTCAACAACGCTTCATCGGTCGGCACGCCGCCGTCGGGGTGCCGCCGCGCGAGTTCCAGAACAGTCGGCACGGAGGCGGCGCCGACGAGGTGGACGTGCAGTTCGGTCTTGGGGAGCGCGGCGACGAACGCCGCGATGTCGTTGGACATGCGGAAACAGACCTTCCAGGAAAAGGATGGGTGGGTTCGGGCGATCAGGCCCGTATCACCACGCGAGGTCGGTCCGCGCGTGATCGGCTCCGTACAGCGGATGGGCGACCAGGCCCGCCAGGAACTCGTTCACGTCATCAGTGTTTCACGGTGCCCTGTGGATTCAGAAGGACATTTGGAGTATTGACCTCGTGGTCTCCCGCCGCGAAGGTGCGCAAGTACCCAATCTCTAGGGGAGAAGCCGATGAGGCGTGCACGAACAGTCCTGCTGGCCGCGATGGTGGTGTTGCCGCTGACCGGTGCGCACGCGCTGGCCGCCGCGCCGCCGCAGCAGCCGGTGTTCGTCGACGGTGAGGCGCAGCCGGTCTACAACCCGGCGGATGTCGTGCGAGAGAAGGTGTTCATCCGGGTTCCGATCGACAGCGACCGGGACGGCAAGGATGACGAGGTGCGCGCGGACGTAGTGCGCCAGCGCGCGACCACCGAGGGCCTCAAGGTGCCCGTGGTCTACCTCCCGAGCCCGTACTACGCGGGCGGGAACAACGTGCCGAACCACAACGTGGACGTCGAGCTGCACGTGCCGGACGGGCCGCGCAGGAATGATCGGCGCGACAGTCCGGGCACTGACCCGAACCAGGACCCGCGCATCGCGGCCGCGCTCGGCACCTCCGGCCCGAACCCCGGCGTGATTCGCCCGTCGAGCTACGAGAAGTACCTCCTGGAGCGCGGTTACGCCGTTGTCTACGCGGAATCGCTCGGTACCGGTGAGTCCACGGGCTGCCCGACGACCGGTGGCCGCAACGAGACCGTCGGTGCGCGTTCGGTGGTGGATTGGCTCAACGGTCGCACTACGGCACGCGACACGGCGAACAAGCCTTCTGTGGCTTCATGGACCACTGGCAAGACAGCGATGATGGGCGTGTCCTACAACGGCACCCTGCCGAACGCGGTGGCTTCCACCGGTGTGAAGGGCCTTGAGGCGATCGTGCCCATCGCGGCGATCTCCAGTTGGTACGACTACTACCGCGCTGACGGTGCGGTCGTCGCTCCCGGCGGTTACCAGGGCGAGGACGCGGACGTGCTCGCCGAGTACGTCTACAGCCGTTCCGACCGCGAGATCTGCAAGCCGGTGATCGACGAGATCGTGCGCCAGCAGGACCGCGTCACGGGCGACTACAGCCCGTTCTGGGATGAGCGCAACTACCTCAACGACGCCAACAAGGTGCGCGCGGCGACTCTGGTCGTGCACGGGCTGAAGGACTGGAACGTCAAGACCAAGCACGCCGCGCAGTGGTACGACACGTTGAAGGCCAACAAGGTGCCGCACAAGATCTGGTGGCACCAGTCCGGCCACACGGACCCGTTGGGCCTGCGCCGTGACGAGTGGTTGAAGACGCTCAACCGTTGGTACACCCGCTACCTGTTCGGTCAGCAGAACAACGTCGAGGCGGAGCCGCGCGCGACCATTCAGCGTGAGAACGGCACTTGGGTCAACGAAGCCGAATGGCCCGTTCCCGGCAGCAGCGACGTCTCGGTCTACCCGTGGCCCGGTGGTGCGTCCACCGGTCGCCTTGAAGCCACCGCACCGGTTCCCGGCAGCGCCGTGGTGGAGAAGCTGGCCGACGACGCCAGCAAGAAGGCCGACCAGCTGATCTCCTTGCCCAGCTCTGGCAACCGGCTGTCGTACGCGACGCCCGCCGCGAAGGAAGCAGTGCGCATCAGCGGCACCGTGAAAGCGGAGCTGAAGGTCGCCTTCGACCGCCCCGCGGCGAACGTGACCGCGGTGCTGGTCGACCGCGCCCCCAACGGCACCACGAAGGTGATCACGCGCGGGTGGACCGATCCGCAGAACCGTTCGCGGCCCGACCGCACGGAGCCGGTGAAGCCGGGCGAGCAGTACTCGCTCAGCGTCGAGATGCAGCCGATGGACTACGTCCTGCCCGCGGGCAACAAGCTCGGGCTGGTCCTGCTCTCCAGCGACTACGACTACACGCTGCGGCCGAAGCCCGGCGCGGGCCTCGCGGTGACGCTGAACCAGACCCGGCTCGTCCTGCCCGCCCTCGGCGGCAAGCAGGCGTTCCTGGCGGCGTTCGGCCGCTGAACCACCTCGCGAAAGGCCCTCCTCCCACCACGGAAGGGGGCCTTTCGGCCGTCCAGCGGCAAGCCGTCCTTCCTCTGGTGGATAGTCAAGGTTCACCTGCATACAGTGTGCTTCCGGTGAGTTATTCACCTAGTCGCTGGAGGACGTTGTGCGCACCCGCGGCACCGCTGTCGTCTCCGCGGTCCTCGCCGTGCTCGGCCTGACACTGGGCGGTACCGGGGTGGGCGTCGCAGCCCCGCCCGCCGCGCTCGGGCCGGAGCCGGTCGAGGGCCGCCCCGGTTCGTCCTCGGTGGACGGACCGGTCCAACTGCTCCCGCAGAGCCCCGCCGCGCGCACCGCGGCCACCGAGCAGGACCTCGTGGTCAGCAGGGCCGACCGGCCCATCGCGCCCGGTCTGGCGCTGAGCGAGTTCCGCAGCCTCCGCCCGACCGGCTGGATCCAGGGCGACGTGCTCACCGCCGACCTGTCACAGCCGAGCCTCAAGGCCCAGTACCTCAGCCCTGGCCCAGTGGCGGCGCGCACCGTCCTCACCGAGCAGGCAGCGCGCACGGGTGCCATCGCGGGCGTCAACGGCGACTTCTTCGACATCAACGAGACCGGCGCTCCGCGAGGCGTCGGCATCGACAACGGCGTCCTACGGCACGCGCCCGCCAGCGGTTGGAACCACGGTGTCGGCATCAACGGCAGCGGTGTCGGCCGCATGCTTGAGGTCTTCCTCCAGGCCAGCGCGACCCTGCCGAACGGCTCCTCGATTACTGCCACCAACTTCAACTCGCCGGACGTGGCCAAGAACGGCGTAGGCATCTACACATCGCTGTGGGGCACACAGCCGCGCTCCTGGTCCGCTGTGGGGGCTAACCAGATCCGCGAGGTCGAGGTTCGCGACGGTGTCGTGAGCGTGCTTCGCACCACTACAGGCTCGGGTCCGATTGCCGGGAACACGGTGGTGTTGCTGGGAATCGACGCTGGAGCTCGGGCACTTGAAGCACTGCGCGTCGGTGACCGCGTCGATGTGCGCTACCAACCGCGACACCAGGGCGACCCGTTGAAGGTGGCCATCGGTGGCAATCTGCCGCTGCTGCGCGACGGCGTAGTGCTGCCGCAGACCGACACCGCGATCCACCCCCGCACTGCGGTCGGCTTCTCCGCTGATGGCCGCAAGATGTGGCTAGTCACGATTGACGGCAGGCAGACCGCCAGTCGCGGCATGACCTACCGCGAACTTGGCGAGTACATGAAGTCCCTGGGCGCCGACGACGCGCTCAACCTCGACGGTGGGGGCTCGTCGACGCTTGTAGCGCGCCTGCCCGGCCATAGCGCTGTGTCGGTGCACAACTCGCCTTCGGACGGTGGGCAGCGCATCGTGCCCAACGGGCTCGGCCTGACCAGTTCCAGCGGCAGCGGGCGCCTCACCGGCTTCCGCGTGGAGCCGGGAACCCTGGGCGACCAGTCGAACCGCGTGCTCGCCGGGCTCAGCCGCACTGTGGGCGCGTGGGGCCACGACGAGATCGGCGGGCCCGTGAACGCTTCGCCGCGGTGGAAGGTCAGCCCGTCCAACGCCGGGAAACTGGAGGCGTCTTCGGGGCTGAGCACGTTCCGCGCGGGCAAGTCGGGCACTGTGAAGCTGACTGCGTCTTCGGGCCGTGCCAGCGGTGAGCTGGGCATGACTGTGCTCGGCGAGCCCGTGCGCGTGGACACCGACACCGAGCGCGTCGCGCTGTCCGGCATCGGTGCGAACGGGCGCTTCCGGGTGCTGGGCCAGGACGCGGAGGGCTTCACCACGTGGGTGGAACCGCGCGATGTGCAGCTCAGCTACGACCAGCGCGTCGTGCACGTCACGCCGGACGGCGACGGGTTCGCGGTGTCCGCCGCGGCGCCGACTGGTGGGACTGTGATCACCGTGAAGGTGGGCGGCCTCGCCACGCACTTCGGCGTCACGATCGGCACCAAGGACGCCGGTGTGTCCACTATGGACTCTGTAGGCCCGTGGAACGCCACGGTCTTCCCTGCGGTTGTGGGTGCATCACTGTCCACTGTGGCGGGCAGGACCGGAAACGCGGTCGCCTTGGACTACCGGCTCACGGGTGCCACAGTGACCAGGGCCGCCTACGTGAACGCGCGCACGCCCATCGCTTTACCTGCCGGCACCCAGCGCGTGGGCGCGTGGGTAAACGGTGACGGCAAGGGGACTTGGCTGCGGTTGAGCCTGCTCGACAGCACGGGTACCGCGACCATCCTCGACCTCTCCAAGAAGATTGACTGGACTGGGTGGCGCTACCTCGACACCGAGGTGCCTGCGGCGCTTACAGGCGAACTGCGCGTGCAACGGCTCTACGTGGTGGAGACCGATGGCAGTAGGCAGTACGAAGGCCGACTCCTGTTGGACGATCTGACCGCATCCGTGGCGCCGCAGATCTCCGTGCCCGCCGATGCCTCGCGCAAGGACCGTGTCGTGGTGACTGACGGGGACCTCCCGGGGAAGCCAGGCGCGCTACGGGTCGCGGTGGTCAGCGACGCGCAGTTCACGGCCGACAACCCCGAAGGACCTCTGGTGGCACAGGCGCGGCGGACCTTCCGCGAGGCGCTGGCGGCCAAACCCGACGTCCTGCTTATCAACGGCGACCTGGTCGACAGGGGCACCGCGGCCGACTTCGCGTTGGCGCGCAAGGTGATCGACGAAGAGCTCGTCGGCAAGGGCGTGCCCTGGTACTACCTCCCCGGCAACCACGAGACCTACGGCCCCGGCACCACCGAGGAGTTCCGCAAAGCCTTCGGTGACACCTTCCGCGTCGTCGACCAGGGCGGCGTGCGGATGGTGCTGCTCGACTCGTCGCTCGGCACCTTGCGCGCGGGCGGCTTCGATCAGATCAAGCTGCTACGCCAGGCACTGGACTCCGCCGCGACCGATCCGTCCGTGCGTGGCGTGCTCGTGTCGATGCACCACCCCGTCGACGATCCGCTGCCCGGTGGCTCGTCGGAGCTGACCGACCCCTTGGAAGGGCCGCTGCTGTCGAAGTGGCTGGCCGACTTCCGCGCACGCAGCGGGAAGGCAGCGGTGTCGCTCGCAGCGCACGCGGGGCTGTTCCACGCGGGCCGCACAGACGGCGTTCCGTTCCTCATCAACGGAAACTCCGGCAAGGCGCCCGCCGCGCCCCCCGGCGACGGCGGCTTCACGGGCTGGACGATGGTCCGCATCGACCCCGCGGACCAGCGGGACCCCGTGCGGTCGGAGATCAGGGCGCACGTGGACCGGCTGGAGCTGACCGCCCCGCCCCGGCTCGCGGCCGGAGCCACTGCACCGGCGGGCGCGACCGTCCTGCAGGGCCAGCGCAGGATCTCCGTGGCCTACCCGGTCAGCGCGGACTGGTTCGGGTCGGCCAACCTGCACATCGGCCCGGCCCAGGGCGTCACATCCGCGCACAGCGCCGCGTTCGACCCGGCCACCGGCACGCTCACCGCGCTCGGGCCCGGCAAGGTCGACCTCGGCGTCGCGGTGAACGGCGCCAGGACGACCACGCAGATCGAGATCACCTAGCTCTACCCGATCGTGTCCTTGTGCCACCGTTTCCCCGTTTCGTACTCATGTCGGGGTTTGGGAGCGCTCCATTTCCCGCTATGAGTACGAAACGGAACGGCGGCCGACCACGTGCGTGGAGTTGTCCACATCGGTACCCGTTGTCCACAGATTCGCTCGGCAGGGCTCCGGGCGGTCGGGGTGGCGGTGACAGTGGAGCCATGCCTTCCACCACGACCCCGGACGGGGTGAGCCGGCTCCGCGACGTCGCCGACCTGGTCGCCGCCGTCCCGCACCTCATCGGCTTCCACCCCACCGACTCCCTGGTCCTGATCTGCCTCGCCGAGCGGGACGACAGCGTCCGCGTCGGCCTGGCACTGCGGGTCGACCTGCCCGCGGAGCAGGACCGGCAAGCCGTTGCGGCACAACTGCTCGCACCCGTGCTCGGGCACCGCGCCACCGAGGTGATCGCGGTGGTGCTGTGCCCGGCGGAACCGCGACCGTGGCCCGCGGAGCTGCCGCACGCCGGACTGATCGCCGAACTGGACGAGGCGTTCGGGAGCGCTGGCGTCCCGATCCGGCACGCGGTCTGGGCGGAGTCCATTGTGGACGGAGCCGCTTGGCGGTGCTACGACGAGGCGGACTGCTGCGGCCTCCTGCCCGATCCAGCGGACAACCCGATCGCCGCCGCGACGGCACTCGCGGGCAACGTCACCTTCGCCAGCCGCGCGGAGATGCGGGCGGTGCTCGACCCCGACCCGCCGGACGCGCTCGAGCGGCGCACCGCGCTCATCGACGCGCTGCTGGACAACTCCGGAGGCGTCACACCGCCGGGCTTCGACGGCCCGGCGGAGGCGCTGCGGCTGCTGCACGCGACCATCACCGCCGCCGCGGAACAACCGCTCCGGCTCTCCGACGAGGACGTGGCACGACTGGCGATGGCCCTCGCCGATCGGCGAGTCCGGGACGCGTGCCTGGCAACGGTGCTCGGCGACCTGGCCGATGAGGCCGAACGCGTGTGGCTGGCGCTGACCAGGGCGGTGCCCGGTCCGGAGCGGGCGGAACCGGCGGTGCTGCTGGCCTACGCCAGCTATCTCCGGGGCGACGGCTCGCTGGCCGGCATGGCGCTGGAGGTGGTGGAGGCGGCGGACGGTTCACACCGCCTCGGGCGGCTGCTGCGCACGGCGCTGGACCACGGGATGCCGCCGGACGAACTGGCCATACTCGCGCTGGACGGGGCCGCGGAGCACAGCGAACTGATGGGGTCGGCGTGACCGCCGGTCGCGGGCAGTCGCCACGACCGGCGGGCCACGACCGCGGCTCAGCCGTTCTTGCTGGCGAACTCCCACGCGTCGCCGACGATGCTGGCGATGTCGGTGCGCTGCGGCTTCCAGCCCAGCTCGTCCTGCGCCAGCTCGCTGGAGGCGACCAGCACGGCGGGGTCCCCGGCGCGGCGCGGGGCCACGACCGCCGGGATCGGGTGCCCGGTGACCTGGCGGCAGGTGTCGATGACCTGCTTGACCGAGAACCCGCTGCCGCTGCCCAGGTTGTAGATCCGGTGCCTGCCCGGCTCGGCGTGCTGCAGCGCCAGCATGTGCGCGTCGGCGAGGTCGACCACGTGCACGTAGTCGCGGACGCAGGTGCCGTCCTCGGTCGGCCAGTCCTCGCCGTACATCTGGACCTGCTCGCGCTGCCCGAGCGCGACCTGGAGCACGATCGGGATCAGGTGGGTCTCGACGGCGTGCCGCTCGCCGTAGTTCATGTAGGCGCCCGCCACGTTGAAGTAGCGCAGGCTCACCGCGGCCAGGCCGTGCGCGGCCGCGTAGGAGGTGATCGCGAAGTCGATCGCCAGCTTCGAGGCGCCGTAGGTGTTGGTGGGCCGGGTCGGCGCGGTCTCCTTGATCGGCACCTCCTCCGGCTCGCCGTAGGTGGCGGCGGTGGAGGAGAACACCAGGCGCGGGGTTCCGTTGTCCCGCATGGCGTCCAGCAGGTTCAGCGCGGTCATCACGTTGCCGTGCCAGTACTTGGACGGGTTCTCCATGGACTCCCCGACCAGGGACTTGGCCGCGAAGTGCAGCACCCCGTCGAAGCCCTCGGCCAGCAGCGAGCCCGCGTCACCCGCGTCGCCCTCGACGAAGCGCGCGCCGTGCGGGACCGCGTCCGCGTGCCCCGTCGACAGGTCGTCGAGCACGACCACCTCGTGCCCGGCCTCCAGCAGCCGGGCCGCGTTCACGCTGCCGACGTAGCCGGCCCCGCCCGTGACGAGCAGCTTCACCTGGTTCCTACCTTCCTCACTGGGTCATGCGTGGTGTTCGTTCTGGTCTGTCTCGCGATCCTCGGCGGCCTCGTCCCGGCCGGCGCCCGCGGCGGGCACCGCGACGAACAGCCGAGGCGGGGTGAACGCGTGCTCGGCGTAGGCCGCGAACACCGTCCTGCGCACGTCGTCGAGGAGCGCGGTGGAGGTCAGCGCGATGGCCGAACCACCGAAACCGCCGCCGACCATCCGCGCGCCGAGGGCCCCACCGGCCAGCGCCGCGTCGACCGCGACGTCCAGCTCCGCGCAGGAGACCCGGTAGTCATCGCGCAGGCTCTCGTGCGAGGCGGTGAGCAGCGGGCCGATCTGCGCCATCTTGCCCGCCCGCAACAGGGCGACGGTCTCCAGCACCCTGGCGTTCTCCGTGACCACGTGCCGCGCCAGGGGACCGAGCTCGCCGGGCAGCCGCTCCAGCGCCGAGGGCAGGTCGTCGACCGACACATCGCGCAGCGCGGGCACGCCCAGCAGTTCCGCGGCGCGCTCGCACCCGCTGCGCCGCTCGCCGTAAGCGGAATCGGCCAGCGAGTGGTTCGCCCGGGTGTCGATCACCAGCACGGCCAGGTCCTCGGCCGCGGCGTCGAAGGGCACCTGCTCCGACTCGCCGGAGCGCACGTCGAGGAACAGCACGTTGCCCTTGGTGCAGCACAGCGACGCCGTCTGGTCCAGCAGGCCGGTCGGCGCGCCCACGAAGTCGTTCTCCGAGTGCTGCACCCACCTCGCGATCTCCTGCCGCGAGGGCGCGCCCCCGGCGTCCAGCTCGTGCCCGAGGAGGCCGAGCAGCGCCAGCGCCACCGCGCACTCCAACGCGTGCGAGGAGGACAACCCGGCACCCGCGGGCACGTCACCCGCGATGACCAGGTCGGCCCCGCCCGCGGCGATCTCCCTGCCCGCGGCGGCGATGTCCCTGCCTGCGGCGGTGATGTCATAGCCCTGGCGGCGCAGTGCCCACGCCACTCCGCTGGGGTAGGCGGGCCAGCCGGTCACCGTGCCGGGTTCCAGGTCCGCGACCGCGACGGGTTCGGCGCGCTGCGCCCTGCCGTTGTCGGAGATCGTGGTGACCGCGAGCATGCCGTCCGCGCGCGGCGCCGCGGCGACCGCGATCCGGTGCGGCAGGGCGAACGGCAGCACGAAACCGTCGTTGTAGTCGGTGTGCTCGCCGATCAGGTTCACCCTGCCGGGAGCCGACCACACGCCCAGCGGCGCGCGGCCGTACTGCGCCAGGAAGGCCCTGGCCGCGCGGTGCGCCTGACTCACCGGACGCGGACCAGCACCGCGTGGGCGATGTCCATGGTCAGTTCGGCCGTGCCGTGCTCCCCGCGCACCGTGAGCTGCTTGTTCGCGCCCGCGGCGATCACTTCGACGTCCTTGCCCGGGACCACGCCCGCGTTCTTCAGCTCGGCCATCAGGTCCGGGTCCGGCTGCACGTGCTCGGCGATCCGGCAGATCTCCACCCGGCCGCCGCCCTGCTTGGCCACGTCGTTGAGCCTGCGCAGGTCGCGCTCCACGGGCGGGGCGGGCTCGCCGACCCCGAGCTTGTCCAGGCCGGGGATCGGGTTGCCGTACGGGGAGGTCGTGGGGTTGCCGAGCAGCTTGACGAGCTTGCGCTCGACCGCCTCGCTCATCACGTGCTCCCAGCGGCACGCCTCGGCGTGCACGTGCTCCCACTCCAGGCCGATGACGTCGACCAGCAGGCGCTCGGCGAGCCGGTGCTTGCGCATCACCGAGATGGCGCGGGCGCGGCCGGACTCGGTCAGCTCCAGGTGCCGGTCCCCGGCCACCACGAGCAGGCCGTCGCGCTCCATCCTGGCGACCGTCTGGCTCACCGTGGGGCCGCTCTGCTCCAGCCGTTCGGCGATTCGGGCGCGCAGTGGGACCACGCCCTCCTCTTCGAGTTCGTAGATGGTGCGGAGGTACATCTCCGTCGTGTCGATGAGGTCGTTCACACCGCTCCCCTTCGTCACCGTCGATGTTAGTCCTAGTGGCCGACATCGAACGTGGGCGGCTGCTGCGCCCACCCGAGGTGAGCGTGCAGTATGGGCGCGTGTCGCCCTTGATCACAGCTGCCCAGCTCGCCGAGGCGTACGCCGCCGAGCCCGGCCCCGTCGTCCTGGATGTCCGCTGGCGCCTCGTCGGCCCGCCGGGACGCGAAGACTACGACCGGGGTCACCTGCCCGGCGCGGTCTTCGTCGACCTCGACCGTGAACTGGCCGCGGAACCGGGCGCGGGTGGACGGCATCCCCTGCCGGAGCCCGAAGCGCTCCAGACCGTGCTGCGCGCGGCGGGCGTCACCGCAGACCGCGACGTGGTGGCCTACGACGCCGGTGACGGTTCGGTGGCCGCGCGCGCGTGGTGGCTGCTGCGGTGGGCTGGGCACCGGCGTGCCGCGGTGCTCGACGGCGGGTTCGCGGCCTGGACGGCGGAGGAGCGGCCGGTCACCACCGAGGTGACCGTCCCCGTTCCGGGTGACTTCGTGGTCAAGCCCGGCTCCATGCCGGTGCTCGACGCGGAGCAGGCGGCGAAGCTGGCCACGGCCGGGACGCTGCTCGACGCCCGGGCGCCGGAGCGCTACCGGGGCGAGGTCGAGCCCATCGACCCCGCGGCCGGGCACGTGCCGGGCGCCCGCAACGCGCCGTTCTCCCGGCACCTGGGCGAGGACGGCCGGTGGCTGTCCACCAGCCAGCTCGCGCAGCGGTTCTCCGAGCTGGGCGTGCGGCCGGGTGAGCCGGTGGGCGCGTACTGCGGCTCGGGCGTGACGGCCTCCTCGGTGGTGCTCGCACTGGAGGTCGCGCGGCTGACCAGCCAGGAGCGCCCGGCGGCGCTGTACGCGGGCTCCTGGTCGCACTGGTGCACCGACCCGGAGCGGCCCGTGGCCACCGGGCCGAACCCGTGAGTGCTCCGGTTCCCTTATCCGGCAAGGAAAACAAGGCGAACCGGCGTCCGCTCGGCATCGCGGACCTGGTGTTCTTCGTGGTGGCCGCGTCCGCCCCGCTCACCGTGGCGGCGGGCGGCGTCCCGCAGGTGTACGCGGCCACCGCGGTGCTCGGCCTGCCCGTGCTCTACCTGGTGCTGGCGGCCGTGCTCGCGGTGTTCTCGGCCGGGTACGCGGCGATGAGCAGGCACATCGTCGACGCGGGCGCGTTCTCCGCCTACGTCGCCGAAGGGCTCGGCGCTCGCGCGGGCACGGGCGCGGCGACGGTGGCGCTGATCGCCTACAACTCGATGCAGGTCAGCCTCTACGGCCTGTTCGGGGTCGCGGCGTCCGGACTGCTCGCCGCGCAGCTCGGCTGGACGGTGCCGTGGTGGGGGTGCGCCCTGGTGGCGATGGCGCTCGTCGCGGTGCTCGGCTACCTGCGGGTGGACCTCAACGCCCGGGTGCTCGCGGTGCTGCTGGTCGTGGAGACGGTCGCGGTGATCGTCTTCGACGTGGCCGAACTCGGCGGTGGCGCGATCGAGTCGGCCCAGGTGCTGAGCCCGGCCGCGGTGGCGACCGGTGCGGCGGGCGCGGCGCTGTGCTTCATGATGGGCAGCTTCGTCGGCTTCGAGTCGGCGGCGATCTACGGAGAGGAGTGCCGCGACCCGAGGCGCACCGTCGCACGGGCGACCTACATCTCCGTCGCGTTCATCGGCGTCGGCTACGCCGTCACCGCGTGGGCGTTCGCGGCGGGCACCGGGGTGGACGGCCTGATCGGTGCCTCGGCGGAGCACGGGCCGGAGCTGTTCTTCGTGCTGGCCGACCTCAGCGTCGGCACGTGGTTCGTCGACCTGACCCGGATCTTCTACGTGACGAGCCTGTTCGCCGCCCTGCTGTCCTTCCACAACGTGGTGGCGCGGTACTTCCTCGCCATGGGGCGCAAGGGAACCCTGCCGCGCGCGTTGGGTGGGACGCACCCGCGCCACGGCTCGCCCCACGTCGGCTCGCTGACCCAGAGCGGCCTGGCGCTGCTCGTGGTCGGCGGGTTCGCGCTCACCGGGATGGACCCGATCACCACGCTGTTCACCTGGTTGACCAACGTGGGGTCGCTCGGCGTGATCCTGCTGCTGACGGTCACCTCGCTGGCGATCACCGTCTTCTTCGTGAAGCGACCGCGGGAGCACTGGTGGTCGCAGCGGGTGGCGCCCGCGCTCGGCACGGTGCTGCTCGGCGCGATCCTGGTGCTGTCGATCAGCCAGTTCGACGTCCTGCTCGGGTTGTAGCCGCCGCCTTATGCTGCGCCCCATGGCCGAACAACGCTCCGTCTGGCCGCTTCGCGGCCGGGCCGCCGACATCGCCGTCACCGGTGGTGTCGCGCTGATCGTGATCGGCGGAACGGCGGGAGCGCAGATCGTCGTCCGGGACGACCCCGGTCCCGGGCCGCTGGGCTGGGTGCTGGTGGTGATCGGCTGCGCGGCGATGTGGTTCCGCAGGCGGCACCCGGTGGTGGTCGTGCTGCTGACGTTGGTGGTGTCGGGCGTGTTCTACGTGTCCACCACCTCAAGCAGTCCGTTGCTGGTGACCTTCGTGATCGCGTTGTACACGACGGCCGCCGAGGGGTACGTGACGGTGTCGGTGATTGTCGCCGTCGTGACAATGCTCGCGGTGAGCTACGGAGAACTGCGCTCGCCAACGCGGCACGTCAACAACATCGCGTTGTTCATGCTGGTGGGCTGGCTCATCGCGGTGATCGCGGTCGGCGGGGTGAAGCGCAACCGCCAGGCGTACTTGGCCGCGACCGAGCAGCGCGCGGCCGAGGCGGAGCGGACCCGGGAGGAAGAGGCGCGCAGACGGGCGACGGAGGAGCGCCTGCGCATCGCAAGGGAACTGCACGACGCGCTCGGCCACAACCTGTCGATGATCCACGTGCAGGCCAGTGCCGCGCTGCACGGTGGAGATCCCGCGCAGTCAACCAAGGCGCTCGAAGCGATCAAGCAGGCCAGCAAGGAAGGGCTCCGCGAACTGCGCACCACACTCGGCGTCCTGCGTCAGGTCGACGAAGAGGCGCCGACCGCGCCCGCACCCGGATTGGCACGGCTCGACGAGCTGGCCGAGCACGCGGAGGGAAGCGGCCTCCGGGTGAGCGTGGAGATGGACGGGGAGCGGCCGGTGTCACCGCAGGTCGATCTGGCGGCGTATCGGATCGTGCAGGAGGCCCTGACCAACGTGGCGCGGCACGCGAACGCGCGCGTGGCGACCGTGCGGGTGCACTACGGCGATGACGTTGTGTGCGTGGAGATCGAGGACGACGGCACAGGGGGACCGTTGACAGGGGGACTGGTGACACCGGGCAACGGCATTCACGGTATGGATGAACGCGCCCGAACGCTCGGCGGTGAGTTCAGCGCGCGGCCCGTGACGGGCGGATTCCTTGTCACCGCAACGCTTCCGACAGGGGAGAGCGCATGATCCGGGTGTTGCTTGCCGATGACCAGACCCTGGTGCGCGCGGGGTTCCGGTCGATCCTGGAGGGCGAGCCGGACATCACTGTGGTCGGTGAGGCGGCGAACGGGGCTGCGGCGGTGCGGATGACTCGCGAGCTGGCGCCGGACGTGGTGCTGATGGACATCCGGATGCCGGAGCTGGACGGCCTCGAAGCCACGCGCCGCATCGTCGCCTCGGAGTCCGACGAGGAGCCCGCCAAGGTGATCATCCTGACCACCTTCGACCTGGACGACTACGTGTACGGCGCTTTGCGGGCCGGGGCGAGCGGGTTCCTGGTCAAGGACACCGAACCGACCGAGCTGATCCACGGCGTGCGCGTGGTGGCCAGAGGGGACGCGCTGCTCGCGCCCGCGGTGACGCGCAGGTTGATCGCCGAGTTCGCCGCGCGGGTCGCCAAGCCCGCGCCGAACCCCCGCCTGGACGCGCTGACCGACCGCGAGCGCGAGGTGATGACCTTGGTCGCGGCGGGCCTGTCCAACGACGAGATCGCCGCGCGCCTGGTGCTGAGCCCGGCCACCGCCAAGACCCACGTCAGCCGGATCATGACGAAACTGGCCGTCCGCGACCGGGCGCAGCTGGTGGTGCTGGCCTACGAGTCGGGCATGATCACTCCGGGTTGGCTGGGCTGACGCAACTCCGGTAGTACGGGGAGCCCCCTAGGGGACAACCAGCGCGGTAGACCGGGTGTCCGCCGTGGCCGGACGACCGGAAGTCGTTTCCGCAGCACGATTTACCGCGTGGAGACACTGGATCTGGCCCGCCTCCAGTTCGCACTGACCGCGGGCGCGCACTTCCTGTTCGTCGCGCTGACCCTCGGGCTCGCGACGGTGGTGGCCGTGTTGCAGACGCGCGCCACGTTCAGCCCCACGCCGACGCGCACGCGGATGACGCGGTTCTGGGGGCAGCTCTACGTCACCAACTACGCCATGGGCATCGTCACCGGCCTGGTGATGGAGTTCCAGTTCGGCCTGAGCTGGAGCGGCCTGACCCACTTCGCGGGCAACGTGTTCGGGGCCTCGCTGGCGATGGAGACGCTCGTCGCGTTCTTCATCGAGTCGACGTTCCTGGGCCTGTGGATCTTCGGGTGGGACCGCCTCAACCGCTGGGCGCACCTCGCCGCGATCTGGGTCGTGACGCTGACCGCCTACGCCTCGGCGTACTGGATCCTGGTGTCCAACGGTTTCCTCCAGAACCCCGTCGGCTACGAGGTCGTCGGCGACTCGCTGCGCCTGACCGACGTGGGGGCGGTGCTCGGCAACCCCAACACGATCATGGCGTTCTGGCACGTGCTGACCGGGGCGCTGGTGACCGCGGGCTTCTTCCTCGCCGGGGTCAGCGCCTACCACCTGCTGCGCCGCACCCGGGACACCGAGTTCTTCACCGGCTCTCTGCGCATCGGTGTGTTCACCGGCGCGCCCGCACTTCTGGCGTCGGCGATCACCGGTGGCATTCAGCTAGGCGAACTCGCCACGACGCAGCCGATGAAACCGAAGCTGCTCGGCGGAAACACGGGCCAGCTCGCACAGGTGAACGCCGAGCTGGTCGAGCGGTTCGGCCCCGGCGACTACCTGCCTCCAGCGGACTGGGCGCGAGCGGGCGGACTGGTCATGCTGATCACCTTCGGCATCCTGTTCAACCTCGGTTGGTTCAGCGTGCTGATGGCCTTCTCCAAGCGCGTGGTGCGGCGATTCCGGTTGTGGCACTTGACGTTGGTGCTGGCGATCCCGCTGCCGTTCATCGCGATGATCTCCGGCTGGATCTACCGCGAGGTCGGCCGCCAGCCCTGGGTGGTCTACGGCTTGCTGCGCACCTCCGACGCCGTGTCCCCGGTGTCGGCGGGCGAGATGCGCGCGTCACTCATCGCCTTCACCGTCCTCTTTGGACTGTTAATCGTGATCAACACGATTCTTCTCGCCCGCCAAGCGAAGCGCGGACCGGACGCGGTCGCGCTCGGTCGGCCTGCCGCCGAGTACCACCCAGCCCCGTTGCCCACGGCGACCTACTAGGAGCGCAGCACCATGGAACTCGTCGCGGCCGGACTGCTGGCCTTCTTCGCCATCGGCTACTTCGTCCTGGGCGGCGCGGACATCGGTCTCGGCATGCTGCTGCCGTTCCTCGGCCGCACCCCGGCGGAGCGCCGCCTGGTGATCACCGGGATCGCGCCCGTCTTCCTCGGCAACGAGGTCTGGCTCGTCGCCACCGCGGGCGTGCTCGTCGGGGCATTCCCCGACCTGGAAGGGAAACTGCTCACCGACCAGTTTCCCGCGGTGGTCGCACTGCTGCTCGGGTGGGTGGCCCGCGACGCCGGGCTGTGGATGCGGCACCAGATCGAACGACGGACTTGGCAAGGTCTCTGCGACACCGCGATCACCCTCGGCAGCTGGACGGCAGCGCTCGCCTGGGGATGGGTGTTCTCCAGCCTGCTCGTCGGAACCGCGAACCCGATCATCGGTGTCGCCATAGCGTTGCTCTTCGCGGTGCACGGCCTGGCTTTCGCCGCGCTGCGGCTGTCCGGGCCGTTGCGGGAGCGCGCGGCATGGCTGTCGGGGCCACTGACCGAGTTCCGCGCGTTCTTGTTGACAGCGGCGGTGATGACCTTGCTGTGCCTCGCGATCGGGTTCCGCCTTCCCCTTGTCGATTCGGCGGCAGATCCCGCCACGCTCAGGCTCCTCGTCCCCGTGCTGACCGTGATCACGCCGGTGCTCGTGCTCGCGCAGGTCTGGCTGTGGCGCCTGTTCCGCCATCGCGTGGAAAGGCCGATGTACCTGTGATCCGCGTGCTTCTCCTTGTCGCACAAGGAATCCTGATCGTTCTCCAAGCTGAGTTCCTCGCGCGGGCGATCGCGGGACTTGACCCGGCGGTGCTGCCATGGCTGTGCGTGGCGGTTGCCGGACGCGCCTTGGTGAGTTGGGCGTACGCGCTGCACAACCAACGCGGTGCGGCCAGGATCAAGGCGGATCTGCGCGTGAAGCTGGCTCGACGCGCGCATTCCCGGCCATCGGGCGGAGAGTTCGCGACGCTGCTGACCAAGGGCCTGGACGCGCTGGACCCGTACTTCGGCGGCTATGTCCCGCAGATCACCGCCGCAGCGGTCATTCCGCTGATCATGTTGGTGCGCCTCGGTTCCGCGGACCTGACGTCGATGGTGATCGTGTTGGTCACGCTGCCGCTCATCCCGGTGTTCGGCGCGTTGATCGGCCTGCGGACGCGCGATGTCACCGAACGGCAGTGGGAGATGCTGAACCACCTCGGCGGCCACTTCCGCGATGTGATGGTCGGCCTGCCCACTCTCCGGACCTTCCGGCGCACCGAGCACCAAGCGGGTGTCATCCGCACGATGGCCGAGACGCACCGTCGCCTCACCGTGCGCGCGCTGCGCGTCGCGTTCCTTTCTGGCCTGGTGCTGGAGCTTGTGTGCTCGCTGGCGGTCGCCCTCGTCGCGGTGCCCGTGGGCCTTCGCCTGCTCGAAGGCGGCATGGAGTTGGAGACGGCGCTTGTCGTTCTCCTGCTGACTCCGGAAGCTTTCCTTCCTTTGCGCGCCTTGGGAACTCGCTTCCACGCGGCTGCCGAGGGAAAAGCCGTGCTGGCGCAGGCCGAACGCGTCCTGGCCGAGCCACAACCGCGTCGCACTGGGAAAACCGCGGTGCTGGGCGAGATTCGCTTGGAGAACGTCACCCTCACCTATCCCGGCCGCAGCCGCCCCGCGCTGGACCACGTGTCCCTGGTGATCGAACCGGGCGAGCGCGTCGCCGTAGCCGGACCGAGCGGAGCGGGGAAAAGCACGCTGCTGCACGTGATCCTGGGCTTCGTAGCACCTGACAGCGGCCGAGTCCTGGTGAACGGCGTCGACCTCGCGGACCTGGACCTCGACCGCTGGCGCCGCGAACTGGCCTGGGTACCGCAGAGCCCGCACCTGTTCGCGACGAGCATCGCCGACAACCTCCGCCTCGGCCTGCCGGAGATCGACGACAACGCCCTCCAAGAAGCGGCCCGCGCGGCCAACGCCGACGAGTTCATCGACGACTACGACAAGGTCCTTGGCGAGCGCGGCACCGGCCTGTCCTCCGGTCAGCGCCAGAGGATCGCGTTGGCCAGGGCCTATCTCCGTGACGCACCGGTGGTTCTGCTCGACGAGCCCACCGCGCGCCTTGATCCCCGCAGCGAGTCCGCGATCGTCGACGGCGCCGCCAACCTGCTCAGCGACCGCACGGCGATCCTCGTCGCGCATCGTCCGGCACTCCGCGCGCTAGCGACTCGGACGGTTTACCTGAGCCAGGGGCGGACATGAAGAGCCTGACCGTGGCCGCCGGTGTGGCAGGGGAGATCTGCGGCGTGGGGCTCGTGGTGGCCGCGGCTTGGTTGATCACACGCGCCGCCGAGCAACCGCCGATCTCCGCTCTGGGACTGGCAATCGTGGCAGTACGGGGCTTCGCGATATTCCGCGGGGTGTTCCGCTATGCAGAGCGGTTGACCGGCCACGACGTGGCACTCCGCGAGGTCGCTGACCGCCGCGTCGAAGTATATGAGTCCCTTGTGCACCAAGATGACAGTGACGCCGATGCGTTGAAGCGCATGGTGTCCGACGTCGACAGCACGCAGGACCGCCTGCTGCGCGTGCGGTTTCCCGTCACGATCGCACTCATCTCCGCTGCTGCGGCGATCACGGTGTGCATCCTCGTCCAACCGGAAGCCGGAGCCGTCGTGGCGGCCGGAATCGCCATCGCCGCAACAGCAATCCCCGGAGCAACGGCACTCGCAGCGCGTCGCATGAGCAAGCGGAAGGCCGACGCGCACGCGGAACTGATCGCCCGATGCCTCGATCTCGTCGACGGAGCACGGGAGCTCGCCGCAGCCGGGGCCACCGATGCGGCGCTGGCCAAAGCTGATCAGCAAACCAAAGCCGTGCATCGCCTGGAACGACGTGCGGCACAAATCGACAGCATCGCCAAAGCGACGGCCGTACTCCTCCAAGGACTCACCGCGGCAGCCGCACTTTCAACGACAGACAACGAGATCAGCGCGGCCGTGCTGGCGTTCACCACCCTCGCAGCCTTCGAACTAGTCATGCCGTTGGTCGACGCGGCGCAGCAACACCATCCCCACGCGAAAGTCCACAAAGGACAGAATCGACACGTGCGCGCAACGCTCGCACCGGGCGCCACGGCCGTGATCGGAGCCAGCGGCGCGGGCAAGACCACGCTCCTCGCGACCCTCGCCGAGGAACATCCGGAAGCGCGGGCGCTTACGCATGACGCGCATCTCTTCCGGACCTCGGTCCGAGCCAACCTCATGCTGGCCAAGCCGGACGCGACCGAACCGCAGCTCCACGAAGCACTCCGGCAAGCCGCGCTGCGAGACGTCGTCGACGAGCTGCCGGACGGCCTGGAAACCGTTGTGGGAGAAGGCGGTCACGGGCTCTCCGGCGGACAGCGGCAGCGCCTGCTGCTCGCTCGCGCCCTGCTGGCCGACGCGCCGGTGCTGTTGCTGGACGAGCCGACCGAGGGACTTGACCAGGAACTCGCCGACGCCGTGCTGGACGCGGTGCTCGCCGCGCGGCGAGGCCGGATCACGGTCGTCGTGACGCATGAAACCCGGCTGGAGCGCTTCGACCGCGTCGTCGAGCTGGACGGCGGCCGGGTCGTCTACGAAGGGGAACCGCGGTGCCGAAACGATCCCGCCAGCTGCTCGTCTGGCTGCACGTCATCACCTCGGTCGGCTGGATGAGCCTGGCGCTCGTGCTCTTCGCCCTGTTCACGTTCGGGCTGAGCACGGACGTCCCCGGCATGCGGGACAGCGCGGACGCCATGGCCCACCTGCTGGACAAGCAGGTCCTCGCCCACCTGGCCAATGCCTCCGCGTTCACCGGCTTCATGCTGTCGGCGCTGACGCAGTGGGGGTACTTCCGGCACTGGTGGGTGTTGGTCAAGTTCGTGATCACCGTGGTGCAGCTGGCGTTCGGCGTCTTCGTGCTCGTGCCGACCGTGGCGGGGATCAACGTCGTCGCGACCGTGCTGATGTTCTCCGCCATCGCGTTCCAGGCGTGGCTGTCGGTGGCCAAGCCGAGCGGGCGCACCCCGTGGACGCCACCGGGCAAGCTGCCCGCGGGCCCGGCGTGGATGTACGGCCTCTCCCTGGCCGTTCCGGTGATCGACTTCGGGGTCGGGTTCGGCGTGTTCGGCCACCCGATGCCGATGCTGTCCCTGCTCGTCGCGGTCGGTTATCCGCTGATCGTGAAGCGGTGATTCCATACATCGGAGGATTGCCGACCGGAGCTCGCTGTTGTTCACTCGGGTGACCGCCGCGCTCACGCTCACCTGGAGAGCCCATGAGGCGCGTCCTGACCCCGCTGGCCACCGCGTCGCTCGCGTCGGTGCTGATCGCGGCACCGGCCCAAGCCGCCCCGACGAAATGGCTTCTTACCTCGCCGAATGGAAACGGTGTCGCCGCAACCATCATCCTCGACCAAGGCCGTTTGTCCCTGTCGGTCAGCCACGGCCGCACGGTGGTGCTCCAGCCGTCCGCGCTCGGGCTCCGCACTTCCACAGCGGACCTGACCAGCGGCCTGGTCTTCGAGGGCGAGGCAAGACATCGGATCACCGAGCACTACAAGACCGTCACTGGGCGCCAGCGCGAGCACCACGCCGACGCCGCTGAGACCACGCTCCGCTTCACCAAGGCCGGGCAGCGCCTCGACCTGGTCGTCCGAGTCTCCGCAGACGGCCTCGGCTACCGCTACGTGCTCCCGGGAACCGGGCCGGTCACGATCACCGGCGAAGCGTCGGAGTACGCCGTGCCCACCGGGGCGCGCGCGATCCTGTTGCCCTACAACAACCGCAGCGACTACGAGTCCATCCACCGGCACTCCACCGTCGCTGACGCACAAGCCGGGCCCTACGGCTATCCGTCGCTGTTCAAGGTCGACGACACCTGGATGCTGGTCTCCGAGTCGAACATGAGCGGTGCTTACGGCGCGACACGGCTGACCCTGGATGCCGACCGCCGCTTCAAGGTCACATTCCCGGACGCGGGCGGATCGGTGACCACGGCGCCCTTCACCAGCCCGTGGCGCACGCTGATCACCGGAGACCTGGCAACGGTGGTGGCCAGCGACCTGGGCACGGATCTCGCTGAGCCATCACGGATCGCGGACACGTCGTGGATCAAGCCGGGAGTATCGGCGTGGTCGTGGTGGGGCGACGGCACCGGCAACCTCGAACTCCAGAAGAAGTACGCGGACTACGCGGCCAAGCAAGGCTGGGAGTACATCCTGGTGGACTCCGGGTGGATCAACTGGCAGCCCGGCCAGGTGCAGGAGCTGATCGGCTATGGCAAGGCGCGCAAGGTCGGCGTGCAGCTGTGGGTGCGCTGGACCGACGTGGACACCGACGAGGAACGGCGGGCCAAGCTCCCGCTGTGGCGCGAATGGGGCGCGGCCGGTCTCAAGATCGACTTTATGGACTCCGACAGCCAGGAGCGGATGCGGTTCTACGACGCCATCCTCGAAGCGACCGCGCGCAACAAGCTGCTGGTGAACTTCCACGGCGCGACGATCCCGCGCGGCATCGAGCGCACCTGGCCGCACGTGATGACCTTGGAAGGCGTGCGCGGAGCGGAGGGCATCAAGCCCAAACCGGACCGCAAGCCGTTCCCGTTGGCGCACTACACGACCCTGCCGTTCACCAGGAACCTCGCCGGGTCGATGGACTTCACGCCGGTGACCTTCAGCGCGGTGCGGGACAACAGCGACGCCGCCGAACTCGCGCTCGCGGTGGTCTTCGAGTCCGGTATCCAGAACTTCGCCGACAAGATCACCAATTACGCGAAAATTCCTCTGGCAGAACGGTTCCTGCGCACGGTGCCGACGGTGTGGGACCGCACCGAGCTGCTCTCCGGCGACCCCGGCGACCACGCCGTCCTGGCCAGGCGGCATGGGAACGAGTGGTTCGTCGGCGGGATCAGCGCCAGTGCCGCGCGCACCATGGACGTTCCGCTGCGCTTCCTCGGGCCTGGGCGCTGGAAAGCCGAGATCTATTCCGACACAGCGGATCGCACGATCGCGGCGAGCACGAGGGCGGTCACCGCTCGCGATGTTTTGGCGCAGCCCGTAGCGCGCGGCGGCGGCTTCGCCATTCGGTTCAGCCGGGAGTAGTTTGCCGTGCATGGGTGAGCGCGTCGCGGTGGTGTGGGACGAGAGTTTCCTCGGGTACGACCTGGGCGGGGACCACCCGCTGAACCCGATCCGCCTCGACCTCACCATGCGGCTGGCCACCGAGCTGGGCGTGCTCGACGGCGTCGAGCTGGTCGAGCCGCGATCGGCGACCGACGCCGAGCTGGAACTGGTGCACGATCCGAGCTACCTGGCCGCGGTGCAGGCCGCGCCGTACTCCGGCTGGGACGTCGGGCACGGCCTCGGCACCGCGGACAACCCGGTCTTCGACCGCATGCACGAAGCGTCGGCGCTGGTGGCGGGCGGTTCGCTGGTGGCTGCCGAGCGAATCGCCTCCGGCGCGGCCGATCGCGCGATCAATATCGGCGGCGGCCTGCACCACGCGATGGCCTCGCACGCGGCCGGGTTCTGCGTCTACAACGACTGTTCGGTGGCCATCGCCTGGTTGCTGGAGAACGGGTTCGAGCGGATCGCCTACCTCGACGTCGACGTGCACCACGGAGACGGCGTGCAGGCGTCCTTCTACGGCGACCCGCGGGTGCTGACGATCTCCGTGCACCAGCACCCGATGACGCTGTGGCCCGGTACCGGCTACCCCCGCGAGCTCGGCACGGGCGGGGCGGAGGGCACCTCGATCAACCTCGCGCTCCCGCCGGGCACCAAGGACTCGGGGTGGCTGCGGGCCTTCAACGCCGTGGTGCCCGCCGCGCTCGCGGAGTTCCGGCCCCAGATTCTGGTTACGCAGTGCGGCGCCGACACCCACCGCGAGGACCCGCTCGCCGACCTCTCGCTCACCGTCGATGGCCACCGCGCGATCTACCAGCGGCTCCGTGAGCTGGCGCAACGCCATTCGGGCGGCAAGTGGCTCGCGTTGGGCGGAGGCGGGTATTCGCTCTTCCGAGTGGTTCCGCGCTCGTGGACGCATCTGCTCGCTACGGTGATCGACCGCGACCTGGACCCCGACACCACGATTCCCGCAGGATGGATGGCCCACACCGCCCCCATCGCGCCGAACACCACGTTGCCGACCACGCTCTCCGACGGCGGCGACCCGGCGTTCGAGCCCTGGGACGGCACGGCCGAGACACAGCTCGACAACGCGATCGTGGCCACCCGGCGCGCGATCTTCCCCCTGATCGGGCTGGACCCCGACGATCCGCGCGACTGACCAGGAGAGTCCACAGTGGACACCAAGACCGCGGACCCCTACGACTTCCCCCGCCACTGGGAAGCCGATGTGGTGCTCACCGACGGCGGCACCGTGCGGCTGCGCCCGATCGTGCCGTCGGACGCCGAGGAACTGCTGGCCTTCCACGGCAGGATGAGCGAGCGCACCCGGTACCTGCGCTACTTCGGCCCCTACCCGCGCATCCCCCCGCGCGACCTCGAACGCTTCACCACCGTCGACCACCACGACCGGGTCGCGCTGGTCGCCCAGCTCGGCGACGACATCGTCGCGGTCGGCCGCTTCGACCGGTTGCCCGGCCGCTACGTCGCCGAGGTCGCCTTCGTCGTCGAGGACGCCCACCAGGGCCGCGGCCTCGGCTCGATCCTGCTCGAACACCTCGCCGCCGCGGCCAAGGAGACCGGGCTGCGCGGGTTCGTCGCCGAGGTCCTCGCCGAGAACGGCCAGATGGTCCGGGTGTTCCGCGACGCCGGCTACTCGATCTCCCGGGAGATCGAGGAAGGCGTGCTGCACCTGGAGTTCGCCATCGACCCGACCGAGCGCTCCATCGAGGTCGCGCACGCCCGCGAGCAGGCCGCCGAGGCGCGCAGCATGCACAACGTGCTGCACCCGCGCTCCATCGCGGTGATCGGCGCGTCCACCGACCGCGCCAAGATCGGCCACGCGGCGCTGCGCAACCTGCTCTACGCCGACTTCGCCGGACCGGTCTACCCGGTCAACGCGGAGTACCGCTCGGTCAGCGGTGTCCGTGCCTACGCGTCGGTGCTCGACATCCCCGACGACGTCGACCTGGCCGTGGTCGCGGTGCCCTCCGCCTCGGTCGAGGGCGTGCTCGACGACTGCCTCGCCAAGGGCGTCAAGGCGCTGGTGATCGTCAGCTCCGGGTTCGCCGAGACCGGGCCGAAAGGCGCGGAGCTGCAACGCCGCCTGGCGACGGAGGCCCGCGCGCACGGCATGCGCGTCGTCGGCCCCAACGCGCTCGGCGTGATCAACACCGATCCCGCGGTGCGGATGAACGCGACCCTCGCGCCGCGCCCGCCGGACCGGGGCCGCACCGGGTTCTTCTGCCAGTCCGGCGCGCTGGGCACGGCCATCCTCGCCGCCGCCACCGACCGCGGCCTCGGCCTGTCCACCTTCGTCTCCGCGGGCAACCGCGCGGACGTCTCCGGCAACGACCTGCTCCAGTACTGGGAGACCGACCCGTCCACCGACGTGGTGCTGCTCTACCTGGAGTCCTTCGGCAACCCGCGCAAGTTCGCCCGCGTGGCGCGCAGGCTGGGCCGGATCAAGCCGATCGTCGTGGTGAAGTCGGGGCGGCACGCGGTCCGGCCCGGGCTCGCCGCCACCTCGGTCAGCGTGGACGAGACCAGCGTGCAGGCCCTGTTCGAACAGGCGGGCGTGATCAGGGTCGAGTCACTGGCCCAGCTCTTCGACACCGCGCTCCTGCTTGAGTACCAACCACTTCCGCGCGGTCAGCGGGTGGTCGTGGTCGGCAACTCCTCGGCGCTGGGCATGCTGGCCGCCGACGCCGCGCTGGCCAACGGCCTCGAACTGTCCGGCGATCCGGTGGACGTCGGCCCCGGTGCCGAGCCGGAGATCTTCGCCGCCGCCATCGGCGAGGCGGTGCGACGCTCCGATGTGGACGCTCTCATCGTGGTGTTCGTCCCGCCCGTCGCCGTTCCCGGCACCGCCTACGCCAGGGCGCTGCGCGAAGCGGTCGCGGGCGTCGACAAGCCGATCGTGACGACTTTCCTCGCCGTGGAAGGCATTCCCGCCGAACTGGCGGTCGACGGGGGTCGCGGCTCGATCCCGTCCTACCCGAGCCCCGAACGCGCCGCGCTCGCGCTCGCCCGCGCGGCTCGGTACGGCCACTGGCGCCGCTCACCGCAGGGAAGTGTGGTGCGCCCCAAGGGAATCGCCACCGACCAGGCCCGGCTGCTCGTGGAGGGCTGGTTGGGAGACGCGGAAGAACGCGTGCTCACCGACGCGGAGACACTGCGTCTGCTGTACTGCTACGACATCTCCATCGTGCCGTACAAGCTCGTCTCCGACATCCACTCCGCGGTCGCCGCCGCGGACGAGCTGGGCTATCCGGTGGTGCTGAAGACGACAAGCGAGCCGATGCGGCACCGCTCCGACCTCGTCGGCGTCCGGCTCGACCTCGACGGCCCGGCCTCCGTGCGCGGCGGGTACTCGGCGCTGCACGAGTCGTCCGGCCTGGACGACGTGTACGTGCAACGGATGGCGCCGCGCGGGGTGTCCTGCGTGATCGGGCTCCAGGACGACCCGTCCTTCGGCACGCTGGTGTCCTTCGGGCTCTCCGGGGTGGTGAACGACCTGCTCGGCGACCGCGCCTACCGCGCGGTCCCGCTGACCGACGTGGACATCGCCGACATCGTGCTCGCCCCGAAGGCGTCCCCGCTGCTCACCGGCTACCGGGGCACCGAGCCCGTTGACCTGAAAGCCTTGCAGGACTTGGTGTTGCGGGTGGCGACCCTGGCCGAGGACCTGCCCGAGGTGCGATCGCTGTCGCTGGAGCCCGTGCTGGCCTCGGCCGGGGGCGCGTTCGTCAGCAGCGCCAGGATCACCCTGGGGCCGCCGCCCTCGCGCGGCGACACGGGACCGCGTCGCCTGCGCTGAGGATCACTCGCCGGTGCGGACCTCGGTGACGCCCACCGGACCGGCGATCGCCTCGGGCCACGCGGTCTCCACGCGGTCCTCGCTGTTCGGCAGGGTCAGCAGCAGCTTGGTGGCGGGCAGGCGCTCGCCCTCCAGGCGGGTGCGGACCAGCACGTGCGCGGGCTCGCCGGGCGCGACGGTCACGGCCTCGCCCGCCTCCGGGGCGCCGGTCTCCTGGGCCAGGTTCAGCGCCCGGCCCTTGGCGTCGGCGAACAGCAGGTCGGTGGGGGTGCCCTGGAGGGTGCAGGTGGCGCCGTTGGAGGCGAACTCGACCCGCCAGTACGCCTTGCCCATGCCCGCGTCGTTGTAACGGGCGGTGACGTTCAGGTCCTTCGCGCCGCACTGCGCCGCCCCGATCGGGGCGGCCTGGGCGGGCGCGGCCAGGGTCAGCGCGGCGCCACAGGCGGTGGCGACGGCCGCTGCGGACACCAGGCCGCGGCGAAGGCTGGAAGACATGGAGAGCTCCTTCTCGTCGTGTCGGGCCTGTTCAAGGCCCGTGATCAAGACGATGGAGGAGGCCGGATAGTTGCACCAGGTGGTCCACGTCACCGCCGCCGAACGGCCTAACGGGAGCCCGGATAGCGGTCACGCAGCGCTTATAGAAATCTTCTTTTTGTTCCCTATGGGGTGGTGGCTTCTGGGCAGGCCGAATCCTCCCAGGAGTCGCGGAGCTTGCCGCAGATCTCGCCGAGCAGCTCCACCTCGCGCCGGCTCAGCGGGTCGAAGACGAGCTTGCGGACCTCGGAGACGTGTCCGGGCGCGGCGGTCACCAGGCTCGCCATCCCCTCGTCGGTCAGCTCGGCCAGCTGACCCCGCTTGTCCGTCGGGCACGACTTCCGGCGCACCCAGCCGAGCTTCTCCAGCTTCGACACCGCGTGCGAGAGCCTGCTGCGCGAGTACTCCGACTGCTCGGCCAGCTCGCTCATCCGCAGCTCGCGGCCGGGGGTCTCGGAGAGCCGGACCAGGATCTCGTAGTAGGTCAGCGGGATTCCGGTGTCGCGCTGGAGCTGCCGGTCGAGCTGCTCGTTGAGCCGGCCCAGCACGGAGACCAGCGCCCGCCACGTGCCCTGTTCGTCGGCGTCCAGCCACCGCGTGTCACTCATGGCGCCCATCCTACCGCCCATGGTTGAACTCTCAATCAAAGTGGGCTAGGGTCTGTTGTTGAGAGTTCAACTATGAGAGGGACGACGCCATGGGCACCGCACTCCAGATCCCCGGTTACGTCGCTGGCACCTGGGCCGTTGACCCGGTGCACTCCAGCGTCGAGTTCAGCGTCCGGCACATGATGGTGAGCAAGGTCCGCGGCCGGTTCACCGAGTTCTCCGGCTCGCTGGTCACCGCGGCGAACCCGCTGGACTCCACCGTCACCGCCGAGATCGACCTCACCTCGATCAACACCAGCAACGAGCAGCGCGACGCGCACATCCGCTCGAAGGACTTCTTCGACGTCGAGACGTTCCCGACGATGACCTACCGCTCCACCGGCCTGCGCGCCGACGGCGACGACTTCGTGGTCTCCGGCGAGCTGACGCTGCACGGTGTGACCCGCGAGGTCCCGTTGACGCTGGAGCTCAACGGCTTCGGCCCGGACGCCTACGGCGGTACCCGCGCCGGGTTCTCCGCGACCGCGACCATCAGCCGCGACGACTTCGGCATCGACATCGCCATGCCGATGGACGGCGGCGGCGTCGTGGTCGGCGACAAGGTGCAGATCTTCCTGGAGATCCAGGTCGTCCTCCAGGAGAGTTGATCACGGTTCGGCACGGCGAGGCCCCGCGTGCGCCGCGCGGGGCTTACCCTTGGGCGAGATCCGCGCGCCGGATGGGGTGATCAGATGGCCTTCACCGCCGACTTCCTCGCCCGCCTCAAGGAATGCGTCCTCGGTACCGGTCCCGTCGAGCTGGCCGTGCCCGACGCCGTCGCCGAGTTCGCCGACTTCCTCGCCCGCCTCCCGGAGACCGACCGCAGACTGCGCTACCTCAACACCGTCGACGAGGTGTCCTCGGTGTTCTGGAACAGCGAGGAGATCTGGTCGGAGTTGCTGCCCGACTTCGGCACCGAGGACCGCGACTGCGAGGCGTTGCTGGACAGCCTCGTCGACGCGACCATCGCCGCCGAGGTCGACTCGATAGAACTCGGTTTGCAGGACCCCGGCTGAGCCCTACCGTGCCGTCGTGGACATCCGCCGCGCCGGCTCCGAGGAGTGGGAGCAGTACCGCGACGTCCGCCTGGCCGCACTGGCCGAGGCGCCGTACGCGTTCGGCTCCACCCTGGCCCGCGAGGAGCCGTTCACCGAAACCCAGTGGCGTGGCCGGCTTTCCCGCGGCGTGACCTACCTGGGCTACTCGTCCGGCGCCCTGTCGGCCCTGGCGTCCGGCACGTCCTCCCGCGAGCTGGTCTCCGTCTGGGCCGCCCCGTCCGCGCGCGGCACCGGCCTCGCCGCCGCCGTGGTCGAGGCCGTCCTCGCGTGGGCAGCGCCATCCCCGATGACGATGTGGGTCGCCGAGGACAACACCGCGGCCGTCCGCTTCTACGTCCGCTTGGGTTTCTCGTTCACCGGCGACCGCGTGCCGCTGCCCAGCGACCCCGCGCGCTACGAACTCGCCATGCGCCGATCCCCACCGCTGTGAGCATTCAGCTCGACCCCGGGCTCACTTCGGAACGCGCGGGCGAGGGTGGCTTTCGCCCGCGCCGGGGGACCCCCCGTTTCAAGCGTGGCGTGGCGAGGTGGTGGAGGGCAAGACGAGAGACGGCGTGGGTGGATCCCCACTCACCACCCACGCCGCGGAGACGTACCCAATGTGGCATTTGTTTCGCCAGACGTAACGAATGCCGCATTGGGTACGTCGGCGGGGGCGGGGTGGCAGGCTGGGGGCGTGGTGAGCGTTGTCGCGTTCGGAGTGGCCTGGTGGCTCGGGTTGTACCTGATCGCCCGGGACCCCAAGAAGCCCACGTTGGTCCGCGCCGGGGTCGGCCTGCTCGCCTACGCCGCGGCGCTCGCCGTCGAGGCGCTCCTGCCGCACGCGCAGTCCCAAGACGTGCTGCGCGAAGTCCAAGGGGTGTTCGTCTGCGTACCGCCGCTCGCATGGAGCGGGGTCGCGGTGGCGCTGCTGCCGGAGAAGTACCACCGGTGGTGGCGGATCTGGCTCGTGCCGCTGGGCCTCCTCGTGCTCGTGCCACTAGTGATCGACTCCGAGTGGGCGCGCCTGCTCCGCGCCGTGGATGTGTTGCTGCCCTTGGTGGTCAGCCTCGGACTGCTCGTCAGGCACCGCGCCCGGCTCCGGCCCGCGCCCGTCCGGACGGCCCTGCTCGTCGTGAGCATGCTCCTGGTGCTCTCCGCCGTCCTGGTGGTGCTGCCGACGTCCTTCCTGCCGTCGTGGGTCGTGGTCACGGGGATGGGCGTGGACCTGGTGCTGCTCGGCCTGGGCATCGCCGTGTTCGACGCCTTCGACGAGGGGCAGGCGATCCGCGCGGACATGGGCCGGTCGGTGCTCACCGCCGCGGCGATCGCCGTCGTCTTCGGCGGCCAGGTCGGGCTGGCGATGGCGTTGTCCTCCGGAGCGACCCTGCCGTTGACCGCGTTGCTGCTCGGCAGCGTCGCCGCCGCGATCAGCGTTCAAGTGCTCGCCAACCCCCTGCAATCGGTGCTCGATCGGGTGGCTTTCGCCGACGCGCCAGAACTGCGTCGGGCGCGGGCGGAACTCCGTGAAGCCGGGGAGGCTTTGCCGCGTCGCGCGAATGATCCGGTGCTCGACGGGCTCGACGACGCGGAGTTCGCGAAACTCACGCGGCGGGCGCTCGGCAATTACGGAGATCTCGGTCGCCTGGTGAGCAGTCCGCTCACCATGTTGCCGAGCATCACCGAAGGTCTCGTCGAGCGGAATCTTCCGGATCAGCCCCTGGAACGCGCCAACGAGCTGAAGAGGCTGTTGTTGAACGGGATTCTTCAGCTCAAGCCGAGCGAGGGGGAGTTCGGCACCAGCGACGAGTGGCGCTACTACAACGCGCTTTATTTCCCGTACGTCCTCGGACTGCGCCCGTACAGCCGCCGCGACCGCAACGACAAGCTCGACGACACCACCAAGCGCGCCTTGCAGTGGTTCTCCCGAACGGTTCCCGAGCGGACGCTCTACAACTGGCAGAACGCGGCCGCGAAACTCGTCGCGGCCGGGCTGCGCCAGCGAACTCCCAGGTGAGCGACTGAAACTGGCAGTGGATGGCAGTGCGACGCCTGCTGTTGGCAGTGGTTTCCGACCTAACTTGGCTCTCGGCAACAGACGCTGAAGCCAGGAGGACGGATACATGAGCACCATCACCAACACCCGCAAGGACGCTTTCCTTCGCGTCGTTCTGAAGATCGACGGGGTGGGTACCGGGGCGAACGGTGCCGCATATCTGCTCGCCGCGGGCCTTATCGGTCCGCTGCTCGGCCTGCCCGCCGGTGTGCTGACCCCTGTCGGGGCTTTCCTGCTCGCTGTCGGGATCGCCGTGTGGTTCGTCGGAACGCGGGCCACGATCAATCCGAAAGCCGTGTGGAGCGTGGCGCTGGTGAACCTGGTCTGGTCGGTGGACAGCCTGGCGGTCGCGTTCAGCGGCTGGTTCCCGCTGACCGACTGGGGCGTTTTCTACGTCGTCTTCCAGGCCGTGGTCGTCGGCGCGTTGGCGGTGCTGCAGATCATCGGGCTGCGCAAGATCACCCGCTAAGGTGATCAACTCGGGACGGCGGTGCCCCGGTCGGGGCACCGCCGTTCGTCGGGTGTTGCCCCGGTGATCAGGTGATTGCCGGTCTGGGCACGCGTCTCCGCGCCCACCACCCGGTCGGGTGCGCTATGTGCTTGGGGTACGGCTTTTCGGCCCAGCCAGGTCGACCACCAACCGGGTGACTCCGGTTGACCGCCCGGCCTGGCATCCGTGACAAGGGAGTGACACCATGAACGACGGTCCCAGGATGCGAACGTGCCCGGCCTGCCTGGGCGCGGGTGTCATCCCCGAGGATGACTACGCGACATGTGGGAGATGCGGTGGACTTGGCGAGATCCCCGGGTGAGCTCCACGGCACGGACTGCCGTCTGTGCGACGGAACCGGAGACATCGTCTGGACGCAGCCGGTCCCGGTTTCCGGAAGCTACGAACTCCGCGAGATGCGTCATCCCTGCATCAACGGCTGCTCCGGCTGGTGGCACCCGCGCAGCGCCGAACAGGACCGCGTGGTCGAGGCCATCAACGCCCCCGCGCTCGAAGCCTGAACACGACCAAGGGCGCCCCGGACCACCGGGGCGCCCTTGCTGTGTCTAGGGCGTGTCTCGCAGGTCTCGTTCGATGAGAGTCGGGATCGAGGTCGTTCCTGGCAAGACGGCGGGAAGACCGCGTACCGGTGTTGTACGTGGGCTTTCCGCCGACGCAGCCAGGGGCGGGCTCGGCCCGGCTATCGCGAACACGGACCTGCGAGATACGACCTAGCCCTTGACGCAGACCACCTGGCGCAGCTTCGCGACGACCTCGACCAGGTCCTTCTGGTTCGCGATCACCTCGTTGATGTTCTTGTAGGCGCCCGGGATCTCGTCGACCACGCCGGAGTCCTTGCGGCACTCCACGCCCCGCGTCTGCTCGGCCAGGTCCTCCGCGGTGAAGCGCTTGCGCGCCGCGTTCCGCGACATCCGACGGCCCGCGCCGTGCGAGGCGGAGCAGAACGACTCCGGGTTGCCCAGCCCGCGCACGATGTAGGACCCCGTCCCCATCGAGCCCGGGATGATGCCCAGGTCGCCGTGTCCGGCCCGGATCGCGCCCTTGCGGGTCACCAGGACCTCCTCGCCGAAATGGGTCTCCTCGGCGACGTAGTTGTGGTGACAGCTGATCGCCTCGTCGAACTTCACCCGCGGGAACTGCTTGCGCACCACGTCGTAGACGAGCCGCATCATCACGGCCCGGTTCCGGCGCGCGTACTCCTGCGCCCAGTACAGGTCGTGCCGGTAGGCCTTCATCTGCGGGGTGTGCGCGAGGAACACCGCGAGGTCGGGGTCGGGCAGCGCCTGGTTGTGCTGGAGACCGCGCGCGACCTCCATGTGGTGCTGGGCCAGGATGTTGCCGATCCCGCGCGAACCGGAGTGCAGCATCAGCCAGACCGCGCCCTCCTCGTCGAGGCAGACCTCGATGAAGTGGTTGCCGCCACCGAGGCTGCCCATCTGCATCAGCGCACGCTCCGACTGGCCCCGCACGGCGGGCGTGAGGTCCTCGAAGCGCGCCCAGAAGCGGTCCCAGCCCGCCTTGTCGTTGTCGGCGTCACCGGCGCGGAACGCGACGTCGCCGCGGTGCATGCCGAAGCCGACCGGGACCGCCTTCTCGATACCGGTGCGCAGCCGTCGCAGGTCGTCGGGCAGGTCGGCCGCGCGCAGCGATGTGCGGACCGCGGACATGCCGCAGCCGATGTCCACACCGACAGCCGCGGGCGAGACAGCGTCTCGCATCGCGATGACCGAACCCACCGTTGCGCCCTTGCCGTAGTGCACGTCCGGCATCACCGCGACGTGCTTCACCACCCAGGGCAGAGCCGCGATGTTGTGCAGCTGGCGCATGGCGATGGGTTCGACGTCCTCGGCACGGGTCCAAAGGCGGATGTCCGCCTGCTGACCGGGAATCGTCGTAATCGCCATGCGCCACAACGTACTTGGCCCGCCCCCACCCCGCACCGCATTTCCCGCATCTCCCCTCCCAGCGGAGGTAGGCCCGTCTTCAAGTACCACGCACCCCCTCCCAGAACGTCTCAAACAGCACCACACCCTGGTGGGGGTTGGGGGCGGTTAAAGACGGCGGGGGAGGGGGTGGGGTGTACTTGAAGACGGGAGAACCCGGCTGGGACTGGGGTTACGGGATTACCAGGACGCCGTCCTCGCGGCGGGGGATGTTGAGCGGGTTGGCGTCCTGGAGCTCCGGGGGGAGGAGGGCGTCGGGCCACGACTGGTAGGTCACGGGGGCCAGCCAGCGGCGGATGGCGGTGGCGCCCACCGACGTGTGCAGCGGGGACGTGGTCGCGGGCCAGGGGCCGCCGTGGTGCATCGCCCAGCTCACCGCGACCCCGGTCGGCCAGCCGTTGAACACCAGGCGCCCCGCGAAGCGCCGGATCTCGTCGAGCACCAACGCGGCGGCGGCGTGGTCGTCCGGGTCGGCGTGCACGGTGGCCGTCAGGCTGCCTTCCAGGGTGCTCAGCACATCGATCAGCTCAGCGGGATCGTCATAGGTGACAACGATTCCCGCCGGGCCGAAGCACTCCTCGGTCAGCTTCTCCTTGTCGGCGACGAAGTCCTTGAGCGAGACCTGGTACAGCCGCGGCGTGACACCCCAGCCCTCGTCCGGGCCCAAGCCGCTCGCGACGAGACGCACCGACGAGTGCGCGGACAGACTGTCCACAGTGGACTGGTAGGAGTCGCGCATGCGCTCGGTCAGCATCGCGCCACCGCCCGTGTCACCGATCTCGGCGGCCAGCGAGTCCACAATGGACGAAGGAGCGAACAGCAAGCCCGGGTTGGTGCAGAACTGCCCGACCCCCATGGTCAGGGACTGCGCGAAACCCTCTGCCAGCTCGGCGGAACGGTTCGCGGCCGCCGAGGGGAGCACGACAACCGGGTTCACGCTGCCCAGCTCGCCGTAGAACGGGATCGGCTCCGGGCGGCCCTGAGCGAGGTCGAACAGCGCCCGCCCGCCTGCGGTGGAACCGGTGAAGCCCACCGCCTTCACCGAAGGGTGCTGCACGAGGACGCGACCCGCCTCAGCGCCGTAGACGATGCCGAAGACACCTTCCGGCAGCACGGAAGCGACCACGCGCGCGGTCTCCCGCGAAGTCTGCGGGTGCGCGGAATGTGCTTTCACCACAACGGAACAGCCCGCCGCCAGCGCTGACGCGGTGTCGCCGCCCGCGACGGAGAACGCGAACGGGAAGTTGCTCGCCGAGAACACCGCGACGACGCCGAGCGGCTGCAGGATGCGGCGCAGGTCGGGGCGCGGCGGAATGATGCCGGGGTTCGGCGAGTCGATCGTGGCCTCGCGGTAGCTGCCCTCGGTGAGCACACCGGCGAACAGTCGCAGCTGATTCGTCGTGCGCTTCAGTTCGGTGGTCAGCCGGGGAACGCCCAGGGCGGTCTCGGTGTCGGCGGTGGCGATCAGCACCTCCGACTCGGCGTCGAGCGCGTCGGCCAGCCGCTCCAGCACGGCGCCGCGCTCGGCGGAGGCGAGCCCGGACCACGCCGGGAACGCGCGCGCCGCCGCACCGACGATCTCGCCGACGCCACCGTCCGAAGTGAACGGAATCGGGTCGCCGAAAGCCTTGCCAGTGCGGGGTTCGTAGCCTTGGACGCTCACTGACCCGCCTCCTTCCGTGCCGTGTCCATGTCCGGCCCGCACCACGCGCCGCCGACGAAGCGGTGCGGGTCCTCGTCCAACCGTGGTTCCCCGTGCTCGGCGATCAACTCCGCCGCGAAGACCTCGGAGTCGTCCTGCGGCAGGTACCCGATCGCCTTCGCCTCGGCCAGGCTGAACCAGCCGCGGGTGTTGTCCGAGACGCCCCACACCACGCGGTAGCCCGGGTTCGGCGTGGACAGGCACGCCTCGAACAACCGGGCGCCGTCGTCGGGGGACATCCAGGTGGACAGCATCCTGGTGTCGCGCGGCTTCTCGAAGCACGAACCGATGCGGACGCTGATCACGTCCATGCCGTAGCGGTCGGCGTAGTGCGAACCGATCGCCTCGCCCGCGACCTTGCCGACGCCGTAATTGGTGTCCGGGCGCGGGAACGCGTAGTCGCCGACCTCGCCCGCGGAGCGCGGCACGAAACCGACGGCGTGGTTGGAGCTCGCGAAGATCACCCGCCGCACGCCCTGCCTGCGCGCCGCCTCGAAGACGGTGTAGGTGCCGTTGATGTTGACGTCGAGGACGTCTTTCCACGACGCCTCAAGGCTGTGCCCGCCGAGGTGCAGGACCGCGTCCACACCCGCGCAGGCGCGTTCCATCGCGTCCATGTCGGTCACCGAGGCGCGGATGACCTCCTCCGAGTCACCGGCGGTGATCTCGGCGATGTCCAGCAGGCGCAGCACACGACCGGGCTTGCCCAGCCTGGGGCGCATCAGGGTGCCGACCCCACCGGCGGCTCCGGTGAGCAGAATCCGTTCTGACACAGGGAGAAAACCTTCCTAGAGACTGGTGAGACCGGGCTGGCGGAGCAGTTCGCTCAGCGTGCGGGCGGCGCCGAGCAGGGCGGAGATGACCTGGTGCTCGTGCTCGTCGTCGAGGCGGGCCACGGGAACCGAGCAGCTGAGCGCGTCGGTCACCGGGCTGCGGTAGGGCAGCGCCACGGCGAAGCAGCACAGTCCGGGGGTGTTCTCCTCGCGCTCGAAGGCATAACCCAGCGAGCGGAACTCGGCCAGCTGCGTCCGCAACGCGTCCGGGTCGGTCACGGTGTTCGCCGTGAGTGGCTCCATGTCCTTGGGCAGCAAGGACTCCAGCTCTTCCGGCGGACGCGTGGACAGCACCGCTTTGCCGAGCGCGGTGCTGAAGGCGGGCAACCTGCGCCCGACGCGGGAGACCACGCGCAGGTGGTGCTCGGACTCGCGGCTGGCCAGGTAGACCACGTTCGGGCCGTCCAGCCGGGCGAGGTGGACCGTCTCGTTGATCTCCAGCCGGATCTGCTCCATCAGCCGGATCGCCGTGCGCACAACGGGGTCGTGGTCCAAATAGGACGTTCCGACGAGCAGCGCGCGGACGCCGATGCCGTAGGTGCCGCGATCCGGGTCGACCTCGATCCAGCCCCGCGCCACCAGGGTCTGCAACAGCATGTACAGGCTGGACTTGGGATAGCTCAGCTCGCGGTGCAGCTCGGTCAGCGTCATCCTGCGATCGAAGGAGGCAAGCACCTCCAGCAGTTCGACCGTGCGGTCGGCCGACTTCACCGCGGCGGGGCGGCTGGTGGTTCCCGTGACCGCTTCGCTCACGACGCCTCCTCGATTCCCGGCGCGCCGACCTCTTGACAGCGCGTGGAGCCGATTCTTACAGTCCCTCATGTTCGTTCACAAGTACGACTGACGTTCAGAAATGTGAACTTCCAAGGAGGGGCTGATGTCCGGAGTCCGGCATAGCGCGGCCGTCCTGGCCGCGGTGGCCCTCCTCGCCACGGGGTGCGGGACGAGCGCGTCTCAGGGCGATCCGAACGCCCCGCTGGAGGTCTGGACTCGCAGTCTTGAAGACACCGCGAAGGTCTACGAGAAGATCTTCTCGGACTTCACCGCCAAGACCGGCATCAAGATCGACTACAAGCCGGTCTACAACGACTTCGACAAGCGCATGCAGGAGCGGGCCGCCTCGAAGGACCTGCCGGACCTGGTGATCACCGACGTCAGCGCGCTCGGCGTCTACCAGTCCCAGGGCATGGTCGGCGAGATCGACCGGGCCGGGTTCGCGGGCGGTGCGGACCTGGTCGAGCGCGCCTGGAACAACGCGAAGGGCGCGGACGGCAGGTACTACGCCGTCCCGGTCTCCACGCAGGCGCAGGCCACCTTCATCCGCAAGGACTGGCGCGAGAAGCTGGGCAAGCCGGTGCCGACCACGTGGGCCGAGCTCGTCGACCTGGCGAAGGCGTTCACCACCGGGGACCCGGACGGCAACGGGCAGAGCGACACCTACGGCATGCTCGTGCCCGGCTCCACCGATCGCGGCTACCTCGCATGGTGGGCTGCTTCCTATATCTGGCAAGCGGGTGGGGACATCCTGGCCGAAGAGGGCGGGAAGTACCGCGTCGCGGTGGACTCGCCCGGAACGGTTTCCGCGGTGGAGTGGCTTCGCGGGATGTTCTGCGATACCAAGATTGTCCAGCCCGGAGCGCTCACCACGATCACCAACGACGCGCACACGTTCTTCGAACAGGGCAAGGCCGGGATCTACCTGACCGGGCCCTACATGATGGGCCGCTTCGACAAGGCGCCCGGCAAGGACAGGTACGAGGTCATCGCATCGCCCAAGGGGCCCAACGGTTCCACGGTGCTCGGCGAGGGTGAGAACATGTACTTGATGGCCGGGTCCGCGCGGCCCTCCGACCAGAAGAAGCTCGCCGAGTTCATGGTCTCGCCGGACGCGCAGAAGGCTGGTATGCAAGGAGTTCCGCGTCCGGTCGTGCGCCTTCCGGTCAACTCCAAGGTCGACGTGAGCGCGGTGTACAGCGACCCGAGGTGGAACACGGTCGCCAAGGTCTACGCCGACAGCGCCCGCCCGTTCCCGAATGTGCCGAACTTCCAGCCGTTCCGCCAGCAGACCGCGGAGACGCTGAACGCGCTCTTCGCCCGCTGCGGCACCGATGTCCGCGCCGAGCTGGGCAAGCTCGCCGCGAACCTGAACAAGGAACTGAAGGCCCAGGGGATCGCGAAGTGACCACCCTGGCCACCAAGGACGTGGACCCGACGGCTAGTGGCGGCGGTGCCGTTGGGCTCCACCCCGTGAGGCGGCGGCACCGTCGCCGCCTCACGGGACCCCTTGCCCCGTGGCTGTTCCTGGCCCCGGCGCTGCTGATCTTCTTGCTGTTCAAGTACATCCCGATGGCCGAGGGCATCCGGCTGAGCCTGTTCAACGTCCGCCCGTTCCTCGGTGACCTGTGGGTGGGGCTGGACAACTACGTCACCGTGCTGACCGACGAGCGGTTCCAGTCCGCGTTGGGCCGCACGCTGGTCCTGGCCTTCGGGCAGACCGCGGGCGCGATGGTCCTCGGCTTCGCGTTGGCGCTGCTGCTCGAAGGCAGCGCGAGGTCCCTGTGGTTCGTGCGCTCCGCGGTGTTCCTGCCCGTGGTGGCGGCGACCGCGGTGGTCGGCGAGATCTGGCGGCTGCTGTACTTCCCGGCCGACGAGGGCTTCCTGAACTCGGTGCTGAGCTGGTTCGGCATTGGGGCGCAACCGTTCCTGGACAGCCCGGACACCGCGCTCTGGTCAGTGATGGGCGTCGGCGTCTGGAAGGGCGCCCCCTACGACATGGTGATCATCCTGGCCGGGTTGGCCGGGATCGACCGCCAGCTCTACGAGTCCTCCGCGATCGACGGAGCCACGACGCTGCAACGGCTGCGCCACGTCACGCTTCCCGCGCTGCGCCCGGTGATCACGATTCTCCTCACCCTGGCTGCGATTCGTGGCCTGCGGGTGTTCACCGAGGTCTACGTGCTCACCGGCGGCGGCCCCGCGGGTTCGACGGACGTGTGGATGACCCGGGTGTTCTCCCTGGGGTTCGAGCGCAACGAGCTCGGCGTCGCGTCGGCGGGTTCGGTGGTGCTGTTCCTGGTGACCCTGTTGCTGACACTGCTCGTGCAGTACTACCGCAGGCGCAAGGAGGCCATGTGAGTGCGGGAGTCGCCCGGCACTGCGACACGGCCCTCGGCTGGGGACCGAGCCGCGTGGGCATGGTGGGCCGGGCAGCCATGTGCGTCGCCGCGCTGCTTGTCTTCTGCGGGCCGCTGATCACCGTGTTCTCCGGCGCGTTCGACCACAGCCCGGACCCCACGAAGCTGTCGCTGCTGCCGAACAACCCCTCGACGATCAACTTCGAGGTGGCTGGCGAGCGCGGGATCTGGGGCTACCTCGTCAACTCACTGGTGATCGCGGGCGGCGGGCTGCTGCTCCAGGTGTCGGTGAGCGTGTTCGCCGCGTACGCCTTGGCGCGCAAGAAGTTCCGCGCGCAGGCGCTGGTGATGCTCGCGGTGCTCACCACGATGATGCTCCCCGAGGAGGTCATCGCGATCCCGCTGTCGCTGACGATCGGCCAGCTCGGTCTCAAGGGGACCCTGCTCGGCGTGATCCTTCCCTTGGGCGCCTGGGGTTTCTCCATCTTCGTGATGACCGAGTTCATGAAGGAGATCCCGGCCGAGCTGGAGGAAGCGGCCAAAGTGGACGGTGCGGGCGAGCTGCGGATCTTCGCGCAGATCGTCGTCCCGCTGTGCCGCCCGGCCCTCGGCGTCGTCGCGGTGTTCGGCTTCACCATGATCTGGGACCAGTACCTGCTCCCGCTGATCGTGGCCACCGAACCGGCCGACTACACGCTCACCGTGGCGCTCGCCTCGCTGCGCTCCGACGACCAGGTCGGCCCCGGAGTCGTGCTCGCGGGCGCGTTGCTCGCTCTGGTGCCGAGCCTGCTGGTGTACCTGTCCCTTCAGAAATCCTTCCTTCGCGGCATCACCTCCGGTGCGGTGAAGGGATGAATCGCGTGAGGTCTCACATGCAGCTGGATGGAGTGCTGTTCTTCCCGGTGACGCCGTTCACCGGGACCGGCGAGCTGGCCGAGGGGGTGCTGGCCGAGCACGTGAAGCACGGGGTGGACGCGGGACCCGGCGGCGTCTTCGCGGCCTGCGGCACCGGCGAGTTCCACGCGCTGGAGCCCGAGGAGTACGAGCGCGTCGTCCGCGTCGCGGTCGAGGCCACCGCTGGGAAAGCGCCGGTCTTCGCGGGCGCGGGCGGTCCGCTGCCGCTGGCCCGCCGGTACGCCGCGATCGCCCAGCGCGCGGGTGCAGACGGCATCCTGCTGCTGCCGCCCTACCTCGTGGGCTCCCCGCCGGACGGGCTGATCGACTACGTCGAGCAGGTCGCGTCCGCGTCGGACCTCCCGCTGATCGTCTACCAGCGCAACAACGCGGTGTTCACGCCGGAGAGCGCGGTGCGGGCGGCGAACCTGCCCACCGTGGTCGGCTTCAAGGACGGGCTCGGCGACCTGGACCAGATGCAGCGCATCGTGCTCGCGGTCCGCAAAGCCGTGCACAAGCCTTTCCAGTTCTTCAACGGTCTGCCCACCGCGGAGATGACCGTGCCCGCCTACCGGGGTATCGGTGTGGAGCTGTACTCCTCGGCGGTTTTCTGTTTCGCCCCAGAGATTTCGCTGGCCTTCTACGAGGCGGTCACCACCGGCAACACCGCGCAGGTCAACACTTTCCTCAGCGAGTTCTTCCGCCCCTTGGTGGAGCTACGCGACACCGTGCCCGGCTACGCGGTCTCGTTGGTCAAGGCCGGAGTTCGCTTGCGCGGCCTCGAAGTCGGTTCGGTGCGCGCGCCGCTGGTGGACCCGTCACCGGAGCACGTGCGCGAGCTGGACCGGATCATCGCCAAGGGCCTGGAGCTGCTGTGAAGATCCGCGAGGTCGTCATCACGCCGATCGCGTTCGCGGACCCGCCGCTGCTGAACTCGGCGGGCGTGCACGAACCGTGGGCGCTGCGCAGCATCATCGAGGTGATCACCGAGGACGGCGTCTCCGGGCTCGGCGAGAGCTACGGCGACCAGGGCCACCTCGACCTGCTGAACGCGGTTGCGCCGCAGCTCGCCGGGCTCGACGTGTTCGCGACGAACGCCTTGCGCGCCAAGGTTTCCACCGTGCTCGGCGGCGCGAGCAACTCGGACAAGCACGGTCTCACCGGGCAGATCACCGCCGAGGGCACGATCGACCGCGTGTTCTCGCCGTTCGAGGTGGCGTGCCTGGACGTCCAGGGCAAGGTCCTCGGGCGCCCGGTGAGCGACCTGCTGGGCGGCGCCGTCCGAGCAGAAGTTCCTTACAGCGCTTACCTTTTCTACAAGTGGGCAGGACATCCCGGGTCGCCGGGCGACGAGTGGGGCGAGGCGGTCACCCCGGACGGCATCGTCGCGCAGGCGCGGAAGATGATCGACGAGTACGGCTTCGGTTCGATCAAGCTCAAGGGCGGCGTCTTCCCGCCGGAGCAGGAGATCGCTGCCGTGCACGCGCTGCGGGAGGCTTTCCCGGACCACCCGCTCCGCATCGACCCGAACGCGGCCTGGTCCCCGGAGACGTCCGTGCGCGTAGCGGGGGAGCTGGCCGGGGTCCTGGAGTACTTCGAGGACCCGACGCCGAGCATCCCCGGCATGGCGGAGGTCGCGGCGAAGGTGGACATCCCGTTGGCCACCAACATGTGCGTCGTCGCGTTCGAGCACCTGGCGGAGTCGGTGGAGCTGGGCGCGGTGCAGGTCATCCTGTCCGACCACCACTACTGGGGCGGGCTGAACCGCTCGCGCGAGCTGGCCGCGATCTGCCGCACCTTCGGCATCGGCCTGTCCATGCACTCCAACTCCCACCTCGGCATCAGCCTCGCCGCGATGACCCACCTGGCCGCAGCCACGCCGAACCTGGGCTACGCCTGCGACACGCACTACCCGTGGAACGCGTCCGACGACGTGGTGGTGCCCGGCGTGCTGTCCTTTGTAGACGGAGCGATTCCGGTGCCGACGACGCCGGGTCTCGGGGTCGAGCTGGACCGTGACAAGCTGGCGCGGTTGCACGAGAACTACGTGAACTGCGGTATCCGGCAGCGCGATGACACCGGGTACATGCAGCGGTTCGAGCCGGGCTATGAGAGGAAGCGACCGCGTTGGTGACCAAGATTCCCTACGCCTACACCTGGGACGTCGTAGGCGATCCGGCTGCCGCAGAACGCATCGCGAGCCTCGGTGTGGATGCGGTGGCCCTCGCCGCCTCCTACCACACAACACGGGCCGCGACTCCGTTCCACCCTCAGCACCGCATGGTCAACGCGGCCCACGCCGCCTGCTATGTGCCTATCCGGCCTTCGGAGTGGCAGGGGCGCCTGGTTCCGCCCGCACCGAGCTGGGCGCCTGGTGATTCCTTCGGTGCGGCAAGGGCCTCCCTGCGTTCGGTGGGGCTGCCCGTGCATGCGTGGACTGTGCTGACGCACTCCACCCACTTGGGCTCGGCGAACCCGGATCTCGTGGTGCGCAACGCTTTCGGAGATCTGTACCCCTACGCTTTGTGTCCGTCCAATGAGGACGTTCTCGAGTACTGTTCGACTTTGGTTCGCGAGATCGTCACGCTCGGCGAGCCGGAGGGCGTCATCCTCGAAGCCTGTGGGCCCTTGGGTTTCTTCCACGGTGGCCACCATGAGAAGACCGACGGCGCGGACTGGGGAAAGGTGCACCAGCAGCTGCTGTCGCTGTGCTTCTGCTCCGGCTGCCTCGCGCGCTACGCCAAGGCCGACCTCGACGCCGACCGGCTCCGCGCGGCCGTCAAGTCGACTGTGGATGGTCCTGTGCCTTCCTCGGTGGAGGACGCTCTCGGGGGTCTCGCAGAGCGGCTCCGCGATGTGCGCACGGGTATCGCGGCCGACCTGAGATCGTTGCTGGTCAAGGAGATCCGTTCGCTGGCCCCCGGAGCGGCGATCTCCGTGCACGGCAACGCCGACCCGTGGGCCGCGGGCCCGTTCGCCACCGTCGCCCCCGTGATCAACGAGGACATCGACACCGTGGTGGTGACCTGCTGGCCAGGGCCGGAGGCGAGCGTCCCGGGCATTGAGGCCGCGCGCGCCCTCGCGGGTCCCGATCGAGGGCTGGCCGCCTACGTCCTGACCCTCCCGCCCCGTCCGGTCGACGCCGACGCCCTCCGCACCGAGTTCGAGCGCTACCTGGCGGCGGGCGTGGACGAGCTGCACGTCTACCACGCGGGCCTTGCCTCCCCGGCCCGCCTCACCGCGATCCGCGAGGCGCTCAGCTCCCTCTGAGCGCGCGAGGTTGGGACGTCTTCAAGTCCTGCGAACCCCCGCCCCGGGCATCTCAAACCGCATCGAACCCCGAGGTTGGGGGCGGTTTGAGACCGCTGGGACGGGGGTCGGGGGTACTTGAAGACCGTCCGACCCACCCCGGCTGAAGGCCCGTCCGCCGAGCCCCCGAACTCGGCGGACGGGCCTTCTCCGTGCTCGACGTTGGTATATATCGGAGAGCGATATATAGTGGCGGTGTGGCGTCCGAGGCGATGAACGAACAGACATTCCTGGTGTTGACCGTGCTGGCGGAGGAGACCCTGCACGGCTACGCGATCGTGCGCGCGGTGGGGGAGCTGACCGAGGAGCGCGTCCGGTTGCGGGTGGGAACGCTGTACGGCGTGCTGGACCGGCTGGTGGCGTCGGGCCTGGTCGAACACGACCGGGACGAGGTGCACCAGGGCCGGTTGCGGCGGTACTACCGGCTGACGAACGAGGGCGCGCGGGCGCTGCACGCCGAGATCTCGCGGCTGGAGAGCAACGCGCGGGCCGCCGCGTCCCGGCTGCGGGCGTGGGGCTTCGAGGGAGGACCGGCATGACCCTGTTGGAGCTGCGTTACCGCAGGATGCTGCGGGTCCTGCCGCGGTGGTACCGGGCCGAGCGCGAAGAGGAGATGGTCTCGGCCTTCCTTGAGGACGTGAACCGGGACCCCGACGCGGACGTGCGGCACGACTTCGGCTGGCCGGGCTGGGGCGAGTTCGGCAGCCTCCTGGCGTTGTCCGTCCGCACCCGCTGGCCCGGCCGCACGGGCAGCCCGCGAGCGTTGGTCAAGGGGCAGGTCGTCCGGCTGGTCGCGCTGATCGGCCTGCTGCTCGGTGTGGCGTCCTCGCTGAACCACTGGCTGTCCCGGGTCGTCCCGGAGCTCTACTACATCCACTACGTCACCATCGATGGTGTCACCGGCCCCATCCAGCCACCGTGGGACCTGCGGTCGGTGCTGACTGCGGCCATGGACGGCACCACGGTGCTGACGTTCCTGGCACTGCTCCTCGGCGCTCGTCGGGTGGCGAAGGTGGGCGCGCTCCTGTCGCTGCTGTTGCTGACGGTGTCCACGGTCGACGTCGTGGCGAGCCTGAGCAGCCCGCCCGGGTCCTTGCTGGCCAGCTACGTGGTCGAGGCGTTCATGCTGCTGTGCGCCCTGGTCGCGTTCCACTCCGATACGCCGCCCGTCAGGGCGCGGTGGTGGCTCGTGGCGCTGGTCGGCTTCGTCGCGGCGTTCGTGAGCCTCAGCTGGACGATGTGGCTGGGCTTCCACGTGTACGTGCCGCTCGCCGCGGTGGCGTACCTGGTTGCGCACTACCGGAGGCTGTGGCGAGCCCCCGTCGCGTGGTTGCGGGCCGTCGCCGTGATCTGCGGGTTGTTGGCGTTCGAGAAGTCCGTCCGGCTGGCGGAGATCCTCCCCGACGCCTACCGAGCGCCGTCGTGGATCGCCTTCGAGGTCAGCGAGTTCGTCGCGCTGGTGGTGCTGGGGCTGTGGCTCCGGGCCCAGGCGGCGAAGGTGCTACCGCCCGAGACCCGGAGCCCGCTCAGCGTGGCGGGCTGATCAGCCCTCGCGCGGCGTGTACAGCGCGCACAGCCGGTCCAGCAGCGGATCGTCGGCGAGGTCCTCCGGCACCCGCGGCGCGCACGAGAGCAGCAGGTGGAAGCCGAGGTCGTCGGCGATCGGCAGCAACGGGCTCAGCCAGGACAGGCCGATCGGACCCGCGCTGACGCCGTCGTAGTCGTCGACGACCAGGTACAGGTCGGGCCCGTTCCACCAGTTGCGGTCGCGCACCGCCTCGGCGGGCACCTCCACCGGCGGCAACCTGTTGCGCAGCAAGGCGTGCAGGTCGCGCAGCATCTCCGCGCCCGTCTCCGGGTCGTCGGCGTAGCCCACCAGGTGGTCGCCCAGCTCCTCCGCGGCGTCGCGCAGCTCGCTGCGGTAGTCGAAGAGCAGCACCTTGCTCTGCGTGGCCGGGTGCCGCTGCGTGACCTCGCGCATCAGCGCGCGCAGCAGCCCGGTCCGTTCGGGGCCCGCCTCGCCGAACACCGCGAAGTGCGGGTTGGCCACCGGGTCCCAGGTCACCGTGCTCTGCGGCGGAGGCGGAGGTGCTTGCGGCGCAACGATTTCCGGTCCGCGGGTTTCCGGCTCTGGCTCGGGCTCGGGCAGCACCTCGGCGACCGGCTCTTCGAGCACGGGAGCGGGCTGCGGGGAGACCGCGCTGAACCGCGCCAGGGTCGCCGCGAGCGTCGGCAGGTCCGGGCAGCCCTGGATGCGCGGCCGGGCCACCTGGATGTCGTGGCCGCCCGCCTCGACACCCCGGCCCGCCTCGTGCAGCTCCAGCGTCGTGCCCAGCTTGGACCGCATCTGCCGGTCGATCGCCTGCCAGCTGTCGGTGGCCAGCGCCAGGTGCACGCCGTAGAGCGGCCCGGAGTCGACCAGGTGCTCCACCAGCGGCACCAGGTCCGGGAACCGCTCGCGCAGCCGGGGCCAGCCGTCGATGAGCAGGAACACGTCCGACGGCCATTCGTCCAGCGGCTCACCGTGCAGCCTGCGCTGCCGCAGCACCTCGATCGACTCGATGCCCAGCGAGGAGAACAGCGCCTCCCGCGAGCGGACCACCTGCCCTGCCCGGTACACCAGCTCGGTGATCTGCTCGGGCTCGTCGGCGCCCGCGCTGCCCAGGACGTTGCCCAGCTCGCGCAGCGCGCTCAGCGGACGGCCCCCGGGGTCGAGGTCCACCAGCAGGCAGCCGACCTGGTCGGCCGGGTGCCGCAGCGCCAGCGAGGCCAGCAGCGTGCACAGCGCCGTCGAGGTGCCCGAACCCGGCTGGCCGTAGGCGGCCAGGTGCCCGTGCGGCCCGGCGAAGTCGAACAGCAGCGAGTAGTGCGCGAGCGCCCCCGGGTCGTCGAGCACGCCGATCGGCGTGGACAACCGCTCCTGCGGGGAGAAGTGCGTGTGCTTGGCCAGCAGCCGCCCGTCGTCGGTGATCACCAGCGGGTACAGCACGGTGTCCAGGTCGTGCGGGGCCGGCGCGGGCAGCCACGCGGTCGGCGGCGGCGGGCTCCACCCGGCCAGCGTCCTGACCAGCCGCGAGGCCGAGCTCCCGCTGGTGACCGCCTGGAACTCGGTCATCCCGGTCATCCCGGTGCGCAGGAAACCGGTGCCGGGGTTCTGGACCGGCAGCCGCGCCGCGTCCGGGGTGCCCAGCGCGATCCGCGAGGTCTCCTCGTCGTTGGTGCGCAACGCGATCCGCCACGCCAGGTGGCTGTAGAGACCGCGGAACTGCTCGGTGTCGATCTCGTTGGTGGTCAGCAGCAGGTGCAGCCCGCCGCGCGGACCGGCCTTGGCCGCCCACAGCAGGGTCTCCCGCAGCGCCGGGTCCGCCGCGAGCACGTCGTAGCCCGCGACCGCGCAGACGATCGCGGGCAGCTGCGGCAGGTTGTCCCCGGACTGGATCGCCTCCTGGTACTCCAGGAACCTCGGGTGCCCGCCGTCGAGCTGGAGCTGGTGCCTGCGGTCCACCTCGCCCTGCAGCTGCTCGGTCATCCGGCGCCGCTGGCGCGGGCAGTGCGCCAGGTCCAGCGCCGTGCCGAGCACGTGCGGCAGCCCGGCCACCTCCTCCAGCTCCGGCGCGTCCCGGTGCCCGAGCAGCACGAAGTTCACCGCCTCCGGCGGGTGCGTCAGCGCCAACCCGAGCAGCACGTCGCGCAGCAGCTCGTCGCGGCCGCTGCCGTCGGCACCGACGATCAGGCCGTGCGGGCCGAAACCCCCGGCCTCCACCTGCTTGAGGTCCAGCACCACCGGCGCCCCGGCCGGGTCGAGCCCGATCGGCGCGCGCAGCCTGCGGTCGTAGGGGCGCGGCGGCCACGCGGGCTGCGGGTGCAGCGCCTCGATCCCCGGTACGCCGAGCAGGCGCAGCAGGTCCGGGGCGGCGGGGGGCGCCTCGGCGGCGGGCTCCCAGTGCTGAGGAGCGCCCGCGGGGTCGGCCATGGGCACGGTTTCGGGGTTCATCGCAGTGCGTCCTCCTCCGCGAGCGGCGGTTGCCAGACCGCGTCGGTGTGACACGTCGTCTGCACCAGCGTCGAGCTGCCGTCCGGGCCGACCAGCACCGCACGGCCGGGCGGCAGCGGGCTCGGCGCGACCGGACCGAACAGCGGTCCCTCCTGCGGGTCGCCGGACAGCAGCACCCCGGTCGCCCCCGCGGCGCGCACGGCCATGAGGATCGGGCCGGAGTGCGCCTTGGCCGCCCCGGCGGTGGACCGCGCGAGCACCACGTGCAGGCCGATCCGCCCGCCCGCGGGCAGCAGCGGCAGCAGGGGCAGCAGGGGATCGTGCGTCGGGCCGCTGAGGTGGTCGTAGTCGTCGACGATCAGGAAGATCTCCGGTCCGGCCCAGCCCTGCCCGGTGCCCTCGGCCGCCGCGGCGTCGGCGGCGGCCAGCCGGGCGCTCATCGCGGTGCACAGGTCCTCGACGATCGGCTGCAGCGACTCCGGATTGGGCGCGAAGCCCGCCAGGTGGTTGCCCAGCCGCGTCGGCAGGTCGGCCAGCCCGCCGCGGTGGTCGGTCAGCACGATCCGCGCCGCCCCGGGATCGCAGTTCTCCGCGATGCCCGTCAGGAGCAGGCGCAACAGGTTGGTCCGCCCGCTGCCCGGCTCGCCGTAGATCAGCATGTGCGCCGTGCCGAACGGGTCAAGCGAGACCGGGGCCAGCGCCTCGTCCACGCCGATCGGGAACGCCGAGCCCGGCGCGGGCGGCAGCTGCTCCGGGCGCACCATCGTGGGCATCGGCTCCAGCCTCGGCACGCCCATCCCGGTGCCGAACTGGGTGATCAGCGCGGACACCTCGGCGGGCGTCGCCGTCCTCGGCAGCACCGGCGCGGCCAGCTGGAAGTGCCTCGGCACCCCCGCCGCCCCGTCCGGCCTGGGGTCGAGCAGGATGCCCCGGCCCGGCACGTCCAGCGGGACCTGCTCGGCCAACCGCGCCTCCACCAGGGAGCTCTGCGGTTCCGCGAGGCGCAGCTCCAGGCGGGTCGGCACCAGCTCGACCAGCTGCGGCGGCAGGGCTGCCCAGCGGTCGGTGGTGATCACCAGGTGCACGCCGACCAGCGGCCCCCGCGCGGCGATCTCCAGCAACGCCGCCTCGGCCCCCGGGTGCTCGCGCAGCAGCCGCGGCAGGTTGTCGACCACCAGGAAGACCTCGCGGGGCAGCGGGCCGGGCTCGGAGGCGTCCAGCAGCTGCCGGAACCCGGTCGGCGAGCTCACCCCGTTCGCCCGGCACAGCTCGGTGCGGGCGCGGGCGATCCTGGTCAGCTCGCCGAGCACCCGGCGCACCTGGCCGGGATCGGCGGGCCCGGACACGGTCGCGGTGTGCGGCAGCCCGTCCAGTTCGGCCAGGCCGGGCCTGCCGCTGTCGTCGAAGTCCAGGCAGTAGAACCCGGCCTCGCGCGGGGTGTGGGTGACCGCGAGCGTGGTCAGCAGGGTCAGCAGCGCGGTGGTGCCGCCCGAGCCCGGCCGCCCGCAGACGGCGACGTGCCCGCCGCCGCGGCCCAGGTCCAGCTCCAGCCGGGGCAGCTCCCCGTCCGGACCGCTGACGTGGTGGTCCAGCCTGCCCAGCGGCACGGTCATCCGCCCCGGCTGCCACTGGTCGGTGGACAGCCCGCGCTCCGGGTCGATGGACAGCCAGCCCAGCACCTCGGCCAGCGGCATCGGCCGCAACGGCGGCGGCCACAGCGCCCTCGGCCGGGGCGGGGCCCAGGAAGCCACCCGGTCGGCCACCGGCTGCACGAGTCCGGCCTGGTCAGGGGCCTGGAACAGCACGGTCCCGCCCACCGGGCCGGTCAGGAAGCCAGCACCGGGCGGCAGGCCGTAGGCGTCCTCGGTGCCCAGCAGCATCCGCGATTCGGCCGGGGAACCCGCGCCGAGCACGATCCGGCAGGACAGGCTGCGCTCCAGGCCGCCGAGCGCCCCGGGGTCCAGCCGTTCGCCGGAGACCAGCAGGTGCATGCCCAGCGCCTCGCCCTGCTCGGCCAGCCGCAGCAGCGCGTCGCGCACCTCCAGTGACTGGCCCACCAGCACGTCGTAGTGGTCGACGGCGATCACCATCGGCCGCATCGGCTGCTGCTGGGCGGCCTTGCGGGCCTGGTTGTACTCCTCCATGCTGCGCGCGCCCAGCGCCCCCATCCAGCCCAGGCGCTCGTCGGCCAGCCAGTGCAGGAACCGGCCCAGCCTGGCGAACAGGCTCGGGTCGATGTCGAAGCGCGCGGGGTGCGGCGGGTACTGGCCGACGACGCCGAGCACCTGCGGCAGCCGTTCCAGCCCGCGGAACGTGCCGCCGAGGTGGTCGACGAGCAGCAGCTCCAGCTGCGCGGGGTGGTGGTGCACGGCCAGGCCGAGCACCAGCGAGCGCAGCAGCTCCGTCTTGCCCGCTCCCGCCGCGCCGACCAGCAGCGCGTGCGGCCCGTTGCCGCCGTGGTGGCTGGGGTTGAGGTCCAGGGTCACCGGGACGCCGGTGCCGTCGAAACCGATCGGCACCCGCAGCATCCGCTCGGGCGGGCGGACCGCCCAGCACCGTTCCGGGTCGAGCTGGTCCACGCTGACCACGCCCTGCTGGCGCGGGAGGTCTGCCTCTGCTGCGCCGGTCATCACTGTCCTCCGGGGGAAGGGCACCTGCGCTGCCGGGCATTATCCACAGTGGTCACACGACCACCCGCCCGGTTCAGCTTTCCTTGGCATTTCAATGAATGTCGGTTCCGAGCAACCCGGGGCCGGGGAGCTTCCGTCTCTAGGGCATGAGACGCATAGCAACCGTAGTCGGCACCGGAGCGCTGTTGCTCGCCATGGCGGCGTGTGGCTCGGAGGTGGGCTTCGGCGGCCAGCCGTCGAACAACCCGCCCGCGTCCAGTACGCCCGGTCAGCCGACGTCCGACCCGAACATCGCCATCCCGAAGCCGCCCGAGGGCGGCACCGCGGTCCCGGACAAGCAGCTGGACCCGGCCAGCCAGGACATGGACGGCTACAAGCGCCTGGTCTGGACGAAGGACAACGGTGCCACGCTGGGCACCTACGGCCGCGAGGGCGGGTGCAGCAAGGTCACCGGTGAGGCCGTCGAGCAGACGGACAAGAGCATCAAACTGGTGCTGACCGAGAAGGTTCCGGCCAAACCCCAGGCTTGCACGATGGACATGCGCTACCCACCGGTCGAGGTCAAGCTGACCAAGCCGCTTGGCGAGCGCACGGTGTCGGTCGAGCAGAAGGTCGAGAAGAGGTAATCCCGCGTTGAGGGCGGCGCCGATGGCAGCAGGGGCCGGAAGCGCCGCCCTCCGCACCTCGTTCACCGGCCGAACAGCGCGGTCAGCGCGCCCATGACGATCAGCACCGTCAGGGCGTTGACCAGCGCGTCCGTGCCGGAAGCGCGCAGCAGCAGCGCGGCTCTGGCCACAGTGGACAGTGGAGGCCATTCCGCCGCACTCGGCTCCGTATCGCGGCCGACGCGGTTGTCGTGACGTGCCAACCAACTGTCGTCTCAAGGTGTGATTCCCTTGCGGCGGGTGAAGTACGCGAGTACCGCGCACACCGCCGACGCGCCGAGCAGTGCCCTCATGGCGTGGAGTATTGCCGTGTGGCCCCGATCCGTCGCCTGTTTTGCCGTGGTGGAACCGGATCAGGGCAGGATTGCCGAGCCCGCGACAACGAGTAGCGCTCCGGTCAGCACCAGCAGCGCGTTGTCCAGCAGCCGCCAGTGCCGCGCCGACGAGGGCCGCAGCACGGCCACCGTGGACGGCTGCTCCGGCACGCCGATCGTGACCAGCTTGGGGCGCAAGGGAACCGGGCTCACATCGGTCTCCGACGCCAGCAGCCGCACGGCCACCGCCGCCGAGTCCGAGAGTTCCCGCCGCGTCGTGGACACCTCGGCGGGCGGCACCCGGTCCAGTCCTCGTTCGTAGGCGATCGAGTCCAGCCGGTCCTGCCAGCGCCGCGTCCAGTGCTCGACCCGCACCTGCTCCTCCGGGTCGTCGGCCGCGCGCTTCTCGTCCAGCTCCACCTGCAACGCCAGGTCCGCGCGCAGTGAGCTGACCCGCACCGAGGGCTCCAGGTCCGGGTGTCCGTCCACTCTGGACGGCCAGCAGCGCGGGTAGCCCAGCCCCAGCCGCTCGTCGGTCTCCACCGGCGCGGCGAAGCCGCCGAGCAGCTCCTCCAGCCGGTGCCCGGGGGCGATCCCGGTGGCGGCGATGGTGCGCACGTCCTCCAGGGTGATCCGCCCGCCCGTCCACTGCGGCGAGGAGTCGGAGAACCAGCTCAGGACCCGCTGCCCACCCCGGCTGAACCGGGTGATCCCGCCGCTGAGCCCGATCCGCGGCGCGAGCACCTGCCCGGCGCCGTCCCGATCGGCCAGCACCAGCTCGGCGGGGTGCGCCTGGGCGAGCGCCAGGAACTGCTCCTCCTCGGCGTCGCGGCCGGTGCAGCGCAGCAGCCGGACGGCCGTCTCGCTGACCGGCCGGGCGCGCGATCCGCTGAGCACGGCGGTCATCTCCGGGCCGAACCAGGTCAGCGAACCGATCCTGGGATCGCCCGGCACCGGGTAGCCGGTGGCCAGCAGGCCGACCCGGCGCCCGTCCCGGACCGCCCACGTCACCCCTTCGGGCACCCGGCCGTTGCGGCGGCCGAGCACCGACAGGACCGCGAGCGCCACCGCGACCGCGGGCAGCACCCACCGCGGCGGCTCCACGCCGAGGACGCGCGGCTCGGCGAAGGCGCCCACCAGCGCGATGATCCCCAGCAGGGTGAACCTGATCAGCGGCAGGACACTGACTCGCCGGTGGTGCAACAACACCGCTTCTCCTGGCAACCAGGGAAAGCTCAGCCAGGACGAAACAGGTCGAGCACTCATGCTGATCAGTATCAGCGCTCTCGCTCAACCCGCCTCCTCAAAGTCCTATTTTCGAAAGGAGATCTGCAGCGTCGGCTGCGAGGTGCCCGCGAAGAAGTCCTCGCCCTTGTCGTCGACGACGATGAACGCGGGGAAGTCCTCCACCTCGATCTTCCAGACGGCTTCCATGCCGAGCTCCGGGTACTCCAGGACCTCGACCTTGCGGATGCAGTCCTGGGCCAGCCGCGCGGCCGGACCGCCGATGGAGCCCAGGTAGAAGCCACCGTGCGACCGGCATGCGTCGGTGACCTGCTGGGATCGGTTGCCCTTGGCCAGCATCACCAGCGAGCCGCCCGCGGCCTGGAACTGCTCGACGTAGGAGTCCATCCGCCCGGCGGTGGTGGGCCCGAACGAACCGGACGCGTAGCCCTCCGGCGTCTTGGCCGGACCGGCGTAGTAAACGGGGTGATCACGCAGGTACTGCGGCATTTCCTCGCCCGCGTCGAGGCGTTCCTTGATTTTCGCGTGCGCGATGTCGCGCGCAACGACCAGCGGCCCGGTGAGCGAAAGGCGGGTTTTCACCGGCAACGCGGACAGGGTCGCGCGGATCTCGCTCATCGGCCGCGTGAGGTCGATGCGCACGACCTCGTCGGAAAGCTGCTCGCCCGCCACCTCGGGCAGGAACCGCGCGGGGTCGCGCTCCAGCTGCTCCAAGAAGACGCCGTCCGGGGTGATCTTGGCTTTTGCCTGACGGTCGGCGGAGCAGGACACCGCGACACCCACCGGGCAGGACGCGCCGTGCCTCGGCAGCCGGATCACCCGCACGTCGTGGCAGAAGTACTTGCCGCCGAACTGCGCGCCGATGCCGAACTGCCTGGTCATCTCCAGGACCTGCTGTTCGAGGTCGACGTCGCGGAAGGCGTGCCCGGTCGCCGAGCCCTCGGTGGGCAGCGTGTCCAGGTAGCGCGCGGACGCCAGCTTGGCGACCTTCAGGTTGTACTCGGCCGAGGTTCCGCCGACGACGATCGCCAGGTGGTACGGCGGACACGCGGCCGTGCCCAGGCCGCGCAGCTTCTCGTCGAGGAACTTGGCCAGCCGTGAGGGGTTCAGCAGCGCCTTCGTCTCCTGGTAGAGGAAGGTCTTGTTGGCGCTGCCGCCGCCCTTGGCCATGAACAGGAACTCGTAGTACGGGTCGGTTCCGGGCTTGCTGAACAGCTCGATCTGCGCGGGCAGGTTCGTCCCGGTGTTGCGTTCGTCCCAGAAGGTCACCGGGGCCAGCTGCGAGTACCGCAGGTTGAGCTCCTGGTAGGCGTCGAAGATGCCCTTGGACAGGGCCTTCTCGTCCGCGCCACCGGTGAGCACGCTCTCGGTGCGCTTGCCCATCACGATCGCGGTGCCGGTGTCCTGGCACATCGGCAGCACCCCGCCCGCGGAGATGCAGGCGTTGCGCAGCAGGTCCATCGCGACGAAGCGGTCGTTGCCGCTGGCTTCGGGGTCGTCCACGATCGCGCGCAGCTGGGCCAGGTGGGTCGGCCGCAGCAGGTGCTGGATGTCCTTGATCGCCTCGCGGGCGAGCAGGGTCAGCGCCTCGGGCGCGATCTCCAGGAACCGCCTGCCCGCAGCCTCGACGACACGGACGCCCTCGCTGGTCAGCAGGCGGTACTCCGTGTTGTCCGGCCCCAGTGGCAGCAGGTCGGTGTACTGGAACTCGGTCGTGGTGGTGGCGGTCACGGTGGCGCTCACGTGGGCGTGCTCCCTTGCGCGCTTCGGGTACGCGAGGGACGTTACCTCTACGGGCCGACAGCCCCGTCGTGACCGGGGTGTGATCCTTCTCAGCCTCGCGGTGCCATCCCGCTGACCTGGTAGATCCGGTCGATGACCCGCATGTTGGCCACGGCGTCGGCCCCGCCGGTGACCGAAGCGGCGCCCCCGCGCACGGTTTCGGCGAAGGCGGCGAGCTGGCGGTCGAAGGTCGTCGGCAGCCGGTCCACCGGCTCCGGATCGGCGCCGTTGAGCCTGATCAGCGCACCTGCGTGGGGCATCGTCGGGTTGGTGACGCGCAGCCGCCCGCGCTCGCCGACGACGGTCAGGGTGATCTCCGGTCCCGCCGCCATCGAGCACCGGACTTCGGTCGTTCCACTCGGCAGGGTGAGTGTTGCCGCCATGGCAAGATCCACGCCGGGCACCTCCTGAACCGCCTCAGCCCGCACCACATCCGGCTCGGTACCGGTCAGCGTGCGGATCAGGTGTCGGATGTCGGTGCGGTCGGGGATCGGCACGTTCGACACGGCCTCGATGGTGTGGATCGTGCCGAGCCCCGCGACGAGGTCGATCAGCACACGGGTCCCCGGCCGCGGCCACCATCGCTTCAACTTGGTCCGTGTTGGCGGCGAAAGGCTTCTCCACCAACACGTTCCGGCCTGCGCGCAGTGCGGCGATGGACCACTCGGCGTGCGCGGAGGGCGGCCGTGCGATGTACACCGGGTCGAGCGAACCGTCCTCGACCAATGCCGCGTAGTCCTTGTGCGCCTTGGCAATTCCGTGCTTTCGCGCATAGTCCTGCGCACGCGTGTGGTCGCGGGCGGCGATTGCGGCGACCTCGAAACCGTTCGCGCTCGCTTCGCCGGGCGAAGTGCGGGGGAGCTGGCGGGCCGGTCGCTGCTGTCATGGATCAGCACGGGGAGCGCCCGCGCCGGGCGCGCGTCCCTGCGAAGCTGATCGTCCGCGCCTCCAGCGGGAAAGGGTGAGTGGATGACTGAGCTGGCGAACGCCAGGGACGTGGGTGGTCTGCCGACTGCGGACGGACGCACCACGCGAGCGGGCGTGCTCTACCGCTCCGACGCGCCGCACGAGGGCGACAGGGGCCCGGACCTGCCGAGCTGGCCACCGGCTCTGGTGATCGATCTCAGGGCTACCGCGGAGCATTCCGGCGCCGCGCACCCCCTTGCCGGACCGGACACCGTCGTCCGCCGCATCCCGCTGCTCGAAGCGGTCGTCGCGGAGCTGAACGAGCCCTCGACCCCGGCCGCGCCCGCGGACAAGGACCTCGCGGCGGTCTACGTCGGCATGCTCAAGGCGTCGTCGGCCGAGTTCGTCGAGGTGCTGCGGCTGGTGGCGGTGGCAGACGGTCCGGCGCTCGTGCACTGCGCCGCCGGCAAGGACCGCACCGGCGTGGCCGTCGCGCTCGCCCTGTCTGCGGTCGGCGTGACCCGCGAGGCGATCGTCGCGGACTACGTGCGCACGCAGGCCAACATGGAGCGCGTCATCGCGCGGATGACCGGCGGCGTGCTGCTGCCCGAGGGCGTGGACTTCGAGCCCATCAGGCATCTCTTCGAGGCCCCGGCCCGCGCCATGGAGGCGGTCCTCGACCGCTTGGACGCACATCCCGACGGCGCCCGCGGCTGGCTGGACGAGCACGGCCTGAGCCCCATCACCATCACCCGCCTGACCACCCGCCTCCTCGGCTGAGGTGCCGAGCAGGACCACCAAGAGCACGAAACCGACCGAACGCCGGTCATCACCGAACCGCGACCAGGCTGGTTCGAGAGGAGTTCGCACCGTAGGGGGCTCGGGGGAGTCGCTCCCCGAAGTCATCACGACCGACGCGGGTGAGCGCTTTTTGCGAGCACGCGTCGCCGAGTCGGAAGGCCGGACCCGCCCCCGACGGGTCCGACCTCCCGGGGTGTGCGAACGCCCGAACCGCAGCGCGTTCGTCCGCTGAGCTTGCCGTCGGGGCAATCGTTGACTTTGCCGTGATTCACATCACACGTCAACGCTGCCGTTGGGGTGGAGTTGGTGCGTCTTCAAGTACCTCCGACCCCCACCAATACCGTCGCCAACCGCCACCAACCTCGGCGTGCGGGCCGGGTTGGGGGCGGTTGGCGGTCGCGGGGACCGGGGTTGGGGGTACTTGAAGACTGCCCTACCCGGTCGGCGATGAGGTGGCGGAAGAGAGGGGCTAGCTGGCGTACGCGCGCAGCTTCTCGGCGCGCTCGCCCTGGCGCAGCTTCGACATGACCTCGCGCTCGATCTGCCGGACCCGCTCCCGGGACAGGCCGAACAGCCTGCCGATCTGGTCCAGGGTCTTGGGCTGACCGTCGTCGAGGCCGTAGCGCAACCGGATCACGTGCTGCTCGCGATCGTCCAAAGTGGACAGAACGCGGCGCAGGTCGGCCTGCAGCAGCGTGGAGATGACCGCGCTCTCCGCGTCGGTGGCCTCGGAGTCCTCGATGAAGTCGCCGAGCGGGGCGTCCTCCTCGGTGCCCACCGGCATGTCCAGGCTCACCGGGTCGCGCGCGTGGTCGAGCAGGTCGGAGATCTTGCCCTCCGGCAGGCCGGACTCGGCGGCCAGCTCCTCGTGCGTGGCCTCCCGGCCGAGCTGCTGGTGCAGGTCGCGCTTGATCCTGGCGAGCTTGTTCACCTGCTCCACCAGGTGGACCGGGAGCCGGATGGTGCGGCCCTGGTCCGCCATGCCCCTGGTGATCGCCTGGCGGATCCACCACGTGGCGTAGGTGGAGAACTTGAAACCCTTGGTGTAGTCGAACTTCTCCACCGCGCGGATCAGCCCGAGGTTGCCCTCCTGGATGAGGTCCAGCAGCGGCATGCCGCGGCCGGTGTAGCGCTTGGCCAGCGAGACCACCAGGCGGAGGTTGGCCTCCAGCAGGTGGTTCTTGGCGCGGTGGCCGTCCCGGACGAGCGCCTTGAGGTCCGCCTTGCGCTGCGGCGCAAGGGACTTCGCGGTCTCCAGCAGGTTCTGGGCGAAGACGCCCGCCTCGATCCGCTTGGCCAGCTCGACCTCGTCGGCGGCGGTGAGCAGCGCGGTCTTGCCGATACCGTTGAGGTAGACCCGGACCAGGTCGGCTGCCGGTCCCTGCGCGTCGAGGTCGATCTCGGCGGGCGCGTTCAGTTCGGTTACGGTCTGCGGGACGGTCATCGGGCTTCCTCCCCGGTCGGTGGCTGCTGGCGTGAAACGCCGTTGTGCACTGCGCGGCGTGACGCAGCGCCTGCGCTCCCTTGCGCGGCGAGCCTCGGCAGGTCGGGTCCCCCCTGGGGTATCCGCGCTGTCTCGGCTGGACACTTTCAGAACGAGCACGAACTCGTTTTCGTTCCCGTGTCTCACAATTAGCAAGACGTCACATGGAGTCACGCGGTTGCCCAGCCGACCCTGAGGATTGTCTGAGAGAACGTCGCGCCTTTCTCAGGACGCGCTCAGACCTCGACCGTGACGGTGAACGGGCCGTCATTCACGCTCTCCACGGCCATGGCGGCGCGGAAACGCCCGGTCGCCACGCGCGCGCCGCGGCTGAGAAGATCCTCAGTTACGGCCTGTACCAAGGGTTCCGCGTGTTCCGGACGCGCGGCCGCGGTCCACGAAGGACGGCGGCCTTTGCGCGTGTCGCCGTAGAGCGTGAACTGACTCACCACCAGCAGTGGCGCCCCGGTGGTCGCGCACGACTGCTCGTCACGCAGAATCCTCAGCTCGAACAGCTTGCGCGCCATGGTCGCCGCCTGTCGCGCACCGTCGGTGTGCGTGACTCCCAGTAGCACCAGCAGTCCCGGCTCGTCGATCGCGCCGACCACCTCATCGCCTACCGTCACGCGTGCCCGAGTGACCCGGGTCACCACAGCTCTCATTCCGCCGATCTTTTCATGGTTACAACGGAGCCCTCCGCGACGACAGGGGAGACGGGGCTCAACCGACACGAGGGGGCAACACGCATGACGGTGCGGATCGACCACCACGAGCTGGGCGGCATGCCGTGGGTGGTGGTGCGAGGCGAACGGCATGCGGCCTTCAGGGCGCTGGGCGCGGAGTTCGCGGATCGGGTGCGGGCGCTCGTGCTCGGCATGGCCGAACTGGCCGGGATGCGCCGCTACGAGGCGACCAGGGCGGGGGCCCAGGAGCTGAGCGAGCTCATCCGGCTGACCGAGCGCGGAACGCCACGGGAGTACGCGGAGCTGACCGAGCTGGCCAAGGGCGCGGACATACCGCTGCGCACCCTCTTATTGGCCAACCTGCGCGGTGATGTGCCCAACGAGGTCATCACCGCGGGGTGCTCGGACGTGCTGTGGCGGGGGCGGCGTTCGGTGCTCGCCCACAACGAGGACGGCGCCGCGGGCCAGGAGGAGCAGTTGGTGCTGCTCACCCTGCTCCTGGAGGACGAGCCCGCCGTCACCGCCCTGTGGTACCCGGGTTTCCTGCCAGGCAACGCGTTCGTGGTGACCGGTCTCGGCATGGTGCTGGGGCTCGACCACATCCCGCTGGTGCGGCCGAAGCCCGGGATCGGCAGGCACTTCGTCGCCCGCGCCCTGCACGGCGTGCGCGGGGTCGAGGACGTGGTGCGCTTCCTGGGCCGGAACCCGAGCGCGGGTGGTTTCGCCTACAACGTGGGCGATCTGGAGACCGGGCGGCTGCTCCAGGTGGAGAGCGGCAGCGGCGACATCGCGATGCACGAGCCGGACGCCACCAAACCGTGGGCCTGGCACACCAACCACCTGAGGTACCTGACCGAGCAGCCGGACCGGGCCAGCGCGTCGAGCGTGGCCAGGGCTCAGGCACTCACCCGACTTCCGCTGCCGAAGACCGATCCCGACGCGGAGTGGTTCCTCGACGTCCTCACCCGGCCGACGCCGCGCGGGGTCTACCGCGACCCGGTGCCCGGCGACCAGTCGGCCACCCTGTGCTCCTTCGTCGCCGACCTGAGCACCCGCGAGGTCACGATCGCTCTGCGCGGCGGAACTCCGGTCACCGTCTCCGTCGACCGCCTGCTCACCGGCCCCTGACCCGGGTGCGAAAAACGTCACCCCGGGGGAAGGCAGCGCCCCCGGGGTGACGAGACGGAAGAGGTGACCGGCGAACCCGCCGGTCACCTCGCTCCGTTCGGTCTGACCCCTGCCGTCAGGCCGAACGACGCACGAGGTTGCGAAGGCCACCTCGGTGCGGGTCGAAGGGGTGCAGCGCGGCCGGGGCCTTGCCGGTCACCATCTGCTCGGCGAGCAGCTGACCGGTCAGCGGGCCCAGGGTCACGCCCCACATGCCGTGCCCACCCGCGACGTACACGCCGGGCACCTTGGTCTCACCGATCAGCGGCAGGCCGTCCGGGGTGACCGGGCGCGGGCCGACCCAGGTCTCCGCGCGCTCGGTCCAGTCGACGCCGGTGAGCAGCTTGCGCGCGGAGTTGACGATCGAGGTCACCCGGCGCGGGTCCAGCGGGGCGTCGGCGTGGCGGAACTCCATGGTCCCGGCCACCCGCAGCCGCCCCTGGTACGGCGTGCACGCCACGCGCACGGCCGGGAAGTACACCGGGCACGGCACGTCCTCGGCCACCGGCACGCTGAAGGAGTAGCCGCGGCCCGCGCGCACCGGCATCTTCACGCCGAGCGGCCTGGCCAGCTCGTCCAGCCAGGAACCGGTGGCCAGCACCACGGTGTCGGCGTGCACGGGGTCACCGGCGAACGCCTCCACGGTGACGCCCTTCGGGCCGTGGCGCAGGGTGCGGGCGGTGAAGCCGGTGCGGATCTCAGCCCCGCGCTCGCGCACCGCGTCGGCCAGCGCCTGGGTGAAGGCGCCCGGGTCGATGTAGCGCTGGCCGTCCAGCCGCAGCGCCAGCTCCACGTTGCCGCTGACCTGCGGCACCGCCTTGCGCACCTCGGCGCCGGAGAGCTCGGTGAACTTGATCTCCTGGCCCGCCTGGTTGATCAGCTCCAGCTCGTGCCGGAGGTCGGCGGCCTGCTCGGCGCGCTCGAAGGCGGCCATGATCGGGGCGTCGATCGTCTTGGCGGAGACACCGTTGCTGGTGAGCAGGTCGAAGGCGTCCAGCGCGCCCGCGTTGACCGGCAGGTAGTGCCGCATCGCCTTGCGCCACTGGGGCATCGTGCAGTGCGCGGCGAAGCGGGTGAGGAACGCCCACAGCTTCGGGTCCGGCTTGGTCGGCACGTACAGCGGCGCGTCCGGGTCCATCAGCGAGCGGAAGCCGTAGCGGAGCACGCTCGGCTCCGGCAGCGGGATCGCCAGGCCGGGGGAGATCCAGCCCGCGTTGCCCCACGACGCGCCCGCGCCGATCTCGGCCCGCTCGACCACGGTCACCTCGACGCCGTGCTCCTGGAGGAACCAGGCGACGGAGAGGCCGACGATGCCCCCGCCGACGACGACGGCGGTGCGCGGCTGTCCAGCTGCGGTCACGGTGGCCTCCCTCACGTGTTGTCCGATGTGAGGAACTATGAGCTGGGAAAACACCGAAGGCACTGGCAGTTCCGGACAAATATCGCGGACCGGTTTGTTCGCTCAGAACAACGTCGTCGCGGTCAGCGCGATGGCCAGCGCGAGCCGCTGCTCGGGGTCGTCCAGCCGCACCGGGGTCAGCTGTTCGATCTTGCGGAGCCGGTAGCGCAGGGTGTTCGGGTGCACGGCGAGGCGCTGCGCCGCCGCCCGCACATCACCCTGGGCGGCCAGCCACGCGCGCAGCGTCTCCGCGTAGGCGGTGCCGTTCTCCTCGTCCTGCCGCAGCAGTTCCGCGACCGGGCCGCGCGACGGCAGGCGCCCCGACTCCGCCACCGCGGCCAAGCGCAGCAACAGCACCTGCGACCACGCCTCGTCGTAGGAGACCGTGGTGCCTGCCGATGGCAGAACCGCTGACACCGCAAGGCATTCATCGGCTTCGTGACGACTCGAAGGCAGCTCCGCGGTCGTTGCCGCACCGCCGATGCCCGCGTGCAGCACGACCTCGGACGGCAGCTCCGTGGACAGCGCGCGCACCCAATCCCGCGCCGTATCGGTGTTCTCGCCACAGGGCAGCACGGTGTAGAGAACGTTGCCCAGCAACGCACTCCGGCCAGGACGGGACCAGCCGAACCCGGCCGTGGCGCGCTCGAACGCCAGCAAGGCGGCCCCGTGCTCGGCGTCCCCGGCGTCGGCGCGCAGCGCGATCACCCGCAGCCCGGTCGTGGGCAGGCCGAGGCGGGCGAGCACCGCGGGGGCGTCGGCATCGCCCTCCACCAGGCGCAGCACCAGATCGCTCTCCCCGCGCCGCTCCAGGTCGGAGCTGGCCCGCGCCCGCAGCAGGTGCAGCGCCGCGGTCCGGGCGCCGTCCACCAACCCCGCCAAGCGCTGCGGCGAGATCGGCGGCTCCGCCTCCACCCACACCGACCCCAGCAGCTCGCGCCCGGCGCGGATCGCCACGACCAGCCGGGCGCCGAGGCTGGGGATCAGCGACGGCACCACAAGCGGCTCATCGGAGACCGAGAGGTGCTTGAACACACCCCGTTCCTCCAGGGCTTTGAGGACGTCGGGCGGAACCCTGCGGCCGAGGATCGTCTGCACCCGCGCCGCGTCAACCGCTTCCTGGCGGCCGGAGTACGCCAGCACGCGCGACTGCTGGTCCTCGATCGTCACCGGCCCGCCGACCACCGCCGCGATCGCGTCGGCCACCGCGAACAGGTCGCCGGGATGTTCACGGCTCGCCGAGGTCCCGCCGAGCACGAGGGTGTGCACGACGCCCGCGAGGTGGCTCCACGGCACCTCGGGGTCCACCAGCAGTACCGCGACCCCGGCCTTGCGCGCGGCGGCGGAGATCCGCTCGTCCAGCGGCTGGCGGCCGTGCAGCACGAGCACCGCGGCGTTGGTCGTGCCGATCAGCCGCACCGCCGCCGCGACGGTTTTCGTACCCAAACCGAGCAGCACGTCACTGGGCGCGGTGGGGTACTCCTCGGTGGGGTCGTGCAGCGCGACCCCGCGCAGGTCGACGTCCCGGCCCCGGGGCGCCGCGCACAACACCGCTCCGACTCCGCCGAGCACGTCGACGAGGCGATCCAAGGCGACCATCACGACCCCTCGTTGTGTTCACCGCACTCCGACGGTGGAAGTATGGGGTGTGGAGGTGGGACGTGAACGGTTCCCAACGGGACGACACCCCGGTCCTGATCACCGAGGCCGCTCCGTCGTACGAAGATCAGTTCGCCGCGCGCAAGCGCAGGTACCTGCTGATGATGTCCATGCGCATCCCGTGCCTGATCCTGGCCGGGGTGTTCTACCAGACGTGGTGGCTGGCGCTCGCCTTCGTGGCGATCTCCGTGCCGCTGCCGTGGATGGCCGTGCTCATCGCCAACGACCGCCCGCCGCGCAAGGCCGAGGAGGCCAACCGCTACCAGGCGCCGTCGACGACCCGACGCATCGAGTCCCGCGAGCACCCCGTCATCGACGGCTGACCTCGCTCCCAGCGTCGGTTGGGGCGTCTTCAAGTCCCCCCGACCCCCCTTGCGAAGGTCTTTAACCGCACCCAACCCCGCTGAGGTTGGGGGCGGTTTAAGACCTCTGGGGAGGGGGCGGGGCGTACTTGAAGACACCCCGACCACCGCGCGTCAGGGGCGGAGCGGTTGGGCGCCGATGTGCTGCACGGCGGTGGCTCCCGCGCGGACGCCGGAGAGCAGGAACTCCTCGGGTGGGAGTCCGGAGAGCCAGCCGTTGAGCAGGCCCGCGTCGAAGGCGTCTCCGGCCCCGGTGGAGTCCACGCACTCCACGCGCGGCGACTCCACCGAGACGACCCGCTCCGCGTCCACCCACGACGCCCCGCCGCCCCCGGCGGTCACCGCGACCGCGCCGACGACGCCGAGCAGCTCGCGCGCCGCCTCCGGCTCCTTCGAACCGGTGAGCGCCACGAGCTCTTCTGTGTTGGGCAGCAACAGGTCCACCCCGCGGATGTCGTCCACAAAGGACTCAACACCGCCCGCGACGATCAGCGCGGCCGCCTGGGGGTCGACCGACGTGGTCTTCCCCGCCTCGCGGGCGACGCGCAGCGCGGCCAGGCCCGCCGCCCGCGACGACGGGTCGAGCAGCACGTAGCCGGACAGGTGCAGGTGATCCACTTCGGCGAGCAGCGCGGGGTCGAGGTCGTCGGGCGACAGCCGCGCGTTGGCGCCGCGGTCGGGCAGCATCGTCCGCTGGCCCTCGTCGTCGACGAGCACCACGACGCAGCACGTGTTCGCCACCGGGTCCAGGGTGAACGCGCAGCGCACGCCCACCGCGTTCAGCTCGGCTGTCACCTGCCGCCCGGCCGCGTCCGCGCCGACCCGGCCGACGAGCACCACCTCGGCCCCGCAGTGCGCGAGCCACGCGGACGTGTTCGCCCCGGCGCCGCCCGGCTGCAGAGTGACCGTGGCCCGCACGTCACCGCCGTGCACCACTGGCCCGTGGTGCCGGGCGACCACGTCGAGCCCGGCGTCGCCGACGACGAGCACCCGCGGTCTCATGCCCGGTCCGCCAGCGCGACGGCGACCTCCGAGGCGACGCGCACGTTGGACTTCACGAGTTCGGTGTTGGCGGTGAGGCTGACGCCCTCGCTCGCGGTGTGGAAGTACTCCAGCAGCGCGGGCGTGACGTCCTTGCCGCGGATGTCCTCGCGCTCCAGCTTCGCCAGGCCGCCCGCGAGCAGGCGGTCGTGCAGGTTGCGGTCCATCTCGTGCTCGACCGGGATCGGGTTCACCAGCAGCACGCCCGCGCGGCCGGGCACGTGCGCGCGGTGGGTGTCGATCGCGGCGGCGGCGTCCTTGGCGCTGTCCACCCGCCACGGCACGTCCAGCCCGGAATCGCGCAGGTAGAAGGCGGGGAACCGGTCCGTTCCGTAACCGAGCACCGGAACCGAGCTGGTCTCCAGCAGCTCCAGGGTGGCCGGGATGTCCAAGATCGACTTCACGCCGGAGCACACCACCGCCACCGGTGTCTCCGCCAGCACCGCGAGGTCCGCGGAGACGTCCCAGGAGTCCCGTGCGCCCCGGTGCACGCCGCCGAGGCCGCCCGTGCCGAACATGCCGATGCCCGCGGCGTGTGCGATCGCCGCGGTGCTCGCGACCGTGGTCGCACCGGCCACACCCAGCGCGAACGCCGGGCCCAGGTCCCGCCGGGACAGCTTGACCAGGTTGTTCACCGGGTCGCACACGCGTTGCAGCTCCGCGTCGGTCAGCCCGACGACGGCCGAGCCGTCCAGGACCGCGATCGTGGCCGGGACCGCGCCCTGCTCGCGCACGATGCGCTCCAGCTCCCGCCCCACCGCCAGGTTGGACGGGGCGGGCAGGCCGTGCGACAGCAGCGTGCTCTCCAGTGCGACCACCGCTCGCCCCTCGGAGAGGGCGTTCGCCACCTCGTCGCCCAGTCGCAGCCTGTCAGCCACCCGATCCTCCTCGCTTCGCGCATCCGAACTTGCTGTCCGGTTGGCATCATCCGTGAGGCATCATGGTGTACGTGAGCTTGACGCAGACGCTGCCGGACACCGGAACGCGCCCCGAGAGCACCGACCAGTCGGGTGACGACGACCCGAAGATGTTCCACTACGTGCGGAAATCCAAGATCGCCGAGAGCGCGGTCATGGGCACGCACGTGGTGGCGCTGTGCGGAGAGGTGTTCCCTGTCACGCGCTCCCCGAAGCCCGGCGCCCCCGTGTGCCCGGAGTGCAAGAAGGTCTACGAGTCGCTCCGCCCCGGCGGCGACGACAACGACTGACCGGCCCACTCCGGCCCGGCTTTCCCCGTTTCGTACTCATAACGGGATTTGGGAGCGCTCTCTTTCCCGGCAAGAGTACGAAACGGGGTAGTGGCGTGCTACTGGGCGGGGAGGCGGCGAGCTTCGCCGACCGCGCAGGTGACGGCGCCCTTGATCGGGGTGTCGCCGGGGATCTTCTCGGTGTGGGTCTTGCCCGCCTCGATGCGGTTCTCCACGAAGCGAGCCTCGCTGGACGGCTTGCCGTCCGGGCCGCTGATGTCGACGCCCACCACGTACTTGGCCGGCTCGGCCGAGCTGTTGGTGACCTCGATGACCACGTCCTGCGTCCACGCGTTCGCCGCGCACGAGGTGATCTTCACGTCGGCCTTGACGTCGACGCCGGGCTTGGCCTTCGACGTGGGCGCCGCGGCGCTCGTGGTCTCAGGAGCCGCCCCGGCGGGGGGCTGGGTCTTGTCGCCGCAGCCGCTGAGCAGGAGCGCGGCCACGGGCAGGATGAAGAGGAGTCGGTTGAACACGCCGGTCATCCTGGCATCACCCGTTCAGCCGCGTAGCTCGCCCTCCAAAAGGCCCATCATGACCATGTCGTGCCACCGCCCGTCGCGGCGGAAGGACTCGCGCTGGCGGCCCTCCTCGACGAAGCCGGCCTTCTCGTAGACGCGCCGCGCCGCCACGTTGTCCGCGACCACCCACAACGTGATCCGGTGCAGGCGCATCTTCTCGAAGCCGAACCGGCAGGCCGTGCGCATGGCGTCGGTGGCGTAGCCCGAGCCCCAGTGGTCCTTCTCGCCGATGTAGATGTCCAGCTCCGCGTGCCCGGTCTCCGGCTGCACGTCGCGCAGCACCACCACGCCGATCAGCTGTGCGTCGGCCAGCGTCTCCACGGCCAGCACGACCTTCTCGTAGGAGTTGGCCTTCCACTCCGACATCCGCTTCGTCACCTGCGCGAGGGAGTCGGGGTAACCGTCATCCATCCAGCGCATGACCTCCGCGTCGTGGTTCCACCGCCACAACGCCTCGGCCTCGGACGGTTCGAACGCGCGCAGGCGGACCAGCTCACCAGTGGGCATGCCTGGTTCCTACCAGGCGGCTTCTCTACGCGCCCAGCGAATAATCCGCGCGCCCAGCGAATAAACCGGATCGCGGGCGTGATCGGGTGACGGGTAGTTTGGGCCGGTCAAAGCCCGCCTACAAGAGGACCACGGTGAAGATCGACAACAGCCCCGCGAGGGGCACCCGCGACCTGCTCCCGGCGACCGTCGCCCGGCGCGATCATGTACTCGCGGCGATTGTCGAGGTCTACCACCGGTTCGGTTACCGGCGGATCGAGACGCCCGCGCTGGAGAACCTGGACCGGCTCACCTCCGGCCAGGGCGGCGAGAACGAGAAGCTGCTCTTCAAGATCATGCGCAGGGGCCTTCCGGAGGAGGCCGAGCCGGGTACGCGCGTCAGCGACCTCGCCGACCTGGCGCTGCGCTACGACCTCACCGTGCCGCTGACCCGGTTCTACGGCGCCAACCACGCCACGCTGCCCTCGCCGTTCCGCAGCCTCCAGTACGGCCCGGTGTGGCGCGCGGAGCGGCCGCAGAAGGGGCGCTACCGCCAGTTCGTCCAGTGCGACATCGACATGATCGGCGAGGAGTCGGTGCTCGCCGAGGCCGAGCTGATCGAGGCCACCACCCAGGCGCTGGCCGCCGTGGGGCTGACCGGGGCCACCGTCCGCGTCTCCGACCGCCGCTTCGTCGCCGCGCTCGCGCAGGCTGCCGGTTTGAACGAGGCGGTCTGGCCCGCGTTCTTCATCGGCCTGGACAAGCTCGACAAGATCGGTTGGGACGGCGTCCGCACCGAGCTGGAGGCCAAGGGCCTGCCCGCTGACAAGGTCGGCGACGCCCTGGAGCGCATCCAGAAGCTGCGCGAGCTGCCCGCGAGCTCCATCGCCGACGCTCTCGCCGACGCCGTGCCCACGCTGGCCGAGGACGTCATCGCCGACCTCGCCACCACCACCGCGAGCCTGGCCGAGGCCAGCGCGGTGAGCTGGGAGTTCGACCCGACGCTGGTCAGGGGCATGGGCTACTACACCGGCCAGATCTTCGAGGTCGTGCACCCCGGCATGAACTCCTCCATCGCCGGTGGCGGCCGCTACGACAAGCTCATCGGCCGCAGCCTCGGCAAGGACGTCCCGGCCTGCGGGTTCAGCATCGGCTTCGAGCGGATCGTGGACCTGCTCGGCGACGCCCCGGCCCAGGACTCGGTCGCGGTGCTGTTCGAGAAGGACGTGCCGACGGCGCGGGCCATGGCGGCGGCCCGCGAGCTGCGCCAGGAGGGCCGCACCGCCACCGTTCTCGGGCGGCGCGGCAAGTTCGGCGCGCAGCTCGGCAGGCTGGAGGAGTGGGGCTTCACCTCCTTCGTCCACCTCCGCGCCGACGCCGAGCCGGGTGCCCCGCTGGAGGAGCGCCCGCTGGGCGCCCGCTAGCCCCGCAGCAGCGCGCCGACGCCGTCGGCCAGCTCCGGTTCACCGGCGACGAGGTGCAGCCGTGCCCCGGTCGCCACGGCGGCCATGACCAGCGCGGAGTCGGCGCGCTCGCGGGCGAGGTGGGGCACGCCCAGCGAGCGCAGCTCCGCCTCGTCGACAGCGATCTGGGTCGGCTCCGAACCGATCCAGATCGTGTGGTCCGCCATGGCGGCGACGTCGAGCAGCAGGGTGTCGACCCGGCCCTCGCGCAGCGCCGCGGCGACGGCGTGCAGCCCCTGCGCCGCAGCGCCCTTCCGGTTCAGCTCGACCCGGAAGCGGTCCACCGCGTTGTGCCCCAACGCATCCGCCCGCTGCTCCATCAGCTTGTGCACTGCTTCGTCCACAGTGGACCGATCGGTGCCGGGGATCTCCTCGGTGATGGCGGCCGAGTGCTCCGGGAGCGCCGCGCGCACCGCCGTCCTGGCCTGGACCTCCCCGGCGAGCACGAGCAGCCCCGCGCCGAGCCGCCGCACCATCCGATCCGCGGTCTCGGCGAGCGCGATCGCGTTGTCCTGCTTGGTGTTCTCCACCAACCTGCCGCCGCCGTCGTATCCCAGAATCTCTTCGCCCAACACGACGACGTGCGACAGGTCGGCCTCGGTGTGCTCCAGCAGCGGCGTCAGGTACGGCAGCGCCGACCAGCGCGCGAGCGGCTGCGCGGGTGGCTCCGGCAGGCTCCGGTCCAGCAGCACCCGTCCACCCGCCGCGATCAGCGCGCGCCCGGTGCGACCGTCCTCGACCGCTCTGTCCACACTGGACAGCGTGGCCTCGTCGGCGCCCGCCTCGGCCAGCGTCGCCCGCACCTCGCGCCAGCGCACGGGCGAGTCGTCCAGGTACACGGACGCGAACGGGCCCGACGCGGCGACGAGCCCGCGCAGCTGCGTCAGATCCATCTCCGCCCACCTCCTCCCCGCCGGGCTACCCGGTCCGGCCCCGGTCAACCGGGGATTGGCCGCCCGGCAGGTGGGTAGCCGGAGTGCATGGTCAGCATCGGATACTTCCTGTCCTGCGAGGAGTTCGGTCCGCGCGAGCTGGTCCGGCAGGCCCGGCTGGCCGAGGACGCGGGGTTCGAGCGGTTGTGGATCTCCGACCACTTCCACCCGTGGAACGGCCAGCAGGGGCACAGCCCGTTCGTGTGGTCGGTCATCGGCGCGCTGTCGGAGGTCACGAGCCTGCCCGTCACCACTGCGGTGACCTGCCCGACCGTGCGCATGCACCCGGCGATCGTCGCCCAGGCCGCCGCGACCGCCGCAGTGCAGTGCCGCGGCGGGTTCACCCTCGGCGTCGGCAGCGGGGAGGCGCTCAACGAGCACGTGCTCGGCGACCACTGGCCGCCCGCCGGGGTCCGCCTGAGCATGCTGGAGGAGTCCGTCGAGCTCATCCGCGCCCTGCACCGCGGCGACGAGGTCAGCTACCACGGCGAGCACTACACAGTGGAGAACGCACGCATCTACACGTTGCCGGAGCAGCCGGTTCCGATCTACGTCTCCGCTTTCGGCCCCAAATCGGCGAAACTGGCCGGGCGCATCGGCGACGGCTTCATGAGCACCATCCCGGACAGCGAGCTGATCTCCACCTTCCGCGAGTCCGGCGGCGGAGACCTGCCCGCGCAGGCGGGGTTCAAGGTGTGCTGGGCGGACACCGAGATCGAGGGCGCGCGCACCGCGCACCGGCTCTGGCCCAACGAGCACCTCCCCGGCGAGCTGGCGCAGGTCCTGCCGACGCCGCGGCACTTCGAGCAGGCTTCGGAGCTGGTCACCGAGGACACCGTGCGGGAGGCGGTCCCCTGTGGACCGGACCCGGAGAAACACGTTGCCGCGCTGAGGAAATACGTCGACGCCGGGTACGACGAGGTTTACGTGCAGCAGATCGGGCCGAACCAGGACGCGTTCTTCAAGGCGTGGGCGGCGCACGTGCTGCCCCGGTTCGAGCACGCGGGGAGCGAGAGGTCATGAGCACACCCAGGGAAGATGTCTCCGAACAGCTGGACGAGGACCGCATCGGCGTCGACCCGCTGGAGGAGGGCATGGAGCCGCCGGAGCACTGGAGCGGCGTCGACCAGCACGGCACGACCCCCAACGAGCAGCGCGAGGGCGAGCCCCTGGACGAGCGCCTCGCGGAGGAGCGTCCCGACGTCGAGCCGGACGAGGTTCCCGAGCGCCCGCGCGCGGCGACCCCGGACAGCGAGCTGGACGAGACGATCGACGACGAACCTCCAGCCGACGAAGAGCCTGCGCCACAAGAGAATCCCGTCCTGGTGAGCGACAACCACACGGACGGCCAGGTGGCTTCCTACGGTTCGCAGGCGCCGGAAGAACGCGCTGAACGCGTCGAGCGCTGGTGATGGTGACCGAATGGCTGACGACTTCGACGAACTCGTCCGCACCACGGTGCGGGTGGTCAGTGCGCTGCGCGAGGCAGAGGTCCCGTTCGCGCTGACCGGAGGCATTGCGGTGTGGGCGCGTGGCGGTCCCGAGTCCGAACACGACGTCGACGTGCTCGTGCGCGCGGAGGACAGCGCGAACGCCGTGCGCGTGCTCGTGGCCGCGGGGATGCGCGCCGCGGAACCCCCGGAACAGTGGCTCACCAAGGTCTACGACCGAAGTCACCTGGTGGACCTCATCCACGAGCCGGTCGAGTCCCCGGTGACGGAAGAGACCCTGGCCCGCGCGGAATGGATGCGGGTCGGCTCGGTGAAGGCCCCGGTCGCGCCCGCGACGGATCTGGTGGTGGACAAGATGCTCGTGCTGGACGAGCACCGCTGCGACTTCGCGGTGCTGCTGCCGATCCTGCGCGCGCTGAGAGAACAGATCGACTGGGGCGAGGCGGCGCGCCGGACGGCGGGCTCGCCGTACGCGGAGGCGTTGCTGTTGTTGGCGCACCGCCTCGGCATCGCCGAACTCGCACAGCAATCAGGGAGGCAAGCCCATGACAACCGATCAGGAGCCGCCGCAGTACGCGGTGGCCCGCCTGCGTCGCGCGCTGGCTGAGGATCCCCGGACCGCCGAACAGGGCGTGCGCGTGGACCTGCGCGGTGAGCAGGTCTACCTCAGCGGCGACGTGGCGAGCGAGGAGCGCAAGCGCACGCTCGACCAGGTCGTGCACGACATCGCCGCGAACCTCAAGGTGCACAACGATGTCCGCGTGGTCGAGGCGAAGGCGCCGGTCGGACAGGAGGAGCTGCGATGATCAGGATCGCCGCGGTCGGGGACGTGCACCTCGCGCCGGACGCCAGCGGCCACCTCCGCCCCGCGCTGGAGGAGCTGGGCGACTGCTCGGACGTGCTGCTGCTCGCCGGGGACCTCACCAAGCACGGCACGGTGGAGGAGGCCGAGGTCGTGGCGCGCGAGTTCGGCGGCCTGGACGTGCCGGTCGTCGCCGTGCTCGGAAACCACGACCACCACAGCGATCAGGGCGAAGAACTGTCCACTGTGCTCGGAGAAGCCGGGATCACCGTGCTGGAGGGCGACGGGATCGTGCTCGACGTCAACGGCAGGCGGGTCGGCATCGCCGGGGTGAAGGGCTTCGGCGGCGGCTTCGCGGGCAAGTGCGCGAGCGCGTTCGGCGAGCAGGAGATGAAGGCGTTCATCAACCACACCGCCGAGGTCTCGGATCAGTTGGGCAAGGCGCTCGAAGAACTCGACGCGGACGTCCGCGTGGCCCTGACCCACTACTCGCCGGTGAAGGAGACCCTGCGCGGAGAACCGCTGGAGATCTACCCGTTCCTCGGTTCCTACCTGTTGGCGGAGGCGATCGACAAGGCGCGCGCCGACATCGCCTTCCACGGCCACGCCCACGCGGGAACCGAGCACGGCATGACCGCGGGTGGCGTGCGCGTGCGCAACGTCGCGCAGCCGGTCATCCGGTCCGCCTACAAGGTCTACTGCCTGGAGCCCGCCGAGCTGGAACAGGCCGCCAGCTGATGTTCGAGGGCTTCGCGCTGGAGCAGATCGACGTCGGCGAAGTGCGGCTGAGCGTCCGGCGCGGCGGCTCGGGGCCGCCGATCCTGTTGCTGCACGGGCATCCCAGGACGCACACCACGTGGCACAGGGTCGCGCCACTGCTGGCACGGCGGTATTCGGTGGTGTGCCCGGACATGCGTGGGTACGGCCAGTCCTCGAAGCCGCAGACCGAGCCGGATCACTCCCAGCAGTCGAAGCGCGCCGTGGCCAACGACTGCGTGAAGCTGATGGAAGCGTTGGGCCACAAGCAGTTTGCGGTGGTCGGTCACGACCGGGGTGGCTACGTCGCGCATCGCCTCGCCGTCGACCACCCGGATCGCGTGACGGCGCTGGTCGCGCTCGACGTGGTCCCCATCGGCGAGGCTCTTGCCCGCTGCGACGCGCGCTTCGCCGCGAGCTGGTGGCACTGGTTCTTCCTCGGCCAGGAGACGGACCTGCCGGAGCGGGTGATCAACGCCGATCCGGTCTCGTGGTACCGCGCCCGTTACAACGATCGCGCGGAAGCCATGGGGGAAGCCAACTTCGCGGACTTCCAACTCGCGATCAACGATCCGGAGACCGTGCACGCGATGTGCGAGGACTACCGCGCGGGGCTCGGCGTCGACCGGATCGCCGACGACGCCGACCGCGCGGCGCGCAGGCGCGTGCGCTGCCCGGCCCTCGTGCTCTGGGCGGACGGCGACGACCTGCCGGAGCTCTACGGCGACGTGGTCGAAGCGTGGCGGGACTGGGCCGAGGACGTCGAGGGCGCCCCGATCACCAGCGGGCACCACCTCGCCGAGGACGCGCCCGACGAACTGGCCGCCCGGATTCAGGATTTTCTTTCCAGGTAAGCAAAACGGCCCCCTTCGCGAAGAAGGGGGCCGGATTGCCGGACGGTCAGAGCACGGTCGCGGGGTCCACAGGGGACAGTCGCCCGGTCTCCGGGTCCACCACGTGGACACGAGCGTCGGAGATGTCGAAGTACAGCCCGACCAGGGTCAGCCGGCCCTCCTCCACCGCCTCGCGCACCGAGGGGTAGGTCATCAGGTTCTCCAGCTGCTGCACCACGTTGAGCACGCTCAGCCGGTCCGCCGGGGTCATGTCGGCGTCGTGGCCGTCGTCCTCGCGGGCGTGGTAGCGCTCCAGGCTCGGCTCCGCGTGCCGCAACCAGGACGCGAGGTGCGTGCCCTCGCGGACCCCGCCGTGCAACGAGGCTTTCATGGCACCGCAGTGCGAGTGCCCGCAGACCACGATGTTGGGCACCTCCAGCGCCTCGACGGCGAACTCGATCGACGCGCCCACCGAGGAGCCGATGCTCGGGATGTCGTTGCGCGGCACCAGGTTCCCGACGTTGCGAGTGGTGAACAGGTCACCGGGACCGCTGCTGGTGATCATGTTCGGCACCACGCGCGAGTCGGCGCAGCTGATGAAGAACTGGCTGGGCTTCTGCCCCCGCTCGGCCAGCTCCGACAGGAACGGCCGCACCAGCGGCGCCGCGCTGCGCTGGAACTCGTGCATGCCGAGCATCATCGGGTCGGCACCGGGACGCGGCTCCGGAACGATCGTGCCCGCGTCCGGTTCGCCGCCGTCGGAGTGCATGTTCTGCCAGTACGACCACGGCGCGAACCACCTCGGCAGCTGGCCGGGCAGGCTCTTGTGCTGCTCCGGCTTGCCCTGGCGGGCCCGCTGGTACCAGGTGTCGTGCACCTCGTCGACGCGAACCGCGCCGCCGGTCCGCTCGTAGCCGGAGCGCCAGTCGTGGATCGCCTCGTAGCCCGCGTGGTCCATGAAGTCCACGTGCAGCTCCAGCACGACGTTCCTGCCCTCCGGGACCCGACGCAGCTCGTTGATCAGGTTCGCGACCCCCAGGAAGATCAGCGACCCGCGCACGACGACGCGCCATTCCTCGGCCGAGTCCTCGACGACCTCCACGGTCGCCCTGGTCAGCCGCCACAGCGCCAGCAGCAGCGCCACCGCGATGCCCAGCAGCACGCCCTTGACCAGGTCCAAGAACACCACACCGGCGAAGGTGACCACGTACACCGGGAACTCGCGGTGCCGCCACAGCTCCCGCATGTGCGCGAGGCTGACCAGGCGGATACCGGTGAGCACCAGCACCGAGGCCAGCGCGGCCATCGGGATCAGCTCCAGCGTGCTGCCCAGGAACAGCACGAACAGCGCGATCCAGACGCCGTGCAGGATCGCCGACGCCCGGGTCCGCGCGCCCGCGGCCACGTTGGTGGAGCTGCGGACGATGACGCCGGTGACCGGCAGGCCGCCCAGCGCGCCGGAGGCCATGTTGGCCGCGCCCTGCGCGACGAGCTCCTTGTCCAGGTTCGCCCGCGCCCCGGAGTGCAGCTTGTCCACCGCGACCGCGGACAGCAGCGACTCGACGCTGGCGACGGCGGCGATGGTGAAGATCGCGATGATGATGCCGCCGAGGTCACCCACGGGCAGCGTGGGCAGGGCCAGGCCGGTGAGGGGGTTGTCCGGCAGGTCCACCCTGGGCACGGTGAGCCCGAAGCCGATGGACACCGCGGTGGCGACCGCGACCGCGACCAGGGGCGCGGGGATCAGCGACACCTTGGGAATCCTCGGCCACACCAGCAGCACCGCGAAGGTCACGATGCCGATCCCGAACGCCGCGTCGTGGTGGCCGACGATCTGGCCGGGCAGGTCGCGCAGGTTGGCGATCACCGAGCTCTGCGCCTGACCGCCGAGCACGACGTGGATCTGGCTCAGCGCGATCACCGCGCCGATGCCCGCGAGCATGCCGTGCACCACGGCGGGGGACAGGGACAGGGCGGCCCTGCCCATCCGGGTGATGCCCAGGACGAGCTGCACGGCACCGCCGCACACGGTGATGAACGCCGTCGCCGCCCAGCCGTACTGGGCGATCATCCCGGCGACGATCACTGTCAGACCGGCGGCCGGGCCGCTGACCTGCAGCGGAGCCCCGCTCAGCGCTCCGGCGACCACACCGCCGACCACCGCGGCGATCAGGCCGGAGATCATCGGGGCGCCGGAGGCGGCGGCGATGCCCAGCGACAGCGGGATCGCGATCAGCAGCACCACCAGCGAGGCGGGCAGGTCGTGCCGGAGCACGGTGGCGAACGTGGACTGCCGCTGGGCCGCCTCGGGGCCGGGCGGTCCGGTGCTGGCGTGCTCCCCGGCCGAGGTGCGCGCGCGGCGGCTGTTGATCATGGTTGTCGTGCCTCCAGGACGGTGCCCCGGGCGGGCTGCCCGGAGCTGGGGTGAGCAAAGCCGGCGGGCCTCGCCGCGGTTCGTGCGGCGGGTCCCGCCCGCGGGGTACCCGGACTCGGGGCCGGGCGCGGTGTGTGGGGGTTACCCGAAGTGGGTGAAGGCGGCCCGGGAGGGGCACGCGGTTAACGAACGGGGCGTCCGGCCGGGCTCCGGCGGCCACAGGCGTGCGTCGTTCGTCGTATCGGCATGGTCGGCGCAGAAGGCGTCGAGCACTGGCTCGGCTTCGGCGCGGTACCGGGTCGTTGCCATGACGGCTCCTCCAGGCCCTACCCGCGTCGGGAGTCAGTTGTCGTGCGAGGTCCCAGGTGTGACCTGCGTCCCCATCATCAGTACCGAAAACGATCTACGGGGAGCAAGTTCCCACCTCCGGGAACTTGAATTCAGCCGGTCAGGGGAGTAGGTCGCGAGCGGCACTGCCGATCCTGCCCCGTCCCGATCCCCCCGATCGTCGATCTTCGGACGGAACGGACATTACCCCCCAATACCGATTCGCGGCCATGATCGCCCGGATAGGGTAGGCCGCTGGGCCGCCGGGGGACGCCGATCACGGCCCGTGCACCCGATCCCGCACACCGCATCTGGGGGAAGTAGATCCGTGGGACTGATCACTGACGGCCTGGAGTCCATCGCCGGGCTGCCGCAGCCGCTGGTACTCGCCGCCGCCGCGGCCTTCACCTTCGGCGAGACCACCGTCGGCCTCGGCATCTTCGTGCCCGGCGAGGTGGGGCTGCTGGTCGCCGCGAGCACCGTCAAGTCGCTCGGCACCGGCATCGTGATGTGGGCCGTCGTCACGCTGGCCGCCGTCGCCGGTGACTCCACCGGTTACCTGATCGGCAGGCGCTTCGGCGGCAAGCTCAGGGAGACCCGGATCATCAAGAAGATGGGCCAGGACAACTGGGACAAGGCCACCGCGCTGATCCGCCGCCGCGGCGCGTGGGCGGTGTTCTTCGCCAGGTGGCTGCCCGTCGTCCGCTCGCTGACCCCGGCCGCCGCCGGTACCGCGGGCCTGGCCTACCCGAAGCTGCTGATCGCCTCGATCTGCGGCGCGGCACCGTGGGCCGCGTTGCACGTCAGCATCGCCGCCATGGCCGGTGAGGCCGCCAAGCAGATCGAGGACAAGCTCAGCACCGCCGGCTTCGTCGTGCTCGGCGCCGTCGTCCTCGCCGCCGCGGTGTTCCTGCTGGTCCGCAAGAGCAAGGCCAAGAAGGCCGCCGCCGCGACGCCTCCGGAGGAGGAGAAGCAGCTGGAGGAGGCGCACTGACCGCGCTGCTCTTCAGTCCCCGGGCATGACCCGGATATGACAAGGGACGGGATGCTGCCCTCGCTGGCACCCCGTCCCTCATGTCATGTCGGCGCTATTCGACCCCGGCGGTCAGGAGTTCGGCCACTCGACGCCTGGCCCCGTCTTCGGCGGCCTGCTGCTGGCGAGGGTGGTGCCGAGTGAGTCCGGCCACTCGATCCCGCCGGGGTTACCGATGCCACCCGGGTCCATGGCAAGTTCGGCGACGGCGGACTTCGGGTTCGGAGGCTGGCAGAACGGCCATGCGATGTCGCATGGCTTGTGACTCGGAGGCGCCTGGACCTGCTGCATCGGCGCGCTGAGTGTCGAAGTGGTATCGGTGGATTGAACGCCACTGTCTAGCGGTGAAAGAATTCCCGCGTACAGTGTCATCAGAAAGGCAACAAGCATGCCTGCCTCCTTGAGTAGCTACCTGTCATGACATCTGCCGATCGAGTCAGCGCCGAACGCGAGCTGCCTGCCACGTTCGGTGACCGACTGCGTGCTCTTCGTGTTTCCCGAGGTCTGACCCAACGCGACCTCGCCGGTGAAGGGCTGTCGAGCAGCTACCTGTCCCGTCTGGAGTCCGGGCAACGCACGCCGACTCCCAAGGTGGTGGAACAGCTCGCCGCGCGGCTGGGGGTGCCGACCGAGTCCTTCGCCGGGCTCGACAACGGCACCCGCGTCAGCGGTGGTGAGTTCATGGTGGGCGGCGCCCGCGTGATGGACCTGCTCCTGGAGGGCAGGCCGGACGCGGCGCTGGAGGTGCTCGACGCCCTGCGGGAGAACGTCCGCGACCCGCAGGACCGGTGGTTCTGCGAGTACGTCGCCGCCGCGTGCGCCAGCAAGCTCGGCCGCACCCAGGAGGTCGCGGACCGGCTCGAGGCGATCGAGCCGATGTACCGGGGTCTGCCCGCGTCCGCCAAGGTCGTCACCGAAACGCTCAACGCCGCCGCGCTGCGCAACCTCGGTCGTTTCCGCGAGGCCGCCGAGCTGGCGCAGAAGGCGTTGCTGGAGGCGGAGGGCCTGGCCAACGCCGGATTCCCCCCGGGCCAGGCGTGGCCGCTGCGCCTGCGCGCGTCGGTCTCGCTGGCGTCCTCGCTGGCGGAGGCCCGCCGGATCGACGAGGCGCTCCAGGTGTGCGCCCGGGGCATCGAGCTGGTCAACGCCGGACCGCCGGACGTCCCGGACTGGCGCGGCCGCTCCACGTTCACCGAGGCCGCGGTCACCATGCACTGGACCTACGCGGGCGCCCTGACCCGGGCGGGCTTCCTGGACCAGGCCGCCGAGCAGATCCAGGCCGCCCTGGCGCACCCGGCGGGAGCCATCGGCACCGACCTGTGGTGCCGGGTCCGGCTCACCGCCGTCTACATGGTGCTGAACTTCGAGCTGCCGCTGCCGGTCTCCCCCGAGTCCCTGCTCGAAGAGGTCACCGAGCTGCGCCGGGCCGCCAACAGCCAGGTCGACTCGCAGGTCGCGCTGATGCGCGCGGCCGTCGCGGTTCGCTCGGGGCAGCTGGAAAGCGCTCTCGATCATGCGGAGAGCGCGCTGACCGGACCCCTGGACACCGCAGACCAGATGCGGGCGCTGATGACCATCGTGCGGCTCAGTGCCCAGCTGGGGCGGGAGGAGCGGCGGCTCAGCGCGCTGGACGAGCTGCTGCAGCACCTGGACTCGGCCGATCCGGACGAGGTGCGCCCGGCGCTGCTCAAAGAGGTGGCCTCGTTGTCCGTGCAGACCCTGCGCGATCAGCGCGCACGCGCGTAGCCGGCGCTCCCCTGCCCCTGGGGAGACCGGCTCGCCGTCCCGCGAGCCGCCCGCTCGCCTGTCACACACTGTCATGGTTGGCCCTGACTGAGTGGCTACGAAGGTAGGTCCATCGCGCCATGGTGCTGCCCGTTCACAGTGGTGCTCACCCACTGTGTTCACGGGCAGAAGGGTAAAAGGGCGAGCCGGGCCCGTCAACGTGACTCGGTGGTACGGGACGGGTTGTCAACAGTTTGACAAGCGGCGCCGCGGCGTACTCTGGCCGAACGACACGCGTCCGGGCTACTCCGGCCGTACCTACTTGCAGGTTAACGGCGCGTTGCCGGGGCGGAAGACGCTGCCCATCCCGATGACACACGTGTTGACTGACGGAGGCCTACTTAAGTAGGATCGGGTTGTCAGAAGTTGTCAACACTCGCGGCAAGTTGCGATTCCACGTTGTCAGCTCTGTCCCGGGGGCCAGTGGAAAGGTCTGTCATGTCGCTGCACACTCCGCCGCCTGACCTGCGGCCACGCGAACTTTCGTGCACCTGCTCGCGCGAGGAACCGCAGGACACCAGGCTGCGCGTGCTCGCCGTCGACCGTCACCCGGTCGTGGCTGAAGGGTTGCGGGCCTGTTTCGGCAGGCACCCCGACTTCGCCTTCGTCGGTGCCGTCGGTGGTGGCGCCCGCGTCGTGGACCAGGTCTGCGCGGCGCGCCCGGACGTGGTCCTGGTGGACATCGACCTCGGCGAGGTCGACGGCATCGAGGTCATCAAGGCCGTCCTGCGCACCCGCCTGCCCGTCGTGGTCGTCGTCTTCTCCGACAACCAGGCGCGGGCCGGGGCGGCGCTGGAGGCGGGCGCGATGGGCTTCGTGCTCAAGACCGCCGCGCCGGAGGAGCTGATCTCCGCGGTCCGCCAGGCCCGCAGCGGCGTCGCGGCCATGCCGTCGCAGCTGCTGCCCGTCCCCGGCCGGATGCCGCGGCTGCGCAGGCAGGAGAGCCGTTCGGTGCTCTCCGGCCGCGAGCTGGACGTGCTCCGCCTGGTCGCCGAGGGGCTGACCAACGCCGAGATCGGCCGCAGGCTCTTCGTCGCCGAGACCACCGTGAAGACCCACCTGCAGCGGGTCTTCTCCAAGCTGCACGTCAGCGACCGGGCGGCGGCCGTGGCCAACGCCCTGTCCAACGGGCTGCTCGTGCCGGGGCCCGAGGGCTTCGGCGGGGGCCTGCGCGTCCTGGACGCCGAGCCCGTGATGACCGGCGCCCGCCGGTCGGCGAGCTAGCCAGCCGCACGGCATCGCCTGGGCCGGCTTCGGGGGTCGGCCCAGACCTGCCAGTCGGGGCGATCCGGCCCACGACCCTGCACCGGCTGGGCGACCAGCCGGAGTGGCGCCGGTGGGGACCTGGCCCGGTGGTGACCTTCTCCAGTCACCACCGGGCCAGGCCCGTCTCGTCCCCTCCGGCGTGGCTGCCGCCGAAATCGAGGTCGACCACCGAAGATCCTCTTCGGTGGTTCTCCACCGATGCACCCGAATATTCCCGAAGGGTCGTCAGATTGTTGACAGCCCAGGCCCCGATGCGAGAGGTTCGGCAGTGCCCTGCATCACACCGCTCACCGCTCATCGGCAGGACCGGTCTTGACTGCTGCCACCCATGAGGTGTTCGCCGCCGCCGACGACCACCGCAGGGTCGTCATCATCGACGACGACCCCACCGGAACCCATACGGCTTCCGACATCGACGTCGTCCTGCGCCCGGACACCGCCGCCTTCGACGCGTTCCTGCGCGGCCACCGCAAGGCCGTGTTCGCGTTGTCCAACACCCGGGGACTGCCCCGGTCCACCGCCGCCGCCATGGTGTCGGGGATCGCGGAGCAGGCCAGGACGGCCGCGAAGGCCGCGGGCCAGGAGATCGCCTTCCTGTTACGCGGAGACTCCGCGCTGCGCGGGCACGTCTTCCCGGAGATGGAAGCCGTCTCGCAGAACACCTCGGGGCTGTTCGTCCCGGCGTTCCTGGAGCGCGGCCGGTTCACCAGGGACGGCGTGCACCACATCAGCGTGGACGGTCAGGCGGTGCCCGCCGCCGAGACCGAGTTCGCCCGCGACCGCGTGTTCGGCTACCGCAGCCACGCCATCGCCGACTGGGTCGACGAGGTCACCCAGGGCCGGTGGAAGGCCCGCACGGTCAGCCTGGACGCGCTGCGCGAGGCCGGTCCCACCGCGGTGCGGGACGCGCTCTTCGACGCGGGGCCGCACGAGGTCGTCGTGCCGGACGCCACCGAGTACTCCGACCTGGAGACGATCTCCGCGGGCCTGATCGCCGCCGAGCGCTCCGGCAAGTCCGTCGTCGTCCGCTCCGGTGTCTCCTTCGCGACGGTGCGCGCCTGCCTGCGCTCCCGGACCATCGACGAGTCCAAGCTCAAGGGGCGGGGCAGGCTGCTGGTGGTGTGCGGTTCGGTCACCGAGACCAGCACCCGGCAGGTCGCCGCGCTCGGCGAACTCGCGAACCGGAGGATCGAGATGTCCACGGCGGCCGCGATCGGCGGCTGCCCGGACATGGTGGGCGAGCTGACCGCGCGGATCTCCGCCGAACTGGCCGAGCACGGGGTCGCGGTGCTCAGCACGGAGCGCTCCGCGCACACCGGGCAGGACACGCCCGCGATGCTGCTGGACTCGATCGCCGAGATCGTCGCGGTGGTGGCACCGACCGTGGACAGCGTGATCGTCAAGGGCGGGATCACCTCCTCCCGGGTGGCCACCGACGGGTTCCGGGCCCGGACGGCCACCGTCGCCGGGCAGCTGATGCCCGGGGTTCCCCTGTGGCTGCTGGAGAACCGGCCTTTCGTGGTGGTGCCGGGCTCGGTCGGCGAGGACGACGCGCTGCGCAGGCTCGTCAGCGCGTTCGCGGGATGAGCAGCGCGGCGGCTCCCCGTCGCCTGCTCGCCGGGGTCGACGTCGGCAGCGGCAACATCAAGGTCGGCCTGTTCGGGGTGGACGGGGTCCCGGTCGTGCGGCTGGTCCGGCCCACCCCGCGCGGGCAGGGCGGCCAGCACTACGACGCCGACCGGATCGTCCAGGTGGTGCTGGACTGCCTCGCGGAGTGCGTCAGCGTGGCGGGCACCGCCCCGGAGGCCATCGGCGTCGCCAGCATGGCCGAGACCGGGGTCGCGCTCGACGCGGACCTGAAACCGTTGCACCCCATGCTTTCCTGGGCCGACGGGCGGGCCGCCGCGCAGACGGCGTGGCTGGACCGGGAACTCGGCGCGGTGTCGCTGGCCGCGACCACCGGGCTGCCCGTGCACGCGCGGCACCCGCTGCCGAAGTGGTTGTGGCTGCGCGAGCACGCGGCCGGGGTGCTGCGGAAGACTCGGTGCTGGGTCAGCGTCGCCGACCTGGTCGCCCTGGCACTGACCGGGGAACTGAGCACCAACGTCACCCTCGCCCAGCGCACGATGGCCTTCGACGTGCGCAACGGCGAGTTCGACGCCGACCTGCTGGCGCTCGCCGGACTGCGCCGCTCCCAGCTGCCCCCGGTGCTGGCCCGCGGTGAGGTCACCGGTCAGGTCACCGAGTCCGTCGCGGTCGGCACCGGCCTGTACGCGGGCACGCCCGTTGTCATCGCCGGGCACGACCACCTCGTCGGCGCGTACGCGGCCGGGGTGCGGGCACCGGGCCAGCTGGCCGACTCGGCGGGCTCGACCGAGGCGGTGATCGCCGTCGCCGACCGGCTCGCCGACCCGTCCGCGCTGGTGGCCACCGGGACCAGCGCCGGGCGCTACGTGGACGGCGCGCGCTGGTGCATGATCGGCGAGCTGCCCAGCAGCAGCGGGCTGGCCGAGTGGTTCGTGCGCCGGATGCTGGCCGAGCCGGACGGCGGCAAGGACGCGGTGAAGCGGTTCCTCGACCTGGTCGCCGAGAGCACGGAGCGGCCGACCGGGGTCGTGGTCGAGCCGTACCTGCACGGCTGCGCGGCGCCGCAGCCGCGCCCGCACCGGAGGCTGGCGCTGCGCGGGGTGACCGAGCGGCACAGCCTCGCCGACCTGGCCGCCGCCGTGCTGGAGGGCACCGCGTTCCACGCGCGCTGGGTGTCGGAGGAGATCGCCGCGATCACCAACGTGCTGCCCGCGCGGGTCACGGTGCTCGGCGGGGAACGGCTGCCCGGCTGGACGCAGATCAAGGCCGCGGTCAACCCGTGGCCGACCACCACGGTCAACGGGGACCCCACGCTGGTCGGCGCCGCGCTGCTGGCCGCGCCCGCCGCCGGGCTGGCCTCGGTCGACCCGGGCGTGCAGCGGACCGAGATCACCTCGGGACCGGTGGTCTCCGCCCGCTACGAGGCGCTGTACCGCAGGAGATTCCTGCCGCCCACCGGTGAGCAGTTCCCCGCGCGGCGCTGATCCGCGGGCTTGGTAGCGTCCGGCTGACGTGATTCATGATTGTGCATGAACCGGGAGCCAGCGTGGCACGAAGCAAGTCCCGGCCGACCATGCGGGACGTCGCCGACGCCGCCGGGGTCGGGGTGATGACGGTGTCCCGCGTGATCAACGGGGCCGTCGGGGTCCGGCCGAGCACCGCGGAACGGGTGCGGGAGGCGATCACCCGCCTCGGCTACCAGCTCAACCACGCCGCCAGCACGCTGCGCAGGCGCAACCACGGGTCGATGGTGATCGCGTTGCTGGTGGACGACATCGCGAACCCGTTCTACGCGGCGCTCGCCGGGGCGGTCGAGGAAGAGGCCCGCGGGCACGGCTTCACGGTGCTCTTCGGCAGCGCCAAGGAAGACCGGCTGCGGGAACGGGAGCTGGTCGCGGCGTTCACCGCGCACCGCGTGGACGGGCTGATCGCGGTGCCGACCGACACGGAGATGTGGCGGGACGCGCTGACCGGCGTCGCGGTCGTTTTCGTGGACCGGCCCGCCAACGGGCTGCCGGTGGACGCGGTGCTCGTCGACGGCCGCACCGCGGCGGCGCGCGGAGTGCGGCACCTGCTGGAGCACGGCCACTCCCGGATCGGTTACCTCGGCGACCTCGCCTCGATTTGGACTGCGCGGCAACGACTTCAGGGCTATCGCGACGCGATGGGCGAGGCGTTCGACCCGGAGCTGGTCCGGCAAGGTCTGCGTGATGCGGCGTCGGCGGAGCAGGCCGCCGTGGAGCTGCTGGGCTCGGCGCGCCCGCCGACCGCGTTGTTCGCGGCGAACGACTTGATCACCATCGGCGCGGTGCGGGCGGTGGCGGCGTGCGGCGAGGGCACGGCGGTGGTGGGCTTCGACGACATCGTGCTCGCGGACCGGCTCTCCCCGCCGCTGACCGTCCTCGCGCAGGACCCGGTGGAGATCGGGACGACGGCGGCGCGGCTGCTCTTCGCCCGGCTCGACGGGGACGACTCGCCGAGCCGGGAGGTGCTGCTGCCCGCCACGCTCGTCGTCAGGGGTTCTGGGGAGAGTCGGCCGGGGTGATGCGGCCGCTGTTCAGGACGCGGGCGATCGGTGCCTTGTCCTCGCCGCGGCTCACGGTGACCAGCACGCCCGCCGCGCTGACCACCATGGCGAACTCGGGCGCGTTCGGCAGTTGCGTCGGCTTGGCGACGTAGGACGGCAGCCGGGTGACGATGTCCGTGGTGGGCTTGGCGTTCTCCACCGGCTCCAGCACGAGCGCCTCGGTCCGGCCGGTCTCCTGCGCCGGGCAGTCCTGGTCGGGCTTGGGGTGTCCGAGGTAGACCGCGTGCCTGTCGAAGCGGACGCACGTGTCGGGGGAGTGCTCCAGGTCGATCACCTCCCAGGAGGCGGGCACGTCGATCTCGTAGCCGCGGTAGGTGACCGGCTTCGTGGCCTCTGTCGTGGTGAGGAGCGCGGCGAGGAGGAACAGCGGTGGCATGCGGCGATACATGGTGCGACCCTCGCACCGCGCTCCGGCCACCGCAGTGTCGACCGCGCCGATTGCACACCTCTGAGTGAGCCGCGTTTACTTGCCGTGCAGGGAAAGCAGGGGGAGGCGAAGGTGCCCAACGCAGCGAAGAAGTCCATCGTGCCGGTGTTGCTGCTCGACGTCGGGATGCCGCTCGGCGCCTACTACGGCGCGCGGGCGTTCGGGCTGGCCGAGTACTACGCGTTGCTCGCCGCCACGCTCGTCGCGGGGGCTCGGCTCGGCTACGTGGCTTGGCGGCGCAAGTCTTTCGACGCCATCTCCATGGTGATGCTGGTGATGTTCGGTGTCGGCCTCGGGCTGTCCTTCGTGACCGGTGAGGAGCGCATGCTGCTGGTGCTCCAGTCCGGGACCACCGCGGCGCTCGGGTTGTTCCTGCTCGGCACCTGCTTGTTCGGTGTGCCAGCGGTTTTCACCGCGGCCAAGCGGATCAGGGCCGGTGAGGTGGAGCTGATGCGGCGGTGGGACACCCTCTACGCCGAGGAGCCGGGATTCCGCCGGATCTTCACGGTGATCACGCTCGTGTGGGCGCTCTCGCTGATCGGTGAGGCGGCGCTGCGCATCCCGGTGGCCTACCTGCTGCCGCTGGACGTCGCGATCGGCGTGTCATCGGTGATGCCCGCGGTCATCATCGCCGCGACGCTCATGTGGACGACCTGGTACAGCAAGCGCGCCGGAGCGCGGTACGCCGGTTAGGAGCCGGAGACCTTGCGACGCAGGGTGTGGTTGACGGCGCGTTCGAAGCCGCTGACCAACGCCTGGATCGTCACCGGCTTGAGCTTGTCGGTGATCTGCCGGACGCGCTCGCGTTCCCCGGCGGGGCGGCCCTGCTCCACGTAGGGGCGCAAAACGTTGTCCGCGAACAGTTCCTGGAGTTCGGCGGCCATCGCCACCACGTGCCGCTCGACGATCTTCTTCGCCGCGTGCAGCATTTCCGGCGGCATGCCGAGGTCGATGATCTCCAGTCCGTTGGCCAGCAACGTCGGGTTGAGCAACGTGAACCCGGCGCCGTCGGTGCGTTCCAGCACGCCGAGGGAGACCAGCTGTTCGATCGTCTCCTCGTCGAGCTGGCGGCCCGCGCGGCGGCTCAGCTCGTGCAGCTCGACCTCCTCGCGCGTCTCGGCCACCCACGGGGTGAGCAGCGCGCGCTGCAACGCCAGGTCCTCGGCGGAGGCGTCGTCGGGGATGCGCTGGAGGTGCCGTTCGACCGCGGCGAGGGTGAAACCGAGCGCCTGCAGCTCGCGGATCAGCTCCAGCCGGGCCAGGTGCACGGGGCCGTAGAGGCCGACGCGCCCGCGCAACCTGGGCGGCGGCAGGAGGGAGCGGCCCGCGTAGAAGCGCACGGTGCGCACCGTGACCCCGGCCCGTACGGCCAGCTCGTCCACGGTGTACTCGGCATCCGGCTCAGTCATCATCTCTCCTTGACTGATGTGACACCAGGACTGTAACACTAGCCACGTTCAGGTTGTCTGCTGTGCGAAGGCGGTGCGCATGTCCGGTCCGCTTGCCGGAGTCAGGGTCGTCGAGCTGGCGGGGCTCGGGCCCGCGCCGTTCTGCGGCATGCTGCTGGCCGACCTCGGCGCGGAGGTCGTCCGCGTCGACCGGCCCGGTGGCGGCGGCCTGCTGCCGAGGGATGCCAACGACGTGCTCGGCCGGGGCCGCCGCGAGGTGGTCGTCGACCTCAAGCACGAGCGCGGCGCCGAGGTCGTGCTTCGCTTGGCGGAGAAGGCGGACGTGCTCATCGAGGGCTTCCGGCCGGGCGTCGCGGAGCGGCTGGGCATCGGCCCGGAGCCGTGCATGGCGCGCAACCCCCGGCTCGTCTACGGCCGGATGACGGGGTGGGGCCAGGACGGCCCGCTCGCCGCGTCCGCCGGGCACGACATCGGCTACATCGCGATCACCGGTGCGCTGCACGCGTTCGGGCGCGCGGGCGGACCGCCGCAGGTGCCGATGAACCTCGTCGGCGACTTCGGCGGCGGGGCGATGTACCTCGCGGTGGGCGTGCTCTCCGCGGTGATCCAGGCGGGGCGCACCGGACAGGGCCAGGTCGTGGACGCCGCGATCGTGGACGGCACCGCGCACCTCAGCTCGCTGATCTACGGGATGGTCGCCGCGGGTGGCTGGCAGGACCGGCGCGGCGTGAACCTCCTCGACACCGGCGCCCCGTTCTACGACGTGTACGAGACGGCGGACGGCGGACACATGGCCGTTGGTGCGCTGGAGCCGCAGTTCTACGCCGAGTTCGTGCGGTTGCTGGCACCCGAAGGGCTTCCAGATCGCAACGATCCCGCCAACTGGCCGGAGCTGCGGCGGCGCATCGCGGAGATCTTCGCGAGCCGCACCCGCGACGAGTGGGCAAAGGTCTTCGAGGGCACCGACGCGTGCGTTTCCCCGGTGCTCGGCATGACCGAGGCCGCGGAACACCCGCACAACAAGGCTCGTGGAGTCTTCGTGGCGCCGGGCGGTGTGGTGCAACCCGCGCCCGCGCCGCGCTTCTCCGCCACTCCGGCTCCCCAGGTCGGCGTTCCGGCCGCGCCGGGCAGCCACACCAGGGCCGTGCTCTCCGAGTGGGGTCTGTCCGATGTAGACGAACTCATCGATTCCGGTGCTGCGCACCAGAGAAACGAGGACTGAGATGCGGCGTGAGTTGTTCACCGCCGACCACGACGCGTTCCGCGATGCCGCGAGAACCTTTGTGGCCAAGGAGATCGAGCCCTACCACGCGCAGTGGGAGGCCGACGGCATCGTCAGCCGCGAGGTGTGGACGAAGGCGGGCGCACAGGGCCTGCTCGGCATGGACGTGCCGGAGGAGTTCGGCGGCGGTGGCGTGGATGACTACCGCTACCAGGCGATCCTGGACGAAGAGCTGGTCCGGGTCGGGGCGAGCGGTGTCGGTTTCCCCGTGCACAACGACATCATCGCGCCCTACCTGCTCAAGCTCGGCACCGATGAGCAGAAACGCCGGTGGCTGCCGGGTTTCTGCTCGGGTGAGCTGATCGCGGCGATCGCGATGACCGAGCCCGGGGTCGGCTCGGACCTCCAGGGGATCACCACCACGGCCGTGCGCGACGGCGACGAGTACGTGATCAACGGCTCGAAGACCTTCATTTCCAACGGTATCCACGCGGACCTGGTGATCGTGGTCGCGCGCACCGACCGGGACGCCGGGCACCAGGGCATCAGCCTGCTCGTGGTGGAGCGCGGCACCCCGGGCTTCGAGCGGGGCCGCAACCTGGACAAGATCGGCCTGAAGGCCCAGGACACCGCCGAGCTGTTCTTCTCCGACGTGCGCGTTCCGGCCACGAACCTGTTGGGGCAGGAGGGAATGGGGTTCATCTACCTCATGCAGAACCTGCCCCGGGAGCGGCTGTCCATCGCCGTGGCCGCGGTCGCCGCCGCTGAGCACATCCTGGAGCAGACGAAGCAGTACTGCTTGGAGCGCAAGGCTTTCGGCCGCCCCATCGGCAAGTTCCAGAACACCCGGTTCGAGCTGGCGGAGATGGCCACGGAGGTGCAGATCGCGCGGGTCTTCGTCGACCGCTGCATCACCGAGCACCTCTCGGAGCAGCTCACCGTCGAGCACGCCGCGATGGCGAAGTGGTGGACCACCGAGCTCCAGGTGAAGGTCGTCGACCGGTGCCTGCAGCTGCACGGCGGCTACGGCTACATGATGGAGTACCCGATCGCGAAGGCGTACCTGGACTCCCGCGTGCAGACGATCTACGGCGGCACCACTGAGATCATGAAGGAGATCGTCGGCCGCTCGATGGGCCTCTGACGCCGCGGTCCCGTCCCGTACCGTGGTCGGGCAGTCTTCAAGTACCCCCAACCACCCCTGCCAAAGTCTCAAACCGCCCCCAACCTCCGGCCGAGTCGACGCCCCGCCGGGGTGTGCTGCGGTTGGCGGTGATCAGGCGCGGGGTTGGGGGACTTGAAGACGTGCGCACCTCGGGTGGGGGTCGTTTGCGGATGGAGGACGTCGGCGCGCATGGCGGTTGATCCCGGCCTGTTCGGCCCGAACTCGGTGACGTGGAACCTGCACGGCGACCCGGCGATGTGGCTCGGCGGGGTGTGCAGCCTGTACCTGCAAGCGCTGCATCCCCGTGCCGTCGCCGGAGTCGTGCAGAACTCGATCTTCCTCAAGGACCCGTTCGGCCGACTGTCGCGCACCGCGAGCTTCGTCGGGCTCTCGACCTATGGCACGCGTGACGATGTGCACGAGGCGGCGGCGCGCGTGCGCCGGATCCACCAGGCGCTGAAGGGGCGCGACCAGGACACCGGGGAGAAGTTCCCGGTGGACGACCCGGAACTGCTGTTGTGGGTGCACTGCGCCGAGGTCGCGTCCTTCGCGTCGGCGACCGTGCGGGCCGGATTCCCTGCCACCCGAGCGCACTTGGACCAGTACTTCCACGAGCAGCGGCGGTCGGCGGAGCTGGTCGGCCTGTCGGCGGACGACGTTCCGGGCTCGGTGGGGGAGATGGCGGACTACTTCTCCGCGATGAAGCCACAGCTGCGGCGCACCCCGGACGCGGACCTGGTCTACGAGTTCCTGCACGCCCCACCGATGCCGCCCTGGCTGCGCCTGCCGATGCGGGTGGGTTATCGGCCGCTCGGGCACCTGTCGTACTCGTTGCTGCCGGACTGGGCGATCCGGCTCTACGGCCGTCCCGCGTACCCGGAGGCGGGCGCGACCTCTGGGGCCCAGGCGTTCCGGCTGGCGTTGTCGGCGATCCCGAAGCGGCTGCGCTGGTCGGTTCCGTCCCGCCACCTGCTCGACGCGATCGCCCGCCTCGGGCGCTCCGCCACCCCGCGCCCCGCTCTGCTCCCGTGACTTTCCGCGGTCTTCAAGTACCGCGAACCCCGCGGATGATCACCGGAAACGGTGGGGAACCCCGGGGTTCGCTGTTGTTTGAGACCGGTGGGGGTGGGGTTGGGTGTACTTGAAGACCGGCGAACCCGCTGTGGCTGGGGCCACAAGTTTGACCCATGTGACAGCGCTGGTGTAACACTTGCGGTGAGCTTGTTACGCGCCGGTAGCGATTCGAGGCTGAAGGGCACGGCCGATATGTCTGAAGCGTTTATCTACGACGCGATCCGAACCCCGCGGGGGCGCGGCAAGAAGACCGGATCGCTGCACGAGGTCAAGCCGATCTCGCTGGTGGTGGGCCTGATCGACGAGCTGCGCCGCCGCAACCCGAACCTGGACCCGCAGCGGGTCGAGGACGTCGTGCTCGGCGTCGTCTCCCCGGTCGGCGACCAGGGTTCGGTGATCGCCAAGACCGCGGCGCTCGCGGCCGGGCTGCCCGACACCGTCGCCGGTGTGCAGCTCAACCGGTTCTGCGCCTCCGGCCTCGAAGCGGTCAACACCGCGGCCCAGAAGGTGCGCTCCGGCTGGGAGGACCTGGTCATCGCCGGCGGCGTCGAGTCGATGTCGCGGGTGCCGATGGGCTCCGACGGCGGCGCGTGGGCGATGGACCCGGAAACCAGCTACAGCACGGGATTCGTGCCGCAGGGCATCGGCGCGGACCTGATCGCCACGCTCGGCGGCTGGGACCGCGAGGCCGTCGACGCCTACGCCGTGGAGTCCCAGGTGCGCGCGGGCAAGGCGTGGACCAACGGCTACTTCAACCGCTCGGTGATCCCGGTGCGCGACCGCAACGGCCTCGTCGTGCTCGACCGCGACGAGCAGGTCCGCCCCGACAGCACCGTGCAGAGCCTCAGCGCGCTCAAGCCCTCCTTCGCCGCGATGGGCGAGATGGGCGGCTTCGACGCGGTGGCACTGCAGAAGTACCACTGGGTCGAGAAGATCGACCACGTGCACACGGCGGCCAACTCCTCCGGCATCGTCGACGGCGCCGCGCTCGTGCTCATCGGCAGCGAGCAGGTCGGCAAGGACCTCGGCCTGACCCCGCGCGCCCGCGTGGTGGCCACCGCGCTCTCCGGCGCCGACCCGACGATCATGCTGACCGGGCCCGCGCCCGCCACCCGCAAGGCACTCGCCAAGGCCGGACTGTCCATCGAGGACATCGACCTGATCGAGATGAACGAGGCGTTCGCGGCCGTGGTGCTGCGCTTCATGCAGGACATGGGCGTCTCGCACGACAAGGTCAACGTCAACGGCGGCGCGATCGCCATGGGCCACCCGCTCGGCGCGACCGGTGCGATGATCACCGGAACGCTGCTGGACGAGCTGGAGCGCCGCGAGGCGCGCTACGGCCTTGCCACCCTGTGCATCGGGGGCGGCATGGGCATCGCCACGATCATCGAGCGCGTCTGAATTCCCGGGAGCGAGACGGACAATGACTGAGACCATTCGCTGGGAGTCAGGCGAGGACGGCATCGTCGTCCTCACCCTCGACGACCCGGAGCAGCAGGCCAACACCATGAACGAGCGCTACCAGCGCTCCATGGCCCAGACCGTCGAGCGGCTCTACGCCGAGCGCGAGAACATCACCGGCGTCATCCTGACCTCCGCCAAGAAGACCTTCTTCGCGGGCGGCGACCTCAAGGACCTCGGCCGCATCCAGCCGGAGAACGCGCAGCAGGCGTTCGACGCCTCGCAGGGCGTGAAGGACGCGCTGCGCAAGCTGGAGACGCTGGGCCGTCCCGTCGTGGCCGCGCTCAACGGCGCCGCGCTCGGCGGTGGCCTGGAGATCGCGCTGGCCACGCACCACCGCATCGCGCTGGACAACCCCAAGGCGCGCTTCGGTCTGCCCGAGGTCACCCTGGGCCTGCTGCCCGGTGGTGGCGGCGTCGTGCGCACCGTGCGGCTGCTCGGCATCGTCGACGCGCTGATGAAGGTCCTGTTGCAGGGCAAGCAGATGCGCGCGCAGGAGGCCAAGGAAGCCGGTCTCATCGACGAGATCGTGGCCACGCCGGAGGAGATGCTGGCGCGGGCCCGCGAGTGGATCAAGGCGAACCCGGAGGCCGTGCAGCCCTGGGACGTCAAGGGCTTCAAGATCCCCGGCGGCACCCCGTCCAACCCGAAGTTCGCGGCGAACCTGCCCGCGTTCCCGGCCAACCTGCGCAAGCAGCTCAAGGGCGCCCCGATGCCGGCGCCGCGCAACATCCTCGCCGCGGCGGTGGAGGGCGCGCAGGTCGACTTCGACACCGCGCTGCGGATCGAGACCCGCTACTTCGTCGACCTGGCGACCGGCCAGGTGGCGAAGAACATGATCAAGGCGTTCTTCTTCGACCTCCAGCACGCCAACTCCGGCGGCAGCAGGCCGAAGGACGTGCCCGCGTGGCAGGCGACCAAGGTCGCGGTGCTCGGCGCGGGCATGATGGGCGCCGGAATCGCTTACGTGTGCGCCAAGTCCGGCATGGAGGTCGTGCTCAAGGACGTCTCCGCGGAGAGCGCAGAGAAGGGCAAGGCGTACTCGCAGAAGATCCTCGACAAGGCCGTCGCGCGTGGACGGTCCACTCCTGCGGCTCGCGACGAGGTGCTGGCCCGGATCAGGCCCACCGCCGACGCCGCCGACCTCGACGGCTGCGACCTGGTGATCGAGGCCGTCTTCGAGAACACCTCGTTGAAGCACAAGGTCTTCAGCGAGATCCAGGACGTCGTCGCGCCGCACGCGCTGCTGGCCTCCAACACCTCGACGCTGCCGATCACCGGCCTGGCCGAGGGCGTCAAGCGCCGCAAGGACTTCGTCGGCCTGCACTTCTTCTCCCCGGTGGACAAGATGCCGCTGGTGGAGATCGTGGTCGGCGAGCAGACCTCCGACGAGGCGCTGGCCCGCGCGGTGGACGTGGTCCGGCAGATCCGCAAGACGCCGATCGTGGTCAACGACAGCCGGGGCTTCTTCACCAGCCGGGTCATCGGCACCTTCCTCAACGAGGGTGTCGCGATGCTCGCGGAGGGCTACAGCGCCTCCACGATCGAGCAGGTCTCCTCGCAGGCGGGCTACCCGGCGCCGGTGCTGCAGCTGATGGACGAGCTGACGCTGACCCTGGGGCGCAAGATCCGCAACGAGGCGAAGCAGGCCGTCATCGACGCCGGTGGGACCTGGACCTCGCACCCCGCCGAGACCGTCATCGACCGCATGGTCGAGGAGTTCGGTCGCGAGGGCCGTGCCGCCGGAGCGGGCTTCTACTCCTATGTGGACGGTAAGCGCGCCGGTCTGTGGGCGGGCCTCAAGGACGCGTTCCCGGTGCTGCACACCGAGGACGTGCCGTTCCAGGACCTCGTGGAGCGCCTGCTGTTCATCGAGGCGCTGGAGACCGTGCGCTGCGTCGAAGAAGGCGTGATCACCTCGGTCCCGGACGCGAACATCGGCTCGATCATGGGCATCGGCTTCCCGCCGTGGACCGGTGGCGTGCTCCAGTACATCAACGGCTACGAGGGTGGCCCGAAGGGCTTCCTGGCCCGTGCCGAGGAGCTGGCGGAGCGCTACGGGGACCGCTTCACCCCGCCCGCGCTGCTCCGCACCAAGGCCGACACCGGCGCACTGTTCGACTAGCCCGACTCCGCACACGGCCCCCCGACCCCAGCGCGGTCGGGGGGCCGTTTTTGCCCTGAACGGGTCGTTCGGGGAACCCAACGCCCCAAACGATCCGTTCAGGGCGTACTCCGAGCGCGCGGCAGCAGGCGTTGGCAGGATGAGCGTGCGAACCCAACGCCGCGTTTGGGGCGTTAGATTCCCTGAACGGGTCGTTCGGGGAATCTAACGCCCTCAACGACCCGTTCAGGGCACAACGGCGTGGGTTAAGGCTTGAGGTCGGAGAGGGTGGGGAAGGCGGTGATGTAGGCGTCGAGGGTGCGTTCGGCGGCGGCTACGGAGTCGACCAAGGGATGCGAGCCGAGGGCCAGCAGGGCGTGGTCGCGGCTGCGGTCGACCGCTGCGGTGATGGCGGCGCGCTCGCAGGACTTCACGCGGCGCATCAAGCCGATGGCGTGCTCGGGCAACGGATCGGTGGCGATGGGGCGGGGGCCGTTGCCGTCGACGACGCACGGCACCTCGACGACGGCGTCGGAGGGCAGCCCGGGGACGGCGCCGCGATTGCGCACGTTGAGGATCAGCGACGCGGGGTGGTTGCCGCCGATCGACGCCATCAGCCGGAGCGCGACCTGCTCGTAGCCGCCGCCGTCCATGTCACACGCATCGCGCTCACCGACGTCGGCGACGGCGCGACCCTCGGCCATGTACGTGCTCTCGCGCTCCAGGCGCACGGTTTCCCACAACGCGAGGGCATCGGGTGCCGACAACACCTGCGAGTAGAACTGATCCTGTTGGGAGAGAAGGAATTCGCCGCGAGTCGTGGCCGAGGAAGCGACCTCGGCCAGGGTCTCGCGGGCGAAGTAGTAGTAGTGCAGGTACTCGTTGGGGATCGCGCGCAGCGTCCGCAGCCATGAAGCGCCGAAGAGCTTGCCCTCCTCGAAGGACGTCAGCGCAACCGGATCGTCGAACAGCGCGGGCAGGCGGTCGTGGCCGTTGACCCGCACGGCGCGCAGCCACCCGAGGTGGTTCAGGCCGACGTAGTCGAATCCCGCGCGGTCAAAGGGAACGTCCAGGGCGTGGGCCACGCGGCGGCACAGGCCGACGGGGGAGTCGCAGATGCCCACGACGCGGTCGCCGAGCACGGCCGACATGGCCTCGGTGACCATGCCCGCCGGATTGGTGAAGTTGATCAACCACGCGTCCGGGGCCAGTCTGTCCACAGTGGACGCGATCTCCATGGCGACCGGGATCGTCCGCAGCGCGTAGCAGATCCCGCCCGCGCCAACGGTCTCCTGGCCGAGCAGCCCTTCGCCGAGCGCCACCCGTTCGTCCAGGGTGCGCCCGCGCAGCCCGCCGACCCGGATCGCGGAGAACACCACGTCGGCCCCGCGCACCGCGTCCTCCAACGAGGTGGTGGTCCGCAGCCGGGGCCGCCAGTCGAACGCGGCCGCCTGACGATCGAGCACCGCCGAAATTCCCTTGAGCCGCAAGGGATCGACGTCGTAGAGCACCAGTTCGTCGACGAGCCGGGCCGGATCGCCCAGCAGGCTCGAATGCACCAGTGGGACCCGGAACCCGCCCCCGCCCAGCACGACCAGTCTCATGCCCGCACTACCTCCACCCCGGCCTCGCCCATCGTGCTCAGCGTCCGCTCGTCCGCCCCGGCGTTGGTGACCAGGACGTTCACCTCGTCAGGCCCGCAGATCCTGGCCAGCCCCGCACCCGGGAACTTCGCCGAGTCGGCGAGCAGCACCACCTGGTCCGCCGCGGCGAGCATGGCGCGCTTCTGCGGCACCTCGACGACGGTGTCGTCCATGACGGAGCCGTCCGGGCGCACCCCCGCGGTGCCCATGAACAGACGGTTCGCGCGCACCTGGCGCAGCGCGTCCTCGGTCAGGAATCCGACCATCGACCGGTAGTTCCGCCGCACCACACCGCCGAGCAGGATCAGCTGCACCGCGTGGTCACCGGCCAGTTCCTCGTAGACGGCGAGGTTGCTCGTCATGACGGTGACCGCCCGTCCGTGCAGGTGCGCGGCGAGGCGGTGGGTGGTGGTGCCGATGTCCAGCAGCAGCACCTCGCCGTCGGTGACCAGGGCCGCGGCCGCCTTGGCGACGGCGTCCTTGTCCGCCAGGTCCTCGCCCGCGGCGTAGTCGAAGGGCGGCTCGGCGTCCGGGCTGATCATCGCGCCGCCGTGCACCCTGGTCAGCACGCCGTCGCGCTCCAGGCAGATCAGGTCGCGGCGGATGGTGGCCGGGCTGGCGTCGAGCAGCTCCGCGAGGGTGGTGACGGTGGCCGAACCGTCCCGCGACAGGCAGCGCAGGATCTCCGAGTGTCGCCGCTGAGGGAGCACGATCCGAACACTATCAGTCAAAAGTGCGCACGACGGTGATCATTTGGCGTGGTATGTCCAGTCCACGTCAAATGGCATGCTCATGTCTTGTCACATATCTGCACGCAGGTGCAGACTCCACGAATTCGCAGGGGAGGAGTGTCGGTGGATCATCAGCCGCCCCATGGCCCACACGACGAGCGCCACGATCATGATCACGTCGAGATCGAGGTGGACCTCGGCGCGGGCGCGAAGTTCCCCGGTGAACCCCCGGCCCTGGACGTGCTGCTCTCCGGCACGGTGTTCCTCGACATCATCTTCACCGGCCTGCCGCACCTGCCCAGGACGGGAACGGAGATCTGGTCGAGCGGCCTGGGCTCCAGCCCCGGCGGGATCGCCAACCTCGCGGTCGCGCTGAGCAGGCTCCAGCTCAACACCGGGCTGGCCGCCGCCTTCGGCGAGGACGTCTACGGCGACTTCTGCTGGGACGTGCTGGCCAACCAGGAGAAGGTCGACCTCGCGCACTCCCGCCGCTTCTACGGCTGGCACTCACCGCTGACGGTTTCCATGGCGGTCAACAAGGACCGCAGCATGGTCACCCACGGGCACCCCGCACCGACCGGCGCGGACGAGCTGCTCAGCCCGCCGCCGCGGACGCGGGCCTGCTTCGTGCACGTGGACCTGCACAGCGACAACTGGGTCAAGCAGGCCAAGCAGGACGGTTCGCTGCTGTTCGCCGACGTCGGCTGGGACCCGAGCGAGAAGTGGGCGCCGTCGATGCTGCGCGAACTGCTCGACGGCTACGACGTGTTCCTGCCCAACTCCGTCGAGGCCACCCGCTACACCCGCACCGAGGACCCGAAGGCGGCGGCGCGCGCCCTCGCCGAGATCGTCCCGGTCGTCGTGGTGACCCGCGGCGGGGACGGCGCGGTCGCGGTGGACTCGCGCACCGGCGAGGAGGCCGAGGTCGTCGGGCTCAACGTGAACGCGCTCGACCCGACCGGCGCGGGCGACGTCTTCGGCGCGGGCTTCGTGTTCGGCACGCTGGCCGGGTGGCCGCTGGCCGACCGGGTGCACTTCGCCAACCTCTGCGCGGCGTTGTCCGTGCAGCACTTCGGCGGGTCGCTGTCGGCGCCGGGCTGGTGCGACATCGCCATGTGGTGGCGGGCGCTGAGCTGCCGCCCCGACGACTGCCTGCGCGGCTACCACTTCCTCGACGACCTGCTGCCCAGCCACGGGTGCGCCACCGTGCGCAGGGCCAGCCCCACCATCGGACTGCGCGGTAATCCCTAGAGGAGGAGTTCCCTGTGCTCTCGCGCCTGGCGGTTCTGTCTCTGATAGCTGTGACGCTGGGGGCGTGCGCCCCGGGGTCGGGTTCGGTGGGCGAACGGCCCACCGATCGTCCGGCCGGGGAGGTGCGCACCGATCCGGCCACCATGGGCAAGGTGACGCTGACCGTCTGGGACCAGGAGGTCCGCGGTGGCCAGGAGAAGCAGATCTCCGCGCTGAACGACGCCTTCCAGCGCAAGTACCCCAACATCACGATCAAGCGCGTCGCCCGGTCCTTCGACGACCTGCGCAGCACCGTGAAGCTCGGCCTGACCGGTGCCGAGGCACCCGATGTGGTGCAGGTCAACAACGGCAAGCAGGACATGGGCTCGTTCGTGAAAGCCGGTCTGCTGCAACCACTCGACGGCTACGCGACGGCGCACAAGTGGACCGAGCGCATGCCCGAGTCCGTGCTGCGGCTGGCGAAGTACCCGGACAGCGGCGCGGTGCTCGGTGAGGGCAAGCTCTACGGCGTCCCGCAGACCGGTGAGCTGGTCGGCCTGTTCTACAACAAGGAGAAGCTCGCCAGGCTCGGCATCCAGCCGCCGACGACCTGGGAGGACTTCGACAAGGCGCTGGCCGCGGCCAAGCGCGCGGGCGAGCTGCCGATCCAGTTCGGCAACCTGGAGAAGAGCAGCGGCAACTACCTGTTCAGCCTCGCCATGCACCGCTACGGCAAGGCGGAGGAGGAGACGCGGCTCGCCACCGGCCGCGACGGCGTCTCGTGGAACACCGAGGCCAACAAGCAGGCCGCGCGATTGTTGTTGTCCTGGGCGGACAACGGCTACTTCCCGCAGGGCTACGCGGGCATCAAGTCCGACGACTCGTGGGCGGCGTTCGCCCGTGGCGAGGGCCTGTTCCACATCAGCGGCACGTGGCTGACCGCGGACATCCAGGCGGCCATGGGCGACAAGGTCGGATTCCAGCTGCCTCCCGGCCAGACGGTCACCGGCGGGACCGGGCTGCCGTTCGCGGTCAGCGGGCGCAGCAAGAACCCGGACGCCGCGGCCGCCTACATCGACTTCATCAGCAACGCCGATGCGATGAAGGTGTTGGCGGACAACGGGAACCTGCCCGCGACCGAGGCTGACAAGCAGGCGGCGACCGGTCTCACCAAGGATGTTTTCACCGCGTGGCAGACCGCCTCGCGCTCGACGCAGCTGGTGCCGTACCTGGACTACGCGACGGTGACCGCCTACGACACGGTGACCGGCGCGATCGAACAGCTGCTGGCCAAGCGGCACACCGTCGACCAGTTCCTGACGGTGTTGCAGGACGACCTGGACAAGGGTCGTGGCGGTCGCTGAGCCGAGGCGCGTCGGTTACCTCTACATCCTCCCGGCGCTGCTGGTCTACGGGCTGTTCCTGCTGTTCCCCTTGCTGCACAGCGGATGGATCTCGCTGTTCTCCTGGGACGGGTTGACCGTCGGCACGTTCGTCGGGCTGGACAACTACGCGGCGCTGGCCGCGGACGTCGGGTTCCTCGCCGCCTTCGGGCACGTCGCGGTGCTGCTGGTGTTCTTCGCGGTGCTGCCGGTGAGCATCGGTCTCGTGCTCGCGACCGCGTTGTCCCGCACCAGGATTCGCGGTATGGCGTTCTTCCGGACGGCCTTGTTCCTGCCGCAGGTCGTGGCGATGGTCGTCGTCGCGATCGCGTGGCAGCGGATCTTCGCCCCGGACGGCGCGCTCAACGACCTGCTGCGCCTCGTCGGGCTCGACGGCCTGGTCACCGCGTGGCTCGGCGAATCGGGCACCGCGCTGATCGCGGTCGGGCTCGTGGGGACTTGGGTGCAGACCGGCCTCGCGGTGGTGCTTTTCCTCGGCGGTATCGGCAAGATCTCCGGCGAGCTGTTCGACGCCGTGCGCCTCGACGGGGGCGGCGTGGTCCGGGAGTTCCGCACCGTCGTGCTGCCCGCGCTGCGCGCCGAGATCGGGGTGGCGCTGACGCTGACCGTCATCGCGGCGCTGCGCACGTTCGACCTGGTTTACGTGATGACACCGCAGGGCGGCCCCGGCGGGTCGACGACCGTGCCGTCCTACGAGATCTACCACCGCGCGTTCCACAGTGGACAGGTCGGCTCCGCCGCGGCCATCGGGATCACGCTGACCGCGCTCGCGTTTTTGATCACCTTCGGCATCACGAAGGTCACCGGGAGGGATCGCTGATGAGGGCTTCCCGACTGGAACGCGTTGGCACGTACGCGGTGTTGGCCGTTTTCACCGCCTACGCGCTCTACCCGGTGCTGGCGATCCTGTTCACCGCGCTGCGGCCGGAGGTCGTCGGGCAGGGCGGAGTGCACTGGGAGAACTTCGCCAAGGCTTGGCACGAAGGCAACTTCGGCAGCTACCTCGGCACCAGCGCGATCGTCAGCGGCAGCGTCGTGGCCATCTCCGTGGTGCTGTCCGTGCTCGCCGGATACGCCTTCGGCACCATGCGGTTCCGCGGGCACCAGGCGCTGTTCTACCTGATGCTGCTCGGAATCATGGTGCCCGCGGAAGCGATCGTCGTCCCGCTGTACTTCGACCTGCGCGACCTCGGGCTGACCAACTCCTACCTCGCGCTCATCGGGCCTCAGGTCGCGCAGTCGGTCGCGTTCGGCGCGTTCTGGATGCGCACCTACTTCAGCTCGGCCTCGCGGTCGGTGGTGGAGGCGGCCCGGCTCGACGGCGCGGGGCACTGGCAGACGCTGTGGCGCGTGCTGCTGCCGATGGGCCGTCCCGCGCTGGTCACGCTGATCGTCATGGTCTTCATGTGGACCTGGAACGAGTTCCTGCTCGCGTTGGTCATGGTGACCGACGAAGCGCTGCGCACCGCCCCGCTCGGGCTGCGGTTCTTCTCCGGGCGCGCGGTGACCAGCGTTCCCCTGCTCGCCGCCGCGTCGGTGCTCGTCGCGCTGCCGGTGGTGCTGGTTTACCTGTTCCTGCAACGACACTTCATTCGAGGAATGCTTGACGGTGCTGTGAAGGGGTGAGTTCGCCTTGCGAATCACTGCGTTGTTACCGTTAGCGGCCGCTGCCGCGGTGGTGTTCGGGATGGACGATCCCGTGACCGCCGAACAATCCGGCCCCGTCGACCTCGGCGCGCTTTTCGTTGGCGCGCACCCTGATGACGAGTCCGGCGCGCTGTCGACCTTCGGCAGGTGGAAGGCCGAGCACGGTGTGCGCACCGGGGTCGTCACGATCACCAGGGGCGAGGGCGGCGGCAACGCGGCCGGGCCGGAGGAAGGACCGGACCTGGGCCGCATCCGGGAGGCCGAGGAGCGGCGCGCGGTCGCCGCCGCCGGGATCACCGAGGTCTTCAACCTGGACAAGGCCGACTTCTACTACTCGGTCAGCTCGCCGCTGACCCGCCAGGCGTGGGGCCAGGAGGACACGCTCGGTCGCCTGGTGCGGCTGATCCGGCAGACCAGGCCCGAGGTCGTGGTGACCATGGATCCCGCGCCCACGCCGGGGAACCACGGCAACCACCAGTACTCCGCGCGGCTCGCGGTCGAGGCATACCGGGCCGCGGCCGATCCGGGCGCCTATCCCAAGCAGCTCAGCGAGGAAGGACTGCGGCCGTGGTCGGTCGCGAAGGTCTTCATCACCGGGACCACCGGGGAGCGCAAGCTCGGTCCGTCCTGTGTGGACGGTCTACCGGCCGGTCAGTACGGCGTGTGGAGCGGTGTTCCCGCGCCGGGCACCGGCACCACGTGGGCGCAGGTTGAGCGCAAGGCACAACGCGAGTACATCAGCCAGGGCTGGGCCGGTTTCCCTGATGTGCCAACTGATCCGGCCAAGCTCGGATGTGACTACTTCACCGAGGTGGCCAGCCGCGTTCCCGGCACCGCGAGCATGCTCGAAGGTGCGGTGCTGCAAGGCGCACTGCCGCTGCGGACTGGTCTCTCCGTGGAGCTGGACCGTTTCGCCGTGGTGCCCGGCGCCTCCGTGAAGGTGCGCGTCACGGCGACCACGGATCGCGTGCTGCCGGACGCGAAGGTCGCGCTGAAGGTGCCGCAGGGCTGGACTGTCACCGGACGCGGCGAGCTGGGCACCGTCGTCGCCGGACGCCCAGGCACGGCGGAGTTCACCGTCAAGGTCGGCGCCGAGGTAGGAAGATTCCGGCTACCGGTCGAACTGTCCAGTGTGGACAAACGTGGTTTCGGAGCGACGGTGGTCGAGGTGACGGAGCCGGTGCGGGCCGCACAGCAGGCGCTGCCACAGGTCGCGGAGTTCCAGGAGTGGGCGCGCAAAGCGGGCACTCCGGCCCTGGCCGACATGGTGCCACCGGTGCTGACCCTGCCTTCCGGTGGAGCCCGCGACATCGACGTCCAGATCGTCAACCACGGTGGCACCGCTCAGTCGGGAACCGTCGACATGGCTCTGCCCAAGGGATTCACAGCTGACGCGCCGAGCAAGCCGTTCACCGCGGAGAGTAAGACGGTCCGCTTCACCGTTCGCAACACCGATCCCGCCCTGCCGACCGGCATGAAGGGCGGCGACTACGCGTACACCCTCACCGTGCGCCCGCAGAACGGTCCGACCAGCACTTCAAAGCAGGCGCTGGAGCTGGTCCCGGCGACCACGATCGAGAAGGCTGCGGCACCACCCACTGTGGACGGAACGGCGGGTCCGAACGAGTACTCCGGGCCTGAACTGGACGTTTCGGCGCGCTGGGAAGGAGACAACTGCGAGTCCAAAGCGGACTGTTCCGCCACGGCGCGGCTGAACTGGCACGGAGACACGCTCTACGCCCTGGTCAAGGTCACCGATGACAAGCCGGGCAGCACGCTGCCAGCCTCGGATTGCAAGCGGCACTGGCGAACCGACTCCGTGGAGATCACCCTGGACCCGCGCGGGCGTTCGGAGAACACGTCCGACACGTTCAAGCTCGCCGTGTTCCCCAGGACGACGGAGGGGCCCGCGTGCGCGTTCCGGGACGCCGACAACCACCAGGGTGCAGCGCCGAGCGTGAAGGTGGCCAGCAAGATCGAGCAGTCCGGCTACACCGTCGAGGTCGCGATCCCGTTGGCCGCACTGCCCGCCGCCGTCGATCCGGCCAACCTCGGGCTGAACGTGCTGGTCTACGACTCGGACACGCAGAACAAGACCGGGCAGACCCGCATCGGCTGGTCGACCTGGGGCGGTGTGCAGGGCGATCCGTACCGATGGGGGCGAGCGACGCTTGACCGAAGACCCGCTTGCGGGGTCGAGCATCAGCACAGGCTTTCGCCGTCCTCTGAATGCCCTCCTGTCACGCCGCCGGTGCTGCCGCTGATCGCACTGTCCTCCGTGGACTCTCCGCAGTCGATCGAGCAGTCAGTGCGCATCGGCGTCCCGCTCGGCGGCTCGGCGAAGTCGCGGTCCGCGGTGCACGTGCTCCGCGCGACGGCCAAGGAGTCCACTGTGGACGTTCGATTGGCGGTGACCGGGCCGGGCAAGGTGCACGTGTTCGCGGTCGACGCGGTTGGACGCGTTGTGGGCAAACAGGTACAGGACGTGCGGCCGGGCGCACCACGCCTGCGTTTCGAGCTGAGCGGAACCCCGGTGAAGGTGTTCGTGGGTCTTGAAGACCAACGGGGCGCCACCGCGGCCGCCGTTGGGCGGATCGAAAGCGAGCCTTAACCGTCCGCTGCCAGCCTGCTGGCATGACGCGAACAAAACTTGTGTTGAGTGGCGCAGTCTGCGCGATGGCCGTCGTGCTCGGTGCTTCGGGGACCGCTTCGGCGACACCTGAAGCGGCCCCGGACGCCGAGCTGGCCAGCGCGGACACCGCGAAGAAGATCAGGGACAACGCGGGCATCAACCTGCTCAACTCCCACGTCAGCGGCAGGCACCACCCGGCGTCTACCGCGCGCACGAACATCGCCGACGCCGCGGCGGGCCGCAAAGCCAGCACCAGCCCGTGGAGCGACGTCGGAGTCAAGAAGGTCACCCTGACCACCCGCATGCTCAACGGCATGCTGAAAATGCGCACGGCCGGCTACAAGTTCCGGGTGACCACGATCGTCGGCGGCGACCACAGCAGCAACTCCCGGCACTACGCGGGGCTGGCCTTCGACGTCGACCAGATCAACGGGCGCGGCGTCAGCTCCAGTCACCCGAGCTACCGGGCGTTCATGAACAAGTGCCGCGCGTACGGGGCGACCGAGGTGCTCGGTCCGGGCAACGCCGGGCACAGCGGGCACATCCACTGCGCGTGGCCGCGCTGAGTCCCGTAAGCACTTCGTAAGACCACAGATCCCCTGCATGCCGTTCCCTGGAAGCCAGACAGGTGTCCTGACTTCCAGGGAGCGGCGTTGATCTGTTACACCACGTCGATGGAGGAACTGCCGAAGGCCGAGGTCACCGGCCGGGTGCTGGTCGTCGACGACGACCTCACCGTGCGCGACGTGGTCCGCCGCTACCTCGAACTCGCCGGGCACCAGGTGGAGCTGGCAGGTGACGGTGAGCAGGCGTTGCGCATGGCCGCCGCGCGCGAGCCGGACCTCGTCGTGCTCGACCTCATGCTGCCCGGCCTCGACGGCCTGGAGGTGTGCCGTCGCCTGCGCGAGCACAGCGCTGTCCCGGTCATCATGCTCACCGCGCGCGGTGACGAGGAGGACCGCGTCCTCGGCCTGTCCCTCGGCGCCGACGACTACGTCAGCAAGCCGTTCAGCGCCCGCGAGCTCGCGCTGCGGGTCTCCTCGGTGCTGCGGCGGGTCGGGCCCCGCCCGGTCGCCGCCGCCGCTGGCCTCAGCGACGGCTCGCTCCGGCTCGACCTGACCGCGCGGCGCGCCGAGCGCGACGGCCGCGAGCTGACCTTGACCGGCCGCGAGTTCGACCTGCTCGCCTTCTTCATGGAGCACCCCGGCCGCGCGTTCAGCCGCGCCGACCTGCTGTCGGAGGTGTGGGGCTGGGAGTTCGGCGACCAGTCCACGGTCACGGTGCACGTGCGGCGGCTGCGGGAAAAGGTCGAGTCCGACCCGGCGAACCCGGTGCGGATCGCGACCGTGTGGGGCGTCGGCTACCGCTACGACCCGTCAGGGTGAGCCCGGTGCTCGCCGACCTGCCGAAGATGGCGCTGATCGGGCTCGCCTGCGCGGTGCCGGTCGCGGCGCTCGGCACTGTATTACTGCACCGCCTGCGGCGCGGCTCGCTGACCGTGTCGATGGGGGTGCTCGTCCTGGTCCCGCTCGCCGCCACGCTGGCCGGGATCATCGGCATCTGCGGCTTCATGTACACCCAGCAGACGCAGGCCGCGCTCGTGGTGTGCGGGCTCGTCACGCTGATCACCGTGCCGGTGGCGCTGCTCCTCGGCCGCTCGATCAGCAGGCACAGCGTGTGGGAGCGCGAGGCCGAACGCGCCCGCCGCGAACTCGTCTCCTGGATCAGCCACGACCTGCGCACTCCGCTCGCGGGCATCCGGGTCATGACCGAGGCCCTCGCGGACGGGGTCGTGTCCGATCCCGCGGAGGCGCGCGAGTACGCCCTCCGCGTTCGCGGCGAGACCGACCGCCTGTCCGGGATGGTCGACGACCTCTTCGAGCTGTCTCGGATCAACGCGGGCGAAGTGCGGCCTCGACGCGAGCCGGTGCCGCTGCGCGACGTTGTAGAGGACGCGGTCGGCTCCTCTTCTGTGCGCGTGGAGGTGACGGAGTGGCCGGTGGTGCTCGGCGGGGAGCGTGAGCTCGGCCGAGCACTGCGGAACCTGCTCGACAACGCGCTCCGGCACACCCCTAGGGGCGGGACGGTCACGGTTCGCGCGGGTGTGACCGACAGCCACGCCTGGGTGACGGTTGATGACGAATGCGGCGGCATCCCGGCGGAGGACCTTGAGCGCGTGTTCGACGTCGCTTTCCGGGGTGGTTCCGCGCGGACGCCGGGGGAGTCGGGGGCCGGTCTCGGGCTGCCGATCGCGCAGGGATTGATCAAGGCGCTCGGCGGCGCCATCGCCGTGTCGAACCACGGAACCGGTTGCCGGTTCCGGGTTACCGTGCCGCGCGCGGCGCGGTCAAGCGCGCGTTCGCAGCAATGACCGCCGCCATCTGCGTGGTGACTTTCCGGATTCGGCGCATGTGGTCGAGTGTCCAGGTCCGCGGTCGGCGAGCTGCGGACCAGCTCAAGGTTGCGTTAACTAAACGTAGTTGTTTGTGGGATAGCTCACCCGCCAGGCGGGTGAGGGTTGCCCCTACTGGTAACCCCCCGTTAGCTTCGCCGCTGCACATCACGGTCCGAACAGCAGCACGGACACGACAGCGGCGGCCCAGCCGGTGTCACCCGGATCCCCCGCCGGGCGTCCTGTCCGGACTCCCCGACGTGAGTGAAAGGGCTGGTAGTGGCTCGACATCGTTCTCCGGGTGGGGCAACCTCCCCGGCTCTGGAAGAAGCTTTACAACGCGCAGGCAGGATCGCCGGCCCCAAGCGGGTCCGCCGCCCCTCCGGAACCAAGCCCGCTCCCGCCGGTAAAGCGGCGGTCGCAGCGGTCGCGGCGGGCGCCCTGATCGTCATCGGTTACCAGGGAGCATCCGCCGCGGGCAGCACCGATTCCTCCGCGGCCGAGGCCAACCTCTTCAAGGCCCGCTACGCCGCGCCGCCCAAGGCAGTGGAGATGCTGCCGAACCTGGCGCAGAGCGACCCCTCCGCGGAGCTCACCAAGCTGAGCCTGGGCCTGCGGGCGCAGGACGAGCGCTCCGCCGCCGAGAACCAGGCGCGCACCGCGGCCGAGGAGGCCGCCAAGAAGGCCGTGAAGGCCGCCGAGGACGTCCGCAAGGCCGCCGAGGACAAGAAGAGCTCCGTGCGCGGAGCCTTCGCCAAGCCCGCCGAGGGCAGGCTCACGTCCGGCTTCGGCGCCCGCTGGGGCGGCAGCCACCGCGGCATCGACATCGCCAACGCCATCGGCACCCCGATCCGGGCCGCCGCGGCGGGCGTGGTCATCGACGCCGGTCCGGCCAGCGGCTTCGGCCTGTGGGTGCGCGTCCAGCACGCGGACGGCACCATCACCACCTACGGCCACATGGACAAGATCCTCACCCGCCTCGGCGCGCAGGTGAAGGCGGGCGACCAGATCGCCACCATCGGCAACCGCGGCCAGTCCACCGGCCCGCACCTGCACTTCGAGGTGCAGCTGCCCGGCGGTCGCGACGTCGACCCGAAGGCGTGGCTCGCCCAGCGCGGCATCTTCGTCTGATTCCGCCCGTTCCCGAAACCCCGGCCAGGTGCCGGGGTTTTTCGGCATTCGGCGGTACGACAGCCTGACAGATCCTGACAAGGTCTTCGCGTTGCACGTCAGAGACTGACTGGGGGACGCATGGTCAGGCGAACTGTGGCGGTGTTGGCGAGCGCCTTGCTGCTCGTGCTGGCGACCGGAGGGACGGCGTCGGCGGCGAGCAAGAACGGCAAGTGCGAGTCAGGCGAGCTGTGCGTGTACCGGCTGGCCAACTACACCGGCGGACTTCTGGACTTCGTGGGTGACGACGCGAACTACACCAACGGCGACGTCTTCCACGGGACGACCTACACGCTCGACAACCGGGCCACCTCGGTGGTCAACAACGATCCGGCGCGCTGCGTGACGCTGTACCAGGACATCAGCCACGCCAAGCCGATGATCACCATCGGCCCGCGGTCGGCCGTGTCGAACCTGCGGCTGCTGGACAACCTGGCCAGCTCGCACAAGTGGACGGCGTGCTGACATGGCCCAGCTGAACCGCCGCATCTTCCTGCTCGGTGGCCTCGTGGCCGCGACCGGCGCCGCGCCCGCCCGGCACCTCAGCGCTTCGCCGTTCACCCTCGGCGTCGCGTCCGGAGAACCGAGCACGGACGGATTCGTGCTGTGGACACGGCTCGCGGTCGCGCCCTTGAACGGTGACGGGCTCGGCGGCATGCCCAACCGCGACGTCGAAGTCCGTTGGGAGGTCTCGGAAAACGAGTCCTTCGTCCCGCTCGCCGCTTCCGGCGCCGTGCTCGCCCGCCCCGCCGACGCGCACACCGTGCACGTGGAGGTCGGCGGGTTGAAGGCCGGGGCGAAGTACTTCTACCGCTTCCTCTCCGATGGCCACGAGTCTCCACATGGGACCGCCGGAACCGCTCCTTCCGGTTTGGCGGCGAAGCTGACCTTCGCGTTCGGCTCGTGCGCGCACTACGAGCACGGCTTCTTCCACGCCTACCGGTACATGGCGCAGGACAAGCCCGACCTCGTGCTCTTCCTCGGCGACTACATCTACGAGTCACCGTCCAAAGTGGCCAGTCCGCCGCGGAAGTACGCGCCACGCAAGGAAGTCACGACGCTCGCTGAGTACCGCCTGCGCTACGCCCAGCATCGGATGGACCCCAACCTCCAGGCCGCGCACGCGGCGGCTCCGTGGCTCGTGGTGTTCGACGACCACGAGGTGGAGAACAACTGGGCCGCCGACCAGCGCAACGACAACAGCCCCGCCGGGGACTTCAAGGTGCGCAAGACCGCCGCGCTGCGGGCGTTCTACGAGAACATGCCGCTGCGTGCAGCACAGCGTCCCAATGGGACCGCGATTCCCTTGTACCGCAGGGTTTCCTGGGGTGGGCTGGCGCGGTTCCACATGCTCGACACGCGCCAGTACCGGTGGAAGCAGGCGCCGGAGAAGGACTGCGGAGTGATCCGCGACCCCCGCCGCACGCTGACCGGGGACGTGCAGGAGAAGTGGCTGCTCGACGGGCTCGCCGAGCGCTCGGCGCGGTGGGATTTCCTTGGGCAGCAAGTGTTCTTCGCGCAGCGCGACGACGACGGCAAACCCGCGACCTGCGACGTCAGCACCGATGCGTGGGACGGCTACCCGCACTCCCGCGACCGGATCGTCCAGGGCTGGCTGGACCGCCAGGTGCGCAATCCCGTCGTGCTGACCGGTGACGTGCACCGGCACTGGGCGGCCAACATCAAGCAGGACTACTTCGCCGCCAACGCTCCCGTCGTCGGCACCGAGTTCGTGGTCGGCTCGATCACCTCGCCCAACGACGGGGTGCCGAGCGCGGCGTACCTGAAAGCCAACCCGCACCTGCGCTTCGTCAGCCAGCGCCGCGGCTACGCGCACACCACCGTCACACCGGAGAAGCTGACGACGCAGTACTTCACCATTTCCAACGCCCTGGAACCCAATCCGGCCAAGGTCACCAGGAGCGTGGCGAAGACCTACACGGTCGCCGACGGCAAGGCGGGGCTGGGCTGAGGGGAGTCGATCGCCCGGATTCCCTTGCTGAAGAAGCAGTACAGGGCGGTGAGGGCGCATCCGGCCCCGATCACCACGAAGCCGAACGGCGCGCCGAACCCGTCGACCACCGGGCCCGCGGCGAGCAGGCCGACCGGGGTGAGCGCCGTGCTCAGCGCGACGACCGTGCCGATCACGCGCCCGCGCAGGTGGTCCGGCGTGCGCTGCTGGTGCGCCGTCGCGACGATCGGGTTCAGCGGGCCCGCCACGATCCCGATCGCCACGGCGAGCGCGATCATGCCGTAGACCGGCGGCGTGAACACGTACAGCGAGAGTCCGACCCCGGCCAGCAGCAGCCCGCCGGTCAGGGTGAGCCGCATGTTCAGCCGCTCCGCGACCATGCCGTAGCCCAGCGCGCCGATCACCGTGCCGATCGGGAACGCCGCCAGCACGAGCCCGGCCAGCGCGGGCGGGACCGCCTCGCCCTGGAGGTAGGCCGGGAAGAACACCGGGTCGATCGAGCTCAGGAAGATCATCGCGATCACCGACATCACGGTGACCGAGCGCAGCACGGGATCGCGCAGCACGAACACCAGCCCGGTGCGCACCGACCGGAGGTAGGACTCCTCGCGGGCCTGCGGGCGCGGCGGCACCCTCGGCACGCCGAACCACACCAGCGCGACGGCCACCAGGAACATGCCGACCGTCACCCACAGCGTGTTCGCCGGTCCGACGAAGCCGATCAGCACGCCCGCGACCGCGGGGCCGCCGAACGCGCCGAGGCTGTCGATCGTCTCGCCCCACGCGTTGAGCTTCACCAGCGGGACGCCGCAGTGCTTGGCCACGTCCGGGCGCAGTGACTCGCGCGCGGCCATGCCCGGGCCGTCGAAGGTCGCGCCGATCGCCACCAACAACGCCACGATCGCCGCGTTCAGCCCGAACAGCGCGTCGACGATCGGCACCGCCGCCACCGCCAGCGCGCTGAGCACATCCGCCCCGTTGCTGATCAGCTTGCGGCCGACGCGGTCGATCAACGCGCTGCCGAACATCGCCGACAGCACGCCCGGCAGCACCGCCGCGGAGGCCACGAGCCCCGCCGCCGTCGCGCTGCCCGTGCGTTGCAGGATCAGCCACGGCAGCGCCATCGCCACCACCGAGTTGCCCATCACCGACAACCCGGTCGCGCCGAGCAGGCACCACACCGCCGCACGCCCGCGCTCGGTGCCCTTCACCCTCCCAGGAACCCCCACAGCCCAAAACGGTACACCACTGTTCCATTCCGCGCCCGCGCTCCCGCCACCGCGTGGGGTTATGCCCTGAACGGGTCGTTGAGGGCACTGAACGCCCCGAACGACCCGTTCAGGGAACCCAACGCCCCAAAGGCGGCGTTGGCGGAGCGCGGGGTTGGGGGCGGTTTGAGACGCGTGGAGGTGGGGTTCGGAGGACTTGAAGACCGGCGAACCCGGGCTCAGCCAAGGAAAGCGCGCACATCCGAGCGATCTCCGCCCCCGTTGACGTACCCAATGTGGCATCGGTTACGTCAGACGTAACGAATGCCGCATTGGGTACGTAAGCCCGCCGAGAAGGGGCGTCTTCAAGTACGGCAGACCCCACCTGAAACGGTCTCTAACGGCAGCTAACCCCCAGCCGAGGCACGGGGGTTAGCTGTCGTTATAGGTGGGTGGGGCGGGGGTGCGTGGTACTTGAAGACCGCCCAACCCGCGCTGGGTCAGGAGAGAGCGGGGATGATCTTGGTGCCGTAGGCGGCGATGGTGGCCTCCTTGGCGTCGTGCATGTTGTAGACGGCGAACTGGTCGACGCCGAGCGAGCGCAGGTGTTCCAGCTTCTCGATGTGGCGCTCGGGCGGGCCGATGAGGCAGAAGCGGTCCACGATCTCGTCGGGCACGAAGTCGGTGCTCGGGTTGCCCGCCTTGCCGTGGTGGCTGTAGTCGTAGCCCTGCCGCTCCTTGATGTACGCGGTCAGCGCCTCCGGAACCATCTCCGAGTGCTCGCCATAGCGCGACACCAGGTCCGCGACGTGGTTGCCGACCATGCCGCCGAACCACCGGCACTGCGACCGCGCGTGGTCGAGGTCCTCGCTGACGTACGCGGGCGCGGCCACGCAGACCTTGACCGACGAAGGGTCGCGCCCAGCAGAAGCCGCGGCGGAGCGCACGGCCTTGACCATCCACTCGGTGAGGTACGGGTCGGCGAGCTGGAGGATGAAGCCGTCGGCCTGCTTTCCGGTCAGCTCCAACGCCTTCGGCCCGTACGCCGCCATCCACACGGGCAGCGAACCATCGCGAACCCAGGGGATCTGGACGTCCTTGTCGTTGATGTGGACCGAGCGGCCCTCCGCCAGCTCCTTGATCACGTGCATGGCCTCGCCGAGGCGCGCCAAGGTGTTCGGCTTGTTGCCGACAACGCGCATCGCGGAGTCGCCGCGGCCGATCCCGCAGACCGTGCGGTTGCCGTACATGTCGTTGAGGGTGGCGAACAGCGAGGCCGTCACCGACCAGTCCCGGGTGCCCGGGTTGGTCACCATCGGCCCGACGACCATGGACGAGGTCTGCGCCAGGATCTGGCTGTAGATCACGAACGGCTCCTGCCAGAGGATGCAGGAGTCGAAGGTCCAGCCGTAGCCGAACCCGGCGTCCTCGGACCGCTTCATCAGCTCGATCACCCCGGACGCGGGGGGATCGGTCTGCAACACCATGCCGAAGTCCATGACGTTCTCCTAGCGGTTCTGCGGGAAACCGAGATCGATGCCGCGGTCGGCCGGGTTGGGCCAGCGCGACGTGACGACCTTGCCACGGGTGTAGAAGTGCACACCCTCCGGCCCGTACGCGTGGCTGTCACCGAAAAGCGACGCTTTCCAGCCACCGAAGGAGTAGTAGGACACCGGCACCGGGATCGGCACGTTCACGCCGACCATGCCCGCCTCCACCTCGTTCTGGAACTTCCGCGCCGCCCCACCGTCCCTGGTGAAGATCGCCGCGCCGTTGCCCCACTGGTTGGAGTTGATCAGCTCGACGGCCTCGTCGTAGCTGTCCGCCCGGACCACCGACAGCACCGGGCCGAAGATCTCGTCGGTGTAGACGCTCATCTCCGGCGTGACGTTGTCGATCAGGCTCACGCCGAGGAAGAACCCGTCCCCGTCAACGGAAAGCTCACGACCGTCCACAACGACCGAAGCGCCTGCGGCGGCACCTGCGTCCACATAGGACGCCACCTTGTCGCGGTGTTCGCGAGTGATCAGCGGACCCATCTCGGACTTCGGGTCGTCACCGGGGCCGATGCGCAGGTTCGCGATCCGCTCGGTGATCCTCGGGACCAGCTCATCGCCCGCCGCGCCGACCGCGACGAGCACGGAGACCGCCATGCAGCGCTCGCCCGCCGAGCCGTAGGCGGCCGAGACAGCGGCGTCCGCGGCCAGGTCCATGTCCGCGTCCGGCAGCACGATCATGTGGTTCTTCGCGCCGCCGAGGGCCTGAACCCGTTTGCCCGCAGTGGTTCCACGCGAGTACACGTGCTGCGCGATCGGCGTGGAGCCGACGAACGACACCGCCTTCACGTCGGAGTGGTCCAGCAGCGCGTTCACCGCCGTGGCGTCGCCGTGCACGACGTTCAGCACGCCCGCGGGCAATCCGGCCTCGCCGAACAGCTCCGCCACGCGCAGCGCCGCCGACGGGTCCTTCTCGCTCGGCTTGAGCACGAAGGTGTTGCCGCAGGCGATGGCGATCGGGAACATCCACAGTGGAACCATCGCCGGGAAGTTGAACGGCGTGATGCCCGCGACCACACCGAGCGGCTGGCGCAGCGAGTACACGTCCACCGAGGTGGAAGCGCCCTCGGAGTACCCGCCCTTCAGCAACTGCGGGATGCCGCAAGCGAATTCCACGACCTCAAGGCCGCGCGCGACCTCGCCGAGCGCGTCGGAGTGCACCTTGCCGTGCTCCGAGGTCAGCAGCGTCGCGATCTCGTCGCGGTTGCGGTGCAGCAGTTCCCGGTAGGCGAACAGGATCTGCGAGCGCTTCGCCAGCGAGGCGTTGCGCCACGACGCGAAAGCCTTCTTCGCCGTCGCGACGGCAGTGTCCACATCGGACACAGATGCGAGCGCGACCTGTCCCGTCTGCTCACCGGTCGCCGGGTTCGTCACCGGACCGAAGCGCCCCGAGGTGCCCTCGCTGAGCTTGCCGCCGATCCAGTGGTTGATCGTCTTCACCAACGAGCTCCTAGGTCAGGTACTGGCAGGTCTCGCGCGGCACGTACGCGCCGTCGCCCTTGCGGCCGTGGTAGGCGTTGCCCTCGATCAGCACGCGGCCCCTGGACAGCACGGTCTCGACCTTGCCGGTGATCCGCTTGCCCTCGTAGCAGGAGTAGTCGACGGCCATGTGGTGCGTCTCGGCGGACAGCACCTGCTCCGCCTTCGGGTCGTAGATCACCACATCGGCGTCGGCGCCGGGGGCCAGCACGCCCTTGCGCCCGTACAGGCCGAACATCCGCGCCGGGGTGGCGCAGGCGATCTCGACCCACCGGCGGCGGCTGATGTGGCCGTCGACGACGCCCTGGTGGAGCAGGTCCATTCGGTTCTCCACGCCCGGCAACCCGTTGGGGATCTTGGTGAAGTCCCCGATGCCGAGCACCTTCTGGTCGTTGAAGCAGAAGGGGCAGTGGTCGGTGGACACGACCGACAGGTCGTTGGTGCGCAAGCCCTTCCACAGCTGGGCCTGGTGCTCCATCGGCCGCAGCGGGGTCGAGCACACGTACTTCGAACCCTCGAAGCCCGGCTTCGCCAAGTCCTCAGTGGACAGATACAGGTACTGCGGGCACGTCTCGGCGAAGACGTTGAGCCCCATGTTCCGCGCGCCCGCGACCTCGTCCAGGGCCTGTGACGCCGAGAGGTGCACGATGTAGAGCGGCGATCCGGCCACGCGGGCGAGCTGGATGGCGCGGTGCGTCGCCTCGGACTCCAGCAGCTCGCGGCGCACGACACCGTGGTACTTCGGATCGGTCTGACCGCGCTCAAGTGCTTGCGCGGCAAGGACGTCGATCGCGATGCCGTTCTCGGCGTGCATCATGATCAGGCCGCCGTTGTCCCCGGCGCGCTGCATCGCGCGGAGGATCTGGCCGTCGTCGCTGTAGAGCACGCCCGGATAGGCCATGAACAGCTTGAAGCTGGTCACGCCCTCGCCGACGAGGGTGTCCATCTCCTTCAGCGACTGGTCGTTCACGTCGCTGACGATCATGTGGAACGCGTAGTCGATGGCGCACTGGCTCTCGGCCTTGGCGTGCCACGCGTCCAGGCCCTCGCGCAGCGAGGAACCCTTCTGCTGGATGGCGAAGTCCACGATCGTCGTGGTGCCGCCCCACGCCGCCGCGCGCGTGCCGGTCTCGAAGGTGTCCGCGGCGACTGTGCCACCGAACGGCATCTCCATGTGCGTGTGCGCGTCGACGCCGCCGGGCAGCACGTACTTGCCGGTCGCGTCGATCACCTTGTCCGCATTGGCAGTCCACGAGGACGCCAGCTCGGAGCCGGTGACCGCGAGCGCCACGACCTTGTCGTCCTCGATCAGCACGTCTGCGCGCAGCTCGTCGGAGGAGTTGATCACGAGGCCGTTCTGGATGACCGTCCTCATGCCGACACCTCCTGCGCGACGGTGAGGGCGTGCGTCAGAACCCGCAGGCCCTCTTCGGCCTCAGCGCGCGTCAGCGACAGCGGCGGTGCGAGGCGCAACACGTTGCCGTGCAAGCCACCCTTGCCGATCAGCAGACCGCCCTCGCGCGCCGCGTTCAAAGCGGCGGTCGCGGCGGCCGGAGCCGGGTCGAGTGTGCCCGGCTTGACCAGTTCGACGCCGATCATCAGGCCCTTGCCGCGCACATCGGCGACAACCGGCAGCTCAGCACCGACCGCGCGCAACTGTTCGATCAGCCAGCCGCCGACCTCACGCGAGTTCGCCGGAAGGTCGTTGTCCAGCAAGTACTTCAGGTTCGCCAGGCCCGCCGCCATGGTGATCGGGCTGCCGCCGAAGGTGGACAACGAGTTGGCCTGCAAGCAGTTCATCACGTCGGCGCGCGCGATCACGCCGCCGATGGACGAGCCGTTGCCGATGCCCTTGGCGAAGGTCACGATGTCCGGCGTGACGCCCTCCGGCGCATGGGCCTGCCAGCCCCAGAAGTTCTCGCCGGTGCGGCCCCACCCGGTCTGCACCTCATCGCTGATCCACAGGATGCCGTGCTCGTCCAGCACCTCCTTGAAGGCGCCGTAGAGGCCGTCCGGCGGCACGCTGAACCCGCCGACGCCCTGGATCGGCTCGGCGATCAGGCACGCGACGTTCTTCGCGGTCTGGTCCAGCACCTCGCGCAGGTCCGCGACGCACGCGGCGATGTACTCGCCCTTCGGCAGGTCCTTGAACGGGCTGCGGAAGCTGTTGGCGCCGTGCACGTAGAAGGTCTGGAACGGCGACAGGCTGGTCGCCGACCACGCCGAGTTCCCGGTGATCGACACCGCCGAGAACGACCGGCCGTGGTAGCTGTTGCGCATCGCCAGCACCTGGTTGGACCGGCGGTAGCTGGTGGCCAGCAGCAGCGCGGCGTCGTTGGCCTCGGTGCCGCTGGTGGTGAAGAAGACCCGCGCGTCCGGGATGCCCGACACCGCCGCGATCTGCTCCGCCAGCTCGATCATCTGGCGGCTCATGTAGACCGTGGAGGTGTGCAGGATCTTCCCGGCCTGCTCGGTGATGGCCTTGGTGACCTCGGGCAGCGCGTGCGCCGTCATCGTGGTCAGGATGCCGCCGAAGAAGTCCAGGTAGCGGTTGCCCTCGGCGTCCCAGACGTGGCGGCCCTCGCCGCGGTCCAGCTCGATGGGCGGGTCGTAGTAGGTGGCGATCCAGCTCGGCATGACCGCCTGGTGCCGCTTGTACAGGTCGGCGTGCGTCCCCATGTCGATCACGCCTCCGTCAGCGGGCCGTAGGCGTCCGGGCGGCGGTCGCGGTAGAACGCCCACTGCTGACGCACTTCGTCGATGAGGTCCAGGTCCAGGTCGCGCACGACCAGCTCCTCGTCGTGCGCGCTGGCGGGCTCGCCGACGAACTGGCCGCGCGGGTCCACGAAGTAGCTGGTGCCGTAGAAGTCGTTGTCGCCGTACTCCTCGACGCCGACCCGGTTGATCGCGGCCACGAAGTACTCGTTGGCCACGGCCGCGGCGGGCTGCTCCAGCTTCCACAGGTACGAGGAGAGGCCGCGGTGGGTGGCGGAGGGGTTGTAGACGATCTGCGCGCCCGCCAGGCCCAGCGCGCGCCAGCCCTCCGGGAAGTGCCGGTCGTAGCAGATGTAGACGCCGACCTTGCCGACCGCGGTGTCGAACACCGGCCAGCCCAGGTTGCCCGGCTTGAAGTAGTACTTCTCCCAGAAGCCCTTGACCTGCGGGATGTGGTGCTTGCGGTACTTGCCGAGGTAGGAGCCGTCGGCGTCGATCACCGCGGCGGTGTTGTAGTAGAAGCCCGCCTGCTCGACCTCGTAGATCGGCACGACCAGCACCATGCCGGTCTCCTTGGCCAGCGCCTGCATCCGCTTCACGGTGGGGCCGTCCGGCACCGGCTCGGCCCACCTGTAGTGCTCCGGCTCCTGCACCTGGCAGAAGTACGGGGCGTTGAAGACCTCCTGGAAGCCCATGATCTTCGCGCCCTGCGCGGCGGCGTCACGGGCGTACTTCTCGTGCAGCTCGATCATCGACTCGGCGTCGCCGGTCCACTTGGTCTGGACGAGCGCCGCGCGCACCACGTTGGCCATGCCAGAAGCTCCCTGCGGGGATGGGCGGTAGAGGGTGTAGAACCTATGAACCGGAACACACTGGTGCAATACGTAGTTTGTTACCGGACAAACTTTTCACCCGGCTGCCGGTGGCCCTCTGACGGGATGACCATGGACGTTGATCTCAGCTGGCTCGCGGAGAAGATCGAGAACACCTCGGCCGAGGGCATCGCCGCCTCGGTGAACCGGCTGATCAGGGCCGGTGAGCTGGCGATCGGCGGCAAGCTGCCCACGGTGCGCGCGCTGGCCCGCGCGATCGGCGTCAGCCCGACCACGGTCAGCGAGTCGTGGCGCTCGCTGACCCGGATCGGGGCGATCGAGACCAGGGGCCGCAACGGCACGTTCGTGACCGGGCGGCAGCGCCGCGCCGAGCCCGCCCGGTTCTGGCGGCTCGCCGGGGCCACCGGCCGCTTCACCAGGGACCTTTCCGCAGGCGTCCCGGACCCCGGCCTGCTGCCCCCGCTCGGCCCGGCGCTGGCCCGCATCGACGGCCAGCCGCCGCTGTCGGGGTACCTGGACACGCCGGTGCTGCCCGAGCTGGAGCGGCTGGTCCGGGAGTCGTGGCGAGGCTTCTGCGAGCCGCAGGAGCTGACCATCGTCAACGGCTCGCTGGACGGCATCGACCGGGCGCTCAGCCAGCTCGTCGCGCTCGGCGACCGGGTGATCGTGGAGAACCCGACGTTCCCGCCGTTCCTGGACCTGCTGGACGCGGTCGGCGCCACCCCGCTGCCCGTGCCCATGGACGCCGAGGGGATGTGCCCGGACGGGTTGCGCGCCGCGCTGGCCGAGGAGCCCACCGCGTTGCTGATGCAGCCCCGCGCGCAGAACCCGACCGGCACCAGCACCTCCGCCCGCCGGGCAGCCGAACTCGCCGCGTTGCTCGCGGAGGCCCCCGGAGTGGTGGTGATCGAGGACGACCACGTCGGTGACGTCGCGATGGCCGCGCCGGTGAGCCTCGCCACGGCCCTGCCGGAGCGCGTGGTGCGCATCCAGAGCTTCTCCAAGTCCCATGGTCCTGACCTGCGGTTAGCCGCTCTGGGAGGTCCTGCTGCGCTCGTCGGGCCCCTCGTCGCGCGGCGGCACCTGGGCGCGGCGTGGTCGAGCAGGCTGCTCCAGGAGATCTTGGTCGGCATGCTCACCGATCCGGGCAGCATCGCTGCGGTGGCGCGGGCGCGGGCGGCCTACGCGGCGCGCCGGGAGGCACTGCGCGCGGCCCTGGAGGCTCGGGGAGTGCGGTCGATCGGGGCTGACGGCATCAACCTGTGGGTCGAGGTGGAGCGGGAACGAGAAGCTCTCGTCGTCCTCGCCGCACAGGGCATCGGCGCCGCCCCCGGCTCGCCGTTCCTGGTCCGCCCCACCGGGTCGAACCACCTGCGGATCACCACGGCGGTGCTCCCACTGTCCGAAGTGGACGTGGTCGCCGACGCCTTGGCCGAGGCCGCCCGCCCCTATCCCCCGTACACCCCGACAGCAATGTGAAAGCGGCGGGCGGCACCACGTGAGGAGTGGCTTGGCCGCCCGCCGCTGCGAGGGCCGCTCGTCCGCGTTCAACGCGGGGCGGCCGCGGGGTCGAGTGGTGCTTCACCGCGCGGGTAAGGGGTCTCGGGGCCACGGCCGGATCCACCGCGGCGCGGGCGCTGTCGTCATCGATGCGGTGTGTTCAGCCCCCGCGCGAACGCATTCGGTCACCATGTCGCACGCTCACAAGCTCTTCGGGCGTCGTACGCCTTGACGCCGATCTCCAGCAGTTCGTCCACGCAGCGCTCGAAGTGGTAGTCGGAGTCGAATCCGCGCTCGCCGTGCCAGCACGCGTTGTCGTGGGTGCGGCCGGTGTCGATCCCCACGCGCTCCAGGTACTTCAGGCAGTGCCCGACATCCGCCGACGCCGAGGGGGCGATCGCGACGGGCAACGCGAGCGCGGCGAGCGCGGCGACGGTGAGCTGGGCCACTCGTGAGGTGCGGGACACGACGGGGACCTCCTGCGGTCAGCGGGTTCGATCTCTTCCAGCTCACCCCGGGAATCCTTGTGCCGCAACGAAGTGCACCCCGCAGGAGTTCTTCACGCCGCCGTGGGGGTACGCGCGGGGTGCCGATCTCGACGCTGTGTGCGGCGCTGGGCCGATCGTGGGGTGGATCGTCACCGGACGGGAGTCGCGGTGGCAGCACACCGTCACGCGTTCCCCCGATGGGGCGGTGTACCGTCGACCTGTGCTCGCCAGGCTGTTGACTCCCCGCTGGTTGGTGCTGCATGTGCTGGCCGTGCTCTGGGTGGTCATCTGCTGCGCGCTCGGCTGGTGGCAGTGGGAACGCTCGCAGTCCGCGGGCGGCAGCTACCTCAACCTCGGCTACGCCCTGCAGTGGCCGCTCTTCGCGCTCTTCGGCGTCTACATGTGGGTGCGCACGGTGCGGATGCAGCTGGCCGAGGACCGCGGGGAGGCCCCGCAGGAGCCCGCCGAGCCCGCCCCGGCGAAGCCGACGAGCTACGGGAGACGGCCCGTGGTGACCGCGGCGCCGGACGAGGCCGACCCCGAGCTGGACGAGTACAACCGCTACCTCCGCGAACTCCGCGACCAGGAGACGAGATGACGCAGCAGCAGGAAACGCAGCCGACCCACGCCAAGGCGCTCGTGCGGTACCGGGTGATGGCGTACATCGTCGGTTTCGCGCTGCTGGCGCTGCTGGCGGCGATGGTGCTGCGGCTGACCACCGAGATCACCGCGCCGTCGGCGATCGTCGCGCCCGCGCACGGCTTCCTCTACATGATCTACCTGGTGGCCGCCTTCGACCTCGCGCAGCGCTGCAAGTGGTCGGCCAAGGGCACGCTGCTGGTGCTCATCGCGGGCACGATCCCCTTCGTCTCCTTCTACGCCGAGAAGCAGGTCGTGCGCCGCGTCAACGCGGGCGAGAAGCTCTAAGATGTGTCCATGCGCCACACCCGCGTGCCCCTCATCGTGGGCCGGCGTGGTCCAAACCAATCCCGTTTCGTACTCATAGCGGGAATTGGCGCGCTCCAAAAGGCCGGTAAGAGTACGAAACGGGAAAAGCGGCTGGGGCGTTAGGTGGGCAGGTCCTCGGGGCGGTCGACATCGGCGCCGGAGGCGACGTCGTCGCAGGCCACGAGCACGGGCGGGTGTTCGCGCAGGTAGGTGCGGGCGCCCTGGTCGCCGGTCGCGGAGGTGGCCACAGCGGCCCAGTGGGCTCGGCCGAGGAGGACGGGGTGGCCCCGGACGCCGTCGAAGGACGCCGCGGCTAGCACGTCGGGCGTGGACAGCTCGGTCACCCGGCGGACGGCGGCGGGGGTGACGCCCGGCATGTCCACCGGGAGCACGAGCACCGCGGCCGCCCGGCAGGAGATCAGGCCCATCAGCCCGGCGCGCAGCGAGGAGCCCATACCGCTGGCCCACTCCGGGTTGTGCACGAGCAGCGCGCCGTCGAGCGAAGCGCGGGCGCGGACCTCGTCGCCCCGCGCCCCGACCACCACGACCACCGGGTCGACGCCGGCCTCGCGCAGCGTCCGCACCGCGCGCTCCACGAGCAGCTCGCCGTGCAGCTCGACGAGCGCCTTGGGCCCGCCGTACCGCACGCCCGCGCCCGCGGCCAACACGATCCCGGCCGCCTGGTTCATCGCAGGATCAACGCCAGTTCCTCCGGTAGCTCCGCGACGGGGCGGGCCGCGACCACCTCGGCGGCCGCCGCCTCCGTCAGTCCACAGTCGCCGGTCAGCACCGCGACCGCGTGTTCGGCGGGCAGCAGGTTGAACCAGCTCAACGCCAGACCGGTCCCGGCGTCCTCGGTCAGCTTGCCCCACAACCGGAACCGCGCCACCCCGCCATCGGGGTGGATGTCCAGCCGGACGTGCGTCACGGGGGCGTTTCCGGTGAGCCGGAAGCGATGCCGGGTGTCCGGTTGAACCTCGGTCCGCTCCAGCAACGGGAACCACGAGATGCCGTCCTCGCTTCCCGACAAGGTGATCGCGTGCGGGGGATTGCCCTTGTAGTGCAATGTGGACAGTTCGGCCACCTTCGGCACGGCCGCCCCGGCCAGGCGCAACACCGCCCAGTCGTTGCCCTCGCCCCGCCGCCGCGCGGTTTCCCAGCCGTCGCTCATGAACTTGGACTCGCCGGGCTGCAACATGTTGTTGGGCGGGGAGAAGAAGCTGTCGCTGCACGCCGTGGTCCGGCCGCCGTTGAGCAGCGCCACCAGGTCCAGCGGCATGTCGACCAGCTCGCGCGGGTCGGGAAGCGGTTCGCCGAGCACGCGCAACCGCGCGACGCCGCCGTCCGGGTGGATGGTCAGCCGCACGTGGGTGAAGCGCTGAGGGTCCGACACCTGGAACGTGTTCGCGGTGCCGCCCTGGAGCGGACTGCGCGGCACCAGCTCGACCCAGGTGTGCCTGTCCAGCTCCCCAGGCGCCGGGTAGCCCTCGATCGCCGTGGCCTCGACCGTGCAGCTCTCCGGGAAGTTGCCGACGAAGAACGCGGTGTCCACCACCACGGACCGGATCACACCGGGCGCCCCGAGCCGCACGATCACCCAGTCGGAGCCGGGTTCTCCGCGCCGCCGCCGGGTCTCCCAGCCGTCGTACTCCTGCCCCTTGGGGGTGAAGGTGTGCGGCCGGAAGGTCGGCGGCTCCGACTTGATCAGGTTCTCCTTCTCCGCGAAGAACTCGTCGTTGGCCGCGATCACCGAACCGCCGAGCGAGCGGGCGGCGAGGTCGGGGAGGTCTGGCTGGTCGGTCACCTGGTGTCCCTCCTGAGCAGTTCTCCAGCGGGTTCCTGGCCTGCCGGGGTGCCGCGCAGCCAGGTCTCGGTCACCACACCGCGCAGGGTTCGGCCCGCGTACGGCGTGACAGGGTTGCGGTGCAACAGTTCCCCGGCGTCCACAGTGAACTCCGCTTCGGGGTCGAACGCGACGAGGTCGGCGTCGGCGCCCACCGCGATGGCGCCCTTGCGGCCGGTCAGCCCGGCCAGCTCGGCGGGGCCCGAGCTCATCCACCGCACGACGTCGGCCAGCTCGTGGCCGCGCCGCCGGGCCTCGGTCCACATCACCGGCAGCCCGAGCTGGAGCGAGGAGATCCCGCCCCACGCCGTGCCGAAGCTGCCTTCCTTCAAGCTCGTGGTGCAGGGGGAGTGGTCGGACACGACGCAGGTGATCGTGCCGTCGGCCAGCGCACGCCACAGCTCGTCGGCGTTGTCCCGGCCGCGGATCGGCGGACAGCACTTGAAAGCCGTTGCGCCGTCCGGGATTTCCTTGGCGTCGAGGGTCAGGTAGTGCGGGCAGCTCTCCGCGGTGATCGAGGACGAGCGGATCTCCGCCAGCGCGGACGCCGACGACAGGTGCAGCACGTGCACGCGCGCCCGCGCCCGCTCGGCCAACCCCGCGAGCCGGGCGATCGCCCTGTCCTCCGCGCGGGGTGGGCGCGACGCGAGGAATCCCGCGTAGTCGTCGCTGTCCGGGGCTTCGGCCAGCTCGGCGGGATCTTCGGCGTGCACGATGAGCAGCGCGTCCATCCGCCGCAGCTCCGCGAGCACTTCGGGCAGCTCTGCCCAGGACAGCGGGGGGAACTCGTCCACTCCGGACGGTGAGGTGAAGCACTTGAAGCCGAAGACCCCGGCCTCGTGCAGGTCGGCGAGGTGGTGGGTGTTGCCCGGGATCGCTCCGCCCCAGAAGCCCACGTCGACGTAGCACTTCCCTTGTGCGGCAGCACGTTTGGTTTCCAACGCCGCGGCGCTCACCGTGGGCGGTAACGAGTTCAGCGGCATGTCGATCAGCGTGGTGACACCGCCTGCCGCCGCCGCTCGCGTCGCCGTCGCGAAACCCTCCCACTCTGTTCGGCCGGGTTCGTTGATGTGCACGTGGGTGTCGACGAGCCCCGGCAGGAGGGCCAGTTCACCCAGGTCCACATTCTCGCGAGTGTCCACAGTGGAATCGTGGTCGTCGATGATCGCGGCGATCCTGCCGTCCTTCACGCAGACCGCGGCTGGGCGGACGCTGTCCGGTAGGTAGACGCACCGTGAGCGGACGACCAGGTCGTACGTGGTCACTGCGGATTTCCTTGCGAGGCGCACCACTTGCGCCAGTCACCGACCTCGGAGATGTCGATCAGTTGGTCGGCGCCGCCGTGTGACTTGCGCAGGACCGTTGCCAGGCAAGCGGTTCCGTCCTCAAGCTCGATCACGCCGAGCTCCAGTTCCGCGGGCTCGGCGGGCAGGAGGTGGTGCAGCAGGGTCTCCAGCGGCACGTCGTAGAGCTCGCCGACGACGCTGTGCCCGCCCTCGCCGACCTCGTGCATGGCGGGGAACCTGTTGCCGACGGAGAAGTACCGGTACTTCGGTGCGCTGCGGGCGATGCGCACCGGTTCCGCGCCCTGGAGCTGGTGGTGCAACGGGCCGCCGCGCATGCCGCCGCCGTTGAGGAACAGCAGTGCCATTACCGCCTCCGATTACTCAGCCGATGACCTAGCTGATGACTCAGCCGTGCCGATGGATCGGTCCGTCTACTTCGGATAGTGGTCGTCCGGATCCGCCGTGGCGGGCCGCGACGATCTCCGCCGCGATCGACACGGCGGTCTCCTCGGGGCTGCGTGCGCCCAGGTCGAGCCCGATCGGCGCACGCAGCCTGGCCAGGTCCGCCTCGCTCACCCCGGCCGCGCGCAGCCGTTCCAGCCGCGCTCCGTTGGTACGCCGCGAACCGAGCGCGCCCACGAAGGTCAGGGGCATCCGCAGTGCCTCGGCCAGGACGGGGATGTCGAACTTCTCGTCGTGCGTGAGCACGCAGACCACGGTCCGCGCGTCGGTGTGCGTGCTCGCCAGGTAGCGGTGCGGCCACTCGACAACGACCTCGTCGGCGTCGGGAAACCGCTCCACGGTCGCGAAAACCGCGCGCGCGTCGCAGATCGTCACGTGGTAGCCGAGGAAACGCCCGATCCTGGACACCGCGCCCGCGTAGTCGACCGCGCCGAACACGAGCATCCTCGGCGGAGCCGCGATCGACTCGACGAAGATCTCCGTCCCATCGGGGAGCGTTCGCAGGCCCGTGCGCCCGGTGAGCAGCATTTCCCTTGCCACGCCGTGCACATCGGGCAACGAGTCGCCGATGTGGTGATCGGCGAAGACGGCGACCTCCGCGCCGGTGCCGAGCACGGTGACCAACGCGACGGCCTGCGCGTCCCTCGCGGCCGTGACCGCGGCGGCCATCGCGGTCGATCGTCCACTTCGGACGAACACCTCGATCTCGCCGCCGCAGGTCAGGCCGACCGCGAACGGATCGTCCGCCGAATAGCCGAAGCTGTGCCGCAGGACCCCGCCCTCGCTGAGGACCTGTTGCGCCAGCTCGTAGACGGCGCCCTCCACGCAGCCCCCGGAAACGCTGCCCACCACCGCGCCGTCGCTGCGCACGGCCATGGCAGCGCCAGGACTGCGCGGAGCGCTGCCGCGCACGTCGATCACGGTGGCCACGGCGAAGTCCGCGTCACCCCACCGCGCCAGCTCTCCGGCGATCTCGTGCATGTCACGTCCCAGTGATGTGCTCGGGGCGCACCGGGATGCGCTTCAGCGCCAGCTTGGTGGCATCGCGGATGGCCGCGACGATCGCCGGGGTGGACGAGATCGTGGGCGGCTCGCCGACCCCGCGCAGGCCGTACGGCGCGTTCGGGTCGGCCAGCTCCAGCACGTCGATGGTCATCGGCGGCATGTCCAGGATCGTCGGGATCAGGTAGTCGGTGAACGACGGGTTGCGGATCTTGGCTCCGGAGAGCTGGATCTCCTCCATCACCGCCAGCCCGAGGCCCTGCGCCGAACCGCCCTGGATCTGCCCGATGACGGCGTCCGGGTTCATCGCCTTGCCGACGTCCTGGGCGCACGCCAGCTCGACCACGCGCACCAGCCCGAGGTCGACGTCGACGTCCACCACCGCGCGGTGGGCGGCGAAGCCGTACTGCACGTGGGCATTGCCCTGGCCGGTGAGCGGATCGATCGGGAACGACGGGCGGTGCCGGTACTCGCGGGTGTGCTCGACCGCCCGATCTCCGAGGACGTCGCTGAGATCGGCGAGCACGCCACGGCTCGCGGAGACGACTTTTCCGCCTTCCAGAGCCAAATCACTCACACCGAACCGCTCGCGGGCGAGGTCGAACACCTCCGCGCGCACAGCGGCGCAAGCGGACTGCACGGCGCCGCCGGTGACGTAGCTCTGCCGCGATGCCGACGTGGAACCGGCGCTGCCCACGGAGGTGTCGGCGGGCTGGATGGTCACCCGTTGCACGCCCAGCTCAGTCCGTGCGATCTGCGCTTGCAGAGTTACCAGGCCCTGTCCCACCTCAACGGCCGCCGTGTGCACCATCGCGACCGGCTCCCCGCCGATCACCTCCAAGCGCACGCGTGCGGTGGAGTAGTCGTCGAAGCCTTCGGAGAAGCAGATGTTCTTGATGCCGACGCCGTAGCCGACACCGCGCACAACACCTTCACCGTGCGTGGTGTTGGACGCGCCACCCGGCATGGTTCGAATGTCCACTTCGGACGTACGAGCCGGGGGCATGGGCTTGTCGCGCACCCGTTCCATCAGCTCCCTGACCGGAGCGGCGGAGTCGACCAGCTGTCCGGTCGGCATCACCGAGCCTTCGCTCAGGGCGTTGCGCAGCCGGATCTCCACCGGGTCGACACCGATCGCCTCGGCGAGCTTGTCCATTTGGGACTCATACGCGAAACAGGCTTGAACAGCGCCGAATCCACGCATGGCGCCACAGGGCGGGTTGTTGGTGTACGCGCCCCATCCCTCGATCTTGACGTTGGGAACGTTGTACGGGCCGACGCCGAGCGTTGCGGCGTTCGCGACGACCGCTCCCGTGCTCGATGCGTAGGCGCCGCCATCGAGGAACATCTTCGCCCTGACGTAGACCAGTTTCCCGTCGCGGTCCGCGCCGTGCTCGTAGTGCATGACGGCGGGATGACGGTGCACGTGCCCGAAGAACGACTCTTCGCGGGTGTAGACCATCTTCACCGGCTTGTTGGTGTGCAAGGCCAACATGCAGGCGTGCACCTGCATCGACAGGTCCTCGCGCGCGCCGAAGGCTCCGCCGACACCGGCCAGGGTGATCCTCACCTTGTCCTGCGGGAGGTTCAGCGCGGGCGCGATCTGCTGCTGGTCCACGTGCAGCCACTGCGTCGCGACGTACAGGTCGACGCCACCGTCCTCGGCGGGCACCGCCATGCCGGACTCCGGGCCGAGGAAAGCCTGGTCCTGCATGCCGACCTCGTAGGTCCCGCTGACCACGACCTCGGCGGTCGCGTCCTGGTCGCCGAACAGGATCGGCACGTAGCGCACGAGGTTCCCGCCCTCGTGCAGCTTCGGCACACCCTCGCCGAAGATCGCGGTCTCCGCGTTGTCCACTGGCTCCAGGACTTCGTAGTCCACCACGATCGCGGCGGCTGCCCTGCGTGCTGTCTCCGGATGGTCGGCGGCCACGATCGCGACCGCTTCTCCTTGGTAGCGAACGACGTCCACCGCCAGCACCGGCTGGTCGATGTGCTCAAGCCCGTACGCGTTCTGGCCGGGCACGTCCTCGTGGGTGAGGGCCGCGTAGACGCCGGGCAGCGCCAGAGCCGGGCCCACGTCGATCGAACGGATGCGGGCGTACGGGTGCGGAGTCCGCAGCGTCACGCCCCACAACATGTTGTCGGCCCACAGGTCGGACGAGTACGCGAACTCGCCGCGCACCTTCAAAGCACCGTCCGGCCGAAGCGGACTCTCGCCAACACCGCCGGTGATCGGCGTGGTCAGCGGCGGATTCGACGTTCGAGTCATCTGCGTCATGCCGTCACCCCAGCCCGTTCGGCGAGGACACGGGAGGCCGTCGCCAGGTCCTCGGCTAGCTGCTGTTCGTCCACAGTGGTCAGTTGGCCGAGCCGCACCACCGGGTCACCGCCGACCAGCAGCAGCTCCAACGGAGGCAACGAGCCCAGCACGAGTGCCGCGACCGGATCGGCGATACCCGCGTGCGCGAGGCCGTCCACCCGCCACACCGCGATGTCGGCCTGCTTGCCAACCTCGATGGAGCCGATGTGGTCCGCCCGGCCGAGGCAGCGCGCCCCGCCCATCGTGCCCAGCCACAACGACTCGCGCACGGTGAACGCCGCCGGTCCACCACGGAGCCGGGCGAGGTAGAGCGACTGCCGCAGCTCGTCGCCGAGCCCACCGGCCTCGTTCGACGCGGCACCGTCCACGCCGAGCCCGACCGGGCAGCCGACGTCGAGCAGGTCGCGCACCCGCGCGATGCCCGCGCCCAGCCTCGCGTTGGAGCTGGGGCAGTGCGCCACGCCGGTTTTCGTCGCGCCCAGGCGCTGGATCTCCTTGTCGGAGAAGTGGATTCCGTGCGCCAGCCACACGTCCGGGCCGAGCCAGCCGAGCTTGTCCGCGTACTCCAATGGAGTACAGCCGAACTGCTCGACGCAGTGCTCTTCCTCATCGGTCGTCTCGGCGAGGTGGGTGTGCATCTGCACGCCATAGCGACGTGCGAGCGCTGCACCCTCGCGCATCAGTTCACCGCTCGCGGAGAACGGCGAGCACGGCCCCACCGCGATCTGGACGCGCGACTCCGCTGACGCGCCGTGGTAGGTGGTGATCGCTTCTTCCGTTGCCAGCAAAGCCTTCTCGGTGGACTCCACAATGGAGTCCGGCGGCAGGCCGCCCTGCGACTTCCCGCAGTCCATCGAGCCCCGGACCACGTGCAGCCGGGTTCCGACGCGCTTGCCACCGTCGACGAGGGCGGCCATCAGGTCACCGCTGTCCGAGGGGAAGACGTAGTGGTGGTCGGCCGCGGTGGTGCAGCCGGACTTGGCCATCCACGCCAGCCCCGCGCTGGTGGTCGCGTGCACCACTCGCTCGTCGATGCCCGACCACACCGGGTAGAGCGCGACCAGCCACTCGAAAAGCGTTGCCTGCTGGGCGAAACCGCGCGTCGCCCACTGGTAGAGGTGGTGGTGGGTGTTCACCAGACCCGGGGTCACCAGGCAACCGGAGCCGTTGACGACCTGGTCGCCCTCGCGGGTTTCGGCCGCACCTTCACCTACCGAGACGATCACGCCGTCCTCGACGACCACGTGACCGGAGGCGAACTCCGATCCCGAGCCGTCCACTGTCGCGATGTGGGCGCCGTTGATGACTGTCCTCATGACGTGGCCTCCCCGCGCGAATGCGCCGCCGCGGTGTGCACGGCGTCGATGATCTTCTCGTATCCCGTGCAGCGACACAGGTTCCCGGCGAGCGCTTCGCGGATCTCCGCGTCTTTCGGGCAGGGGTTGCGGCGGATGAGGTCGTGCGCCGCGACGATCAGGCCGGGCGTGCAGAAGCCGCACTGCACGGCGCCGCGCTCGATGAACGCCTGCTGCACCGGGTCCAGCTCCTCCTCGGAGCCGAGCCCTTCCACGGTGCGGACTTCACGGTCCTGGACCTGACCGGCCGCGACCAGGCACGCGCAGACCGGGGTGTCGTCCAGGTACACCGTGCACGAGCCGCATTCGCCTTGCTCGCAAGCGTTCTTGGCACCGGGGAGGCCGAGCCGTTCGCGCAGCACGTAGAGCAGGCTCTCGCCTTCCCACACGTCGTCAGCGGTGCGCTCCTCGCCGTTCACCGTGAACTTCACGCGCATGCCGTCACCCGCCCTTCGCAGTAGTCGTGCCAGGCCCAGCCGAGCGTGCGGCGGGCGAGCACGGCCAGGGCGTGCCGCCGGTACGCGGCGCTGCCCCGGACGTCGTCAATGGGTTGTGCCGCGGCGCCGACGAGCTCACCGAACCGCCGCAGCACGGAGTCGGCGAGGGGAGCGGGGGACTGCCACAGCGCGGACAGCTCCCCGGCGATGTAGTCCTCGGCTTCGGGCGCGCGGCGCGGAGTCGGGGCCGCCGAGCCGAGCCCGGTGCCCACGGTCCCGCTCGCCGGGTGCAGCGCCACGGCGAACGAGCACACCGCGATCACCATGGCGTTGCGGGTGCCGACCTTCGAGAACTGCTGCGGCCCGTCCGCCGGGGGCAGCAGGACCGCCGTGATCAACTCGTCCGGTTCGAGCGCGCTCCGCTTGACGCCCAGGTAGAACTCGGTGATCGGGATGGTCCTGGTGCCGCGGACCGAGGCCACCTCGACCACCGCGTCCGAGGCGAGCAGCGGCGGGTGCGAGTCCCCGGCGGGGGAGGCCGCGGCGAGGTTGCCGCCCACCGTGCCCCGGTTGCGGATCTGCGGCGAGCCCACCGTCCGCGCGGCCATCGCCAGGCCGGGCAGCCGGTCGCCGAGCTCGTCGATCACCCGCACGTACGGCACCGCGGCGCCGAGCCGGATTCGTCCGTCCACTTCGGACCACTTGGCGATCTCGCCGACCGCGTTGAGGTCCAGCAGCGCGGGCGGCCTGCGCCGGTCGAAGTTCAGTTCGACCATCACGTCGGTCCCCCCGGCGATCGGCACCGCCTCGGGGACCTCGGCCTTGGCCCGCAAGGCCTCGGCGAGGCTAGTCGGCCGAATGAAGTCCACTGTGGACACCTCCGGAGGTGGTAGTCGGGCCGTTGAAGAGCAGGTTGAGGCCGACCGCGGCGAGGCAGCCGACACTGATACCGGACTGGGCGATGATCTGGAACCACACGGGGAACTGCTCGTAGAGCGTCGGCACGAACACCGGCGCGAGCCCCGCGCCCAGCGAGGCCGCGACCACCGCCAGGTTGCCGTTGCCGGTGAAGGACACCTTGGTGAGGGTCTGCACCCCGCTCGCCGCGACCGCGCCGAACATCGCGATGCCCGCACCGCCGAGCACCGGTGCCGGGATCGCGGCGACGACCCGGCCGAGCACGGGTACGAGCCCGAGCAGCACCAGGATCACGCCGCCCGCCGCGACCACGTAGCGGCTGTGCACCCTGGTCAACCTGACCAGGCCGACGTTCTGTGCGAACGCCGTGTACGGGAAGGTGTTGAACACACCGCCCAACGCGGTCGACAGGCCATCGGCGCGCAGGGTGTCGGCGACGCGCCGTGCGTCGACCGGTTGCTTCACGATCTCACCGATGGCGAGGACGTCTCCGGTGGTCTCGGCCATCGTCACCAGCATCACCACGGCGATGGAGACGATCGCGGTCAGCTCGAACACGGGAAGCCCGAAGTGGAACGGCGTGCTCACCGCGAACAGCGGGCCTGTACCGATCTCGGAGAAACCCTGATACCCCAGTGGGATCGCGACGAGTGTCCCCAAGGCGAGACCGAGCAACACCGCGACCCTGCCGATGAAGCCGCGACCGAACCGTTGCAGCACAAGGATGAAGAGCAGAACGCCAAGTGCGAGCGCGAGGTGCTTCGGCGCGCCGTGATCTGCCGCTCCGGCGCCACCGGCGGCCCAGCTCACCGCGACGGGCAGCAGCGAGAGCCCGATGATCAGGATCACCGTGCCCGTGACCAGCGGCGGGAAGTGCCGCACGAGCTTGCCGAACACCGGGGCGAACAACACCAGGAACAGCCCGCCGACGATCACCGCGCCGTAGATCGCGGGCAGCCCGCCGCCCTGTGTCCCGATCAGCACCATCGGGGTCACCGCGGCGAACGTGCAACCCTGCATCAACGGCAACCGCGCGCCGAACCGCCACACGCCGACGCACTGGAGGATCGTGGCAACGCCGGAGATCAGCAGATCCGCGTTGATCAGATACGCGATGTCCTCTGTGGACAGGTGCATCGCGTTGCCGAGGATCAGCGGTACCGCGACCGCGCCCGCGTACATGGCGAGCACGTGCTGCAAGCCCAGCGCGACAAGCGGGCCGGGCCTGGGGATCTCGTCGACCGGATCTTTCACCACACCGGATCGCCTTCAGGTAGGTCATCGCGGCGCACAGTGCCCTCGATCAACCCGTACGGCCGATCGGCGGCGAAGAAGACCTCGTTCGGATTGTCCAGCCCGAACGGGGAAAGGTCCACGAGGAAGTGGTGTTTGTTCGGCAGGGCGAGGCGGATCTCGGCGATACCGGGCTGCTTGTCCAGCACCCGCTGACCCATCGCGTAGAGAGTCTGTTGCAGGGAAAGGCTGTGCGTCTCCGCGAACGCGGTCAGCAGGTCGTCCTTGGCCTGCTCGAAGGACTCCGCCCAGTCGCTGGGATGCGTGTGGTGGCGCCACTTCGCGTCGACCGCCGTCGCGAGAATCCGGTCGTTGGTCTCAGGAAGCGTGGTGTAGCCGTCCTTGATGTAGCCCCAGAACTCCGAGTCCGTGGTGTTCATGACGGTCAGCCCGGTGAGCCCGGACACCACCTGCGCGCCGTCCCCGGTCCACGTGACGATCGCGGTCCGCGTGCCGGAACCGTTGCGGGAGAAGGAATGCGGCTTGTCGCCGATGCGGTCCCAGCTGTACTGCTCGAACTCGACGCGGGCCCGGTGGATCGACGGCTGCGAGCCCACGAAGTGCTCGCCGAGCCGCAACCCGAACTCCTCGACCTCGCCGACCCCGTCTCTGGCGAAGGCGTAGACGGTGTTCTTCTGCGTGTCGGTCGGCAGGACCTTGCTGTTGTCCCCGGTGAGGTGCGTGCCGGTGAGGTCGCCCGACAGCGCGACGCTGACGTTGAGGTCGGTGACCCGGTGCCGCTCCCCGTCGCGGTCGACCCGGACCAGGCGCACCTCCGCCTTGCCGTACTGGTTGCCGCCGAGCGTGATGGCCATTGTCAGCTCCCCCGGTAGGTCGAGTACGCGTACGGGCTCAACAGCAGCGGCACGTGGTGGTGCCGGGCGCCGTCAGTGATCACGAAAGTGATGGCGACCTCCGGGAAGAACACCGGAAGCCCTTGCGCCGTCAGGTAGTCCGCGGTCTCGAAGACCAGCCGGTAGGTGGCGGGCGGTACCTCGACCGCCGGGCCCCAGCCGGTGATCCGGCCATCGGAGTTGGTCTTCTCCGCGGCCAGCGGCTCCCACCCGGCCTGGCTCAGCCGGTCCAGCCGCACGGCCATGCCCGCCGCGGGCACACCGCTGTTGGTGTCCAGCACATGCGTGGAGAGGCTCATGCCGCCACCAGCTTCCGCAATCGCAGCTCCACGATCCTGTCCAGCTCCTCCCGCACGACCGCGCGCTCCGCGGTCTCGTCGTTGTCCAGCCGCTCGCGCAGCGCGGCCAGCACGTGCGCCGCCGAGAGCCCGGTCGCGCAGATCAGGAACACGTGACCGAACCGATCTTCGTAGGCGATGTTGCCCGCGACAAGCTCCGCGCGCACCCGTTCGTCCTCCGTGGCCGCCGCGGACTGCTCGCCCCGCGACCACCGGGCCTCCCGCCCGTCGCCGCCTGCCCGCTGGCCGATCCGGGGGTGCGCGTCCACGGCCACCTTGAGCTGGTCCCAGTCCAGCGCTGCCAGCTCCTTCGCGCCGCACGCCACCAGTGCGTCCGCGTCGGGGAACGGCCGCGACCGCGCGACGCGCTCCGCCCACAGGGGGTTGGCGCAGCAGGCGAGCAGCGCATCCCGGTCCGGACGCGCGTTGAGCTCGTCAAGGGCGGTGGACACCGATGTCCCTCCTCGTATCCGAGAGCGGTTCGCAGTACACACGTGCGCACTCGCCGCGACTATGGCGAGAACGCATGAACGTGAGCGCGCAGCCGGGTGAGCCTTTCGTAACATCCTCCAAACCCTGGCGGTAGGTTGACGGGATGAGGCTGCGGGATCTGGTGGAGGCCGCCGACCTGCACTTGGCCCTGCTCACCGGCTCCGATCAGCTCGACCGCCCGATCAGGTGGATCTACACCACTGACCTGCGCGATCCCAGCCGCTACCTCTCCGGCGGCGAGCTGGTGCTCACCGGCCTGGTCTGGCGCCGCTCGGCGGAGGACTCGATGGCGTTCGTCGCGGCGCTGGCCGCGGCCGGGGTGACCGCGCTGGCCGCGGGCGACGCGGAGTTCGGGGCAGTGCCCGCCGACCTGGTCGAGGCGTGCCGCGAGCACGGGGTGCCCCTGCTCGGCGTCCCCGTCGACGTCTCCTTCGCGACCATCACCGAACGGGTGGTGCTGGCGCTGGCCGGAGAGCGCGGCGAGTTCGACTGGCACCGCCGGATGGTCGCCGCGGCCGTGGACGGCGGCGGGCTGGCCGCGGTCTTGGAGCTGGGCGCGGCGCGGCTGGACGCGCAGTGCTGGGTGCTCTCGCCTTCGGGGCGGTTGATCGGCGGCAGCGCGCACACTGTGCTTTCTTCGGACCGGCGGCGGTTGCTGGTGCAGCAGTTCCTGCACGCCGACCGGCTGCCGAAGACCGCGCGGGAACGCTCCGGCGAGCCGGTGTCGCTGCTGCCGTCGGCGAGCCGGGCCGGGCAACGGCTGGCGAGCTGGTTCCTCGTCGTCGAAGGCGATCACGAGCAGTGGGACCCCGGCGCGAGCGAGACCGCGGCCGAGCTGGCCACGCTGATCGCGCTGGAACGCTCGCGGCGCGAGGAACGGCAGCGGCTGGAGAGCAGGCTCGCCGGGCCGCTGCTGCTGTCGGCGATGCACGGAGAGGTCGACGCGAGCGAGGTCGACGCCCGGCTGGGCGCGCTCGGGTTCGCCAGGGGAGAGCCGCTGTGCGTGCTCGCCGCGACGACCTCCGGCGGCGGGCCCGGACTGGCGCCCGTCGTGCTGGGCGAGCTCGTCCACGGTGCCCCCGCGCGCGGGTTCGTCGCGGTGGCTGGGCAGGAGGCGCTGGCCCTGCTCTCCGCGGACGCCGAAGGGTTGGCCGCGGCGTTGGAGGAGATCGACGAGGCCGTGCGCACCATGGAGCCGGGGCTCGGCGACGCGCGCCTGGTCGTCGGCGTCAGCGGGCTGGCGACCGTGGCGGGGCTGCGTGGCGCGGTCGAGGAGGCGCGGCAGGCGCGGCGGCTGGCCGAACACCGGCCGGGGCGGGCGAAGGTGGCCACCGCCGCCGAGCTGGCCTCGCACCTGCTGTTGCTGGCCACCGTGCCCGACGAACTGCGGAAGTCCTTCCGCGCCAAGCTGCTCGGGCCGCTGCTCGCCTACGACGCCGCGCACAAGGGCGAGCTGGTGCAGACGCTGCGGGTGTTCCTGGACTGCGCGGGCTCACCGACCAGGAGCGCGGCGCAGTTGCACGTGCACGTCAACACGCTGCGATATCGGCTGAGCAGGATCGAGGAGCTGACCGGACGCGATCTGGGATCTTTTCCGGATCGGGTAGACCTTTATCTGGCACTGGAGCTGGGCTGAAAGGGGTTCGACGGGTGAGCAGCTTGCAGGGACGGGTCGCGATGGTGACGGGAGCGGCGCGTGGGATCGGTGCGGCCACCGCGCGCACCCTCGCCGCTCAGGGGGCCACCATCGCCGTGATCGACCTCGACGAGTCGGCCTGCGCCGAGACCGTCGACGCGATCACCTCCGCGGGAGGAAAGGCGATCGGGATCGGCGCCGACGTGTCGGAGCGCGCCGCCGTCGAAGCCGCTGTGGACCGCGTTGTCGCCGAGCTCGGCGGGCTGCACATCCTGGTCAACAACGCCGGGGTCATCCGGGACAACATGCTGTTCAAGATGACCGACGACGACTGGGACACGGTCATGAACGTGCACCTGCGCGGCGCGTTCCTGTGCAGCCAGGCTGCGCAGAAGCACATGGTCGAGCAGCGCCACGGCAAGATCGTCAACCTGTCCAGCACGTCCGCGCTCGGCAACCGCGGCCAGGCCAACTACTCGGCCGCGAAGGCGGGTGTCCAAGGCTTCACCAAGACGCTGGCGATCGAGCTGGGCCCGTTCGGCATCAACGTGAACGCCGTCGCGCCGGGCTTCATCGCCACCGACATGACCGCCGCGACGGCCAGCCGGATCGGCATGGAGTTCGACGCGTTCCAGAAGGCGATCGCCGACGCGGTGCCGCTGCGCCGGATCGGCCAGCCCGAGGACATCGCCAACGCAGTTGCCTTCCTCGTCGGCGACGGCGCGTCCTTCATCACCGGCCAGGTGCTCTACGTCGACGGCGGACCCCGGGGCTGACGATGGCGATCTTCCAGAGCCTGGTCGGCCAGACCGCCGGGCCGTGGCGGCGGAGCTGGACCGCGACCGACACCGCCCTCTACGCGCTCGCGGTCGGTGCGGGACAAGAGGAACTGGCGTGGAGCACCGGGCAGGAGGCGCTGCCGACGTTCGGCATCGTGCTCGCCCAGTTCGGCGCGTTCGACGAGCGGCTGGGCGACTACGATCCGGCCCTCCTGCTGCACGGCGAACAGGAGATCGTTGTGCGCCAACCACTTCCACCGAGCGGTTCGGTGTCGGTGCTGCGCACGGTGACCGATGTGTTCGACAAGGGCACCGGTGCGCTCGTCGCCAGCAGGTGGGACGCCACCGACGATTCCGGAAAGCCTTTGCTGTCAACGTCTTCGTCGGTCTTCGTGCGCGGGGAAGGCGGCTTCGGCGGCGAGCGCGGACCGTCGCTGGACTGGGAGCCGCCCGCACGTCCGCCCGACGTGTCGCTGCGGTTCACCACTTCGGCCAACCAGGCGCTGCTCTACCGGCTCACGGGTGATCACAACCCGCTGCACGTGGACCCCGAGTTCGCCGCGCGGGGCGGCTTCGACCGGCCGATCCTGCACGGGCTGTGCACGTACGGCATCACCTGTCGACTGCTGATCCGCGAGTTCTGCGGAGCCGCCCGGGTGCGGCGGATGTTCGGCCGGTTCTCGCTGCCGGTCGTGCCCGGGGCGGAGCTGGTGGTCTCGGCGTGGCGCACCGGACCGGGTGAAGTGGCGTTCCGGACGGCCGACTCCGCCGGTGCGGTGGTGCTGGACCGGGGCGCGTTCACCTACAGTTGATCAAGTCCTTCGACAGAGGAGTCTCTCGGTGATTTTCGCCGCGGCAGTGCTCATGCTCGGTCTCGCCGTCCCCGCCGCCGCGTCGGAGCCGCCCGCCTGCACGGCGAGCTGGTACGGCAACCCGGACGCGACCACGCCGGTCTACACGGCCAGCGGGGAAGTGCTGGACCCGGCCGCGATGACCGCCGCCCACGCGACTCTGCCGTTCGACACCAAGGTGAAGGTCACGCACCGCCGCACCGGCTTGTCCGTCGAGGTCCGCATCAACGACCGATTCGCCGCGCAGGGGGACCGGTGCGTGAACCTGACCCGCGGCGCCTTCGAGAAGATCTCGCCGTTGTCCATGGGCGTCGCCCCGGTTGACGTTGCGGTCACTGTTTTGCGTGACAACGGATAAATCCGCGATAAGCGCGGTCCATAGCGTCGTCGCATGCGAAAGACACTTCTCGTGGGCCTCGCGGCCGTGTCGATGTTCCTCGGTGCTGGCGTCGCCTCGGCCGCCAAGCCGTTCACCCCGGCACCGCACCACGGAACGTCGGTCACCGCCGCCGAGTGGAGCTACATCCGCGGGCTTCCCGGCGGCGTCAGGATCAAGGGCAATCTCGTGGTGACGCAGCCAGGGTGCTTCTACGTCAAGATGAAGCACGAGTTCTGGCTCGAAAGCCCCCGCTCCGAGACGCAGTGCGGACCGGGAACCATCGCGCTGCACGCGGAGACGGCCTCGATCTGGTGGTACGCCCACGTGAGCATCTGCCGCGCGAACAACGACGACTGCGGCCCCTCGGTCTTCATCGGCAACCGAGTCGGATCGTAGGCACTCAACCTCCCCAGAACCCCGTTTCGTACTCATAGCGGTCCGCAAGCCCGCTATGAGTACGAAACGGGAAAAGCGGCCTAGCGGGAGAATTGGAACCAGTTCAGGTTGGTGAAGTCGCCGCTTCCGCCGCGGGCCACCACGTGGAGGCGGTGCTTGCCCGTCGCGCCGGTGACCGCGGTGGTCGCGCTGGCCCAGGTCTGCCAGCCACCGGTCGGAGTGATCGCCTGAGTCGCCACCACGGGACCGGTCGGCGAATCCAAGCGGTACTCCAGCGAGCCACCGGCCGCGGCCCCCGAAGCGAACCGCGTCGTCACCCGGGCGGCTGACGCGGCGCCGAAGTCCACATCGGCGAAGCCCAGGTGGTCGCCGTTCGCGATCCACCCGACGTTCTGGCCGCAGCCACTGTCGGTGCACCGCTGCACTCCGGTGCCGCGTTGCTCGTCGTAGTAGGCCGCGCCGATCATCTGGTACGCGTCCTGCGCCGCGGGGAAGGACTCGCCGTGGCCGTAGCCGAACAACGCGGGCTTGCCGTCACCGTTGTTGATCGGCTGCTGCGACACCGAACGCATCCAGCTCACCGGCAGCTTCCCGGACACCTGGTGATCACCGAAGAGCACGTCCGCGACGCCCGCGCCTTCGGTGCCGGGGAGCCACGCCGCGACCAACGCGTCCCAGTCGGGCAGCTGGGCCGCGATGTCCATGGGCCGCCCCGACACCAGCACCACGACCACGGGCACACCGGACGCCTTCAGCTTCGCGAGCGTCGCCAAGTCCTCCGCGTCCAGGCCGAGCCCGTCCGGCCGGTCGCCGTTGTACTCCGCGTACGGCGTCTCGCCGACCACCGCGATGGCAGCCTTGTAGGTGTCGTTGATGCCGTCGCCGTTGCGGTTGTACGTCACCGCCGTTCCGTGCACGGCTTGCTGAATCCCTTGCAGGACCGTGGTTCCCGGGGTGATCGGGCCGCTCTTGCCCTGCCACTCGATCGTCCAGCCACCGGACTGGTTGCCGATGTCCGACGCGCTCTTGCCCGCGACGAAGAGCTTGTCCGCGGTCTTGGGCAGCGGGAGCACGCCGTTGCGGTTCTTGAGCAGCACCTGCGACTTGCGCACGGCTTCCCTTGCCAGCGAACGGTGTTCCGGGCTGCCGACGGTCGAGGTGTACGAGCGATCGGTGAACGGCTTCTCGAACAGGCCGAGCTCGAACTTCTTGGTCAGGATGCGGCGGTTGGCGTCGTCCACCCGCGACATCGGCACGCGGCCCGACTCGACCTCGGCGCGCAGCAGGTCGAGGAACCGCCGCCACTCCGCCGACACCATGATCATGTCGATGCCCGCGTTGACCGAGGCGCGGACCTCCTCCGGCGTGAACCCCGGCTGACCGTCAATCTTGTCGATGGCGTCCCAGTCGGAGATCACGATGCCGGAGAAGCCCAGCTCCGCCTTGAGCACATCGGTCACCAGGTAGCGGTGCGCGTGCAGCTTCACGCCGTTCCAGCTGCTGTAGGAGATCATCACCGAGCCGACGCCGCGCCGGACCGCCTCGCGGAACGGCGTGATGTGCCGCGAGCGCAGCTCCGCCTCGGAGACCTCGGTGTCGCCCTGGTCCTTGCCGCCGGTGGTGCCACCGTCGCCGACCCAGTGCTTCGCCGTCGCCAGCACCGACCCGGGCGCGTTCAGCGCTCCGCCCTGCAAGCCGGTCACCAGCGTGGTCATCGCGGTGGCCAGCTCGGCTTCCTCGCCGAAGGACTCGTACGTGCGGCCCCAGCGATCGTTGCGGGCCACGCACAGGCACGGCGCGAAGTTCCAGTCGATGCCGGTGCCGGAGACCTCCTCGGCGGTGGCGCGACCGATGCGCTGCACCAGCTCCGGATCGCGGGCGGCGCCGAGGCCGATGTTGTGCGGGAAGATCGTCGCGCCGTGCACGTTGTTGTGCCCGTGCACCGCGTCCACGCCGTAGATCATCGGGATGCGCAGCGGCGTGGCCAGCGCCGCTCGCTGGAAGTTGTCGTACATGTCGGCCCAGCTCGTCGCCGTGTTCGGCGTGGGGGCCGAGCCGCCGCCGGAGAGCAGCGAGCCGATCCGGTGCGTGGTCAGATCGGCGGGCTGCACGGCCTTGCGCTCGGTCTGCACCATCTGCCCGAGCTTGTCCGCCAACGACATCCGCGCCATCAGGTCGCTCACGCGGTCCCGCACCGACGCGTTCTTGTCCGTGTACACGACCGCTTGCGCTGAGGCCGTCATCACCGATGTCAGCATCAGCCCCGCCGTCGCGAGGGCCAACGCCACACGCGCTCTCATCCGAACTCCTCCTCGGGTCGTGTTCGGCGGCGGGATTGTTGTGAGCCACAACAATGACGGCCGAGTCGCCCCCGGGGACAGGGCAGAACGGGTGAGAGCGCTTTCAGAACTCCTTCGTCCAGTACTGCCCGGTGAGCTCGGCGCCGAAGCTGCGGTGCGGTTCCTCGTTCACCAGCGTGAACCCGGCCCGCTGGTAGATCCGCCGCGCCGTGCTGAGAACGTCGTTGGTCCACAAGGTGATCCGCTTGTACCCGGCCGCCTCGGCGAAGCGCACGCACTCGTCGACCAGCCGTGCGCCGACGCCCAGACCGCGCGCACTCGGCTCCACCAGAAGGATTCGCAGCTTCGCGGTGTGGTCGTCCGCCTTCATGCAGAAGATGCAGCCGACCCGCTCGCCGTTGACCTCGGCGATCCACCCGGCCTCGCGCGCGGGGTCGTGATCGTCGATGAAGTCCGCGACGATCCGCGCGACCAGCGCCTCGAACGTCGCGTCCCAGCCGAACTCCCGCGCGTAGAGCTCGCCGTGCCGCTGCACGACCCAGCCGTAGTCGCCGACCCGCGCCGGGCGCAGCACCAGGGTGCGGTCCTCCGCCGCACCGCCCAGCAGGTGGCGGATCGTGTCCATGGCGCCGACGACCTGTCCGCGCTGCTCCTCGGTGAGCCCGTCCAGCAGCGCGGCGGCCTGCGCCGAGGAGGCGTCGTCCAGCTCGCGCTGGGCCGCCCTGCCCTTGTCGGTCAGGCCGATCACCTGGCGGCGGGCGTCCACAGTGGACTTCGCGCGGGTGATGAGCCCGTCGGCGTCGAAGCGGGTGAGCAGCCTGCTCAGGTACCCGGCGTCCACGTCGAGGTCCCTGCGCAGATCGGCGACGTCGGCCGACTCGCACTGCGCCAGCTCGAACAGCACGCGCGCCTCGGTCAGCGAGTAGGCGCCGTAGCGCAGCGCGCCAACGGAGTTGGTGTAGAAGCGCGAGAACGCGCGCACCGACGAGACCAGCGAATCTTTGACCATGTCAACAATATAGTTGACGCAGTCAAGAGTTATCCTCCGCTCCCACCCGAAAGGCGGCCGAAACCTTCATTCGCGTTCGCGTCGGCGGGTCCTCCGAGGTGGACTACCGGCATGAGAGAACGACAGCTCCTGACCCGCACCCGCGTCGCGCTGCCCGTCGCGCTCGCGGCCGTGCTCACCGTCGCGGGGGCCACCCCCGCGCTGGCCGAGAACATCGCCAGGTTCGAGAGCGAGGACGGCTACGGCTGGGGGAAGATCGTCTGGAAGCCGCGGCAGGACGGCCCGGCGGGCCCGCACAGCAAGTGGCCCTTCGAGCTGACCCTCACCTCCGATCCCAAGGACGGCCACGGCCGCACCGGTGTGCAGTGGACGGTCGTCTACAACAACCTCCCCGACACGGACTGGAGGTACTTCGTCGGTCCCGGGTACAACAGGGCGACCGCCGGGCCGAAGAACATGCACATGACGAGCATCGCCGGACCCGAGGGCATGCGGTTCCGGGTCTGCCGCAAGATGAACGACGGCAAGGACGTCTGCGGCCAGCAGACGCGTCTCTACCGGCGCTGACGGTGGCGGCGGGTCTAGTTCCCGCAGGGGAAGCGGGCGCGCACCTCGAACCCGCCACCGGTGCGCGGACCAGCGAGGAAGCTGCCACCGGCCGCCTCGACCCTGGCCCGCATGCCGGTGAGCCCGCGCCCCGGGGGCTTGGCCCGCTGCACGATCCCGCGGCCGCGATCGGCGACCTCGACCACGATCTCGCCCGCCTCCCGGCAGACCCGCACCTTCGCGCTGGTCGGCCCGGCGTGCCGCAGCACGTTGGTCAGCGACTCCTGCACCACCCGGTAGACCGCCGCGTCGATATCCTCCGGCAGGTCCTCGCCCGCCAGGCTGACCTCCTGCTCCACCAGCATCCCGCCCGCGCGCACCCTCGACATGAGCGCGGGCAGTCCGCGCAGCCCGGTGGCCGAGGGACAGGTGTCCCTCGCGTGGATCGTGTCCAGCGCCGACCGCAGCTCGGCCAGCGCCTGGGTGCTGGTCAGCCGGATCGCCTCCAGCGCGGCCTTGGTCTGGTCCGGCCGGGCGTCCAGCGCCACCTGCGCCGCCCCGGCCTGCATGGCCACCACCGCGAACCCGTGCCCGGCCACGTCGTGCACCTCGCGGGCGATCCGCATCCGCTCCTCCAGCGCGGCCTTGGCCATCAGCGCGTGCCGCATCCGGTCCGCCGCGGCCTGCCGGACCTGGGCGAGCCTGCCCAGCAGCCAGGGCACGATGAACCAGCCGGTCCACGCCAGGACCATCACCACCGGCTCCCGGAAGTCGGCGACCAACCGGGGCAGGGCGAAGGCCACCCCGGCCACCGCGGCGGCGCCGCAGGCGAGGCAGGACGACGCGACCGGGCGGCGCAACGCGACCTCGAACATCGCCAGCACCATGCACAGGTGGATCGGGCCGTAAGGATTGCCGAGCAGCGTGTAGACGCCGACCGCCACCACCGTGACGGCGAGCGCGGCCATGGGGGCCTTCCGGCGCCAGGCCAGCGCGGCCGAACTGATCATCGCGAGCCCGAAGCCCCACGCGTCCGGCGGTCGCGCCTCCTCCACCAGCTCGCCGATGAGCGTCGAGCCGGAGAGCACGAGTACCGCGAGCACCACCGCGTAGCGGCAGTCCGCCCCGCTGGGCAGCCAGCCGCTCGCCCCGTCGTTGTCGCGCCGGGTCACCACGCCCCGCAGCCTAGAGGTACCAGCGGGTAACGTACACAGTTGTCCGTTTACCGGACGCGCTTCGGCTCTTTTCAGGGGCACCGCATCACCCCGCCCTGCGCTCTGACTCTGCCTGCTTGACCTGGGGCTATGACAATTACCAAGGATAAGTTCGATATTGTCGGCCGGACAGGTCCATTAGCGGGGTAATAGATTTTTTCACACTTACACAGATGTTCACATTCGGATCAGGTCGAGCAGTCGCAGCGCGAGTTCGGCCTCCAGCGCCCGCCCCGGCTCCTGCCAGCCCGGCCCGAGCAGTGACGAGATCCGCTCCAGCCGCTGGGTGACCGTGTTGACGTGCACGTTCAGCAGCTCCTTCGCCCGCGTCGGGCTGCGGCCCGCGGCGAAGTAGGCGCGCAGCGTCGGCACCAGGTGGGTCCCGCGCCGCGCGTCGTGGTCCAGCAGCACCCCGAGCGTCGCCCGGACGAACCGCCGCGGCTCCGGCTCGTCCCCGAGCACCAGGCCGACGAACCCCAGCCGCTCCGCGCTCGCGCCCCGCCCGGCCCCGCCCAGCGCGAGCAGCGCGGTCAGGCAGCGCCGGGCTTCCGCGTGCGCCGAGGCGATCTCGCCGTGCGCGGCGCCCGCGGTCACCGGCTTGCGCAGCTCCGCGCCGAGCACGCGAGAGCTGCGGTCGGCGTGGTCGGCCGCGTCCGCCCCGGGCAGCAACAACACGACGTGATCTTCGTGCTCCACCGAGAGCCCGCCGTGCGCGCTCGCGAAGTGCGCGGCGGCGGCCGCGAGCCGAGGCGGGCCGGTGAGCACCACGACGGAGTGCGGCGCGTCGAGGTCGACCCCGAACCGCTCGGCCCGCGCCTGCACATCGGGGCGCCCGGCGATGAGGTCGGCGAGCACCTGCCCGCGCTCCCGCTCCTCCGCGGCGAAGGCGCAGGCGCGGACCAGCAGCTCCAGCGCGATCACCGAGGCGGCCACGTCCAGGTTCCGCCGCCCGTCGCCGTCGAGTTCCGGTCCGGAGCGGCTGACCTCGCCGACCCGCCGCCCGTGCGCGATCGCCGCGATCTTGAGGGTCCGGCCGCCGCGCCCGCGTCCGGCGCGGGCCAGCTCCCGCCCCTCCGCGTCGGTGATCACCACGACGCCGCCGAGCCAGTCGGCCACCACCTCGGCGAGACCACCGGCACCGCCGCCCGCCGCGGCAACGGCCACCAACCGCTCGACCACCGTCACGCCTCAACTATGGGGCACGGCGACCTGACCCGGGTCGGCCCGGAGGTCGCGGTGGCGCGTCTCGGGGGAGAGCGCGACCGCGACGACCGAGATCAGCGACATCGCCGCCAGGTAGATCGCGATCGCCAGCCAGCCGCCGTAGGCCGCGAGCAGCGCCGTCGCGATGATCGGCGCCAGCGAGCCCGCGAAGACCGACGCCAGCTGGTAGCCGATCGAGGAGCCGGAGTAGCGGACCCGGGTGCCGAACATCTCCGCGAAGTAGGCGGCCTGCGGCCCGTACATCGCGCCGTGGAAGACCAGCCCGATGGTCACCGCGAGCGTGATCGCGCCGAACGACCGCAGGTCCAGCAGCGCGAAGAAGCCGAACGCCCACACGCCCGTGCCCACCGCGCCGAGCAGGTAGATCGGGCGCCTGCCGACGCGGTCGGAAGCCGCTCCCCACAACGGGATCACCACGAAGTGGATCGCCGAGGCGATCAGCACCGCGTTCAGCGCGACGCCGCGGTCGAGCTTGAGGTGCTGCTCCACGTACACCAGGACGAACGCGGTGATCAGGTAGTAGCCCGCGTTCTCCGCGAAACGGGCGCCCATCGTGATCAGGATTTCCTTGCGGTAGCGGGTGAACACCACCGACACCGGAGGCCGCTCGACCGTGCCCTCCGCGCGCTCGGCCGCCTCCACGAAGACCGGCGACTCCGCGATGGAGAGCCGGATCCACAGGCCGATCAGCACCAGCACGCCGGAGAACAGGAACGGCACCCGCCAGCCCCAGGACAGGAAGTCCTCGTTGCTCTGCGTCGCCGAGAGCACCGCCATCGCCGCCGAGGCGAGGATGTTGCCGCCCGGCACGCCCGCCTGCGGCCAGGACGACCAGAAACCGCGGTGCTTGTCCGAGCCGTGCTCGGAGACGATCAGCACCGCGCCGCCCCACTCGCCGCCCACCGCGAAGCCCTGGACCAGGCGCAGCAGCGTGAGCAGGATCGGCGCGCCGACGCCGATCGAGGCGTAGGTGGGCAGCAGCCCCATCGCGAACGTCGCGACACCCATCAGCAGCAGGCTCGCGACCAGCAGTTTCTTCCGCCCGAGCCGGTCGCCGTAGTGGCCGAACACCAACCCGCCCAGCGGCCGGGCCAGGAACCCGATCGCGTAGGTCACGAAGGCCAGCAGCGTGCCGACCAGCGGATCGGAGGCCGGGAAGAACAGCTTGTTGAACACCAGCGCCGCGGCCGTGCCGTAGATGTAGAAGTCGTACCACTCCACCGTGGTGCCGGCGAGACTGGCGCCGACCACCCTGAGCGTGTTGGACCTGCCCGCCATGGCGCCCTCCCCGACCGCGTTGTGCACCGACGGTAAGGGTGATGTGGATCTCAGCCCATGTGTTCCAAGCCCACACTCCGCCGCCGTGACCGGTGGTGCCGGGCCACCGCGATGCGCCCGGTCGCCCGATTCAAGTCCATTGTGGACAGGGGAAGACCTCGGACGGGACGGGCCCGGTGCCTGCCGCCCGGCGACCGTACGACCAACCGGGCGAACGGGCAGGCGGAGCGGATCTCGCGGATGGCCCGGCGGCTGCGGCGGCGGGCCCGGAGGTGCCGCCAGGACGGGCTGTCCCACGCGGCGACGAAGAGGAGCGAGAGGATGGTGAACAGGAACGGTGCGATCAGGTCAGACACAGCGGTGCTCCCGCCGGTCATCGGACGCGGACATGTGCGTCACCTCCGCGAGGGAGACAACGCGCTCCGCGCCCGATGACGCCGTTCTCGCCGGATCAGGGTGACGAGGACCCCTTTGCACTAACGGTCGATCCACGGTACGCACGCTCAGGCGAGAGTCTCAGGGGCATAACGGGGGGTGGGATGGACTCGACCGACGGAGCCCGGCGCCCCCGGCGCTCGGCTTCCCTCGACGTGCGGGTCCGAGGCCGCCAGGTGCTGCTGACCACCTCGCTGGGCACCGTCATGGTCCTCGACCAGGACACCGCCCGGCAGCTGATCACCGTCCTCACCACCGCCGTCGAACTCACCGAACTCCCCTGACCACGAACCGCCCCCACGGTGGTCAGGGCGTCTTCAAGTACAACGAACCCCCCAAACGATCACCGAAAACCGCCCCCAACCCCCCGGGCAGGAGCAGCGGGTTGGGGGCGGTTTTTGGTGATCAACGGCGGGGTCGGGGGTACTTGAAGACACCCCAACCACCGGCGCGGAGCATGGCCGGACGGTAACGCCCGCGAGTAGAGGGGTTTCCCGATCCGACGCCGCGATCGGACTCGTGGTCGATGACTCCCCGGACCGGCCGCTGTACCGGCCGTGCGCGAAAGGTCCGGGCAGGGCAACGGTGGGACCTCTTCGGGTTAGAGAGATCCCACCGCACTGCCCCCAGAGTGACCTTTCCCCCGGTCACCGCGTCCGCCCCCTCAGGCGTCCGCATGGCTGGAAGCCTGCCCGGCGTGGGCGGGACTCGACCAGGGCGCTGGGATGCCGTGGGACAAAGATGCCCCCTGACCTGCGGTGATCGCGCGCGGAGCCGGGCGGTGGCGGGACGGATCAGTCGAACCGGACGGCGCCGCCCGCCGATTCGTCGTCGGTGCCCAGCACGCGGTGGTCGCAGGGAGCGGCCGTGCAGGTCACCGCTTCGATCTTGTGGCCGCCGTACCGGGCGATCTCCTGGTGTTCGCCGATCGGCCGCAGCGCCACCGCGCCGCCCTCGGCGGAAATGCGCGCGGAGCGATAAAGGGAGGAGTCGAACGGGCCCTCGTCGCCCGGGTCCGACGCCGAGGCCGCGAGAACTTCTCCGGAATCCGTGATCGCGATATCCGAGATGTGCCGGACATCCCTTTGCGGGTAGCTCGCCCGAATCGTGAGCGAAGTAACCGGTCCGAATGTCATCCGGTCGATATCGACCTCGGCCGCGATCAGCCTGCCCGGTCGCTCGTCCTGCCCGCGGTCGGCCCACGCCGCGACGGTGCGCCCGCCGAGCACAGTCAGCGCGAAGCCCTCGTAGTTGTCATCGTCGTCGACCGCCGGAACGGTGAACTCGCCGAGGACGTGAACTTCGTTGCCGCGCAAGGAGATCCGCGCGCCCTTGCCCGAGCTGGCCAGTGCGACGAACTCGTCCGGCCGCCCCGGCACGGCGGCCAGCGCCTCCAGGTCCGCCGGCACGGGGCCGACCCACGTCAGCGGTGTCACCCGCGCGCCGGGAAATGAGACAAGGGCGGCGCGATTTTCTCCCGATTTCTTGTTGTCCCGAACGATCATCAGGTCACCACGTGCGGTGAGTGCCGAGCCGCTGACCCCGGAGGTGATTCCGGAGCCGACCGGCTGCCAGCCCGACTGGGCGGGCGAGAACGCGCAAACGGATAAAAGCGACAGGGTGGCCGCGATTGTTCTGAGCACATTCGGAGCATAGGCATTGAACTCCTTTTCCGGGTAGCCGGGACGGGTGCGGGATGATGGGCCGGTGGGAGGGACCGACGCGGTTGCCGAGTTCGCCGCCGTGCTGCGGGGGCTCAAGGAGCGGTCGGGGCGCAGTTTCGCCGCGCTCGCCCATCGCACCGGGACGAGCAGCTCGACCCTGCACCGCTACTGCGCCGGGACGGTCCTCCCGCCGGACTTCCGCCTGGTCGGGCAGCTGGCCGCGGCGTGCGGCGCCAACCGCAGGGAACTGGCCAGGCTGCGCAGGCTGTGGGAGTTCGCCGAAGCCGCCGTCTCCGAAGTGACCGCAGCCACCGTCGCCGAGCGGCCCGGCGGCGACGGCTGGCGCCCGCGCAACGAGCTGCCGAGGGACATCGGCGACTTCACCGGCCGGGACGCCGAGCTGGACGCGCTGCTGGCCGCCGTCGTGGCCGCGGACGGGCGGACCGTGCCCGTGCACGCGATCGACGGCATGGGCGGGGTCGGCAAGACCTCGCTCGTCGTGCGCTGCGCCCACCGGCTCGCGCAGCGCTACCCGGACGGCCAGTTCTTCGTCGACCTGCACGCGCACACCCCGGGGCATCCGCCGCTGAGCCCGGCCGCCGCGCTGGAGACGCTGCTGCGCGCGGTGGACGTGCCGGGCGAGAGCATCCCGCCGACCGTCGAGCAGCGCGCCGCGCTGTGGCGGTCGACGCTCGCGGGACGCCGCGTGCTGCTGGTGCTGGACAACGCCGCCGACGCGGCGCACGTGCGACCGCTGATCCCCGGGCACCCCGGCTGCCTGACCCTGGTCACCAGCCGCAGGCGGCTGACCGACCTTGACGGGGCGAGCACGCTCGCGTTGGACGTGCTCCGCGAGGACGAGGCGGTCGGGCTGTTCCTCCGCATCGCCGGGTCCGGGCGGGGCGAGGACGCGGCGGTCCGCGAGTGCGTGCGGCTGTGCGGATACCTGCCGCTGGCCATCAGGATCGCCGCCGCCCGGCTCCGCGACCGTCCTGTGTGGACGGTGGAGCACCTGAACCAGCGGCTGGGCCGCAACACCCGCAGGCCGACCGAGCTGAACGCGGTGTTCGCCCTGTCCCACCAGTACCTCGACGACGCGCAGCGGCGCATGTTCCGCCTGCTCGGCCTGCACCCGGGAGCCGACGTCGACGTGCACGCCGCCGCCGCGCTCGCCGGGATCGCACCGCTGGACGCGGAGGACCTGCTGGAGTCCCTTGTGGACGTTCACCTCGTGCAGCAGCGCGAGCCCGGCCGGTACCAGCTGCACGACCTGCTCCGTGAGCACGCCGCGAGCACGGCCTCCGCCGAGGAGGACCCGGCCGCGCTGACCGAGGCGCTCGACAGGCTGTGGGACTACTACCTGGCGGCCGCGAGCCTGGCGACCCGCGCCTATGAACGCGCGGAGTCCTCGGAGGAGGAGCCCGACGAACGGCTGCCGGACCTCGCCGACCACACCGTGGCGGCGCGCTGGCTGGAGGCGGAACGGGCCAACCTGGTCGCGGTCGTCGAGCACTGCACCGACGAGCACGCGTGGCGGATTTCCCTTGTGCTGTGGCAGTTCTTCCTCACGCGGGGCTACAGCCAGGACTGGTTGCGCACCCACGAGGCCGCGCTCGCCGCCACCGACCGGCTCGGCGATCTGGACGCCCGCGCGGAGATCCTGAAGAACCTGGGCATGCTGAACTGGCGCCTCGGCCGCGTCGACCAGGCGCTCGCGCAGCTGCAGGAGGCGTTGGAGCGCGACCTCGCCACCGGCAACGAGCGCTTCGAGGCCAGGACGCGCGGTCGGCTCGGGCTGCTGCACGACTGGCGGGGCGACTACGAGGAGGCGGTGGCCAACTTCGCGCGCTCCGACGAGCTGTACCAGAAGCTGGGCGTGGACTTCGGGCGCGCGCCGTCGATCCTGGGCCTGGGCAGCGCGTACCGGCAGCGCGGCGATTTCACGTTGGCGCGCAAGGAACTCGACCGGGCGCTGACGTTGAGCGAGGCCACCGGTGACCTGTGGGCGCAGAGCCTGGCGCTGACCAACCTCGGCCTGATCGACGCCGACGAGGGCGATGACGAGCTCGCCCGGTCCCGGTTCGAGCGGGCGCTCGAACTCAGCGAACGGCTCGGCGACCGGTGGTCGTGGGGCTTGGCGATCAGTTCGCTGGGCGCGATGAACCGCAGGCTCGGCAACTACGAGGAGGCGCTGCGCTACCAGCGGCGCGCCCTGGACAACGCCACCCAGGGCGGTGACCGCTGGGCGATGGGTCTCGCCCACATCGGCCTCGGCAAGGTCCACCACCTGCTCGGTGAGCGGGAGCGAGCCCGCGAGCACCTCCGGCTGGCCCTGGAGTACGCGGAGGAGCTGGGCAACCGCAAGCTGCTCGCGGAGGCCCGGGCGGCGCTGGACACCTTCGGCTGATCACACCTTCGATCGAACGCCCCGACCGCGCCCTGCCGGTTTCCGCGCGCCTGCCTACTGTCGCGAGCATGAAGCGTCCCCTCGTCGCGGTGTTCTGCGTTCCGGTCGCACTCTGTCTCGCCGCCCCGTCCGCTGCGGCAGCCCCACCCGCGCCCGTGCCCAAGGGCGATATCGGTGCCGCGGTGAAGGCTGTCGGGGAGAGCTTCGACGCCGCCTGCGCGCAGAAGAAGGGCGTGCGGTTCGTGCTCGCGGGCACCGACGTCATCGCCAAGCAGACCAAGAAGATGCCCGATCCGGTGAAGAAGCTCGTCAACGCCGTCTGGCACGAGCTGTACAAGTTCCCCGACCCGTGCGCCGCCGACTCGCGCGCCAAGATGGCGAAGTTCGTCGCGGATCGCTATGCGGCGGAACGGAAAACCGTCGACGGCTACTACGTCGCGCACCAGGAGGCGTGCGACAAGGGCGCGTGGACGATCGTGGCGAAGCTCAAGGAACTCCTCACCAAGATCTAGTTCCTGCGTGGGGTCGGCTTGACCTGGGGCCTTTGCCTTCCAGTCCGCGCCTGTACCACGCTGGAACCATCACGTTCCAGCGTTGCGCCGTTCCCGAGACCTCCTGCCTATAGCGTCAATGGGCAGTCCACCCTGATGTTCCGCAACGGCACCTGGTCCGGGTCGATCCACTGTGGAGGGATGAAGCTCGGCATCCCGTGGTCGAAGATGATCTCCCAGTCTTGTGCGTGTATCACGTGATGGTGATACACGCAGAGCAGGACGAGGTTGTCGAGGTCGGTCGGCCCGCCGTCGATCCAATGCACCACGTGATGAGCTTCCGTCCATGAAGGAGGCCGATCACAGCCCGGGAAGGCGCATCCCTTGTCCCGCACCGCCAACGCCCGCCGCTGAGCGAGTGAGGCGAGCCGTCGTCCGCGCCCGTAGGCGAGGGGTTCCCCCTTCTCCCCGAGCACGATGTGGGCGATGTCGGCATCACAAGCGACATGCTGGGCCAGGTCCGGGGACACCGGCTGCCCGGTGTCAGTCCGAGCGCACCCGGTCTTGTCCTTCAGGTTGTCCGCGTTCATCGTCATGACCAGCAGGGAACGCGGCAAACCCGGGATGTCGTGGTGGGCCATCGCGATCGTCATGGCTTCGATGAAGGCGTCGGCCAACCGCTGTTCGAAGGTGCGGGGGTCTTTCTCCCCGTCCACGGATCGGGGTTTGGCCATGGCGAGGAACAGGTTCCGGATCTTCTCTCCGTTGAGCGCGTCAACGGTGACCTGGAAGCGCAGGCTCCCGTCCTTGCCACGGGACATCCGCGCCGCACGCCGCTCAATCGCCTCCCGCTCGTCGCGGTAGACACCGTCAGGGTCGACCACCGTCCGCACGTATTTTCCGGCACGCATCAGAAACTCCGGGTCCAACGTCGGCGCCACATCCGCCAGCACACGCTCCGCACCCTCGACATGCTCTGACGGGAGACGCTTGATCGCATCGGAGATCACCAGCGCGTGTTCACCACTGATCTCACCCGCGTACATCGCCTCCCGGGTATGCGGGAGTGTCGGTAGCTCGCGCACCAACCTCGTGCGCCGCTTGGCCTCACCGGGATGGATCTGCAGCTTGGTGCACAACAACATCGCCAGGTCCTTGCACCCGTACGTGGAGTGCAAGACACGCTCATCGGCCTGAGTGTCGGCGTCGGTCTTCACAGCGGCGAGGAGCCTGCCGATCGTCTCCAACTCCGACAGGAACTCTAGATGATCGTTCTCGGACAACTGATATGAGTCGTTGGCCGCCAGCTGCGCGGCGAGTAGATCCTTGATTGCCTTGGTATCCAACATGATCACACCTCCTCTCCCATGCGGATACCTCCACTTAATCACACCTTCCCGGCGCGTACAAATCGTTGCCACACAAGGAAAAACCAGGCGTGAGCCGCCGCTGGAACGGTCGGCTTTACCTGGGGTGCGCGTGCCATACGCTTCCCGCGAGGGCCGGGGTTTCATCCCCGTGCCCCTGAGAGGCCCAAGGGCACGCGCAAGGGGCCCCAGGTCAAGCCGACCCCGCGCTGGAAGCCAACGAATCCAACAGCGAAGAAACCTCAACAGCATCCGAACCAAGCACTGTCACCAACGCGGCCCCTCGCAGCGCATGCACTGCGCCGCAACGAAAAGAACGAGCGTGAACCGACAACCCAGGAGCAACCACAAGCGCCGTCCCCAGCACAGAAGCGGAACCGATGATCGCCGGAGATCGGTACAACGACGGGTCGACCAACGTCGTCGTCGTGCGCAACACGGGACGCCCAGCCCGAGTCACATTCCAATGCTGCACGAGCTTCCCGGGCTCCTCCCCGTGCCGCCCAAGAACAACGAGGTCCTGCCACAGCAACCGCGCGCCCTCGCTCAGCGAAGCAACAGAGTGGTTGTGCACCAAGCAGCCCCGAGCAAGCACGGTCGGCTCCTGGCGGATGACCGCCGAGCCGTCCACTTGTAGTCCAAAGTGGACAGAAGATGTGCCGCGCAGCGCGATCTGGGCGCCGGTCGACCGCAGTTCCAGGGAAGCTCCGTCGAGCACGGACACGTCCAAGCGCAGGGAATCGCCGCCGAGCGGGCCCGCGGCCGTGCCGACCACGTGCACCTGTGCGGTCGCGCCGGGAATCCCGGTGCGGCGCAAGGTCAGCGGGGGAGCGGAGCGCAGCTCGGTGATGACGCTGCGCTCACCCCGCCGGGCCACGGTGAGGGCGGCGTGGGCCTTCACGCGAGTTCGGCGAGCTGCTGGAGCACCCAGTCGGCGACCTTCGACGCGGCGGGGTCCTCGGGCAGCGAGGTGAACAGCACGGGCAGTCCGCGGCGCACGGCCTCGGCGTCGCGGGCCATCACCGAGAGGTCGGCGCCGACGAGCCCGGCGAGGTCGGTCTTGTTGATCACGAGGAGGTCGGCGAGGGTGACGCCGGGCCCGCCCTTGCGCGGCACCTTGTCGCCACCGGCCACGTCGACCACGAAGATCTGCCGGTCCACCAAGCCCTTGCTGAAGGTGGCGGTGAGGTTGTCGCCGCCGCTCTCCACGAGCACCAGGTCGAACGCGCCGTGCCGCGCCTCCAGGTCCTCGATGGCGTCGAGGTTGGCGGTGATGTCGTCGCGGATCGCGGTGTGCGGACAGCACCCGGTCTTCACGGCGCTGATCCGGTCGTCGTCGAGGATGGCGTTGCGGCGCAGGAACTCCGCGTCCTCGGTGGTGTAGATGTCGTTGGTCACCACGCCGATGCTGAGCCGGTCGCGCAGGGTTCGGCACAGCGCGGCGACGAGCGCGGTCTTGCCGGAGCCGACGGGGCCGCCGATGCCGATGCGCGGGCTGGCTCCCAGCCTGTGGTCGTGGCCGTGCGCGTGCGGGTCGTGTCCGAAGTCGTGGGGACCGTCGCCGTGGTTACGAGACAAAGAGCTGTCCTTCCGATTGGTGGTGGGCTTCCGCGAGCACGTCGAGCAGCGGAGCGCAGTCATCGGCCAGCCCATCGCGAGCGGCCTCCGCCGCAACGGAGTCCACAGTGGACGTCAGTGTGACGAGCATGCGGTGCACCGCGAACGGGTCGAGGGCGAGCAGCCGCAGCGCCGCCGAAGCCGGAGCGGTCACAGAAGCGAGCGCCGTCGCAACGGCCACCTCCTCCGGCGAAGCTCCGCTGAGCACGCCGAAAGCGATGGGCTGGTGCGGTTTCGGCCCGAGCCACGGCGCGGCACCTGGATAAGCGCGCATCAACCCCCGGCCCTGCTGGCGCGAAGCCGCCCTCTGCGCGGCGGATGGCGTGCGCGCGTCGAACTCCTCGTCGAGCAGAGCCCAATCATCATCAGGCGTCATCCGTGCGGCGCAGGCAGCGAAGGAGGCGCACACACGACCGGTCGTCGTGAGCCTGCCGACCAGGAAATCCCGCAGCGAAGCCACATCCGTGACCAACCCGGCGCGCCACGCCGCTTCGATGCCGCCGGAGTGGACGTGTCCGCCCGCGGGCACTCGCGAGTCGCCCAGCAGCAACAACCCCGCGCTGACCATCAGAAGAGGAAATACCGTTGCGCGAGCGGAAGCGACGCGGGCGGCGCTGGAGTCACCAGTGAGCCGTCGATGTGCACGGTGAACGTGTCGGGGTCGACGTCGATGCGGGGAAGCGCGGTGTTGTTGGGCAGATCCGCCTTCGTCAGAGCACGGGTGTCACGCACCGGAACCACCCGGCGCTGAACAGGAATCTCTGACGAAAGAGCAATAGGCGCAACGAAGTGCACTGAAAGGGAGGACGCCGCCGAAGCACCCCACATCGGCCGGGACAGCACGGGTTGCGGCGTGGGGATCGAGGCGCCCGGGTCGCCCATCGCCGCCCACGCGATCATGCCGCCCTTCACCACGACATGCGGGCGGACGGCGAAGAACGCCGGGTCCCAGAGCACGAGGTCGGCGAGCTTGCCGACCTCCACCGAACCCACCTCGGCGTCCAGGCCGTGCGCCACGGCCGGGCAGATCGTGTACTTGGCGACGTAGCGCCGGGCGCGGTTGTTGTCCGCACGCCCATCGCCGGGCAACGCGCCGAAGCGGTCCTTGTTCACGTGCGCGGTCTGCCAGGTGCGGACGATCGTCTCGCCGACCCGGCCCATGGCCTGCGAGTCGGAGCTGATGATCGAGATCGCGCCGAGGTCGTGCAGGACGTCCTCGGCGGCCATCGTGCTCGGCCGCATCCGCGACTCGGCGAAGGCCAGGTCCTCCGGGATCGACGGGTCGAGGTGGTGGCACACCATCAGCATGTCCAGGTGCTCGTCCAGGGTGTTCACCGTGAACGGCCGCGTGGGGTTGGTCGAGGACGGCAGCACGTGCGGCTCGCCCGCCATCCGGATCACGTCCGGCGCGTGCCCGCCGCCCGCGCCCTCGGTGTGGTAGGCGTGGATGCTCCTGCCCGCGATAGCGTCCACAGTGGACTCAAGGAAACCGGCCTCGTTCAAGGTGTCCGTGTGGATCGCGACCTGCACTCCGGAGGCGTCGCAGACCCGCAGGCACGCGTCGATCGCCGCGGGCGTCGTGCCCCAGTCCTCGTGCAGCTTGAAGCCGCTGGCCCCGGCGCGCAGCTGCTCCCACATCGCCTCTTCGGAGACCGTGTTCCCCTTGCCCAGCAAGGCGACGTTCACCGGGTAGCCGTCGAGCGCGACCAGCATCCGTTCGATGTTCCACGCGCCGGGCGTGACCGTCGTGGCACGTGTGCCCTCGGCCGGTCCCGTGCCGCCGCCGACGATCGTGGTGACGCCGCTGGCCAGCGCCTCGGGAATCTGTTGCGGGCAGATCAGGTGCACGTGCGCGTCGACCGCGCCCGCCGTCAGGATCATTCCGTTGCCGGACAGGATCTCCGTGGACGGACCGATCACCAGCTCGGGGTGCACGCCGTCCATCGTGTCGGGGTTGCCCGCCTTGCCCAGTGCGACGATCCGGCCGTCCCGCACGCCGACGTCGGCCTTCACCACGCCCCAGTGGTCGAGCACCACCGCTCCGGTGATCACCAGGTCGGGCGCGCCCTCGGCGCGGGTCACCGCGGCCTGCCCCATCGACTCGCGGATCACCTTGCCACCGCCGAAGATCGCCTCCTCGCCCGCGCGACCCGGCCCGCCGCACAGGTCCTCGGTGACCTCGATCAGCAGGTTCGTGTCGGCGAGGCGGACGCGGTCGCCGGTGGTGGGCCCGTAGCGCCTGGCGTAGTCGGCGCGGCTGATCCGGCTCACTTCTCACCCTTTCCCAAGCTCAGCCCCGGAACCACACCGCGCCCGCCCAGCTCGACCAGCGTGACCTCGCGCGCGACGCCGGGTTCGAACCGCACGGACGTCCCGGCGGGCACGTCCAGGCGCTTGCCAGAAGCGGCCTCGCGGTCGAAGGAGAGCGCCGAGTTGGCCTCGGGGAAGTGGTAGTGCGAGCCGACCTGCACGGGCCGGTCGCCGGTGTTGACCACGCGCAGCGTGACGCGCTCGCGCCCGGCGTTGAGCTCGATGTCGCCGTCCTCGGCGAAGACCTCGCCCGGGATCACGGGATCGGCTCGTGGATCGTGACGAGCTTCGTGCCGTCCGGGAACGTCGCCTCGACCTGCACGGAGTGCAGCATCTCCGGCACGCCGTCCTGCACGTCGTCGCGGCCGAGCACGTCGCGCCCGGACGACATCAGCTCCGCGACCGTGCGGCCGTCACGCGCGCTCTCCAGCACGAACGCGGTGATCACCGCGACCGCCTCGGGGTAGTTGAGCCGCAACCCCCTGGCCCGGCGGCGGTGCGCCAGGTCCGCCGCGACGTGGACGAGCAGCTTCTCCTGCTCCCTGGGGGAAAGGTGCATCACCCGAACCTAGGGGCGAAAGCCGCTGCCACCAAGGGTTTCCGGCCCCAGTTCACCCAGGCGAAACAAGAACGCCCTTCGCCAGCGCGGTCACCACGGCCGCCGTCCGGTCCCGCACCCCGAGCTTTTCGAAGGTGCGCAACAGGTGCGTCTTCACCGTGGCCTCGCCGATGCCCAGCACCCCGGCGATCTCCGGATTGGACATTCCCCTGGCCACCAGGCCGAGCACTTCGACCTCGCGCGCGGTCAGCGACGGCAGCTTCGGTTCGCGCACCCGCGTGACCAGCCGCGCGGCGATGGGCGGCGCCAGCACGGTGGCCCCGCGCGCCGCCGCGACGACGGCCTCGGCGAGCTGTGCGCGCGGAGTGTCCTTGAGGAGGTAGCCCGCCGCGCCCGCCTCGATCGCGCGCAGGATGTCGCTGTCGCTGTCGTAGGTGGTCAGCACGAGCACCCTCGCCGAGCCCGCTTCGGTGATCTGCGCGGTCGCCGCGACACCGTCGGTCTCCGGCATGCGCAGGTCCATGAGCACCACGTGCGGCCGCAGCTCCGCGGCGAGGCGCACCGCCTCCGCACCGTCGGAGCACTCGCCGACCACCTCGATGACCGGGTCGATCGAGAGCATGTCGCGCAGCCCCGCGCGGACCACGGGGTGATCATCGGCCAGTATCACGCGAACGTTCATGCAACACCCCCGATCGGCAGGTCCACCAGCAACGACGCTCCGCCACCGGAGGGCGCGGCCAGCTGCATCGTGCCACCGACCTGCGTCACCCGCGCGCGCATCCCGGCGAGGCCGAACCCGTCCTGCGTGGTGCCGTCGAAGCCCTTGCCGTTGTCGCACACCTCCAGCGTCACGCGGTCCTCCTCGTAGCTCAGCTCCACGCTCACGGAGCTGGCGCCGGAGTGCTTGCGCACGTTGGCGAGGGCTTCCTGGGTGCCGCGCAGCAGCACGACCTCGTGGTTGGTGGGCAGCGGCCGTTGCTCGCCGGAGAGCAGCATGGTCGCGGTGATGCCCAGCTCGCGGCCGACCTGCGCGACGAGCCGTTCCACCGCCTCGGCGAGCGGGGCCGCTTCGAGGTGGGTCGGGGTCAGCAGCGCCACCAGCGACCGCGCCTCGGCCAGGTTCCCGCGGGCGATCTCCTCCAGCTGGGCCCGCCTGCGCTGGGCGGCGTCGCGGTCGTCGTCGATCTCCGGTTCGAGGGCCTGGAGCATCATCACCATGCTGGTGAAGCCCTGCGCCAGGGTGTCGTGGATCTCCCGGGCCAGCCGTTCCCGCTCGGCGAGCACCCCGGCGTCGTGGCTGACCTCGGCCAGCTCCGCCCGGGTCGCCTCCAGTTCGGCGAGGGTGGCGGCGCGCCCGGCGCTCTGCCGGATGATCCTGGTGATCCACAGGCCCAGCCCCAGCCCGAGCAGCAGGCACACCGCCGTGATCCCGGCGACCAGCAGCACGGAAGCCGGACTGAACCCCTCCCGGATGACCATGATCGCGCCCACCGCGCAGACCGTGGTGACGGTGGTCGCCGCGGCCCAGCGGGTCGGCAGCATCATCCACACGTGCGGGTAGAGCACGAACAGCACCAGCACCCCGGCCGGGGTGAACCAGAGGATCGCGAGCGTGAGCGGAACGGCCCCGGCGAGGTAGACGTAGCCGAGCCTGCCGGGTTCGACGCCGATCATCTCCGCGCCGGTCACCGCGTACCAGACGCCGAGGGCGATCAGCAGGAAGATCGCCATGATCTGGTTCGCGGGCTGGGACAGCGGGAACGCCGCGGTGACGGTCAGCAGGCCGAGGGCGGCGAAGCCCAGGTGCCAGCCGCCCGCCGAGTTCTGCCACGCGTCGTCTGGGGAACTCACCACAAGACCGTGACAGAGCCGCCAGGGGCTGTCCATCGACCTGGTCGCGTACCCCAGGGGTCCACCGGCCGGTGGACGCGGGTGGTCCGCAACCGGGTGGTGCCCGGCGAGCGCGGGAATTCCTAGCTTTACCGCCATGAATGAGAAGACGTCAGGAAAGGCCCTGCTGGTTTTGACCATCCTGTTCGGCATGACGATCGGGGTGCTCGGAATGCTCGACTCCGCTGCCACATCGATCGCCGCCATCGTCGGAGCCGTGGTGCTGGGCGGGCTCTGGACGATTCGCGGAATTCTTTCGTCCTAGCCCGACTCGTCCCAGTCCCGCCGCGGCGACCACCAGCCAGACGACGCCGAGCGCCACGAGCAGTCCCGTGCCGTTCGCCAGCGGTGCCGCGATCAGCGCGAGGATTCCGCTGGTCGCGAGCCCGCCCGCGATCAGGCGTGCCCAGTGGGGTGGGCACGCCTGGGCCAGCAGCAGGCCGATCCCGCCGACCAGGGGCGCCACCAGGACGTCGTGCACGATCGGCCCGCCGAGCAGCCAGGTGACGAAGGACCAGCTGACCAGGGGAAGGGCGAGCGAGGCTCCCCACAGTCCACATGCGACACCGATGGCGCCGATCACCCAGCGCGTCATGACATCACCTTCAACTGCGAGACCCACTTGGTCTGGAGCACGCCAGGTCGGCTCGGCGCGATCAGTCGGCACGGGTAACCGTGGTCGATGTCCAGCTCTTGACCGTTGAGCCGCAGCGCCAGCAACGTCAGCGGGTCCGCCGCGTGGTTGGGCGGCAACACGCTCGCCCGGTAGCGGCCCGCGCGCTCCAATGACTCAACGACCACTGTGGACATTGGTTCCGCGCCGACCGATCTCAGCAGGTCAGCGACGCATACTCCGGACCAGTGGGCGGAGGCGCTCCAGCCTTCGACGCACGCGATCGGCAGCTCCGCCTCGACCTGGGGCATGGCCTGGAGCTGCGCGAGTGTGAACCGCTTCGTGTGCTTTCCGATCACCTCCAAGGTCCACTGTGGATCGACGCGGGTCACTCCGGCGTCGAGGGCCGTTCGGTTGACCGGGACGCCTTTGCCCGGGCGCCACGCGAGCACTGAGACGTCCCGCAGCCACGGCACGGTGACACCCGCGGTCGCGAGCACGGCCGCCCCCGTCATCACGCCGGTGCCTCGTAGGAAGGCGCGGCGCGACAGGTTGGGTTCGGGGGTCTTCAAGACCCTCTTGACCACCGGCAGCTTCACCGCGACGTGCACCAGCAATGCGCCGACCGCGATCCAAGCCACCGCGTAGTGGGCGTCAGGGAAGAAGAACGACCACGCGTAGTTCTGCGAGACGTTGAACAGACCGGTGAACAGCTCGAAGAACGCGGCGCAGACAAGTACGAGAATCGATCCGCGCTCCAGGATGTGCGCGCGGCCGAACAGCTTGGGGTAGACGCTCCACAGCTTCGCGAGCAGCAGGGGGATCGCCGCGATACCGGAGATCACGTGGACGCCCTGGGTGATCCGGTACAGGTTGACCGGGCGAGTGGGCCAGGTGAACCAGCTCGGCGGGTACTGGATGCCGTGGCTGAGCAGGCCGGTGACGAAGCACAGTCCAAACGCGACACCGAGCCACAGCCCGAGCTTCGCTGCCACGCGCTCGTCGTGTACGGGGGAGCGGAAGCGCAGTTTCATGGCTTTTCCAGTTCTGCGAACCAACGGCCGGAATGTTCGGTGATCCTTTGTGTGATGAGGCCCGCGACGGCCGCGACCGTGCCGATCGACTCCGCGCCCACCCAGGCCCAGTCGAACCACGGACCTTCCGCCATGCGGGCCCGCTCGCGACGCACGCCACCGCCCGGAGGATCCACCTCGACAACCGCGCGCCCGTCCACCGAGAGCAGTTCGCCGACGCGGCTCAGCAGGGCGACAGGATCACCGCCGATGCCGACGTTGCCGTCCGCCAGCAACGCGTTCCGCCATCGGCCTTCGGCTGGGAGGGGGTCGAATACGTTGCGGCGCAATGCCAATCCGCCGCGCCTGGTGGTCAGTCGCACCGCGACGGCTGAGATGTCGATGCCCAGAGCCGGAACTCCGCGAGCGGCGAGCGCCACCGTCAGCCTGCCTGGGCCGCACCCGATGTCCAGGCTCGGACCGCGACACCCCGCGAGCATCACTTCGTCGGCCGCGTCCGCTCCGGCGATCCAGCGGTCCGGATGCAGCTCCCTGCGCTCTCCGCCCGCGGTGTGCAACCAGCTCGGTGAGCCGAGCAGTGCTTCGTCGAAAACCGTCATCGCACTGCCTCCACGGCTCGGGCGAAGCGGCCGTTGGGGGTTGCCTTGGCGACTACTCGTGCGTCGGTCATGGTGTCCACATCGGACAGTTGGGGGAGTGCGAACACCTCAAGCCCTCTGTCCTGTAAAGCCTTCACGGTGAGATCGCCGGTGTTGTCCTTGGACATGGGCACCGCGCGCAGTGCTCCTGCGGCGTTCGGGTCGTTCAGGCCGAGCGCCCACCAGCCGCCGTCGTGCGCGCGACCGATCGCCGCGTCTCGCACCGGGAAGCATGAGGCCAGCAACGACGGCGTGATCTGCGGTGTGTCCATGCCGATCTGCACGACCGGTTGCCCTGGACAGCGCCGCGCGACCTCCGCGTGAGCCTCGGCGAGCCTGTCCGCGAAGGTGTCGCCACGCTGCTCGAAGACTTCGCACTTCTCCAAGAGCGCGGAGATCTCCTTGCTGCGGCGGGCTTTTCGCAGGTCGCCGGTGAAGGCTACGTACGGCACTGTTCGCGGAGTACGGAGTACTGTGTCCAAAGTGTCCAATAGCGCCGCGGCGGCGATCTCGGCTGCTTGCTGAGGAGTCGCGGGCGGGCACAACCGTGTCTTCGCCAAACCCGGCACAGGTGCTTTCGCCACAACGAGAAGCGCGCCCCTCATCGAAGCACCCCCGCCATGTCGTGCACGGCGCGAAGAGTGCCCTTCACTGAGCCGGAGACCTTGGAGCGAGTTCCCGCCGTGCGCGGCCGATATGCGACATCGAACTCCTCAACGCGCCAGCTCGCCGCGCCGGCCCGCAACAGCAACTCCAACGGGTAGCCGAAGCGGCGGTCACGGATGTCCAACGCCAGCAACGCATCCCGATGGGTGACACGGATCGGGCCGATGTCCTTCACGTGCAAACCCTTGCGGCGCAAGAGCATCGCCAGCACCGCGTTGCCCACGCGGGCGTGCCACGGCCAAGCACCGCGCTCGGCGGGAACCCGGCGCCCCATCGCGAGGTCGGCCCGGCCGCTGGCCACGGCGTACACGAGCTTGGGCAGTTCCCCGGGGTCGAGCGAACCGTCCGCGTCCAACACGCACACGAGCGGCGACCGGCTGGCGAGCACGCCCGCGTGCACGGCGGCTCCGTAGCCGGGGCTGGGCTCGTGCACGACCGTCGCGCCGTGCGCCCGAGCGACTTCGGGGGAGCCGTCGCTCGAACCGTTGTCCACCACAATCGCGCGGTAGCCGAAGGGCAGCGCCGCGAGCACGCCCGGCAGCGCCGCCGCTTCGTCCAGGCACGGGAACACCACGTCGATCTCATTCACGAAACGCAAGCTATGGCGGCCGTGAAAGCATCGGAACCCTTGTGGTGCTTAACAAATCATGACGTCGCGCCGGGTATTACGGAAGTCTGACGGACTCGTGCGAGGGGGTGTCTTCCGTCGCCGTTGGCCTTAGTCTGCGGCCATGACGACGCGTCGCGCCGACCTCGTCGCCGGGACCGTCGCGGCCGTTCTGCTCGCCGCCGCGGTCGCGGTCGGCTCCTACCTGAACTCGATCGGCGCCCCGATTTTCGCCCGCGCAGCACCGGTTTTCGGCGAGTGGGCGCCGCACATCGGACCCGGAACGCCCTTCGCGGTGCTGCTCGCGATCGCGGTGTGCGCGTGGGGTCCCGGCCTCGCCGCCCGGCTGCCGTGGCGGCGTGCCCTGCTGTCCGGCTACGGCGCCGCTCTGGCGTGGACCTTCGCGCTGGCCATGATCGACGGGTGGCAGTCGGGCTTCGCGGACAAGCTCGCCAGTCGCGACGAGTACCTGCACGAGGTTCCCGGCATCACCGACATCCCTGCGATGCTGCGCGGATTCGCGGCCAGAATCCTTGACTACCAACCGGATTCGTGGACTACTCACGTTTCCGGTCACCCGCCCGGTGCGACCCTGGTCTTCGTGTGGCTCGACCGCATCGGACTCGGCGGCGGGGCTTGGGCGGGCGTCGCGTGCGTGGTGGTCGGAGCCTCCGTGGTGATCGCGATCCCGGTGATGCTCCGCGCGCTCGGAGCCCCTTCGGCCGCCCGCGCGGTGCTGCCGTTCCTCGTGCTTTTCCCCGGCGCGGTGTGGGTCGGTGCGTCGGCCGACGGGCTGTTCGCCGGGGTGACCGCGTGCGGGATCGCGTTGGTGGCGCTCGGTCGCAGGATGACATGGCTCGCCGGGGGAGCAGTGCTCGGCTTCGGCATCTACCTGTCCTACGGCCTGGTGTTGCTGGGGCCCTTGGCTTTGGTGGTCGCGCTGATGAGCGGCCGGTGGCGCGCGGTCGGCTACGCGGTGCTCGGCGCGCTCGGTGTCGTGGCGGTGTTCACGCTGGCGGGGTTCTGGTGGCTGGACGGCTACCACCTGGTGATCGACCGGTACTACCAGGGAATCGGGCTCCACCGGCCGTATTGGTACTGGGTGTGGGCCAATCTCGCGTGCCTGCTCCTGGCGGCCGGGCCCGCCGTGGCCCCCGGACTGCGTAGGCTCGCACGAGACCGGCTGCTTCTACTGCTTGTCGGAGCCGCCGTGCTCGCGGTGCTGGCCGCCACCCTTTCGGGGCTCAGCAAGGCCGAAGTCGAGCGCATCTGGCTACCGTTCGCGGTCTGGCTGCTGCCCGCGGTGGCCCTGCTCCCGGAGCGGGACCGGCGCGGCTGGCTGGCCGCCCAAGCGGTGACCGCGCTCGCCGTGAACCATCTCCTGCTGACGAACTGGTGACCTGTGGACGAGATCCTGGCCCACCTCGCGCACATCGCGCCGTACGCGGTGGGGTTGTCGCTGCCGGTGTTCCTGCTCGGCGGGTGGCTGCTGCACGCGCTGCGCCACCGCTCGCTGACCACCTCGATGACCGTGCTCATCCTGATCCCGCTGGTCGCGACCTTCGCGGGGGCGGTGGGGATCAGCGGCTTCATGTTCACCCCGACCCTGACGATCACGCTGCTGGTGTGCCTGCTCGTCGCGGCGGTGACCGTGCCGATGGCGGTCCTGCTCGGCCGGGGCATCGCCAAGCGCACCGTGTGGGAACGCGAGGCCCGCGCCCGTGAACGCGCCGCCGAGGCGTCCCGGCGCGAGCTGGTCGCGTGGATCAGCCACGACCTGCGCACCCCGCTCGCCGGGATTCGGGCGATGGCCGAGGCGCTCTCCGACGGGGTCGTCGCCGCGCCCGTGGAGGTCCGCGACTACGGCTTCCGCATCGGCGCGGAATCGGTGCGGCTCAACGCGATGGTGGAGGACCTGTTCGAGCTGTCCAAGATCACCGCGGGGGCGTTGAAGCTGACCATGACGCCGGTCGCGCTCCGCGAGGTGATCGAGGAGGCGGTCAGCGCGTCGCACCCCGCCGCCTCACGCAAGGGCGTGCACCTGGTGACGGAGCCCGGCGCATCGCCTGTGGTCTCCGCCAGCACTCCGGAGCTGTCGCGGGTGCTGCGGAACCTGCTGGCCAACGCGATCCGCCACACACCGCCTTCGGGCTCGGTGGTGGTGCGCGCCGGGCAGACCGAGCGCGAGGCGTGGCTGTCCGTCGACGACGCCTGCGGCGGCATCCCCGAAGCCGAATTGTCCCGCGTCTTCGAAGTGGCTTTCCGCGGCACCCCCGCCCGCACTCCCGACCACGGCCACCAACCCGCCGGCGCGGGCTTGGGCCTGGCCATCGCGCGCGGCTTGGTGGAGGCGCACAAAGGCCGCATCAACGCCCGCAACCACGGCCCGGGCTGCCGCTTCGAACTCCGCATCCCCCTCCCCCACTAGCACTCCGACCTACCCAGAGATCTCCCGTTTCGTACTCTTAACGGGGTTTAGAGCGCTCTAATTTACGGCTATGAGTACGAAACGGGGGAAGCGCCGCTGGGTCAGGGGGTCAGGGGCGGAGCGGGGACGTGGCGAATGCGTGGACGCCCTGGGTGAACGGCATGTTCGGATGATAGCCGAGGATTCGAGTGGCTTTGGCGGGGTCGGCGACGATGTGCCGGACATCGCCGGGGCGGGCGCCGCCGATGACCACGGGGGTGGGGCCGTTGTGGGCTTGGGCCAGTTCGAAAGCCAAGTCGCCGACGGTGTGCGGATCGCCGGAGCACACGTTCACCGCTTCTAGCGCGCCGGACGGGGGAGCGGCTTCCAGGGCCAGGACGTTCGCCTGCGCCACATCGGTGACGTGGACGAAGTCCCGCAGTTGCGCGCCGTCCTCCATCAGTCGTGGGGCTTCGCCGCGCTCAAGGGCTGAGCGGAACATCGAAGCCACGCCGGCGTACGGGGTGTTCCGAGGCATTCGCGGACCGTAGACGTTGTGGTAACGCAACGCCCACACTCCACCTCCGGTTTGCCGAGCCCACGCCGACGCGAGGTGCTCCTGGGCCAGTTTCGTTGCGGCATAAGTACTCCGTGGGTCCAGGGGAGCATCCTCGGCGATCAGTTCGGAGTGCAGTGCGCCGCCGCAGACCGGGCACGGGGGCTCGAACTCGCCCGCCTCGATGTCCGAGAGAAGACGCGGGCCCGGACGCACCACGCCATGCGAGGGGCAGCGGTAGCGGCCCTCGCCGTACACCACCATCGACGATGCGAGAACGAGGCGCTTCACTCCGGCGCGATGCATCTCGGCGAGCAGGACCGCAGTGCCGAAATCGTTGTGCAGCGCGTAATCCGGGGCATCGGTCGGATCGACGCCATGGCCCACCATGGCCGCCTGATGACAGACCGCGTCCACTGTGGACAGGAGGCGGGCGAGCAGCGAGGTGTCGCGGATGTCGCCGCGCTCAAGGGAATACCCCTGGCACCACGGGGGAACAACGGCCGCGGTGTGGGCAGCTGGAAGGAACGCGTCCAGCAGGACGGGCTCATGTCCTTGGGCCACAAGGGCGTCGGCGATGTGGGAGCCGATGAAACCGGCCCCGCCGGTCACGAGTACACGCACACCGCCGACGCTAGGACCTCACGTGGCCCTTGTCGCCCCACCGGGGCCCGCCGTCACAGAACCGTCAGATTTACGGGTTCGCGGCGGCCAGCACCTGGGCGACGGACGGGTTGACCAAGGACTTGTCGCCGACGAACACGGTGGGCACGACCTCGTTGCCGTTCGCCACCGAGCGCACCCGCGCCGCCGCCTCCGGGTCCTCCCAGATGTTGACCTCCTGGACGGTCAGGTCGGTCTTGGCCAGGCCGGAACGCAGCGCCGAGCAGAAACCGCAGCCGGGCCGCCAGTAGAACTCCACGATCGCACTCATGGCTCCAGTATGACGAGGTCCCTGCCGTCGGAGGTGCGCACCACGTACCGCGCGATGTCGGCGGGCTTGAGCGCGACCATCCCGCTGGCCACCAACGGTTTCGGCTGGCTCGGCACGCCGTAGCCGTACGGCGGCACCATCCAGTCCATCATCGCGCGGGTCTCGCCGGACCTGGTGACCGCGTACAGCCCGCAGGTCAGCGGACCCGTGATCCCGCCGAGCTCCAGGCGGACGCCGGTGCCCCAGGGCACGCCGTCGACCTTGAGGTTCGCCCAGACCTCGCCCTTGCGCGCGCTCAACGCGCTGGTGGTCGTCCACGGTGACCACGGGTCCGAGGTCAGCGCGCTCCACGTGACCACGGGGCCGACCACGATCAGCACGACCGCGGCCGCCGCGGCGACCAGCCAGTTCCGCTTCCGCTTGCGCCGCTCGGTGGCGACCCGGTCCAGCAGCCCGGTCAGCACGTTGTCCCGCGACGGGGTGAGCTGGTCGAGCAGGTCCGGCAGGTCGGCGAAGGACTTCAGCTCGCGCTGGCACTCGGCGCAGTCCATCAGGTGCGCCTCGAACGCCTCGCACTCCTCGGGGGAGAGCGCGCAGAGGACGTAGGCGCCCAGGTCCGTGTGTTCCACCAGCGGCCTCATTGGGTGACTCCTCGATCGTCGAGGGCTCGACGGAGCGCGCGCAGGGCGTAGTAGACCCGCGACTTCACCGTCCCCGCCGGGATACCCAACAGCTCCGCCGCCTCGTTGACGCTGCGGCCCTGCAGGTGCGTGTGCACGAGCACGTCCCGGTGCTCCTGGCTGAGCGCGGTCATGGCCTCCTCGACCACCATCGCGGTCAGCGACGCGTCGGTCCGGTCCGGCACCTGGACCCGCTCCAGCGGAGCCGGATCGACCTCCTGCGGCCGGGCGCCACGGCTGCGCCGCGCGTCGATCACGATCCGCCGCGCGACCGTGTACAGCCACGCCCGCAACAGGTCAGGATCTCGTTCCAGCCGTTCCGCGTGCCGCCACGCCCGGACCAGGGTTTCCTGCACCACGTCCTCGGCCCAGTGCCGGTCGCCGCCGGTCAGCCGCAGGGCGTGACCGAGCAACGGCCCGCCGAAGCGCTGGTAGAGGGTGGTGACCAGCTCGGTGTCGGCGGCGGGCGGCACGGTGTGACGGCCGGACCGTGCCCGGCCTGCTCGGGTGAACCGGCTCAGCGCCATTCAGACATTCTTGACCGTTGTGCCCCGGAAGGTCTAACCCGGTCGTGCCGTTTTCGCGAACCGGTTGCACCGATCCGGATCTGCGTATCGTTGGCCGCGTGCGAATGGACGGAAGATGAACGCCCCGTACGGTCGCCCTGCCCACAACCAGGGCGGTCACTACTACGACGACGATCGGAGGCACGCCCCGGTGCAGCGCCCTCGTCGTCGCAAGGTACGGGTCGGCCGGATCGTGCTGGTCGTGCTGCTGGTGCTCGCGGTGGGTTTCGTGGGCACGTGGATCTACGTGGACACCTCGCTGAACCGGACGGACGCGTTGCCCGAGTACTCCGGGCGGCCCGCCGAGACACCGGGGACCACCTGGCTGATCGTCGGCTCCGACAGCCGTGAAGGGCTGTCCGAAGAGGACCGGGAGGAACTGGCCACCGGAGGTGCGGCGGGCAAGCGCACCGACACGATGATGTTGGTGCACCTGCCGTCCAGCAGCGCGAAGCCGACCCTGGTCAGCCTGCCCCGCGACTCCTACGTGCAGATCCCCGGCAAGCGCAGGCAGAAGCTCAACGCGGCGTTCGCCATGGGCGGGCCGCAGCTGCTCGTGCGCACCATCGAGGGGGAGACCGGGCTGCGCATCGACCGCTACGCCGAGATCGGCTTCGGCGGGTTCGTCGGCATCGTGGACTCCCTCGGTGGCGTGGACATGTGCATCGACAAGGCGATGAAGGACCCGAAGGCCGGTCTGGACCTCCAGCCGGGCTGCCAGGAGCTCGACGGCGCGCAGGCGCTGGGCTACGTCCGCACCAGGGCTTCCGCCCGCGCCGACCTCGACCGCGTCGAGCGGCAGCGCGCGTTCATGTCCGCGGTGATGGACAGGGCCACCGGCCTGGGCACGATCCTCAACCCGTTCCGGGTGTTCCCGCTGCTCAGCGACGTGCCAGCGGCGATGATCGTGAACAACGACGACCACCTGCACAACCTGGCCGGGCTGGCGTGGGGGCTGCGCGGGGCGGGCACCGGGGCCGTGGTGACCACGACCGTGCCGATCGGCCGCACCGGCAACGTCTCCGGCGTCGGCTCCACCGTCCAGTGGGACAAGACCAAGGCGGGCCAGCTCTTCGACGCGCTCAAGCGCGACGTGGACGTGCCGTCCTCGGTGATCGTCAACGGCTGACGAGCGAAAAGCGGGGCCCCGGGAGATCCGGGGCCCCGCTTGGCTGTTCTGGGTCAGGCGGGCTGGCGGTTCTTGGAGCCGGCGACGGCGATCACGCCGACCGCGGCGATGCAGACCTGGAGGGCCAGTTCGGCCAGGAACGGCAGGGTGAAGAAGATCCACCCGAAGACGGTCGCGATCGCGGTGCCGATCAGGGCGGCGACGATGCCGACGACGACGGTGGTCAGCGCCGAGACCTTCTGGTCGCCCGGAACGATCAGTCGGCCGAGCGCGCCGATGATCGCGCCGACCAGGATGGCGCTGAAGAACCCGGTGATGACCACGTGTGTGTCCTCTCCTCTCCGCCGCAACCGGCGGGGCTTGCTGATGACACAACTGTGCCCGCGCGCGTGCTCGCGCGGATCGGGTCTCAGCCCTGAACTTGCGACCCCGGCTCCCCTAGGGGCGCGATGCCGCCGCGCAGGGTCAACATGACCGCGCGCACGGCCTCGGCGCGCGCCAGCGTGCCCTCCAGTGCGGCCACCCACGCCGCGTTGACCAGCGCGTCCGTCACCTGGAGCAGCCACTCCACGGGCAGGTCGGAGCGCAGGACACCCTCCTCCTGGCCGCGCCGCAGCAGGTCGGCGAACGGGGCGAGCGCGGTGCTGTCGCTGCTGGCCAGCTTCGTGTCGCTGTCCAGCTCGTGCTCGTGCAGCAGGAAGTAGTAGCGCTCGCCCATCGCCACGAAGTCGTAGACGACCCGCTCGATCGCGCTCCACACCGATCCGCGCTCCACGTCCGCGCGGGCCAGCACCTCGCCGGTCTCCCGCACGACCTCGTAGGCCAGCCCGCGCACCAGGGCGGCGCGGTCGGGGAAGTAGCGGTGCAGCGTGGTCCGCCCCACCCCCGCCTCCCGCGCGACCGCCGACAGCGACGCCGCGCGGTCCTTGGCGAAGACCTGGGCCGCCGCGGCGAGGATGGCCCGGCGGGTGCGGGCGCGCACCCCAGTCTCCCCAGTCACGGCCAGCACCTTACCGACCCTGGCCAACTGTCCGAAGTGGACGCTCAGACGGGGAGGTAGGTGCCGAAGGACCAGAGGTTGCCCTCCAGGTCGCGGGCGGTGTACTCGCGGGAGCCGTGCTCGGTGTCGGCCAGCTCGCGCACCACCCGCGCCCCGGCCGCCACCGCCCTCGCGAAGTGCGCGTCCGGGTTGGCCACGGAGAGGTAGAGCCAGCCCGCGCCCGTGCCCCGCTCGGACGTGCCGATCATGATGATGTTGTCGGTCCAGCCCAGCTCCGCGCGCCGCACCACGCCGTCCGCGTCGGCGTAGACGGCGCGCTCGGCCAGACCGAACGTGCTGACCAGCCAGGGGATCGCGGCGGCCGCGTCGCGGTAGCGCAGGCTGGGGAACACAGACTGGGTCGTCATGCCCTGCTGTCTACCTGCCACCACCGACACTCGCGAGCGGAATGCCTTCGGTGCGGTTACCGTCCGGCCGTGGCGGAACTCATGGTGATCATCGGGCTGATGCTGGCGACGGTGCTGCTCGTCGGCGTCGGTGAGCGTGTCCGGCTGCCGTACCCGGTTCTCGTGACACTCCTGGGCATCGCCGTGGCCCTGGTGCCCGGCCTGCCGGTGCTCGTCGTCCCGCCGGAGCTGATCCTGCCGTTGTTCCTGCCGCCGCTGCTCTACGCCACGGCGCAGCGGACCTCGTGGTCGATGTTCAAGGTCCGCTGGCGCAGCATCCTGTTGCTAGCGCTGGTCCTCGTGCTGATCACCGTGGCGGCGGTCGCGGTCACCGCGTGGCTCCTGGTGCCCGGCATCACGATCGCGGCGGCGGTGGCGCTCGGCGCGCTGAGTCCGATGTGGATGGTCGGCTCAGCGGTGGCGCGTTCTGGGAGGTCGTCGAGCTTCTCGTGACGGGCGTGGCGTTCGGGCTGATCGGCTTGGAGCTGCGCGAAGTCCTCGCCGCCAACGAGGGGCAGCTGATGGAGATCGCGGGCCGCGCGGCTTTGGTCTGTGTAGTGGTGATCGTGGTGCGGACGGTGTGGCTCGGGATGGGCGCGTGGCTCATCGGGCGGTCCGGCGATCCCGAGCGCGCTCCGCGGAACTGGCGCGAAGGGCTCGTGCTGTCGTGGTGCGGGATGCGCGGGCTTGCGACGCTCGCGCTGGCGTTGGCGATCCCGCCGGAGTTCCCCGCCCGCGCGGAGCTGCTGCTGATCGCGTTCGCGGTGATCGTCGTGACGATGGTGCTGCCCGGGCTCACGTTGCCTGTGCTGGTCAAAGCCCTTGGTGTGCAAGCCGAATCCGATGTCGAGCAGGCCGCCGACGAGGCGTTGGCGAAGCGCGCGTACAAGGCCGGACTGCGGCGGCTGAAGGAGCTCGACGCGGTCCGCGATCTGCCCGAGGACATGGTCGCCAAGATCCAGTCCAGGCAGAAGGGGCTGCTCGCGGCGCTGTACGCGGACAAGGAACCGCAGAACTACGAGGAGGAGCAGGCGCTGCGCATCCGCACCGTGCAGCTCTTCCGCGAGATCCAGACCGAGGTCCTGGCCGCCGCCCGCCGCGAGATCCTCGGCGCCCGCACCGAACCCGGAGCCGACCCCCAGGCCGTAGACCGCGTGCTCCGCCGACTCGACCTCCGCAGCGCCCAACTCCACTGAGGCTCAACTCCACTGACGCCCAACCGACGCCTTCCGCGCGCGCCGAATTCCCGTTTCGTACTCAAAGCGGGAAAAAGAGCGCTCCCATTGGCTGTTATGAGTACGAAACGGGATTGGTTTAGACCACCTCAGCCGTCGTGGAGGGGGTGAGGTGGAGGGGCATGGGGATGAGTTTATGGGATGGGGGAAGGGGATGGCGAGCTAGAGGGGGAGGGCGCGGCGGCGGCGGTTGAAGGACTTGGTGTTGTTGAACGCGAGCACGCCGACCTCGACGGCCTCGCGGCGCCACACGGCCACGAACGCGCGGTCCTCGACACTGCCCTCGACGACCTCGACCTTGTCGGAGGGCAGCACGCGACCGGCGAACTGGATGCGCACGCCGTACTGGTCGGACCAGAAGTACGGCACGTCCGCGCACGACTCCACGAGCGCCCCGGCGAGCAGGTTCCGCACGGCGACGCGAGGTTGCCGCGTGGCGTTGGTCCAGTGCTCGACGCGGTGCCCGCCGACGTTCGCCACATCGCCGACCGCGACCACATCGGGCAGATCGGTGCGACAACCGGGATCGCAGACGACACCGTTGACCAGGCTGAGGCCCGATCCGTCCAGCCACTCGGTCGTCGGCACCACGCCGACTCCGATGACGACCACGTCCGCCTCGATGGAGCTCCCGTCTCTCAGCAGCACCTCGCGGACCCGATGATCACCGCTGAGCCCGGCGACGCCGGTGCCGCACAGCAGCCGCACGCCGTGGTCGGTGTGCAGCGCGGCACACGCCGACGCCATCTCGTCTCCCAAGCCCGCCAACGGTTTTGGAGCAGCTTCGACGACGGTGACCTGGAGGCCGCGGGTCGCGCACGCCGAAGCGACCTCCGCGCCGATGAAGCCCGCTCCGACGACCACGACACGCTCCGCGCGCTCCAGGTCGGCGCGCAGGGTCAACGCGTCCTCGATCGTCCGGAGGGTGTGCACGCCGTTGAGGTTTCCTTGCCCCGCGAGGATTCTCGGCCGCGCGCCGGTCGCGATCACCACCCCGTCGGTGCGCACGGTGCCGTTGTCGAGCAGCACCTCACCCGCGCCGGTGTCGAGCCCGTTCGCGTGCACGCCGAGCATCCACTCCGCCTCCAGCGCGGCCCGCTCGGCGGCGTCGGTGAGCGCGAGGTCGGCCTCCTCGGCCCGGCCGAGCAGGAAGTCCTTGGACAGCGGCGGCCGGTCGTAGGGCTGGTGCGGTTCCTCGCCCACGATCACCAGACGGCCGTCGAAACCCTGGGCGCGCAGCTCGCGGGCGGCGGAGAGCCCGGCGAGGGACGCGCCGACCACGGTGATCGTCTTCAAGCCACGTCCTGGGCCGCTTGGTGCAACCAGATGACACCGTCGACAACACTCACTTGGTGGGTTCGCACCGGCTTCTTCGCCGGTAGACAGGTGGGCAGCCCGGTGCGCAGGTCGAAGGAGGCGGCGTGCAGGGGGCACTCCACGAAGCAGCCGTCCAGCCAGCCCTCCGACAGCGACGCGTCCTGGTGCGAACAGGTGTCGTCGACCGCGTAGATCACCCCGTCCGCGTTGAACACCGCGACGGGCACGGCGGTGTTCGACTCGGAGATCCGGATCGACTCACCGGGTGGCAGCTCGGACAGATCGCAGACGCGCAACATCGGCACTCCTTGTTGCGGATGATGAGATTTGAAGTGCTGTGCGCAACAGAGTGCGGCCGGAGCCACCGAGGCGTCAAGAGACCCGTCTGGAGCAGTGCGCTCACCCATGGCTACGGTGGGCGCATGGTCAACGGATCGGGGACGGGCCGCAGTGGCGCGAACTCTGTGCAGTCCGTGGACCGGGCGGTCAGCGTCCTGGAGATCCTGGCCAAGCACGGCGAGGCCGGGGTGACCGAGGTGGCCACCGAACTGGGCGTGCACAAGTCGACCGCGTTCCGCCTGCTGGGCGTGCTGGAACACCGCGGGCTGGTTGAGCAGGCCGGGGACCGCGGCAAGTACCGGCTCGGGGTCGGAATCGTTCGACTGGCCGGCGCGACCGCCGCGCGGTTGGACCTGTCGCAGGAGACCCGGCCGGTGTGCGAACAGCTCGCCGCGCAGCTCGGCGAGACCGTCAACGTCGCCATCGCCGACCACGACGCCGCCGTCAACGTCGCGCAGGTCCGCGGGTCCGCTGCGGTGACCAGCCACAACTGGGTCGGCAGGCGCACCCCGCTGCACGCGACGTCCAGCGGCAAGATACTGCTGGCCTTCCTGCCGCCGGAGCGGCTGCGCGTCGCGCTCTCCCGCCCGCTGGCCAGGTTCACCGACAACACCGTGACCTCGACGAAGTCGCTGCGCGAGCAGCTGGTGCAGATCCGTGCGAGCGGCTGCGCCTTCTCGATCGAGGAACTGGAGATCGGCCTGAACGCGGCCGCGGCGCCCGTTCGCTCCTACGACGGAACCGTGGTCGGCGCGATCAGCGTGTCCGGGCCGTCCTACCGGTTGACCGAACAGCGGTTGGACGAGATCACCGGGCAGGTCGTCGAGGCGGGCGTCGAGGCATCCCGCCGAATGGGCTTCAACTGACGCTGCTCCAAGCGCATTAAGGCGGTCGAGCGGGGCTTGACACTGCCCTTGGCGCGCCCTCATGGTGTCTCCAATTCCACAACACCGTGCGCCATGCGCAACAACCCTTCCTTTAGTCCAATCGCGCGCGCGTGCGCGCGATGCCCGCTTCGCACGTGCTTCAAACCGGAAAATCCCGCACGGAACGGAGAGAGCCCAGTGCCGCAGGAGGTTCGCGCCGTCGTGGCGCGCAAGCGCAACGCGCCGGTCGAGGTCGAGACGGTCGTCGTTCCCGATCCGGGTCCCGGCGAGGCGGTGGTGCGGGTGCTGGCCTGCGGGGTCTGCCACACCGACCTGCACTACCGGGAGGGCGGGATCAACGACGAGTTCCCGTTCCTGCTCGGGCACGAGGCGGCCGGGCTGGTGGAGTCGGTCGGCCCCGACGTCACCGACCTGGAGCCGGGTGACTACGTGGTGATCGCCTGGCGCGCGCCGTGCGGCGGCTGCCGGTCCTGCCGCCGCGGCAGGCCCTGGTACTGCTTCGACAGCCGCAACGCGGCGCAGCCGATGACGCTGACCGACGGCACCCCGCTGAGCCCGGCCCTGGGCATCGGCGCGTTCGCCGAGAAGACGCTCGTCCACAGTGGACAGTGCGTCAAGGTGGACCCGGCCGCGCGGCCGGAGGCGGCCGGGCTGATCGGCTGCGGGGTGATGGCCGGGTTCGGCGCCGCGGTCAACACCGGCGCGGTGGGCAGGGGCGACGCGGTCGCGGTGATCGGCTGCGGTGGCGTCGGCAATGCCGCCATCGCCGGGGCCGCGGTGGCCGGGGCGCGGCTGATCGCCGCGGTGGACATCGACGAGGCGAAGCTCGACGCCGCACTGGGTTTCGGGGCGACGCACACGATCAACTCGCGCGAGGCCGACCCGGTCGAGGCCGTCCGCGAGCTGACCGGTGGGCACGGCGCGGACGTGGTGATCGAGGCGGTCGGCATCGCCGAGACCTACCGGCAGGCGTTCTACATGCGCGACCACGCGGGCACGGTCGTCCAGGTCGGCGTCCCGACACCGGAGCTGAAGATCGAGCTGCCGCTGATCGACCTGTTCTCCCGCGGCGGCGCGCTCAAGTCCAGCTGGTACGGGGACTGCCTGCCCAGCAGGGACTTCCCGGTGCTGATCGACCTCTACCTGGCCGGGAAGCTCGACCTCGACGGGTTCGTCACCGAGACGATCCCGCTGGAGGAGGTGGAGCAGGCGTTCGAGCGGATGCACTCCGGCGGCGTCCTGCGTTCGGTGGTGGTTTTCTGATGCCCGCCAAGGTGATCGTCATCGGCGCCGGGATCGTCGGGTGCTCGCTCGCCGACGAGCTGACCGAGCGCGGGTGGACCGACGTGACCGTGCTGGACCAGGGGCCGCTGTTCGCGACGGGCGGCTCCAGCTCGCACGCGCCCGGCCTGGTGTTCCAGACCAACCCGTCCAAGACCATGACGACCTTCGCCGCCTACACCGTGCGGAAGTTCTGCGGGCTGGATGGCGCCTTCAACCAGGTCGGCGGCCTGGAGATCGCCACGACGCCGGAGCGCTTGGCCGAACTGGAAAGGCGGCACGGGTTCGCCAGCGCATGGGGTGTGCGTGGCGAACTGCTCACGCCGCAGGAGTGCTTGAAGCTGTGGCCCTTGCTGGACAAGGACTCGGTGCTCGGCGGCTTCCACACACCGGACGACGGGTTGGCGAAGGCCGTGCGGGCGGGAGAAGCCCAAGCACTGCGGGCCATCGCGCGAGGAGCGGTGTTCCACGGCAACCAGCCGGTCGTCGAGATCCTCCAGGAGAACGGTCGGGTCGTCGGCGTGCGCACGGAGCACGACACGTTCACCGCGGACATCGTGGTGTCGGCGGCGGGTTTCTGGGGCCAGCGCATCGGCGCGATGGTCGGGATGACCGTGCCGCTGATTCCTCTTGCTCACCAATACGTTCGCACGACTCGACTGTCCGAACTGGACGATTCGCGGGAGGCGGGCAGGCCGATCCTGCGGCACCAGGACCGCGACCTGTACTTCCGCGAGCACCACGACCGCCTTGGCATCGGCTCGTACGCGCACCGCCCCATGCCGGTCGACCTCGACGAGCTGAGCGACGACGGCCCGATGCCCTCGATGCTGGAGTTCACCGAGGCCGACTTCGCTGGGCCCTGGCAGGACTGCCGGAGCCTGCTGCCCGCGCTCGGCGACGCGAAGGTGGAGGAGGGGTTCAACGGGATCTTCTCGTTCACCCCGGACGGATTCCCGCTGCTCGGCGAGGCCCGCGAGGTCAAGGGCTTCTGGCTGGCCGAGGCCGTGTGGGTCACGCACTCCGCCGGGGTGGCGAAGGCGGTGGCGGAGTGGATCGTCGACGGAGTGTCCACAGTGGACCTTCACGAGTGCGACGTGCACCGCTTCGAGGAGGTCCAGCTCGCGCCGGACTACATCGCCGAGCGCGGGTGCCAGAACTTCGTCGAGGTCTACGACATCCTGCACCCGTTGCAGCCCATGTACTCCCCGAGGCCTTTGCGGGTGAGCCCGTTCTACCAGCGGCAGCGCGAACTGGGCGCGGTCTTCCTGGAAGCGTCGGGGTGGGAGCGCCCGCACTGGTTCGGTTCGAACGCGCACCTCGCCGAGGCGGTGGACGTGCCCGAGCGGGACGCGTGGTCGGCGCGGTACTGGTCGCCGATCGCCGCCGCGGAGGCGAAGCACACCAGGGAGAAGGTCGCCCTGTACGACATGACTTCCTTGAAGCGCCTCGAAGTCGCGGGTCCGGGCGCGTTGGACTTCCTCCAGCGGATGGCCACCAACAACCTCGCGAAGAAGCCGGGCGCGGTCACCTACACATTGCTGCTGGACCACACCGGCGGAGTGCGCAGCGACCTCACCGTGGCACGGCTCGCCAAGGACCGGTTCCAGGTGGGCGCCAACGGAAACCTGGACCTCGACTGGCTGACCCGGCACCTGCCTCCGGACGGCTCGGTGCAGATCCGGGACATCACGGCCGGGACGTGCTGCATCGGCGTGTGGGGCCCGCTGGCCCGGGACCTCGTCCAGCCGCTGACCACGTCCGACTTCTCGCACAAGGGATTCGGCTACTTCAAGGCGAAGCACGCGTACCTCGCGAACGTCCCGGTGACCGCGATGCGACTGTCCTATGTGGGCGAACTGGGCTGGGAGCTCTACACAACGGCGGACCTCGGGCAGCGCCTGTGGGACGTGCTGTGGGAAGCCGGTCAGGAACACGGCGTGATCGCGGCCGGACGCAGTGCCTTCAACAGCTTGCGGCTCGAAAAGGGTTATCGTGCCTGGGGAACGGACATGACGCCGGAGCACGATCCGTACGAGGCCGGGCTCGGCTTCGCGGTGCGGATGGACGTCGGCGACTTCCTGGGCAAGGAGGCGCTGCTCGACGAACCGAAGCAGCGGTTGACGTGCCTGACCCTGGACGACCGCAAACACGTGGTCCTGGGCAAGGAACCCGTGTACAGCCACGGGAATGTCGTGGGCTACGTGACCAGCGCCGCCTACGGCTACACCATCGACCAGCCGATCGCGTACGCGTGGCTGCCCGCTTCGCTCGCCGAACCCGGCACGCGGGTGGAGATCGGTTACTTCGGCAGCCGGTACCCGGCGACCGTCACGGCTGAACCGTTGTTCGACCCGGAGATGTCCCGCATCCGTCGCTGACTCGTCGGAGGAATGATGTACGACGTCATCGTCGCCGGGCTGGGCGGCATGGGCAGCGCCGCCGCGCACCACCTGGCGAACAGGGGAGCGCGGGTGCTCGGCCTGGAGAAGTTCGGCCCCGCGCACAGCAACGGTTCCAGCCACGGCGGCTCGCGGATCATCCGGCAGTCCTACTTCGAGGACCCGGCCTACGTGCCGCTGCTGCTGCGCGCGTACGAGCTGTGGGAGAAGCTCGAACGCGACACCGGCCGCGACGTCCTGTCGATGACCGGTGGCGTGATGGTGGGCCCACCGTCGAGCAAAACCGTTGCGGGAAGCCTGCTTTCGGCGCAGGAATGGGATCTCCCGCACGAGATGCTGGACGCGGCGGAGCTTCGCAAGCGGTTCCCGACGTTGAACCCGCTGCCGGGCGAAGTCGCTTTGTACGAGCGGAGAGCGGGCTTCGTCCGTCCTGAGGAGACGGTCAGGGCGCACCTCCAGCTCGCCGCCGCGCAGGCCGACATCCGCTTCGAAGAGCCGATGCTGCGCTTCGAGTCCACTTCGGACGGTGTTCGAGTGATCACCGCGAAGGGGTCGTACGAGGCGGGGGAGCTGGTGATCTGCCCCGGGGCGTGGGCGCCGGAGCTGCTGGCCGACCTCGGCGTGCCGTTCGCCATCGAACGCCAGATCCAGTACTGGTTCGAGCCCGCGGGCGGCGTCGAGCAGTTCGACTTCGGCCACCACCCCATCTACATCTGGGAAGACGCCGCCGGAGTGCAGGTCTACGGCTTCCCGGCGCACGACGGGCCGTCCGGTGGTGCGAAGGTGGCGTTCTTCCGCAAGGGCGTTCTGTGCACGCCGGAGACGATCGACCGCACGGTGCACCAGGAGGAGATCGACGCGATGGCCGGGCACATGGCCGCGTGCATCCCCAACCTGCCCGGCCGGTTTCTCCGCGCTGCCACGTGCATGTACACCACCACGCCCGACGAGCACTTCGTGATCGCCCGCCACCCCGGGCACGAGCGGGTCACCGTCGCCTGCGGGTTCTCCGGGCACGGCTTCAAGTTCGTGCCCGTCGTCGGCGAGATCCTGGCCGACCTCGCCCTGACCGGCCGCACCGAGCACCCGATCGCGCTGTTCGACCCTCGCAGGAGTTTCACGTGACCTCTTCGCTGATCCCCACCCTGCCCGGCCGCGACTACACCGACCCCGAGACCTTCCGCCGCGAGCAGGAGCGCATCTTCGAGCGGATGTGGTTCTGCGCGATCAGGGTCGACGAACTGGCCAAGCCCGGCGCTTTCCGGACTGTCCAAATAGGACGAGAGAGCGTGATCATCACCCGCAACCGCTCCGGCGGACTGCGCGCGTTCCTCAACATCTGCCGCCACCGCGGCGCGAAGCTCTGCGTCCAGGAGACCGGCGAGGTGCGGCGCAACTTCCAATGTCCGTACCACGCGTGGACCTACGACCTGGACGGCAAGCTGATCGCGGCGCCGAACCTGACGAAGATGCCCGACATCGACCGCACGGCCTACGGCCTGGTCGGCGCGCACCTGCGGGAATGGCTCGGCTACGTGTGGGTGTGCCTGGCCGAGGAACCGCCGTCGTTCGAGGACACCGTGCTGCGCGAGGTCGTCGACCGGCTCGGCGACGAGGAATCCCTTGACCGCTACCAGGTCGCCGACCTGACCTTGGGGAAGCGGATCACCTACGACGTCAGGGCGAACTGGAAGCTGATCGTCGAGAACTTCATGGAGTGCTACCACTGCGCGACGATCCACCCCGAACTGACCGAGGTGCTGCCGGAGTTCGCAGACGGCTACGCCGCGCAGTACTACGTCGGCCACGGCGCTGAGTTCGCCGAGGAGGCCAAGGGGTTCACCGTCGACGGGAGCGAGGGTTTCGGGCGGCTTCCCGGGATCGCCGACGAACAGGACCGCCGGTACTACGCGATCACCATCAAGCCGCAGGTGTTCGTGAACATGGTGCCCGACCACATCATCGTCCACCGGATGTTCCCGCTCGCGACCGACCGCACGGTGGTGGAGTGCGACTGGCTGTACTCGCCGGAGGTCGTGCGTTCGGGTCGCGACGTCTCGCGCTCGGTCGAACTGTTCCACCGGGTGAACCAGCAGGACTTCGACGCGTGCGAGCGGTGCCAGCCCGCGATGGACTCGCGTGCCTACCGCTCCGGCGGCGTGCTGGTGCCGAGCGAGCACCACATCGGGGAGTTCCACAAGTGGGTGGTCGAACGGACGGCTGACAACCGATAGTCGTCACGTTCGCCGGTCTTCAAGTACCCCTCACCCCCGCCGCGCTTATGTACCCAATGTGACATTTGTTTCGTCAGACGTAACCAAAACCACATTGGGTACGTAACCCCGGCGGTTGAGGGGCGGGGCGGGAGGCTTCGTTCGGCCGGGGCGGGGGGTCGATCGGTGGGTTAGGGTCGGATCACTCGGAAGAAGGGACCTCCGATGCCTGAGCTGTACATCGGCGGCAGGTGGGAGTCGGCCCGCGCCGGTGGGCGGCGCGAGATCCGGTGCCCGGCCGACCACGCCGTCGTGTCCACTGTGGACGAAGCGACGCGCGCGGACACCGAGGCCGCGATCGCCGCGGCCAGAACGGCTTTCGACACCGGGCCCTGGCCGCGGACGCCCGCGTCCGAGCGCGCCGCGCTGCTGCTGAAGGTCGCGGACCTGCTCCAGCGCGACAAGGCGGAGCTCGCCCGCGCGGAATCGCTGGACACCGGCAAACGCCTGGTGGAGAGCGAGTACGACATCGACGACGTCACCGCCTGCTTCCGCTACTTCGCGACGCGGGTCGGGGCGGAGTCGGGGCGCGTGGTCGACGCGGGCAACCCCGATGTGCTGAGCCGGGTCGTGCACGAGCCCATCGGGGTGTGCGGGCTCATCACGCCGTGGAACTACCCGCTGTTGCAGACCTCGTGGAAGGTCGCGCCCGCGCTCGCGGCGGGCTGCACGTTCGTGCTCAAGCCCAGTGAGCTGACGCCCTCGACCGCGATCCTGCTGATGCGCCTGCTGGAGGAGGCGGGGCTGCCACCCGGGGTGGCGAACCTGGTGCTGGGAGCGGGACCCGAGGCGGGCGCGCCGCTGTCCGAGCATCCCGACGTCGACCTAGTGTCGTTCACCGGCGGCCTGGCGACCGGACAGCGGATCATGGCCGCCGCTGCGGCGACGGTGAAGAAGGTCGCGCTGGAGCTGGGCGGGAAGAACCCCAACATCGTCTTCGCCGACGCGGACTTCGAGACGGCCGTCGACTACGCGCTGACCGCGATCTTCCTGCACTCCGGCCAGGTCTGCTCCGCGGGCGCGCGGCTGATCGTCCAGGACGAGCTGCACGACCGCTTCGTGGACGAACTGGTCCGCCGGGCCTCGACGATCCGGCTCGGCGGTCCGTTCGACGAGAAGGCCGAGACGGGTCCGCTGATCTCTGAGGCGCACCGCGCCAAGGTCGAAGCCTATGTGGCCAACGGCATCGCGGAGGGCGCCGTGCTGCGCTGCGGCGGAGTCGTGCCGGAAGGGCCGGGTTTCTATTACCCGCCAACGATTCTGGACGAATGCCGATCCGGCATGTCGGCGCTGCGGGATGAGTCCTTCGGTCCGGTGCTGACCGTCGAGCGGTTCACCGACGAGGACGACGCGGTGCGGATCGGCAACGACACTGACTACGGCCTCGCCGGGGCGGTGTGGACCAGCGACGCGGGCCGGGCCCAACGGGTCGCGGCGCGGCTGCGGCACGGGACCGTGTGGATCAACGACTACCACCCCTATGTGCCACAGGCGGAATGGGGCGGTTTCAAGCGTTCCGGTGTCGGCAGGGAACTGGGCCCCAGCGGGCTCGACGAGTACCGGGAGACCAAGCACATCTGGCAGAACCTCCGCCCGGAACCGCAGAACTGGTTCGCCGGGAACTGACCCTGACCGGGAGGGACCACATGGCACAGGCAGAGGACACGGGGCTCGCGCAGTTCGGCTACAAGCAGGAGCTCAAACGCACACTGGGCATCTTCCACACCTTCGCGGCGGGGATCAGCTACATCTCCATCCTCACCGGCACGTTCCAGCTGTTCTACCTGGGCATGGCGCACGGCGGCCCGGCGTACTGGTGGTCGTGGCCGATGGTCTTCGTCGGCCAGCTGATGGTGGCGCTGTGCTTCGCGGAGCTGGCGGGCACCTACCCGGTCGCGGGTTCGGTCTACAACTGGACGAAACGGCTGAGCAACCCGCACGTGGCGTGGCTGGCCGGGTGGATGATGCTGATCGCCTCGATCACCACCATCGCCGCGGTCGCGCTGGCCTACCAGCAGACGCTGCCGCAGATCTCCTCGGCGTTCCAGCTCGTCGGCTCCGGGAGCAACCCGACCGACGCCGCCACCAACGCGGTGCTGCTCGGCGCGCTGCTGATCCTGTTCACCACCCTGGTCAACGCCTTCGGGGTGAAGCTGATGGCGCGGATCAACAGCGCGGGCGTGCTCATCGAGCTGATCGCCGCCGTGCTGCTGATCATCGTGCTGGCGGCCAACATCACCCGGGGCCCGGAGGTGGTCACCGAGACCCAGGGCGCGGGCGCCGGGCAACCGCTCGGGTACCTCGGCGCGTTCCTGACCGCGTCGCTGGCCTCCGCGTACGTCATGTACGGCTACGACACCGCGGCGTCCCTGGGGGAGGAGTCGCTCAACCCGCGCAAGAACGCGCCGAAGGCGATCCTGCGCGCGCTGATCGCCTCGTTCGTGCTCGGCGGGTTGATCCTGCTGTTCGCGTTGATGGCGGCCAAGGACATCAACGCGCCCGAGCTGACGACGACCGGGTTGCAGTTCATCCTGCTCGACGTGCTCGGTTCGACGCTCGGCACGATCTTCCTGTGGGCGGTGGTCGTCGCGATCACCGTGTGCGTGCTCGCCGTGCAGACCGCGAGCATCCGGATGGCCTTCGCCATGGCCAGGGACAACAACCTGCCCGCCGCCGGGCTGCTGGCCAGGGTGAGCCCGCGCTTCGGCACCCCGGTCGCCCCCGCGGTGATCACCGGCCTGCTCGCGGTCGGCGTCCTGGTGGTCAACGTCGGCCAGCCGCAGATCTTCGCGGTGATCACCAGCATCGCGATCATCATGATCTACATCGCGTACCTGATGGTGACCGTGCCGATGCTGGTCGCGCGCATCCGCGGCCGGTGGCAACCCGCGGGCTTCTCGTTGGGGCGCTGGGGAATCCCGGTCAACGTCCTGGCGATCTTGTGGGGCGCCGGGATGACGGTCAACCTGCTGCTGCCCCGCCAGGCCATCTACAACCCGACCGAGCCGTTCCACTGGTACCTGCGGTGGGGCGCGTTCCTGTTCGTCGGCGGCGTGGCCGTGCTCGGCTTCGCCTACTACTGGTTCGCGTTGCGGCACAAGACCGGTGTGCGCCCGGAGAACGCGTACACAGCAGCGGAGGAGCCGTCGTGAGCGAGTTCGACTACGTCATCGTCGGCGGTGGCACCGCGGGATCGGTGCTGGCGGCGCGGCTCTCGGAGGACCCGGACGTCACGGTCTGCCTCCTGGAGGCCGGACCGTCCGATGTGGACGATGACGCGATCCTGCGGCTGGACCGCTGGATGGCACTGCTGGAGTCCGGCTACGACTGGGACTACCCGGTGCAGGAGCAGGACAACGGCAACTCGTTCATGCGGCACGCGCGGGCCAAGGTGCTCGGCGGGTGCTCATCGCACAACTCGTGCATCGCGTTCTGGGCTCCGGCCGAGGACCTGGACGAGTGGGCGGCGAACGGCTGCACCGGGTGGAGCGCGGCGGAAGTTTTTCCGCTGTACCAACGCTTGGAGACCAACGACGGGCCGGGCGAGCACCACGGTCGCTCCGGTCCCGTGCAGATCCGCGGCATCAAGTCCGCCGACCCGTGCGGCGCCGCGCTGCTGGAGGCGTGCTCGGCGGCGGGCATTCCGCGCGCCGAGTTCAACTCCGGCACGACGGTGACCAACGGGGCGAACTGGTTCCAGATCAACGCCGACGCGGCCAACAACCGCTCCTCCGCCTCGGCAGCGTACCTGCACCCGATCGTGGGCACGCGGCGCAACCTCGAAGTGCGCACCGGGGTCCGCGCCAAGAAGCTCGTGATCTCCTCCGGCCGCTGCACCGGTGTCGAGTACCTGGCGCCCGACCTGCTGCACACGTTGACCGCTTCCGCGCGCCGCGAGGTCATCGTCAGCTGCGGCGCGATCGAGAGCCCGAAACTGTTGATGCTCTCCGGAATCGGCCCCGCCGAGCACCTCCGCTCGTTTGGCATCGATGTCGTTGTCGACTCACCCGGCGTCGGCGAGAACTTCCAGGACCATCCCGAGGGCGTGATCCAGTGGGAAGCCAAGCGCCCCATGCCCACGGAATCCACGCAGTGGTGGGAGATCGGCATCTTCACCACGACTCAGGACGGCCTCGATCGGCCCGACCTGATGTTCCACTACGGCTCCGTGCCCTTCGACCTCAACACCGCGCGGCACGGCTATCCCACGACGGAGAACGGCTTCTGCCTCACTCCGAACGTGACCCGCAGCCGGTCGCTGGGCACCGTTCGCTTGCAGAGCACCGATTATCGCGATCGCCCGCTGGTCGATCCCCGCTACTTCACGCACGAGCACGACATCCGCGTGATGACTCACGGGCTTCGGCTGGCGCGTGAGATCGTTTCGCAGGAGCCGATGGCGCCCTGGGCCGGGACGGAACTGGCGCCCGGGCCGGACGTGCGGTCGGATGACGAGCTGCTGGACTACATCCGCAAGACGCACAACACGGTGTACCACCCTTCGTCGACCGTGCGGATGGGGGTGGACGCGGGATCGCCGTTGGACCCGGAGCTGCGGGTGAAGGGGGTTTCGGGGCTGCGGGTGGCTGACGGGTCCGTGATGCCGTTTCTCATCGCGGTGAATCCGTGCATCACGACGATGATGATCGGGGAGAAGTGCGCTGATCTTGTGCGTGGCTGCTAGTTTGCGCTGGGCTTCCAGCTTGCGCCGGTACCAGCGGGGGTCGACTTGACCTGGGGTCCCTTGCGCGTGCCCTTGGGCCTTTCAGGGGCACGGGATGGAACCCCGGCCCTCGCGATGAGCGTATGGCACGCGCACCCCAGGTAAAGTCGACCGTTCCAGCTGCGGCTTGCGTTCTTGTTCTTGTTTTTGTTGGTGCGCCTGGGTTTTTGTGACTTGATGTTAGTCCACTTTGGACGGTGCTCGAATGCCCTGGTTGAGTTTCTGGGGTTGTTACGCCCTGGAACCGTTGGGGCGCAGGGGAATCACCCGTTGGTACTTCGGCTCTTCTTCCTTCCTCTGATCCAGTTGTGTGGGGAGGGGAACCTATGGAGATCAACGGGTTTGTAGATCATCTGCGGGAGCTGCTGTCGCGGCAGGACAGCTATCGGATCGCGGAAGACGACATCCTGCCCGCGTTGCGGAAGCTGGAACTGGTCCAACGATTGGTCACCGCCGCGTCCGCCGAACTCGCGGCCGAGGCGGAGACGCGGAGCCTGCACCTGAAGCACGGGTGCCGGACGTTGGCGGTGTTGTTGCGGGACGCGATGGTGCTCTCGCCGTACGAGGCCCGGCACAGAGCCCGCCTCGTCCACGACCTGCCGTCGCTGCCGGAGACGCGGAAGGCGTTGCAGGAAGGGGAGATTCAGGCGGAGCACGTGTTCGTCATCTCCGACACCCTCCGCGCCATCCCGGCCGAGGTTCGCACGGAAGCCGAAGCTGCGTTGGCCGGGCACGCTCGCAGCCTGAATCACAAGGAGTTGGAGAAGGCCGGGAGACACCTGCGCGCGCTGGTGGATCCGGACGGGGTGTTCCGGGAGGAGCAGGAGGCGATCGCGAAGCGCGATCTGACGATCTTCCGCAAGCCCAACGGGTCGATCGGACTCCGGGGCGTTCTCGATCCGGAAGCGGCCGAGGCGTTCCTCGCCGCGATGCACGCTCTCGCCAAGCCGCGCACGGTCGACGGTGTCAAGGACGAGCGCAGGACCGGACAGCGATATGCCGACGCGCTGACCGACATGGTCCGGATGGCGATGGCGTGCGGGAAGCTGCCGTCCAGCGGTGGTGAACGGGCGCAGGTGATCGTGACGATCTCCTACGAGGCGTTCCGCGACGGCATGGGTACGGGGTGGGCGAACTGGGGCGGGCCGATGACCGCCCAGCTGATCCGCAAGATCGGCTGCGACGCGAGGATCACCCCGATCGTCCTCGACGGGAACGGGGTGCCCCTCCACCTCGGGCGGACCGAGCGCACCGCGCCACCGGGGCTGCGGAAAGCCTTGGCAGTACGGGACAAGGGGTGCGCGTTCCCCGGCTGCGATCTGCCTCCGGCGTGGACGGAAGCGCATCACGTCGTGCATTGGATCAACGGCGGGGAGACGAGCTTGAGCAACATGGTCCTGCTCTGCTCGCACCACCACCACGTTCTGCACCAAGGCGACTGGGAGATCCGCTTCGACCGGGGACTCCCGGTGTTCATACCGCCCGCGTGGGTGGACACGGACCGCGCGCCGCGCAGGAACATTCGGCTGGACCACCGCCTCGCCAGCTGAACGAGGCTGCGCTCAATGGCGGATGACCGGCCTGACCAGGGGTGGGAGAATCACTGCTATGCGAGCGATCCGGTTGCTTGTCGTCCTCGTGCTCACCATGGCCGGACTCGCGGCGCCCGCGAGCGCGGCGGTGCCGTTCCCGCGCATCGACGCGAGCCGGTTCGTCTACGTCCAAGGGCAGACGTTCGCGGTGTACAAGTCCAACATGGACGCACTAGAACGGGCCGCGCAGCTGAAACCCAAGGGGCTCAACGACGTTCTCGCCAGCGCGAACCGCAAAGGGCGGGCGCTGTGCCACGGGACGCACCTCAAACCGGGGCTGGGGCCCAAAGGCTTCTGCTGGCAGGACGGGGAAGACGACGACGCCAACGCGTGGATTCCGCAGGGCGTAACGGGATCGGGCGACGCGCAGGCCGGTGGGACAGTCGGGGGGAAGCGGATCATCGCGGCCAGCTGGCACACCGAGGGGGACACGTTCACCCGGGTGTCCTTCCTCGACGAGAAGACGCTGGCCTACCGGCACGTGCTGCTGGTGGAGCCGCACGCGACGGGCGACTTCAAGGCGATCTCCAGTCACGGCGACGGGTTGTCGTGGTACGGGAACTACCTCTACCTGGTGCAGGGGACCGTTCTGCGGGTGTTCGACCTTCGGCACTTCTGGGCCATGGACACGGGGCCCGCGCACGTGGGGCGCAATGCCAACGGGCGCTTCTCCGCGCGTTACCACGCCTGGGCGCTGCCGCAGATCGGTGCTTACTGGTACGAGGGCGGCGGCTGTACCCGGATCAATGGGGACAAGCCCTGTTCGGCGAGCCTGTCGTTGGACCGGGGAACCAGTTCCATGATCATTTCTGAGCACGTCGCCAAGGGCGGGGGCGGGCGGGTGGTGCGGTGGCCGCTCGATCCCGGAACCGGATTGCTTCGGGCTGAGCCGAATGGCTCGGTGCGCGCGGTCGAGGCATTCCGCTCGCCGGTGTGGGCTATGCAGGGCGCCGTCGCGCACAACGGCTACATCGTGGTCTCCGGTACCTGTGCCCAGCACGCGGGCAAGCCCGTGGACCTGCCCAGTTGCCTCCACGGCGGGATGGCCGGGCAGACCATTTCGCAGTTGACCGAGGCGCCCGTCAACAACCAGAACCTGTCCTACTGGCCGGCTACCGGCGAGTTGTGGTTCATGAACGAGCAGCTCCGGGAACGGGTGGTCGTCCACGTCCCGTGGCGCACCCTTACTGGTAAGTAATTATGTGGAGACGCACGTTTAATCTCCGTGCCCTTCGTTTGCTTGAGGAAGATTTTACGTCGGCGCGCGCCCTGGACCAGGATCTTTTCCCGGTTCAGAGTTGGCCGAATACTGAAGGATTGTCAGCTTGACTTCACTTTCCCGGGCAGGACCCTAAATGTGCGTTAAGCATGCGGTGACGCAGGTCACAGTCGGATAATGGCGTCATCGGGCGTCTGCTAGCTTTGCACTCGATCGATTCCGGGTAACACACCCACGAAATCGAAATCACGAAAACTTCATTCCCGCCGGTGATCTGTGCGCCCTGATCACCGGCCTGCGGGGCGGTCGGCTCAAGTCAGGACCCCCAGCCCGACTTGGGCCGGCCTGCCCTCACCCTCGGGTGCGCAGTGCTCCCTGGCGAGGAGCCGGAACAGATCCGGCATCCGGTACCGGTCCTCGCCGCCCGCGAGCAGCACCCGAGACGCGGCGAGGCTTTCCAGTAGCCGAGCCGCCTTCTCCGAGCTCACTCCGGCGAGCGCCCCAGCTACCGCCGGAGTGATCTCGGAGAACCCCAGCAGTCCCAGTCGCCGGAACAACCGGCCCGCCTGCGAACCCAGGGCGCGCACGCTGTCCTCCAGCGCCGCCCGCAGGTCCAGGCCGCCGTGCCGCAGCTCCGCCAGCCGGTACGCGTCATCGGCCAACCGGTCGGCCATCCGCTGCAACGTCCACTGTGGATGATCGGCGAGCTTGGCTCCCACGATGCGGACGGCGAGCGGCAATCCCTCGCACAGGAACGCGATGCGCCGCGCCGCGAGCTGTTCCGCGGCCACCCGGCCCTCACCCGCGAGCGCGCCGAGCAACGCGAGCGATTCCCGCGAACCCAAACCGGTCAGCTCGACGCGGTGCGCGCCCGCCACACCGGTCAGCCGCCTGCGGGAGGTGACCAACACGGCGCAGTCACCCGCCCCCGGCAGCAGCGGGGCCACCTGGTCCTCGTCGGTGACGTTGTCCAGCACGACCAGGACGCGGCGCTCCGCGAGGACGCTGCGGTAGAGCGCGGCGCGTTCGGCGAGCTCGTCGGGCACCGGAGAGCCGAACGCGCGCAGGAACCCGGCCAGCGCGTCCATTGTGGACACCGGATTGTCCTTGTCCGAGCGCAGGTCCACGTAGAGCTGGCCGTCAGGGAAGGCGGTGCGCAGCCGGTGGCCGACGCGCACGGCGAGCGCGGACTTGCCGGTCCCGGCCGCTCCGGTGAGCACGGCGAGCGGTGGCGCGTAACCGGAAGGCGGGCCCTCCAGGGTGGCGCACAGCTGGTCGGCCTCGGCGATCCGGCCGGTGAGGTCGCCGATGTCAGCGGGCAGCTGGGCGGGACGGACCTCCAGGGGCGCCGGGGCGATCTGCTGCTCGACCCGGAGCAGGTACGCGCCGGGTTCAGCCAGCGCGGCGCGGGCTTCCTGGAGTGCTCGCAGCGCCTCGGTTTGCCGTCCCGAACGGTGCAGGGCCGTGACGAGCAGGCCGTGCAACCGTTCGCGCAGCGGGTATCGCTCTGCCAACCGGGACAGCTCGGGGACCAGGTCGCCACCGCGGCCGAGCTCCAGCTCCAGTTCGGCGTACTCCTCGGTGACCTCGGCGCGCCGTTGTTCGAGGACCTCGGTGTCCAGGCCGATCCCGGGGAGCACCGGACCGCGGAACTCCTCCAGCGCCTCGCGCAGGTAGCGCGCCCGGTCCTCCGGGGTCGTCGCGGCCCGGCCCGCGCGGACCAGCGCCTCGAACCAGCGCAGGTCCAGGCGGTGCTCCTCCGGCTCGATGAGGTAGCCGGGGGAGCGGGTGACGATCACCCCGGGATCGCCGAAAGCCTTGCGCAGCGCGGAAACCGCGATCTTCACCTGCTTGCGCGCGGCGGCGGGTGGGCGGTCCGGCCACGCCGACGCGACCAGCTCCTCCACCCCGACCACGCGCCCGGCGCGCAACAACAGGACGGCCAGGAGCGCGCGCTGCCGCTTCCCGTTGACCGGGATCCGGCCCCGCGCGCCCCTGACCTCCAAATCCCCCAGGACCCGGAACTCCATCTGGCACCCCCCTGCCCGGACACCAGGATGCCGCCCCACGCTGAACGCGTGCTAAATACCGAGCGGATACCCCGGCCATACCGGGCACTACAACCCGTTCACGAACTCCACCACCGGAGCCGCCCCGTCCTCGGCGTTGATCAGCTTGGCCAGCCCCTCGGCCCGCTCGCGGTACCCGGGTTCGGTCACCGCGGCGTGGATCGCGGCGCCGAGCCGGTCAGCGGTGAGCGACTGCATCGGCACCGGGGCGGTGGCGACGCCGAGCCTGGCCAGCCTGCCGGACCAGAACGGCTGGTCGGCCAGCACCGGGACGGGGACCGCGGGCGCGCCCGCCCGCAGCGCCGCCGCTGAGGTGCCCGCGCCCGCGTGGTGCACGACCGCGGCCATCCTCGGGAACAGCCACTCGTGCGGCACGTCGCCGATGGAGATCAGGTTCTCGTCCTCCACCGTGTTCAGCTCGGCCCAGCCCGCCTGGATCACCCCGCGCACCCCGGCCTGCTTCAGCGCGGCCGCGGCGAGGCGCCCGAGCCGTTCCCCGTCGCCCGGCACCATGCTGCCGAAGCCGATGAACACCGGCGGCGGGCCCGCGTCGAGGAACTCCACCAGCTCGGCGGGCGGCTCGTAGCCGGGCGCGACGTGCGGCCACCAGTAGCCGCAGACCTCAATTCCTTCGCGCCAGTCGGCCGGGCGTGGGATCACGTGCCTGCTGTAGCCGTTGAACACCGGCCACTTCTCGGCGTTCTGCTGGCGCAGCGCCTGCCCGAGGGAGACCTTCGGCAGCCCGTAGCGCTCGCGCACCACGGCGGCGGCCGAGCCGAAGGCCATGGCGACCATGCGCGTGATCGCGTGTCCCGCGAGCAGGTTGCCCGCCGGGCCGAACGAGGCGCTCTTGCTCAGCACGGGCGCGAACTCGCGGGTGGGGTAGCCGGGGGCGAGGAACACCCCCGCGCTGGGGATGCGCAGTCCCTTGCCGGTCACGAAACTGACCGAGGAGACCAGCGGAGCCGCCAGCAGGACGTCCGGGCCCTCCTCCTCGACGACGTCGGCGAGGGCGAGCGCGCCGCTGCGGATCTCGCTTTTCATCACCTTCAGCTGCCTGAACATGCCGACTGCGGAGGACTTGGCCTGCGACCAACGCTGGCCCTGCTCGGACTCCATGGCCTGGCGCGGGTCGCCGGGCAGCGCGCGGAAACCGAGCCCGCACGCGCGCACGAACTCCTCGAAGGGCTCGTGCGTGGCGATGGTGACCTTGTGTCCCTCCGCTGCTAAGCGCACGCCGAGGCCCGTGTACGGGGCGACGTCTCCCCTGGAACCGGCGGTCGCGAGTAGCACATGCATGGCTGGATCTCCCCCGTAAAGAGTGGTCGAGGGAAACGCTAGCGCCGGGCCGCTGTAAGAAGGCACTCGTGGTGCGCACTCGGAACAACCTGCTTGCCCTCGCGGCGGCCGTCGTGCTAGCGGCGCTGTTCACCTGGGGCTCGACGCTGATCGACCTCCAGGTCTACCGCGCGGGTGGGCACGCCTGGCTCAACGGACTGCCGCTGTACGGCGACGGATTCCCCTACCTGCCCAGCGATACCGGGCTGCCGTTCACGTATCCGCCGATCGCCGCGGTGTTCTTCGCCCCGCTCGCGCTGCTGCCGATGACCGGCGCGGTGATGGTGCTGACGCTGCTGACCGTGCTCGCGCTGGCCGGGACCTGCGTGCTCGTCGTGCGCCACCTCGGCCGGAACTGGTTGCTGGGACTGGGTTTCACGCTGCTGTGCGTGCTGGTGGAGCCGGTGCGGTCGACGCTGTGGCTCGGGCAGATCAACGTGCTGCTGATGGTCGCCGTCGTCGCGGACTGCCTGCTGACGAAGACGCCCTGGCCGCGTGGGTTGCTGATCGGCGTGGTGGCGGCGATCAAGCTGACCCCGGCGGCGTTCGGGCTGTACTTCGTGGTGGCGCGGCAGTGGCGGCCCGCGGGCACCGTGGTCCTGGGCTTCCTCGGTGCCACCGCGCTGGGATTTCTCTTGGCGCCCAAGGATTCCATGGCCTATTGGTTCGGTGTCCTGGCCAAGACCGATCGGATCGGCGCGTCCTGGTCGCGGGACAACCAGTCGCTGCGCGGGTTGCTCGTGCGGAGCGGGCTGCCGGACTCGGCCGTCATCGCGTTGTGGGCGGTGGGCGTGGTGGCGGTCGTCGCGGTGGCGTGGTTCGTCGCGGCCCGGCTGCGGCGGCGGGGCGAGGACCTGTTGGCGCTGACGGTGGTCGCGGTGGCGGGACTGCTGGCCTCGCCGGTGTCGTGGACGACGCACTGGGTCTGGGTGGTGCCCGCGCTGATCGGGTTGGTGCTCGCGCGGAACTGGGTGTGGCTGGCGGTGGTGGCGGTGTTCTTCGCCGAGCCGCACCGGCTGATGTCGCCGCAGGGGCACTTCCTGTGGTGGCAGCACCTGGTCGGCAACGCCTACCTGATCATCGCCGCTCTCGTTCTTGTGCAACTCACCGGTTGCGCCTCGCGGGAGGATGTGCAACTCTTGGGTTGCGCCAAACGAGAGGACGTGCGCCATGAACAGCACTGACCGCATCGAGCGGGAACTTGTGATCAACGCGCCGGTCGCCAGGGTGTGGGCCGCGATCACCGAGTCCGACCAGATCATGAAGTGGCTGGGCGACTCCGCCGAGATCGACCTGCGGCCCGGCGGCCGGATGGTCTTCGGCTGGGCCGAGCACGGCCGGTTCAACGCCGTGATCGACGTGGTCGAGCCGACGTCGCGGCTGGTCTACCGGTGGACCACCGAGTCGGGGGCCGAGGTGACCGACGGCAACTCCACCCGGGTTGAGTACACCCTGGCCTCGGAGGAGGCGGGTACCCGGCTTCGCTTGGTGGAGACCGGGTTCGACGCTCTCGCCTTCGAGCCGGAGGTCCGGGCCGCCAAGCACAAGGACAACGTCGGCGGCTGGCAGGCCGAGCTGGATGAGTTGAAGGAGTACGTGGAAGCGTGACTTCCGGCGACGCGATTGTCTCAGCGGAGGCGGCATGACCGTTGACGAGGTTCTGGCCGCGCTCGCCGATCCGATGCGCAGGCGGGTGCTGGACCTCATCGCCGCGCGGGGGGAGTGCTCGGCGACCGTGCTCGCCGCCGAGCTCCCGGTGACCAGGCAGGCCGTGGTCAAACACCTTGCGGTGCTGGAGAAAGCGGCCTTGGTGGCGGGGCGGCGGCACGGTCGCGAGGTGCTCTACACCGTGCGCCCGGAGGCGCTGGGCACGACCGCGCGGTGGATGGACCACGTCGCGGCGGAGTGGGACCGCAGGCTCGCGGCGATCAAGCGGCTCGCGGAGGAGTCGTAGCGAAGTCCTCCGGGTCGTCGTCGGGCAGCGTCCACGCGAGGTTCAGTGCGGGCATGGCGGTGCCGAGCAGGAACAGCGTCGCGGTCATGGCCGCGGTCAGCGAGCCCGCCTCGGGATGGCCTGCGACCACCAGGCCGTATGCCAGGTCGGCCAGCATCAGCGCGCCGAACGCCTGGTAGCTGCGGTAGTGCGCGGCGTCGCGCAGCTCGGTGTCGCGCTCGTCGAGGTCTTCGCCGTGGCCCGCGGCGCGTCCCGTGCGGGAGCGGAGGACGAACGTGCCACCGACTCCCAGTAGCAGTCCCACCGCCATCAGCACGGCGGAGACGACCAGGGTCGGGTCACGGAACAGGGCGGCTCCGGCGATCATGCAGGCGAAGCCGATGAGGACCACCAGTGCGACGTTGCGGCGGCGGGCGCGGGTGTGGCTGGACATGACTACTCCCGGTAGAGCTGGGTGGACAGGGGCGTGAACGGTTCGCGGCCGAAGACGGCCTCCACGGGCAGGCCGAACACGGCGCAGATCCGGAACGCCAGGTCGAGGCTGGGGTAGTGGTCGCCCCGTTCCAGCGCGCCGATCGTCTGCGGGTTGACCTCGACGGCCTCCGCGAGCGCGGCGCGGCTCATCCCCCGCTCGGCGCGCAGGACGGGCAGCCGGTTGTAGATGGGCAGTTCCTTGCCGCGCCGTACCGGACTCATGAACGAACTGTTGCAAAAACCCAACGACTCGTCAAGTTTGCCCACTAGTCGAGCAGGGGCTCCAGTCCGGCGACGAGGGCGCGGAGGCCGAACTCGAACTGGGCGTCGCCGCCGCTGGTCGCGGCCAGCTCGCCCGCCAGGTCCACCACGGTCGGATAGTCCACTTCGGACAGTGAGGCCATCGTGGCGCGCAGCCGCCGCCGTCCTTCCGGGTCCTGCTTCTCCGCGTTCATCTGCGACTCCCAGAGCGCGGCGCCGAGCACGAAGGTGAACAGCATCGTGTACGCCCGCGCGGCGTTCTCCTTGCTGAAGCCCGCTTCCCGCAGCGCGCGCACGAGCGTTTCCGTCACCGCGGCGGTTTCTGGCCCCTTCAACGGTCGGCTGGCCAGAATGCGCAGTAGGCACGGGTACTCCAGCAGCAGCTCCCGCAGGCCCGTCGCGACGGAGCGGATCTGTTGCTGCCACGGGCCTTTCGCCGTGGCGAGCCGTCGTGTGCCGAGCAGGTGGTCGCGGACGGCGTCGAACAGCTCGTCCTTGCCGCGGAAGTACGTGTAGAGCGCCATGGGGCCGACGCCCAGCTCCTTGGCGAGCGCGCGCAGGCTGAACGCCTCGACGCCGTCGGCCGCCATCAGCCGCAGTGCCGTGGTGACGATCAGCTCCGGGTTGAGGGTGTTGCGCGGGGCCCTGGTGCGCTTGTCGGACATCACTTCTCCCGGTCGGTGCCGCTACTGTACGGTGTACTGTACGCCGTACAGAACAATGAGGGGCAACTCAGATGCGTGCAGTGCAGATCACCGAGTTCGGCGGTCCCGAGGTGCTGACCCTGACCGACCTGCCGGAGCCCGTCGCCGGGCCGGGACAGGTGCTGATCGCGGTGGACCGGGCGGGCGTCAACTACGCCGACACCCACCAGGTCGAGAACTCCTACCTGGCCCCGGCGTCGTTGCCGCTGGTCCCGGGCGGTGAGGTGGTCGGCCGCACCGCGGACGGGCGGCGCGTCGTCGCGCTGCTCAACGGCGGCGGCTACGCGGAGCGGGCCGTCGCGGCCGAGCAGACCGCCTTCGACGTGCCGGATGGCGTCAGCGACGGCGCCGCGCTGGCGCTGGTCCTCCAGGGCACTACCGCGTGGCACCTGCTGCGGACCTCCGCGCGGATGACCGAGGGTGAGACCGTCGTCGTGCACGCCGCGGCCGGGGGCGTCGGCTCCCTCGCGGTGCAGCTGGCCAAGCAGTGGGGTGCGGGCCGCGTCATCGCCACCGCGTCCACGGAGGACAAGCGCGCCAAGGCACTCGAACTCGGCGCGGACGTCGCGGTGGACGGCGCTCCCGAAGGGCTGAAGGAACGCCTCGTCGAGGCCAACGGCGGCAAGCGCGTGGACATCGTGCTGGAGATGGTCGGCGGTCCCACCTTCGACGCTTCCCTTGCCGCGCTCGGTCGCTTCGGCAGGCTGGTCACCTACGGGTCGGCCTCGCGAGAGGCGGCCACGCCGGTCATCCCGGCCGCGCTCATGCGGGGCTCGAAGTCCGTCGTTGGTTTCTGGCTGGCCGACTGCTTCGGCACGCCGGGCATGATCGCCGAGCCGCTGGCCGAGCTGTTCGCCCTCGCCGAGAAGGGGCAGCTCACCGCGATCGTCGGCGGTGACTACCCGCTGTCCGAGGTCGCCAAGGCGCACAACGACATCCGTTCCCGCCGCACCGTCGGCAAGCTCGTCCTCGACCCCGCTCGCTAGGACCACCGTGGCGCACGACATCCAGGAGGAATTCCCATGAGTATCAGCAAGGTCTTGTACACCGCGCGTGCCACCGTGGACGGCGGGCGTGACGGCAAGTCGGTCAGCGGCGACGGGCGGCTGGACGTGGCGCTCGCCCCGCCCGCCGAGCTCGGCGGTTCGGGTAACGGCACCAATCCGGAGCAGCTGTTCGCTGCCGGGTTCGCGGCGTGCTTCCACAGTGCGCTGAAGTTGGTCGCGCGCAAGGAGAAGCAGGACGTCAGCGCCTCGACCGTGGCCGCCGAGGTCGGCATCGGGCCGCTGACCGAGGGCGTGGGCTACGGCCTCAACGTGCACCTCGTCGTCTCGCTGCCGGGCCTGGACCGCGCGGTCGCCGAGCGGCTCGTCGAGGCCGCCGACCAGGTGTGCCCGTACTCCAACGCCACCAGGGGCAACATCCCGGTCAGCCACACGATCGCCTGAGCTAAGCTCCCCGGAAACGCTTACGGGGAGGGAAAAGATGGCGATCCGGCCGCTGCGCTACTTCGGTGACCCGGTGCTGAAGTCACCTTCGGAGCCGGTGACGGTGTTCGACGCCAAGCTGAAGTCCCTTGTGGACGATCTGATGGAGTCGGTCACCCTGCCGGGCCGCGCCGGGCTCGCCGCACCGCAGATCGGCGTGGGCCAGCGCGCCTTCAGCTACCTCGTCGACGGGCAGCACGGCTACGTGATCAACCCGGAGCTGGTCGAGCTCTCGGAGAAGATCCAGGACGGCGTGGAGGGCTGCCTGTCCGTGCCGGGGATGAACTTCCCCACCCGCAGGGCGAAGTCCGCCACCGTGCGCGGCGTGGACGTGAACAACGAGCCGGTCGTGGTGAGCGGTCGCGGCGAGCTGGCCCGGTGCCTGCAGCACGAGACCGACCACCTCGACGGGCTGCTCTACCTCGACCGGCTCGATCCCGCGCAGCGCAAGGAAGCGTTCCGCCTCGCCCGATCCTCGGACTGGTTCTGGAAGGCCCGCTGAGTTTGACCCGTCGCGCCTTCGGGCACCCGGGGAACCCCAAGCCTCGCGCAGCCACGGGAGACGCCATGCTGAGCCAGGACGACCAGGCCCGCTTCCGGGAAATCGAACGCCAACTCGCCCAGGAGGACCCGCGCTTCGCGCGAGCGCTAGGCGAGGGCCGCCCCCGACGTCCGGCGGGTGACACGTGCTGGTGGGCGGTGACGGTGCTCGCGCTCGCCGCGCTCGCCATCGTCACCGCCGTCCTGGCGATGTCGTTCTCCCTGCTGCTGTTCGGCACCGTGCTGATCGGCGCGGCGATGTTGCTGCGCCGCAGGCACATCCACCGCGGCCAGCGGCTCAGTCCACGACGCGGGCAGTCTCCCGGCGCCGCTGCGGCAAGCTGAGCAGCACGTACACCAGCAGCGCCACCACGAGCCCGACCGCCCAGCTGTAGTCGTAGAGCGGCTTCAGCAGCGGGATCAGCCCGTCCTCGGGGAAGGGCCCCTTGCCGGGTTCGGAGTACGCGCCGCCGACGGCCGCGACGCTGCCGATGACCGTGGCCGCCACCGCGTTGAGGTTCCAGCCGCCGGTGAACCAGTACCGCCCGCCGCGGGTGTAGAGGTCGGGCAGGTGCAGCTCCTTCTTGCCCAGCACCCAGTACCCGGCGGCGAGCACGCCCGCGATCGAGCCGAGCAGGCCGCCGTAGAAGCCCAGCCACACGTAGATGTAGATGTTCGGGTCGGCCACCAGGTGCCACGGCTGGATGGCGATGCCGAGCACGCCGGTGATCAGCCCGCCGACCCGGAAGCTGATCAGCCGGGGCGCGGCGTTGGAGAAGTCGTAGGAGGGGCTGACCACGTTGGCCGCCACGTTCACCGACAGCGTCGCCACCATGACCGTGAACAGGCTCAGCGCCACCACCAGCGGGTTGTCGAACTTCTCGGTGAGCTTGATCGGGTCCCAGATCGCCTCGCCGTAGATCACCGCGGTTCCGGAGGTGATGAAGATCGACAGCAGCGCGAAGAACGACATCGTGGTCGGCAGGCCGAGCACCTGGCCCAGCGCCTGCTGCCGCTGGCTGCCGCCGAAGCGGGTGAAGTCCGGCATGTTCAGCGACAGGGTGGACCAGAAGGCGATCATGCCCATCAGCGAGGGCGCGAACACGCCCCAGAACTCGATGCCCCAGCCGAGCTTGGACGGCTGCTCCAGGATCGGGCCGACCCCGCCCGCCTCGATGAGCACCCACACCAGCAGCGCGAGGGCGGCCACTATCACGAACGGCGCGGCCCAGTTCTCGAAGCGCCGCAACGTGTCCATGCCCCGCCAGATGATCACCATCTGGATCGCCCAGAAGAACAGGAACGCCGCCCACAGCGTCCACGGCTGGCCGAAGACCCGGTCGGCGTCGCGCCACCAGGAGCCGAGCAGCTTCCCGGCCAGCGCGTAGATCGCCTCGCCGCCGATCCAGGTCTGGATGCCGAACCAGCCGCAGGCGATGAACGCGCGCAGCAGCCCGGCGAAGTTCGCCCCGCGCACCCCGTAGAAGGCGCGGGCGAACACCGGGAACGGCACGCCGTACTTGGTGCCCGCGTGGCTGTTGAGCAGCATCGGGATCAGCACCAGCAGGTTGCCGAGGGTGATCGTGACGAACGCCTGCACCCAGCTCATGCCCAGCGCGATCAGCCCGGAGGCCAGCAGGTAGCTGGGGATGTTGTGCGCCATGCCGATCCACAGCGCGGCGAAGTTGTAGGTGGTCCACGTGCGCCTGGCGATCGGCACCGGGGCCAGCTCGTCGTTGTAGTACGGGCTGTGCTCGATGGAGGCCGGATCGGTCAGTTCCACCCGTCCGTCGGCTTGCGCCGTCTGGGCGGGGTCACTCGGTGGAGAGGAGGGCAGCGCCATGGATCGCTCCTCGTTTCTGCTGGTGGGCACACATCGTCGGGGGCGAGGGCCGAGTGCGGGAGAGGCAGAGTGTCACAGCTTTGCCAAGTTGACCACACACTCTGTCCACTCGCGCCCCGCCGACGGTGCCCACTCGGGCAGCGAGGTGCCGCCGATCAGCCGCGGACGCGGTCGCGGATCCAGCGGCCCGCCTCCTTCAGGACCCCGGTGCCCGCGAACGAGTTGCCCGCGCAGGTGCCCTGCTTGAACACCGCCCCGGAGCGGTGGTCGTCGGAGAAGTTCCAGTTGATCCAGCTGACCTTCTTCTGCGCCATCAGGTCGAGGTAGCGCTGCGAACGGCCGAAGTCGTTCGCGCCCTCGCCCGCGGAGTTCTGGGTGCCGAACTCCGTCACGAACACCGGCAGCTTGTCGGCCGCCCTGGACAGCGTGTTGAGGTAGGTGTCGTCGTGGGACGCCGCGTAGAAGTGGAAGGTGTACATGAGGTTCCCGAGCGTCAGCGGGTTGTTCGCGACCTCGGACTCGTTCTTGCCGTAGGAGACGCCGAACGAGGACCACGCGGGGGTGCCGACCAGGACGACCGCGTCGCTGTCCTTGGCGCGGATCACCGGGATCAGCTGCTCCGCGTAGCTCTTGATGCGGGACCAGGTGACGCTGTTCCCGTTGGGCTCGTTGGCGATCTCGTAGAGGATGTTCGTCTTGTCCTTGTGCCGCTCGGCGATCTCGGTGAAGAACGTCTTGGCGCGGGACAGGTTGTGGTTCGGGTCGCCCGGCGTCAGCATGTGCCAGTCGACCAGCGCGTACATCCCGCGCTTGGTGGCCTCCTCGATGTAGTTGTGCACCATGTCGGTGAACTTGCGCGGGTTGGTCTCGTAGCCGCCATCCTGGATGTACATCGAGATCCGCAGGACGTCCGAGCCCCAGTCGTTGGCGAGCGCGTCCAGCGACGCGGGCTTGACGCACTGGCTGAACCACTGGATGCCGTGCGTGCTCATCCCGCGCAGTTGGACCTGCTGGCCGCTGGAGTTGCAGAGTTTCGTTCCACAGACCCGGAGTTGGCCGTTAACCGCGGCCAGAGAGCCTGCCGGGAGCGCTGAGGCCGCTGTGGCGCTTGGTACTAGCAGGGTGCTGGCCAGGACAGCGGATGCGGAGACGAGCGTGCGAAGCGTGTGCCGACCCATCACTTCTCCTCACGGAAACGGAAGTTCGGTGCAGGGATCACCGAGGGGACTTCCGGATGGCGTGCGGCGGCGGTTGCACTGGGAAGCTAAATACGGGGAGCTAAATAGTTAAGTTAGTTTCCTAACAGTGTGACCGATGCTAGTGAGCTGGATCACCGAGAGTCAACCGGCAAAGAACCGTTTGACGGTTGGCTCCCGGCGCGCCAGACTCGGGGCATGGAAACCGAGCTGGAGGGCCTGCGGGTGCTCGCCCACCCGCTGCGCCTGCGCATCCTGTCCCTGGTCACCGGGGCGGCGATGAGCGCGGCCGAGGCGGCGCGGGAACTCGGCGAGAGCCAGGCCAACGTCAGCTACCACATGCGCAGGCTGCACGACGCGGGCCTGCTGGAGGTCGCCGAGGAGGTCGAGATCCGCGGCGGCCGGGCCAAGCGGTTCCGGCACAACCACGACAGCGGCGGCAGGGTGAAGGCGCGCGGGCGGGAGGACCACGTGCTGCTCGCCGCGACCATGGGCGCCGAGCTGCGCCGCCGCGCGGGCAGCCGCGCGCTCGGGGTCCCCGGGGCGACCACGGACGCCGAGCTGTGGGTCGATCCCGAGGTGTGGCACCGGGTCCGCCAAGCCGTGATCGACCTGGCCGGGCAGCTGCACGAGGCCGCCCGCCCGCCGCGCACCGAAGGCACCGTGCACGTCAACGCCACCATCGCGCTGTTCCAGATGGACGACGACTGATGTGGGAGCCGTTGCGGCACAAGCCCTTCCGCTTCCTGATGACGGGAAGGACGGTCGTCCACCTCGGCAACGCCGTCGCGCCGATCGCGCTGGCCTTCGCCGTGCTCGACCTGACCGGGTCCGTGATCGACCTCGGCATCGTGGTCGCCGCGCGGTCCCTCGCCAACGTGGTGCTGCTGCTCTTCGGCGGCGTGCTCGCCGATCGGCTGCCGAGGGCGTTGGTGCTCCAGGGTTCCACGACGCTCGCCGGGCTGACGCAGGGTCTCGTCGCGGCGAGCGTGCTCGGCGGGTTCGCGTCCGTTCCGCTGCTGGCCGGGCTGAGCGTGCTCAACGGAGCAGCGGCGGCGGCATCGATGCCCGCCACCGCTTCCTTCGTGCCGCAGACGGTTCCGGTCGAGCTGCTGCGCCCGGCGAACGCGCTCGCCAGGATGGGCGTCACCACCGCGACGATCGTCGGCACCTCGGCGGGCGGGCTGCTCGTCGCGGCGGTCGGCCCCGGCTGGGGCATCGCCTTCAACGCGGTCACGTTCCTCGCGGCCTCGGTGCTGTTCGGCAGGATGCGCCTCGTCGCTGTATCGGCTGTGTCTGTTCCGGCAGAGGAGCGTCAACGCCCGCTCGCCGAGCTGCGCGAAGGATGGCGGGAGTTCACCTCGCGCACCTGGGTGTGGGCGGTGGTGCTGCAGTTCATGGTGGTCAACGCGGTGATCGTCGGCACGACGGTGGTGCTCGGCCCGGTGATCGCCGACGCGACGTTCGGCAGGGCGGCGTGGGGCCTGGTGCTCGCGGCGGAGATGGCGGGCGCGCTCGTCGGCGGGATCGTCGCCGCGCGGTGGCAGCCCCGCCGCGCGCTGTTCGCCGGCGTCGCGCTCACGCTGGTCGAGGCGATCCCGCTGGTGGTGCTCGCCGAAGCGCCGGAAGTGCTCTTCCTGGTGCCGACGATGTTCCTGGTGGGCATGGTGATCGAGCAGTTCGTGGTCGCGTGGGACGTCGCGCTCCAGCAGAACGTGCCGCAGGACAAGCTCGCCAGGGTCTACTCCTACGACGCGCTCGGTTCGTTCGTCGCGATCCCGGTGGGGGAGATGGCCGCCGGTCCGCTCGCCCAGCACTTCGGGATGCGCGCGACCCTGGTCGGCGGAGCCGTGCTGCTCGTGCTCGCCACGCTCGGAGCGTTGTGCAGCAGGGAGATCCGCACTCTCAGCTCAGATCGACGCGTCATGAGCGAGCAGGGCGACGTGTAGCGAGAGCATGGACTCGGCGTCGTCCAGGGAGATACCCAGGATCTGTTCGATCCGCGCGAGCTGTTGGTAGAAGGCGGTTCTGGACAGGTGCGCGGCCCCGGCCGCTGCCGACTTGTTGCCGCCGTGCTGGCAGTAGTCGCGCAGCGTGTCGACCAACCGCGTGTTGTGGAATCGGTCGTGCGCGAGCAAAGCGGAGAGTTCGCGCTCCACGAAAGCCCGCACCCGCTGATCGGCGTGCATCAGGTGCATGAGGCCGCGCAACCGCACATCCGCGAGCCGGTGGAACACGCGCGCGCCACCGGAGCGCAGCGCGGCCTCCGCGACGTGAGCGGCTTCGGCGAGGCTGCGCGCGGCTTCCGGAACCGCGATCACGGTGGTGCCGAGCGCGACCACCACGGGCAGGGCCCACGGAGTCGACGCGACCGTCCTATGTAGATCGCTGGCGAAGCGGTGCAGCGTCGGGTCGATCTCGCCGACCGTGGGCAGGGTCAGCAGAGCGCGCACGCTCGTATCGTCCACAACTCCTACCAGAGCTGGGATTCCGGCCCGGCGCGCGGCGGAGGCGGTCACCTCGGACAGCTCGCGCAGCACCTCCTGGGTGGCCAGCGCGGGCGCCGGGGTCGCCGAGATCGTGGTGCGCGGCCGGACCGAGATGCCGACCAGCCGCCGATCGCCGAGCCGCACCCCGAGCGCCGTCGCGCGGGTCGCCGCGTCCGCGACGGGGGTTCCGGGAGCGAGCAGGTCGATCAGCAGCGCGCGGTGGCTCTGCCGCTCCAGGCTCTCGTCGTCCTTGGCCAGCAGGCGATTGAGCGCCAGCGCGGACGCGGCCCGCTCCGCGACGACGGTGTGCTGGTGCGAGGGCTGCTCCGACAACGACGCCGTGCGGAGCAGGAGCCTGCCCCAGTTGTCGCCGCGCGCGCCGACCATCGTGATCAACCAGCCCGCCGCCGCGTCGTAGCCGGTCTGCGGGATGGGCCCGTTCTCCCACACCGCGAGCAGCTCCGCGGGATCACCGCCCGCCACGTCGTAGGCCAGCAGGTGGTGGTCCAGCGACTCCAGCACGACCGGCAGCCCGGAGAGCCGGGCCACCTCGCGCAGGATCTCGGCGGGCCCCGCGCCGGAGAGGGTGAGCGCGGTGAAGATCTCGTGCACCTGCTCGGTGGCGCGCAGCTCGCGCACCTGGGCGCTGGTGATCACCGAGACCACCGCCTCGGTCACGGAGACGAACCGGGTCTCCTCGTTCAGCGCGACCAGCGGCAACCCGTGCCGCTGGGCCGCGGCGACCAGGGCGGGCGGCAGCTCGGCGGGCCAGCGCCGGACCAGCTCCACCACCAGCCCGGCGACCCCGACCCCGGCCAGCTCCCCGATGTAGCGGGTCAGCCCCGCGTCGTCGGCGGGCAGCGCGATCCCGGTGGTCAGCACCAGCTCCCCGCCGTGCAGCAGCCCGGCGATATCGGCCACCTCGGCCACGTGCACCCAGCGCACCCGGTGGTCCAGCCCGGCCGCCCCGGCGACGACGACCGGCCGTCCGCGGCGGAGCTCGGGCAGGGCGAGGACGTCCTCGACCGTCGGGTACATCCGGGCTCCATCTCGCGGCGGCAACGGGCGAACACGACTTTAGGTCGTGACGCGCCCGCGGCGGACCGCGCAGAGGTCCACAGCGGCGGGATTGGGATGTTCTCGCAATGGGAACGATCGAGACGTGGAACCGTTGACGGTGGGTGTCGAAGAGGAATTCCTGCTCGTCGACGCCGAGACGAGGCAGCTGTCCTGGCAGGGGCCCGCGCTGTTGCGCGCCGCCCCGGACACCGAGGGTGACCTGCAGACCGAGCTGACCCGGTGCCAGGTGGAGTCGGCGACCCCCGTCTGCACCACGGCGACGGAGGTCCTGGAGAACCTGCGGACGCTGCGCGGCACGCTCGCCGACCAGGCCAGGAGCCGGGGCCTGCGGCTGATCGCCAGTGGTACCGCGCCGCTGCACGAGTCCGCTCCGCCGCAGCTCACCGCCAACCCGCGCTACCGCAGGATCTCCGAGCACGCGGGCGCGCTGGCGCTGTCCTCACCGTGCTGCGGCTGCCACATCCACGTCGGTGTCCCGAGTCCCGAGGTCGGGGTGCAGGTGATCAACCACCTGCGGCCGTGGCTGCCCGTGCTGCTCGCGCTCAGCGTGAACTCGCCGTTCTCGGACGGGGACGACACCGGCTACCACAGCTGGCGTTCGCTGTCGTGGTCGCAGTGGCCGAGCTCCGGTCCGCCCCCGTACTCCGCCTCGCACGCCGCGTACGAGGAGTCCGTGCGCGAGCTGCTGGCCAGCGGTGCCGCGCTGGACCGCGGAATGATCTACTGGGACGTGCGGCTCTCCGACGAGTGGCCGACCGTGGAGCTGCGGGTCTGCGACGTCGCGCCGACCGCCGAGGAGGCGACCCTGCTCGCCGTCCTGGCGCGGGCCCTGGTGACCAGAGCGGTGAACTCCGACGGCCCGGCGCCGTTGCTCTCGCACCACGCGTTGCGCGCGGCGTTGTGGCGGGCGGCGCGCGACGGGATCTCCGGGCAGGGCTACGACGTGCACACCGGTCGCCTCGCGCCGATGTGGGCGTTGGTGGAGCGGCTGGTGGAGTGGACCGTGCCGGTGCTGGAGCAGTACGGCGACCTGGCGTACGTGGACTCGATGCTGGGCCACCTCGGGCGCGTCGGCTCCGGGGCGGCCCGGCAGCGTTCGGCACTGGCCGAAGGTGGCTTCACAGGCTTGGTGGACATGCTTTCGAAGCAGACCGAACCGGACGCCTGATCGAGGCGTCTTTCATGTTCTCCTGTGCGCGCCAAGGGTTTCCGCACACTGAAGGAGCCACACCCGATGCGCGCAGGCCGAATCGCCGTCATCGCAACAGCCACCCTGAGCGCGGTCCTGTTCGCCGCTCCCAGCGCGCTGGCCGCCACCAAGACCTCCGACGCCGTCGGTGGTGACGTGACCTGCACGCTCACCGGCAAGGGCTGGGAGCAGAGCAAGATCACCTGCAAGATCCGCGACACCAAGAACGACGACCACACCACGGCCGTGCAGTACCGCCTGCACTACAGCTGGAACCCGGGAAACCCGAGCGGGACCGAGACCGTGACGAACACCAAGGGCGACAACTCGACCCGCACGTGGAAGACGGAGTACGCCGAGGGCGTGTCGTTCGAGTTCCGCGCGGTCGTCCTCCGCACGTTCAACAGTTACGGGCAGTGGAAGTACCTCGACGGTGAGCGCGGCTGAGGCGGCTCAGCCCTCGCGGACGCGGTGCGGCACGAACGCCGCGCCGTCGTCCGTCACCAACCCGCAGGTCTCGCTGCCCAGCGTGGTTGGGGCGTCTTCAAGTACCCCGCACCCCCCTCCACAACGTCTCAAACCGCCCCCAACCCACGCCGGGGTTCGCTGTGGTTAGAGACCGTGGGGGAGGGGGTCCGCTGTACTTGAAGACCGGCGAACCACTGCTGGGTAAGTGATTTGTAGGTGGTCGCGGTGATCCTCGGGGGATGAGCGATTCTCGCAGCGACTTCGGCTCCGCGTCCTGCTACGTCACCGGCGTGCCCGTTCCCCGCGAACTACGGCCCGAGCCCGACGGTCCAGAGGTACGCCTGGTGGACGACCTCCCGTAGCTCGGGCTCCGGCCACGGCAGGAACTGCGGCGTCGAGGGCGCCGGGTCGATGCCGAGCACGTCGCGGACCACGTCGGCCACCCCGATCGGCGCGGGCAGTCCGAGCCGCGTGCGCACCCCGTCCCACGCCGCGGCCAGGGTCTTCGCCGCCGGATCGGCCAGCTCCGCCGCCACCAGGGCCGCCTCCAGCGCCGCTGCCATGCCGAAGCGGAAGTGCGAGCGCCCGATCGCCGACGCCAGCGCGTCCGAGAGCACCTCGCGCGCCCGCAGCGGCTGCCCGGTGCGCCGCAGGGCCTCGGCGGACAACGATTGCAGGCGCACCACCCTGGACAGCGACCTCGGGAACAACCGGCGCAGCTGGCGCACGCTGTCGTCGAGGAACTCCACCGCGCCCGCGGGGTCCTTGGCCAGCAGCGTGGTGCCGATCGCCCGGCGCGCGGGCTCCTGCTCCAATGGCCCGCCGGTCGGCCCGAGCCGTTCGGCCAGCTGCTCGCACCAACCCTCGGCAGTCTGGATGTCCTTGTGCCCCAAGGAAACCTCGGTCCGCAACGCCAGCTGCGCGGTGGAGATCCGCAGGCCGCGCTGCACCCGGTGCACCTCGTACCGCCTGCACAGCTCGGCCGCCTCCGGGTAGCGGCCCCACGTCGCGTACACGCCGCCGCCCGCGGTCAGCGACGTCGCCACGTCGTCGCCGGAACCGCTGTCCAGCGACGCGATCTGCTCCAGCATGCGCGGCGTCCCGTGCACGGCCGCGGGATCGAGCAGGAACCGCAGGCAGCTCATCTCGAAGATCAACGCGACCCGGTGCTCGCGCGGCCGGTGCGCGGCCAGCTCCCGCCGCGCCGACGCCATGATCGACACCGCCGAGACGTAGTCCTCCCGCAGCCGGGCCAGCTGCGCCTCCTGGAACCGCAGCAGCGTCCGCACCTCGGGATCGCTGTCCCAGACCGTGCGCAGCGCCCGGTCCAGCTGCGCCTGCCCGTTGGCGATGTAGGAGCCGTGCACGTGCCAGAACTCGAACAGCTTCGCCACCAGCTCGTTGGACTGGGCGTTGCGGCCGCGCTTCTGCAGGTGCGCCAGGGCGGAGTCGAGATCGGCGACCTCGCGCCCCATCGCCCGGACGCCCGCCAGCCGGTCCCGGTAGGAGGGCAGTGCGTCCAGCTCCCGCGCCCGCAGCGTCCACCGCTGCGCGTGCCGGTCCCGGACGAGGACCGTCTCGTCGTACTCGGCCAGTCGCGCCTCGGCGAACTCGCGGACCACGGTCAGCAGCCGGTAGCGCTGCCCCGGCAACGCCTGCACCAGCGACCGCTCCACGAGATCGGCCAACCGCGCCGCGAAGTCCAACCCGTCCAGCGGAGCGCCGCCGCACACCGATTCCACGTCGATGAGCCCGAACTCGCCGCGGAAGACCGACAACCTCGCCAGCAGCCGCTGCTTCTGCTCGGTGAGCAACCGGAACGACCAGCCGACCGCGTGCTCCATGGTCCGGTGCCGCGGCTCGCCCGCCGCCCTGGTCAGCAGGTCGAGACCGCCTTCGAGCCGTTCCCGCAACTGCCGCAGGCCCAGCGACGGCACCCGCGCCGCGGCCAGCTCCAGCGCGAGAGGGAGGCCGTCGAGGTGGTGGCAGACGGTGGCCACGTCGGCCTCGGCCTCGGGACCGGACGGCAGCGCGGTCCCGGCCCTGGCGCGGAAGAGCACGATCGCCGGGTTGTCCGCGTCGAAGCGGCCGGAGGCGGGCGCGGCGAGCGGGCCGAGCGCGAACACGCGCTCGGCGGGCAGGCCGAGCGGCTGGCGCGCGGTGGCGAGCACGGTCAGCCGCGGGCACCACGCCAGCAGCCGCTCCACCAGCGCGGCGGACGGTTCGGCCAGGTGCTCGCAGTTGTCCAGCAGCAGCAACAGCCTGCGGTCGCCGACCCACGACACCAGCCCGGCGAAGACCCCGTGCACACCGTCGCCGGTCACGCCGAGCAGCGAACCCAGGGCCAGGATGATCGCGTTGCCGTCCTGCAACGGCGCCAGTTCGGCGATCGCCGTCCCGTCCGGCCAGTCGGCGTGCTCGGCCACGTTCATCGCCAGGCTCGTCTTGCCGCAGCCACCGGGCCCGGTCACGGTGACGAGCCGGTGCTCCTCCAGCTCCAGCGCGAGCGCCTCCTGTTCCGTCGCGCGCCCGATGAGCTGGCCGGAGCGCGGGCGCGGCCCCCACCAGCGCTGCCGCTCGCGCATCGGCCCCTGCTGCGAGCTGAGGATCTGCGCGTGCGCGTCCCGCAACGCCTGGCCGGGCGAGACCCCGAGGTCCTCGACGAGCCTGGTCCGCGCTCGGTCGATCGTGCGCAGCGCGCTGACCTGGTCGTCGTCCGCGGAGTAGGTCAGCGCCAGGCACGCGTGCACGTGCTCGTCGTAGACCCGCTCGTCGGCCAGGGTCTCCAGCAGCGGCACCGCGCGCTTGGGCTCCCCGCACCGGATGGCGATCCTGGCCAGCGTCGTCGCCGCCTCCACCCGCGCCCGCTCCACCGCGAGGGCCGCCGGGGCCGCGTGCATCGGCGCGGTCAGCCCGGCCAGCAGCGGCCCCCGCCAGAGCCGCAACGCGCGTTCGAGGCGGTCGAGCTGGTCGAGGTAGGACTCCCCGGGCGGATTGGCCTCCACCAGCGCGGAGAACTCGGCGATATCGCTGCCCCTCGGCGGCAGGCGGAGCACGTAACCGCCCTCGGCCAGGTCGACCGCGACGTCGGCGCCGATCCCGCGCAGCCAGCCGCGCAGGCGGGAGACCGCGACCTGGAGGGTCTTGCGTTCCTGCTCCGGCGGGTCGCCGTCCCACAGCCACTCGGCCAGCCTGCTCCCGCTCACCGGCGTGCCGTTGGCGAGCAGCAACGCCCCCAGCAGGTTCGCCTGTCCGGCGCCCCCGGGGGTGTGCGGCCGGCCGCGTGCCCAGACGGTCAGCGGCCCGAGCACGCCGAATCGGAGCTGATCCGTCACGTACGTCCCACCCATGCGCCGGTGCTGTCCGGGGGACGCTAGGGAAACCGGGGCCCTTTCGCCCAGGGCTTCAGGCAAAGACACGCGACCTTTCCGTTGTGGGCGAATGGTGTGCCGTTGTCCACTCGCAACCCACGCGGGACCTCGGGAACCTAGGCTGACCTCGTGCGACTGACGGTGCTCGGAGGATGCGGCGCTTGGCCCGCCGCCGGTCAGGCGTGCAGCGGGTATCTCTTGGAGCACGAGGGTTTCCGCCTGCTGGTCGACCCCGGTTACGCCGTCCTGCCGCGCCTGCTGGAGCTGGTGGAGGCGTCCCAGGTGGACGCGGTCCTGGTCAGCCACGGCCACCCGGACCACTGCGCGGACCTGAACCCGTTGCTGCGCGCCAGGATCTTCGCCGACTCGCCCGTCGCGCCGCTGCCGCTGTACGCGCTGCCCGGCTCGGTGGACCACGTGCTCGCCCTGGACGCCGGGCCGCGAATGGCAAAGTCCTTTACTTCCAAGGACTTCGAAGCGGGCGACAGCTTCGACATCGGACCGTTCCAAGTGGACAGCACGCTGCTGCCGCACTGGGTGCCCAACGCGGGCCTGCGCCTGACGGCGGGCGGGCGGACCCTCGCCTACACCGGCGACACCGGCCCGACGGACGCGCTCGTCGACCTGGCCGGGGGAGCGGACGCCTTCCTCGCCGAGGCCAGCTACCCGGACCGGGTGCCGCCCGAGTCGGCGCAGTACCTGTCGAGCGCTCGGCAGGCCGCCTCCTACGCGGCCCTGGGCGGGGCGCGGCGGTTGCTGCTGACGCACCTGTGGCCCGGAGTGGAGCCCGGGGAGGCGGTCGCGGTGGCCCGTGGCGGCTTTTCGGGGGAGGTCCGGGTGGCCACCGGCGGCCTGATGATCGAGCTGTAACTCGATAATGGGCGCGTGCCCAACGGCCGGGCAAGGGCGGCGCACGTTCACGCGCTCGCGGCACGGGCTCGTGCGCGCCGTGGTTCTTCGAGACCTTCGGCGCCGGATCGCCGGTTACGCCACGGGGTGCGCCGACCCGGTGGTGCTCGCCGCCGCGCGTGACGCCGGTTAGCGGGCACGCCAGGCGGGGCGGTCACATCCGGTCGATCTCGACCGCGATGGCCAGGTTCTCGGCGATGTCCTGAACGAGTTCGCGGAACGACGTGCCCCGCTTCGCCCACCACATGTCGACCGCGTCGGTGACGAGGGTCCACGCGCGCTCCGGTGGCACGCCCCAGCGGGTCAGGAACCACCTGAGCACCTGCTCGCAGTGCGCGTGCGGGTCCGAGGAGTAGTCGTCGGGCACGCGATCCGAGACGAGGTTGATCAGGTGGACGAAGGCGCGCGCCCAGGTGCCCTCGCGCTCCTCCTCGGGCAGCTCGTCCAAGGCGAAGCTGTCGAAGAGCTCGGCCAAGTGCTCCAGCCACGCCCGCCACTCGCACAGGGCCTCGGCGATCCGGGGCAGCGTCTCGGCAGTGGTGGTCACGGAGCGGCTCAAGCCGCTCCAAGCAGCTACTGGTCCGCCGTCGATCTCGCCCCAGCTCCAGCCGATGGCCCAGATCCCGAACCGCGTCCGGATGGCCTCGTGCATCGCGGAGCACCAGCGGTCGCGATCCTCACCCCAGTCGAGGTCCGCCCAGTCGGCGGGACTGCCCGTGGGGCGAGGGGGCTGGTACCCGGCGGGTTCGAGCTGAGAGATCACCGCGAGCGCGGAGGAGCTGTCGAACTGATGCCGGTGGGGATCTACGTGATCCCACGTCAGGTCGAGACAGAACCAGCCCATCGGCGCAGTGTGCCCGACTCCAGCGAGGTCCGTGCCGCATTAACGGGCGCGCCAGGCGGTGATGCCGGACTCGGTCAGCACGTGGTCGAAGCCGGTCTCGGCGGCGCCGATGAGGCTGCCGTCCGCGCCGAGGGCGGAGGCGCGCACGGGCGGGACCGTGGTGCGCTGGTGGGCGATCAGCCCCGCGCGGTAAGCGGTGCCGAACGCCTCCGGAGCGGCCGCCAGCAGATCGGTTGCCACTCCGGAAACCGTGACCAGCCGTGGGTCGAGCGCGTTCACCAGTCCACCGATCCCGCGCCCGAACGCGCGCGCCACCTCGTCCACCGCACGCGCCGCGGCCGCATCGCCGTCCCGGGCCGCGCCGAGCACGCGTTCGGCGGCGGCACGCGGTTCGGCGGCGTCCTCCCGCCAGGCCAGCCGCGCGAGGGCCCGGCCGTCGACCTCGGTGTCCCAGCAGCCGTAGGCGCCGCACAGGCACCTCCGCCGCGGATCGCCGAAGGGCAGGTGGCCGAACTCCCCGCCACCGCCGGTCGCGCCGGTCATCGGGGTGCCGTTGACCACGAGGATGCCGCCGACCCCCACGTCGATCTTGAGGTGCAGCGCGACGTCGGCGTCCACCGCGGCACCCCGGCGGGACTCGGCGAGGCCGGAGAGGGTGGCGTCGTTGCCGCCGAGCACGGGCAGATCGGCGAGCACGCTGAGGTCGACGTCGCGCCACCGCAGGTTGCTGGCCTGCGCGACTCTGGTCCCGCGGACCGTGCCGGGCACCGACACCGGCACCGCCCGCACCCGCGCCCCCCACGCGTCGAGCTGCCCGGCTACCGCGCCCCGCACCACGCCGAGCACGGAGTCCGCGTCGCGGTTGGTGATCTGCCCGGTCGTCCTGGCCAGGACCGCGCCGCCCAGTTCGACCACGGCGACCGTCCACGTCTCGTGCGCGATGTCCACCGCGCAGACCAGCGGGCCCTCGGGGTGGGGGAGCAGCCGGGTCGTGGGGCGCCCGCGCCTGCCGTCCGGCGGGGCGGCCTCCTCGTGCACGAGCGCGGCCTCGCGCAGCCGGGCGGTGATCTCCAGCGCCGACGCGCGGGACAGGCCGAGGCGGGTGGTCAGCTCCGCCCTGGTGGAGATCCGCCCGTCGTGCAGCTCGCGCAGCACGTGCAGCCGGCCTTCCATCCGCTGGGCCGTCGCCCGCCCCGGCCGGGCCGAAGTGTGCACGCGGGGATTGTCGCAGCCCATGCCGACCATTATGCTCGCCGTACGAACAAAATGGGAGGTTGTCACGTGGAGGACGTGCGCGCGGTGCTGTTCGACATGGACGGCACGCTGGTGGACTCCGAGGGCGCGGTCGCGCGCTCCTGGAAGGTGTGGGCCGACCGCAACGACGTGGACTACGCCGAACTGCTGCGGATCTGCCCCGGCCTGCCCGCTGCCGAGGTCATCCGCCACTTCCGTCCACAGTGGACAGAGGAGCGGATCGTCACCGACGCGCGCGGTCAGCTGGAGCTGGAGTACGCCGACCTCACCGGTGTCCTGCCCGCGCGCGGAACGCCCGAGGTGCTGGCCGCCGTCGCCGAGCTGGGCCTGCCCTGGGCGGTGGTCACGAGCGCGGACCGCAAGCTCGCCGGGATCAGGCTCGCCGCCGCGGGGATCAGCGCGCCCCTGGTGGTCACCCGCGAGGACGTCGCGCACGGCAAGCCGCACCCGGAGGGTTTCCTGCGCGCCGCGCGGCTGCTCGGCGTGGCCCCCGGGCACTGCCTCGCCGTGGAGGACGCCGTCGCCGGGGTGGAGTCCGGGCGCGCGGCCGGGATGCGCGTCGCCGGGCTTCGCGGGGTGCCCAGCGACGTGCCGATCGAGCACCTCGGTGACCTCGCTGACCTGCTGCGTGGTGTGCTTACGCGGTGAGTCGCGCGGTCGAGGAGTCCAACCGGAGGATGCTGCGCGCCAGGGACGCCATGGACCGCGCCTACGCCGAACCGCTGGACATCCCGGCGCTGGCGGCGATCGCGCACGTCTCCGAGGCGCACTTCATCCGCACCTTCCGCGCCACCTTCGGCGAGACACCCCACCGCTACCTGCAACGACGCCGGGTTGAGCGGTCGATGTTCCTGCTGCGCTCCACCGAGCTGAGCGTCACCGAGATCTGCTTCCAGGTCGGCTTCGGCAGCCTCGGCACGTTCAGCAGGACCTTCCGCGACATCGTCGGCGAGTCCCCGTCGGCCTACCGCGCGCGGGGGCCGGTCCCGGTGGTGCCGAACTGCTTCGCGATGGCCTGGATGAGACCGAGCAGTTTTGGAGAAGCCCGCGGCGCTGAGCCGAACTAGCGTTGCCGCCATGTTCAACGCCATCACGCACTCGCAGATCTACGTCGCCGACCAGGACCAGGCACTGGACTTCTACGTCGGCAAGCTCGAATTCGAGGTGCACACCGACCAGGACCTCGGTTTCATGCGCTGGCTCACCGTGAACGTCCCCGGTGACAAGAGCCGCGAGATCCTCCTGGAGCGGCCGGGCCCGCCGTCGCTGGACGAGGCCACCGCCGAGCAGGTCCGCGAACTGCTCGCCAAGGGCGCCATGGGCGGCACGCTCTTCCTCAGCACCGACGACTGCCACAAGACCTACGAGACCCTGCTGGCCAGGGGCGTGGAGTTCACCGACACCCCGGCGGAGCGCCCGTACGGCATCGACTGCGGCCTGCGCGACCCCTTCGGCAACAAGCTCAGGTTCGCCCAGCTGTTCTCCTGACCCGGGCCAGGTTGGCGCTGACCAGCCGCGCCGCATGCCGCACCGCGGGGATCACGGTGGGCATGCGGCGCGCGTCGAGCAGAACAAGCCGTTCTTGGGCAGGCCGGTTCGGGCGGCGAGCTCGCTGAGCCCGCATTCCTCGGTGTCCACGATTTCGTCGAGCAACGAGAACGCGCCTTCGAGCACGCCTGCCTCCCTGAATCGCGGGTGACAGTAGCGGCATTCCTATGCGGGTAGGCGGCTCCACGGGTTCTCACCGCAGTGGTCGGTCACGTGGACCGCGGCGGCGTTGGACCGCCACGCCTGCCGAAGCACGGACGTGGTGTCGGTGGTGGGAGCGTCGTACACCAGGTGGCAGAACAACTCCGGGGGATACCGGTAGACCCACCGCGGCACCCACAGGTCCCGATACGCCCGCAGCGGGCCCTCGAAGGTCACCAGGAGATCCGCCAGCGCGGCGAACTCCTCCGGCGGATGCGTCCCGTGGTTGAAGATCACGGAGTCCGCGCCGAGCGAACGTGCTCCGGCTGCCAGAGCCTCGTAGTGCCGCACATCCGTCCCAGCCTGGTCGAAGAAGACACCGCGTGCCCCGTACCAGGCCAGGTGTCGCTCAACGTCGGCCAGCACCTCAGCGACGGGCCGCGCCCCGTAGGCGGTGTCCACGTAGCCGACGACCGGCAGCCCGGCCGAAGCGTCCACAAAGGACTGATCGGCGCGGGCGCCTGGCCCGTCCGCGACGTTGAGCACCACGAAGCGCAGCGCCGGAAGCGCCGCGAGGGCCCGCCACTGCTCCGGCGCGACGGCCGGGTGGAAGTAGGCGGGCACCACGCGCCGCTGGCGGCTCAGGCGTGACACGCCACCTCCTGCCACAGCGCGGAAAGCGAGTCGGTCAGGTCGTGCTCCGGCAGCCAGCCGAGGGTCCGGCGGATCTCGGAGACGTCGGCGCGCTGCCACGGCACGTCGGCCGACCGCTCCGAACCCCGGCCCTCCTGGCTGACCGGTCCGGAGTGCCCGGCGATCCGGGTCAGCTCGGCGACCAGCCCCTCCGCCGGGGTGCCGATCCCGCTGCCCACGTTGAGGATCTCCGCCTCCGACGGCGTGGTCGCCGCCGCGAACACCGCGCTCGCCACGTCCCTGGCGTCGACGAAGTCGCGGATCACGTCCAGGGGACCGAGCCGGATCTCGTCGTACTCGCGGCGGGCGCGCACGATCTCCGCGGCCGCCCGCCCGGCCAGCCCGGACGCGGGTGACCCGGGGCCGATCGGGTTGAACACCCGCAGCACCACGGTGTTCAGCCCCGCCGCCCGGCCGAGGCCGACCGCGCGCGTGCCCGCGAGCTTGCTCAGCCCGTACGCGCCGACCGGGGCGGGCGGGGTGTCCTCGGTGACCGGGACGCCGATCTCGACCCGGCCGTACTCCGCGGCGGAACCGAGGTGCACCAGCCGCGGTGGCGTCGGGCATTCCAGCAGCGCGCGGACGATCCGCGCCGGAAGCTCCACATTGGACTCCGCGAGCGTCGTCATGGAACCGCCGACCGCGCCGACGCAGTTGATCACCACGTCGGGCGCGGCGGCGGTGATCAGCCCGCGCAGCGCGCCCACGTCGGCGAGACCCAGGTCGAAGGGGACGTGGCCGGGCGATTCCGACAGGGCGGAGCGCGCGACGGTGACGACGTCGATCCCCGGCTCGCGGAAGAGCACGTTGTGCACGTGACTGCCGAGGAAACCGGTCGCGCCGAGCAACAGGACGCGGGTCACGGCGATCCCTTCAGCAGGGTCGCGCGAATGTCGTCGAACTCCGCGTTCGCGCGGTCGTAGTCGTCCGGCCGCCCGATGTCGAGCCAGTAGCCGTCGAAGTCGTAGGAGTTCGGCGGCGTCTGCGCGCGCAGCAGGTCGAGCACCAGTTCGTCGAAGCCGAGCGGTCCGCCGGGGAGGTACCCCGCGAGGGTGTCCCGGCTCATGCCGTAGACGCCCATGCTGACGCGGTAGTGGTGCGTCGGCTTCTCGGCGAACTCCACGATCCGGCCGGACTCGGTGACCAGCACGCCGAAGTCGATCTTGACGGAGCGCTGGTAGGTGGCCACGGTCAGCGGAGCGCCGCTCTTCTCGTGCGTGCCAAGGAGCTCCGCGTAGTCCAGGTCGGTCAGGATGTCGCCGTTCATCACCAGGAAGTGCTCCGGCAGGTCGTCCAGCAGGTGCAGCACCGGGCCGATCGTGCCGAGCGGCTGCTCCTCCACGGCGTAGTCGATCTTCATGCCCCACTTCGAGCCGTCGCCGACGTAGGAGCGGATCAGCTCGCCCAGGTAGCCGATGGCCAGCGTCGCACCGGAGAAACCCCTGTTGGCCAACTGGGTCAGCACTATGTCGAGGATGGAGAACTCGTCGCCGATCGGCACCAGCGGCTTCGGCAGCCGGGTGGTGTACGGGCGCAGTCGAACGCCCTTGCCCCCAGCGAGGATGATCGCGTGCATGGGTCGCTCCCTTGTCACTGGAGGTAGAGTCCGGGCTTGTAGTGGGCCAGGTTTTCGGGGTTCATGAACCACTCGATGGTCTCGCTCAAACCGGAGTCCCTTGTGTGCGAAGGCTTCCAGCCGGTCCGCGCGGTCAGCCTCGACGCGTCGCAGACCAGCCGCATGACCTCGGACCCCTTGGGGCGCAGGCGCTGCTCGTCGGCGACGATCTCCGCGTCGCTGCCCATCAGGCGCACCAGGTCGGCCGCGAGCGCGCCGATCGAGACCTCCTCACCCGTGCCCGCGTTGAACAGCTCACCGACCACAGCGGACGCGGGCGCCGTGCCCACGGTGTGGAAGGCGGCTGCGGTGTCCTTGACGTAGAGGAAGTCCCGCGTCGGGTCGAGCGCGCCGAGCTTGAGCTTCTTCTCGCCCGCGGCGAGCTGGCTGATCACCGTGGGGATGACCGCGCGCGCGGACTGGCGCGGCCCGAAGGTGTTGAACGGGCGCAAGGTCACCGCGGGGACCTCGAAGCTCAGGTGGTAGCTCTCGACGAGCTTGTCCGCGCCCGCTTTGCTTGCCGCATAAGGAGACTGCGCCTGGAGCGGGTGCTCCTCGCTGATCGGGACGGTCAGCGCGGTGCCGTAGGTCTCACTGGTGGAGGTGTGCACGAGCCTCGGTGTCCCGCAGGAGCGCACCGCGTCGAGCACGTTCAGCGTGCCGATCACGTTGGTGTCCACATAGGACCGTGGAGCGCGGTAGGAGTAGGGGATCGCGATCAGTGCGGCGAGGTGGTAGACGACTTCGGCGCCCTCCACCAGTTCGCGCGCGCTGGCCTGGTCGCGGACGTCGCCCATGACGACGTCGACGTTGTCCAGCACCTCGCGCGGGAGGGAGTCCAGCCAGCCCCAGGAGCCGAACGAGTTGTACAGCACCATCGCCCGCACGCGATGGCCCTTTTCGACGAGCAGTTCGACCAGGTGCGAGCCGATGAAGCCCTCCGCACCAGTGACCGCGACGACGCCTGCCATGACTGTCCCTCTCAACCGTGTCGTACGGATTCGCTGAGCACCACCGCGGCACATCCCCCGAGGACCACGAGCAGTGCGCTGTTGACGACGAGCTGGCCGATGACGGCGTCACCGGTCCACAGCTGTGCCACCAGGGCACCGGCGCACGCCGCGACGGCGATACCGGTGCTGCCACACGCCTGGAGCACGAGTGCGACGAACAACGCCCCGCCGAGCGCCAGGTACGCGCCGTAGCGCAGCAGGGCGGTTGGATCGGTGATCGTCCCCGTCGCGAGGAGGACCACAATGGACAGTGCCGCGGCCACGGTGAGGAACACCGCGACCGCTCTGAGCAACCCGAGCCGCGTGTCCCTCGCGAACTCGGTGAAGAGATGGGTTCCGCGCAACGCGGTGGTGGCTCGGCGGCGGTAGACCACGAGGCTCCACTCCGCGACGCCCATGCTGATCGAAATGGGCAGCGCGGCGAGGCTGTGGCCCTGCCCGCTCGGCCAGAACAGCGGCAGAACAAGCAAACCCGCCGCGATGAAGCCGAACGCGCCGTACGGCAGTGAAGCGATCAGGTCGTGTTTGCTGAGCGTTCGCGGGCGTGTGGTCCTGGTTCTCCGCAGAGCGAGCACTCCCGTGCCGAGAACCGATGCGGCCAGGGCGATCCACAGTGGACCGCCGCTGAGCGTGAGCCCCGCGAGCACTCCGGGAGCGAGTGTGGCGAGCAGCGTGTACTCGTTGTTCAGTACCAGGAGAACGGTCGCGGAGAGCAGATACCACCCTTGCCCGACCGCCAGGGTCAGTGCCGGTGTCCCGCTTCCCAGGAGCAGCGCGGCAATCGCGCTCACGGCCAAGACGATCGAGCAGCCGACCAGCATTCCGCGCCGCAACACCCGCGCCGCCGCGTCGGTGTCCGCCCGCCCGAGCTGGAGATACCCGAGGTACGACAGGGATTGGCCGAGCGACCACGAGGTGAACAACGAGATCACCACGACGCCGAGCGCCGCCCGATCCGTGAGCACCCCCGCCGCCGCGGTGTAGCAAACGCCTGGCAGTCCAAAAAGGACTCCCCGCAGCAGGTGCGTTCCCGGCTTCGCCGACCAGATCACCGGCAACGGCTCCGGCTCCCGCGGCTGCTTCGGAATAACCTCGCACAACGCTTCGGCGAGCAGGAACACGTCCGGATAGCCGTATCTCGCGGCAGCCTGATCGCTCAGCCCGCCCGCCTCCAACGCCGCCGCGACCTCCAAGTGGTCCACCGCGTCCGCGATCTCCGGCGCCATCCTCCGCGCCAGCTCGTCAAACTCCTCCTCAACCCCCTCAGCGCGGACTGAAGTACCCAATGTGGCATTGGTTACGTCTGGCGAAACAAATGCCACATTGGGTACGAACCTGGGTGGGATTGCGTCGGCGCTCATCGTGCGGCCAGCCGGGGGACGCGCGGGCGAGCCGGGGCGGGCGCGGTGAGCTCGGAGTAGAGGGTGTCGAACGTGCCGATGGCCTGGTCGACGGTGAACAGCTCCAAAGCTCGTTGGCGGGCGGTCGTACCTAGGAGGGCGCGCCGCGAGGGAGAGCGCAGCAACTCCACGCATGCCGCGGCCATCGCGGAAGGATCGCGCGGCGGGACGACGAGACCGGTGTCTCCCAAGGCTTCCGGCACTCCGCCGACGTCCGTCCCCACGCATGGGCGAGCACAGGTCATGGCCTCGATCAACGTGTACGGGAAGCCCTCGGAGATGCTCGACAGCACGACCACGCTGCCCGCGAGGTAGGCGTCCCGGATGAACTCGACCCGTCCTTCGAAGTGCACGACCTGCGACAGCCCGAGTTCGGCGACGAGCGCCTTGCATCTGTCCACATAGGACTCACCACCCTTCGGCACTCCGCCGAAGATTCGCAGCACTGCCGCAGGGATCTCCTTGTGCACCAACGCGAAAGACCTGATCAGAGTCTCAAGGTCCTTGATCGGATCGAGACGCCCGGCCCACGAGATCGTAGGGATCTCCGGTTCACTCGAAGCCGCGGGGAAATCCGCGGGGTCAACGCCGTTGTAGACAGTGCGGATCAGAGCGGGATCGGCGCCGAGCCGTTCCTCCCACCGCTTGTTGTACACGTTGCCCGGAGCGATGAGGCCCGCGCCGGTGTACGCCAACGAGCACAACCGCCGCAGGAAAGCCAGGTGCAGCGCCTTCACCGGCCACCGGTACGGCGAACCGCGGTAGCCGAGATAGCGCTCGCGCAAGTAGATCCCGTGTTCTGTCAACAACAACGGCGTGCCGTAGCGCCACTTCGCGGCGAGTGCGGGTAACACGGCCAGCCCGTTGGCCACCGAGTGCGACACCGCCGAGTGCGGAATCGGGGAACTTAACGGCCGCAGTGAATGTTCAAGCAGCTCAACGGCTGTGACGGCGTCAGCGATGGTAGGCCGGACGGCGGCGGGGCGGCGGGACCAGAGCGAGGTCAACGTCCTGACGGTGCTTTCCCGGCGCATCACAGAAGTCAGCTCGCCGAAGTCGTGGAGCTCCCGCATCACCTCGGCGAAGCGCTGCTGATGTCCCTCGCCCAGAAGGGTTTCCACCAGTTCCGCGAAGAGCACCGTGAAGCGCCGCCGCGCTGTCCTGCCGACACGTCGACCGGGACGGCCGGTTCCCCACAGCGGCACCAGGGTCAGCGACGCGACGTTGTCCGGTAACTCCCAGGCCAGCGGCTCAGTGCCGGACGCGACCAGTGCGACGACGTGGAAGCGGTGCCGGGAGAGGCCGCGGACGAGTTGGTCGCACCAGACGCTCACGCCGCCGTAGCCGTGCGGGTAGGTGCCCTCGGTCATCAGTGAGATGTCCATGGCGCTCAGGGGGAAACCCAGGACCGCGGCAGGTCCAGGCGCAGCGTCCCTCCGGCGCGGTGGACTGCCGACCGCTCACCCGAGTACCGCACTCCGAACTCCGGGGCCAGCAGGCCCGCGTGGTCGGTGCCCTCAGGAGCGGTGATCGGAACCGGAGTTCCCTTGGGGGACTGGATGACCAGCTCGGAACCCCGCACATACGCGGTGACGGAGGCGGAGCGCCACGCCGCCTGGTCGGCCAGGACCTGGCCCGCCTCGGACATCCGGGGGTTGACCAGCGGTGTGTTGGGCGAGAACGCCGACCGGTACGCGCCGAGGATCGCGTCCATCATCGGGTAGACGATCCGTTCCTCGGCCAGGTTCGACTGGTGGAGGTAGTACGGACGCGGGTCGTTGCCGGTCAGCGTCCGCATGCTGAAAGCGACCTGTGCGGGGATGATCCGGTCCTGGAAGCCGGTCACCGGGTGCACCGGCGGGACGCACGTGCTCGCCGCCTCACAGGCACCGCTGCCACCGTCGGCGCGCGATGTGTAGATCCAGTTGTACTCGTCGGCCGCTTCGGTTTTGGTGCCGGTGTTGAAGAACAGGTGCATCGGGTACCTCGGCACACCGCGCGCCTGCCCGACCGCGCGGATGTCGCGGTCCCGCGAGGCGTCCAGCCCCACCCATTCCATCCCGGCGCGGCGCAGCGCGGCGACGAAGTTCGGGTTGTCCGAAGGGATCTGTGGCAGGGCACGGGTTCCACCGTGTTCGCCGGAGACCAGCTCAGCACGGTTGCTCTTGAGCCCGCGCGTCGTGCCCCAGTCGCGGTTGCGGACGATCTCGTCGTGGATCACCTGCTCGGCGACCCACTGGATCTGCCCGTTCTGGTCGGTCTTGCACCGCCACGGCGACACCGAGAAGTCCCTGACGCAACCGAAGTACTCGTGCGAGTACGTGTGGTTCGCCCACCGGAAGTCGTTGCGGTTGCGCACCATCCACGCGCTCAACGGGTCGGACCCATGCTCGGCGACCGCCCGGTCCGCGCCTGCGCCGTTGTAGTACATGTCGAACTCGAAGCCGTTCGTGCCCTGCCACCGCTTCGCCTGCTCCGCGTCGGCCTGCGTCATCCGGATGCTGGGCAGCACCGGGCAGTTCAGCTCGCCGGAAGTGCAGTTCGCGGTGCTGTTCCACCGCTCGTCCGGCAGGAACACGTCGTCCACGTGCATGCTCAGGTAGTTGCGGTGCAGGCCGAGGTGCACGCCCTTCGTCAGCCACGTCACCAGCCCGTGCGCCAGCAGCCGGAACTGGATTTGCTCGGCGTAGTAAGCGAAGTTGAGGCTCAGCTGCTCGCGCTTGTTGTCCTCCAACACCGCCGCGAGCACGCCTTGTGCGGCCCCGTTCGGGGACTTGCCGGTCAGGATCGGCGTGACCGAGACGCCGGGGAGCGGCGCGGCCAGGTAGCCGTAGGACTCGTCGACGACCGGGCTGTTGTTGTCGAAGGCCACGGGACCGCGCAGCTGCTTGAACGCGTCGGACAGCGCGGGCTGCGTCAGCTGCGCCACCGTGCCGTCGAGCGGGCCCGCGTAGCCCGGGGCGGCGAACCCGGTCGCCGCGGTCGGGTAGACGAAGGCGTTGAGCTGGCGAACGGAGTAGCGCCGCTCGTAGTCGGCCAGCGCGGTCAGCTCGGCGGCGGCGAGCCCGCGCGGCGCCTCGTTGGGCAGCACGACGCCCTGGAACCGCGCGTGCTGGCCGTTCGGGTCGGCGAGGAACTGCGGGGTGATCACCGGCCGGGCCGGGTCGGCGAGGTTCAGCACGGTGGCGGGCAGCCCCTCGCGGTCCAGCCGGTCCTTGATCGCGGCGACCGGCCCCTGCCCGTCGGTGACGACCAGGACCCGCAGGTCCACCCGGGGAGCGGTGGTGGCGACGGCGCTGCCCGGAACGGCGGCCAGCACCATGGCGGCACCGAGGGCGGCGCCCACGGCGTGCCGAATCGATCGGCGTGCGGTCACGAATCTCCCCATTTCGCGGATGCGTCCTTTTTCGGGCACGACTGAATTGGATGTGTGTCCGTGGTGGCGGATCGCCGACATAGGCAATCCGTGTGAGCTGCGGACGAACATCCCCCGATATCCGGCAGCGCGAGTTCGCTCGGCGATGAGCAGCTTGACTGGCGCGTACACCCGCAGGGCGAAGCGAGGGGAACGGTACAAGTGCCGACTGTGCGGGGAAAATAGTCCAGGAGAGTGACAGGCTCGACGATGTAGCCCGCCGTGTGCTGCGGTTGGCCGAACCAGGTTGGCAACCAATGGGGAACTGATTGCCGCCGCAACTTCCTGTTCCACGTGGGTGAACAGACCGAATACGGGAAAGTAATTCCTCCGAACGGCCCGTTCAGTTTCGGTCAATGCTTTTCGGTCGCCCTCGAAGGGGGACGGTATCTTTGTCGCCAAGGTAACGAGAGGGGAACGACATGACCGGAGAGATCGAGACGACGGCGCCGGGCGGGCTGGGGCGGCGCTGGGTCCCGGTGACCGCGCTGGTGCTCTCCGTGCTCGGCCTGGTGGTGTCGGCGTACATGACGCTGTCGCACTACACCGACCAGAAGGTCCTCGTGTGCTCGGCGAACGCGCTGATCGACTGCGCGCGCGTCACCTCCAGCCCGCAGTCAATGGTCTTCGGCATCCCCGTCGCCGTGCTCGGCGTGGCCTTCTTCGTGGCGATGTGCGTGCTGAACCTGCCCGCCCTGTGGCGCTCCCCGGACCAGCGGATCCGCCTGGCGCGCTTCGCCAGCGTCGGGATCGGCATCGTGTTCGTCGCGTACCTGGTCGCGGTGGAACTGTTGGTGCTGCACGTGATCTGCGAGTGGTGCACCGTCGTGCACATCCTGACCATCGCGCTGTTCGTGGTCACCGTCCTCGGCGAGACCAGCCGCCGCGCCGCCGCATGAGCGCTCGGCGGCGTAACACGAGGCCGATCACCACGTAGCAGTTGCCGACGAGGTGGTCCAACGGCGTCCAGCCGAGCTGTTCGGCCGCGGCGCGGGGCAGGAAGCGGTGCGGCCCGATCGCGAACGGGACGAGCGCGATCCCGAACAACGCCCACAGCCAACGATTTCGCAAGCGCCACAAGGTGATCACCGCGGCGACCAGGGCTGAGGCGATCCACGACCAGTGGTGCCCCCACGACACCGGTGAGACGAGCAGGCCCGCCACCGCGATCACCAGCACCGCCGAGACGTCTTCGCCCTGGGCGCGCAGACGGTGCACGCTCAGCCACGCCACCGCGAGCACGGGCGCCACCATGAGCAGCCACGACCAGTCGGGGGCGCCGAGGCGGGCAAGCATGCCGCGGAGGGACTGGTTGTCGCCCCACGACGGCACGGTGGTCCGATCCGGCCGGAACAGCACGTCGGTCCAGTAACCGGTGGAGTTGCCGGATGTCACCGCCAACGTCACCAGGCCCGCCGCCACGAAACCGCCCAGTGCCACCAGGATCGGCTTCCACTGCTTGCGCACCAGGAAGAACAGCAGGAACGCGGCCGGGGTGGGCTTGATCGCCGCCGCGATCCCGATGAGCAGCCCGCGCGGCCAGAACGTCTTGGGCAGCAAGCAGTCCGCGACCACGAGCAGCATCAGCACCAGGTTGATCTGGCCGAACAGGAAGTTCGTCATCAGCGGTTCGAGCAGCACGCTGGCCGCCGCGACCGCGCCGCCCACGACCTCGGGAACCTGGTAGCGCCGCGCCACGATCACGCACGTCGTGACCAGAGCGGACGCGCTGATCACGGTCATCAGCACCGGCACGACTCCGGCGGCGCGGTAGACCTCCAGATCGATGGCGGTCCGGCCCCAGGTCACCGCGATCGCCACCAACGCCGTGAGGCCGATCCACCTAAGCACGCAGTCTCCTCGACACCACGAACGCGATCAGCACGGCCAGCCCGGTGTAGACGTACGCCTCACCGATCACTCGCTCGGTGATGGTCCAGTGCACCTCGACCCCGCCGCCCCGCCTGGCGAAGCGGTACAGGCCGAGCGCGAACGGCAGCAGCACCAAGGCTCCCCACCAGTTCCGGCGCTGCCACCCGACGATCGCCACACCGACCAGCGCGGGCGCGACCCAGGACCAGTGGTGCTCCCACGACACCGGAGACGCCAGCAGCGCGCCCGTCGCGACGATCAACAACGACGGCAAGGCGCGATCTCGCAGCTTGTAAGCGACGAACCACGTCGCGGCGATGACGAGGACCGCGGCGATCGGCAACCAGTACCAGTCCAGCTGCATGCGCGCGTGCAGTCCGCGCAGCGACTGGTTGTCCCCGTAGATCACCGACCCGATCCGTTCGGTGCTGAACACGGTGAAGGTCCAATACTGCACCGACGTGCTGGGCAACACCAGGAACGCCGCCGCCGTCGCGCCGAAGAAGCCGCCCAGCGCCATCAGGATCGGCTTCCATTGCTTGCGCACCAAGAAGAACAGCACGAAAGCCGCCGGGGTGAGCTTGATCGCCGCCGCGATGCCGATGAGCAGCCCCCGCGGCCACGGGGTGCGCGGGAGCAGGCAGTCGGCCACCACGAGCAGCATCAGCACGAGGTTGATCTGGCCGAAGGTGATGTTGGCGCGCATCGGTTCCAGGAACACGCACACCACCGCGAGCCCCGCGCCCACGGGCAACGCCGACGCGAGCGGCAGGTACACCCTCGCCGTGATCACGCACGCCGCGCACAGCGCGAGCGCGCCGATGACGGTCATCACCACCATCGAGACCGGCCACGACAGCAGGCCGAACGGGGCGAACAGCAGCGCCGCGAACGGCGGGTAGGTGAACGGCAGATCGGCCAGCGCCGGTGTGGTGTAAGGAAAATCCGGGCCGTACAGGGGGAGCCCGCGCAACACCGCGTCGCCGCCCGCGCGGTACACCTGAAGATCGACCAGCCCGTCCCCCGCCATCACCACCAACGCCGCGAGCACCGCGAGCCCGACCCCCACCCCCGCCCACACCACGGCCTTCGTCCGCACCCCCGCCGCGCCCGCACACGCCAACGCCGCATTTGGGGCGTTGGATTCCCTGAACGGGTCGTTGGGGGCGTTAGATTCCCTGAACGGGTCGTTCAGGGAATCACCGGCGCGGGGAGCGTCAGGCACGGTGGGGGTCCGGTCGCGGGGAGCGGCGGCGGGTCCCGAAGACCACGCCCGCGATCACCACGGCGAACGCGGTGATCAAATACGTGTTGCCGAGCAGGTGCTCCGGCCAGGTCCACTGGAGTTCCAGGCTGCCGCCGCGCCGCAACAACAGATGAGCGCCGACGAAGAACAGCGTCAGCGGCACCGCGGCCAGCGCGGTCAACGGGCCGGGCCGCGCCGAGCGCCGGATCGCGATCACCGTCCCCATCGCGGCGGGGGCGATCCACACCCAGTGGTGGGTCCACGACACCGGCGAGCAGATCAACCCGGCCGCCGCGACCACGAGCAGCGCGGGCAGGTCGCGCCCGGCCGCGCGCAGTCGCCAGCACGCGAAGCCCGCGGCGACCACCACGGCGGGGACGATCACCACCCACCACCGCGACGCGTCCGCCTCGGTCAGCCCGAACCGCGTCAGCGCGCCGCGCAGCGACTGGTTGTCGGCGAAGGCCGCGCTGCCGATCCGGCCGGGCTCCAGCAGCAACGTCGTCCAGTACTTCAGCGAGTCCTCGGGCGCGACCAGCCAACCGATCCCGCCCGCCGCGGCGAATCCGCCCAGCGCCGCCAGGATCGGCTTCCACTCCAGGCGCACCAGGAAGAACAGCAGGAACGAAGCCGGGGTCAGCTTGATCGCCGCGGCGATGCCGATCAGCAGGCCGCGCGGCCACGGCGTGCGGGGGAGCAGGCAGTCGGCGACCACGAGCAGCATCAGCACCAGGTTGATCTGGCCGTAGCCGAGGGTGGCGCGGATCGGCTCCGCCAGCACGCAGATCGTGGCGAACCCGGCGCCCACCTGCACGGCGCGCGCCCAGTTCGAGTGGAAGCCGCGCGCGGTGATCGAGGCCGTCGCGATCAGCGCCGCGCTGCCGATCAGCAGCGTCGCCACCACCGCGGCCGACCAGGACAGCGTGGCCAGCGGCCCGAACAGCACCGCGGCGAACGGCGGGTAGGTGAACGGGAGCCGGAACTTCGTGTCGGAGTAGGGGAAGTCGCCGGAGTAGAGGTTCAGCCCGCGCAGCATGGCGTCCCCGCCCTCGCGGTACACCCGGAGGTCGATGAAGGACACCCACGAGGTGACCAGGAGGGCCAGCGCGAAGGTGAGCGTGGCCAGCGCGGCGATGGAGATCAGGGTCCTGCGGCTCGGCGCGACGGCCCCCAACGGGCTAGCACTCACGAAGTCCCGATCCACCCCACTGCCCCGGTCAACTGGACAGCTCAGCGTACCGGGGAGCGTCCGGGACCACCTCTGTCGTCCGTCTCCGCGCGGCCAGTACGCCGAGCGTGACGACCGCCGTCAGGAAGAACGCGTTGCCGAGGAACCACTCGCCGATCGTCCACCTCTCGTCAATTCCGCCACCACCGGGGACGAACGCGTGCGGACCCACGAAGAACACGGCCACCACCAGGGCCGGAGCGAGCAGGGACCACCTCGGCGCGCGCACCGACGCGGTCGCGAGACCGGTCCCCGCGACGGCCACCCACACCCAGTGGTTGCTCCACGAGATCGGCGAGCACAACAGGCCCGCGGCGGCGATCACGAGCATCGCCTGGAGTTCGGCCCCATCCGAAAGCAGGCGCCGCACCACGGACCAAGTCACCGCGAGCACGAGCGCGACCCCGATCGCCCAGAACGGGAAGCTCGCCGCCTTGTCGAGCCCGAACCGCGCCAGCACGCCGCGGAGGGACTGGTTGGTCACGAACCCCGTGCCGACCATGGCGTCGAGCTTGAAGACCGTGGAACTCCAGTACCGCAAGGAGTTCTCCACGTCGAGCAGGAAGCCGAGCACCACGCTGCCCACGAACGTGGTGACCACGGTGACCGCGACCCGCGCGCGGCCGGAGGCGACGAAGTACAGCACGAAGATCAGCGGGGTGAGCTTGATCCCGGCGGCGATGCCGATCAGCAGGCCCCGCGGCCACGGCGTGCGCGGCAGCAGGCAGTCCAGCACCACCAGCGTCATCAGCAGCACGTTGACCTGCCCGAGGTCGAGCGTGCCGCGCACCGGCTCGGCGTAGATCATCACCGCGCACCCGACGGCGCCGAGGCCCAGCCCGGCCGCGCGGTCCAGGCCGCAGCGGCGCGCCGTGACGACACAGGCCGCCAGGAGCGCGAGCACCGTCACCGTGGCCATCAGGTAACCCAGTGCCTTCAGCGGCAGCACGGTCAAACCGCTGAACAGCACCGCCGAGATCGGCGGGTAGATGAAGGGCAGCGGGAAGGCGAGCGGCCGCGGCGGGAACTCGGCGTCGAACAGGCCGCTCCCGGCCAGCCACGCCTCCCCGCCCGCGCGGTAGACGTCGAGGTCGACGGTGGGCGCGAACGAGACCTGCCACAGCGCGAGGGCGAGTGCGATCCCGGTGCCCGCCACCGCGACGAACGGTCGTCGGAGAAGTCCTTCAAGCGTGCTCACGTCGGACAAGACACTGACGCACCCTGTCGAGTTGTGCGGGGAGAACCGAAGTGTGGAGCTTCGAACCGACACAACTCCGAAGGAGTCGCCGCGTCCACGCGTGCGCGGACGCCCGAAAGAGATGAAGGACTACTCGCGCCAGGACGTGTCCGAGGCCACCACTGTCAATCGCTGCGTCGCCCGGGTCAGCGCCACGTACAGCGCGCGCAACCCGGTCAGCGACTCGGTGATCAACTCGGTCGGCTCGACGAGCACGACCGCGTCGTACTCCATGCCCTTGGCCTCCAGGCTGCCCACCGCCTGCACCCGGTCCCCGAGCTCGGCCACCCAGGACGCCAGCTCCGCGCGCCTCGCCATCGTGCCGATCACCCCGACCGTGCCGTCCACCTGGTCCAGCAGCTCCTTCGCCGCCGCCACCGTCTGGTTGGGCACATCGGACACGGTCCGCAGGTCCGGCTCCAGCCCGGTGGACCGCACGGCGGTCGGCAGGTCGTCCGGGTCGACCACGTCGCGCACCACGTCCGCGGCCAGCTCGAAGATCTCCGAGCTGTTGCGGTAGTTGGTGCGCAACAGGAACCGGCGCCGCCGCTTCACCTTGCCCAGCGCGCGTTCCTTGGCGTCGGCCGCCTCCGCCGCGTCCGGCCACGAGCTCTGCACCGGGTCGCCGACGATGGTCCAGCTCGCGTACTTGCCTCGGCGGCCCAGCATCCGCCACTGCATCGGCGAGAGGTCCTGCGCCTCGTCGACGATCACGTGCGAGTAGTGGTCGTAGTGGTCGGCGCGGCCCAGCTGCTGCTGCCCGTGCTCGCGCTGGTGCCAGCTGGTCACCTCGTGCGCGATCATGTCGAACTCGTCCAGCTCGTCGGCCGCCCTGCGCTGCCTCGGCGGGTCACCGAGCAGCACCCGCAGCTCGTCGAGCACGGCCACGTCCGCGACCGACCAGCCCGCGTCCGGCTCGGCCCACGACGCCGCGACGCCCTCGACCTCCGCGGGGGAGAGGTTGCGCTTGGCCGCCCTGCGCAGCCGCTCCCGGTCGCCGAGCCAGCCCAGCACCTGCGTGGGCAGCACGGGCGGCCACCACGCCGCGACGAAGTCCACGAACTCGTTGCGGTCGGCGATGTCCACCACGAAGTTCTTGCGGTTGAACCGGTTGTCCGAATATGAGGAAGCCTTCTGCCACAAGGCTTCCAGCAGCGCGTCCGCCGCCACCTTGCGCGCCTGGTTGGGCTGCACCCTGCGGCTGTGCACGGACTTTCGGACCTTGACCAGCTCGTGCGCCTCCAGCTTCAGCACCTGTCCGGAGTAGACGATCCGCAGCTCGGTGGGAGCCCCGGGCGGTGCCTCCTTCATGATGTTGACCAGCACCCTGCGCATCCGCAGCGAACCCTTCGCCACCGCGACGTCGGCGGAGTCGGTGCGCGTGGCCTTGACCCCGTCCAGCACCTCGCCGAGCGCGCGCAGCTCCACCGTGTCCTCGCCGAGCGACGGCAGCACGCGGGAGATGTAGTTCATGAACACCGGCGACGGGCCGACCACGAGCACACCGCTGTTGAACCTGCGGCGGTTGCGGTACATCAGGTACGCGGCGCGGTGCAGCGCGACCGCGGTCTTGCCGGTGCCGGGACCGCCGGTGATCTCCGTGATTCCCTCGGCGGGGGCGCGGATCGCGTCGTCCTGCTCGCGCTGGATCGTGCCGACGATGTCGCGCATCACCGGCCCGCGCGCCCTGGCCAGCGTCGCCATCAGCGCGCCGTCGCCGACCACGGTCAGCCCCTCCGGCACCGCCTCCGGGGTCAGCAGCTCGTCGTCGACGTGCAGCACCTTGCCGCCGGAGCAGCGGATCACCCGCCTGCGCACCACGTCCATCGGCTGCTCGGCGGTCGCCTGGTAGAACGCGCCAGCCACCGGGGCGCGCCAGTCGATCACCATCGTGTCGAAGTCGGCGTCGCGCACGCCGAGCCTGCCGATGTAGAAGATCTCCCCGCTGGCCTGGTCCAGCCTGCCGAAGACCAGGCCCTCGTACTCCGCTTCCAGCGACTTCAGCTGGCGTGTGGCGTGGTGGACCATCGCGTCCCGCTCGACCAGCGCGGCGGGCAGCCGCTCCAGCCCGCGTTCGTGCGCGGCGGCGATCATCGCCTTCGCCTCTTCGCGCATCACCAGCAGGCGCGCGTAGACCTTGTCGACGTACTGCTGTTCCGCCGCGATCTCCGCCTGCCTGGTCGAGACTCCCTGCACGCACCGCTCCCCAAAGTTTCGTGAAGTCGAACAACTTTAGAGGTCTTCATGTCCGGCCCGTGCAGCGGTTCGGCCGGTGGGTCAGCCGTCCTGCCACGACACGCAGCGGGGGCGGCGACCGGTGGCGCGGAACTCCGCCAGCGCCTCGCGCAGCTTGTCCAAGGGCACCGCCGCGTCGCGCGGGAACTCGCGCTTGGTCGCGCGGTCCACGTACAGCGGCGGTTCGTCCTTCGCGCGTGTCGCACCCTTGGTCACCCACGTGCCGACCTCGGTGCCCTTGTCACCTGTGCCTTCGTCGTCGGTGCCCTTGTCGTCGAGGGGCCCGACGTAGCGCAGCGCGCCGATCCTGCGTTCGTGGTCCACGTCGATCTGCACGTAGCGGCGCTGGTCCTCGGGCTTGGCGGTGGCGGGGAGGACCGGGGTCTGGTCGCCCCTGCGCGCCCGCTCCACTGCCGCCGCGACCTCCTGGTCCTTGGCCGGTGTTGTCTTGGCCGTCGTTCTCGGCGTTGCCGTCGTGCCGCTTCCGGCGCCGACCAAGCGTGTTCTGTAGCGCTCCAAGGACTTGTCCGCGTTGCTGCCCAGCTGGAAGACCCGCAGCAGGTCCTCCCGCGCGATCACCGCCAGCGCGGTGGCCTCGCGCAGGTCGTCGGCGGTGCTGCCCTCGCCCAGTGCCGCCAGCGTGCCCGCGTACTCCTCCAGCTGCTCTTCGACCTGGCCTAACGTCGTCAGGCTCGCGCCGAGCGTGCTGCGGACGTCGTCAAGGCGCGCCGCGACGGCACCGATCGAACTCGTCGACATGGAACCCCCTCGTCATGATCACCAAAGACCGTAGCGCCGGAGATCACCACCGCAACCGCCGAAAGCGTCAGCCCCCCACCTCCACCCGCCCCCCACCACCCCTCAGTCCACATTGGACACAGCCCGCGAGTAGGGCCGTCTTCAAGACCCCCCAACCCCCCTCCCCACCACCTCAAACCACCCCCAACCCCCTCCCGCACCCACTTCCCGCCACACCCCACCCACCGCCTCTCCGCTCAGCGGCACTCGCGCGCCATCGCCAATGCCGCGTTTGGGGCGCTCAGTTCCCTGAACGGGTCGTTCAGGGAACTCAACGCCCCGAACGACCCGTTCAGGGAATCCAACGCCCCTAACGATCCGTTCAGTGCGAACGGCCCCCAACCCGGGCGAGGGGTTGGGGGCCGTTTGAGACCTCTGGGGTGGGGGTTGGGGGGACTTGAAGACGCCCGAACCCGGCTGAGGCGCTAGTTGGTGATGCCCAGGGAAGCGGCCTGCTTCTCCAAGGTGGCCAGGTGGGCGCGCGCGGCGGCGATGCGGTCCTCGTCACCGCTGTCGAGCGCGCGGGTCAACCGCCCCTTGGCGGCGGAGACGCGGCGGCGGACCGTGCGGATCGTGTCCGCCTGCTCCTCGGTCTGCTCCGCGGGGGCGGCCTTCGGCTTCGCCGCGGACTTTGCCGCGGGTTTCGGCGCGGCCTTCGGTGCTGCCTTGGCGGCGGGCTCGGGGGTCGCCTCGGGTGCGGCGGCGGGGGGCTGCTCGACCGGCGCGGGTGCGGCGGGGGCGGGAACGGTCGGGGCGGCGCCGTCGCGCAGCTGCAGCGGAACGCCCTGCAGCGTCATCAGCACGGTCGGCTCCTCGGCCAGCTGCCGGAAGAACGCGTGCTGCGTCTGCTGCGTGGCCAGGTTCGCCGGGATCGGCCAGAGCGCGGACTGCAACCGCATGCCGACGCCCTTGTCGCCCACGGTGAACCCGGACTCGACCAGGTGATCCAGCCAGCCGGGCGCGCCCGTGGCGCAGTGCCCGGCCATCCACTGGAAGCCCGCGTCGCGGTAGTGGTCGGCCAGCCGGTTCAGGACGCGGGGGATCAGCTTCTGCGGCAGGGCCTCCGGCACCACCGACAGCGCGCCGACCGCGACCATGGTCCTGGCGACCAGGCGCGCGGCCTGCTGCGGCAGCTTCAGCGCGGCGATCCACTGCCTCGGCACACCGGCGGCGCCCATGCCCACCATGCGCTCGGACTTGCGGTCGATGGCGACCAGCACGAGCAGCTCGGTGCCGTTGGTGCCGTCGGCGCGGTCGGCCTCGATCGAGGAGCGCAGCAGCTCCGCGGTCGACGGGTCGTTCGGCAGCAGGGCCGCGACCTGCCTGCCCTCGCCCACGCGGGCGGGACGGATCCAGACCGAGGACGCCACCGGTCGCTGCCCGGCGGAGCCTTGCCGCCGGCGAGTCTTCGTGCTGATCACGCCGGGTACCGTAGCGGTCACCCGGAGCAGCCCTCGCCGGGCCTGCCGGAACGGCCAGGTGTGCCCTGATCAGGTGGAAAACGCGGTGAACCGGCGTGTTGCCGGGTAGTTCAGCGGCGACGGGTCCCTCCGCGCTCTACCCGAAAGTGTGATGAAAGATGATCTTCAGGGGAGTATGCGCCCTGGCCGCGCTCGCCGTCCTGGCCGGTTGCGTGCCCGCGCCGCCGCCGGACACCGCGCCGACCGTCCCCCTGCCCGCCACCCAGGCGCCGCCACCCGCCCCCGCAGCGCCGAAGATCGACCGCGAGCAGGCGCGCCGCCTCGCCGAGCAGGCCGCCCCGGGCTTCCGGGTCACCGCCATCGACCTCGACACCGACGAAGGCCGCCGCACCTGGGACGTGGACCTGGTCAACGACCGCAACGAACGCCGCGACCTCGACGTCGACGCCGAGACCGGCCAAGTCCTCCCCGACCTCGAAACCGACTGACCCCAGCCGCCGCTTTTGCCCGTTTCGTACTCTTAGCCGCGAATGGGAGCGCTCTCTTTCCCGCTAAGAGTACGAAACGGGCAGGTCTCTGGGAGGCGGAGTGCGGCTAGGACTGGTCGGCGAGGGCTCGGTCGAGGGTCTCGTAGGAGTCGAACTCGGTGTCCATGCCGGTGACCGCGAGCGGGTTGCCGACGATGGGGCCCTGGTAGACGAGGCGGAGCCGCTTGTTGCGCGCCCTGGCCAGTTCCGCGGTTTCGGCGAGCACCGAAAGGCCGGAGGAGCCGAGGAAGGTCACCTCGGACAGGTCCAGTACGAGCAGCGCCTCGGCGCCGTCCAGCCTGCCCGCGCACTCCTGGCGCAGCGGTGCCGCGCTGAGCATGTCGATCTCGCCGCGGACGTGCACCACCGCGCCGCCCGGCAGCCGTCGCACCGAGAGCTGGATCAGATCGCCGGCGTCGGGGCTGTCCCCACCCTCGCCCCGGGCCTGCCGATCCGCGTGCCAGGTCATCTGCGCTCCTCGTCGCCGCGCGGACCCGCGGCACGAACCAGCCGCGTGCCGCGTGAAACCAACGTCGCCAGAGTCTATAGGCTGGTCCGAACCTGCTTGGGCGGTCCACCTCCCCACGGCGCTTTCCCACCTGGGGTGCCATAGCGGACCATGCCCGTGGCGCGGTCACCGCACCCGATCCCGCGCCCGTCCAGGCTCATCGCCGAGCGTGATCATGGAGGCACCGTGCCCGACCGTCCCGGTCTCGCCACGCCGTTCCCGATCGAGGACCTCCCGGGCGCGGTGTGGCTGCTGGCGGGGCCGGGCACCGAGGTGATCGCGGCGAACTCCAGGGCGGCCGCGCACCCGGCGCCGCTGACCGATCCCGAGCTGCTGGCCGCGCTGGCCGCGGTGCTGGAGACGGGGCGCCCCACCCGGGTCGGCCTCACCGGCGCCCCGACCCGCGTCGCGCTGGTCGGCCCGCACCGCGACGCCGCCGGAGCGGTCACGGGCTGCCTGGTCCAGGTCGTCGACGTGGACGAGGTCGCGGCGCGCTGGGCGGTCGCCGCCGCGCAGAACCGGCTGCTTCCCGCGATGTTGCCCGTGGTGCCCGGCTACCACCTGGCGGCCCACTACGTCGCCGCGGCGCAGCCCGGCCGGGCGGGCGGGGACTTCTACGACGCGCTCGCGACGGGCGGCGGCAGGCTCGCGGTGCTGCTCGGTGACGTGGTCGGAGCCGGGCTGGCCGCCACCGCGGTCACCGCGCAGCTGCGGGGCGCCGCGATCTCCGCGCTGCTGGACGGCGACGACGTGGACGCGGTGATCGCCCGCCTGGACCGGCTCGCCGCGCACATCCCCGGGGCGGCGGGCAGCACGGTGTGCATCGCGGTGATCGACCCCGCGCGCGGTGAGCTGAGCGTCGGCAGCGCGGGCCACCCCAGGCCCCTGCTGCTGACCGAACACGACGCGGGCGAGCTGACGTGGCGGATCGGCCCACCGCTCGCGCTGGCAAGCGAGCGCCCGCCCGCGCACACCGTCAGCATCACCGCGGGCGACGTCTTCGTCTTGTACTCCAACGGTTTGCTCAACGCGGGAGCGCTGGCCGACTCGCTCGGCGACGTGCCCCGCGACGTGGACCGCGTGTGCTCGCACCTGATCGGCTCGGTGCTCAACGGCGGTCCGTCGCTGGACGACGCGGCACTGCTCGTGGTGCGCACGGACCCCGCCCGCACGCCGCCGCTGTCGGTCTCGGTGACCGCGGCGCCCGAGCAGCTGGCCACGATCCGCCGGGCGCTGCGCGAGTGGACCGCGCGGATCGGCCTGGACGCCGAGGAGGTGCTCGGCCTCCAGCTGGCGGTCGGCGAGGCGGCCACCAACGCGATAGAGCACGCCTACCGCGACCGGGAGCCGGGCCCGGTGCGCCTCACCGCCGAGGTGCGCGGGGACGGCGACCTGGTGGTGGAGATCGCCGACGAGGGGGAGTGGCGCACCACCGACCCGGGCGAGAACCAGCACCGGGGCCGGGGGATGCACCTCATCCGCAGCTCGATGGACGAGCTGGACGTGCGGCGCGGCAACGCCGGGACGGTCGTCCGGATGTCCCGGCACCTCGGCCGCGCCCGCCTCGCCGAGGAGCCCGGCCCGGTGGACCCGCCCACCGCCGAGGAGGCCGACGCCGACACCGTGACCTTCGAGGTGCACACCAGCCACGACGCGATCCTGGTGCGGCTGGGCGGAATCCTCGACGCGGTGGACGCCGAGGAGGTGCACCGCAGGCTGCAACAACTCAGCCGCGCGGGGTCCGCCCCGCTGACCGTGGACCTGTCCGGGGTACGCCTGGTGGACAGCACGGGGGTGCGCGTGCTCTTCGAGCTGGCCCTTCAGGCGACGGCCGCGGGCGGCAAGCTCACGGTGCTCACGCTGGAGGGCTCGCTGCCGCACCGGGTCCTGTCGATCACCGGCCTGGACCAGGTCGCCACCCTCGCCGCCTCCTGACCCCCGAACCACAGCACGTTCAGGGGCTCTGCGCGTTCTCCGGTTCGAGGTGGGTCGCGATGAGCTGGAGCAGCAGTTCGGTGTCCACGGGCTTGGTCACGTAGTCGGTCGCGCCCGCGGCCAGGGTCCGCTTGCGGTCGTCGGGCATCGCCTTGGCGGTCACCGCGATGATCGGCAGGTCCTCGTGGGAGGCCATCTCCCGGATCGCGCCGATCGTGGCGTTGCCGTCCAGCTCCGGCATCATCACGTCCATCAGCACGAGCGCGATGTCGTCGTACTGCTCCAGCGCGCGCACCCCGGCGACGCCGTTGTCGGCGAACACCACGTGCAGCCCGTGCATCTCCAGCACCGCGCTCAGCGCGAAGACGTTGCGCAGGTCGTCGTCGACGATGAGCACCTTCTCCCCGTGGAAGCGGGCGGAGGTCTGCATCGACGCGAGCGCGCTCGGCTCGATCACCATCGGCTGCGGCCGGGGCGCGGGCGGCAGTTCGGCGCGCGCCTCAGCAGCAGAAGCCGGGGCGAGCGTCGGCACCCCGTTGGGGTCGGGCACCGCCGAGTCCAGCGGCAGGTAGAGGGTGAACGAGCTGCCCCGGCCGGGTTCGCTGTGCACCTGGAGCTCGCCGCCGAGCAGCTGGGTCAGCTCCCGGGTGATCGACAGGCCGAGCCCGGTGCCGCCGTACTTGCGGCTGGTGGTGCCGTCGGCCTGGCGGAACGCCTCGAAGATCACCGCGAGCTTCTCCGGCGGGATGCCGATGCCGGTGTCGGAGACCACGAACGCGAGCAGGCCGGGCGCCGTGCGCAGCTCCGGGGCGCTGACCTCGGCGGACTCGGCGTGCCGGATGCGCAGCTCGACCCCGCCGCTGTGGGTGAACTTCACCGCGTTGGAGAGCAGGTTGCGCAGGATCTGCTGGAGCCGGTGCTCGTCGCTGAGCAGGGTCTCCGGTACCGAGGGCGCGACGACGACGGAGAACTCCAGCCCCTTCTCCACGGTCAGCGGGCGGCACAGCGACTCCACGTAGCCCAGCAGCTCGCGCAGCTGCACCGTGGTCCGCTCGGCCTCCATCTTGCCCGCCTCCACCTTGGACAGGTCGAGGATGTCGTCGATCAGCTGGAGCAGGTCGCTGCCCGCCGAGTAGATCGTCTTGGCGAACTCGGTCTGCTTGGGGGTGAGGTTGCCCTCCAGGTTGTCGGCGAGCAGCTTGGCCAGGATCAGCGCGCTGTTCAGCGGCGTCCGCAGCTCGTGCGACATGTTCGCCATGAACTCCGACTTGTACTTCGACGCCGTGGCCAGCTGCCGGGCCCGGTCCTCCAGCTCCTGCCGCGCCTCCTCGGTGCGGGAGTTCGCCAGGATCGTGTTGACGTTGACCGCGATGGTCTCCTTCAACTGCTCCAGCAGGTCCAGGTGCACGGTGGTGAACTCGCCGAGCGCGGCCAGCTCCAGCACGCCCAGCGTCTGGCTCTCGAACAGCAGCGGCAGCACGATCACGTTGGTCGGCGTCGCCGAGCCCAGCCCGGAGGAGATCCGCGCGTAGCCCGCGGGCACGTCGGTGACCAGGATCGTCTTCTTGTCCTGGGCGGCCTGGCCGATCAGCGTCTCGCCGAGCGCCACCGAGGTGATCACGTCCTCGGCGCTGCGCCCGCCGTAGCTGGCGGTCAGCTCCAGGGTGGTCCGCCCGCCGCTGGAGGTGCGGGCCAGGAAGAACGCGCCGCGCTGCGCCGAGACCAGCGGGGTCAGCTCGCTCATGATCAGCGAGGCGACGGCGCCCAGGTCGCGGTGGCCCTGCATCAGCCCGGAGATGCGGGCCAGGTTCGTCTTGAGCCAGTCCTGCTCCTGGTTGGCCTTGGTGGTCTCCTCCAGGTTGGCGATCATCAGGTTGATGTTCTCGTTCAGCTCGGCCACCTCGCCGGAGGCCGCGACGTCGATCTGCCTGGTCAGATCGCCCGCGGTGACCGCGGTCGCCACCGCCGCGATCGCCCGGATCTGGGTGGTCAGGTTGCCCGCCAGGTTGTTGACGTTCTCGGTCAGCCGCTGCCACGTGCCGGAGACGCCGATGACCTCGGCCTGACCGCCGAGGATGCCCTCGGTGCCGACCTCGCGGGCGACGCGGGTGACCTCGGAGGCGAAGGCGGAGAGCTGGTCGACCATCGTGTTGATCGTCGTCTTCAGCTCCAGGATCTCGCCCTGCGCGTCGACGTCGATCTTCTTGCTCAGGTCGCCCTGGGCCACCGCCGTGGTGACCAGGGCGATGTTGCGCACCTGGCTGGTCAGGTTCTGCGCCATGAAGTTGACGTTGTCGGTGAGGTCCTTCCAGGTGCCCGCGACGCCCGGCACCCTCGCCTGGCCGCCGAGCTGGCCCTCGGTACCGACCTCGCGGGCCACGCGGGTGACCTCGTTGGCGAAGGCGCGCAGCGTGTCCACCATGCCGTTGAGCGTCTCGGCCAGCGCCGCGACCTCGCCGCTGGCGTCGACCACGATCTTCTTGCTGAGGTCGCCACCGGCCACCGACCCGGCCACCGTCGCGATGCCGCGGACCTGGTTGGTCAGGTTCTCCGCCATCACGTTGACGTTGTCGGTGAGGTCCTTCCAGGTGCCCGCCACGCCGCGGACCTGCGCCTGGCCGCCGAGCTTGCCGTCGGTGCCGACCTCGCGCGCGACGCGGGTGACCTCGTCGGCGAAGGCGGAGAGCTGGTCGACCATCGTGTTGATGGTGTTCTTCAGCTCCAGGATCTCGCCGCGCGCGTCGACGTTGATCTTCTGCGTCAGGTCGCCGCGGGCCACGGCGGTGGTGACCTGGGCGATGTTGCGGACCTGGCTGGTCAGGTTGCCCGCCATGAAGTTCACCGAGTCGGTGAGGTCGCGCCACGTGCCCGCGACGCCCGGCACCGTCGCCTGGCCGCCCAGCCTGCCGTCCGAGCCGACCTCGCGGGCGACGCGGGTGACCTCGTCCGCGAACGCCGACAGCTGATCGACCATGGTGTTGAGGGTGTTCTTGAGTTCGAGGATCTCGCCGCGCGCGTCAACGTCGATCTTCTGGCTGAGGTCGCCCTTGGCCACCGCGGTCGCCACGGAGGCGATGTTGCGGACCTGGCTGGTCAGGTTGCCCGCCATGAAGTTCACCGAGTCGGTGAGATCGCGCCACGTGCCCGCCACGCCGGGAACGCGGGCCTGACCACCGAGGATGCCCTCGGTGCCGACCTCGCGCGCCACCCGCGTCACCTCGTCGGCGAAGGCGGAGAGCTGGTCGACCATGGTGTTGAGGGTGTTCTTGAGTTCGAGGATCTCGCCGCGCGCGTCGACGTCGATCTTCTGCGTCAGGTCGCCGCGGGCGACGGCGGTGGTGACCTGGGCG
>NZ_JANAVO010000002.1:0-294168 GCF_024213555.1 Allokutzneria sp. A3M-2-11 16 | reverse complement strand
ATGTTGCGGACCTGGGTGGTGAGGTTGCCCGCCATGAAGTTGACGTTGTCGGTGAGGTCCTTCCAGGTCCCCGCGACGCCCGGCACCTGGGCCTGACCACCGAGGCGGCCCTCGCTGCCGACCTCGCGGGCCACGCGGGTGACCTCGGAGGCGAAGGCGGAGAGCTGGTCCACCATCGTGTTCAGCGTGTTCTTCAGCTCCAGGATCTCGCCCTGGGCGTCGACGTCGATCTTCTGGCTCAGGTCGCCCTTGGCCACCGCCGTCGCCACCGAGGCGATGTTGCGGACCTGGGTGGTGAGGTTGCCCGCCATGAAGTTGACGTTGTCGGTGAGGTCCTTCCAGGTCCCCGCGACCCCCGGGACCGTGGCCTGACCGCCGAGCTTGCCCTCGGTGCCGACCTCGCGGGCCACGCGGGTGACCTCGTCGGCGAAGGCGGAGAGCTGGTCGACCATCGTGTTGATGGTGTTCTTGACTTCCAGGATCTCGCCGCGCGCCTCGACGTTGATCTTGCGGGTGAGGTCGCCGTTGGCCACCGCGGAGGCCACCGTGGCGATGTCGCGGACCTGCGCCGTCAGCGTGCCCGCCATGAAGTTGACGTTGTCGGTGAGGTCCTTCCAGGTGCCGGCGACCCCGGGCACGTCGGCCTGGCCGCCGAGCCTGCCGTCCGAGCCGATCTCCCGCGCCACCCTGGTGACCTCGCCCGCGAACGTGCGCAGCGTCCCGGTCATCGAGTTGATCGTGTCGGCCAGCGCGGCCACCTCGCCGCTGGCGTTCACCCGGATCTGCTGGCTGAGGTCGCCGTTGGCCACCGCCGAGGCCACGGTGGCGATGCTGCGCACCTGGCCGGTCAGGTTGGAGGCCATCACGTTCACCGAGTCGGTGAGGTCGCGCCACATCCCGGCCGCGCCCGGCACGTCGGCCTGGCCGCCGAGGTTGCCGTCGGTGCCGACCTCGCGCGCGACGCGGGTGACCTCGGAGGCGAACACGGCCAGCTGCCCGAGCAGCCGGTTCACCGTGATGCCCAGTTCGGCGATCTCGCCGCCGCCGCGCCGGGTGGGAATCCGCTGCGACAGGTCGCCCTCGGCCGCGGCGACGAGCACCCGGTTCAGCTCCACCGTGGGCCGCACCAGGTCGTCGACCAGCCCGTTGGCCGCGTCCACCGCGGTCGCCCAGCCGCCGCGCGCGCCGCCCTGGTCCAGCCGCGCGTCCAGCCTGCCCTGCTCGCCGACCGCCTGCCGGACCCGCAGCAGCTCGCCCGCCAGGTGCTGGTTGCGCTCGGCGATCTCGTTGAACACCTCGGCCAGGCGCGCGGACACGCCGTCCCCGGCGGGCAGCAGCCGCCTGCGGAAGTTGCCGTCGCGCAGGTCGGTCATCGCGGTGAGCAGGCGCTCCAGCGCAATAACATCTGCGGAGTTCGCTGCACTATCCATTGGTCGGCTCGCCGCCGTCCGCCGCACGGACCGCTCCTCCACGACACCTCCAGGCCGATTCGGGGTGGAAGGGGGCCCCAGGGTCCCACGTCCGCCGGACAGTGTGGACCAGCCACTCGTCCGGCCGGGGGAGATCGCCCTCGTGTACCAATCCCGGTGTCCGGTACTCGGCTAGGCTGGCCTCCGCCCTTGCCCCAAGTCTTCCCAGCCAGCAGTCACGTCAGCCGACCGAAGGCATCACAGGTGAGCAACACCGAACCGCGCGCACTGCCCGGCGGCTCGTCGGTGCAGACCGTGTCCCTGGACATGGTGCGGGCCCTGGTCTCCGACGCCGACGGCGCCGTGGTGGTCCAGGACAGTGAAGCGCGGGTGCAGATCGCCAACGAGGCGGCGATGTCGCTGTTCCCGGGCCTGGTGATCGGCAGGCGGCCGGAGCCGACGGGCAGCCCCCTGTTCACCGTCGCCACCGCGCCGGACGCGGACTTCGAGCTGACCCACCGGGGCGTGCGGCTGCGGGTGCGCCGCCGGGAGCTCGGCGGCGGCTGGCACTCCTGGCGCGTGCTGGACACCGAGCCGGGAGCGGCCGAGGAGCCCGCCGAGCCCGGCCAGGCGACCGACGCGCGCTTCCTCAACGAGGTCGGGCTGCGGCTGGCCGCGCTGCGCGATGTCCCCCATACGGCGCGAGAGATCGCCGAACTGGCGGTCCCTGTACTGGGCGACGCCGTCGTCGTGGTGCTGCCGATCCCGCGCGGCCGGGTGCGGTTCTGGCGCTCCGGGCGTCCCGATCCCGGCAAGGCGCGCAGGCCCGCGTCGAGCTCCGCGCCGGTGCTCGCCGCCGCTCTCGCCGGACACGTGCAGGGCGCGCGGGTGATGTCCTCCGAGGAGGCCGCCGCGCTGCCCTGGCTGTCCGAAATGGACGGTGAGGTGCTGGTGATCCCCCTGCCCGGCGACGGGGAGGGCATCGGCGCGCTGGTGGTCTCGGTGCGCTACGGCTACGACCGGCTGCGGCACCGCACCCTCGTCGACTTCGCCGCGCGCGCCGACCTGGCGATCGCGCGGGCGCACAAGTGGGAGGAGTACGAGCGGGCGATCACCGGCCTGCAGACCACGCTGCTCCCGCGCGAACTGCCGATGGTCCCCGGCGCGGAGCTGAGCGCGGCCTACCGCCCGGCGCGGGGCCCGCTCGGGGTGGGCGGCGACTTCTACGACGTGCGGCTGCGCGCCGACAACAGCGCGCTCTTCCTGCTCGGCGACGTGTGCGGCAACGGGCCCGAGGCCGCGGCGCTGACCGGGCGCGTCCGGCACACCATCGCCGCGCTCGACCTCGTCGAGCAGGACCCGTCGCGGTTGCTGTACCTGCTCAACGACGTGCTGCTGGCCACGCAGAGCCGCCGGTTCACCACGATGGTCGCCGGTTCGATGACCCGCTCCGGGCGGGGGCTGGCGCTGAACCTGACCTCCGGCGGGCACCCGCCGCCGCTGGTGCTGCGCCGCGACGGCGAGGTGGAGGAGATCGCGCTGCCCGGCACGCTGGTCGGCATCCTGCCGCACGCGCGGTTCCCGAACTGCCGGGTGGAGCTGGACGCGGGCGAGCTGTGCCTGCTCTACAGCGACGGCATCACCGAGGCCCGCTCCGGCCCGGACGGCGCGCACATGTTCGGCCAGCACCGGCTCACCGAGGTCCTGACGAGCTGCGTCGGCCTGTCCGCGGCGGAGGTGATCGCGCGGATCGAGCGCGCGGTCGACGAGTGGACCGGCGAGAACGACCGCGACGACGTCGCCGTCCTGGTGGTCCGCGCGGAATCCTAGTGTGGCTGCGTCTTAGTTCGGCTGCGCGCAACCTGAAGTTGGTTCACGTGCGGTAGGTATTGCGGATGCGCCCACAGTCGTTCTCCCGCCGCACCGCGTTGAAGCTCGGCGCGGCGGTCTCGCTGCTCCCGCCGTCACTCCAGGAGGCGCTGGCGAGCCCGCCCCGTCCCGGTGGCCTGCGCGCTGTCGAGCACGTCGTCTTCCTGATGCAGGAGAACAGGTCCTTCGACCACTACTACGGCTCGTTGCGCGGAGTGCGCGGGTTCGGCGACCGCAATGCGCTGGAGTTGCCGAACGGGCGCTCGGTGTTCGATCAGGGCGTGCTCCCGTTCGCGGTGCGGGATGCGGCCAATCGCAAGGACATCCAGTACATCGGCGACCTGGACCACAGTTGGGAAGGCGGCCACAAAGCGCTCAACGGCGGGTGGAACAACGGTTGGGTCGCCGCGAAAACGGCCGCCACGATGGCCTACTACGACCGCAAAGACCTGCCGTTCCACTACGAGCTGGCTGACACGTTCACGATTTGCGACGCCTACCACTGCTCCGTGCCGAGTTCCACGAGCCCGAACCGCAACTACTGGGTCAGCGGCTACACGGGCTTTGAGGCCAACGGAAAGCGCGCGATCGGCAACGACGCTTACGCCGAGGACAAACACCCCGGGTACTCGTGGATGACCTACCCGCAACGTTTAGGGGCGGCGGGACACAGTTGGCGCGTTTATCAGGAGTGGGACAACTTCCAGGACAACAACCTGGAGTTCTTCGCGGTCTTCAAGGACATCGCGCGCAAGGTGCTGCCGAAGGGCTACAGCAGTCTGACGGCGTTCTACGACGCGCTGCCCAAGCTCGCGCCCGCTGAGCAGGATGCGTTGCTGGCTCAGCTTGATTCGGGTGTGCGGGGCCTTTCGGGTTCGGAGCGGGAGCTTTACGAGCGGGCTTTGCGGCGTGTCCGGCCCAAGGGGCTCGCCGCCTCGTTCCGCGCCGATGTTCTCGCCGGGCGACTGCCGAAGGTGAGCTACCTGGTTCCGTCCTCTGTGGACTCGGAGCACCCGGGAGCCTCGTCGCCCGCGTCCAGCGCGAACCTGACCTACGACGTCCTCGATGCCCTTGCGTCCAATGTGGACGTTTGGTCGCGCACCGCGCTGTTCATCACCTACGACGAGAACGACGGGTACTTCGACCACGTCGCGCCGCCGCGACCGCCGGAGTCGGTCACCGACGAGTACTTCGACGGCAAGCCCATCGGCTTCGGCCCGCGCGTGCCGATGACGGTGGTGTCGCCGTGGACCGTTGGCGGTTTCGTGTGCTCGCAGACCTTCGACCACACCTCGATGATCCGCTTCGTCGAGCGGTGGCTCGGCGTGCGCGAGCCGAACATCAGCGCGTGGCGGCGCACCGTCTCCGGCGATCTGACCTCGGCGTTCGACTTCACCCGCACCACGCCCCGCCCGACGATCCGCCGCCCCGCCCCGGTGCCCCCGTTCACCGGTCGCTGGCGGCCCACTCCGCCCGCGTCGCAGTCGATGCCCGTGCAGGAACCGGGAACCCGGCGCGCGCGGGCCTTGCCGTACCAACCGGACGCGTTCCTGACCGGTTCGCGGCTGACGCTTCGGAACACCGGGTCTGAGAGTGTGCACCTGGCCTTGTACTCGTACGTGAAGCCGGAAGTGCGGCACTTTGATGTGCGCGGAGTGGTCGTCGACTCGATCCGGCCCGGTGATTATCGGTTCACGGTGTTGGGGCCCAACGGATTCCGCCGCGAGTTCGCTGGCGTTGCCGGTGAGCCGGTGTCTGTTTCGTCGGCAGTCTCGGCGTATGGCGTCGAGTTGGTGTTGGCGGGGGATGTGACGTTTGTCGTGCGGAGCGGGGGCAAGGAGCGTCGCGTCCGTGCCGGACGGGTTCACCTGCCGCGCGGGTCGTACGACGTGGAGGTGACCGCTGTGGGGGTTCCGGGATTCCGGCGGCGCTTGACGGGCTGCACGGAGGACGGATCGCCTTCGTGGTCCGGGGCCCAGGTCTAGCCGTCTCCTGCAAGCCTCCGCGCACACCAGGTAAACTGTGCCCATGCATCCCCGCCGCCCCCACGCCCAACGCTCCGGCGGCCGCAACCTAGGTAACCCCGTTTCGTACTCATAACGGGCAAGAGAGCGCTCCCAAATCCCGGCAAGAGTACGAAACGGGAGATCTCTAGCTACCTCAGCGTGGGATGAGGGGTTGTGTGGGTGGGCCGTTTCGTACTCTTAGCGGGTTTCTGGGGTGTCGTCGCGATCGTTGCCGACCATGTACTGAACTAGTCACGAGGTTGAGTGCGTGGTGCACACCGGTGCGGCGTCACCGATGCGCAGGCACGCGCGGAATCGGCCCCAGAATCCGCCAGGGGTCGCGGCGCCGGTGGTTACGGCGTAGCGCAGGCCATCGGTGCTCATGTACACCTGATCCCCTGGTTGAGCGCCACCGAGCTGACCGTGAAAACCGTTGGAGCACAACAGCAAGGTGACTGTGCGCCCTGAAGTGGCGGCTGAGCCCCGGTCAACGCACGACGTGGGCCGGGGAGCACGAGGGGCGGGGAAGGAAGCGCCCACGCTGACGGCGGCGTTGAGGGCGTCCTGGGCGGAGGACTGCCGAGCGGCGTCGGCGGAGTCGTGGGGGCCGGACCAGCTGAGGCCGATCTGGTTGGCGGAGTTGCGGGATCGCGTCCACAGGGACTCGGCGCTGCGTGCGATGAAGGCTCTGTAGGCAGATCGGCCGTCGGCGCGGTGCAGGTCGCGGAGGCCGCGCATGAAGATCCCCTTGAACTGCGGGCCGTCGGCGCCGCACGACGGCTCGCAGGGCTCCAGCAGGACGCGTTGGTCGACGGACAGCATGCGGGTCGCGGCGAGGGCGATGCGGTGCGCGGTGCCGAGGTACTCGCGGTCGCGGGTCAGTGACGACAGTTCCACGAGGGCTTGCAGCACAACACCTTGGTTGTATGTCCACAAAGGACCGATGTTGTTCTGGCACGCCGCATTGAGGCCGTCGTTGATGGTGTTGCCGCGGTTGAGCATTCCCGTTGCGGCGAACCAACTCCAACCTCGAACTGCCCAATCGCGGTACGACGGGTCACCGGTGACCCGGCCGAGCTTGGCGGCGATCGCGATGAACAGCTCGTTGGTGATGGCGTTCTTGTAGCGGCGGTCGCGGTTCCACCACACTCCGCCGCCGCAGGTGTCGTCCCAGGCTCCGGTGATGTCCTTGAAGATCGAGCGCGCCGTGCTGAGGTAGCGCGGATCGCGGGTCAGCTCGTAGGCGTTGATCCACGTCAGCGCCCACCAACCTTCGTCGTCGTAGTAGTGGTTGAGGAAGCCGCCCGCGGAGTGCTTCGCGTAGGTCGTCGCCGCGTGCGTGCGGCCGTTGGACGTGCCGAGCAGGCGATCGGCGTCGAGTTCGGCGTTGAGGGCGTTCGCGGCGTTCCACCAGTTGGTCGTGCGGTAGAGGCCGGTGTCGTTGTCGTAGAACTGGGTGAGCGCGGCGCTGCCACTCCGCGCCCAGGCGGGGTAGTCGGCGGCGGAGGCAGGGGTCGCTGTCGACAGCAGGAGTAATACTACCGCGAGAAGACGCATGGTTTCAGTACAGCAGGGGAAGCAGTGCCGCTCGTTCGTCTTCTGGGACGTATTCCGCGTAGTAGTCGTAGAGGCTCTGCCTAGCCAAAGTGGCCGCTCGGTCGCCGTCGCCATCGCGCACCGCGTCGAGGACGTTGGCGTGGTGTTGCAGGGAGGTCTGCATCAGCGCGCGGCTGTCGGAGGCGTGAGCGATCTTGTCCTCGATCAGGCCGACGACGACATCGCGGACGACCGCGCCGCAGATCTGGATCAGGGTGTTGCCCGTCGCTTTCGCGACCGTTTCGTGGAACGCCACGTCAGCCTGGCTGAACTCGGCGAAACCCTTGTCCAGGGCCGCGCGCATCACGTCCAGCGCGGCCTCCATCTCGGCCAGCTGCTCCGGTGTTCGCAGGCGCGCGGCGAGCTGGTTGGCCGAACCCTCCAGCAGCATGCGGAACTGCACCAGCTCGGCCAGGCTCAGCGCGGACGCCCTGGCCAGCATGGTCATCGATTTCTCAAGGGCGCCCGAGGACATCGGTTGCACCTGCGGGCCACGCGGATCGCCCGCCCTCGACCGCACCAGACCGTTGCTCTGCAACACCCGCAGCGCCTCGCGGATCGTCGAGCGGCCCACGTCGAACTGGACCATCAGCTCGCGTTCGCTGGGCAGGTGCTCACCCGGGCGCAGGCGGCCGTCGAGCACCGCGGCCTCGATCTGCTCGATCACCCGCTCGTAGGCCCGGACCGGGCTGACCGGGGCGAATCGCAGTTGTTGATCAAGGTTTGCCATTCGGCGCCTCCGTTCCCTTGACCGGCCCCTGGCGGGGTGGCAGGGTGACCCACCGCACACAGTCTACTGGTCAGACCAGTAGACCGGCTACCGCCGACCAGCCGGAACAGGGGTGCAGGCAAGCTCATGAGACTCAAGATCGCGGTGATCCCGGGCGACGGGATCGGGCCGGAGGTCGTCGCGGCCACCCTCCCGGTGCTGCACGCGGCCGCGCGGGCCGAGACAGCCGAGCTGGACGTGCTCGACCTCGACTGGGGCGGGGAACGGCACCTGCGCACCGGCTCGCCCATGCCCGAGGACGCGGCGAAGATCATCTCAGATCGGTCCGCGGTGCTCTTCGGCGCGGTCGGCCGGCCGGACGTGCCCGACCACGAGCTGGTGTGGGGGCTGATCATCGCGCTGCGGCAGCAGCTCGACCTCGCGGTGAACCTGCGGCCCGTGCGCAGCTGGGACGGCGTGCCGACCGCGCTGCGCGACGACCGCGACGTGGACCTGCTGATCGTCCGCGAGAACACCGAGGGCGAGTACGCGGGCGTCGGCGGGCGCGTGCACCGGGGCAGACCCGGCGAGCTCGGCGTGGAGGTCGCGGTGCACTCGCGGCCAGTGATCGAGCGCGCCGCGCGGCACGCTTTCCAAGCCGCGCAAGGACGTTCCGGGCGGCTCGCGTTGGTGACCAAGTCCAACGCGATGCGCTTCGGCTACACGCTGTGGGACGCCGTCGTCGAGGAGATCGCCGCGGAGTTCCCCGATGTCGAGTGCGAGCACGTGCTCGTCGACGCGATGGCCGCGCGCATGATCCAGAAGCCGCGCGGGCTCGACGTCCTGTTGTGCAGCAACCTTTTCGGCGACATCCTCTCCGACCTCGCCGCGGTTCTGGCGGGCGGCATGGGGATGGCGCCGAGCGCCAACGTCGCGCCCGGCCGGACTCCCGGCATCTACGAGCCGGTTCATGGTTCAGCGCCGGACATCGTGGGGCGCGGAGTGGCGAACCCGGTGGCGTGCATGCTTTCCGGCGCGATGCTGCTGGAGGACTCGGGCCTGCCGAAGGCCGCCGCGAGGGTGCGCGAGGCCATCGCCGAAGCCTTGCGCGACCCCGTCAACCACACCCCCGACATCGGCGGTTCGGGCACGACAGACCGGCTCGCCGAGGCAGTGCTGGGAGGTCTCGGGTGAAGCGCATCAGCCTTTTCCTGGCGGCGTTGCTCGTCGCCGGGTGCTCGGCGGGATCGACCGCGTCCGCGCCGCGCGATCCGAACGCGATCACCATCGGCTTCAGCGCGGAGCCCGCGAACTTCGACTTCACCCGCACCGACGGCACCGCGATCCCGCAGGCGTTGCTCTACAACGTCTACGAGGGACTGGTGAAGCTCGACGAGAACGGCCAGGTCAAACCGCTGCTGGCCGAGTCATGGAGGGTCAGCCCGGATCGCCTGTCCTACGAGTTCTCCTTGCGGGCCAACGCTTCCTTCAGCAATGGCAGCCCGTTCACCGCGGACAACGTGAAGTTCAGCATCGAGCGGGTCAAGACCACGTGGGGCATCTCGCAGAAGTCCAAAATGGACGTCGTGAGCCGGGTGGAGGTGCTGGCGCCGACCAAGGTGCGCGTGACCCTCAGCCGCCCCAGCAACAACTGGCTCTTCGACATGACGACGCGAGTCGGCGCGATGTTCAGCCCGGACGGAGTCGCCGACCTGCCGAACAACCCGGTCGGCACGGGGCCGTACGACGTCGCGGCGCGCAACCGGGGCTCCTCGATCACGCTGAAGGCCAATCCTCGTTACTGGGGGCCGAAACCCGCGTACGAGACGGTCTACCTGCGGTACTTCAAGGACTCCACGGCGCTGAACAACGCCTTGCTGAGCAACGGGATCGACGTGGTCAGCGCGGTCGCCGCACCGGACTCGATGCCGCAGTTCGAGAACGACACGCGCTTCAACGTCACCCAGGGCATCACCAACGGCGAGGTCGTGCTGTCCTTCAACGGCCGCAAGGCACCGCTCAACGACGTGCGGGTGCGGCGGGCGCTGACGCAGGGGATCGACCGACGAGTGCTGCTGGACACCGCGTGGGCGGGCCGGGGTGAGCTGATCGGCAGCATGGTGCCGCGCACCGACCCCTGGTACACCGACCTCACCGGGGTCAACGCGTACAACCCGGAGAACGCGAAGAAGCTGCTCGCCGAGGCGGGGCAGCAGAACCTGAACCTGCGGCTGCGCATCCCGAACCTGCCCTACGCGGTCACCTCGGCGCAGGTCGTCAAGTCGGAGCTGAACAAGATCGGCGTCGGGGTCAGCATCGAACCGCTCGACTTCCCCGCCGTGTGGCTGAAATCGGTGTTCACCGAGCACGACTTCGACATGTCGATCATCCAGCACGTGGAGCCGCGCGACATCACCACCTTCGGCAACACCAAGTACTACTGGGGCTACGACAGCCCGAAGGTGCGCCGGCTGCTCGCCGAGGGCGACCGGGGCAGCCCGGAACAGCAGGTGACCGCGATGCGCGAAGTGGCTGCCACCCTGGCCGACGACGCCGCCGCGTGCTGGTTGTTCCTGTTCCCCAACCTGATCGCGGCGAAGAAGAAGGTGGGCGGGTTGCCGCTGAACCAGATCAGCGAGGCGTTCGACCTGACCATCCTCCGGCGAGCGGGGAGCTGACATGACCGTGCAGATCCTGCGCCGCGCGCTGATCTTCGTGGTGAGCGCGCTGGTCGCCTCCGTCGCCGTCTTCGGGCTGCTGGCCGTGCTGCCGGGCGATCCGGCCCAGGTCGCGCTCGGCGTGAGCGCCACCCCGGAGCTGCTGGCCAAGACCCGGCAGGAGTTCGGCATCGACCGTCCACTCGCGACGCAGTACTTCGAGTGGATCGGTGGAGTGTTCTCCGGCGATTTCGGCAACTCCTACGTCACCCGCGAACCCATTGGGCCGCAGCTGGTCGACCGCCTCGGCGTGACGATGTGGCTGGTGGGCGCGGGAATGCTCGTGGCACTGCTGATCGCGTTGCCCGCAGGGGTCTTCGCGGCCGTCCGGCACCGTCGCGCCAGCGGCTCGGTGATCTCCGGGTTGAGCCAGCTCGGCGTCGCGGTGCCGGGTTTCGTCGCGGCGATCATCCTGGTGCAGGTCTTCGCGGTGCAGCTGCGCTGGTTGCCCGCCGGTGGCTGGACACCGCCGATCGTCGACCCGCTGGACTTCCTCAGTGGACTGTTGCTCCCGGCGCTCTCGCTCGGCCTGGTCCAGGGCGCGGTGCTCACCCGGTACGTCCGGTCCTCGGTGATCGACGTGCTCCGCGAGGACTACCTGAGAACCGCGCGCGCCAAGGGTTTGACGCCGTACCGGGCGCTCCTGCGGCACGGGTTGCGCAACGCGTCGGTGCCGGTGGTGACCGTTCTGGGCTTGCAGCTCGCGACCCTGCTGATCGGCGCGGTGGTGATCGAGCGGGTCTTCGTGATCCCGGGCCTCGGCAGCATGTTGCTCGACGCGGTCAGCAACCGGGATCTGTTGACAGTGCAGGGAATCGTGCTCGTTCTCGTGCTGGCGGTGCTGTTGGTGAACTTCGTGGTGGACGTGCTCTACACCGTGCTCAACCCGCGTTTGAGGCAGGCGTCATGACTCTTGCGGTGAGGCGTTCGAGCAGTCCGAGTCTGTGGGTGGGACTGGGACTCGTCGGCTTGGTCGTGGTCACGGCGCTCGCGTCGTTCTTGTGGACGCCGCACGATCCGACCCTGGTCGATGCCGCACAGCGACTGCGCGGGCCCGGCACCGACTACGTGTTCGGCACGGACAAGTTCGGCCGCGATCTGTTCAGCCAGGTCATGGTCGGCGCGCGGACCACGTTGTTCGTCGGCGTGGTCGCGGTCGGTGTTGCCGCGCTGATCGGCACTCCGCTCGGGGTTTTCGCGGCCATGGCGCCGAAGTGGCTCGGCGAGTTCGTGATGCGGGTCAACGACCTCGTGCTCGCGTTCCCCGCTCTGCTGCTGGCGATCGTGTTCGGCGCGGTCTTCGGCGCTGACACCCTGACCGCGATGATCGCGATCGGCATCGCCAGCGTCCCGTCGTTCGCGCGCATCGCACGCAGCGGCGCGCTCGGCGTGATGAGCACCGAATACGTCCTCGCCGCGCGGTCGGCCGGGCGGTCGAGGACGGCCATCGCGGTGCGGCACGTGCTGCCGAACATCGCCGGACTGGTGATCGTCCAGTCCTCGGTGTCGTTCGCGATCGCGGTGCTGTCCGAGGCGGCGCTGTCGTTCCTCGGGTTCGGCACCAGACCGCCGACACCGTCGTGGGGGCGGATGTTGCAGGAGTCGCAGGAGCTTCTCGCGGTGGAACCCCGGCTGGCGCTGGTGCCCGGTGTCGCGATCGCGATCGCGGTGCTCGGGTTCAACCTGCTCGGAGACGGGCTCCGGGACCGCTACGACCCCAGGCTGGAGGTGCGCCGGTGAGTGCCCTGACAGTGGACTCGCTTGAACTCAGCGTTGCGGGAATCCCTTTGGTGACAGGGGTTTCCTTCACCGTGGGTGCGGGGGAGCGGGTCGGGCTGATCGGGGAGTCCGGCTCCGGCAAGTCGCTGACCGCGACGGCCGTGATGGGCCTGCTGCCCGATGAGGTCGACGCGGCCGGATCGGTCCGGCTGTCCGATGTGGACCACGATCTCGTCGGTGCCACGGAGAAGCAGCTCGCACGGGTTCGCGGCCGCAGGATGGCGATGGTCTTCCAGGAGCCGATGTCCGCGCTGAACCCTTCGATGCGCGTGGGTGATCAGGTCGCCGAGATCATGCTCATCCACGGCACCAGGCCCGACAAGGCGACTGCGCGTGCGGCGGCGGTGGAACTCCTCGGCCAGGTGCGGTTGCCCGAGCCCGCCGAGACCGCGCGTGCCTACCCGCACCAGCTCTCCGGCGGGCAGCGGCAGCGGGTGATGCTGGCCATCGCCCTCGCCAACGACCCCGCCGTGCTCATCTGCGACGAGCCGACCACCGCGCTCGACGTGACGGTGCAGGCGCGGATGCTGGAGCTGATCCGGACCGCGACCGAGGAACGCGGGACCGCACTGCTGTTCATCACCCACGACCTGGCCGTGGTCGCGCAGACCTGTGAACGCGTGCTGGTGATGTACGGCGGTCGGCTGGTGGAGACCGGTTCGGTCAAGGAAGTTTTCACCGCGCCGAAACATCCTTATACGCGAGGGCTTCTCGATGCCTCCGACCTGGAGGCGGTCGACGAGCACGGGCGGTTGCGCACCATTCCCGGAGCTGTTCCCGGAGCGGGGGAGTTCCCCGGCGGGTGCGTGTTCCGCAATCGCTGCACGGACGCGACCGGCGACTGCGCCGAAGCCCCGGTTCTGTCCGAAGTGGACGATCGTGGGTTCGCCTGCTGGAACCCCGTCGGAGGTCCCGCGTGAACGTGATCGAAGTGCGTGACCTGCATCGGGTCTACCGCCGCCCGCGAACCTCGCTCACCGTGCCGGGGACCCGGGTCGAAGCGCTGCGCGGGGTGTCCTTCGACCTGCCGCGCCAGGCCCGGTTCGGCGTGGTCGGCGAGTCCGGCTCGGGCAAGTCCACGCTGATCCGCCTGCTGGCCGCGCTGGACAAGCCCACCTCGGGAACGATCAGTTTCCAGGGCAAGGACATCACAGGGCTCCCGGAGCGGCGGCTCAAGTTCCTCCGGCGTGAGCTCCAGGTCGTGTTCCAGGACCCGATGGGATCGCTCGACCCGCGCATGCGCGTCCGCGACATCATCTGTGAACCCCTTGTCGCGCAAGGGCATTCCGATCCTGCTGGGCGGCTGAAGGAGTTGCTAGACGCCGTCGGACTGCCGCAGCAGTCGGCGGATCGGTTCCCGCACCAGTTCTCCGGTGGCCAGCGCCAACGCATCTCCATCGCCCGCGCCCTGGCGCCGAACCCGAGCGTCCTGGTCGCGGACGAGCCCGTCAGCGCGCTCGACGTCTCGGTGCGTGCCCAGATCCTCAACCTGCTCGCGGACCTGGTGGAGCGGTTCTCGTTGACGCTCGTGTTCGTCTCGCACGACTTGTCGGTGGTTCGGCACGTCTGCGACACCGTCGCGGTGATGCGCTCCGGCGAGATCGTGGAGATGGGCGCGGCTGAGGAGATTTACGAGTCGCCCCAACACTCGTACACGCGAGAGCTGATCGCCGCCGTGCCCACGTTGCGAACAGCCATGCGGAGGTTTGCGTGAAATTCTTCGAGGGACTACCGATTGGAGCCGGATGGGTCCCGGCCGAACGCACCGAGACGATCCGCTTCCCTTACGACGGAAGCGAAGTGGCGCAAGCCCCCGTTGGCACGCCCGCGCAGGCACATGCCGCGATCGACCACGCTGTCGCCGTCGCGCCGAAGATCGCCGCGCTGTCGTCGCGTGTGCGCCGTTCGGTGTTGCTGCGCGTGCACGCAGCGGTCTTGGAACGGCAGACGGAGTTCGAGAACCTGCTGGTCTTGGAGACTGGCAAACCGCTGGTGGACTGCAAGGTCGAGGTCGCCAGGACGTTGGTCACCCTTTCCGCCGCGGCCGAGGAAGTCGCGCGGCTGCACGGGGAGACGGTGCCGCTGGACCTGCTCCCGTCCGGGGATGGGCTGATCGGTTTCTGGACGCGTAAGCCGATCGGTGTCGTCGTCGGGATCGCCGGGTTCAACTACCCGCTGCTCCTTGCCACTCACAAGATCGCGCCCGCCATCGCCGCTGGCTGTCCAATCGTGTGCAAGCCCGCGCCGCAGACACCGCTGGCCACGTTGTGGTTGCTGCACCTGGTTCGCGAGGCCGCTGAAGCGGAGGGTGCTCCTGCCGAGATCGCGCAGCTCGTCACCGGTGACGCCTCGGTTGGTTCTGCTCTGGTCACCGATCCGCGCATCGGAGCGGTGTCGTTCACTGGCTCGGCCGCTGTCGGACATCGCATCGCACGGGATGCAGCGCCTCGAAAAACGTTGCTGGAGTTGGGTTCCAACGCGGCCTTGGTGGTCGCCGAAGACGCCGATCTGGACGCGGCGGCGGATGCCGTGCTGCGCGGCGGGTTCTACGCGTCGGGCCAGGCGTGCATCTCCGTGCAGCGACTGATCGTCGTGGAATCCGTTGCCCCGCAGCTGGTTTCGCGTGTGCTCGACCGCCTTGGTGAAGTCGTTGTCGGTGATCCGCGAGAGGAGAAGACGCGAGTGTCCGCGCTCATCGACTCGAAGTCCACGCAACGGGTACTGGAGTGGATCTCGGCAGCGCAGGAGGCGGGTGCGCGCGTCCTGGCTGGCGGGTTCGAAGTGGACGGTGTGATCCAACCGACCGTGCTCGCCGATGTGCCGGACGGAGCTTCGTGTTGGGACGAGGAGATCTTCGGGCCTGTCGTGTGCCTGCGCACCGTGTCTTCTGTGGACGAAGCACTCGATGTGGTCAACGCGTCCCGCTACGGACTGCACGCCAGTGTGTTCACGCGTTCACTAAAGACCGCGTTCGACGCCGTCGAGCGGTTGCAGGTGGGCGGGGTCGTGGTGAACGAGGTCCCGGGCTTCCGCTCGGACGTGATGCCCTACGGCGGGGTCAAGGACTCCGGCACGGGACGGGAAGGACCGCGGTTCGCGATCGAGGAACTGACCGTGACCAGAATGGCCGTAATCCGCCCCGCATGACGATCAAGCCGACCCCGAACATGAATGCCGCGATTGGTGCGTTGAATGCCCTGAACGAGTCATTGAGGGCCCTCAAGTACCTGAATGACTCATTCAGGGAATAAGCCTGCGTCGTGATGGAGGTGGCGAACGTGGACTATTCGAGGCTGTTCCGCCTGGACGGCAAGCGGGTCGTCGTGGTCGGTGCCGGTAGTGGCATCGGCAGGGAGTCGGCGCGCGCTCTGGCCGCCCAAGGCGCCGAGGTCGTCTGCGGGGACCGCGACCTCGCCGCCGCGACCGAGACCGCCGAGCTGATCGGGGATGCGCGCCCGTACCGGCTCGACGTGCTCGACGCGGACGCGGTCGACGCCGCCGCGGACGACCTCGGCGAGGTGGACGGCCTGGTGCTGACCGCGGCGACGAACGTGCGCAAGCGCCTGCTGGACTACACGCGCGAGGACTTCGACAAGGTGATGTCGTTGAACCTGCGCGCCTCCTTCGACGTGTTCCGGGCCTTCGGCGGGCCGATGACCAGGCGTGGCCGGGGCTCGATCATCGGCTTCTCCTCGATCCGCGCGAGCACGGTCGAACCCGGGCAGGGCGTGTACGCGGCGACCAAGGCGGGGCTCGTGCAGCTGGTCCGCACCGCGGCCGCGGAGTTCGGCCCGGCCGGTGTGCGGGTGAACGCGATCGCCCCCGGCGTGGTGGAGACGCCGCTGACCGCGCAGATCAAGGCCAGCCCGGAGTGGTATCGGGCCTATGCTGCGAAGGGCGCGCTCGGCCGGTGGGCGCTGCCGCAGGAGCTGGCGGGCGCGGTGGTCTACCTCGCGTCGGACGCCTCCAGTTTCGTCACCGGTTCGGTCCTTGCCGTGGACGGCGGGTGGACGGCGGTCGACGGCCGCTTCGACCCGCCGAACTAGAAGGGAGTGCGCGGGTGGAGCTGGCCGACCTGAGCGCGGTCGACGCCGTGGCGATGTTCCGGTCCGGGGCGGTGTCCCCGGTGGAGATGCTGGACGCGGTGCTGTCCAGGGTCGAGCGGGGCGAGCCCGTGCTGCGGGCCACCTACTCGCTCGACGCCGAAGGGGCGCGGGCCACCGCGAAGGCCGCGGAGCAGCGCTGGCGGCGCCAGGAACCCGTTGGAGCGCTTGACGGTGTGCCGGTGACGGTCAAGGAGAACGTCGCCACCAAAGGCACTCCGGTCCCGCTCGGCACCGCCGCGACCGAGCTGGTCCCCGCCGAGGCCGACGCTCCCGCGGCCGCGCGGCTGCGCGAAGAGGGCGCGGTGATCTTCGCCAAGACCACCATGCCCGATTTCGGCATGCTCTCCTCCGGCCTGTCCAGCTTCCACGCGACGGCCAGGAACCCTTGGGACACAAGCAAAGGACCCGGTGGGTCGAGCGCGGGAGCCGGGGCGGCGGCCGCGGCGGGCTACGGACCGCTGCACGTCGGCACGGACATCGGCGGCTCGATCCGGTTGCCCGCGGGCTGGTGCGCGCTGGTCGGGCTCAAGCCCACGTTCGGCCGAGTACCGGTGGACCCGCCCTATCCCGGGCGCGTCGTCGGCCCGATGACCAGGACCGCGAAGGACGCCGCGCTGCTGATGTCCGTACTGTCCAAACCGGACAGTCGCGATCACCTCAGCCTGCCGCCGCAGGAGCTGGACTGGCGGTGCCCGCCGGTCTACCCGCGCGGGCTGCGCATCGGGCTCCAGCTCGACGCGGGCGTGGGTCTCCCGGTGCACCCGGAGATCGCCGCGGCCGTGACCGCCGCGGCCAGGGCGTTCGAGGCGGCGGGTGCGGCGGTCGAGCCGATCGGGCCGATCATCGGCAGCGAGATGCTGAGCGGCCTCAACGATTTCTGGCGCATGCGGTTCTGGTCGGACTTCGAGCGGATGCCGGTGGAGCGCAGGGCGCGCGTGTTGCCGTTCATCCGCGAATGGGTGGAGAGCGGTTCCGGCCTGTCAGGGCTTGAGGTCTATCGCGGGTACGGCCAGATGGACGCGATGGCCGTCGCCGCGGAGCGCGCGCTCAAGCCCTTCGACTACGTGCTGTCCCCGGTGTCGCCGGTGCCCGCCTTCGACGCGGAGTCGGCTTCCCCCGACAACAATCCGCTGGCGCCGTTCGAGCACATCGGGTTCACCGTGCCGTACAACATGTCCGGCCAGCCCGCCGCGTCGGTCAACTGCGGCTTCACCGGTGACGGGTTGCCGATCGGCCTCCAGATCGCCGGGCACCGCTTCAACGACGTCGGAGTGCTCGGGCTCGTCCGTACCTACGAGCGGATTCGCCCGGCTCAACCGTCGTGGCCGAGTTTCTAAGCCGGTAGCAGGGGCGGTTGCGCCATGAACTTCGGCGTGGTGCCGCGGTGCGGTTGCGCGGCGTGCACGAGGAACGGGTGGCACAGGTAGACATCACCGGCCCGGCCGGTCGCGAAGGTGACCGGCCGGTGCGCGGTCGCCTTGTCGATGTGCGGCGACACCTCGAAGAACTCCGCGCCCTCTTCTCCGTACGGCTCAAGCACTTTCGGCACGTCCAGGTGCGAGCCGACGCGGATGCGGGTGGGCGCGTCGTCCTCGCCGACGTCGGAGAACAGGAACAGCATCAGCAGCGCGCGGCCCTTCGAACGGTGGTTCAGCCGCATCTGGCCGGTGGCGGTGTAGAAGCTCGCCTCCGCGTGCCAGCCGTCGTCGCCCGGCTCGTCCGGATGCGGGAAGCGGACCGGGAAGGTGCCGAGGCTGCCGCGCGGTAGCCATCGGCCGGGGCCGACCAGCTCGTCGAACGCCCGGTGCAGCTCAGGCGTGTTCACCGCGCGCCGGAACGGCTCCTGGGCGTAGTCGCCGAGCCGCACCACGGGCTTGGTCCACGTGCTCCGGTCGTCGGGATCGAATCCCGTGTCGCGCCACAGGATCTCCCGGCCCGCATCGGCGAGCTCGCGCGGAAACGCGTTCTCGATCTTGACGAACCCGTTCTCCCGGAACTCCCGCATGCCCGGTACCTTCGCCGTCGCGCAGCCTCACGGCAACTGGTTTTCGTGCGTAAGGGCTGGTAAGGGCACTACGTTGAGCGGGGTGGAAACCGTGACCTCGCCGCCGTTGTTGCTGCGCAACCGCCCCTTCACCTTCCTGTTCGCAGCACGTGCGATCTCGGTGCTCGGCAACGGGTTCGCCCGCGTGGCGCTCGCGTTCGCGGTGCTCGGCCTGCCCGGGGCCACGCCGACGGAGCTGTCGGTGGTGCTCGCCTGCCAGGCGCTCCCGCAGCTGCTGTTCGTGCTGCTCGGCGGCGTGATCGCGGACCGCACCTCGCGCAGCGGCCTGATGATCGTCGCGGATGTGATCGGCCTGCTCGCCTACGGCGCGATGGCGGTCGTCCTGCTCACCGGCCAGGCGACGATCCCGGTGCTGGCCGCGCTCGCCGTGGTCTCCGGCATCTCGCTCCCGCTGTTCCTGCCCGCGTTGTCCGGGGTGGTGCCGGAGATCGTGCCGACCGAGCGCCTTCAGCAGGCCAACGCGCTTCTGCAGACCGCGGTCGGCCTGTCCCTGGTGCTCGGCTTCGGGCTGTCCGGTCTGGTGGTGAGCCTGGTCGGCGCGGGGTGGGCGATCGCGCTGAACGCGGTGTCTTTCCTGGTCAGCGCGGTGCTGGTGTGGGCGATGCGGCTGCCCCCGCAGACCAGGGTGACGGCCACGAGCGGGTGGGTGGACCTGCGCGACGGCTGGCGCGAGTTCTCCTCCCGCCAGTGGTTGTGGGTGGTGGTGCTCCAGCAGACCGTCACGGTGGCGGCGATCGTCGCGGTGACCGGGGTGCTCGGCCCGCTGGCGGCGGAGGACGGCCTCGGCGGAGCTCCGGCGTGGTCGGTGATCGTGGCCTGCCACTCGCTCGGGCTGCTCGCCGGGTCCACGGTCGCCCGGCGCCTTCGCCCTCGGCGGCCGCTGGTGACGGCGTTGCTGCTCAGCTTCGTCTTCCCGATCCCGATGGTGCTGCTCGGCATTGTCGCGCCGGTGTGGCTGACCGCGTTGTCGATGTTCGCGTGCGGTGTGGCGGGGAGCTTCTTCGGCGTGCTGTGGATGACCACGGTGCAGCGCGAAGTGCCCGCGGAATCGCTGTCCCGCGTCAGCTCTTACGACCTGTTCGGCCAGCTCACCCTGGCGCCCTTGACGCTGCTGTTCATCGGACCGCTCGCGCAGAGTTTCGGCTACGGTGCGGTGCTGGTGTGGTGCGGTGTGCTGATGCTCCTGTCCAGCCTGGGCGCGTTGCTGTCGCCGCAGGTCCGCGGGCTCAGGGCAGGTTGAGCGCGGCGGCGAGATCGGTGCGGCGGCGTACCCCGAGCTTGGCGTAGGCGTGTTGCAGGTGGTTGCCGACCGTGCGCACCGAGACCGCCAACCGAGACGCGATGCCCGCGTTGTCCAGGCCCGCCACCGCGAGCTCGCACACCTCGCGCTCCCGCGTGGTCAGGGGTTGCGGGCCGGTCAGCGGGTTCAGCCACACCGGGCTGAATCCGCACTCCGTCGACAGGCGCTCCGCCATCCGGCCGAGCCGGGCCGCCGTGCGCGATCTTCCCTTCGCCACGTCCGCGCCCACCGTCGCCGCCTCCAACGCCATGCCGCCGTAGCCCAGCTCCGCCAACCGCACGGCGGACGCCTCCAACGCGGCGACATCGCGGGTGGCCAGGGCGTGCGCGTGTGCGGCGAACAACGGGAATGCCGGGCTGTCACAACGCGTTGCCAGCTCCGCGAGCAGCGACGCGTCCACAATGGATGGTCGCATGCGGCACAGGTAGTACTGGCACTCCACCGCGTTCGTCAGCCTTCCGGCACCGATGTGCTTGCGCACCAAGGCTTCCAACAGGGTGGCCGCGTGCGTGGACTGCCCGGAGTTGGCCAGCACCCGGATCTCGGCGAAGGCCATGTGGTCGCTGAGCCCGGATTCCGAAGGCATCCGTGCACGCGTCTCGGCGATCACGTCGGCGGACGGCTCGCGCAGGGCGGCGGCGCACGCGGCGAACTCGCTCGCCACATAAGCCTGGATGGGGAACGGCATCGCGTCGGTGACCAGGGCGCGGGCCTCGCGGAAGTACGGCAGGGCTTGGGGAACGCGTCCCGACCACGACTCGCACACGCCGCGTTCCAGCGCGATCAACGCGACCTCGGCCGGATCGCCCTCCGCGACCGCCTCCGCGTAGTAGCGCTCCCCGGTGAGTAAAGCCTCCCGGATACGGCCGGTCAGGGTGAGCGCGTGCAGGTGACATGCGCGCGCCGCCCCGCGCAACGACGCCCACACATGGGACAGGCCCAGTTCGCCGAACTCCGTGACGACCTGCTCCGGCCGCCCGGCGAAGGTCCGCAGGTAGACGCTGAGCGTCGCCGCCGCGCCCGCGACCACGGGTGTCGTGGGCGCCAGATCGGCCCGGTCCACCGCGCGAATCCGGCCGCTGCCAAAGAAATCGATTGCCAGCTCAGCGACGCCGAGTTCCGGTGATCTTTCGGATGCGGCTCGCACGACCTCCGCCGCGGCGTCCGGGCGGCGCAGCCCCCAGAGCAGGTTGATCGCCCGGATCGCCACCAGCTCGCCCGTGGTTTCCTTGCACAGCAACGACTCTGCCTCTTCGGCCTTGCCCTGGGCCACCAAAGCCTGGCTCAGTACGCTCAGCGCGGCCGTGCTCGGGATGCGGCGCGCCAACTCCTCGGCGAGCCTGGGATCGCAGCGGGTCAACGCTTCTCGCGCGGCGCCGAGCACCTGATCGTCGGAGACGGCGAGACCTCCGCGCAGTCGCCAGTCCACGGCGCGCAGCTGATCGGTCGCGCCCGCCTCCGCCAACCGCCGGAACACCCTCCGCCTGCGCAGGCGCCCGGTGCGGGCACGCGTGACCTCGCCGTAGAGCGGATGAGCGCAGCGCACGAGCAAATGGCTGCCACTGGGCTCGACGGCGAGCAGCGACCGCGCTTCCAAACCGTCCAGCACAGCCGCCGGAACCAAGCGCTCCAACACATCCGCTTCGACGGGCTCGGCGTGCGCCAGGTACTCCATCGCCCGCGCGTCCGCCTCGGTGAGCGTGCCGATGGCCGCCGCGACCGCGTCGCCGAGCCGCGCGTGCGGGGTCAGCGGCCCGTTCCAGCACCAGACCCCGTCCCGCTCCGCGAGCGCGCCCGACTCCAGGCCGGAGTCGATCAGGTGCCGCAGGAACAGCGGATTGCCCTGACTGTTGTGGCACAACAACTCCGCGGTGAGACCGGCGACCGGACCGCCGAGCACTCCGTGCAGCAGATCGGTCACCTCCACCGCGGACAACGGCCGCACCTCGAACACTTCGACCAGCCCCCGTCTGCGCAGCGCCGCGACCGGATCGCGCTCGGCGGCCGCGGCTCGCGCGGTGGCCACGGGGCGCGCGTCCACCGTGGTCGCCAGGTGTTGCACCAGCGCCGCCGAGACGTCATCGAGGAAATGCGCGTCGTCCAGGCCGAGCACGATCCGTCGCCCGTTCGCCAGCGCGCGCAACCGCCGCGTCGCCGCGCCGAAGAAGTCCGCGCGCATGCTGGGTTTCGTGCCCTCCGGCAGCCAGCCCGCCACCGCGGCGAACGGCATCTCCCGCGTCGCCTCCGCCCCGGTGGCGGTGACCACGAGCAGCCCGTCCGCGCGGCACCGCTGGAACACCGCCCTGGCCAGCCGGGACTTGCCGATCCCGGCCTCCCCGGTGAGCAGCACGCCGCCCCGCTCGCCCCGCCGCAGCACCGCCGTGATCGAGTCCAGCTCGGCGGAGCGGCCGGTGAGCGGCCAATCCGCGTGGCTGCCAACGGTCATCGTGGCGATACTAATGCGGCGCTCCGCCCCGCCCACCGACGTTCGTCGGTCTTGAAGACGGGGGAACCGGCCTCAGCGGAGGATGGCGACACCGCGCGGGGGGAGTTCCAGACGCTTCGTTGGAGCGCTCCCACCCGCGAGGAGGTCGGTCATCGGGTGGTCGAGGTCCACAGTGGACGAATGCGGATTGTGGTTGAGCAGGAACAGGAAGTCGCCACGTCGCGTGGCCTGCACGCCGCCGGGCAGCCCGGCCAGCACCGGTTCGACGCCCGCGCGCGCGGTCACGTGCTCGGAAAGCGCTTGCAGCAGCGCGGGATCGGGGCGCGTGCCGAGGTACCACGCGACGCCCTCGCCGAACTCCGACCTGGTCAGCGCGGGGCTCCCGTCGGTGAAGCGCCCCTGCACCTGCGCGCCCTCCACGGTGATCCGCTCCGACCACAGCGTCGCGCCGCCGGTCTCGCCCAGCAGCTCCACCGGCAGGACCTGGCCGGAGTCCAGCGGCCGGAACTCGTCCACCCGCAGCCCCAGTAGCTGCCGGAACGGCGCGGGGTAGCCGCCGAGGTGCACGCGGTCGGACTCGTCGACGATGCCGGAGAAGAACGACATCAGCAGGTGACCGCCCCCGCGGACGTACTCGGTGAGCCGCTCGGCGTTCACCGCGCTGACGAGGTACAGGTTCGGCACCACCACGAGCCGGTAGCCGCTGAGGTCGTCGTCGGGACTCACCACATCGCACCCGATGTTGGCGTTGAACAGCGGCGCGTAGTGCGCCAGCAAAGCATCCACTTGCTGTACATCGCTTGATGGATGCGCGTCGAGTTCGAGCGCCCGCCAGCTCGCCCAGTCCAGGACCAGTGCGACGTCGTTGTCCGGTCGTGATCCCACGATCTCCGGTAGCGAGGCCAGTTCCGCGCCGAGCGCGACGATGTCGCGGTGCTGGTCGGTGTCCGGCCCGGCGTGCGGGACCATCGCGGAGTGGAACTTCTCGGCTCCGCCCCGGGACTGCCGCCACTGGAAGTACATGATCGCGTCGGCGCCCTGGGCCACGGCCTGCCAGCTCCACAGCCGCATCTGCCCGGGTTCCTTGGCGGCGTTGCGCTCCCGCCAGTTCACCGCGCCCGGGGCCTGCTCCATCAGCAACCACGGCTGGCCGCCGCGCGCACCGCGGTACATGTCGTAGGTCAGCCCGGCCTCGACGTGCGCGTTCCGGTCGAAGGGCTCCGGGTAGGAGTCGAAGCTGACGACGTCCAGCTCCTCCGCCCACCGGCGCAGATCGAGTGCGTGCGAGTAGCCCGCGAAGTTCGTGGTGACCGGGACGTCAGGGGTCAGCTCGCGGATGACCTCCTTCTCCGCGAGCAGGCAACCCAGGATCTCGTCGGAGGAGAAGCGCGCGAAGTCCAGCTGCTGGCTGGGGTTGTTGAAGGCGGGGACCGTCCGCGGTGGCAGCACCTCGGCGAAGTCGTCGTAGCGCTGCGACCAGAACTTCGTCGACCACGCGTCGTTCAGCGCGTCCACCGTGTCGTAGCGGGCGCGCAGCCACGTGCGGAACGCCTCGGCGGAAACGTCGCAGTAGCAAGCGGGTGTGTCGCAGCCGTACTCGTTCCCGATGTGCCACAAGGCAAGCGCGGGGTGGTCGCGGTAGCGCTCCGCGATCAGCCGGACGAGCCGCGTGGCGTGCGACCGGAAGGCCGGGCTGGACGGGCAGTACGCCTGCCGCCCGCCCGGCCACATCCGCGTCCCGTCGGCCAGCACCGGCAGGATCTCCGGGTGCTTGCGGGTCAGCCACGGCGGGGGAGAGGCCGTCATGGTCGCGAGTGACGCCGAGATCCCGTTGCGGGACAGGTTGTCCATCACCTCGTCGAACCAGCCGAAGTCGTACTCGCCGTCGCGCGGTTCCACCAGCGCCCACGAGAAGATGCCGACCGAGACCATGGACACGGAGGCGCCGCGCATCAGCCGCATGTCCTCGGCCCACACCTCGCGCGCCCACTGCTCGGGGTTGTAGTCGCCGCCGAAGGCGATCCGCCCCATCGGGAGCCTCACATCCATCTCCACTCACTCATCCCTTAGCCGAGGTGGTTCACCGGTCTTCAAGTACCCCGAACCCCACCGCCAGCCGTCTCAAACCACGCCTAACCCTTGACGCTGCCCTCGGTCAGGCCACCACGCCAGAACCGTTGCAGGAACACCATTGCGATCATCAGCGGCACCACGGACACCAACGCCCCACCGATGGTGAGCTGGGTGAGCACCGGCTCTCTGTCCGCTGTGGACTGCCAGAGCGACAGGCCGAGCGTGAGCGGGTAGAGCTTGGTGTCGGACAGCATCACCAACGGCAGGAAGTAGTTGTTCCAGATGCCGACGAACTCGAACAGGAACGTGGTCACCAACGCGGGCGCCATCATCCGAAGCACCACGGTGTGGAAGATGCGCGCCTCACCCGCACCGTCGAGCCGCCCCGCCTCCAACAGCTCGTCGGGCACCGCGGCGTCCGCGTAGATGCGGCACAGGTACACGCCGAACGGGCTCACCAAGCACGGCAACAACACCGCGAACACCGTGTTGGACAAACCCAGCTGGCTGAACAACAAGTACAGCGGCAGGGCCAGCGCGGTGAACGGCACGAGCACACCGCCGAGCACCAGGTTGAACACGGTTTCCCTGCCGCGGAAGCGGAACTTCGCCAACGCGTAGCCGCACGCGGCGGCGACCCATGTGGACAGCGTCGCCCCGACTCCCGCGTAGAGCAGCGTGTTCCCTATCCACCGCAGGAAAATCCCGTCGTTGTAGGTGAACACCTGCTTCAGGTTCTCGAACAGCTGCGGGTTGAACAGCCACCAGCCGGAGGAACCGTAGAGATCACCGGTCGATTTGGTCGCCGCGATCACCAACCAGTACACCGGGATCAGGAAGTACAGCGCCGCGACGCACAACAGCGCCGTGACGGTGATCTTCGTGGTCGTCTTCACGGGCCCCTCCTGCCGACGAGCTTGAGGAAGCCGAAGGACAGCACGAACGCCGTCAGCGCCAGCAGCACGGCCTGGGCGGCGGCCAGGCCGTAGTCGTTGTTGACGAACGCCTCGGAGTACGCGCTGAGGTTCGGGGTGTAGCGGACGTCGATCGCGGTCGAGAGTTCCTTCAGCACCATGGGTTCGGCGAACAGCTGGAGGGTGCCGATGATGCTGAACACGGTGGTGAGCACGAGCGCGGGCCGGATCAGCGGAAGCTTGACGTGCCAGGCGATCTGCCACGCGTTGGCGCCGTCCATCCGCGCCGACTCGTAGAGGCTCGGGTCGATCGCGTTGAGCTGCGCGGTGATGACGAGCATGTTGTAGCCGGCGAAGGACCACGTAACGATGTTCGCGATCGACCACAGCACGTTGTCCTGGCCGAGGAAGTCGATCTCCACGCCGAGCAGCTCGGAGAACGGGCTCACCCCCGGCATGTACAGGAATCCCCACAGGATCGACGCGAGGACGCCGGGGATGCCGTACGGCAGGAAGTACGTGGCGCGGAAGAAACCCTTCCACCGCGCGGAAGCCGAGTCGAGCAACAGTGCGAGCAGCGTCGCGCCCGCGATCATCACCGGCACCTGGACGACGCCGAAGAGCAGGATTCGCCCCAGTCCGCCGAGGAAACCCGGTTCCTGCAAGGCCCACAGGTAGTTCGTCAGGCCGCCGAAGACCTGCTCCGCGCCGCCGAGCCCCAACGGCCCGGTCCGCTCGACCACCGTCAGGCTGCGGTAGATCGAGTAGCCGATCGGCAGCAGGAAGAACGCGGAGAACAGCACCAGGAACGGCGCGAGGAAACCGGCGATGGAAAGCTTCTGTCTCATGATCTTCACCCCGCGCTCAGCGGAAGTCCCTTCTTCTCCATCGCGCGAACGGTTCTGCGCTGTGTCGTCGGCAGCGCGTCGCGCAAGGTGAACGCGCCGTTGACCGCCTGCCCGAGCTGATCGGTGAGGACCTGTAAGGACTGCGTGGTGATCGGCGCCCACTTCCACGCCGTGTCAACGCCCGCGTTCGCCTCGCCGAAGACCTTCGCGATCGACTGACCGCCGTAGTACGGGCTCGGCGCGTGCAACTCCGGGATGGAGTCGGTGCTCCGCAGCGCTGGCCAGCCGTAGCCACCCGCGAGCAGCAACGCGATGCTGCGCGGATTCGTGTTGAGCCACACCGCGAACCGCATGGCCTCCTTGGGATATGCCGTCCCGCGAACGACACAGGTGCTTGAGCCGCCGAGGTTCGACGCGACGAAGGGTCCGCCCCACTGCGGCATCGGCGCGACGGCCCACTTGCCGGTGCCGTTGGGAACGCCGCCGCGCAGCACGCCATCGGCCCAGTGCGCGCTCATCCAGGTGACGCTCTTGCCGTCGGAAAGGTCCTTGTACCAAGCGGTTCCGCTGTCCGGGATCGTCTTCACCAGGCGCTCGCGCACCAACGGCTGCCAGAAGTCCATCACCCGGCGGGTCGGCTCGCTGTCGATGTCCACCGTCCACCGCTGGTCCTTCGTGCCGAACCACCGCGCGCCGGCCTGCCACGACAACGCCGCCTGGTACTGCCCGTTGTTCGGCGGGAACGTGCCGAGGTAAGCATCGTGCGAGCGCACTTGTTCTGCCGTTTTCGCGTACTCCGCCCAAGTTCGAGGCGGAGCGATGCCCCACTTGTCGAACAGGTCCCGCCGGTAGTACATCGCGACCGGGCCCGATGCCTGCGGGATCGCGTACAACCCGCCGCCGTAGGCGCCCTGCTGCCAGATCCAGTCCACGAACAGCGATCGGTACTGGTCACCGCCGTGCTGCGTCAGCTCCTCGAGCCCGCCGTACATCATCATCGCGGGCATCTCGGAGAACTCCGCGTGCATCAGGTCGGGCTGTTGCCCGGCTTCGAGCGAGGAGTAGAACTTCGAGTAGCCACCGCTGCGCGCCGCCGGGATGCGGACGAGGGTGACCTGCACGTCGGGGTTCTCGGAGTTCCACAGCGCGACGCACTTCTCGATCCCCGGCACCCACGCCCAGAACGTCAGTCGGGCCGGGCCGGGCCCAGGTGTCCGCCGCGCCGGGCCCCCGGGCTTCGAACAGCCCGCGAGCACTCCGAGCGCCAGGGCGCCGCGCAACGCTGAGCGGCGCGAGAATCCGGTCATCCCAGGCTCCCCATCCCTATGGTGTGGAAGATGATCCGCTCGTACGGTCCGGCCTCGTACAGCAGGCCGACCCGGTCCTCGTCGACCTGCACGAGGTCAGAGTAGGCGGCTTTGCCCGGCGAGATCTCCACCGACTTCGGCCAGGTCTTCCCGCCGTCCGTGCTCGCGCGCACGGTCATCTTCTCCCTGGCGGCGGGGTTTCCGGGTGCGGAGAAGAGCAACGGTCCCTTGCGCGCTTGCAGGACCGAGCCCTGGACGACCGGTGCGAGGAGCGCGGGAACCGGCGTGAACGGCGCGGTGAAGCTCCGGCCGCCGTCAGTGCTGTACGTGGCCGCGCGCGCTCCGTCCGAGGTCCCGTGCTGATCGCGGGTGTTGACGTACACGCGTCCGTCCGGCAGCTCCGCGGCGGTGCTCTCGTTGCCGTTCACCACGCCGTCGTGGTTGACGTCCTTCGCACCGATGCGCCAGTTCCGCCCGTCGTCGTCGCTGTACAGCAGGTGCGCGTCGTAGTACTTCGGCTCGGTCCCCACATCTGCGCTCCCGCTCGGCGGGGCGGAGGAGTGGTTCGCCGGGACGACGAGCCGGCCGCCGCGCAGGCTGATCGCGTGCCCGGGGCCCGTTGCGTACCAACGCCAATCGGCCTGCTTGGTCTGCGGAGTGATATCGCGCGCCCTGCTCCACGTGCGGCCGTCGTCATCGCTGTGCTGCACGAAGACGCGGCGGCTCTCCTCCGGCTTCACCGTGCCCTTGCGGATCTCCGACTCGTGCACGTGACCCGGGTTGTGCGTGCTCAGCAACACGATTCGGCCCGTCCGCCGATCCACGACCGGTGAGGGGTTGCCGAAGGTGTTGGGGCCGTTGTCACCGACCACCTGGAGCTTCCCCCAGGTCCTGCCGCCGTTGGCCGAGCGCTTGACGACGAGGTCGATGTCGCCGGTGTCGCTGGCGCTGGCCTTCCGCGCTTCGGCGAACGCCAGCAGGGCACCGTCGCGCGCCTTGATGATCGCCGGGATGCGGAACGTGTGGTAACCCTCGGTCCCGGACTGGAAAACCGTTCCTTCCGCAGGGGCCGGTGTGAGTCCTAACAGGACGGCAGAGATCAGAGCGAGCTTCACGTCACTCCTCTCCGTTGGGGAGCAGGGCGGCTTCCACGAGGTAGGAGCGCACCGCGGCGCGCTCGCTGGCGTTGAGCTGGATCATCGGGACGTTGGTGGTGCCGTTGGCGATCACGCCGAGGGCGACCAGGGCTTCCTTGAACGCGCCGATCGCCGACGAGTAGCCGCCCATCCGCGAACGGTCGCCGACGGCCGCGAGCTTGAACAGCCTGCGCAGCCGGTCCTGTTCCCGTTGCGCCACATCCCATTCGCCGCGCCGGGCAGCGTTGTACAGCCGCACGTAGCCGTGCGGGTCGACGTTGCCGATGCCCGGTACCAGGCCGCTCGCGCCGCACCGCAGGCTGACGTCGGCCAGCGTCTCCGAACCGGAGAACACCGGGAAACCGGTGCCGCGCACCAGGTCCAGCACGGCGTGCAGGCCGTTGAGGTCACCGCTGCTGTCCTTGAGCCCGTCCAGCACTCCCTCCTTGGCGAGGTCGGCGATCACCTCGGCGGGCAGCTTGCTGTGCACGGAGCTGGGGATGTCGTAGGCGACCAGCGGCAGGTCGACGGCCGCCCGGATCGCGCGGAAGTGGCCGCGGAACTCGGTCGGATCTGTTGGCACGTAGAAGGGAGCGGTGGCGACCAGCGCGTCCGCCCCGTGCGCCTTGGCGGCCATGGCCTGCTCGATCACCCTCGGCGTGGCGGTGTCGATCACGCCCGCCAGCACGGGGACCTGCCCCGCCGCCACCCCGGACACGATCTCCAGCGTGCGGGTGCGCGCCAGGTCGGTGAGGTAGCCGACCTCGCCGGTGGACCCGGTGACGAACAGCCCGTGCACGCCCGCGTCGAGCAGGTGGCCGGTGAGGCGCTCCAGCGAGGGCCTGTCCACCTCGCCCTCCGGGGTCAGCGGAGTGCACAGCGGCGGGATGACGCCGGACTTGGGGAGGCTGGTCATTGCTTCTCCGTTTCGCTGCGAAGCTCCGGTGCCACCTGGTCGGCGGCCACCGTGCGGTCGACCACGAGGTCGTCCTTGTGGAACAGGCGTTGCACCCGGGCGGGCGCGTCGATCGCGACGAGCAGGATCACCACGAGCGTGAGCCCGAAGGTCAGCCCGCCCAGTGCCGTCGCGAGCCCGGTCTGCTTGGCGATGGCCGCCCCGAGCACCGGGGCGACGGCGCCGCCGAGCGCGCCGACGTTGTAGGTGAAGCCGAGGCCCGCCGCGCGCTGCGGCGTGTCGAAGTACCCGGCGACGAGCTTGGGCAGGATGCCGGAGATCCCCTGGGCGAGGGCCTGCTGACAGAACAGCAGGGTTCCCAGCAGCAGCAACTGGTTCCCGCCGAGCGCGAACACCGGCAGCACGAACAGCAGTGAGGCGAGCAGGGTGATGCTGTAGGCGCGCCGGGTGCCGAGCCAGTCCCCGACGAACCCGGCCAGCCAGCAGCCGAACATGGTGCCGAAGCCCGCGAAGAACAACACGTCGGCCACCTGCGCGGGGTCGTAGCCCAGCTCGGTCTTGAGGTAGGTCGGCAGCAGCGCCTGGATCGGCCACGAGTACAGGAACGCGCAGAACACCACGACCATCAGCGTGAGCATCATGGGCGTGCGCTTCCCGGCGAACTGCGCGGCGAAGACGATCAGCCCGGCGGCGGCGACGGCCACGAGCGGCCAGAAGAGCCCGGCGGGCACGGAGGTGAAGAGCAGGAACAAAGCGAGGCCGACGACGACGGTCAGCGCGATGTTCCCGGCGGCGCGCCTGCCCTGGTACAGAACCTCCACGAAGGACCGTTCCTTGGTGGAGTGCTCCCAGTCCGCGGCCTCCGGCAGGCTCCGCCGCAGCCACAGCGCCAGCAGGATCGGCAGCAGCCCGACCAGGAACAGCGCGCGCCAGCCGAACTCCGGGACGATGAAGCGGTACGCCTGCGCGGCGGCGACCCCGCCGACGGAGAAGCCGGAGATCAGGAATCCGCTGGCCCGGTTGCGCAGCGCGCGCGGCCAGCTCTCGATGACGTAGGTGGCGCTGGCGCTGTACTCCCCGGCCATCCCGATGCCGACGATCAACCGCGCCACGAACAACGGCCAGTAACCCCAGGCGAGCCCGCACGCGAAGGTGCCGACGGAGTACAGCACGATGCTGAGCACCATCGCGTGCTTGCGGCCGTGCCGGTCGCCGAGCGCGCCGAGGACCAGGCCACCGAACCAGCGGGAGATGAACGCGGCCGACACCAGGGTCGTCGCGGTGACGGTGTCCAGGTTGAACTCCGCGGCGACCTCGGTCAGCACGAGGCCCATGAGCACGAAGTCGAAGCCGTCGAGCGCGTAGCCGAGCCACGCGGCGGCGAACGCCTTCCAGTCCTTGCGGGTGAGCTGGCTGTACCAACGGGCCATGTCAGAGCCTCCTCGCTCCGGCCTGGTCAACATCCAACGTAGGACGTAGGATGTCCAGGGAAGCTACGCGGCGGCCGCGCGGCTGGCAAGGGGGCGGCAGTGGGACCACGATTGCAGGACCGCATCGTCGATCTGATCCTGGAACGCGGCCTGGAGCCGGGGGAGTCGATGCCGACCGAACCGGCGCTGATGGACGAGCTCGGCGCCAGCCGCAACTCCGTCCGCGAAGCGCTGCGCGCCTTGCACACCTTGGGGATCGTGGACATCCGGCACGGCTACGGCACCTTCGTCGGGGCCGCGCCGATGACCGCGTTCACCCCGGGGCTGCTGTTCCAGGCCCGCCAGTCCCTCGGCAAGGACGCCTCGGTGCTCGCGGACCTGGTGGAGATCCGCCGGATCCTGGAGGTCGAGCTCATCGGCAAGGTCGTCCCGGTGGCCGACGAGGCGTTCCTCGCCGAGCTGGACGGGCTGACCGCCGCGATGGAGTCCGGCGAGCGCGATGCCGACGAACGGTTCCACCAGGCGCTCTACCGCCCGGTGGGCAACGACTTCGCGCTCCAGCTGATCGCGCTGTTCTGGACCGTGTACTACCGCCTGGAAGCCGAGTTGGAACCGCCCCGCAAGGCCGCTTCCGAGATCACCCACGGCCACGACGAGATCGTGGCCGCCCTGCGCACCGGCGACCCCGCCGCCGCCCGCGCCGCCATGACCGAGCACTTCGCGGACATCGAGAACCGAGTGGCGAGCCTGACTGGAAGGATCGCCAAAAAGGAGTAGCACGCCCCTGAGGAGGAGCAGTGCAGAAGCTGGTTTCCTTGGTTTTAGTTGGTCTTTTGTTAGGTGTCACGCCCGCCGCGGCCGCACCGGAGTTCGATCAGCAAACCCTGTACGCCAAGGGAACCGGGGGCTACAGCTGCTTCCGCATCCCGGCGATCGTGAAGGCGCGCGACGGAGGGGTGCTCGCCTTCGCCGAAGGCCGCGTTCGCGATTGCGGCGATGACGGCGACATCGATCTCGTCGTGCGTCGGTCCGCCGACAACGGCAAGACGTGGGGCCCCGTCACGCTCGTCGCGAACATGGGTGCGGACACGATCGGCAACCCGGCGCCGGTCGTTGATCGGCAGACTGGCCGGATCGTGTTGCTCAGCACGCACAATCCCGGCGACAACGACAACAAGCGCACGCCGTACGTCCAGTACAGCAACGACAACGGCCTCACCTGGACCGCGCCGAAGAACATCGCCGCGCAGGCGACGCGCCCCGAGTGGGACTACTGGTACGCAACGGGTCCCTCGCACGGCATCCAGCTGAGCAGCGGTCGCATGGTCGTCGGTGGCAACCACGAAGGCCGTGAAAGCGTGCTCCAAGGCGGACATCTGCTGCTCAGCGACGACGGCGGCCTCAACTGGCGCATTGGCGCCGTGGACGACCGGCTCGCGAACACGGTGAAGCCCCAGGAGATGAGCCCGGTCGAGCTGCCCGACGGCCGCATCCTGATCGCCGCGCGCGACCAGAACGGCTCCGAGCCGGGGCACCGCGCCTTCGCCACCTCCTCGGACGGCGGGCTCACGTTCGACCGGCCATTTTCGACAGACCCGCGATTGGTCGCTCCCGTCATCCAGGGCGCGACGATCCGCCACGGCTCGCGGCTCCTGTTCTCCGCTCCGGCGCACCCCGCCTCCCGCGAGGTGATGGCGGTGCGGTCGAGCCGGGATGGCGGGAGGACCTGGGACACCTGGCAGCGCGGGAAGGTCATCCACTGGGGCCCGGCCGCCTACTCCGACATGGTGGTCCTCGGCCCGGGGTACACCGGTCTGCTCTACGAGGGCGGCACGGCGAGCGCCTACGAGTCCATCCGCTTCGCCCGCTTCACCGAGTCCTACCTGGCCAAGCCCAACGGCACGCCGCCCGGCATCCCCGGACCGGCCCTGCCCGGACCCACCACCCCCGACCGCTCGCCGCACACCAACAAGGCGTACGTGCGCGGCCCTGGGTCCATTGTGGACGGACAGTTCGGTTCTGCCTTGGGGCTCAACGGCTCCCAGTTCGTCGAGGTCCCCTACTCGGCCGCGGTCGACCTCGGCTCGTCGGACTTCACCGTCTCCGCGTGGTTCCGCTACGGCGCGGGAACGGGCCCCCGCACGATCCTCTGGGCCTACCGTCAGGGTGAGGGGCCGACGCCCGGTCTGTACCTGCGCGCCGAGCCCGACGAGAAGCGCCTCCGCGCCTTCCTCGGCGTCGAACAGGGCTACGTCACGCTCTACTCGAAGAGCGCCTACAACGACGACAAGTGGCATCACGTTTCGCTGCAACGAGTTTCCGGCGACTTCGTGATGCGCGTCGACGGCTACCAGGTCGCCGCGACCCCCGCGCCCGGCGGCTCCGTCACGGCAGGCCGCGAGTTCGGCGTCAGCGGAGTCCACATCGGACAGCGGCTCGACGGCACGCAACGCTTCCGCGGCTCCTTGGACGAGGTCCGCATCTACCGCCGCGCCCTCTCCATCGACGAGCTCTACCGCCTGCGCGTGTCCAACGAATCCCTCCCTCGCGGCGCCGCCCTCCACCTCCCCCTGGACAAGATCACCCCCTGACGTTGATCTACCCAATGCGGCATTGGTTACGTCAGACGTAACCAATGCCGCATTGGGTACATCTCCGCCGCGCTAGAATCCACGCATGCGCCGCATCCCCCACGTTCACCCCATCGTGGCCTGAAGCGGCTGAAAATCCCGTTTCGTACTCATAACAGGAAAAAGAGCGCTCCCAAATCCTGCTATGAGTACGAAACGGGAAACAGTGCTGGGTCGGGACGGGGCGGAGCTAGGGGATGCAGGGGGCAAGGGGAGGGGCTGAGGGAGAAGGGTCAGGAGACTACGCGGTCTAGGACGGTGCGCAGGGCCTTGCGATTGACGGCGGAGGGGTCCTCGGCGAGCCATGCGCCGACGTCGTACACGAAGTCCTCGGGGGTCATCGGCGGCGCGGGGATGGTCGGCGGCTCGCCGGTGCTCACCTCGCCCAGCCGGCTCGGGTAGATCACCACAGCGCCCCGCACCTCGACGCCGGGCATGTGCCTGCGGAACGCGGCCACGGCGCGCGGCAGCGTCACGGCGCCGCCGCGGAACGGGTTTCCGTTGCGCCACAAGGAACCGTCGTCGTCGGCCTCGTAGTGGCCTGGCAGCCACAGCTTCGACTCGATCAGCACGAGGCGGCGGCCGCACAGCACCGCGTGGTCGACGTCGGCGAAGACCGAGCCGGGCAGCGACAGGCCGTGGAAGATCCGCGCCGCGGGCAACCGGGTCAGGTAGTCGGTGAGCAGCGAAGCGGTCAGGCGCTCGGCGAGCTGGTCGCGATCGGCGCCGGGCTTGCCGAACACGCGGTGCCCGCCGATCTGCGCGGCGAAGTCGCGGTCGGCCCGGCCGGAAGCGACGTACCGGCGGGCCAGCCGCAGCATCGCCATGGTCGTGCCGAGCACCGTCACCAGCCACATCGTGAACAGCAGCGGCGACAGGTCCAGCACGAGCGCGGGGGCCAGCAGCAGCGCGAACCCGCTGAGCGCCGACACGGCGGGCGCGTGCCCCGGGCTGGTGACCGGGAGGAAGCGGACGCGAGCCGCCGGATCGACCTCGTCCCACCACGGGATGTCCTCGGGATCGAGGATCGCGGTGGGCGGCTCGAAGTCGGGGTCGGTGCCGAAGTCCCGTTTGCGGGTCGGCCGCGGCCGGGTCCTGGTGGCCGTCCCCCCGCCCGAGGGAACCACGCCACCCCGGTCGTAGCTGGCGCGCTGAGCCGGGTCGCCGAGCACCTCGTAGGCCTCGCGCAGCATCCGGAACGTGCCCGCGGTGCCCCCGGCGTCGGGGTGCATCACCTTGGCCAGCGAACGGTAGGCGGTCTTGATCTCCGAGGCTGAGGCGTTCCTGGACACGCCCAGCAGCTCGTAGTAGTCGACCACGCCCACGTTGCGCCTACCTCCTGTGCTCGCGTGGACACCCTATGTGGTCGCTCTCGGTGATGATCACCCCGGCCACGCGCTGGGCCGTCCAGGGACTCCGCCCGCGCCGCCGCTACCGTCCGCGAGCGGCGCGGGGGAACCTCAGCCCACGGCGCGGGACAGCCCGCCGATCACCCCTTCCGCGAGCCTGCCGAGCCGTTCCCGCTGCGGGTAGTCGCCGACCGGCACCCTGGCCACCTCGCGGGCGGTCCGGTAGTCGACCACCGAGACCTCGTCGGTGTTGCTCAGGGTCACGAAGCAGTGGTTGCCGTCGATGCTGGTCGTGGCCCAGTACGGCAAGGACTTCGGGGCGTAGTGCTGGAAGGCGTCGGTGGTCAGGCCGGGCCGGGAGACGATCGCGGTGTAGTCGTCGATGGTGCCCGCCATGCACAGCTTGCTGCCGTCGCCGGACATCGCCATGCCGTGGTGCGCGGAGTTCTGCGGGTACTGGTCGGGGTTCAGCGCCTGTCCGCCGGTGCTGAACGGCATCTCCACGGTGCGCGTGATCCGCCCCTCGACGAGGTCGTACTCGACGAAACCGTTGAGGTAGGACAGTTGCGCGTACATGGTCCGCTCGTCCGGGGTGATCACCGCGGGCCGGATGCCGTACTCGAACTGGTAGGTCCGCAGCACCTGCCAGGTCCGCGCGTCCGCCACGGTCAGCTGTTTGAGCCCCTTCAACCCGTTGAGCGCCTTGGGAAAGCTCGTCGTGCCGATGCTGGCGTTGTACACCCGCTCGCCGTTGGCCGAGTAGATGTTCTCGTGCGGGTAGGTCCCGGTGGGGAAGGAGTTCACCACCGTCCCGGTCGCGGTGTCGATGACCTGCGACTTCTGCGCGGTGATCGCCGAGACGACGAACCGGCTGCCGTCCCTGGACAGCGTCGCGTGGTCGGCCTTGTGCCCGTCGAGCTTGACCCGCCAGGCGATCCGCCGCCCGGCGAGGTCGTAGGCGATCACGTCGCCGAGGTTGCCCCTGGACGCGTAGAGGGTGCGGCCGTCGGGGGAGAGGTGGGCGTCGTCGACGAACTTGTCGCCGCCCGCCTGCTGTTTGACGATCTCGTAGATCGCCCGCTCGATCGGGTTCATCGCGTCGAGGCGTTCCTTGAGGTCCGGGATGAGGTTGACCGAGCCGAGGTTGGTGAAGGTCCTGCCGTCCAGGAAGCTCGCCGTGCCGCCCGCGCTGTTGCCGATGATCACGACATCGCGCAGCGCCTCGGCCTTCGCGGGGGCGGCCGTGGTCAGCGACATGACCGCCACGGCCGCGGTGAAGAGCCGGAATGTGCCCGTCATAGGAGGTCCTCTTCGACTGCCGATGGCGGCGGCGAGGTCAGGCTACTGGTGAGTTAAGTAAGCGGTGAAGCGGCCGAACGTGGGCTTCCGCTCACCGGAAACAGTGGCTGTCCGGGGGCCGGGAGGTCGCGAGGGTGGGAGCCATGCGGACTCAGGTTGCGGTCGTCGGCGCGGGCCCGGCGGGACTGCTGCTCGCGCACCTGCTGCGACTGGAGGGCATCGACGCCGTCGTGCTGGAGACCAGGCGGCGGGAGCACGTGCTCGGCCGGATCAGGGCCGGAGTGCTCGAACCCGGCACCGTCGAGCTGTTGCGGGAGGTCGGCCTCGGTGCCCGGCTGGACCGCGTCGGCCTTGAGCACCAAGGCTTTTCGCTGCGCTTCGACGGGACCGAGCACCGCATCGGACTCGCCGAGCTGACCGGGAAGTCGATCACCGTCTACGGTCAGCAGGAGGTTGTGCGCGACCTGATCGACGCGGCGGAGCCCGAGCCGTGCTTCGGCGTCTCCGATGTCGCGCTGCGCGACGTCACCACCGATCGCCCCAGTGTCACGTTCACCGACGCCGGTGGCACCCGCCGAACCTTGCACTGCGACGTGATCGCCGGGTGCGACGGTTTCCACGGGGTGAGCAGGAGCGCGGTCCCCGCGACCGGTTACGAGCGGACTTTTCCCTACTCCTGGCTGGGAATCCTGGCGAAGACCGCGCCAGTGCACCACGAGTTGATATACGCGCACCACGAGCGCGGCTTCGCCTTGCACAGCATGCGCTCGCCGGAGCTGACCCGGTTGTACCTCCAGGTCGAGCCGGACGAACGGATCGAAGACTGGCCGGACGAACGGATCTGGGATGAACTGGCCGTGCGACTGGGCACTGCCTGCGAGCCGGGACCCTTGGTGGAGAAGGGAATCACGGCGATGCGGGCCTTCGTCGCCGAGCCGATGCGGCACGGCAGGCTGTTCCTCGCCGGGGACGCCGCGCACATCGTGCCACCTACCGGTGCCAAGGGGCTGAACCTCGCCGTCGCCGATGTGAGGCTGTTGTCCAGGGCGCTCACCGCGCTGCTGCTGCACGGCCGCGAGGGCGACGCACTGTCCTATTCGGACACACGAGTGCGGGGAACGTGGCGGGCGGAGCGGTTCTCCACGGAGATGACCGAGATGCTGCACCGCTCGGCCGATCCGTTCGAGCGGCGGCTGAGCCTGGCCCGGCTGCGCAGGATCGCCTCGTCCACCGCGGCGGCGACCGCGCTCGCCCAGGACTACGTCGGGATTTCTGTCGGTGTTTCGGAGGACGCGTGAACCTGATCGGCTACCGCAGGGACCCCGAGGGCATCCATCCGCCGCTGGACTCGCCGAGCTACGGCTCGACGCGCCTGCGCCACCCCGGTGAACGGCTCGTGCTGCTGCCGCACGGGCTGACCGAGATCACCGGACCGCTGCTCGGGTCGGGCCGGGTGACGAAGACCGACAGCGACCTGACACTGCGAGAACCGTTGGGGCAGCGGGTCATCTTGCACGGCCGAGTGCTCGACGGCGACGGGCGGGCGGTGCCGGACGCGCTCGTGGAGATCTGGCAGGCCAACGCGGCCGGGCGGTACCTGCACAACGCCGACCGGTGGCCCGCCCCGCTCGACCCGGGTTTCGACGGGGTGGGCCGGGCCCTCACCGACTCGCGGGGGCGCTACCGCTTCCTCACGATCAAGCCCGGCGCGTACCCGTGGCGCAACCACCACAACGCCTGGCGGCCCGCGCACATCCACTTCTCGGTGTTCGGCATGGCGTTCACCCAGCGGCTGGTGACGCAGATGTACTTCCCGGACGATCCGCTCCTGCCGCACGATCCGATCTTCAACGCGGTCCCGGACGAGCGGGCGCGCGGGCGGATGGTCGCGCGCTTCGACCTCGCCGTGACGGAGCCGAACTGGGCGCTGGCCTTCGAGTTCGACATCGTCCTCCGTGGCCGCGACAAGACACCGGAGCACCGATGAGTACGCCCGCGCAGACGGTCGGACCCTTCCTCCACATAGGACTGTCCTGGCTGGGCGGTGAGTTCGTTGTCCCGCACGGCACTCCGGGCTCGATATGGATTCACGGTGTCCTGCTCGACGGATCGGCGGAACCCGTGAGGGACGGCCTGATCGAGACCTGGCAGGCCGACCCGGACGGCCGCTTCGACCACCCCGACGATCCGCGCGGTGCGGTCGAGGGCTTCCGCGGGTTCGGTCGCAGTGCGACCACTGTGGACGGACACTTCGCGGTACTGACGCTGTTGCCGGGAGCGCTTCCTGGTTGTGCTCCGCACATCAATGTGTCGGTGTTCGCGCGAGGGTTGCTGCACCGGGTCGTGACGCGGATCTACTTCCCGCAGTTCGACAACGCGTCCGATCCGGTCTTCGAGTCCGTTCCGGAGGCTCGGCGGAGAACTCTCGTCGCGAAGTCCACTGAGGACGGATATCGCTTCGACATCCGCTTGCAGGGCGACGAAGAGACGGTGTTCTTCGATGTCTGAGCCGAATCTCTTCGACGGCGTGCTCGCGGCAGGCGGAGTGCGCGAGGCGGTCTCGGACACCGCGTGGATCCAGGCGATGCTCGACTTCGAGTCGGCGTTGGCGGCGGCGCTCGCGGACGTCGGGCTGATCGACCGGGTTCATGCCGACCGCATCGCGGAGCACTGCCGCGCCGAGTTCTACGACGCCGCCGAGCTGGCCAGGGCATCGGTCCAGGCAGGCAACCCGGCGGCGCCGCTCGTCCGCGCGCTCAGCGATCGCGTCGGCGACGGGCACGTGCACCACGGCGCCACCAGCCAGGACGTCATCGACACCGCTGCCATGATCATCACCAGGAACGCCGTCGGCGTGGTGCTCGAAGACGTTCGCGCCGCCGCACGCGTCGCCGCAGACCTGGCGAGGGAGCACATCGACACCGTCCAACCCGGGAGAACCCTTCTCCAGCAAGCACTTCCGGTGACCTTCGGAGTGACTGCGGCCGGGTGGCTCATCGGGCTCGTCGAAGCGGCCGAGCGGCTCGAAGCCATCAGGCCGACGCTCCAGTTCGGCGGCGCCAGCGGGACCCTCGCGTCGTTGGGGGAGGGCGGCGTCGAGGTCATAGCCGCCCTCGCGCGCCGCCTCGACCTCGCCGAACCGGTGTTGCCCTGGCACACCGTGCGCCTTCGCATCGCCGAGCCCGCGGCCGCACTCGGCGCGCTGTGCGGTGTGCTCGGCACCATCGCTCGCGACATCACCCTCCTCGCGCAGACGGAGATCGGCGAGGTCACCGAGGAAGGACCGCCAGGCTCGGGAAGCTCGTCGACCATGCCGCACAAGCACAATCCGGTTGCCGCGGTCGCGGCGCTCGGTTGCGCGATCCCAGCGCCGGGCCTGGTCGCGACGCTGCTCCAGGCGGGAATCCAGGAACACCAGCGCGCGGCCGGAGCCTGGCACGCCGAATGGCGTCCTCTACGAGAACTGTTGCGCACCAGCGGTTCTGCGGCCCACTGGTTGCGCACGAGCCTCGAACGCCTTCGCGTGCACCCCTCGCGGATGCGCGCGAACCTCGCCGGGGACGTTCTCGTCGAGCGCGTCACGACCGAGCTGACGCCGATCGTCGGCAGGCAGCGCGCGCACGACGCCGTCACCCAGTGCTGCGCGAGCGGGGGCGAGCTGGTGGAAGCCCTCGCGGAAGATCTTTTGGTGGGCGCACACCTCAGCCGAGAGCGGCTGCGCGAACTGGTGCAGGGCGAGTATTTGGGAAGTGCGAAGGAATTCGTCGAGCGAGCTTTGCGGAGGGTGGGCAGATGAAGCTGCACAGCGTGTCCGAAGGTCCGGTGAACGGGCCCGTCGTCGTGCTCAGTTCCTCCCTGGGCAGCGATCTGCGCGTGTGGGATCGCCAGGCGGAAGCATTGGTGCGAGCCGGATACCGCGTCGTCCGCTATGACCACCGGGGCCACGGGGGCTCCCCGGCGCCGAAAGGCCCGTACACGCTGGCGGAACTCGCGTCGGACGTGGTGGAGATGTTGGACGCGTACGAGATCCGCCGGGCGCACTTCGTCGGGCTGTCGCTGGGCGGAATGGTGGGGATGTGGTTGGCGGCCAACGTTCCGCAACGCATCGACCAGCTCGTGCTGTGCTGCACATCGATCACCCCGGGCACGGAAGAGGCATGGGCGCGGCGCGCGGAAACTGTGCGCCGCGAGGGGATTTCCGCCGTCGTGGACGAGGTCCTGGGACGATGGTTCAGCTCCTCCGCCGACGATTTCTGGCGAGAGATGTTCGTGGCCACATCGGCTGAGGGATATGCGTCGTGCTGCGCGGCCATCCAGGGCATGGACCTCGCGAACGAGCTACCGAAGATCACCGCGCCGACCTTGGTGATCGCCGGCGAGCACGACCGCGCGACTCCTCCGGAGGACGGCCTGCGCATCGCCACCGGCATTCCGTACTCGCGCCTGGCGGTCGTCCCGGGCGCCGCCCACCTGGGCCCGGTGGAACGCGCGACCGAGTTCACCGAGCTGATCCTGGACCACCTCGGCGGGAACAAGCGGACCGCTGGCGAGGCCGTTCGGCGCGAGGTCTTCGGCGACGCGCACGTGGACGCGGCCGAGCCGTCACCGTTCCAGGACTACATCACCGAAGCCGTCTGGGGGTCGATCTGGACGCGCCCCGGACTGGACCGCAAAACGCGAAGCTGTATCACATTGGCGATTCTGGTCGCGCTCCGGTGCCACGACGAACTGGCGCTGCACGTGCGCGCGGCTCCGGGAAACGGATTGACCGCGGAAGAGATCGACGAGGTGATACTCCATACGGCCGCATATGCGGGCGTTCCCGCGGCCAATTCCGCCTTTCTGGTGGCGCGAAGCGTAGCTCCGGGTAACTGACCGAGCACGTATTATTTCGGAACTCTGTTGGCTAACCGCTTGTCCTGGTTAGCAGGCCGTTCGGCGCTTGGATGACGATTGTCGGCGCGGCCTTGGTTAGGGTCGGTGACCTGGGGTGGACGAGGTGACCGGACAAGGCCTGGGGGCAGGTCCGGTCACCTCGTCTCTTTTCCGGGCTAAGGCTTCAGCAGGATCTTGACCGCGCTGTCCTGCTTCTTCTGGAAAGCTTCGTAGGCCTGCGGCGCTTGGTCGAGTGATACCTCGTGGGTGGCGAAACCCTCTACGCCGAGCGGATCATTGTCGGTGAGCAGCGGCATGATGTCGTCGACCCAACGGCGCACATTGGCCTGACCCATTCGGACCTGGATCTGCTTGTCGAACAACGTCAGCATGGGCAGCGGATCGGCCATACCGCCATAAACGCCGGACAACGAGATGGTGCCGCCCCGGCGAACGATGTCGATGGCCAGGTACAGCGCCTCCAACCGGTCCACACCGGCCTTCTGCATCAGCGTCCGGCTGAGCGCGTCCGGCAGGAAACCGGTCACCTGCTGCGCCAGCTTGGCGGTCGGCGAACCGTGGGCCTCCATGCCGACCGCGTCGATCACGGAATCGGGACCACGGCCACCGGTGGACTCGCGGATCAGCTCCGCCAGGTCCTTGTGGTGCTCGCGCAGGTCGTAGACCTCCACACCGTTGCGGCGCGCGCGTTCCAGGCGCTCCGGCACCAGGTCGACACCGATCACCCGCCCGGCGCCGCGCTGGAGGGCGACCCTCGTGCACATGTCCCCGATCGGCCCGAGCCCGAGCACCGCAACGGAACCGCCCTCCGGCACCGCCGCGTACTCGACCGCCTGCCACGCGGTGGGCAGCACGTCGGAGAGGTAGACGAACCGGCTGTCCGGCGGGCCGTGCGGCACCCTGATCGGCAGCGTGTTGCCGAAGGGGACCCGCAGGTACTCCGCCTGCCCGCCGGGGACCTGGCCGTAGAGCTTGGTGTAGCCGAACAGCGCCGCGCCCATGCCCTGCTCGCGGACCTGCGTGGTCTCGCACTGCGACTGGAGCCCCTGGTCGCACATGTAACAGGTGCCGCAGGAGATGTTGAACGGCACCACGACCCGATCGCCCGGCTTCACCTCGGTGACCGCGCCGCCGACCTCCGCGACCAGCCCCATCGGCTCGTGCCCGAGGATGTCGCCGGGCGTCATGAACGGGCCCATCACCTCGTACAGGTGCAGGTCCGAGCCGCAGATCCCGGACGAGGTGATCTCGACGACGACATCCGTGGGCTCACGGATCTCCGGATCGGGGACGGTGTCCACCCGCACATCGCGTTTTCCGTGCCACGTCACTGCCTTCATGGCAGCGGGATACCACCGCCCGACCGGGGCAAACGGTCAGCGGAACGCGGAGTGGCCGGTGAGGGTGGCGCCGAGGCTCAGGGCGTGCACCTCCTCCGTCCCCTCGTAGGTCGCGACGGTCTCCAGGTTCAGCATGTGCCGCAGCACGGGGTAGTCCAGCGTGATCCCGTTGGCGCCGTGGATCGACCTGGCCGCGCTCGCCACGCGTTGCGCGGCACGGACGTTGCCGAGCTTGCCGAGGCTGATGTGGCTGTGGTGGCAGGCCCCGCTCTCCTTCAGCCTGCCCAGGCGCAGCGCGGTCATGCCCGCGTGGTTCACGTCGAGCACCATGTCGGCCAGTTTGCGTTGCGTGAGCTGGAAAGTCCCGATCGGGCGGCCGAACTGCTCGCGGGTCTTGGCGTAGTCCAACGCGGCCAGGAAACAGGTCCGGGCCGCGCCGACCACGCCCCACACGATGCCGAAACGTGCTTCGTTGAGGCACGACAGCGGAGCCCCGAGCCCTTCCGCGCCCGGCAATATCGCGGTCGCGGGCAGGCGAACACCGTCGAGGGTGATCGACGCGGTGATGGACGCGCGCAACGAGAGCTTGCGCGGGATCTCCCGCGCGGTGAAGCCGGGGGAGGAGGTCGGCACCACGAAACCGCGGACACCCGAGTCGGTCCGCGCCCAGATCACCGCGATGTCGGCGACGGAACCGTTGGTGATCCACATCTTCGTGCCGTCGAGCACCCAGTCCGAGCCGTCGCGCCGCGCGCGGGTGCGCATCGAACCCGGGTCACTGCCGGAATCCGGCTCTGTGAGGCCGAAACAGCCCAAGAGCGTGCCTGCGGCCATGCTCGGCAGCAGCTCCTGCTTCTGCTCCTCTGAGCCGAAGCGGTGGATCGCGCCCATCGCGAGCGAGCCCTGGACCGACACGAAGGACCGCACGCCGGAGTCGACCGCTTCCAGCTCCCGGCAGGCGAGGCCGTACGCGACGTCGCCCGCGTCAGCGCAGCCGTAGCCGGAGAGGTGCATCCCGAACACGCCCAGCTCGCCGAATTCCCTTGCCAGCTCCCGAGGATCGGGAATGGTGCCCGCGTCGAACCAGTCGGCGACGTTCGGGGCGAGCCGCCGTGCGGCGAACGTCCGCACGGTCGCGGCGATAGCGCGTTCGGCGTCGTCGAGCTGGCCATCGAGGTCGAGGAAGTCCTGTGCGTCAGGGGTTTTCACGATTTCTCCTGTGTGCCAACGAGACCGGCTTCGGAAAGAGCTGCGATGCGCTCAGCGGAGACGCCGAGTTCGGTCAGGATCTCCGTGCTGTGCTCGCCGAGCAACGGCGGCGGTGACTCGAACGACTGCCCCGTCATCGAGAATCCCGGGCGCACGAGGTCCAGCGGCCCCGCCGTCGGATGCCGCACGGTGACCGTCGCCGGATCGCCCGCTCGTGCCGCTGCGGCCAGCGCATCACGAACACCGCGGATCTCGCCGACCGGAATCCCGCGCTCCAGCAGAACTTCCACCCACTCGCGACTGTCCTTAGTAGACAGTCTGCTTTGGATGATCGGGATCAGCGAATCGCGGTGCTCGACGCGGGACGGATTGGTGGTGTAGCGGGGATCTTCGGCAAGAGCGGGCAGGTCCAGCGCCGCGCACAATGCTCGGAAGAGGGTGTCGTTGCCCGCCGCGACCATGATCTGCCCGTCGCGCGTCCGGAAGGCTTGGTACGGAACGATGCTGGGATGCGCGTTGCCGTGGCGCGCGGGCTCCTCACCGGAGACGATCGCCGTCTGCGCCAGGTTCACCATGCCCGACAACGCCGAGTCCAGCAGCGAGACCTCGACGTGGTCACCGTGACCGGTCACCGTCCTGCGGTAGAGCGCGCCGAGGATGCCGACCGCCGCGTTCAGCGCCGCGAGGACGTCGGTGATCGCCACGCCGACCTTGGTGGGTTCGTCACCGGTGACCGACATCAGGCCGCTCTCCGCCTGGATCACCGCGTCGAAGCCGGGGCGGTCCACCGGCTGCCGCCGCGCGCCGAACCCGCTCACCGAGCAGTAGACGAGCGCTGGGTTGGCCGCGCGCAGCCGCGCGGCGCCGAGGCCGAGCCGGTCGGCAACACCCGGCCGGAAGTTCTGCACGACCACGTCGGACCGCACGCACAGCGCGCGGACCAACTCCTGCGTTTCGGCGGTCTTCAAGTCCACGGCGAGGCTGCGCTTGCTGCGGTTCAACGCGAGGTAGTACGCCGCCTCGCCGCCCGCGTGCGGCGGTCCCCACGCGCGCGTCTCGTCGCCGCTGCCAGGCTGTTCGATCTTGACGACGTCGGCGCCCATGTCGGCGAGCAGCATCGTCGCGTAGGGCCCGGCGAGCACCCGCGACAGGTCGGCGACCCGGATACCGGAGAGCGGTCCAGCAGCGCGCATACCCCCATCGTCACCCAGCGCCCGCAATGGTTTGCACCCGACCCAGCCTCGGAATCAGCCGCACGGTGCGTGTCCGGGCAATTACTCAACAGCGTCAAGTGAATATTTCGGAACGCCCTGACCTGCGGAAATGTCGAGGTAACGGCGGTATGTCTGTATTCGTCGGCCAGAGAATGCCATGATGGATGGGCTTCGCGGGACGTTCTTCCCCCGCTTGCCGCGCCGCGAGCGTTCAGCCGCGCGGCGCCGCTCGGATACGACCGCAATGTCCCGGACCCTCCCCGACCGGGACGAAAGAAGGTGCCGCATGACCTGGGCAAGACACGCCAGCCCCGTTGTTGAGCACGGCCGCATCGCCGAAGCACGCGCAGTCGAGAAGGTCCACTGCGAGATCCAGAACGGCAGGGCGGCCCGCACCGTCGCCGTGCACGCCGCCGACGCGGACGACTGCCGCGAGCTCCTCGAGATGCTCGGCCTGGCCGCCGACGAGGGCAAGCGCGCCCTCCAGCAGCAGACCTGACCCCACCGCACCTCCCCGCCCGGAGGGGTCGGCTGGTCTTCAAGTACCACGAACCCTCGCGCCGGAAACCGGCAATGACGGCGAACCCCCGGGTTCGCGGTGGTTATCGGTGATCATCGGCGGGGTCTGCCGCACGTGAAGACCGCGACACCCCGGTGCTCGCGTCCGCGGCGGGTAGGTCGAGGCGAATCCGGGTGCCGGACATCGGCCCGGAACTGATCCGCAGCGACCCGCCCGCCGCGCGCACCACCCGGTGCGCGATGTCCAGGCCGAGCCCGGTGGAGCCCGCCCCGCTCGTGCCCCGGCTCAGCGCCTCCTCCGGATCGGCGATCCCCGGGCCCGAGTCGTCGACCAGGATCGTCACCACCCCGGCCCGGTTGCGCACCCCGAGCGCGAATCCGACGCCCTCCTCGGTGTGCCGGAAAACGTTGCCCAGCAAGGCGTCCAGCACCGCGGCCAGCTCGTCGCGGGCGATCCGCACCGGCGCGGGGTGATCCGCGCCGACCTGTCGCCACGGCCGGTGCTGGTCCTCGGCGAGCGCGGCCCAGAACGCCAGCCGCTCCCGGCCCACCAGCGCGGCGTCGCAGCCCGTCGCGTCCCCGTCCACCAGGCCCCTGCGGGCCCGTCGGATGATCTCGTCCACCTCCCGCTCCAGCGCGTGCACCGCACTGCGGATGCGTTGCGCCCCAGGACCTTCGCCCAGCGTCTCGGCGTCGAGGCGGAGCGCGGTCAGCGGGGTGCGCAGCCGGTGCGAGAGGTCCGCGACGAGCTCGCGCTCCGCGGTCACCAGTCCGCCGATCCGTTCCGCCATGCCGTTGAAGGCCGCCGCGGTCCGCTCCAGCTCCGGCGGGGACGACACCTGCACGCGCGTGCCCAGATCGCCCGCGCCGATCGCCTTCGCGCCCTCGGCGAGCGTGCGGGCCGAGCGCACCACCCTGGTGCCCAGCCGGTCCGCGATCAGCACCGACAGCAGCACCAGCGCGAGCGCGACGGCGGTCAGCGACACCCACGCCTCGGTCACCCCGCGCTCGAGTTCTTCCTGCGGCACAAACGATTCCACCAGCGCCGTGCGGCGCTCGCCGAGCGCGACCGGTTGCAGGACCACCTTGCCGTCCATGACGTCCACAGTGGACGCGTGACCGCGCCGCATCGCCTCGGTCAGCTGCTCGCGGCTGGCCCGGCTGGTGCCGATCTGGCCGCCCTCCGCCGGGTGCACGGCGATCCGCTGCGCCAGGCCGAACTCGGTGGAGGCCAGCGCGGTGGCGATGGTCAGCGGGTCCGCGGTGATCGCCAGCACCGGGGTCAGCGCGCTGGCCTGCCGCTCGGCCTCGGTCAGCGCCCGGTCCCGCGCCAGGTCGTAGACGACCAGCATCAGCGGGACGAGGAAGGCGAGCGCCACCATCGAGGTCACCGCGAGCGAGACCAGCGCCAGGCTACGGCGCACCCGGGATCTCCAGCCTGATCCCGACCCCGCGCACGGTGTGCAGGTACACCGGCGCCGACGCGCTCTCGCCGAGCTTGCGGCGCAGCCAGGACACGTGCACGTCCAGCGTCTGGTCGTCCCGGCCCGGCGGCAGCCGCCACACCTCGGCCAGCAGCTCCTCCCGGCTGATCACCTTGTGCGGCCGGGCGACCAGGTAGGCCAGCAGGTCGAACTCCCGCCGGGTCAGCTTCAGCTCGGTGCCCGCCAGCCGCGCCTGCCTGCTGTCCAGGTCCACCGTGATCGCCCCGGCCGAGAACGCGCGCTCCGCCGCTTTCGGCCTGCTCCGGCGCAGCACCGCGGCCAGCCGCGCCGCCAGGTGCTCCCCGGAGAACGGTTTCACCAGGTAGTCGTCGGCGCCCTCGCGCAGCAACCGGATGATGTCGGCCTCGGTGTCCCGCGCGGTCGCGGCGATCACCGGGACGTCACAGATGCCGCGCATCATCCGCAGCACCTCGACCCCGTCGATGTCCGGCAGGCCCAGGTCCAGCACGACCGCGTCCGGCACCGCCCTGGTGACCTCGCGCAACGCGTCGAACCCGGTGCTGACCGAGTAGGTCACGTAGCCGAAGTCGTTGAGCGCCCGGACCACGGCGCCCCGGATGGCGTCGTCGTCCTCGACCAGCAGCACCGATGGCATGGCGGCACGTTAACCGGTCTTGCCAGGTGATGGCACGATAGAGTGATGAAGCGGCGGCTGGGGTATCTCGGCTTGTGGCTGGTGGCGACGGTCCTGGCGGTCGGCATGGCCTGGCTGGGCCTGCGCTCCGTGCTGGTCGCGGCCGCTCCGGGACGCATCGACCTGCTCGACCAGCTCGGCGCCGACAGCCCCCGCGCGACCGACGTGGTGGCGCTCGGCCCGCCGACCTCCGTGCCCGGCGCCACCGATCCGACCAGCCGCGGCCCCTCCGGCATCCCGATCCAGCCGCCCGGCCCCCACCCCGGTCCCGGGGGCCCCAGCGCGACCACCCCGCCGTCGTCGAGCCTCCGGCCGACCGAGAACGGCACCAAGCCCTCCACGTCCCGGCCCGGCACCACGACCACCACGAGGCCGCAGACCGACCCCAGCCCGCTCGGTCAGCCCGAGCCGCAGACCCGGACCGTCCGCACCAGGGGCGGTGACTCGACGCTGCGCTTCGCCGAGAACGACGTCTCCGTGCTCACCGCGCGCCCGGTGTCCGGCCACGCGGTGAAGGTGGAGCGCACCTCGGCCACCTCCGTCGTCGTCACCTTCTCCTCGCCGACGTCGCTCTCCCGCATCCAGGCCGCCTGGAACGAGGGCCCCGCCTGGCGGATCACCGAGTACCAGTACCACTAGCCCCACCCTGGCCCCGCCCTCCCGACCCAGCCCGGTTTTTCCGTTTCGTACTCTTATCGGGCTTTAGAGCGCTCTAATTTCCCGTTAAGAGTACGAAACGGGCGTCTCTCCTCCGCCCCGGCCCAGCGATGCGACGCACGGGCGAAGGGGAAGGCGGTGGTGCGGGGAGTGCGGGGCGCGATGGGCCGGACCCACTCTAGCTCGCCACCCCACGTGGGCCGCCCCAATGACTCATTCGCTCCGTTGAACGTGCTGAATGAGTCATTCGGTGCGCTCAACCACCCCAATGACTCATTCAGCACGTAAACGTTGGGGTTACCAGTTCCAGGTGATGCCGTGGAAGCCCTTCTGGCAGTCGAGGGCGTGCAGGTAGGCCATGCGCGTGAGGTCTACGCTCACCGCCCGCCGGTCGTCCCGCGCGCCGAGGCCGAGCCTGGTGGAGCGGTGGCAGTGCGCGGGCAGTTCGCCCTCGAACCGCACCTGCAACAGGTACTGCGGCACGTTGGTGCGCAGGCACCGCTCGTAGGAGGTGCTCGCCGCGGCACCGGCCTCGTCGAACTGCACCTCGTACTCGACCAGCACGCTCTCGCCCTTCGCCAGCCTGCGCGCGAAGAACAGCTCGTTGACCATGACCATCCGCTCGCGGTCGAAGCGCGTCACGCAGCGCTGCCCGGACAGCGAGCGCAGCCCGGTCGGCAGCGGTTGCTCGGCGTCCCCTCGGAAGATCACGACCAGCCGGTCGGCGCCGTCGGCGTTGGCGCGCTGCACCTGGCAGGAGCGGATGCGCCGGATGCAGCGGTCCGCGCCCACGGTCACCTTGTCGTGCAAGGAAAGCGCGTCGAGCTTGATGTTGATGTGCTCGTAGGAGGTGCCCAGCGCCTTGCTCACGTCGGAGTCGGCGCCGTAGAGGTCGGTCAGGCTCAGCCGCTCCGGGGTGCGCACCCCGCGCCCGCGCGGCCGCGGCGGCCCGATGAGGCTGCTCAGCGACCGGCGCGGCAGCCGGAGGATGTCCTCCAGCAGCGCGACCGCGCGCAGCGAGTCGGCCCGTTCCGGACGCCGCCGCCCGCGCTGCCAGTAGCTCAGCGTGGACAGGCTGACCGTGACACCCAGCGTGGCGAGCCGGTCCTGGATCCGGTCCAGCGGCAGCCCGCGCCGGTCCAGCGCGGTGCGCAGCGCCAGGTCGAACGGGCCGGTCCGCAGCACCTCGCTGAGCTCCTGGTCGATCGTGCGCTGCTGGGTCGGAAGTTGGTGGGCCGGAATCTGGTGGGCTGGGATCTGGTGGGCCAGGGTCATTGCCGAAACACCCCCCGAAGGTGTCGCCGGGTCAACTGGTGGTCAGGGTCAGGCGGTAGTGCGACAGCGCGTCGGTCAACGGCTGGAAGTACGAGGACTTGCCGGACTGCGCACCGCCGTTGAAGGTGCACTGCTGGCCGATGGGACCGCCGGAGGTCATGCCCTGGGCCTGGTCGCCGGAGATGTAGGCGCCGCCGCTGTCGCCGGGCATGGTGCACACCGTGGAGCTGCCGAGGCCGGTGACCGTGGTGCTCGGCCCGCCGTTCGGGTCGGTGTAGGTGACCGAGACGTCGTAGGAGCGCACGGTGCCGCAGGTCCAGCCGCTGGTGGCGCCGGACTTGCACATCGCCCCGCCGACCGCGGTCCGCGCGGCGCCGCGCACCGCCGGGCTGCCCGCGCTGGAGCCGTGCGTGTACACGCTGGTGGCGATGGAGTCCTCGCCGTCGATCTTGGCGATGCCCATGTCCACACTGGCCCGGCCCTGCGCGAAGCGGGTGTTGGTGGTGGTGCCGAACTGCGTCGTCCCGCTGTAGAGCGGCCGCGAGTCCTTCAGGCAGTGGCCCGCGCTGACCAGGTAGCGGTTGCCCGCGCCGTCCCGCGCGCCGAAGCCGACGGAGCAGTAGCCGCCGCCGCTGGCCGAGAAGGTCATCTTCGCGCCGGGGGAGACCGAGACGTGCGCGGCGAGCGGGGTGCTGTCGTGTTCGACGCGCACCGCCGCGCCGTGCCGCCGGGCCGCGGCGAGCAGGGCCCGCGCCTCGGGCCGCGTCTCGTCGCTGACCCGCACCGTCACGGTGTCGGTGGCCAGGTCGGTCTGCCAGGAGGTGACGCCGACCGGGACGCCCGCCGCCGCGACGCCGTCGAGCTCGCGCTTGATCGCCAGCAGCCCGGACTCGCCCTTGGCCGCGCGCCGGGTGGTCAGGCCCAGCCCGGCGGCCTTGGCGGCTCCGGCGTCGGAGGTCGCGTTGACCACCAGGCGGCCCGCGGCGTCGAAGAACGCGCCGTCGACGGCCCCCGCGCCCTGGAGCTGGGTGAGCTTGCCCTGCTGTTCGACCTGGGCGTGGAGGCGATCGGTGGCCTCCCGGGCGCTGACGCCCAGTTCGGCGGCGAGCGCGGAGACCATCCGCGGGTCGAAGGCGGGCGCGGCCGAGGCGGTGCCCGCGCCGAGCGGCAGCAGGGCCGCGGCGGTGAGCCCGGCGAGCAGTCTGGAACGAGAAAGTGTCATTACGATTCCTTCGCAGGGTGAAGAAGAACCGTGCAGGGGTGACGGCAAAACTGTGACGTGCACCCCACGTAACGACAAGACCTGGCGCTCGGATCGATTTTAACAGAATTCCGGGGAAATTGTTTACGTACTCTTCGTGGTCAATCTAAGGAATTGTTCCGGTCATTTTAAGGTGCCATTAAGGTGGGGTGTTGACTTGCGGTGCGAACCGGTGGGGTGTACCAGTGGTACACATGCCGCTGCCGCGCTTCACCCGTCTGCCGGGAGACCGTAGGGCCGAGATACTGCGCGTGGCTAGGGCGCATTTCGCGCGGGAGTCCCCGCAGCACGCCTCCTACAACCGGATCATCGCTTCCGCCGGTATCTCCAAGACCGCGGCCTACCACTACTTCGACGGCCGCGACGATCTGCTCGGCACCGTGCTCGAAGATGTGGAAGCCCAGCTCATCGCCAGTCTGGGGCGCTGGGTGCCCGCCGGGGGCGCCACCCGCTTCTGGGCCCAGCTCGGGGAGCGCACGGCGCGGGTGAAGGAGCACCTCGCCGCCAATCCGGATGATCTCGCACTCGCCTCGGCGGCGTTGGAGAGAACGGACGGGGCCGGGCTCGCGGCCTGGCTGACCGACGTCATGGACAACGGCAGGCAGCTCGGAATCGTGCGCTCCGATGTTGATCCGGATCTGCTGTTGGTGGCGACAACGGCGGTTTTTCGAATTGCCGACGCGTGGCCGCCGGAGCAGGTGCGGCTGTTGCTCGCCGGTCTGTGGTCCACACCGGAGAAGCCCGCCCGTTAACAACCCGGGCGGGCATAACTCGCGATGATGCGAGCAATCGCGTGGTGTTATGGCAGTCGGCCGTCGACGGCATCCGGGAAGTCGGTGGACTCGGCGATCTCGCGCCACTGCCTCACGTCGTCGGCGATCTCGGTCAGTTTCGCCTCGATGCCCGCCACCGCCGACGACCCCAGCGGCAGGTGCAGCGGGGCCCGCTCGGCGTCGGCCACCACGAGGATCGCCGCGGCGGCGCGGACCGGGTCGCCCTCCTGGGTGTGGTTGGTCTCGGCGGCCCACGCGCGCATCGCCCCGGCGCTGGCGTCGTAGTCGTCGATCCGCCCCTGCGCGGTCTGCAACGAGCTGAGGTCGAGGAAGTCGGTGCGGAACGGACCGGGTGCCACCGAGGTCACCTGGATGCCCAGCGGGCCCAGCTCCTGGCGCATGGCCATGGAGTACCCCTCGACGGCGTGCTTCGTCGCGCAGTACGCGCCCCAGCCCGGCCACGAGACGAACCCGCCGATCGAGCTGAGGTTGAGGATCCGCCCCGACCGCTGCGGGCGCATGACCGGGAGCACCGCCCTGGTCACGGTGAGCAGGCCGAAGACGTTGATGTCGAACAGCTTCCGCACTTCCTCGTCGCTGGTCTCCTCGACCGCGCCGACCTGGCCGTGGCCCGCGTTGTTGACCAGCACGTCGATCCGGCCGAACCGTCGCACGGTCACGTCGACGGCCGCGCGTGCCTGCTCGGCGTCCCGCACGTCCAGCTCGACGGCGAGCAGCTCCGCGTGCGCGCCGAGCGCGCTCTCGACCTTCAGCGGGTCACGGGCGGTGGCGACGACGGAGTCCCCGCGCTCCAGCGCCTGCCGCGCGATCTCCAGGCCGAAACCGCGGGACGCGCCCGTGATGAACCAGGTGGTCATTGCCCAACTCCCAGGTGTGTGCCGTGCTTGACGGCGCAGAGCCTGCATCGGGCGGGCAGCCCCAACCAGGTCCCGTCGGACCCAGGAACGGCGCGACCACCCGGGGTCAGCGCGCGTGCGAGGGACAGGTCAGCACGGGGTGCGGGTTCCAGCCCTCGGCGGCGAGCCAGGTGAGCAGCACCGTGGGCAGCCGGTCCGCGGCGACCTCGTTGGCCAGTTCCCCGATCAGGAACAGGTCCAGCCCGCACAGCTCGCAGGCCAGGAACTCCAGGCCGTGGTGCGGCTGGCAGGCGGCGCAGAACCGGCGCACGGCGATCTGCCCGGCCGCGGTGATCTCCAGCCACTGCTGGTCGATGTCCCTGGCGTGCTGTTCGGGGGAGGAGGCCGGGGCGCGGTGGCAGCTCGGGCAGAGCAGCGCGTCCGGCGCGCGCTGCTCGGGAATGCGTTGCCCGGCGTCGGCCGGTGCCTGCTCGAACAGGCTCAGCTGTGTCACCGACTCGTCCTGGTCCACGGCTACCTCCCTGCGCTGCCCTCCCGCCCAGTGTCGTCCGGAGTCCTATGTGGACCGGGCAGCGACACGGGATCTCACATCGCTTCGCTGAGCGCGGGCAGCAGCTCCTGTGCCGCGAAAGCGAAGAAGTCCGTCTGGTGCTCGCCCCCGATCTGGACCAGCGCCAGGTCGGTGAAGCCCGCGTCGGCGTACTCCCGCGCGCTCTTGAGGATCGGCTCCACGTCCGGCCCGCAGGGGATCGAGGCCGCCACGTCCTCCGGCGTGACGAACTGGGTGGCCCCGGCGAAGCCCGCGGTGCCCGGCAGCTCGGCGTTGACCTTCCAGCCGCCGCCGAACCAGCGGAACTGCTCGTGCGCCCTGGCGATCGCGTCGTCGCGGTCGGCGTCCCAGCACACCGGCAGCTGGCCGATCTTGCGCGCGGTGCCCTCGGCCCGGCCCACCCAGTGCTCGTCCCACTCGCGGCAGATCCGCTGCTCGGGCTGCACGGCGATCATGGCGTCGGCGACCGGGGCGAACCGCGCGATGGACTCGGCGCCGGAGACCGCGACCGCGATCGGCACGCGCGCCTCCGGCAGGTCCCAGAGCTTGGCCGAGTCCACCCGGAAGTGGTCGCCCGCATAGCTGGAGTGCCCGCCGTCGAAGAGCCCGTGGATGATCTGCACGGCCTCGGCCAGCATGTCGTGCCGCACGTCCAGCGACGGCCAGCCCTTGCCGATGACGTGCTCGTTCAGGTTCTCGCCCGAACCGAGCCCGAGGGTGAACCGGTTGCCGGAGAGCAGTTGCAGCGTCGCGGCCTTCTGCGCGACGACGGCGGGGTGGTAGCGCATCGTCGGGCAGGTCACGTACGTCATCAGCTCCACCCGGCCGGTGACCTGGGTGACCGCGCCGAGCACGCTCCAGGCGTACGGCGCGTGGCCCTGCTCGTCCAGCCAGGGCGAGTAGTGGTCGCTGCAGACCTCGAACGCGAACCCGGCGGCCTCGGCCGCGGCGGCGTGGCTGACCAGCTGTTTCGGTCCGGCCTGCTCGGTCATCAACGTGTATCCGATGCGCATCCCGCAGAGCTACCCGTTCTGCGGGAGATCAATCGATAGCACCGCTAACGGCATAGTGTTATCGTCGATAACATGAGCACCGAGCAGACGCGAGTCGTGATCGTCACCGGCGGATCGAGGGGAATCGGCCGCGAGGTGGCGCAACGCCTTGCCTCCCAAGGGTTCCCGGTCGTCGTCAACTACGCGGGCAACGACGCGGAGGCCGCCGCCGCAGTCGAGGCGATCACCTCGGCGGGCGGGCGCGCCATCGCCCACAAGGCCGACGTGAGCGATCCGGAGGCCGTCTCCGGGCTCTTCGACGCGGCCGAGAAGGAGTACGGCGGCGTGGACGTCGTCGTGCACGCCGCGGGAGTGCTGAACGCGCTGAAGCCGATCGCCGACACCGACTTCGACGAGTTCGACCGGGTGCACCGGATCAACGTGCGCGGCACCTTCGCGGTGGCCCAGCAGGCCGCGCGCCGGGTGCGCGACGGCGGGGCGATCATCACCTTCTCCACCTCGGTGCTGGGTCTTTCCCTGCCGGGGTACGGCGTCTACGCGGCCACGAAGGGCGCGGTCGAGGCGATCACCATGATCCTCGCGCGTGAGCTGCGCGGGCGGGACATCACCGTCAACGCGGTGGCCCCCGGGCCGACCGCGACCGAGCTGTTCTTCGACGGCAAGAGCGAGGAGACCGTCGCCAGGATGGCCGCCCAACCCCCGCTGGAGCGCCTCGGCCACCCCGCCGACATCGCCGAGGCGGTCGCGTTCCTGGCCGGACCGGCGCGCTGGGTCAACGGCCAGACCCTCCGCGTCAACGGCGGCATCGCCTGAGCTCGGGCGGTCTGCTCCATCCCGCTCGTCATGCTCGCGTTCGCGCCGGAAGCGGGGGGCTACGCGGCGATCGGCGGCTCGGTCCTGGCCCTCGTCATCGCGCTCGTGGTTCACCGGTTCACCTCGCGGCAGCCCCCGCCACCCGCGGAGGCCAGTGAGCACGGGTGGAGCGGATGATCGACCTCCGCGCGTCGAGGGACGCCTTCTGGGTGACGGTCACCGCGCTGCTGATCTAGCCGTGGACAACGACCTCCCGCGCCTGCGCGCCGAGCACGGCCTGTCGCAGGGGGCGCTCGCCGAGCGGTTGGGCGTGACCAGGCAGACGATCATCTCGATCGAGAAGGGCAGGTTCGACCCGAGCCTGCCTCTCGCCTTCCGTATCGCGCGGCTCTTCGAGTGCCGCATCGAGGACGTCTTCCGGCCGGACGAGACCGCCTGAGGCAGCTGCCGGAAGCGCGCTCCCCGCGTGCGGCGATGCCGTACCGTGGGTTTTCGATCACGGAGTGCGAGCGCGGCCGGGAGTGGACATGAGCACAGCGGGCTCGGACGGGCCGCACGTCCGCAACGAGGTCCGGGACGTCCACGGCATCTCCGTCCAGGCGGGCACCCACCACGGCGACAACCACATCCACCTCCCCTCGGCCGCGGACGTGCTGCCGCGCCAGGTTCCCGCCTCGCCGGAGGTGTGGGTCGACCGCGAGGACCATCTGTCCATATTGGACACATTGGGCTCAGGCAAGCGGATCGCGGTCGTCCAGGGGCCGGAGGGGGTCGGCAAGACCGCCTTGTCGCACAAGTGGGCCGGCCGCGTCGCCGCCCGGTTCACCGGTGGACAGCTCTACGTCGACTTCGCCGCCTTCCGCCAGGAGTCCGGTTCGATGGAGTCGGCGGTCGGCGAGGCCCTGGCGAGTTGCCTGCGGGCGTGCGGAGTGCCCCAGTGGCTGATCCCGGACGGCCTCGCCGCACGCAGTTCGATGCTCCGGTCCCGGATGCCCGAGGCGGCGCTGATCGTGCTCGACGACGTCATCGACTCCGCCCAGGTCGGCCCGTTCGTGCCGAACTCGGCGGGCAGCGCGGTCCTGGTCACCAGCAGGCACCGGCTGGCGGAGCTCGTGCTCGACGACGCGGAGTACTGCGAGCTGACCGGGCTCCCCGAGGCCGACGCGCTGCTGTTGCTGCGGAAAACCGTTGGCGCGCAGCGGATTGACGCCGATGCGGAGGCCGCGCGGAGGATCGTGCTGCTCTGCGGCGGGATGCCGATCGCGCTCCGCGTCGTCGCCGGGCGGCTCAAGCACGAGCGGCACCTGCGGCTCGCCGACCTGGTGGCGCAGGCCGAGGCGGCGACCGGGCTGGACTTCTTGACGATCGGGAGGAAGCGCATCGTGGCCGCGGTCTTCGACAACGCCTACCGGAACCTGTCGGAGCCGCTCGCGCGCTTCTACCGCGGGCTGGGCGTCCTGCCGGTCCTCGACATCACCCCGGACGTCGCCGCGTTGGTCTCCGACGACGCCGTGGCGTTGCTGGGGGAGTTGGTCGATGTCAACCTCATCGAGGAGCGCGACGACCGTTTCCGCTTCCACGGCCTCATCCGCCGTCACGCCGAGGAACGCGCGAGGGAAGAGGAAACCCCCGAGTCGCGCGACCACGTTCTCCGCCAGGTTCTCGGGTACTACCTGGCGTACACGGCATTCGCAGACCAGGCGGTCATGGGCACCCGCACCCGGATCGCCGACCACGACAAGCTCAAGGCGGGACACCGCAACCCCTTCAGCGACAAGACCGAGGCACTGGAGTGGTTGGACAGCGAACGCGCGAACCTCCTCGCCGTGCTGCGCGCCAGTGCCGAGCGCGGATGGCACGAGCCGACCTGGCAGCTCGCCGAAGCACTGGTCGCGTTGTACTTCAACCGGCGCTACATCGCGGACTGGTTGGAGGCAACGGACCTTGGCGTCGCCGCCGCTCGTGCCGTGGGTGCCGAGCGCGCCGAAGCCCGCCTGCGCATCACGGTTTCCCGCGCCTACACCGATCTCGGGAACCTGGACCGGACCCGCCAGGAGCTGGAGATCGCCCTCGACCTCCTCAAGGACTCGGGCGACAACGTGCTGCTCGGTTCGGTGTGGGAGTTCTACGGGCGCTACTGGGACAACGTGGACCCAGTGCGTGGCGAAGAGGCGTACCTGAAGTCGATCGACTTCAACGCGAAGGCGAAGGAGTGGCGCGGCGTCGCGCTCGCGACCTACTTCCTGGGAGGCAACCTCCTGCGCCAGGGTCGCGTCGACGAAGCGCTGGAGAAGCTGGACCGCGCGCTCGAAGGACTGTGGTCGGAAGGCAGGATGGCGGGGCGGGTCCTGGCCAGCCGAGGTGAGGCGTTCGCCGCGCTCGGTGATCTCACGAGAGCGGCGAGCGACCTGAGGGCTGCGATCGCGACCCTGGTGGACAGCAAGGTCACCCACTACGAGGCACAAGCACGTGTCAGCCTCGCCGAGGTCCTTGTCCGGCAAGGCGACATGGCCGCGGCGAAGGCCGAGTTCGAGCGCGCGCTGGAGATCTATCAGAGCGTTGGCAGCCCGGAAGCGGCCAAGCTCGAAGCGCGGCTCGCCGAACTGGATCAGTAGGGGCGCAGGACGACGGTGCTCCGGTTCGTGCCGACCTGGAGCGTCAGTTCCCCTTCGCGCAGAACGCCTTCGAGCAGCGCGACGTAGACGGCCGACGCGAGTGCCGCCACATCGGACTTGCCCTCAACGGAAACCCTTTTGCCGCCGCGAATCAGTGCTTCGCATCCATCCACAGTGGACACTGCCGCGATGCGGCAACCCGGATACCTGTCAAGTGTCTCCGACAGATCCTGTCCCACGATGATCGACGCGATGTCGAACAGCAGGACGTTCCGCTCACCCCAGCGCACGACCAGGTGCCGCAACTCGTCGGCGGTGGCCTCGGGAAGACGACCACGAACCGTTGCGGGGCAACGGGTCAGCGTGATCGTCGAATCCGCCAAGCTCCCACGAACCTCGTGGGAGAACACCTCGGCGTCATCGGGAGCAGGATCGGCGGCAGCGCGCAAAGGCACGTCCGTCCCCGGCACCGCCAGGCCCAGCAGGTCGTAGCAGATCTTCCGCAGCAACGGCGCCGCGGCACCGGGCATCGCGAAGGCGCGCTTGGTGATCCCGTCGAAACGGTGTGGATCGTGCTTGGCCAGCGCCAGGTCGATCTGCTCGCGCAGGCCGGTGCGCGCGTCGAGCCGATCGGCCACTTTGCCGAGGTCCGCCAGTGCGGTACCGGAGACGATCTCCGAGCCGAACGCCGCCAGGAGCAGCGATTTCCCCATCACAGCACCATAAAAGCTCACTGAGCCGTGATCGCCGATCACCACGTCCGAGGCGATCAGCGTGGCGTGCCAACCCCGAGTGGGCGGGATCAGCAGCAGTCCGGCTGCCACCGCGTTGTGCAGGCGCCGTCGCAGATCCCAGTCGGAGTGCCACGTCCAGACGTTCGGGTGCACGACGGCGGCCACCCGGTACTCGTCGGCCGGTAGCTCCGCGAGCAGCCGCTCCGGCAGTTCTTGCCAGGTCCCCAGGATCGACTGCGCGCCCCACGTGGACGTGATCAACACCAGGCGCTGGTCGTCGGCGACGCGCAGGGCCTTCCGGTAGTGCGCGCGCAACGGCGTCCCGGCGAGCAGCGCGTCGTAGCTGCTGTCCCCGCCCAGCACGGTTTTCCCGATGGTCTCCGGGCAGGCCGCGCCCAGCTGCTCTGCCTGCTCCTGTTGCGTCACCAGGTGCCAGACCTGCCTGCCCGGCAAGCGGTGCGCGGGCACCAAGCCGGAGAGCCGGGTCCCGGCGCTCTCCGAGTCCGGTACGAGCTTGTGAAAACCGATGCCGTGCGGCAGCACGAGGATCGGCGCGCGGACGTCGAACCACTCCAGGTCCACGTTCTCGCTCGCCGTGATCACCAGGTGGTAGCGGCTTCGCGGCACGTTCTCCCACGCGATGTACTTCGCGGAGAGCGCGGTGATCAGGTCGACAGCTCCGGCGGAGAACCGCGAGGTCTCGTTGACGGTGAACACGATCTCCACGTGCGTGTCGCCGAGGAACGCTTCAAGCGCTTCGAGCAGGCGGATCGTGGAGGTGAGGGTGCGCCCGACCGCCAGGATCACGGGCTCGTCGCCGAAAGTGGACCAGCGGTGCGCGTCCTGGGCAGCGGGGCCGTGGCGCGGGGGATTACCGCCCACGTCTACCCCGGCCCGATGCGCCAGCACGAACCCATCCTGACGACAAGAACGGGAGATCGCTCAGCGGGAAGCGGGCCTCCGGGCCTCCGGGCCTCCGGGCCTCCGGGCCTCCGGGCCTCCGGGCCTCCGGGCCTCCGGGCCATTGTTGATCTTAGTCGGCGCCGGGCGGGGCCGTGGTCGTGGGGTGCGCCCGGCATGGTCTCGTCCGCTCTTCCGAAATGGCTGTCCGCAGGCACTCTAGCCAGTGCGGGACCCCTCCCGGTCGGCGCGCTTACGGTCACGCGCCGTCAGCACACACGACGCAGGGAGGCAGATCATGCGGAGAGCACTGGCCAGACTCCTGGTACTCGCCACCGTCGCCGGCGGGGGCACGTTCCTGGTCGCGACGGCCGAGGCATCGCCCACCCACTGCAGCAGCCGGGTGACCAACTACGGCACCGGGGGCGCCGCGATCTGCGCGCGCCGGACCGGCTTCTACCGGGTCACCATCACCTGCACCCCGGCGAGCGGTCGCGTCTACTTCCGCGAAGGCCCATGGCTGAAGCCGGGCCAGGGTGAGAGCAAGGCGAACTGCAATCGTCCCGACCGGGTGACCTACCACGCGGTGCAGAAGCGGAACTGACTCGCGACGACCTTTCGGGCAGAGGCGTGATGGTCCAGGTTTTTGCGCGCGGGGAGGGGTGGAGAACGAACCGAAAGCATGACGACGCGGTAGTCCGCCCGCGCCATGCTTGTCCCCGGTGGGACCGCTCTCCACCCTGACGAGATCCAGACGAAGGGACCGCGCGTGCTCGGACGACGCAGGCTCCGATCAGGCAGTGTCCTGATCGCGCTCCTCGCACTCTGCCTCGCGGGCACGACCGTGTCCGCCGCCCCGCCCGGCCAGGTCCAAGGGCGCGCGGCGGAGTGGACGAGCTGGCAGAAGGACCTCGTCGGGAGCAGGCACAACGCCGCCGAACGCAAGATCACCGAGCGCACGGTCGCCGACCTGAAGCTCAAGTGGGCCTTCGCCTTCCCGAAGGTCCCGTTCCTCACCGCGCACAGCCAGCCCGCGATCGTCGACGGGATCATGTACTTCGGCGGGCCGGACGGGCTGTTCTACGCGCTGGACGCGAAGACCGGCGCCACCAAGTGGACCTTCACGCTGAAGACGGTCGACCCGGAGCTGCGCCGCGCCGTCGTGCGCAACAGCCCGGTGGTGGCCGGGGGCAAGGTCTACTTCGGTGACCTGCGCGGCTACATGTACGCGGTGAAGGCGAGCACCGGCGCGCTGGAGTGGGCCACCCGCCTCGACACGCACGCGGAAGCACTGATCACCAGCTCGCCGATCCACTTCGCGGGCAAGCTCTTCGTCGGTGTCTCCAGCGACGAGAGCTCGGCCGCCGCCGACTACCCGTGCTGCACCTTCCGCGGTCAGTTCGCCTCGATCGACGCCGTGACGGGCAAGGTGCTCTGGCGCCACTACACGGTGCCCGAGCCGAAGGCCGTCGGCACGTGGCCGAGCGGCGCCACCCGCTTCGAGCCCTCGGGCGCGGCGGTGTGGGCCTCGCCGTCGGTGGACCCCGTCACCGGGACGGTCTTCATCGGCACCGGGCAGAACTACACCGGCACCACCGGCGACAGCGACACCGTGCTCGCGCTGGACGCGTTCACCGGCAAGGTGCGGTGGAAGCGCCAGATGACCCACCCGGACACCTGGCGCCTGATCTGCGTCGACCCGTCCGCGCCGCCCGGGCACTGCCCCGGCATGGAGAACGGCACGGCGCTGGACTTCGACATCGGCTCGCTGCCGAACGTCTTCACCGTCAAGGGCCGCACCCTCGTCGGCATCGGCCAGAAGAGCGGTATCTACCACGTGCTCGACGCCCGCACCGGTGAGTTCGTCTGGCAGCGGCAGCTGTCCAAGCCGCGGCCGAACGACCTCGGCCAGTCGGGCATCCTCTGGGGCGGCAGCTACGACGGCGAGCGGCTCTACGTGGCCACCAACGACGCCAAGCCCGGCGCGCTGCACGCGCTGGACCCGGCCACCGGCGCCCTGCTCTGGAAGACGCCGAACCCGGCCAACGGGTGCGGCTGGGGCGGCTCCGCCCAGTACCCGGACGAGTGCATTCTCGCCAACCGGCCCGCGGTCTCGACGACGCCCGGCGTGGTCTACGAGGGCAGCGCGGACGGCAAGATGCGGGCCTACTCGGCGCGCGACGGCCGGGTGCTGTGGGAGTTCGACACAGTGCGGGATTTCCACGGTGTCAACGGGATCACCGGCCGCGGCAGCGGGATCTCCGCGGCGGGTGGCGCGGTGGTCGTCGACGGCATGATGTACGTCCACTCCGGCTACCACCCGACCTACAACAACGACAAGGGCTACGTCCTGCTCGCTTTCGGGCTCTAGGAGCGGTCGATCTACCATTCCGCGGGTGACCGCCTACGACGATCTCGACCACCTCGACACCTCGACGCTGCCGCAGCGCCAGTTGCAGATCCTGGCCACGATCCGGGACTGGGTGCAGGAGTACGGCTACGCGCCGAGCACGCGGGAGATCGGCGAGGCGGTCGGCCTGCGCTCCGCGTCGTCGGTGTCCAAGCACCTGGCGAGCCTGGAGGAGCGGGGTTTCCTGCGGCGCGGCAGCACGGTCTCCCGGCCGATGGACGTGCGGTTGTTCCTGCGGCAGTCGTCCTCGGCCCGGGAGTCCGGTGACGCGGTGCCCGTCCCCGTGGTCGGCGACATCGCCGCGGGAACGCCGATCTCGGCCGAGGAGCACATCGACGACGTGCTGACGCTGCCCCGCGAGCTGACCGGGCGGGGCACCGTCTTCGGGCTGCGGGTGCGGGGCGACTCGATGGTCGACGCGGCGATCTGCGACGGCGACATCGTCGTGGTGCGGCAGCAGAACGAGGCCCACTCGGGGCAGATCGTCGCCGCGATGATCGACGAGGAGGCCACCGTCAAGGTGTACCGCCGCCGCGACGGCCACGTGTACCTGGAGCCCAGGAACGACGCCTACGACGTGATCGACGGCGACCGCGCCGTGGTGCTGGGCGTCGTCGTGTCGGTGCTGCGCAGCGTCTGAGCGGTCAGGGCAGGTCTTCCTCCTCGACGACCTGGCGCACCTCGATCTCGACGTCCTGGAACATCGCGGCGTAGCGCTCGGCGAAGGCGACGGCCTCGGCCCGGTCCTTGGCGTTGATCACCAGGAAGCCGCCGATGACCTCCTTGGCCTCGCTGAACGGCCCGTCGGTGGTGGTGATGCCCGCGTCGGCGGTCTTGCGGACCCGTGCGCCCTTCTCGGACGGGTGGACCCCCTCGCCGGTGAGCAGCACGCCCTGCTCGGCCGCCTCCTGGACGAAGGCGCCGACCTCCTCCACGAACTCCTGGCCGGGGTTCCACTCCGGCGCGCTCTCGTCGAGCCTGTGCATCAGCAGGAAACGCATCACTGCTCCTCGGTCTCGTTCCGGCGGTGTGCGAAGAGCATGCCCCCTGGGAGCCGCCCGTCGGGCTCGAGGAGCACTTCCGCCTCGATCGTGAACCCCGCGTCCCGCAGCCAGTCCGCGACCGTGGCGGGTCGGCGCAGGTGGACGCGCACGTTCATCGGATGACCGCCGTAGCCCTCCGTCTTGAGCCGTGACTCGTCGCCGAGGTGGAACCCGAGGAGCAGGCGGCCCCCGGGCCGCAGCACGCGCTTGAAGTGCGCGAACACCCCCGGCACGTCCTCATCCGGGATGTGGATCAACGACCACCAGGCGAGCAGCCCGGCCAGCGAGGTGTCGGCGAGGTCCAGGTCGGTCATGGAACCCACCTCGAACCGCGTGCCGGGGTGCTCCGCGCGGGCGATGCGGATCATCGCGGGGGAGAGGTCGACGCCCATCGCGTCAACGCCGAGAGCGCGCAGGTGGGCAGTGACGTGCCCCGGCCCGCAGCCCACGTCCGCGACCGGGCCGCCGCCGTCGGCACGGACGAGCTCGGCGAACAACGCCAGCGCCGAGCGCAGGAACGGCAGCCCGGAGAGCCTGTCGCGGAGCAGGTCGGTGTAGCTCGCGGCGACGGTGTCATAGGAGCGACGGGTGTCCGCCAGCCAATCAGCGCTCATGGCCGGAGACTGTAGCGACGAACAGCCCAGTCGATTTTCGCCTGTGGTGCGGTGGTCGGACAGTCCGTGTCATTTTTTCCATCGCTCACATTTTGTAGGCGATATGTAGGCGTGCTGCTCCACCCTTTGCTGCGGGCATTTCCTGCGATGTCCACAAGCGATAGGGGTAACATGAGGGCAACGGTAGTGAATCGAGCCAGAGGAATAGCGGTCGCGCTGGCTGTCTTCGGCCTGCTCGGCACCTCCGCGGCGGAAGCGGCACCTGCGCCGGCGGACGGGACCACCGCTTCCGAGGAACTCTTCAGTCCCATCACCGAGGCCGACATCCTCGACCCGAGCGTAGCGACGCCGGAAGGCGTGCTGCCGCCCGACGAGGCGGACGGGGGCGTGGACAACAACCCCAACCACGCGATCGCCTGGTTCCGGGCGCGCCTGGGCAGCACCGCGTTCGAGGGGTACTGCGAGCGCGCCGCGCGACTGTCCTGGAATCGCACCAGGGTCCACCCGTCGGCGATCGCGCACTGGCGCGCCGAGGGCCCGAGGCACACCACCGGGCGGCCGCCGAGGGGCGCGTTCGTGTTCTGGAACACCAGCAAGTGGGGGCACGTCGGCGTCGCGGACGGCGCCGGTGGCTTCTACTCGACCAGTGTGCGGGGAAGGATCGGCCACGCGAAGAGCGTGAGCTACTTCCGCAACTACCTCGGCTGGATCAAGGGTAGTCGCAGTTAAACGATTCTGTTCCCGCGGCCGGTGACTGCTCCGGCGGGCCGCACAGTTGGGAGCCGTTCGGCGCAGTTCGACTCGCCGTCGGCTCCCAACGCGTTGCTCACCGAGATTGCCCGACTACCTCATGAAGTTCTTCTCGGAACGTGAACCCATATCCGGACGATCGATTGTCCGGAACCAGTGAAGGGCGAGAAAAGCCCGTCATGGTGCGGGTTGTGAAAGAGAAGAGGATTGGGTATGTCGAAGCTTCGCAACGTTGTCGGCGTGGTCGCCGGTGCCACGCCGGTTACCGGCAGCACTGCAACCCGAGACCGCAGGGCAACCAGGGGCTGGCCGCCGTGGAGGTCAAGGGGTTCAACGACCAGAACCAGTTCCGGTGACCGTGCGGGTCAACTTCACCTGCTGACCACCCGCGCCCACGAACCACCCCTCATCCCCACCGCCTGCTCACCACGCCACCGGAAGACTGCTCGGCCCGTAGATCACATCGCTCTCGCGCATGCGCGGGACGACGCCGGGCTCGGCGAGCCGCAGCGCGGGGAAGCGCTCGAACAGGGCGGTGTAGGCGATGCGCAGCTCCATCCTGGCGAGCTGCTGGCCGAGGCACCGGTGCACACCGTGCCCGAACGCCACGTGGCTCGCGGAGTTCGCGCGGTCGAGCAGCAGCTTGTCCGGGTCGGTGAAGACGCGCGGGTCGCGGTTGGCCGCGGGCACCGAGATCGTCACGGTCTCACCCGCCGCGATCAGCTGCCCCTCCAGTTCCACGTCCTCCAGTGCCGCGCGCACCGGGACGCCGTACTGCGGGATCGACAGGTAGCGGAACAGCTCCTCGATCGCCTGCGCATTCGGGTCGGCCAGGAAAGCCTTGAGCTGCAACGGGTTCTCCAGCAGCGCGTACACGCCGTGCGCGATCATGTTCGTGGTGGTCTCGGTACCGCCGACGAAGAGCATCATGCTGATGTTGACCAGCTCCTCGTCGGTCAGCTCGCCGTCGACGACGAGGGCGCCGAGCAGGTCGCCCTCCGTCGGCGCCGCGCGCTTGGCCGCCACCAGCGAGTACATGTAGCCGACCGTCCTGCCGTACGCCGCCATGATCGCCTCGGGGTCGGTCATGGCCGCGACCTCGTCGGTCTGCATGGCGAAGAGCTGGCGGTCGGCCTCGGGCACGCCGAGTAGTTCCCCGATCACCAGGCTCGGGACCGGCGTCGCGAAGATCGACACGAGATCGGCGGGCGGGCCCGCGTTCTCCAGCGCGTCAAGGCATTCGGTGACGATGCGCCGGATGCCCGCCTCGAGCGAGCTCAACCGCGCCGCGGTGAACTGGCGCATGAGCAACCGCCGGTAGCGGGTGTGCTCGGGCGCGTCCATCGTGATGAGCTGCCCGGGCTGCGCGGGCGGGATCTCCCCGGCGAAGGTGAGCACCGGGGTGTGCTGCAACTCGGCCCGCGCGCTGAACCGCGCGTCCGCGAGCACGGCGCGGGCGGCGGCGTGACTGGTCACCAGCCAGCCGACGTGCCCGTCCGGGTAGGTCATCCGGCTGACCGGCCGCTCCTCGCGCAGCTCGGCCAGCTCGGCGGGCGGGTCGAAGGGGCAGCCGGTGGCGCGCTTGGTCGGCAGAGCGACCGGGCCGAGCTCGTACGTGGTCATCAGACACCTCGCCTCATCACTGTGCCGCAGCACTGTGCCGGGGAAGCTACCACCGGGCTGAACGCATTGTGCCGCAACGCTTTCAGCTCTATCGAAGAGATAGTCCGTTTCGGACTAGTTCGTACTCCCGCCCGGTAGGCAGGTGATGAGTCGCTGCGGTCGATGCGGCGCGGCCCAGCAGCCGAGCAGAGTTCGAGGGGCAAGGTGCACCACTTCGAATGGAGAAACACATGAAGATCAACAACAGCGACGACCGCGACCTGGCCGCCCTGCCCGTCGACGTGTTCGACCTGGCCGACAGCGGCCTGTCCGTCGAGTCGCTGACCGCTGGTCACGGCATGGCCGACGCCGGTGCCTCCTGCACCACCTGCGTCTGCGTCTGCTCCTGCTGCACCAGCTGAACCCGCACCGGGTGGGCGGGTTCTCCCGCCCACCCGGGCACAGCACTCCAGAAAGGGTCTCAGGCGTGGACACGAGCTTCGTACTGCCCAGCGGGGCATGGGTGAGCAGCCCGCTGGTGCTGCGGGTGGCCGGGGTTCCGGCCGAGTCCTTGCGGAGACTGCGTTTCGACACCGCGCACGAGCGGGCCGCCGACCTGGTGCTGCTCGCGCGGGAGCTGGCCGAGGAGGGCGACAAGCTCTCCGCCGAACTGCACGCGGTGATCGGTTCGCTGACCGACATCGGGAACAAGCCCGCGGTCGTCGGCCTCCGGCGCGCGATTTTCCAGGCACGCCAACCGAAACCGAGCGAGTGGAACGACACCGTCCGAGCCCTGCTGCCGTCGGTGCTGCGCGCGCGGATCGAGAAGTGGATCGCCGCGCTGAGCCGCCGCCAAGAACTCCTCGCCGGGCTGCCTGCGGTTCTGGCCGAGGAAACCCTTGCGAAGCAGGGAGAACTCCGCGAAGCAGCCTCGCTGCCGCGGTTTCGTCGCGCGTTGTCCCACGCCAGCCCCGCGTTGTTCGCCGAGCTGGAGAAGTGGGTCGCCGACGCCAACCGCCTGCCGCGGCGCCAGTCGATGATCCGCATCGCGAAGTACCTGGCCCGCGCCGCGGCGAAGACCAGTCCCTACAGCACGTTCACCGCTTCCGGGGCTGGAGTTTGGTCCACAAAGGACACATCAAGACCCGCGACGATCACTGCGGCCCTGGAGCTCAACGGCTTCCTGACACAGCGGCTGAGCCGGTTGCTGTGCGAGCGGCCCTCGCTCGCGCCGGTCGTCCAGATCCGCGCCAACCCCAGTGCGACCCGCGTCGGCGAGAAGATCACTTTCCTGGGCCCACCGCCGCGCGAGGCCCTGGTGAGCGTGCCCGCGACGCCCGCGGTCATCGAGTGCCTCCGTCTGCTCGGCAAGGATTCCCGGACCCTGGCGGAGCTGCGTTCGGCCTTGGGCGAGGGTTCGGCGGACTTCCTCGACACGTTGCTCTCGGCCGGGTTGCTGGAGCGGTTGAACCCCGTCGCCGACCAGTCCGCCGATCCCCTCGGCGACCTGCTTGCCTGGCTCGACGAGCACAGCGACGACAAGGACCTCGCTACCGCGATCGCCGACACCCGGGAACAGCTGCGCTCTCCCGCCGCCGTCGACGACGTCAACGAGCACCTGCGCCGTCACCGCGACCTACTGGCCGCGGTCGACCGCCTCGTCGAGCGCGCGGGCTTCCCGAAGGAGGCCATCGGCGGCCAGGAGAAGAACACGGTTCACGAGAACGCGGTCTTCACCTCGCTGGTCGCCGAGTGCGCCACCGATCGCTGGCGTCCCGCGCTCGCCGACCTCGACGTGCTGCGCCGGTGCTTCGCCGCGCTCGACCCCGCGTTGCCGCTGCGCATCGCGCTCGGCACCTACCTCACCGAGCGGTTCGGCTCCGGAGCGCGGGTTCCCCTGCTCGTCCTGCACCACGCCATCGCGGTCGATCTGTCCACAAAGGACAACGCGGCGGCCAACGCGATCGGGACCTTCCTCAAGGGGACACTGCTCACCGGAACCCCGCTGACCGAGAGCCCGTTGCCGCGACTGCGTGAACTGGGCCGCATCCAGGAGTCGTTGCGGCGGCTGCTGCTCGCCGAGCCGGACGGCGACGGTGTCGTGCGAGTCGATCCCGACGCGCTCACCGCCCTCGCTGCGGGCTGGCCGAAGTGGATCACCGCCCCCGCCTCGCTCGCCTGCTACCTCCAGGCCGTGCCGGAAGGGGAGTCGTTCCGGATCGCGGTCAACACCGCGCACGGCGGCTTCGGCCGGGGGCGGAGCCGGGTGCTGCACCAGATCCGGCAGGCCGGCGGTGACCTGCCGGAGTTCGACCTGTGGCGCGGCGAGCCCGGACTGGCGGAGCTGAGCGGCACGTTCGCGTTCTCGCTCAACGCGCGGACGCCGAGCGTGGACCACGAGATCGACTACCCGTTCACCGTCAGCGGCAGGGAGAACGCGCAGCGCATCCCGCTCGGTGACATCGAGGTCGTGCACTCGGCGGAGACCGGGCTCTGCTCCCTGACCTCCCGAGCCACCGGCGAGCAGATCCGGCCGCTGCACCTCGGAATGATGGCCGACACCCTGCTGCCACCGGTCGCCCGGCTGCTCTCGATGGGCTTCGGCGCGACCTACTACCTCCACCCGAGCATGCCCCTGCTGGGCGACGACACCGCTGTGCCGGACGGAATCGGCTTCTCCCCGCGCATCGAGCTCGGCAGGGTCGTCGTCCGCAGGGCGCGGTGGATCGTTCCGGCCGCGCTGGTCCCGTTGCGCGCCAAGGGCGAGACCGACGCCGAGCACCTGATGCGGATGACGACGTGGTTGCGGGACAACGAGATCCCGACCAAGTGCTTCGTGCGGATGTGGTCGCAGGACTCCGCCGAGGGCAGCGGCCCGACGGCGAAGTGGATCTTCGACAAGTCGCACAAGCCGGTCTACGTCGACTTCGCCAACCACTTCCTCGCGCAGTCCTTCGACCGGACCGTCGGCGGCCCGGGACCGGTGGTGCTCTTCGAGGAGGCGCTGCCCGATCCCGACGACGCGTTCGGGCCCGACCCGGCCGCGCCCAGCGTCGTGGAGTACCTGATCGAGATCTCCGAGCCGGGGGGCCGGAATGCGTGAGTCGGTCCTGCGCGGCACCGCCCGGCACGAGTCGGAGTGGATCAGCGCGCACGCCTTCTACCAAGACGAGCTGGACCTGCTGGTGACCGGTGTGGTCGACCCGCTGGTCAGCCTGCTCGCCGAGCGGGACCTGGCCCGGGAGTTCTTCTTCCTGCGGTACTGGGACGGCGGTTCGCACGTGCGGCTGCGGGTGCTGCCGACGCGGCAGGCCGACCGCTCGGAGATCGAGGCGATCGTCACCGGTCACTTCGGCACGTTCCTGGCGCGCAACCCCTCACCGGATCGGATCGCTCAGCGGGAGTACGCGCGGATGGCGCGCTCGCTCGCCGAGCGGGAAAGCATGACGGAGTACTCGGCCACCCTGTGCCCCAACAACTCCGTCGCCTTCGTCCCCTACCGACGCGAGCACGAGCGGTACGGGACCGGGCGGTCCGTGCAGGCGGTCGAGCGGCACTTCGCCGACTCCAGCCGGATCGCGCTGGCCGTGCTGAACCGGGGCGCGACCATGGACCAGCGGGCGAGCGCGGCGACCGCGATGATCCTGCTGACCTGGCTGAGCTACGACCCCGATCCGGCCAGCCTCGCGCAGTGGATCAGCAAGGACGGCAAGCGGATCACCGACATCGACCGGACCGCGGGCGAGAAGTTCGACGACCTCGTTCTGGCGCAACGGGATCGCGCGGTCACCCTGGCCAGGCAGATGCACGCCCTCACGGCGAACCCGCCGCCCGCGTCGGCCCAGGGCACCCTGGTGGACTGGCTCAGGACGATCAACACGCTGCGCGACCGGCTCATCGCCCACGTCGCCGCCGGGGTGTTCGTCCCGCCGACGCGGGGCTGGGAAGGCCCTGACGGCATCGCCACCCACGATCCGCGCGCCCGCGTGCTGACCGTGCTGGACGTGTGCGCGCACCTGGTGTGCAACCGCCTCGGGCTCTCGCCGGTCGCGGAAGGCGGCATCCGCAGACTCGCCGTCGCGGCGCTCGCCGACCTCGCCGAGCAGGGGTGGTGAAACCCTTGACCTGGAACAGCATTCACGTGCACTACCACGACGAGGACAAGGGCCGCCTGATCCTCGAAGCGGTCCGACCCTTCTTCCAGCGCGTCGACGGGGACGCCTACCACCTGCGGCACTGGAAGCTCGGCCCGCACCTGCGGCTGAACGTGCGCACATCCTCCTTCGACCACGTCCGGTCGGCGGCTGAGGAGATCATCGGCGGTTTCCTCGAGCGCCACCCGTCCACGACCATCATCGACCCGGAGGGCCAGCTCCCGCTGCACACGCGGCTGGCCGAGCTGGAGGGCGAAGACGGTCCGCTGCTCCCGTGGCTGCCGAACAACTCCATGCACTACGCGCCGTACGTGGCGTCCCCGGACGAGGACTTCTACTGCGCGACAACGGAGTTGTCCTTCCAGGCGACGCAAAGCAGGCCAGCGCTGCTGGGCACCGCGCTCTCCCTGATCGTGGCCACCGCGCACGCGTTGTCCGGCAACGGGATCACCAACGGCTTCATCTCATTCCGTTCGCACGCCGAGGGATTTCTCAACGGTTTCCCGGAAGGCGGTGGGCTCCGCCCCGCGTGGGAGTCCTACTACCGCGCCAACGCGGCGGCCCTCACCGGCAGGGTTCGCGCGACGGTGGCGACACTCGACGGCACAGCGGACTCGATTCCCCTGGTGCGGGAGTGGGTCACGATTCTCCGGGGGTTGCCAGAGGTCGAGCCGGTCTTCGAGGAAGCACCGGAGCCCGGCGCCTTCGTGGAAGCGAGTCCCTTCCACCGCAAGCTCTTCGCCAACCCGAGCTGGCACGACCTGTTGCGGGACAAGACGTTCTCCCGGTACCGCCGAATGCTGAACCTCACCTACCTGCACCTGACGCGGCTCGGGATCACCCCGGCCGAACGATTCCTGCTGTGCCACCTCGCCGCCAACGCGGTCGAGGAGATCTACGGCATCTCCGCGTTCGACCTGATCGGCCAGGCCGCGCCGGTAGGCCAAGGAGTGATGTCATGACCAACGCGACGACGACCCGGTACGCGGAGCTCTTGCAGCTGCGCCCCGGCGTGTACCTCTCGACGACACCGTCCGGCGAACTGCGGCTGCTGCGGCGAGAACTGTGGCGGCACATGGGTTCTTTCGGCGCGCTCACCCCTGTCAAGCGGACCGTGCTCGCCAAGCTCGCCGAAGGCCCGTGCCCGGCGGAGGAGATCCGCACCGGCGAGACCGCGGAGCTGCTGGACGCGCTGTTCGACGGCGACTGGCTGACCACGACCGTGCGTGGCGACGGCGAAGACCTCTACACGATCCAGCCCGTCCGCTCTGGTCGTCGTGAGCCGTACTCCGGCGAGGAACTCGTACTGTCACGCTTCGCGCTCCTGCGCCGAGAAGGCACTGACCTGGTCGTGGAATCGCCTGTCGCGCAAGCGAATCTTCTCGTGCACAGTCCCGTGGTGGTGGAGCTGATTGGCGGCTTGGCCCGGCCAGGAACTCCGGCGGGCCCGATCGCGGACCGACTGTTCCAGGACCTGTGGGCGGCCGGACTCGCGGTGCGCCCCGGTTCGGAAGAAGCCGACGCGCGCCTGCGGCAGTGGCGTCCGCACGAGCTGTGGTTCCACGGCCGCAGCCGGCTCGGCAACGGCGGTTACTCCGACGGCGGGTTCGGCAGGACAAACTGGGCGAAGGACGTCTTCGACCAGCTCCCCGCGAAGCCGGAGCCGTTTCCCGGCCCGACGGTCGAGTTGGCCAAGCCGGACCTGGACTCCCTGCGCGCCAACGACATCAGTCTGACGTCGGCGATCGAGGACCGGATGTCCGTCCGCGAGCACGACGATGCCGCGCCGATGACACTGGACCAGCTCGGGGAGCTGCTCTACCGCGCGGCGCGCGTGCGCAACGTCTTCGTCCAGGACGGCGTCGAGTACCTGCGCAAGCCCTATCCGTCCGGCGGCTCCGCGTTCGAGCTGGAGCTGTACCCGGTGGTGCGCAACGTCTCGGGCCTGGCTCCGGGCATGTACCACTACGACTCGCACGAGCACCGGCTCGAACTCGTCCGACCGGCGAGCCCCGAGGTCGGACGTCTACTGTGGACAGCAACGCAGGCGGCCGTGATGCCGGAGCCGCCGCAGGTGTTGCTGGTGGTGTCCGCGCGCTTCGGCCGCCTGATGCGGACCTACGAGGAGATCCCGTACTCGTTGATGCTCAAGCACGTCGGCGTGCTCTACCAGACGCTGTACCTCGTCGCCACGTCGATGGGCCTCGCGGCGTGCGGCCTCGGCGCGGGGGACTCCGCAGCGTTCGCGGAGCTGACCGGGCACGACCACACCGCAGAGGGCTGCGTCGGCGAGTTCCTGATCGGCAGCCGTCCCGCCGAGCTGAAAGGAGTCGAATATGGGCCTGTTGCTGCGTCCTGACGTTTACCGCGCCGAAACCGACACCGGCTCCTACCTGCTGACGCACAGCGGTCCGGTGACGTTCAACGGGAAGACGGTGCACCAGCTGATCGACCGGCTCGCCCCCGCCCTCAACGGCACCAGGTCGCTCGCTGACCTGGTCGACGGCCTGCCCACCGGGCACGCGGACATGGTCACCAAGCTGCTCACCGCGCTGATCGACCGCGACGTGGTCCGCGAGGTCTCCGCTCCGCCCACGGCGGGCTTCCTCGGCTACTTCCACGACTCCGCCGACGAGATCTTCGAGCGCTACCAAGCACTGCGGACCACTGTCGTCGGCTCCGGCCCACTGGCAACTGCTCTCGCCAGCTCAGCTCGCCGCTCCGGGCTCGCCACGGTGGCACAGGCTCCCCGACTGAACACTGTGGACGGTGTGGACCTCGTTCTCCACGCCACCGACGATCCGGACGAAGCCGCAGCCCTCGACGAGCTGTGCGCGGACATCACCATCGCGCAGATCGTCGTGCGCGGCGACCACGCGTGGCTGATCCGGTCTGGGCCCGGCCGCCCCGGCTGGTCATCGGCATGGCGTCGGCTCAGCGCGCTCAACCCCGCGCCCGGCCCCGCACAGCACCTCACCGAGCTGGCGGTGACCGCACTCGCCGCGCAGCTCGTGCAGGGCGTGTTCCGCGACAAGCCGACGACGAAGAACGAAGCCGTGCGCGTCGATCTGTCTACTTTGGACAGCAAGACGCACGCGTTCCTCCGGGTCGGCGGCCCACAGCGACAGATCGATCTCGGCCCGCTCACGCCCGAGGAGTTCTCCCAGCGCGCCGCCGCGGCGGTCGACGACCTGATGGGTGTGCTCAGTGAGCCCTCGGAACGCCACTACGCCCAGGTGCCACTGCGGGTCTGCGAGGTCCGAGTGGCCGGTGGGCCACGAATCACCGCGGCGGGGCCAGACTTCGCGACCGCGCGCTACCGAGCGGCCATGCGCGGCCTCGCCGCGTACAGCTCCGGCACCCAGGAGGGAGTCGCCGCGGGCTACAGCCGCCAGGAGGCGATCGACGCCGGGCTCATCGACCAGTGCAGACGACTCACGTTGGCCGAGGCCCGCACAACGCCAGCTTCGTTGGTGGAGTTGGACTCCCTCGACGCGGACCCGCGCTACCGCGCATTGGTGAACACCCTCGGTGAGCCGGTCACCGTCTACGACATCACCGGATCTCTCGGCCTGCCAACGGTTGTGTGCTTCATCGGGGACGAGCCGGTCGGCTGTGCCAGTGCGTTCACGCCTGGCGAGGCGGTGACCGAGGTGTTCGAACAGGCGTTGCTGCACCACCAGTCCCGCGAGAACCGCCAGCCGGAGTACGCGCCGCCTGCCGCACCGGAGATCAAGCGCGGCACCGGGGTCAGTGTTCCGCAGCCCTGCGACCACGACTCCCTGGTAGCGCGGCTCGAAGCGCGCGGGCTCCGGCTGACCGTCACCCCACTCGACCACGACCCAGAGGTGCACGCCATCATGCCGCACATCGTTCGCGTGGTGATCGACAATGGGTGAGCCGATCACAGTGCTCGGCAAGGGTCTTCTCGCCGAGACCATCACCGACTTCCTCAGTGCCGAAGGCGAGGTGAGCGCCGAGTCCACGGCGATCGTCGTGGCCACGGACGGCTGGGACACCCGTGACTACGCCTCCGTGCGCGAGCGGAAACTCCCGTGGCTGCCCGTGCGCGCGGAGCTGGGCCGGGTCGTGATCGGGCCGGTCGAGCTGCCGGGCGAACCGGGCTGCGCGGCCTGCGCGGAACTCCGGAGACGCTTGGCGCGCAAGCAACCCCGTGGCCACGACGCGGTGCTGGCACAGCACGGCGACACCCTCGCCGACACGCCGTCCTCGTGGCTCACCCCGCTCGCCGCCGACCTGGTCGCGGCGCTCGTCGGTGCGGAACTCGCGAACCCTCGCCAGCGCCTGCTCTACGTGGACCTGGAGACGCTGCGCATCACCGAACACCGGTTCCTGCCCGATCCGCGCTGCCCGGACTGCGGCACGTTGCCCGCGGACTCCGCCGAGCTGGCCAGGATCGTCCTGCGCCCCCAACCCAAACCCGCGCCGGAGGTCTACCGCGTTCGCCCGGTCACCGACGACACCGCGAACTCGCTGATCGAGTCCTATGTGGACTCCGAGACCGGCATCATCCGCGCGCTGTACCGGGGCGGCGACGGCGGTCTCGCCCTCGCGTCCGCGCCCATGGGCCTGCGCAGCCTCGCCGTGGAGAGCGGCTACGGCCGAACCCGCAGTTACCGCGCGAGCGAACTCACCGCGGTACTGGAGGCGCTGGAGCGCTACGGCGGTGTCGAGCCCGGTGGTCGCGACACGGTGATCATGGCTTCGTACAACGAAATCCGCGAGCACGCGCTGGACCCGAACACCCTCGGCGCGCATCCGGCCGAGTCCTACGCGCAGCCCGGCTTCCGGTTCGCGCCGTTCGACCCGGACGCGGAGTACCGGTGGGTGTGGGGGTACTCCTTCGCCCGCCAGGAGCCGATCCTGGTGCCCGAGGCGTACGCGTACTACCGCGCCCCGCGCCCGGAAGGGACCCCGGCACCGTTCGTCTACGAGATCTCCAACGGCTGCGCGCTCGGCGGCTGCCTGGAAGAGGCGATCTTCTACGGCATCCTGGAGGTCGCCGAGCGGGACGCGTTCCTGATGACCTGGTACGCCCGCATGGGCGTGCCGAGGATCGACCCGGAGTCGGCCGCCGACCGCACGGTGCCCGCGCTGGTGCGGACCCTGGAGGCCGAGACCGGCTACCACGTGTCGATCTTCGACATCACCCTGGAACAGCGGGTGCCCTCGATCTGGGCGATGGCCGTCGACGAACACGACCGGCCGGGGCACCCGAAGGTGGTCTGCGCCGCGGGCTCGCACCCCGATCCGGAACGGGCGGCGGAGAACGCGCTCAGCGAACTCGGCCCGATCCTGTCCGCGCTCGTCGAGGCATTTCCGGAGCAGGCGCGACGCGCGCGGGCGATGGCCGCCGATCCCGAGCTGGTCGCCGACATGCCCGATCACGCCCTGGCCAGTGGCGACCCGTCGGCCTTCGCCCGGCTGGACTTCCTGGTGAGCTCCGCGCGCCGGAGCACCTTCGCGGACCTGCCACGCGGTTTCGGCAACGCCGACCTCACCGACGACCTGCGCGAGCTCGTCGGCCGCTACCTGGCCGACGGCATGGACGTGGTGGTGGTCGACCAGACCACGCCCGAGCACGCCGCGGGCGATCTGGCCTGCGTGAAGGTGATCATCCCCGGCACCCTGCCGATGACCTTCGGCCACCGCTTCCGCCGGGTGGACGGACTGCCGAGGCTGCGCGAGGTGCCGCACCGGCTGGGCATGAGCGACCGGCCGCTCACCGCCGAGGAGATCAACCCCGACCCGCACCCCTTCCCCTGAGGACCGAGGAGCACGACATGTACGTGGTGATCATCGTCTGGGATCTCACCGAGTCCACCGCCACCGTGGAGAGCCTGCGCTCCTACCTCCGCGACTACGCCGTCGACGCGTTCTCCACGCTGCCCGGGATGCGGCAGAAGACGTGGTTCTCCAACTCCGAACGCGGCGTGTGGGGCGCGGTCTACCTCTGGGACTCCCCGGAACACATGAATGGCCCTTTCGAGGTCAGCAAAGCAAAGGAGCTCATCGGCTACGGGCCGACGTCATACAGTGTTTTCGAAGTCGAGGCGATCGCCGAAGGGCAGAGCATGTTCGAGACCCTTTCCCGCGTCGGCCGGGCGATGCAGGCCTGACCGCGTCGCGCCTATACCACCGTGCGGGCACGTCGTGGGGCGGTATCCGAAGATCCGGGGCGCGGCCCGGACCCCGTGTCCCCTGTTCACGGGGCCGTATAAGAGCTTGTTCTACGTTTCTTGACAATGAGCCCGGCGTGACCTAACGCAATCGTATGCTGGTGCATGTAATTCAATATCCCGATCCTTGCGGTTCACGTTTCGAACACTCAGGATCGGGATCGCACCGCACGGCAGACCGATCCTCTGGGGATTTTTCGGATCGGTGCGGGCGGCGCGGGAGCCGGACCGGGGATCGAAACCACTGGGGGTCGCGATCCCGGAACACACGCGTCCGGTGAGACATGAGAATCATCTGTCTGGGGGACAAGATGCAGGCTCTGCTTCATGGATTCACACCGGTGACCGCGGTCGGGATCGCCACGGTGCTGGCGAAGTCGGCCGAACTCCGCCAGGTCGCCGGTTTCAGTCACGCGCCCACCCCGGAGCACGCGTTGCGCGGGGTCCGCGACGGCGACGTCGGCCTGGTCGTGGTCGACCCGCACAGCCCGACCCTGGAGGAGTGCTTCGAGCTCTGCCGCGCGCTCAAGGAGACCGCCCGCAGACCGCACGTGGTCGCCTTCGGGGACCTCGGCTCCGAGGTGGAGTTCAAGTTCTGCTACCTCTCCGGCGTCGACTCCTTCGTCTCGACGAGGGAGTCGCCGGAGCGGCTGGCCGCGGCGATCGCCTCGACGCTGCGGGGCAACCGGGAATGGCTGTTCGGCCCGCCCCGCGACCCGCGGCAGCAGGTCAGCTTCGGCGACTCCGAGACCCTGACCTCCCGCGAGCACGAGGTGCTGTGGCTGGTCTCCAAGCGATGTACCAACGAGCAGATCGGGCGCTCCCTGAGCATCAGCCCCAACACGGCGAAGAACCACGTCGCCTCGATCCTGCGCAAGATGGGCGCCAAACGGCGCTCAGAGCTGTTCTCCGGTGCCATCTCGGCCCGCTGACGAAGGAGAGAAGGACACCGTGACGAGCACCCAGCGCCAGCGCTCCTCGAAGCTGACGAACACCATCTACAACCTCGCCTACCGGCTGGGCATCTCGCCGTGGGACCTCGGCAAGCCGATGCCGGAGCTGGTCGAGCTGATCGAGGGCCCCGACCGGCTCACCCCCGGCCGGGCCATCGACCTCGGCTGCGGCGCGGGCACCAAGTCGGTCTACCTCGCCGAGCACGGCTGGCAGGTCACCGGTGTCGACATCGCCCCGCAGGCGTTGAAGCTGGCCGAGAAGAAGGCCGCCGAGCAGGGCGTCTCCGTCGACTTCGTGGAGTGCGACCTGCTCGACATCCCCTCGGCCGGGCTGGGCGGGCCGTATGACTTCCTGCTCGACTTCGGCTGCTCGCACAGCCTGCGGGACGAGGCGAAAGCCTTGTACGCCAAGGGAATCGCCGAGCTGGCCGCCCCCGGCGCGACGCTGGTCCTCTACGCCTTCACCAAGGGCCCGCTGAGCGTCACCCGCGAGGAGATCGACACCGCGTTCGCGCCGCACTGGGACCTGGTCTCGGTGACCCCCGGCAGCATCCGCCGCCGCCCCGACGCGGGCCCCACCTGGTACCGCCTCACCCGCCGCTGAAACTCCCGCGACAGCACGAAGCCCCGCCCTTCGAACCGAAGGACGGGGCTTCGTGGCAGTGATGGGAACGGCGCCATTCCAGGTCGCTGGTGTAAGCCTGTTCCGCGGTGAAGCCCGGGGCCAGGTCCCATTCCCGGACCACGACGAAGAAGCGGAAGCGGCGGCAGCGGCGGCCTGCGCCGTTCCGAAAAGAATCCAGCACGGCGCACTTGTGCCACGTCAACTCGGCGTGGTAATCGAAGGTCTCCTGGCTTTCGGGGCCAGGATCATCCGAGGATTCCCGGAAAAGGAAGATCGGCCGGTCATATGTGCTGAAGTCGTTATCGATCAAAGCGAAGTAGTTGTACGCACTCTTCCGTGGAAGCCTTCCCGTTCCCGGCTACCAGAAGGTGCGCCCATTTCTCTCGCGGGATCGACACCCGAAAACTCGACCGCGATCGGAGCCACGGTCCGCGCCGACGACGGGTCAGCGACGAGCACCGTGCTTCGGTCTGCCCGACAACACTGAAGCCCCACCCCTCACGAGGAGGGATGGGGCTTGTGACCAGCGTCTGTCACTGGTGGGCGATACAGGGATTGAACCTGTGACCTCTTCCGTGTCAAGGAAGCGCTCTCCCACTGAGCTAATCGCCCGAGGCGGAGGCGGGAATCGAACCCGCGTACAGGGCTTTGCAGGCCCTTGCCTAAGCCACTCGGCCACTCCGCCGATGCTCTGGGGCCGATACCGGCAGTGCCCCGGAGGATCCAGTCGGCCCGGACGAGGGCCTTCCGAGCGGATGACGGGATTCGAACCCGCGACCCTCACCTTGGCAAGGTGATGCGCTACCAGCTGCGCTACATCCGCGTGCTGCCCGGCTTGTGTTGACGGTGCTCGATCGTGGTGTTCAACCGTGGTGCTTGATCTTGCCCGTCCCCGCCGCCGTGGCGATGGCGAAACACTATCCGACACCGTCCGCCGGGATCAAATCGGGGTGCTCGTTTGCTGCTGCGTGCCAGTTGACCTGCGAAGACGCCGAAATCAGCTGAGGTCGTTTGACTGCAGGTGGCTCAGCGCGTCGTCGACGCTGACCCACAGGTTCTCGTTGCCGGGAACGATCAGGTCGTAGGTCCGGTCCAGGAAGTCGGCCAGCTCCTGCGCGGCCGCCTCGAACATCGCGTGGCCGGAGGGGGAGCTGAGTTCGATCACCACGACCTCGGGGTCGTCGACCGCCGGGCGGATCCGGACGTCGCCCTCGCCCGCGGCGGCGATCAGGCCGTCGGCGAGCAGGTCGCGGGCGAAGACCCACTCGACCCAGCCCGCCCGGCCGGTGCGGAACGCGGCCACCACGGCGTAGGGGTCGCGGGTGTCGTAGCGGAGCTCGACCTGGACGGGGACCGCCGGACTGCGGGGCGCCAGGAGGTCGAAGACCGCCGTGGAGCGCAGAGTCACGTGGTCGTTACGCATTGTTGCCGCCTCTCGTGCTGTCTGCCGCTCAAGTGAACGACGGAACGACATATTTGTGACGCGAATGTGGCCCTTCGCGCTCGCCTGTCGCTCATAGATCACCCGTACGGGGCAGAACTTCTTCGTTGGGCAACCGTTGGACTGCGCTCCGTAATCGGTCGCCCGACACATCTGGGGGGTGCCGTGGCCAGTCCGGGCCGTGCGGTCCGGCGGAGGACGCCGGGCCGTGGACGGCCCCGCTGGCGTACCGGTGCTCCCGTGTGGCGTGACCAACTCGGGTACCCCGGCGGCGCGGCGGCCTCACGCTAACACCGGGAAACCGACAAAGGACCCCGCCGGAGGGGTGAGGTCGATCGAAGGTCTTGTTGACCGCCCGAAAGGGCGATGACCTGCGACGCGCCGGGCCGTAGCCGGGCGGTGGCGGACCGTGACCGAGATCGTCCGCAGCGCGCCCGGGACCCCCGTTTTTGTCCTCGGCCCAGGCCTGTGTAATGTTTGCACCGCACCGCGAGAGCGGCGCACCATCCCGGGCGATTAGCTCAGCGGGAGAGCGCTTCGTTCACACCGAAGAGGTCACAGGTTCGATCCCTGTATCGCCCACCAGCAGGCCAGAGGCTCCGAACGGTTCACCCGTTCGGAGCCTCTGTCTCGAAATGCTGGTTCCCATGCGGTACCCACGCACCACGCGCGGGCGATTAGCTCAGTGGGAGAGCGCTTCCTTGACACGGAAGAGGTCACAGGTTCAATCCCTGTATCGCCCACCAGCCTCGGCCGACCTGTGTTCACGGAGAGCGTGAACCGGGTCGGCCGTTGTCGTATGCGGGGGCCGAGCCCCCACACCCCCACGGTGCGGTCGGTGCTGAACCAGCGTGGTACTGAGCTTCCGTCGGTGCTGTCGATGCTGTCGGTGCGGCGCCAGCGTGGTGCTGTGGCTTCCGCCGGTGTTGTCGGGTGCTGGCGGTGCAGCCCAGCGTGGTGCTGTGGGTTCTGTTGGTGCAGCCCTCAGCGTGGGGTTGGGGTGTCTTCAAGTCCTGTGAACCGCCCTCCCGTGGGTCTCAAACCGCCCCCAACCTCGTGGTGCGGCCGTGGTTGGGGGCGGTTTGAGACGGTGCGGGTGGGGGTTGGGGGTACTTGAAGACATCCCAACCTCGGCGGGGGACTGGGCGACCCCCGATGGCGAAAATCCGGCCAAGATCGTCATCTGTCGCGGTCGGCGCTGGGGGCGGCATCGTTGATGCTGTGATCCGGTAAGAAGGATCTATGCCTCGACGTGGTTCTTCGGCGCTGCGGATGTTCGCGGTGTCCGCGCTGGTGGTCAGTCTGGCCGCGGCCCTGGCGGCCCCGGCGGCTGCAACGACGACATCGACGGCGGCGCTGGAGATGGAGGCGCTGGAGAGGTTGGCGCGGGAGCTGGTGGACGCCGGGGCGCCGGGGGTGATCGTGCGGGTGGACGACGGCGGTGGCCTGCCGGTGGAGATCGCCGAGCAGGCGCGGTGGGCGAGGCGGGACCACGTGCTCCGGGCGGGCGACGAGTTCCGCGTGGGGTCCAGCACGAAGACGGTGATGGCCACGCTCGTGCTGCAACTGGTCGCCGAGGGCGAGCTCGCGCTGGCCGATCCGGTGGAGAAGTGGTTGCCGGGCGAGGTGCCGGGCGGCAAGGCGATCACGGTGCGCATGCTGCTGAACCACACCAGCGGCCTGGCGGACTACACCGCGGACCCGGCGGTCGTGCCGTCGATCGTGGGCAAGGGCAGGCGGGGGTGGACGTCGGCGGAGCTGCTCGCGGTGGGGGTGAAGCACGATCCGCTGTTCGCGCCGGGCACGAAATGGGACTACAGCAACACCAACTACGCGGCGATCGGCGCGCTCCTGGAGCGGGTCACGGGGGTGAGCCTGGCGGATCTGGTCCGGGATCGGATCGCCCGGCCGCTGAACCTCGCGCACACCTACTACGCCGCGGACCCCGCCTGGCGCGGGCGGCACGTTCGCGGGTACGAGCCGGACGCGGAGCACATGCCACCGGGTGTGCCGGCGGAGTTCAGGGACTTCGCCGGGCCGCGCCGCGATGGTCACGTGGACGTCTCCGGCAACGACCTGTCGTGGGGCGGGGCGGCCGGGGCGGTGGTGTCGACGGCGTGGGACTTGGCGCGGTTCCACACCGCGCTGATGTCAGGCAAGCTGCTCCCCGCCGCTCAGCTGGCCGAGATGCGCACCACGGTGCCGGTACTCCCGGAACAGCCGGACGGGCCCGGCTACGGTCTGGGCATCCAGACCGGCACCACGCCGTGCGGCACGTTCTGGGGCCACGACGCCGGAATCCCGGGCTACTTCTCCGTCAACGTCACCGACCGCACTGGCAGCCGCGCGGCGACGATGCTCGTCGCAATGGAAACGTGGGTCGAGTTCGGGTCCAATCCCAAGATCGCCGCAGCCAGCAAGGCGCTCCAGACCGCGATGCTCTGCACGATGCTCGGCCGGCCGGTGCCGCGCTCATCCGCCGGGGTCGAGCACGTACCCGAGTGACGCCCGAGCCCCCACGGTGCGGTCGGGTCTTCAAGTACCGCGAACCGCCCTCCCGTGGGTCTCAAACCGCCCCCCACCTCCTGGACTCGCCGAGGTTGGGGGCGGTTTGAGACGGTGTGGGTGGGGGTTGGGGGTACTTGAAGACACCCCAACTTCGGCGGGGGACGAGGAGGCGGGGTTTGGCTTCATGAAGGGGAAAATCGGTGGCGGGAGTGGGAGCGGGTGCTCTACACAGCACCTGTGATCGATCGAGCCGCGATAGCTGACAAACCCACCTTGTTCGGATCGCGGGTCGCGCTCGTCCCGCTCGGGCCGGAACACGCCGAGGACGCCTTCGCCGCCACCGAGGACCCCGAAGGACGCAGGCTCACCGGAACCCACCGCGACTTCACCCTCGACGTCGTCCAGCGGTGGTGCGAGACCAGGGCCGAGCAGACCGACCGGATCGACCTCGCCGTCATCGACCGGGCCACCGGCGGCTTCGCAGGCGACCTCGCGCTGAAGGACATCAGCTTCGACAACCTCTCCGCTGGCTACCGGATCGGGTTGACCGGCGGCGCCACCGGCAGGGGACTGGGCACCGAGGCGACGCGGCTGGTGCTGGCCTACGCGTTCGAGCGGATCGGCCTGCACCGCGTGGAGCTGGAGGTCTACACGTTCAACCCGCGCGCCGTCGCCTGCTACCGCAAGTGCGGCTTCGAGATCGAGGGCACGCTGCGGCACGTGCTGCGCTGGGACGGGCAGTGGCACGACGCGTACCTGATGGCGGCACTCGCACCTACGGCTCAGCGGCTCCGGGACGGCGGATAACATCTGGGTTTCCGGAGTTTGCCGTTCTGAGGAGTTCCCGTGTCCGAGCCCCAACCGGTCGTCTCGCTTCCCACGCGTGTGACGGTCCCGGCGGGGACTACCGCCGGTCAGGCCCTCCGCGAGGTCGGCGCGTCCAACAAGGGGCCACAGGCGGTCGTCGTGGTCCGCGACGCCGACGGCGCGCTGCGCGACCTGGCGTGGGCACCGGACACCGACACCGAGGTCGAGCCGGTCACCGCGGACTCCGACGACGGCCGCGGCGTCATCCGCCACTCCTGCGCGCACGTGCTCGCGCAGGCCGTGCAGGAGCTCTTCCCCAAGGCCAAGCTGGGCATCGGCCCGCCGGTCAAGGACGGTTTCTACTACGACTTCGACGTGGACACCCCGTTCACCCCCGAGGATCTGACCGCGCTGGAGAAGCGCATGAAGCAGATCATCAAGGGCGCGCAGCGGTTCTCCCGCCGCCGGTTCGACTCCGTCGACGAGGCCAAGGTCGAGCTGGCCGACGAGCCGTACAAGCTGGAACTGGTCGACATCAAGTCAGACGTGGACACGTCCGAGGTGATGGAGGTCGGCGGCGGCGAGCTGACGATCTACGACAACCTCGACCCGCGCTCGGGCGACCGGGTGTGGGCGGACCTGTGCCGCGGCCCGCACGTGCCGACCACCAAGTACATCCCGGCGTTCAAGCTGATGCGCAGCGCCGCCGCGTACTGGCGCGGCAGCGAGAAGAACCCGCAGCTGCAACGGATCTACGGCACCGCGTGGGAGACCTCCGAGGCGCTCGACGCGTACCTGGAGCGGCTGGCCGAGGCGGAGCGGCGCGACCACCGCAAGCTCGGTGTGGAGCTGGACCTGTTCAGCTTCCCCGACGAGCTGGGCTCGGGCCTGGCGGTCTTCCACCCCAAGGGCGGGATCGTCCGCCGCGAGCTGGAGGACTACTCGCGGGCGCGGCACGAGGAGTCCGGCTACGAGTTCGTCAACACCCCGCACATCTCCAAGGGCGGGCTGTTCCACACCTCCGGCCACCTGCCGTACTACGCGGACACGATGTTCCCGCCGATCCAGTTCGAGGGCGAGGACTACTACCTCAAGGCCATGAACTGCCCGATGCACAACCTGATCTTCCGCTCGCGCGGGCGGTCCTACCGCGAGCTGCCGCTGCGGCTGTTCGAGTTCGGCACGGTCTACCGCTACGAGAAGTCCGGTGTCGTGCACGGCCTCACCCGCGTGCGCGGGTTGACCATGGACGACTCGCACATCTACTGCACCAAGGAGCAGATGCCGGGCGAGCTGCGCTCGCTGCTCAAGTTCGTGCTGGACCTGCTGGCCGACTACGGGCTGAGCGACTTCTACCTGGAGCTCTCCACCCGCGACGACTCGCCGAAGTTCATCGGCGACCCGCAGGAGTGGGCGGACGCGACCGAGACGCTGCGCCAGGCCGCCGAGGACTCCGGCCTGGAACTGGTGCCCGACCCGGGCGGCGCCGCCTACTACGGGCCGAAGATCTCCGTGCAGGCCAAGGACGCCATCGGCCGTTCCTGGCAGATGTCGACCATCCAGCTGGACTTCAACCAGCCCAGGCGGTTCGAGCTCGAGTACACCGCCCCGGACGGCTCGCGCCAGCAGCCGATCATGATCCACCGCGCGCTGTTCGGTTCGATCGAGCGCTTCTTCGGCGTGCTCACCGAGCACTACGCGGGCGCGTTCCCGGCCTGGCTGTCGCCGGTGCAGGTGGTCGGCATCCCGATCGCCGACGAGCACGTGCCGCACCTGGAGGCGGTCGCGGACGCGTTGCGCGGCAAGGGTGTTCGCGTCGAGGTGGACGCCTCGGACGGGCGGATGCAGAAGAAGATCCGCACCCACACCACGCAGAAGGTGCCGTTCATGCTGCTGGCGGGCGGCAAGGACGTGGAGGGCGGCTCGGTCTCCTTCCGCTTCCGCGACGGCAGCCAGATCAACGGCGTCTCCGTCCCGGACGCGGTGCGCGCGGTGGTGGACTGGATCACCCGCAGGGAGAACACCTCGCCGAGCGCGGAGACCTTCGCGGCGGTCGTGGGCTGACACGGGCATCGGGAGGTGAGTGCGGTTTTCGGCGCAGGCGGCGGTCCCGAACTGTCCGAACAGGACGGAATCGGGATTCCTGATGCCCTGCAACGGTTGTGGACCCCGCACCGGATGTCCTACATCCGCGGCGAGAACAAGCCGAGCGAGGCCGATCGAGAGGTGTGCCCGTTCTGCCGGGTGCCCGACCTCGACGACCCCGACGGGCTGATCGTCGCGCGGGGCGCGCGCGTCTACGCCGTGCTCAACCTCTACCCGTACAACCCGGGGCACCTGATGGTGCTGCCGTACCGGCACATCCCGGACTACACCGACCTCACGCCCGAGGAGACGGTGGAGCTCGCGGAGTTCACCCAGCGCGCGATGCGGGTGGTGCGCAGGGCGGCGGCGCCGCACGGGTTCAACATCGGGATGAACCAGGGCACGGTCGCCGGGGCGGGCATCGCCGCCCACCTGCACCAGCACGTGGTGCCGAGGTGGGGCGGCGACGCCAACTTCATGCCCGTGGTGGCGCACACCAAGGTCCTGCCGCAGCTGCTCGGCGAGACCAGGGACCTGCTCGCCGGGGCCTGGAACGAGTCCTAGCCCCGCGGATCGTTGACCCGGCGCACCAGGTCGTGCGCGGCGTCGGCCCAGTGGGGGAAGCCGAAGGAGAAGCCCGCGTCGAGCAGGCGCCCCGGCACCACCCGGCGGCTCTTCAGCAGCAGCTCGGTGTCGGACCGGAGGGCGAACGCGCCCAGTTCGGCCATCAGCCTGGTCGCGGGCAGGCCCACCGGGACCTTCAGCGCGGCGCGCAGGGTGCGCATGAGTTCGCGTTGCGGCACCGGGTTGGGCGCGGCGAGGTTGACCGGACCGCTCAGGTCCTCCCGGTCGATGAGGAACGTCAGCGCGCGAACGAAGTCCCGGTCGTGCAGCCACGACACGAACTGCGCGCCGCCCGCGACCGGGCCGCCCAGCCCCAACCTGGTCAGCGCGCGCAGCACGGAGAAGACCCCGCCGCGCCCGGGGCTCATCACCATGGCGGTCCGGAGGGCGACCTTGCGCGTGTGCGGCGTGCTGGCCCGCTCCTGTTCGGCTTCCCACGCCTTCGCGATGTCCACGCTGAAGGCCCAGTAGCCGGGCACGCCGGGCTCGGAGCCGCCGATCTCGCCCGTCGCCTCGTCGTTGGGCGCGTCGAACCGGTGCGAGTAGATCGTGGCCGTGCTCATCTGCAACCAGACCCGCGGCGGACTGTCCGCGCGCTCGATGGCCTCGCCGATCACGCGGGCGGAGTGCACGCGCGAGTCCATCATCTGCCGCAGGTTCTCCTGGGTGTAGCGGCAGCTCACGCTCCGCCCGGCCAGGTTGACCACGGCGTCGCAGCCGTCGATCTCGGCCGCCCAGGGGCCGAGCGTGCGGCCGTCCCAGTGGGTCCCCGAGGTCCTGCCGAGCACCACCACGTGGTGACCGAGCGCGGTCAGCTCGCGGCCGAGGAACGTACCGATGTGCCCGGTCCCGCCGGGGATGACGACCTTCATGGCCCCGAGCGTACGCCACTTTTGAGCGATCGCTCAAAACGCTGGTCACACCGGACGGCGGTTACTCTGCTCGGGGCCCACTCCGAAACCGACCGGCAGGTGCGCAGCCCCGACATGCTGAACCTCTTCGCCCGCGAGACGGTCTCGCGTGTCACCGATCCGATCGGCGCGTGGCTGGTCCGGCGCGGTCTCACCCCCAACCTGGTCACCGTCGCGGGCACGATCGGCACCTCCGTCGCCGCCCTGTGGTTCTTCCCCAGGGGCGAGCTGTTCGTCGGGACCGTGGTCGTCACGCTCTGCACGTTCTTCGACCTCATCGACGGGGCCATGGCGCGCGCGGTCGGCGGCGGCACGCCGTTCGGCGCGGTGCTCGACGCCACCTGCGACCGGATCGCGGACGGTGCGGTGTTCGCGGCGATCGTGTGGTGGGCCTTCGCGGTCGAGCACAACCACTCCGCGGCGGCGGCCGGGCTGGTGTGCCTGGTTTCGGCGCAGGTGATCTCGTACGTGAAGGCACGCGCCGAGGCCACCGGGCTGTCCGCGGACGGCGGGCTGGTGGAGCGCGCGGAGCGGCTGATCATCGCGCTGGTCGGGACCGGGCTGTACGGGCTCGGCGTGCCCTACGCGGCGGAGATCGCGCTGTGGGTGCTCGCGGTCCTCGCGGTGATCACCGTCGTGCAGCGCATCGTCGCCGTGCACCGGTCGTCGCGGTGATGGAGGCGGCTCTCACGCGCCGGGTCGAACTGGCGCGGGAGGTGCTGGCCACGCCGGACGCCCTGGAGCCGGACTTCGCGATCACCTTCGCCAAGGCGGTCGACGACGCGGACGCGGGCGGGGCCGAGGCGCAGAACGAGCTGAGCTTCCTGTTGTCGTGCATCGACCGCACCAGGATCTCGCCGGGGCTGTGGCGGCGGCTGGCCGAGTCCGAGCGGGAGCTGCGCGCGGTGCTGCCACCGGGTTTCGACCTGCCGGACGTGGTCGACCCCGACACCGTCTTCGAGCCCCGGCACTCCGCGCGCGTGCTGCTGGTCGACGCCGACGACCGCGTGCTGCTCTTCCGCGGGCACGCGCCCGAGACCCCGGACAAACCGTTCTGGTTCACCATCGGCGGCGGCATCGACCCCGGCGAGGACCCGCGCGCCGCCGCGGCCCGTGAGCTGGCAGAGGAGACCGGTCTGGTGGTGCCGGTCGCCGAGCTGGCCGGGCCGGTGTGGCGGCGCCGCGAGCAGTTCACCTTCGGCGGCCTGCCCGTGGACAGCGTGGAGCTGTTCTTCGTGCTGCGCAAGGGAAAGCCGTGGGAGATCGACACCTCCGGCTTCACCGAGCTGGAGGTGGACACCATCGAGCACCACCGCTGGTGGAGCGCGCGGGAGCTGGCCGCGACGCGGGACCGGGTCTACCCGGCCCAGCTGCGCGAGCTGCTGCCCGACGCCCTTCGCGGTGGCCAGCCCAGGACTGTCCACTGAGGACTTGCTTACTTGCGTTGCTCGGGCAGCGGGTCGTAGTGGCTGAATCGACGGGTGAAGCTGGCCGTTCCTGAAGTCAGCGAACGGAGTTCGACCGCGTAGCGGAGCAGTTCGGTCTCCGGCACCTCGGCGCGCACGACCGTCGTGCCGGGCTGGTCCTCGTCGCCGGGTTCGGTGCCCAGCACCCGGCCGCGGCGCGCGGACAGGTCACCGAGCACGGTGCCCAGGTGCTCGTCCGACACCCGCACCTCGACCTCGTCCAGGGGTTCGAGCAGCGTGATCCGGCCCTGCGCGGCGGCTTCCTTGAGCGCCAGCGCCCCCGCGGTCTGGAACGCGGCGTCGGAGGAGTCGACACTGTGCGCCTTGCCGTCCACCAGGGTCACCCGCACGTCCACCAGCGGATATCCGCTCTGCAGACCCTTGTCGAGCTGGGCGCGCACGCCCTTCTCCACGCTCGGGATGAACTGGTGCGGGATCGCCCCACCCACGATGCGGTCGACGAACTCGAAGCCCGAACCCCTCGGCAGCGGCTCCACCACGAGGTCGCACACGGCGTACTGCCCGTGCCCACCGGACTGCTTGACGTGCCTGCCGTGGCCTTTGGCCTGACTCGCGAAGGTCTCGCGCAGCGGCACCCGCACGGTCTCGGTGTCGATCTCTGCCCCGCCCGCGCGCAGCCGTTGCAGCACCACGTCGGCGTGAGCCTCGCCCATGCACCACAGGACCAGCTGGTGCGTCTCGGCGTTGCGCTCCAGACGGAGGTTCGGATCGCCCGCCGCGAGCTTGGAGAGGTTGCGGGACAACGCGTCCTCGTCGCTGCGGCTGTGCGCGACGACCGCGATCGGCAGCAGCGGCTCCGGCATCTCCCACGGCTTCATCAGCAGCGGGCGCGCCGGGTCGGAGACGGTGTCGCCGGTCTCCGCCGAGGTCAGTTTCGTCAGCGCGCACAGGTCCCCGGCGACGCAGTACGGCACCTCGCGCAGGTTCGACCCGAGCGGCGAGTAGATGTGCGCGACCCGTTCGTCGGCGTCGTGGTCCTCGTGACCGCGGTCGGCGAGCCCGTGCCCGGAGACGTGCACCGGCCGCTCAGGGCGCAACGTCCCGGAGAACACGCGCACCAGCGAGACGCGGCCGACGTAGGAATCCACGGCGGTGCGCACGACCTCGGCGGCCAGCGGGCCGTCCGGATCGACCGCGAGAGCCTGCTCGCCGGTGCCGTCGGGGTCGGTCACGCGCGGTGGCTTGTGCTCCAGCGGGGAGGGGAAACCCCTGGTCATCGCCTGCATCAGCTCGGTGAGGCCGACCCCGGTCGCCGCGCACACCGGCAGCACGGGGTGGAACGAGCCGCGCGCCACCGCCTTCTCCAGGTCGGTGACCAGCGTGGCCTGGTCGATCTCCTCGCCCGCGAGGTAGCGGTCCATCAGGGACTCGTCCTCGCTCTCGGCGATGATCCCCTCGATCAGCTCCGCGCGGGCCTGCTCGATCCGGTCCGCGTCGCCGTCACCGGGGATGTCGGCGACCGGCACCCGCCCGCCGGAGTAGTCGTAGAGCTTGCCGGAGATCAGCCCGACCAGCCCCGTCACCGCACCGTCCGAGTCGGTGACCGGCAGGTACAGCGGCAGCACCCCGGCGCCGAACGCGGCCCGGCAGGCGGCGATCTCCGCCTCGACGGCGGCGCGCGGGTGGTCCAGGCGCGAGACCACGACCGCCCTGGGCATGCCGACCGCGGCGCACTCCTGCCAGAGGGCGACGGTGCTCGTGTCGATGCCCTCGGCGGCGCACACCACGAACAGCGCGGCGTCGGCGGCCCGCAGCCCGGCCCGCAGCTCCCCGACGAAGTCGGCGTAGCCGGGGGTGTCGACCAGGTTGACCTTGACGTCGCCGACGAAGAACGGCGCGACCGACAGCGCCACCGAGCGTTGCTGGCGCACGGCCGCCGGATCGTGGTCGCAGACAGTGGTGCCCTCGGTGACCGACCCCGTCCGGGTGATCACCCCCGCCGCGGCGAGCAGCGCCTCACCCAGCGTCGTCTTGCCCGCCCCGGACGGCCCGACGAGGGCTACGTTGCGGATGCGGGCGGGGTCTGGCACAGCGACCGCGGCCCCGGCGGTCCCGTTCTCGGTGTTCTTGGATCCCATCGCACTCGGCCTCCCGGAATTGTCCGTGTGGCCGATCTCACACCCTTGGCGTAGTGCTGACAACCTTGCCGGACGTGGACCGCCCGCCCGGACGAGCGCGGTGTGTGACGGTCCACGCCCCGAACACCGAAATGGGGTAAGACCCGGACGTAGGATGGATGGGTCATCCGCCGCGAGCTCTGCCAAGAGACCCGCCTCGCGGGGCGAGCATGTAGTTGAAAGGGCCCTACCGTGACCTCCAGTGAGACCCCCCGCGCTGAGGCGGACCAGGTGACCGGCACCGCCCGGGTCAAGCGCGGCATGGCCGAGATGCTCAAGGGCGGTGTGATCATGGACGTGGTCACGCCCGACCAGGCGAAGATCGCCGAGGACGCCGGCGCCGTCGCGGTCATGGCGCTGGAGCGCGTGCCCGCCGACATCCGCGTCCAGGGCGGCGTCGCCAGGATGAGCGACCCGGACATGATCGAGGGCATCATCGGCGCCGTCTCGATCCCGGTCATGGCCAAGGCCAGGATCGGGCACTTCGTCGAGGCCCAGGTGCTGCAGTCGCTCGGCGTGGACTACATCGACGAGTCCGAGGTGCTGACCCCGGCCGACGAGGACAACCACATCGACAAGTGGCCCTACACCGTGCCGTTCGTCTGCGGCGCCACCAACCTGGGCGAGGCGCTGCGCCGCATCGCCGAGGGCGCGGCGATGATCCGCTCCAAGGGCGAGGCCGGCACCGGCAACGTGGTCGAGGCGACCCGCCACATGCGCCAGATCCGCGCCGACATCCGCCGTCTCACCGTGCTCGACGAGGCCGAGCTCTTCGCCGCCGCCAAGGAGCTGCGCGCGCCGTACGAGCTGGTCAAGGAGGTGGCGCAGGCGGGCAAGCTGCCCGTGGTGCTGTTCACCGCCGGTGGCATCGCCACCCCGGCCGACGCCGCGATGATGATGCAGCTCGGCGCCGAGGGCGTGTTCGTGGGTTCGGGCATCTTCAAGTCCGGCGAACCGGCCAAGCGCGCCGAGGCGATCGTGAAGGCCACCACCTTCCACGACGACCCGGACGTGATCGCCAAGGTCTCCCGCAACCTGGGCGAGGCCATCGTGGGCATCAACGTCTCGGAGCTGCCGGAGACCCAGCGCCTGGCCACCCGCGGCTGGTAGTCCGTTCCGCCCCGCCCCTGGTGTCCACTGTGGACGCCAGGGGCGGTGTGCTGTCAGGGAGCGTACGACTCGGGCACTTGTCGATGTCTTCTTGTCGTCGAGTCTTTGCACCGCAGCATGTTCAACACCGCCAAGTCGATGACGAGACTGGCCGTGCTCACTCCACGGTCCTCGGATCATCCGCGTCGCGGTACAGGCGAATGGTCCGCACTACCGAGTCGACGGTGAGCCCGGGAATCCGGCAGCCCCGCATCTCCTCCAGCCACTTGGCCATGGTCTTGCCCTCCGCGGCGAACTGGGCGTGCTGGCGTTCGATGTGGTCGCGCAGGCTGCACGCGTCCGGCGTGGTCGGCTCCGGGTGACTGTCGGGACTGCCGCCTGGCCGTCTGCTCCGTTCAGTGGGGCGATGTGAGCGTTCGGAATGCCGAGAGCGCGTCAACGGGCGCGATAGGCGTCGCGACGATGGTGATGGGATGTCACTGGGACGGGGCCTCGCGGGCGATCCGGGCGGCGAGCTCGGCGCGAATGGCGTCAACCCCGACGAGGTCCGGCTCAGTGGAGCGCGCCTCGGCCAGGTCCCTCATGGCATCGGAGTCGGAGAGGACCTCGATGGTCTCGCGGAGGCGTTCCAACTCGCCGGAGGGCACGACGTCGGCCACGTGCTCGCCATGGGCGATCACCGCGACGGTCTCACCGTTCTCGGCACGGCGGACGGCGTCCTCCCACCGCGCCGCCTGCTCGCTCGCGGCGTGCAGCGTGTGGAGGGCGTCGGCGGAGACGCTGGTGTGCTGCTCGCTCATATCCCCAGGGTAGCGGCGGACTTCTGCTACCGCGACGCCCGAAGACGTGGAGAGCTGCTGTGTTGATGTCACGTGTGTTCCCCCTTGGTCGTGTTACTCGGAGATTGGTCCGTATGGAGCAATCTATCCGGTGGCCCCGACAGCCTCGGCGGCCCGGCAAACACCCTGGTCGTGGGGCCGTTCGGCCGAGCGACAACCGTGAACCCCGTGGTCAGGATTGATCATCCGACCGGGGAGCTGCCGTGGACGAGGTGACGACGCTGGCGCGGGGCGTGGTCGAGGCGTGCGCGCCGGAGGAGCTGCCGTTCTTCGCCGCGGCCAGTGCGGCGTACTTCCGTGATCCGCGGCGAGCATTGGCCGGGCGGAAGCGTTCTGACGAGGTGCTCGGCTCAGGGTTGGACACCGCGGTCGCGCTGTTGTCGCCGGTGGCACTGGCGGTCGCGGCGGCTGTGTACGAGGCCGGTGCGCGCGATGAGGACGACGTGCGGGCGGTCGTGGCGCGGCGGGCAGCGGAGTTGGGATTGGCGCCGAACCAGGTCGAGCTGGTGGCCGACGCGGTGCTCGTCAGCCTGAGTCGGAACGAGTGAACACGCCGCCCGCGGGCACGACGGTCCGCTTCGCGTTGTTGATCGCGTTGGCGGTCGGTGTCACCGTGCTGGTGTACCTGCTGGTGATGCCGCCGGGCATGTTGTTCAACCACAGCGCGCAGATCAGGTGCCAGGTGTCGTCGGGCCTCTACATCGGCGACCAGGACATCAGCCCGTTCCAGGTGGAGCGGATCGACGCGAACGCCCAGCGGTTCCGCGAGTGCATGGGCCAGTACCTGCCGCTGCGCCTGCCATGGCTGGCGGGAGGGCTGTTCGGGCTCGGCGGGCTGGCCGCGCTGATCTACTTCTCCTTGCCGTGCTGGCGAATCCGCCGGTTCGGCCTGGCGCGACTGGACCTGTCGCCGGAGCTGGCGGAGGAGCTGGACGGGCTCGTCGAGCGGGCCGGGTTGCGGCGAGCGCCCGTCTTCCTGGTCGACCCGGTCAACCCGAACTGCGGCGGCGTCGCTTTCGGCACGCGGCGGCGGCCGTACGTGTGCCTTGACGCGGGGCTGGTCACCAGGTTCCGGTGGGACCCGGCGTACTTCCGTGTCGTGGTGCTGCACGAGCTGGCCCACCTGCGCAACAACGATGTCCCGATCACCTACCTCACGATCGCGGTGTGGCGGTCGTTCCTCGTCGTGGGCCTGGCGCCGTTCCTCGCGGCGCTCCTCGACCCGTGGCTGACCAGCTCCACTCCGTTCACGTCGCCGTTTCCGTTGTGGGCAGGCGGATATCTGCTCGACATCAGCACGGTTCTCATCCAGGTGCTCGCGTTGGTGCTGGTGGTCTTGTTGTCCCGCAACGCGGTGCTGCGGTCACGCGAGTACCACGCCGACGATCGCGTCGCGAGCTGGCTCGGGCGGGAGGAGCCGGGCGAGGTGCTGGCCTCCGTTCGCGGCTCGAAGCGGTGGTGGGGTCGTCTGGTCGGAAAGCATCCCGTTCCCAGTAAGCGGATCAGCGCGGTCGCCGAGCCGGTTCGCTTGCTGCGCCCCGGTTTCTGGGAGGCCGCGGCGGCCGGTGTGGCGATCCAGGTCGCTTGGCGCACCGTCGTCCTCGCGCTGACGAACATCGGGCAGAGCGGGTCATTCGCGTTGGGGCTGCTGGGAACCGTGTGGGGAGCGGGCGCGGCAGCGGTTGTGCTGTTCGCCGGTGCGAGATTCGCGGCGTTCCGGGCTGGCGGCGGGTCGGTGCGCGTGCTCTTGCTGACACCGCTCGGCATCACGCTGGGCCTGTGGGTCGGCCAGTACATCGGAGCGTTCAGCTCGCTTCCGGGGCTCACGCTGCTGGAGCTGGCGGTGCTCGTCGTCCTCGTGCTGGTGCTGGCGGCGCTGATGTGGTGGGTGGCGCACTGCGCCGACCTGATCCGCGAGCTGGACCGGCCGCGGGCTCGGGTGATCGCCTGGGTTGCGGTGACCGGCACGATCTTTTCCTTCTGCGCCAGCGGTTTGAGCTGGATGAGCGCGCCGTCGATCACCGGTGGTGCGTTGATCAACACGCTGGGCCCGCTGGGTGTGGCTTCGGAGCGCTTGGTCGACAGCGCGCGGTGGACGGTGCTGGACGATGCGCTCAACTCCGTTCTGGGAGCGCCGTTCCTGCACCTGTTCATGGGCGCGCCGCTGGTGACGATCCCGCTCGTGCTGGGGTGGGCGATCCCGTTGCTGCTGAGGCGAAACGAGCCGTTGCGCCCAGCGGTTCGAGCCGGGGTGATCGGCGCGGCGGCCTGGCTCGTCGTCGAACTTGTTCTTCGTGGAGCCGCGGCTGCCAGTGTCTCCGATGCGCTGCGGGTCTCCGACGGGTTCCGATGGGTGTTGGTGCTGTGGGAGAACAGCGCCTTGATCCTCGTGCAGTTCGTCGTTGTCGTTGTGTTGACAATGCGGGGACTACGAGCGGTCACGGCCTTGTTCGGCGCGGCTGTGACGGGACTGTCGGCGGTGCTGGTGCTGTGGGCGATCCGCTCGGTCGAGGGCTGTTTTCCTTCACTGGTGGTGTTTTCCGGTGGATGTTTGCAGCCGGTGTCACCGTCGGTGCCCGCCATCGGTCTCGGACTGGTCGTGGTGGCCGGAGTGTTCGCGCTGCCGATTGCCTTGCTGTTGGGCCGTTTGCTGGCGCGTGGCGTATCGGTGCCCGGTTCCGGCGGCCGCGTGTTTCCCTTGGTGGTAGCCGGAATCGTGGTGGTCCTGCTGGCTCTCTATCGGCCGAGCGACGGACCTGGGCCGGTCGAGGAGGTGACCGCGGCCGAGCGCGGTGTGCCGCTGGCCGAGAACGACCAGGCACTGCGGACGTGGGCGACCGGCGGCGGGGCCGGACACGTCCTCGCGCTGATGCGGCACTCGGAGGAATACCGGGAGTCGTTGCGGCGCAAGGATTCCCGCGCGTACCTCCAAGCCTGCTCTGAACTCGTGGCCGCGAGCGGGCAGGCCGCGAAGTTCCCCGCGCCGCCCGGCGGGACCAGCTCGCGGCTGTGGGCGACGGCGCTGGAGGAGTACTCGGCCGCGGGCACGATCTGCCGGGACGCGATGACGGGCGCGGACACCCGGCCCGATCGGCTGGAGGTGTCCAGGGCGCGCCTGCACAACGCGACCGAACTGCTCCTGACCTTCGGCCTGCCGTTGGTCCAGCGCTAGATGTGCTCCATCACCAGAACCGCGACTGTGCCGGGTTCCAGGGCCTCGTACAGGTGGGGCACATCGCCCGGGAAGGACGCGTAGTCACCGGCGGACAGCTCCACCACGTTGCCCACCGGACCGGTGCGGACGGAGCCCTTGCTGACCACGAAGTGCTCGACCGAGCCGGGGATGTGCGGGTCGGCGTTGCGGATCGAACCGGGCTCCAGGGTCAGCACGTAGATGTCCCGACGCGCGCCCGGAGGGCAGGCCGACAGCAGGGTGCCGGTGTACTGCGCCTGTTCGGAGCGCATGACCGGACCTTCGCCCGCGCGCACCACGCGGACCCGCGGCGTCGGCGGGTCGACGAGGCGGCTGAACGGCACGCCCAGCGCGACCCCGAGCGCCCACAGCGTTTCCACGCTCGGGTTGCCGCTGCCGGACTCCAGCTGCGACAGGGTCGACTTGGCGATGCCCGCGCGCTTGGCCAGCTCGGTCAGTGAGACGCCGACGCGCTCGCGTTCCCGGCGCAGAGCGGCCGCGATGGTCTCCAGGGGCGAGGTGGGTTCCACGTGTTCGCTCCAGCGGTCCAAGTGTTCGCCTTGACGAACACCCACTCAGGTGTTCACCATGGAAGGCGATGCGTTCGATATGGCGAACAATAGACCGTGGCCTGGTGCGTGACGTCGCCGCCCTGGCCGCAGCCGTTGCCGTGGTCGGTGCGTCCTTCGGGGCGCTCGCCGTCGCGGCCGGGGTCCCGGTGTGGCTGGCGTCGGTGATGTCGTTGCTGGTCTTCGCCGGTGGCTCGCAGTTCATGGTGATCGGCGTGCTGGCCGCGGGCGGCACCCCGGTCGCGGCGGTCGCCGCCGCCCTCCTGCTCAACCTGCGGCACCTGCCGTTCGGCCTGGTGGTCGGCGACCTGCTCGGCCGCAACCGGGCCGCCCAGCTGCTCGGCGCGCACATCATGATCGACGAGTCGGTGGCCTTCGCCATGGCGCAGCGCGACCCCCAGCGCGCCCGCGCCGCCTACTGGCTCTGCGGCATCACGCTGTTCTGCGCCTGGAACCCGGCCGTGCTGGTCGGCGCCTACCTCGGCGAGGCGATGGGGAACCCGGCCGATTTCGGCCTCGACGCGGCGTTCCCCGCCGCACTGTTCGCGTTGCTGCTGCCGCAGCTGCGCGAACCCGGACCCCTGCGGGTGGCGATCGCGGGAGCCGTTCTCGCCGTGGCCGCGACGCCGTTCCTGCCCGCGGGGGTCCCCGTGCTGATCGCGCTGCTCGGCGTGGTCTTCGCCCTGCCGCTGCCGAAGAAGCTGGAGCGCGCCCGATGACGCTGACGACCGTGCTCGTGCTGGCCGCGGGCACCTACGCGATCCGGCTCGGCGGGGTGCTGCTGCGGGAGCGGGTCGCGGTGCCCGACCACGTGCGCCGCCTGTTCGCTTTGTCCGCTATCGCACTGCTGGCCGCGTTGTACGCCACCAATGGTTTGGTTGACGGCGAAGGATTCGCCGGTTGGGCGCGCACCCTAGGAGTGGGGACCGGTGCGCTACTCGCGGTGGCCAGGCTGCCGTTCGTCTTCGTGGTCATCGGAGCCGCTCTGACCACTGCTGGCCTGCGACTCGTCGGTATTACTTAAGAAAGGCCTGAGTATTACTGAGCGTGGTGAATCAATTCGTAATTTCGTCCACGTTTCCCCTTTTTGAGGGGGTGCCGTACTCTCCCGGCTGACGTGTGGTTACTTTCCACACTCACCGTGTCGCCGGTGTCGAGGCCAGGCGACGCCTAGAGAACGACGCCTGTGGAGGCTTCTCACCGTGAGTTCGTCCATAAAGCCTGAGCTCGACGACGCGATCGAGTCGAATGACGGCTATGCCAAGTCGCTGAGCAAGCGCCAAGTCCAGATGATTGCGATCGGCGGCGCCATCGGCGTCGGTCTCTTTCTCGGTGCGGGCGGAAGGCTCGCGTCCGCGGGCCCAGCGCTCATTTTCTCCTACGCGCTCTGCGGCATCGTCGCGTTCTTCGTGATGCGTGCCCTCGGCGAGCTCGTCATGCACCGCCCGGCCTCGGGCAGCTTCGTCGAGTACGCCCGCGAGTTCATCGGCCCCTGGGCCGGGTTCACCTCCGGCTGGATGTACTGGGTCAACTGGGCGATGACCGGCATCGCCGAGATCACCGCCGTGGCGATCTACGTCGCGCACTGGGTGCCGGAATCCTCGTTCCCGCGCTGGGCCACCGCGCTGATCACCCTGATCGTGCTGCTGGGCGTGAACCTGCTCAGCGTGAAGCTGTTCGGTGAGCTGGAGTTCTGGTTCTCCGTCATCAAGGTGACCGCGATCGTCACCTTCCTGTTCGTCGGCATCGCGCTGGTCATCACCAACGCCGACATGGGTGGCGGCCACACCGCGAGCGTGGCCAACGTCGCGGGCCACGGCGGCCTGTTCCCCGCCGGTCTCGGCGTGGTCCTGATGACCTTCCAGGCGGTCATCTTCGCGTACTCGGCCATCGAGATGGTCGGCATCGCCGCGGGCGAGACCAAGGACGCCAAGTCCGTGCTGCCCAAGGCGATCAACGGCGTGGTCTACCGGATCGGCATCTTCTACGTCGGCTCGGTGCTGCTGCTGACGATGGTCCTGCCGTGGACCGTGTACTCCGCCGGGGAGAGCCCGTTCGTCACCGTGTTCTCGCGGCTGGGCATCCCGATCGCGGGCGACATCATGAACCTGGTCGTCCTGACCGCCGCGATGTCCTCGTGCAACTCCGGCCTCTACTCGACCGGCCGCATCCTGCGCTCGCTCGCCGACAAGCGCGAGGCCCCGTCCTTCGTGGGCAAGATGAGCGCCCGCCACGTCCCCTACGGCGGCGTCATCTTCACCGCCGTGGTCTACGTGCTCGGCGTGTTCATGAACGCGTTCGTGCCGCACGAGGCATTCGACATCGCGACCTCGGTGGCCTCGCTCGGCGTCATCGCCACCTGGATCACGCTGCTGTACTGCCAGATCAAGCTGAAGCAGAAGGCCGACGCCGGGTTCATCGAGCGGCCCTCGTACCGGATGCCCGGCGCCCCGCTGACCAACTGGCTGAGCATCGGTTTCCTGGTGTTCGTGGTGGGGTCGATGGGCTTCTCCGAAGGACCGGAGCAGATCGCCTTCTACCTGATCCCGGTGCTGGCCGTGGTGCTGTTCGTCGGCTGGAAGCTGGTCACCGCGCGGCAGGCCAAGGTGGCCTCGCTGATGTCCTCGGCCAACGACGCGATCTCCGCCGAGCAGGCGGTCGCGGCCACGTCGAAGCGCAACGACCCCGATGAGGAGAACCAGCCGGTTGGCTGATCGCTGAGTCGAACTCCTAGGCTGGTCATTCGACCGGCCTAGGAGTTTCGTCGTTTCAGGGAGGGAACAGTGGCCACCGCACAGCCCGTCATCGGGGTGCTCGCGCTCCAGGGCGATGTCCGGGAGCACCTGCTCACCCTCGCCGAATGCGATGTCCTCGCCCGGCCGGTGCGCAGGCCCGAGGAGCTGGCCGAGGTGGACGGCATCGTCATCCCCGGCGGCGAGTCCACCACCATGAGCAGGCTGCTGGAGGTCTTCGAGCTGCTGGACCCGCTGCGGCAGCGGCTGGCCGAGGGCCTGCCCGCCTACGGCTCCTGCGCCGGGATGATCATGCTGGCCAGCAAGGTGCTCGACGGGCGGCCGGACCAGCACCCGCTCGGCGCGGTGGACATGACGGTGCGCCGCAACGCCTTCGGCCGCCAGGTCGACTCCTTCGAGGCCGACCTGGACTTCACCGGGGTGGGGCAGCTGCACGCGGTGTTCATCCGCGCCCCGTGGGTGGAGTCGGCGGGCGCCGGGGTCGAGGTCCTGGCGACGGTGCCGGAGTCCGCGAGCGCCGGGGACGCCGCCGGTAGGATCGTCGCGGTTCGGCAGGGTTCCGTGCTCGCCACCGCCTTCCACCCGGAGCTCACCGGGGACGGGCGGGTGCACCGCCTGTTCACCGAGATGGTGCGCCGCGCCTGAGCCGAAGCCCGACGACATTCGCTACCGCCGTCCTGGACGGCTGGACCTGGAGGAGAGATGAGCGGCCACTCCAAGTGGGCCACCACGAAGCACAAGAAGGCCGCCATCGATGCCAAGCGCGGCAAGCTCTTCGCCAAGCTGATCAAGAACATCGAGGTCGCCGCGCGCACCGGCGGCGGTGACCCCGACGGCAACCCCACGCTCTTCGACGCCATCCAGAAGGCGAAGAAGAACTCCGTGCCGCAGGACAACATCCAGCGCGCCGTGAAGCGGGGATCGGGCGCGGAGGCCGGTGGCGCCGACTACCAGACGATCATGTACGAGGGCTACGGCCCGAACGGCGTCGCGGTGCTGATCGAATGCCTCACCGACAACCGCAACCGCGCCGCCGGTGAGGTCCGCACGGCGATGACCCGCAACGGCGGCAACATGGCCGACCCGGGTTCGGTGTCGTACCTGTTCAACCGCAAGGGAATCGTGCTGCTGCCCAAGGGCGAGCTCGGCGAGGACGACGTGCTCGGCGCGGTGCTCGACGCCGGTGCCGAGGAGGTCAACGACCTCGGCGAGAGCTTCGAGGTGGTCTCCGAGCCGACCGACCTGGTCGAGGTGCGCACCGCGCTGCAGAAGGCGGGCATCGACTACGACTCGGCCGAGGCGAACTTCGTCCCGGACATGAGCGTGCCCGTGGACGCCGACGGCGCCCGCAAGGTCTTCAAGCTGATCGACGCGCTCGAGGACTGCGACGACGTGCAGAACGTCTACTCCAACGTGGACGTCTCCGACGAGGTCATGGCCGCGCTCGAGGACTAACACTGCCTGACCCCGCTCCGTTTCGAAGCCGCGTCGGCCCGCGAGGCCCGACGCGGCTTCGTCATCTCAGCCCCCGCTGAAACCCCCAATGACTCGTTCAGGGCGTTGAGTTCCCTGAACGAGTCATTCGGTGCGTTGAAGTACCTCAATGACTCGTTCAGGGCAGTTGAGGCGGGTGGAGCGGGGGTCCACGAGTGCTCCGACTGTCCGTTTTGTGTCGCTTTGCCCCGCTTTGTGGGCGGAGTCAATGACGAGTTTGGGGCGTTGGATTCCCTGAACGGGTCGTTGGGGGCGTTGGGTTCCCCGAACGACTCGTTCAGGGCTTAACGGGGGGAGAGTGTGGCGAGGCTGTTACACCAATGGGTGGGCTTCGCCCGGCAGAATGGTTCTGTGCCGAGTCTGTCCGTACTCCCCGTGTCGCCCTCCGTTGTCCGGTTCCGGGCGGGGGTGGCCCGATGACGCAGCTGGAGCGCGACGAGGAGCAGCTGCGGCAGTGGCTGCTGGAGACCACCGAGGAGCACGGCGTCGCGGTGATCCAGATCGAGGGGGAGGACCACCCGCCGTACGCGTTCTCGGTCGGCGCGTGGCGGCGGTTCGGGCTGGCGGAGGTGGTGGCGATCGGGCTGCCGCCGGAGGTCTCCCAGGTGGTGATCAACGACTACGTCGGCCGGGCGAGTGCGGGGGAGAAGTTCGCGCCGGGCGGGATCTACGGCGGGTTCCTGGTGGACTGCCCGGTCACCTTCGAGAAGGTGGCCAAGCCGTACTACCCGCAGTTCTTCGGCAGCGCGTTCCTGTTGCACCCCAACGGGGACTTCCCCGCGGTGCAGATGATCGCGCGCACCCCGGAGGGGCAGTGGCCGTGGTCGGCCGACGCGCCGCCCGGGTTCGCCGAGTACCAGCCGGTGCTCACCGGTTCGGGCTCACCCGAAAGTTGGACTCCCGGCTTCGACGGGCCCTGACGCTGGCGCCCCATTCGAACATGTGTTCGAATGGGATCGTCCAGTGAGGGAGATGGAGTCGATGTGTGACATGTGCGGCGGTGCCTCGGTCGAGGACGTGCGCAGACAACTGATGCGGAGGGTCGCCGAGCACGACTTCTCGATGGTCGCGGTCCAGGGTGAGCACGATCCCTACCAGGGCCGCAACCATCCCGGGTTCGTGTACTCGGTGGGGCTGTGGTGCATGCACCGCGCGCCCGAGGTGCTCGTGATCGCGCCGCGCGCCCTGGCGGCGGAACTGGTGCAGTGCTACGCGGAACGGATCATCGCGGGGGAGACGTTCGAGCCCGGCGTGGGCTACGACGGGTTCTTCGACGGGTATCCGGTGATGTTCGAGTTCGTCGGTCCACGCCACTACCCGGAGTGGCTGGCGTCCGGGTTCTTCCTGTACCCGGACGGGGAGTTCCCGGTGCTGCAGATGCTCTGGCCGGACGAGGACCGGGTGTGGCCCTGGCAGAGCAGCGCCGACCCGAGGCTCCGGGCGGCGCAACCGGTGCTCACCGACAGCGGTGTGCCGGAGACCTGGCTCTCCGGCGTCACGGGGCCCTAGCGACAGCGTGTCCCCGCGCTCGCCCGCCCCCGCAGACCCGTAAGGTTTCGAACGAGTGTTCGGCCGAGGGCGGGAGTGGTGACGTGCGGGTGCTGGGGGTCGACCCGGGGCTGACCCGATGCGGGCTGGCCGTCGTGGACGGCGGCACCGGCCGGTCGGTGCGCTTCGTCGACGTCGGCGTGGTGCGCACCCCGGCGGACCTGGACCTCGCGCGCAGGCTGCTGCTGGTGGCCGAGGGCGTCGAGGAGTGGCTGGACCGGCACCACCCGCAGGCCGTGGCGATCGAACGGGTCTTCAGCCAGCACAACGTGAGCACCGTGATCGGCACCGCGCAGGCCGCCGGTGTGGTGGCGCTCTCCGCCGCCCGCCGCGGCCTGCCGGTGCACTTCCACACGCCCAGCGAGATGAAGACGGCGGTCACCGGTTCCGGCCGAGCGGACAAGGCGCAGGTCACCGCCATGGTCACCCGGGTACTCGGGCTGGCGGAGCCACCGCGGCCCGCCGACGCCGCGGACGCGCTCGGCCTGGCCATCTGCCACCTGTGGCGCTCGCCGATGCAGTCCAGGCTCTCCGAGGCCAAGGCGCGCGCCGCGGAACTGGCCCGCGCGCACCAGGCGCGGCTGCGGACCGCGGCACGGACCGGGACGGGTAAGTTGCGCGCCGCCACCCCGACGAAGCTCGACCCCGCGAGCGGGTCTTCGGTGACGAGGCTCGACCCCGCGAGCGGGTCTTCGGTGGCCGAGCGCGAGCAGAACAGGAAAGGGAACACGCGGTGATCTCCTCGGTACGCGGCACGGTGCTCTCGGTCGGCCTTGACCACGCCGTGGTCGAGGTCGGCGGCGTCGGGCTCGCCGTGCACACCATCCCGGCGACCCTGGCCACCCTGCGCAGGGGCGAGGAGGCGCAGCTCGCCACGACGCTGGTGGTGCGCGAGGACTCGCTGACGCTCTACGGGTTCGCCGACGCCGACGCGCGGATGCTGTTCGGCCTGCTGCAGACCGTGTCCGGGGTCGGCCCGCGGCTCGCGCTGTCCGCGCTGGCCGTGCTGGAGCCGGACGCGCTCTGCCGGGCGCTGGCCGACGGCAACGTCACCACGCTCACCCAGGTCCCGGGCATCGGCCGCAAGGGCGCGGAGCGGTTGATCATCGAGCTGCGGGACAAGGTCGGCGCGCTCACCCCGGCCACCGCCGTGACCGCCACCCCCGCCGCCGACCAGTCGCGGTCGCAGGTGACCGAGGCGCTCGCCGGGCTGGGCTTCACCGCCAAGCAGGCCGACCAGGCCGTCGAGTCCGTGTTCGCCAACGGCGGCGCCGACCTGGACACCCCGGCGCTGCTGCGCAGGGCGCTGGCCACGCTCGGCCGCAAGCGGTAGGCGGGTGCCGTGACAGACCTGGACGGTTTCGGCGAGCTGGACCCGCACGCGGCCCCGGCCGAACACGACCTGGAGACCAGCCTCCGCCCGCGCAACCTGGACGAGTTCGTCGGCCAGCACCGCGTGCGCGAGCAACTGGAGCTGGTGCTGACCGGGGCACTGCGCCGCGGCTCCCCGCCGGACCACGTGCTGCTGTCCGGCCCGCCGGGGCTGGGCAAGACCAGCCTCGCGATGATCATCGCCGCCGAGCTGGGCAGCGCGCTGCGGGTCACCTCCGGACCGGCCCTGGAACGCGCGGGCGACCTGGCGTCGATGCTGTCCAACCTCGCCGAGGGCGACGTGCTGTTCATCGACGAGATCCACCGCATCGCCCGCCCCGCCGAGGAGATGCTCTACCTGGCGATGGAGGACTTCCGGGTCGACGTGGTGGTCGGCAAGGGGCCCGGGGCGACCAGCATCCCGCTGGAGATCGCGCCGTTCACCCTGGTCGGGGCCACCACCAGGTCCGGGGCGCTGACCGGCCCGCTGCGCGACCGGTTCGGCTTCACCGCGCACATGGAGTTCTACGCGCCGGAGGAGCTGGAGCGGGTCCTGCGCCGGGCCGCGGGCATCCTCGGCGTGGACCTGCGCACCGACGGCGCGCGCGAGATCGCCGGGCGCTCGCGCGGCACCCCCCGGATCGCCAACCGGTTGCTGCGCCGGGTCCGCGACTACGCCGAGGTGCGCGCGGACGGCGCGGTCACGCTGGAGGTGGCGCGGGCCGCGCTCAAGGTCTACGACGTCGACGAGCTGGGGCTGGACCGGCTGGACCGGGCCGTGCTGGGCGCGCTGGTGCGCTCCTTCGGCGGCGGCCCGGTCGGCGTCTCGACACTGGCCGTCGCGGTCGGCGAGGAACCAGCTACCGTGGAAGAGGTCTGTGAGCCCTACCTGGTGCGGGCGGGCATGCTCGCACGGACCCCGCGTGGACGGGTCGCCACCGCGCTCGCGTGGCGGCACCTGGGCGTGGAGCCCCCGGCCTCGGCGCCGGGGGAGCAGCTACCCCTCCCGGTCGACGACCAGGGGCGTGGCACACTCGGTCCCGAGAGAACCGAATAATTCGGACGTTGACGACACCCAGGCGGCGCGAGCGCGTCGCCGGAGACGAGAACGATGGATATCTCCTCCTTCATCCTTCCTCTGATGCTCGTGGTCCTTGCGCTGCCGCTGTTCCTCAGCGCGCGCAAGCAGAAGAAGGTGTACGCGGAGATGCAGCAGCTGCAGAGCTCCCTCGGTCCCGGTGACCGCGTGATGACCAGCTCCGGCCTGTACGCCACCGTGCTGGACGCCACCGACGACACCACCATCGAGCTGGAGCTCGCCCCCGGCGTGCACACCACCTGGCTGCGCCAGGCGATCCGCGAGAAGGTCCAGGACCAGGTCGAGGACAGCGCTGACGCGCTGGACGACGAGGACGCCGACACCGCCGAGTCGAAGGCCGATCTCGCCCCGCCGCTGGAAGAGCAGAAGAACAAGTAGGACAAACAGAGCAACGGCCCTGCGTCTTCGCGGGGCGGTCGGCCTGGCGCTATATGCTGCGCCCCCACCCCTCGCTCACGAGGAGGTGGGGGCTGCGCTGTATGACAAGGGCTGTGCGTCGATCCTGGCGTCGCGGCTTCCACACACCGTGCTTGAGGAGATCGACCTACCGTGGCACCTCCGGCTGGGCATATCCGTCCAGGGCGATACCTTGGCGCATTCATCCTGATCGTCGGCTTCCTCTACTCCCTGGTGTTCTTCACCGGGGACGGCAGGCCGGTCCCCAAGCTGGGCATCGATCTCCAGGGTGGCACCAGGGTCACGCTCACCGTGCGCTCGACGGACGGGGCGCAGCCGCCGCCGGAGTCCATCGACCGGGCGCGGCAGATCATCGAGCAGCGCGTCAACGGCATGGGTGTCAGTGGCGCCGAGGTGGTCCGCGACGGCAACAACCTGGTCATCACGGTGCCGGGCGAGCGCGGTGACGAGGCCAAGACCCTCGGCCGGACCGCGGACCTGAACTTCCGCCCCGTGCTGCAGGCCGTGCCCAACCAGCCGCTGCCGCCGCAGACCCCGCCGACCGGCGGCCAGCCCCCGGCCTCCGGCACGCCGCCGACCTCGACGCCGCCGCCGAACGCGGGCACGCCGCCGACCTCGCAGCCGAAGCCGCAGGGCCGCCCGGCCCCCGCCGCCGAGCAGCAGCAGCCGAACCCGACGCCGCCGACCGGCACCGCCCCGGCCCCGGGTTCGGCCGCCGACGCGGTCGCCAAGGCCCGCGCGCTGCGGCAGAGCGAGGACCCGCAGGTCCAGGCCCAGGCGCTGGCGCTGCTGGACTGCACGGCGGCCGACCCGCTGCGCGGCCTGGACAAGCCCGAGCTGCCGCTGGTCACCTGCAGCGACGACAACTCCGAGAAGTTCGTGCTGGGCAAGGTGTTCCTGCCCGGCCGGGAGATCTCCGACGCTGCCGCCGGACAGGACCAGAACAGCCCCGGCTACGTCATCTCGGTGAACTTCCGCCCCGTCGGCAGCGACATCTGGAGCAAGTTCACCTCCGCCAACGTCGGCAAGCGCGCCGCGTTCGTGCTGGACGGCCGGGTGGTCTCGGCGCCGAACATCAACGAGCCGATCCTCGGCGGCAACACCCAGATCAGCGGCCGGTTCACCCTGGCGGAGGCCCAGGACCTGGCCAACATCCTCAAGTACGGTTCGCTGCCGCTGGCCTTCGACCAGTCCGAGGCCGAGACGGTCTCGGCGACCCTGGGCCTGGCCTCGATGCAGGCGGGCCTGATCGCCGGTGCCATCGGCCTGGTGCTGGTCTTCGGCTACTGCATGTTCTACTACCGCGCGCTCGGCGTGCTGACCGTGCTCTCGCTGGGCCTGGCCGCCGCGGTGATCTACTCCGTGCTGGTGCTGCTGGGCCGGTGGATCGGCTTCACCCTGGACCTCGCGGGCATCGCCGGGTTCATCGTGGCCATCGGTATCACCGCCGACTCGTTCATCGTCTTCTTCGAACGGCTCAAGGACGAGGTCCGCGAGGGCCGGACCTTCCGCAGCGCGGTGCCGCGAGGCTGGATCCGCGCCCGGCGCACGATCCTGTCCGCCGACGCGGTCAGCTTCATGGCGGCCGCGGTGCTCTACATCCTGGCCGTCGGCCAGGTGAAGGGCTTCGCGTTCACCCTGGGCATGTCCACCGTGCTCGACCTCGTCGTCGTGTTCCTGGTGACCCACCCGCTGGTGGCGCTGGCGTCCCAGTCCAAGCTGCTGTCCAAGCCCGCCTGGTCCGGACTCGGCGAGGCGCACCGCACCGCGGCCGCGAGCCGCTCGATGGCCAAGACGTCCGGCTCGCCGGCCGCGAAGGGGGTCTGACATGACCACTCCCGACAACGCCGCGCAGCCCCGGGTCGCCGAGGCGACCGGCAAGCGGCCGAGCATCTTCAACCGGCTCTACCTCGGCAACGGCGCCTTCGACATCGTCGGCTCGCGCCGCCGCTGGTACACGGTGATCGCGCTGATCTTCCTGGTCTGCCTGGGGTCGGTGCTCTTCCGCGGCTTCAACCTCGGCATCGACTTCGTCGGCGGCACCAAGATCCAGATGCCCGCCACCGGGGTGAGCAAGCAGATCACCAGCGACGAGGTGAAGTCGGTCTTCGCCGAGTCGATCGGCCACGAGCCCTCGACCGTGCAGGTCGCCGGCACCGGCGCCAGCCAGCAGGTGCTGATCCGCTCCGAGACGCTCAACGTCGAGCAGGTCACCAAGGTCAAGACCGCCCTGGCCGACAAGCTCCGGCCGCAGGGCGGTGTCCAGGCGATCAGCGACAGCGCGGTCAGCGGCTCCTGGGGCGGGGAGATCACCACCCAGGCGATCATCGCGCTGATCGTGTTCCTGGTGCTGGTGACGATCTTCCTGGCCGGGTACTTCGAACGCTGGATGGCCGTCTCCGCGCTGGTGGCGCTGATCTTCGACACCACCGTCACCGCGGGCGTGTACTCCATCGTCGGCTTCGAGATGACGCCGGGAACGATCATCGGCCTGCTGACGATCCTCGGTTTCTCCCTCTACGACACCGTGGTCGTCTTCGACAAGGTCAAGGAGAACACCCGGGGCATCCTGGGGCTGACCCGCCGCACCTACGCGGAGGCGTCGAACCTGGCGCTGAACCAGACCCTGATGCGCTCGCTGAACACCTCGCTGATCGCGGTGCTGCCGGTGCTCGGCCTGCTGGTGATCGGTGTGGGCGTGCTCGGCGTCGGCACCCTGAAGGACCTGGCGCTGGTCCAGATGACCGGCATGATCGCGGGCGCCTTCTCCTCGATCTTCCTAGCCACCCCGCTGCTGGTGGACCTCAAGCTCACCGAGCCGAGGATCAGGCAGCAGGCGGAGCGGGTCGCCTCGCGCCGGGCCAACCAGGCCCGCAAGGCCGCCGCGGGCGAGACCGGCGTCGAGTCCAGCGACGACGAGGCGCTGAGCGCGGAGCTGCGCAAGGAGGCGGCCTACGCCGCGGCCGCGGGCGTTCCGGCGCGCACCGGCAAGGGCCCGGAGTCCCGCAAGGCCCGTCCCACCGGCAAGTCCGCCGGGCGGCCCTCGGGCAAGAAGCGCAGGTGAACCCGGAGCTGGAGCGGGTCAGCGGGCTGATCCGGGAGGTCGCGGACTTCCCCCAGCCGGGGGTGCTCTTCCGCGACCTCAGCCCGCTGCTCGCCGACGCCGAGGGGTTCCGGGTGGTGGTCGGCGAGATGGCCGCCCACGGAACCGGCGCTGACGGTGGGGTCGACGTGGTGGTCGGCATCGAGGCCAGGGGTTTCCTGCTCGGTGCCGCCGTCGCGCACCAGCTCGGCCTCGGCGTGGTCGGGGTGCGCAAGCCGGGCAAGCTGCCCGCGGTCGCGCATCGGATCGATTACGCCTTGGAGTACGGAACGGCCACGCTGGAACTGCCCGAGGGCACGCTGCGGGCGGGCTCCCGCGTCCTGGTGGTGGACGACGTCCTGGCCACCGGGGGAACCGTCGAGGCCGCCTGCGCGTTGGTCGAGCACGCGGAAGCCGAGGTCAGCGCCGTTTCGGTGGTCATGGAGCTGGCCGCGCTGAACGGTCGGGAGCGACTGGCCGGGCGTAAGGTGCGGTCGCTGCTCACCGTGTGAGGACGGTTGTTCGACGTATCACGATCAGTTCTTGCGATGTACTGGTGAAATGACGGCGCCCAACGGCGTTATCCTCGTGTTTCCGGCCGGGTGGGTTTCCCCGGCCGGACGAGCAGTGCGACAGCGGGGAGAACGCGGTGAGTCAAGAGGTCGAATCCGCATCCACGGTGGCGCAACCGGTCTCGGCCGAGCGGGCGCCGTCTGCCACCCGGAGGGTCCGCGCGAGGCTGGCCCGCCGGATCACCGCCCAGCGCGCCACCTCGGTCAAGCAGGTCCTGGAGCCGCTGGCCGCGGTGCACCGCGAGCTGCACCCCAAGGCCGACCTGGCGCTGCTGCAGCGCGCCTACGACGTGGCCGAGGAGAAGCACCGCCACCAGCGGCGCAAGTCCGGTGACCCGTACATCACCCACCCGCTGGCCGTCTCCACGATCCTGGCCGAGCTGGGCATGGACACCACGACGCTGGTCGCCGCGCTGCTGCACGACACCGTCGAGGACACCGACTACTCGCTGGAGCAGCTGCGCGAGGACTTCGGCGACGTGGTCGCGCACCTGGTCGACGGCGTCACCAAGCTGGACAAGGTCAAACTGGGCGCGGCGGCCGAGGCGGAGACCATCCGCAAGATGGTGATCGCGATGGCCCGCGACCCCCGGGTGCTGGTGATCAAGCTCTCCGACCGCCTGCACAACATGCGCACCATGCGCTTCCTGCCGCCGGAGAAGCAGGCCCGCAAGGCGCGGGAGACCCTGGAGGTGCTCTCCCCGCTGGCCCACCGCCTCGGCATGGCCACGGTGAAGTGGGAGCTGGAGGACCTGGCCTTCGCCATCCTGCAGCCGAAGAAGTACGACGAGATCGTCCGGTTGGTGGCCAACCGCGCGCCGTCCCGGGACACCTACCTGCGCACGGTGATCGCGGAGATCTCCGCGAACCTCGACGGCGCGCGGATCGTGGCCAAGGTGGAGGGCCGCCCGAAGCACTACTACTCCATCCACCAGAAGATGATCGTCCGCGGCCGCGACTTCGACGACATCCACGACCTGGTGGGCGTGCGCATCCAGGTGGACGAGGTGCGCGACTGCTACGCGGCCATGGGCGTGGTGCACGCGCTGTGGCAGCCGATGCCCGGCCGCTTCAAGGACTACATCGCGCAGCCGCGCTTCGGCGTCTACCAGTCGCTGCACACCACGGTGATCGGCCCGGACGGCAAGCCGCTGGAAGTGCAGATCCGCACGCACGAGATGCACCGCACCGCGGAGTACGGCATCGCGGCGCACTGGCGCTACAAGGAGACCAAGGGCTCGCACGCGGGCCGCTCCGTCGAGGTCGACGAGATGGCGTGGATGCGGCAGCTGCTGGACTGGCAGCGGGAGGCCGCCGACCCGGGCGAGTTCCTGGAGTCGCTGCGCTACGAGCTGGCCGGGCGGGAGATCTTCGTCTTCACGCCCAAGGGCGACGTGATCACGCTGCCCGCGGACTCCACCCCGGTGGACTTCGCCTACGCCGTGCACACCGAGGTCGGGCACCGCTGCATCGGCGCGCGCGTCAACGGCCGCCTCGTCGCACTGGAGCGCAAGCTCGAGAACGGCGAGGTCATCGAGATCTTCACCTCCAAGGCCGAGGGCGCGGGGCCGTCGCGGGACTGGCTGTCCTTCGCCGCCTCGCCCAGGGCCAAGGCGAAGATCAAGCAGTGGTTCGCCAAGGAGCGCCGCGAGGAGGCGATCGAGGCGGGCAAGGACGCCATCGCCAAGGAGGTCCGCCGCGTCGGCCTGCCGATGCAGCGCCTGGTGTCGGCCGACTCGATGACCGCGCTCTCCCGCGAACTGCGCTACCACGACGTCAGCTCGCTCTACGCCGCGGTCGGCGAGGGCCACGTGGGCGGGCGCTACGTGGTGCAGCGGCTGCTCGCGGTGCTCGGCGGGGTCGAGCACGCCGAGGAGGAGCTTGCCGACCGGTCCACGCCGTCCACGGTGCAGCGCCGCCGCAACTCCGACGCGGGCGTGGTGGTCAAGGGCGTCTCCGACGTGTGGGTGAAGCTGGCCCGCTGCTGCACCCCGGTGCCGGGCGACCAGATCCTCGGCTTCGTCACCCGCGGCGGTGGGGTCAGCGTGCACCGCACCGACTGCACCAACGCCGACGAGCTCCAGTCCTCGCCGGAGCGGCTGCTGGAGGTGGAGTGGGCGCCCTCGGCCTCCTCGATGTTCCTGGTGTCCATCCAGGTGGAGGCGCTGGACCGGCACCGCCTGCTCTCGGACGTGACCAAGGTGCTCGCCGACGAGCGGGTGAACATCCTGTCCGCGTCGGTGACCACCTCGCGGGACCGGGTCGCGGTGAGCCGGTTCGCGTTCGAGATGGGCGATCCCAAGCACCTCGGTCACGTGCTCAAGGTCGTCCGCAACGTCGAGGGCGTCTACGACGTGTACCGGGTGACCTCGGCCAGCTAGCTCCTCCGCGGGGCGGGACGAACGGGCAGTCGGGATGCTGCCCCAAAGGACATGGTCCTGACCAGGTTGGATCCAGTACACAGGCGAGTATGAGAACCCTGTCGCGGATCGTCGCGCTCGCACTGACGGTGTCCGCGTTCCTGGCCGGTGTGCTGGTCCCTGCCAGCGCCGGTCCGGCCGCCTGCCCGTCGGTCAACGGCAACTGGGCCGCGCCGGGCCCGTTCACCGTGACCAGCGCCTCGAACGGCGCGGGCACCACGGTCTTCCGTCCCGTCCAGCTCGGCGGCCTCGGTTGTGCCCGGCATCCGGTGCTGCTGTGGGGCAACGGCGCGGCGGCCACGGTCGCCAGCTACACCGCCCTGCTCACCCACTTCGCCTCGCACGGTCTCATCGTGGCCGCGAGTGAGGGCCGCTCCGGCTCCGGCGATCCGCTGTTGACCGGACTGGACTACCTGACCGGCGAGGACACCAAACCGGGCAGCGTGTTCGCGGGCAAGGTCGACCTGACCCGAGTCGGGGCGACCGGGCACTCCCTTGGCGGCGGGGCCGCGATCGGCGCGGGCGCGGACGCCAGGGTGGACACGGTGGCGCCACTGTTCGGCGGCCCGTTCAACAACCCGGGCCAGCTGCACGGCCCGGCGTTGTTCACCGCCGGTCAGAAAGATCTGATCGTGGGTTCGGGCGTGGTGTGGAGCCAGTACGCGCGGGCGGAGCAGGTCCCGGCGGTGTTCGCTGAGCTGCGCGACGCGGGCCACCTCGCCACCCTGGAGCTGCGGGGGCCGGTGACCGCGTGGTTCCGCTGGCACCTGATGGGTGACACCCAGGCACGTGGCCTGTTCTACGGCGCCAACTGCGGCTACTGCGGTACCGGCACCCCGTGGTCGAAGTTCGAGCGCAACGGCAAGGCGAGTGCCGGGGAAGCGCCCTGAGGGCGGGCCGTGGCGTGCCCGCTGGAGACGGGACGCGCCACGGCCGGTCGGTCAGCCGACCTTGACCCAGGCGGTGCACATGAAGCCACCGCGGTCATCGGTGGCGCAGCCGCGGTACCACTGCCCGTAGGAGACGGACCTGGTCCCCGCGAAGCCGGAACCGACGACCACGCGGGGGTCGTGGCCGCCGCCGGGGTTGGTGGTGCGGTCCAGGTACACCGTCATCGGGACCTGCTTGCCGTCCTTGAGCAGAACAGCCTGCGCCTCGATCGGGTTGCCGCCCGGCTTCCAGAACGTGGTCGTGCTCAGCTTGCCCCAGCCGTTGGCGGCGTTGCACCACTTGATGCGCTCGCCCGACCCCCAGGGCCCTTCCCCGCAGTCGGCCTGCGCGGAGGCGGGAGCCGCGGCCACGCCGGCGAACGCCGCGCCGAGGACGGCGACGACCGCACCGGCTCGACCGATGCGCGAGATCATTGACTTCTTCACGTGACAAGTCCCCGATTTTGTCGTGATGTGATTTCGCGATCGGGTGATCGCGACCGCGCGGAGGCTAGGGGCGTCGCCACGGGCGGCGTTAACCGATTAAGCACCGCGTGAAACCGTGCGGAATTCACGAATTTCCCCGCCGAACGGGGATGACCGGTGTATCGGCGGGGTGGACCAGGGCGGCGCTGCCGATCTCCGCGACGGGGGCGTCGGTCTCCGGGCGCAACTGCCAGCGGCTGGCGATCGTGGCGATGTGGATGATCATCTCCACTCGGGCGAAGATGTTGCCCGGGCAGATGTGCGCCCCGCCGCCGAAGGGCACCCACGCGCGTTTGCGGAGCCCCTCGATCCGCTCCGGCGCCCAGCGGTCGGGGTCCCAGCGGTGCGGGTCCGGGTACCAGCGCTCGTCCCGGCAGATCAGGTGCGGGCTGTAGACCATGAACGCGTTCTTCGGGATGCGCACCCCGCCCAGCACGGTGTCGGTCGCGGCCTGGCGGGTGAGCATCCAGGGCGCGTACATCCGCAGCGTCTCGTCGACCACGCGCTGGAGGAAGACGAGGCGGGGGATGTCCTCGGCGGTGGGCGGGCGGCCGCCGAGCACCTCGTCCAGTTCGGCGTGCAGCCGCCGCTCGCCGCCGGGGTCGTGCGCGAGGTTCTGGAAGGCGAGGGTCAGCATGCTGCCGGTGGTCTCGGCCCCCGCGAGGATCAGGGCCATCAGCTCGTCCACGATCTGGGTGTCGGTGTAGCGGTCGCCGGTCTCCTCGTCGCGCACCCCGATCAGGATCGAGAGCACGTCGCCCCGGTCGGTGGCGTCGGCCCGCGCGGTGGAGATGGCCTCGGTGATGATCTCCCGCAGTCGCCGCGCCGAGGTGGTGAACCCGCGATTTCCCTTGGTGGGTATGAGATCCAGCAGGAATCCGGGCAGGATCAGCCGCCGGAAGAGTCCCTTCAGGAACACCGGGAGCAGCTCGCGGATCTCCCGCGCCGCGTCCCGGTTGGCCTCGGCCGCCATCAGCGCCGTCACCACGGTGGTCAGCGCCAGGTCGTTCATCTCGCCCTTGAGCGCGATCGGTTCGCCCTCGCGCCAGCCCGCGGCGCGCTCGGCGGACAGACCGCTCATCAGCGCGGTGTAGCCGTTGACGCGGTGCTGCCGGAACGCCGGGGCGAGCATCCGCCGCCGCTTGCGGTGCTCCTCGCCGCTGAGGGTGCTGCTGCTCTCGCCGATCAGCGGCTTGGTCATCGTCGAGAGCAGCCCCTGCTTGAAGGACTCCGCGTCGGTGATCAGCATCTGGTGCAGCACGTCCGGGTCCGTGACGACGTAGGCGCTACGCGGCCCGAGCCCGATCCGGACGACGTCACCGTGCCGGGCGAGGTCGCGGAAGAACTCCAGCGGCTTTCGCCACAGGGACAGCGCGTGTCCGGCGAGAAAAAGGCGCCCGGGTGCGACCGGGGCCGATATGGCGGCGGTTTCCATGACGGATCATGCTAAGAACGCCCGCATTTCCTGTCGTTAGGCGGAACGGGGTTCCGGATGTGTCATTCCGGTGGTTGCTTTTGGCCTCCGCTGAAAGGGGCTCAGCGCGGGTCGTGGCCCCGGCGAAGGGGAGCCACGCCCACAGCAGCCGCGTGGACGGGTGAACCTCACCGCAGCGAGTAACCGCCGTCGGGGTAGATCGTCGAACCGGTCATGAAGGTGTTGGTGAACAGGAACAGCACCGCCTCGGCCACCTCGGACTCCCGCCCGACGCGGCGGAGCAGGCTGTCCGCGCCGTACTGGGCGAAGACGGCCTCGCGGACCTCGGCCGGGCGCTGTGCCCAGAGATTGCCGTCGATCGTGCCCGGAGCGACCACGTTCACCCGGACCGGCGCGAGCTCCACCGCGAGGCCCCGGCCCAGCCCCTCGATCGCGGCGTTGCAGGCGACGTAGGCGGGAGCGGCGGCGGGCGGGCGGACGCTGGCGGCGCCGGACATCAGCACCACCGAGCCGTCCGAGGAGAACTTCGAGCGCCTCATCGGAGTAGGGGCGTCTTCAAGTCCCACGAACCCCGGCTGGAACCGTCGCAAACCGCCACTAACCCCGGGGTTAGTGGCGGTTAACGACTGCTGGGAGGGGGGTGGGTGGTACTTGAAGACGCCCCTACCTCGCGAGCGTTATGTGGTGGTGCGGCGGGTGGGGATCATCGGAGTGTCGTCGGGGTGCACCACGGCGGCGGAGCCGATCTCGGTGACCGGGGCGCCGGGGTCCAGCTCGTCGATCTCTGGGCGCAGCCGCCACCGCGCGGCGATCGTGGCGATGTGCACGATCATCTCGACACGGCCGAAGATGTTGCCGGGACAGATGTGCCCGCCCGCGCCGAACGGGATCCACGACCGCTTGGGCGGCTGCCGATCGGTGTTCCAGCGGTCCGGGTCCCAGCGGTGCGGCTCCGGGTACCAGCGCTCGTCCCGGCAGACGGTGTTCGGGCTGTAGATCATGAAGGCGTCCTTGGGGATGCGCACCCCGCCCAACTCGGTCTCCTCGGCCGCCTGCCGGGTCAGCATCCAGGGGCAGTACATCCGCAGGCACTCGTCGACCACCCGCTGCGTGAGGACCAACCGCGGGATGTCGTCGGCGGTGACCGGCCTGCCGCCGAGCACCTCGTCCAGCTCGGCGTGCATCCGCGCCTCCACGTCGGGACGGCGGGCCAGGTTCTGGAAGGCGAAGGTCATCATGTTGCCGGTGGTCTCGGTCCCGGCCAGGACCAGCGCCATGATCTCGTTGAGGATCTGGGAGTCGGTGAAGGTGTCGCCGGTCTCCTCGTCGCGCACCCGCACCATGATCGAGAGCACGTCGCCCCGGTCGGTGGAGTCCGCCCGGTAGGCCCTGATCACCTCCTCGGTGATCTCCCGCATCCGCCGGACCGAGGTGGTGAAGCCGCGGTTTCCCTTGGTGGGGATGAGATCCAGCAGGAAGCCCGGCAGGACCAGCCTCCGGAACAGGCCCTTCAGGAACACCGGCAGCAGCTCGTGCAGCTCCGCCACCGCGTCCTTGCTCGCCTCCGACGAGAGCAGCGCGGTGATCACCGTCATCAGGGCAAGGTCGTTCATGTCGGTGCGGAGCGAGAACGGCTCGTCGGCGCGCCATTGCGCGCCGCGCTGCTCGGACAGCTCCGTCATCAGCGCGACGTAGCCGTTGACGCGCTGCTGCCGGAACGCCGGGGCCATCATCCGCCGCCGCTTGCGGTGCTCCTCGCCGCTCAGGGTGCTGCTGGCGTCGCCGAGCAGCGGCTTCATCTTCTCCGACAGCAACCCCTGCGGGTACAGCTCCGCCTTGCCGACCAGCATCTCGTGCAGCAGGTCCTGGTCGTTGACGACGAACGCGTTCTTGGGCCCGAGGCCGATCCGCACCACGCCGCCGTGCTGGGGGAGCGAGCGGAAGAAGTCCAGCGGCTCGCGCCACAGCTTCAGCGCGTGCCCGGCGAGGAGTCGGCGTCCCGGGGCGACGGGGGCGGTGTCCATAAAGGACGAGCATAAGAAAACCCGGGTTTTCTGTCGTTAGGCGGAACGGGTTTCCGGCGCAGACTTTCCGGTGAGACCTTCGGAGGGTTCCGAAATGTGACCCGGGTCGCCGCGTTCCTCGGTTAGGGTCCTCGCTTCATTTGTCCGGCTCATTTCAGGACGCATCCGGTGATTTCTTTACCCGAGCTGTTCGAGCGGCAGGTCCGGCTGACCCCGCACGCGCCCGCGGTCGTGCACGGGGACGTCGTGCTGACCTATCGCGAGCTGAACGCGCGCGCCAACCGCCTCGCCCACCTGCTCATCCGGCGCGGTGCCGGTCCGGAGCGCCGCGTCGCCGTCGTGCTGCCGAGTACGGCCGAGCTGCCGGTCGCGCTGCTCGCGGTGCTCAAGACCGGCGCGGCTTACCTGCCCGTGGACCCGGACTATCCGGTGAAAAGAATCGCATTCATGCTCGCGGATGCCCGCCCGGTCGATGTGCTGACCGCAGTCGAATCCTTGGACGGATTTCCTGATTCGGATCCCGGAGTCCGGGTGGACCCGTCGAGTGCCGCGTACGTCATCTACACGTCAGGTTCCACGGGACGCCCCAAAGGCGTCGTCGTCAGTCACGGCGCGCTCAGCGCATACCTGTCCTTCGCGAAGGACGCCTATCCCGGAGCGCGGCGGAGCGCCGTCGTCCACTCGCCGATCTCCTTCGACCTGACAGTGACCGCGCTGTACACGCCGCTGGTGTCCGGTGGGCGCGTCTGCCTGGACTGGGCTCCTGAGACGGAGTTCGTCAAGGCGACACCGGCGCACATCGCGCTGCTGCCCGACCTGCCCGCGGTGACCGACCTGGTGATCGGCGGCGAACAGCTCACCGGTGAGGCGCTGCGCTCGTGGCGTGAACGGCATCCCCACGCCGCCGTCGTGAACGAGTACGGGCCGACCGAGGCGACGGTGGGGTGCGTCGCGCATCGCGTCGAGCCGGGCGTCCCGCTGCCGTCCGGCCCCGTGCCGATCGGGCGGCCGATTCCCGGTGCGCGCATCCACGTGCTGGACGAACGGCTGCGCCCGGCCGCTACCGGGGAGATCTACATCGCCGGGGAAGGCGTCGCGCGCGGCTACCTCAACCGTCCGGGGCTCACGGCGGAGCGGTTCGTCACGTGCCCGTTCGGCCCGCCTGGATCGGTGATGTTCCGAAGCGGCGATCTGGCGCGGTGGACCGAGACCGGGGAGCTGGAATACCTCGGGCGGGCGGATCGGCAGATCAAGGTTCGGGGCCACCGGATCGAACCCGCGGAGGTGGAGGCGGCGCTGCTCGCCGACCCGCGCGTCGCGGAGGCCGTGGTGATCGCCCGCGCTGATCGACTCCTCGCCTACGTTGTACCCAATGTGGCATTCGTTACGTCAGACGAAACAAATGCCACATTGGGTACGCAACGTCTGGGGGAGTTGCCTGGGTATATGAGGCCCACGGCGGTGGTGGTGCTTGAGGCGCTGCCGTTGACGGAGAACGGCAAGGTTGATCGGGATGCGCTGCCCGATCCTGACTTCGCGTCGCGGGCGGAGGGGGCGGCTCCGCGAACTTCGGTCGAGGCGGCGTTGTGTAAGGCGTTCGCGGAGGTGCTGGGGCTCGGAAGCGTTGGCGTGGACGACGATTTCCTTGCCCTGGGCGGACATTCACTGCTGGCGATGCAGGTGGTGAACCGGGTTCGGGCGGTGCTCGGGGTGGACGTTCCGATGCGACTGGTGTTCGACGCGCGGACCCCGGCGAGGCTCGCTGAGCTGCTACCGATCGGGGGAGCACGGCCCGCGCTCGCGGCGAGGGCGCGTCCGGTTCGGCTGCCGTTGTCGTTCTCCCAGCAGCAGATGTGGTTGGCGCACCAGGTCGAGGGGGCGGGCTCGGCGTACAACGTCCCGTTCGCCTGGCGGGTCACGGGAGATCTGGACATCGTCGCCCTGCGTGCCGCCGTGGCCGATGTGCTCGCCCGGCACGAGAGCCTGCGCACGATCTTCCCGGTCGTCGACAGTGAGCCCTGCCAGGTGGTGCTGGATGAGCCGGAGGTGCCGTTCACCGTTGGTCCCGCCGACGTCGAGCACGTGTTCGCGTTGGAGCGGGAGATCCCGATCCGGATGTTCGTCGAGGACAACGTGATCACGTTGGTGCTGCACCACATCGCCAGCGACGACTGGTCGGTGCGGCCGCTGACCGAGGACCTCGCCACAGCCTACGCGGCCAGGGCCGCCGGGCGTGCTCCGGACTGGTCGCCGCTTCCCGTGCAGTACGCGGATTTCGCTCTGTGGCAGCGAGAACGGTCGATCCCCGGTCAGCTGGAGCACTGGCGCCGGGCGTTGCACGGGCTTCCCGCCGAGATCGCCCTGCCGGTCGATCGGCCACGCCCGGCGGTGGCCTCCGCTCGGGGCGGCGCGGTGGAGTTCACGCTTGATCCGTTGCCACTGTCCCGGAAGCTCGACGTCAGCGCGTTCGTGGTCTTCCACGCCGTCGTCGCGGTGCTGCTCACCAAGCTCGGCGCGGGCACCGACATTCCCTTGGGGACTCCCATTTCCGGCCGGTCGGACGAAGCGTTGCGGGACCTGGTCGGCTACTTCCTGAACACGCTTGTGCTGCGTTCGGACACATCGGGGAACCCCACGTTCGCCGAGCTGGTGGAACGGGTGCGGGAGAGTGACCTCGCCGCTTTCGAACACGGCGACCTGCCGTTCGAGCGTCTGGTCGAGGAGCTGAACCCGCCGAGGAGCACCGCGAGGCACCCGCTGTTCCAGGTGATGGTGGTGTACCTGCCCGAGGAACGCGCGGAGCTGCGGCTGCCCGGTCTCGTCGTCGAGCCCGAGCAGGTGGGGTCGGCGACGTCGAAGTTCGACCTGTGCTTCACCTTGGTCGGTGACGCGGGCAGGGTCGAGTACCGCTCCGATCTCTTCGACGAGTCCACAGTGGACGAATTCGCGAGCCGCGTGGTCCGCGTGTTCGAAGCAGTGGCCGCGAACCCCCGAACCCGGATCAGTGAGATCGACGTTCTGTCCACAGTGGAGCGAATGAGCATCCTGTCGGAGTGGAACGACACTGCGGTAGCGCACGTTCCGACGACGCTGCCGCATCTGTTCGAGGCGCAGGCCGCCTGTACGCCCGACGCCGTCGCGGTGGTGGGAGAAGGCGTGCGGCTGACCTTCGTCGAACTCAACGCCCGAGCGAACGCGGTGGCGCACGAGCTGATCGAACGGGGTGCGGGGCCGGAGAAGGTCGTCGCGTTGCTCCTGCCGCATTCGGTGGAGATGGTGATCGCCATCCTCGCCGTGCTGAAGGCCGGAGCCGCATACCTCGCGGTCGACGTGGAGTATCCGCAGCAGCGCATCGACGTCATGTTGCGGGAAGCGAAGCCCGCGCTGGTGCTGTCCGAGCTGTCGAGCACCCTAGTTGAAGCCAATCCGTCGAGATCCCTGTTGGCAGAGCATCCCGCCTACGTCGTGTTCACCTCCGGCTCGACCGGTGTGCCGAAGGGAATCGTGGTCGAGCACCGCAACGTCGTGAACCTGTTCCGACGACACGTCGAGGACCTTCATTCGCTTGTGAAGCGCCGGGCTCGGGTTGTGCACGTCGCTTCCTGGTCCTTCGACGCCGCCACGGATTCGTTGCTGTGGTTGCTGGGCGGGCACGAACTGCACGTGGTGGGCGATGACGTGCGGCGCGATCCCGAAGCGCTCGTCGAGTACGTGCGGGCAGAGCGCATCGACTGCCTCGAAACGTCACCGTCGTACTTCCAACACCTGATGGCGCTCGGGATCGACACCGATGTCGTCCTGCTCGGCGGTGAGACCGTTCCCGGTCCACTGTGGACAGAACTAAGGCGAAGTCCTGTGGTGGCGCACAACTTCTACGGCCCGGCGGAGTGCACGGTGAACACTGTGATCGCCGACATGAGCGACACGGCGGAGCCCGTCATCGGCCGTCCGATCCGCAACACGCGGGCTTATGTCCTCGACGAGCACCTCCAGCCGGTTCCGCCGGGCGTGGTCGGCGAGCTCTACCTCGCGGGTGACCAGGTTTCGCGCGGCTACCTCGGCCGTCCGGGGCTCACGGCGCAGCGATTCATCGCAGACCCCTTCGCCGACAACGGAACTCGGCTCTATCGCACCGGTGACCTGGCCCGGTGGACCCGTGGCGCGCAGTTGGTCTTCGTCGGTCGCGCCGACGACCAGGTGAAGGTCCGCGGAATCCGGATCGAGCCCGGCGAGGTGGAGGCGGCGTTACTGGCTGATCCCGCCGTGTCGCAGGCGGTCGTGGTTTCGCAAGGGGGAGAACGTCTTGTCGCGTATCTCGTGGCGCGAGACCGCGATGTGCTGGCGAGAGTGCGATCGGTGCTACCCGACTACATGGTGCCTTCGATCGCGGTGTGGCTCGACGAGATCCCGTTGACGCCCAACGGAAAGGTCGACCGGGCCGCACTGCCCACCCCGACGCCGTCCAGGTCGGGACGAGCGCCGCGCACGCAGCACGAACGGATCTTGTGCGAACTCTTCGCGGAGCTGCTGGAACTTCCCGAGGTGGGGGTCGACGACAACTTCTTCGAGCTCGGCGGGCACTCGCTGCTCGCGATGCGGCTGACCGGCCGGATCAGGGCAGTGCTTGGAGTCGATCTATCGGTGCGGGCGGTGTTCCGGACACCGACCGTCGCCGGTCTCGCCGGTCCCATCGACGCGGAGCCGGACGCGCTCGGCGTCGTGCTTCCGTTGCGGGAGAATGGAGACGGAGCGCCGGTGTTCTGCGTTCACCCCGTCTCCGGACTGGGATGGTGCTACTCCGGGCTCCTGCGGTATGTCGACAACCCTGTCTTCGCGTTGCAGGCACGGGGAATCGCCGAGCCGGACCGGTGCGCGGAGACCATCGACGAGATGGTGGCCGACTACCTCGAACAGATCCGCGAGGTTCGGCCGGACGGCCCGTACCACCTGGTCGGCTGGTCGTTCGGCGGTGTGGTCGCGCAGGCGCTCGCCGCCCAGCTCGGCTCCGAGGTCGCCTCGCTCACCGTGCTGAGCGCCTACCCGCACAACGATTCCGCCGAGCTGGACGAGCACACGATCCTCGCAGGGCTCCTCACCAACCTCGGCGTGAGCGCGGGCGACGAACCGCTGACCCGCGCCCGCGCGGCGGAGATCATCGAGCAGGCGGCGAACCTGGACGCCGCCGCGGTGTCGGCGTTGACGAAGTACGCCATCAGCGGGGTGCCTGTCGTGCGCAGCCTCGACGGCTATGTGCCCGAACGCTTCAAGGGCGACATGCTGTTCTTCACGGCGGGCCCGGAGGAGACCGCCGCACCCTGGGCCCCGTATGTCGACGGGGAGATCGAGGAACACCGGATTCCCTGCGCGCACGCGGACATGATGCGCCCGGGGCCGCTCGCGAAGATCGGGCCGATTCTCGCCGGGAACCTGGGGAGGCTGCGATGATCTGGGGCTTCCCCGGCGTTCTGCTGTTCATGCTGGGCGAGGGGATCGACCAGGGTTTCCTCTCCGCCTACCTGTCCGACCAAGGCGTTTCGCTGCACTCGATCGCCATGTTGTTCACCGTGCGCGGTGTCGCGGTGGGCGTGGCTTCCTGGCTTTCCGGTGCCCTGTCGGACCTGTGGGGGCCGCGCAGGGTGATGTGGGTGGGCAGCGTGATCTGGGCGGTGTTCCAGGTGCTGTTCCTCACTGTCGCACTGCCCACATTGGACTTCTCGCTGCTGGTGATCAGCTTCGCGTTGCGCGGCTTCGGGTTTCCGTTGTTCGCCTTCGCGTTCCTGACCTGGCTCACCGCGGTCACTCCGGAGCAACGGCTTGGCCGTGCTGTCGGTTGGTTCTACTTCTGTTACGTCGGCGGGCTTCTGGTGTTCGGCGCGTTGTCGGCGAGCGTGCTCGTGCCGTGGCTCGGCACCTTCCCCACGCTGTGGTTCGCCTTGCTGTGCATGGTTTCCGGTTGCCTGATGACGCTTCTGCTGGTGCGCGAGACCAGTGCGCCCGCCGGAGCGGAGAAGCCGCTCGCGGTGCTTTTCGGCAGCGTGGCGATCCTGTGGCGGAACTGGAAAGTCGGCGTCGGCGCCGTGGTGCGCTGCATCTGCAGCTCCGCCTACGACGCGTATCCGGTGCTGATGCCGATCTTCTTCACCCAGACCATCGGGTTCAGCCTCGCCGAGTGGCTGCGCCTGTCGTTCGTGATGTGCGCGACGACCATGGTGTGCAACCTGATCTTCGGCGCGGTGGGGGACCGCATCGGCTGGCGGCGGACGATCGCGTGGTTCGGCGGAGTCGGCTGCGCGGTCACGCTCCTGCTGCTCTATTACGTGCCGTTGCTGGCGGGACAGCAGTACGCGCTCGCTCTGCTGGCCGCCGCGCTCAACGGGGCTCCGGCCGCCGCGTACGCACCGTTGTCCGCATTGGTGCCCGCGTTGGCTCCCGGCCACCGGGGTCAGGCGATGGGCGCGCTCAACTTGGGTGCAGGTGCCAGCATGCTTGTCGGCCCCGCCGTCGTCGCCGTCTTCTTTCCCCTGGTGGGAATGTCCGGGGTTGTCTGGATTTTCGCCGGGCTCTACCTGCTGAGCGCGGTTCTGGTCGCATTCCTCAAGCCGTCGTGAGCCGACTTCGCTACATTCGCCCTCGTGGAAGAGAGCACGCTGGCCGTACCGGCCTCAGTGGACAGTCCGGTGCGGCCGAGGCCGCCGAAGAGCCGGTTCGCCGGCTGGCTGCTGCAACACCGGGTGCAGCCCGTCGGCCCCGAGGCCGACGAGGGGCACGGCACGCCGCAGCCGTGGTGGAAGGTCATGTGCCTGACCGGCGTCGACTACTTCTCCACGCTGTCCTACCTGCCCGGCATCGCCGCGCTCGCCGCGGGCGCGCTGTCCCCGCTGGCGACGCTGCTGATCGTGGCGCTGACGCTGCTCGGCATGCTGCCGATGTACCGGCGGGTGGCCAGGGAGAGCCCGCACGGCCAGGGCTCGGTCGCCATGCTGGAGGACCTGCTGCCGTTCTGGCGCGGCAAGGTCTTCGTGCTCGTCCTGCTCGGGTTCGTCGCCACCTCGTGGATCATCACGATCACCCTGTCCTCGGCGGACGCCACTGTGCACGCGCTGGAGAACCCGCTGGCGCCGGAGTTCCTGCACGGGCAGGAGGTGCTGATCACCGTCGTGCTGCTGCTGGTGCTCGGCGGGGTGTTCCTGCTCGGCTTCAGCGAGGCGGTCAGCGTGGCCATCCCGCTGGTCGCGATCTTCCTGCTGCTCAACGCGATCACCGTGGGCGCGGCCGTGGTGGACCTGTTCACCTCGCCGGCGGCGGTCTCCTCGTGGTGGGACGCGCTCACGCACAGCCCCGGCGGCCTGCCCGGGGCGCTCGGCGCGGCCGTGCTCGCGTTCCCGATGCTGGTGCTCGGGCTCTCCGGCTTCGAGACCGGCGTCAGCATGATGCCGCTGGTCGCCGCGAAGGGTGAGACCGATCGCGAGCGGCTGGACAACCGGATCCGCAACACCCGCAAGCTGCTGACCGCCGCCGCGGTGATCATGTCGGTGTACCTGGTCGCGACGAGCTTCGTGACCACGATGCTGATCCCCGGCCCGGAGTTCGCGCCCGGCGGCAAGGCGAGCGGGCGGGCCATGGCCTACCTGGCGCACCAGCAGCTCGGCGAGGGCTTCGGCACCGTCTACGACGTCAGCAGCATCCTGATCCTGTGGTTCGCCGGTGCCTCCGCGATGGCTGGGCTGATCAACATCGTGCCGCGCTACCTGCCCTCCTACGGCATGGCGCCGGACTGGGGTCGGGCGGTGCGGCCAGTGGTGATCGTCTACACCCTGATCAGCATCGGCATCACCATCGCCTTCGGCGCCGACGTCAACGCGCAGTCCGGGGCCTACGCGACCGGCATCCTGGCGATGATGGTGTCGGGCTCCGTCGCGGTGACCATCTCCGCGGCGCGGCACCGGCAGCGCGGTGCGGTCATCGGCTTCGGCGTGCTGACCCTGGTGCTGCTCTACGCCCTGGTGGAGAACGTGATCGAGAAGCCGGACGGCATCGCGATCTCGGCGGTGTTCATCGCGGGCATCGTGGTGATCTCGCTGATCTCCCGGGTCAGCCGCACCACCGAGCTGCGCGCGGAGCGGATCGAGTTCGACGAGACCGCGCGGCGCTTCGTCACCGACTCGCTGGCCCACGACTCCGCGCTGAACATCATCGCCAACCAGCGGCAGGCCGGGGACAACGCGGAGTACTCGGCCAAGGAGACCGCGCAGCGCGGGATGAACCCGGTCCCCGGCGCCGCCGACGTGCTGTTCCTGGAGATCGACGTGGTGGACCCGTCGGACTTCAGCGACGTGCTGCGGGTGCGCGGGGTGGAGGTCGACGGGCACCGCGTCCTGCGCGCGGACAGCCCGGCGGTGCCCAACGCGATCGCCGCGATCCTGCTGGCGTTGCGGGACACCACCGGGGTGCGGCCGCGGTGCTACTTCGAGTGGTCGGAGGGCAATCCGCTCACCCACCTGTTCCGCTACCTGATCCTCGGCAAGGGCGACACCGCGCCGGTGGTCCGGGAGATCCTGCGCAGCTCCGAAGACGATCCCGACCGGCGGCCCGGCATCCACGTCGGCGGCTAGTCGGGCGAACCCGCGCTAGAAGGCGTTCACCCCGGTGAGCTCCGCGGACAGCGCCCACAGCCGCGCGGCCTCGTCGCGGTCGATCGCGTAGCGGCGCACGCCCGGGGCGTCGTCGTCGGAGATCTCGGCGACCTCGCAGTCCTCCAGGTACACGCCGCCCAGCTCGGCCAGCCGCGGTGAGGTCGCCGCCCACACCTGGGTCGACGCGCCCTGCTCCGGCGTCTTGAAGGCGGGGACCAGCGCGTTGCCGTCCTCGTCGATCCAGCCCAGCTCGACCTGCTCGGCCTTGGGCAGGTGGCGCTGCAACGGGGTCAGGATGCCGCCCGGGTGCAGGGAGAACGCCCGCACGCCGTACGCGTTGAGCTGGACGGCGAACAGCACGTTGGCGGTCTTGGCCTGGCCGTAGGCCGCCCACTTGTCGTAGCCCTGCTCGAAGTGCACGTCGTCCCACCGGATCGGCGAGCGGCGGTGCCCGGCCGAGGACACCGACACGACCCTCGCGTCCGGGTTCAGCGCGGGCACGAGCCGGTTGGCCAGCGCGAAGTGGCCGAGGTGGTTGGTGCCGAACTGCGCCTCCCACCCCGGGCCCACGCGGGTCTCCGGGCACGCCATGATCCCGGCGTTGTTGATCAGGATGTCGATGCGCCGCCCGGAGGCCAGGAACCGCTCCGCGAAGCGGCGAACGCTGTCCAGATCGCCCAGGTCCAGCTCACCGACCTCGGCGATGTCGCCGACCGCCGCCTCCGCCGTGGCCAGCCGCCGCGCCGGGACCACCACCGTGGCGCTCGCGCGGGCGAGGGCGCGAGTGGTCTCCAATCCCAGACCCGAATATCCCCCGGTGACGATCGCCAGCTTCCCGGTCAGGTCGATACCGTCTAGCACCTCGTCGGCGGTGCTCCTGGCCCCGAACCCGGAGCCGATCTTGTGCTGCGTCGTGGTCATGCCGTCGAGGCTAGGAATTGGAGCGCGCTCCAAGTCAAACGCGAGGGGGGATAGCGATGATCTGTCTGGTCACCGGCGCTTCGTCGGGCATCGGCCACGCCACCGCACTGGAGCTGGTGCGCGCGGGCCACGTCGTCTACGCGGCGGCGCGGCGGCTGGAGCGCATGGACGACCTGCGCGAGGCGGGCGCGCACACCGTGTCCATGGACGTCACCGACGAGGCCGCGACCGAACGCGTCGTGCGCACGATCCTCGAAGAGCAGCACCGGATCGACGTGCTGGTCAACAACGCGGGCGTGGCACTGCACGGGGCTGTCGAGGACGTCCCGCTCAAGCGCGCCCGTGAGCTGTTCGAGGTGAACCTGTTCGGCGCGGCGCGCCTGGTGCAGCTCGTGCTCCCGTCGATGCGCGCCCAGCGCTCGGGCACGATCGTCAACGTCACCTCGGTCGGCGGTGAGATCGCGCTCCCGCTCGGCGCCTGGTACTACGCGTCCAAGCACGGCCTCGAAGCGTTCTCCGACACGCTGCGCCAGGAGGTCGGCCGCTTCGGCGTCGACGTGGTCGTCGTCCAGCCCGGCCTGATCGCCACGGAGATCCAGGACGGCACCGCGGCGGAGTTGCGCGAGCTCTCCGGGCAGGGTCCCTACGCCGCGCTCGCCGAGGCGATGGCCACGCGCACGGAGTCCTCGAACGCCCAGCGGCACAAGCTCTCCGACCCGTCGGTCGTGGCGCGCACCGTGCTGACGGCCGTGGAGACGGACCGGCCGAAGACGCGCTACGTCTCGGGGTACATGGGCAAGCTGCTGCTGCGGCTCAACCGGCTGCTCTCCGACCGCCGGTTCGACAAGGTCGCCACGCGCGGACTGGACGGTTGACCTCAACCCGAGTTGAGCTCCTACGGTCGGCGCATGGAGTACTCACACAGCGACGAAAACCTTGCCTGGCAACCGATCGGCTACTGGGCGTGGGCCGCGCACAAGGCCGCCGTCACCTTCATCCGGACCGCCCTCGCCGAACACGACCTCACCCAGCCCCGGTGGTGGGTGCTGAACCAGTTGGTCGAGGGGGACAAGACGCGCGCCGAGGTGACCGCGATCCTGGAGGGCTACCTGGACGTCGGCGCGGACCTGCAACCGGAGATCGACGCGGTGCTCGACCGGGGCTGGGCCGTCGCGGTTCCGGGGAGGCTGGCGATCACCGATGACGGCAGGGCGCTGCACGCGAAGATCGCGCTGCTGCAACGGGACCTGCGGGCGCGCATCCACGAGGGCATCCCGGACGAGGAGTACGTGCGCACGCTCAAGGTGCTCCAGCGCATGATCCACAACGTCGGCGGGAAGGCGTGGCACCACTGACTTGCGTTGGAGCGCGCTCCAACTCCTAGGTTCGGTGGCGAACACCGAACCGAGAGGTTGTGAGCCACGATGGAGATCCGCCAGCTGGGGCGACAGGGACTGCGGGCATCGGCCCTCGGGCTGGGCTGCATGGGGATGAGCCGGTCCTACGGCACGCCGGACGACGCCGAGTCGATCGCGACCGTCCACCGCGCGCTCGACCTGGGCTGCACCTTCCTCGACACGGCCGAGATGTACGGGCCGTTCACCAACGAGGAACTGCTCGGCCGGGCGCTGCGCGGCAGGCGCGACGAGGCGGTCGTCGCCACCAAGTTCGGCTGGGAGTTCGACGAGAACGGCGTCCAGGGCGAGCTCAACAGCCGTCCCGAGCACATCCGGTGGGTCGTCGAGCAGTCGCTGCGCAGGCTCGGCACCGACCACCTGGACGTGCTCTACCAGCACCGGGTGGACCTGAACGTGCCGATCGAGGACGTCGCGGGCGCGGTCGGCGAGCTCGTCGAAGCCGGGAAGGTGCGCTACTTCGGCCTGTCCGAGGCCGGGGCGGAGACGATCCGGCGGGCGCACGCGAGCTTCCCCGTCTCCGTGCTGCAGAGCGAGTACTCGCTGTGGGAGCGGGCGATCGAGGCGGAGATCCTGCCGGTGCTGCGGGAGCTGGGCATCGGTCTGGTGCCGTACGCGCCGCTGGGCCGGGGCTTCCTGACCGGTGACGCGATGCGGGCGGAGGACTACCCGGAGACCGACTACCGCCGCCGGGACCCGCGGTTCCAGGGCGCGAACTTCGACGCCAACATGGCCGCGGCGGGTGCCGTCCGCGAGATCGCGGAGCGCAAGGGAGCCACACCCGCGCAGATCGCGCTCGCCTGGCTGCTCGCCACGGGCGAGGACGTGGTGCCGATCCCCGGGACCAAGCGGCGGGCGCGGCTGGAGGAGAACCTGGCCGCGACGGAGATCGCACTCGACGCCGACGACCTGGCCGCGCTCGACCTGGGCGAGACGGCCGGACCGCGTTATCCGGAAGCCTTTATGTCGATGAACGGAAGGTAGTCACGCCGAAATAGCCTCCCGGGTGCCCGGGAGGCTATTTCGCTGCCTATTCTAGAAAGTCACGTCACCGCACTGGTAGAAAGCGTTCCCGGTGTCCGCGATATCCCAGACGGCGAGGATCAGGTGCCGTCCGGACCGCGCGGGCAGCTTCCCGGTGTGGGTCACCGTCGAACCGGGCCGGGCCCCGTTGAAGTTCACCGTGTAGAACGGCGAGGGCTCCAGCGCGGCCCTGGTCAGCGGCGCGGACGGGTTCCAGCCGGTGCGGGTGATGAAGTAGCGGAACGAGGTGGTCGCGTGCGCCGCGGTCAGCGTCCAGCTGAACGTCAGGTTCGCGCCGGAGCTCACCTTCCGCGCGGGCCACGAACCCCCGCGCGGGTCGTCCAGCTGGGCGAACTGCCCCAGCCCGCCCGCGCAGATGCGGCCGTCACCCGGGCCGCGGGCGGGGAAGCCCTTCGGGCCCTCCACGCTCTGCGGCTCCCACTGGACCGGCCCGCAGCCGGTCACCGCGCCGGTCTTGCACAGGTAGGCCCGGCTCGGGACGTTGGTCGTGTAGCCGTGCGCGCCGGCCACCCCGGTGAGCACGAGGGGCAGGGCCACGCAGGCCGCGGCCACCGCGCTGATCCGTCCAAGAAACTTGCTCGCCACCGTCACTCCTCATGCTGAGCGGGAAAAAGCATGATCGCGGCGGCGGATGAATCGCAGGGAATTGGACCGTAGCGGACGGATCGGCGGTATCCATACCGCCACAAGCGTGTCTTTCCGTTGCTTCTCGCGCAATGACAAAGGGCCCGTCCGATCAATTCGGACGGGCCCTCGTCATGAGGTGGTCACGCCACGGTGGCCTTGGTGAACTTGACTTCCTTCTTCGGCTTGCCGCCGCCCGGGTTGGGGTCGAAGGAGCCGTCGTGCCCGGCGCGGGCGACCTCGTCGACGAGCTTGAGGCCGTCCTCACCGATGGTGCCGAAGACGCTGTAGTCCGGGCTCAGCGCGGCGTTGCCGTAGACGATGAAGAACTGGCCGCCGGTGCTGTTCGGGGCGTTGGTCTTGGCCATCGCCAGGTAGCCGCGGCCATAGGTCAGCTCGGGCCAGACCTCCTCGGCGAAGGCGTAGCCGGGACCGCCGGAGCCGTCCGGGTTCGGCGCGCCGCACTGGAGCATCTGCAGGCCCTCGGTGCTGATCCGGTGGCACACCGAGTCGTTGTAGTAGCCCTGTTGGACCAGGCTGACCATGCTGTTCACCGCGCACGGCGCCAGGGAGCGGTCCAGCGTCAGCGGCAGGGTGCCGACGTTGGTCTCGACGTTCACCTTCACCGTGCCGGTCGAGGAGACGTCCTTGCCCTCGGGGGCCTTCGCGCCCTTGGCGGCGGGCTCGCCCTGGGTGGGCTTGTACTCGCAGTTCACCTTCTGGGGCAGCGGGCTGGGCCGGGCAGCGGGCTTGGCGAGCTCGGTCGGGATCTCCAGCGGCTTGGCCTCCGGCTCCGGCGGCGTCCTGGTGACCCAGAAGATCAGCGCGACGGCCAGGACCGTTCCGCCGATGGCGGACCCGACTCCGATGACGCGGCGCCGCTTGGCGCGCTGGGCGCGACGCTCCAGCTGACGCGCCAGCTTCCGCTTCGCGGCCTGGCGGCGCTGCTCGTTGCTCGGCACAGTGCTCCCTCCCGAGGATCGTGCGTGACGGGGCAGTCTAGGGAACACGGTGTGAACCCGGTGTGGCACGCCGCCCCGTTAGGCTGACGCCGAAATTCTCTCTTGTCCGCGAACACCGCTTTCCCGGAGGTCTCCACTGTGCTCGTCGCAGGCTTCCCGGTCGGCGCGCTGCAGGCCAACTGCTTCCTGCTCGCCCCGGCCGAAGACGCCGACTGCGTCATCATCGACCCAGGTCAGGACGCTGTCGAACCGATCGAGGAGGCCTTGGGCAAGCACCGGCTGACCCCGGTGGCCGTGCTGCTCACCCACGGCCACTTCGACCACGTCTTCTCCGCCGCCGAGGTGTGCCGCGCGCACGGGGTGCCCGCCTGGATCCACCCGGCGGACCGGCCCATGCTGGCCGACCCCGGGCGCGCCCTCGGCCCCACGGCCACCGCGCTGTTCGGCGGCCGGGTCGAGATGACCGAACCGGACGAGGTCCGCGAGCTCGCCGGGGGCGAGGTGCTGGAGCTGGCGGGGCTGAGCTTCACCGTCGACCACACGCCGGGGCACACCGAGGGCTCGGTGTGCTTCCGCATCACCACCGAGGAGGGCGGCAGCCTGCTGTTCTCCGGCGACACGCTCTTCGCGGGCTCCATCGGGCGCACCGACCTGCCCGGTGGGGACACCGAGGAGATCATGCGCTCGCTGAAGGAGAAGATCCTGCCGCTGTCCGACGACACCGTGGTCCTGCCCGGACACGGGCCCGCGTCGACGATCGGCAGGGAGCGCGTGACCAACCCGTTCCTGTCCGGCGGTGGCGCGTCGTTCCCCACCAGGGGGTTGTGAGTGGTTCCGCTCGATCTCCTCTCGCCGGAGCTGGCGCGCAGGCGCGCGCTGGTGGTGGGGCTGACCGGTGGTCTGGTCGCGGCACTGCTCGGCGTTCTGGTCGCGCTGCTCCTCGACGCCACGGCCGGGCTAGTGCTGTTCGTGGTGCTCGCGCTCCCGCCGTCGCTGCTCGCCTTCGCGGAGTCCCGCAAGCGCAGCTGGCTGGACGGCCGCGTGCTCACCGTGCGCGGGCTGGGCACCACCAGCGCCGACCTCGCCGAGGTCACCGACCTGGGCGTGCTGGTCAGCCAGGCGAAGGGACTGCGCACGGTCAGCCTGCTGGTCACCGCGGGCGGCAAGACGATCTCCGTCGCGCTCGCGATCTACGCCGAGGACCGCCTGCGCGAGCTGGAGCCGCTGGCGCTGCGCAAGCTCGCCGACGCGCTCAACGCCACGGGGCAGCCCCACGCGCTGCTGTTCGCGGAGCTGCTGGTCGCGCAGTTGCGCGCGGAGGCGAGGGAGGCCGCGCTCGACGAGCGGCCGCTGTTCACCCTCGCGGCGGCGGCCGAGCCCGGCAAGCTCGCGCAGCGGATCGCTCCCGAGGTGGTGTCAAAGCTCGTCGCCTCCCTCTGAGCCTTGCGGCGTGTTCGAACACATGTTCGAATCATAGCCATGAGGTGGGACAGTCAGCGAGACGACCGGATGAACGCGACCCTGCCGGGGCTGGAGTACTCCACCACCCCGACGCCGGGCTTCGCCGATGTCACCTTCCACGAGGTGCGGGCGAAGTCGGTGCTGTCCAAGGTGGCGGGCGGCTCGTCGATGCCGTTCGGCTGGACGGTCAACCCGTACCGGGGGTGTTCCCACGCCTGCACCTATTGCTTCGCGAGGGATTCGCACACCTACCTCGACCTCGATTCCGGCCGCGACTTCGACACCCAGGTCATCGTCAAGGTCAACGCGCCCGAGGTGCTGGCCGCGCAGCTGCGCTCGCCGAGGTGGGCGCGGGAACACGTGGCGATGGGCACCAACACCGACCCCTACCAGCGCGCCGAGGGCCGCTACCAGCTGATGCCGGGGATCATCCGGGCACTGGCCGACGCGCGGACGCCGTTCTCGATCCTGACCAAAGGGACGGTGCTGTCCAGGGACATCCCGCTGCTGGCCGAGGCCGGTCAGCGGGTGCCGATCGGGATCGGGGTGTCGATCGCGCTGCTCGACCGCGACCTGCAGGCCTCGCTCGAACCCGGGACGGCCAGCCCGCAGGCGCGGCTCGAACTGGTCCGGCGGGTGCGCGAGGCCGGGCTGCCGTGCGGTGTGTTCGTGGCCCCGGTGCTGCCCTGGCTGACCGACTCGGTGGCGCGGATCGACGACCTGCTCGCCTCGATCCGCGACGCCGGGGCGACCGGGGTGACCGTGCTGCCGCTGCACCTGCGGAAGGGCGCGCGCGAGTGGTTCTTCGCGTGGCTGGCGCGCGAACGCCCGGACCTCGTCGCCGGCTACCGCCGCGTCTACGCCAGGGGCAGCTACGCCGACCCGCGGTACCGGAGCTGGCTCGGCGAGCGGGTGGCGCCCTTGCTGCGCAAGCACGGGCTCGCCCAGGGCATGGGCAGGTCCAGCGCGGGCGACGTCGCTGACCTGTGGCCGGAGGGGGCGTTGCCGGAGGCGCTCAACCCGGCGGCCGTGCGGCAGGAGCAGCTGACGCTCCTGTAGTCCCCTGTGGTTTTCCACAGCAACCCCGGTGGTTTTCCGCAATGCCCACCCCCACCCGCCCCACCTAGATTCGCCGATGTGACCACCGCGACGGCGACACCGGACCTGATCCGGCTCTTCTTCAACGAGATCGGCAAGGTCGGCCTGCTCCGCGCCGAGGAGGAGGTGGAGCTGGCCAAACGTTTCGAGGTGGGTCTGTACGCGGCGGAACTGTTGCGCGGCAACGACAACCGCCCGGTGCGCGAGCGCGCCGAGCTGCGCTGGCTGGAGCGGGACGGGCGGCAGGCGAAGCGACAGCTGCTGGAGGCGAACCTCCGCCTGGTGGTCTCCCTGGCCAAACGACACACCGGCCGGGGTATGCCGTTGCTGGACCTGATCCAGGAGGGCAACCTCGGCCTGATCCGCGCGGTGGAGAAGTTCGACTACCGCAAGGGGTACAAGTTCTCCACCTACGCGACGTGCTGGATTCGCCAGGCCATCAGCCGCGCCATGGCGGACCAGGCCCGCACCATCCGGATGCCGGTGCACCTCGTCGACTCCCTCAACAAGATCAAGCGTGTCCAGCGCGATCTGCTGCAGTCGCTCGGCCGCGAACCGACGCCGGAGGAGGTGGCAGCGGAGGCCGGGTTCACCGTGGAGAGGGTCGAGGAGATCCGGCGATGCGCCCTCGACCCGTTGTCACTGGACATGCCCGTTGGTGAGGAAGGGAGTTCACGGCTGGGCGACTTCATCGAGGACCCCCGCGCGGTCGACGTCGTCGAACTCCTGTCCTCGGAGCGGATGCGCAAGCACCTGAACGCCGTCGTGGACACGCTGTCAGAACGCGAGGCGGGGATTCTGCGCCTGCGGTTCGGCCTCACCGGTGGCCAGCCGCGGACGCTGGACCAGGTCGGCGCGGTCGTCGGCCTGACCCGCGAACGCATCCGGCAGATCGAGATCAGGGCACTGTGCAAGCTGCGCCACCCCTCGCGGTCACAGGCCCTGCTCGCCCACCTCGACTAGGCCCCGGCCTCGCGTGCCCGCCAGTCCCGCGCGAGCAACCCGAACAGGAGGTCGTCAGTCCATTCGCCCTTGAGCCACGTGAACTCCGGCCGGTGACCTTCCCGCCGGAAACCGACCCGTTCCAACAGGCGAGCCGACGCGGTGTTCCGCGCGTCGCACTCCGCCGAGACCCGCCGCAACCCTTGGGAGACAAGGAGGTGATCCACGACGCGTGATACCGCCTCGGTCGCGTAACCGCGCCCCTGGTGTTCCCGGGCGAAGGTGAAACCGATCTCCGCCTGCATGCGGTTCTCGTGCAGGTTCACCCCGACGTCCCCGATCAGCGCACCGGTGCCGCGCAGCTCCACCGCGTACTGGAACCACCCCGGCGCGTCCGCGGTGAGCCCGGTGAACTCGTCGACCAGCTCGCCTGCGTCCATTGTGGACAGTGTTGTTTCCCAGGACTGGTAGCGCGCCACCTCCGGGTCCGACCGGTAGGCGCGGAACACCGCGACGTCATCACCTCGGAAGCGCCGCAGTTCCAACCGATCGGTCAGCATGCGCCCAGTATCCCCGTAGCTCAGGGGTCGCTGAGGTGTCCACCCGAAACATCAACGGCGCAGCCGAGAGAACCCCGTTTCGTACTCATAGCGGGAAAAAGAGCGCTCCCAAAGCCCGCTAAGAGTACGAAACGGAGGTTCTCTGGCCACTTCGGCGTGGGATGAGGGTGTGTGTGGGTGGGTGGGGGATGGCGGGGAAGGAGCTAGATGGTCCAGCGGACGGCGTGTCCGCCGGAGCTGCCGACCACCACGCCCGGAGCGTTTACCGCCGTCGCGAACGTGATCGTGCCCGCGCCGGCGTTCGGCAGCGCGCCGAGGTCGACGGCGGCACCGTTCGCAGACCAGTGCGCGGCGGTGTAGCGGCCATCGGCGTTCCGGGACTCACCGACAACAGTGCCCGCGCCATGGACACCACCGGCGGTGACGGCGCGGGCTTCGCTCGGAGCGCCGCTCGTGCCGGGCAGGGCGCCGAGGTCGGTCACCGTGCCGTCCGCGTTCCACCGCACCGCGTGGTGCACGCCGCCGCGTCCCGGGGTGTAGACCCAGATCCGGCCCGCGATGGCGCCGTTGTTGATGCCGCGCGCGTCGCTCTGCGCGCCACCGGGCAGCGACGGCAACTCCGTCACGCTGCCGTCCTCACCCCAGCGCACCGCGCGGGTGGAGCCATCCGGGCGGCTGGACCAGCCCACGACGACCTTCTCGTAGCTGATGCCCAGCGCCCTGCTGGCCACATCGCCCGGAAGCTTGCCCAGCTCGGTGACCGTCCCGTCCGGCGCCCACCGGACCGCGCGACCGGTGCTCGCGGAGTAGTCGTCGGAGCAGTGCCCGGCGACGAAGCCGTGCACGTCGACCGCTTCTGCCGTGCAATAGGTGGTTCCGGGCAGGCTCGCGAGTTCGGTGATCGCGCCGTCCGGCGACCATCGCACCGCGCGGTAGCCCTTCGGCGACGAGGAACGCCCGACGACGGTGCCGTCCCAGGCGATCGCGGTCGCCCTGCTTCCCGTGTCCCCCGGCAGCGTGCCGAGGTCGGTGACGGCGCCGTTCTCGGCCCAGCGCACCGCGTGCGCGCTGGTTCCGGTGTTGGACCAGCCGACTGCGACGCCGTGGTTGTTCACGCCCCAGGCACCACTGCCGGAACCGCCCGGCAGTTCGGCCAGCGCGGTGACCGTGGGCCCCGCCTCGGCCACGGCCGGTACACCCAGCGCGAACACGCCGGCCGCGACGAATGCGCCCAGCTTCTTTCCGATGCTCACAGTGCGAATCCCCCTTGCGAGGTCGTGGCACCCGCCACGATCCGTGCTCAGGTTAGACAGGCGGACGTCAAGCGGTGAAAGGAAATACGGAGGGTCACTCATCGGCTACGGAGCTGCACGGGGCTCTTCGTGATGTCGATGGGCTCACCAAGGTTCACGAGCCGGCGCTCGCCGTCGAGGGTGTGCACGACGCCGACGCCCGGTGGCACGGGAACGCGTGCGGTACCGCGGTCGGTCCACCAGATCCGGAGCTCCGCACCGTCGCGCCGGAATCGGCACTCCCAAGCGTTGTTCGGCAACGCGGCCTTCTCCCCCTGCCCGCAGAACGTGTTCTGCGTCCGGTCCAGCTCCTGCACGTGCAACCCCACCTTCGTCGGATGGCCGCCGTGCGGCTGCAACGTGATCGGGAGCTTGTCGCTGCCCCAGTTGTAGAAGTAGACCCTCCGATACTCGGCGTAGAGTGAAGCCCTGCCCGGTGTTCCACAGCGGCGGCACCCAGCGGGCCGAGCGGTAGAGGGCCTGATCGACGCGGGAGGCGAGCTCCACCATCGTCTCGACGGTCCCGCTGTACCCGGCTTCGACGTTGGCCGCGTCCCACACCTCGTACGCCTGGATCCGGCCGCGGTAGCGCGTCGCCACTGTGTGGACGTAGCCCTCCCACACCGCCAGATCGTCCGGCGCGCTTGTGCGCGGCCGCTCGAAGAAGTTCATCTCCGGCCCGTCCGGGCTGGCCCACCCCGGCGTCCCGCTCAGGGTGAACAGCAGCGAGACCCCGGCTCGCTCCGCGGGCTCGACGTGCCGGTCGAGCTTCGGCCAGTCGTAGACCCCGCGCTGCGGCTCCAGCTTCGACCACCGGCTGCCCGAGTTCCACAGGCGCAGCCCGCCGACCTCGAACCCGGGCATCTCCCGCGACGCGGCGTTCTTGGTGACGCCGATGAACTCATCGGGTACCGGGAAGGGCCTGTTCGTCCAGATCGGAACGTTCTCGGCGAAATCCGCATCGGGGGCGACGTGCGGTGTGCTCGCCCCGCCGCCAGCAGCAGCACCGCGAGCACGATACCGAGACCGAGCAGTGAACGGCGCCGCCCGGCAGGCGGAAGTGGTTGTGCTGCAAGGGTTTCCTGCTCGACTTCGGCTTCGGGAAGCTGGCCTGTTCCCAGAGCCGGTAGAGCTTGGACAGTTCCCGCTGGTCGGCCCCGTAGCTGTGGCCGCTCCTGTGTTTGAGGTCGTCGAGCAGTGCCGCCAGGGCCTGCCCCGCGCGCACGTCGCCCTTCCCCTCACCCGAGTCGGTCACGCGGTTCCCAGTCTCCCAGCAGCGTGGCTTTTGCACGAGGCCGCAAAAGGGTCGCGGCGCGGTCGGCGCGGACGACAGGGTTGTGCCGTCCCGCTAGTCGATCAGCCGGTGTGGGTTCGGTTCTGGGGGGCCGAATCCACATCGGCTGATCACCTCGCCGCCCAGCGGTGTGATCCGGTGCAGCACGATGGCCGCCTGCCGCTGGCTGGTCAGCAGCCCGGCGTCGCGCAGCGCCGCGGTGTGCCTGCTCACGGCGGCGGGCGAGATGCCGAGACGCCGGGCCAGCTCACCGGTGGTGCTGGTGTCCGTGGAGGCGTGCAGCACCGATGCGCGGGTGCGTCCCAGGAGGGCCGTGAGCGCGGCCTGGTTCGTTGGCCTGCTGTCGGCGAGGTCGTGCGACACGGGGTAGACCAGCGTGGGCGGCAGATCCGGGTCGGCGAACGTGACCGGCGTGCCCCAGCAGAAGTACGAAGGGACCAGGCGCAGGCCCCGGCCGTCCAGGTGAAGCTCCCTGGTGACGGGGTAGTCGGCGGAGAGCACCGGCGGGTCCCAGCGCAGCACCGGCCGCAGGGAGTGCAGCAACCCGTGGCTGCCCCCGTCGCACGCGGCGCGCGCCCGGATCGACCGGTCGGCGTCCACGTGCGTGTGGACCTCGCGCACGTGTGGGGCGACCAGCGCTTCGTGCGCCCGCCGCAGCGCTTCGCTCAGCATCCGGGCCCGGCGCCGGTCGCCCCCGCACAGTTCGTCGGTCCACCGCGGCAAAGGACGGACCGCGGAGAGCCGCGTGATCTCCGCCCGGAACCGCTCCGGCGCCGTGTCCTCGACGGCGGCCAAGCCGTCATCCAGGCCGCCATCGGCCTCCGCCGGGGTCAGCAGATCGGGGAAGTAGTTGCCCGGCGCGGCGAGCGCGTGCAGAAAGTGCAACGGCGCCTTGACGTCACGATCACGAAGCTTCCGCCGCGCCGCCGTGCGCCACGAGGTGAACGCGGGGAGGTGCCGCCCGGCGGGCCCGAGCATGTGCAGGCTCAGCACCGTTTCCCAGAGCGGGTCGGGTGCCGCGGCCACCCGCGTGAGCGCGAGATCGCGGTCGGTGAAGTGGATGCGCAACATCGGTCCCCCAGATTTCCGCGTGCGGCACAGCTTCACCAGGGGCGGGCGGGCCCGCAACCGATTCCGGCGTACGCGGGAAGGTGAGACAAAGAGTGTGATCTGACCTGCTGGGACACCGGCTCGTGAGACGCGGGAAACCGGGGCTGGCCGCGCTCCGGACACGCCAGGGAAACTAACAAGCAGGCTTGACTGTTTGTTAGTCGGAGGTGAGACTCGGTTCGTGCCCGAGACCGCGACCACGCCCGCGTCCACCCGGCAGCGCCAGGCCGACCGCAGCCGGGAGACCAGGCGAAAACTCATGGCCGCCACGGTGGAGTGCCTGGTGGAGCGGGGCTGGGCGGGCACGACGACGACCCTCGTGGCCGAGCGCGCCGGGGTGTCGCGAGGTGCCCAGCTGCACCACTTCCCGACCCGGGCCGAGCTGGTCACCGCCGCCGTCGAGCACGTGGGCGCCGAGAGCGTGCAGGTGCTCCGCGACCGGGCGGCCGAGATCAGCGGCACCGAGGGGCGCACGGTCGCCGTGGTCGGGCTGATCGCCGATTTCTTCGCCAGCCCGCTGTTCACCGCCGCCCTGGAGCTGTGGGTGGCCGCGCGCACCGACGCCGAGCTGCACAAGGTCGTGCTCCCGCTCCAGGCCCGCCTCGGCCGGGAGACCCACCGGCTCGCGGTGGAGCTGCTCGGCGTCGACGACTCCGACGCCGCGGTGCGGGTGGCCGTGCAGACCACGCTCGACCTGGCCCGCGGGCTCGCGCTGGCCGCGCAGCTCGCCGACGACACCCGCCGCCGCGGCCGGATCGTCCGGCACTGGGCGCGGACCCTCGACCGGGAGCTCGCCCACGCCACCGCGCACAAGCGCGCCGATCAGCAGCGCTCCGAAGACTCTGCAGTCTCTGAAGACTCCGAAGACGAGGGGAACCGATGACGGACCTGATCGCGCTGTCGGCCGACCTGCGTGCCGAGGGCGACGAGCTCGACGCCCTGGTCGCGGCGCTCGACGACCGGGGCTGGCGCACGCCCACGCCCGCCGAGGGGTGGACTGTCGCGCACCAGGTCTCCCACCTCGCGTGGACGGACCGGCTGTCCGTGCTGTCCATCCGCGACCCGGAGGCGTTCACCGCCGAGCTGGGCGACGCGCTGGCCGACCCGACCGGTTTCGTGGAGGCCGGGGCCGCCGAAGGCGCGGCCGAGGACCCAGCCGAGCTGCTGCGCCGGTGGCGCCGGGGGCGCAGCGAACTGACCGCGGCGCTCGCGCTCGCCGATCCGGACGCCAAGCTGCCCTGGTTCGGCCCGCCCATGAAACCGCGGTCGATGGCCACGGCCCGGATCATGGAGACCTGGGCGCACGGTCAGGACGTCGTGGACGCGCTCGGTGTCTCCCGCGGCCCCACCGCCCGGCTTCGGCACATCGCCTACCTTGGCGTGCGCACGAGGGGATTCGCCTTCCAGGTCAACGGAACGGCCGCACCTGAGGACCCGGTCCGGGTGGAGCTGACCGGACCGGAGGGCGCGGTCTGGTCGTGGGGCCCGGAGGACGCGGAGCAGCGGGTCACCGGCTCGGCGCTGGACTTCTGCCTGCTCGTCACCCAGCGGCGCCACCTCGATGACCTCGATGTGACCGCGACCGGCGAGGTGGCGCGGACGTGGCTGGGCATCGCCCAGGTCTTCGCCGGACCACCCGGGGGCGGCCGGGCGGCAGGGCAGTTCTCATGAGCACCGGTCCCATGAACTCCGGCTCTCCTCTCCTCATCGGCAATGCCTCGGGCTTCTACGGGGACCGGTTCGACGCGGTGCGCGAGATGCTCGACGGCGGCCCCCTGCACGTGTTGACCGGCGACTACCTGGCCGAGCTGACCATGCTCATCCTCGGCCGGGACCTGGTGAAGGACCCGAAACTGGGCTACGCCAAGACATTCCTCCGTCAGATGGAGGCCAACCTCGGGCTGGCCAAGGACAAGGGCGTGCGGATCGTCGCCAACGCGGGCGGCCTCAACCCGGCCGGGCTCGCCGCCGCCCTGCGCGAGCTCGTGGACCGGCTCGGCCTCGCGGTGTCGGTGGCCCACGTCGAGGGCGACGACCTGCGTGGGCGGGCCACCGAACTGGGCCTGTGCGAGCCGGGCCAGGCGGAACCGTTGACCGCCAACGCCTATCTCGGCGCATGGGGTATCGCCGAGTGCCTGCGAGCCGGTGCCGACGTGGTGGTGACCGGGCGGGTCACCGACGCGTCCCTGGTGGTCGGACCCGCCATCGCGCACTTCGGGTGGGACGCGCGAGACCTGGACCAGCTCGCCGGGGCGACCGCCGCGGGTCACGTCCTGGAGTGCGGGGCGCAGGCCACGGGCGGCAACTACGCGTTCTTCACCGAGATCGCCGACCGCGACCGCCCCGGGTTCCCCATCGCGGAGCTGCACGCCGACGGCAGCTCGGTGATCACCAAACACCCGGGCACCGGGGGCGCGGTGACCGTGGACACCGTTACGGCGCAGCTGCTCTACGAGATCGGTGGGGCGGGCTATCCCGGACCGGATGTGACCGCTCGCTTCGACACCGTGGAACTCACCCAGCAGGGCCGGGACCGGGTCCGGATCTCCGGAGTCCGCGGTTTCCCACCTCCTTCCACCCTGAAGGTCTGCCTGAACACGGTCGGGGGTTGGCGCAACGCCACCACATTCGTCCTCTGTGGACTCGACATCGAGGCCAAGGCCGAACTCGTCCGGGGTCAGCTCGAATCGGCGATCGGGGCGGACGGCCTGACCTGGACACTGGCCCGCACCGACCACGCGGACGCCGACACCGAGGAGACGGCGAGCGCCCTGCTGCACGCCACCATCAAGACCACGGACCCGAAGCGGGCCAAGGCTTTCTCCCGCGCCGCCGTCGAACTCGCGCTCGCGTCCTATCCCGGGTTCCACGTCACCGCTCCACCCGCTGACGGCACGCCGTTCGGCGTGTACCGCGCCGGTTACGTGTCCAGGAAGGACGTCTCGCACGTCGCCGTGCTGCCGGGCGGCGCCCGCGTCGAGATCGTCGAGGTCGGCCACGACCAGCCGGACTGGGTTCTCGCCTGGGAGGACGAGATCCCGCCGTCACCACCGGAACCGACGACCGCGGCCCCCTTGGGCACGGCGTTCGGCGCGCGCTCGGGCGACAAGGGCGGCGACGCCAACCTCGGCGTGTGGGCCCGGTCCGACGCGGGTTTCCGGTGGCTGGTGCACGAACTGACCGTGGACCGGCTGCGCCACCTGCTGCCGGAGGTGGCCGACCTGGAGGTGGAGCGCCACCAGTTCGCCAACCTGCGCGCGGTGAACTTCGTCGTGCACGGGTTGCTCGGTGAGGGCGTCGCCTCCTCGACCCGGTTCGATCCCCAGGCCAAGGCGTTGGGGGAGTGGCTCCGCGCCCGCGTGGTCGACCTGCCCGCCTCGCTGCTGAAGGGGGAGCGATGAGCTTCGAAACCCCGGAACGGCAAGCACTTCGGGGCTCCGTGCGCGCGTTCGTGGAGCGCGAGGTCCGGCCACATCTGCCGGACTGGGAACGGGCAGGCGAGGTGCCGCGTTCCCTGCACCGCGAGGCCGCCGGAGCGGGCCTGCTCGGCATCGGCTTCGACGAGGAGGTCGGCGGTGACGGCGGCGACCTTGTCGATGTCTCCGTGGTCACCGAGGAGCTGATCCGCGCGGGTGGCTCCTCGGGACTGGTCGCCGCGCTCTTCACGCACGGCATCGCGTTGCCGCACATCGCCGACGCGGGCGGGGACGACCTGGTCGACCGGTTCGTGCGACCGACCCTGGCCGGAGAGTTGATCGGAGCGCTGGCCGTGACCGAGCCGGACGGTGGGTCCGACGTCGCGGCCCTGCGCACGCGCGCGGTGCGCGACGGTGACCACTTCGTGGTGAACGGGGCGAAGACCTACATCACCTCCGGTGCCCGGGCGGACTTCGTCACCACCGCAGTCCGGACGGGCGAGCCCGGCTACGGCGGGGTGAGCCTGCTGGTGGTGGAACGGGGAACGCCGGGGTTCACCGTCAGCCGCAGGCTGGAGAAGATGGGCTGGCACTGTTCGGACACTGCTGAGCTGTCCTTTGTGGACGCTCGTGTGCCGGTGCGGAACCTCGTCGGCGCGCAGGACAGCGGGTTCGCGCACCTCATGCGCCAGTTCCAGGTGGAGCGGCTCAGCCTCGCCGTGCAGGCGTACGCGACCGCGGAACGGTGTCTGGAGCTGACCCTGGCGTGGGTCCGCGACCGCTCGACGTTCGGCAGGCCGCTGGTGAGCCGCCAGCTGGTGCGGCACCGCCTGGTGGAGATGACCCAGCAGATCGAGCTGGCCAGGACCTACGTGCGCGCTGTGGTGCTGGCCGTCGCGGAGGGCGGGGAGGCCGTCGCGCGGGTGTGCATGGCGAAGAACGCCGCCGTGCGCGCGTGCGACTTCGTGGTGGACGCGGCCGTGCAGCTGCACGGCGGTTTCGGGTACATGCGGGAGGCCGAGGTGGAGAGGCATTACCGGGACTCCCGGATCCTGGGCATCGGCGGCGGGGCGAGCGAGGTGCTCGCGGACCTGGCCGCCCGGCGGATGGGGTACACGGCGTGACCGTTCTGAAGTCCACAGTGGACACACATGATCCCGGGCACCTGGCGCGCCGGGAAGCCATGCTCACCAAGCTCGACGAGCTGGCCGCGGAACACGCCAAGGCGCTGGCGGGTGGCGGGCAGAAGTACGTCGACCGGCACCACAAGCGCGGGAAGCTGCTGCCCAGGGAACGCATCGAGCTGCTGATCGACGAGGACTCCGCCTTCCTGGAGCTGTCCCCGCTCGCGGGCTGGGGCACCGACTACACGGTGGGCGCGAGCGTGGTCACCGGCATAGGCGTGATCTCCGGTGTCGAGTGCCTGATCGTCGCCAACGACCCGACGGTGCGCGGCGGGGCCAGCAACCCGTGGACCCTGCGCAAGACCTTCCGCGCCACCGACATCGCCATGGCGAACCGGCTGCCGGTGGTCAACCTCGTGGAGTCCGGCGGCGCCGACCTGCCGAGCCAGAGCGAGATCTTCATCCCCGGCGGCAGGCTCTTCCGCGATCTCACCAGGGCGTCGGCGGCCCGGGTGCCCACGGTGACTCTGGTCTTCGGCAACTCCACCGCGGGCGGCGCCTACGTGCCCGGCATGAGCGACTACGTGGTGATGGTCAGGGAACGGGCCAAGGTCTTCCTCGGCGGGCCGCCGCTGGTGAAGATGGCCACCGGCGAGGAGTCCGACGACGAGTCGCTCGGCGGGGCCGAGATGCACGCCAGGACCTCCGGCCTCGCCGACTTCCTCGCCGAGGACGAGCCGGACGCGCTGCGCGTCGGCCGCCGCATCGTGGCCCGGCTGAACTGGCGCAAGCACGGGCCGGGCCCGGTGGCGCCGGTCGTCGAGCCCGCGCACGATCCCGAGGACCTGCTGGGCATCGTGCCGACGGACCTGCGCGAGCCGTTCGACCCGCGCGAGGTGATCGCCCGCCTGGTCGACGGGTCGGACTTCGACGAGTTCAAGCCGTCCTACGGCACGAGCCTGATCACCGGATGGGCCTCGCTGCACGGCTATCCCCTCGGCATCCTGGCCAACGCCAGGGGGGTGCTGTTCAGCGCCGAGGCGCAGAAGGCGACGCAGTTCATCCAGCTCGCCAACGCCTCGGACACCCCGTTGCTGTTCCTGCAGAACACCACCGGCTACATGGTCGGCAAGGACTACGAGCAGGCCGGGATCATCAAGCACGGCGCGATGATGATCAACGCGGTGTCCAACAGCACGGTCCCGCACCTGACCGTGGTGATGGGCGCGTCCTACGGCGCGGGCAACTACGGCATGTGCGGCAGGGCCTACGACCCCCGGTTCCTGTTCACCTGGCCCAACGCAAAGTCCGCGGTGATGGGGCCCGCCCAGCTGGCAGGGGTGCTCTCGATCGTGGCGCGGCAGGCCGCGGCCGCCAAGGGACAGCCCTACGACGAGCAGGCCGACACCGGGCTGCGGGCGATGGTCGAGCAGCAGATCGAGGAGCAGTCCCTCGCCCCCTTCCTGTCCGGCCGCCTCTACGACGACGGCGTGATCGATCCCAGGGACACCAGGACCGTTCTCGGCATCTGCCTCTCCGCGATCCACAGCGCGGACGTGGCAGGTGCCGAGCGGTTCGGCGTGTTCCGGATGTGAGGAGCGACAGTGATTTCCTGCCTGCTGATCGCCAACCGGGGCGAGATCGCGCGCCGGGTGATCGCGACCTGCCGGGTGCTCGGCATCCGGACCGTCGCGGTGTTCTCCGATCCCGACGCCGACGCGCCGCACGTGCGGGAGGCGGACGTGGCCGTACGCCTGCCCGGAGCCGCCCCCACCGACACCTATCTCCGCGGAGAGCTGCTGATCCGCGCGGCGCGCGACGCGGGAGCCGACGCGGTGCACCCGGGGTACGGGTTCCTGTCGGAGAACGCGGAGTTCGCGCGCGCGGTCCTGGACGCGGGGTTGACCTGGGTCGGTCCCGCGCCGGAGGCGATCGAGGCCATGGGGTCCAAGGTCGCCGCCAAGCGGTTGATGGCCGAAGCCGGGGTACCCGTGCTGCCGGAGCTGGTCCCGGCGGAGGTCACCGAGGCCGACCTGCCCGTGCTGGTGAAGGCCTCCGCCGGGGGTGGCGGTCGCGGCATGCGGATCGTGCGGGCGCTCGCCGAGCTCGACGAGGCCGTGCGGTCCGCTCGTGCCGAGGCGGGCAGCGCGTTCGGGGACGACACCGTGTTCTGCGAGCCGTACCTGGAGCGCGGCAGGCACATCGAGGTCCAGGTGCTGGCCGATCGGCACGGGACGGTGTGGGCGCTCGGCGAGCGGGAGTGCTCGATCCAGCGCCGCTACCAGAAGGTCGTCGAGGAGTCGCCGTCCCCCGCCGTCAGCACTGATCTGCGCGCCGCGCTGTGCTCGGCGGCGGTGGCCGCGGCGAGGGCGATCAACTACGTGGGCGCCGGGACCGTGGAGTTCATGGTGTCCCCCAAGGGAGATTTCTTCTTCCTGGAGACCAACACGCGGCTTCAGGTCGAGCATCCGGTGACCGAGTGCGTCACCGGCGTTGACCTCGTCCGGGCGCAGCTGGAGATCGCCGAGGGCGGCAGGCTGGCCGCCGAACCGCCCGTCCCGCGCGGACACGCGATCGAGGTGCGGCTCTACGCGGAGGACCCCGCGGCGGGCTGGCGCCCGCAGAGCGGACCGCTGCACCGCTTTGAAATGTCCACTGTGGACACCGAGTTCGCGGTGGGCTCGTCCGAGCACGGGCTGCGGCTGGACTCCGGAGTGGAGAGCGGTTCGGTCATCGGGACGCACTACGACCCGATGCTGGCGAAGGTGATCGCGTGGGCGCCGACGCGGATCGCCGCGGCCAGGCGGCTTGCCTCGGCGTTGGCCGGGGCGAGGCTGCACGGTCCGGCGACCAATCGCGATCTTCTCGTCGATGTGTTGCGGCATAAGGCGTTTGTATCAGGCGAAACCGACACTTCTTTCCTCGAGACCCATCGGGTGGTGGAACGCCTGGGTGAAAATCGCACAGAGCGACTGTCCGCTTTGGCCGCCGCCGTGGCCGAGAGCAGCGCGGATCGCCGCACCCATCCGGCGATTCCCCCCGGATGGCGCAATCTCCCGTCGCAGTTGCAGCGCAAGAGATTCGCCGGATCGAGTGGCGAGCACGAGGTCGCCTACCGGCTGGAGCGGGGGCGGCTCCTCTGCGACGAGGACGTGGTCCTGTTTGACAGCCGGGAAAATCGGGCTACTTTCGATATCGCCGGGGTGCGACGGACTTTCCACGTCGCGGCGTACGGCGACCGTGTTTTCGTCGATTCCTCGCTGGGATCGGTTGCGCTGCAACGGATGCCGCGCTTCACCGACCCAGCCGAGTCGATCGCTGAGGGGTCGCTGCTCGCGCCGATGCCCGGAACAGTGGTGGAACTGGTGGCGAAGGCGGGCGGGCGCGTCGAGGCGGGCGCGGAGCTGGTCGTGCTGGAAGCCATGAAGATGCGGCACTCCGTTCGATCCCCCAACGCGGGGATCGTCGAGGCGATCGAGGTCAAGGTGGGCGATCAGGTGGACGCGGGCGCCGTGCTCGCCGTGGTGGGCGTCCTGGACGTTGAGGAGGGGTAGTGGATTTCCGGGAGACCGACGAACAACGGGCGTTACGCGCCGCGGTCGCCGCGCTGGCCGCGAAGTACGGCCACGGGTACTGGGTCGACAAGTCCAAGCGCGGTGAGCGGACCGACGAGCTGTGGCGCGAGGCCGGGCAGCTCGGCTACCTCGGCGTGGCTGTTCCCGAGCAGTACGGCGGCGGGGGCGGGGGCATCACCGAACTCGCCATCGTCTGCGAGGAGCTGGCGGCGGGCGGCTGTCCGCTGCTGCTGATCGTGGTCTCCCCGGCGATCGCCGCGACGGTGATCGCCAAGTCCGGGACGGAGGAACAGCGCAAGACCTGGCTGCCCGGGTTCGCCGACGGTTCCACGAAGATGTCCTTCGCGATCACCGAACCGGACGCGGGTTCCAACGCGCACCACATCAGCACGACCGCGCGGCCGGACGGCGACGGCTGGCGGCTCAGTGGGCGGAAGTACTACATCTCCGGCGTGGACGAGACCGACGCGACGCTGGTGGTGGCGCGCCTGGAGGACGCGCGGACGGGCAAGCTCCGGCCGGCGATGTTCATCGTGCCGACCGACGCCCCCGGCTACGAGCGGCACGAGATCCCGATGGAGATCACCGCGCCGGAACGGCAGTACACGGTGTTCTTCGACGACGTGCGGCTCCCGGCCGAGGCGCTGGTCGGCGGCGAGGACGCGGGGCTGACCGCGTTGTTCGCCGGGCTCAACCCGGAGCGGATCACCGTGGCCGCCTACGCGACGGGCATGGGCAGGCACGCCCTGGGCAAGGCCAACGAGTACGCGCGCACCCGGAACGTGTGGGGTGATCCGATCGGCACGCACCAGGCGATCGCGCACCCGTTGGCCAAGGCCCACGTGGAACTGGAGCTGGCGCGGCTGGCGGTGCAGCGCGCGGCGTGGGCCTACGACTGCGACGACTCGGGCGCGGCGGAGGCGGCCAACATCGCGAAGTACGCGGCGGGCGAAGCGGTGATCAACGCCGTGGACACCGCGGTGCAGACCCTCGGTGGCAACGGAATGGCGACGGAGTACGGCGTCGGCACGCTCTGGGCGGCGGCGCGCGTCGCCAGGATCGCTCCGATCAGCCGGGAGATGATCCTCAACTTCGTCGCGCAGCATTCCTTGGGTCTGCCGAAGACCTACTGATGGAGAGGAGGGGCGGGACGTGGTGCGGTCGAGTGAACTGCTGGGCTATCCCGCGGATGCCCGGCTGCTCATCGTCAACTGCGACGACTTCGGGTTGCACGAGGAGGTCAACACCGCGGTGATCGAGTCGATCGAACGCGGGATCGCCAGTTCGTGCAGCCTGATGACGCCCTGCCCCGGGGCGCCCGGGGCGATGGCCCTGCTGCGCGAGCGGCCGGAGATCCCTTTCGGGGTCCACCTCTCGCTCGTGCGCGATTCGGTGCACGAGCAGTGGGGGCCGCTCGCCCCGCGGCGGGCCGTGCCCTCCCTGCTCGACGAGACGGGCGAGTTGTTCACCTCGGAGCCCGCCGGGCGGGCCGCGCTGCTGGCCCGCGCTCGTATCGACGAGGTCGAGGTGGAGTTCAGGCACCAGATCAACGCCGTGGCCGCGGCGGGCCTCGCACCGACGCACCTGGATTTCCACTGCCTGGCCGACGGTGGCCGAGAAGACGTCTTCGACCTCACCGCGGCGCTGGCCGTCGAGCACGGCCTCGCCTTGCGGGTCTGGCTCGAACCGGGACGACGGAAGGCGCGACACCGGGGCCTGCCGGTCACGGACAACGACTTCCTGGACAGCTTTTCCCTTGAGCTTCAAGGAAAGGAGGCCCGGTACGCCCGGTTGTTGCGCGAACTGCCCGCGGGGCTCACCGAGTGGGCGGTGCACCCCAGCACCGGTGCCGAGAGGTCGCGGGCGGTCGACCCCGGCTGGCGGGTGCGTCGCACCGACTACGAGTTCCTGACCTCACGGGAGGCCGGTGACGTCCTTCGGCACGAGGGCGTCGTCGTGATCGATTACCGCGCTCTCCAAGAGGTGTGGTCTTCAGGAAGGCAGGAGTGAGGTGGTCGCGATGTGAAGCCTGAACCCGCAGGGGATCGTGCCGTCCGGGCGGGCGAGGGCGGCGGCCTCGGTGGTGAACTCCGAGCGGAGGGTCTCGACGGTGGCCGAGGGCAGCGGCAGCACGTCGTAGAGGCAGGAGACGACCGGCCACAGCTCGTGCACGGGAGCGCTCAGGTCGAGCACCACCGTTTCCCAGGCGACCGGTGCGAACCCGGCCGGGCCCAGGATCTCGTCCAGCCCGGCGCGGTCCCGGGTGCGGCGATCCCCCAGCGGCGGGATGCGCTGCTCCGGCGGAGCCGAGGCGATCACCGGCCGGAGCAGGGCGAGGAACACCTCGAACGCCTCACCACCCGCGGACCCACCGCCCAGCGCGCAGGCGAGGGTCCCGCCGGGGACGAGCACCCTGGCGATCTCCTCCGCCACCGCGTCGACCTCGTCCATCAACATCAACGCCATGTGGGAGGTACATGCGTCGACACCGTTGTCAGGGAAGGGAAGCTCCTGAGCACGCCCCTCCACCAGGCTCGCCCCCGCCAGCGCCGGACGACGGCGCGCCACGGCCAGCGAGTCGGGGGAGAGGTCGATCCCGGTGAGCTGCCTGCCCGGCGAGGCGAGGAGGTCCAACAGGGCACCGTCCCCGCAGCCCAGGTCCAGCACCCGTTCGCCGCCCGCCACCCGCGCGGCGAGAACCTCGTAGCTGGAAAGGCCATCCGGGGTTCGGCCACCGCCGAACGCCTCGGACGTGGCCATCGGGTGCTCGGCGTGAAAGGCCTTCAGGAAGCTCTCCTGCGCTGAGGCGGTCATGCCCCCAGCTGTACCCGGCGGCCCCGGGCTCCGGGCGGTGTGACGAGCGCAATGATCCACTCGTGCAACGCGCCGGGTTGGTCCGTCGATGCCCCAGGTGACGTGACTACGCGGTGGGGGTAGCGGTGGGGCTGGCGTTTCGGGCGTTCCGGATGCGGCGCGGGGAGGGAGGCGAGGCCAACCAGCGGGCGGCCGGGCGAGCGGCGATCATGCCCACCATGCTGTACGGCCCCGAAGTCCCCGACGACGCCTCGGTGCACCAGGTGCTCGACCTCGCCCTGCGCATCGGTGAGCTCCAGATGGCCAGCGGTGCGGGCGCCGCCGACGTCACCTCGACCATGCTCGCGGTCACCAACGCGCTCGGCATGCCCAGCTGCGAGGTCGACGTGATCTTCACGTCGATCACCATCTGCTGCCACCGCGGCTACACCGCGGCGCCGGTCACCGCGACCCGCGTGGTCCGCTCGCGCAGCATGGACTACACGCGGCTGGCCGAGGTGGAACGACTCGTGCGCCGGATCGGACGCGGCGGGCTCACCACGGAGCAGGCCAGGCTGGTGCTCGACGAGATCAGCTCGGCGCCGCACCCGTACCCGCGGTGGGTGGCCACGCTCGCCTGGTCCGGGATGGCCGCCGCGGTGGCGGTGCTGCTCGGCGGCGGGATGCTGCTCGCGGTGATCGCGGCCCTGGCCACCGCGCTGATCGACCGGATCGGCCGCATGGTCAACCGCATCGCGTTGCCGTTCTTCTTCCAGCAGGTGATCGGCGGCGCGCTGGCCACGGGGATCGCGCTCGGGGTGAACGCCCTGCAGGGCAGTGGGGGCTCGCTGCGGCCCTCGCTGGTGATCGCCGCGGGCATCGTGGTGCTGCTGTCCGGGCTCTCCCTCGTCGGCGCCGTGCAGGACGCGATCACCGGCTTCAACGTGACCGCGGCCGGGCGGGCCATGGAGATCACGCTGATGACGATCGGGCTGGTCATCGGCGTGGTGCTGGTGCTCAAGCTCGGCGTGGCCGTCGGCTCCCCGCTGACCGTGGGCGAGCCGATCCCGCCGTTGCTGGCGCACCTGCCCGCGATGATCACGGCGGGCGCGGCGACCTCGGCCTGCTTCGCCCTGGCCAGCTACGCCACGCTGCGCACCCTCCTGCTGGCCGGGCTGGCCGGGGCGGCGGGCATGGCCAGCTACGGCGCGCTGGTGCTGCTCGGCGTCGACATGATCATCGCCTCGGCCGGGGCGGCGGCGCTGATCGGTTTCGTCGGCGGCGTGGTCTCGCGGCGGCTGAAGGTCTCCCCGCTGGCCATCGCGGTCTCCGGGATCACCCCGCTGCTGCCCGGCCTCACCGCCTACCAGGCGCTGTTCAAGCTGACGGTGGAACAGGACGTGGCGGGCGGGATGCGGGCGCTGTTCCTCGCGCTGGGCATCGGCCTGGCCCTGGCGGCGGGCGTGGTGCTCGGCGAGTACCTGGCCCAGCCGGTGCGCACCGGGCTGAGCCGCCTGGAGCGCAGGCTCGCGGGCCCGAGGTTCAGCGGCCCGCTGCGGTAGTGACCCGGACGAGGTGCGCCGACACGTCAAGCTAGCCTTGACGGGCTCTACACCCCTGACCAAGGAGAAGCACCCCCGTGATGCGCACGCACGAGGCCGGAAGTCTCCGCGCCGAGCATGCAGGCCAGACCGTCACCCTCACCGGCTGGGTGGCGCGGCGTCGCGATCACGGCGGAGTGATCTTCATCGATCTCCGGGACGCCTCCGGGGTGGTCCAGGTGGTCTTCCGCGAGGGCGAGATGGCCACCCGCGCGCACCGGCTGCGCGCCGAGTTCTGCCTGCGGGTCGTCGGCACCGTCGAGGTCCGTCCCGAGGGCAACGAGAACCCGGACATCCCGACCGGCGCCGTCGAGATCACCACCTCCGACCTGGAGGTGCTCAACGAGTCCGCGCCGCTGCCCTTCCCGCTGGACGAGCACGTGGAGGCGGGCGAGGAGATCCGGCTGCGGCACCGCTACCTGGACCTGCGCCGCTCCGGCCCGGCCCGCGCGCTGCGGATGCGCAGCGAGGTCAACCGCATCGCCCGGAACGTGTTGCACGCCAACGACTTCGTCGAGATCGAGACGCCGACGCTGACCCGCTCCACCCCCGAGGGCGCCCGCGACTTCCTGGTGCCCGCGCGGTTGCAGCCGGGTTCCTGGTACGCGCTGCCGCAGTCGCCGCAGCTGTTCAAGCAGCTGCTGATGGTCGGCGGCATGGAGCGGTACTACCAGATCGCCCGCTGCTACCGGGACGAGGACTTCCGCGCCGACCGGCAGCCGGAGTTCACCCAGCTCGACATCGAGATGAGCTTCGTCGACCAGGACGACGTGATCGCGCTGGGCGAGCAGGTGATCTCCGCGCTGTGGAAGGAGCTGGCCGACCACGAGATCGCGCTGCCGATCCCGCGGATCAGCTACGCCGACGCCATGTCCCGCTACGGCAGCGACAAGCCGGACCTGCGCTTCGAGGTCGAGCTGACCGAGCTGACCGAGTACTTCGCCGACACCCCGTTCCGCGTCTTCCAGGCGCCCTACGTCGGCTGCGTGGTCATGCCGGGCGGGGCGAGCCAGCCGCGCAAGAAGCTGGACGCCTGGCAGGAGTGGGCCAAGCAGCGCGGCGCCAAGGGCCTGGCCTACGTGCTGGTCACCGAGGACGGCACGCTGGGCGGCCCGATCGCCAAGAACCTCAGCGAGTCCGAGCGCGAGGGCCTGGCCAAGGCCGCGGGCGCCAACGCGGGCGACTGCGTCTTCTTCGCGGCCGGCCAGCCCAACGACGCCCGCGCGCTGCTCGGCGCGGCGCGGGTGGAGATCGCCCACCGCTGCGGGCTGATCGACGAGGACGCGTGGGCCTTCGCCTGGGTGGTGGACTTCCCGCTGTTCGAGTCCACCGACCAGATCGGTGACGACGTCGCGGTGGGGTCGGGCAAGTGGACCGCGCTGCACCACGCGTTCACCTCGCCGACCCCGGACAGCGTCGACACGTTCGAGCAGGACCCGGGCGCGGCCAAGGCCTACGCCTACGACATGGTCTGCAACGGCAACGAGATCGGTGGCGGGTCCATCCGTATCCACCGCGCCGACGTGCAGAAGCGCGTGTTCGAGGTGATGGGCCTGACCGAGGAGGAGTCGCAGGAGAAGTTCGGCTTCCTGCTCGACGCCTTCAAGTACGGCGCGCCCCCGCACGGCGGCATCGCCTACGGCTGGGACCGCATCTGCATGCTGCTGGCCAAGGCCGACTCGCTGCGCGATGTCATCGCCTTCCCCAAGTCCGGTGGCGGTTTCGACCCGCTGACCTCCGCGCCCGCGCCGATCACGGCGCAGCAGCGCAAGGAGGCCGGGGTCGACTTCAAGCCCAAGCCGACCGAGCCGAAGGAACGGCCCGCCAGGGACAACGCAGCGAGCTGATCCCGTGCTGCACCTGCGAATCGTCTGCCCGCCGGAGCGCACCGAGGCGGTACTCGGTGTGCTCCGCGCGACGGCAGGCGCCACGCACCTGGTCCTGTTGCCCGGCGCGGGTCTCGACCCGGCGGGCGATGTCGTCGAGGCCGATGTCGCGCGGGAGGCCGCCGACGACGTGCTGGCGCAGCTGTGCGCGATGCAGCTCGACCACGACGGTGCGATCACGTTGGAGACCATCGACACCTCGCTCTCCGACGCGGCCGACCGGGCCGAGGCCGACGCGCCCGGTGACGGCGCGGACGCGGTGGTGTGGGAGGAGCTGATCGCGCGCACGGGCGAGGAGTCCCGGCTCACCACCACGTTCCAGTCGTTCATGGCGCTGGCCTGTCTGCTCGCCGCGGTCGGCGTGGTCACCGACTCCCCGGTGACGATCGTCGGCGCGATGGTGGTGGGCCCGGAGTTCGGGCCGCTCGCCGCGATCGCGGTCGGCCTGGTGCTGCGCCGCTGGGACCTCGTCCGCCGGGCCGCGTTCGCCATCGCCGTGGGCTTCCCGCTCGCCATGCTGGTCACCGCGGGCGCCGCGGCGTTGGGCGAAACGGGTGGATTGTTCGACCGTGAAGTGTTCAATGGCACCCAGCACCAGGTGGATTTCGTCTACCAGGTGGGACCGTTCTCGTTGATCGTCGCGCTGCTGGCCGGTGCGGCCGGGATGCTCGCCCTGACGTCGGCCAAGTCCGCGGCGCTGGTCGGCGTGTTCATCTCGGTCACCACCGTGCCCGCCGCGGGCTACGCGGCGGTCGCCGCCGTGCTGGGCGATTGGGGAAAGGCGCTGGAGTCCAGTGCGCAGCTCGCGGTCAACCTGGCGGGCATCGTGGTCGCGGCGGCGCTGGTGTTGTGGTTGAGGTACCGGCGGAACCGGTTCAGTTCGCCCGGTGCCAACGGCCGCCCGCTGGCAGCCGGGTGAACACCGGAAATGTCATCCCCTCGTCACCCGTTCCGCGAGTGACGAGACCGTGCGGAAACGTCATCCTTGAGATGTTTGGGTAGCGATCCCAGGAGGTATCACCGTGGCCGTGTCCCTCGGCGGTGGTGCGCGTTTGCCGGAGTGTAACCAGATCATGTCGGAACGTAGCGAGTGGCGGGGGTAGGTTCGGTGACGATGAGCGTGGACATCACCACCGGCCTGGCGGCGCCGCACACCGCGGAACCGCACAACGCCGTGCGCTCCGACACCGAGGCCGCGACAACGGTCGCGGCGGCGGAGTCCGTGCTGAGCCGTCGTTTCGGCGCGCCCGTGCGGCTGGACGCGGACGAGGACCTCGGCGGCAGCGACCGTTCCGTGGTGCTGCGGGTGCGGGTCGCCGAGACGCCGTTCTCGTTGCCTCGGACCATGGTCGTGAAGCACTACCACGACCACACCGACAACGGCAGGCCCGATCCGTTCGCCCACGAGGCCGCGAGCAGCCAGCTCTTCACCGCGCTCACCGCGCCGGAGCGGGTCAGCCCGGAGCTGATGGCGCACGGGGTCGCCGAACGCGTGCTGGTGATGGAGGACCTCGGCCGCGCGCCGACCCTGGCGGACAAGCTGCTCGGCGAGGACCCCCGGGCCGCGGAGAGCTCGCTGCTGGCGTGGGCCCGCGCGCTGGGCAGGCTGCACGCCACGACCGCGGGCCGCGAGGCGGACTTCGACGCGCTGATGCGCCGCCTCGGCGAACGTTCGTGGCGGGACCCGATCGCCAACGAGGCGCGCGTCGCGCTCGCCGAGCTGCCCGAGCTGCTGGCCGAAGCCCTTGGCGTGCAACGGAACTCGGACGCGGAGGCGCACGCCGCGAGCACCGCGCACCTGCTGGAGGGCACCCGCTACCGCGCGTTCAGCCCCTCTGATGTCTGCCCCGACAACAACCTGGTGACCAGCCGGGGGGTGCGGTTCCTGGACTTCGAGTGGGGCTGCATGCGCGATATCGCGCTGGACGCGGCCTACCTGCGGGTGCCGTTCCCGTCCTGCTGGTGCTCCTTCTCGCTGCCGCCGGGGATGACCGAGGCGATGCTCGCCGCGTGGCGGGCCGAGGTCAGCGTGGTGTGGCCGGACCTGGACGACGACGCCGTGCTGCTGCCGAGGTTGCTCGACGCGCAGGTGCTGTGGGTGTGGCTGTCCACGTGGTGGCTGCTGCCGCGGACCACCGAACAGGACGGCCCGATCGACGCGAACATGGTGTCGCCGCGCCGCAGCGCCGCGCTCGCCGACCGGTGGCGGCGGCTGCACGCCGACGCGGTGGCCTGCGGGCGGATCGCGGTCGCCGAGCACGCCCGCGCGGTTTCCGAGGCAATCGTTTCCCGGTTCGGGGCGGAGGCCGAGCGGCTGCCGCTGTACCCCGCGTTCCGCTAGTGACCCGCCCCCGTTCCCGAGCGTCGGCCGGGCTGCCGCCGATCACGCCGGATCAGGTGGTGGACGCGGCGGTGCGGCTGACCGTCCGGGACGGGCTGGAGGGGTGGTCGATCCGCCAGCTCGCCGCGGAGCTGGGGGTCGGCGCCGCCGTGGTCTACCACCACGTCGGCGACCGGCAGAAGGTGACGATGGCGGTCACCGAGCGGGTGATCGCCCAGGTCCCGGTGCCCGGCGCGGACCTGGCGTGGCGGGAGTGGTTCGGCGCGCTGCTGGCCGACGTGCGCAAGGTGGCGATGCACTACCACGGCATCGCCCGGCAGATGGTGCTGCTCGGCCCCGTGGTCCCGTCCGCGCGCGAGATCATCGACGAGGGGGTCGGCGTGCTGAAGGCGGCGGGCTTCGGCGACGAGTCCGCCACCGTCTACAGCTACCTGGTCAACACGGCGTTCAACCTGATCGCGGTGGAGGACGACCGCAACTCGCGGCCGGAGGCCCGGCTGGAGCACGCCCGGATGCTCGCGGACCTGGCCGACGAGCCGGGCAATCCCGGGCTGGCCGCGATGGGCGAGTGGCTGCGTGAGCGGTCGGCGGACATGGGCAAGCTGCGCGCCTACGACGCCGAGTTCTACCGGTACTGCGTGGAGCGGGCGCTGGACGGGGCGCAGGCGCGGCTGACCGCGATCCGGCGCCGCCGACGCGGGTAGACTGTGCCCATGCGCCACACCCTCTCGCACCCTCCCACCTCCTCCTTCTGAGGCCGGTGTGGTCTGGACCAATCCCGTTTCGTACTCATAGCGGGATTTGGGAGCGCTCTCTTTCCCGGCAAGAGTACGAAACGGGGAAGGCGGGCGTGGTGGGGGCTAGTGCGGTGTTCAAGAGGTTTTTGGTGGTCGAACGTGAGGATCTTGCGCACAGAGTGCTATCTCACGTGCGCGGATGCGCCTTGTTTGTGCGTGCATTCACTAGTTAGGCTCCCCTAAGGGATGACGTCGGGATACGGGGAGTGACGGGCATGCAGTGGCCGCTGGTCGCGCGGGACGCCGAGCTGGCGCGGATCACCGCCGCGTTCGGCGCCGGCCTCGGCGTGGTGCTGACCGGGGAGGCGGGCACCGGCCGCAGCCGGTTGCTGGCCGAGGCGGCCGGGCTCGCGGGCGGTCACGTGGTCCGCTCCCTGGACGGCTGGCCCGCCACGGGCCGGGTCGTGCTCGCCCTCGACGACGCGCAGCTGCTGGAGCCGGAGGTGGCCGACCGGGTGCGCCGTCTCGCCGCGCTGGACCGGGTCACCGTGGTCGCGGCCGTGCGCACCGGGGAGTGGGTGCCGGACGGGATCAGCAGGCTGTGGCTGGACGGGTTGGCCGAGCGCGTCGAGGTGCGGCCGTTCGGCCACGAAGCGATCCGCGCGGTCCTGCTGGCCCGGCTCGGCGCGGTGGTCGACGACGCGACCACCCAGGGCATGGGCCTGCTCACGGCGGGGAACGCGTTGCTGCTGCGGGAACTCACCGAGCACGCGGTGGACGAGGGCAGCCTGCGCCGCGTGGCCGGCGTGTGGCGCTGGTCCGGGCTCGCCTGCGCGGACGGCAGGCTGGCCGACGTGGTGCGGATGCGGCTGGGCAGGCTCACCCGCGACGAGGCCGAGCTGATCGACATGATCGCGCTCGCCGGAACGCTGTGCGTGGACCGGTTCCCGGCGCTCGCGCAGGCCGCGGAGTCGCTGAACCGTCGCGGAGTCCTTGTGGCGGAAGGGAGTTGTGTCCGCATGACCTATCCGCTCTGCGGTGAGGTCGTCGCGGCGGTCATGCCGGAGCTGACCGCGCGCAGGCTTCGGGCGCTCCTCGTGCCGACCAGGCGGAAGCCGGTTCGCCGCGTCCTGCCCTGTGTCGGGGCGAGCCCCGATCTGACCTCGCGCGAACGGGAAGTCGCCCAGTACGCGGCGGACGGGCTGACCAACCGCGACATCGCCGACCTGCTCGTGGTTTCGGTGCGCACGGTCGAGAACCACCTGCAACGCGTGTACGGCAAGCTCGGTATCACGACGCGTGCCGATCTCGCCGCGGTGCTCTCCGCCTAGCGCTTCGCACCGGTGCGGCGGCTTCGATGCCGAGGCAACGGGAACTGAAGGACGCCAAGGCGCTGAGGTAGTCCTCGCGCAGTGCGTCCTCGTCGGTCCGCGTTCCGCGTCCGCCGGAGATCAGCACCTCGCCGCCGACGATGACCGTGTCCACGTCGTTGGAGCAACCGAGCGACAGGAAGGTCTCCAACGGCTTGGGCTGCAACAGGTATCGCCAGTCCTCGGTCGGCACGAGCACGAGATCGGCCTGGTTTCCCACTGCCAGGCTGCCGATGTCCGGCCAGCGCAGGCCGCGTGCGGGAACCCGGGTGGCCATCGCGAGCGCGTCGGTCGGCAGGAGCGTGGCCGGATCGCCGGTGCGCTCGACGAAGCCGTGCCATGCGGCGCGCATGGCTTCGGTCATACCCGGCAGGGGCAGCGGAAGCCCGTCCGTGGAGAGGGAAATCTCAAGATCGGCGACCGTACCTTCGGTGAGCGCGGTCTCCCCGGACATGCCGTACTTCGCGGGTGAGATGTTCACCTGGGCACCTGCGGCGCGGAGCAGTTGCCGTTCCTCCTCATCGGCGAATCCACAGTGGACGGCCATCAGCCGGTCGGTGACCAACCCGAGTTCGTCGAGGCGCCGCACGCCAGTGGTGCCGTAATACCGAAGCATCACTTCGGCTTCGTTGCGCAGAGCCCCGACATGGGTGGCGAAGGGAAGGTCGTGGCGGGCAGTGAGCTCGGCCAACCCCCTGCCCAGTTCGTCGGTCATGTTGGTGACGTAGATGGCGGAGGGACGGCACCGAACCAGATCGGAGCGCGACGGCAAGAGGGCTTCGACGCGCGCGAGAACCGCGTCGGCGTCCCGGGTCCTGGTCGGCTTGTGCTCGTCGGGCAAGCACACGGCGTCGGCAGCCCATGTGCTTACCGCGCAACGCATTCCGAGCTGGTGTGCCGCTTTCGCGAGAGCTTCGGGACGGTTGATCGACCCGGCGTCGCCGAGGGTGGTCACACCGCTGCGGAGCTGCGTCCACATGGAGTAGCGCGCGACCGCCTCCGCCTCGTCCGGGGTCAGCAGGTCGCCGAAGTCCGCCGAGGAGTCGAAAGACGCCGACACCTGGTGCAGATCGCCGCCACAGCTGAGGAAACCGGAGTTCGGTCGAGCCAGGCGCAGCGCGAAGGTCTCGTGCCAGTGCCCGTTGACGAAGCCGGGCAGCACCATCATCCGCCGCGCGTCCAGCACGGTGAGCTGGTCCGGAGGAATCTGCGCGACGGTGGGCCCGATCTCCGCCGCCGTTCCCACCGCGGCGATCCTGCCGTCGATGATGAGGACGGAACCTGTTGGTATGACTCGGTTATCGGTGTCGGCGGTGTAGACGCACGCGTCCTGGACGAGGGTAGCCACGGATCAGCTCGCGTTGAGGTGGGCCAGCCACTGGTCCAGCGTCGGCTCGGTGACCAGGGCCTCGAACGACACGGGCAGCTTCTGCCTGCGCCAGCGGCTCACCAGGCGCATGATCTCCAGTGAGCTGATGCCGAGCAGCACCAGGTTCGCATCGCCCGGGATCTCCTCGGCCGGTCGGTTCAGGACGGTCGCGAGGGTGTCGCGCAGTTCGGACTCGGTGATCACCTCAGGGCCTTCCGGTCGACTTTCCCCAGCGGGGTCAAGGGGAAAGCGTCGATGAGCTTGATCAGGTCGGGCAGCTTGTACTCGGCGACGTCGCGGCCGTGCATGAACTCGCGCAGCTCGGCCAGGCTCGGCGCGGTCTCCCGGGGGATGACGTAAGCGCAGATCCGTTCGCCCAGGAACTCGTCGGGCACGCCGACCACCGCGACGCCCGCGACGGCGGGGTGCTCGGCGAGGTGGGACTCGACCTCGCCGGAGGAGATCTTGTCGCCGCCTCGGATGATCATGTCCTTGATGCGGCCCTCGATCACCAGCTCACCGTTCCCGGTCAGCCGCGCCAGATCGCCGGTGCGGTAGAAACCGTCCGCGGTGAACGCCTTCTTGTTGTGCTCGGGAACGCGGTAGTAACCGCGCAGCGTGTACGGGCCACGGGTGACCAGCTCGCCGATTTCGCCGGTGGGGACGTCGTTTCCGGTTTCGTCGGTGATGCGCAGTTCATCGGCTGGGGAGATCGGGGTGCCCTGTGTGCGCAGCGCGTCCTCCTCGCCCCGCGTGAAGGTGAGCAAGCCTTCCGCCATGCCGAACACCTGTTGCAGGCGGCAGCCGAGCGCCGGGCCGATGCTCCTGACGAACTCCGGTCGCATTCGAGCGCCGCCGACTTGCAGCAACCGCAAGGTGGAGAGGTCGGCCTCGGTCCATTCCGCGACCTCCACCCAGATCTGGGTGAGCGAGGGCACGAGTGCGGTGACGGTGACGCCTTCGCGCTCGATCAGCGGAAAGCAGTCGTCGGGCGAAGGGCTGTCGGCGATGACGACTTTGCCGCCGTTCCACAGGGTTCCGAGCACACCGGGGCTGCCCCAGGCGAAGTTGAACTCGATCGGCAGCGTGGCGAGGTAGACGTCGTCGGCGGAGAGTTCGCACACGGACGCGGCGGTGCGCGTTTGGTAGACGTAGTCGTCGTGCGTGCGGGGAATCAGCTTGGGAAGCGCCGTCGTGCCTCCGGAGAGCAGGAAGAACGCGACATCGGACGGATCAGGCTCGGGGAAGTCCCTGGGAATTCCCGCGATGTCGGCGCCGAGGTCGAAGCGCAGCCGGAAATCGATCTGTTTGGCCATCTCGCGGTAGTCGAAGCCGCGATGCGTGCCGGGGCCGATGTAGGCGGTCGCCCCGCTCAGCTCCTGGAGGTGCCGGATCTCGGTGTGCCTGTGCGCGGCGAGGGCGAAGACGGGCTTGGCGCCGAGCCGGAAGAGGGCGAAGCAGATCGCCACGAACTCCGGCACATTGGGCAGCTGCACGATCACGCGTTCGTCGGGCCGGATGCCGTGATCGGCGAATCCCGCCGCGAGGCGGTCGGCCCATTCGTCCAGCGCCGCATAGGAAATCCGGCGGTCACCGTGCACCAACGCGGTGCGCGGGCCGAAGTCCTTCGCCGCCGTGCGCAGCACCGCGCCGAGGGTTTCGCCGCGCCAATACCCTTGTTCCCGGTAGCGCTCCGCGAACTCGGCGGGCCAGGGCGTGCATCCGTCGAGCATCACGAACCTGTGCCAATGCTCGATCCCGCAAGCGGATCTTCGGTCACAATCTCGACGACGGCGCATCCGGCTTCCATCCCGGTGGTCGCGCCGACCAGCAGCACGAACTCGCCGGGCTGGACTTTTCCGTTGCGCCACAGGTCTTCCAGGCCGAGGAACAGGTCAGCCGCCCCCGTGTGGCCGACCGTCCTGGTGTAATCCCAGATACCACGCTCGTCGTCGATGCCCAGCGAGTCGAGGAAAATCGCGTCCAGCGCGCCACGTGAATATCCGGGATGGCAGACGCGGCTCATCTGGTCCATTGTGAGTCCGGCTTCTTCGAGCGTACGTTCGGCGATCTCCGCGACCTGTTCGCCGAAGTGCAGGATCGGTGGTGCTTCCCCCGCCGCCCATTGTTCGCGCACGCGCTCGCTGCGTTCGGTGAAGTTGAGGCCGCGGCCGATCGTGGCACCAGGCGGGAAGAGGTCTTCGCCCGCGCGGTGCAGGATTTCCATGCGGGGATTGGACAACGAGCCGATCGCGTGCACTTTCGCGAATCCGCTTCGCCGGGACACCACGACGGCGGCGGCACCATCGGCGAGGAGGAAGAGCTTCGAAGCGCGCCAGCGATCGGCGAGCGGAGTGGAGAAGTTGTCCGCGGTGGTGATGAGCGCGGCGTCGTGCGTGGGATCGGCGATCAACCTGTGCGCGGCGGCTTCGATCCCGGCGAGCATGCCGAGGCAGCCCTGCCGTAGTTCCATCGCGGGAATGGGCCGGTTCACGGTGTTGAGCAGAATGTAGTGCGCGGCAGACCACCCCTCGGGCCCCTGCGGATGCGTCGAGCTGTGCAGCAGGACTCCGACATCGTCCGGATCGCAGTACTTCAGCGCTTTTTTGGCAGCGGCGATCGCCATGTCCGGTGCGGGCTCGTCCGGGCTGACCGTGACCGCGTGCATCTCTCCGAATTCACGTTCGGTGTCGTCGTACCAGCCCTGGGCCACCGCGTGTTCCGTTGTCACGCGCGGCGGCAGGTGGCTGCCGATACCGGCTAGGAACAGGCTCTCGGTGCGCACCGTGGAAGCTCAACACGTGGTGCGCGGTATGGCGTGAGTAGCTGGGTACTCAAGTTTCCGCGCTACTCACGCGCACGTGCCCACGTGCGTGTTTCGCTCTGGCGCGTGGCTGTTGCGATCGTGGGTATGGGCTGCCGTTTTGCGGGTGGAGTCTCTTCGCCGGAGCGGTTCTGGTCGTTCCTGATGTCGGGTTCCCGTGCCGTGGGAGAGGTACCGGAAGGGCGTTGGGACGCCGCGTGGTCGAAGTCACGGGAGAACGCGGCAGTGCTGTCGCGGGTGACGTCGCGGGGTGCCTTCATCGACGATATCGCGGGCTTCGACAACACGTTCTTCGGTGTGTCGGGCACAGAGGCGGAACAGCTGGACCCGCAACAGCGAATGGCGCTCGAAGTTGCCTGGGAAGCCCTCGAACACGCGGGGATCGATCCGACGAAGCTGGCGGGCACGGACGCCGGTGTCTTCATGGGCGTCGGCTCGGACGACTACGGTCGGAGGCTCCTCGAAGACCTGCCCGACGTTCGCGCGTGGACCGGGATCGGCGCCTCGGCGTGCGCGGTCGCGAACCGCGTTTCGTACACATTGGACTTACGCGGACCGAGCTTTTCCGTTGACACAGCTTGTTCTTCGTCGCTTGTCGCACTGAACCAGGCTTGCCGGAGCGTTGCCTCCGGCGAGGTGCCGCTGGCGCTCGCGGGTGGCGTGATGCTCATGTCCGGCCCGGGTTTGACCGCTGTCCTCGACGAGGCCGGGGCGATCTCGCCGGATGGCCGGTCCAAGGCGTTCGACGCCACCGCCGATGGCTACGGTCGCGGTGAGGGCTGCGGAGTCGTCGTGCTGAAGCGGCTGTCGGACGCCATTGCCGACGGCGATCACGTGTGGGCCGTCGTGCGGGGTGGGGCGGTTCGCCAGGACGGCCGCACCGACGGGATCATGGCGCCGTCACGGGAAGCGCAGGAACACCTGCTGCGCGCCGCGTACGCCGACGCCGGGGTGGATCCGCGCGAGGTGGGCTACGTGGAAGCGCACGGCACCGGGACGCGCGTCGGTGATCCGATCGAGGTCGGAGCACTGTCCACTGTGGTGGGTGAAGGCGGCTGTCTCGTCGGCTCGGTGAAGACGAACCTCGGCCACACCGAAGCCGCCGCGGGCATCGCCGGAGTGATCAAGACCGCGCTCGCCCTGGACGCGGGCGTGGTACCGCCGACCGTGCTGGACACGTCGCTCCGCGAGGACATCGACTGGGCGGGTCTGGAGGTCGTGACCTCGCCGCGTTCGCTGGAGTCGAGGTTCGCGGGCGTGGCCAGCTACGGCTACGGCGGGACCATCGCGCACGTCGTGCTGGAGAAGGGGCCCACTTCGGTTGCCGCTTCGGAAACCGTTTCTGGGCTTCGGGTGTATCCGGTGTCAGGCGGCTCCGAGGCCGCGGTTCGCGAGCAGGCTTCCCGGCTCGTGTCGGCGATCGGCGAGCGCTCACTCGCCGACGTCGGGCACACACTGGCCCACCGCCGCGCGCATCTGCCCGTGCGCGCGGCGGTGGTGTCCAGTGATCACTCGACGCTCGTGGCCGGGTTGGAGTCGGTTTCCCCGGTGGTTTCCTCGTCTTCCGATGTGGTGTGGGTGTTTTCGGGGCACGGTGCGCAGTGGTCGGGGATGGGCCGTTCGCTGCTGGTCGATTCGCCTGCCTTCGCCGAGGTCATCGATCGTCTGGAGCCGGTTTTCCGGGCGGAGCAGGGGATCTCGCCACGTGCTGTCCTGGAGTCGGGATCGCTCGGGGGAGTGGACTGCATCCAATCGATGTTGTTCGCGATGCAGGTGGGAATCGCGGCGGTGCTGTCTTCGTACGGTGTCCGTCCTGCGGCGGTGATCGGCCACTCGGTCGGTGAGATCGCGGCGGCCGTGGTCGCGGGATCGTTGACGGAGGAGCAGGGCGCGCGGCTGGTGTGCCGTCGCTCCCGCCTGCTTCCGTTGGCCGCGGGCCAGGGCACGATGGCCATGGTGGACATGTCGTTCGAGGAGGCTTCAGCGCTGCTGGCTGCGCGCTCGGATGTCGTTCCCGCGATCGCGGCGGCTCCAGCCTCGACGGTGCTCGCCGGTACACCTTCCGCCCTGGACGCCTTCCTGTCCACTTTGGATGGACGCGTTGTTCGGCGGGTGGATTCAGATGTCGCGTTCCACTCGCCACAGATGGCTCCGTTGGCCTCCCAGTTGGCATCGGCGATGGCAGACCTCTCGCCTTCTACGCCGAACATTCCCTTGTATGTCACCGCTGTTTCCGATCCTCGCTCGGCTCCGCGCCAGGATGCGTTGTACTGGGCGCAGAACTTGAGGAACCCTGTGCTGTTCAGGGATGCGGTGGAGGCTGCGGTCGAGGACGGCTTCCGGGTGTTCCTGGAGATCTCCGCGCATCCAGTGGTCAGTCACTCGATCAACGAGGTCCTTGGTGGCAAGGGCGTTGTGGTGCCGAGTCTTCGGCGGAACCAGCCGGAGCACGCCAGCCTGCTCACCGCGGTCGGATCGCTGTACTGCCATGGGATTGACGTGGACTGGTCGGTGCTTCAGCCCGATGGCGGTTTGACGGACCTGCCTGGGGTCGCCTGGCAGCACACGCATCATTGGGTTTCGGGGCCCAGTGCGTCGTTCCCGCGTGACACGTTGCTCGGCACTCCTGTTTCTGTGCACGGCTCGACGGTTCGGGTGTGGACGACGACACTGAACGTGCGTACGCGTCCCTACCCCGGGCGGCATCCTGTGCTGGACACGGAGATCGTTCCCGCGGCGGTGCTGCTGAACACATTCCTGGAGGCGGGGGAGTGTTCTGGGCTTTGTGACGTGTCGCTTCGGACTCCGGTGGTGGTGCCGTTGTCGGGTGCGCGTTCGGTTCAGGTCGTTCGTGATGGCAACAGCATGCGCATCGTCTCCGACGATGCCGTGACTACTACGGCTCTTGTGGATTCCCGTGCGGGATCTGGGTTTTCCATATCGGCCTCTTCGGAGTTGCCGCCGGACTACGTGATCACGCGGCTGGCGGAGCTGGGTGTTGCGGCCATGGGTTACCCCTGGCGGTTCTCGGAGCTTCGTCGCGGTGATGGCGTGTTGACGGGGCGAGTGAGCACTGATGGCGGTTGGGCTTCGATTCTGGACGCGGCGCTGTCCATGGCTTCTGTGGTGTTTGGCGGGCCCGCGGTGTTGCGGATGCCTTCGCGCCTTGCTCGCTTCGGTGTTTCGGGGGTGGCTCCGACCTCGGCGTCGATCTCGGTTCGTATTGTTGATCAGTCCACCGTGGATGTCTGGGTTTCGGGGGATGATGGGTCGGCGTGGCTGGAGGGGCTGCGTTACGGGGAGCTGACGGCTGAAGCCGACTCGCTCGCCGAGCTGCGGTATTCAGTCGAGTGGAAGCCTTTGTCCACTTCGGACGCTGTGGCTCTGACGGACGTGTCCGTTCTTGGCGATGCGAAGCTGGCTGCGGCCTTGGGGGTGCCCGAGGGGGCTTCCGGCGCACATGTCCTGTGTGCGCCGGACTCCGTTGCCTCGCTGCTCTCCCTTGTTCAGTCGCATTCTGGTTCGCGGCTGTGGTGCGTGACTTCCTCCGCTTCGATGATGGGGGTGAGCCGTGTCGTGGCGAGTGAGCACCCCGAGTTCTGGGGCGGCGCGATCGAGCTGCCCTCGCACATGACCGCGCTCGACGTGTCGGCTCTGGGGCGGGCTTTGTCGTCTCGGGAGCCGGTTCTCGCTGTGCGGGAGGGTGAGGTCTTCGTTCCGCGCCTGGTGCCTGTCGTTGGGGCGGGCTCGTTCTCGTGTCGTGCTGACGGCACGTACCTGATCACTGGCGGCTTGGGAGCACTGGGGTTGGAGGTGGCGGCACATCTGGCCCAGCGAGGTGCGCGTCGGCTGGTATTGCTTGGACGGACACCGCTTCCTCCACGGTCCTCGTGGGCTTCTTGTTCACCTGGTCGGGCTGTGCTTGCTCTGGAAGCTGCCGGAGTCTCTGTCTTCCCCGTTGCGGCGGATATCGCTGACCTTTCTTCGGTGCGTCAGGCTTTGGCCAGCGTGCAGGCTCCGCCGGTCACCGGCGTGGTGCACGCGGCTGGTGTGGTCCACAGTGGACTGATTCAGTCGTTGGACGCCTCGGTCGTCGCCTCGGTGATGCGCCCGAAGGTCGATGGCGCTCGGGTGTTGGACGCACTGTTCCCGCCGGGGTCGTTGGACTTCATGGTGTTCTTCTCGTCCGCGGGGCCGTTGTTGGGGTTGCCCGGTCAGGCCGCGTACGCGGCGGCCAACGCGTTCCTTGACGACTTGGCAACGCGGCGTGGCGGGGAGACGGTGAGCCTGGCGTGGACGAGCTGGCGCGGCCTCGGCATGTCGACCTCGGCCTCGGCGACGGACGTGGAGCTGGCGGCTCGGGGGACCGCGGACGTCACCGCTTCGCAGGCACTGCGCGCTTTCGACCAGTCGGTCGGAGGTGAGGCGAACGTGGTCGCGGTGTTGCGTGTGCTGCGCGATCATTCGGGACCTCGGCCCGCGGTGCTCGACGAGGTGGTTTCTTCCTCTCCGGCGAGGGTTGAGGTGGGGGATGTGACGGAGTTGGTGTCGGAGGTGGTTTCACGGGTGTTGGGGATGCCGGAGATCGGCGTGGATCGGGCTTTGAGCGAGTTGGGGGTGGATTCGCTGCTGGCTTCCGCGTTGCGGGTGGAGTTGGAGAGGGCGGTCGGGGTGGCTTTGCCTGCGACGTTGTTGTGGAACTATCCCTCGGTGGGAGCGATCTCCGGCTACTTGAGGTCGATGGTCAAGGCCGCCGCAACCTCCTGACCAGCGCATTGCAGAAAACTTCAAGCGTGGCCTCCTACTGTCCGCGAGCGAACGAGGACCGGCCGATAGAGGGGACTCGCGTGCGGCGCGACGCAGTGACGGTGGTGTGCCTGGCAGCGGCTGTGACGCTGGCCGGGTGTAGTGAGGCGACGCGGGGTCTGCCAGCGGAGCCAGGGACGGGCCCGCAGTCGACGACGTTCGTGGCGCCTGCCAAGACGGCCGATCCGCCCATGGGGTTCGACACCGCCGCCGCGGTGGCTCTGCCCAAGTCGGCGTTGCGGGCCAATCTCGCGGGCGATGCGGTTTCCCGGTTCCTCACCTTGCGCGAACGGACGGCGTACATCGTGGCGCCGAACAGCCTCACGGCGGTGGATGTCCTTACCAGTAAGCAGAACTGGACCGTAGGCATCGAGGGCAAGCCAGCGGACCCGTACGCGCAGAGCGGGCCGTTCGTCAACCCGGTCGGCCCCAGACCACCCGCGGTGACGGACAAGCTCGCCGCAGCGGCCGTGGCGACGGCGGAACCGGGACAGGGGACCACACCCGGGTTCACGGCGTTGACGGTTGTCGCCGCCGATGCCACGAGCGGGGCGAAAGCGTGGCAGGCCAAGGTCAAGGTCGCCACGGACACCTACGGCGGCAGCGGTCAGGGATCGGTCACCAAGGTCTCCGCGATCAGCGACAAGGCCGTGGTCGCCAGCTATTCCGACAGCGACAGGGCGTTCACGGTGGCGCTCGACGCCGCGACCGGGGCGACGTTGTGGGAGCGCCGCGACTACGAGGCGGGCAGCCTCAACGGGCATGTGTTGGTGGGCACGGACTCCAACGTCGCCGAGAACAAGTCGATGAACCAGGCCACCGCCCTGGACGTCGTCACCGGCGGGCAGTTGTGGGTGGGCGCGACGAGGGCGAGCCAGCTCACCGTGGTGCCGTCCGACCCGGCGCTGGTGGTGGTCAACCGCACCGACTACGGCAGCGGCAAGCCGTCGCTGTTGTTCCTCGACCCCGCTTCCGGTGCCGTCAAGGGAGAACTGAAGGGCGAGGGCGGATTCGGCAGCAGGGCCTACGGCGAGTGCGTGTACGACCAGCAGTCGGTCCTCGTCTGTACGAATGGCGGGCGCGTCACCGGCTACAACGCCAAGACTGCCGAGCAACTGTGGACGCTGCCCGACGTGGGCGCCAACCGTGTCGCTCCCGGGGTCGTGACCGCGTGGCACGGAGCGGTGTACGGCAGGGTGAGCGGGAAGCCGATCGTGCTCGATGCCAAGACCGGCAAGGACATCTCCGCCACCGTCGAAGTCGCGCCGTTCTGGGTCAGCCGGTACGCCGGGATCGGCGTCGACAAGGACGGAGCGCCGCAGGCGTACCCCGTCAAATAGCGAGGGTCGGGCGGTAAAGATCAACCCAGTGGTACAGGTCGAGAACCCGCTCCAAGCCCTGTCGCACCGAACCGGGAACCGACGACGCCCCCACGGCCGCGCGCAGCCACTGGCGGTCGATCAGGGCGAACACGGGATTGTCCTTCTCCGACAACACATCGGCGGCCTGCGCCTGCAACGAAGCGACGTAGTCGGCGGACTGAACGGTGGGATAGGGGCTCTTCACACGGTCGGCGACCGACTGGGGCAGGACGTGGCGGACAGCGGCACGGAGGAGGCTCTTCTCGCGGCCGTCGAAGTGCTTGAACGACCAAGGGGCGTTGTACACGTACTCGACCAGGCGGTGGTCGCAGAACGGGACGCGCACTTCGAGGCCGGTAGCCATGGACATGCGGTCCTTGCGATCCAACAAAGCCCGGACGAGGCGGGTCAGGTGCAGGTGGCAGACAACGCGCATCCGGCGCTCGGAAACGGACTCGTCGTCGAGGAACTCCACCGACGCCACGGCGGAGGCGTACTGGTCGGCGACGTAGGAGTCGAGGTCCAGGCCGAGGTCCTTGCGCAGCACCGCCGTTCGATCGGCGTTGATGGAATGCGAGAAGGCCAGCCATGGGAACGTGTGAGTCGCCTCGATGTGGAACCAGGGGTAGCCACCGAAGAGCTCGTCGGCGGACTCGCCGGAAAGTGCGACGGTCGACTCGGCGCGGATGGCCTTGAACAGCAGGTAGAGCGACGTGTTGATGTCGCCCAAACCCAACGGGATGTCCCAGGCCGAGACGACGGCGCGGCGCAGCGAAAGATCGGACAGCTCGCTGGGGTCCAGGATTACGTTGGTGTGCTTGGAACCCACGAAATCAGCGACCTCACGGACGAATCCGGAGTCAGCGGTCGAGCGAAGCTCATCGGGCTGGAACTCGCCGACGAAGTCCACCGAGAACGTGCGCAGGTCAGGAAGAGCTTGGGCGGCCAGGCCGGTGATAGCACTGGAATCGAGACCACCGGAGAGAAGCACGCACTGAGGGACGTCGGCGACGAGCTGGCGCGAGACGGTGTCGGTGAGGAGATCGCGAACCGTCTCGATCGTGGTGTCGCGGTCGTCGGTGTGCTCGGCGGTCTCAAGTGACCAGTATGCGCGCGAGCGGAGTCCGTTGCGGCTCAACGTGAGGACGGTGCCCGGTGGGACTTCGTGCATGTCCTTCCACAAGGACCAACCCGGTGCCTTGGTCTGGCCGAACAGCTCGTAAAGGCAGTCGCGGTCGATCACGCGCGAGGACAACGGGTTGGCGAGGATCGACTTCGGCTCGGATCCGAACAGCAGACCGTCCGAAGTGCGTTGGTAGTACAGCGGTTTGATGCCGAGGCGGTCGCGGACCAGGAGGAGCTTCTGCTCGCGGGAATCCCACAGCGCGAAGGCGAACATGCCGTTCAGGCGCTCCGCGACGGCCGAACCCCAACGGAGGTAGCCGTTGAGGACCACCTCGGTGTCGCTGCGAGTGCGGAAATTGTGTTCCCCCAAGGACCTGCGAAGCTCGGCGAAGTTGTAGACCTCGCCGCTGTAGACGAGGGTGACACCGTTGGCCTCCATGGGTTGCGCGCCACCGGGAAGGTCGATCACGGCGAGGCGACGGTGTCCGAGCCCCACCTGCGGGCGCAGCCAGGTGCCGGATGCATCGGGACCACGACGGGACATGGTGTCCGTCATCGCGTCGAGCACATCCGCGTGCTGCGTCAGATCGGTGTCGTAGGCGACCCAGCCGGTGATGCCACACATCGTCTTGTCCTAGGGATGAAGTCGGACCGGGAGAGCTTCGAGGCCGTGCATCTGCGTGCTCTTGCGCCAGCGCAGCTCGGAGGGATCTACAGTGAGTTCGATGTGCGAGAAGCGTTCCAGGAGGCGGCCGATCGCGATCTCGCCTTCGAGGCGGCCTAGCGGAGCCCCGACGCAGTAGTGAATCCCGTGGCCGAAGCCGAGGTGCGCGCCGGTCGGCCTGGTGATGTCGAGCTTGTCGGGCTCAGGGAACCTTGTGGCATCACGGTTTCCGGCGAGGAGTGAGACCATGACGAACTCACCGGCCGGGATCTCCACATCGCCTACGCGCACCGGGGATGTGGTGTACCTGGGCGAAGCCATGTTGTTCGGCGTCTCGTAGCGCAGGAACTCCTCGATGGCATTGGGCAGCAGGCCGGGGTCCGCGCGCAGCGCCGCGAGCTGCGACGGATGTTGCAAGAGACCGAGGACGCCGTTGCCGATCAGATTGACCGTCGTCTCATAACCGCCGATGAGCAGGATGAACGTCATCGCGATCAGCTCGGGGACCGAGAGCTGGTCGCCGTCCTCGGAAGCGTGCACCAGAGCGGAGAGCAGATCGTCGGCCGGAGCGGAACGCTTCTGCTCGGTCAAGCCCGCGAGGTAGCCGGCCATCGCGCCGGACGCGGCACCGATCTGCTCCGGTGGCGCGGTCGAGACCATCGCGTTCGACCAGCCGCTGAACCGCTCCTGGTCCTCGGGCGGAATGCCCATCAGCTCGCAGATCACCATGATCGGCAGCGGCAGCGCGAACGCCGGGATCAGGTCGACGCTGCCGGACATGTCGTCGAGCAGCTGTGCGGTGATCTCCTCGATCCGCGGGCGGAGCCGGGCGATCGTGCGCGTGGTGAACGCCTTGGTGACGAGTTTGCGCAGCCGAGTGTGGTCCGGCGGGTCCACGTTGAGCATGTGCGCGGCCAACGACCGCGAGAACTCGATCTTCTTGCCCTCGGCGAGTTGTCGTTGGTACTCAAGACGGTCGTACACGCCGTCGCTGCTCAAGCGGGGATCGGTGAGCAGCGAACGGGCCTCCGTGTGACTGGTGACCAGCCACACCCGCATCCCGTCCGGCATCAGCACCGGACACGCGGGTCCTTCGCGGCGCAGCCGATCGGCCAGCTCGTGCGGGTTCTGCAAGTACTCCGCGTCGAGCCGCGGCAGCTCCTCTACGTCCTGCACGGTCGTTCCTCCAGTAGCAGCGCGGGCAGGTCCTCCGGCCGCGCGAGCAGGTCATCGGTGCGTCCGGTCACGGCGACGCGACCGTTGACGAGCACGAGAACGCGGTCGGACACCGCCGCGGCCACCTGGGCATCGTGGGTGATGAACACGACCGCGAGCCCGTGCCGCTGGCGGAGCTCTCCGAGCAGACTGAGCACGCCTGCCTGGGTCGAAGCGTCCAACGCTGAGGTGATCTCATCGCAGACCAGAACTTTTGGTTGGGCGGCAAGGGCTCTGGCGAGCGCGACGCGTTGCCGCTGACCGCCGGACAGTTCACCGGGTAGCCGCGAGGCGAACTCGGCGGGCAGTCCGACCGCGTCGAGCAGGCGGTGCACCTCCGCGTCGTAGGGCCGCCGCATCCCCCGGATCTTGCGCAGCGGGCGGACCAAAGCCGTGCGGACGTCCTGGCGCGGGTGCAGCGACTCCGCCGGATTCTGTGGCACCAGCTGGATATCCGATCCGGACACCGCTCCCGAGCTGGGCTTGTGCAGCCCGACCAAGCATCGCGCGAGCGTGCTCTTGCCAACGCCCGAAGCTCCGAGCACGGCAAGACATTCCCCCTCGCGAACGTCCAAGTCAACGTCGTTGAGCACACGATGCGAACCATGAGCCGCATGCAGGCCCGAGGCACGTAGAGCAATCGGTCCGTCCGAAGTGGACGGTGTGCGAGGGATGGCGCTACGAGTCGGAGCAGAGCCGTCCATCGTGAACACGCGATCGACCAGACTGTCCACTGTGTCCAGATCATGGCTGATCCACAACAAGGCGACGCCGCTGTCCCGGAGCCGTCGAAGCTCGGTCAGCACTTCGGTCTTGGCCAGCACGTCCAGCGCGGTGGTTGGCTCGTCCAGTACCAGCAGCCGTGGCTGGCGGGCAAGCGCGATGGCGAGCGCGACGCGCTGCTGCTGACCGCCGGAGAGCTGATGCGGGTAGCGGCCGACCAGTGAGGTGGACAGGCCGACGCGGGAGAGCGGCAGATCGGCACTGACCTTGGCGTAGGGATTGAGCAGCAGGCCGGGGTCCTGGCCGAGGTAACCGACAACACCGCCGCGCACTCCGGGCGGAGGCGAGGGAAGCATCGGGTGTCCATCCACATAGGACTGACCGCTGACATGGCGCACCCCGGGGCGGAGGTGGCCCAGCACTGCCAACGCGAGGGTCGTCTTCCCGGAGCCGGAAGGCCCGAGCACGCCAACGGCCTCGCCCGGCGCGATCGTGAGGTTCACACCGTCCAACAGCGGCCGACCGTCCGCGGAAAGCGACAGGTTGGACAGCTCCACCAACGGTTTCATCCGAGCATCCCCCTGGAGCGCCGCGCAACGCGATCCGCGAAGAGGTTCGAACTCACCGCGAGCAGGGCCACGCCAAGCACGGGCACGAGCAGCGCCCACGGCTGCAAAGGCGCTCCCGGCAGGGCCTCCACGATCAGCAAGCCCCAGTCCGAGTCCGACACGCTCAACCCGAGAAATCCCGCCGCGGCAACGAGATGCACCGATGAGACGAACCTCATCCCGGCATCAGCCAGAACCGTGCCACCCACCAAAGGCAGGATCTCCCGGCCCAGCAACCACGCCCAGTTCTCCCCGCGCGCGATCGCGATCTCCACGTGCGCGCGGCCCACGACCTGTGCCGCGGCAGCCTGGGTGACCCGTGCGGCGAGCGGAGCACCGGCGATCGCGACAGCGAGCACAAGCCCCGTGCGATCCGGCATCGCCGTCAAAGTCAGCAGCAACACCAGAGTCGGTGGCACCGCGGCGATCGCGTCCAAGGGCCACATCAACATCTGACGCTTCGTCAAAGCAACCGCCAACCCGACAGCCGCGCCGAGCAGCACGCCGGCCGCCGCGGCGGCGAGGCTGGTCAACACCAGGGGGCGACCGCCGTGCAGCATGCGCGACAAGACATCCCGGCCGAGGTGATCGGTCCCGAACGGCATCGCCCACGTCGGCCAGGAGTACGGAGCCCCGATCGGTTTCGTCGCCGAGTGCGGCGCGAACGAGGGAAGCGCGATCAGCCCGGCGACAAGCGCGAGGACCCACTTCACGAGGCGGTCCGCAGACGAGGGGTGAGGAACCGGATCGCGATGTCGGCGAGCAGAAGCGCGAGCAGCATCGCGCCACCCAAGATCAGGACGAGGGCCTGCACGACGGGGAGATCGCCGGACTGCACCGAAACGACCAGGAGCTCACCGATGCCCGGGTAGCCGAAGACCTTCTCCACCAGCACTCCACCGCCGACGAGGCTCACCCCGGTCACGAGCCACACCTGCACCGCGACCGGCAGCACAGCGGGAATGACCGCCGTGCGCAACACCGGAATTCCGTTGAGGCGCATGAACTCCACGTGCGGCGATCTCAGCACGGTCGAGGCCGCCGAGCTGATGACCCTGATCGCATAGGCCATGCCGACCGCGAGCAGGCTCAACACGGGCAGCACCAAGGCCGATGGGTGCGCGAGCGGGCTCGAACCCGCTGGTATCAACGACACCGCGGGAAACCACCGCAGGGTGATCGCGAACAGCAGCACCGCACCCACGGCGAGCACGAACTCCGGGACCGACGCCAGTACAAGAGCTCCGGCCGAAACCACTCGCCGGGTTGCCGCCAGCAGGCCGAGGCCGAGGGACAGCGGGATGAGCAACGTGAGGCTGATTCCGGCCAGCAGTGCGGAGTTCCCGACGCGGTCGGCCAGCATCTCCGATACCGGCTTGCCCGTGGCCGACCGACCGAGATCACCGCTGAGGAGCCCGCTGGCCCATTCGCCGTAGCGCACCAGCACTGGACGGTCCAGCCCGAGCTGATGCCGTGCCGCCTCAACTCGTTCCGGCGTCGCGGTCGGACCGAGTCGGGTGGTGACAGGATCACCGGGGAGCAGTTCGACACCGACGAAGACCAGGAACGACAGCACCGCGAGCAGCGCCGCGCCGGTGGCCAGCCTGGTGATCACGCCAGTCCGGCTTTGCCGAGATAGGGGTACTTGGCGAGGCCGCGCACCTCGACGCCCGCGACGGCCTTGCGCTCCAGGCTCAGCGTGTCGGCGAGCCCCCAGACGATCGTGTTGCCACGGTCGGACATCACGTCCTGCACCGTCGTCCACGCCCTGCGCCGCGCCGTGTCGTCGACCGCGGCGAGCCCGGCGGCGATCGCGTCGTTCAACTCGCGATCGTTGAGCGCCAGGGAGGGATAGGCGGCGAGGCGCGCGTAGATCACCGGAAGGGGCAGCGCTCCGATGGAGAAGGTGACACCGTTGCTCGCCGCGAGGGCCCTGGGCTCGAAGAACTCCGCCACACCAACGATGTCCGGCTTCACCTTGAGCCCGACCTCGCGCAGCTGTTCGGCGAGGAGCTGCGTGGACGCGTTGTAGCCGACCTCGTACTCCGTCGACCGGATGGTGATCGACGCGCCCTCGGCACCCGCCTCGCGTAGCAGTTTCCGTGCCTGGTCTACGTCTCGGCGCAGCGGCTCGCGCTCGGCGAAGTGATCCGTGCCGAAGCCGTAGAGGTCGTTGCCGGGCTCGCCGTAGCCGAGCAGCACACTGTCCACAAGGGACTTCCGGTCGACGGCGAGCCGCACCGCACGACGGGCACGAGGATCGTTGAACGGCGCGATCGTCGCGTTGAGCACGAAGCCGAACCCGACTCGATGCCGCCGCCCGGCCGTGCGGACCTCGACGTCCGGGCTGCCGCTTCCGGCTTTCGCCATGCTGAACGGGATGTCGCCCGCGTAGTCGGCCTGGCCGGTGCGCACCGCGTTCACCTTGGCCTGCGGGTCGGACAGGCTGAGCACGACCAGTTCGTCCACCGCGCCCGCGCCGTCCCAGTACCGGTCGAACCTGGTCAGCCGTGCCTCGCGGCCGGGCTCGAACGCGGTGACCCGGTACGACCCGGTGCCGACCGCGGTGGTCGGGGTGAAGGAGGTCGCACCGTCCTTGATCACCTTGGTCAGGAAGGCGGCGATGATCAGCGCCGGATCGCCGATCGGTTGCCGCGTCGGCACAACCAGGGTCCTGACGTCGCGGATCGCGACCTTGCCGAGGTCGAAGTAGCTCTGGAGCTCGCTCGGCATGGGGCGTTCCGGCGCGCTCATGTAGCGGAAGCTGTACGCGACGTCGTTGGCGGTGAACGGCGAACCGTCGTGCCACACCACGCCGTCGCGGAGCCGCAACACGAAGGACCTCCCGTCCGGCGCGGGTTCGGCGGCGAGCGCCAGCCGGGGCGTCGCGCGGCCGTTCTCGATGGAGAACAGCACGTCGTAGAGCACGTCGTTGCGGACGAAGTCCACCGGCGACGCCGAGCCGAACGGGTCGAGCGTGTCCGCGGTGCCGCCGCCGGTGAACACCGCGCGCAGGCTGCCGCCCTTGCGGGGCACGCGCCCGGCCGTGTTCTCCACCGGCGCGGACGCCGGAGTGCTCGGGCCGCAGCCGCCGAGCAGCGTCGCGGTGCCGAACGCGAGTCCGGCCGAGCGCAGCAGGGCGCGACGACTCAACGGCATGAGGGGACCTCCGGGACGGAGCGAGAGTGGTTAGGTCGACCTAAGCGCGGTCAAGGTAACAAGCCGCCCAGGGGAGTTCAACGGCGAGATTCCAAGAGCGCCCTTCGTCACGTGAACGATCCGTGACCGGGGCGAACGCAGCGTGACCCGTGCGGATATCCGCATGTGACGATGCTGGATTCTGCGCTTAGTGTGCTGATGTGCCAAGGAAATTCATGGCCAAACGCGAATCTTTAAGTGTCCACTGTGTACTGATTCGGGGGTTCGCATGGGTCCTTGGTCACGAGGTGGTCCGCTCCCTCGATATTTGGTAAGGGTTACCTTAGTCTCTTGAACGCTGAACAAGAGCTTCGACTGGAGAGGAACGCGATGAGCCCTCGCTGGCTGCGCTGCCGCACCCCTCGGGCCGCCGTGCGCACGCGGCTGGTCTGCTTCCCGCACGCGGGGGGCTCGGCGAGCTTCTTCGGGTCCTGGGGAACCGGGCTGCCGGACGACGTCGAGCTGTGGGCCGTGCAGTTCCCGGGGCGCGAGGACCGGATCGCCGACCCGGTCCCTGCGACGATGGCCGAGATCGTGACCGAGGTGCTCGCGGACCTGGGCCCGCTGCTGGACCGTCCACTCGCCTTGTTCGGGCACAGCATGGGCGCGGTCGCCGCGTACGAACTCGCCCGTGCGCTCGAAGCCCGTGGCGAGGCTCCGGCCAGGGTTTTCGCCTCGGGGCGGCACGCGCCGGACGAGCTGGTCGGCGGGGGCGTCCACCTTCGCGACGACGCCGGTCTGGTCGAGGAGGTCGTCCGCGTCGGCGGTGCCGGTGCCGAGGTGCTGCGGGCGAATCCCGAGCTGTGGCCGGTGTTCCTGCCCGCGATCCGCGCGGACTACCGAATCGAGGAGACCTATCGGCATCGGCCCGGTGTGCCGTTGCGCGCGCCGATCACCGCCGTGGTCGGCGAGGAGGACCGCGAGGTGACGCCCGCGCAGGCCGAACGCTGGCGCGACTTCACATCAGGTGGCTTCGATCTGCACGTCGTGCCGGGCGATCACTTCTACCCCGTTCAGCACAACGCTTTGCTGCTCGACTTGCTGACACGTCAACTCAACGAGGCGAAGGACGTCCTGCGGTGACCATCGATCTGCTCGGCACCGTGGCGTCCGTGCTCAAGGTGCCCGCGGACTCCCTCGACGAGCACGCGAACCTCATCGAGTCCGGAATGGACTCCATCGCGATGATGCGGGTGGCGGGCAGGCTCCGCCGCGCGGGCGCGAAGGTGAGCTTCGCCGACCTCGCGGAGCGCCCGGCCGTCGCCGCCTGGCGGGAACTGCTGGGGGAGAAGGCAACCCCGGTCGAGCGCGTGGAGGTCGACGAGTTCGCGCCGTTCGACCTCGACCCGCTCCAGCACGCCATGTGGATCGGCCGGGAGGAAGGCGTCGCCGCACACTTCTACGCCGAGTTCGAGGTCGAGAACGTCGACCCGTCGCGCTTGGAGTCCGCCGTTCGCGCGGTGATCGCCCGGCACGGGATGACTCGCGTTTCGGTTGACGCGAATGGACAACAGCGCATCCTTCCGGAGAGCACGTGGCCGGGGTTGAGGGTGCACGACACGAATGTCCGGGCCGAGCTTTCCGAGCGGATCACGGATGGTGAGGTCTTCGACGTCCAACTGTCCCGTGTGGACGATGTGCGCTCCCGGGTACATGTGAACCTGGAAATGGTCGCCGCCGACGCGATGAGCCTGCGCATCCTGGTCAACGACATCGCTCGTGCTTATCACGGCGAGTCGTTGCCCGCACTGGACTACAGCTACCCGCGCTACCTCGCCGATCGTGCTGCGGCGCGCGATGTGGAGCAGGACAAGCGATGGTGGCTCGACCGCCTCGGCGAGCTGCCCGGAGCGCCCGCGCTGCCCGTGGTGCCGAGCAAGGACTTACGCTTTACGCGGCGCCAGTTCTGGTTGGACCCTGTTGCGGCGCGTCAGCTCCGCGAGCGCTCGCACGGCCTTGGCCTCACGCCCGCGGTCGTTCTCGCCGCCGCTTTCGCCGAGATTGTCGGAGCGTGGAGCAGTGAACCGAACTTCCTGTTGAACATCCCCGTTTTCGGCCGCGAACCACTGCACGACGACGTGGATTCGCTGGTGGGAGCGTTCTCCAGCTCGGTGTTGCTCGGTGTGCGCACTGGATCTCCCTTCGTGGAGGGATGTCGGCGGATTCAGCAGGACCTGCGGGAGGCGTCGAGCCACTCCGGCTTCACCGGCGTGGAAGTGCTGCGCGAGCTGACGCGCGCCAACGGGTCACACGTGGTCGCTCCAGTCGTTTTCGCGAGCACCCTGGACTTCGGCGAGCTGAACGGCCTGGGGCGACCGGTGTGGATGATCTCGCAGGGGCCGCAGGTGTGGCTCGACGCGCAGGTCACCGAGCTCGACGGCGGCATCCTGCTCAGCTGGGACGCGCGGGAGTCGTTCTTCGCCGAAGGCGTGCTCGACGCGATGTTCGACGCTTTCACCAGTCTGGTCACCGACCTACCCTGGGACGAGCCGGTCGCCCCGGTGGTGCCGATCAGGTCGTGGACTCGTGGTGAGGAACCGGGGAAGCCACTCCACCTGAGGTTCTTCGAGGTCGCCGAAGCTGAGCCCGAGCGCGTCGCCCTGGTCTGGGGCGAAGCCGGACAGATGAGCTACGGCGATCTGTCGCTGAAGGCCCGTCGGGTCTCCACGATGCTGATGTCCCAAGGCGCCCAGCCGGGTGACGCGGTCGGGATCACCCTGCCCAAGGGGCCGGACCAGGTCATCGCGGTCCTCGGTGTGCTTGCCGCGGGTGCCTACTACATTCCGTCCGGAGTGGACATTCCCGCCGCTCGGCGGGCGCAGGCGCACGCCGTGGTCAAGGTGGTGCTGACCGAGGCCGTCATGGCGGACGCGATCGATCACCGGCCGCTGGACGCCGTCGTTCCCGTGTCCGGTGAAGACCTGATGTACGTGATCTTCACTTCGGGCTCGACCGGAGTTCCCAAAGGCGTCGAGGTTCCGCATCGCGCGGTCGCCAACACTGTCGAGTCAGTCAACGACCACTTCGGGATCACCAGGGATGACCGCACGATCGCACTGTCCGCTTTGGACTTCGACCTCTCCGCGTACGACCTGTTCGCGTTTCTCGCGTTCGGTGGCAGCGTCGTCCTGCTGAACGAGGAGCAGCGCCGCGACGCTCATGCGTGGTCGGACCTCATGCGGCGGTGGGAAGTCAGCGTGGTCAGCTGCGTGCCTGCCTTGCTGGACATGCTGATCGTCACCGGAGACCTCGGTGACCACCTGCGGCTGGTCATGCTGGGCGGCGACTGGGTCACTGTCGACCTGCCCGGACGTCTGCGCGAGCTGCGGCCGGGATGTCGCTTCGCCGGGCTCGGGGGCATGACCGAGGCGGCCATCCACGCGACCGTCTTCGAAGTCGACGAGGTCGATCCAAAGTGGACGTCCATGCCGTACGGAAAACCGTTGCGGAACATGCGATGTCGCATCGTCGATGCACACGGCCGCGACTGTCCGGACTGGGTGGCGGGGGAGCTGTGGGTCTCCGGAGCCGGGGTGGCCCTCGGCTACCAGAACGATCCGGTGCGGACGGCCGAGAAGTTCGTGGAGTTCGACGGCGTGCGGTGGTACCGGACCGGCGACCAGGGCCGCTACTGGCCGGACGGCACCGTGGAGTTCCTCGGCCGCACGGATCACCAGGTCAAGATCCGCGGCCACCGCATTGAACTGGGGGAGATCGAGTCGGCCCTGACCGCGTTCCCCGGTGTGGGGCAAGCCGTCGCGGTGGTCACCGACGAGCGCAGGCTGGCCGCCGCGATCACGATGGCGCCGGACCGGGATCTCATCGCGTCGTTCGTCGCTTACCTCTTGGAGATGGCGCCCGACACCGACGCTGTTGAAGTGACGCAGTGGCTCGTCGGCCGTGATCCCGCACCGTGGATCACGGCGCGGTGGCAGGGCGGTCCTTTCGCGCATTCGCTCGCCGAGCGCACGGACGAGCTCGTCGCGATCCTGCATGGCGATGGTGACCTGGCCGAGTTCGATCGGCTGGGCGACGTCGATCTCGAAGCCCTGCAAGCCTCCTTGGTGGAGCGGCTTCCTTCGGTGATGGTGCCGGACCGGGTTGCTGTTCTCCCCTCTCTTCCGCTGACCGCCAACGGCAAGATCGACCGCGCGGCCCTGAAGCGCGACCTGTCCATTAAGGACGTTGAAGAGTTCACTCCGCCGACCGGACGCGTCGAGGAGGCCGTTGCGGCGACGTGGTCGGACTTGCTCGGCACACCAGTACGCGGACGTGAACAGAACTTCTTCTTGCTGGGCGGGGATTCCCTGCTGGCGACGCGCCTGGTCAGCAGGTTGAACGCGGCCGGGCTCGGGAATGTCGGGTTGGCGGCGTTGTTCGCCAACCCGACGCTCGCCGCCTTCGCCGCGACACTGGCCGAGAGCGCGTCCTCCGTGGCGCAGGTCGTCGCCGACCCTGCGAATCGCTTCGAGCCGTTCCCGCCCACCGATGTGCAGCGGGCGTACTGGATCGGGCGTGGCGAGGACTTCACGCTCGGCGGCGTCGGAAGCCACTTCTACCGCGAGTACTCGGTTCCGGATCTCGACGTGGCCCGGCTCGAAGCCGCGGTGCACGCGCTCGTCGCCCGGCACGACATGCTTCGCGTGGTCTTCGACGAGCACGGCCAGCAGCGTGTGCTGCCTGAGGTTCCCGCCTACGAGGTGTCCATTGTGGACGACCTGCGAGCGGAGATGTCGCACAAGGTCTTCGACCCCTCAGTGTGGCCGTTGTTCTCGGTCACTGTCTCCCGCGACGGCGTTCTCGGCATCGGCACCGACAACCTCATCTTTGACGCACTGAGCGTGCTGATCTTCTACTCCGAGCTGGGCGCGCTCTACGCCGATCCTTCGGCTGAGCTGCCGCCCGTCGACATGTCCTTCCGGGACTACGTTCTCACCGCGACACCGCCTGCGGAGAAGGCCCAGGAGTACTGGAGCGCGCGGCTCCCGGAGCTGCCGCCCGCGCCACAGCTGCCCTTGGCGGTGGACCCCGCGGAGGTCAAGCGGCCGCAGTTCGTCCGCCGGGAATCGGTGCTCGGTCTTGAGAAGTGGAGTGCGATCACTGATCGAGCGCGCTCGCACGGCGTCACGCCTTCGGCGGTGCTGATGTCGGCGTTCGCCGATGTGCTCGGGCGGTGGAGCGGGCGCGCCGACCTCACCCTGAACGTCACCCTGTTCGACCGCCGTGAAGCACATCCGGACATCGCCAACGTGATCGGGGACTTCACCTCGCTGATCCTGGTCGATCACCATCCAGAGCCCGGAGAAGCGTGGTCCACGGGCACGCGCAGGCTTCAGGAACGCCTGTGGGGAGCGCTGGACCACCGCGAGGCATCCGCGGTCTGGGTGCTGCGCGAACTGGCCAAGCGGGCCGGGGAACCCGACGTGGTCATGCCGGTGGTGTTCACCAGCGCCCTTGGTCTTCCCTTCCCGGAGAACCCGCTGCTCACCGATCAGCTCTGGGGGATCTCGCAGACCCCACAGGTCTGGCTCGACCACCAAGTGTCCGAAGTGGACGGTGGTATCGCGTTGCTGTGGGACGCCGTGGAGGAGCTGTTCCCGGCGGGTCTGCTGGACGCGATGTTCGACGCCTACCTCCGGATGCTGGACTGGCTGGCCGAATCGGACTGGTCCGCTCCTACTCCGGATCTCCTTCCCGGAGGGCAGAAGACGATTCTTGCCAACGTCAACGCCACGGCTGGTCCGCGGCCGGATGTCTTGCTGCACCAGGAGTTCTTCCGCATCGCGGAGGAGTCACCGTCGCTTCCCGCGCTCCTGTGGGGAAGTGATGGCTCGTTGAGCTATGGCGAACTGGCCGATCGTGCTCGCCGCGTCGCGTCCGTCCTGCTCGCGGAGGGGGTGCGGCCGGGGGAGACGGTTGCGGTGACCCTGCCGAAGGGCGTTGATCAGATCGTCGCAGTGCTGGGCGTTCTCGCGGCGGGCGCGGCGTATGTGCCGATCGGTGTCAACCAGCCGCCCGTGCGGCGCGAACGCATCCTGCGGCTCGCCAGGGTGCGGCTGGTCGTCGACCGGGAGTTCTTGGGAGCGGCAGAGTCGGCCGATCCCGCGCCGGTCGTGCTGGGCGAGGACCGGCTCGCGTACGTGATCTTCACGTCGGGTTCGACGGGGGAGCCGAAGGGCGTCGAGATCACCCACTTCGCGGCGATGAACACCATCGCGGACATCAACTCGCGGTTCGAGATCACTGCGTCGGATCGCGTGCTCGCGGTGTCCGCCTTGGACTTCGACCTCTCGGTCTACGACGTGTTCGGCCTGCTGTCGGTCGGTGGCGCGGTGGTGCTGGTCGAGGAGGAGGCCCGGCGCGATGCGCGTCGCTGGGCGGAGTTGGTGCACCGGCACGGCGTGACCGTGTGGAACACCGTTCCCGCGCTGCTCGACATGCTCCTGATCGTCGCGGAACAGGTGCCTTTCCGCGTGGTTCTGGTGTCCGGTGACTGGGTCGGCCTGGATCTTCCCGGCAAGGTGGACTGCCGTTTCGTTGCCCTGGGAGGGGCAACCGAGGCGTCCATCTGGTCGAACTGCTTCGAAGTGGATGCTGTCGATCCGGAGTGGAGCTCGATCCCGTACGGATTCCCGCTGCGCAACCAGCAGTTCCGCGTGGTGGACCCGTTTGGCCGTGACTGTCCTGTTTGGACTCCTGGCGAGCTGTGGATCGGTGGAGCGGGAGTGGCCCTGGGGTACCGCGGAGCGCCCGAGGCGACGGCGGCGCAGTTCGTGGACGGGTGGTACCGCACGGGGGATCTGGGCCGCTACTGGCCGGACGGCACCTTGGAGTTCCTGGGGCGTCGTGACCACCAGGTCAAGATCCGTGGTCACCGCATCGAGCTGGGCGAGATCGAAGCGGCCCTGCACTCCCACCCCGCAGTCGGGCAAGCAGTGGTCAGCCCGACCTTGACGGCGGCGATCGTTCCCGCACGGCTTCCGCGGACCTTGGTGACTACCGGCGTCACGGAGGCCGTCGACTTCACAGGGCAGGCCGCCGCCGTTGCTCCTCTGCTCCGTGACCTCCTGCCCGCCGCTTCGCCGCCGCTCCGCGATCTGTGGACGCGCTGGCTGGACCGGCAGCCTCCTGCGCCCGGCGGCCAGGACGAGGTGGTCGACCACATCTGGCGCAGGATCGACTGGTTCCGCGGAGTGCTGGAGACCGGCAACGTCTCGGAAATCCTGACGGACCCGGTCCTCGCGCCCGCGAACGCCGGGGCGGAGAGCGTGCCCGTGATCGCCCGCGAGATCGCTGAGCTGGCCGCAGAACTCGGGCGGCCAGTGGAGGTCGTGGAGCTTGGCGGCCGTGAAGGTGTTGCAGCGGAACGACTTCAATCCGCATTGAATTCCGATCAGGTCTGCTACACGCTGATCGACCCCTCCACGTCCATGGTGCAGGCGGCAGCGCGGAGGCTCGACGGCGTTGACTGCCAACGGGTCGCCGAGGGTCGCGTGCCGGAGTCCTTGCGGCACAAGTTCGACGTGGTGCTCGCGCACAACGTGCTGCACCGGTACGCCGATGTCCGGCACGGGATCGCTGTGGCCGGACTCCTCGTACGTCGCGGCGGTTGGGTGATCGCGGTGGAGCCGACCGAGCTGGCGCCCATCGGCTTACTGACCGCGGCCTTGCTGGAGAACGGATTTGACGGACTCGACGCGGAGCGCCGCGCCAACGGTTCGCCCATGCTCTCCGCACAGCGGTGGGCGGAGTTGTTCGCCGAAGCCGGATTCACGGAGGTCACCCACCGCGCGGTCGGTGACTCCGGCCTGGCGACGCTGCGCGCCCGCCGTCCCGAGGACGCGGTTGACCTCGACGTCGTCGAGGTGCAGCGGCATGTGAGCAGTCGGCTGCCCGCACACATGATCCCCGAGCGCATCGAAGTGTTGCCCTGGCTGCCGTTGAGCGCCAACGGAAAAGTCGACCGCTCCGCGCTGGCGTCTCCGGCAGAGGAGACGACTGGGGATGCTCCGCGCGGTGAGGTTGAGACCGAGCTGGCGGCGATGTGGTCGGAGCTGCTGGGAATCGGCGACATCGGGCGGGACCAGAGCTTCTTCACGCTCGGCGGTGACTCGTTGCTCGCCACGCGGTTCATCCAGGAGGCAGAGCAGCGTTTTGGTGTGGCCTTGCCGCTGAGGCAACTGTTCGCCGCGCCGACCATCGCGTGCGCCGCAGTCGCGTTCGAGGTCGAGGAGGGGGAGCTGTGATCGCGCTCCTCGGCGCATCCGGGACGGTCGGCCGACACGTCCTCCAGGCGTTCGACGGGGAGATCCGGACCGGAAGCCGATCGTCCGGTGTGGACATCAACGACGACCGTTCGCTGGCGGAGTTCGTTGCCGGTGCGTCGGTGGTGGTGAACTGCGTCGGCCCGTCGCACCAGACTGCCGCGCGGATCGCCGCCGCCGCGGTGAACGCGGGCGCCGACCACGTGGACGCGGGTGGCGCGGACGCGGTTGTCGATCCGCGTGGGCGTCGTGTGGTCTTCGCCGCCGGAGCCTCGCCGGGCCTGTCCGGGCTGCTGCCGCGATGGCTGGCGCCGAAGGGCTCCACGCTGACGATGTACTGCGGAGTGCTCGACCGCTTCACCGCCGCCGGGGCGGAGGACTACCTCAACGGTGTCAACGAGCCCTTGGCCGCGTGGCGGAGCGGCCAGGTGAAGCACGGAGCGCTGACCCGCTTGTCCGATGTGGACATACCGTTCTTCGAAGCACCCGTGGCCGCGTTCCCGTTCATGGATGCTGAAAATGAAGCGGTCGCTCGTTCACTGTCTCTTGTAGACGGCTCCTGGTACAGCGTGATCGAGGGAAGGCACCTCCGGCGGGCCCTCGCTGAGCGGAAGGGGCTGTGCGAGGCGTCAGCCCTCGATCTCGCCGGTCGGAGCCCACGGGTGACCTTCGTCTCCGAGCTTGACGGCCGGACCGCGGTGTTGCGTGCGGGCAGTGTCGCGGAGCTGACGGCAGCAGTGACCGTGGCGGCCACAAAGGCAGTCCTGCGCGGCGACGTTCCCATTGGACAGCATCGAGCAGCCACCGTGCTGGAGCCGTTCGAGGGCTTGGACATCACTGTGTTCGACGCGCCGCTCTCCGAACTCGTCGTCGAGGAGGGCGTGCTGTGAAGGTGCTCGTGTGCGGGACGACCTTCGGGCAGTCCTACATCGCCGCCATCGCCCGGCAGCCCGATCGGTTCGAGCTAGCGGGGATTCTCGGACGCGGCAGCGTGCGCTCCGCCGACACCGCTCGCCGCGCCGGGGTGCCGCTGTACACCGCTGTCGAGCAGCTCCCGGACGACATCGACATCGCCTGCGTCGTTGTGCGTTCATCGTCGATGGGCGGGCCGGGGAGCGAACTCGCACGGGCCTTGCTGGCGCGGGGAATCCATGTGCTGCAAGAACAACCGGTGCACCACGACGACCTCGCGGAGTCGCTGCGCGTCGCACGCCGACACAATGTGACCTACCGGCTTGGTGATCTGTACGCGCAGTTGCCCGCCTCGCGCCGATTCGTCGCTGCGGCAAAGGAACTGGGGAAGCAGTTGTACGTCGACGCCGTGTGCGCCGTACAGGTGTCCTTCCCGCTGTTGCACGTAATCGGTGACGCACTTGGGAGTGTGCGGCCGTGGAACTTCGTCAAGCTCATGGACAGTGAGCCGTATTCCGTTGTGAGTGGCGTGATCGGCGGTGTGCCGGTGACGTTGCGCGTGCAGAACCAGATCAACCCGGACGACCCCGACAACCACATGCACGTGCTGCATCGCATCACCATCGGCACTGACAGCGGCACACTCACCCTGCACGATGCGCACGGGCCGGTGTCGTGGACACCTCGGCTGCACATCCCGGAATCCGTGCGGACGTCCTTCGACTTCACCGCGCCCGACGCCGCTCACCTGGCCGAGCCTTGCACGTCGCTGCTGGCGGGAAACCCTTCCAGCTACCGGGAATTCCTGGCCGAAGTGCTGCCTGAGGCCATCGGCCGGGATCTGGTGGCGATGGGGGAGAGCGCGCGGCCGGACCAGTACCACCTGACCCTGTGCCGGATGTGGCAGGACCTGACGTCCCAGCTCGGCTACGCGACCCTCCTCGCCGGGCGTCCTCAGTGACGCGCGACGAACAGGTACTGCGACATCGGCGACAGCGGATGTGTGTCGTCAGGCGTGACGTCCACAATGGACAGACCAGCGCGATCGATGGCCTCGACCCACTGCTGCCTCGACAGGAACATGGTGCCGCTCCGCAAGCGAACGTCTTCCGCCGCAGTCATCATGAACGCCTGGGAGATCAGGATTTCGTAGTACTCCCGAGTCGGCTCGATGATCAGCAGCGAACCGCCGGGAACGAGCAGGGCCTTGAGGCGGCTGAGAGTCGCGTCGGCATCACGCGCGTTGTTGAGCACACCCGCAGCGATGATCACGTCGAAGGCCCCCGGCTCGTCAGAGTCCTGCGTGTCGATGTCGTAGATCCCGAAGCGGACCCAAGGGTAGTCCGCGAACCGCTCCTTCGCCGTGGTGAGGAAGAACGCGGACAGGTCGGTGAACAGGTAGTCGACGTCCGCCCGGTCCGCCAGATCGCGGATGACGACCTCGCTCGTGGCGCCGGTGCCCGCGCCGACTTCCAGAATCCGCTTGGCGCCCAGCCGCTGCACGGTCTCGCTGACCCGGGCGTTGAGATAGCGGGCCACGGCGGTGTCGCGGTAGAGCGCGTCGGCGATGTCCGTGCGCCCCTCGGGGAACAGCAGCAGCGTGGCCTGCTCCTCGCCGGTCATGAGCTGCGGCAGCCGCTCCGCGTTACGACGGAAGTACGCGGCGACCTCGGCGGCTCCGAGGTGACCCGTCCACAGCTTCTCCGCCTCATCCCAAGCCTGTGCGACCGCGTCGGCGTCGATCGGCTCCGTCCCGAGGAAACGATCACCTTGCCGGACAAGGACCCCGTGCTCGGTCAGCGCGGTGAGCCAGCGCTCGACAACACCGTGGTGCCGCTCCGCCACCCGCGCCGCGGTCAGGATCTCCTCGCCGGTGTGGCTGATCGCAGGGTCGCGGAGAACATCATTCGCTTGCAGCGTAAGCAGCATCGACGCCAGCACTGCGTCCCGGAAGCGCGCGACGAACTCGGAGACGTGTTCGAAGGTGAGAGTGTCCACACGGGACAGTTCTGGGCCGGGGAAGTCGAACCGCGTGGGCTCGCCGACGTAGAAGATCCGGCGCAGCTCGGCGAAATCAGTCATCGGCGCGGACGGCTCGGAGTTCAGTCGCTCCAGCAACTTCGACGGCAGCGTCACGGCCGTGGCGCCGCTGCGCTCCAGCAGCGCGAGCGTGCGCGCAGGGTGGGCGCCGGGGTCACCGAGGACAACGGTCCCGCCCGCGAGCAAGGTCGCCAGCACGATGTCGCTGCCGATGCCACGCAGCGGGAACAACACCAGATTGCGTTCCGGTCGATCCCCGAACGCGTCCAGCCAGGGGCCGACTCCCGGCGCTCCGGAATCGAGCGCTTCGCGCAATTCGGGAGTCGATCGCACTGCGTCGTCCTCCTCGATGCGACGACGCAGAAAACCGATGTCGGTGACGTTCATGAGGTCACCATAACTAGTCTAGCTGCGTGGATGTCAAGAAAGGGATTTTCGTCATGCTGAGGACGAGTCACGTCCTGTGTCGAGTGGACGACATTCACGAGGCTGTCAGGAATTTCGCGGATCTGGGGTTCTCGGTGAGCTGGGGAAGTGATCCGAAAAAGGCGCACAATGCGCTGATCTGGTTTTCCGAGGGTCCGTTCATCGAGTTCTTCGAGTTCCCGTCGAAGCTCGCGCCGCTGCGCTGGCCGGTCGCGCTCCGCTTCGGCGCGGGCATGGGGAAGCGGCTGCACAAGTGGTCCAGGCCGGGGAAGGGCTGGCGCGACCTCGCGCTGGAGACCGACGACACCGACCTGACCACGACGCGCGCCCAGCTCGCCACGCGAGGTGTCGACGTCTCGCGGATCTTCCGCAACGGCCGCACTCGCCCGGACGGCCGGCGCGTGCGCTACCAGATGCTCGCCCCGACCCTGGTCGAACTGCCGTTCGTCGTCTCCTCCTACGACCCGCCGCAGCGTCCTGCCGAAGTCGTGCATCCCAATGGTGCCACCGGGATCGCGGCCATCCGCTACGGCGTCAGCCGTGCGCAGCGACCGCACTTCGATCGCTTCGTCCGCGCCGACCGGTGGCTGAGACCCGAACCCGCGCTGACGACCGGCGTCATCGGCGTGCAGTTGCACGGCCTCCGCGCCGAGCTCGACCCGGCGAAGTTGCACGGAACCGTTCTCACCCCCGCATCCGTTGAGGAGTCCCAGTCGTGACCACGCCAGAAACCCTTGTCGCCGACCTCAACCGCGCGGGCGTGAAGCTGTGGGCGGAAGACGGCAAGCTTCGCTACCGAGCACCCAAGGGCGTGCTCACCGGCGACCTCCTCGAAGCTCTCCGCGCGGGCAAGGATGCTGTGATTTCCTTGCTGCAGAATGAAAGCGCCGCGATCGTTCCAGATCGTGGAGCGCGCAACGAGCCGTTCCCGCTGACCGATGTCCAGGCCGCTTACCTGCTCGGCCGCAACGACGCTTTCGGCTTCGGAGGCGTCGCGTGTCACGTCTACGTCGAGGTGAGCTATCCGTCGCTGGACGAAGACCGGTTAACGGCCGCGTGGAACCGCCTCATCGAACGACACGACATGCTGCGCGCAGTGATCTCCACCGACGGCTACCAACGCGTGCTTCCCGAGGTGCCCAAGGTGAGCGTTCCCGTCACCGATCTCCGCGGTCTCCCGAACGCACAGTCCACTTTGGACGCGATTCGGGAGGAGTTCGGCCACCACGTCTACGACACCACGCAGTGGCCGTTGTTCGACCTGCGCGCGACGCGGACCGACGAGCACGCCGTGCTGCACGTGTCCTTGGACTTCCTCATCGCGGACTGGGCCAGCATCGCGATGTTGCTGGGGGAGTTGGAGGCCCTGCACGCCGATCCGGAGCGCGAGCTGCCCGAGCTGGAGATGCAGTTCCGGGACTACCTGGTCACCGAGCTGAAGATGCGGGAAACCGGTCACTACCAGCGTGATCGCGACTACTGGACCGCACGGCTGGACGAGCTGCCGCCCGCGCCGGACCTGCCGATGGACCAGCGTGCGCAGGAGCCGTCGTTCTCCCGCAATCAGCTCCGGCTGACCGCTCCCCAGTGGGAGGAGTTCAAGCGCCGCACGCAGAGCCGGGGTCTCACGCCGTCGTCGACCGTGCTTTCCGCCTACGCGGCAGTGATCGAGCGGTGGAGCCAAGCGTCGCGGTTCTCCCTCAACCTCACCGTGCTCAACCGCCTGCCGCTGCACCCCCAGGTGCACGAGGTGGTCGGCGACTTCACCTCGGTCAACCTCCTCGCGGTGGACTGGAACACCGGCAGGACCTTCGCCGAGCGCGCCGCGGTGATCGGCGCGCAGCTCTTCGACGACCTGGATCACCGGCTGTACTCCGGTGTCGAGGTGATCCGGGAGCTGGCGCGGCGCCGGGGCCGGGAAGCCGCGCTCATGCCGATCGTGTTCACCAGCGCGATCGGCATCGGCAGCACGATGACCGGCTGCTTCGACGGGTTCGGCATCACCCAGACCCCGCAGGTGTTCATCGACTGCCAGGCCATGGACGACGCGGACGGCCTGCGGGTGAACTGGGACATCCGCGACGGAGTCTTCCCCGATGGTCTTGTCGACGACATGTTCGAATCCTTCGAGTCGCTGCTGCTCCGCCTCGCCACGTCCGATGACGCATGGGACGGCGCAGCTCTTGAGTTGCCGAGCTGGCAAGTTGAGGAACGCCGCGCGGCCAATGCCACCGCCGCACCGCTCCCGGACGCCCTGCTGCACCAAGAGGTCTTCGCACAGGCAGCGCGGACTCCCGCCCGGGTGGCGGTGATCGACCCGCGCGGCTCGGTGACCTACGCCGACCTCGTGGCCCGTGCCAATGCTGTCGCGGTTGCCCTGCGCGCCGCGGGATGCGAGCCGGGCGAGCGGGTGGCGATCGTGATGGACAAGGGGATCGAGCAGGTCAGCGCCGTGCTTGGCACGCTGCTCGCGGGCGCGGTCTACCTCCCCGTGGACACCGTCCAGCCCGTGCTCCGCCGCGAGGCGATCCTGCGCGACGCCGAGGTCCGGCACGTGCTGACCCAGTCCTGGGTGGGTCCGGGCATCCACGTCGATGTCCTGAAACCCATTGGCAGCCCCATCGAGGTCACTCCTGGCGACCCGGACGCCGCCGCGTACGTGATCTACACGTCGGGTTCGACCGGCAAGCCCAAGGGCGTCGTGATCAGCCACCGCGCCGCTCTCAACACCATTGTGGACATCAACTCGCGCTTCGGGATCACCGCCGACGACCGGGTGCTCGGCGTCGCCAACCTCGGATTCGACCTGTCTGTCTACGACATCTTCGGCCCGCTGTCGCTCGGTGCGGCCCTGGTCTACCCGGACGCAGCTCGTCGCGCGGACCCCTCGCACTGGGCGAACCTGGTGGCGCAGCACGGAGTCACCTTGTGGAACTCGGTGCCCGCGTTGATGCAGATGCTGTTGACCTATCTCGATTCCGAGCTGCCCACGCTGAGGCTCGCGCTCCTCTCCGGTGACTGGATTCCGACCACCCTCCCCGCCGAGGCCGCAACGCGCTTGCCAGGCATGGAGCTGATCAGCCTCGGTGGTGCGACCGAGGCGGCGATCTGGTCGAACTACCACCGCATCGACGGTGTTCCTGAGGGCTGGCACAGCATTCCCTACGGGAAGCCGCTGGCCAACCAAGGCTTCCGCGTCCTCGACACCGGGATGCAGGACTGTCCTGTATGGACTGTCGGCGAGCTGTTCATCAGCGGCGCTGGGCTCGCGCAAGGCTATCTCGGCGATCCGGAGACCACGGCCCACCGGTTCGTCACGCACAACGGCGAGCGTCTGTACCGCACCGGTGACCTCGGGCGCTACCGGCCCGGCGGGGACATCGAGTTCCTGGGGCGAGCCGACACGCAGGTCAAGATCCGCGGCCACCGCATCGAACTCGGCGAGATCGAGGCCGCGCTCGTGGAGCACCCGGCGATCGCCTCTGCCGGAGTTGTCGTTGCGGACGGCGCGTTGTTCGGCGTCGTCGAGACCGCGCGCGTCGAGCCACTGTCCACAGACGACTCACGACTGATCCGTATCGCCAGCGCTGCCCGATCCACTGACCACGCGATCGCGGCCGTGCTGTACCGCGCGGCTGTCGCCTCCGATCGTCCACTTCGGATTCTGGAACTCGGCCGCCTTCGCGATGAGGTCGTGGATGTGCTGGCCGGATTGGACGCCGACTACCGGTTGGGTGTGCTCGATGTCGACCTCGACTACCGCGCACAGGGCTTCGCTCCCAACACCTTCGACGCCATCGTGGCGACCTCGTTCAGTAGCGCGTTCGTCGACCTCCTGGTGCCCGGCGGGTGGCTCGTCGTCAACGGTGAGCGGCCTTGGGAGGACTCCGTCCTGGAACTGCCGGAGCTGTTCGTCAAGCGCGTGAGAACCGACCGCGCGCGGGTGACGACCGCTGAGCTGGCCGACTTCCTCGCGTTGCGCCTGCCGGAGCACATGATCCCCGGCGAACTCCAGGTCGTGGACGCACTTCCCTTGACCGGCAACGGGAAGGTGGACCGCCGCACGCTCCAGGCATGGCGGCCGACTCCTGTGGGGGATGTCGCGGCGGAGGTTCCGGAGAACGAGCTGGAGGAGGCACTGGCGAAGCGCTGGGCCGAGGCGTTGCAGATCCCGGTGATCGGGCGCACGGAGAGCTTCTTCACCAGGGGAGCCGACTCGCTGATCATGGCGCGCATGGCCGGACGGCTGCGTGAGGAGCTGCCCGAGGCGGAGCCGGTGCCGTTCGACACCCTGCTGCGACAACTGCTGAACGAGCCGACCGTGGCGCAGCTCGCCGCGTTCCTGCGCCGCAAGGCAGAGCCCGAGATCGTCACCGCCAGCGGGAGCAACGCGGCCCTGGTTCCCTTCAGCACCAATGGTGATGGCCCGGTCCGAGTGCTGTTCCACGCCGGGCTGGGCACGATGGAGTGCTTCCGTCCGCTCGCCGCGCGCCTGGTGGAGCAGGACCAGGGCCCAGTGCTCGGCATCGCGATCGCCGACACCGACGTGTATCTCGCGCTCGATCCGTCCGATGTGGTGGGCAGGTTGGCCGACGACTACACCGAACGCCTGCTCGCCGAAGGGCACACGCGGTTCCAGCTCATCGGTTACTGCCTCGGCGGCATGTTCGCCACGGAGGTCGCGCGTCGGCTGGCGGAGCGCGGCATGGAGGTCGAAGACCTCGTTCTGGTGAGCAGTCACCTGGTTTCCTTCGACATCCAGGACGACCTGATGTTCGAGACGTTGTTCGTGCCGAACCTCGGCATCACGCTCGACCAGATCGGCTTCGGCTCGGTCGACCCCCAGGCCGTGTCGGAGGCGTTCCCGAAGCTGGTGCGCGACAACGACGGTCGCGTTCCGGAGGGTTCGCTCGCGCAGTTCGACCCGTTCTTCGCCCGGCTCGGCGCGCTCAGCCAGGAGGAGCGCTTCGCCCGCTACGCCGAAGCCGCCTCGATGCTGCCGGAGATGGCCATCGGCATGTTCCGTGTCTTCAAGCAGAGCTTCCAGTCCGCGCGCTTCGTCCCGCCGCCCTACGTCGGCGACATCAGATTCCTTTGTCCTGCAACGACCTTGGCGCCGGGCATGACCGAACAGATGCTGGAGTTCTGGCGTGAGGTCTGCCTCGGCGACTTCACCGTGTCCAATGTGGATGGCAATCACTTCTCCTGCATGAACGAACCGCTCGTTCAGCAGGTCGCGGAGGATCTGAAGTGAGCAACAGCGGTATGAAGCCGGTTTCCGACCTGGTTGCTCTCTCGCCCGGAGTGCGCGGTCAGCTCACGCGGGCGTTGGCGCTCGGGGCTCTCGGTGGTGCCGCGGGTGTGGCGGGCTACGTCTGCGTCGCCATGGCGGTCGGTGAGCTGTTCGCGGCGCAACCCTCCGCGTCGGCGCTCGCATGGTGGATCAGCTTCGCTTTGGTGGGGCTCGTGGTCTCGTTCGGTTCGCGGTGGCTGGCCGAGCAGGTCGCCCACCACGCGAGCTTCGAACTCGAAGTGGTGCTCCGGCGCCGCCTTGCCGACGCATTGGCGAAGATGCCCCTCGGAGTGGTGCAGCGCCTGGGCTCCGGGCGGATCAAGAAGGTCATGCAGGACGACGTGGCGGCGCTGCACAACGTCGTGGCTGACGCCATGCCGTTCTTCGGAGCCGTTGCCGCGCAACCGATCGCCGCTCTCATCGCGCTCGGAGTCGTGCAGTGGAAGCTGCTTCTCGCCGTCCTGCTGGTGGTGCCGGTGGCGATGATCTCCTTCTCGTTGATGGCCCGCGACTACGCGGCTCAGCGCGCCAAGTACAACGACGCCAACGAGAACGTCAACGCCGCTGTCGTGGAGTTCGTCCAGGGCATGCCCGTGGTCCGCACCTTCGACGACGGCCGCACGTCCTTCCGGCGCTTCACCGACGCGGTGGAGGCGTTCACGGCGGCCATCGGCGCGTGGACCGCGACATCGCGCACCGCCTCGGTGTTCAACAAGCTCGTGATCGTGCCGCTGCCCACGCTGCTCGTGATCGCCGCGGCAGGCGTGCCGATGCTGGCCACGGAGTGGATAACCGCGCCGGAGTTGTTGCTGGGCTTGCTGATCGGAGCGATGCCGATCGAGGCGATCTCGCCGCTGATGCACCTGACCAACTACGTCAACGACTCCAAGGCCGGAGCTGTGCGGATCAACGAACTGCTCGCGATCCCGCCACTGCCCGAGCCGTCCTCCCCGAAGGCACCTCAGGGCTCGGCCGTGTCGCTCACCGGCGTGACCTTCAGCTACTCCACCGATCGGGGCGCCCCCGTCCTGTCCGAAGTGGACATCGAGATTCCCGCGGGCTCCGTGTGCGCGCTGGTCGGCCCGTCCGGCTCCGGGAAGTCCACTGTGGCCAGGCTCATCCCGCGCTTCTACGACGTGGAAGCGGGTTCTGTGAGCGTCGGCGGTGTGGACGTCCGCGAGATGCGGAGCGATGTCCTGCTCCAACACGTGGCGTTGGTGTTCCAGGACCCGTTCCTGGTCGAAGGCACGGTCGCGGAGAACATCCGCCTCGGCAAGCCGGGCGCCACCGATGAAGAAGTGCGGGCCGCAGCACGTGCCGCCGCCGCGCACGACTTCATCGTCACCGAGCTCCAGGACGGCTACGACAGCCAGGTCGGCGAGCGCGGCGGACGGCTCTCCGGCGGGCAGCGCCAACGCGTCACCATCGCGAGGGCGATCCTTTCCGACGCCCAGGTCGTCGTGCTCGACGAGGCCACCGCGTTCACCGATCCGGAGAGCGAGGCCGCGATCCAGGACGCCATCGCCCGCCTCACCAAGGGCCGCACGGTCCTGGTGATCGCGCACAGACTGTCCACTGTGGTCGATGTGGACCAGATCGTCGTGCTGGACGGCGGAAAGGTCGTCGAGCGCGGCAAGCACGCCGAACTGGTCGCCGCGAACGGGCGCTACGCCGCGCTGTGGGCTCGACACGAACAGGCTTCCAGCTGGGGTCTGACTGGCAGTAAGGAAGTGAAGCTGTGAAGCGCATTCGGCGTCTCATGATGCTGGCCGCGGGCCCGTACGCGCCGCAGTTCCGGGCCACCCTCCGCATCTCGGTGATCGCCTCGTTGGTGCAGGCGGCGGCCTACGCGGTCTTCATCCCGTTGCTGGCCGCTTTGTCGGCCGGGCGCTTTGGCGAGGCGTGGTCGTGGGTCGGTGCGCTCGCCGCCCTTGTGGTCATCGAAGGCGCGCTTCGCGTGCGGGAAGGCGCGTTCACCTACGACTACTGGCACCTGGTCACGGGCGCCACGCGAACCCGGCTCGGTGACCGGCTTAGGTCGATGCCGCAACAGGAACTCAACCGCCGTGCCGCCGGTGACCTGACCACAGTGGTCGGCAGCAACGTCACCAGCGCGGCGACCGGGATCTCCTCGTTCTCAACCCTTTTCGTCCAGCTGGTCACCGTTCCCGCGTTGCTCGGCGTCGTCGTGCTCGTCGTGGACTGGCGCCTCGGCCTGGTGCTCGTGGCGGCGACGATCGCCGCCATTCCCTTGGTGCGCAAGCTCCGCGCTCTGTCCAACGCGGGATTCCGCCGTGTGGACGAGGCGAACGCGGGGGCGGCCAGCCGGATCGTCGAGTACGTCCAGGGTTTGCCGGTCTTCAAGGCCACCGGACAGGCGGGCGCGGACTCCGAACGGCTCGTGTCGGTGTTCACGCACCAGCAGGAGGCGAACGCGGTCTCCAACCGATCGGCCTCGGTTCCCGTTGCGGCGCTTCAGTTCCTCGTCCAGGTCGCAGTGGTGGCACTCGTAACGCTTGGCGCGTCGTTCGTGCTCGACGCGCGCTTGTCGTTGCCGCTGCTGCTCGCCGTCGTGGTGACCGCAGCCCGCTTCGCCGAGCCCCTTGGCGCCGCCGTCACGATGACCAAGCTCTTCGAGATGTCCGAGGCCGCGCTGAGCCGCATCGGTTCCGTGCTCGCCGTCGAACCGCTCCCCGTGCGCCCGGGCGGGACCGCACCGACGTCCTTCGACATCACTTTCGACAAGGTCGGCTTCACCTACGACGGCCGCACGTCACCCGTGCTGCACGAGGTCGATCTCGTTGTCCCCCAACGGAGTCTGACCGCGCTCGTGGGCCCCTCCGGCTCCGGTAAGACCACCGTCACCAAGCTGATCACCCGCTTCGCCGATCCCCAGTCCGGTGTGATCCGGCTCGGCGGCGTCGATGTCGGTTCCCTCGAACCCGCCGAGCTGCTGCGCCACATCGCCGTGGTGTTCCAGGACGTCTACCTGTTCGACGACACGATCCTGGCCAACATCGCGATGGGCCGCCCCGACGCCACCGAAGAAGAGATCATCGCCGCCGCCCGCGCGGCGAACGTGCACGCGTTCATCTCGCGGTTGCCGCAGGGCTACCGGACGCGGGTCGGCGAGATCGGCTCCGCGCTCTCCGGTGGAGAACGCCAGCGCATCTCCATCGCCCGCGCCATCCTCAAGGACGCCCCCGTGGTGCTGCTCGACGAGCCGACGGCTGCGCTCGACACCGAGTCCGAAGTCGTTGTGCAGCAGGCCATCGACAACCTGGTCCGCGGCAAGACCGTCGTGGTCATCGCGCATCGACTGTCCACTGTGGTCGGCGCAGATCAGATCCTGGTGATCGACGGCGGCACTGTCGCGCAACGCGGCACGCACGAAGAACTGATCACTCGCCCCGGCCGCTACGCCGACATGTGGTCCGCCCAACTCCGCGCCCGCGATTGGCAACTCCCCGCCCAACCCGCGTCACCGTAGCTAGAGAACTTAACCGGTCTTCAAGACCCCCCGACCCCATCCCCAGACGTCTCAAACGACGTCGAACTCCTCCGGCCGCGGAGGGTTCGGTGTGGTTTGAGACGTGTTGGGCGGGGGTTGGTAGGACTTGAAGACTGTGGAACCCACGGCCCGGGGTGGTTATGCGGTCTGGCGTTCGGCGCGTTGCTGGATGAGCTGCTCGACGGCGGTGGGCAGGGTCGTCTCGAAGTCGATGAGCTTGGCCCACGTGGGGGTGACCACGGATCTTGGGCGGGTGCACCTCGGTGTCGATCGTCAGCGCGATCGCCGGGTTCGCCCGCAGGGACGGCAGTTTCGGCGCGTTGGTGCTGGTGCACATGACGATCTCCGAGCCGTTCCAGGTGAAAGCGATCGGGACGGTCCGGGGCGTGCCGTCCTTGGCCACGTACGCGAGGCGGGTGATGTCGCGGGCCAGCAGCTCCTGGCTGCCCGGACGGTTCAGGACCTCGATGACCTCGTTGTGCAGCATGGTTCGCCTCCTGTGTCGTAGTCGCTCCTGACCCTGGGACGGAGCCGAGGCCGCGTTCTCGACATCAGGTTGTCCATGGCAGCGCCAAACCGTCCTCGGCCTCGCGCGGCACCACGTGAACGTGCAGGTGGAACACGGTTTGCGTCGCGTCGGCCCCCTTCGAGGTGATCAGGTTCGCCGCCGGGAGGCGGGCCATCAGCTCGGCGGCGCGGCGCATCACGGCGGCCGTCACGTCCGGGTCGGTGCCCGCGTCCTGGACGTGCACGCGCGGCAGCACGAGGACGTGCCCGTCGTTGACCCCGCCGTGCGGGCGGATCGCGATGGCGTCCTCCCACTCCGCGAGCACGGTCGCGGGGGCGCGCCCGGCGACGATGGAACAGAACACGCAGTTCTCCATGCTCATGACTCCCAAGCGTTGACGATGTCGTCCGGTCCCCAGACGAGGTCCAGTCCCTCCGCGTCCACACCGGAGAGCGACACGGCGACCAAGCCGCTGCTGTACCCGGGTACCCGAGGTGCGGCCTTGATGAGCGCGGCGAGGTCGTGCTTGTCGAACGGCGCGGACAGCCACTTGATCGAACCGACGAAGTGGACGGTCCTGGCGACGGGCGCGCGGTCGCACCCCACCAGGTCGAGTTCGGGGTCGAACTGCCGGTTCCACCAGCCGCCCACGGCCTCGACCTCCTCCCACGGCAGGTCTCCGGCCGCCGCGGCGAGTTCGAGTGCTTGTCGCACAAGCGGTTCGACGGCCTTGCCGCGCCAGCTCGACCAGTGCCGCCGCACGCGACGGAACACCGCCGACGCGGGGAGACCGCGCCGCACCAGCTCCGAGGCCGACCGCAGCGCCGCGAGGTAGAGCCGCAGGCTGGAGTCGTCGACGCGGTACAGGGCGGGCTTGCCTGGCTGGGTCGACAGCGGGGAGTCCGCGACGAGCACCCGCTTCTCGTCCACGAGCCGTCGCAGCAGCGGCGACAGCACCCCGGACGGCAGGTCGGCCCGTCCCCCGGCCGCCGCGGCGATGTTGGCGTGGGTGCGCTCGCCGCTGCCAACGGCTTCGAGGACGCGGCGGGACCGGTCGGGCGCGGGGAACTCCGCCATCAGCGTCGCCTCGGGGACGCTGAACAGCGGCGACGCCGGATCGGCGCACTCCTGCTTGATGAAGTCCAGCGCGGGGGTGCCGCGCGGCCACGCCCGCAGGATGCCGGGCAGGCCACCGGAGACCAGGTGGGCGTCGATGGCGTCGGCCGGGCCGAGACCGAGCGCGCGCCCGGTCTCGGCGGGGTTGAGCGGCCCGAGCGCCATGGTGTCCGCGCGCCCGAAGAACGGCCGGTCGTAGGCGGTGAGCCGCTCCATCATGTGGATGTCGCTGCCGAGCAGCACCAGCAGCACGGGCTTGGGGGAGAGCAGCCGGTCCCACGCCGTCTGCAACGCGTCGTCGAAGCGCTCGTCCTGCTCGGCCAGCCAGGGCAGCTCGTCCAGCACGACGACGACGGGCCGGTCCGGCAGCACCGACGCGAGCACGCGGAAGGCGTCGGCCCAGTTCCCGGTGGCCTCGCCGGGGATCAGCTCGTGGTCGACGGGCAGGTCCGACTCCCGCAGCTCGGCGAGGAAGGCCGTCACCGCCTCGACGGGCGAGGCGCCCTTCGTCGCGGTGAAGAACAGGTACGGCACCTCGGCGCGCCCGCAGAACTCCTGGACCAGGCGGGACTTGCCCACCTGGCGGCGCCCCCTGATCGCCAGGGCCCTCCCGCCCCCCGTGGTGCCGACGCGCTCCAGGCGCTTGCCGAGGAGGTCGAGCTCGGTCGCACGACCGACGAAACGCGTCGCCATGGGCGCACCTCCGTAGCTCACATCTAAAGTAGCTCAGATCTACGTAGATTCAATCTACCTAAAATGTGCCGACAGGGTGCGCCGGTTAGGGTGCGTGCATGCCTCTGCTCGATCGCGTGTTGCTGGGTCCCGGTCCGTCCAACCCGTACCCGGAGGCGACGCTCGCCCTCGGCGCGCCGTTGCTCGGCCACCTCGACCCCGAGTTCCTGCGGTTGCTGGACGAGACCTGCGCGCGGCTGCGCACCGTGTGGGGCACCGCCAACCGGCGGACGCTGCCGCTGTCGGGCACCGGGTCCATCGGCATGGAGGCCGCCTTCGCCAACACCGTGCGCAAGGGCGACGTCGCGGTCATCGCGGTGAACGGCCTGTTCGGCGAGCGGATGTGCGACGTCGCCGGGCGCTACGGCGCCGAGGTGGTCCGTGTCGACCACGAGTGGGGGCAGCCGGTCGACCCGCAGCGGGTGCTCGACGCGCACCCGAGGCCCGCGATCGTCGCGGCCGTGCACGCCGAGACCTCCACCGGAGTGCGCAGCGACATCGCCGCGCTCGGCGCCGCCGTCCGCGCTCGGGACGAGGGCGTGCTGGTGATCGCCGACTGCGTGACCTCGCTGGCGGGCTCGCCGGTGCTCGTCGACGACTGGGGTGTCGACCTGGCCTATTCCGGGACGCAGAAGTGCGTCGGGGTCTCGCCGGGGCTGGCGCCGTTCACGGTGTCCGAGCGGGCGTGGGCGCGGCGGGTGCCGCACCCGCCGACCTGGTACCTCGACCTGGGGCTGATCGGCGACTACGTCAGCGGCGGCGCGGGCGGCGGCCGGACCTACCACCACACGGCGCCGGTCGCGATGATCGCCTCGCTGCACGCCGGGCTGGGCCGGGTGCTGGAGGAGGGGCTGCCCGAGGTCTTCGAGCGGCACCGCCGCGTCGGCACGGCCCTGCAGAACGGCCTTGAGGAGATGGGCCTGAAGCTCTTCGCCGCCGAGGGCCACCGGCTGTCCCAGCTGACCTCGGTGTGGGTGCCGGACGGAGTGGACTCGGCGGCCGTCCGCAAGCGCCTGCTGGAGGAGCTCGGCATCGAGATCGGCGCGGGCGCCAAGGAGTTCGCCGCGACCGTCTGGCGGATCGGCCTGATGGGCCACAACGCCAGGCCCGAGCGGGTCGAACTCCTCCTCGGCGCTCTCCGCAAGGTGCTCTAGCGGGTTCCCCGGTCTTCAAGTACCCCCCACCCCCTCCCCAGCGATCGCAAACCGCCCCCAACCTCCCCGGAGCCTCGCGGGGGTTGGGGGCGGTTTTCGGTGATCGTTTGGAGGGTTCGTGGGACTTGAAGACCGCCCGACCTCGGTCAGCAGGTGAAGGCGAGCTCGTCGGTGTAGCGGTCGTCGGCGAGGTAGAAGCGCGCCGCCAGGGTGCGCTCGCCGAGGTCGAACACCGAGCGCCACAGGGTCCGGATCGGGTAGGGCACCTCGGCGCCGACCGCGTCGAAGTTCACGGAGTCGATCGCCGCGCGCACACCCGGCCCGGACAGCACGGCGTTCGTCTCCTTGCTGAGCCTGCGATGGCGCTCATAGGTCAGCATCGTCTCCTCGTTGTCGGCCGGGAGCTCGCCGGAGTGCTTGTGCAGCAAGTGGTTCGTCACGCACAGGGCACCGCCGCCACCGTCGGTGATGTGCTCGTCCCCGCCCGCGCCGCGCTCCCACACGAAGCAGTCACCGCTGGCGTCGGCGATCAGGTAGTGCAGCGGTGTGCCCAGGTCGTACTGCTTCGCGCCGAGCAGCGCCGCCCTGGCCTCCTCCGCCGTCGCACAGGTGTCCAGGACGAACCGGGGCAGCTGGATGCTGGAGAGCCCGACCTGCGGCCCCGCGGCGATCGGCTCGCCCGTCGTCTCCGCATCGGCGATCAGCAGCACCACCGCGAGACCGTGCTCGTTGATCCCGTCCATGCAGCCGTCCAGCGTGTCCATCGTGATCAACGTGGTCGCGGGACCGTCAGTCGGCTTGCTGCGCACCACGAACGGCCGCGACGCCATCGGCGGTTCGGACCCGCCGGTCGGCTGGCCGCCGCTGAGCATCGCGAACAGATCCGCCGCGCTCGTGGTGAAGAAGTCGTAGTTGCGGCCGAGCAGTCCCCGACCCTCCGAAGTCGCGCTCGGCGGGAGGAACGTCGCGGAGCACGCCGACCCGTTCGGCACGCCGCTGAGACCGTCCACATAGTACTCATCAGCCTCGAAATCCAGTCCCAGAGCCAAAGCCGCGCCACGCATCCGCTCGTGGTGCTGCGGCCAGTTCCGCTCGAACCACAGCCGCCGCGCGCGGACCGTGCGCCGGTCGGCCGGTTGCGGGCGCCAGCCGTAGGAGCGCGCCGCCTCCTCCGCCAGCGCGCGGCCGATCTCCACCTGCGTGCCCGCGACGGCCAGCTCCCGCACGATCATGAAGTCCGCGTTCGTGCCCGCGAGAATTTCCCTCCGCACAGCCATTTCAGTTCTCCTTCCACATGGGCCACACGGTGGGCCCGCTGGGCAACGTGATTGGTTCGTCGGTGAGCCGAAAGCCGTGGCGCTCGTACAGCGGCACGTTGCGCGCCGAACTCGCCTCCAGGTAGACGGGGACGTCGGCGCGCCGCAGTCGCTCCGCGAGCAGCCTGCCGCCGAGCCCTCGCCCCTGTTTTCCTTGTGCGACACCGATGAACGCCAAGTACAGGTGATCGCGCTCCGTGGAATGGCCGCGCGCCAACACCTCCACCAGTGTCCGCAAGCGCGGGGGCAGCTCCTCCTCCGGTCCTGGAGCCATGTCCTGGCCTGCCTCGACGGGGAGCCACACCGCCGCCGCACCGTCGTCGAGCACGGCCAGTTCGTCCGCCGCCGCGGAAATCTCGACCAGTGGGGCGAACACGCGTGCCACCGAAGCCCGCCGCTGCTCGATCGGACCGGGGAACACCCATTCGACCACCGGGTCCGTCACGAAGGCATCGCACAGGATCTCCGTGGCGCGCTGCGTACGCTGTATCGAACTCACACCACAGACTGTGCCGACGCTCGCGCGCACATCGCAATGAAACGAAGGGCTTCCGGTGCAAAACCCCAGGTCGACCCGGTCGACTGTACTAGTACACTTTGCCTCGTGAACCCGCCGTACCGACGCATTGCCGCCGCCATCAGAGCCCGCATCGAGGCGGGCGAACTGCTCCCCGGCGAGCGCGTTCCCTCCACGAGGGCGCTCACCCGCGAATGGGGCGTCGCGATGGCGACGGCGACCAAGGCGCTCGACCTGTTGCGGCAGGAAGGCTTGGTGGAAGCCCATCCTGGCGCGGGGACCGTGGTGCGCACCACGGGGGCGAAGCCGCGCCGCGAGCCACCGCCCGGCCAGACCCTGACCCGGTTCCGCATCACCACGACGGCCATCCGCGTCGCCGACGCCGAAGGGCTGGAAGCGGTCTCGATGCGCAGGCTCGCCACGGAGCTGGCGGTGGGGCCGATGTCGTTGTACCGGCACATCGCGGGCAAGGAAGAACTCGTGCACCTCATGCTGCGCCAGGTCTTCCGCACCAGGCCGCTGCCGGACCCACCGCCCCGGGGCTGGCGGGAGCGGCTCAACGTCGTGTGCCGGTTGCAGTGGGCGCTCTACCGCGCGCACGCCTGGCTGCCGGAGCTGATCTCGGTGACGCGGCCGCTGCTCATCCCCGAAGCCATGCTGCACACCGAATGGACGATGGAAGCCTTGCACGGCCTGCGGTTGACGAAGGAGGAGCAAGCGCGGGAAGCGTTGACGCTGCCCGCTTTCGTGCGCGGCCTCGCGCTGTCGGGAGCAGCGGAACAGGCCGCGGTGCGGGCGAGCGGCATGACCACCGGCCAGTGGTGGCTGGAACACGAGGCCGAGGTGCAGGCACTGTTCGCCTCGGGCAGGTTTCCCCGCCTGGCCACGCTGACCACCGGGATTCCGGAGAACTTGGACGCGCTGTTCGAGCACGCCCTCCGTCGTCACCTCGCGGGCATCGAGGCCCGGCTGCGCGAGTGAAGGGGAGGCGCCGGGAACAGCGCCTCCCCGAGCCCTCACGCGTGGTTGACCTCCTCGACGCGCTGGGTCCCGTTGCGGACCCGGAAGGACTTCGCGAGGTGCGCCGAGCTGTCCGGTTTGGCCCGGTCGGCGAGGAAGTACCAGTCCATCCGCACCGAGGACGGCGTCACGTCCAGCACAGCGGCCCCGTGCGAGTCGTACTCCACCCACTTGACGTGCCGGTTGAGCCCGCGCAGCGCCTTCTCCGCGATCACCGCGGCGGTGCGCGGCGGGACGTGCAGGATGTCGTCGATGTTGTCGGAGGTCACCGACGGGCAGACCAGTTCCGTGGCCAGCGACGGGCTCAGCGGGTACATCCCGGCGTCGGCCGGGATGTCGCAGGCCCACGAGGAGTGCACGTCGCCGGTGAGGAACACGGTGTTGGTGACCTTGTTGTGCGCCAAGGCCGACAGCAGCTTGCGGCGGTCGGCGGTGTAGCCGTCCCACTGGTCGGTGAACACCACGCCGCCCTCCGCGGGCAGGCCCAGCAACGACAGCAGCGGCCCCAGGATGTGCGACGGCAACGGCGGGATCAGCGTCGGCGAGATCATCACCGGGTTGCCGACGAACTTCCACCGCGCAGTTGACGAGACCAGGCCGTCGACCAGCCAGTTCAGCTGCTCGCCACCGGCGAGCGAGCGCTTCGGGTCGTCAACTTCCCCGGATAGGATTCTCACCTGCTTGGACCGGTGGGAACGCAGGTCCAACATCGAGAGTTCGGCGAGCCTGCCGAAGCGCAGCTTGCGGTAGAGCCGGTCGCCGGTGTTGCGCACGGGCATCCACTCGAAGTACGCCCTGCGGGCCGCGGCGCGGCGGGTCGCCCAGTCGCCCTCGGTCTCCGGGTCGTGGTTGCCCGCTCCGCCCGACCAGGCGTTGTTCGCGACCTCGTGGTCGTCCCAGGTGATCGTCCACGGCACGGCCGCGTGCAGCTGCCTCAGGTGCGGGTCGGTCTTGTACTGGGCGTGGCGCTTGCGGTAGTCCGCCAGCGTCAGCACCTCGCGCGCCGGGGTGTGCGGGCGCACGGCGTAGCCGACCGGGAACTCGCCGGGCCCGTGCTCGTAGAGGTAGTCGCCGAGGTGCACGACCAGGTCCAGGTCGCCGCGCTCGGCGAGCACGCGGTACGCCGCGAAGTGCCCTGCCTGCCAGTTCGAGCAGGACACCACGCCGAAGCGCAGGTGCTGCACGTCGGCGTCCGCCGCGGGCGCCGTTCGCGTCGTGCCGACGCCGGAAAAGGCTTCGTTGAGCCGGAACCGGTAGTAGTAGGTGGTCGCGGGGCTCAGCCCGGTCGCGTCGACCTTGACCGTGTGGTCCCGGCCGGGGCCGGTCGCCGCGGTACCGCTGACGGCCACCTCGGTGAACGCCGGGTCCGCGGAGACCTGCCACTGCACATCGACGTCGGGACCGACGCCGGAGCCGGGGACCGACTCCGGCGTCGGTGTGACGCGGGTCCACAGCAACACCGTGGTGGGCAACGGATCACCCGAGGCCACGCCGTGCTGGAAGACCTCGCCGGACCGCGCGGTCGCGGGCAGGGCCGTCAGGCTGGCCGCGCCGACCGCGAGGCCCGTGGCGCGCAGGAGAGTACGCCGATCGAGAGGGATGCTCATGTTTCTGGCGTACCGGCAACCCGGGCGCTGAGGGAAGTCCGACGATCAGGTACTCAGGAGAACTCGTGCCAGTGCTGCGCGGCGTTGTTCGGGTCGCAGTGCCACAGCTGGATGTCCTGGTCCGGGCGGCCGGACGCGCCGCGCACGTCCAGGCACAGGTGGTGGTTCAGCCCGCTCCGCAGCAGCAGGCCGTCGCGGACCCAGCGCTGACCCGCGATGGCGCCGCAGTGCCAGATCTGGATGTCCTGGTCCGGCTGCCCGGCCCCGCCGCGCACGTCCAGGCAGAGGTTGCGGTTGAGGTCGCTGGCCAGGTACTCACCGCGCTTCTCCCAGCGCTGGCCGGGGACGTCGCCGCAGTGCCACAGCTGCATGTCCTGGCCCGCGACCCCGGTCCCGCCGCGGACGTCCAGGCAGAGGCTGAAGTTCAGCCCGGTCCGGTACTTCACCAGCGGGGCGGCCGACGCGGGCAGGGCGAGTCCGGCCAGGGCGATCACCGCGGCGGTGAGCACGGCGGCGACTCGGGAAAGCGAACGCATCTCGATCTCCTTCGGTTGGTGGTCCACCCCGAAGGTGTTCGATCTTGATGAACGATGTTCAGCTGACCTTTTCGTTGCCCCACAAGGCATTCTTAGAGGCAAGTAGGCGCAGTTCCGCTCGCGCGGCCGCGGGTTTCGTGCGCCGCATCCCCGCCGCGACGCACCGCTGCACCACCTGCGGCTGCTCCCGCCACAACCGCACGCCCCTGCGCAGCAGCACCGGTACCGGCTTGCGCGCCTCGGCCACGTCGCGGGCGAACCGGCGCGCGGCGGTCAGCGACGCCGACGGCGCGAGGACGAGCGCGTCGGCCAGCACCCCGGCCTCGCGGCAGCCGTCCACGATGCGGTCGGCGAAGAGCCCCTCGGCGATGAACAGCGGCGAGCTGTCGACGGCGACCGTGCGCTCGCCGGAACGGCTGTCGGTGGCGATGTCGTAGATCGGCGCCCGCACCCGGCCGGACTCCGCCAGTTCGGTGATGGCGGCGACGGCGTCCTCGCCGTTCCACGCCTCGGGGTGGTCCCAGTCCACGGCTCCGGTGTCGTCCCGGGGCAGGCGCGGGTCGCGGCCCTCGCGGTAGAAGTCGTCCAGCCGGAGCACGGGCCAGCCCAGGTGGGCGGCGAGGGTGGACTTCCCGGAGCCGGACGGACCGGCCAGCAACACGACGCGCGCGCGAACGGTGGAAGACGACACGGGGAACAATTCTCGCACGTCGGCACGCGATTCCGACACCGCAGCCCCCTCCTGGCTCGCGCACGTTCCCCCGTCTTCAAGTACCCCCGACCCCGGCCCCAGCGGTCGCAAACCGCACCCAACCGGTTAGGTGCGGTTTGCGACCGCTGGGCGGGGGGTGCGTGGTACTTGAAGACGCCCCTACCTCGTGCGGCGGAGAGTGTCGGTGCGGGGCGGTAGCGTCCAGGGCGTGAACGACGCACTCTTCGACGGTGGTCTCTCGGGACAGGAGGGGCTGTTCGGGCAGGAGGTGGCTGAGCGGGCGGAAGAGCAGATCGCCGCGAACGCGCCGCTGGCCGTGCGGATGCGGCCCCGCTCGCTCGACGAGGTGGTGGGGCAGCAGCACCTGCTCGGCCCCGGTGCGCCGCTGCGCAGGCTGGTCGAGGGTGCCGCGCCCGCTTCCGTGCTGCTCTACGGGCCGCCGGGGACCGGCAAGACCACCCTGGCCACGCTCGTCTCCAAGGCGACCGGGCGGCGTTTCGTCGCGCTGTCCGCGTTGTCGGCGGGCGTGAAGGAGGTGCGGTCGGTGATCGAGGAGGCCCGCCGCCGCCTCGGCCGGGCCGCCGAGTCCACCGTGCTGTTCATCGACGAGGTGCACCGCTTCTCCAAGACGCAGCAGGACGCGCTGCTCGGCGCCGTGGAGGACCGGGTCGTGCTGCTCGTCGCCGCGACCACGGAGAACCCGTTCTTCTCCGTGGTGTCACCGCTGCTCTCGCGCTCGCTGGTGCTCCAGCTGCGGTCGCTCACCGACGACGACGTGCGCGCGGTGGTGCGCCGGGCCGTCGAGGACGAGCGCGGGCTCGGGGGAGCGCCGACCCTCGCGCAGGACGCCGAGGACCACCTCGTCCGCCTCGCCGCGGGTGACGCGCGCCGGGCGCTGACCGCGCTGGAGGCCGCCGCCGAGTCGGCCAGCTCCACCGGCGCGGCCGAGATCGACCTGCCCACCCTTGAGTCCACTGTGGACAAAGCGGCGGTGCGCTACGACCGCGACGGCGACCAGCACTACGACGTGATCAGCGCGTTCATCAAGTCCATCCGCGGCTCCGATCCCGACGCCGCGCTGCACTACCTCGCGCGGATGATCGAGGCGGGCGAGGACCCGCGTTTCATCGCCCGCCGCCTCGTCGTGCACGCCAGCGAGGACATCGGCATGGCCGACCCCACCGCGCTCCAGGCGGCCGTCGCCGCCGCGCAGGCCGTGCAGCTCATCGGTCTACCCGAAGGACGGCTCGCCCTGGCCCAGGCCACCATCCACCTCGCGACCGCGCCCAAGTCCAACGCGGTGATAGTGGCCATCAACGAGGCGTCCAGCGATGTGCGCAAGGGCGCGGTCGGCCCGGTCCCTCCGCACCTGCGCGACGGCCACTACAAGGGCGCGGAACGCTTGGGCCACGCGCAGAACTACCGCTATCCCCACAACGCGCCCGGCGGAGTCCTCGCGCAGCAGTACGCCCCCGACGAGCTCGTCGGCAAGGACTACTACCGCCCGACCAACCACGGCGCCGAACGCGTGCTCGCCGAGCGCCTCCCCAAGCTCCGCCGCATGACCCGCGACGACCCCTAGCACTCCGCCCTACCCAGAGAGCTCCCGTTTCGTACTCTTAGCGGGAATTAGAGCGCTCCAAAATCCCGACAAGAGTACGAAACGGGCAAAACGGGTGGGGCTGGGGCGGGTGGGTCAGGTCATCGCGGAGCACTCGCGGTACCCGAGGGGGCCTGTGCGGCCGGACAGGAAGAGGCCCAGGTGTTGTTCGGTGGGCGCGAGGGCTCGGACGGCGGTGCACACGAGTTGCTGCACGGCCTCCTCCGGCAAGCCGAGAACGGGGATGGGCACGGTCAGCGTGGTCCCGGACAAAGTGACCCTGCCCGAGGTGAACGGCAGTTTGGTCACCAAACCCGCTGAGCGCTCCGCGTCGGTCGGACCGCCCAGCAGCAGCTCCACCGCCTGGGCCGGAGCGAGGGGCTGGCCGGTGGCGCGGCTCGCGGGCTGCAACTGCTCGCCGGAGAGGAAGTACAGCACCGCGCCCTCACCGCCCGCGGGCAGGATCGGCGCGGGCCCGGCCCGGACGATCTCGGTCGGCCGCACGCCGCACCCGGCCAACAACAACACCACGAGCACCAGAAAGCGCTTCACACCAACACCCCCGGCAACCTGAGCAGGAAGCACGCGCCCCCGCCTTGCCGGTTCCCGGCGGAGAGGGAACCGCCGTGCAGCCGGGCGTTCTCCCGCGCGATCGCCAGGCCGAGCCCGCTGCCCTCGGAGCGCGTCCGCGCCGAATCCGCCTTGTAGAAGCGATCGAACACGTGCGGCAGCACCGATTCCGGCAACCCGGGCCCGCCGTCGCTGACCTCGATCACCACGCCGCCGTCCTCCTGCCACAGCCGTACCAGCACGGGCGGCGCGCCGTGCCGCAGCGCGTTGCCGACAAGGTTGGCCAGCACGATGTCCAGCCGCCGCCGGTCCAGCCGCGCGACCAGGCCCTCCGGCAGCTCGACCTCGACGGAGTCCTGCCAGCCGCGGGCGGCCAGGGTGTCGCGCACAGCGGTGGCGACCTCCCACTCGTCGAGTTCGAGCCCGGCGCGGCCCGCGTCGAAGCGCGAGATCTCCATCAGGTCCTGCACGAGCCGGGACAGCTTGCGCGTCTCCCCGGCGACCAGACGCGCGGCCACCGCGGAGTCCGGCGGCATCCGGTCGGTCTCCTGCTCCAGGATCTCGATCACCGCGGTCATCGCGGTCAACGGCGTCCGCAGCTCGTGCGAGACGTCGGCGACGAAGCGCCGCGCGTCCGACTCCATCCGCCGCAGTTCCCCGACGTTGTGCCGCAACGTGGCCGCCGAGGAGTTGAAGGTGTGCGCCAGCTCGGCCAGCTCGTCACCGCCGCGCACCCGCAACCGCGTGTCGAACTGCCCGTCGGCGAGCCTGCGCGCGGCGACGTTGAGCTCCCGCACCGGGCGGAGCACGCTGCGCGCCGCGAGCAGGGCGATGCCCACCGCGACCAGCAGGGCCAGCGCGCCGGTGACCCACGCCCACATCGCCAGTTTGGAGATGTCGGCCTGCGAACTGGCCAGGCTGATCTGCGCGTAGATCTCCAACCCGGTCGGTTCGACGGCGCCCGCGCTGTTCTGGGTCCGCACGGTCATCCCGATCATCAGGTACGGCGCGGACGCCGACCACAGGCCGCGTTGGAACAGCATCCGGTCGCTGTCGTGCACGGCGGCGCGGAACTCCGTTGGCAGCTCCTCGGTCGGTGGCCCGCCGGTGGAGCGCAGCTCGCGGTAGAACACCGCGACGTAGCCGTTGAGCCTGCGTTGGAGCGCGTCGAGGTCGCGCTGGGTCGGCGGCAGCGGCACGGTCGCCGCGAACGTGCTGACCTGCGTGCGCAGCGTGTCCATGGCCCGGTCCTGGACGCCCTGCAGGATGGTGTTGCGCGCCGACAGGTAGTTCGCGCCGGTGGTGGCGATCACCGCGCCGACCGCGACGGCGGCGAACGCGGCGACCAACCGCAGTCGCAGTCCGACCGACCACCGCCTGTTCACGGCCACCTACAGCCGGTCGAACCGGTAGCCGAAGCCGCGCACCGTGCGCACGTGCCTCGGGCTGCCCGGATCGTCCTCGATCTTGGCCCGCAGCCGCTGCACGCACGCGTCGACCAGCCGCGAGTCGCCGAGGTAGTCGTGGTCCCACACCGCGCTCAGCAGCTGCTGGCGGGACAACACCCGGCCCGGCGTCCTGGTCAGCTCCAGCAGCAGCTTCAGCTCGGTCGGGGTGAGCGCGACCGGCTCGCCGCCCTTCGTGACCACCAGGGCCGTGCGGTCCACGACGAGATCGCCGAAGTGCTCGTCGCTGGCCTGTTGCTCGCTCGCGGCCCGGCGCAGCACGGCGCGGATGCGCGCGTCGAGCACCCTCGGTTCGACCGGTTTGACCACGTAGTCGTCCGCGCCCGCCTCAAGCCCAGCCACCACGTCGAAGTCGTCGCTGCGCGCGGTCAGCACGATGATCGGCAGGTCGCCCTCGGCGCGGATGCGGCGGCAGGTCTCGAAACCGTCGATGCCCGGCAGCATCAGGTCGACGAGCACCAGGTCCGGGCGCTGTTCCCGGAGGAACGCCAGGCCCCGCTCACCGCTGTCCGCCACGTGCACGTCGTGCCCCTGCCTGCGCAGCGAGAGCTGGAGGGCCTCGCGGACGGCACGGTCGTCCTCCACCACCAGGACCATCGCCACGGCGCCCATTATCCAGGTCTGTTGCACAACCATGACAAATCCAGCACAGAACTCGGACACCCCGGCTGGAGCATCGGTGTCATGGCAACCAGCGACGAAGCACAGCCCAGGACTTGGCCGCTTCCCGTCGCAGGCGCGTTCGGAGCCCTGATCGCCCTCGGCGTGACCTTCCTCGCCTACGTGCACACGGTCACCGGCCAGCGCGCGGAGAACGGCGCGGTGCACCAGGCCCAGACCGGCGGACTGGCCGACCCCGCGTTCTCCTTCCTACTCAAAGGAGGGATGGGCACAGTCCTGCTCGGCGCCGTCGCGGTGTTCACCCTCGGCGTCGGCGTGTTCAGAGCCCGGTTCGTCGGGGCCGTCACCGTCGTCGGCGTGATCGGCGGCTCGACGCTGCTCACCGAGCTGCTCAAGGACGGGCTGCTGGAGCGGCCCGACCTGTACGCCACCTCGGTCGCGGGGCACAACAGCTTCCCCAGCGGGCACGTGACCGGCGCGATGGCCGTGCTGGTCGCATTGGCGCTGGTCAGTCCGCACCGAGTCCGCCCGTTCGTGCTCGGTGGCGGGTCGGTGCTCGTCGCGGCGGTTGCCGTGGCCACGGTCGGGCTCGGCTGGCACCGGGCCAGTGACACCCTCGGCGGCTGCCTGGTGGCCGCGATGGTCGGCTGCCTGGTCGCCGCGTTCGCCGGTCGCGGCCGCCGCCACCCGCACCCCGCGTGGTTCGTCGGAGCCCTGGTGGTGCCCTCGATCGTGCCCATCGCCGGTCGCGTGCTGCTCGGCTCGGCCGCCTCCGCTGCGGAGCGGCTGGACACGTCGATCACGTTGGCCGCCGTCGGCGCCCCGGTGACCGCGCTCGCCCTCGTCGCACTGCTGCACGGAACCGAGCTGGCGCGCCGGGCCCCGGAGTCGGCGGGCGGCAGGCACCACGCCACACACCGCTGTGAAACACTTGTACGGCAGCATGTTTAGAGGAGAACTGGCCGGATGCGAATTGTGCTGACCATGATGGTCACGCTGCTCGTCGGATTGGGTGTGCTGTTCTACATCGAGCCGACGAAGCCGATGCCCGGCGAGGCGTACGTGGAACTCGTCAACGTCACCGGTGACGACGACGCGCCGAAGTGCCCGCTGGACATCCGATACTCCGACGAGGCACCGCGCGGGCTGCGCGACGACGTGCTCGCGGCGTGGAACGCGCTGAAGGGCAAGGGCACCGCCGAGGGCGTGTCGATGTGCCTCAACGACGGCAAGCGCAGCGCCTGGCAGCAGCAGGCGGAGTTCGACAGCGCCGTCCGCCGCTTCGGCAGCGCCGAGCAGGCCAGCAAGTACGTGCTCACCCCCGAGGCGTCCAACCACGTCCAGGGCGTCGCCGTGGACATCCAGCCGTTGTCAGCGGCCTCGTGGGTGGAACGCGGCAACGGCAAGTACGGCTGGTGCAGGCGCTACCAGAACGAGCCGTGGCACTTCGAATACGATCCGTCCTATGTGGGCGGTTGCCCGCCGATGCTGCCGAACGCCCTTGCTTCGCGTTGATCGTTTCTCGTACGTCGTGCGGCCGTTCGGGCTAGATTCTTCAGCCATGAACCTCTTCTCCTCCGCGGAGGCGCAGTGAGCACAGTGCATGTCGCCGCCAGCGAGGACTACCGGCGCGCTCGCGCCGAGCTGCTGGCGGCCGAGGGGGAGCTGCGCGCCGCCGCGGCCGCCGTCGCCGCCCTCCGCGCCGCCCTCCCGCCCGGCCCGGAGGTCGACTCCGCGTCACCGCTGACCACGGCGGGCGGCAAACCGATCACCCTGGACGACGTGTTCGGCGACCACCGCACACTGGTCGGCTACCACCTGGCCTTCGACGCCACGGCCGACGAGCCGGACGAGACGAGCGCCCGAGACGTCGACGCCCTCGACGCCCAGGTCCCCTGGCTGCGCTCGCGCACCGCCATCGCCGTCTTCGCCCCGGCACCGCCGCACCGCCTGGCCCGGCTCGCCGAGCAGCGCGGCTGGCGCTGGATCGTGCCCATCTCCACACAGCCCGGAGAGCTCTCCGACCGCCTGGGCCTGTCCGACGAGGACCGCGCCGAGGCCCGGCTGACCGTCTTCGTCCGCGAGGGCACGACCGCACGCCTGCACTGGCACGGCCACTCCCCGCTCACCACCCCGCTCCAACACCTCCTCCCCCAATGACTCATTCGTTCCGTTGAGCGTGCTGAATGAGTCATTGGGGGAGTTGAGCGCCCTCAATGACTCATTCAGGCGGTTCCAGTACCCAAATGAGCTGGTCAGCCCCCATGGTGGGCGCCGGGCGACGTGGGCGCGGCGGCGCGAGCCAATGCCGCGTTTGGGGCGTTGGATTCCCTGAACGGGTCGTTCAGGGCACTCAACGCCCCGAACGACCCGTTCAGGGCACAAACATCACCAGCCGTCGGTGGGTGGGACGGCGGCGACGGAGTGCAGGGGGTTGGGGACCGTGCCGTTGGGGTGGATGGCGTGCCGGTACGACAGCTCCGCGTACCCGGTCTGCAACAGGCGGTCGCCGTTGAGCGGGTAGCGGGCGAACGTCGGCCCGAGCAGGTCGCCGGCGTCCATTCGCTCGGCCACGTCCGGGAACCGCGCGCGGTAGGCCTCGATCTCGCCACGGACGATGCTCCACAAGCGTTCCGAAGGCAGCCCGTGATGCGTGGCCAGCAACCCCGACAGCGGCCGGAAAACGCCGACGAGCAGCGCGTCGACCAGGTACTGCCGCAGCACGCGCCACGGCTTGCGGGGCAGGACGCGGTCGTGCGAATCCGGCTCGGGGCCGCGTTCGGCGACCGGCTCCACGGACACGTTGACGTCGTCGATGAGATCCTTGATCACCGCCTGCGCGGGCAGCCCGTCCGGGCCGCTGACGATCAGCACGTTCTCGCCGTGCGGGTTCACGGTGATCCCGTAGCGGTAGAGCACGTGCAGCAGCGGCCGCAGCAACACGCGCGTCAACGCGGCGAACCACGCCTCCGCGTCCCCGCCGGAACGGTCGATGTACTCGCTGACCAGCGGACGCCCAGCGGGGTCGACGTGCAGCAGTGCGGCGAGCGACCACGAGTGCCCCACCTCGGGCACGGGTTCGCGCCAGATGCAGCCCAGCGTCTCCAGCCACGTGTACGGCGCTCCGTCCACTGTAGACAGAGATGGGTGGCGAACGGTCACCGAAGCGACCTCGCCGAGCATCACCGCGCCCCACTCCGCGAGCAGCTTGTCGGAGTTCCACAGCCCACGCAGCCACTGCGTCACCACGGGCGCCGCAAGGGTGCAGTGCGGCGGAATTCCTCGCCACACGGCGGTGTTGAGGATGCGCAGCGGCAGCTTGACCTGGAGCCGATCCGGTCTGTCCACATTGCACATCGTGCGGATGGACTGCGTCGGCCGGTAGTGATCGTCCGACGAACCGAGCACCACGATGCGATCAGTGGCCAGCTCTGGCGCCCACAGCGTGCGGACCACGTGGTCGAGCTGCCAAGGATGCACTGGCAGCCACACGTAGGCTTCAGCGTCCAAACCGCGGTCGGTGAGCACCTTCGTGAACTCGGCGCGCGTGGCCTCATCCAGTTCCGCCGAAATCACGCCATGCTCGGAAAGCCTTGGCGTAGCACGGAATTCAGCTAAACCACGATGCACGGCGAGCCAGGGGAGCCGAATGCGCTTGCGGGCCTCCGGGGCGTACACGGCCTGGTCTGAAGCGGAGAACCCGACGCGCCCCTTGTTCGCCACCAACCACGGGTGGCCGGTGAGGTGACCGTCGAGCTCCGCGTGCCCCAGCGAAGCCAGCTCAGCCGAAGGCACCGCGGTCCGCGTCATCGCCACGTCGGCGGTCAGCGTCGAAGTGACCTCGTTGAGGTAGTTGGCCAAAGTGGACGGATGGATGCCGACGCCCGGCGCCGCGTCGGTGAAGAACTGCTGCACGTCGTCGGCGCGCTGGGCGACGTCGTCGCCGAGAATCCCCGAAGCCGCACGGGTCACCGACGACGGATCGACCGACCAGCCGCCGAACGCCGTCCGTGATGCCGAGAAAACGTAACGCGCGCCAGGGAAACGCAGCTCGTACGAAGAGTCTTCCAGTAGGGCGGGCGAAAGGATGCCCTCGAAGGACAGCTCGCCGATCGCCTTGGCCAGCAGCGCGATCGAGCACTGCCGCCACAGTTCGCGGTCGCTGGTCACCCGGCACCTCCCGGAACGGCGAAGCTGGTGTACGCGGTGTTCTTGGGCAGCCGGTACAACTCCCGCCCGCTCACCGAGTTGAGGATCGTCGCGTTGCGGAACGCACCGATGCCCAGGTCGGGCGCGGCGACGCCGTGGCTGTGCAGATCCGCGTTGGACACGTACACGCGGCCACTGACCGCGGGATCGAGCTCGATGGAGTGGTCGAGCGCGACCTTGTAGCGGCTCTTCTCGTCCCGTCGCACCAGGTTCTCGATCGGAGCCAGGAAAGCGGGCTTGCGCTGCTTGTAACCGGTCGCGGCGACCACGAGGTCGGTCACGTGGTCGAACGTCCGCCCGGTGTCGCGGTGACGGCAGGTAAGCACGGCGCGCCCGTTGGAGTCCACAGTGGACCCTTCGATGGCGATGCCGTTGCGCAGCTCGACATCCGTCAGTCCAGGAGTCAGATCACGTTGGTAGAGAACGTCGTGGATGGCCTCAAGGGTCTCGGTGGAGATTCCCTTGTAGTGCCGCCACTGCTCCGCGACCAGCTCGTCCCGCTTGCCCTGCGGCAGATCGTGGAAGTAGCGGATGTACGCCGGAGTGGTCATCTCCAGCACGAGCTTGGTGTAGTCCAGCGGTGCGAAGGACACGGTCCTGGTCAGCCAGCTCACCGCACCGCCACCAGCGGCGTTGCGGCGCAACAGGTCCAGCGCGACCTCAGCGCCGGACTGCCCGGAGCCGATCACCGTGACCCGGCCCGCCGCCTCCACGGACTCGGAGCGGTGCAGGTAGTCGGCGGTGTGCAGCAGCTTGTCCCCGGGCAGCGCGGCGAGCGACTCCGGCACGTTCGGCTCGGTGCCGACGCCGAGCACGATGTCCTTGGCCTGCATGACCGAGCGGCGCCCGTCCGCGTGCACGACGTGCACGGTGAACAGCGACGCCCCCGCGTCCCAACGGACCGCCTCCACGCGGTGCGACCACCGCACGGACGGCAGCTTCGACACGGCCCAGCGCAGGTAGTGCTCGTACTCGCGCCGCGTCGGGTGGAACTGCTCGCGCACGTAGAACGGGTACATCCGGTCCGTGTCGTGCAGGTAGGACAGGAACGACAGCGAGTGCGTCGGCGCGACCAGGCTCACCAGGTCGGCGAGGAAGCTCACCTGGAGCATCGCGTCGTCGAACATCAGTCCCGGGTGCCACCGGAACTCCGTCCGCGACTCCAGCACCACCAGGTCCAGATCGTCCACGGTGGACGCGAGGGCGGCGAGGCCCAGGTTGAACGGCCCGGCCCCGATCGCGATGACGTCGTGTTTGCTCTCGACCGATTCGGTCACGGCAAGTCCTCCTCAGTTCGTGGGTAGACCAGCAGCGCGGCCGTCTTGTCGGGCAGGGTGATCTCACCCCGGTGGTGGAAACCCCCGCTGCGCAGGGCCCGGATCGCGGGCACGTTGCGCACGTCGGGTTCGAGGACCACGCGCGTGCAGTCCTCGTCAGCGTCGAGCAAAGCCTTGGCCAGCAACGGCATCGTGGTTGTCGCGACACCGCGCCCGGTCCACTTCGTGTCACCGATCGCCAGGTGCAGACCCACATCACCGGGGAGCGCGGAGTACGCGGCGGCGAGCTGGTCGCGCACCACGCGGTAGATCTCCACGTACATCACGGGCTCGCCGTCCTTCATCAGGAAGCACGGTCGCGAGCGGTCGCCGGACAGCTGGCTCGCCAGCTCCTCCCGCCACTTCTCCTTCGGCCAGTCCTGCTTCCAGAACCGCGACACGTGCGGCTCGTGCATCCAGCGGTGCACCAGATCCAGGTCATCACCCTCCGGCGCGGCCAGACGCAACGTCCACTCGCCGGTGAGCGCTGGTACGGGTATCACGTAGCCACCTGCACGAGCGGATTCGGCATGTCCAAGTACACCGACTGCGCGTCCAAAGGAGCCAGGACCTCATCGATGCCGTGCAGGCGAGTGAGCAGGTTTCCCTTACCGGGCAAGCTGTCCGCGCTCAGCCAGCGCGTCGCGAGCCGATCGCCGTCCGGGCCTGCGTCCGCGAGGGCGGGCAGCGCGGCGGTGAGCCGTCCGGCCATCACCGACAGCAGTTCGCGCTCGTCGGCCAGCCCCTCCACGCCGAGGCAGCCGATCACGGAAAGCGCCTGGTTGCGCAGCAGGTAGTAGGAAAGCCGTTCGTCCACAATGGAGTCATCGACCACCGCGAGCGTGGACTCGTCGATCCGCAGCCGCTCCAACAGGGCGGGCAGGTGCGAGGACGCCAGGTAGTAGCCCTGGTTGTCGCGGAACGCCGAACCCGCGACGCCACCGCTGGAGTCCAGTCGCACCAAGGTGTTCTGCTGGTGGGCCTCAAGGCCGATGCCGGTCGCGGCGTACAGGTGCAGCATCGGCACCAGCACGCGATCGGTGTAGTCGGCAATCCAACGCGAAGCCGCACCGGCACCCTGACCGGCGACAATCGTGCCCAGCATGCTCCGCCCGAGGCCCGGACGCGGCGCGACCAACCCGGCGAGGCAGCGGTAGTCGGTGACGTCCGCGGGAACCTCGCGCACCGCGACGTCGAGCCCGGTGATCTCGGGCCCGCCAGCACGGCCGGGCTCGTCCACCGCGATCCACGCCGGGTCCCGAACGATCGAGAAACCCGGGAAGGCGCCGTAGGTCGACGCGGTGTGCCCGGCGTCGATCAGCCGGTTGATCTCCAAGCCACGCTTCAGCTCCGTGCGCGTGGACTCCCGCCGCGAGTTGGTGATCCGCAGGCCCAGCGACAGCTTCAGCATCACCGGCGCGTCCGAGCGGTACACGGTGCGGAGGCTGGAGCTGGCGTACCACTCCGGCCCCAACTCGCCAAGCGGCTGGAGCTGACCGGACTCCACCAAAGCCCTGATCCTGGGGCGCAGCAACAGGTTTCGCGCCTGCCACGGGTGCGCCGGGATCAGTACACGGCCGTCGTTCGGGCCACCTTCGGCCAGGTCCGCCATCAACTGCACGGTGTCCCGCCCGCCCAACGAAGGAGCGCCCGCGACCGCATCATGCGAAACCACCGAAGGATCGGCGGCGAACCACGACAGCCGGAACTTCCCGCGCAGCTCCGCCGCATACGCCCGAGCCTCGTCGGGGTGCACGCCGTCGCGGCTCTTCGGCGCGGGATGATGCAGGTGCCCCAACAACAAAGCCTGCTCAGCGTTGAGGAACGCGTCCACTTCCGCTTCCGGAGCTGCCCGACGCGAGGAAACGAACTCCGTCATGCGGCGCACGGATTCCGCGGTCCGCTCAACGAGATCAGCCACCTCGCCGGTCGGAACGCCACCGCTGCGAGCACCTCCGCGCGCGGCGGCCTCGGTCGCGATCAGGTTCACCGCGAGCACAGGGTCGGCGGGGGACAGCTCACCGCCGTCACCGCGCCGGATGCGCACCGGCGCGAAGCGGTGCCAACCGGTCGCGGAGCAGTGCGTGACCTCGGTGACGAGCGCCAGCCCGGACGACGGCAGCTCCACCGAGAGCGGGCCCGGCAGCACCTCCACGCCGGTCTCCTGGAGCCAGCAGCGCAGCAGCGCTTCGAGGTGCGCGTGCTCGGCGGTGGCGCGAGCGTCCGGGTGATCAAGCGGATCTGCTTGCAACACAACAGCTTCTGTGGTGGTGGTCATGCTGCGCCCTCCTGGTGCGCGAGCCGGCGGCCGGTGCTGATGACCAAGTCGATCAGCGCGTCGATGTCGGAGACACCGGCGTTCGGGTTGAGCAACGTGAACTTCAGGCAAGTGACAGAAGGAGATCCCGGCTCGTCGCGGAACGCGGAGGTCCGGCCAAGCAGCGCCTGCCCCGAACGCAGCAGTTCCCGTCGCAGCGCGCCATTCAGCTCGTCCGAGCCCCGGTACCGGAAGACGACGGTGGTGAGGTTCGCGCCCGCGACCAGTTCCAGTTCCGGCTCCGTGCGGATGCGCGCCTCCGCGTGCAGCGCGAGGTCGTGGCAGGTGTCGAGCATCGAGCCGAGTCCGGTGCGCCCGTAGGCGAGCAGCGTCGTGGCGACCTTCACCGCGTCCGGGCGCCGCGTGGTCTGGAGGCTCACCCCGAGCAGGCCGTCGTAGCCCTGCTCGCCGTCGTCGGCCGGGTTGAGGTAGTCGACCTGCCGTTCCAACGAGGTGAACGCGGTCCCGTCCGCCACCAGCAGCACGCTCGCGGCGGACGGCTGCCAGCCGATCTTGTGCAGGTCCACGGTGATCGAGTCGGCCAGTTGGAGCCCGGCCACCTTCGACGCCAGCCGGTCGGAGAACAGCGCCCCGTAGCCGTAAGCCGCGTCCGCGTGGAACCACATGCCGTGCTCGCGGGCGATCTCGCAGATCTCCGGCAGCGGGTCGACGGAACCGAAGTCCGTGGTGCCCGCGGTCGCCACCACCGCCAGCGGGATCTCGTCGGCGTTCAGCCCGGCCAGCATCTCCACCAGCGCGTCCGGCCGCATGCGGCGGTCGGCGTCCACCGGAACCGCGCGCACCGCGGCCTCGCCCAGCCCGAGCACCGCGCACGCCCGGTGCGTGGAGAAATGGGCCAGCTCCGAGCAGAACACCACCGGCTTGCCCAGCGCGGCCACCCCGTCGGTGCGGATGTCGATGCCCAGCCGCCGCGCCACCGTGTCCCTGGCGAGCATGATCGCCATCAGGTTGGACAGCGAGCCGCCGGGGGTGAGCACGCCGTCCGCGCGCTTCTCGAAGCCCGCCAGGTTGGCCAGCGTCGAGACCAGCCAGCGCTCCACCGCGATGCCCGCGGGCCCGGAGTCGTAGGTGTCCTGCGAGGCGTTGCTCGCCCCGGCCAGCGCGTCGGCGGCCACCGCGACCGCGAGCGGCGGCGGCTGGAGGTGCGCGGCGGCGAAGGGGTGGGTCAGGTCGATGCCCTGCTCCACGAGCAGCCGCGCGACGCGGTACAGCGCCGCGTCCGCGCCGACCCCGGTCGCCGGGATCACCGCCGGGCCGAGCCTGCTCGTGACCGCGCCCAGCACGTCCTGCGGGGAGCCCGCGGGCAGCGGTCCGGAGGGGCGGCGCGCCGTGCTGGCCCCGCCGACGGCACGGGCGAGCGCGGCCGCGACCTCGGCCAGGCCCTCACCGGTGCCGGCCAACGGGATGGTCGAGGTAGTGCGTGGACGAGGCGGGGCCTCGGCGGCCGGCGACACGGCACCTCCGATGGGGAGCAGGGGGACTAGTCCATTTAGGCTAGGCACAGCTTAGTTAGGCAAGCCTTACCCAAGTGAAGAGTGCTTCACGTGTCAACCGCTGAGTGAGCCACGCCGCTCTGGGGATTCCGCCTCACCCGGATACCCGGCGGCCCCGGGCACACGCCCCGAACGAGCGCGAGATCACCGCGCGGTAGCCTGTCCACCGCCTCGAACTTCCCCCGACTTCCCCCAGGAGGGCACGTGTCACCAGGGCAGATCGCCGCGCTGATCGCAGCGGGCGCCTTCGTGCTGCTGGTGCTGCTGCTGGCGGTTCCACTGATCAAGCTCGGCCGCACCCTCGACGAGGCGACCGTGGCCCTGCGCAAGGCCCACGAGAACGCCGACCCGTTGTTCACCGGGGCCAACACCACGCTGAACCACGTCAACACGCAGCTGGAACGGGTCGACGGGATCACCGCGAACGCCCGCGCGGTCAGTGGCAACGTCTCGGCGCTCACCTCCCTGTTCACCGCCACGCTCGGCGGTCCGCTGGTGAAGGCCGCCGCGCTGTCCTACGGCGTCAGCAAGGCCGTGCGCGCCCGCCGCCGCGCCGCCGAGGAGAAGCCCGGCAAGCACTCCCGCAAGGCTGGCCGCAAGACCAGGGGCGGCCGTCGATGAGGCGCATGTTCTGGCTCGGCATCGGTGTGCTGACCGGCGTCGTGCTCTCGCGCAAGGCGGGCACCAAGGCCCAGGCGTTCACCCCCGCGGGCGTGGCGGCCAACCTCGGCGACGCGATCAGCGAGCTGGCGAGCGCCGTCGGTTCCTTCGGCGCCGACGTGCGCGCGGGCATGAGCGAGCGCGAGGGCGAGCTGCGCGAGGTCGTCGACAGGGCCAACGATCCCGGTCGACACTCCAGTTACAGTAGGAGCACTGACCGCGTCTCCCAGTCCAGGGAGCGCAGGAGCTGGGAAGCAGAGGACGGAACCGTGCGGAACAGGCGAGCGCGCAGGGCGGGGAGCTGACCTCCCGCGCCGTACAGCGCCGCGCTCCCCGCCGCACCCGGGCCCTCTTCCGCACCTCCTCGTAAGGAACTCCCGCCATGCAGACGCATGAGATCCGCCAGCGCTTCCTCGACCACTTCCAGCGGGCCGGGCACACACTGGTGCCCAGCGCCCCGCTGATCCTGGACGACCCGAACCTGCTGTTCGTCAACGCCGGGATGGTCCAGTTCAAGCCGTACTTCCTCGGCGAGGCCCCGCCGCCCACCGCCACCGCCACCAGCGTGCAGAAGTGCGTGCGCACCGGCGACATCGACGAGGTCGGCAAGACCACCCGGCACAACACCTTCTTCCAGATGGCCGGGAACTTCTCCTTCGGCGACTACTTCAAGGAAGGGGCCATGCGGCACGCCTGGACCCTTCTGACCGGGTCGCTGGAGGACGGCGGCTACGGGTTCGACCCCGAGCGCCTGTGGGTCACCGTCTACCAGGACGACGACGAGGCCATCGAGCTGTGGAAGAAGGTCGCCGGCATCCCCGCCGAGCGGATCCAGCGCCGCGGCATGGCCGACAACTACTGGTCGATGGGCGTTCCCGGCCCCTGCGGCCCGTGCTCGGAGATCTACTTCGACCGCGGCCCCGAGTTCGGTGTCGAGGGTGGTCCGGTCGCCGACGAGGACCGCTACCTGGAGATCTGGAACCTCGTCTTCATGCAGAACGAGCGGGGTGAGGGCGGGGGCAAGGACAACTACCCGATCCTCGGCCAGCTCCCGGCCAAGAACATCGACACCGGCATGGGTGTCGAGCGGGTGGCCTTCCTGCTCCAGGGCGTGGACAACGTCTACGAGACCGACCTGGTCCGCCCGGTGATCACCGCCGCCGAGAAGTTCTCCGGCCGCGCCTACGGCTCCAACCCGGTCGACGACGTGCGCTTCCGCGTGATCGCCGACCACGCCCGCAGCGGCGTCATGCTGGTCGCCGACGGCGTCACCCCCGGCAACGAGGCCCGCGGCTACGTGCTGCGCCGCCTGCTGCGCCGCATTGTCCGCTCCACCCGCCTGCTCGGCGTGCAGGAGCCGGTGCTGGCCGAGTTCACCGCCGTGGTGCGCGACGCCATGGGCCCGTCCTACCCCGAGCTGGTCGCCGACTTCGACCGGATCGAGGCCGTGATGCGGACCGAGGAGGAGGCCTTCCTGGCCACCCTCACCTCGGGCTCGAAGATCTTCGACGTGGCCGCCGCCGAGACCGTGGCCGCCGGGAGCGGGCAGCTCGCCGGGGACAAGGCCTTCCAGCTGCACGACACCTTCGGCTTCCCGATCGACCTCACCCTGGAGATGGCCGCCGAGCAGGGCCTGACCGTGGACGAGGAGGGCTTCCGGAGCCTGATGGCCGAGCAGCGGCAGCGGGCCAAGGCCGACGCCGCCTCGCGCAAGACCGGGCACGGCGACCTGACCGTCTACCGCTCGGTGCTCGAACAGCACGGCACCACCGAGTTCCTGGGCTACACCGACCTGGACTCCGACTCGCGCGTGGTCGGCCTGCTGGTCGGCGGCGTCCCGGTGCGCAGCGCCGGCACCGGCACCGAGGTCGAGCTGTTCCTGGACCGCACGCCCTTCTACGCCGAGAGCGGCGGCCAGGTCGGCGACACCGGCGTGCTGGTCGGCGACAACGTGCAGATCTCCGTCACCGACGTGCAGAAGGCCGTTCCCGGGCTGTTCGTGCACAAGGCCAAGGTGCTCGCCGGTGAGGTCGCCATCGACGACGTCGTCCAGGCCCACGTGGACGAGGACCGGCGCCTCGCCGTCGAGCGCTCGCACTCGGCCACCCACCTGGTGCACGCCGCCGTCCGCTCCGCCTACGGCAAGCGCGCCGCCCAGGCCGGATCGCTGAACTCGCCGGGGAGGATGCGCTTCGACTTCACCACGCCCGGCCCGGTCTCGGCCACCGTGCTCGGCGGGGTCGAGGAGGAGGTCAACGCCTACCTCCTGGACGACGTCGAGGTGAAGTCGTTCACCACGACCATGGACAAGGCCCTGGAGCTGGGCGCCGTCGCCCTCTTCGGCGAGAAGTACGGCAACGACGTCCGCGTCGTCGACATGGGCGAGTACTCGCGCGAGCTGTGCGGTGGCACCCACGTGAAGCGGATCGGCCAGCTCGGCATGGTCAAGCTGGTCGCCGACTCCTCGATCGGCTCCGGCGTGCACCGCGTCGAGGCCCTGGTCGGCATGGACGCCCTCCGGCACACCAGCAAGGAGCGGCTGCTCGTCTCGCAGCTGGCCGACCAGCTGAAGGTGCCCACGCACGAGCTGCCCGAGCGCGTCTCCGGCATCCTCGGCCGCCTTCGCGACGCCGAGCGGGAGATCGACCGCATGCGCGTGGCCGCCGTGCTCCAGTCCGCCGGTGACCTGGCCGCCAAGGGGCAGGACGTGAACGGCACCGTGCTGGTCGCCGAGCGGGTGCCGGACGGGGTCAGCGGCAACGACCTGCGCGCCCTCACCATGGAGGTCCGCAACCGCGTCGGCGGGGTGAACGGGGTCGTCGCCCTGTTCTCCGCCGAGCCGGACGGCGGCAAGGTCAGCTTCGTGGTCGCCACCACCCCCGCCGCCAGGGACGCCAAGCTCAAGGCCGGTGACCTGGTGAAGAGCTTCCTGCCCGCCATCGACGGCCGCGGCGGCGGCAAGCCCGACATGGCCCAGGGCGGTGGCACCAAGGCCGCCGGGGTCGGCGAGGCCGTGACCGCGCTGCGCCGCGCCCTCGGCGGCTCGTGAGAGACGCCGCGATCAGTCCCGACCGCCCGGGCCCGGACGATCCGGGTCCCGGGCGGCGCCTCGGCGTCGACGTGGGCTCGGTGCGCGTCGGGGTGGCGCTGAGCGATCCGGCGCCGTTCCTCGCCAGCCCCCTCGCTACCCTGGCGCGCGACGAGAAGGCTGGCCGGGACCTCGACCAGCTCGTGGGACTCGTCGGGGAACACGAGGTGGTCGAGGTGGTGGTCGGTCTGCCGCGCACGCTGGCCGGACGGCACGGTCCCGCGGCCGAGGCCGCGACGGCCTACGCCGCCGTGCTGGCCGGGCGGATCGCGCCGGTGCCCGTCCGCCTCTCCGACGAGCGGTTGACCACGGTCTCCGCGACCCGGATGCTCTCCGACCGAGGGGTGCGCGGGAAGAAGCAGCGGTCGGTCATCGACCAGGCCGCCGCCGTCGAGATCCTCCAGGGATGGCTCGACCTGCGCGCCCGTACCCGACCTGCCACCCAGGAGGGTTGATCTGAGTGAACGACCTCGACCTCTTCGACGAGGGACCGGCTGAGGAGAAGCCGCGCCGCGGCCGCCTCGCCGCTGCCGCCGACAGCCAGCGGCGCCGCAAGGTCCTGCTGGTCGGCGGCCTGGCCGCGGTGGTGATCCTCGGCATCGGCGTCTGGTACGGCGTGCAGTCGCTGTTCGGGCTGACCAGCTACGAGGACTTCGAGGGCGCCGGTGACTCCGACGTCGTGGTCAAGGTCGAGCCGGGCACCATCTCCCAGACCGGGCAGAGCCTGATGGACGCGGGCGTGGTGGCCAGCGTGCGCGCCTACACCGCCGCCGCGCAGGAGAACGAGTCGGCGGGCTCGGTGCAGCCCGGCTACTACGTGCTCAAGACCAAGATGTCGGGGGCCAACGCGATCGCGGGCCTGGTGCGCAAGAACGCCAGGGTCGGCGAGATGGAGATCCGCGGCGGCTTCCAGCTCGACGATGTGACCGTGGCCAGCGGCAAGGTCAACCAGGGGATCATCTCGCTGATCGCCAAGGCCAGCTGCGCGGAGCTCAACGGCAAGAACACCTGCCTGACCGCCGAGCAGGTGCGCACCGCCATGGAGAAGGCCGACCTCGCCGAGCTCGGCGCGCCGGAGTGGGTGATCACCGAGGCGTCCAAGGCCACCGAGCCGCGGCGGCGCTTCGAGGGCCTGCTGATGCCGGGCAAGTACGACGTGAAGCCCGGTGAGACCCCGGAGAACGTGCTGCGCGCGCTGCTGACCACGGCCTCGGCCAGGCTCCAGGCGGCCGGGCTGCCGAAGTCGGCCGACAAGACCGGCTTCTCGCCCTACCAGCTGCTGGTGATGGCCTCCCTGGTGGAGAAGGAGGCCGCGACCCCGGACTTCGGCAAGATCGCGCAGGTGACGCGCAACCGGCTGGCGATCGGGATGCGGCTGCAGTACGACTCCACGGTCAACTACCCGCTGGACCGGCCGAACATCCGCACCAACAGCGCCGACCGGGACAAGGCGGGCGCGTACAACACCTATGCCGTCCAGGGCCTGCCGCCGACCCCGATCGGCTCGCCGAGCGCGGGCGCGATCTCCAGCGCGATCACCCCGGAGCCCAGCGACTACCTGTACTTCGTGCGCTGCGACAAGCAGGGCAAGTCCTGCTTCGCCAAGGACCTCGACGACCACAACGCCAACGTCCGCGCGGCCCAGGCGAAGGGCGCCTACTGATGGCTCGCAAGGCGGCCATCCTGGGCTCGCCCGTCGAGCACTCGTTGTCCCCGGTGCTGCACCGCGCCGCGTTCGAGGCACTCGGTCTCACCGGTTGGACGTACGAGCGGATCGAGTGCTCCGAGGAGGCGCTGCCCGGTCTGGTCGGCGGCCTCGGCCCGGAGTGGGCGGGCCTGTCGGTGACGATGCCGGGCAAGCGCGCCGCGCTGGCGTTGGCCGCGCAGGTCACGCCCCGCGCGCGGATGGCGGGCGCGGCCAACACCCTCGTCCCGGTCGAAGGCGGGTGGCGGGCCGACTGCACCGATGTCGACGGCGTGGTCGGGGCGCTGCGCGCGGCGGCGGGCTTCACCATCGCGGCGGGTCCCGCGGTGATCCTGGGCGCGGGCGGCACCACGCAGGCCGCGCTGGTCGGGCTCGCCGAGCTGGGCGTGCGGCAGGTCCGGCTCGTCGTCCGCGATCCGGCCCGCGCGGCCGAGGCGCAGGCGTGCGCGGACCGGCTCCACCTGGCCGTCACCACGGTGACCTGGGTCGATGTCGACCCGGCGAAGCTCGTCGACGGTTGCTCGGTGCTGATCAGCACGGTGCCGACCGCGGCCGTGGAGCCGTGGGTCACCGAGCTGGCCGAGGCGCCCAGCGTGCTGGACGTGATCTACCACCCGTGGCCGACGCCGCTGGCCGCAGCGGCGGAGAAGGCGGGGAACCCGGTCGCGACCGGCCTGGACATGCTGTTGCACCAGGCGTTCGGCCAGTCCGAGCTGTTCACCGGCAGGCCCGCACCGCGCGAGGCGATGCGCTCCGCGCTCCGCGAGGCCACCGGCAACCTCCTCCCGCTCCCCCTGGGCTAGCCCCACCCGTCTTCAATCGCCCGTTGACCCGCTTCGAGCCATACCCGTGGAGCGGGGTTGACCCCGCTCCACCGACTTATCCTATGATCATAGGTAAATAGGTTGATGGGAGAACCGGGTGATCGAGTTCCGGATCGGGGAGAGGGCTCTCGCGTGACCTGGCTCGCGTGGCGACAGCAGCGTCGTGCTCAGTTCGGCGTCACCGAGGCGTTGCGGCACGCGGGCATGCCGCCCGGCATCGGCACCGAGCGGTATCAGAGGCTCCGGGAAGCCGGCATGGAGGTCGTGCGCCTCTATCAGCCCGGTAACCGGTTCTGGTGGTTGCGGAACAAGCTCGCGTAATCGTTCTCCCCTGAGAAAGGCAGAAAAATGCGAAAGCGTTCGTGGGTGGCGGCTGCCCTCGTCATGGTGGTGACCGCCCTGGCCGGCACGGGAAGTGCCCAGGCGATCGTCGGCGGCAGGAAATCGACCGATCCGTATTCGTTCTTGGCGACGCTGAACAGCAAGGAATTCCCGGACATGCAGTGCGGCGGGGCGCTGATCGCACCGCGGTGGGTGCTCACGGCGGCGCACTGCGTCGAGTGGATCGAGCCGGCCAAGGTCCAGGTTCGGCTGGGCAGCCTGGACCGCACGCAGGGTGGTCACGTCCGCACGGCCACCCAGCGGATCATCCACCCGGGCTACCGCGAACCCAGGGGCTTCGCGAACGACTGGTACGACGTGGCGCTGCTGCGGCTCGACAAGCCGGTTCCGCTGGCCGCCATCCGGTTCGCCGACCGTGTCGAAGCCGGTATGAGGACCAGGATCATGGGGTGGGGCCGCGCCTGCAACGCGATCGAATGCCCGGACGTGCGGATGGAGCGGTATCTGAAGGAACTGGACACCCAGGTGCTGCCGGACCAGCGGTGCGCCGGAGGGTTGCTGCGATTCAGCGACGAGCTGGAGATCTGCACCGACAACCCGAACCAGCAGGGCAGCTGCGGCGGGGACTCGGGCGGCCCGCAGGTCCGGCGGGGCGCTGACGGTCAGTGGGAACTGCTCGGCGTCACCAGCCACGGAGCCATGAAGGAAGCCGGCGAGGACCCCTGCGAGGACGTGCCCGGGGTGTACGCCGACGCCACCGCCCTCAAGGGCTGGGTGACGCGGCACACCGGGTAGCGACGAGCGCTGGCGGAGGTGGCCCCCCCAGGCGGGCCACGTCAGCGCTCTCAGGTGACCCGGATCGTCCTGGTGATCTCCGCCGACCACCTCATCAGCACGGCCAGCAGCACGAGCTCACCGACCACGAGCAGCCGCTCGGTGATGCCGACCGGGTTCGGGCCGGGGAACCAGTCGATCAGCGCCGGTTCCATCATGCCGAAGAAGCTCACCCCGAAGGCGAAGAGCATGACGAACCCGAAGAGTCCGAGACGCCTGCTCAGCCGGGCGTAGCCGCCGAACTGGGGGTGTCCCCGGTAGCGCTTGCCGAGCACCATCCCGGCGGTCGGCAACCCGAGGAACGCCGCGACCGCGGCCAGGTTGTGCAGCATGCCGAACGGGGTGCGCTCGGTGCTGGTGGTGTCCATCGGCAGCACGCCCGCCAGCAGCAGGCCACCGCTCCAGATGCCGACGCAGGTCCACGCCAGCGGCGAGTAGGGCGCCTCCCACCGGACCATCCCGGCGAGGAAGGCCAGCGAGCCGACGCCCAGCGCGACCAGCGACCACATGTAGACCTGCGACAACGGGCCGACACCGTAGGTGCTGATGGTCTGGGAGTAGGGACTCGGGAAGGACTGGCCGTGCAGGACGGCCATGAGGGCGACGGAGACCCCCACGCCCAGCCATGCGACAGTGATCCCCAGCCGGGGCACCCGGGTCGCGGCGGGAGCGCCGACGATGTTGAGATCCATACCCGCGATCATCACCCTTGCACAACCGGGGGACATCAGAGTTTTCCCGGAGATCCCCCGGAATGACGACCTGCCGTGATACGCCGGTGGGACCCGTCCACCGGACGGGTCCCACCGTGGTACTGGTATCAGCCCTGGTCGAGATCCTTGGCGATGATCGAGGCCAGTGCCTCCAACGCCTCCTCGGCGCCCTCGCCCTCGGCGCTGAGCACCACCTCGTCACCGTGCATCGCGCCCAGCGTCATCAGTCCGAGCACGCTGGCCGCCTCCACCGGCTCGCCGCCGTTCTTGCGGATGGTGACCGTGACCGGCTGCGCCGCCGCGGCCTTGGCCAGCAGCGCGGCCGGCCGGGCGTGCAGTCCGACCGAGGAGGCAACGGTGACCCGTCGTTCCGGCATTGCGAGGTCCTTCCTAGATCTTGCTGGATTCGGCCTGCGGGTCCGCGGTCTCGTCCTCGCGGCCCGGCGTCTTGAGGTTCCACTTCTTGATCACGAAGGTGAAGAGGAAGTAGTACACCACCGCGAAGGCCAGGCCGACCGGGATGATCAGGAACGGCTTGGTGGAGATGTTCCAGTTCAGCAGGTAGTCGATGGCACCGGCGGAGAAGGTGAACCCCGTGTGGATGCCGAGGGCGTTGACCACGATGAACGACACGCCGGTCAGCACGGCGTGCACCAGGAACAGCGGCCAGGCCACGAACAGGAACGAGAACTCCAGCGGCTCGGTGACACCGGTGATCACCGCGGTCAGCGCGCCGGAGAGCATGATGCCGCCGACGATCTTGCGCTGCTCGGGCTTGGCCGTCCGCCAGATCGCCAGCGCCGCCGCGGGCAGGGCGAACATGAAGATCGGGAAGAAGCCGGTCATGAACGTGCCCGCGCTCGGGTCGTGCGCCTTGATGAACCGGTTGAGGTCGCCGCTCTGGCCGCCGAACTCACCGAAGACGAACCACACGAACGAGTTGATGATGTGGTGCAGGCCGAACGGCAGCAGCAGCCGGTTGGCCATGCCGTAGGCGCCCGCGCCGACCATGGTGCTGCCGGTGATCATCTCGCCGAGCGAGGTGAGGCCGGAGTTGAACAGCGGGTAGATCAGGCCCATCACCACGCCGAGCGGGATCATCAGCACCGCGACGGCCATCGGCACGAACCGCCTACCGCCGAAGAACGCCAGGTACGGCGGCAGCTTGATCCGGTGGTAGCGCTGCCACAGGATGGCGGTGAGGATGCCCGCGATCAGGCCGGTGAGCACGCCGTAGGGCCAGTTGTTCGGTGGCGCGCCCTCCTTGCCCTCGGCCAGCGGGTTGAACACCAGGATGACCTTCGAGAGCACCAGGTAGCCGACCACGGAGGCCAGCGCGGTGGAACCGTCGGCCTTCTTGGCGAAGCCGATGGCCACACCGACGGCGAAGAGCACCGGCAGGTAGTCGAAGAGCACACCTCCGGCCCCGCCGATGACCGCGGCCACCTTCTCCAGGCCGCCGACGCCGCCGAGCAGGTCATCCTGCCCGAGGCGCAGCAGCAGCCCGGCCGCGGGCAGCGCGGCGATCGGCAGCATCAGGCTGCGGCCGATCCGTTGCAGTACCGCCAAACCCTTGATGTCACGACCGCCCGGCGTGGCGCTCATCGGGTACCTCCCTGCTGAGGGTGGGGACCGGAGTCCGGAAGGCTCCGGTCGAGTTGCATGGTCACCTGGTACAGATCGCCCCGGTACCAGGACGTCATGTCCTCCACAGGCGCTCCCGCGGCGGTGGAGATCCTGCGGAAGACCAGGACGGGACTGCCCGGCCTGATGCCGAGCAGCCTGGCGGTCACCGGGTCGGCGGCGTCCGCCCACACGGTCTGGCGACCGTGGTCGAGCTGAACCCCGTACTCCCGCGCGAGCAGGCCGTACAGGGAACGGGTGAGGTCGTGCCGGAGCAGCCCCGGCACCTCGCGGGGGTGGTACCAGCCGCGTTCGACGGCCATCGGGGTGCTGTCGGCGCGACGCAGCCGGAACAGCCAGTAGGCGGGCTGCCCGGTGTCCAGGCCGAGCGCGGTCGCCGTGGCGGTCGGCGGGACCAGCTCGCCGTGGTCGAGCACCTCCGTCGCCGGGGTCATCCCGCGCCCGCGGATGTCCTCGGTGAAGGAGGCCAGGTGCAGCTGGGCGTCCACCCTCGGCTTGGCGGTGAAGGTGCCCTTGCCCCGGACCCGGGTCAGCAGTCCCTCGGTGACCAGCTGGCTGATCGCCTCGCGCACGGTCAGCCGGGAGACGCCGTAGCGGGTGGCCAGCTCGCGCTCGGAGGGGACGGGCGTGCCGGGCGCCAGCTGTTCGTGGGCCAGCCTGCGCAGGATCTCGCGCAGCTGGGCGTGCTTGGGCGTCGGCCCGTCCAGCAGCCGGGCGGCGGGGGTCTCCGGAACCGGCACGCTCACTCCCCTCGAAACCAGGCTGGCGGATTGGTACGGTCCGGTCTAAACCAGTTGCGGGGGAGGATGCTCCCGGCATCATCGGGGTGTCAACAACCGTTATGGCTTCGTATCAGGTGTGCAAGCATTTGGCCCAACCACGTACGCCCTGCTCACGGGGTGTGGAGGCAAGGGAGACTTGAGTGGCTGACGACAAGGCCGCGGCGATCCTCGCGGGGCTCGGCGGCGCGGGCAACATCGAGGACATTGAGGCGTGCATCACACGGCTGAGGTGCGAGGTGCACGACGGTTCCCTGATCGACCAGGCCGCGCTGAAGGCGGCCGGTGCGATGGGCGTCATGCAGCAGGGCACCATCGTGCAGGTCATCGTCGGCCCCGAGGCCGACACGCTCGCCGAGGACATCCAGGACCTGATGTGACGCTTTCCGTGCTGTGCCCGGTCAAGGGCCGGGCCATCCCCATGAGTGCGGTCCCCGACCCGGTGTTCGCCGAGGCCATGGTCGGGCCCGGTATCGCCGTCGACCCCGACCGCGCCGAGGGCGACGCCGTCTCCCCGGTGGACGGCACCGTGGTGACCCTGCACCCGCACGCCTTCGTCGTGCTCACCCCCGGCGGCCAGGCCGTGCTGGTGCACCTGGGCATCGACACGGTGAAGCTGAAGGGCGAGGGCTTCACCCTGCACGTGGTCAAGGGCGAGACGGTCCGCGCGGGTCAGCGGATGATCACCTGGAACCCGGCGGAGGTGGAGCGCCAGGGCTACTCCCCGGTCTGCCCCGTCGTCGCGGTCGAGGCGAAGCCGGACCAGCTGGCCGCGCTCCGCGAGGCCGACGCGGTCGACCACGGCGACCAGATCTTCACCTGGTCCGCCTGAACTTCCGTACCCGATGCGGCATTCGTGTCGAGTGCCGCGTCGGGTCCGCCAGCGCCCGCCTGCCCGGTCCACTAGCGATCGGGCCGTGCCCCGCGAGCAGCACCCAACGACCGCAACGCCCCCCGTCCCCTCCCTCACAACATCACCACCGCAGCCCAAAATCCCGTTTCGTACTCAAAACGGGTTTTTGGAGCGCTCTTTTTCCCGTTATGAGTACGAAACGGGGTTCTCTAGACGGCGCCCGCGGGGAAGGGGGTGAGCGGGCGGGTGGAGTGCATGGGCAGAGTTTACTTGGTATGCGCAGTGCGGGAGCCGTCCTGAGCGAAGTTGAGTCGCCCTCTCGCGAACTGTCCTATGTGGACACTCAAGCCTGCCTTGTGAAGCGAATTCCACCCAGGGGGTCCCGTTGGCTTGAGGCCGCGAACGGTCATGCGCATCCTCGTGACATGGAAGTTCTGGGAGCGCTGTTCGGCCTCGTCGCGGGGATCGTGGCGGGGGCGGGAGCGAGGCTGCTGCTCGGTCGACTGCGACGCGGAGCCAGCGTGCGACCCCCGTGGTGCGAACTCGCGGTCGGCGTGTTGTGGGCGTTCGTGTGCGCGGCACCCGCGCCTTGGTGGTGGCTGCCGGTGCAGCTCGCCGTGGCGTGGTTCGCCGTGGCGTTGGTAGTTGTCGATCTTCGCCACTGCCGATTGCCGGACGCGTTGACGTTGCCCGCGTATCCGATCGTGGGCCTGGTGTTGGTGCCTGCCACGTTCGCCGGGCCGGGACCACCTCTGGCCGTGCGGGCCGTCTGCGGCGCGGCGCTGTTCCTGGCCGTGCACGCGGTCGTGCGCGTGCTGTCGCCGGCGTCGCTCGGCCCGGGTGACGTGAAGCTCTCCGGCAGCCTCGGCGCGGTCGCGGGCGCGGTGGGGTGGATCGCGCTGCCGGTGGTCGTGGTCCTCGCGGCGGTGATTACCGCCATAGTCGGAGTTCTCCGCGCACATTTCCGCGGGAGTGAAGAAGGAGGTGGGGCGATACCGCACGGACCCGGATTGCTGCTGGCCACGCTGGTGCTCGCGATGGTTCCACCGGGTGGGCACACGGTGTTCGACTCCGGGGTTCCGCGAGGCTGAGACGCCGCGACGTGGCAGGATCACGGCGTGTTGCGCTGGATCACTGCTGGAGAGTCGCACGGCCCTGCCCTGGTCGCCGTGCTCGAGGGCTTGGTCGCCGGGGTCGAGATCACCACTGGTGATGTCGCGGGTCATTTGGCTAGGAGGCGCCTGGGCCACGGCCGTGGCGCCCGGATGAAGTTCGAGGCCGACGTCGTCACCTTCCTCGGTGGCGTCCGGCACGGGCTGACCCAGGGCGGCCCCGTTGCCGTGCAGGTCGCCAACAGCGAGTGGCCGCGCTGGGAGAAGGTGATGTCGCCGGATCCGGTGCCGGAGGAGGAGCTGGCCGGGCTCGCCCGCAGCGCCCCGCTCACCCGGCCCCGGCCCGGGCACGCCGACCTCCCCGGCATGCAGAAGTACGGCTTCGACGACGCGCGCCCGGTGCTGGAGCGGGCGAGCGCGCGGGAGACCGCGGCACGCACCGCGCTCGGTGCGGTCGCGCGGGCCTTCCTGAGGCAGACCCTGGGCGTCGAGGTGATCAGCCACGTGGTGTCCATCGGCACGGTCGAGGCGCCCGCGGGCGTGCTGCCGGGCCCGGAGGACCTTGAGGCGGTCGACGCGAGCCCGGTGCGGGTCTTCGACGCCGACGCCAGCGCGGCCATGGTCGCCGAGGTGGACGCGGCCAAGGCCGACGGCGACACCCTCGGCGGTGTGGTCGAGGTGCTGGCCTACGGGCTGCCCCCGGGCCTGGGCTCGCACGTGCACTGGGACCGCAGGCTCGACTCGCGGCTCGCCGGGGCCCTCATGGGCATCCAGGCGATCAAGGGCGTCGAGGTCGGTGACGGCTTCGAGACCGCGCGGCGGCGTGGCAGCAAGGCGCACGACGAGATCGACCGCTCCGACAGCGAGCTCGGCGTCAGCCGCCGCTCCAACCGGGCGGGCGGTGTGGAGGGAGGCATCACCAACGGCGAGCCGTTGCGCGTGCGCGCCGCGATGAAGCCGATCTCCACGGTGCCCCGCGCTCTGTCCACTGTGGACACCGCGACCGGGGAGGCCGCGGTGGCGATCAGCCAGCGCTCCGACGCCTGCGCGGTGCCCGCGGCGGGTGTGGTCGCCGAGGCGATGGTGGCCCTGGTCCTCGCGGACGCGGTGCTGGAGAAGTTCGGTGGCGACTCGGTCACCGAGACCAGGCGCAACGCCGAGGCGTACCTCGCGGCGCTGAAGGAGCGCTGGTGAGTCCGCGCGCGGTCGTCGTCGGTCCGCCCGGCGCGGGCAAGACCACCGTGGGCGGCCTGCTGGCGGACAAGTGGGGTGTCGGCTTCCGCGACGTCGACGCCGACATCGTGACGAGCACCGGCAAGTCGATCAGCGACATCTTCACCGTCGACGGTGAGGCGGCGTTCCGCGAGATCGAGGAGCGCGCCGTCGCCGCGGCGGTCGCCGAGCACGACGGAGTCGTGGCGCTCGGCGGCGGAGCCGTGCTCTCCGAACGCACCCGCGCGCTGCTGGCCGACCACGTCGTGGTGTTCCTCGGCGTGGGCATGGCCGAAGGCGTGCGGCGCACCGGGCTGTCCAGCGCGCGTCCGCTGCTGGCGGGCGTGAACCCGCGCGCCACCTTCAAGGCGCTGCTCGACGCGCGGTTGCCGCTCTACCGCGAGGTGGCCACGGTCGAGGTCAGCACCGACTCCCGCACGCCGGAGGAGGTCGCCGCGGCGGCCCTCGAAGCACTGGAAGTGAAGCGATGACGCACTCCGAGCCCGTGCGGGTCCGGGTCAACACCGGCCAGCCCTACGACGTCGTCATCGGCAGGGGGCTGCTCAGCGAGATCCTGGAGACGCTCAAGGGCGTCGGCACCGTCGCGATCCTGCACCAGCCGACCCTCACCGCCACGGCGGAGAGCCTGCGCGAGGAGCTGGAGGGCGCGGGGGCCTCGGCGCACCGCGTCGAACTGCCCGACGCCGAGGACGGCAAGAGCCTGGCGGTCGCGGGGTTCTGCTGGGACGTGCTCGGCCGCATCGGCATGGACCGGGGCGGCGTGATCGTCTCGCTCGGCGGCGGGGCCACCACGGACCTGGCCGGGTTCATCGCGGGCACCTGGATGCGCGGCGTGCGCGTCGTGCACGTGCCGACCACGCTGCTGGGCATGGTCGACGCGGCGGTGGGCGGCAAGGCCGGGATCAACACCGAGGCGGGCAAGAACCTGGTCGGCGTCTTCCACGAGCCGATGGCCGTGCTCGTCGACCTGGCGACGCTGGAGTCGTTGCCGCGCAACGAACTCGTCGCGGGCATGGCGGAGGTCGTCAAGGGCGGGTTCATCGCCGACCCGGTGATCCTCGACCTCATCGAGGCCGATCCGGAGGCCGCGCTGGACCCGACCGGCGACGTGCTCGCCGAGCTGGTCCGGCGCAAGATCCAGGTCAAGGCGGACGTGGTCGCCGCGGACCTGCGCGAGTCGAGCCTGCGCGAGGTGCTCAACTACGGCCACACCCTCGGCCACGCCATCGAGCGGCGCGAGCGCTACCGCTGGCGGCACGGGGCGGCGGTCAGCGTCGGCATGGTCTTCGTCGCGGAGCTGGCGCGGCTGGCCGGTCGCCTGGACGACGAGACGGTGGACCGGCACTACCGCGTGCTGAAGGCGATCGGGCTGCCGACGACCTACGACGCCGACGCGCTGCCGCAGCTGCTGGAGACCATGCGCGGGGACAAGAAGACCCGCTCCGGCGTGCTGCGCTTCGTGGTGCTCGACGGCCTGGCCAAACCCGGTCGCCTCGAAGGGCCGGAGCCGGGCCTGCTGGCGGCCGCCTACTCCGCGATCGCGCGTGAGTCCACTTCGGACGGTGGAGGTCTGCTGCTGTGAAGGTCCTCGTGCTCAACGGCCCCAACCTCGGCAGGCTCGGTTCCCGGGAGCCGCTGATCTACGGCAACGAGACCTACGCCGACCTGGTCCGGCTCTGCGAGCGGACCGGAGCGGAGCTGGGCGTGGAGGTCGAGGTCCGGCAGACCGACCACGAGGGCGAGATGCTGGGCTGGCTGCACGAGGCGGCCGACGCGGGCTCACCGGTGGTGCTCAACGCGGGCGCGTGGACGCACTACTCGATCGCCGTCCGCGACGCCTGCTCGCAGCTCACCGAACCGTTGGTGGAGGTGCACATCTCCAACGTGCACAAGCGCGAGGAGTTCCGGCACCACAGCTACATCTCCGCCATCGCAACCGGCGTGATCGTCGGCCTCGGACTCACCGGTTACGAGCTGGCTCTGCGTTTCCTGGCGAAGAAGGCGGAGTGATGAAGGTCCCCGAGTTAGTCACCGAGCGGATGGTCCTGCGCGAGCTGCGCGCCTCCGACGCCGAGGCGGTCGCGGGGATCTTCGCCGATCCGGAGACGAGCAAGTGGCTCGGCAGCGACCTGAGCAACCGCGAGGCCGCTTTCGTCAACGTCTACGACCGGGTCAGCGGTGACTACCCGGACGGCATGGGGCACTTCCTGTTCACTGTGGACGGTGCGGCGGTCGGCATCGGCCACCTCCGGCCCTCGGGTGAGCTGCCGGGCGGGCTGCCCGAGATCGGCTGGTTCCTCGCCCGCCCGCACTGGGGTTCGGGGCTGGCCAGGGAAGCCACGGAAGCCTTGCTGCGGCACGCTTTCGACGACCTCGCCCTGCCGACGGTGTGGGCGCTGGTGCACCCGGAGAACACCGGCAGCCTCAAGCTCTCCGAACGGCTGGGCTTCCTCGACGTCGGTGAGCGCTTCGCCTACGGGGCCGCGCACCGCGTGCAGGTCCTTCAACGTCCACAAAGGACTGGACTGCACCACGTCGAGCTGTGGGTCGGCGACCTCGACCACGCCCGCGACACCTTCGGCTGGCTGCTCACCGAACTCGGTTTCCGGCAGTACCAGTTGTGGGAGAACGGGATCAGCTGGCGACTGGGCCCGACCTACGTCGTCGCCGAGCGCTCGCCCGCGCGCGGCAGCGATGTGCACGACCGCCTCCTGCCCGGCCTCAACCACCTCGCGCTGCACGCGGGGGACCGGGCCGAGGTCGACCGGCTGACCGAGCAGTCGCGCGAGCACGGCTGGCGGTTGATGTTCGGCGAGCGGCACCCGCACGCCGGCGGCGAGCACCACTACGCGGCCTACTTGGAAAACGCTGATGGCTTCCAGGTGGAGTTGGTGGCCGCGCCCGCCGAGGTGTGACGCTGCGCTCCCTTGCTCTAACCCGTGCGGGTGAGCCTGCTTAGACTGTGCCGGCCTTGTCGTCGCACTAAGTAGGTGAGCGGTGGGACTGCGGCGGCCTCGGGAACTGCTCGCGGCGTTGCTCTGCGTGCTCGTCCTGACGGTGTTGATCTTTACCGCGTGCACGACCTCCGCCCCGCCGCCCGAGCCGCCCCCGCCCGCCATGACCGGGCCAGCCGCCGTCGCGCCGAACCGGGGCGCCAAGGGCGGCACCGCGGACCTGGTCCCCGGCATCCTGGGCACCGACCGCCCTCGGCAGAGCGGTGGCGTCGTCGCGGCGGGCGGACCGCGGGCGCCCTACAACTACGGCCCCACCCTGCTCCAGGAGAACGGCCGCGTCCGCATGTGGTGGTGCAGCCAGCTCATCGGCGCGGGCCCGCCGGGCGATGACATCGTGCACGGCGACGCCGCCACCCCGGCCGGACCGTTCCAGGCGGTCGGCGCCGTGTTCAGCGGCAGCGGGGGCGGGTTCGACGCCATGCACACCTGCGACCCGTCGGTGATCAAGGTCAGCGGGACCTACTACCTCTACTACACCGGCGCGCCCAGTGATCACACCCACGACAACAGCATCGGCGTCGCGGCCAGCGACGACGGCGTCCGCTGGCGCAGGCTGGCCGGGGGCGGGCCCATCGTGCGGGCCTCGGGCGAGGTGCGCCGCGCCAATACCTACGGAGTCGGGCAGCCCGCCGTGTTCCACCTCGACGGCTGGTTCCACCTGATGTTCACCGACACCACCGCGGCCGGGGCCGGGCCAAACGGGGCGGGCCAGTTCGTCCTGCGCGCCAAGGACCCGCTGTTCGCCGAGCAGGTGCAGGCCCTGACCAGGGACGGCTTCGTTCCCGTCGGCTCGACGCAGGCCACCCGCACGCGCTCGATCGTCGACGCCTTCAGCGCGGACTGGATGTGGGTGCCCGCGCTGAACGCGGTGGCCATCGCCCACGAGACCGCCGAGGGCACCACGCTCACGTTCTGGGACCGCGCCTTCGCCAGGCACCCGTACCGGCCGGTGCACGTCCCCGGCCCCTGGCAGGAGGGCCCCGGCCTGGTCCGCACCGCCGAGGGCCACGCGATGATCTCCGCCGAGGACCCCTGCGGCCGCGCTTCCTTCGACGTCGTCCGCGCGACCCGCGAGCCCCGCGCGCCCACCGATCTCCAGCACTTCGGCATGGATGTGCGCGGCTTCGACGGCTGCGCCGACACCACCCGGGCCCGCAAGGTCCTCGAGGGCTTCGCCCTGCCCGCCCCGGACCGCACCATCGACGTGGTCATCGGCGGCAACCGGGTCCGCGTCGAGCGCAAGTCCGTCGCCGAGCGCCTGGCCGTTCGTCTGCTGCCGACGTCCGTGCCCGCGCTGCTGCGCCTGCCGGTCCTGGCCCGTCTCCGCCCCGGCGCCCCGGCGATCCGCGCCCCCGGCCGCCCCTTCGCGTTCCTGCTCGACGACGGCAGGCTCTGGCGCGTCGGCTCCGAGTCCGCCGCCATTGCCAACGAGTCCCCGATCGTCGACGTCCCCGTCGCCCGCTGGGACTCCTACCGCGCCGGTTCCACCCTCGGCGGCTGAGCAGCTGTTCCCACCCGCGAAGTTCTCTTCGCTCTCGCGCGCGTAATGACAGCCCCCACCCACCCGGGGGCACCCCTCAACCAGGGTGGCGCGGTTGTGGTGGAAATGCCAGTTCCGCGGGCTGTGCGGAGGGGCTTGGGGGGAATTTGTCTCACGCGCTGGTTGATGCGAGTGCCGTCAGGCGCGGTCAGGGTTCCGTGACCCGGCGGCGCCCCAGCAACCTGCCGATCGTGGCGGGGACGAGCACCAGGAGCGCGGTGAACGCGGCGCCGCCGGTCAACGCGACGCCGAGCGTGGAGAACGACGTGGCGTCCACGAGCAGGGCCTGACCGGCGACCCCTAGCAAGCCCGCCACGAGACCCGCCACCACGGCGGCGGGCAGCCAATCGGTGCGGGAACGGTCCAGAAAAGCCCAGGCAGCGGCGGTCAGGACGAGCACGGCGAGCGCGACGGTGCGGGGCAGCGTGAGCGTCTCGGGGGAGTGCACCCGCACAGCGGCGACGGCCACGTGGGCCACCGCGTGCAGCGCGCCGAGGGCTAGGCCCCGCGTCATCCAGGTTCGCACCCGCGCCAGCCTACGTAAGGCCTACGGCTCGACCGCGCCGACAGGGCCCACGTACGCTGCGGATATGCCAGAAACCCACGCCCGGAGGCGATCACTGCTGCGCGCGGAACTCCGCGCGAAGGAGCTCGACGCGCTGCTGGTGACCGACCTGCTGAACCTCCGCTACCTGACCGGGTTCACCGGGTCCAATGGGGCCCTGCTGGTGAACGCGGAGGACGACGCGCGCAGCCTGTTCTGCACCGACGGCCGGTACCTGACGCAGTCCGAGACCCAGGTGCCGGACCTGGAGCGGGTGATCGACCGGCCGTGCGACGCGGCGCTGGCGAAGAAGGCGAACGGGCGCCTGGGATTCGAGAGCCACAAGGTCACGGTGGACGGCCTGGACCTCCTCGAAGAAGCAGCGGACGCCGAGCTGGTGCGGGCGGCCGGGCTGGTGGAGCAGCTGCGGCTGATCAAGGACGAGGACGAGGTCGAGGCGCTGCGGATGGCCTGCGCCGCCGCCGACCGGGCGCTGGCGGCGCTGGTCGAGCACGGCGGGCTGCGGCCGGGCCGCACGGAACTGGAGGTCGCCCGCGATCTGGAGAACCGGATGCTGGAGCACGGCGCCGCCGGGCCCGCGTTCGAGACGATCGTGGCCGCCGGGGCGAACTCGGCGGTGCCGCACCACCGGCCCACCGCCGCGGTGCTGCGGACCGGGGACTTCGTGAAGCTCGACTTCGGCGCGCTCGTCGACGGCTACCACTCCGACATGACGAGGACCTTCGTGATCGGCGACGCGGCCGACTGGCAGCGGGAGATCTACGAGCTGGTCGCCGCCGCCCAGGCCGCCGGGCGGGGCGCGCTGGCGGTGGGGACGAAGGTCTCCGACGTGGACGCGGCGGCCCGCGCGGTGATCGAGGCGGCCGGGCACGGGGAGCACTTCCTGCACGGGCTCGGCCACGGCGTGGGCCTGCAGGTCCACGAGGCTCCGGCGTTGTCCAAGGTGGGGGTCGGTACACTTGCCGCCGGTATGGCGGTCACCGTCGAGCCCGGGGTGTACCTGGCCGGGCGGGGCGGGGTCCGCATCGAGGACACCCTCGTCGTGCGCGCGGGCGCACCCGAACTCCTCACCCTGACCACGAAGGATCTCGTGGTCGTCTGACCCTCCGACATCACCCTCAGGAGAGACCACCACCGTGGCCACCACCAACGACCTCAAGAACGGACTGGTGCTCAAGCTCGACGGCAGCCAGCTCTGGACCGTCATCGAGTTCCAGCACGTCAAGCCGGGCAAGGGCGGCGCGTTCGTGCGCACCAAGCTCAAGCACGTGCTCTCCGGCAAGGTCGTGGACAAGACCTTCAACGCGGGCACCAAGGTCGAGACCGCCACCGTGGACAAGCGGGAGATGACCTACCTGTACAAGGACGGCGACGACTTCATCTTCATGGACGGCGACACCTACGACCAGCTCACGGTCTCCGGTGACGTCGTCGGCGACGCCGCCAAGTACATGCTGGAGAACACCTCCGCGATGGTCGCCACGCACGAGGGCGCCCCGCTGTTCGTCGAGCTCTCCGCGTCGGTCGAGCTGCTGATCCAGCACACCGACCCGGGCCTGCAGGGCGACCGCTCCACCGGCGGCACCAAGCCCGCCACCCTGGAGACCGGCGCCGAGATCCAGGTCCCGCTGTTCGTCAACACCGGCGACAAGGTCAAGGTGGACACCCGCGACGCCCGCTACCTCGGCCGCGTCAACAGCTGACATGGGTGCGCGCAGCAAAGCCAGGAAACGGGCGGTCGACGTCCTCTACGAGGCCGAGGCCCGCGAGGTCGACCCCGTCACGCTGATCTCCGAGCGGGTCGGGTCCACCGAGGTCGCCCCGGTCAACGACTACACGATCGCCCTGGTCGAGGGCGTGCGCGACAACGCCGCGCGGATCGACCAGCTGATCTCCGAGCACGCCGAGGGCTGGAACCTCAACCGGATGCCCGCGGTGGACCGCGCCATCCTGCGGATCGGCCTCTACGAGCTGCTCTGGGCCGCCGACGTGCCGGACGCGGTCGCCATCGACGAGGCGATCGAACTGGCCAAGACGCTGTCCACGGACGACTCCCCGCGCTTCGTCAACGGGGTCCTCGGCCGCATCGCCGGGATCGCCGGACACCTGCGGGCCTCCCTCAACGGCTAGTACCAAACCCACGAGGCACCCGTGAGCCACTGGCTCGCGGGTGCCTCGTCGTGGTGCCGGAGGAGGGTCAGTCCACTCAGTCCTCTTTCGAAGGCCTGGCCTCGGGCGGGAGCACGCCCCAGTCGATGAGCTGCTCGGTCAGCTCGCCGGGGGTCATGTCGTAGATGATCGCCAGCGAACGCAGGTCCTCGGTGCGGATCGAGAGCACCTTGCCGTTGTAGTCGCCGCGCTGGCTCTGGATCGTCGCCGCGTAGCGGGCCAGTGGGCCCACCTTGTCCGCCGGTAGCTGCTGGAGCCGTTCGAGGTTGATGACGATCTTCGTCGCCGGTTCGGCCCCCGACGGGACCCGGCCCTCGGGCAGCAGTTCCGCCACCGGCACGCCGTAGAAGTCGGCGAGCTCCGCCAGCTTCTGGACGGTCACCGCACGGTCGCCGCGCTCATAGGAGCCGACGACGACCGCCTTCCAGCGGCCGCCGGACTTCTGCTCGACGCCGTGCAGCGACAGGCCCTGCTGCTGGCGGATCGCGCGGAGCTTGGCGCCCAGCGCCTTGGCGTAATCGCCCATGTGGCGGTTCTCCGTTCGTTCGCCCCGTCGGCAGGCACCAGTTGCCGCAGGGAACATCACATCCAATACGGAGAGTAATGGTTGCTGCTCGAACTCACCAGGTCAAGCTGACTTCACTGCGGCAGGCGGGCGAGTAGTGACACACCACTCGGACGGCTGATCGCGAGTTCTTGATACGGTCTCCGGTGGCTGGGCAAAAGCCCTGCTAGACGTCCTTTAAGGACCCGTCCAGTGAGGCGGGGAAGGAGGTCCCTTCCGTGGCGTCACCTTCCGGTGCCGCGACGGATCCGGCCGAGCGGCGCGAGCTGCTGTCGGCCGGTGATGTCGCGCGCACTGTTGCCCGGATGGCCCACCAGGTCATCGAGAAGACCGCGCTGGACGCGGCGAACCGCGCGTCGGTGGTGCTGCTCGGCATCCCCTCGCGGGGCGCCCCGCTCGCCGCGCGCCTCGCCGAGAAGATCGCCGAGTTCAGCGGCGTCAAGGTGCCCGTCGGCGCACTCGACGTGACGCTCTACCGCGACGATCTCCGGCGCAAACCCGCCCGCCCCCTGGAGCACACGCAGCTCCCGGAGTGCGGAGTGGACGATCGGCTCGTCGTCCTCGTCGACGACGTGCTGTTCTCCGGCCGCACCGTGCGCGCCGCGCTGGACGCCCTGCGCGACCACGGCCGCCCGAGCGCGGTGCAGCTGGCCGTGCTGGTCGACCGCGGCCACCGCGAACTGCCGATCCGCGCGGACTACGTCGGCAAGAACGTGCCGACCGCGCGCAGCGAGGACATCGCGGTCCACCTGTCCGAAGTGGACGGAGACGACGGCGTCTACCTGAGCCAGGGGGGCCAGCGGTGAAGCACCTGCTCTCCGCCGCCGACCTCGACCTGGACACCGCCACCGCCGTTCTCGACACCGCCGCCGAGCTGAAGGCGACGCTGCTGGGCCGCGAGGTGCGCAAGCTGCCGACGCTGCGCGGTCGCACGGTGATCACGATGTTCTACGAGAACTCCACCCGCACCAGGGTCTCCTTCGAGATCGCGGGCAAGTGGATGAGCGCGGACGTGATCAACGTCTCCGCCAGCGGGTCCTCGGTGAACAAGGGCGAGTCCCTGCGCGACACCGCGCTCACGCTCTCCGCCGCCGGAGCCGACTGCGTGATCGTGCGGCACCCGGCATCCGGTGCGGCGCACCGGCTCGCGGGCTGGTTGGGGCACACCGGGACCGGCGTGGTCAACGCGGGCGACGGGATGCACGAGCACCCCACGCAGGCGCTGCTGGACGCGGCGACCCTGCGGGAGCGCCTGGGAGACCTGCGCGGCAGGCGGATCGGGATCGTCGGCGACATCCTGCACAGCCGCGTCGCGCGGTCGAACGTCCACCTGCTGGCCACATTGGGCGCCGAGGTCGTCCTGATCGCCCCGCCCACGCTCGTGCCCGCCGGGGTCGAGGCGTGGAAGGTCCCGGTCTCCTACAACCTGGACGCGGAGCTGCCGGGTCTGGACGCGGTGATGCTGTTGCGCGTGCAGGCCGAGCGCATGCACGGGGGCTTCTTCCCGTCCGCGCGCGAGTACTCGATCGCCTACGGGCTCAACGAGAACCGGATGAAGCTGTTGCCCGAGCACGCGATCGTGCTGCACCCGGGGCCGATGCTGCGCGGCATGGAGATCTCCTCCGCCGTCGCCGACTCCGAACGCCCCGCGATCGTCGACCAGGTCTCCAACGGCGTGCACGTGCGGATGGCAGTGCTCTACCACTTGCTTATTGGCACAGAAGGGAATGCGCTGTGAGCGCGCTGCTGAGGGGAGTGCTCCTCTACGGCGAGGGCGACCCCGTTGACGTTCTCGTGGAAGACGGCGTGATCGCGCGGATCGGCGCCGATCTGCCAGCTGAAGGCGTCGAAGTCATTGAGGCGCAAGGGAAAGTCCTGCTGCCGGGCTTCGTGGACCTGCACACGCACCTGCGCGAGCCGGGGCGCGAGGACACCGAGACGATCGCGACCGGGTCGGCCGCGGCCGCGCTCGGTGGCTACACCGCCGTGTTCGCCATGGCCAACACCGATCCCGTCGCCGACACCCAGCTGGTCGTCGAGCACGTGTGGCGCAGGGGCCAGGAGGCCGGGCTCGTCGACGTGCACCCGGTCGGCGCGGTCACCGTGGGGCTCAAGGGCGAGAAGCTCGCCGAGCTGGGCACGATGGCCCGATCCGCCGCGGGCGTCAGGGTTTTCAGCGACGACGGGCACTGCGTGCACGACCCGCTGCTGATGCGGCGCGCGCTGGAGTACAGCAAGGCCCTGGACGCGGTGATCGCGCAGCACGCCGAAGAGCCGCGGCTGACCGTTGGCGCGCAAGCGAACGAGGGCGAGGTCGCCTCGCGGCTCGGGCTCGCGGGCTGGCCCGCGGTCGCCGAGGAGTCGATCGTCGCGCGGGACTGCTTGCTGGCCAAGCACACCGGCGGCCGGCTGCACGTCTGCCACGTCTCCACCACGGGCACGGTCGACGTGCTGCGCTGGGCGAAGGCACGTGGCACCGGGGTTTCGGCGGAGGTCACGCCGCACCACCTGTTGCTGACCGATGAGCTGCTGGCGAGCTACGACCCGGTCAACAAGGTCAACCCACCGCTGCGGACGTCGGTGGACGTGCAGGCGCTGCGGGCCGCGCTCGCGGAGGGCATCGTCGACTGCGTGGCCACCGACCACGCGCCGCACGCCCCGCAGGACAAGGACTGCGAGTGGTCCAGCGCCCGGCCGGGCATGCTGGGGCTCCAGACCGCGCTTTCGGTTGTCGCACAAACGATGGTGATCACCGAGCTGCTGGACTGGCGCGGCGTGGCGCGGGTCATGAGCGAGCGGCCCGCGCAGATCGCCGGGCTGCCCGACCAGGGCCGACCGCTGGCCGAGGGCGAGCCCGCCAACCTGGCGCTGGTCGACCCGGACGCGCGGTGGACCGTGCGCGGCGCGGACTTCGCCAGCATCTCCGACAACACCCCTTTCGAGGGCATGGAACTGCCCGCCCGGGTGGTCCTCACCATGCTGCGCGGGCGGATCACCGCGCACGAGGGAAAGGTGTGCGGCTGATGCGCACCCTGCTCACCCTGATCGTGGTCGGCCTGCTGGTGCTGAGCCTGCTGGCGATGCTGCGCGGCTGGCGCTACCGGGCCCGCCGCCAGTCGGCCGAGATGCCCGGTTTCTTCGCCCCGCCCGCGACCCTCGGGGCCGACCTGCTGCCGCCGCTGAAGGGCGTCTACGTCGGCACCGTGGACGCCAGGGACTGGCACGACCGGATCGCCATCGGCGACATCGGCTTCCGGGCCGAGGCGACCGCACGGCTGACCGCCGAGGGGTTGTACGTCGAGCGCGTCGGTGCCAGTCCACTGTGGATTCCCGCGCAGACCGTCCGGGGCGCCCGCTCCGCACGCGGGCTGGCGGGCAAGGCCATGGGGATCAAGGGCGTCCTTGTCCTCACCTGGGCGCTCGACGAGAACTGGCTGCTGGACACCGGGTTCCGCGGCGATGACCGTTCGGTTTACCCCCAGTGGGAGGCCGCCTTGCAGACTATGGCTCCGAATAACGACTCCGAGAGGAACTCTGCGCGATGAGTTCTCGCACCCCCGCTGTCCTGGTGCTCGAGGACGGCAGAAGCTTCCGTGGCGAGTCCTACGGGGCGCTCGGCCGCAGCCTCGGCGAGGTGGTGTTCTCCACCGGCATGACCGGCTACCAGGAGACCCTGACCGATCCCTCCTACCACCGCCAGATCGTGGTGCAGACCGCGCCGCAGATCGGCAACACCGGCTGGAACGACGAGGACGACGAGTCCGATCGGATCTGGGTCGCGGGCTACGTGGTGCGAGACCCCGCGCGCGTGCCGTCCAACTGGCGCTCGGTCCGGTCCCTGGACGCGGAACTCCTCGACCAGGGCGTCGTCGGCATCTCCGGCGTGGACACCCGCACCCTGACGAGGCACATCCGCGAGCAGGGGGCCATGCGCGCCGGGATCTTCTCCGGGGACGCCGTCGCCGAGGTTGACCGGTTGGTCGACGAGGTGCGGCAGGCGCCGGAGATGGCGGGCTCCGACCTCGCCGGTGACGTCACGACCAAGAAGCCCTACGTGGTGCGCGCGGACGGCGAGACTCGGTTCCGGGTGGCCGCGCTGGACCTGGGCATCAAGTCCAACACCCCGAGGATGATGGCCGCGCGCGGCATCGAGGCGCACGTGCTGCCGCTCGGGTCCACTGTGGACGATGTACTGGCCGTCGAGCCGGACGGCGTGTTCCTGTCCAACGGGCCGGGCGACCCGGCCACCCAGGACCACGCGGTCGCGCTCACCCGGGAGTTCCTGACCCGCCGCGTCCCGCTGTTCGGCATCTGCTTCGGCAACCAGGTGCTCGGCCGCGCGCTGGGCCGCGGGACCTACAAGATGCGCTACGGCCACCGGGGCATCAACATCCCGGTGATCGACGTGGCCACCGGCAAGGTCGCCATCACCGCCCAGAACCACGGCTTCGCCGTCGAGGGCACGCCGGGGGAGCGCTTCGACTCCGAGTTCGGCGCCGCCCAGGTCAGCCACTACTGCCCCAACGACGACACGGTCGAAGGCCTGCGCTGCCTGGACGTTCCGGCGTTCAGCGTGCAGTACCACCCGGAGGCCGCGGCGGGTCCGCACGACGCCGCGCCCCTGTTCGACCGGTTCGTCGAGCTCATGGACGGGAAGAAGTAGATGCCCAAGCGCACTGACATCAAGCACGTCCTGGTCATCGGCTCCGGCCCGATCGTGATCGGCCAGGCGTGCGAGTTCGACTACTCCGGGACCCAGGCCTGCCGCGTGCTGCGCGAGGAGGGCCTGCGGGTCAGCCTGGTCAACTCCAACCCGGCGACGATCATGACCGACCCGGAGTTCGCCGACGCCACCTACGTCGAGCCGATCACCGTCGAGTTCGTCGAGAAGGTCATCGCCGCCGAGCGCCCCCAGGCCATCCTGGCCACCCTCGGCGGGCAGACCGCGCTCAACACCGCGGTCGCCCTGCACGAGCGCGGGGTGCTGGAGAAGTACGGCGTGGAGCTGATCGGCGCCGACATCGACGCCATCCAGCGCGGCGAGGACCGGCAGAAGTTCAAGGACATCGTCGCCTCCATCGGCGGCGAGACCCCGCGCAGCCGCGTGTGCCACTCCATGGAGGAGGTCCGCGAGACCGTCGCCGACCTGGGCCTGCCCGTGGTCATCCGGCCCAGCTTCACCATGGGCGGCCTGGGGTCGGGCATGGCGCACACGCACGACGAGCTGGAGCGGCTCGCGTCGGTCGGCCTGGACGAGAGCCCGGTCACCGAGGTGCTCATCGAGGAGAGCGTGCTCGGGTGGAAGGAGTACGAGCTGGAGCTGATGCGCGACCGCAAGGACAACGTGGTCGTGGTCTGCTCCATCGAGAACATCGACCCGATGGGCGTGCACACCGGTGACTCGGTGACCGTGGCCCCGGCGATGACGCTGACCGACCGCGAGTTCCAGCACATGCGCGACGTGGGCATCGACGTGCTGCGCGCGGTCGGCGTGGACACCGGCGGCTGCAACATCCAGTTCGCCATCAACCCCCGTGACGGCCGCATGGTCGTCATCGAGATGAACCCCCGCGTGTCGCGGTCGAGCGCGCTGGCGTCCAAGGCCACCGGCTTCCCGATCGCCAAGATCGCCGCGAAGCTGGCCATCGGCTACACCCTGGACGAGATCCGCAACGACATCACCGGCGAGACCCCGGCCAGCTTCGAGCCGACGCTGGACTACGTGGTGGTGAAGGTGCCGCGGTTCGCCTTCGAGAAGTTCCCCGGCGCGGACCCGACGCTGACCACGACCATGAAGAGCGTCGGCGAGGCCATGTCCATGGGCCGCAACTTCCCCGAGGCGCTGGGCAAGGTCCTGCGCTCGATGGAGACCAAGGCGGCCGGGTTCTGGACCGTCGCCGACCCCGACACGTCGCTGGAGGACACGCTCGAAGCCCTCAAGACCGGTCACGACGGGCGGCTCTACACCGTCGACCGCGCGCTGCGGCTGGGCGCCACGGTCGAGCAGGTTTGCCAGGTGTCCGGAATCGATCCCTGGTTCGTCGACCAGATCGCCGCGCTGATCGAGCTGCGCCAGGAGATCGAGGCGGCCCCGGTGCTCGACGAGCCCCTGCTGCGCCGCGCCAAGCGCAACGGCCTGTCCGACCGGCAGCTCGCCGCGCTGCGGCCGGAGCTCGCCGGGGAGGACGGCGTGCGGGTGCTGCGGCACCGGCTCGGCGTGCGGCCGGTGTTCAAGACGGTCGACACCTGCGCGGCGGAGTTCGCCGCGAACACTCCGTACCACTACTCCGCCTACGAGCTCGACCCCGACGCCGAGTGCGAGGTCGCCGAGCAGCGCGAGCGGCAGAAGGTGCTGATCCTGGGCTCCGGCCCGAACCGGATCGGCCAGGGCATCGAGTTCGACTACTCCTGCGTGCACGCGGCCATGGCACTGCGCGAGGCCGGGTTCGAGACCGTGATGATCAACTGCAACCCGGAGACGGTCTCCACCGACTACGACACCTCGGACCGGCTCTACTTCGAGCCGCTGACCTTCGAGGACGTCCTGGAGGTGGTGCACTCCGAGCAGCGCTCCGGCACGGTCGCGGGCGTGATCGTCCAGCTCGGCGGGCAGACCCCGCTCGGCCTGGCGCAGCGGCTGGCCGACGCGGGCGTGCCGATCGTGGGCACCTCGCCGGAGGCGATCCACCTCGCGGAGGAGCGCGGCGCGTTCGGCGAGGTGCTGACCGCCGCCGGCCTGCCCGCGCCGAAGTACGGCATGGCCACCTCCTTCGAGGGCGCCAAGCGGATCGCCGACGAGATCGGCTACCCGGTGCTCGTGCGGCCCTCCTACGTGCTCGGCGGGCGCGGTATGGAGATCGTCTACGACGAGGACACCCTGGCCGGCTACATCGCCAGGGCCACCGAGGTCAGCCCGGAGCACCCGGTGCTGGTCGACCGCTTCCTCGACGACGCCATCGAGATCGACGTGGACGCGCTCTGCGACGGCCAGGAGGTCTACCTCGGCGGTGTGATGGAGCACATCGAGGAGGCCGGTATCCACTCCGGCGACTCCGCGTGCGCGCTGCCGCCGATCACCCTGGGCCGCACCGACCTGGAGGCGGTCCGCCGCACCACCGAGGCGATCGCCAGGGGCATCGGCGTGCTCGGCCTGCTCAACGTGCAGTACGCGCTCAAGGACGACGTGCTCTACGTGCTGGAGGCCAACCCGCGCGCCTCGCGGACCGTGCCGTTCGTCTCCAAGGCCACGGCGGTCCCGCTGGCCAAGGCGGCGGCCAGGATCGCGCTCGGCGCCAAGATCTCCGAGCTGCGCGACGAGGGCCTGCTGCCCGCCAACGGCGACGGCGGTGACCTGCCGGTGTCCGCCCCGGTCGCGGTCAAGGAGGCGGTCCTGCCGTTCCACCGCTTCCGCACGCCGGACGGCCGCGGCGTGGACTCGCTGCTCGGCCCGGAGATGAAGTCCACCGGCGAGGTGATGGGCATCGACGCCTCCTTCGGTAAGGCATATGCCAAATCGCAGGCGGCTTCCTACGGGTCGTTGCCCACCAGCGGGCGGGTGTTCGTCTCGGTGGCGAACCGGGACAAGCGCGCGATGATCTTCCCGGTCAAGCGGCTCGCCGACCTCGGGTTCGAAGTTCTTGCCACCGACGGGACGGCCGAGGTGCTGCGGCGCAACGGCATCCCGTGCACGGTGGTGCGCAAGCACTTCGAGGGCGACCAGAACGTCGTGGACACGATCCTGGCGGGAGAGGTCGACATGGTGATCAACACGCCGTACGGCAACCACGGGCCCCGCCTGGACGGCTACGAGATCCGCACCGCGGCCGTCGCCAGGGACATCCCGTGCGTCACCACGGTCCAGGGCGCGGCCGCCGCTGTGCACGGCATCGAGGCCCTGATCAGGGGAGACATCGGCGTCCGGTCGCTGCAGGACCTCCAGGCGGCGGTCCGCGAGGCCCGCGCGTGAGCCCCCGTTCCTTCGGGGCCCGGCTCGTCACAGCGGTCTCCGAGAGGGGACCGCTGTGCGTGGGCATCGACCCGCACCCCGCGCTGCTGGAGGCGTGGGGCCTGGAAACGGACATCGGAGGACTGGAGCGGTTCGCGCTGACCGCCGTCGAGGCGCTGGCGGGGACCGTCTCCGTGCTCAAGCCCCAGTCGGCGTTCTTCGAGGCGCACGGATCGCGCGGTGTCGCCGTCCTGGAACGGGTCATCGCGGAGTCGCGACAGGCGGGCGCCCTGGTCCTGCTGGACGTCAAACGGGGAGACATCGGGTCAACCATGTCGGCGTACGCCAACGCCTACTTGGACGATTCCTCGCCGTTGGCCGCGGACGCGGTAACGCTCTCACCGTTCCTCGGCTTCGGCTCGCTCGACCCCGCGCTGAGCCTCGCCGAGCGCACCGGCCGCGGCGTCTTCGTGCTCGCCAGAACGTCCAATCCGGAGGGTCCGCAGGTGCAGACCGCGACGCTGTCCGGCGAGGGCCGCAGCGTCGCCCAGGCCATGATCGACGAGGCCGCCGCGCGCAACGCCGGCGCCGATCCGCTCGGCTCCGTCGGGCTCGTCGTCGGGGCGACAGTCGGGGCGACCGGCCTGGACTTCTCGCAGGTCAACGGGCCTTTGCTGGCCCCGGGCATCGGTGCGCAGGGCGCAACGGGGCAGGACCTGAGAACGGTCTTCGGAGATCGGCTCGCGCACGTTCTGCCGACCACTTCCCGCGACGTTCTGCGGCACGGTCCCGGGGTCGCGGAAGTGCGCTCGGCGGCTTTGCGCGCGAGTGAGTCGATAGCCGCTTCGCTGCGCGTCTGAGGCCCCCGAAAGGGTCGCGGAAAACGGTGTCAGGACCCCTCCGGCAAGTGGGGTTGTTTCGGCTCGCGTACGAAATGTGTGATGTAGGAGATCGGGGGCCTTGTAGCGGGTCAGTAGCGGTGAAGGCGCCGGTACTGGTAGTACTTGCGGCCGGTGCCGAGGGTTAGGCGCGAATGTCGTGCGGTGATACCGCTTTCAACGTCATTCACGGCTAACGTTCGCAGACCGTCCGCCAGGAGGAGGACAACCCGAATGGGTAGTCATCCTCAGGACTGATGTCGAATGCGGGACTCACGGACACGCTCTCGCTTGAGAAGTGTTCGGATGTTCGACCCGCGTTGTCTTGTGTCAGACCCGGTCGGTACGGTCGCCGCACCGTTCCTACTGGATAAACCCCCACCCCACGGAGGATGATCGTGGCCCTTCCCCAGCTGACCGAGGAGCAGCGGGCTGCAGCGTTGGAGAAGGCGGCTGCTGCTCGTCGCGTTCGCGCTGAGCTCAAGGAGCGCCTGAAGCGCGGTGGCACCAACCTCAAGGAGGTGCTGACCAAGGCGGAGAGCGACGAGATCCTGGGCAAGATGAAGGTCTCGGCTCTGCTCGAGGCGCTGCCCGGCGTCGGCAAGGTCCGCGCCGCCCAGATCATGGAGCGCCTGGAGATCGCCAACAGCCGTCGTCTTCGTGGTCTCGGCGACCGTCAGCGCAAGGCGCTGCTCGCGGAGTTCAGCGCAGAGTGACCACGGAGCGGCCGGGGTCGGACGACAGCACCACCGTCGTCCGGCCCCGGCTCACCGTCGTCTCGGGCCCTTCCGGCGTCGGCAAATCCAGCGTGCTGGCCGAGGTCCGCCGGATGGCCCCGGACCTGTACTTCAGCGTCTCGGCGACCACGAGGTCCCCGCGGCCCGGCGAGATCGACGGGACGCACTACCACTTCGTCGACCGGGACTGGTTCCAGCGCATGATCGAGGCGGGCGAGATCCTGGAGCACGCCGAGTACGCGGGCAACCACTACGGAACCCCCCGAGGACCGGTGCTGACCGCGCTCGACGCGGGCAGACCCGCCGTCCTGGAGATCGAGCTCCAGGGCGCCCGGCTGGTGCGGCGGGCGATGCCCGAGGCCCGGCTGGTGATGCTGATGCCCCCGTCCTGGGAGGTGCTCGTCGACCGGCTCACCGGGCGCGGCACCGAGGACCCGGCCGTGGTGGAGCGCAGGCTCCAGGTGGCCCGCGAGGAACTGGCGGCCGCCGAGGAGTTCGACCACCACGTCGTCAACGCCGACGTGCGGCAGGCCGCCGCCGACTTGGTAGACTTGATGGTCGGCCCCGCCTCAGGCGAGCTGACGAAGCCCGAGCTGACGAACCCTCAGGGCCATCTTTCGACTTTGGAGCAATCTCAGTGACGATCCCCGCAGAGCTGGGCGCGCTCGCGCAGCCGATCACCGGCGCCGAGGGCATCACCAACCCCCCGATCGACGACCTGCTCGAGAAGGTCAGCTCGAAGTACGCCCTGGTGATCTACTCCGCCAAGCGCGCGCGGCAGATCAACGACTACTACGCCCAGCTCGGCGAGGGCCTGCTGGAGTACGTCGGCCCGCTGGTGGAGCCGGGTCCGCGCGAGAAGCCGCTGTCGATCGCGCTGCGCGAGATCCACTCCGGGATGCTTGAGCACACCGAAGGCGAGTGAGTAACACGGACGGCACCCGCCCTCGGGTCGTTCTCGGCGTCGCCGGTGGGATCGCCGCCTTCAAGGCGTGCGACCTGCTGCGACGGCTGACCGAGACCGGGCACGAGGTGCGGGTCGTTCCGACCTCGGCCGCGCTGAACTTCGTCGGCGCCGCCACCTTCGAGGCGCTGTCCGGCAACCCCGTGCACACCGGGGTCTTCGCCGACGTGCCCGAGGTCCCGCACGTGCGCCTGGGGCAGACCGCCGACCTGGTCGTGGTCGCCCCCGCCACCGCGGACCTGCTGGCCAAGGCCGCGCACGGGCTGGCCGACGACCTGCTGACCAACACCCTGCTCACCGCGCGCTGCCCGGTGCTGCTGGTCCCGGCGATGCACACCGAGATGTGGGAGCACCCGGCGACCAGGGCCAACGTGGCGTTGCTGCGCGAGCGCGGGGTGATCGTCGCCGAACCCGCGAGCGGGCGGCTGACCGGCAAGGACACCGGCAAGGGCAGGCTGCCGGAGCCCGCCGAGATCGCCGACCTGTGCCGCCTGCTGCTGGCCCGCCGCGACGCGCTGCCCCGCGATCTCGAAGGCACGCACGTCGCGATCTCCGCGGGCGGCACCCGCGAGCCCCTGGACCCCGTGCGCTTCCTCGGCAACCGCTCGTCGGGGCGGCAGGGCTTCGCGCTCGCGCGGGTCGCCGCGCAGCGCGGCGCCACCGTGACGCTGGTCGCGGCGCACACCGCGGACCTGGCCACGCCCGCCGGGGTGGACCTGGTGCGGGTGGGCACGGCGCTGGAGCTGCGCGAGGCCATGCGCGAGGCCGCCAAGACCGCCGACGTGGTGGTGATGGCCGCGGCGGTCGCCGACTTCCGCCCGGTCACCACCGCCGAACACAAGATCAAGAAGTCCGATGACCGCCCGGACCCGGCTGTGGAACTGACCCGCAACCCGGACGTCCTGGCCGAGCTGGTTGTACATCGTTTCCCTGGACAGCTCGTGGTCGGTTTCGCCGCCGAGACCGGCGACGCCGACGGCACCCCGCTGGAGCACGGCCGCGCCAAGCTCCGGCGAAAGGGCTGTGACCTGCTGGTTGTCAACGCGGTCGGGGACGGGCGGGCTTTCGAGGTGGAGCACAACTCGGGCTGGCTGCTGGCCTCCGGCGACGGTGGCGCGAGTACCACCGAGCTCCCACTTGGTGGGAAAGCTGAACTCGCGGCGCTGCTCTGGGACGCTGTGAGCAAGAAGCTTGAATACGTCCGACCTGGCGCGTCCGGCGGCGAAGTACGCTGACGCAGTTTTTCCTGGCACCAGAACACATCTAATGGGGAGCACCGTGACGCAGCAGAGCCGCAGACTCTTCACCAGTGAGTCCGTGACCGAGGGTCATCCGGACAAGATCTGCGACGCCATCAGCGACTCGATCCTGGACGCGCTGCTCGCCAAGGACGCGCGCTCCCGCGTCGCGGTGGAGACCCTGATCACCACCGGCCAGGTGCACGTCGCCGGTGAGGTGACCACCGAGGCCTACGCCGACATCCCCTCGATCGTCCGCGAGAAGATCCTGGAGATCGGCTACGACTCCTCGGCCAAGGGCTTCGACGGCCACTCCTGCGGCGTCAACGTCGCGATCGGCTCGCAGTCCGCGGACATCGCCCAGGGCGTGGACACCGCGCACGAGACCCGGGTCGAGGGCGCCGAGGACGACATCGACAAGCAGGGCGCCGGCGACCAGGGCCTGATGTTCGGCTACGCGTCCACCGACACCCCCGAGCTGATGCCGCTGCCGATCGCGCTGGCGCACCGGCTGTCCAAGCGGCTGACCGAGGTGCGCAAGAACGGCACGCTGCCGTACCTGCGCCCGGACGGCAAGACGCAGGTCACCATCGAGTACGCGGGCGACCAGCCGGTCCGCCTGGACACCGTGGTGCTCTCCAGCCAGCACGCCGCCGACATCGACCTGGAGCAGATGCTCGCCGTCGACGTCCGCGAGCACGTGATCTCCCCGGAGATCAACGAGCTGAAGCTGGACACCAGCGACGTGCGCGTGCTGGTCAACCCGACCGGCCGGTTCGTCATCGGCGGCCCCATGGGCGACGCGGGCCTGACCGGCCGCAAGATCATCGTCGACACCTACGGCGGCATGGCCCGCCACGGCGGCGGCGCGTTCTCCGGCAAGGACCCGTCGAAGGTGGACCGCTCGGCCGCCTACGCCATGCGCTGGGTCGCCAAGAACGCCGTCGCCGCGGGTCTGGCCACCCGGATGGAGGTCCAGGTCGCCTACGCCATCGGCAAGGCGGCCCCGGTCGGCCTGTTCGTGGAGACCTTCGGCACCGAGAACATCGACCCGGCCAAGATCCAGGCCGCCATCAGCCAGGTCTTCGACCTGCGCCCGGCCGCGATCATCCGGGACCTGGAGCTGCTGCGCCCGATCTACGCGCAGACCGCCGCCTACGGCCACTTCGGCCGTCCCGAGCTGGACCTCCCGTGGGAGCGCCTGGACCGGGTCGAGGCCCTCAAGAACGCCGCAGGGGTGTGATCCCTGTTCCGAAGACCCGCTTGCGGGGTCGAGCATGATGCTTCCCGCCGAGGCGGCCGAACTCCTGTTCGGCCGCCTCGCGGCGTGCCTGGGCCCGTCCGCTCTCGACATCGGCTCCGGCTCGGGTTTCCTGGCCGCGGAGATCGCCGCGCGCGGGGTCCGCTTCGAGCTGACCGACGTCGAGGACTGGCGGCAGGTGTCCATTCCCGGCTCGACCTTCACCGTGGCGAGCGCGACCGCGCTGCCGCACGCCTCGGGCTCCGTGGGCGGTGTGCACATCGCGCGCGTGCTGTTCCACATCGCCGAGTGGCGGACCGCGCTGGCGGAGATCGCCCGTGTGCTCGCGCCCGGTGGCCGGTTGTGCCTGTCGTTGGGCTGGCCGCTCTACACCGGCGCGCTGCGCGAGCTGTCCAACGCCTTCTACGACCGCGCTTCGGAGGCCGGGCTGCCGCGCGACGACGTGCGCGCCGACATCTCCGGTCCAGACCAGATCGCCGCTTCGCTGACAGACCTGGGTCTCATCGCCGAGGACCCCATCGAGGTCTCCGGTTCACTGATGATCACCCCGCGCGAGGTGATCGCCGACTGCGTCGCCGTGGCCGACCGCTGGCGCCCCGGCCAGGACCGGGGCTCGTTGCCCTCCCTGGGCGACGACGTCCTCGCGAGCAGCGGTCTCCCCGCCGACACCCCCGTCCCCCAACCCCGCACCATCCGCTACCTCATCTTCCGCCACCCCTGATTTTCCCGTTTCGTACTCATAGCGGGATTTGGGAGCGCTCTCTTTCCCGGCAAGAGTACGAAACGGACTGTTCGACCACGGTGAGCCGGGTATTCGGGCGTGGGCGGAGAGTTGTGCATCGGCCTGGGAGGTTCGGGGGCTGGACGCTCCACACGGGCGAGCTTGATCGCTACGGTGGTGCGTCACGAGGAGCCGGGGCGGGTGGACGTTGGGGCCAGCGGAGCGGGAACTGCGGCGGCTCGGACTGCGCTACGCAGGGGTCGTTCGCACGGTCGTGATCGCGACGTGCAGTGTGCTGTCGTTGTTGGCTGTCGCCCCGGACGCGGTGCCGGTGACCCTTGCGGTGGCGGTGGGGCTGAACGCGTGGAACGCCGTGTACGTGCGGTTGTCGCGCGGGCCCTTGGTGATCGCGGCGGATGCGGTGGTGCTGGCCGGGGTGTGCCTGGCGCAGCCGTGGGTGGTCCCGGGCGAAGCCCTGTACAACGGCACGAGCTGGGTGCTCGTGGTCATCTCCATCGTGGTGGTCACGCACCAGTGGCACGTGCCCCCTGTGGTTTCCGCGGCGGCAACCGTGTTCATGGTGGCCGCGTATCTCTCCGGCGCGGCCCTTGCCGCCCCGACGCGCTGGCCGGAAGCGCTGCCGCTGGCGTTGTGGATGCTCGTCGAGGCGGCGTTGTCCTACGGCCTGTACGTGCTCGTGCGGCGGGGTGGGCGGCGTGCGGACCGCGCCTCCGCGGCTCAGGAGCTGGCGCGCAGGCAGTCGGCGATCGCCGCGGCCGTTCGAGCCGATGAGCGTGCTCACTTGGCCACGCTGCACGACACCGCGGCGGCGACGCTGCTGATGGTCGGGGCGGGGGTGCTCGATGGGCGGGCGACGTGGTTGGCGGAGCAGGCCGCGCGGGATCTCGACGTGCTCAGCGGCTCCGGGCTGCCGAGCAGCACCGCGGGCGATGTGGATCTCGTGCGGTTGCTGGAGGACGTCATCGAGCAGTGTCCGTTGCGGGTGGACTGGCGCGGTACCTCCGGCCTGGCGGTGCCCGCCGTGGTCGCGGTGGCGATGTGCCGGGCCACCAGGGAAGCGCTGACCAATGTGGCCAGGCACTCCGGCGTGCTGAACGCGCTCGTCCGGGTGTCGTCGCGGCGCAACGGCGGGGTGGTCGTCGAAGTGCTCGACAGCGGACGTGGTTTCGAGCCCGACCACGTGCCGCCGCAGCGGCGCGGGCTGGCCTACTCGCTGGTGGAGCGGCTGACGGCGGTCGGCGGGCGAGCCGTGATCGCGAGCAGCCCGGGTGCGGGCACGAGCGTGCGGCTGGAGTGGCCCCATGCTTGATGTCGCCGCGCCCGCACGGCCCGTGACGGCCGAGCCCGAGGGCACCGCGCCGGAGCCGACTGCGGCGCACATCCTGCGCGGGCTGCGCCTGGCCGTCGTCGCCATCACGCTGGCCGTCCTTTGTGGACTGAGCCTGCCGATGTTGTTGGTGCACATGGACCTCTACCGCCCGGCGTGGGTGCAGTCGGTCGCGTTCACGGCGTTCGCGCTGATCGCCTGCGGCTTCGGCGCGCTGGCCTGGCTGGAGATCACGCCCGGCCGGTGGCGATGGCCGTTGGCGGGGCTGGTCTTCGGCATCTCGATCGCCGCGACGGCCGCGATCCCCGCCCCGCACCTGATCGGGCAGGCGCACTGGTCGTTCGGGCCGCTCGGCTGGCTGGCCGTGCTGCTGACGCTGGACCTCGGCGTGCGCCCGCTCGCGACGCTGCTGGTGACGCACTACGCGATCACCTTGGCGCAGCTGGCCATCGCCGGTCAGACCGATCGCGCCACCCTGGTCGGGATGGCCGTGCAGACCGTCATCGTGTGGGGTTTCCAGCTCGCGGTCGGGCACGCCGCGACGCTGATGCGGTGGATCGCCGTGGACGCCGCGCGGGTCGCCGAGCAGGAGGAGAAGTTGCGCACGGAAGAGGCGGTGGCCGAGCGGCTGCACGCCGAGCAGCGGCTGCGGTACACGGCGCTGGCCACGACCACCGCGCCGCTGCTGGCCGGGCTGGCGACCGGGGCGCTCAACCCCGAGGACGAGCGGGTGCGGCGGTCGTGCGCGCTGGAGGCGGCCAGGATGCGGCGGTTGTTCGCCGAGGGCGACGACGTGCCGGACCCGTTGGTGCACCAGCTCCAGGCGTGCATCGACCTGGTGGAGCGCAACGGGATCACGGTATCGCTCGCGGTGCGCGGGGAGCGCCCGGCGCTGAGCAAGCAGGTGCGCCGGGCGCTCACCGAACCGATGCTGGCGGTGCTGGTCGCGACTGTCCGCTCGGCGCGGGTGACCGTGGCGGGGTGGCCGGACCGGGTCTCGGTGAGCGTCGTCGCCGACAACACCGCGACCGCGGAACTGTCCACTGTGGAATGTCCAGGCGTCGCGACGACGACGATGGAGGCAGAGGGCCGGGTGTGGGTCGAGGTGACGTGGCGGGCATGAGCATCACGGTGGTGGTGATCGACGACCACCCGGCCATCGCGGCCGGTGTGCGGGTGTGGTGCGCGTCGGCGAACCCGCCGATCAAGGTGCTGGGCGCGGGGGCGAACGTGCGCACGGCCTGGCTGGAGCCGGGCTCGCTGGCCGACGTGGTGGTCTTCGACCTCCAGCTCTCCGGCGGCACGCCCTCCTACGGCGACCTGCGGCGGCTGGTCGACGACGGGCGCAAGGTGGTCGTCTACACCATGCGCGACGATCCCGACACGGCGCTGACCTGCCTGGACATCGGCGCGAGCGGGTATGTGACCAAGGCGGAGGGCGAGCGGCACCTGGTCGCGGCGATCCGGGCGGCCGCGCACGACCAGCCGTACACCACGCCCGCGCTGGCCGGGGCGCTCGGCACCGACACTCGGGCGCAGCGGCCGAAGCTCGCCCCGCGCGAGGTGGACGTGCTGATCGAGTGGTTCCACTGCGAGTCCAAGGAGATGGTGGCCCGCAAGCTCTCGCTGTCGGTGCGCACGGTGAACTCCTACATCGACCGGGTGCGGGTGAAGTACGCCAACGCCGGGCGCGGCGCCCCGACCAAGGCGGCACTGGTGGCGCGCGCGATCCAGGACGGCCTCATCGACGTCGGCGACCTCTAACCGACGCCCAATCACCCCCACCGGGGTTCGCCGGTCTTCAAGTACACCGAACCCCCTTCCCAGCGATCGCAAACCGCCCCCAACCCCCGCGGTGCCCGGGTGGTGGCGCAGGGGGTTAGGGGCGGTTAAAGACTTTTCTGACGGGGGTTGGTGGTACTTGAAGACCGGCCAACTAGCGTGCGGGGTAGGAGGGCCTTGTTGCGGCGGGCGTGGGTGGTCTCTGGTACACCAGCGGAGTGGCTGGAAAACCGGGTGGGAAACCGCGGGCGAAGCGCAAGGGGGAACGCCAACCCGCCGAGTCGCTGCCGTTCGCGCGAATCTGCGTGGACGTGCCGCTGGCGCACCTGGACCGGCCCTTCGACTACCTGGTGCCCAGCGACGACGACGCCGCCGCGGTCCCTGGGGCGCGGGTGCGGGTGCGCTTCGCCGGGCAGCTGGTGGACGGCTACGTCCTGGAGCGGGTGGAGTCCTCGGAGTTCGGCGGGCGACTGTCCTATCTGGACAGAGTGGTGTCCGCGGAACCCGTGCTGGCGCCGGAGATCATGAAGCTGGCCCGCGCGGTCGCCGACCGGGGCGCGGGCATGATGATCGACGTGCTGCGGCTGGCGATCCCGCCGAGGCACGCCAAGGTGGAGGCCGAGCCGCCGCGCGCCCCCGCTCCCGTGCCCGAGGCGCCCACCGCCGAGGTGTGGCACGGCTATCCGCGCGGCAAGGCATTCCTGGAGGCTGCGCTCGCGGGCCGGGCGGCGCACGCGGTGTGGCAGGCGCTGCCGGGGGAGGACTGGCCCGCCCGCCTCGCCGAAGCCGCGGCGACGGTCGCCTCGACGGGGCGCGGCGCGGTGATCGTTGTTCCCGACCACCGCGACCTCACCCGTGTGCACAGGGCCTGCGAAGCACTGATGGGCGCCGAAGGCGTTGTGGCGCTGTCGGCCGATCTCGGCCCGGCTGAGCGCTACCGGCGTTGGCTCGCCGTGCTGCGCGGAGCCGTTCGCGTGGTCGTCGGCACTCGCGCCGCGGCGTTCGCGCCCGTGCACGATCCGGGGCTGCTGGTGATCTGGGACGACGGCGACGATCTGCACGCCGAACAGCGCTCGCCCTATCCGCATGCCCGTGAAGTCCTCGCGCAGCGCGCGCACGCCAACGGAGCCGCACTGCTCGTGGCGGGTTTCGCGCGCACCACCGAGGCGCAGCTGCTCGTCGACACGGGGTGGGCGCACGAGATCATCGGCACGCGCGAGCAGGTCCGAGCGGCCGCGCCGAGGGTGGCGTCGATCGGGGAGACCGATACGCAGCTCGCCCGTGATCCCGCCGCGCGCGGCGCCCGGCTGCCGTCGATCGCCTTCGACGCCGCGCGCTCAGCGTTGGCAGCGGGTGCCCCCGTGCTGATCCAGGTCCCACGACGGGGCTACGTGCCGTCGCTGACCTGTGCGAACTGTCGCGAGCCCGCGCGCTGTCGCCGCTGCGCCGGGCCGTTGGCGCTGCCCGGGGGATCGCGGGACGACCAGCCGAGACCGGCCGCGTGCCGGTGGTGCGGCGTCAGCGAGGCGTCGTTCGTCTGCCCTGCCTGCTCATCGCGCCGCATGCGTGCCGCGGTGATCGGCGCCAAGCGGACGGCGGAGGAGCTGGGGCGCGCGTTCTCCGGCGTCGTCGTCCGCACCTCCGGGGCCGACGAGGTGCTGGCCACGGTGCCGGGCAAACCCGCGCTCGTGGTGGCCACCCCCGGGGCGGAGCCGGTCGCGGAGGGCGGCTACGGCGCGGCGCTGCTGCTGGACGGCTGGGCGTTGCTGAACCGGGCCGACCTGCGCGCCACGGAGGAGGCGTACCGCAAGTGGATCACCGCGGCCGCACTGGTGCGGCCGGGTTCCGATGGCGGGAAGGTCGTGGTGATCGCGGAGTCCGCGCTCGCCCCGGTGCAGGCGCTGGTCCGGTGGGACCCGGTGTGGCACGCCCGCCAGGAGCTGGCCGGGCGGCAGGAGCTCGGTTTCCCGCCCGCGGTGCGCATGGGGACGGTCGACGGCACTCCCGATGCCGTCGCGAAGTTCCTGGAGACGGTGCGGCTGCCCGAATCGGCCGAGGTGCTCGGCCCGGTCCCGCTCGGCCCCGAGGGCGCGGACGGCCTCGCGGAGCGGGAACGCGCGCTGATCCGGGTTCCGCGCCGCGACGGCAGGGTGCTGGCGTCGGCGTTGGCGGAGGCGCAGGGCGTGCGCACCGCGCGCAAGGAACCCGACCCCGTCCGCGTCCGCTTCGACCCACCCGAACTCGTCTGACCCCGGCTCCCAGCGCGGGTCCCCCCGTCTTCAAGTACACCCCACCCCGGCTCCCGGCGTCGCTAACCGCAGCAAACCCCGTGGCACGTCAGGGGTTTGCTGCGGTTAGCGACTATTTGAGGTGGGGTTGGGGGTACTTGAAGACCTACGTACCTGGGCGGCGGAGGTGGGCGGTCACGCGGAGCGGGGTAGGTCGGCAGGGCGCTCCGTCGCCTCGATCTTCGGCACCAGGCGGAGCCTGCCCTGCGCGTCCGCGATCACCTTGCGGTACAGGGACTCGAAGCGCTCCAGGGTGGCGGCGAGCGCGTGCTCGGTGATCATGTCCGCGCTGGCCGCGCCCATCCGGCGGAGCATCTCCTCGTCGCCGAGGGTCTGCGCCAGCCGCGCGGCGAGCACGAGCACGTTGCCGGGCGGGAACAACCAGCCGTTGTGGCCGGGGCGCACCAGGTGCGGCAGGGCCATCGCGTCGGCGGCGATCACCGGCTTGCCCGCGGCCATCGCCTCCATCGTGACCAGGCTCTGCAGTTCGGCGATGCCCGGCATGCAGAACAGGTCGCAGCGCGCGTACGCCTGCACCAGCTCCTCGTCGCTGATCCGGCCGAGGAAGCGTACGCGGTCGGCGATGCCGAGCTTGCCCGCCAGGTCGGCGAGGGACTTCTCGCAGCTGCCGCCGCCGACGATCTCCGCGCGGACGTCGACGTGCTCCGGCAGCTTCGCCAGCGCGCGCAGCAGCTCGTCGACGCGCTTCTCCTCGTCGAGGCGGCCGACGAACAGCACGGTCTTGGCCGCGCCCGGGGTCCGCGCGACGGGCGTGCCGCCCCGGTACTTCTCGATGTCGATCCCGCAGGAGATCGCCAGCGCCTCCTGGCCGAGCTTGTTGGCGTGCAACAGCTCCACGGCTCTGGGCGTCGGGGCGGTGACCATCTGCGCGCGGCCGAAGACCTTGGCGAGGTCGCGCCACGCCAGCTTCGCGGCGGTGCTGCGCAGCCAGCGCGGGACCTTGGCGTGGGCGAAGAGGTTCTCCGGCATGAAGTGGTTGGTGGCCACGAGCGGAATTCCCAGCGCCGGCGCGGTTTTCGACAGCGCGCGGCCGACGACGAAGTGCGCCTGCACGTGCACCAGGTCCGGGCGGATCTGCCACAGCAGCTCCTCGGTCTCCGCCTTCGCCTTCCACGGCACCGAGAACCGGAAGTCGTCGTAGAACGGCCAGCGGTAGGACTTCAGGTGGTGCACGGTGATGCCGTCGACGGCGTTCACCCCGGCGAGCATGGGCGCGCCCGCGGCGGGCGCCGGGCACAGCACGTGCACCTCGTGACCGACCGAGGCGAGGCCGACCGCGAGCCGGTGGGCGAAGTTGGCCGCGCCGTTGACGTCCGGCGGGAAGGTGTCGGCGCCGATGACGATCCGCAGGGGACGGTTGCTGGTCATGGTTCGGTCCTGTCCGTGAGGGGTGACGTGGCGTGAGCGGCGGCGAGCACCCGCTCGTGATCGGGAGCGCCGCTGTCGGGCCCGCCCGGTGGTGCGGAGTTCTTGTTGTCGCGCAAGGCGATCAGGGTGACTCCGGCGAGCGCGACGGCCGCGCAGGCCAGTTCGAGGACGGCGATGGCCGGGCCGGTGCCCGCGGCCTCGCCGAGCAGGCCGACGCCCATTCCCACCGCGACGAGCGGATCGACCACGGTCAGGCAGGCGACCACCATGTGCGGCGGGCCGCTGGCGTAGGCCTGCTGGACGCACCAGCCGCCGACCAGCAGCGCGGCGACAATGCCGAGCAGGGCGAGCGGATCGACCTCGCCGCTGAGCTGGAAGCGTTGGGACACAAGACGAATGAGGACCGAGATCAGTCCATAGGAGACACCACCCGCGACACCGAGGGCGAGGCAGCGGCGGCCGCCGGAGCTCAGCGCGCCGAGCAGGCCGAGCACCGCGAGCAGGCCCGCGCTGATCAGCAGCGCGTCGGTGACCGCGGTGAGCGGCGCGAGCACCGAGCCGGTGTTGCCCGCGGCGAGCACGACGAACACACCCATGCCGAGCGTCGCCGTCAGGACGGGCGCGAGTCGTTGCAGGGTAAGGGATTCGCCGGACTGGCGGGCGTCGAGCACGGCGGCGAGCACCAGGGCGAGCACCCCCACCGGCTGCACCACGATCAGCGGACCGATCGCGACGGCGACCGCGTGCAGCGCGGTGCCGCCGACGAGCAGCGACAGGCCGAGCAGCCAGCGCCGGTCGCGCAGCAAACCCAGCAGGGAGGCCATTTTCAGCGTCTCGCCGGTGCCCGCCGCACGGACGGCGCTGTGCTGCAACCGCGCCGCTCCCGCATAACAGCAGGCGCCGAGCGCGGCCAGCACCACGGCCGGCACGGTCAGTTCCATCACACGACCAACTCTTGTGCGCGCCGTCGTTCGGAACCATCAGGGAATACTCCCGGACTACCCGGAATCACCCCGCAACCATTTCGGGGGATGGCTGAGGGACTCTCAGTGGCACCTGAGGATCACCCCCCAGGGTTTCTTCGGGGTAGCCACAGCATCGCTTCGGGATGTACGGCGAAGGACGGGCGCCGGACCATTCGCCTCCGACGCCCGTTCGTGTGCTTGACCTGCTCAGAGGTAGGTCACCACCACCGTTCTGGTGCTCTCGCCGCCCTTCGGGGTCCGTTCGGTGATCTCGGCCTGCAACGGCCCGCTGAGGGTGGAGGAGCCACGGCCCCCGGTGACCGTTCTCGGGTCGAGGGGCTGGACGACGAAAATCCCGTTGCCCAGCACGGTGGGCAGGCGTTCGCCGGACCTCTTGTCGATCAGCGTCAGCTTGGTCACCTCCGGCAGCACCCGGCCGGCGCGCGTGCTGATCTCCAGCTCCGGGGTGCCGAGGTAGCCCGGCACCACCGGGCGGTCCGCCGACGGCGCGGGCCGCTGTTCGTCCAGGTCCCTGGGCGGGATGGACCAGAACCCCGGCGCCGCGCCCGCGGTCCGGCACACGCCGATCTGCTCCCCGGACCGGGCGACCAGCGTCCTGCCGTGCTTTCCGAGGTCCAGCGCCAACGCGGGTTCCCACGACTCCGGATCGGGGGCGGGACGACCGGTGTTCGCGGCGGCGGCGACGCACGCGGACAGCTCCTGGCCGAGCGCGGAGTCCCGGTTCGCCCGGATCGGCCGGTCGGTGACGGTGAGGACCGGGGTCAGCGCGGGGCGGCGATGGCCGAGCTTGGTCACCCGGTGCCGCCTCATCCCGTTGGAGGTCAAGGAAAGTGCGCCCGGACTCGTCAACGTCGGTAGCACGAAGAGGCCGTCGACGACGGTCGTTCCCTCCCTGTGGTACGACGTTTTCGGGACTCCGTCGCGGACCAAGTACTCCTCGGCGGTCACGGTGACCGTCACGCTGTCGCGGCTCGTGCTGCCCGCGAGGAAGCCGAACCGGGAGACGGCGTGCAGCTGGACGGCGTGGTCGTTGGTGGCGTCGGGAACATCAGAGTGCAACAGGTGCACCTGGGTCCTGGTGGTGTGGCAGAACAGCGGCCTGCCATCGGTGCGGATGGCGGTGACGTCCCCGCCGTTCTGGGATGTCCGGAACACCGCGCGCCAACGGGATCGGTCGCCGAACCGGTCGCCACCGGCCTGACGGCAGCGGTCCAGGTCCGCGTCCTTGTGCTTGACCATGCTCGCGACGATCCGCTCGTGGTCCTTCTCGTTGAAGTTCGGTTCACCGCCGGGCAGCGGCCCCTCGTCGGCCGCCCCGAACAGCAGCGGGCCGCCCACCGCGGTGCCCGCGACCAGGGTCATGGTGGCGAACAGGGCGCCGAAGGAGACGCGGGGGCGGCGCGGGGAGTTCATCCCGTCGTTGAGCTTGCCGCGCATGCTCATGCGCACCTCGAACGGCAGCGTGCGCTTCGGGGGCAGGTCGAAGTCGCTCATCGGGAGGCTCCCTCGGGGAGGACGGCACGCAGTTTCGCTCTGGCGCGGAAGATGCGGGCGCGCACGCTGGACTCGGCGATGCCGAGCGCGGTCGCGGCGTCCGCGAAGGACAGTTCGCCGAGCAGGCACAGCTGCACGGCCTCGCGCTCACCCCTGGGCAGCCGGGCGACTGCGGCCAGCACCTCGCGCAGCCTGCGGTCGTCGTCCACCCGCTGGGCGACCCCGTCGGCGTGGTCGCGCACGGCCGCGGGTTCCGGCAGCCGGTCGACCGCGCGCCGGAAGCGCCGCAGCCTGCGGGACTCCGTGCGGGCCAGGTTGCCCGCCACCGTGAACAGCCAGGGCAGCGCGCTCTCGGAGACCAGGACCAGCTCCCCGCACTTGCGCCATGCGGTCAGGAACGTGCTCGAGGCCAGGTCCTCGGCGGTGGCCCACGAGCCGGTCAGCCGGTACGCGTGGTTCCACACGGCCTCGGCGTGCCGTTCGAACAGCTCACCGAAGGCGTCGCGGTCACCGTTGGCCGAGCGCAGCCACAGTTCGCGGTCGCCGGGGGGTTCGGTCACCAGCACGCTCCGTTCCGTCACCGCGAGCAGCCTCGTCGCAGTCGTCATACCCGGGGAGTGGCCGGTCCGCCCACCGCCGTTGCGTCGAGTTCAGCTTCGTAGACTGACGGGACCCGTTCTGAGAGGAGCCCCGTGACCGTTCAGCCCGTCCGCTTGTTCGGCGATCCTGTGCTGCGCACCAGGGCCGCCGAGGTGGTGGACTTCGACAAGGAGCTGCGCGGTCTCGTGCGGGACCTCTGGGACACCATGGAGGCCAAGGGTGGCGCGGGGATCGCCGCCCCGCAGATCGGGGTGAGCCAACGGGTGTTCACCTACCACTGCGACGGGTTCGCCGGGCACCTGATCAACCCCACCTTCGACGTGGTCGGCGACGAGGAGCAGGACGGGCCGGAGGGCTGCCTGTCCATCCCGGGGATGAGCTGGGACTGCCGCAGGCACCTGCACGTGGTGGCCAAGGGCTGGAACATGCACGGCGAGCCGATCGAGGTGGAGGGCAGCGACCTGCTGGCCCGGTGCATCCAGCACGAGAGCGATCACCTCGACGGGGTGCTCTTCGTCGACCGGCTCGACGCCGAGACCCGGAAGCGGGCGCTGCGGGAGATCCGCGCGGCGGAGTGGTTCGATGGTGGGGTGCCCGTGATCAAGGAGAGCCCGCACCCGTTCTTCGGCCAGGGGGGCGCGCGATGAGGCTGGTCTTCGCCGGGACCCCGGAGGTCGCGCTGCCTTCGCTGCGCGCGCTGATCGACTCGCCGCGGCACGAGGTGGTTGCCGTGGTGACCCGCCCGGACGCGCCAGCCGGTCGCGGCAAGAAGGTGCGCCGCTCCCCGGTGGGCGAGCTCGCCGACGAGCACGGCATCGAGGTGCTGACCCCCGCCAAGGCCGGTGACCCCGAGTTCCTGGCCCGGCTCGCCGAGCTGGAGCCGGACTGCTGCCCGGTGGTGGCCTACGGCGCCCTGCTGCCGCAGCGGTCGCTGGACATCCCCAGGCACGGGTGGGTCAACCTGCACTTCTCGCTGCTGCCCGCGTGGCGCGGCGCGGCGCCGGTGCAGGCCGCCGTGCGGCACGGCGACGAGATCACCGGCGCGAGCACGTTCCGCATCGTGCGGGAGCTCGACGCGGGGCCGGTTTTCGGTGTGGTGACGGAGAAGGTGCGCGAGCGGGACACCGCGGGCGAGCTGCTGGAGCGGTTGTCGGTCTCCGGTGCGGACCTGCTGTTGTCCACTGTGGACGGAATCGAGGACGGCACGCTGGTGGCCGTCGAACAACCCGCCGAGGGCGTCAGCCTGGCCCCGAAGGTCACCGTCGACGACGCGCGGGTGGACTTCACCGCGCCCGCCGCCGCGGTCGACCGCCTGGTGCGCGGGGTGACGCCGGACCCCGGCGCCTGGGCGGTGTTCCGGGAGGAACGGCTCAAGTTGGCTCCGGTGCTGCCGACGGACGAGACTGGCCTGGCGCCGGGCGAGCTGCGCGTGGAGAAGCGCCGCGTGCTCGTCGGGACCGCGACGACCGCGGTGCAACTCGGCGAGGTTCAGGCGCAGGGCAAGAAGAGGATGGCCGCCACCGACTGGGCCCGCGGCAGCCGTATCGAAGCTGGAGAACGACTCGGATGACTTTCAACCAGCCACGCAGGCGGGGCGGCTCGCGGAACTCGGGGCCGCCGCGTGGGCGCTCGGAGGCGCCGCGGCGCCCGCCCGAGCTGGACCCGGCGCGGGTGGCCGCGCTGGAGACGCTGCGGGCGGTGCGCGAACGCGACGCCTACGCCAACCTGGTGCTGCCGAAGCTGTTGCGGGAGCGCAAGATCACCGGCCGGGACGCGGCGCTGGCCACCGAGCTGGGCTACGGCACCAGCCGGGCGCAGGGCCTGCTCGACGCGGTGCTCGCGGCCTGCGCCGACCGCCCTCTGTCCGAAGTGGACGGACGAGTGCTCGACGTGCTGCGGTTGGGCGCGTACCAGTTGCTGCGCACCAGGATTCCCGCGCACGCGGCCGTCGCGTCCAGTGTGGACATGGTCCGGGTCGAGGCCGGTGGCGGCGCGGGCGGCTTCGCCAACGCCGTGCTGCGCAAGGTGTCCCAGCAGGACGAGGCGGCGTGGGTGGAGCAGCTCGCCCCGTCCGCCGAGACCGACCCGATCGGCAACCTGGCGCTGCGCACGGCGCACCCGAAGTGGATCGCGCAGTCCTTCGCCGACGCGCTCGGCGGCGCCCACGGTGAGCTGGCCGACGCCCTCGCCGCCGACGACGCCCGCCCCGGTGTGCACCTGGTCGCCCGGCCCGGCGAGATCAGCGCCGACGAGCTCGCCGCGATCACCGGCGGCGAGCCCGCCCCGTACTCGCCCTATGGCGTGCACCTGGACTCCGGTGACCCCGGTGAGCTGGAGCCCATCCGCCAGCACCTGGCCGCCGTGCAGGACGAGGGCAGCCAGCTGGTCGCGGTCGCGCTCAGCCGCGTCCCGGTCACCGGGACCGACGAGCGCTGGCTCGACCTGTGCGCCGGTCCCGGCGGCAAGGCGAACGTGCTCGGCGCCCTGGTGGCGATCCAGGGCGGCACCCTCGACGCCGTCGAGCAGGCCGAGCACCGCGCGAAGCTGGTCCGCCAGGCCACCGAGGGCCTTCCGGTCACGGTGCACGTGGGCGACGGCCGCGAGCCCGACCTGCCGGAGGGCGCGTTCGACCGCGTGCTGGTGGACGCCCCGTGCACCGGCCTGGGCGCGCTCCGCAGGCGCCCGGAAGCCCGCTGGCGCCGCAAGCCCGAGGACGTCGGCGGGCTGACCAAGATCCAGCGCGAGCTGCTGCGCTCGGCGTTCCGCCTGGTCCGGCCGGGTGGTGTGGTCGGCTACGTGGTCTGCTCGCCGCACCTGTCCGAGACGGTCGGCATCGCCGTGGACGCCGCCCGCCGGGCCAAGTTCGAGGTGGTGGACGCGCGGGAGTACTTCCCCGGCGTGCCCGAGCTGGGCGAGGGGCCGTACGTGCAGCTGTGGCCGCACCGGCACGGCACCGACGCGATGTTCTGCGCGCTGTTCCGCCGTCCGGAGCAGTAGGGCGTTTCGAGCGGTACTCGTGACCGCCCCGTCACCTACCGACGGGTAAGGCTCTCCTAATGTAGGCGAGCCTTGCCTAGGTATGTAACGGAGGATGTCGTGATCGAGGGCTTACCCCCGCCGCTGCCCGTGTCCAGCCGGACCTGGACGTTCCGGGCGGCGGAGCCGGACGCCGGTGACGGCCGCCGCTCGCCGGACGTCGACCTGGTCCACGCGTGGATGCACGAGCCGCACGTCGAGCGGTGGTGGCACGAGGCGTGGCCGAGGCAGAAGTGGGCCGAGGTCGTGCACGCCTTCCGGGCGACCAAGCACGCCCTGCACACGCTGCCCGTCCTCGCCCTGTCGGAGTCGATGGGCGCGGTCGCGTTCCTCCAGGTCTACCGCGTGCCGCTGGACCGGGTCCGGCCGTTCTACTCCTACGAGGAGCACGACCTCGGCGTGCACATCGCCATCGGTGACGAGGCGAAGACCAACCGGAAGCTGGGCCGCTCGATCCTGCGCGACACCTGCCTGGGGTTGTTCGCCGCGGACCCCGAGTGCCGCCGCGTGGTTGCCGAGCCCGACGCGGACAACGTCATGTCCGTGCGGGCCTTCGAAGCCGCCGGGTTCCGGTCCGAGTACACCATCGAGCTGCCGGAGAAGACCGGGCTGCTGATGGCTTTTCCGCGCGGTGAAGCCGATTCGCCGCTGCGCAGGCCCGCGGTCTCCGAGGCCGCGCCGTGACCGGTCTCGCCGTTCCCGCGCCGCCCCTGCCGACCATGCCGCCTCCGTGGTCGGTCCGCGTCGTCGAGCCGGACAGCGCGGACGTCGCGATCGTGCACGGGTGGATGCACCACCCCGCGATCGCCCGGTTCTGGAAGCAGACCTGGACCCTCGAGGAGTGGTCGGAGAAGGTCCGCAGACACCTCTCCGGTAGCCACACCATCCCGTTGTTGTTCTCCCGCAACGGGATTCCGTTGGTGTACACGCAGGTCTACCGCGTCGCGCTGGACCGGATCGGCGAGTTCTACCGCTACCACCCGCACGACCTCGGCGTGCACGTGACCGTCGACCCCGGCAGCATCGGCGCCGGGCTGATGGAGGACGTCGCCCCGGCGATCATCGACGCGCTCTTCGCCGCCGACCCGGAGTGCAGGCGCATCATCGGCGAGCCCAACGCCACCAACGCGGCCGCCGTGCGCAGCGCCGCGGCGTTCGGCTTCACCCCGGTCGGCCGGATCACCCTGCCGGACAAGACGGCCGAGCTGATGGTGCGCCCGAGGACACCGGAGGACACCATCACCCCCGACCTGCTGCTGAGGAGCTGACCATGCCGACGACCTGGGACGAGTCCGGGTGGCCGATCCTGCGCAACCACGTGACGGGCGGCCAGTCCATGGCCGACGTGCAGGCCACCCTGGACCGCATCGGCTCCTACCTCGACCGGGGCGAGCGCTTCGGGTTGATCAGCACCACCACCGGCGTGTCCCGGACCGAGTCCGGCACGGCGAAGCGGCAGGTCGAATGGGCCACCGAGCACGCGGACCGGCTGCGCGGCCTCGTGGTCGGCTGGGCCTCGGTCGTGGCGGCCGAGGAGGTCGAGTGGCAGTCGCAGCGGGTCGCGGGCATGAACAAGCTGGTGCCGTTCCCGCTCGCGGTCTTCGCCACCGACGCCGAGTGCGCCGACTGGCTGCGCGACCGGCTCTAGCGTCGGGCGGTCTTCAAGACCTGCTAACCCTGGCGCGCGCGGCGGGGTTGGGGGCGGTTTGCGACTGCTGTGAGGGGGGTGCGGGGTACTTGAAGACCGCCCAACCTCGGGTGCGGTCGGGTGGTTCGATGGCGGTCAGTGTGCGCAGGGGTCGGTGTAGGGGAGTTGTGGCACGTTCTGCCGCCACAGCTCGGGGGTGAGCACTCCCCGGGCCTGCTCGCACACCCGCTCGGTGACCCGCGCCGCGTCCAGCGTCCACAGCCGCACCGAGCGGTCGGAGCTGGTCGTGGCCAGTCCCTGCCCGTCCGGGCTGAAGGCGACCGACCAGATCAGGTCGTGGTGGCCGGTGAGGGTGAGCCCGTCGCCGGTGGCCAGGTCCCAGAGCCGGACCGTGCGGTGCGAGCTGGAGCTGGCGAGGCGGCGGCCGTCCGGGCTGAACGCCAGCCCGGTGGTGGTCTCGTTGTCCTTGGTCAGCACCCGGCCCGGCCGGGGGCGGGCGCGGTCGCTGATGTCCCACAGCCGGATCGTCCGGTCGCTGCCCGACGTCGCCAGTGACCGGCCGTCCGGGCTGAACGCCCCCGTCCACACGATCCCGGCGTGGTCGGTGAGCGGCTGCCCGAGCTGCTTCGGCGCGGCGGGATCGGCGACGTCCCACAACCGCACCGTCCGGTCAGGGCCGCCGGTGACCAGGGTTCTGCCCTGCGGGGCGAACTCGGCCCACACGGCTCCGGGGTGCGCGCTGCCGAGCTGCCGGGGGCGCAGCAGGTCGCTGGTGTCCCACAGCCGCACTTCCCTGCTGTAGTTCACGGTCGCCATCACGAGCCCGTCCGGGCTGAACGTGACCTTCCACAGGGTGTCGCCGGTGCCGACGTCCAGCTGCCCGGCCATCGTGGCCTTCGCGGGGTCGGTCACGTCCCAGAACACCACCTTGCGGTCATCGCCGCAGCTGGCGAGCATGCGGCCGCCCGGGACGAAGGCCACCGACCGGACGGCGCTCGTGTGGCCGACGAGCGGCGGGCCCCAGGGCTTGGGGCGCAACGGGTCCCGCGTGTCCCACAGGCGCACCGTCCGGTCCTCACCGGCCGTGGCGAGCGTGTGGTCCGTCGAGCGGAAGGCCGAGGTGTGCACGCTGGCGCTGTGCCCGGCGAGCAGGCCGGGAGGCGTGACCCAGAAGCGCAGCGCGGTGTCCTCGCCGCCGGTCACCAGGGAGTTGCCGTTCGCCTGGGTGGCGACGGCGTACACCACGCCGCTGCTGCCCGCGAGCACTTCACCCCTGGGCTTCTGCGGATCGCTGATGTCCCACCGCCGCAGCTTCTTGTCCGGACTGGACGTGATGAGGTGCCCGTTGTCGGGGCTGAACGCCAGCGACATCACCGCGCTGGAGTGGCCGCCGAGCGGCTGGCCGATCTGCCGGAACTCGCGGGTGTCCCACAGCCGCGCGGTCTCGTCGTCGCTGCCCGTCGCCAGCATCGTCGAATCCGCGCTGAACGCGACCGACCACAGCCTGCCCGTGTGACCGGCCAGCGGTTTGCCGAGCGGGGTGGCGGTGGCGAGGTCCCACAGCCGCGCGGTTCCGTCCGTGCTCGCGCTCGCGAGGAGGCGGCCGTCCGGGCTGATGGTCACCGCCCGGATCGAGTCGGCGTGGCTCGACAGCTCACGGGAGACCGGGACCGGGCCCGTCAGATCCCAGATCCTGGTGATGTCGGCCGTGCTGACCAGCGTCTTGCCATCGGGGGAGAGCGCGACCGAGTGCACGGTCCCCGCGTGTGCGGGCAGGGGTGCGCCTCGGAGGCGTGCGCGGGTCGGGTCGCTGACGTCCCACAACCGGATCGCCCGGTCCGCGCCACCGGTCGCGAGCAGGCGGCCGTCCCGGCTGAGCGAGGCGGACATGACGGCGTCACCGTGGCCGGTCAGCGGCTCGCCGAGGGGGGTGCGGGTGACGGCGTCCCAGAGCCGGACCGTCTTGTCCTCGCTCGCCGTCGCGATGAGCCTGCCGTCGCCGCTGGTGGTGAGCGCCCTGATCGTGCCCCGGTGGCCGTCCAGCCTGGTGGTGAACATCGCGTGCTGGGCGGAGATCGTCCGCGAGTAGGCGCTGCTGTCCTCCGGGCGCAGCGCGGCGGCCGCGAGGTTGAGCCGGGCCGCCAGCGAGGGGTCGGTGTCGGTGACCCGCTCGACGGCCGACACCAGCTGGTCGTACCGCGCCTCGTCCCGCTGCTGGAGAACGACCACGGTGGACAGTGCGGCGATGAGCGCGAACACGACGACGACCGCGACCCCGCTCCGGCGCGCCCACCGCACCCGCCGGTCCTGCCGCTCCGACCGGGCGAGGAAAGCCCGCGTCGCCTCCGCGGCGTCCGCCGACACCCACCCCCGCGCGGTGGCCAGCCGCGCGCCCCGGTAGAGCAGGGAGGGGTCGTGCCCGGCGCGGGTCCACGCCTCGGCGTCCTCGTCGACCCGCTGCCGCGCCAGGACCGCCTCGCGGTCCTCGTCGAGCCAGTTCCGCAGCCTCGGCCAGGCCCGCAGCAGGGCCTCGTGGGTGATCTCCACCGAACCCGCGTCCAGCGTCACCAGCCGCGAGGCCGCCAGGCTCTCCAGCGCCGCCGCCTCGGCCTCGCAGCCGGTGAGCTCATCGCGCGTGGTCCGCCTGCGGGTGTCGTTGCCGTCCTTGTCGATGCGCACGAGCCGCAGCAGCAGCGCCCGCGCCGCCCGCTGCCCCGGCTCGTCCAGCCGCGTCCACGCCCGCTCGGCGGTGGCCGCGACCGCGCCGTGGATACCGCCCGTCGCCCGGTAACCGGCGATGGTGAGGCGGTTGCCCTGGCGGCGCTTCCACGTTCCGAGCAGCGCGTGCGACAACAGCGGCAGCGCCCTGGCGTCGGTGCCGAGATCGCGCTGGAGCACCTCGACGAGACCCGGCTCCAGGTGCAGTCCGACGGCCTTGGCGGGCGCCGTGATCGCTTCCCGGAGCTGCTTCTGCGCCATCGGCCCGAGAACGAGCTGCCGATCCTGCAACGCCTCCACCAGTTCCGGGTGGGCCAGGCAGTGGCCGTAGAAGTCCGCGCGGATTCCGATGACGACGACGGCGTCCTCGCTGGCCTTTCGCAGCCGCGCCACGAAATCCTGCCGCGCGTCCTGGTCCGCGGTGAGGGTGAACAGCTCCTCGAACTGGTCCACGATGAGCACGGGAGCCTCGGCCAGTTCGAGTTCGGTACCGGGCGTCACGTACTCGGCGGAATCACCGAGAATCGGCATCAGTCCGGCTTTGAGGAGCGAGGACTTGCCCGCCCCGGAAGCGCCGACGACCATGACGATCCCGCCGTTCTCGCGAGCGGTCTCCACCATGCGGAAAAGGTCCTGGGTGGCCTCTTCCCGGCCGAAGTACCAATCCGAGTCTTCCTGGCGGAAAGACGCCAGTCCGCGATAGGGGCACACATTGATGTCCGGTTCGGTGCGCGCGGTGCCCGCCACCGCCACTTCCCACAGGGAGCGCCAGGAGCTCAGGTCGTACAAACCCGGGACGCGAGGAGCGGACCGCCGCTTGCGCGCCTCGCCGATGAGGATCTCCAGCACGGCGGCGAGCCCGGGGAACCGCGCCGGGACGCTGCGCCCGCGCCGCCAGTCGCTGAGCCGCTGGACGGTGACGCGCACCGGCCTGCCGTCCGCGTCGACCCGGCGGGCCCTGGCGATCGTCTCCGCCACCCGCTTCAGCGGTGGGTCACCCGCCTCCGCGTACAGAAGCGTGAACCGCTCCATGAACGCCCCGCGCGGGTCACCAGTGCTCATGAGGTGACCCTAACGGCCGGAGTTCCGGACCGGAAAGCCGGGGACGGCCTGTGAACTGGTCTTTTGTCCAGTACTCCGGATCACGGGGTTTCGATGTGGCCGTGGCGGCGGCAACTCTTGTTCCAGACGCACTCGCCGGGCAGGTCCTGGGGGAGAGCCCGGGGAGGGCGTCCACCAACGGCCGCTGCGGGGTCTTGGGGGTCTGGGGGACTCAGGGACCCCGCAGCGGCTCAGGGAATCACGAGCAGTGATTCCAGGGCGGGACGCAGAGGCGCGGCGATCTCCCGAGGTCGCCGCGTCTCGCGTTCGACGAAGACGTGGACGAAGTGGCCCTCGGCCAGCAGGTCGTCATCACGGTAGAGCCCCAGTTCGTAGCGCACGCTCGACCTGCCGAGGTGCCCCACCCGCATTCCTACCGCGATCGTCTCGGGGAATGCCGCGGGTGCCTTGTAGGAACAATGCGATTCCACGCAGAGGCCGATCGTCTTTCCGTTGTGGATGTCCAGTCCGCCGATCTCGATGAGCCAGGTGTTGATCGCGGTGTCCATGAACGAGTAATAGGCCGCGTTGTTCACGTGGCCGTAGATGTCGTTGTCCTTCCACCGCGTCGGCACATCCTGCCAGTGGGCGTAGCTCACGCTTTCCCCTTTCTACGTGGTTTTGTGCCGCGCGTAGTGCTGCCGCGCTTTCGCCCTGTTGCCGCACCGGGCCATTGAGCACCATTGCCGGTTCCTGGCCGGGGAACGGTCCACGAAGCGCAGGCCGCAGGTCTCCGAGGCGCAGATCCGCAATGCCGAGGACTCCAGGAGCAGCGTGATCGCGTCCACCGCCGCGGCGCCCAGTGCCGAGGCCACCGGGTCGTCGGGGGCGGGGACGTGGGCGACCGGCTCGCGCCGCTCCGTCAGGCGCACCTGGACCGGCGGCCGGTGCTGCCGTGCCGCCCACGCGTTGAGCGCGGTGACGTCGGCCTCGGCCAGGTCGCCGCGGGTGACCCGGTCGATCACCTCGCGCAGGTCCCGCGCCGCGTCGAGGTAGGGCTCCGCCTGCGCCGCGCCGACGTCGGCGAGCTCGGCCAGGCGCAGCCACTCCGCGAGCGCGTCGGCGTCGTCGAGCAGCTCCCGATGGCCGGTCTTGCGGTCGCGCAGCGTGTTCACCAGGTCGACGCTCGGTCGCCCGCCGTCCCAGATCCAGTCCCGCTTGGCCATCGTCCCTCCTTGTCCGGAGAGTGTGCCGCACGCTACCGTCTCTAACCACCTTAGAGGGTTAGGAGGCGGTCATGGATGAGGTCGCGCTGGTGAACGGGCTGCGGATGCACTACCGCCGCGAGGGCGAGGGGCCGCTCGTGGTGCTGTTGCACGGGTGGCCGCAGACCAGCCACTGCTGGCGGTTCCTGGTGCCGGAGCTGGCCCGCGATCACACGGTCATCGCCCCGGACCTGCGCGGATACGGTCTGACGGACAAGGCGAGGACCGGCTACGACAAGCGCACGATGGCCTCCGACGTTTCAGTGTTGATTGAAACTCTCGGCTTCGAGCGCGCGGTCGTGGTGGGGCACGACCGGGGTGCGCGCGTCGCCCACCGCTGGGCGCTGGACCGCCCGGACCAGGTGGAACGGCTCGCGGTGCTGGACGTGGTGCCGATGCGGGCGATGTGGCAGCGCATGGACGCGAAGGTCGGCGCGGCGTACTGGCACATGCTGTTCCACCTCCAGCCGGACCTGCCGGAGCGCCTCGTGGGCAACGACGTCGCCGGTTACCTCGGGTACTTCTTCGAGAGGTGGACGGTGAACCGCCACGGCCTCGAACCCTCGGCGATCGCGGAGTACGTCCGCGCGTTCTCCGCCCCCGGAGCACTGCGGGCGGGGTTCGACGACTACCGCGCCTCGATCCCCGACGACGCGGAGCTGGACGACGCCGACTTCGCCGCGGGCCGCCGCCTGGAGATGCCGGTGCTGGCGTTGTGGGGCGCGGCGGGGCTGCTCGGTTCGCAACCCGCTCTGGACATCTGGCGCGAGTACGCCGACGACGTCCGCGGCCGCGCGATCCCGGACTGCGGCCACTTCCTGCCGGAGGAGCGCCCGGCCGAGGTGCTCGCCGAACTGCGCGCCTTCCTCGCCGGGGCCATTTAGCTGGGGCGTTGTAACGGAAACCCCAGGGCCCGGTGGTGATCACGCTGCGTGCGCCGGGCACACTCGGCGATCATCCGAGCGAAGGGGGCTGGTGTGGACGAGGGGACGGGCCTGCGGCGGGAGCTGTCAGGTCGTCAGGTCGGCATGATCGCCCTCGGCGGCGCGATCGGCACCGGGCTGTTCCTCGGCTCCGGGCTGGCGATCTCGATGGCCGGGCCCGCGGTGGTCGTGGTCTACGCCCTGGCCGCGGTGGTCGCGCTCACCCTCGCCTACGCGCTCGCGGAGATGACCGTCGTGCACCCGGAGGCGGGCGGCTTCGGGGCGATCTCGCACCGCTACCTCGGTCCGCTGGCCGGCTTCGTGCAGCGGTGGCTCTACGTGGTCGCGCAGATCGTGAACATCGGCAGCGAGGTCGTCGCGGCCGGGCTCTACATCCGGTTCTGGTGGCCGGACGTGCCGCTGTGGGTGCCCGTCGTCGGCTTCTCCGTGCTGATCCTGACGGTGAACACGCTCTCGGTCCGCTTCTTCGGCGAGTTCGAGTACTGGTTCGCGATGATCAAGGTCGCCACCATCGTGGTGTTCATCGGGATCGGCGTGTACTTCCTGCTCTTCGGCTTCCCCGGGCACCCCTCGCCCGGCCTGTCCGCGGTCACCGACCACGGCGGGTTCCTGCCGAACGGGCTCGGCGCGGCGTGGCTGGCGCTGAGCGTGGTGACCTTCAGCTACCTGGGCACCGAGGCGGTCACGCTCACCGCCGCCGAGTCGCGCGACCCCGAGCGCGACGTGCCGAGGGCCGCGCGGAGCATGGTGCTGCGGCTGGGCCTGTTCTACGTGCTGGGCACGGCCGTCCTGGTGCTGGTCGTGCCGTGGTCGGAGGCGGCGGGCAACGAGGGCATCACGCAGAGCCCCTTCGTCCGGCTGTTCGAGTACGCGGGCGTTCCCGCCGCTGCCGGGGTGATGAACTTCGTGGTGCTGACCGCCGCGCTGTCGGCGATGAACACCAACCTCTACCTCAGCTCGCGGATGGCGCACTCGCTGGCGATCGTCGGGCACGCCCCGCGGTCACTGCTGAAGATCAGCTCGCGCGGAGTGCCGACGCGCTCGCTCGGGCTGTGCGCGGTCGGCCTGGTGATCGCCGTGCTGGCCTCGGTGTTCTCACCGCAGCAGGCGTTCCCGCTGCTGATCGGCGCCGCGCTGTTCAGCGGCCTCGCGGCGTGGATCATCATCTTCGCCACGCACTTCGCGTTCCGGCGCGCCCGGGAGCGCGAGGGGGCGCCGCCGTCGCCGATCCGGCTGCCGGGAGCGCCGGTGACCTCCGGCCTCGCCGCGCTCGTGCTCGTCGCGGTCCTGGTCACCACCGGCTTCACCGACCAGTTCTTCGTGGCGTGGCTGGCCGGGCCGCCGTTCCTGCTGCTGCTCGTGCTCGCGTACCTGCCGGTGCGCCGCCGGGCCGCCGCGCGTGCGGCCGAACAGGCCACCTAGACTGCTGTTCCGTGGCTCGTCAGGCGCTGATCGCCCCCTCCATCCTGTCCGCGGACTTCGCCCGTCTCGCCGAGGAGGCCGCCGCCGTCGGCGGTCCCGACGGCGCCGACTGGTTGCACGTCGACGTCATGGACGCGCACTTCGTGCCGAACCTGACGCTCGGCCTGCCGGTGGTGAAGTCGCTGCGCAAGGCGACCGAGATCCCGCTGGACTGCCACCTCATGATCGAGAACCCGGACCGGTGGGCGATCGGCTACGCCGAGGCGGGCGCCTACAACGTGACCGTGCACGCCGAGGCGGCCGGGGACCCGGTGAAGATCGCGAAGGACCTGCGCGCGGCCGGGGCCAAGGCGGGTCTGTCGGTCAAGCCCGGCACCCCGCTGGAGTCCTATGTGGACGTTCTCAAGCACTACGACACGCTGCTGGTGATGTCGGTGGAGCCGGGCTTCGGCGGGCAGTCGTTCATGCCCGAGGTGCTGGACAAGGTGCGCACCGCGCGGCGGCTGGTCGACACCGGGCACCTGACGCTCGTGGTGGAGATCGACGGCGGGATCAACGCCGACACCGTCGAGCAGGCCGCGGAGGCGGGCGTCGACTGCTTCGTCGCGGGCTCGGCGGTCTACGACGGCAAGGACCCCGGCAAGGCCGTGCGGGCCCTGCGCCGCCAGGTCCTCGACGCGCGGCGCTGATGTCCTCGGAATCGGGGCTCGAACTCGCGATGCGGTCGGCGATCGCGGTCAGCGAGGGCGTACGCGGCTTCACCAGCCCGAACCCGCCCGTTGGCTGCATGATCGTCGACGCGGCGGGCAAACCCGTCGGGTTCGGCGGCACCTCCCCGCCCGGCCAGGCGCACGCCGAGGTGGTCGCGCTGCGGATGGCCGGGACGGCGGCCAGGGGCGGGACCGCCTTCGTCACCCTGGAGCCCTGCGCGCACCACGGTCGCACCCCGCCGTGCGTGGACGCGTTGCTGGACGCCGGGATCGCCCAGGTGTACTACGCGGTCGACGATCCGTTCCCGGCTGCTTCCGGTGGGGCGCGACGACTTCGCGATGCGGGCGTGACCGTCCACTCAGGACTGCTCGCCGACCAGGTCCGCACCGGGCCGCTGCGCGCGTGGCTGCACCACGTGCGCACCGGGCGGCCGCACGTGACGTGGAAGTTCGCGTCCACTGTGGACGGAAGGACGGCCGCGGAGGACGGGACGAGCCGCTGGATCAGCTCCCCGGAAGCCCGCGCCGAGGTGCACGAGCTCCGGCTCAAGGTCGACGCGGTGATCGTCGGCATCGGCACGGTGCTCGTCGACGACCCGCAGCTGATCGCCCGCCCGCCCGCGAACGAGTCCGCGACCCGGCAGCCGCTGCGCGTCGTGGTCGGTGAGCGCGACATCCCCCCGGGTTCGCGGGTGCTCGACGACGCGGCGGAGACGGTGCACCTGCGCACCCGGGACCCGATGGAGGTCATGGACGCCCTCACCGCGCGGGGCGTGGTCGACGTGCTGCTGGAGGGCGGTCCGCGGCTCGCGGGCGCGTTCTGGGAATCAGGGCTCGTCGACCGGGCGTTGGTGTACATGGCGCCGATGCTGCTCGGAGCGGGTACCCCCGTACTGGGCGGGATCGGCGTCGGCACCATCGGCGACGCGCTGCCGCTGGCGTTCGAGAGCGCCACCATGATCGGCCCGGACGTGCGCATCAGCGCCGTCCCGGCACCTGAGTAGGAGGACCATGTTCACCGGAATCGTCGAGGAACTGGGCAGGATCACCGCGGTGGAGCACGCCGCGAACTCCGCGCGCCTGACCGTGCACGGGCCGCTGGTGACCTCCGACGCCAAGCACGGTGACTCGATCGCGGTGAACGGCGTGTGCCTCACGGTCGTCGACGTCACCGACGGCGCGTTCACCGTCGACGTCGTGCACGAGACGTTGCAGCGCTCCAGCCTGGCCAAGGCCGAGGCGGGCCAGGTCGTCAACCTCGAACGCGCGGTCGCCGCGGGTCAGCGCCTCGGCGGCCACATCATGCAGGGCCACGTCGACGGCACCGGGACGCTGCTCTCCCGCGACGCCTCCGGGCTGACCCGGTTCGCGATGCCGGAGAACCTGGCCAGGTACGTGGTGGAGAAGGGCTCGATCGCGGTGGACGGCGTCTCGCTGACCGTGGTGCGCGCGGGCACCGACGAGTTCAGCATCGCGCTGATCCCGACCACCCTGGAGCTGACCACGCTCGGCCGCCGCGAGCCCGGTGACGTGGTGAACCTGGAGGTCGACGTGGTCGCCAAGTACGTCGAGCGCCTCGCCGCCCCGCACCTGTCGTCCAAGTGACGAACACCGCCCCGATGGGCACCGCTGAGTGGGGGACAATGGGCAGCACTGAGCAAGGAGGCCCGGTGACCACTTTCGATCCCGTCGAGCGGGCGTTGGCCGATATCGCGGCGGGCCGTCCCGTTGTCGTCGTGGACGATGAGGACCGGGAGAACGAGGGCGACCTCATCTTCGCCGCCGAGAAGGCCACGCCCGAGCTGATCGCGTTCACGGTCCGCTACACCTCCGGCTACATCTGCGTGCCGCTGACCGGCGAGGACTGCGACCGGCTGGACCTGCCGCCGATGTACCACTCCAACCAGGACGTGCGCGGCACCGCCTACACGGTGACCGTGGACGCCAAGGAGGGCGTCAGCACCGGCATCTCGGCCGCCGACCGCGCGCACACCATCCGGTTGCTGGCCGACTCGAAGTCCGTCGCCGGTGACTTCAACCGCCCCGGGCACGTGGTTCCCCTGCGCGCCAAGGACGGCGGCGTGCTGCGGCGGCCCGGCCACACCGAGGCCGCGGTGGACCTGGCCCGGATGGCGGGGCTGCGGCCCGCCGGTGTGCTCTGCGAGATCGTGAGCCAGAAGAACGAGGGCGAGATGGCGCGCCAGGACGAGCTGCGCGTCTTCGCCGCCGAGCACGACCTCGCGCTGATCAGCATCGCCGACCTGATCGCCTACCGGCGCCGCTCGGAGAAGCAGGTCGTGCGCGTCGCCGAGGCCAGGATGCCCACGGTGCACGGGGTTTTCCGCGCGTACGGCTACGACAGCCTCATCGACGGCGTCGAGCACGTCGCCCTCGTCTACGGCGAGATCGGCGACGGCGAGGACGTGCTGGTGCGCGTGCACTCGGAGTGCCTGACCGGGGACGCGTTCGGTTCGCTGCGCTGCGACTGCGGTCCGCAGCTGGACGCGGCGCTGGCCATGGTCACGGCCGAGGGGCGCGGCGTGGTGCTCTACATGCGCGGGCACGAGGGCCGGGGCATCGGCCTCATGCACAAGCTCCAGGCTTACCAGTTGCAGGACGCGGGCGCGGACACCGTGGACGCCAACCTGGCGCAGGGGCTGCCCGCGGACGCGCGGGACTACGGCACCGGCGCGCAGATCCTGGTGGACCTGGGTATTCACGCCATGCGGCTGCTCACCAACAACCCGGCGAAGCGGGTCGGGCTCGAGGGCTACGGCCTGCGGGTGACCGGGCGCGTGCCGCTTCCGGTGCGCCCCAACCCGGAGAACGTCGACTACCTGCGCACGAAGCGGGATCGGATGGGACACGAGTTGCACGATCTGGACATGTCATGAGCGGGGAGGGACGGCCGGAGCAGGTCGTGCCCGACGCGTCGGGGCTGCGCCTCGGGATCGCCGCGACCACGTGGCACGCGGAGATCACCGGGAACCTGTTGGAGCGCGCGGTTTTCGCCGCTTCGAAGGCGGGCATCGCGGCTCCGACCGTTGTCCGGGTCGCGGGCGCGGTGGAGCTTCCCGTTGTCTGCCAACAGCTCGCGCGCACGCACGACGCCGTCGTCGCGCTCGGCGTGGTGATCCGCGGTGGCACCCCGCACTTCGAGTACGTGTGCGACGCGGTGACCGCGGGGCTGACCCGGGTGGCGCTGGACGAGTCCACCCCGGTCGGCAACGGCGTGCTCACCTGCGACACCGTCGAGCAGGCCGTCGCCCGCTCCGGGCGGTCGGACTCGGTGGAGGACAAGGGTTTCGAGGCGTGCGTCGCCGCGCTCGACACGGCTTTGACGCTGAAGGGGCTGAGAGGGTGACTGAGCTGGTGATCAGGCCGCGCAAGGTCCGGCGGGTGGCCCCCGTGCTGGCCGTCGCGCTGGTCGCGGTCTTCGTCGTGGTGGGCGTGCTGCTGGGGAACACCCCGACCGGGGCGTACTTCCGGGTGGCCGACCAGATCGCCATGGCGGGCATCGGCGTCGCGCTCGCCGCCGCCGCGTTGCTGTTCACCCGGCCCCGCCTGCGCGCCGACGCCGAGGGGGTCGAGGTGCGCAACATCGTTGTGACGCACCGGCTTCCGTGGGCGCTCGTGCGCGAGGTGAACTTCCCGGACGGCTCAGCGTGGGCGCGGTTGGAGCTGCCCGACGACGAGTACGTGTCGGTGATGGCGATCCAGTCCACCGACTCCCGGCACGCGGTCGACGCGATGCGGGAGCTGCGCGCGATGCACGCGGAGCACACCAAGTGACTGTCCGGCTCGGCGATATCGTTCTGCGCAACCGGTTGGTGACGTCGTCGAGCCTGCTGGGCTACGGCGTGTCCAACTCCTCGCTCGTGCCGTACGGGATGAGCCCGATCTCGAAGTTCGTCCCGCTGGAGCGTTTCGGCGCCGTCACCGCGCGGACCGTCACCGTCGAGCCGCGCGAGGGGCACTTCACCACCCGCGACGTGTGGCCGGTGCGCGAGCTGCCCGGTCTGCTGAAGCGCTACGGCACGGTGCTGCGGCAGACCGACACCGGCTGGCTCAACGCTTTCGGCTGGTGCAACGTCGGCATCGACGCCTACCTCCGCGACTACTTCCCGCGCACCCGGGGGCAGCGCACGATCATCTCGCTCGGCGGGTTCTCCGCGGAGGAGTTCGTCACCCTGGTGGACAAGGTGAACGCCGCCGTCCCCGCGGGCGAGATCGCCGCCGTCGAGCTCAACGTGTCCTGCCACAACGTGAACTTCGACTTCAACAAGATCATCGGCGCGGTGCTGGCCGAGGCCGTTCCGCGCAGCACCCACCCGGTGATCCTCAAGCTGTCGCCCGACTACGACTACCTCGGCCACGCCAGGTTGGCTGCCGAGCACGGGGTCTCCGGGCTGACCGCGATCAACACCGTGAAGGGTCTGCGGCTGGACCCTCGCACGGGCAAGCCGTGGCTGGCCAACCGCTACGGCGGCGTCTCCGGCCGCGCGATCAAGCCGATCGGGCTGCGCGTGGTGTCCGAGCTGCGCGAGGCCGGGGTGACGCTGCCGATCATCGCGACCGGGGGCATCCGCACCTTCGACGACTGCCGGGAGTACTTCTGGGCGGGCGCGGACGCGGTGAGCCTCGGCAGCGCGTCGTGGTTCGCCAGCTACCCCGGCTACGCCCTCTCGCCCTTGCACGCGCTCCGCATCCGCCGCCTGCTCACCAAAATCGAGAGCTACACCCCGCCCCCGCGCTAAACTCCCCTCGTGCCCACCCCGCCCCTGCTCCCCTCCACATCGGCTGAGGTGGTCCAAACCAATCCCGTTTCGTACTCTTAGCGGGGAAGAGAGCGCTCCCAAATCCCGGCAAGAGTACGAAACGGGAAAAGCGACGGTGGTGGGTGGGGATGGGGCTCAGTACTCGTCGCGGTGGCGGAGCCATTGCATGGTGGGCGTCTGGGGCCAGCCTTCCGGGGAGTCCTCCCACGTCTCCTGCCTGCCGTACGGGGTGAGGTCCAGCAGGTTGAAGTCCATGCGGAGGCGGTCCACGCCGCGGCCGGAGGTGTAGTAGCTGCGGAAGATCTCGTCGCCGTCGCGGAGGAAGACGCTCACCCCGAAGCCCCCGCCCAGCTCCAGGTCGTCGTAGAACGTGCTGCCGAAGGCCGAGTACCAGGGCGTGGTCCAGCCGAACCGCTTGCGCACCAACGAGATCTGCTCCTGCGACGCGGGTGACATCAGGGCGAGCGTGGTGTCGCGGGCGTTGAGGTGCGACTGGTCCGCGAGGTTGTCGGTGAACGACGAGCAGCCGTCGCAGACGTGGTCGCTGCCGGGGTGCAGCATGAAGTGGTAGACGACCAGCTGGCGGCGGCCGTCGAACAGGTCGGCGAAGTCGACGCCTGAGCCGTCCGGCGCGGTGAACCGGTAGCCGGGGTCGAGGCGGACCATCGGCAGCCTGCGCCGTTCGGCCGCGAGTGCGTCGAGGGCGCGGGTGTGCTCCTTCTCCTTCACCAGCAGGGCGTCGCGGGCGGCGCGCCACTCCTGGACCGAGACCACGGCGGGACGGCTCATCACAACCTCCAAGTTCCTTGAGGGAACTGACTGTAGCGCAGAACGTTCCCTTAGGGAACTATGATCGTGTGGTGCAACGGACCCGGTTCGGCGACATGGCGTGCTCGATCGCGCGCACCCTCGACGTGATTGGGGAACCGTGGTCGCCGCTGATCCTGCGCGACGTCTACGTGGGCATGACCCGGTTCGAGCAGATCCAGCAGGACCTCGGCATCTCCCGCAAGGTGCTGGCCGAGCGGCTGAAGTGGTTGGTCGACCAGGAGGTGCTGGAGCGGCGCGAGTACTCCAGCCGCCCGCCGCGGTACGAGTACGTGCTCACCGGGAAGGGCGCCGAACTCTGCGATCTGCTCACGGTGATGGTGCGCTGGGGCGACAAGTGGACCGCGGGTGAGGCCGGGCCGCCGGTGCTCTACCGCCACCGCGCGTGCGGCGAGATCGCCCACGTCGAACCGTGCTGCTCCGCTTGCGGCGAGCCGATGCGCGCCACCGACATCGAGCTACTCCCGGGGCCGGGCTCCAACCGATAGCTTGGGGCGCATGGAGATCCAACTCGGCGAGCTCACCTTCGACGTCGTCGCCTCCGGGCCCGAGTCGGGCGAGCCCGTGCTGCTGCTGCACGGCTTCCCGCAGACCGCGCACAGCTGGCACCGGGTCACCGCGCTGCTCAACGCGGCCGGGTTGCGCACGTACGCGCCCAACCAGCGCGGGTACTCCCCGGGCGCGCGGCCCGCGGACGTCGCCGACTACGCGGTGCCGAACCTGGTCCGCGACGTGATCGGGATCGCCGACGCGCTCGGGCTGGGCTCCTTCCACCTCGTCGGGCACGACTGGGGCGCCATCGTCGCGTGGTCGACCGCGATCGGGCACCCGGAGCGCGTGCGGACGCTGACGGCGGTGTCGGTGCCGCATCCCGCCGCCTTCGCCTGGGCCCGCGCCAACGACCCGGACCAGGCCAAGCGCTCGGAGTACATCCACCTGTTCCGCACGGCGGGCAAGGCGGAAGAGGTGTTGCTGGCCAACGAAGCCGAGTCGCTGTACAAGGTCTTCGGCACGGCGTTGCCGTTGGAGGACACCGAGATCCACGTGCGCGCGATGACCGAGCCGGGCGTGCTCACCGCCGCGTTGAACTGGTACCGGGCCGCGGTGCCCGGCGAGCGCGCCGCGGTGCCGCCCGCGCGGGTGCCGACCACCTACATCTGGAGCACCGCGGACATCGCGCTGGGCGAGGCCGGCGCGCGCAAGTGCGCGGAGTTCGTCGACGCGCCCTACGAGCTGCGCGTGCTGGACGGGATCAGCCACTGGATCCCGGACGAGGCCCCCGAGGCCGTCGCGCACGCGGTGCTGTCCCGAATGGCGGGAACGATCACGGGTTGAGACCGAAGTCTCGTCCCCGCCGTTTTGCGTCGCTCCAACGAACGACAAAACAGATTAGTTCGATACACGGGTGGCCCTTACTGCCGGCCAGGACCGGGCCAAGCGATTTCAAGTTGTTGGGGACAAAGGGCCGTGGTTGTGCGGCAAGCGAGCGGGCGGCTACAGCCGGGCGCATGCCGACACGATCGGTGGAGTAACGGAATTACTGCTGGTCAGGGGCCGGTTTTCACCCGATGGAGTTAGGGTATTAAAGTCCCTGGACACCGTTCGTCGACTGCCATCGCACGTCCGACGAACTGTTTACCCCGCGTTGATTCTTCTCCATCTTCTCCTTCTACGGTGGGAGGACTCTGCGGTATACCAAGTGCGATCCTGCTGAGCGGAGGTTGAGATCATCGAAGTGCGCGTGCTCGGCCAGTTCGAGGTCCTGCGTGGTGGCGTCGCCATCACGCCGACCCCGCCGAAGATGCGTCAGGTCTTCGCCCTCCTCGCGGTCAACGCCAACAGCGTGGTCCGGACCGAGTCCTTCATGGAGGAGCTGTGGGGACCTCGGCCGCCGTCCAAGGCGAACACCACGCTGCAGACCTACGTCTCGCACCTGCGCAAGATCCTGGCCAGCTCCGAGCGGGCCGAGCTGGCCGACTCGGTGCTGCGCACGCACCGCGTCGGGTACTCCCTCGACCTGCCGTCGGAGTCGCTGGACGTCCAGCACTTCGCCGAGCTGGCCCAGCGCGGGCGGGCCGAGCTGGAGAGCGGGATGTACGAGAACGCGGCCGACTCGCTGCGCTCGGCGCTCGCGGTGTGGCGCGGTTCCGCGCTCAGCGACGTCCAGCCGGGGCCGGTGCTCAAGACGCACATCGCCCGGCTCGAGGAGAGCCGCAGCAGCGTCACCGAGCAGCGCATGGAGGTGGACCTGCTGCTCGGGCGGCACCACCAGCTGATCGCCGAGCTGGGCACGCTCGTCCGGCAGTACCCCACGCACGAGGGCCTGCACGGCAAGCTGATGCTCGCGCTGCACCGCGCGGGCCGCCGCTCCGAGGCGCTGCGGGTGTTCCAGACCATCCGCTCCACCCTGGTCGCCAAGCTCGGCATCGAGCCCGGCCCCGAACTGCAGAAGTTGCACCGCTCGCTGCTGGCGGGCGGGGCGGACCACACCGAGTCCACGCCGAGCGGGCTGACCGTGGTCCGGGAGAGCGGCCGGGACGCCGGCTGGGGCGAACCGCCCGCGCAGCTCCCGCCGGACCTGCCCGCCTTCATCGGCCGGTCCGACGAGCTGGGCAAGGTGGAGGCGCTGATGCTGCGCCCGCCGTCCTCCGCGCCGCCCGTGGTGACGGTGACCGGGCCCCCCGGCTCGGGCAAGTCGGCGTTCTGCATCCACGCCGCCAACCGGGTGCGGGCGCGGTTCTCCCAGGGCCAGCTCTACGCGGACCTGGCGACCACTGAGCCCGCCGAGGTGCTCGCGGGGTTCCTGCGCGCGCTGCGCGGCCCGCACATCCCGCTGCCCGCGACGCTGGAGGAACGCAGCCAGCTCTTCCGCAGCTGGACGGCGCAGCGCAAGCTGCTGGTGGTGCTGGACAACGCCACCAGCACCGGCCAGGTCGCGCCGCTGGTGCCGACCGGCCAGCGCTGCGCGGTGATCGTCAGCTGCCGCCGCAGGCTGCACTGGCGCAGCGTCGGGCTGATGCTCGACCTGCCGCCGCTGAGCCCTGGCGAGAGCACCGACCTGCTGGTCTCGGTGATCGGCCAGCCCAGGGCGGGCCGGGACGACGCGGCCGCCGCGGCGTTGCTGCGGCTGTGCGGCGGGTCCCCGCTGGCGATCCTCGCGGCCGCGACCCGGCTGGCGCTGCGCCCGCACTGGTCGGTGGCCCGGCTGGTGGAGCGGCTGGCCGCGGAGGACCAGCGGTTGCGCGAGCTGACCAGCGGCAAGCTGGACGTGCGCGCGAGCGTGGAGGCCAGCGTCGCCGAGCTGGACGCCGACGCCCGCGCCGCGTTCCTCGCGCTCGCCCCGCACGCCAAGGAGCCGTTGCCGCTGGAGGACGCGGCGAAGCTGCTCAACCTCGACGAGTACCACGCGGAGTCGGTGCTGGAGCGCTTGGTCGAGTTCCACCTGGCGATCCCCGAAACCGGCGGCGCCGCGGACTTCGCGGGCTGGTTCCGCTACCGCTTCCCGCCGCTGCTGCGCCTGACCGCCCAGGCCATGGCGGAGGCCGACCCGATCGGTGCCCAGCACTGATCCCGCAGCGCTTACGTACCCAATGTGGCATTTGTTTCGTCAGACGTAACGAATGCCGCATTGGGTACGTACCCGGCTGGGAGGTCAGGTGAAGCTGGGGCGGGTGCCGCGGAGCAGGTACTTCGTCAGCGCGCGGCCCTGTTCGCGTTCGTCCACAGAGGACTGGGGCATCGGCCAGCGCAGCTGTTCGTAGAGCGCGGCCCGGTGCAGGTCGTAGGTGGACTCGAACAGCGCCGCGAAGTTCGCCGCGCGCGAGGGCACCCAGAACCACGCGGTCACCCCGATCAGCGCGAGGCCGATCGGCAGCGCCCACCACGACCACCAGGTGAAGCCGCAGAACAACGCCGCCCACACCAGGGTCGCCGCCGAGGAGTGCAGCGCCGCGCGCGCCGCCGCGAGCTCCTCCCGCGCCGCCTTCGGCAGCACCAGCCACAGCCGGGGCCAGGTGATCACCGCGTCCAGCCCGTACTTCTCGCCGACCCGCGCCTGCGCCGCGCTGAGCAGGTTGCCCACCCGAGTCGGCTGGTGCTGGGCCACATCGGCCGAGCACCGGCTGAGCCGCCGCGCCAGCTCCACGTACTCGGCGCGTTCCTCGTCGGTGGCGAGATCGGACTTCACCGCCGCGGTCAGCTCGTGCCACTTCAGCTCGTCGGCCTCCACGCGCGCGCTCAGCTCCGCGGTTCGCTTGCGGGACAACTCCTTCAGCGGCCCCGGCCACGGGCCTTGGAGCACTTGCAACGCCAACGGCGCCACCTGGTTCACCAGCACCGCCGAGCCGACGAGCGCGCCCGCGAACAGGAAGGCGCCGGGAACGGTGGCCAGCCACGCGGGCCCGCCGGGGACGAGCGCGAGCCCGCCGAGCCAGAAGATCACCGCGGGCGCGCCGGCGTGCGCCACGCGGTCGCGGAGCCTGCCGGACGTGGCCTCCCAGAACGGCGTCATCGCAGCTCCTCCCGTCGGACCGGCAACCGAGTCACCCGTCTGGAGTCAGGAGATCAGCGTGCGCCGCCCGGGCCGGGAACGCCGTGCTCCGTTCCCATCTCGTAAGCCCATTGGAGCCGGGCCATGACCAGCGTCAGCGCGGGGGAGCGGTGGAGGCGCGCACGACCAGCTCCGGCCGGATGAGCAGCGACCGGCCCGCGACGGGCGCGCCGCCCTCGATGCCGGTGCGCAGGTGCTGGAAAGCCTCGGCCGCCATGCGCTCCAAGGGCTGTCGCACCGTCGTCAGCGCGGGCGCGCACAGTTCGGCGAGCAGGATGTCGTCGAAACCGACCACCGAGACGTCCTCGCCGACCTGGCGGCCGGTGTCGCGGACGCCCGCGCAGACGCCGAGCGCGCACATGTCGTTCATCGCGACGAGCGCGGTCGGCGGGTTGGGCGAGTTCAGCAGCTCCACCGTGCGGGCGCGGCCCAGTTCGGCGGCGTCCCGGTCGCCGTAGCGGTCGTCCGAAGTGGACAGTTCGGCGTTGGCCGCGGCCATGTCCAGGCCCGCCTCGGCGATCGCGGAGAGGTAGCCGCGGTAGCGCTCCTGCCGGTTCACCGCGCGCAGCGAACCGGAGACGTAGGCCAGCCGCCGGTGTCCCAGGCCCAGCAGGTGCTGCGTGACCAGGTGCGCGCCGACGACGTTGTCCACGCTGATGTTCACCAGCGTCTCGGGGTCGCCCGCCTGGGCGGTGCGGTCGAAGGCGACGACGGTCAGGCCCGCCTCCAGCAGCGGCTTGACGTGGTCGAGCGAGGGCAGCGACGAGCACAGCACGACGCCGCGGATGCCGTCGTCCCAGAGCTGTTCGAGGTAGCGGCGCTCCCGCTCCGGCTCGCGCTCGCTGTTGCACAGCAGCACGTGGTAGTCCTCGGCGAGCGCCGAGCCCTCCAGGTGCCGGGCGAATGTCCCCCAGAACGGGTTCGCCACCGAGGGCACGACCAAGCCGATCGCCTGCGTGCGGCCGGTCCGCAGCTGGCGCGCGGTGCGGTTGGGGCGGTAGCCGAGGCGTTCGATCGCCTCCTCCACCCGCTGCTTGGTCGCGGGCAGCATGCGACCGGGCCGACCGTTGAGCAGGTTGGACACCGTGCTCGGTGAGACCCCTGCGGCTCGGGCGACCTGGTAAATCGTCACACTGCTGCCGTTGCGCACTTCGGGACCCCTCCCAATCACCTGATGAGACCGTACCAGAGACATGTTTTCGCGAGCGGGCGTTGACGGCGTCCTACCCCGCACCTACCCTTCGGGCACCGCTGAACAGTAAATCGATGCACCACTCTCTTCCCCGTCGCCGTGGAGAACGAGGTCACGATGAGAACCGCCGCAGCAGCAGTACTGGCCGTCGCCGTCCTGGCGTCGGGGTGCGGGGGCCCCGCTCCGTCCTCCGGCCAGGGCACCGGCGGTGAGCCGCAGGGTGAGATCAGCCTCGTCACGCCGATCTTCGAGGGTTCGGACGGGCAGCGCGTGCTCGAGGAGCAGCTGGCCGCCTTCCGCAAGCAGTACCCGAAGGTCAGGGTGCGGCCGGACTACACGAACTACGCCAAGCTGAACGAGAAGCTGACCACCTCGATGGTCAGCGGCCGCGCCTACGACGTGATGCTCCTGGGCATCGGCTGGGTGCCGCCGTTCGCCGGGAGGCTGCTGGCCGACCTGGGCATGGACCGCGCCGAGCTGGCGAAGACCTACTCGCCGCGGGCGGTGGACGCGGGGGTGCACGACGGCAAGGTCTACGCGTTGCCCGTGATGCTCGACATGCGCTTCGGCATCTACCGCAAGGACCTCTTCGCCGCCGCGGGCATCACCGCGCCCCCGCGCACCTTCGCCGAACTGCGGGACCACGCGCGCAGGCTGACCGTGCGCGACGCCTCGGGCAAGCTCCAGCGCGCCGGGATGGACGTGCTGTCCACCGATCCGCGCCAGGTCTACGAGACGCTGCTGTGGGCGGCGGGCGGGGACCTGTTCACCCCGGACGGCAAGGTCGCGTTCAACAGCCCCAACGCGGTGCGCGGCCTTGAGCTGATGACCGATCTCATCCGCACCGACCGCGCGCTGGACATCGGGTTCACCAAGGTCGGCGACACCAGTATCCCGATCATCACCGACCGCGCCGCGATGGCCTTGGGGCACAACAACCTCTGGTTGGAGATCCAGGCGCAGCGGCCCGAGCTGATCGCCCAGGACAAGATCGGCACGTTCGTCATCACCGACGAACGGCCCGCGATGTTCCAGGGCGGCACGCTCGCCTCGATGTCGGCGAGCGGCAAGAACAAGCCCGCCGCGCTCGCGCTGGTCAAGTTCCTCGCCTCCGCGGACGCCTCGCTCGCCGCGAGCAGCCAGCGCGGCAACGTTCCCGCCGTCAGGTCGCTGGAATCCTCCAGCTACGTCAAGGAGAACGCGTTCGTCCGGTTCGCCATGTCCAATATGGACTCCGCGTTCTCCGAGGGCGGGGTGCCGGGCTGGCTGAACATCCGCAACGACTTCAAGGCCGCCATCGAGTCGGCGCTGCTCGGCCAGAAGTCGCCGAAGGAAGCGCTCGACGAGCTCGCCGCACGCGCCGCCACCCAGGTCTCCGGGCGATGACGGCAGTCCTGGAACGCCGGAAGGCGCTGCGCCGCAAGGATCGCGGCCGACGCAGGGTGGCCGCCCTGATGCTCGCGCCCGCCGTGATCCACCTGGTGTGGTGGATCGGCATCCCGGTCGTCTCCACGTTCGTGCTGGCCTTCCTCCAGTACGACATCTTCGCCGGGACCGCGGAGTGGGTCGGCTTCGACAACTTCGCGCGGATCTTCTCCGATGACGTGTGGAACGCCTCGATCTGGCACACGCTGGTCTACACGTTCTTCACCGTCCCGGTCGCCATGGTCATCGCCGCCGTGGTCGCGGTGCTGCTCAACGTGAAGATGCGGGCGCGGGCGTGGTACCGCGCGGCGTTCTTCCTGCCGCACGTCACCGCGACCGTGGCGATCGCGCTGGTGTGGATGTGGATGTTCGAGCCGCGCATCGGGTTGTTCAACGCGCTGCTGGAGATGGTCGGCGTCACCGGGCCCGCGTGGCTGGCCGACCCGGACTGGGCGATGACGTCGGTGATCGTGGTGAGCATCTGGAAGGGCATCGGCGTGAAGATGCTCATCTACCTCGCCGCGCTGCAGAGCATCCCGCACGAGCTGTACGAGGCGGCCGACCTCGACGGGGCGAGCGGCCCGCGCAAGTTCTTCTCGATCACGTTGCCGCTGCTGAAACCCGCGACGTTCTTCGTCTTCGTGGTCTCGATGATCGACGCGTTCCAGGTCTTCGACCAGGTCTACATCCTGACCCCGGACGGCGGCCCGGCGAACTCCACCACGGTGATGACCTACGAGATCTACCAGGCGGCGTTCGGCCGCTTCGACATCAGCACCGCCTCCGCGCAGAGCGTCGTGCTCTTCGGCTTCCTGATGGTGCTGACGGTGATCAGCCGCAGGCTCACCGGGAAGGACGACAGTCATGTCTCCTCTTAGAACGGAGCGTAGCGGGCGCTTCCTGCTGCACCTCGTGCTCGGCGCCGGGTCGCTGCTGATGATCGTGCCGTTCGTGTGGATGCTGCTGAGTTCGGTGAAGAACCGCGCGGACATCGCGGCGTACCCGCCGAAGATCCTGCCGACGGAGTGGTTGTGGAGCAACTACCCGGAGGCGATGGGCTTCGCACCGTTCGGCACCTACTTCCGCAACAGCCTCACCATCGCGGTCGGGCACACCGCGCTGAACCTGGTCGTCGCGTCCATGGCCGGATACGCCTTGGCGCGCATCGCTTTCCGGGGCCGCACGCTGATCTTCTTCGGCGTGATGACGATGATGATGATCCCGACCTACACCAAGATCGTCCCGCAGTACCTGATCGCCAAGTCGGTGCCGTTCTTCGGCGGCAACGACTGGCTCGGCCGCGGTGGGACGGGCTGGCTGGACTCGTGGTGGGCGCTGATCATCCCCGGCGCGCTCACCCCGTTCGCCATCTTCCTGTTCCGCCAGTTCTACCTGGCGCTGCCCAAGGAGCTGGAGGAGGCGGCGCGCATCGACGGCATGGGCGAGTTCGGCATCTTCGCCAGGGTGATGACGCCGCTGGTGAAACCGGCCATCGCCACGGTCGCGCTGCTGACCTTCGAGGGCAGCTGGAACAACTTCCTCTGGCCGCTGCTGGTCACCACCAGCGACGAGCTGCGCGTGGTCCAGGTCGGCCTCGCCGCGTTCCAGCAGGCCGAGCGGACCGAGTGGGCCTACCTGATGGCGGGGTCCGCGCTGGCGACGCTGCCGATGATCGTGCTCTTCCTGTTCACCCAGCGGTACTTCGTCCAGGGCTTCGCGACAGCGGGAATCAAGTGAGGTTTGGCATGTCTTTCGACCTGACCGGAAAGCGCGCGCTGGTGACCGGCGCCGGGCACGGCATCGGTGCGGCGGTGGCGCTCGCCCTCGCGGGGGCCGGAGCCGATGTGATCATCCACTATGGACGGTCCGAGGCGCGGGCCGTTGAGGTCGCCGCCGAGGTGGAGCTGCTGGGGCGCAAGGCACTGGCGCTCGGCGCGGACGTCACCGTGAGCGCCGAGGTGGACCGGCTGCTCAGCGAGTCGGCGACATTCCTCGGCGGGCTCGACATCGTGGTCTGCAACGCGGGCCACCTGGTCGGACGAGTGTCTACAGAGGACATGACCGATGAGCACTTCGAGCGGGTCGTCGCGGTCAACCTGACGGCGACCTTCCGCACCTGCCGCGCGGCCATCCCGTACCTGAAGGCCGCGGGCGGTGGGCGGATCGTCACGATGTCCTCGCTCGCCGCGAGCAACGGCGGAGGGCCGGGCGCCGCGGCGTACTCCGCGGCCAAGGCCGGGGTCGCGGGCTTCACCCGTGCGCTCGCCAAGGAGCTGGCCCCATCCGCGATCACGGTGAACGCGTTGGCCCCGGGGTTCATCGGCGGGACCGAGTTCCACGGCACGTTCACCCCGGAGGACTCGCAGCGCGCCATCGTCGCCGGGATTCCGCTCAAGCGGGCGGGAACCGCCCACGAGGTGGCGGCCGCGGCGCTGTTCCTGGCCTCGCCCGAGGCGGGGTACCTGACCGGTGCCACGATCGACATCGACGGCGGGGCGTGGTTCCGGTGACCAGTGCGGCCATGGTGACCGTTCCCACCGAGCGCGGCGGCTGGTGGCACAACTACGTGTGCCCGATCCACGGCGGCGAGCTGATCCACGAAGGCTTGCTGGAAGGGCGATTCCCGGACGGGGGTGTCTCGTGCGTGCACGGCTGCCGCGTCGACTCCCCGGAGGTGCGCGGGGCGTGGACCGTCCTCGCGCACCAGGCGTGCGCTCGGCAGATTCTCATTCTCGCGCGCAGCAGCTCGTCCGTGAGCCAGAATCGCGCCCTGGCAATGCTGTTGGACTACAACCGGCTCTACGTCTCGCTCGGGACCGACGCGCACGAGGGCGCGCAGTCATGGATGCTGCGCGGACGGCTCTTCCAGCAGGCGCTGACGGAGGCGATCTGGGCGGTCACCGTCGGACAGGCGGCGCGTGCCCTCGCAATGTCCAAAGTGGATGGTCTGGCGGATCTCCTTCCCTTGCTGAAGGGCGTGGTCGATGCCGCGCGGAGCGCGCGGGCGATTCTGGTGGGGGAGGGGAAGTTCCACTCCAACTACACGGCGTGGCTGAACGCGGCCGGCGCCGTGTGCTCCTCGGCGGTCGCCCAGATCCAGCACACGAGTGCCGACAGGAGCTGGCTGACCGATGAGAGCGGCGTGTACGAGCACGTGCTGGCCTCCACCCACCTGGACGGGTGGGAATGGGAAGGCAGCACCTACTACCACGCCTTCGTGCTGCGGGCGTACCTGCTCGCGTTGCGGCACAGCGGATACCGCGACATGCCTGCCACGGTGCACGCGCGTATTTCCGCGATGGCAAGCGTGTTCGCCACGATCAAGACCTCCGGCGGCCTGGTTCCGGCCCTGCACGACAGTCCCTACGAGCGCTCGGACACCGCCGCCGAGTACGCCGAAGTGCAATCCCTGGTGGAGGAATTCGGTCTGACGGGTGCCCCCAACGATGCTGTGGTCCGAGTGTTCCCCGACGCCGGGCACGCGGTGCTGAAGGGCTTCGGCATCCACGCGATCGTTGATTTCGGTCCGCACGGGGGGCCGCACGGACACCGCGACAAGCTCTCCCTGTACCTGTACGGAGCGCGCACGCCGTGGCAGCCCGACCCCGGCCAGGTCCCCTACGGACACCGCGCGATGCGCGCCTACTACGCGAGTACCGCCGCTCATCCGACGTTCACTGTGGACGGTAAGGACCAGGCGGAGTGCGCCGGGCGGTTGATCTCGGCGGAACCGGATGAGATCACTGTTGCGGTGTACGAGGCTTATCCCGGTGTCACCGCGACGCGGCGGGTGTCCTTGCGGGACGGGTGCCTCGTCGACGAGCTGACTGTGCGCTGCGATCGGCCCAGCGTCGTGACTGTCCACTTGCGACCAGATGTTCCGTTGGTAGCGCGGGCGCAGGGGAATGCGCGCACCACTGAGTGGATCGGCGGCCAACGCCTGCACGGCGAGCACACGGTTCGCGGTGCGCCCGCGTGCTTTCTCGTACGGCCGGGCAGGGCGCCCGCTGACGACCCGAACCGCACTCGGGTGCACATCGACTGGACCAGCGAGCCGACCGCGGACGTCACGTTCCGGTCGGTGTACCGGGTAGTTGGGGGCGAACTGTGATCCTGATCGGCGATCGCCTGGACTCGCTTCGCGCGGACATGCGCGGTGATCGCGCGCGGCAGTGGAAGCGGTTGTACGAGCAGTGCGACTGGTATCGGACGCAGCACCCGCCCAGCGAGCACCCCACCGCGAGCATCACGTACTTCGGCCCCGCGGCGGCGAATCTCGCGCTCGCCTACGTGCTGAGCGGCCAGCGGGGCTACCTGGACGAGGCGTGGCGGTGGATTTCCACGTGCATCGGCTATCCGCACTGGGGCAAGGCGAACCTCCCCGATCACGACCTCGACGCGGGGTGGCTGCTGCACGGGCTTTCCCTGGCCTACTCGTGGATCGCGGATGACCTGGAGCCCGCGCAGGAGGCTGAACTGCGGGAGAAGCTGACGCTCCAGGGCGAACGGCTGTACAAGTTCGCCGTCGAGTCCGAGGGGACCTGGTGGTCTTCGAGCTTCTGGCAGAACCACAACTGGATCTGCTACACCGGCCTGGCCGCGGTGGGCTACGCGCTCGACCGTCCGGAGTGGACGGAGCGGGCGAAGGCGAACTTCGCGCGGGTCCTGGAGCTGATGCCGTCGGACGGATCGGACTCCGAGGGCGTTGTGTACTGGCGCTACGGGGTTCCGTGGCTGGCGATCTACACCGACCTGCTCCAGCAGCAGGAAGGGATCGACTGGTGGAACCGGGGTTCGTTCCTGCGCAACACTTTCCACTGGCGGCTGCACCAGTGCGCGCCGGGCTTCGAGGAGAACGTCGACCACGGCGACTGCCATGACCGGCGCAGTGGGCACAGCGTGTCCCTGTACTACAAGCTGGCCTCGGCTTATCGCATCGGCGAGGCGCAGTGGTTGGCCGAGAAGGTGTCAGGCGAGTTCTTCTGGCGCGAGGCTTACGCGTCCGGGGTGAAACCGGGTGTGATGCCCGAGGCTTTCCTTGAGTACCTGTGGTTCGATCCCTCAGTTGCCGCCGTCGATCCGGCTACATCCGTTCCTACTACGGCGTACTTCCCCGATCTGGGCCAGGTGACGGCGCGCACGAGTTGGGACCCGCGGGCAACGTTCGCGAGCTTCAAGGCGGCGCCGGGTGGTGGGCACGGTGCTTGGGAGACCGCGCACCGGTTCTACGAGGCATATGGGTGGCAGACGCTCAACGCCGGGCATCACCACCCCGACTCCGGCGCTTTTGTGCTTGCTTCCCACGGAGCCTTTCTTGTCGTCGATGACGGCTACTCCAATCGGAAGCGCGCCGGGGACCACAACCTGGTTCTCGTGGATGGGCAGGGCTGGGCGGATGAGGACCGCTACCACGTCTACAAGGGAATCCCGTGGGAGCGCTTGTGTCGAGTGCGCGATGTGCTTGCCGCGGAAGGGTTTGTGCACGCGACGTCCGAGACCGCGGCGATGTTCGATGAAGCCTTGGAAGTGCGGCGGCTCGACCGCACGTTCGTGATGACGCCGTCCGGCCGGATCGTGCTGTTGGATCTCGTCGAATCCGTTACGCCGCGCACATGGACGTTGTTGCTGCACTCCGATTGGCCGGCTGTGCCCGTGGGCTCGGATGGCGTGCTGTTGCGGTCGGGCCCCGGTGCCGCCGTGGTTCGCGCGTTGGGTGACCCGCTCCCGCGAATTTCGCAGACCACGACGGAGATCGAGGCCAACCCCACCGCGAGCACGCCGAGCCTGCGGATAGCGAAGACCCTGCACACGGTTCGGATGGATTCCTCCGGGCATCTGTTAACGGCGATCGAGCCGACGGATTCCGGTGCTGCGTGCCGGGTGGACTGCACCCGCGGTTGGGGTGTCCGGTTCGGTGCCGGTGAATCCGTGTACCTCTCGCCGGTCGAGGGACGGATCGAGGCTCCGGATGTCACCGCTGACGCGGTAGCTGTGCTTCGCAGTGGTGACAGGACGGCCGTTGTTGGTGGGACTCGCGTTGTCGTGGATGGTCGAGTCGTCCTGGATTCGGCTCGTCCGGTTACGGAGATCGTCTGATGACTACGCGGAACGTGTTGCGCGCGTTGGAGTTTGTTGCTTATCCGGCGCTCGCCGGTGCCGCGTTCTTCGTGTTGAGCATCGGTGTTGTGACGTGGCTTCCCGCATTGGCAGCCGCTGCGGTGGCGCTTCAGCAGTGGCGGGTTGACGGTGACGCACGATGCTTCTTGGGTGTCTTCAAGGCATTCCCCGCGTGTTGGCGTTCGCTGTGGCAGCACTCCGTTGTCTCCACCGCGGTCATCGCGGTGCTCGCCGCCAACGTGATGTTCCTGGCCGACCGACCTGAGCAGATCGCGTTCGTGCTGCTCGCGGCTCAGGTGGGTTTCGGGCTCGTGCTGATTCCGTATCACCTTGTTCTGGCGGCTCAGGTCGCTGTTGGGGGCGAGGCACGCCCGAAGGCCGTTCTGGTGACGGCTTTCGGTTCCCTCGCCCCGTGTTTGGGGCTGACGGCCGTGGTCGTGCTCGCGTTGGCGCTCGCGTCCGCAGGAGTTTTCGCCCCGTTGTTGTGGAGTGTGGGCACACCCGTGTTGCTGGCGCTCCGATTCGTTCCCGTGCTGGTGTTCGACGAGAGGACCATGACCGATGAACCGTGCCATTCCCCTGCTCTGCGCGGCTTTCTCCGTGGGAGCCCTGGCCTCCGCGGTGCCCGCGGTCGCGGCTGACGCGGAGTGCAAGTACCCCGCCGACGTGCTGGACCTGAAGAACTGGAAGGAAACCCTGCCCACCGGCTCCTCCGGGAAACCCAAGGAGGTCAAGCAGCCCGAACTCGCCACGTTCAGCGCCGACCCCTGGTTCGTCCCGCTGCCCGGCTGCAACGGGGTCCGGTTCCGCGCGGCCGTGAACGGGGTGACCACCAGCGGGTCGAGCTACCCGCGATCCGAGCTGCGCGAGATGACCAACAACGGCAAGGACAACGCCGCCTGGTCGTCGAACTCCGGGAAGCACACCCTCGAAGTCGAGGCCGCCGTCACCCACCTGCCCAACGACAAGCCCCACGTGGTCGCCGCGCAGATCCACGGCGGAGATGACGACGTGTCGGTCTTCCGCATCGAGGGGAACAAGGTCTACATCACCAACGGGGACAATTCCAAGTACCACCTCGTGACGAGCGACTACCAGCTCGGGAAGAAGTTCACCGCGCGGTTCGAGGTGAGCGGCGGGAAGATCAAGGCGTACTTCGACGGGAAGCTGCAGACGACTCTCTCGAAGAGCTTTTCGGGAGCGTATTTCAAGACTGGAGCCTATACGCAGGCGAACTGTTCGAAGTCTTCGCCGTGCAGTTCTTCGAACTATGGGGAGGTTCACGTGTTTCGGGTGAACGTGACGCACGGGTGAGGTGGGGGTGCGCGTGTCTTCCTGTTGGCACGCGCACCTCTTTTTTGGGTTGGGCTTCCGGCTTGCGTCGGTACCAGCGGCGGGGTCGGCTTGACCTGGGGGCCCCTTGCGCGTGCCCTTGGGCCTGTCAGGGGCACGGGATGAAACCCCGGCCCTCGCGACAAGCGTATGGCACGCGC
>NZ_JANAVO010000029.1 GCF_024213555.1 Allokutzneria sp. A3M-2-11 16 | reverse complement strand
CGCGAGGGCCGGGGTTTCATCCCGTGCCCCCGAGAGGCCCAAGGGCACGCGCAAGGGGCCCCAGGTCAAGCCGACCCACCGCTGGAAGCCCAGCGCCCCCCGCAGGAAGTCCAGCCGACTCCGCTGGAAGCCCAGCCCACACAAGCCGGAAGCCCAGCGCCCCACGCTGGAAATCCAACCCACGAACGCTGGAAGCCCAGCCACGCAAGCCCCCCCACCGCGCACCCCCGCCATAATGACCACCGTGATCACCCTCAACGGACAACGCGTGCTCATCACCGGCGCTGGCGGGAACATCGGCTCGGGCATCGCCAGGAGGTTCGCCGCGGCCGGAGCCGAGGTGATCGCCCACTACCACCGCAGCGCCGACGAAGCCGCAGCACTCGCCGAGGAGATCCGGGGCACCACAACCCAAGCTGACCTCACGAACCCCGCACAGCTACAAGCGATGGTCGACGAGGTCGGCCCCGTCGACGTCCTCGTCAACAACGCCGCGGTGCAAACGGTCCGCCCACTCAAGGACACGACAGCCGAAGACTGGCGCGAGATCATCGACGCGAACCTCAACGCGGTCTTCGCGCTCACCCAAGCCGTCGTCCGCACGATGATCCCCACCGAGCGCGGCTCGGTCATCACGATCGCCTCCGTCGAAGGCACGAACCCGGCCGAGGGCCACGCCGCCTACGCCACCGCGAAAGCCGCGGTGCTCATGCACACCAAGGCCGCCGCGTTGGAGTACGGGCGCTTCGGCATCCGGTGCAACGCGGTCTCGCCCGGCCTCATCGGCCGCCCGGGGATCGAGGAGCAGTGGCCGGAAGGGGTCAGGCGGTGGCACGCGGCAGCCCCGTTGCACCGGCTCGGCACGCCGGAGGACGTGGGCAACGCGTGCGTTTTCCTGGCCTCGCCGCTGGCCGAGTGGATCACGGGGCAGAATCTGACCGTGGACGGTGGAGTGTCCACACACCCGACCTGGTAGGGACAACGTGACGTACCACGAGATCGTCGACGCGCTCGGGCTCCAGCCGCTCCCGGTGGAGGGCGGGTTCTGGGCGCAGACCTGGCTCAGCGAGGACTGTTCGGGCATCTACTACCTGATGACCGCGCGGGACTTCTCCGGGATGCACCGGCTGAAGCACCTGGAGATCTTCAGCTACCACGCCGGGGCGCCCGCGCAGATGGTGCTGCTGCACCCGGACGGCCGGGTGGAGCGGCCGGTGCTGGGCCCGGACCTGGCGGCGGGGCAGCGCCCGCAGGTGGTGGTGCCGCCTGGGGTCTGGCAGGGCAGCCGCAGCACCGGCGAGTGGAGCCTGCTGGGCACGTTCATGTCGCCGCCGTACTCCGACGACTCGGTGGACTTCGGCCGGGCCGACGAGCTCTCCACGACCTACCCCGAGCACGCCGAGGAGATCTCCCAGCTGTGTCGCTTCTAAAACAGGGCCGCTTCTGAGCGGTATCCTCACACGCGTGCCGAAGATCATCGGGGGTTCCCTCGCCGCGCACCGGGAGCAGACCCGGCAGCGGATCTTCGACGCGTTCGCCGGGCTGATGTACGAGCGCGGGTTCGACCGGATCACCCTCGCCGACATCGCCTCGGCGGCCGGGGTGGGGCGCACCGCGATGTACAACCACTTCCCGGACAAGGAAGCCCTGCTCGTCGCCTACGCGGCGGCGGAGACCGAGCACTACGTGGTGCGCCTGCGCGCCGCACTGTCCGAAGTGGACAACCCGGTGCGGCGGCTGGCCACCTACGTGCGCTTCCAGCTGCGCGAGGTGGCCGCGCAGCACATCCCGCCTGGGCCCGCGCTGCGCTCGCTGCTGCCGCAGTCCGCCTACGGCCAGGTCGTCGAGCACGTGCGCGATCTGGAGCAGGAGCTGCGCGGGGTCCTGCGCGCCGGGATCGACGAGGGCTACCTGCCGGAGGCCGATGTCGACGGCCTGATCCCGCTGATCAACGCCTGCCTGGCGGGCGGCTCCGGGAACACCGAGCTGACCACGCTGTTCGTCCTGCGCGCGGTGGGCGCGCGACTGGCCGCGGACGGGTCGGCGCGGAAGCTGCCGCGCAAGCGCTAGGTCTTCGACTCGGGTTAGGTTACCCTAACTGGGCGTTTTCCTGACGCCTCGTCAGATTGATGTGACATACTGTCAGAACAGCTGAGGAGGCGCGATGGCGATCACGGAAGCGACCGGCTTCGCCGAACTGATCAAGGAAGCCACGGACGAGGCGCACCGGAGGGCCGAGCGGACCCCGGTCATCGGCGCCCTCGCGGCGGGAAAACTGCCGGTAGAGGGCTTCACGGAGATGCTGGCCCAGCACTACTTCTTCTACGAGGCACTGGAACAGGCCGCCGAGGTCATGCGCGCCGACCCGGTCGCGGGCCCGTTCGTGCACGACGAGCTGACCCGGCTGCCCGCGCTGGCCAGGGACCTGGCCGCGCTGATCGGACCGGACTGGCGCGAGCGGATCACCCCGGGCGAGGCGACGCTGCGCTACTGCGCGCGCATCCACGAGGTGTGCTTCGACTGGGCGGGCGGTTTCGTCGCCCACCACTACACCCGCTACCTGGGCGATCTCTCCGGCGGCCAGATCCTGCGCACCCTGCTCAACCGCCACCTCGGCCTCACCGAGGAGACCGGGCTCAGCTTCTACCGCTTCCCCGGCATCCCGAAGGCGCCGGTGTTCAAGGCGCACTACCGGCGGCTGCTGGACGACGCGCCGTGGGACGCCGACGAGCAGCGGCGCATCGCGGCCGAGTCCCGGCTGGCCTTCGAGCTGAACACGGCGATCTTCGAGGAGCTCGGCGCGCGCTTCTGCTAGGCGATAGCCTCGGCGGCGCACATCGCCGACGAGAGGATCATGGAGATGCGCAGACGGCTGTGGGTGTCGCTGGTGGCGTTGACGCTGCTCACCGGGTGCGGGGGCGCGCCGGCGACACAGGAACCCGCCAAGAGGACCGCGATCGCCGACTTCGAGGTGAAGCCGCTGGCGGTCGGCACCGTCAAGCCGTGTTCGCTGATCACCGCGCAGCAGGCGGGTGAGCTGGGGCTGGTGTCGGCGAAGTCGGACCAGGTCGGCTTCCCGCGCGAGGGCCGCCCGCAGACGCCGACCACCTGTTTCTGGGCCGACAGCCAGGGCAGTTCGCTCGACCTCCAGGTGCACAAGGCGGACAAGGCGGTCTCGCTCGCGTTGTCGCAGGGCGAGAAGGCGGAGCAGATCAAGGGCTACCCGGCCAGCGCGCTGGACGTGCAGGGCAAGTCCTGCCGCGTGTACGTGGGTGCCTCCGACGAGTACTACCTGGTCTTCCAGACCATGGCCAGCAACAAGCCGGACGGCGCGTGCGCGCTCGGGCGCAAGGCCGCCGAGGTCGCGATCGGCAACGCCCCGACTAGCTGAGCCGCGAGACCAGCCGGGCCTTCTCGCCGAGGACGGCGATCACGTCACCGGGGACGAGCTGCTTGCCGCGGCGGGTCTCCTCGCGGCCGTTGACGGTGACCTCGCCGTCCTCGATCAGCGTCCGCGCGTGCGCCCCGTCCTCGGCGAGCCCGGCCAGCTTCAGGAACTGGCCGAGCCGGATGGACTCGTCGGAGATCTCCACGTCGCGGATGCTCATGGCCCCATCTAACGCCGGGGGCGCAGGGACGCGCGCAGCAGGTCCCGGTTGAGCCGCCCGATCGAGTCCAGCGGAACGCCCTTCGGGCACACCGCGGTGCACTCGCCGGTGTTGGTGCAGCCGCCGAAGCCGAGGTCGTCGTGCGCCCGCACCATGTCCAGCACGCGCGAGTCCCGCTCCGGCTGACCCTGCGGCAGCACTCCGAGGTGGGTGATCTTCGCGGCGGTGAACAGCATTCCGGAGCCGTTGGGGCAGGCCGCGACGCAGGCCCCGCACCCGATGCAGGCCGCCGACTCGAAGGCGGTGTCCGCGTCCGGTTTGGGCACGGCGACGGCGTGCGCGTCCGGGGCGCTGCCGGTCGGAGCGCTGATGTAGCCGCCTGCCTCGATGATCCGGTCGAGGGCCGAGCGGTCCACCACGAGGTCCCTGACCACGGGGAAAGGCTTGGCGCGCCAGGGTTCGACGGTGATCGTGGCGCCGTCGGCGAAGTGCCGCATGTGCAGCTGGCACGCCGTGGTGGCCCGTTCCGGCCCGTGCGCGACACCGTTGATCATCATGCCGCACATGCCGCAGATGCCCTCGCGGCAGTCGTGGTCGAAGGCGACCGGCTCGTCCCCGGCGAGGATCAGCTCCTCGTTGAGCACGTCCAGCACCTCCAGGAAGGACATGTCCTCGGAGACGTCGTCGAGGCGGTAGTCGACCAACCGACCGTCGTCCTTTGTGGACTGTCGCCAGATCCGCAGTGTCAGTCTCACTTGTAGCTCCGTTGCGTGGGCTCGACGTGCTCGAAGGTCAGCTGCTCGCGGTGCAGCACCGGTGGCTGCGCGTACTCCCACGCGGCCACGTACGAGAACTCCGCGTCGTCCCGCAGGGCCTCGCCGTCCGGGGACTGGCTCTCGGCGCGGAAGTGCCCGCCGCAGGATTCCTTGCGGTGCAAGGCGTCCACGCACATCAGCTCGGCCAGCTCGAAGAAGTCGGCGACGCGACCGGCCTTCTCCAGCGACTGGTTCAGCCCCTCCCCGCCGCCGGGGACCTTGACGCGGCGCCAGAACTCCTCGCGCAGCGCCGGGATCAGCTTGAGTGCCTTGCGCAGGCCCTCCTCGGTGCGCTCCATCCCGCAGTGCTCCCACATGATGTGGCCCAGCTCCCGGTGGAACGAGTCGACCGTGCGGTCCCCGTTCACCAGCAGCAGCGCGGTGATCCGGTCCACCACCTCGGACACGGCGGCGGTCACCTCGGGATGTGCGGAGTCGACCGTCTCAAAGGGACCGTCCGCGAGGTAGTCTCCGATCGTGTTGGGCAGCACGAAATAGCCGTCGGCGAGGCCCTGCATCAACGCACTGGCGCCGAGCCGGTTCGCGCCGTGGTCGGAGAAGTTCGCCTCGCCGATCACGAACAGGCCGGGAACGGTGCTGCGCAGGTCGTAGTCCACCCACAGACCGCCCATCGTGTAGTGCACGGCGGGGTAGATCCGCATCGGCACCTCGTACGGGGCCTCGCCGGTGATGCGCTGGTACATCTCGAAGAGGTTGCCGTACTTGGCTTCCACGGCCGCCCGGCCGAGCCGCCTGATCGCGTCGGCGAAGTCGAGGTACACGCCGAGCCCGCCGGGTCCGACGCCGCGCCCCTCGTCGCACACGTGCTTCGCGGCGCGGGAGGCGATGTCGCGCGGGACCAGGTTGCCGAAGCTCGGGTAGGTCCGCTCCAGGTAATAGTCCCGCTCGCCCTCGGGAATGTCGTTGGCGGCACGGGAGTCCCCGCCCTGCTTGGGCACCCAGACCCGCCCGTCGTTGCGCAGCGATTCGCTCATCAGCGTCAGCTTTGACTGGTGCTCACCGCTGACCGGGATGCACGTCGGATGGATCTGCGTGTAGCACGGGTTCGCCATCAGCGCTCCGCGCCGGTGCGCCCGCCAGATCGCCGTTGTGTTGCAGCCCTTGGCATTCGTCGACAGGTAGAAGGCGTTGCCGTAACCGCCGGTCGCGAGGACGACCGCGTCGGCGAAGTGCGTGGAAACTCCACCGGTGACCAGGTCTCGCACGACGATGCCGCGCGCGCGTCCGTCGACGACGATCAGGTCCAGCATCTCCGTGCGCGGGTGCATCTCCACCCGCCCAGCGGCGATCTGCCGTGCCAGTGCCTGGTAAGCGCCGAGCAACAGTTGCTGCCCGGTCTGACCTCGTGCGTAGAACGTGCGCGAAACCTGGGCTCCACCAAAGGATCGCGTGTCCAGCAGGCCACCGTACTCGCGAGCGAACGGCACACCCTGCGCTACGCACTGGTCGATGATCTCGACGCTGATCTGCGCGAGTCTGTACACATTGGACTCGCGGGCGCGGAAGTCCCCGCCCTTCACGGTGTCGTAGAACAGCCGGTAGACGCTGTCGCCGTCGTTGCGGTAGTTCTTCGCCGCGTTGATCCCGCCCTGCGCGGCGATGCTGTGCGCACGGCGGGGGCTGTCCTGGTAGCAGAAGGACTTGACGTTGTAGCCCAGCTCGCCGAGCGTCGCGGCGGCCGAACCACCGGCGAGGCCGGTGCCGACCACGATCACCGTCAGCTTGCGCTTGTTCGCCGGATTGACCAGCTTCGCGCCGAATCTCCTTCTGTCCCAACGAGTCTCGATCGGCCCAGCAGGAGACTTCTCGTCGATGATCGGCTCACCCACAGTATAGAAACCTTTGGCGGAGTGCATGATCCTATCTCACCAACCCAAAGAAGACCGCGAACGGAACCGACAGGTAGCCGACGCAGATGAAGACGGCGAAGCCGAGTGCGGCTGTCTGGACGACGCGCGCGCTGGACACGCCGAGGGTCTGCAACGCGCTCCAGATGCCGTGCCGGATGTGCAGTCCCAGAGCCAGAACCGCGACCGTGTAAGCCAGAGTCACGTACCAGAGCTGGAAATCGGCGGTGACGTTGCGGTAGATCTCGCCGTGCACCCCGTGCGGGTTGAGCACGCCGACCGTCAGGTCCAGCAGGTGGTAGACGACGAACAGCACGATGATCACGCCGCCCCAGCGCATGGTTCGCGCGGCGTAGCTGCCCTGGACCGGCCTGCGGGCGCGGTAGCTCTCCGGCCGCGCGGCGCGGGCACGGCGGGCGAGCTGGATGGCTGCGGTCATGTGCAGCACGATCATCACGACCAGCCCGATGCGCAGCACCCACAGCACGCCCTCGTTGCCCAGCAACGCGGAACCTATGGAGCGCAGCCAGCGGCCGTAGCCGTCCATCGACTCCGGGCCGAGGAAGACCTTCAGGTTGCCGACCATGTGGGCGACGACGAACAGCAGCAACGCGACGCCGGAGACGGCCATCACGGCCTTCTTGCCGACCGTTGACCGGCACAGTGCGCCTATGGATGTGGTGGTTCGGGACACGCCTCGACGCTAGGAGCGCGGGTTTCGATAAGTCCAATACATCGTCAGACTCATCTCGATAGCCCTAAGCTATGGACATGACGTTGCAGCAGCTCAGGTACTTCCTCGCGGTGGCCAGGACCCGGCATTTCACCAGGGCCGCCGAGGAGGCCGGTGTGGCGCAACCCTCACTGAGCAAGCAGATCCGCGCGCTGGAGGAGGAGCTGGGCGCGGAGCTGTTCACCAGGCTGCGCGGGAACATCGCGCTCACCGCGGCGGGCGAGGCGCTGCTGCCGATCGCCGAGCGCATCCTGTCCGATGTGGACACCGCGAGCCTCGAGGTCGGCGAGCTGGCCGGGCTGCGCCGCGGGCGGGTCCGGGTCGGTGCCCCGCCGAGCCTGTGCGCCAGCATCTTCGCCGACGTGCTGCGCCGCTTCCACGACAGCTACCCCGGTATCCGGCTGGTCGTCGAGGAGGGCGGCTCGCAGGACCTGGTCGGCGCGCTCAACCGCGGCGAGCTGGACCTGGCGTTGATCATCGTCTCCGAGCCGCGCACGCCCGATCCGCTGGCCAGCACGCCGATCCTGCGCGAGGACCTGGTCGTGGCCTCCCCCGCCGCCGCGCCCCCGCCGACCCGGCGCAGGCACCTCCGGCTCGCCGAGCTGCGCGACCGCCCGCTGGTGATGTTCCGCCAGGGCTACGACCTCCGGCAGGCCACCCTGGACGCGTGCCACCGCGAGGGATTCGAGCCGACGTTCGCGGTGGAGGGCGGCGAGATGGACGCGGTGCTGCGCTTCGTGGAGGTGGGTCTCGGCCTGGCGATCGTGCCGAGCATGGTGCTGGCAGCGCGGCCGTCGCTACGCGGAACGCCTTTGGCACCACCGGGAATGAGCCGCACCATCGCGCTCGCCCAACGCGCCGACACCACCCCGACCAACGCGGGCCGGGCGTTCCGCGCGACGCTGCTCGACCACTTCACCACCACCGCGGGCACGCTCCCGCCCGGCGTCCACCCCCTACTGCCGTAGCGCAGTTGAACATGCCCGCACACCACCCGTTGGAGTGGAAGGGGTTGCCGCACACTTGGCGCGGTTCGTTTAGTTCTCCCCATGCCGGTGACGATCCCGCCGTTCTACTGCCCCATCCCACCGCGATTACGGCCCGACGCGGAGGAGATCGACCGCGCCTCCTTCTCCTGGTTCGCCGCGCTCAACGCCTGCGACGACGACGAGCTGGGCTACCTCGACCGCAGCCGCTGCGGCCTGGTGAGCGCGTGGGGCATGCCCGACGCCGCCGCGGGGCGCGTGCGGATCGCCGCCGACATCATGTACCTGGCCGAGGCGCTGGACGACACCGCCTTCGAGACCGGCAGGCTCGGCCGCTCGCCGGAGGAGGCGATGGCCTTCCTCACCCAGCTCGCCCGCGTGGTCGAGGCGCCGGAAACCCCTCTGCTGCTGGGGAATCCGTGGGCGGAGGGGGTCCGCGACATGCGTCGGCGCGTCGGCGGCTTCACCACGCCGCTGCAACTCCAGCGCTGGATCTGCGGCTGGCAAAGGCTTTTCTTCGGCCTGGCGTGGGAAGCGTCCGTGCGGGCGCGGGAACTCTCACCGGGCCTGGACGAGTACGTGATGATCCGCGTGCTCGGCCACACCATCGGGATGGAGATCCTGACCACGCTCAACGACGCCGCGGACGGCTACGAGCTGACCCACGCCGAGCTGAACGGTCTCCCGGTGCGCGCGCTGACCGAGATGAACTGGATGCTCATCTCCTTCGACAACGATCTCTACTCCTACCACCAGGAATCCGCTCGCCACCCCAACGGGCTCAACTTCGTCGACGTGATCGCCCGGGACCTCCGTTGCACGCCCGCCGAGGCCGTCCCGCACGTGGTGGCGATGCGGGACCGGGTGATGTCGCTCTTCCTGGCGCTGCGGGCGAAAACCGCTGCGACGGCGAGCGAGAACCTGAAGCGCTACCTGGAAAGCCTCGGCCAGTGGTTGCGCGCGAACATCGACTGGGGCACTACGAGCGAGCGCTACCTCAAGCCCTTCGGCCCGGACAGCCCGCCGGAGACCTGGGCCGCACTGCCCACCGTGTACGCGGACGGGCCCTCCGACGCCGCGCTTGAGCCGATCCCGGTGCCCGTCGTCTCCTGGTGGTGGGGGTTGCTGTGAACCTGACCGACGTCCCTGTCGCACCACACCGGTTGCCGCTCGCAGGCCACTTGGCAAGGCTTGCCCGTGACCCGGTCGGATTCCTGACTTCCTTGCGGGACAAGGGAAGCATCGTCGGTGTCAACCTCGGGCCGCTCCGGGTCTACGTGCTCACCGACGCCGCTCTGGCCAATCAGGTCCTCGTCGAACGGGGCCGGAGTTTCGCCAAGGGCAAGCTCTTCGACGAGGTCCGCCCGCTGCTCGGCGACGGCCTGCTCACCTCCGGCCGCGAGCTCCACCTGCGCCAGCGAAGGGTCATCCAGCAGGTCTTCCACCGCGAACGGCTGGCGAACTACGCGACCACGATGCGCGACCGAGCACGCTCACTCGCCGCCTCCTGGCACGCGGGCCAACGGCTGCGCGTCGACCACGTCATGGTCGACTTCGCGCTGAACACGTTGCTGGGCACCATTTTCGCCAGCGAGATCACGCAGTCGACCACGGACACCATCAGGCGTTCATTGCGCACCATCGAACGCGGCGTGCTGATGCGCACGATCACGCCCCGCCCGCTGCTCGTGCTGAGCGGGGCCGATCGCCGGTTCACCGCCGTGGCGAGGCGGCTGCGCGGGATCATCGACGAGCTGATCGAGCGTGACCGCGGTGACGAGAACCTGTTGCGCGTCCTGCTCGACGCCCGCGACCCCGAGACCGGCGAACGCATCGACCCCGAGCTGGTGCGCGACGAGCTGGCCTCGTTCCTCGCCGCGGGCACCGAAACCACCAGCAGCACCCTCGCCTGGGTCTTCCACGAAATGGGCCGTGATCCCGCGCTGGACCAACGAGTTCACGATGACGACAACGTTCTCCGCGCGGTGATCAGTGAGACGCTGCGGCTCTACTCCCTCCCCATGCTCATGCGCCGCGCGGTCGAACCCGTCGAGATCGGCGGAGTGCTGCTGCCCACCGGAACCGAGGTGTTGTTCAGCCCGGCCGCGCTGCACCGCGATCCCGACATCTTCCCCGACCCACTGCGCTTCTCCGCCGATCGCTGGCTCACCACCGCCCCACCACGCGAATGTTTCCTGCCGTTCGGCAACGGCACCCGGCGCTGCATCGGCGAGACGTTCGCCCTGACCGAGATCGCCATCGCCGTCCGCGAGATCGTCCGCCGATGGCGGCTCATCCCGGTCCCCGGCAAGGAAGTCCGGGCTGTCGCGCACGCGACGACCTACCCCAACCGCCTCCCGATGACGGTGGCTCCCCGACACTGACACCGACACTGACACCGACACTGGCATTTGCCGGTGCTGCATACTCCTGGCCGTGGATCTCTGGAGCTGGTTGTTCATCGGTGCCCTGACCGGCGGCGTGGCTCTGCTGTTCATACCGAAGGAGCTGTGGAAGCGGTGGCGCGCGCGGCTCGTCGAGCACACCGACCAGATCCTGCGGCGGAAGGTCACCCGCTTCGGTCGGCGCTACCGCCAGTTCGTCCTGGACAGCCTGCGGTTCGTCGACCTCAAGGGACTCGCGACCGTCGGCTACTACACGCCGGAACTGGACGAGGTCTTCGTCGACGTCAGCCTCGCTTACCGGGCGCCGCACCAGGTGTCCGAGAGCGTGCTCGCCGACCTGCCCACCGACGTCACCCACCGCCACTCCATCGGCCACTTCCTCGACCGTGAGGAGGCGGTCGTGCTCGCGGTGACCGGATCTCCCGGAAGCGGCAAGACCACCCTGCTCCGGCACACCGCGCGCAGCATCAGCCGCTCTCCTCGTGGACGGCGGCGCACCGTGCCAATCCTGCTGTACCTGCGCGACCACGTGTCCGCGATCGTCGGGAACCACGACATCTCCGTACCCGCGCTGCTCCGGACCTCCCTCGGTCACTACCGCACCGTCGAGCCCCCGGGCTGGTTCGAGCAGCGTCTGCGCGACGGTGACTGCGTCGTCCTGCTCGACGGCCTCGACGAGGTGTCCCGCCAGGAGGACCGGCGCAAGGTCGCGGACTGGGTGGAGAGCCAGGCGCGGCAGTACTCGAAGAACGACTTCGTGATCACCTCGCGGCCACGTGGCTTCCGCAGCGCGAGCGTCGAGGGCGCGGTCGTGGTGCAGGTGCGCAGTTTCACCGAGGAGCAGGTAACCCTTTTCGTACGCGGCTGGTACCGCGCCGTCGAGCGGCACCAGCCCGACCACCAGGGCCTCGCCGACGACCTGCTCCGCCGGTTGCACCACGCTCCCGGCCTCGCCGAGCTGACCGCGAACCCGTTGCTGCTCACCATGATCGCGAACGTGCACCGCTACCGGGGCGCGCTCCCCGGCAGTCGCGCCGAGCTGTACAACGAGATCTGCCAGGTCATGCTCTGGCGACGGCAGGAGGCCAAGAAGCTGAGCTCCGACCTGCGCAGCGACCGCAAGGAAACCCTGCTGCGCGGGCTCGCGTTCACCATGATGCGCGAGCGGGTTCGGGACTTTCCGCGCAAGCAAGTCCTGTCCACGCTCAAGGACGCGCTGAGCCGCATGGCCACCGATGTCACCGCGGATGCTTTCCTCACCGAGGTCTGTTCCTTCGGCTTGGTCGTCGAGCGGGAGAGCGACCTGTTCTGCTTCGCCCACCTGACCTTCCAGGAATCCCTCGCCGCGGCGCACATCCGCGACAAAAGCCTTGTCGACGTCTTGACGTCCACTGTGGACGATCTGTGGTGGCGCGAGACGTCACTCCTCTACGCCGCCCAGTCCGACGCCGACCCCATCGTCGCGGCCTGCCTGCAGTCTGGGACCGTCAACGCCCTGTCACTGGCCTTCGACTGCGCCGAGCAGAGCAGCGACCTCGACCCCGATCTCCGCGCGAGCCTGGAGGATCTCCTCAGCGGCGAGGACGACTCTCCTGAGCGTCAACGGCTGCGCACAACCGTCCAACTCATCCGCCACCTGCGGGACCGCGTCGGCCCGGTGTGCGCCCGCCCGATCAGCGCGAGCGTTTACGAGTTGTTCCTGACCGACACCGGAAACCCCGCGCCGGACGGCGGCGGCTGGACCGATCCGGTCGCAGGCGTGCGCGCCAGCGACGCGGCGGCCTTCGTGCGGTGGACCAACACCATCACCGAGGACGAGTCGGGCTACCGGCTGCCCACAGCCGACGAGATGACCGCCGCACAGCGCCTTGTTCCCGCCGAGCACACCGTGTGGACCGGCGATGGCCTGTGGCTGCCGCCCGCAGCCAAGCATCCGAATGCCCTTGACGCCGCGACCCTCCGGCAGCACATCGACAACGATCTCGACCGGCTCGAACCGATGCTGAGGTTCCTGATGCTGCGCAGGGTCGCCGAGACCGCCGCCGAGCACGTTCGCCAGCAGGTGAACCATTACTCACAGCTCGAAAACGACAAGGTCCTGGAACGCTGTGCCGCCTGGGCGAAGCAGCTCCAGTACCCACGCGACCTGGACAGCGCGCTGGTCGACGCGCTGCCGATTCCGCTCGGCCTCGACGACGACATCGCCACCGCCCACGGAGCGCTGGCCTCGTTCCGCGATGCCCAGGAGTCGATCCGCGCGGCTGAGCGCAAGGTGGTGCGCCAGCAGGCGAACGACGCCCAGGACGTCCCCATCGACCGCGAATGGTTCTCCCAGCTCAGGGAGTTCGCGCGGCAGGAGCGGCACGCGATGCACAAGCTCGTGCAGAAGCTGACCGACCTGGTGCGCCCCAATGACACCGGCCGGGTGCTGGATTCCGCGCTGGCGGCGGCGTTCCGGTCGAAGAAGCCGGAGACCTGGTTTACCGCGTTCCGCCACGACTTCCTCAACCTCTCCCCGGTCCACGACACCGTCGTCTCGCTCGACGTCCTGGCCGATCGGCTCGCCGAGAGCGCCAGGACCCGCGAAAGCGACTGGGAACGCCAGGTCGCACACCGCTTCCAGGCGGTCGCGTCGCCGATGCTCCACCGCGAGCTGCCGCTCACCGCCGCGTCGACGCTCCGCTTCACCGCGATGTGCCTGCGACTGCCGGAGATCGCGGCCGGGATCACCCTCCTGGAGCGACGCGCGATGTTCGCGGCGATCCCGACCGAAACAATCTTCCTCGCGCGCGACTGACTTCAGTACACGCTGCGCATCGCCTGCCGCACCTCCGTCAGCGTCGTGTCCGCGATCTCGTTGGCGCGAGCGTTGCCGACCCGCAGCACCTGCCGCAGGTAACCGCGATCTCGCGCCAGCTCGGCCCGACGAGCTCGGATCGGTGCCAAGAAGTCGTTCACGGCGGAGGTCACAGTTCGCTTCAGCACCGCCGCGCCACCGCCGCCGATCTCCGCCGCGACCTCGTGCGGATCGCGATCTTGGCACAGTGAAGCCAAAAGCACGAGGCTGGAGACCTCGGGGCGACGCTCCGGCTCGTAGGTGATGTGCCGGTCGGCGTCGGTCTTCGCGCCCCGGATCAGCCGCGCGGTCTCATCGGCGGTGGCGGACAAGGAGATCGCGTTGCCGCGGCTCTTGCTCATCTTCGCGCCGTCCGTGCCCAGCAGCAGCGGTGCGGCGGACAGCATCGGCGCGGGCTCCGGGAAGACCTTGCCGTAGCGGTCGTTGAACCGGCGGGCGATGGTCCTGGTCAGCTCCAGGTGCGGCAGCTGGTCCTGGCCGACCGGAACGAGATTGGCCTTGCAGAACAGGATGTCCGCGGCCTGGTGCGCGGGGTAGGTGAACATCAGCCCGCTCACCGCCGCCTGCCGCGAGTGCGCGATCTCGTCCTTGACGGTGGGGTTGCGCCCCAGCTCCGCGACCGAGACGAGGCTGAGGAAGGGCAGCAGCAGCTGGTTGAGCGCGGGCACCGCGCTGTGCGCGAACACGGTGCCGCGCCCGGGGTCGAAGCCGACCGCGAGGTAGTCCAGCACCAGGTCCTCGACGTGCTCCGGTAGTCGTTCGGCGATGTCCCGATCGGTCAGCACCTGGTAGTCGGCGATGATCAGGAACACCTCGACCCCGAGGCGCTGCAAGCGAATCCTGTTGTGCAGCGTGCCGAAGTAGTGCCCGAGGTGCAGCCGCCCGGTCGGCCGGTCCCCGGTGAGCACGCGGAAGGTGGCGGGGGCCTCGACGACGGACTGTTCCAGTAGCGCGCTGGTCATGACGTTCTCCTGTCGGTGATGGGCCGGACGCGGCCGCATCCCTTGCCAGGGAACGAAAAAGGGCCGCTCATCCGAACGGCCCTTGGCATGCTGACGGGGTGCCGCTCCTAAGTGGAGCGCCACCAACCGAGGCACGCGGTGCGAAGCATGCGAGCAGAATACACCCGGAAAACCCGTTGCCGTCCAGCGCGGGGCGCGGAGATGATGGGCACACACCACCGAGCGAAGGAGGCAGTCATGAACACCACTCAACTCCTGTCGCTCCAGCTGCTGCTCCCGGCGGCCTCCTCGACCTGACCTTCGTCAGCACCCGTGGAAGCCGTCCCGATCGGGGCGGCTTTTTGCTTGCGCCACAAGCGGTTCTAGCCCAATCGGCAGAGGCACCTGGTTGAGGGCCAGCCCAGTCGGGGTTCGACTCCCCGGAACCGCACGCCCCCGTAGCCCAATCGGCAGAGGCACCGCGTTCAGGACGCGGCCGGTCCAGGTTCGAATCCTGGCGGGGGCACGCCCACCACCCACGATGTCCGTTGGTCCAGCAGGCATGGACGCCGCGCTCTGAACGCGGAGACCGAGGTTCGACCCCTCGACGGACAGCCACCCCGTCACGCCAATGTCGCGATTGGTGCACTGGAGCGCCCTGAATGAGTCATTGGGGGCGCTCAACTCCCCGAATGACTCATTCAGGGCCTTCAAGTACCTCAATGACTCATTCGGGGCAAAAACGCCTGTATTGCGCGGGCTGCAGTGGGACTGTTAGTTTGACTGCAGCCTCACGACGGAAGGGCCCACCGATGACCGACAAGCCCCTGGAGATCGCGATCCTGGTCTGCCCCGGTTTCATGCAGATCGACGTGGTCGGCTTCCACACGATCATCAGCATGATCCCCGGCGCGAACGTGCACCTGGCCTGGAAGAACCGGGACGAGATCGCGGGCGCGCCGCACTTCCCGACCCGCGCCACAACCACCTTCGCCGACTGCCCGAAGGACCTCGACGTGCTCTTCGCCGGAGCCGTGCCGCCGGAGGTCATGGAGGACGCCGAAACCCTGGAGTTCCTCGCGGACCGGGGAAGCCGGGCGCGGTGGGTGGCGGGGGTGTGCGCGGGTTCGCTGCTGCTCGGCGCCGCCGGACTGCTGCGCGGCTACCGCGCGACCACGAACTTCCAGCTCCACGACAGGCTGCCGCTGGTCGGCGCGATCCCGGAGCGCGGCAACGTGGTCGAGGACCGCAACCGGATCACCGCGGGCCCCGCGACCGGCTGCCACGAGATCGGTTTCCGGCTGGTGCAGGACCTGGCCGGGGACGAGCTGGCGATGATCGCCGAGCTGGCCTCCGAGTACGCGCCGAAGCCGCTGTTCGGCGTCGGCACCCCGGAGCTGGCCGGGCCCGGGCTGACCGCGCGCACGCTGGCCTTCTCCGAGCGGCTGGTCACCGGCCTGGGACACTCTGCCGGTGGCCGAGGATGAGAACACGTCGTCGACGGTGATGCTGCTGGTCGTCGCGGGCCGGGAGCTGCAACGCCGGGTCGACGCGGCGCTCGGCGAGCTCGGCCTGACCATGCGGCACCTCGGCGCGCTCGGCCACGTCGCGCGCAACCCGGAGGTCTCCTACAGCGATCTCGCCCGCCGCGCGGGGATCACCACGCAGAGCATGCGCGCCACGGTCCTCATGCTGGAGGACCAGGGCGCGGTCAGGCGCACGCTGGCCGGGCACGGGCACCCCGCCCGGCTGGATCTCACCGACCAGGGCCGCGAGCTGTTGGCCAAGGCGAAGGCCGTGATCTCCGGCCTCGACGAGGACGTGCGGGCGAAACTGGAACCGGGCCAGGACGACGCTCTGCGCGCCGCCCTGGCCCGGACTCTCGAGGGTTAGCGCCGCCTGCGCAGGTTGTCCAGGGCCAGCGCGCCCGGACCGAGGACCGCGATCAGCAGGAACACCCAGCTGTAGATGGCCGCCAGCTCACCCATGTTCGAGATCGGGTGCAGCGCCATCGGCTGGTGCACGACGAAGTACGCGTAGGCCATCGCGCCGGAGCACAGCACCGCCGCGTACCTGGTGAACAGGCCGATCAGGACGAGCGCGCCACCGGCCAGCTCGATCACGCCGCCCCACCAGCCCGGCCACGAGCCGAACGGCACCGTCCCGCCCGCGCCGTCGACGCCGCCGAACCAGCCGAACATGCCCTGGCCGCCGTGGCTGACGAAGAGGAAGCCCGTCACGACGCGCACTGCCGCGAGCACGCCCGCGTCGAGCTGGGCCTTGGTGATCCGACGGGTCTTCGTGTTCTCCGACATGACTTGTCCTCCTCGTTCACGACCTCGCTTCTACCCATGCGTCGAACGGGCGCGACCCGGATCGACACGTCGCCGGACATTCTTCCCGGAATTTTTCGGGATGAGCGCGAACACCCCCAGCGCCATGATCATCATCAGCGCGCTGACCCACACCGGGGACCGGAACCCGAGCCCGGCGTCGATGGCCAGCCCGCCGAACCAGGGGCCCACGGTGTTGCCGACGTTGAACGCGGCGGTGCTCAACCCACCGGCCAGCGTCGGCGCGAACCCGGCCAGGTAGAACACCCGCGAGGTCAGCACGGGCGCGATGCCGAAGGCGAGCAGCCCCTGGACGAACACGAGCGCGACCGCGACCACGGCATTGCCCGCGGTCAGCGCCAGCACGGCCCAGCCGAGCGCGAGCGCGGCCATCCCGGCCCCGAGCACGGTCAGCGGGCGCGCGTCGGCGATGCGCCCGCCCACCGTGATCCCGATGAACGACCCGATGCCGAAGAGCACCAACGTGCCCGGAATCCACCCGGCTCCGAGCCCCGCGACCTCGGTCACCAGCGGAGCGAGGTAGGTGAACGTGCAGAACGTCGCGCCCTGGACCAGCGCGTTGAGCGCGTACGCGACGACGAGCGGCTTGCTGAACAACGGCTTCAGCTCGACGCGCGCCACCGGCCCCGGAGCGCTCGGCGGCAACGTCGCCAGCACGGCGATCACGGACAGCGCCGACAGCACCGCGACCGCCCAGAACGCCGCGCGCCACCCCAGGTGCTGGCCGAGGAAGGCTCCACCGGGCACACCGGCGACGCACGCGAGCGTGGTCCCACCGACCACAACGGACATCGCGCGGGCTTTGGCGTTCTCACCGGCCATGCCGATCGCGGCGGTGGCTGCGACCGCCCAGAACGCCGCGCACGCGAGCGCGCCGAGCACCCGCGTCACCATCAGCACGGCGTAGTCAGTGGCGACGGCCCCGACGACGTGCACGACCGCGAAGGCGACCAGAAACGCGCCGAGCGCGCGGCGTCGCTCCCAGCGCATCGTGAGCACCGCCAACGGCGGCCCGCCCACGACCATGCCGATGGCGAACGCCGAGGTCAGCATCCCCGCGTCGGGGATGGAGACGGCGAGGTCGGCGGCGATGGCCGGTACCAGGCCGGACAACATGAACTCGGACGTGCTGATGGCGAAGACCGCCACCCCCAGCACGTAGACGGCGAAGGGCATGACGAAGTACTCCCTGCTTTTACGGAGTCGACCCGGAAAAGGACCGCGGGAGCTGGAGGAAGATGAGGTGAAGTCGACCGCGGTCCACGACGCGGTGACCCGATGGGTGTCAGCAACAGCCACCGGATGACCGGTGGCTAGGCTCTGGAGGCCTCGGGGCTCGACACGGGACAAGACGCTAGCAGAGCGTGTCGAGTACTTAAGCTGAGTTCATGACCCGAGTTCTGATCACCGGCGCCTCCGGACTGCTCGGCACGGCCGTGCGGCAGCGGCTCGAAGCCGTGGGCCACACCGTGATTCCGTGTCACCACAACAAGAACTCCGCCGGAGAACGGCTGGACATCACCAGCGCCGACTCGGTGTCGGAGGTCTTCGGCCGTGCGGAGCCGGAGCTTGTAGTGCACTGCGCGGCCATCCCCGACGTCGCGCGGTGCGAGAAGGAACCGGAGCGTGCACGGCTGGTCAACGTGATCGGCACGGAGTTGGTCACTGAGCATGCGACGCGCATCGGAGCGCGCGTCCTGCACGTGTCCACCGACTGGGTCTTCGCGGGCGATGGCGAGGGCGACTATCGCGAAACCGACTCCCCTGACCCCGCCCAGGAGTACGGCAGGTCCAAGCTCGCCGCCGAGCGGGCCGCGGCCAAGGCGCCGTCAACGCTGATCGTCCGCGTGCCGCTGCTCTACGGCCTCAGCGCGGAACCACGCCCGACCTGGCCCGCCCAGGTGCTGGCCAAGCTGGGTCGCGGCGAGGAGTTGCGCACCGACGACGAGGAGATCCGCCAGCCCGCGCTCGTCGACGACGTCGCTCGCTGTTTCGCCGAGCTGATTTCTTTGGGCGCCAAGGGAATCGTCCACATCGCTCCGGCGGAGAAGCACACCAAGCTCGCCTGGTCCCGCCTGCTCGCCGAGGCGGTCGGCGCCGATCCCGGCCTGATCCGCGTCGCCCCGCGCCCCGAGTGGCCGAACCGCCCGCTGCGCGCCACCCTCCGCACCGACCGGCTCGCCGAGCTGGGGGTGACCCCGCCTCGCGGCGCCACCGAGGTCGCCGAGCTGCTGACCTAGCTCCGACATGTTATGCATGAGTCATGCATGAATCGACCCGAACGGAGAACCTGCTCGGCGCGACGGCCCTGGCCGTCACCGATCTGATGACCAGCACCAGCGGTGCCGCCGCGCTGACCGTCCTGGCGACATCGCCCCAGCTCAGCGTGACCGCGCTGGGGCGCCAGATAGGTCTGACCCAGTCGGCCGCCGCACGCATGGTCGATTCCCTCCAGGCCGCCGACCTGGTCGAACGCCGCCCCGCGAAGGGCCGCGAGGTCGCCGTCGCGCTGACCGCGAAGGGTGAGAAGGCCGCCGCTGACCTTCTCACCACGCGGACGACGGTCCTGTCCGACGTGCTCGCGGCCCTCGACGACGGGGAACGCGCAACGCTGGACACCCTGCTCGCCAAACTGCTCACCCGCCTCTACCACCGCGTCGGCGACGCCGACCTGTTGTGCCGCCTGTGCGACCGCGACAGCTGCACCGCGGGCGCTCCCTGCCCGGTCGGCCAAGCCGAACGAGCCTGACCGTGGGCACGCTCCTGGCTCTGGCGTCAGCCGTGGGCTACGGCGTCGCCGACTTCGCGGGCGGCCTGCTGTCGCGCCGAATCCCGTTCGCCACCGTCGCCTTCCTCGGTCAACTGGGCGGAGTCCTCCTGGCCGCCATCGCGTTGGTCACGCCCGGCTCACCCTCCACAGTGGACATTCTGTGGGGCGGGCTGTCCGGCGTCGGAACCGGTGTGGGAATGCTGTTCCTGTTCCGCGGCCTGAGCCGGGGCGCCATGTCCGTCGTCGTCCCCACGAGCGCGGTCGGCGGCATGGTGCTGCCGGTCCTCGTCGGCGTCGCCCTGCTCGGCGAGCGCCCGTCCCTCCTGTCCTGGCTGGGCATCGCGGTGGCCGTCCCCGCCCTCTGGCTGGTCTCCGCGTCCGGCGGCGCCGACAACGCCGTGTCGGACGGCTTGATCGCGAGCGTCGGCATCGCCACCCAGTACCTCGCCCTGGCCCAGGCCAGTCCCGACGCGGGCTTGTGGCCCGTCTTCGCGGGTCGCGTCACCGGCCTCCTCACCGTTGCCCCCCTGCTCATCGCAACCCGCCAGATCCCACGCCCCCGCAGCGCCTTGGCCTGCTGCGCCGCCGGTGCCGCCGCGGGGTTGGCGCTCGTCCTCTTCCGCTTGGCAGCCGAGCGAGAACTCGTCGCGATCGCCGTGGTGCTGTCTTCGCTCTACCCGGTCATCCCGGTGTTGCTGGGCATCACCGCGCTCCGCGAGCGCCTGTCGCGGCGCCAAGCCCTCGGTCTCCTGGGCGCGGCGATCGCGATCCCGCTCCTGGCCCACCCGTAGCCGGACCACCCGCAAAACATGGTTGCGCCGCCCCAATCCGGGTATCAGGCAGTCAGCAACCCCCGAACAGGAGGAGAACGACGGTGACCCACGACCCGATCCCGGGCAGCTGAGCATGTCGAAGCTGCCGTCCCACGTACGCCCGGACAGCCCGACGGACCTGCCGAAGCGCTCCTGGTTCGCCGTGCTGAAGCGGACCGTGCGCGGGTTCGGGGACGACAACCTGAGCGACTGGGCGGCGGCGCTGACCTACTACGGCGTGCTGTCCCTGTTCCCTGGGCTGATCGTGGTCACGTCCGTGCTCGGACTGCTCGGACCCGAGGCGACGCGGACGCTCACCGACAACATCAACGCTCTCGTTCCGGGGCAGGGCAAGGAAATCCTGCTGACGGCCCTCACCGAGCTCCAGCAGAACCAGGGGCTCGCCTGGCCGTTGGCGGTGCTCGGCGTCGCGGGTGCGTTGTGGTCGTCGTCGGCCTACATCGCGGCGTTCATGCGCGCTTCGAACGCCGTCTACGACACCGAGGAGGGCCGCCCGGCGTGGAAGACGATCCTGCTGCGGCTCGCGTTGACGATCGCGATCGTCGTCCTGCTGGCGGTGTGCGCGATCGGCGTCGTGGCGACCGGGACGATCGCCGAGCAGGCCGGCCAGCTGCTCGGTGTCGGCTCCACCGGGGTCCTCGTGTGGGACATCGTGAAGTGGCCGGTGATCGTGCTGCTCGTCAGCCTCGCGTTCGCGTTGCTGTACTGGGCGGCGCCGAACGTCGACCACCCGCGGCCGGGGTTCCGCTGGCTCAGTCCCGGCGGCCTGCTCGCGGTCGGGCTGTGGCTGCTCGCCTCGGCCGCTTTCGCCTTCTACCTGGCCAACTTCGACTCCTACAACAAGACGTACGGCTCGCTCGGCGGGGTGATCAGCTTCCTGGTGTGGCTGTGGATCTCCAACCTCGCCGTGCTGCTCGGCGCCGAGTTCAACGCCGAGCTCGCCAGGGGCCGGCGGATCGAGGCGGGCGAACCCGCCGAGGAAAGGACAGTGTGATGACCACCCAGCCGCACACCGCACGCCCGCAACCGACCACCAAGAACAAGACGGAGCAGGTCGCGGACAAGGTCGAGGAGAACATGGGCACCTTGCGGGACAAGGCGTCCGAGGCCAAGGACCGGATCGAGCAGAAGCTTCCGCCGGAGGTCTCCGGCAAGGTCGAGCAGATCATGGCGGAGGCGAAGCGGCACCCCGTCAAGGCGGCGCTGGTGAGCCTCGGCGCGCTGTCCATCCTGCGCAGGCTGGTGCAGCGCAAGCGGAAGTAACACCGGACCGGCGGCGGGATCCCACCCCCGATAGGGGTCCCGCCGCCTCTCACCACCTCGCGCGCAACGCGGCGAGTTCCTCCGCGGTCAGCACCACTCCCAGGTCCCGCAACGTCGAGTCCAAAGTGGACACTGTGACCTCGGTCGAGGTGACCGTGCCGTCCGGCCGCTCCACGGTCAGCGTGTGCCCGACGAGGCGGCGGCTGAGCCCGGGTTCCAGGCGCATCACCACGGTCTGCCCGGTGAACGGCGACTTCGGGTGGGTCGAGACGTAGTGGTGGGCGACCTCGTAGTCGATCCGCCGCCGCTCGATCAGGTCGAAGCCGTACAGGACCTCCCACTCCGCGCCCGCCCGCTTCGACAGGACCCACCAGCCGTTGTCGTCCTCCAGCCGCAGCTCCCACCCGCCCTGGTCGACGATCACCCCGTCCCGCAACGGGATCGGGTGGAGCATGTTCGCGCCGTAGCCGATGTCGGTGAGGTAGTCCCGCCCCTCCGCACTCACCACGAGCATCATGTGCGTGTGCGGCCCGGACCGGTCGGCCTTGCCCCTGGCCATCAACCGCCGCACCCGGTAGCCGAGCCGTTCCAGCACCCCGGCGAAGAGCATCTGGTGCTCGTAGCAGTACCCGCCGCGGTCGCGGCGCAGGACCTTCTCGTTGATCACCGAGACGTCGATGCCCTTGTGCCGCCCCAGCACCACGTCGATGTTCTCGAACGGGATCGCGCGCACGTGCGCCTCCGCCAATGACCGCAACGCGGCGGCGGTGGGAGCCCCCACGGGAGGGTGGCCGGTGCGGGCCAGGTACCCGTCGAGGTCGACGTCGGCGAGGTTCCACTCGTCGGTCCCGGTCGGCTTCTTCTCGGTCGGCTTCTTCTCGGTCAACGGAGTCATGACCACAGCCTCACACCTACACCAAAGTTGAGGTCAAGCCGTCGCGTAGGCTGTCCCCGGGCCGTGACTGGCGCTGGAGGTGGGGCACCACCGGGGAGCGGCCCGACCGGGGAGAACCGGTCCGAGCCGCGCGCCTGGGTGATCAGCGACCGTGACGACGCCACCCAGGGAGCCCCCGTGAGCAGCACCGTGATGTCCGGCACCGAACTCGCCGCCACCATCGTCAAGGAGACCGCGGAGCGCGCCGCCAAGTTCGAGCGCCGCACCGGGACCAAGCCGTGCCTGGCCACCGTGCTGGTCGGCGACGACCCGGCCTCGGTGACCTACGTGAAGATGAAGCGCAACCGCTGCGCGAAGGCCGGGATCACCTCGCGGCACGTCCCGCTCCCGGCGGAGACCACCACCGAGCAGCTCGTCGCCGCCGTCCGCGAGCTCTCCGAGGACCCGGCCGTGCACGGAATCCTGTTGCAGCACCCCGTTCCCGCGCACATCGACGAGCGCGCCGCGTTCGAGGCGATCGCGCCGGAGAAGGACGTGGACGGCGTCACCATGCACTCCTTCGCGGCGATGTCCTTCGCCGAGCCCGGTTTCGCCTCCTGCACGCCGGGCGGCATCATGCGGCTGCTCGACGCCTACGAGGTGGACCCGAGGGGCAAGCACGCGGTGGTCATCGGCCGCAGCCCGATCCTCGGCAAGCCCGCCGCGATGCTGTTGCTGGCCAGGGACGCCACGGTCACCGTGTGCCACTCCAGGACCGAGGACCTGCCGTCGATCGTCCGCACCGCCGACATCGTGGTGGCCGCGGTCGGCAAGCCGGAGTTCGTCCGCGGCGACTGGATCAAGCCGGGCGCGGTGGTGATCGACGCGGGCTACAACGAGGGCAACGTCGGTGACGTCGCCTACGCGGAGGCCCTGCCGCACGCCGCGCTCGTCACGCCGGTCCCGGGCGGCGTCGGCCCGACCACGATCGCGCTGTTGCTGGAGCAGACGGTCACCGCCGCGTTCGCGGCCTCGTAGGCTGGCGGGCATGGACGACGAGCCCGACATCGCGCTGGGGGACCCCGCCGACCTGCTGGCGGGGTACCTCGACTACTACCGCGCCGAGGTGCTGCGGAAGATCGACGGGCTCGGCGAGGCCGACCTGCGGTCCTCGCGGGTGCCGTCCGGGTGGACGCCGATCGGCCTGGTCAACCACCTCGCGCACATGGAGCGGCGGTGGCTGCGCTGGGGTTTCCGCGCCGAGCGGGTGGAGGACCCCTGGGGCGACAGCGGAAACTGGACGCCGGAGACCCCGACCGCCGAGGTGATCGCCTTCTACCGGGAGCAGGCCGAGCACTCCCGGAAGATCGCCGCGAGCGCGGGCCTGGCCGACCTGGCCCAGGCGGGCGGGCGCTTCACCGAGGACGACCGCCCCACCCTGGGCTGGATCCTGTTCCACGTGCTCCAGGAGTACGCGCGGCACGCCGGCCACCTCGACATCGCCCGCGAACTCACCGACGGCTCCGTCGACTAACCCGCGCCCCCGCACTCCGCCCACCAAGTAAACTCAGCCCATGCACTCCACCCGCCCGCACACCCCAACCCCCGCGGGCGCCGTCTAAAAATCCCGTTTCGTACTCATAACGGGAAAAAGAGCGCTCCCATAACCCGTTTTGAGTACGAAACGGGATTTTGGGCTGCGCGGGTGATGATCTGAGGGGGCGGCACGATCGGTGGGCGACACGATCACGATGGTCGTCAGTACGGCGACTACCAGTTGGCCAGCAGCCGTTCCCATCCACCGAGAACGGTCCAGAGGACGATGTAGAGCAAGGCACTCAGCAGCCCCAGGACGAGGACGACTGCCGCGACCAACGCGGCGAAGGCCAACAGGGCGTACGCGACTGCCTTACCTGCTCTGGACATGTGCTGAGGGTCCGGCGAGCGTCCCCGATCCACATCCGTGGAACTACCTAGCGCCCGGCCAGGCCCAGCAGGAAGTCGCGCTGCGCGCCCGGCGGCAGGGTCGCGGCGATCACCACGGCGAGCGCGGAGCACCACACCAGCACCCGGTCACCGTCCACTTCGGACAAATCAGAGGTGAGCCTGGTGATCCGCCGCTCCAGCTCGGCGAGCGTGTCCACGGTCGGCGTCAGCACCCAGTCCACGAGGTCGAACGTGACGTCGCCGATCGTCGGGCGCGGGTCGATGGCGACCAGCCCGTGCGGCCCGCGCAGGACGTTGCGGGCGTGCAGATCACCGTGCACCAGCCCCTGCGGCCCGCCGTACGTCAGCTCGATCCCCTTGCCGGTCAAGGACTCCAGCTCGGGAGCACGGCGGATCGTCAGCTCCGCCATGAACTTCACCCGCTCCGAGAGGTGCGGCAACCCGGTCGCGGGCACGTCCACGTCCTCGCGCAGGGAGCGCAACACCTCGAAGGGGATCAGGTCGGGCTCGTCCTCGATCATGGTCCCCGGGTCGATCGCGGGCAGCAGCAACGCGCCCGCGTCGAGGTCGTCGGCGAGCACGTCCACCATGTGCGGCGACCGGCGCCACGCGCGCAGGGCGATCAGCTCGGTGGCGGCGACCTCCCGGTCCGGGGTGAGCTTCAGGAACGCGCGCGAGCCGTCCTCGCGGCGGCACCGGTACACCCGCGACGTGCCGCCCACCGCGACGGCCTGCTCGACGGTGAGGTCCCACCGCGCGCACAACGACTCCACCAGCGCGGGCAGCGCGTCCAGCCACGCCACCGCCGAAGGTCCGAACCGGACCGTGAACTTGCGCCGAATCGAGTCGTCCACCGTCACGCGTCGATAATCACATCGCTGGTCGGAACGGAGCAACACAAAAGAATCCGGTTGTTGCCCTGCGCCAGCACGGGATCGGCGAGGTATGCGGTCGAACCGCCGCTCAGCCGCCGCACGCACGTGTCACAGGCGCCCGCCCGGCACGCCGACGACACGTCCACACCGGACTGCTCGGCGAGTTCGAGCAAGGTGCCGCACTCCGCCTTCCACTGCGCTTCGACGCCGCTCTCCGCGAACAGCACCCGGAACGGGCCGGGCTCCGGCGGCGGCGTCCGCTCCCCCGAGGTCGCGAGCGGAGAGACGAACACCTCCTGGTGAATCCGCGAGTCCGGAACTCCTGACGCGACAAGGGCTGCACGCATCGCGCGCATGAACTCGACCGGCCCGCAGAGGTATACCGAGTCGCCCGGAGATGCCGCAGCGACAACGGTGTCCGCGTCCAGGCGACGCGGGCTGCGGAACAACCGAGCATCCGGCACCAACTCCTTCGCCTCGGCCCACAACGCGGGCGACTCCTCGCGAGCCGCGTGCAGCAGCGTGACCGGCCGGTCCCCCGCCGCGCGGATCATCGTCAACATCGGCGTGATCCCGATTCCCGCGCTCACCAACAACAACGGCGAGGACTCCGAGTCCAGGCACATGGTCCCGAACGGCCCGGTGATGATCAGCTCCGACGGCTCCGTGTCGTGCAGCAGCCCCGACACCACGCCGTCGCGCTTCACACTAATCCGCAGCTGGTCGCCCTCGACGGCCGACACCGTGTACGCCCGCCACCGTCCACTGTGGTGGATTCGAATGTGTTGCCCGGCAAGCGGTTCTGGCCGCACTCCCGCGAGTGGGTCGCTCAGCCAGAAACTGGTCACCGATGCGCTCTCCCGCACCCGCCGGACCACGCGCGCCGGGCGAGGCCACTGCTGCGCGGGTGGCGCGTTGTACGGCTCGGTGGCCGCGAGGGCGGCTCCGGGCGCGGGCCCGAGGTCGACGATCGGATCACCCGCTGCCACGCGTCCCACGACTACGACCCGTGCGTAGACACCGCAGTAGATGTGTCCGTAGTCGCGCGCCAACAGGGCGGGCACGTTCGTGACCTCCTCGCCGGTGACGGGGTGGACGGACGTGGTCGCGCAGCGGTCGATGGGCCGCAGCACCTCCAGCTCCGCCTGCCCGACCCGGATGCGCCTGCCGATGAGACCGAACTCCGCCCACGGCTCGAGGTCCGAGAGGTAGAAGTTGGCGCGGAAGGACAGCGGGTCGATGCCGTGCCCCAGCGACGCGATCGTGGCTTTGTTGATCAAGGAGACGCCCGCGTCGGAGTAGTCCCAGTACCCGTTGCTCGCGCGCACCAGGCGCGGCGTCGCCCCGGGAAACCAGTCCGCCAGCACTGCGTCGGCATCGGCCAGGTCGTCCAACGGGATCTCCACCGGAACCCCACCGGGCCGGCTCATCGACAGCGCTGTGCCGTCGAAGTCGATCCCGAACAACGGAAGTCCTTGGAACGGCCCGGTGCGCACGAAGGCGTGGCACGTGGTCCACGCTCCGTCCTCGGCGACGTCCCGGCCACCGTGCGCCACGGCGAGGTGCCGGTCGAAAGGCACTCCGCGGCCGGGCAGCAGCACCGTCTCCGGCACCTCCTGCCCGGAGAAGCCCTTCACCGGATACCGATAAACCCCGTCGAGCCGCATGACAGGAAATCCTAGATACCGCGCACGCGGTTCGGGCGCGCGATCAGCGCTGGAGGCGCGGCCACGCCGCGCGCGCGACGCCTATCGTGCAGTCATGCAGATCGACGACGTGGACCGAGCGATCCTGGCCATCATCCAGCGGAACAACCGGACGATCGCCGAGGACATCGGCGCGGAGGTCGGCCTGTCCTCGGCGGCCGTGCAGCGGCGGATCAAGCGGCTGCGCGAGAACGGCACGATCAGCGGCGAGGTCGCCGTGCTCGACCCGCGCGCGCTCGGCCAGGTCATGACCTTCGTCGTGCTGGTGGAGCTGGAGCGGGAACGCGCGCACCTGCTCGACGAGCTGCGGCGGCGGTTCCTCGACGAGGAGCACGTGCAGCAGTGCTACTGCGTCACCGGCCAGATCGACTTCGTCCTGGTGATCAGCGCGCGGGACATGGCCGAGTTCGACGCGGTCACCAAGCGCGTGCTCTTCGACAACCCCACCGTCCGGCGCTTCACCACCAACGTCGTGCTGGACCGGGTGAAGGTCGGCCTCACGGTGCCGACCGGCTGAGCCGCTCCAGGGGCCCGGCGAGGCGCTCCGCGAGCGAGGCGTCGACCAGCTCCGCCTCGATCAGCAGCGCGTCCGTGGCGACTCCGAAAGCCCGCCACAGCTCGGAGATCTCCAACGAGCGGACGAGCGCGCCGGACACGATCTCGGTGGCCGCGGCGGGCAGCTTGTCCGTGCCCCGCCCCTGGTTCGCGGGCAGCCCGTGCCGCACGCACGCCAGCGCCAGCACGTGGTCTCGCAGACCGCTGATCATGTACTCCGCCTGCCACACCCGGCCGCGCTCGATGCTCGACCGCGCGTGCAACGCGTGGAGCCACCCCATGCCCAGCAACGGCACGGGATCGGCGGCCTCCTGCTGCGGTTGTTCCCGCGCCGTGCCGAAAACGAGCCGGAAGGTGGGCGCGAGAGCGCCGAACTCCTCGACCGGCGCGAACGCGATGTCCACCTGCAAAGTGTTGTCCAGCAAAAAAACCCTGTACACCGTGGAGCGGAACCCGACATCGGTGTGGTGCACCGCGCCGTGTTCGCGGTACATCAACTCCGTCCAGTCACCGAGCACCGCGTCCACGCCGCCCTCGACACCGAGCGCGAGATCCACATCGGACCACCGGTCCTCCGCTCCCACCGACGCGGAGCCCGTCAGCGCGGCCCCGGTGATCCGCCCGTCCGCGCGAGCCGCCTCGATCAGGCTGTCCCGCAACCGGTTCCGTTCCTCGACGGTGAACATGCCCGCCACCTTACGAGAACGGCCGTTCCCGGCCCGCGGTGATCACTCTGCGCAATCGATTTTGCAATCCGCACCGGATCGATCAAGGCATCGATACAGCAAGGTCCACTTTGGACGAGGCGAGCCGGTGCCCCTGTGCCGCAAGCGATCTCGGGCGCGCTGCGACGCATGGCGGCACGCGCTCTCACCGAGACCGACGATGGCGCCGCAGCCTCCTGGCGCTTACGGTGAGCACATGTCTCAACACGCCACGGCGGTCTCGATCGACTACTTCCTGCAAGTGGAACGCGCCGTACTGGACCACGCGATCCTGGTGGAACGACTCGACCTCGGGGCCGACCACCGCGCGGACTCCGTCCGGATGGACCTCGCGGGCAGCTCGGTCGCGGCCTGCTGGACCCCGCGCGCCGGTTGGTCGGTCGCGGTCCGGTCCGCCTTCGACGTCGACGCCGAGCCCACCGACCACCAGTACCTGAGCCCCTCGCCCGCCCAGGCCGCGCCCGCCCCGATGGTGGTGGCGAAGTTCATCGCGGACAACTACCGGGCACACCCCCTGGGTAAGTAGCTCTTTCACTGTGGAGTCAAGTTCTTTCCCAACGAGTGGTACATCGAAACGATGACGACTCTGGTGGCGATCACCACGGTGTAGGGAGACTCACAGCCCGCGCCGGTGACGGCGGGGGGAAGGAGGAAAGTGCCATGGGAAGGACGACGACACGACAGAGCGTGGTGCCGTTTCCGCGCAGCGCGGAAGCCCCGGCCGACACGCACAACACCGCGGTCTGGGCCCGCTGGTCCTGGCTGGGCGACGAGCCCCGCGAGACCGAGCCGCACATCGTGCGCGGATCGGACTGAGGAGGATCGGACCGGCCTGAACCAGGTTGCCTCCGCCCGATCCGGGTAGCCGAAATGGAGATCGTTCTCCACGACGGCCGGAGGTGGCGCACGTGAACGGGGTATCCGCTCGGCGACAGGAGCCGCGCCTCGCAGGCGAGGAACCCGACCTGATGCGGCAGTACCTCAACCAGATCGCCGCTACACCGCTGCTCACCGCCGAGCAGGAGGTGTGGCTGGCCAGGAGGATCGAGGCCGGCGTCTACGCCAGGCACCTGCTCGACCGGGGCGCGCACCGGGGCCGCGCCGCCTCGGAGCTGGAGCTGGTGGCGCGGGACGGGGCCGAGGCCAAGGCGCACATGATCCGCGCGAACCTGCGGCTCGTGGTCGCCACCGCGAAGAAGTACGCACGTCGCGGCGTAGGAGTGCTGGACGTGGTTCAGGAAGGCAACCTCGGCCTGATCCGCGCGGTGGAGAAGTTCGACTACACAAAGGGTTTCAAGTTCTCCACCTACGGCACGTGGTGGATCCGGCAGGCCATCGACCGCGGTATGGCCGAGCAGGGCCGCACCATCCGGCTCCCCGTGCACGTCGTCGAGACGCTGTCGAAGCTGGCGAAGGTCGAGCGCGAGCTCCAGTCCCGCCTGGACCGCGAACCCACCGCCCAGGAAGTCGCGATCACCGCGGGCGTTCCCGTGCACAAGGTCGTCGAGCTGCGCCGCGTCGGCCGCGAGTCGCTGAGCCTGGACAGCCTGGTCGGCACCGACGGGGAAACCCGCGTGGGCGACCTGATCCAGGACACCGAGGTGCTCTCCGCCCCCGACGTGATCGAGTACCGGGCGCTGGCCAACGAGCTGCGCGCGGTGATCGAGCAGCTCCCGCCCCGCGAGGCGTTGATCATCACGATGCGCTACGGCCTCAACGACGGCCGCCAGCGCACCCTCCAGGAGATCGCCGACCACCTGGGCCTGACCCGGGAACGGATCCGGCAGCTGGAGAAGGAGGCGATGCGGCGGCTGCGCGATCCGCAGCGGCACCAGGGCCTGCTGGACTGGGCGAGCTGACCTGTGTTTCACAAATTAGTGAATGATGTGACACGGGTAAACTCCTCGGCGACCCCGGCAGGCTGGAGGCGAGATGACCGTGGAGGACTCCGGATTCGGCGACGAGGAGTTGGCCTCGTTCATCGAGCGGTCGGCGGCGATGCTCTCCGATGTCGGCTGGCCCAGGATGCCCGCGCGCGTCTTCATCGCGCTGCTGGTCAGTGACTCCGGCAAGCTGACCGCGGCCGAGCTGGCCGAGGCGCTGCGGGTGTCTCCCGCGGCGATCTCCGGGGCGGTGCGTTACCTCAGCGACACCCAGATCGCGGTGCGCGACCGCGAGCCCGGCACCCGCCGCGACCACTTCCAGGTCTCCGGCGCCATGTGGCAGCAGACCGTGCTCAGCCGCAAGCGGATCTTCGAGCGCTGGGCGGAGGTGCTGGCCGAGGGCATCGAGGTGCTGGGCGAGCACACGCCCGCGGGCGAGCGGATGACCGAGACGCTGGCGTTCTTCCGGTTCATGGAGACCGAGATGCCGAGACTGCTGGCGAAGTGGCAGGAGCGCCTCGCCGAAAAAGGGGATTAGCGCCGAAGGGAAACGGACGCTATAGTCGGCTCCGCATGCGCAAAATAAGGAGCAGCATTCAGCCGCTGCACCTGATTGTAAGGGAGAAGGGTCCGGTTGTCAACCGTCTCGAATGCGCCGGAAACGGGCGAGACCACCGCGCTCGCCGCTGAGCAGGATTACGTCGCCCGACTGTACGACCGCTTCGACACCCTGCGTGAGCAGGCACAACAGTTCCTCTCCTCGGCGCTTCGGCAGGTCCCGGACTCGGAGCAGGCGCACACCGAGAGAAATGCCGCGACCCGGCTCCACACCGAACAGCTGGCGCAGTACGCCGCCGCCGAAACGGGTTTGTGCTTCGGCAAGCTGGAATTCACCGACGAGACCGACCGCTATATCGGCCTGATGGGCATCCTCGACGAGGAAAACGACTACGAGCCGCTGCTGGTGGACTGGCGGGCCCCCGCGGCGCGGCCGTTCTACGTGGCGACCGGGGCGAGCACCGAGGGCGTCCGGATGCGCAGGCACCTGCGTATCCGCAAGCGCACCGTGATCGGCGTCGACGACGAGCTGCTGGATCTCTCCGGTGTCGAGGACGCCGACGATGTGACCGGCGAGACGGCGCTGCTGGCCGCGCTCAACGCCAAGCGCACGGGGCGGATGACCGACATCGTCCGCACCATCCAGGCCGAGCAAGACAACGTGATCCGCTCGCCGCTGCACGGGGTGCTGGTCGTGCAGGGCGGGCCCGGCACCGGCAAGACCGCTGTGGCGCTGCACCGCGCCGCGTACCTGCTGTACACGCACCGCGAGCAGCTGGCGAAGCGCGGTGTGCTCGTGGTCGGCCCGAACCCGGCGTTCCTGAACTACGTCTCCCAGGTGTTGCCCTCGCTCGGCGAGACCGGGGTGCTGATGGCCACCGTCGGGGACCTGTTCCCGGATGTGCGGCCCCGGCTGACCGAGCCCGACGCCGCCGCCGAGATCAAGGGTCGTCCCGACATGGTGACCGTGCTGGCCAGGGCCGTCGCCGACCGCCAGCGCGTGCCGGACGAGCCGATGGAGATCGTTTTCGAGCGGGAGACGCTGTTGCTGGAGCCCGCCGCCGTGGAGCGGGCGAAGGCGGCCGCGCTGCGCCTGGGCACGCTGCACAACCGCGCCGAGCCGACCTTCGCCGCCGCGATCATCAAGGAGCTGACCCGGCTCGTCGCCGAGGGTTTGGGCGCGGACCTGCTGGAGGCGGGCGATCTCGCGGACATCTCCCGGGAGCTGCGCGAGGAGCCCGATGTGCTCGCCGCGTTGGACTGGTTGTGGCCCGTGTTGACGCCGCAGCGGCTGTTGAAGGAGCTCTACGCCTCCCCCGAGCTGCTGGAGTCGGCGTTCCCGCACCTGTCGGAGGAGGAGCGCGCTTTGTTGCACCGCCCCGAACACTTCGGTTGGACGCCTGCCGACGTGCCGGTGCTGGACGAGGCGATGGAGCTGCTCGGTGAGGACGATCGGGCCGCGAAGGCGCTCGCGGAGAAGAAGCGGCGGGAACGCCTGGAGTTCGCCGAGGGCGTCGTCGACATCATGCGCATCGACGAGGAGGTCGCCGATGACGACGTCCTCATGGCGATGAACATGATCACCGCCGATCACCTCGCCGATCGGCAGGAGCGGTCCAGCAACCTCACCACCGCCGAGCGCGCCGCGCAGGACCGCACGTGGACCTTCGGCCATGTGATCGTCGACGAGGCGCAGGAGCTGTCCGCGATGGCGTGGCGGCTGCTGATGCGGCGGGCCCCCGCGCGGTCGATGACCCTCGTCGGCGATGTCGCGCAGACCGGTGACCTGGCGGGCGCCGAGTCGTGGGAGCAGGTGCTGGCCCCGCACATGGAGAACCGCTGGCGGATGGAGGAGCTGACCGTCAACTACCGCACTCCCGCCGAGATCATGCGCGTGGCCACCGCCGTCCTCCGCGAGTTCGCCCCGCCGATCGCCGAGCCCAAGTCCGTGCGCAGCACCGGTGTCCCCCCGTGGTCCCTCCCGGTCACCACCGACGATCTCCCCGCCCGCCTCGCCGAGCTCGTCGAGAAGGAGTTGGCCGAGGTCGGCGAGGGCACTCTCGGCGTCATCATCCCCACCGCCCTCCGCGACGCGGTTTCTGTGCTTTCTCCTTCTGATCGCGTCAGTGTTCTCACCGTGCGCGAGGCGAAGGGCCTGGAATTCGACGCTGTCATCGTGGTCGAGCCCGCTTCGATCCGCGAGGAATCCCCGAAGGGTCTCAAGGATCTGTATGTCGCTTTGACGCGCGCAACCCAGCGACTGGGAATCGTGCATTCGACCCCGCTCCCGGATTCTCTTGCGGGGGCGCTCGCCTAGAACGGCGGGGCGGGTTCCGCGATCGGTTCCATTTCGGATTCGTAGACCCGCCCCTCCGGCGTCTTCCACACATGACGTCCGTCTTCCAGGTTCTGGCACTGCCAGCTGGTTTCGTGCTTCATCCGGTGGTGCCGCCGACACTTCGGCCGGAGGTTGTCGACTGACGTGTTGCTTCCGTCAAAGGGGCAGCAGTGGTCGAGGTCGCAGCGGTGCACCGGCTGTCGGCATCCGATCATCGTGCAGTGGGGGTAGCGGGCGGCAATCAGTTCCCGCTGCTTCGCGGTGGGCCGGTAGGTGGTGACGTCCTCGGCGATCCCGGTGACCGGGTCGGTCAGGATGCGCTTCCAGATCCCTCCTGCGGCGACATCCCGGGCGATCTTGATCGGCAGCGGCCCGTGCCCTTGCAGGATGGCCGGATCGTCGTCCATGCCGATCAGGGAGCTGATCGCCATGGTGAGGTTCACCGTCACCTGACCCTGCGCGGCACCGGTTTCCTTACCCAGCAACAGGTCCAGGGCCACGTCGACGCGTTTCTGATCCAGTGTTCGGCCGTCTTTGGGTAGGCCGCGTGCGATGGCGTCGATGTGATCAAAGGCCAACGCGGTGTCCAGGGCGGGCATGATCAACCGGAGTGATGCCATGCCGTCATCAAGGTTGGTCTTCTCCACCTTGCGTTGCTCGCGCTTCTCCTGGTGGCGGTGTTCGGCGGCGGTGGGGTCGAGCCGGTCGATGTAGCGGCGCGCGTACTGGCGGGTGGCGGAGTAGGCGTTGTTCTCCGCGTGCGCCAACAACGCTTCCTCAGCAGTGGCGGCCTGCACGGCCGAGAGGGGCTGAAGGAGTTCGACGATCATCAACGCTTTGCCTTCGTCGACGCGGCCTTCGGCCAGCGCCTGCAAGACCACCGGACGAGCGGTCAAATCGGCGGCTTTGGCCAGGAGTCGTGATGCTTTCTCCTTGGAGATCCGCAACAACGGCATCAGCAACTCCTCGGCGTACTCACGTTCAGCGGGCCGGAGCTGAGCGACATACTCCATCAACGCCACCAGGAATGCAACGACGGCTTTACCGACACCGGTGAACGTTGCCTTGACTTTCGCGTCAGTCACATCGAGGGTCATGTCTCCATTTTATCGCACAATAATAGTCGATCATGGCTCTAAAGGATGAATTGCCAGGCGCCCGAAAAGCCCGAAACGCAA
>NZ_JANAVO010000028.1 GCF_024213555.1 Allokutzneria sp. A3M-2-11 16 | reverse complement strand
TGCCGAATTACCTTCACTATCTGACTCGCTCAGACGTGGCCCTGGCCTGCTGATTCATCGGATAGGGGCGCAAGGCTAGACACCTACAGCGCTCATGGTCAAGATATCGGGCCATGGCGAAAGAGGAACCTTGGCCGCTCTCGGCCGAGGAGATGCACGACCTGCTCCAGTCCTGGGCGCTGCACATGAGTGCGGCCCGACTGTCGAAGCAGACGATCAAGTCCTACCGCGTCGGAGTCGAGCAGTTCCTCGCGTGGTGCGAGACGAAGGGCATCGAACCCGCGTTGATCAAGGACAACGTCAACGCGTTCATCGTCGACCTGGAGGACCAGGGCAAGGGCGACGCGACGCTCGTCGCGCGCCAGCTCGCCGTCCGTCGCTTCTCCTGGTGGCTGGACAAAGAGGATGAGATCGATCGCGACCGGCTGCTCGGACTGACGGCGCCGCGGCTGGACCAGCGCGCCCTGGTCCCGCTTACCGAAGACGAGATCCTGGCGCTTATCGGAACATGCGCCAGCAAGTCCTTTGTGGACAGACGCGATGAGGCTGTGATCCGCTTCATGGCAGAGACCTTCGTGCGCGCCGAAGAGACCATCAACATGGAAACCGAACACCTCAGCCTGCCCAAGGGCTCGGCCCTCATCTTCAGGGGCAAGGGAGGCAAGGGCAGGATCGTGCCGTTCGGGCCGCAGACCGCCCGCGCGCTGGACCGCTACCTGCGCATGCGACGCCATCACAGCAAAGCCGACTCACCCAAGCTCTGGCTCGGCGGCCGCGGTCACACCTTCGGGTATCCAGGCCTCTACCTGACGCTGACCCGCCGCGCCGCGAAGGCTGGCATCCCCGACTTCCATCCTCACCGCCTCCGCGGAACCGGTGCGACTCGCTGGCTCGAACGCGGCGGCAGCGAAGGCGGCCTCATGGCCGTCGCGGGATGGAGCAGCCGCGCGATGATCGACCGCTACACCCGTGCTACGAAGTCGAGTCGCGCCGCCGAGGAAGCGCGCAGGCTCGGCCTCGGTGACCTGTAAGGCCTATTTCTTGTGACGTTCTGAAATCTCGCGTAGATGTGCCGCCGCTTGGGTGATTGCAATTTCTTCAACTGAGTTGGGAATCGCGAGAACTCGGGCGGCGAGTTCATTCGTTCGGGTGGTTTGCGTGCGACTGCTGCGGGATCTCATGCCGATTCCGTAACCGACTGCGAAGACGACCCCAATGGCAGCGCAGGAGACTGGGCGCCACATTCGGTCGGACATCATCGATTGAGTCACGGCCGCAACTGTGATGGCCAAGACGAACAGGGAGGTCTTGCGTAGTCGGGGCATGTGAGACCCTTCCGCTACGAGCGGGTTCCCACTCCCGGCCTAAGTGGTGAGCGCTCCTGTGGATCTTTACGAGGCGATCAACTTGCCGCGTAAAGCGGTCTCTCCGCTACCCCGGTTATGGCTTCGTTACTGCAAATGAGCGCGCTACTTTGCCGAGTTGTCTGTAGATGTTTCCTCGGTCTCAAGCTCGCGCATGCGCCGACCGAGTTCCATGTACCAGCGTTCAAACGTCTCCGCGCCCAGTTCAGGTCCGAGTAGTCCGACAAGCTGCCGGTACTTCACACGAAGTAGACGGGTGAGCTCGTCATCGGGAGCGGCTTCGTCGACGTTGAGATCCTGTTCGGTCCCGGTGGGTTTGCCGCCCCGGAGGATCGCCTCGATACTTCCTGGCCTCCAGTCGAGGCCGCGTTCTAGGCCGTCTAGCGTGCGGCCTCGATAGCTCACGCGTCGCGCCGCTTCGATGGCCTGGACGGTGTCGAGTCCGATGGAGCCGCGGGCAGCGACTTCGAGCTGGCTCCAGCCGCGAGCTTCGCGACGGCTTCTTGCCTCGTCGGCGACGCGTGACCAGTCGGCTTCGGACCCCCGCATGCTGCACATGATGCCTACCTACGTCATGCCCTGTCCAGGCGCAAATAAGGCCAAAACCGTAATTGATTAACCGCTCAGCGTGTCCGCAGGTGGGCAACCTACCGTACAACCGCCTGATAACGACCTGACTAGGGCCTTGAAAGCTGCCTGAATCGAGCCTACGGTCAGTCCCATGCTGACCGCGAACGTGGACGGCCAGAAGCTCCGAGAGCTCCGAGAAAGCCGTGAGCTCACCGCACGCGAGCTCACCGAGCAGATGGCCAAGGACCTGGGACGACGGGTCCACATCGACACCATCTACAAGATCGAGAGAGGGAGTAGGCAGCCGAGTTCCAAGCTCCTTGGCGCATGGTGCCGCGCCCTCAAGACCGACCGGGCGATCGTGCTCGACTCGATCAAGGACTGCGCATGACGCCGGAGCAGCGCCAGCAGCGTGCCGAGTTCGGCCGTCTCGGTGCTTACACCAGCTGGGCGAACACCACCGACGCGACCGCCCGGACCGCTCCGGCCCGAGCTGCGTTCAACGACCGGTTCGAGAGGCAGGTCGACCCGAACAGGGAGCTGCCTGCCGCCGAGCGTGCCCGTCGCGCTGACGCTGCGCGCAAGGCGTTCTTCCTGCGCTTGTCGCTGGCCTCAAAGAAGGCCCGCGCCCGGCGCCGCAAGGGCGCTGCCTAGCCCCTGGTCCGGCCGTGCCTCCCTCTCCGGCCGGACCAGTGACTAACCCCCGAACAAGGTGCGGGCCGCTCGGATTCCGCCCCGAGCGACCCGCCGTCCATCAGTCACCGTCGAAGGAGAAACCTGATGAACACCAAGGATTCTAGCCGCCCGTCCGACCCGATCGTGACCATGCTCGCGCCGGTCGACGGCGACGAGCACGTGATCCGTTTCCGGGCCCGTGGTGAGGGCACCTGGTCGTGGCGGTGCGCGTGCTCGACGTCCCGGTCCGGGTACGCCTCGCTGCCGGACGCGCTGTCCCTGGTGCAGGTCGACCACGACGCCGCCCTCGGCGCGGTCGTCGCGCTCGTCCTGCCCTCGCTGCTGCCCGCGCGCCCGGCCCGGGTGCTCACCTCGGCGCTGACCGCGTTCGCGCCGCGTGCGGCGGTGATCGCATGAGCGCCGAGCGGTTTCAACAGTTTCTGTGGGCTGTGCTGGGGCACGCCGAGCGTCACCCGGACCTGCACGTCGGGTTCGGGGCCATGAACTCGTCGGCCGCTGGGCTGCACCTGATGGGCAACCCCGACGAGTGCGACTCCGCCGCGCTGCTGGGCTTGTGGTTGCGGTCCATGCCGGACGTCGCCGAGGTCAAGACGCACGTGCTCGGCGTGGCCAAGGTCCACTTGAGCATCACCGGCACGACCGCGTGCGGCTTCACGCTGGAGGTCTACACGGTCTACAGCGGCCCGTTCGTGGACGAGATCAAGCAGGCCGCCGAGTCCTCGTGCCAGATCTCCGCCGAGCGGTTCGCGCGCATCGTCGCCGGGGCGGTGGCGTCATGAGCGAGGGCTATGACGTCCGGCTGGGTCTGGCCGCGGTGATGGCGCACGTCCAGGCCAATCCGGGCCTGGAGTTCGGGGTCGGCGGGGTGTCGCTGCCGCTGGTGGTCTCGCCCAGCCTGGTTCCCGAGGTGCGGGTGAGCTGCCTCGACGAGGAGGTCGAACTGCTGATCCTCCTGCGGTGGGTGGAGTCGTTGCGCGCGGTCGAGCAGATCGAGGTCCGCACCTACACGCAGGAGGACCAATCGGTGTGGCTGCATCTGGAGGCGCGGGGGCAGCTGGTCAGCGGTGCCCCCGTCGAGGTGAACCTGTCCTACCGGGGCCAGCAGGTGAGGACGCTGCGGGATGCCGCCGGTGACGCCAAGCGTGTCGAGGTCGCGGAGTTCGCGCGCATCATCGGCGCCGAGGCCGGGGTGGTGGGGTCGTGATCGAGTTCGAGCGTCACTCGCTTCCGTTGGCCGAGCTCGGCATCGAGGTGTGGGAGTGGCTGCGGGCGGTGGCCGATCACGCCGAGCATCACGGCCTTCTCGGTGATCTGGCGATGGTCGGCGGGGTCGACCCGGTGATCCAGTTGCCGACGTGGCGGATGCCGGGCGCGCCGGGGCAGGCCGTGGTGGTGCTGGCGTGGTTGCGGTCGTTGTCGCACTGCCTGCCGGTGCAGGTGGATGCCTTCGAGGACTTCGCGGCCGTGTCTTTCCTCGGGCGGCTCTATGGCGGGCAGGTCGCCGAGGTGTGCGTGGTCTATGACGGCGCGGGTTGGCGTGAGTTGTGCGTGGCCGCCGCCGACGGCGGGTCGGTGAGCCGTGACGCCGTGGTGCACATCCTCGCTCGCGCGTTGGGGGTGAGCGCGTGAACGCGCCCGGTCGTGGTGTGTGCATCGCGTGTCGTCGTGACCGGCGGGTCCGTGCGGACGGCCGGATCTTCGCGCACGCCGACCCGCAGACGCCGGGCCGGTCCTGCCCGGGTTCGGGTGAGCTGCCGCGGCCGGTGTACGGGCCGCTGCACCGGGAGCCGCGTCACCTCACGGCCCCGTTCGACGCGCCCGGCCGGTCCCCGCAGCCGTACCCGGGCGAGGGTCGCGAAGCGTGGCGGGTCCGCGCGGCCGCGGTACGCCGGGCGGCGCTGATGCAGCCGCTCGCCGACGTCGAGCTCGGCGAGTTCGACGTCCGGATCATCGAGTGGTTGACGGGCTGGGAGCCCTCGACGGTGGCGACGGTCGCGTCCTGGCTGCACCGTGCTCGCGAGGCGGGACGCGCCGAGGCATCGGCCAGGCGGGCGGGCCGATGAACACCACGCCCTCGCCGCGCACGATGCCGCCGCGGATCGCCCTGGCCTACGGCGTCGCCGTCCTGCTGGTCCTGCTGCTGGTGGGCTTGGCCACCAGCAAGTTGGAAGCGACCAAGTACGAGCAGGCCGTCGTGGTCACCGCCGCGGTGGTGACCGAGTGATCGCCCGCCGCCGCCGTCTGCGCCGCTCACCGGTGCCCGCGCGGGTCCGTGCCGCTCAGGCCCTGTTGGTCATCGCCTGCGCCGCACTGGTGCTGGCCCTGTCTTCTCCTTGTGCTCCAACGGTTCCCGACATGGGCACCGCTGCGACTGTCCCTTGTGGAGGTTCGTTGTGATCGCGTCGTTGGTGCCCGCTCTGCGGGCGGTGTTCCGGTTCCTGGGCGATCGTGGGGTCCGCCCTGACTTGCCTGCGCCCACGGGGGTGTTTGTCCAGGCCACGGCGTCAGCGCCCTCAGGTGAGGTGCGGATGGTCCTACCGGACATGTACCGCGGCCGTCACTTCGGCGCGATCTGCGCGGTCGCCGACGAGCTGGGTGTGGAGCACGTGAAGGTGATCCGCGAGCAGGACTCCGTCGAGCTCGTGATCACCGCGGAGCTGCCCGAGGGCGTCGGCATCCCGGTCCGGGCCAGCAGCACGGCGTTCTTCGAGCCCGCCATGCTGCTGGTCGCGGAGCTGCCGCTCGGCCTGGACGAGCCACTGCTGGTGCACGTCAACGCGCTGCGCGAGCTCGCCGAGGTGGACATCCGTGACGGGTCGCGCCTGGATGAGCTGCGCCGCCACTGGTACGGCACCACGAGCCCGGCGCCGATCGAGCAGGACCTCGCCGCCGAGCTCGACGCCCTGCCCGCCGACGCGGGGCTGGACGAGCACGCGGTCGACGGCCTCGGTGACACCGCGATGTTGACCGTGTCGGCGGAGGCCGTGACCGCGGCCGTCGGCGGCGCCTGGATTCCGCTGGACCCGGTGCTCGACACCGCCCGGCACGACATGGCCGCCGAGCTCGACGAGCGCGACGAGGTGTTCCTGACCGAGCTGTCCACGGTCGCGGCGAGCACGGGTGGTGAGTCGCGGTGATCGGGTTGTGGGAAGCGCTCGGCGTCCTGGTGGATTTCGGCCAGCCGTATGCGTGGGTGTTGCTGATCGGCGTCGGGTTCGGGGTGTTGGTCGAGGCCGACCACACCCAGGACCACGCCGCGCGCGCGGAGGCCAAACGCAACAAGGGGGCTGCGGGTGGCTGAGATCGATCGCACCGCGCTGCGCACGGTGCGTGCGCACTTGACCAGCCACATCCGCGATCACGCGCGGCGGGAAGCGGCGATCCAGGCCGCCACCGTGGCGGGGTTCGCCGCGCTGGACCCGGCCACGTCCTCGGGGATGGTCGCCTGGCACACGGCGCTGGCCGACGCGTGGGACGCGGTCGCCTCCGGCGCGGTGTCGCCGTGGCCGGAGGGCCCGCCGCCGGTCCCCGACGAGATGGTGACCATGACCAGCAGCCTGGCGAACGCGCTGACGGAGTTCAACCGCAACATGACTCCCGCGCCCTGGAAGGCCGGTGAGGCTTCGTGATCGTCAACGACACGGCGATCCACCTGTGCCCGCAGGGCAAGCGCCGTCACGGGATCGGGCGGCTGAGTGCGCGTGAGCTGGAGCTGCTGCCCTTGGTCGCCCGCGGCCTGAACAATGAGCAGATCGCCGAGGCGATGGGTCTGGCAGTCCCGACGGTCAAGTCCTATCTGGCCAGCATCAACCAGGTAGTCCGGGCTCGTAATCGCGCACATCTGACCGCGATCGCCTACGTGGCGGGGGTGCTGGAGACCCCGGACGCCGCGGCCGCCGAGGCGATGATCGACACGGTGACCAAGCTGCGGTCGGCGCTGTGCGAGATCGCGCAGCTGTGCGGGCAGTCCACCGCGGCGTGGCCGCTGGCGTTGGCGTTGCCGCAGCTGGTTGACCAGGTCACCACGGTGGTGCGCCGCTACGTCGAGGTGTGTCCGGCGCCGGTGTCGACGATCCTCGCCGGTGCCGAGGCCGAGAAGGCCAGCGATGTGTTCGACACGGTCGTGGCCGCGCTCGCCGAGGTCGGCGCCCCGGCGCGGTTGCGCCGCCACATCCTCGGCGCAGTCCTGGACGCCACCGGTATCCCGCCCGGAGTGGCCGCCCCGCACGCCGAGGACCCGGTGGTGGCCAGCGTGGTCAACGACCGCCTGGCCCCGCTGCTCGCCGCAACGGAGGGGTTCACCGGTGGTGTCCATGGCAACGGGTGAGCGCTTCGCCGTCACCGTCGACGGCTGCCGTTACTTCTACCCCTCGCAGGCCCAGCGGGACCGGGCGCTGTGCCTAGCCGCGGCACGCCAGCAACTGGCGCACGAAGGCGTCAGGTGGCTGCCCATGCCCACGTGGGAGCAACTGAGCGAGCGTGAACGGGAGGACGCGATCCTCGATGCCTCCCACTGGCTCAGCGCCGCGACCCGTGCCGGGCTGCTCGACGATGACGTCCCCGCCCTGCGCGCGGAGATCGAACAGCTGCGAGCCGAGGCCACCGCCGCACAGTTCGGGGAAGGCCTGGCCTCGGCCGTCGGGCGGATGCCCGAGCTGCGCCAGGCCGTGGGCGCCCTGGTCCTCATCGCCGGACTGACCGGGCACACCGTCGAGGACTGGCCCCGCGCCCTGTCGGTGGCCGATGCCGCCGCCCACGCGGTCAACGGCGTCCGGGCGCTGCGCGACCGCTACCGCACCGCCGCCCGGGAGGTGGGCAGCCGTGGCTGACCTCACCACCTTCGCGAACCCATACCTCGCCTGCGACGCCTGCGCCTGGTGGGTCACCGGTGCACGCGGCCTGAACACTGAAGGCCCCGCCGTCAACGTTCCCTGCGGGCACAAGGCTGGGGCCACCAGCACGTGCCCGTCCTGGGGACCGGTCGACGGATGCACCTGCCGGGAACACCTCGGCCACGTCCCCCACGACGAGCCCGAGGAAGCCGACAGCCCGCGGTGCGTGATGGCTGACCGTCCTCTCTACACCCGCGCGCTGGGAATGACGGAGCGGCGAACGGCGAACGGTCTCTACACCGGCGAGTCCACGAAGGACGGTGCGTGATGACCATCCTGTCGCGGATCGAAAAGCCCGGTTTCGAGCTCACCGTCTGCGGGACGCCCAATAAGCAATGGCTGGACTGGCTGCTTACAACAGATAAACCGCTGACGGCCAACCAGATTTACTGGCGCGAGCTGCACCGCGACACCGTGAGGCGCTTCCCCGATCTCGGCACCGACACGGACGACGATGAGTCCACCCAGGACGGTGCGTGATGGCGGGTAACGGCACCTACGTGCGCTGGCAGCGTGACCAGCCGCGGGTTGTGAGCACGTTCCCGCCGCTGGGCGAGGACCATCCCGCTGTGCTGGCCCCGTGTGCGTTCTGCGCGGAGCCGCTCGGTGACGGCCGCCGGGTCGCGCTGGTGGCCATCGGACCAGCCCGCCATGACCGGCACCGGCACGACACCGGCCGCTGGTACTGCGCGCTCGCGGTGCTCACCCACGCCGACGACGTGCGGTCGCTGTCCGAGGACGAACTCGCCGCGTTCGTCTCCGAGCTCCGGTCCACATCGGACGGTGGCCGGTGACCGAGTCACGCCGGATGCAAGGCCGGTGGGCCGAGGCCGGTCTCGCCGCGCTCGCCGCGGTGTCGGTGCTCGGCTTGGTCGGGGTCGGTGTCTACGCGCTCGGCAGGGCGATCGAGGAGAGCGAGCGCCCGGCGGAGATCGACTACGTGGCGGTGTGTGTGGACCCGGCCACCGAGGCCCGTGTCGCCGATGAGCGGTGCGGCGACACCGACAATCCGCCCGGCGGGGTCATGTGGTTCTGGTCCTACACCCACGTCGGTGCGACCGCGCCGGGTGTCGGCGGGCAGGTCAACCGATCCCATGGCCAGTACGTGCGGCCACCGGCACACACGGTGGTGCAGCGCGGCGGTGTTCCTCGCGAGGGCGGGGCGGTCACCCGTGCCGGGTTCGGCGGTGGCTACAACGGCGGTGGTGGCGGATGAGCTTCCTCGCCTGCGCCCTCGGTGGCGATCGGGTGATCAACGTCGTCGTCCCCGCGTCCTGTCCGGAGTGCGGGAGGACCTCGGCGATGCGGGTGCATCTGGACCGCCGTTCCTACGCCCGGTGCGGGCACGCGTTCGCGTTGCCGCCGCTGCATCCCGGCGGCCGCCAGTGTGCGACCGGTGCCCCTCGACCTTCCAAGGAGTAGCTGTGATCATCCTGATGGTTCTCTCGACACTCGTCGCGGTGGGCATAGCGGTCCCGGCGGGGCGGACGCTGCGGCGAGCGCGCCGTCTACTCCATACCCAGCTGAGCATGCTCGCCGAGCTCGGCGTGAGCCCGTCTCCCTATGACGCGGGCACGGAGTTGGCCCGCTGGCAGCTGCTCGACCACGACGGCCTGACCCATGTCGCCCGCGAGCACGTCCTCGCCCGCGACCGCGTGGCGTTGTGGGAGGGCCAGCTCGCCGAGCACGGCGCGTCCGGCGTGCCGTCGGCGTTGGTGGAGGCGATGCGTGGTTACGCCGACGGGCTCGCGGCCTACCTGCCCGACGACCTGTTCGGGGGGTGTCGGTGACCAGTACCCGACGACCACCGGCCGGTACCCCGCTGACTCACCGTGAGCGCCAGGTGCTGCGGCAGGCCGCCAACGGGCTCACCGATGAGGCCATCGCCCGCCATCTCGGCTTGTCGTTCTCCACGATCAAGACCCACCTGCGCCGCATCTACTCCAAGCTCGATGCCCAGGGCCGCACCCACGCGGTCGCTCTGGCCTACGAGCGCGGAATCCTGCTGCCCGCCTCGGTGCCTCGCCCGTCCGACGTGAGCGCGCCGGAGGGCCGGTGAGCGTTGACCCTGTAGAAGCAGGTTCCAGCTCGACCGGCCCGCCGCCGGTCGAGCTGGAACCGATGCGCGCACACGAATGGCGGGAGCTGATCGGGCGCGCTGAGCTGGCGTGGCAGACCAAGTTCGTCGGCCTGGCGATGGCGCACTACGCCAACGCCGACGGCACCCGGGCGCGCCCGGGTCTGCCGTTGCTGGCCGCCGACACGGGCCTGTCCATGCGCACGGTCGGCACATACGTGCGGGGCCTGGCTGGCCTGGGGTTGTTGCAGCTCACCCGCCGTGGCGGTGGCCACGGTGGCGAGTTGGTGGCCAACACCTACCGGCTGACGATGCCCCTGGACCTGGTCGACCACGTCGCCGTGCGCCCGCCCGACCCGCCCATGCCGCGCCGGTATCGATCGGCAACCCAGGTTGCCGATCAAAACGGCCTGCGCGGCGCCCGAACCCTGCGTTGGCGCGGAATCCTGCTCCGCACCAACCTCGCGTCCGCGCTGAAGTTCACCGCCCTGGCCCTGTCCTGCTACGCCGACGGTGACGGCACCCGGATCTGGCCCGGCACCGAGATCCTGGCCGCCGACACGACGTTCTGCCAACGCACCATCGGCACCCACCTGCGTGCCCTCGCCACGCTCGGCCTCATCGAGTGCGTGCGCCGCGGTGGCGGCCGCGGTGGCGCCGATCAGCACGCCGAGTACCGCCTCACCCTGCCCGAGAACCTGCTCGACGTCGTCGAGCTCCGCGACCCTGACGCCCACCGCAAGCCCCTGCCACGCAACGACAACACGCCCTCGCCCGTGCCCGCTGTGTCCCCTGTGGACAACCCGGTTCCACCGGCAACCCAGGTTGCCGGTCACTGTGGACAGTCCCCTGTGGACAACCTGCCCGCCGACATGCCCGCAGAGGAATCGACCGGCAGTTCCGGACCCATTGACCGGCAGCCTGGGTTGCCACCTACCAGCCACGACCGGCCACAAGAACAATTTCCTTACGTACCAGCGGAACTACCGACCGCGCGCACGAGCGATGAAGGACAGCCGAATCCATCGCGGTGTGCGCACCGATTGTCGGCGCAGGTCCGGCTCGACGGGGCGCCGCGCTGCCCGCTGTGCCGACGCGCCGGTCACCCGATACCGCCGCCGAACCTGCACCCGCCCCCGGCTACCGGTCTCACCGCCCTGCTGGCCGCCGTCCCCTGATCGACCGGAGAACCCACTCGTGATCACCCGCGCTGCACTGGAAATCGCCCTCGACCGCGCCCACAAGGCCAGAGCGCTCACCGCGACCGGGCGCCTGGTGCTGCTCGCCCTGGCGTGCTGGGCCCGGCACACCACCGATGCCGGGGTCGACGTGCTCGGCCCGGTCGAGCTGCCCGAGCTGGAGGAGTTCGCCAAGCGACTCGGGTTGCGCCAGTCCCGGGTGGCGGGCGAGGTCTACCGGTTGGTGTCCACCGGGTGGCTGCGCACCGTCGGCCTGGGCCTGGTCGAGGTGGTGCCCGGCGGACACCGGCAGGCAGCGCGGTGACCCCCGCCCGGCGCGGCCGCCGCCGCCGCGGTGACGGCCGCGATCCCGGCGGCCTGTTCACCTGGGGCCCCGGCGGGCAGGTCCAGGCGGGCGAACTGCGCGCCAACCCCCGCGACGTCGAGTGCCGCAACCAGCGGTGCCGGGCCCGCGTCAGCGAGCCCTGCGTTCGCCACAAGCGCCACCGCGTCGTGCCGCTGCTGCGCGGCTACCACGACATCCGCATCCGCGACGCCGCGCAAGCCCAACTCGGCGCGCCACCCGCGGTACCCGATCCCCGTTCCACAACCTGAGGAGAACCCGCGTGAACATCACTCTCGACCTCACCGACCTGCTCCGTACCCGGCCGCACACCACGGCCCAGCCCTCCGCCGCGCTGCTGCTGCCGGTCGTCGACCACCGCGGTCGGCCGGTCGACCTCGGCCGCTTCGGCATCACCGTCGGTGAGCCGATGCCCGGCAACCCGCTGCTGCGCCGCGCCGACCTGCCCACCGGCTGGCTCGCGATGGCCCAAGACGACCCGCTGGGCCCGGGGGCGGTAGTGCTGGACGAACACCAGCGGCCGCGCCTGACCGCGCACACCCACGCTGATGTCAGCCGCGCCCCGTTCCTCTACGTGGTGTCCCTGACGCAGTACATCGACCACGCGGCCGCGGACAACCACATGCCCACCCTTGACGAGAAGTGGGCCACCGCCGAGGGCGTGATCCGCCGGGCCTGCCTGCTGCGCGTCCTCGCCGAGGCCAAGGCGGCCAACCACAGCTGCGGCTTCGACAGCTGCGCGGCGCGGGCCGGGTACCGCCGCCAAGCCCGCCGGTACAACCTGCTCGCCGAACGTGTCCGGGACGCCAGCCAGACCTCCGACGCCACGGCCGCGGCCGATGGCACGGTGACCAACACCAGCAGCCTCAGCGCGTCGACGCTGCTGGGCAGGATCGTCGCCTCCGTAGGAGATCCCTCCCGCTTTATCGAGGACATGGAAGCCACCGGGCAGCGCGAGTTCGTGGCCTCGACCGTGCTACCGACCGAGGTCCACGGCGGCCCCCAGGTGTTGACCGACCTCGGCGTGAGCCTCGGCGAGATCGTCGACGGCGACCCGCTGTTCCGCCACGTCACCCTCCCCGACGGCTGGACCCGCCGCGCCACCGAACACCCGATGTGGTCGGAGATCATCGACAGCAACGGCCACCCCCGCATCAGCGTCTTCTACAAGGCCGCCTTCTACGACCGCCGCGCCTTCGCCCGCATCGCCACCGAGACCGACGGCGGTGACCGGTGACGCGCCATCCCGCGAGGCAGCGCGTGCTGTCCCTGCCCCACATCGTGGCGGGCTGGGTGATGAGCTACCTCGTCGGCCTGGTCTTCACCGCGCCCCTGGCCATGATCGTGATCCCGCAGGACCTCGGCAGTGCCCTGCTCCTGTGGGCTCTGGCCGGACTCGGTGCCGCCGTTTCCTTTCGGACTGGCTACAACTTCGGCCAGATCGTCGGATGCGCCCGCGTGGCCGACATGTACGCCGAAGCCCACGGCACGCCCTCCGAGCAGGATCGGGGTCACCAGTGATCCCCATCCCCGTGCGCTGTCACCAACGCCCGCTACAGGGCGGCCTGGTCGTCCCGTGGATCAGCCTCGGTCTTGCCGACGGCACCCACGTGCTCGGCCAGACCCGCCGTGCCCGGGTCGAGGCGGCGTTCCTGCGCCGGATCTGCCAGATCTGCGGCGACTACATCGTCGGCAAGGTCGTGCTGTTCGTGCCCGACTCGAACCTCACCACCCACCTGGACACCGGCGAACCGCCGATGCACCCGGAGTGCGCGCACTACGCCGCCCAGGTGTGCCCGATGCTCACCGGCCGCCAAGCCGCCTACCGATCCACCCCGACCCGCGCCAACGGGCCCGCCGGTCAGGTCTGCCCCGACCCCGGATGCGACTGCGGCGGGATCGTCGACGAACCCGAGCAGCGCGCGGCCCTGGCCGGACAACCGGCTGAGCCCTGGCACGCCGTGTGGTGCTGGGACTACGTCCGCACCTACCTGCCCAGCGGTGAGTTCTACGGCGCCCGCGTCACCGCGCCGCTGCGCATCCGCCCGATCCCGCGCCCGCACGCCGACAACCAACTACGACCTGAACGGATAGCCGAGTGAGCAAGCGCACCACCACCTCCCGCCGCAAGTCCTCCCCGCCCACCTACGACGTCCTCGACATCACCCCGGCCGCGGCTGAGGAGATCCTGGCCCGCAACACCCACAACCGGAACCTGCGGCGCCGCATCGTGGCCGGGTACGCCCTCGACATGGCCGCGGGGACCTGGCCGGAGAACGGCGAGAGCATCAAGATCGCCACCGACGGGACCGTGATCGACGGACAGCACCGCTTGGCCGCCATCGTCGAATCCGGTACCACGCAACGGATGCTGGTGGTGGCCAACCTGCCGATGCAGGTCCAGGAAACCGTGGACGGCGGCGCCAAACGCACCTTCGGCGACATCCTCAAGCTGCGCCAGGAAACGCACTACTCCGCCGTGGCCGCGCTGTGCCGCCGCGTCGTGCTGTGGGAAGCCGGTGTCCGCCGCGGCGACAGCGCCCGCTTCCAGCCCACCACGCACCAGATGCTCGCCGTCCTGGACGCCTACCCGGAGATCCGCGACAGCGCCGCCGCGGGCATGGCCACCGGCGCCGCGGTGCCGATCCAACCGGCCGCGGCGAGCCTGTGCCACTGGCTGACCCACCGCATCGACGCGCAAGACTGCGCGTGGTTCTTCGAACACGTACGCACCGGCGAGAACCTGCGCTCCCGACACCCCGTCATGACACTGCGCCGCACGCTCACCCAGCCCCTGACCGCCCGCGCCCGGCTGCCCGAGGTCGTCACCACCGCCTACACCATCAAAGCGTGGAACGCCTTCCGCGAAGGACGCGAGATCGGTGTCCTGCGCTTCGTGGCTGGCGGCGCCAAGCCCGAAGCCTTCCCGGAGCCCCAGTGACGCCACCGGAGAACCCTCCGCCGCCCATGCTGCGACCCGCCATCGACGTCAAGGCGTTCGCCGCCACCATGTGCGCGGCCTTCGCCGACATGGCGGCCGCCGTCGCGGCGAGCCAGCGGGCCGCGGCCGCCACGCTGCGCCCGCTACTCACCAGCCTCGCCGCACGGCGGCGCGTCCAGCTACGCGACGGCCGCCGCGTACACCCCAGCCACGTGCGCCCGTCCCGGCTGGCCATCGACGGCCGCGCCTACCATCGGCGCCGCCGAACCAGGAGGAACACCCGATGACCAACCAGGACCACGACGACGTGGTGGCCGTGATCATCCGCACGGGCCCCGGCGGGGAGGTCGAGGCGCTGGCCGCGATCCGCGGCCCCGGCAGCGAGCGCCTGCTCGACGAGCTCGGCGAGGGCTACCAGGCCCATCCTGTCCGGGTGGTGAGCGCTCAGGAGTGCGTGGTGATCCAGCGGTGGCGGTGTCGCGCCACCGTCGCCGAGGGAGCGGTCACCGTGGCGGCGCCGGTGCGGATGCGCGGTGCCGCGGTGCTCGTGCTGCCCGGCGACGCCCTGCCGACGATCGAGAAGGTGTTGATCGACGCCGAGGCGGGCGAGCTCGACCGCACCGCGCTGGGCCTCGACCTCCATCACGTCACGGCGTTCGGGCCCTCGGCGCAGCGCGCCGAGGAGCTGGCGCGCGAGGCGGCCGAGAAGCTGCGCGACGGGTCGTGACCAAACCGTGAACCACGGTTCACACCATCCACTTGAAATGGTGTGAACCGTGGTTCATAGTTAAGGGGTCCCGCACAGCGGGGCCCCCGCCCCGGGTGCATCACCACCCGAAAGCGGGGCCACACAAGAGAAAGACGCGACACATGTACGAGCTTGAAGACACCCGGTACTACGGCTACCGGTACGTCGACACCGCCGAGCTGGACCTCTACGGAGTCGCCGGGCGCATCCTGTCCGACCTCAAGGCCGACCAGGCCACCGGCACCGTGGCCCAGGCCATCGTGTTCGTGCTCAAGGTGGTCGGCAACCGGATCTCGGTCCTGGCGCACCTGCTGCCCGCCGAGATGTCCGGCGAGTACGCCAACAGCGAGCACACCCGCGCTCGCATCAAGACCGTCACGGCCCGCTACAACTGGCAGGGCAAGGACAACAAGCACGACGTGCGATTCCTCGCCGAGATCAAGGTCGCCAAGGTCCGCGCCGACCGGCACGACGGACTCGACATCGGCGCACTCGTCGGCTGATCAATGACCGGGGCGGCACCCGCACAGGGTGCCGCCCCGGCCCCGCTCCGGCCCATCACGACCGGCACGGAGGTGTGGAGACGCGACACGTTCCCACCCTCGCAGTGTCACACACCCCGACGAGGACGACCGCCATGCCACGTGGACACCGCCCCCAGCCCGAGGCCGAACTCGCCGCGGTCCGCGAGATCGCCGAGGAGATCGCCGCACACGAGCAGCGCTACGCCGAACTGCTTGCCGAGCGCTCCCGGCGCACCGCGGCCGCCCGCGAGGCCAACGCCGCCGTGACCGCCATCGCCGAGGCCGCCAGGATCACCCCCCGCGCGCTCTACACGACGTGGGAGGTCCACGGCTACGACTACAACGCCCCGCGCTGAACCGCGCCGTCCGTCAGCATTCAGGAGAGGAAAGGGGATCAGGTGAGCAAGCTGATCGACAAGCTAACCGAGATCATGACGATGACCACGGATCCACTCCAGAGCCGACCGATCTACCTCACGCCGGACCAGTTCCTTGAAGTCATGCGCCGCAAGGGCAAAGCTGATCCGTTCGACGAGTCCGACCCCTGGAGCTGCTACAGCGGGCAGGTCTGCCCGGGGCCGGGCGTCCAGCTCATCGTGGTCGAGAACCCGGAGGAGTCCACGCCGTACCTGGAAGGGTGGGAGCTGTAGAACGCGCGTTCGATTCGGGTCTTCTGTGGGGGTCATGAGCGGCGCATACTGCCGATCATGACCGCCGCGCCGTTCGCGTTGTGTGTGCTGGGCTGCGCCGACTCGTTCGGCCAGCCGTACCCCGCCGTCGAGGGCACCCTCGCGTGCGACATCTGCGCGCACGCCGTGGACGCCGCGCTCCGGCAGATCGCCCGCGACTACGAGTTCCTGCTCGACCCCCGCAACCTCGTGCCTGGCGCGGACTCGTCCGGCCGCGGCAACCCCGGCTACGGCTCCCGCTCGCCCGCGCGGGACGACCTGATCATCTGCACCGACCCGCGCACCACCTACGACGAGCGCGCCGAGTCCGCCCCGGCCATTCTGTCGCAGTGGGTCCGCGAGATCGTCGAGTCCACCGACATGACCGCGCCGGAGCGTGCCAGCGTCGCCGGTGACATCGCCTGGCTGCTCTCCCGCAAGGTGTGGCGGTGGGTGATCTCGCAACCGTGGCTGGACGAGTTCGGCGGTGAGGTCTTCGAGCTGCGGGAGCACCTGGCGCACATCGTGCGGCCGCGGGCCCGCGCCGTGCCGATCGGTCCGTGCCCCGTGCCGAGCGGCGTCCCGGGCAACACCGCGCCGTGCGGCACGGCGCTGCGGGTGCGGCCGGACGCCGAGCTGGTGCGCTGCCGCACCTGCGGCACCACGTGGCCGCGTGAGCGGTGGGACGAGCTCGGCCACGCCCTGGGCTGCCCGCGCTCGGATTACGCCAGCCTCTCGGTATGGCTGGGCGTGCCGGTCGGCACGTTGCGCCGCTGGTGCGCACAGGATGGGTGGGCCCGCGATCCGGCCGGGCATTCCCGGGCCCGGCCGGTGTGGCTGCGCACCGACGCGCTCGCCAGCTTCACCGCTCGGCGACACACCGCGCCGGACCCGTTGATTGCCGTCTGAGCTGGGGCGAACGTAGAGTCTGATCAGGTGGAACCCGTGTCTCCAGTGGACCGGACCCGATCGGCCACCCCGGAACCCCCGAGCACCCCCCCAGGGCTTGGGGGTTCCGCTCGTTGCGGTTGTTCCAATTTGTGGAGCAAGTTGGAGCAGGCTGGGAGGTGGCGCGTGCCCTACACCTCCCATGGTTACTGGTTCGGTCGCGGAACTCCGACCACACCGCCTCCGCCGCGTGCCCGCTGCGGGGGCCCCGGTATGTGCACCACGTGTCGCAGGGAGTTGCAGCACCAGGTGATGAGGCTGCCCCGGCGCTTCCAGGTGTGGCGGGAGGTCGATACGAGCGGCCGCTCCCGCACCGGCCGCGTGGCTGACGGCGTCCAGTGGCCCGACGGCACGGTCACCGTGCGCTGGCGTGGTGACCAGGCGTCCACCGCGCACTGGGATTGCCTCGCCGACGCTGAGCTCGTCCACGGACATGGCGGCCTGACCCGGTTCGTGTGGACCGACGAGGAGTAGCGCGATGACCGGCGGCAATCCGTACGTGACCATCCGTCCGGGCCACGATCCCAAGCCGGTCACGCAACTGCCGAAGGAACCGGCCACGCCCGCGGGCACTCGCGGGAGGGTGTTCTCCGGAGAAGGCGCCCGATGCCCGGCGTGTGGCACGTGCCTGAACCGCGGGAGGTGACCCCACGATGGGCGACTGGACGACGATGGTCGAGGGCTTCGAGATCACGCCGGTGGCTGAGTTCCCGACGCAGCTCCTCGCCCCGGCTGCCACGCCCGCGCCACCACCTGCGCCGTGTCCGACGTGCGGGCGGTGTCCGACCTGTGGCCGGTGACCGGCCGCCGAGGATCAGGCCGCGGCGCTACCGCCGCACGTTCTCGGGGTGGTGGTCGTCGTGGCGCGCAGCAAAGGCCGCACGGGCCGACCGTTCCGGCGGGTGCGGTGGGCGGTGCTGACCGAGCACCAGGTGTGCGTGTGCCACCTGTGCGGTCACCCGATCGACCTCGACCTACCGCGCGAGCATCCGATGAGCGCGACGGTGGATCACCTCGACCCGCTCTCGCGTGATGGCGCGGAGCTGGACCCGGAGAACATGGCGCCCGCGCACCGGCGGTGCAACGCCCGCCGCGGCAACCGACCGCTCGGCGAGGCGAAGCGGTCGCGGACGTCGAGAGCGTGGTGAGTCCGTGCTGTACGTCGTGTCCGGTCCGCCAGCGGCGGGCAAGTCCACGTGGGTGCTGAGCAGGGCGCGACCCTACGACATCGTCATTGACTTCGACCGGCTGGCGCACGCGCTGACCGGAGCGAACGCGGATGCGCACAACCACACCGCGCCGGTGCTGGCCACCACCAGGGCAGCACGCAAGGCGGCGCTCGGTGCTGCGCTTGCGCACCGTCATCGCGTTGATGTGTACGTGATCCACTCGGCCATGACCGACCGCGACCACCTGCGCTACGCCCGGCTCGGTGCCGAGTTCGTGGTCGTCGATCCCGGCCAGTCGGTGGTGGTGGCGCGGTGCCTGCGTGCTCGTCCTGCCGCGGCGATGGACCTGGTCCGGCGCTGGTACGGCGAGTGATCGCCGCTTCCGCGAGCTCGATCACGAAACGAACGTCCCGCCGGTCACGGCGGGGTAACAGGAGGGCGGGGGGCCGTGGTCGGTCGTGATGACGTGCGACAGGGAGACCCCATCGCTCACGACTCGCCCAAAAACTCCCCAGGCCCTGGGGAGGGGGGCGCGGGGCCAGTCGAGGCGGGTCTGCGGGCCACCCTCGACGACCTGCCTGGGCTCTCGGTGGCGCACGAGGCGCTGTCCGCGCTCGCGCTGAAGCTCGCCCGTCAGCTCGATGACGGCGCGGGCCTGGCGACCGCGGCGGTGTCCCGGGAGCTGCGCGCGTGCCTGGACGCGCTGTGCAAGGACGGGGGCGCCAGTGACCCCGACGAACTCCACGAGCTCGTGGGGGCACTGTCCACCCCAGTGGGCGACATCCCGCACCCCTGAGCGCCCGACGCTGGGCCCGCGCGTGGCGCAGGTCGCCGAGCAGCTGGGCACGCCGCTGATGCCGTGGCAGCGCGGCGTCGCCGACATCGCCCTGGAGGTCGACCCGCTCACGCGGCGGCTGGTCTACCGGCAGGTCGTGCTGACCGTGCCGCGGCAGTCCGGCAAGACCTCGCTCATCCTCGCCACCGCGGTGCAGCGAGCCCTCGGCTTCGGCTCGCGCCAGGTGATCACCTACTCCGCGCAGACCCGCAACGACGCCCGCAAGAAGTGGGAAGACGACCATGTCGAGGCGTTGAGGAACAGCCCGTTCGCCCGCCTGTTCCGGGTCCGCAAGGCCAACGGGAACGAAGCGGTGATCTGGCGCAACGGCTCCCGGCACGGGATCTCCTCGACCACCGAGAAGGCCGGGCACGGCTCCACATTGGACTTGGCGTTCGTCGACGAGGCGTTCGCCCAGGTCGACGACCGGTTGGAGCAGGCGTTCAAACCGGCGATGATCACCCGCGAGCAACCCCAATTGTGGGTGGTCTCCACCGCCGGGAACCGCGGCAGCTCGCTGTACCTGTGGGACAAGGTCGTTGACGGCCGCCGCCACGTCGAGGACGGCCGCACTTCCGGCGTCGCGTACTTCGAGTGGTCCGCGCCGGAGGACGCCGACCCGGGCGACCCGGCGGTGTGGCGGGCGTGCATGCCCGCGCTCGGCCACACCGTGACCGAGGACGCGATCCGCGACGACTTCGTGTCGATGAAGCGGATCGAGTTCATGCGGGCCTACCTGAACATGTGGCCCAAGCGCGTGGTCGTCGACCCGGTGATCCCCGCCGAGACCTGGGCCACGCTCGTCGACGAGCACTCGCGCATCCCCGGCGCGTTGGTGTTCTTCCTGGACATGACGCCCGCGCAGACCGCCGGGGCCATCGCCGCCGCCGGTCGGCGTGCTGACGGGCGGATGCACGTCGAGGTCGTCGAGCACCGGCCCCGCACGGGGTGGATGGGCGAGCGGGTGATCGAGCTCGTGCGGAAGCACAACCCCGCCGCCGTCGTGCTCGACCCGTCCAGCCCCGCCGGTGCGCTGATCCCGGTGCTGCGCGAGGCCGGGATCGAACCGAAGTTGATGACCGCCCGCGACGTCGCGCACGCCTGCTCCGCCTTCTACGACGCCGCGACCAAGGACGCCCTGCGCCACCTGAACCAGGCCGAACTGAACGCCGCCCTCGCGGGCGCCAAGAAGCGCCCACTCGGCCATGCGTGGGCGTGGGACCGCCAGGACCCCGACATCGACATCAGCCCGCTCGTGGCCGTCACCGGCGCCCTGCACGGCTTCGCCCAGTACGGCCAGGTCCCCGAACCCGAAGACGTCGAACCGTTGTGCGCCTGGGGATAGAGCAAGGGGGTGGTCGGTGTCACCGCTTGCTGTGCTCGTCGTCGTCGCGCTGTTGGTGCTCGCCGCCGCGCTGATCGTCTGGGGCGTGGCGCTGCTCTCCGGCGCGGCCGCGCTCATCGTCGCCGGGCTCCTTCTCGCCAGTGGCGCGGTCTTGCTGATGTTCGATGACGGGACGGGGCCGCCGACGTGAAGCTCATCGAACGCCTCGGCCACGTCCTCAATCCCCGTCGTACCAAGGGTTTCAGTGAGCCGCCGTTCTGGGATCTCGACCGCGCATGGTCGCTGCTCTCCGGTGGACTCACCGGTGACCGTGAGCAGATCGCGAGCAACTTCGAGGGCTACATCGAGGGCGCCTACAAGGCGAGCGGCCCGGTGTTCGCGTGCATCCTCACCCGGCAGCTGGTGTTCAGCGAGGCCACATTCCTGTGGCAGCGCAACGAGAGCGGCCGCCCCGGCGAGTTGTTCACCGCCGCGGGGCTGGAGCTGCTGAGCACTCCGTGGCCTGGCGGCACTACCGGCGAACTGCTCTCCCGTATGGAAGTGGACGCCTCGCTCGCGGGCAACTTCTACGCGACCGTCGCCGACGACCGCGGCCGCCTCGGCCGCGCCGCCACGGGCCCGGGGCGGCGCATCGTCCGGATGCGCCCGGACCGGGTCACGATCCTGATCGGCTCGAACTCCGACAACCCCAACGCGTTGGACGCGCGGACCATCGCCTACCTCTACGACCCGCCCACCCACGGCGGTGTGGCCGCGCCGGAACCGGTGGTGCTGCTGCCGGAGGAGGTCTGCCACTACTCGCCGATCCCCGACGCCTCCGCGCGGTTCCGGGGCATGTCGTGGCTGACGCCGGTGTTGCGGGAGGTCCAGGCCGACAAGGCCGCCAACGTCTACCGCGACAAGTTCTTCAGCCGGGGCGCCCGTCCCGGGCTGGTGGTGACCTTCGACAAGGACACCTCGCCGGAGAAGTTCAAGCAGTTCGTGGAGATGTTCAGGCGGCAGCACGAGGGCGCCGACAACGCCTACAAGACCCTGTTTATGGGCGGGGGCGCGGACGTGTCGGTGCTGGCCGCGGACTTCCAGAAGCTTGACTTCCGGGCGATCCAGGGTGCTGGTGAGACCCGCATCGCCGCGGCCGCCGGTGTCCCGCCGGTGATCGTCGGCTTGTCCGAGGGCCTGGCCGCCGCCACGTACTCCAACTACAGCCAGGCGCGGCGCCGTTTCGCCGACGGCACCATGCGTCCACTGTGGAGGATGGCGGCCGCGAGCCTGCAACGCCTCACCGCCCCGCCGACCGGCTCGCGCCTGGCGGTGGACACCCGCGACATCGCGTTCCTGCGCGAGGACGAACGCGACGCCGCGGAGATCCAGGGCATCGAGTCCCGCACCATCCGCACCCTCGTGGACGCCGGATACACCGCCGAGTCGGTGCTCGCCGCCGTGGCCGCCTCCGATTGGTCCTTGTTGCACCACAGCGGCCTGTTCTCCGTGCAGTTGCAAAAGCCTGGCGGCGGACTGCCGTCGTCCTCCACACCTGCGACAGGCGAGGAGTCGTGATGCACACCAAGTCCCTCAGCCGCGTCGAGATCAAGGACGCCGAGGCGGGCACCGTCTCGGCGGTGTTCTCCACCTTCGACGTGGTGGACGCGCACGGGGACGTGACCCTCGCGGGCGCGTTCGCCGACGGCGCACCGGTGGTGATTTCCGCCTACGGGCACGGGTCCTGGGAGGGCAAGCTCCCCGTCGGCAAGGGCGTCATCCGCGCCACCGACACCGAGGCGATCCTCGACGGGACGTTCTTCCTGTCCACTGTGGCCGGTCGTGAGACCTTCGAGGTCGTCAAGGCACTGGCCGAGGACAGCCTCGGCGAGTGGTCCTACGGCTACGACGCCGACGAATACAGCTTCGGTGAGCACGCCGACCGCCACGTGCGGTTTCTCAAGGCGCTCACCGTGCACGAGGTGTCTCCGGTGCTGCTCGGCGCCGGGGTCAACACCCGCACTCTCACCGTGAAATCCGGTGAGGGCATGACCTTTGCCGATCACGCCGCCGCGGTCCTGGCCGCGGTCACCGGCTTGACCGGTCGCGCCGCCGACGTCCTGGCGAAGCGGCGAGAGAAGGGCAAGTCCCTCGGTGAAGTGAGCGCGCAGCAGCTGAAGCAGATCCGCGACGAACTCACGCGGCTTGAGGACCTGCTCGCGCCCGGCACCGAGACCACGCCCGCATCCCCTGAGACCGGTGCGGCGCAAGAGTTTCTGCGCTTCCTGGCTCACTCCGCCCAGCTCGCCAAGGAGTAACCATGCCCGTGACCTTCCCCGCGCTGGCCGATGCCGAGGGCCGCCTCGACGCGAAGCGGCGCGAACTCAAGAGCGTGTTCGACGAGGCCGGTCCCGACCTGGACATGGACAAGATCACGTCCATCAGCGGTGACAGCCTCGCTAAGGTCGAGCACATCCGCGCTCTCAACACCGAGCTCGACGAGCTCGCCGTCAAGGCCGAAGGGCTGCGCGCGGTCGCCAAGGCCGCTGAGGCGGCCGCGAACATCCCGGGCGCACGCGAACCTGGAGACGGTGAGCGGCGCGTCGACGACGGCGGCCGCGGCCGCAAGCGGCTGGGCGAGCACTTCGTCGCCTCGCAGGCGTACAAGGCCCGCCAGGGCAAGCAGGGCCCCGAGGCGCACATCGACGTCGAGCTCAAGACGCTGATGGAGACCGGCGCCGGGTGGGCGCCGGAGACCACGCGCACCGGCAGGCTCGTCGAGTTCGCCACCCGCCCGCTTCAGGTCATCGACCTGATCCCGGGGACGACCACGAACCAGACGGCCGTGGTCTACATGGAGGAGACGACCTACACCAACGCCGCGGCCGAGACCGCCGAGGCCGCGACCTACCCCGAGTCCGCGCTCGCCCTGACCGAGAAGAGCTCTCCGGTCCGCAAGATCGCGACGTGGCTCCCGGTGACCGACGAGCAGCTGGAGGACGAGCCGCAGGCCGCCGGGTACATCAACAACCGGCTGCCGAACATGCTCCGCCAGCGCCTGGACACCCAGATCCTGGTCGGCAACGGCACCGCGCCGAACCTGCGCGGCATCCTCAACACCGTCGGCATCCAGACCCAGGCCAAGGGCGCAGACCCCACCCCGGACGCGATCTACAAGGCCATGACCAAGGTCAAGGTCACCGGCCGCGCGATGCCGAACGCCGCGGTGCTGCACCCCAACGACTGGCAGGACATCCGCCTCCTGCGCACCGCGGACGGCATCTACATCTGGGGCTCGCCCTCGGAGGCTGGCCCGGCGCGGATCTGGGGCCTGCCGGTGGTGGAGGCCGACGGCATCACCGAGAACACCGGCCTGGTCGGCGACTTCGCCAACTACAGCGAGCTCTCAACCCGCCGCGGCATCGACGTGCAGGTGTCGAACTCGCACAGCGATTTCTTCATCAACGGCAAGCTCGCGGTGCGCGCGGACATGCGCGTCGCGCTGGTCGTCTACCGCCCCGCGGCGTTCGCCACGGTCACCGGCATCTGATCCACCACGAAGAGGGCAGCGGCCGCAGGCGAGGGCGGCCGCTGCCCGTGTGGTCCCACCCGTAGGGAGAAGCCCATGCCCGTGATCGAGGGCACCAACAAGCTCGGCGTCGGCCGCCAGGGCACCGTCAAGTCCGCGGTGGCGCTGTATGAGTTCGCCATCGATGGCGGCGCCGTCGGTGACATCGCACTACGCGGCGACACCCTGCCGTCTGGCGCGGTGATCGTCGACTCGCTGATCGTCGTCGACACCGCGCTCACCTCCGGTGGCGCGGCAACGGTGGCGATCAAGGCCGAGGGTGCGGCGGACATCAACGCCGCCGACGCGATCAGCGGGGCGCCGTGGTCGACCACCGGCGCCAAGCGCGGCGACCTCACCGCCACCAGCGCGCCGGTGCGCACCACCGCCGCGCGCACCATCACCGCCACCGTCGGCACCGCGGCCCTGACCGCGGGCAAGTTCTCGGTGGTCGCCTACTACGTGGAGATCTGATGAGCAGCGACTACGTCACCGAGAAGGGCGGCCGCTTGGTCGCCACGCAGCGGCTGTACCTCACCGACGACGAGAAGATCGTCACCGAGGGCGACACCGCCGCGGCGACCCTGTACCGCACCGAGGGCGAGGAGATCAGCGAGGACGACGCCCGCCGCTATGGGCTGCTCGCCGACGGCGCCAAGGGCAAGGCCAAGGCAGCGGACAAGGCTCGCGGCCGCGGCGAGGACAAGAGCAGGTAGCCCATGGCGACGCTGGACGTGCTGACGCTCAGCGAGGCCAAGCTCGCGCTGAACCTCACCGGCACAGGCGCTCACGACGTGGAGCTCGCGGGGTTTATCACCGCGTCCTCGTTGCGCCTGGACGAACTGGTCGGGCCGGTGGTGCGGCGGCAGATCTCCGCCGAGACCCACGACGGCGGGGCGGGGCAGGTGTTCGTCAGGTTCTTCCCGGTCTCCTTGGTGGCTTCGGTCACCGAGTACAGCGGCACCACCGCCACCGTGCTGACGGCGGAGACCCCGGGCACCCAACCGGCCGATGCCTACCTCACCGAGCCCTACTCGGCCGATGTGACCCTGAAGGGCCCGGCGCTGCACCGCCGCTCCAGCGGCGCCGATGCCCGGTTCCCGGTCGGGCGCGGCAACGTGGTCATCACCTACACCGCCGGGCGCGCGGTCGACACCGCGGCGGTTGACCAGCGGTTCAAGCTCGCCGCCAGCCTGATCCTGATCAACCTGTGGCGCTCGCAGCAGGACAGCTCTGGCGGGATGGGCGAGTTCGACATCCCCAACCAGATCTTCCCCCGCTTCGCTGTCCCCAACGCCGTGCGCGAGCTCATGCACGGCGAGGTCCAGGAACCCGACCTGCTGATCGGCTGAGGAACAAGGGACGGTGAGCCGCGGTGGCCGTGGGTACCACGCTGATCGAGTTCAAGCGCGCCGCAGTCACCGCCCTGGCGTTGCGTCCCGGGCTGGCCGGGGTGAGCGTGGAGTACGCGCGCGCCGAGACCACCGCCCCCGCCGAGGGCCTGTGGTTCGAGGAGGCCGAGGCCGTCGTCGAGATCCCGGTCATGAAGGCCGGGACCAAGCGGGTGGAGGAGTCCTACACCACCACGCTGGTGGTGCAGGTGCTGCTCGGTGACGGCCGCGACCAGGAGGCCGCCGACACCCGCGCCGCGGTCCTGTTGGCCGAGGTGCAGCAGGCGTTCGCGGAGAAACCGGACCTGATCGAGGCGATCATGTGGGCCGAGGTCATCGGGTGGCAGCAGCGCACCGCGGTGCTCGGTAACTCCGGCGCCGCCCGCTTCGAGGTCACCATCCGCGTGCGCGCTCGACTTTTCCCTTAAGCACCAACCACATCCGTGCCCGCCGTCGTGCGGGTTCCTTGGCATGCCTGGAGTTTGCCGTGCGCATCACCTATCTCGGCCCGTTCGAGGCCGTCGAGGTCCCCGCCCTGCACCGCGTGGTGCGCCGTGACGAGTCGGTCGAGGTCGACGACGAGCTCGGCGCCGCCCTGGTCGCTCAGTCCTGTTGGGCGCAGGCCGAAACCCCGGCGCGGCCGCCCAAGACCAAGGCCAAGACCGAGGCTCCCGCCGAGGCCACGACTGAGCAGGAGGCCCCGTAATGCCGATCCCGTCCGGCCTCTCGGCCCAGATCGGGTGCGCCGAGGAGTCCACCTACGGCACGCCCGTCACGGTCGACCGCTTCTATGAGTTCCGGTCGGAGTCCCTGGCGATGAGCATCGAGCGCATCGAGTCCCAGGCGCTGCGTCCCGGAACCCGCCTCACACGCTCCGATGACTGGTCCTCCGGCCAGAAGTCGGTTGGCGGGGACGTGTCGCTGGAGCTGACCAACAAGAGCTTCGGCCGGTTGTTCAAGCACATGTTCGGCGGGCTGGTCACCAGCCAGCCGAACGCGGGCACCGACCCGACGGTCTACCTGCACACCTTCACCCTCGGTGACATCCCGGTCGGCATGACCTGGCAGGTGGGGCGCCCGGATGTCTCCGGGACGGTGCGGGCGTTCACCTACCACGGGTGCCGGGTCGGCTCGTGGAACCTGGAGTGCTCCGTCGGGGAGATCGCCACCCTGGGGCTGAGCCTGATCGGGGAGGACGAGGACACCGGCACCGCCCTGGCGACCGCCTCCTACCCGACCAGCCCGACCCTGATGACGTTCGTCCACGGGTCACTGTCACTGGCCGGATCCGCGCACAGCGTCAAGTCCGCCAGCGTCGAGGGCAACAACGGCTTGGCCGACGACCGGTACTTCCTGGGCACCCAGCTGCGCAAGGCACCACTGGAGGCCGCGCTGCGGGAGTACACCGGCACCCTGGAGTCGGAATTCGAAAGCCTCACCGCCTACAACCGGTTCATCAACGGCACCGAAGCCGAGATGATCCTGCTGTTCCAGGGCGCGACGATCTCCAACGCCTACAAGTTCGAAACGAAGATCACCGCGAACGTGCGCTTCGACGGGGAAACCCCGGGCGTGAGCGGAACGGAAATCCTGCAACAGCCGTTGCCGTACAAGGTCGTCGACAACGGCACCACCTCGATCAAGGTCGAGTACCAGACCACCGACACCACCCCCTGATCTGACCTGGGCGGGGGTGGCGTGTGGTCGTCAAGGTCGAGATCCGCGGCACGCAGGACTTCATCCGCGCCGCGCGCCGGTTCCGGCAGGCCGGGCGCGGCGAGCTCACCCGCACCATGGCCAAGGAGATGAAGACCGCGGCCGCGCCGGTGCAGCGCGCCGCCCAAGCGTCGGTGTCCGGACTGGAGATCGTCGGCGAGAAGAGCACCGCCCGTGCCGGTGGACGCGGCGGTGCCCGCGCTCGCGAGCTGTATGCGTTGCGGCGCACCAAGAGTGCCCGATCGGTGCGGGTGTGGCGGCGTGCCCGTGCCCGGTCGGGGTTGCGCGCCACCATCGCCCGCGCGGTCAAGACCACCGTGCGCACCGGCGGCACCACCGCGAGTGTCCGCCTGCACGTCAACAACTCCCTACTCCCCGCCGATCAGCGCACGTTGCCCGGCTACCTCAACGAGGGCAAGTGGAGGCATCCGGTCTTCGGGAAGAAGAAGACGTGGGTGGGACAGAAGGCGCCGCCGGGGTGGTGGGACGAGGTGATGCAACGTGAGGGCCCCACGGTCCGCCGCAGCGCGATGAACGTCGTGCGCAAGTTCCTGAACAAACTGGTGTGAGACAAGGAAAAGGGCAGCCATGGCACGGTTCATCCTCACCACCCCGGATGGGGTCAGCAGCTTTCCGTTCGATCCCGAGACGTTGCTCAACACCGACGCCATGCTCTTGGAGGAGGTGACCGGGCGTCCGATCGGCGACGTCTACGAGAGCTTCCTCAACCGCGGGATCTTGGGGTTGAACGCCATGTTCTGGTTGGCGCGCAAGCATGCCGGGGAGGAGATCGCCTACGCCGACATGCGGTTCAACTTGGCGCACTTGGCTTTCGAGCAGGACGCGCCGATCCCTCCTACCCCCGCGGCCGCCAAGCCTCCCGCGCGCAAGCGCGCCGCCTCAAAGAAGAAGTAGCCCGGTACAAGCAGCTGTTCTTCGTCCTGTGGGCAATGAAGCCCTGGGACTTCGATACCCAGCTACGGCACTTCGACTACCTGTGGCTGCGGCAACTCGCTGATCTGCGCGTGGCCGAAACAGCACGTTCCCGCACGGGCCGCCGCGGCCGCTGACGTCACCACCACACGGACGCGGGGGTGGTGGGTGTGGCCGGGGATTCGGTGCTGTCCTTCACGATCCTGGGCAAGGACCGGGTCAGCCCGACCCTGCTCAAGGTCGCCAAGCAGCTGGACAAGCTGCAAGGTCAGCTGGACCGCTTCGGCACCGTCAGCGCCAAGACGATGGCCGTCACCTCCGCGGCGAGCCTGGCCTCGGCCGCGGCCATCGGCGGGGCGCTGGGCGGGCTGCCGGTGCTCTTCGCCGCGGTGGGCGCGGCCGCGCTGTCCTCCAACGCCGAAGTTCGTCAGGCGTATTCGCAGCTGGGCGACACGATCCAGGCCGAGACGACCGCGGCCGCGGGCGCCCTGGTCCCCTACCTCACCCAAGCGGCCAGCGACATCGGCGCGTCGTTCATGCGGATGCAGGGCCAGCTGGCCCAGGCGTTCGCCGCGTCCGGTCCGCATCTGCTCACCCTGACCAAGGGTGTGACGGACTTCGCCGAGAACGCGCTGCCCGGCATGGTGGTCGCGACCCGCTCGGCGGGGCCTGCGGTCAAGGGCCTGGCTGACCTGATGTCCTCGGCCGGGTCCGGCACGAGCGACTTTCTCACCGCGCTCTCCTCCGGTTCGACCGCGGCCGGGACCGTGCTCACCTCGCTGGGCCGGATCGTGGAGTTCACGCTCGGCCGCCTCGGTGGGCTGCTGGCCCAGCTGGCCGGGACGGCCGCGGCGACGATGCCGCAGGTTGAGCGGTTCGTGATCAACCTGGTCAACGCCGTCACCAGGTTGGCCTCCGGGGCGCTGCCCGTTCTCGGCGGCGGTCTCTCCATCGCGCTGACCGTCCTTAATGGACTGCTCGTCGTGATCGAGCCGATCGCGAACGAGATCGGCGCGCTCACCGGCGTGGTCCTGGCGGCCGGGTTGGCGTGGCGCACCTGGTCGGCGATCTCCGGGATGCTGATCAACGTCGGGTCGGCGGTCACCACCTACGCCGGTGGCCTCAACGCCGCGATGCCCACCACGGCGAAGTTCGCCACCAGGGCCGGGGCGCTGCTGGCCGCGCTCGGCGGGCCGTTCGGCGCCGCCCTCGGTATCGCGGTGGTCGGCCTGGGCCTGCTCGCGTCCTCGCAGGAGTCCGCGGCCGAACGCACCCAGCGACACACCTCGTTCGCGCGCAACCTCACCACGGCGCTGCGCGACTCCAGCGGTGCGATGAATCAGAGCGTCCGCGCCACCGTCGCCGCCGACCAGTCCGTCCAGGACGCCATCACCTCCGCCAAGGCATTCGGGATCGCCAGTGACCAGGTGGTGGACGCGGTCCTCGGCCAGGGCACCGCCCTGGCCGATCTGCGCGGGCACCTTCAAGAGGTCATCCGCGCCAATACCTCCTATGTCGAGAACGCCAAGACCGGTCTGTCCCGGCCGGTGCACAACGAGCGGGCCCAGGAAGCCCAGAAGCTGCTCGGTGACCTCGACGCGCTGAACAAGAAGACCGGCGAAGCCGCTACAGGACAACGGGATTACGCCAAGGCGATCCAGTCCTCGGGTCGGTCCATGTTGGACTCCACCGCCGCGGGTTCGGGGCTGTCCAAGGCGATCAAGGTCCTCAAGGACACCGCCTCCGACGCGGACACCAAGGCGCGCGCGCTCAAGGACGCCCTCGACGCGCTCACCGGTGGCGGCCTGAACCTGGAGCAGTCACAGGCCAAGGTCAATTCGCATCTGTTGCAGCTTCAGGACCTGTTCGGCCGCAACATCGACAAGGCGGAGGGCTTCGGCCGCGCGTTGCTCAACGCCGACGGCAGCGTCAACACGATGACCAAGAACGGCCAGTCGCTGTTCAGCACGTTGACCGGGCTGCGCGACTCCACCGCCGAGGCCGCGCAGAAAACCTACGAGCTCGCGATCCAGCAGGGACAGTCGGTCCCGCAGGCCATGGAGAAAGCGCGCGGCGTCGTGCAGACCAGCCGCGACAGCTTCGTCAACATGGCCACGCAGATGGGGCTCACCCGCGACCAGGCCCAGCAGCTGGCCGACCGGATGCACCTGATCCCCGGACTGGTCGAGACGCTGATCCGCGCACCCGGCCTCACGCCGACCCAGCTGGAATTGTTGGTGTTGAAGTCCCGCTTCGATGCCGTGCCCAACAGCAAGTCCATCACGGTGACCTCGCTGACCCGCGAGGCACAAGCCGAACTGGAACGGGTCGGGTTCATCGTCACGCGGCTGCCCAACGGCCAGGTGCGGGTGGACGCCAAGACCGAGGGCGCCAAGGCCGAGCTGAACGAGATCACCAAACCGCGCACGGTCAACGTCAACGTCCGGGTGGTCGGAAACAGCTCGATCCGGATCGGTGGTCCCAACCCGATGGGTGCGCTCGGCGGCATCGTCGAGCCGATGGCCGAGGGCGGAATCCGTGCACTCACACCGATGTCCGGCTCGATCGCGCGCATGGTGCCCCCGAACTCCTGGCGGGTGGTGGGTGATCGGCTCACCGGCACCGAGGCGTTCATCCCACTGGACGGGTCGGCACGCTCGATGGCGATCCTCGCCGAGGCCAACCGGCGCATGGGATTCGGCGTCGGCCTCGGCGGTGGCGGTCAGGAGGTCCACTACCACCTGACGATCGTGCAGGCCGGGAATTCCACGGTGGACTTGCAGGCGCAGTTCGCGCGGATGGAACAACTCGCCGGGATCTGACCGGCCGCCCCACATCCCTTGTCCCGAAACGGTTTCGAGGGGGTGGGCGGCTGTGTCGGTGGGTCATCGGTCAGTCAGCTCCGGTACCGCGGACGGCACGACGACGCTGACGGTGTCGACCCCGGCCGGGGCGAGCGTCGGTGACGTCCTGGTCGCTGTGGTGCTCATCGACCACGATGGCGCGGCCGCCGACATCACCGCCCCCTCGGGGTGGTCCCAGGTCGGCGGTGACGGAGCCGTGGCGGGCTGCGGGTTCGGCAAGGTCTTCATCCGCGCGGTCAGCAGCGGGGAACCGGCGTCGCACACCTTCGGGGTGTCGGCGTCCTCCAGCTGCGTGGCGCACGTGGAGTGCTTGACCGGTGCGGACACCTCTACACCGGTGGACGTCGTCGCGTGGGGCGGGTCGAGCTCGGCCTCGACCAGCCACGTCGCGCCGGAGCTCTCCCCGGCGCGACCCGAGACGATGATGTTGTGCGCGTGGGCCGGTGTCGCCGGAGGCAGCACCTACACCCCGCCCGCGGCGATGACCGAGCTTGCCGACACCAACACGTTGTATCTGTTCGCCGCGATCGCCCGGCAATCGCTGATTGCCTCCGGCGCGACCGGGACCCGCACCGCCACCGCCTCGGCGAGCACGGCGTCGCTGACGGTGTCGCTGGCGGTCAACCCCGCCGGAACCAGCGCGGGCACCGAGTCGCTGGTGTGGATCGACCCCAACGGCGCCATGATCCCCCTCGACGTCGAGTGGGCGGTGTCGGGGCGGTTCGCGCCGCCGCCGGTCCTGGTCGACGAGGGCGTGCCGGAGCAACCGGGCGCCCGGTTCCGCGAGGCACGGCACGGAGTCCGCGAGTTCAGCCTGCCGTTGTGGATCACCGACTCCTCGCCCGCGGCGCTGCGCGCCCGGCTGCGGTCAATGATCGCGGCGATGGACCCCGTGCGCGGGCAGGGCACCATCCGGCTCACCAGTCCGACCGGGGATCAGCGCGAGATCTACTGCCGGGTCTCGGCTGGACTGGAGCTCGACGAAACCCTCGGCCGCACCAGCGGCCCGTTGGTGCAGCGCGCGGTGCCGATGTTCCGGGCGGTCGACCCGTATTGGTACGACATCGCCGACACCACCGACCCGTTCGAATCCGGTGACACCGCAACATTTTTCCCGTTCTTCCCGCTGCGGTTGTCGAGCTCGTCGGTGTTCGCCGAGGCCACGATCACCAACAGCGGCGACGTCGAGACCTGGCCAGTGTGGACGATCACCGGCCCCGGGTCGGCGATCACGCTGCGCAACCTCACCACCGGCGAGTACATGACGCTCACGATCACCCTCGCCGCGGGCGAGTCCCTGACCATCGACACCAGGCCGGGGGCGAAGACCGTGACCAAGAGCGACGGCACCAACCAGTTCCCCGCCCTGTCCTCCGCGTCGTCACTATGGGCGCTAGCGCGCGGAGCCAACGCGCTGCGCGTGGAGATGTCCGGCACCACCGCCGCATCCCGGGTCGTGCTCTCCCGCCGCCACCGCTACCTGACGGCGTGATGGGCGATGACCACGTTCAGGATCTACGTCCGCAACCGGGAGTTGCAGCGCGTCGGGCTGCTGGAGGACTACCAGCGCGCCAGTTTCATACCGCGGTTCAACGCCGTGGGCACCTGGAGCATCACCCTCGACCGTCGGCTACCGCTGGCGGTGGAGTTGACCACGCCGGGCGCGGGCATCGAGCTCGTGCGCAGCAGCGACGGCAACACCGTCCTGAGTGGACCGGTGAACTACCGGCACCCGCAACGCGCGGAGAACACCAACACGGTGACGGTGAACGGGTTCGACGACAACGTGTGGCTGGCCCGCCGCCTGGCACACCCACAACCCGGAACCGCGGCGCCACCGTACTCCGGTGCCGAGTACGACGTCCGCACCAACACCGCGTCGGTGGTGCTGGATCAGTACGTCGACATCAACCTCGGCCCCGGCGCCCTGGCGCCGCGGCGCGTCCCGGGACTGACGGTGCCCGCGGTCGACGTGGCCGGGACGAGCGTGACCGGCCGCGCCCGCTGGCAAGTGCTGCTGGAACTCATGCAGGGATTGGCGTTGGCAGGCGGGGGAATCGGGTTCCGCATCCGCCAATCCGGTTCGCACCTGGAGTTCCGGTGCTATCAGCCCGCCGACCTCACCGCCTCGGTGATCTTCTCCGAAGCACTGGGCAACCTCTCCGCCTTCGACTACGAATCCACCGCCCCCGAAGGGAATTACCTGTTCGTCGGTGGCGGCGGGGAAGGCACCGCGCGCACCGTCCGTGAGGGCCAGGACTCCGCCAGCGTGGCCACCTGGGGGCGCATCGAGAAGTTCATCGACCGCCGCGACACCACCGTCACGAGCGAGCTTGACCAGGAGATCGCCAAGCAACTCCCGGAAGTCGGTGAACGCGCGGCGTTCAAGGCCACACCGGTGGACACCACGGGCATGAGCTACGGCCTCCATTACGACCTGGGCGATGAGGTGACCGCGATCGTCGACGAGGCGATCACCGAACTGATCCGGGAAGTGCAGATCACGCTCACACCCGAAGGGCCGCAACGCATTCAGCCGATCATCGGCACCCCCGGCAACCAAGACGTGTTCCGGTTGTTCCGGGCGTACCGGCTGCTCAACACCAGGCTCATCAACGTCGAACGGAGGTGACCTTTCCTTGGCCACCAGTCTGGACACCTACGCCCCCTATGACTCCGGCGCCGGTGCCGACGTCCGCGAGGACACCTGGCGGGCGATGATGCGCCACATGCGCGGCTCGACCTTCGGCGACGGCGTGCTGCGCACCGCATCCACCGCCCTAGAGGTCTACGCGGACAGCACCGGCCTGCAAGTCAAGGTCCGCACCGGTGAGGCGTGGCTGCGCGCGGCGTGGGGGCAGAGCACCGCCGAGAAGATCCAGTCCCTGGCGGCCGCGCACGCCAGCCTGGCCCGCAAGGACAGGATCATCCTGCGCAACGACTTCGTGCTCAACCGCCTCGAAATCGACGTGCTCACCGGCACAGCCGGTGCTGGTGTCGCGCCCGCGCTGACCCAGACCACCGCCAAGTGGGAGATCGGCCTCGGCATCGTCGACGTCCCCGCCACCGACACCAGCATCGATGCCGCCCAGGTCGCCGACAACCGCACCTGGATCGACGGCGTCGCCCATCGCGTGGTCAAGTCCACCGACAAGACCGTCACCAACTCCAACGTCCTCTCAGCCGACGCCCAGCTCGCCGCGCTCATGTCGGCCAATGCCACCTACGCGGTCGAGTCCTGCCTGATCTACACCGCCACCACCACCGCCGACGTCCGGCTGGCGATGACCGGCCCCAGCGGCGCCACCGGCCAGCTCACCGCCAACGGCCTGGTGTTCGGCGTGGGCGGTATCTCCGGGGACATCGAGCTCGGCATCTTCCCACTCGCTACCACCCTGGTGGTCGGTGGCGCGGGCACCAGCTCCAAGGTGTGCGCGCGCATGGCGGGCACCGTCGTCACCGGTGAAACCGCGGGCCCGCTCGGCGTCTCCGTCGCGCAGAACGTGGCCGAGGCCAACAACGCCGTCCTCTACACCGGGTCCTGGGTACGCATCGAACGCCTCGCCTGAGGTGTTCTCCCGTGCGCCACACCGTCGAGAGGGGGGCCGGTGGGTGAACTGGCGACACTCCTCTCCGCGGTCGCGGCGCTGGTCACCGCGATCGGTGGGGCGGTGGCCATCGTCGTCACCGCGATCCGCACCAGCCGACGCGAGCGGAAAAACACCGCGACCGACGTCGTCGACGAACTGCTCGCCGCGGCCGCCGACGGCGAGATCACCACGGCCGAGCTGGAAGAGATCCGCAAACGCATGCAGGGCAACGACTCCGGGGAGGCGCGATGACTGATCGCATCGCCTCCACCGTGGAAGGCGCCAAGGACGATCAGGGCCACCGTCGCATGTGGATCGCCGCCGGGGCGACCATCCTCGGTGTCCTGGCGCTGGCGCTGGTGTACCTGCTCGACCGCTCCACTCTCCAGGGGCGCGTGGACATCCTCGACGGCCGCGCCACGGTGTTGCAGCAGCACGCCGAGGACGCCGACGCCGCCGCCCGTGCACTCGCCGAGCAGGTCCGACGCCTCGGCCAGCAGCCCATCGTCACCCCACCACCACCGGTGACCGCCGGAGCGCCCGGCCGCGACGGAACACCCGGGCCGACGGGACCCGCGGGTCCCTCCGGCGCTCCCGGACCCACCGGCCAACCCGGCCGCGACGGAACACCGGGTCGCGACGGCACCAACGGCGCCGACGGGCCACCCGGGCCGTCTGGTCCACCCGGGCCCACCGGCATCCCCGGGCGCGGTATCGCCCGCAGCTACGTCCAGGACTGCCGCTGGCGCATCACCTACACCGACGGCGCCACCGAGGACGGCGGCCCCGCCTGCACCACCGTCACCGTCACCCCGACCCCGACGAGCACCCCGTCGACGACCGCGAGGAGGTGAGCCCGTGGCCTACTCGCTGACCTGGATGCCCGACGTCCTGCGCGCCGCCGGGCTGCACGTGATCGAGGTCGACGGCTGGCAGACCCGCGGCCGCGGCGCCATGGGCGAGATCCGCGGTGTGTTGCTGCACCACACGGCTGGACCCCGCGCCGGGATCTTCCCCTCGCACAACGTCCTGGTGAACGGCCGCCCCGGTCTCGCGGGCCCGCTGTGCAACCTGGGCCTGGGCCGTGACGGCACCTGGTACGTCATCGCCGCCGGACTCGCCCACCACGCCGGAGCCGGATACGTGCCGTGGTGCGGCCGCGACAACGGCAACCACCACCTCATCGGGGTCGAGGCCGAATCCACCGGTCAAGGTGACTGGTCCGGCGCACAGCTGGAGTCCTACCCCGAAGGCGTCGCCGCACTGCTGCGACACCTGCGCCTGGGCCCCGACCGCGCACTCGGCCACAAAGAATGGGCCACCCCCCGCGGCCGCAAGATCGACCCCGCCGGATGGCCCGGCGACCTGACCGGCTTCCGCGACGACGTCGCCGACTGGATGGAGGGCGACATGCCCAGCCCGCAGGAGATCGCCACCGCCGTGTGGTCCCACATCCTCACCGACCCGCAGGACGAGAAGAGCAAGCACGCGGCATGGGTGTGGCTGACCTACGGCAACATCGCCGCCCACCGCGCCGCCGACCGTCCGCTCCCGGTGCTCGACGTCGACGAGGACGCCATCGGCCGCCAGGTGAGCGCCGTCGTCGTCCAGGTGCTGGCCGATCGGGTCGGCCAGCTCTCCGACGCCGACCTCGCCAAGGTCCGGGCAGTCATCCGCGACGAGGACGACCGGCGCGCTCGCGCTGGTCTGACCTCCTAGGATCACGCCATGCCCACCACTCTGGCCGGGTGGCTCCTCGGCCGCCGGTCAACGCACCCCTCGTCGGTGTCGTCGTGGTGGACGCTGTTCGAGCTCTGGGACCCGACCGCCCTCCGTCATGTCGGGTGCGTTCTCGACGACGGCTCCTACATCGCCGGACACCTGAGTTCCTGGAACACCCTCGGCGAGGACTCACCAGACCGCGACCTGATCCTGACCGCACCCCTGACCTACCGGCCCGCCGGTACCGCCGAGGACCGCAGCTATCCCGCCAGCGCGGTCTGCATCTCCGCCCGTCGCATCGTCACGATGTTCGTGACCTACCTCGATCCCGCTACTTCTGCGGCGGTGGAGAAGGCGACGGAGGCGGTGGAGGAGAAGGCGGAGCAGGCATCCGCGGCGGTACCCGCACAGGTGTGTGGCCCCGACGCTCCTTCGTGATCTGCGGCCTGGCCACCCCCGAAAGCCCGCCGCTGGAGGGCGCGACATCTTGCCCGCCCCGACGGCAGGCCCTAGCATCAGGGCCTGCTGCAAGCTCACTCGGCTCGTCTACACCGCGCACGACAGGACGCCCCCGCCCAACCCGGGCGGGGGCGTCCTGTCGTTGTAGCCCCGCACGCCCGGCCCCAGACACGCCCGCGCCCCTCGTCCCCGGCCGAACCGGGGACGAGGGGCGCTTCCTCGTCGTGCGTGGGCTACATGCGCGCAGTGTAGGAGTCGATGAGCTCCACCGCCGCGGCCGCGTCGTTCGAGGTCCCCTTCACGCAGTCGAAGATCCGACCCGCCAACTCCACCGCGCGCATGAGCTCGGAGTCCTCCAACCCGTCGGTGACGTCCCGCATTTCCCCATACAGGTACTCCGCGGTCTCGGTCGCGACGAACAACTCACCGGAGAGCTGACTCAACTTCCGCGCCGCTTCATTGAGCTGTACCCGGCTCTGCCCCAAACTCACGATCGGTCATCCTCCTGAACCGTCATCACGGCAGCGCCGGGCTTCACTCGCGCCGCCGCGTTCCCCAACCGGGCAGCCGCGTTCCGCAACTGCGTCCCGCTGCTCCTGATCGCCTCACCCAACGCATCCGGTGCGGTACGCGGATTGTCCTCCACACACCGCAGCGCCTCGGCGAGCTCGACGACCGCGGCCTCCACCTTCGCCCGCGCAGAGTCCACAAGGGACAGAGCACCCGGCACGCCACGCGCCAGCTTCTGCGGCGGGTCCCCATGCACGGTCACCGCTTCGGCTCCAACTCCGTGATCAGATCCTTCGACAACGACATCAGCCTGCCCAACGGCTCCGGCAACTCCGACAGCAGCTGCCGACTCCGCCCCGGCCACCCCATGATCTCCAACTCATCAGCCGCCTCGGTGAACTGCCCGTCCAGAAACGCCAGCGCGTCGCGTACCCGCACGAACCCGGCCCGGATGCGCCCCCGCGCCTGCGCTGCTATGTCCTGCTCTGTCAACTGACCCTCACCCCATGTCTACAAAGGACACTCGTCCTCACGCCTTTGCCCGGTCCCAGCAAGCCCTACATGTCGGCCACCAGTACGCCGTCTCCGGAAGGTCTAAGGGGGCCGCGAACTTCTTGTCGCACAAGGTCTCCACCGTGGCGTGATCCTGACCGGTCGCCGCGTGGCGCTTGCCCTCGACCGGTCGCCAATGCCAGCTCCGTTCCGGCATGACGGGCAACTTGTCGATGTCCGGGCTAGCCACGGCCACTACCGCCTGGGCCAGCGGGAGCGGAGCGGAAAGCCTCCGCCCCCGCTGGTGCTCGACGACCGGCGCGTCACGGCCGGTGTGCAGCCGGACGCCGAGCGGTCTCGATGTGCCCCGTCAAGCGGGGCATAGGGGTGTCGCGTTCCGACGCGCTCGATCAGCGCGCCGAGATCAGGATTCGTCTCGCTGATGCTCAAGCTCGCCTCGGTGGTCGCGCCGCAATCGCGCCGCCGCGTCCACCAACGCCACACGAATTCGTACGCGGCCAAGGTCGGCATGCCGACTCCTGCCACGAACGCAAGTCCCTGCCATCCGGCCATAGCGGTTCCTCGCCTCCATCAGGAGGTGAGGAAGGTAGAAACGTCTGCGCGCGAAACCTTGCCTGGGTGGCAAGGGTCCCCCAAACGGCTTAGGCAGGCAGTCCAGCCCGGAAGGCCATGCCACGAAGCTCCCGCCGGACTGCTCCCTGCTTGGCCCTGGTAAGCAATTCGGAAAGTACGGAGCGCATGAACGGGTGCCGATGAATTCGCGCAGGCGAGATCAGCTCCGCCTTGCGCAGCATCATCACGGCGGCATCTTGCTGCTTGGGGAGTCGAGCCAATGCCCGACCGTATTCGCGCCAGTAGGCCGCCTTCCGGGTAGGCGAGGCGAGCGCTTCGGGATTCACCGTCTTGGCGACCTTCGCGGCCGCGGCGTACTCGCCTGCTTCGAGGGCAACCGACATGCGCCAGACGCCCACGTTGCTCGGGCCGAAACCGAACCATAGAGCGTTTCCCTCGCCAGTCCACTCGGCGAGCTCGGCCGCATGTTCCAGCGCCGACGCGCGCTCACTCTCGTTCTTCTCGGCTGCCGCCGTAAGGGACTTCGCCAGCGCAAGCATCCCGCTGAGCTGCATTTCCTCCGCCGTCCGTGTCCCGATCTCGGGGGCCGTCAGCGTCCTCTTGGCGAGGCTGAACGCGCCTGCGCCGAGCAGGCCGAATCCTGTCCCGAACGCGCTCACGGCGTGAGCGACGGGCTCGTCGAGTTCTTCCGCCGCGCTCTTTGCCAGCGTGGCGGCCTGCCAGCCCAAGTCCATGTTGGCGCCGATGTCCATCAGCCAAGCCTGTGTGCCTTGGACGTGCACCAGGGTTGCCAACCGCAAGAGCTGTTTCACCTCGCGCTTGGCTGCCAAGGACGCGTGCAGGTCCCGGATCAGTGCTGGAAGTTCTTCGCCGACAGCGGCGTAGCGGCATTCGCGTTGAGCATCGAGTAGGCCTGTTGCACGTGCGGACAGCGCCTCGACCGGAAGAACCTGCCCTTGCGGCTCGCCCATGCTGACCGCGAGCAGCGCGAGTCGGACGGGGCCGAGCGACTGATCTTCGGCAAGCTCACCAAGCGTGGCTATCGGCGATCCCGTGATCTCCGAGGGAGCAACCTCAAGGGCGTTCGCGAGATCGAGGATCAGCGAACGCCGGTCGAGCGCACGTTCGCCTGTCTCCAATCGGGAGAGGTAGCCCTCGGAGATCCCCGCGAGTTCCGCGACGGCCTTGAGGGACTTGCGGCGCGCCTGTCGGATCTGACGCAGGCGCGCGCCCATGTCCGCGTTCGTGTCCATGATGAACACCTCGCTCATCTTCGCCGAGTCTCCTTCGCCGGAACCCCGGGCCCGTCGGCCCGGGGTGTTGCTCTCGGCGAAAGAGCTGTCCGCCACGGTACGCCCGCCACGGTCGGGTGACCAAGGTCAGGCCGTGACTCGCTGCCGTTCCGTGAGTTCCCGCAGGAGATCCCCTGCGCGCACGGTGCCGATCGAGTGTCCCCGTGCGCGGATCGCCGCCGCGAACGGTCGGCGGCTGACCCGTGCACCGCTGGCCTGGAGGTCGCGGAGCACGCGGGCGCCGACGTCGTGCAGGTCGTCGACGCTAGTGGTCCGCGTGGTCCGGCCTGGACCAGTTGAGGTTCGCGGACCGGTCCGCGTCTCGGTGGTCCGCTCGGTCCGGTCCGGACCAGTTGGTCCAGTCGGTGCGGCCTGTCCTGGACCGGTCCGCGGTGTCGGTGGTCCGGGTCGTGGTGCGTCGCCGGTCCAGTTGCGGCCGCCCGCCGGGTCCGGTCCATCCGGTCCGGGCCGTGTGGTCCGCTGGTCCACAGTGCGTGCACGGACTGGTCCGGTCCGCTGGTCCCGGACCGGACCGGTCCGCCGCCGAGTGGTCTGGTCCGGGGCCACGCTGACCGGACCAGAAGGCGGGTCGAGGGGAGCGACCACCAGGTCTGGGCCAGTGGACCGGTCCGCGTGGACCGAGCGCCCACGTTCACGGGCCGGTTCGGGCTCGCTCAGCGGCGCAACGGTCCACGCTGGTCCGCCGCCCCGGGCCACCTGGTCCGCGGACCGGTCCGCATCCCTGGTCCGGCGAGTGGTCCGGCGGTCCACGGTCCGCTCCCGAACCGGACCGGTCCGCCGGGCGCGGTCCAGTCGACTGGACCGGCGGACCGACCGCTCGGGCGGTCCAGCTGGTCCGGCCTGGACCGCTTGGTCCAGGCCAGCCACGGCCACCACGACGTGGTCCGCCGCGCGGCTCATCGCCAACAGCGCGAACCCGCTCACCGTCATGAGCCCGTCGACGACGATCGGCCCGACGCTGGCGGCCCACCAGTGGTAGCCCCAGGACAGCAGGACGTCCCGCATGTGCGAGTAGCTGATCACCGCCGAGCCGAGCGCGACCGATCCCGTTCCGAGGTATCGCGCCCAGATCCAGAGTGCCGTGTTCGGCCACGGGACGCGGGTCAGAACCTCGACGCTCACCAACAACGCGATGGACCACACGGCCGCGCCGAGCTGCGGGGCGCCGAGCTGCGGGGCGAGCTCCGGCACCCAGCCCTCCGGCCGCGCGACCGGCTTCCCGTCGGGGCCGGGAACCGGCAGCCAGGTGCTGAGCACGTTCGCCGCGATGGATGCCACCGACCCAAAGGCGAAGCCGGTCCACGCGACCAGCCGTGCAGACCAGTGCGGGGAAGCTCCCCTCGGCACGCCGGTGGGCGGGTCATCGGTGCCGTTCGGCGCTGAGCGCATATCGTCTCCGGGGTCGGGTGGCAGGCCCGGCGAGCGTCCTTCGAGCGCTCAGCGGCGATCTGAGTCGCATCGATAGTGAAGGATATTGAGGCTGCGACGGTTCGCGGCGACCTGGGCAAAGCCGCTCCACCACAACGCTCTAGCTGCGGATACTGCCGAA
>NZ_JANAVO010000027.1 GCF_024213555.1 Allokutzneria sp. A3M-2-11 16 | reverse complement strand
AACTGGAGCTGCAAGAACCTCCCCGACGGGCGACACGTGTGGACCACACCCAACGGGAAGACCACCGAGACAGAAGCGGAACCGATCGCGGAACCGGCCCCGATCGACGAGCCCGCGCCGTTCTAGCGGATCTACAGGAGCCCTCCACGTGACCAGCGATCATGCCGATGAGCACCACCGGTACGCCCAGTACCTCCGAGCCCTGGCCGCGGTTCACGACCAGGGCGAAACCGACCTGATCGCCGCAGTCCTCCGCGACCCGGACGCGACGATGGCGCAGTCCGCAGTGGTCAAACACCTGGACGACCGGGCAGCGCGACTGCTCTTGGATGAACGGTACGACGACTGGGCCCGCTCGGTGATCACGGTGATCGCCGAGCGGGAGTTCCTCAGCCGCCGGTTGCGGGAATGGGGTCTGCTCAGGGCGATCAGCCTCGGTCGGCCGTGGACCGCGCAGGAGATCATCGGTGCGTCGGACTGGTTTCAGCGACGAGCCGCGCAGACGGTGGCCTCGCCCGAGGCCCTCACCGTCCTCGCCGAACGAGGCAGGACACGACGCGTCCGCGCCGCCGCGCTCCGAAACCGCTAGACGACGGAGTCCGGGGCGAAGTAGTCGCGCAGCAAAGCGATCTTGCCGTCGCGGAGGCGGAAGACCTGCACGAGCGACATGGTCGTGGGGCCGGTCGGCGACGTGAACGCGGTGTCGATCTCGACGATGAACACGTCGGGATCGGCGGTGGCGTGCAGCTCGTAGCGGGAGTTCGCGACGTCGACCTGGCGGTCGGAGCCGGAGGCGGCGGAACGCCGGTAGTACGCGGCGAGGTGGTCCCGGATCTGCTCGCGACCCTCCATGCGCGCCGGGAAAGCCTGGCCCGGGAGCACGAGAGGCGCCTCGAACACGCCGTCAGGGGTGAAGGACTCGGCGACCGCGTCGGGGTCCTGGCTCATCGTGGCCCAGAGGTAGCGCTTGTACAGGTCGTGGTGAGCTGTGGGCATACCTCGATTGTCGCGCCGTTCCAGATGCCGTCGCACGCGTGCGGCACGAAAGTGCAGTCACGTGACTGATACCTCCACCAGCGCGAACGCACGACAGTGATCAGCATGGACGTACCACCGATCCAGCGCCGCGCCTGGATAGCAACGAGCCCGGCCCACGCCTACGACCTCATCGCAGATGTCTCCCGCATGGCCGAATGGAGCCCGAACGTCGTCGAAGTCGCCTACGCGGACAACGGCGGGCCCCGCGTCGGAGCGGTGTTCACCGGAGTCAACAAAGCGGGCGACCGCGTCTGGGAGTCGACCTCGCGGGTGCTCACCGCGGAGCCGGGCAAGGAGTTCTCCTGGGAGTCCGGCGACGGAGTCGTCCGCTGGACCTATTCCTTCCACGCCAACACGATCGTGACGGTCGACTGGCAGGTGCTGAAGCTGCTGCCCGCCTTCGGCTCGACGGAGGCGGAGCTGCGACGGTTCCGCCGGTTCACGGTGCGGGGCATCGAGGACACCCTGATCGCACTCGCGGAGGCACAGCGGTGAACACGATGACCTTCGGCGATGTCAGCCTGACCCGGGTCATGGAGTGGCACGGGCCGATCATGCCGCCGAGCGCGTTCGTGCCGGAGAGCGAGCCACAGCACTGGACGGAGTTCGCGCCGGACCACTGGATCGCGGAAACCGATCAGGTGCACTGCGCCTTGCAGACCTGGGTTCTGCGCAGCGGCGGGCGGACGATCCTGGTCGACACGGGCGTGGGCAACCACAAGGAACGCCCGCAGATGGCCGCGTTCCACCTGCTCAACACGCCGTTCCTGGACAACCTCGCGGCGGCGGGAGTCAACCCGGAGGACGTGGACGTGGTGATCAACACGCACATCCACGCGGACCACGTCGGATGGAACACGCGGCTCGACGGCGACGAGTGGGTTCCGACCTTCCCGAACGCCACTTATCTTGTGCCGCAACGGGATTTCGAGCACTTCCACGGCAATGACATCTTCGAGGACAGTGTCCGGCCGGTCCACGACGCGGGGCTCGTGCAGCTCTGGGACGAGTCGTACGTGATCGACGAGAACCTGCGGCTGGACCTCGCCGCCGGGCACACTCCCGGCTCTTCGGTGCTGCGCCTGGACTCCGGCGGCGAGCGCGCGGTGTTCGTCGGGGATCTGCTGCACACGGTGGTACAGCTCGTCGAGCCGGACTTCAACAGCTGTTTCTGCGAGGACCCCGAGCGGGCGCGAGCCAGCAGGCGCAGTGTTCTCGAATGGGCGGCGGACACGAACTCCCTTGTCCTACCGGCACATCTGGCCGGTCACGGAGCCGCAGAGGTCCGCCGCGACGGCAGCAAGTTCGCGATCAAGGAGTGGGCGCCGCTGGAAAGGATCTCGCCGTGACCACGGTTCGTACGACCGGCGGCCGGGTCCGTGGCGAAGTACGAGCGGATCACACGGTCTTCCATGCCATCCCGTACGCGGCGAACACGGTGGGCGCCAGCAGGTTCACGGCTCCGGTCCGTCCACAAAGGTGGGACGGTGTCCGCGACGCCACGCGACCTGGAGCGACCGCACCGGCTCCGGACCGGAGTCGCTTCGGCGAGCTGGACATGAGGCCGCTGATGGGCCCTGGCTGGGTGCGCGGCGAGGACTACCTCACGGTCACGGTGCGCACGCCGAGCACTGCGACCTCCGGGCTACCTGTCATGGTTTTCGTGCACGGCGGTGGTTTCGTGTCCGGGTCGAGCCGTGCTCCGGTGCTCGACGGCTCCGCGTTCGCGCGCGATGGCGTGGTGTTCGTGTCGCTGAACTACCGGCTTGGAGCGCCGGGGTGGTTGCGGCTGCCGGGCGCTCCGGACAACCGGGGCCTACTGGACGTGCTCGCCTCGCTGGAGTGGGTGCAGGACAACATCACCGCGTTCGGCGGCGACCCCGGCAACGTCACGTTGTTCGGCGAGTCGGCGGGGGCGAGCATCGTCGGCGCCGCGGTCGTCACCGCCCAAAAAGGACTGTTCCACCGAGCGATCTCGCAGAGCGGCAACGGTCTCGGCGCGTTCAGCACCGCACAAGCGGATCTCATCGCGAAGGAGTTCCGGCTGGACGAGGACGCGACGGACGAACAGCTCATCAGGGCAACGCTATTCGGCGTCGACCTCACCGTGACCGGCGAGCCGGACCCTATGCGCGGACTCCTCCCGTTCAGCCTCGTGGCGGGCACGGAGACACTGCCGGACCAACCCGCCAACCTGGAGTCCACTGTGGACTTCATGCTGGGCACGAACACCGAAGAGGGCAACCTCTACGTCGTCCCGAACAACGGAACGCTCGACCCGAAGGAACTCACGGAGGAGCTTTTCGCAAAGGGCACAAGGAAGTTCGCCGAGTCGAGGAAGTCCTACCACTACGAGTTCGCGTGGCGGTCGGAGGCGTTCGAAGGGAAGCTCGGCGCGGCGCACGCGGTCGAACTCCCCTTCGTCTTCGACACCGTCCACGTGCCCGGACTCCGCGGCCCGAAGGCACTCCTCGGTCCTACCGAGCCTCCACGGGACTTGGTGGACCGCATGCACTCGACGTGGATTCGCTTCGCGGAGACCGGAGATCCCGGTTGGGACCGGATGCGGTTCAGCGGCGGCTGCGACCAGGACCGGGAACCATCCGGAGCGTGACGCCATAGCGGTTCCAGGCGTTGATCTGGGCGATCGCGGCGACCAGCGCCAACAGGGTCTCCTCGTCGAAGTGCTTGGCGGCGGTGTCCCAGACCTCGTCGGGGACACCGTGCTCGTCGAGCCGGGTCGCGGCCTCGGCGAGGTCGAGGGCGGCGCGCTCCTGGTCGGTGAAGAACGGGGCCTCGCGCCACACCGCCACCGCCCACAGCCGCTCGTCGGCCTCGCCGTGCTTCTTCAGGTCGTGGGAGTGCATGTCCACGCAGAACGCGCAGCCGTTCATCTGGCTGACCCGGAGCTTGACCAGCTCCAAGATCGTCTTTGGCAGCGTGCTCGACGCGAGGAACGCCTCGATCTGGCTCATCGCCTGGTAGACCGGGGTCGAGGTGATGTCGTTCGTCAGCCGCATCTAGCTCTCCTTGGTGATCAGGGTGCTCGCGCGGGCGAGCTTGGTGGGGTGCAGCACGACGTTGATCGCGGTGACCAGGCCGTCCGCGACGGTGATCGAGTAGACGGCGACCAGCTCGCCGCCGTGCATCATGAGGAAGCCGCTGAAGCCGTTGACCATGGCGGGCCGCAGCTCGCGGTCGGGCCACTTGGCGCGAACACCGGCCAGGAAACGCGCCACCCGGTCCGCGCCGACGACCGGCCGCCGCGCCGCGCGCACGATCCCGCCGCCGTCGCTGGTCAACACGACGTCGGGGTCGAGCAGCCGGAGCATCGCGTCCAGGTCCCCGCCCTCGCACGCGGCGAGGAACGCGCCGACCACCTCGCGCTGCCGCACCGGGTCGGTGTCGAAGCGCGGCGACCGCTCCCGCACGTGCTTGCGCGCCCGCGAGGCGAGCTGCCGCACGGAGGCCGGTGTGCGCCCGACGACCTCGGCGATCTCGGTGAAGGGCAACCCGAAGACCTCGTGCAGCACGTACGCGGTGCGCTCGGCCGGGGACAGCGTCTCCAGCACGACCAACATCGCCATGCTGACCGAGTCAGCGAGGGTGACCCGGTCCTCCGGCCCCTCCCCGGTGCTGACCACGGGCTCCGGCAGCCAGGGGCCGACGTAGTCCTCGCGGCGTTTGCGGGCGGAGCGCATCACGTCGAGCGCGAGCCGGGAGGTGGCCACGACCAGCCACGCCGTCACGTCGAGGACACCCTCGGTCCGGCTCAGCCGCAGCCACGCCTCCTGCACGACGTCCTCGGCCTCACCGAGGTCGCCGATGATGCCGTAGGCGATGCCGATCAGCCTCGGCCGTTCGCGCTGGAATTCCGCCTCCATGCCCTTAGGACGAGACAGCCCGCTCGGGTGTGACATCCCTGGTCCGGGTCCCGGCGAGGATGACCACGGCGACGCCGAGCAGCAGCAACGCGAGCCCGGGGAGCGCGGCGGGCCGGGGCACCTGGCCGAGCCAGAGCCACGCGATCAGCGCGGCGCCGGGCACCTCCAGCAAGATCATCAAGCTGACTGTGGTCGCGGAGACCTTGCGCAGCGCGAAGCTGAACATGGAGTGCCCCAGCAGCTGCGCCCCGGCCACGAGCCCCAGGATGGCCAGCCACGTCGCCCCGTCGAAACCGGTCAGCGGCACCCCGCCGACCAGGCACACCCCGAGCAGCAGCACCCCGCAGACCGAGTAGCAGACCGAGGTGTAGGTGGTGGTGCTGCTCGTGACGCGGGCCCGCTCGCCGAGCGCGGTGTAGACCGCCGCCATCAGGCCACCGGCCAGGGCGAGCAGGTCGCCGGTGAGCGCGGCGGCGGAGACCTCGAAATCGGCTCCGGTGGCGATGATCGCGCCGATCACGGCCAGCGAGATGCCGATCCACGTGGCGATCGGCAGCCGCTGGCCTTGCAGGGAGGCGATCGCGCACTGCCACACCGGCTGCGTCGCCACGAGCGCGGTCGCGGTGGCCACGGAGGTCAGCTGGACCGACGGCATCCAGGTGGAGAAGTGCACGGCCAGCGCCACCCCGGCCGCGACGCTGAACCACCCGGCGGTGCGGTGCTCGCCGCGCACCAGCCCGCGGAACTCCGCTCCGCGCCGAGCGGCGGCGAACGGGGTCAGCGCGGCGACTGCGATCGCGTTGCGCCAGAAGGCGATCGCCAGCGCGGGCGCGGCGGCGAACGCGGTCAGCGGGCCGGAAGAGGAGACCGCGAGCACCGCGACGGCCAGGACGACCCCGGTCATGGGGTCCACACGAGAGGACACGGTGGTCCATCCTGGCACGCGCGGTGTGCTCGACCTCAGGCCCGAGTGATGGAGAACATGTAGCAGCCGTAAGCGATGTTGCGGCTGTGGATCTCCACGACGTCCGGGTCGGCGAGGATTTCCTCGATCTCCCGGACGGGGTCGGTGCCGTCATGCACGCGCGTCGTGGGGTGGATCCAGCCCCGCTTGTCGTAGGCGCGCAGCACCTGCGGCCGGTCGAGCCACTGCTCCGGGTAGCCCTCCCCCGCCGGGCCGTCGCACTGCTCGGCGTGCGCGTAGACGGCGCCGATCTCGCGGTACGGGCTGACCCCGGGCAGGACCGGCTCGTAGCCGAAGAGGATCACCTTCTCGTCCTCGCGCGCGCTCCGCAGGCAGCACCGGAGCGGGCCGGTGATCCCGGTCAGGTGCTCGACGAGATTGCCCGAAGTGTCCACATCGGTGGCGCGGACGTGGGCCAGCAGGGCCGGGTGCAGCGGGTGGACGCGGAAACCAGTCATGCCGTTCAGCCTGCTGCTTCCCCGGGCGGCGTTCTGGCGCTTTTCTGCCGTCACGCTCGCAGCGTGGGCAGTCCGGCCATGAGCGCCGCCAGGGCTCGTTTGAGCGTCGGCTGGAAGGACGGGACCATCGCCGCGATCTCCGGCTCCTGCTCGTAGAGCTGGCACAGCGTCGCGGAGGGATTCGCCGCCGCGTAAAGGATTCCGGCCAGCGCGCCCGCCGCGGTCACCAGTTCGACGCCCTCGGGCTCGGTCAGCTCGGAGTGCGCGGTCACCGCGGCGCCGACCGATCGGATGATCCCGTGCATCTCCCGCTTGAACTCGCGGGCCGCGGGAATGGAGACGTTGTGCTCCAACGTGATCGTGACCTGGCTGAGCAGATCGCAGAACAGCGGCCGTTCGGCCACGGTGTCCACCAACGCGTCGACCGGCCCCGCCTCGGGGATGCGGGCGAGCACCGCCTTCTCCCAGTCCCGCCAGCACTCGGCGGTGAGTTCGAGGTAGATCTCCTCGCGGGTGCCGAAGTAGCGGGCCACGTTGGACTTGGCGAAGCCGACCACCGCCGCGACGCCGCCGAGGCTGACCGAGCGGACGCCGTCCTTGCGCGCCAGCTCGCGGGCCGCGTCCAGGATCGCCGCGCGCCGCTGCTGCTTGTGCTCGGGGCGCCTGGCCCGGACGAACTCGGTCATCGCCGCAAGACCTTACCGCGCAAGTTAAGAGAACGCCGTACTCTTGTTAAGAGAACGACGTGCTGTTAACTTGGCGAGCATGGCGGAGACAATGCTCGATCCGGCAAGCCGATCTTCGGAGACGAAGATGCGGGTGAACGGCGAGCCCGTGGTGCTGGATGTTCCACCGCAGGTCAGCCTGCTCGACGGGCTGCGCGACCGACTGGGCCTGACCGGGCCGAAGAAGGGCTGTGACCAGGGCGCCTGCGGCGCGTGCACGGTGCTGGCGGACGGCGAGCGGATCGTGTCCTGCCTGGCGCTGGCCGTGCAGTACGAGGGCCGCGAGATCACCACGATCGAGGGAGTCGCGAGCCTGCCGGACGGCGCGGCGCTCCAGCGCGAGTTCATCCGACGCGACGGCTTCCAGTGCGGTTTCTGCACGTCAGGCCAGATCTGCTCGGCGATCGGGATGCTCGCCGAGCGCGACTCGGATGCGCCGCCGACCCGCGACGAGATCCGCGAGGGGATGAGCGGCAACCTGTGCCGCTGCGGCGCCTACAACGGCATCGTCGACGCCATCGAGGAAGTGGCCACATGAGGACCTTCTCCTACGTCCGCGCGGACGACGTGGACGCGGCGCTGCGGGCGATCACCGACGAGCCCAACGCCAAGTTCCTCGGCGGTGGCACGAATCTGGTCGACCTGATGCGCGAGGACATCGAGCGGCCGGACACGGTCGTCGACATCACGCGGCTCCCCCTCGCCGAGGTCGAGGAGCTGCCGGACGGCGGAGTGCGAATCGGCGCTCTGCTGCGCAACAGCCACCTCGCGGCGCACCCCGTGATCCGGTCGCGGTATCCGATGGTGGCGCAGGCGGTGCTGTCCGGCGCCTCGGGCCAGTTGCGGAACATGGCCACGGTCGGCGGGAACCTCATGCAGCGCACGCGTTGCCTCTACTTCTACGACGACGCGGCGGCCTGCAACAAGCGCGAACCCGGCAGCGGATGTGCCGCGATCGGCGGATTTTCGCGCAGCCACGCGGTTCTCGGAGCTTCGGCCAGTTGCGCTGCCACCCACCCGTCCGACCTGTGCGTGGCCCTCGCGGCGCTCGACGCGATCGTCGAGCTCCGCAGTTCGCGCGGCACCCGCAGGGTCCCGCTCGTCGACTTCCACCGCATGCCAGGAGACACGCCGGAGATCGAGACAGTCCTCGCCGACGATGAGTTGATCACCGCCGTCGAGCTTCCCCCGCCGCCGTCCGGTGTCTCGCGCTACCGCAAGGTCCGCGACCGCGCTTCTTACGCCTTCGCGCTCGTTTCCGTTGCGGCAGCCCTGGACGTCCAGGACGGCGTCGTGTCGTCGATCCGGCTCGCACTGGGCGGAGTCGGCACAAAGCCTTGGCGCGCTTACCAGGCTGAGCGCGCTTTGCTGGGTGCTCCTGCCACCGAGGAAAGCTTCCGTGCGGCGGCACGAGCTGAACTCGCCGATGCGGTTTCCTTGCCGCACAACGAGTTCAAGATTCGCCTGGCCGAGAGCACGATCGTCGCGGTGTTGCGGGGGATGTCATGACAGCGATCGGCCAGGCATTCGACCGCGTCGACGGTGCCATCAAGACCACTGGCGCGGCCAAGTTCTCCGCTGACCAGACCTATCCGGGCTTGGCGCACGCGGCTCTGACCCACGCATCCACGGCGCGCGGTCGGATCACCGAGATCGACACGACGGACGCGACGCGCGTGCCCGGGGTGCTCGCCGTGATCACTCACCACAACGCACCCAAGATGAAGATGCCTTCGGTCGGTCTCATGCCGCCGGTCTTCGGCACCACTGTGGTCTGCCTCAACACCGATGAGGTGCACTGGGACGGCCAGCCCGTCGCCGTGGTCGTCGCGGAAACCCAGGAGGCCGCCCGCGCGGCCGCCGCACGCGTCCGCGTCTCGTGCTCACCCCTTCCCTCCGCTGTGGACTTCTCTACGGCCGAGGCGAAGCCGCAGAAGAACTCGATGCTCCAGGCGGGCTCGGCGAGGAAGGGCGACGCGCTTGCCGCTCTGGAAAGCGCTCCGGTCGCGGTCGACCGGGAGTTCACCACTCCCCCGCACAACCACAACGCGATCGAGCCGCACACCACTACCGCGGTGTGGGACGGCGACCGCCTGACCGTGCACGAGCCGACGCAGAACATCGGCGGCGTCCGCCGCACCCTCTCCGCCGCCTTCGGGGTGCCGATCGACAAGATCCGAGTGGTCTCCGAGCACGTCGGCGGCGGGTTCGGCGGGAAGGGCCTCGTGTGGCCCGGAACGATCCTGGCCGTGCTCGCGGCGCGCGTGACCGGTCGGCCGGTGCGGCTGGTGCTGACCCGGGAAGGCGTCTACCGCACGGTCGGCGGGCGCACTCCGTCCGTCCAGCGCGTCGCGATCGGCGCGGACCGTGAAGGCCGGATGACCTCGCTGGTCCACACGTCGGTGACCCGCGTCGGGCGCACCGGCGGAGGTCCCGAGGGCGTGACGATCCAGTCCAGCCACCTCTACGACGCGCGGAACATCCTGTTGCGGCAGAACATCGCCGAAGTGGACCTGCTGGCCAACACGTTCATGCGCGCGCCGGGCGAGGCCATCGGCACGTTCGCTCTTGAGTCCACTGTGGACGAGTTGGCGCACGAACTCCACATGGACCCGATCGACCTGCGCATGCGCAACGAGCCGACTCGCGACCCGATCGGCGACAAGCCGTTCACCCGGCGGAATCTGCGCGCCGCCTACGAACTCGGCGCGAAGGAGTTCGGGTGGGAGCAGCGCACTCCGCAGCCCCGGTCGATGCGGGACGGGCAGTGGCTCATCGGTTGGGGCGTGGCGACCGCGTTCCACCCGCCGGTCCATCTCGTCGCCAACGCGAGCTTGCGGTTCAGCACGGACGGAACCGCGTTGCTGCGCTGCGGTTTCCACGAGATGGGGATGGGCGCCGCGACCGCGCAGGCGCAGATCACCGCGGACGCGCTCGGGATTCCCTTCGAGGCCGTGCGCGTCGAGCACGGCGATTCCAGTCTGCCCGCCGGTCCGATGGCGGGCGGCTCCAACCAGACCGGGAGCGTTGCCGCCGCTGTACACACCCTCGCGCCGAAGCTGCGCCGCGCCCTCGGCGGAGAGATCTCCGTGGAAGCTCTGGCGCGCAAGAGAAAGCCGTACGTGGAGGTGTCGATCGGCGCGGACTCGCCGCTCGGCAGGGCGACCGGCCAGGCGCGGCTGATGTCGAAGTTCCTGCGCGACCGGCGGAAGGGCGTGCGTGCCGTCACGGGAGCGCAGTTCTGCGAGGTCCGGGTCGACGCGGACACCGGGGAGATCCGGGTCTCGCGGTGGGTCGGCGCCTTCGACTGCGGCACCGTGATCAACCCGAAGACCGCGGCCAGCCAGCTGCGCGGCGGGATCGTGCTCGGCATCGGCGCCGCGCTGTCCGAGGAGACCCTGGTCGATCCGCGCACCGGGCGGATCATGAACCCGAGCCTCGCCGAGTACCACCTTCCGGTGCACGCGGACGTGCCGGAGATCGACGTGCACTGGCTCGACGAGCCCGATCCCACGATGCCCGCCGGACTGCTCGGGGTCGGCGAGGTCGGGGTCACCGGGGCCGCCGCGGCCGTGGCCAACGCGGTTTTCCACGCCACCGGCAAGCGCGTCCGCGACCTGCCGATCACCCTCGACAAGGTGGTGTGATGCTGGAGATCGCCGAGGAGCTGCGCGCGTGGTCGCGCGCGGGCCGGACGTTCGCCGTGGCCACCGTCGTCGGCGTCTCCGGCAGCGCGCCCCGCCCGATCGGCACGTCCATGGCGGTGGACGCGGACGGCGCGGTGATCGGCAACGTGTCGGGCGGCTGCGTGGACGGCGCCGTCTACGAGCTGTGCCGCGAGGCCATCGAGACTGGCGAGTCCAGCACGCACATGTTCGGCTATTCGGACGAGTCCGCGTTCGCCGTGGGCCTGACTTGCGGCGGAGTGATCGAGGTCTTCGTCCAGCCCACGCCGGTGGTCCCCGCGCCCGGTGCCACCGTGGCTCGAAGCTTCACCGGCCAGACCATGCTGGTGCACAACGGAAAGGTGAAGGGCACGGTCGGTTCGCTCGACGCGGCCGTGCTCGCCGCGACCGAGACGACTGTGCTGCCCGGCATCTTGGTCGAGGTCCCCGCTCAGCCTCCTCGCATGCTGATCTTCGGCGCACTGGACTTCGCCGCCGCGTTGACCACGGTGGGCTCGTTCCTCGGCTACCGAGTCACCGTGTGCGACGCGCGGCCGGTTTTCGCCACGCCTGCACGGTTTCCGGGTGCCGAGGTCGTGGTGGACTGGCCGCACCGCTACCTTTCCCAGACCACTGTGGACGGTCGAACGGCGATCTGCGTGCTGACCCACGATCCGAAGTTCGACATCCCCGTGTTGACGCGGGCATTGCGCATGCCGGTCGGCTACGTCGGCGCGATGGGGTCGCGGCGCACGCACACTGAGCGGCTGGAATTGTTGCGCGCCAACGGTGTCAGCCCGGAAGAGCTGGCGCGGCTGCGCTCCCCCATCGGCCTGGACCTCGGCGGGAGCACCCCGGAGGAGACCGCGCTGTCCATCGCCGCGGAGATCGTCGCCTGCCGCCGCTCCGGCTCCGGGCGCCCGCTGTCCGCGGTCAGTGGGCCGATCCACAGACGGCTTGACGCGGTGATCGGGAGCTGATCTGATCCCCGGCAGCGTCGCGTGCACCCGGCAAAGAGACCGTCGTGGGCATGGAGGCGCCGAATCATGGGGACTTCGACCATGGACGAACGCCTCCGGGCCTTCGGAACACAGCTGATCACCGTGCACGACTGGCTCCGCAAGGAGCTTTCCCGCCTCCGCGAGGACATGGACGCCTACCTCGACGGCAAGGGCGGACGACCCAAGGACCTGCTGGCGCACTGCATGACCTTCTGCACCGCGCTGAGCAGGCACCACACCGGCGAGGACGACCACGCCTTCCCCGCGCTGGCCGAGGAGTTCCCGGAGCTGGCGCCGACGCTGGAGAAGCTGCGCGAGGACCACTACCTGGTCTCCGGCATCCTCGCCAAGCTGGAAACCCTGGTCGCCGGGGCCGATCCGGCCGACGCCGCGCGCGTGCGGTCCGAACTGGACGGTCTCGCGGCGATCATGGAGTCGCACTTCAGCTACGAGGAACGACGGATCGTGACCGCGCTCAACGAGCTGACGCACGGTTACGACGGCACCGGGTTGGACCTGGCGGCGCTCGCCGCGCCTCGGAGATCAACCTAGACTCTGGCCCATGCTGGTGGCGGTGCAGCACTCCGAGGGTGCGCGCGGTGACGGCCTGGTCGGGGCCGAGGCCAAGGTCGCGCGGTGGATGCGGTCCTGGACCGGGGACTTCGGCCTGCCCGGTGTCGCGGTGTTCAACGCCGCGACGCCGAACGGCATGGCCGACGCGCTGGTGCTCTCGCCGTACGGCTGCCTGGTACTGGAGATCGACGGCTTCACCCGGCGCCAGGACGGCGCGCTGCACGCTCCGGCCGAGGGCGCGTGGGAGGTCGACGGGCAGCCCGCCGCGCTGCACTCGGCCAACCCGATCGTGGAGGTCAGCGCCAATGTCACCGCCGTGCGCTCCGCGCTGAGCACCGCCGGGATCACCACCGGCGCCGTGCCGGGCCTCGTGGTGCTGCTGCCGACCGCGGGCGCGGAGGTCGAGCTGGCCTCCGAGCAGCACGACGGCATCCAGGTCGTCCTCGCGCCGCACCAGAAGCCGCTGCGCCGGTACTTCCACGCGCTGTGCCGCAGCGAGAAGGTGTGGGACGCCAACACCGTCGCCGCGGCGGCGCGGGCGCTGAAGCTGACCGAGCAGGTGCCCAGCGTCCTCGACCTGTACCAGCACGGAATCCCGGAGACGATCTACGTGGCCGCACCTGTCGAGGAGCCGCCGCCTCCTGTTCGCCAGGCACCCCCGCCCCCGCCTCCGGTCGTCGCTCCCGCACCGCCGAAGCGCGGCGGCACCATCCGTCTGGTGCTCATGGTCATCCTCTTGGCGCTCGTGTTCGCGGGCCTGATTTGGTTGGTGGGCACCATCTACGACGTGTTCCACTGACCGCATGACCACTGTTGTTGAGGCCCTTGTGGCCTGGCGGGACGGAGACCGGGACACCGCGCGTTCGCTTGCCGCGGCGGCGGGGACGCGGCTCGGCGACGAACTCGCGTCATATTGGCAGAGCGAGGCCGACGGCCACGTCTACGACCAGCCCGCCGCGTTCCGCGCGTTCGTCCGCGGCGGCGGCAACGTCGAGCTGTACTCGCGCTTGAGCCAGGCCCTCGCTTCGTCCTACGACTCCGTGCGGCCTTCGTCGCTGCTCGACATCGGCTGCGGCGACGGCTTGGCCATCGCTCCGGCTCTGGACTTGGCGGCACACCGTCCCGCCCGTGTCGACCTCGTCGAGCCCTCCGCCGCCCTGCTCGACCTCGCCCGCGAACGCGTCGCCGGCGCGCACACAGCGCCGCCGGCTTCGCGCACGTCGACGTTATGCCCCTGATGTCGTACTGGTGGTCTCCCGCGATCCTGATCACCGCATACTGAGCGGACGGGCCCGGTGTCGATCACGGCGCTAGGCTCGGCCTCACCACGAGCAAGGAGGCTCACATGATCGGGTTCATCGTCGCGGGACTCATCATCGGCGCGCTCGCCCGGCTGATCAAGCCCGGCAAGCAGCAACTCAGCATTCTCGCCACACTGCTGCTCGGCCTGGTCGGCTCGGTGATCGGTGGCACGATCGCCAACCTGCTCGGCACCGGGGACATCTGGGAGCTCAACACCCTCGGCTTCATCCTCGCCGTCATCGCCTCCGTCGCGCTCATCGGCGTCGCCGAGGGCATCGCCCAGTCCCGCAAGCACTAAACTCTCCACCCAGGCCCACCCATCGTGGGCCGAGGAAACCTGGAGAACCCCGTTTCGTACTCTTAGCGGGATTTGGGAGCGCTCTCTTTCCCGCTAAGAGTACGAAACGGACTCAGACGACCAGGAGCGTCTTCCCCAGCGCCGCACGGGCTCCGAGCGCCTCGTGCGCCTTCGCCGCCTCCGCGAGCGGGAACGTCTGCCCGATGACCGGGTTCATCCGCCCCGCCACCGCATCTTCGAGCGCTCGCTCAGCGAGCCGCACCGCCTGCTCCGGCGTGAACTGCGCCTGCTCGATGCCTCGCACCGTCACCCCCGGCGCGTCGCCCTCCGCGAATCCCCCGCTCGCCGCCCCATGCGCCGAGAACCACCGCTTCGTGATCTTCAGCGCCGCTCGCCCGATCTCCCCGCCCGCGCCGTCGAACACCACGTCCGCGCTTCCGACCTGCTCCGCCCAGCCCGGTTCCGTGTAGTCCACCGCTTCGGCCGCGCCGTGCTCCCGCGCCAGGTCCAGCTTCTTCTTCCCGCGCGCCGCCCCGATCACCGTCGCCCCCGCCGCGCGCGCCAGCTGCACCAGCAGAATCCCCAGCCCGCCCGCCGCGGCCGTGACCAACACCCGCTCCCCCGGCTTCACCTGCGCGTTGTCGAACACCCCCAACGCCGTCACCCCGTCGTGCAGTAACGCCGCCGCCGCCTTTTTGTCGAGCCCCTCCGGCACCTTGACCAGGTCGCCGACCTTCACCACCACCTGCTCCGCGTAGGCCCCCGGCACCCTCGCCGCCACCTCCGCCCCCACCCAGGCTTCTTCCACACCTTCCCCCACCTGGGCGATCCGCCCCGCCACCCCGAACCCCGGCACGTACGGCGGCTCAATCCCGAACGCTTCGCTCGCCCACCCCGTCCGCAGCTGCGTGTCCAGGAAGATCACGTCCGCCGCAGACACCTCCACCAGCACTTCCCCCGCCACTGGCACTGGCTCCGGCGCTTCCGCCACCTCCAGCACCTCCGGCCCGCCGAACCCGACCGCCCTGACGACCCGCATGCCCACTCCTCCACCTTGTTGACCGCTGTCCCCCACACCCAACAACCTCAACAAGCCTTCAGGTCAAGTGCACACGGTCGAGACTGATGCCGCTCTGCGCTGCCGTCACCTACACCTTCTCACCCACGCCAGAGGACGACCGCGAGGCAGCACCAACAGACACGATTGCTCTCGCTTTGCCTACACCAAGAACACATTTTGATTGCCGTCGTAACAACGGCAGCCCACACATCGACGATCGAATAGAGCGTGCACGTCCACTCACCGAGGCCAGGAGGTTGTCCGGCTATGCTTCCCGAACTCCACACTACCTCTGGACACCTCCCTCCAGGCCGCTACCGGGTAAACCTCTCAGAAGTCCAAGCACGCTTCGTTGCCCACAGAGACTTTTCCCAATCCTCGACACGTCAACTTATTTGGGATGGATTTCGAAGTTACCTAGCGGCCTGGAAAGTCGCCGAGGATAATGCTGGCGTGGGACGAGTACTGAAACTGATATGGCTCGCGGGAAGTTTCATTTCAATGAAGCTAGATCCGGATGACCTCGACGTCACTCCAGTCATAGATCGACATGCACTACTCGAAGCACAAGGACAACGTGGCTCCAAAGCTCTCAGACGTCTGATCGAGCACAGAGACAGCATCGTCGCAAACTTCAGAGTAGAACCATTCGTCCTCGACTGGGTACCTTCCACGTCCACCCTGCGACCCAACAGTGCCAGATCACTGACTCGGGACTATCTTGAACGACGGGGTTCGCTGGACGATTGGTGGCAGCGAGTGCGCCCACCTGGACCGAAGCTAGCTCCACTGCTAGAGGACGCGCCGCCACGACGAGGTTACTTGGAGGTGGAACGCCCGTGAGCAGCGATGACTCCTGGGACCGCCTGCTCGATGACCGAGAAGCCGCCGCAGCGAGGTTCTTCGAAGATCTAGATGACGATCCAGCGGATGATCTTGTACATGTGCTCGATCACGCAATCTTGGACGCCGCCCAAAGGATGGACCCTGGCGCTGGCTATTCTCCGTGGCTCGACGTTCACGTAGAAGGTCCCGATGTTGGCTTTGGCTCTCTAGATGTCCATGTTGTACACGAACTGCTCGGCCCGCTCCAAGCAGAGATCGATGCAGCCCTTCCAGACACTGCCAAGAATGACCTGACCAGAATGGAACTGATCGGAATAGGCGGCGGTAGCGCAGTCCTGAGACTACATCCAAAGGTCGCCACGCGCGAATTCGATGGCGGCATCGATGGCGTATCGTCCGTAGTCGACTCCGCCGTTCGCAAGGTTCTGGATGTCCACGATGCACTGGAAAACCAGCTCAACCCAGCGGCAATCACACAGCTGAGCCAACCAGAGCTCATAAATAAGTTGAACAAGCTAATTTCGGTACTGGACAACCGAGATCTCACCCTGGAACTTCTATGGAGGTCACCCACAAGCCCGAGACGTTCATCTAAGCTAACAAGGACTGGCAGGTCTTACGCAAGAGAGCTACTTGAGAGCAGACTTGAACAACACGAGCGAACTATTGCGGGATACATTTACGAACAGAGCCTCAGGGGGACAGTAAAGCTTAAGGCAAACCCGAGCAACAAGCGCTCTGCAACATACGAGGTATCCGTGAATCCCGAAATTCTGGCACGACTAGAATTTAGGCTTCGCAATTACGTACAGATGAGAGTTGTCGAAATTCGACACAGAAACAGACTTGGCCAGCTAACAGAGGCCACCTATAGTTTCATAAGCCTGGTCGCTCACGAGGATCAGCTCGACACCGAATAAATTAGGTAGATATAATTCAGCTGACCAAGTGTTCATCCCCACTCACCATAGAAGCATCTAGCGCACAACTCCAGCTTCCTACGTAAAGATTGGTTCAATTTTCACCTCAAACCCGTGCCGAATACGGAGGCGGATGGAGGGGTGGATGTCCAGCTCGTCCAGGCGATCCGCCTCCACCCAGTGGACTTCCTTGGACTCGGCGCTGGTGCGGAGTGCGCCGCCGACGGGGTCTGCGCGGAAGCAGATGGAGAACTCCTGGCGGACCTCGCCGTCGGAGTAGGCGATGACGTGGGCCGGGTTGGAGTAGATGCCGATGAGGCCGGTGACCGCGACGTGGATGCCGGTCTCCTCCTCGACCTCGCGGAAGACAGTCTGGGTGAGGGTCTCGCCGGGTTCCTGGCCGCCGCCGGGGAGCGCGTACAGGTCGTTGTCGGTGCGGCGGATCATGAGGATGCGGCCGCGCGGGTCCTGGACGAAGGCGCTGACGGCGGGGCGGATGCTGTTGGCGCGCGGGGCGTTGGGGTCATTGAGGTAGTCGACGCGGCGGCCCATGTGGCTCCCTGAAAGTCGAGTGCTCAGAACGTCAGGGTAAGCAAAAGTGGCGGGATGATCACGTATGAGTGGCGCGGGGAGTTCGGGAACGCGGAGGTCAACGGGCTGCACGCGGAGGGTTTCGGGGGGCGGGTCCGTGACGACGACTGGTGGGGGCAGGTGAACGCGCACAGCCTGGGGTGGGTGTGCGCGCGTCAGCGGGAACAGCTGGTGGGGTTCGTGAATGTGGCCTGGGACGGCGGGGTGCACGCGTTCGTGCTGGACACATTGGCGGCGAAGAAGGTGCAGAGGCAGGGTGTGGGGACGGAGCTGATAAGAACGGTGACGGAGCACGCCAGGGCAAACGGGTGTGAGTGGTTGCATGTGGACTTCGAAGAGCACTTGCGCGGGTTCTACATCGACAGCTGCGGGTTCAGGCCGACCCAAGCAGGGCTGATCAGACTGGGGTGACGAGTGCCGAAGCACGTGGCTGAACTGCGGGATGTGTACGACTTCCTGGAGGAAGTTCGGCAGCGGCCGGGGATGTGGGTGCGGCGCAGCTCAGTGCAGCATCTGGACTCGATCCTGACGGGGTACTGGGTCGCCCTGGAGGTGCACGAGGTCGACGAGCAGTTCGACTTCGGGAACGGGGGTCGGTTCGCCGAATGGTTGTGGGAGAGGCGGGGCGGGTCGAGTCCGCTGGGCTGGGCGGCGGAGGTCGAGCGCCTGGCGGAGGCAGAGCACAAGCCCGCGATGGAGATGTTCTTCGCATTGCTTGACGAGTACCGGAGCGAGCGCGCGGTGGCAGACTGACGGCATGGCCCGCCAGAACTACCGAGACCGCCTGACCTCGCCGTTGCCGAGGATTCGCGACCTGGCCCGGATACTGCGCGAGAACGGGGGGTTCGGCGGGAGCGGGGAGAACGCGGACCTAGTGCCGATCGCGCGCGGCGGGCTGCCCGCGGGCACGACGAGCTGGACGTGGGTGGGGCACTCGACCTACCTGGTGCGGCTCAACGGGGTGTCGATCCTGACCGATCCGGTGTGGGCGGCGCGGATTCCGGGTGGCACTAGGAGGCTGACGCCGCCGGGGCTGGCGTGGAGCGACCTGCCGAAGATCGACGCGGTGGTGATCAGCCACGACCACTACGACCACCTGGACTCGCCGACGATCAAGAGGTTGCCGAGGGACACGCCGATTCTGGTGGGGCTCGGGCTGAAAGCCTGGTTCGCGAAGCGCGGGTTCCACAATGTCACCGAGCTGGACTGGTGGGAGTCGGCGACGGTCGCCGGGCTCAAGTTCGACTTCGTGCCTGCGCACCACTGGAGTCGCCGGGGGCCGTTCGACACGTGCTCGACGCTGTGGGGCGGCTGGGTGATCACGGCGCCGGACGGGACGAGGACGTATCACGCGGGCGATTCGGGATACGGCAAGTGGTTCGCGGAGATCGGTGAGCGCTACCCGGGCATCGACGTGGCGATGCTGCCGATCGGAGCGTACGAGCCGCGGTGGTTCATGAAGCCGGTGCACATCAACCCCGAAGAAGCGGTTCAAGCGCTCGAAGACGTTGGGGCACAACGACTTGCGGCGATGCACTGGGGCACGTTCGCGTTGACGAAGGAGCCGATGGACGAGCCGCTGCGCCTTGTCAAGAAAGCGTGGGCGGAGGCGGGGCGGGAACCGGCGGACCTGTGGGCGCTGGCCATCGGAGAAACACGAACACTGACATGACACTCATCGGTCGCGAAGCGGAACTGGCCGAGCTCGACGAGTTCCTGAACGGCGAACAAAGCGCGCTGGCGGTGCTCGGCGAGCCCGGGGCGGGCAAATCGGCCTTGTTGGAAGCGGTAGCCAAGAACGCGTTGTGGGCGACGGGAGCGGAGCCGGAGTCGGGGCTCGCATTCGCTGCGCTGCACCAACTTCTGCGGCCGGTGGCGCACCTCGCGGACGCACTCCCGGAAGCGCAGCGGGACGCGATCAAGGCGGCACTGGGGCTGGCAGCACCTCGAAGCGAAGACCGGTTCCTGGTGTCTGCGGCCGTCTTGTCGTTGCTGATCGAAGCGGCGGAGCCGGACGGGCTGCTGTGCGTGATCGACGACTTCCAGTGGCTCGACCAAGCATCGGCGGACGCGTTGCTCTTCGCGGCGCGGAGGCTGCGTGGCGAAAAGGTGCGCCTCCTGATCGCGGCGAGGGACACGAGCGAAGTGCGACACGCACTCCGTGGAGTGCGGCAGCTGCACCTCAACGGACTCGACGAAGCGAGCGCCGCGAAGCTTCTGCCGAAAGCGGCGCCGATCGCTGAGATCACGAGGCTGACCAGCGGAAATCCGCTCGCACTTCGCGAGGTCCAAGAGCTGCTGACGCCAGAGCAGCTGGACGGAACAGAGCCGTTGCCCGATCCGCTGCCGATCAAGAACGTATTCGGGGACCAGATCGCGCGGTTGGAAGAAGAGACGAAGCACGCACTGCTCATCGCCGCGCTCGACGGACGCGGCGAGCTCGGAGTCGTGCTGCGCGCGGGAGCGGAACCAACGGCACTGCAAGCTGCCGAAGAAAGCGGGCTCGTCACGGTGAGAGAAGCGACGATCCGCTTTCGCCATCCTCTGGTTCGCTCCGCGGTGGTCACGGCCGCCGGGTCCGCGGAAAAGCGGCAAGTGCACGAACAGCTCGCGGACGCGGTGGACGACGCGGATCGCGAAGCGCAGCACAGAGCGGAAGCGGCGCTCGGACCGGACGAAAGCGTCGCGCAAGCGCTCACGGAATCGGCACAAAGGGCACGGGAAAGAGGCGGTTACGCCGACGCGGCGACAGCGCTGGCCCGAGCCGCCGCGCTCACACCGAAGCCCGATAAAAGAGCACAGCGCCTGGCAAAGGCGGCGGAATCGGCTTGGCTGGGCGGAAAGCCGGGGCAGGCGCGGAGCCTGCTGGCACAAGCGCGAGCACTGCACAACGCGCCGGAACTGGAGCAGCTGCGCGGGCGGTTCGAACTGAACTCCGGGGACGCTGGGGAGGCGATGCGGATCTTCCTGGACGCGGCGGGTGATCGGATCGAGCTGCTGGCGGACGCCGCCGAGGCCGCCTCCTACGTCGGGGACACCGCGGTCGCGATCGAGGTGGGACGACGGGCTGAGCCACTCGAACCAAGCTTCCTGCGCGACGTGCTCGTCGGCACGGCCGCCCTCCAGGCCGGGGAAACTGCCAAGGGAACGGCGATTCTGCGGAAAGCCACACCCAAAGAAGACGCGAGCGAACTGCTGTGGGCGGCGGCGGCCGCGAGCCACCTGGGCGAAGGCGATGCGGCAGCCGACTTCGCCGCGCGAGCCGGACGCGTGGCGCGGGTGTCGGGCATGGTGGGCACGCTGCCCGTGGTGCTGGAGTTCGCCGCGACGGCTGAGCGGATGAACGGCAACCTCGCGCACAGCGCGGCGCTCTCCGAGGAAGGTCTTGCCCTGGCAAGGGAAGCCGGATACGTCAACTGCGCGGCGGCTCACCTGGCCAATCTCGCGGTGGTGGCGGCGATCCAGGGCCGCGAGGACGACTGCCGGACGTTCGCGAACGAAGCCCTGGCGATCGCGATCCCCCACCGGGTCGAGCTGCGCGTGGGTGTGGCGCACTACGCGCTGGCGCTGCTCGACCTGGGCGCGGGACGGTTCCAAGAAGCACACGACCGGCTCACGGCGATGACGACGGGGCACCCGGTCGTGGTCTGGGGCTCCACCGCCGACCGGGTCGAAGCCGCCGTGGCGAGCGGAAACCTCGACGCAGCAAGGAAAAGCGTCGAGTTCCTGAAGCAGTGGTCGGCGAACGCCACAACGCCGCGCGCACAGGCACTCGTCGCCCGCTGCCGCGCGCTGGTGGAAGACGACGCCGTGCCGCTGTACGCAAAAGCACTGGAAACCGACGATGAGTACGGCCGTGCGCGAACGGCCTTGCTGCTCGGCGAACGGCTAAGAAGAGATCGTCAGGTCAGCGAGGCCCGGCCGCACCTGCGGACAGCGGCGGAGATCTTCGGCAGGCTCGGCGCGCGGCCGTGGGAAAAGCGGGCGCTGGGCGAGCTACGAGCGGCGGGCGAAGCCGGTAAGCGAACCGAACACGCACAACTGACACCGCAGGAGCTGCGGATCGCGCAGCTCGTGGCCGAGGGCGTGTCCAACAAGGACGTCGCCGCGCGCCTGTTCCTCAGCCCGCGCACGGTCGAGTACCACCTGTACAAGATCTATCCGAAGCTCGGCGTCAGCACCCGTACCGAGCTGGCGCGGCTACTGAGCCAGTAACCACCAGTGGTCCTACTGATGGCACCAGGGACCACCTCGACGAAAGTAGCCGCATGCCAATCATCGAGGTCAACGACGTGGAACTGTGGGTCGAGGAGTTCGGGGACCCGACCCACCCGCCGGTACTGCTCGTCATGGGGTCGATGTCGCAGGGCCTGCTGTGGCCGGACGAGCTGGTCGGCCGGATCGCCGCGGGCGGGCGCCGGGTGATCCGCTACGACCACCGCGACACCGGCCGGTCGAGCGCGCTGGACTTCGCCACGACGCCCTACACCTGGGCGGACATCCGGGACGACGTCCTCGGGCTGCTCGACGCGCTCGGCATCGACCGGGTGCACCTGGTCGGGCACTCCGCGGGCGGGCTGCTCGGCCAGTGGCTCGCGCTGGAGCACCCGGAGCGGATCGCCAGCCTGACCACGATCGGCTCCTCCCCGCTCGGCGGTGGCGAGGGCATGGTGGTGATGCGGGCGCTGACCGGCGAACCGCAAGAGCCGGGCAGCCTGCCCATGCCGAAGGAGGAGTTCGTCAAGCTGTTCACCTCGCCGCCGGGGGAGGACTTCGCGATCGAGGTGGCGCGGACGCTGCACGGCACGGTGCTGCCCTTCGACGCCGACGCGCAACGAGAGCTGGAGGAACGCATGCGCGACCGGGACCGCGACCCGGCCACGGTGGGCAACCACCGGCTGGCGTGGGCGGCCGACCCGGACTTCGAGCCGGAGGGCAGGCTGGGCGAGATCACCGCGCCGACGCTGGTGATCGAGGGCAGCGAGGAGCCGGTGAAACCCGGTCACGGCAAGCTGATCGCCAAGGAGATCCCGGGCGCGGAGTACCTGGAGATCGAGGGTATGGGGCACACGCTCCCGCCTGAGGTGCACGTTCAGCTGGCCGAGGCCGTGCTGGCGCACACGAGGTAACTAGCGGATGCCGTCGAGGAGGGCTGCGAGACCGAGCTCGAAGATCTCATCGAGGTCGAGGTCGTAGCCCTCCTCGTCGAACGCCCGCATCAGCCCGCTGAACGCGGGGAAGCGCCCGGACTCCCGGACGAGCCGGTACTGCTCGGCCTGGGTGTCCATCCACTCCTCCTCGGTCAGCCCGGTCGCGGCCCGCGCATGGGCCTCGCGCTCCAGGTTCACCGCGATCCCCTGCACGTAGCTGAACAGCAGCACGTGCAGGTTCATCACCTGCGTCGGTGTGCGGCCGGGGGCGCTGAGCGCGGTGATCATCCAGTCGGCGTGCACGGCGAGGTTCGGCAGCATCACCGGGCGGGTCAGCGTGGTGAACTGCGCCAGCCACGGGTGCCTGCGGTAGAGCGCCCACAGCCCGCGCGAGCCGGTCTCCGCTCGCGCCCGCCAGCTCTTGATCTTCGGATCGGGTGGCTCCAGCTCGCCGTAGGCCGCGTCCACCATCAGCAGCACGAGGTCGTCCTTGCCGTCGACGTGCCGGTACGGCGACATCGCGCTGACCCCGAGCTTCGCCGCGACACCGCGCATGGACACCGCCGCGAGCCCTTCCGCGTCGGCGATCTCGACGGCGGCGCGCACGATCCGGTCCCGGCTCAGCTCGTCGCCGAGCTCCACCGGCGGGCGCGGCTTGGTCGGGGCTACTGCGACGACGGTGCCCACGCGCGGTTCCGCGACGATCAAGCCCTCCTGCTTCAGCGTGGTCAGCGCCTTGGTCGCGGTCGCCAGCGCGACGCCCCAGCGGATCGCGATCTGCCTGGTGGAGGGGAGGCGGTCGCCGGGGGCCAGCTCGCCCTCGGTGATCCGGCGGCGCAGCTCCGCCACGATGCGGGCGTACGGCGGGCTGTCGGTCATGGCGCTCTCCTGTCCTAGTACAGAACCTTGCTGAGCTAGCACAGATTAGCTCGTTTTTGGCTCTGTGGCGCTGTATTTACGTCGTACGCTACCGCCATGACAAAGAACGTGCTGATCTGCGGGGCGAGTGTGGCGGGTCCGGCGCTGGCGTACTGGCTGCGCCGCCGGGGTTTCGAGGTGACGGTCGTTGAGCGCGCACCGGCGCCGCGGCCGGGCGGGCAGGCGATCGACGTGCGGGGCGTGGCGCTGGACGTGCTGGACCGGATGGGCCTGCTGGAGCGGGCGCGGGAGCTGCGGACGACCATGCGCGGCATGCAGATGCTCGACGGTCAGGGCAACGAGATCATGCGCTCCACCGAGATGGCGCTGAGCAGCGGCCGTTTCGACAGCGACGACATCGAGCTGCTGCGCGAGGACCTGACCTCGATGATCTACGAGGCGACCCGTGACGACGTCGAGTACATCTTCGGCGACACGATCACCGCGTTGAACGGGACCGAGGTGACCTTTGAGCACGGGCCGCCGCGCGAGTTCGACATGGTGGTCGGCGCGGACGGCCTGCACTCCGGGGTGCGCGCGCTCGCTTTCGGCCCGGAGAGCCAGTTCGTCCGCCACCTCGGCACCTACCTCGCGGTCTACAGCGCGGAGAACTTCCTCGGCCTCGACAACTGGCAGGTGTGGTTGCGCGAGGGCGACGCGGGTTACGCGGTCTACCCCGTGCGGGACAACAAGGAACTACGGGTGACGCTCGGCTTCGAAGCCGACTCGCTCCCCCACGACCGACGCGACAACGACGCGCACCGACGGATGCTCGCGGCGAAGCTGGACGGGCTGGCCTGGGAGACGCCGAAGCTCGTGGAAGCCATGTGGGCGGCGGAGGACTTCTACTTCGACGCCATGGCACAGGTCCACATGGACACGTGGTCGGCCGGTCGCGTCACCCTCGTCGGCGACGCGGGGTACTGCGCGTCGCCGCTGTCCGGGCAGGGCACCAGCCTCGCGCTGGTCGGGGCGTATGTGCTGGCCGAGGAGCTGGAGCGCGCCAACGGCCAGCACACCGAGGGGTTCACCGCCTACGAGGCGCGGATGCGCCCGTTCGCCCGGCTCAACCAGGCGTTGGCGACGGAGAACCCCGGTCAGCCCGCGTCGGAGGAGTCACTGGAGCGCGCGAAGACCGCGATCTCCTTGGACAGCCAGGAAAAGGTCAGCCGGTAGAAGTCCGGCGCACCGTGGCCGAGGTTGATGCAGTGGCCGCTGCGCTCGACGATGTGCGCGCCCGTGCCCGCGGGGTCGGTCCGGCAGTCGCCCGTCGTCGGGCAGTACAGCGCGTCGAAGCGGCCGAGCACGGTGAGGACCGGCATCCCGGGCGGGGGCGGCGGCGTGGTGGAACCGTCCGCCTCGGCCAGCTCGGCGGAGGGCACGGTGTCCTTGTTCGCCTCGTCGGCGGCGGCCACCGCGGGGTCGTAGTCCCCTTCGTGCAGGAACAATCCGGCTCGGGCACCCGGCTTGGTGGTCATGTAGCCGGGCGGCCAGCTCCGGTTCGCGAACTTCGGGTCCTGTTCGGCAGGCCAGAACGGGAAGTCCCGCGCGGTCCTGGCGGTCGGCTTCGCGACTCCAGGCTTCGCGACTCCGCTGAGGATGAGCGCGTCGATGCCGCCGTGGACCGCGGCGTGGCGGCTCGCCAAAGCGCCCAGTGAGTGTCCATTGAGGACGATCGTGCGGAATCCCTTCCGCCGCAGCCCCATCGCCAGCTCGTGCAGCACACGGCCCTGCGCGGCGAGGGTGAGCTCGGTGGGGTCCGGGTGATCACTGCGGCCGAAGCCGAGCCGGTCGACCGCGAGGGTCGCGTAGCCGCGCCGCACGGCTTCGCGCGAGTACGCGTCCCAGTAATGGTGGTCGTAGGTCGCGCCGTGGACGAGGAGCTGGACGGGCGTCCGCGGGGTGATCCGCGCGGGTCGGCAGAACCAGGTGGCGACGCCGTCCTCGGTGACCTGTGGCGAGCACTGGGGCGCGGAAGTGGTGGGAGTCAGGAGCGCGGCAACGAGGGCCGTCGGGACGAAGATCCGCTTGCGGGATCGAGCATAAGCAGAGAGAAACACGTGTGAGGCCAATCGGATGTAGAGGCGCGACTCAGCTTCCGGGACTCATCGAGCCCCAACGCCGGCGGGCGCCTGTTCCACCGGTGTCTCTCTGAGTCGAGTCTACGACGGTCGCAACCGAGTTTGCCTCAGCAGGTGTCGACCTCGCGCAGGTACCACTCCACCAGGACCCGCCCGGCCTCACCCATCGGGTGCGACCGCGGATCGGCGCCGTGGGTGTGCGCCACCACGTCGCCGGTGGACGCGTCCACCGCGAGGTCGAACCAGTCCGCGCAGCCGCCGACCTCGATACCGTCCAGCTCGGAATCGCTGCGGGTCAGCGGGTACCCCGCGTAGACCAGCAGCTCGTAGAGCTGGTGCCCGTGCCATTCCCGCACCAACTCACCGCTCTCGGCGATCTGCTGAGCGCCGTCCACGGTGACCACGAAGTACTCCACCACGCCACCTCACGTCCATCCCGCCGCGCGCCCTTCCTGGGCGGGGAAAGTGGCTACGCTACGTCCGTTTTCGCTGGTCCGCTCGGTATGCGCGAATTTGGCTGGCAGTTCGCGACGCAGTCGTGACGCTGCCGTAGCCAACCCCTTGACCTCCAGTTAACTGGAGGTTCGACACTGACCACCGCCCCCTGCCCGAGGTGAATGGAGTCAGTTGATGCCCGACCGCACCGGCGTGCTCGACGAGGCGTACCAGCGCCTGCACCGCACCGGCCCCGAGTTCGACGGCTGGTTGTCCAACCACGCCCCGATGACCGTGGAGGCGATGGTCCGCGCCGGGCGCCCGGACCTCGTGCACCGGTGGGTCGACGCGTACAGCGAACAGCTCGACGAGCTGCCGGGCGCCGCGCACCGAATCGGTTCCGAATGGCTGGAGGCGATGGGCGACGAGCGCCGGATCGGCGACTGGATCGCGCACTTCCGCGTGGAGCTGGCCGAGCGCCCGTGGCGGGACGTGCTCGGGACGTGGTGGCCACGCCTGCTCCCCGGGGTAGCCGCGGGCGCGACGCACGGGGTGATCCGGGTCGGTCACGCCGTGCGCGTCCTGCTGGAGGGTGAGCAGACCGCGCCGCGGCTGGACGAGCTCGCGCACGGGCTCGGATATTGGGCGGCGCGCTGGGAATCGGTGCCCGGGGCGAGCTGCCCGGAGGGCTCGCTGCCACCGGACGAGGCGATCCTCGGCGTTCCCGTGCTGCCCAACCGGACCGGCGGCATCCAGGTGCGCCTCGCCCGGCTGGCGCACCTCGCCGGGTGGCCGGAGTCGTTGGCCGCGCTGCACTGTCCGGAGAATTCGGCGCAGGCGTACGACATGCTCGCCGATCTCGTCGACGTCGCCGTGCTGCGCTACCGGACGCACGGGCACGGGGCGGCGATCATGTCCGTGCACGGGGCGACCGCGCCGAACGCGATCCTGCGCACGCTCCCCGCGCTGCCGGAGAAGCTGTGGGTTCACAGCCTGTGCGCGGCGTGGATCGCGACGGCCGCCGTCACCTCGATCTACGCCCCTTCTCATCCGGAACCCGCTGGCGCAGGCGCGGATCTGGCGGTTGACGAGGTACTTGAGCGGGCCGTCGCGACCGGTGACTCACACGCGATCAAGTTCGCCGACACCGCCATGGACACGTTCGCGCACAAGGGAAGTACCGATGCGCTCGCGGCCGCTCAGCGGTGCACGGACCTGATCAGCGGGTCGTGAAGGGAATGACCACAGTGGACTGTCGTCCTTCCGCTTCGGTTGCACTGGCGCGCAGCGAGGTGGTCCCGCTGCCGATCGCGCTCCAGATCTCCAGCTTCACGCATCCGTTGGCGAGGTTCGTCACCGTTCCCGACTGCGATTGGAGTCCGGCCGCCTGCGTGTAGTTCTCCCATCCGGTCACCGGATCGGTCGCGAAGTAGCGGTAGGTCTCCGTTCGCGGGTAGTTCCCAGAACCGTTGGGGTCGTATGAGATCCGCGCCTGCACGCCGTTGCCGACTCCGGTCCCGGAGTCCACGTTCAGGGAGAACTGGGTCTGCTTCGCCGGGTCGACGCTACCGGTGATCCCGCACGCGGTGTAGGCCCGCGCGTTGGTCGGCACGCCGTCGAAGTTCCGTCCGCCAGCGCCCGTGACCGCATCGTCGCGAGCACCGGAACCACTGTTGGCGGACAACGTGTTCGGGCTCGTCACGTGCAGCGTGGCGGACGCCGGCGGCGGGGTCACCGTTCCTCCACCGGTCGTCGCGGTCTTGCCCGCGGGCACGTTCAGCGTGGCGCCGTTGGAGAAGGTCACAGTGATCGGCGAGGTTCCGGTGTTGCTGGCGACGTAGGTCCTGTTGCCGCCCTTCGTGAACACGGCGTGCAGCGGGTGGTTCGCGGTGACGCTGGTGTCAACCTGCCCGAGGGCGCTGAGGTTGCGCAGCCAGTGGAAGGTGTGCGCGCGGCTCTCGCCCTCTTCGGGGGTGTAGTTGGTGCTACGGAAGGCGTTCAGCGCATCGTCCGGTTTGGACAACGCCTGGAAGGACCAGATGACGTCCTGCCACACCTTCGGCTGGCTGCCGCTGTTGCGGACGATCTCCGCCACGTTCCGGTCGATGTAGCCGGGGTTGTGGCCGAGGTAGAGCGAACCGCCCGTGATCGGCAGCATGTTGATGCCGTGGATCTTCTCCGGCTCCGCGGTGAACCAGGTGGAGTACGCGCCGCCGTCACCCCACACCATGCCGACGGTGGAATGCTGGAACGCCGCCGGGAAAGCCTGGTCCTGCGGGTCGAACCAGTAGTTCTGGATCGCGCTCGCCTGGGTCGTGTAGATGTACATGCCCGCGTCGCGGATCGCGTTGTTGCCGGTGACCTGGCCCCACTGGATCAGCGCGTTGGCGAAGTTCATGCCCTCCGACGACGACTCCTGGTTGTTGCCCGCGAAGAAGGCCCCGTGCCCGGCCGCCCAGTCGTGTCCGGCGAAGATGTCGAAGTCGCGCAGGAACGGGAATCTCGTGTCGTTGCGGTCGTAGTTGTTGGCGTCGCGGATCAGCAGGTCGACCATGCCGCCGTATTGCCCACCCGAGGCCCAGTTGCGGTCGAACTTCGCGAGCGTGGCGGCTGCGGCGATGTAGTAGCCGTAGTGGAAGTGGTGATCGTTGAGGTCGGTGTCCGAGCCGTAGGAAGCGGGGTAGCCGATGAGCGTTCCCCAGTTGCGGTCGTAGTAGAAGACGCGCTCCGACTTGCCGGGTGATGCGGTGAACCAGTCGGTCAGGCGCGCTCGGATCGCGTTGAGCATCTTGTCGCGGACATCGGTCCGGTTGACCTGGTCAGCGATCTCCGCGAGCCGCGCGGCGCGTCCGACTGCCTTGCCCGTCCAGTAGGTGTCGTTGTTGAATCCGGCCAGCGGATCGCCCTGAGCTGCCTGGTCGAGGAAACCGTTGAGGGTGTTGAGATCCGCGCCCGTCATGGCCACCGACGGCAGTTCCGGCAGCACGCCGTTGTAGCGCATGGTGGTGGTGAACGACGACGTGCCGACGAGCGTCTTCATCGGCCCGCGCGGGGATGTGTAGGTGTTGGCGATCGGAGTCCCGCCGCCGCTGAGGTGCTGCCATTGGTGCGGGTAAAGGGAAACCACGGTTCCGGTCGTGGAACCCTCAAGCGCTTGAGTGGTGAACGCGTAGGTCGCGCGCACCGAGCTCGCGGCTTGGTCGTAGTTCCACGACACGCGCGTGCCCGTGATGTGCGCGTGCGCGTAGGTGCCGTAGGCGTTGGCCAGCGCGACGCGGTCGGAGTTGTTGGGCAGCACCGCGACCGAGAAGAATCCCTTGCCCGCCAAGCTCGATGTGATCGCGGTGCCGCTCGAATTCCACGTGGCACCGCTGGGCGCGTAGGCGACGTAGTCATGACCGTCGACCGAGAAACCGATGCGCGGCCCACTGTTCAGCCACACGTTGGGCGCTGCGGAGAAGCTCAGCCGCGCATCGCCTCCGGTGACCTTGGCGTAGACGAAAGGAGAACCGTGGCCGATCGTGGCGCGCAGCGTGCGGGCTCCGTCCGACCAGAACGGGCTGACGGTCCAGTCCGTCCAGCCGTCGACCTTCGCCTCCGACGCGTTCAGCCCGGTCACGCCGAGCGTGAAGTCCGCGCCGTACTGGTAGTGGTACTCGCCGACCCCCGTGGCCGTTCCGGTGATCGTCGGCGTGGTCGCGTAGTCGACGCCGAGGCCGCCCGCCACGGTGTCGAAGGACAGCGGGTGCGCCATGAGGTTGTCGGAGAAGGCGCATTCGGTGCGCTTGTAGACCAGCGACGACCACCAGTCGTTCGTCGGAACCGGCCCGGCGGGCGCGTTCGCGGTGAGGTGGCGCCGGGGGTTGGTGGCCAGGTCGGAGCACGCGGTCGGCAGCGCCGCGCCCGCGGGCAACGCCGTGGTGTAGCTGCCCGCGCCGACCGGCTCCGCGACCGCGGGCAGTGCGGGCGTCGCCAAGAGCAGTAAGGCGGTTGCGATCAAGCCGAGTCTGAACCCGCTGCGATGGCCCATGGACAGCTCTCCTTTGAGCGTGGTCGTCGAGCAGCGGCGGGGCCCGATGTGAGAGCGCTCTCATACAGTTGTAGCAACGGTTCGGGGCTTCGTCAACGATTCAGCTCACGTCACCTGGTGCTCTCGCGGTCCTCCAGCCCGACCGCCTCGCGCAGCTCCTCGCGGTCGTGGCGCAGGTCCGGGTTGTCCTTCGACAGGTGCCCCATGATGTCGGAGAGGCCGTCCGCGAGTGCGTTGAGCTTGTGCTGCACGGCGTCGTCGGCGCGCTTCTGCGTGTTCTGCAGCAGTGCCACCAACAGGAACGTGACGATCGTCGTCATCGTGTTGATGATCAACTGCCAGGTGTCGGCGCTGTCCAGCAGGAAGTACGACGGCGCCCAGATCACCACGAGCAGCACGCACATCACGAAGAACCACGCGCGGGAGACGAAGTTGCTGGCGTGCGTGGCGAACTTGTCGAAGACCGACAGCTTCCCGAGACATCGGACGGCATGTTCTTCTCCGGCATTTCCCGGGCTTACCCGAGATCGGCGATTCCTACGCGCTCGATCGCCTAGGGTGGATCTTCCCAAGGAGGCGGGTGCGCTATGGCGGTGCGGTGGAGCTGGGCCTGCGTCACGCTCCACGACGGCATGAACGGGGCCTTCGCCCTCGCCGGTCGGGACTTCGACACCCAGGAGCAGGTGCGGGCGGATCTGCAGAAGCACCTCGACGCCGGGTTGGGCGGGCCCACGGAGACCATCGCCGCGGACGTGCTCCGGCAGGCCGCGTGGGCGGGCGACGAGCTGATGGTGGTCTGCCCGCCGGTCGCGGCATGGATCGCCTTCGCGATCCCGGAGGGCCAGTCCTCGGAGCAGGCGATCCGCTTCCTGGTGCGGGACAAGCAGGACGAACTGCGGCAGCGGTTGCTCGTCGACCGGGAGAACTGGGCCACCAAGAACTCTGGGTGCGCCGTCGCCGGGGTGCTCTCCCTAGCCGGACTGAGCGCGCTCGGCATGTGGGCGCAGAGCCCCTGGGGACTCTGACATGACTCCGCGCTCCAAGTCCCCCAGCACTCCGCCCACCAAGTAAACTCTGTCCCATGCCCCACAGCCGCCCGCACACCCCATCCACGGCGGGCGCCGTCTAGAGAACCCCGTTTCGTACTCATAACGGGAAAAAGAGCGCTCCAAAAACCCGTTTTGAGTACGAAACGGGGATTTGGGCTGCGCTGGGGATGGTTCGGGGGGGTGGCACGATCGTTGGGGGGCGCTTGCGGGACACGGCCTGGCCGGACGTTCTGGTGAGGCAAAAGGGCATCGTGCGCGCGCACCTCTACGCCTAGGGTCGGGGCCATGACGGAGATGGCGCGGGGTATCGCGCAACGCTCGCAGCTCGTCGCGCCGAAGCTGCGCAAACACCTCAATGTCACGCCGCTGCTCCCGTTCTCCGCGTTGGGCGCACAGGTCGGCGCCGAACTGCTGGTCAAGTGCGAACACCTTCAGCACACCGGCTCCTTCAAAGCCCGCGGAGCGCTCGCGAAGGCCCTGACCTTCACCCCAGAGCAGCGGCGGCGCGGCGTTGTCACTGCGTCCTCGGGCAATCACGGCCTCGGCGTGGCCAACGCGCTCGCCGCGCTCGGCGGGCAGGGTGTCGTGTTCGTGCCGGAGAACGCCTCCCCGGTCAAGGTCGCGGCCATCGAACGCCTCGGTGCGCGAGTCCGCCGCGACGGCACCGACGTCGGCGTGCTGGAACAGCTCGCGCGGGAGTACGCCGCCGAACACGACATGGTCTACATCCCGCCGTACAACGACCCGGAGGTGATCGCGGGGCAGGGCACGGTGGCGGTGGAAATGCTGGAACAGACCGGAAAGCTCGACGCGGTCGTGGTCGCCGTCGGTGGCGGCGGATTGGTCGGCGGCGTCGCGTCGGTCCTCAAGCAGCACTGGCCGGACGTCCGGATCATCGGCGCGTCACCGGCGAACGACGCGGGCATGGTCGCGTGCGTCCGGGCGGGCGAGGTCGTGTGGGTCGACGCCGAGCCGACGTTGTCCGAGGGCACCGCGGGCAACATCGAGCCGGGCTCGATCACGGTCGAGTTGTGCCGCTCGCTGGTCGACGACTGGGTGCTCGTCGACGAGACCGCCATCGCCTCGGCGCTGCGCATGGTCATCGACACCGAGCACCACCTCGTCGAGGGCGCCGCCGCCGTAGCGTTCGCCGCAGCCCTAGCCAAACGGGACGAGCTGACTGGACAACGAGTAGCCGTCGTCTCATGCGGCGCGAACATCTCCGCCGACCTGCTAGCCGAAGCCCTCTCCACCACGAATCCCCCCAACCCGGGTTAGGGCGTCTTCAAGTACCCCGAACCCCGGTCCCAGAGGTCTCAAACGACACCCAACCTCGCGGGGGTTGGGGGCGGTTAGCGACCGTTTTCGGCGGGGTTGGGGGTACTTGAAGACGCCCCTACCACCGCGAGCTAGACGTTTCCGAGCACGCGGGTGATGGCGATCTCGATGACTACGCGAGCGGGGTTGGGTTTGGGAGTGCGGTAGCGCGCGGCGTAGCGGGCCTCGGCGTCGGCGACGGACTCGGCGTCCTCGCGCACGACGGCGCGGCCCTCCAGGGTCGACCAGCGCCCGCCGTCGACCTGGCAGACCGCGACGGTGGCGCCGTCGGAGCCCGCCGCGCGGACGTGCCTGACCTTCTGCGAGTGGGAGAAGGTGATCACGCGCGCGATCCCGGCTGAAGCGTCGAGGGTCACGCCGACGGGGACCACGTGCGGGGTGCCGTCCTTCCGGATCGTGCTCAGCGTGCAGAGGTGGCGTTCCGTCCAGAAGGCGTGACCGCCCTCGCTCAACTCGATCTTCGGCATAGCCGCCATTATGGCCCTATGAGCCTGTTTCCCCGTGAGCGCGCCGAGATCGCGCCGGGCGCGGTGCACGTGCCGGACTGGCTCGGCCCCGACGAACAGCGGCGGCTGGTCGAGGCGTGCCGCGAGTGGTCCCGCGCGCCTGCCGGGTTGCGGGCGACGCGGATGCCCAACGGTTCGGTGATGTCGGTGCGCTCGGTGTGCCTGGGGTGGCACTGGACGCCGTACCAGTACTCGCGCTTCACCGAGGACGGCTCGCCGGTGAAGCCGTTCCCGGACTGGCTCGGCGAGTTGGGGCGACGAGCGGCGGGCGCGGACTACCGCCCGGACATCGCCTTGGTCAACTACTACGACGCCGAGGCGCGGATGGGCATGCACCGCGACGCCGACGAGCGCAGCGCGGAGCCGGTCGTCTCCCTGAGCCTCGGCGACACCTGCGTCTTCCGCTTCGGCAACACCGAGAACCGCGGGCGCCCGTGGACCGACGTCGAGCTGCACTCCGGCGACCTGTTCGTCTTCGGCGGGCCGTCGCGGCTGGCCTACCACGGTGTCACCAGGACGTTTCCCGGAACAGGGCCGGAGATCGGCCTGCGCGGCGGCGGGCGGCTCAACATCACACTGCGGGTGTCGGGCATGGATTGAGGCCCGGCGGGGAATGTTCCCAACGTGACCGGACAGAACGGACGCGTCGTCGTCTTCGCGCCTTCCCCGCAGCTCACGGTGACCGTGGAGGACCTCAACGGGGAGCCCGACATCCACGTGCACCCGGGCGGCCAGGGCGTCTGGCAGGCCCGGATGATCACTTCGCTCGGCGCCGGGGTGGTGCTGTGCGGGACGGTCGGCGGCGAGACCGGGCACGTGGTGAAGCACCTGCTCAGCGATCCCCTGATCGAGACGCAGCTGCTCGACGTGGACGCGCGCAACGGCGCCTACGTGCACGACCGCCGCGACGGCAGCCGGGACGAGCTGGTGGAGATGCCCGCGGGCGAGCTGTCCCGGCACGATCTCGACGACCTCTACGAGCTGACCCTCACGCACGCCCTGGACGCCGGGATCGCCCTGCTCAGCGGGCCGAGCAACGACCGGGTCCTGCCGCACTCGCTCTACCGCAGGCTCACCGAGGACCTGACCGCCAACGGCTGCCGCGTGCTGGTCGACCTGGCCGGGGAACGCCTGGCCGAGGTGCTCGACGGTGGCCCGGACTTCGTGAAGGTCAGCCACGAGGAGCTGATCGAGGACGGCCGCGCGGCCAGTGGGGAACTCCCCGACCTGGTGGCGGCGATCAGGGAGATCGCGAAGTGCGGGCCGGGCACGGTGGTGGTCTCCCGGGCCGCCGAGCCCGCGCTGGCCCTGGTCGAGGACGAGCTGTACACGCTGCACGTCCCGGACCTGAGCCCGGTGGACACCCGGGGTGGTGGTGACTCGATGACCGCGGGCGTCGCGGCCTGCCTGGCCAAGGACGAGCCGATACCGGAGGCGCTGCGGATCGGCGCGGCGGCCGGGGCGCTCAACATCACCCGGCGCGGCCTGGGCACCGGCGGCGGCGAGGCCATCCGCACCCTGGCCGAGCGCGTGGAACTGCGCCCCCTACCGGAAAGCTGGTCATGATCGCGCTGATCACCAACGACGACGGCATCGACTCCCCCGGCCTGACGGCGCTCGCCCGGATGGCCGTCCACAGTGGACTCTCCGTGGTGGTGGCCGCCCCGGCCGAGGAGTCCAGCGGCACCAGCGCCGGGCTGACCGCGGCCAAGGACGACCGCCGGATCGCCGTGGCGCGCAAGGAGCTCCCGGGCCTGCCCGGTGTGCCCGCCTTCGCGGTGGCCGGCCATCCCGGGCTGATCACCTTCGTCGCGGCCCAGGGCGCGTTCGGCAGCACGCCGGACCTGGTGCTCTCCGGGATCAACCGCGGCGCCAACGTCGGTCGCGCCGTGCTGCACTCCGGCACCGTCGGCGCGACCCTCACCGCGTCCATCAACGACCTGCGCGGCTTGGCGGTGTCCCTGGACGTCGGGCTCGCGGGTTCGGCGAACCCTGACTGGGAAGCCGCCGCGGGGATCGTCGAGCAGGCGATCGGGCTGCTGCGCGACTCCCCCGCCGGGACCGTGCTCAACGTGAACGTGCCGGACGTGTCCGCGGACCGGCTGCGTCCGTTGCGGCACGCCCGGCTCGCTCGTTTCGGCACCGTGCAGAGCCGGGTGGAGCAGCTCGACGACGACAGCCTGGAAGTCGTCGCGGTCACAATCGACGACGCGCGGCCGGAGCCGGACTCCGACGCCGCGCTGCTCGCCGAGGGCCACCCGACGATCACCGCGCTGCGGTCGGTCAGCGAGGACCTCGGCGTGGAGCTACCGAGCGCGTGACAGCCGCGCCGCCGATGTGCCCAAACCCGTTGGCAGGAAAGAGAACACCTTCTTGACTTCCTCGACGCCGTACATCCGGCGGAGTTCGGCGTCCTGGTAGCGGACGCACTTCACGTGCCATTCCATGATCCCGGACATCCACTCCTTCATCGCCTCGACCTGCCCGGTCACCGCCGCGCGGGTCTTCTCGTCGAGGTCGAACTCGTCGTAGAGGTCGGCGAGGTCGTTGGCCAGGATGTGCTCGAACTGCCGCATGCGCGCGTTCATCAGGTTCGCGACGATGTCCCGCGCGGTGAGCCGGTCGGTGCCGAGGAAGTTCTCCACGACGACGACCATGTTGTGCACCTCGCCCTCGAACTCCACCTCCTTCTGGTAGGAGAACAGGTCGTTGGTGAACATGGCGTAGTCCATCGCCGCGGTGAACAGCTCGTGCAGCGTCCGCGTCTGGTAGAGCGCCTGCGGCACCAGGTCTAGCGCCTTCACCCGGCCCAGCCGCATGGTCATGTCCGAGCCGAAGGTCCTGCGCCGCATCTCCACGTAGTCGATCGGGTCGGGAATCCGGTTCTGCGCCTGGTTGTCCACCTCCCAGACCCAGCTGTCGATCATGTCGTCGACGGCCTTGCGGAACTCCGCGCGCCCGCCCGGGGTCAGCGGTCCGGCGGTGCGCTTCCACAGGTCGTCGAGCCCGCGCTCGATCGGGCTCGTCGGCTCCGGCGCCGTGCCGTCCAGCGGCATGAACTGCTTCAGCCGCTCGGCGCACACCCGCGCCTTGGCCTTGTCCCTGGCGATGCCGAAGACGAACGGGAAGTAGTCGTCGCCGTAGGTGCCCCAGGACAGCCAGTCCGTGGACAGGCACAGCTCCTCGAAGTCCGAGTCCGCGTGGATCATCGCGGCGCAGTGCGCCAGGTCGTTGCCCCGACCCCGCGCCTCGTCCCAGATCGAGCCCGCCTCCACTCCGGGGACGACCTCGTAGAAACCCATCTCCCGGTGCCATGCGACGGCGTGCTCGCGCGCAGCGTCGATGTGCGGGCTGGTCCGGACGGGGTACGGCAGGTACATCTCCGGCAGCGGCAGGTGGCCGACCGGGCGCTCCGGCGTGTAGGTGTGCTCCCGGACCGCCTTGCGCAGACCGGGCCGGAACTCCAGCCGCGCGGCCGAGGTCCCCAGTCCGACCGGCCCCGCGAGCAGCGGGTTCGGCGGCGCGTCGACGTCCATCTCCTGGTTCATGTAGCGGCTGGAGCGGGCGTGCCACTCGTGCCCGCCGGACTGCCAGTCCTGCAAACCCTTGACGTAGGCGGCGATCGCGAGCTGTTCCTGTGGCAGCAAGCCTTTCTGGGCCGCCAGCGCGGGCACCTCGACCAGCGCGGTGTTCTCGAACTGCCGCAGCCGCGAGGTCAGCAGGTCATTGGTCAGCTCGGCCGCCTCCTGCGTGGAGTTGCCGAGGAAGCGCTCGAACACCAGCACCGCGTTGGAGTTCTCGCCCTCCTCCTCGACCTCGCGCTGGTAGGAGAACAGGTCGTTGCGCAGGTGCACGGCGTCGGAGAAGGTGTCCCGCAGGACCTCCAGTGGACGCGTGAACGCGACCTTGTCCGGCACCTCGGCGCCGACCGCGTACTCGACCAGGTTCGCCGACCACGGCGCGCCGCCGACCCGGCGCCGCATCTGGATGTACTCGATGGGGTTGGCGATCCGGCCCAGCTCGATGTTCTTGAGCTCCCAGATGGACTCGACCATCAGGTTGTGCGTGCTGGTGATGAACCGCCTGCGCCAGTCAGACGTCATCGACGGGACGGTGCGCTCCCACAGGTCCTTCAGCCCGGCCTCGGCCGGGTTCGTCACCTCGGGAGCGACCTCGCCGTCCATCGTCATGAACTTCTCCAAGCGGTCCAGGTAAGCCTGGCCGCCCTTGATGTCCCGCGAGTACTTGAACTCCTCCAGGAAGTGGTCGTCGAAGAAGAACACCCACACGTACCAGTCGGTGATCACGTCGAGGACGTCGCCGTCGCAGTCCGGGTGGGTGTAGGCGCACATCAGGCCGTAGTCCATCCTGGCGAGCCGCTCGGCCGTCCACACCAGACCACCGTCCGGCGTCCTCGAGTCGAGCATGCCCATCCGTTCCGCCCACTCCGCGCTGTGCCGCCGCGTCCGCTCCAGGTGCGGGTTGATCCTGGCCGGGTACGGGACATAGAACTCGGGCAGCGTGAAGGACTGCTGCATGGTGCGCGCCTACTCTCGTCGGGTTCGGCTGCCTGACGCGTTCGACCCTCGCATTCGGCCCAACGCGGGGGCATCGGCCAGCTGAGCGATGTCTTTCCCGAACGAGCGACCGGCGATCGTCACCGCGCGTGGCGGCCGAATATGCCTAGGGACGCAGCCCCGCGGGCCGCGCGGGATCGATCGACCACGCCGCCTCCCGGACGTCCGGATCGGGGTGTTCCCGCCATCGCGCCAGGCGGTGCGGCCACGGGTCGGCCCACCCGGTCTCCCGTCCCACCCTCGTCAGCAGGTCGAGCGCGAACCACCCCGGCATCGATCCGGGCAGCGTCGCCAGGTGGTCGAGCACGGCCATCAGAGTGTTCTCGTTCACCTCAACGTGGATGAACCGCAGCTCTCGCCTGTCCAGCATGCGGAACGGCCGCTCGTCGATCAGGCCGATCAGCTCGTCCCAGATCGCGAGGTCCGGCGTGCGATAGGCCAGCTGCGCCAGCGGCCGCACCGCGGACGCGTGCATCCCCGCCGCCACGCAGGCGTCCACGAGCACCCTCAGCACACCGGAGTCGGCATCGATCCGGGTGTGGCAGAGCTGGCGCAGCACGTCGTGGACGACCGCGCGGGAGTCATCGGTGATCCCCGCGACCAAGCGATCGACCACTGTGGACAGTCGTCTCGCGTCCAGCTCGGCCGTGCGGAGAACCCGCACTGCCGCTTGCCGAACGTCTGCGTGCTCGCGCGGTTCGATCAGTTCGCAGACGCGGTCAAGATGCTCCGGCGCGTACTGGCACCACTTTTCGTAGGCGCTGAGGATCTCGGCGTTGGCCGCTAGCCCCGCCGCGATCACGTGGGCCAGCGGCACGCGGTCCACGGCAGGCACGTCGCCGGGTTTGAGACCGCAGACGGCGTCGCGGACCGCGTGCTCACCACGGACGGCCTCTACCAGGATCGGCGGAGTCCTTGCGTCATCAAGGAAAGCCACGAGTGCTCGGGCGACGGCCGCGCGGACGTCGTGATGTAGACCGGGATACGCCCAGGCTTCGACGAGCGCGTCCACCGCGCCGGTCGGACGGGTCAGCACGAGCACCCGCGCCGCTTCCTTGGCCGCACCGACGCTTCCGGCGGTCAACACCGGGGCAACGGCATCGGCGGCGGCGCTGTCGGGAAGCCGGTCGAGCACGGTCCGCAGTGCGCGCACCGCTCCCCTGCCAACGGCCCCCGGAACGCTCGCCTTGTCCAGCGCGACCGGCACGACCCGCTGCGGATCACCGGTCACCCCGAACGCTGCCAGCGCAGCGGCTGCGACGGGAGGCGGCGCACTGTCCACAAGGGACAGAATGACATCTTCATCCGCGAGCATCGAGGCTGCGGCAGCGCGCTCACGAGGCCCGGCGTGGCGATCCTGCGCCACAACGGAGGCCCGCGCGCGATACGCCTCGACCTGCGCTGTGGTCCAGCGGCCGAGCCTGCTCGCCGACACCCCCGGCAGCGGAGCCCCACTGGCGATGACCGGATCGAGCAGATCGGTGCTGAGCGCGGAAATCACCTCCCAGACCGCAGGCGCGGCGCCAAGCTCCGGGTCGTGTTCCACGAGCCGCCGCACGCGCTCGTCCCTGGTCGACCGGTCCCCGATCCACCACGCCGCAGCTGCTTCTTCCTTTGCTGTGCAAGCGATCTCGCCGATCAGGTCGTCGAGTTCCGGCACACCGCGGCCGATCAGCACGGCGACGCGCAAGGCGCCCGCGTACCGGCCGCGGTCCACGTCGTGCCGCACTCGCTCCGCGATGCCCCGCCACAGCCGGTCGCGCACGTCCGGTTCCAGCGAGATCGACGGGATCACGTCACCGGACGCCACCGCATCGGCCTGCACCCGCGCGAGCAGGTCGAGCAGGGCCATCGCCCTGGACGTGTCCGTTCCGCTGGCCGAGAGCGCCTTGTCCAGGATGGTGCACACCAACGTCAGCGTCGAGTCCCTGGTGTCCCTGGCATCCGTCACCGCGGCCACCAGGTCGACGAAGGCGTCCACCGGGATCTCCCGCAGCAGTCGCGCTCTTGCCGATGCCACAGGCCCCAGCGCTGCGGCTCGCACCGCGTCCTGATCGTGCCACGCGCGCCGCGCACCGCTGAACACCTCGGCGAGCAGTGCCGGATTTCCTTCCCTGACCACGCATTCGAAGAGCGCCTTCCAAGCGAAGGTGCGCTCCTGGTAGCGATGGCTGCCGGTCGCCGCGCGCAGTCGCCCGGCGGCGTGGTCGTAGGGCATCGCGGCGAGCACACCCAACCGCCACCAGCCGTAGGTGGAGCGCCGCACGGCGATGACGTGCTCGGCGAACTCGACGCGTTCGGGTCCAGGAAGCGTCGCCAGGACCGCACCCGACAATCGGTCTGGGCGCATCTTTTCCAGGAGAGCGCGGCGGTTCTCCTGCGGGACAACGGATATCAGCGCCACTCGCACCGGCTCCGACTGCACCTTGCCCATCAAGCGCGCCATCCTGTCGAGCGAGAGCGCCGCGAGCGCTTCACGTGCCGCGCTCGACAACCGAACAGGATCACTGGCTGCGACGTGCCAAGGGTCGTTGTCGCGCAACAGGAGTTCCGGCCTGCTCAGCTGCGCCTGGAGCACGGCGTGTCCACAAGGCCCGAACGTGTTCCCGTTCAGCATCACGGCGATGGCGTCGGGTTCTCGTTGAGCGAGCAGGCAGAGCAGGTCGCGGTTGCGCCGCGTCCAACTCCAGGCGGCTTGCCGATCCAAGCGTCCGAACTCACCCGCGATGTGTTCTACCACCGCTTTCGGCGCGATCCGGGCGAGCCTCACCAGCAACGAACGGGGCACCGGGACCCTGGGCAGCCACTCCCGCACCACGGGTTCGGTGCACGCGGGCAGCAGGTCGGCGACGTCGGCGCTGCCATAGCGTTGGCGGACAAGGGGAACGAGCCGGTCGGCCAGCTCTGTCCTCCGGGACTTCCGGAGTGCTCCGTAGAGCGCGCGGCGGTCCGACCTCGGCGCGTCGGTGAGGAAGTCGACGAACGCGTCGTCCGGCACGGGCAACCGGATCGTCGCGGCGAGGGCCCGGCTACGAGTGTCCACATCGGACAGTGCGGTGACGACGGCGGGAATGTCGCGCCGGACAACGGCGATGTGCAGCGCCAACCGGCGGTCGGCGGGGTCCCCGGAGCGGAGCTCGGCGTGCAGCCGACGGTAGTCCTCATCCGGGAGCGCGCGAGCGTACGAGGCCCAGGCGCGCATTCTCGCAGAAAACGACAGCTTCGAGCGTGGCGTACGACGGGGCCTCACCAAACGCGGGTGATGTCGCCCTTCCATGCGGTCATGCCGCAGATCATGCCAACCCAACCCCCGCCCACGCAAACACCACGTGGAGTTCGAGCGTCTTCAAGACGCACCTACCGCGGTGGGCACGTTAGGTCAGGAAGCGCACGCGGTCGATGAGGCCGTCGCGCACGCGGTAGGCCACCAGCACGCGTTGCGGCTCGTCACCGAGTCCGTGCGCCACCTCGTGGTCCACCACCCACCCGCGCTCGATCAACCGGCCGACCACCTCGGCGCGGCAGAGCCGCTGGGCGAACTGCTCGGCGTAGATGTCACGCATCTCCTCGCGCCCCTGAACGCTGCGTCCCTCGTGCAGCGCGATGTGGACGTCCTCGGCGTAGGTCGCCAGGAAGGCCTCCAGGTCGTGCGCGTTGTACGCGGCCAGCTGGCGGTCCACCACGGACGCAGGATCGATCATGGAGCCGATTCTGGCACGCCCGGCGAATCACGACGCATCGTTTGTGCGCAACAGTTAGGCGCGCATTTCGTAACTGCCCGAAAGGGCCGCGACGTGCGCCCAGATCCGCCCGAAGCGCTCGGCGTCGGGGACCGGCCTGCGGACGTGCTCCAGCGCCCATGCCTGCTGCGCCCCGGTGGCCGACGCCTTGCCGTGCAGGCCGACCGCGTACTCGGAGAAGTCCCGGACCAGCACGTCGAAGATCTGGTCGAGCACGTCCGGGTGGCAGCCGGTCAGCTCGGCCTGCTCCAGCACCAGCTGGCCGTAGACGACGAGCGTGAATAGGTGGCCGAGGTTGAGCAGGAAGTCCAGGTCCCGCTGCTGGTCGGCGTCCGGGGCCGCCGTGGCGAGCAGCCGCTTGAGCCCCCTGGCCTGTTCGTGGAAGAGCGCGACGTTGGGCACTCCCGCGAAGGCGGTGTACACCCGTTCCCAGTCGTGGAAGGTGATCTTGCCGAGTCCGCGCGCCGGCCCCTGCTCGAACAGGAAAGCGTCGTCCGCCGCGTCGTGGCGGGTCGGCACCGGCTCGAACTCCTGCGGGTTGAACAGGTAGTTCGGCAGTATCCGCAGCTAGAGCGTTGTGGTGGAGCGGCTTTGCCCAGGTCGCCGCGAACCGTCGCAGCCTCAATA
>NZ_JANAVO010000026.1 GCF_024213555.1 Allokutzneria sp. A3M-2-11 16 | reverse complement strand
CCCAGGTGCACCGCGGTCGGCTGCCAGCAGCCCGCACACCGCTGCGACCTCGACCACTGCTGCCGCTACGACGGCACCAACACCACCGTGAAGAACCTCCGGCCGAAGTGCAGGCACCACCACCGCATGAAGCACGAGTCCACCTGGCGCTGCGAGAACCTGCCGGACGGGCGCCACGTGTGGACCACACCCAGCGGGGACATCTACGAAACCGAACTGGAGCCGATCGCCGAACCCGCACCGTTCTAAGTGCGGCCCGGGAAGCGCGTCATGCTTCCCAGGCCGACACGTGGTCGATCGAAATCAGGACCTTACCGCGGTGTTGTAGACGTTCTTGGCGTCATTGCCGAAGTACGGGCCGAACATCACCCAGGGAAGAAGGATCATCTTGACGCTGTTGACCGAGTTCACCTTACCGAGACCTGTTCCCTCATTGAAACCGAGGAACCAAGGTCCTCCACTGGAGCCCGGAGTCATGTTGCAGTTCATACCCAGGTCGTTCGTCAGCTTGAACGGGTCCGGGAACGTAGTCCCACTACAGTAGATCAAGCGTTCACCGTCGTACGGATCGGCCGCGGGGTATCCGAAAGCATGCATCTTCTGGTTGCGCGGCTGGTTAAAGAGAACACCCTGCCCACCGACGACGTCGGTGAGATGGCGACCATCCACGGGATTCACAGCGGCAGCTGCGACGTCGTAGTTGATGTCCTCGTTGCTCTGCCACTGAGGGGTCGTGACGAGCTTCCGCGCGGCGAACGTTCCATGGGGACGGCTGCCATTGGTGTAGCCGGGCACGAAGACCCAGTTGGTGTGGAACGCACCCTGGTACTTCACGCAGTGCCCAGCGGTGATGACAACGTCCTTGTTCGCGCTGGTGACAGCAGAACCGGAGCAAGCACCGTTGCGGTCGCCCATGGTGAAGAACACCCGGCCGGTGGTCTTCACGATTGCGCCGCTACCACCCCATGGAGCACCGAGCTGGTCGGCCATGGGAACCGGCAGGGTTTCCGGAACGGACTCGGCCGGGCCACCGTTGTCGAGTCCGACACCAGGCGACTGGCCCTTCCCCGAAAGGTGTTGCGGCTTGACGAGCTGCTCCATCGGGACAGCGGTCCGCATTCTCTCGTCGGTCCAGTAATCAAGAACTCGCCGCTCCTCGGCCGCAGTGGTCGCGGCCGAATGCGTTGCGATACGAGGCTCCGTGTCGGCGTTGGCCGAAATACCTGGTACGGCAGCCGCGAGAACTCCACCAAGTAAAGCTGCACCGACTAATCGAAGCTTCCGCTTCACAGTTCACCATCTCTCAGATCGGCGTGCACAACGACAGACAGGGGTCATTGCGGGAGCAGTACGGTAGCGTCGCCAACACGGCTTGAACACTCCTACGATCTGCGGGTATCACTCATATGATTTCCGCTTCGGGGCGTAACGTTCAAAATCTTGCCGTGGGCGTAACGCGCCGGTTTCCAGACGCTCGCTAAAGCGCGTGCCGCAGGTCCTCGACGAGGCGGAAGCGTTGCGCTACCACGAGAGTCGCGTCGGTGACGGTGAACTGGGGCTGGCTGATCGCCGAGCGGTACTCCGAGCTGTGCCAGAACTCCTCGTGGCCGACACGCCAGTCCTCGACGCCGAGGAAACCCTCGCCCTCGTCGATCGCGTGCTGGGCATCGACCTCGCCGAGCGGCAGTACGCGGATCTCGGTGGTCTCGATCACCGCGACGGGGCGGGCGTCGGAGTCGATCACGACCTCGCGCTGCCCGACCTGGGGTAGCTCGTCGTCGGTGAACTCAAGGTGCAGGCAGCTGGTGGTGGTCTTCTCCCCGGCCACGATCGCCGCGACGAGCCGATCGCGCAGCGGGCCGGGGAAAGCGAACTCACCGATCGGCAGCGACGCGTACTCCTGGGGCAACTCATCCACTCCGGCACTCTAGGCGAAGCGCATCGGCGAGGGCGGTGCGGCCGGTGACGGCGAGCTTGCGGTAGACGCTGGTCAGATGGCCCTCGATGACGCGGCGGGTGACGAAGAGCGCCTCGGCGATCTCGCGGTTGGTGCGACCGGCGGCGGCGAGCTCGGCGGTGCGGCGCTCGGCGGGGGTGAGCGCCTCGCGGCCGGACTGGGCCAAGCGGCGCGGGCGGGCACCACTGCGCAGCAGCTCGGCGTGCGCGCGCTCGGCGAGCACGGTGGCACCGCAGCGTTGGACCACGTCAAGGGCGCGGCGCAGCGTCTCCCGGGCCTCACCGAGCATTCCCTTCTCCCGCAACGCGATCCCGTACTCCACGAGGGTGTGGCCGTACTCCAGGACAGCGGGAGACAACTCCAACAGCGAAGCGGACTCGGCCAGCAGCGGCAGCGGGTCGACGGACAGCAGGGCGGCGGTGCGCAGTGCGATGCCAACAGCACGGGGAGAGCCGCTGGCGCGGGCGAGTTCCAGTTCCTCCAAAGCGAGATCAGGCGAAGCCAAGGCGAGAGCGGCGGACGAGCGCCACGTGCTCAACGTCGGCGACTCCGCGAGCCGACGACCGCATTCGAGGAAGTCGTCCAGCCCGGCGCGCACATCGCCGCGGGCGACGCGAAGCCTGCCGCGCGCCTCCAGGAGGTGGTTGTACCGCCACTCCACAGGAAGCGGACCGCGGAGGTCGGCGCGGACGAGGAGCTTCGCGGCCTCGGCGAGCTGACCACGCGCGACCAGCACGTCGACCAGGACACCGAGCCCGTGGGAGAGCACGGGTTCCCCGGAGAGCGAAGCCGTGGCGTCCCGCTCGGCGGCGTCGAGATCTCCCATACGCAGAGCCAACTGCGCGCGCACCGCGAGCAGCTCCACGCGGGCGGTCTCCCACCCGTGCCGCGAAGCCTCCTCAAGAGCATCGTCGATGTGGCAGCGCGCCAACGAAACCTCATCGGCGTGCACCAGAGCCAAGAGAGCACAGGCGTAGACAGCCGGGGCGACCGGCAACAGCGAGCTGCAACTCAACGCCTGCGAAGCGTGCTCGACAGCAGACAACGGCGACCGGAACGCGGCGACGGCGTGCAAACCGGGATCGAGCGAAGAGGGAAGATCACACCCCGGCATGCCCGGCATCGAAGCCAGCATCTGCTGACACCGCAACAGAACCGGGTCGTCGTCGAAGGCGCGCAGCACCTCCAGGCCCTCCGATATCGCACCGGAACCGAGGTGTGCCAACGCCAAATGCCCCGCGGCCCACCGGCGTGCGGCAGGTGAACGCAGCCCGGGGAGCGCGGAACGAAGCCGCGAGACCGCGAGCGGCGGATCGTATGCCAGGGCACTGCGACCGAGGGACGCGTCGAGCAGCGCCTGCCGCACAGGTGACGGGGGCGAATCGCCGCGGGACAACCGCGCGTCCGGGAAGTGCACGCGCATTCCCCGCTCGGCCGCCGCGCTTGTCAGCCAGTCCAACGATTCTGTCGGACCCTCAAGGACGACCAGGACGGCTGTCATGACCGGTACCGCGCCTGAAGATCGCGCCAGCCCTGAGCGGTCAGCGCATAGTTCCCGACCGCCCCGCTCACTGTCTTGCGCGCCTTGCCCGGAGAGTAGAGCAGCTTGCCCGCGACGAAGACGAGGGGCACGACCGTCCGCAGATCACCCCGTGGCGGCAGCAGTTCCTCGACGCTGCCCCGGTACGAGCCGGTGTGCGTGATCGCCTGCCACAGCTCCCGGGCGATCGCCAGGCGCCCCTCGGCGGCCGAGCTGAGCACGGCGAGCAGAAGCTGGTGGGTGGCGGTGCCGGGCACGGGATCTTCTTGCACCTCAGGGTGTTCGCCGAGCGATATCCGCAGCAGCGCGCCCACGAGGTCCACTCCGGACAGTGACGCGTTGATCGGCTCCACGATGCGGGGGTTGATGTCGATGTAGAACGGACCGTCCGATGTGTACACGGCGTCCATGGACAGCGCGCCGTGCCACTTCAGGTGATCACCGAGCTGGACGAGGTGGTCGCGGACCTCCGGCAGGCACAGCCCGAGCTTGTGCGTGCCCCCGCCGTTGCGGTCCGACCGAACGCGCTCCGCCGCGTGCCACGCCACGAGCCGCCCACGATCGAACACCGACTGCACCATCACCAGCCTGCCGTCGACGGGCTGCTGGACGAGCGCACCGTCCTCAAAGGACAGTTTCGGGGCGAGAGCTTCGAGCGCGGCGGCGGAATCGGCGAAGTGCACTCCCCTGCTCGCGGTGCTCACCGCGGCCTTGACGTACACCGGCGGCTCGACCGCGAGCAGCTCCGAAGCGCTGCGCACCACCTGGCTCGGCGGCTGCGGCAACCCGGCGGCCCGCAACGTGGACACGGCGGAGATCTTGTCCTGGACCCGTTGCAGGGAAGCGAACTCCGGGACCGCGAGACCGACGCCCAGGGAGCGGAACCGCGAAGCCTCCACGGTGAGCACGGCGACCTGCTCCTGGGTGGCGAGCAGCACGTCGAACCGTCCACTTCGGACGATCTCGGCCACCGCGTCGCACCAGCCGAGCGGATCGTCGCCGGGAAAGGGAACCGGGTGCAGCTTGTTCACCCACCGGGTCTCGGCCATCAGGGTCGGACCGGGCGGGTTCACCGCCTCCACCTCGTGCCCCGCCCGCCCGAGCGCGGTGGCGACCTGTCGTGAGGTCACCCCGGAACCGTCGGAGAGCAGGACTCGCAGCCGTCTCATGTACGTTCCTCCGGCCGCCACGTCGGGCATCGCGCCACCACTGATAATCCCCGCACCGCCACCGCGCCCGCCACCCCGGCCCACGGCCGCAGGTCGCGGGCGGTCCAGCCGAGCGGGTTCCCGCCCTGGTCGCACACGGGCCGGTCCCCGCTCCCGGCCAGCACCTGGAAGGTCTCCAGCGGCTGGTCGAGCCCCATGCCGATGGCCTTGAGGTAGCTCTCCTTGCGGGTCCAGTACTCGAAGAACACCCGGGAGCGCTCCTCCAGCGGGCTGGAGCGCAGGTCCTCGAACTCCGCCGGGGTGAAGAACCGGCCCGCGAAGAACAACGGCTCCGGGCGATCTGTCACGACCTCCACGTCCACTCCGACCTCCGCGCGCCTGCTGACGGCCACCAGTGCGTACGGCCCCGAGTGCGCGAGGCTGAACGCCAGCTCTTCCCCCTCCAACATGGGTTTCCCGTGCATTCCCCGCCGGAACCGCAACTCGCCCGGAGCCCGGATGAGGTACCGGGCGAGGATGTCCCGCAGCGCCCCGTGCGCGACGACGTAGCGGTCCCGGCCCTGGGGCGTGGCGAACAGCTCCGCGCGTTCCAGCTCGTCCGGGCTCAGCCAGGCCCGCGCGGCCCCGGTGACCTCGGCGGGCTGGTCCAGCTCCACCCGCCACACCGCCACCGACACGGGACTGGCCCGCGCGGAGCCGGTCAGGTGTTCGAATCCGGTCATACTTTTACGGTCAGGTACGCCGGGGGTTCCTGCACCGGTGTCTCCGGGGCACCCAGCACGACCACATCTCCTTCCCCACGTCTGATCTCGGTGAATCCGGCGAAGCGGTAGGTCACGTACATCACCCGGTTGCGGTCGGTCGGCACGAACTCCGCCTCCAGCCGCGCACCGGCCTCCTGCGCCAGCCGCATCACGTGGTTGAGCAGCACCGTCCCGACCCCGCGCGACATCACCCGGCAGGACATGAGCAGCAGTTTCAGCTGCCACACGTCGGTCCCCCGTTCGGCGAGCGCGAGGCCGATCTGGCCGTAGCTGCCGTAGCGGTCCTCCAGCCGCGCGGTGAGCAGCAGGTGGTCCGGCGAGCTGACGAACTCCGCGAGCTCCGAGTAGGAGTAGGTCACGCCGGTGGAGTTGAGCTGGTTGGTCCGGACTGTCAGCTCCTCGGCGCGCTGCAGGTCCTCCTCCCCGGCCTCGCTGATGGTGAACACCATCCCGAGCGTGGCGAGGAAGTCCTCGTTGTTGCCGGTGAAGGACTCCTCGACCGCGGTCCGCTCGATGGCGCTGCGGTACATCTCGCGCCGCAGCTTGGACTCGTCGGTGATGAACTTCGGCGTGAACTCCTCCCGGTCGAGGATGCCCGCCACGTCGGCGGCGTCCACGCACAGCACCTCCGGGCAGACGAAGCCGACCTCCTCGCGCTCGAACGGCTGGTCGTCGACGAAGGCCATGGCGTCGACGCCCAGGTTGAGCGCCTCGGCGACCTTCTTGATCGACAGCGACTTGGAGTTCCAGCCGATCTGCGGGTGCAGGAAGTACTCCGCCAGCCCGAACCGCTCCAGCCGCGCCATCGCGACCTCGGGATCGTTGCGGCTGGCGACGGAGTTGAGCACGCCGCGCTCGTCCAGCGCCTTGATCGTCTCGACGACGACCGGCCGCGGGACCAGCTCGTCGCCTTCCAGCAGCACGCCGTCCCAGACCGTGTTGTCCAGGTCCCAGATGACACACTTCACCTTGCCGCGCACCGGTTCACCTCCCTCTCAGGGCGTCACGCGCGATGAGCAGCTCCTGGATCTGCGTGCTGCCCTCGATGATCTCCATGACCTTCGCGTCGCGGAAGTACCGCGACACCGGGTGCCCGTCCGCGCAGCCGACCGCGCCGTGCAGCTGGACCGCGTCGCCCGCCGCGCGCATCGCCGTGGTGGAGGCGAAGTACTTGGCGACGCAGGTGGCGATGATCGTCTCCGGGTCGCCGCGGTCCTTGGACTCCCCCGCCTCGACGCAGAGCAGCCGCGCGGCCCGCACGTTCACCGCCATCTCGGTGATCATCTTCTGCACGAGCTGGTGCTCGGCGAGCACGGAGCCGCCCTGGACCCGCTCGGTGCAGTGCGCGGTCACCGCCTCCAGGCACGCCTGGGTGATCCCGACGGAGCCGCAGGCGACGCTGTAGCGGCCGATGTCGAGCGCGCCGGTGATCACCGCGAGGCCCATTCCCTCCGCTCCCACAAGGGAGTCGGCGCCGACCTCGCAGTCGACCAGCTCGATGTCGGCCATCATGCTGGCCCGGGTGCCGAGCACGTCACCGATCGGCGTGCGCTTGACACCCGGCGCGTCTCCTGGCACCACGAACGCCGACAGCCCGCGTTCGGTGCGCGCGAACACCAGCAGCAGCCCGGCGATCTGCCCGCCGGTCGTCCACTTCTTCCGCGCGTTGATCCGGTAGCCGCCTTCGTGCGGAACGGCCGTCGCGACCAGTGCCGCGCAGTCGCTGCCCGCTTCGGCCTCGGTCAGGCAGAAGCCGCCGAGGACGCGACCGGAAGCCAGCTGTGGCAACCACTTCTCCCGGGCCGCCGCCGTGCCCCAGCGGTCGACCGCGTAGGACACCATGCTGTGCACGGTGAGCAGGCTCCGCAGGGAGGAGCAGCCGCGGCCGATCTCCTCGTGCAGCGCGCCGAACCGGACCATGTCGCCGTCGAGGACCGCGCCCCAGTAGCCCGCGGCGGAGACCTCCTCCAGCACCCACGCCGGGATCTCCCCGGCGCGGTCGAAGTCCTCGGCGTTCGGCCGGACCACACGGTCCACAAAGGACCGGAACTCGGTCACGGGGCGCTCACCTTGGCCAAGCGCCCCACCAGATCGCACATCGCCCGCACCGTGCGGAAGTTCGCCAGGTCCAGCTCCTCGTTCGGCACCCGCACGTCGAACTCGCGCTCCACGAACATCACCAGCTCCATCGCGAACAGCGAGTTCACGAAGCCCAGCGCGAAGATGTCCTGGTCGTCGTCGAGCTCGACACCGGGGAAACGCGGGCAGACGAATCCCCGGATGCTCTCCCGGGCCGCAGTGGTCGCCATGTCGTCCTCCATCTGTCGGTAGGTGCTATCGGTAGGTGTAGAAGCCCTGGCCGGATTTGCGGCCGTGCAGACCCGCGTCGACCATCTGCTTGAGCAGCGGGCACGGGCGGTACTTGCTGTCGGCGAAGCTCTCGTGCAGCACCTCGACGCTGAGCAGGATCGTGTCCAGGCCGATCAGGTCGGCGGTCTCCAGCGGCCCCATCGGGTGGCCGAAGCAGGACCGGAACAGCTTGTCGACGTCCTCGGCCGAGGCCACGCCGTCGTGCACCAGGTACACGGCCTCGTTCACCGTCAGCATCAGCACCCGGTTGGACACGAAGCCGGGCGAGTCCTTGACCAGGATGCCTTCCTTGCCGAAGCTGCTCAGCAGCTCCATCGCCTCGGTGATCGTCTCCTCCGAGGTGTGCCAGCCCTTGATCACCTCGACGCTGCGCTTCATCGGCACCGGGTTCATGAAGTGCATGCCCAGCACCCGGTCCGGCCGCGAGGTGGCCCCGGCGATGCGGGTGATCGGGATCGCCGAGGTGTTGGCGGCGAAGGCGCACCGGGGCGGGCAGACCTGGTCCAGCGTCCGGTAGACCTCCTGCTTCACCGCCCAGTCCTCGGTCACGTTCTCGATCACGAAGTCCACATCGGAGAGCAGCTCGAAGTCGGTGCCCGAGGTCACCTTGCCCTCGATCTCCGGTGCCACCCGGCCCAGCAGCGAACCGAACCGCCGGTAGTTCTCCGCCTCCGCGAGCGCGCGTTCCAGCGCCTCGTCGGTGCGGTCGACCAGCACCACGTCGTGGCCGTGCTCGACGAGGCTCTGCGTCATGCCGGTGCCCATCACACCGGCGCCAATCACTCCGACCCTGCTCATCCAGGTCACCTTTCCTCGGTTGGGCCGACCCAGCACTGGCGCCGCTGGAACGGGTAAGTCGGCAGCGGCACGCGCAGCCGCGTGCGGCCGTCGTGCGAGGCACGCCAGTCCACGGCCTCGCCAGCCAGCCACGACTCAGCCACGTCCGGAGCCGGTCCGGGCGTGGTCAATAGCTCGATGGCGTGCGCGCGGTCGGTACAGAGCAGCGCACGCCGGCACTTGAAAGCGTTTCGTCCTATTTGGAGGGTGTACGCCACATCGCACAGCTCGACCTCGGGCTCAGCCACGAGGTGGTCCCGCAGCCGGACAGCCGCTTCTTCCAGTGCGGCAGGAGTCTTGGCGGACAAGAGGATCAGGTGCGGGCCCGCCAGCTCCTCAGCTGACCGCACGGGGCGCTGCGGTGGCTCCTCCAGCACGACATGCGCGTTCACCCCGCCTAGCCCGACGGAACTGACACCGGCTCGCAGAGGCCCGTCGCCGCGCGTCCACTTCGTCGCCTCGGTGTTCACGCGGAGGCTCGGCGCGGCCACCAACGCCGGGCTCGGCGTGTCGAAGTCGATCTGCGGCGGCAGGAACGCGTTGTGCAGCATCGACGCGACCTTGATCAGGCCGGTCACCCCGGAGGCGCCTTCGAGGTGCCCGAGGTTCGCCGTGCAGGAGCCAAGGAGCAACGTGTCTTCCCTTGGGCAGTAAGCACGTTCGAGCGCGCCCAGCTCCACCGCATCGCCCTGGGGTGTGCCGGTGGCATGAGCCTCCACATAGGACACATCTTCGGCAGACAGCTCCGCCGCGGCCAGCGCCTCGATCATCACCTCGGCCTGGGCCGCCATTCCCGGCGCCGCATAACCGGGCCGCGCCGAGCCCGCGTTGTTGACCGCCGTGCCGCGGATGACGCACCACACGTGATCTCCGTCAGCGACCGCGTCGGCGAGTCGCTTCAGTGCCACCACGGCGACACCGTCACCGATCACCCGTCCATCGGCTGCCGCGTCGAAGCTCCGGCAGATCCCGGGCCTGGGCTCCAGCGGAACCCGGATCGCGGCGGCGCCCGCCAAGGCGAAGTCCGACTCCTCGGTGAGCAGGCTCTGACATGCCAGGTGCACTGCGACCAAAGACGTCGACGAGAAGGTCTGCACGGTGACGCTGGGACCGCGCAGGTCGAGCTGGTAGGCCAACCGCGAGGTCAGCGCGTCCCGCTCGTTCGCCAGCACCAGCTCCAGTTCGTCATGCGCGGCAAGCACTTCCGGGTCGGTGGCGAGGTTGTTCACCAGGTAGGAGGGGAACGAACAGCCCGCGAACACGCTCGTCACACCGGAGTCGGTGCCGGGCGGGTGCCCCGCCGACTCCATCGCCTCCCAGGCGCACTCCAGCAACAGCCGGTGCTGCGGGTCGATGATCCGCGCTTCCTCCTCGGAGATCCCGAAGAACTCCGCGTCCCAGTCGGTTACACCCTCCACAGTGGACGCGATGGTCCGCTCCCCCGCGGCGAGGTTCGCCCACAGCCGCGCGGGCTCGTTCGCGCCCGGCCAGCGGCCGGCCATCCCGACGACCGCGATCGCCCCGTCCAGTTCGCTCATGACTTCTTCCCCCGCTTCAGGACGCTCTTGCGCCTGCGCGCACCCCGGTCCCGCCTGCCATCGGCGTCCCCGACGTCCTCGCCGTCGATCAGCCCGGCGAGCTGTGCGACGGTGGGCGCGAGGTAGAGGACCTGAGGCGAGAGCGAGGCCACATCCAGTTCCGCGCGAATCCGGCCGACCAGGTCAACGCCGAGCAGGGAGTTGCCGCCCAGCTCGAAGAAGTTGTCGTGCACACCGACCTCGTTGACGCCCAGCGCCCGCCCCCACAGCTCGGCGACCCGCTTCTCGGTCGGCGTCCGCGGCGCCTCGTAGGAGGTCACCAGCGCCGGACGGGGGTGCCGCGCGCCTTCGTCGCCGCCGAGCACCGTGTCAACGGTGAAGTCCTTGGCCAGCTTGGCGATCTCGCGGAAGTCCTGTGTGGACACCACCACCTGGTCGTGCTGCGATCCCAGGACCTTCAGGAATGCCTGCCAGCCCTCGTCCTCGGTGATGCCGAACCGCTCGCGGTGCCGGACGAAGTACTCGCGGGTGGCCCCGTCGTAGCCGGAAAGCCCTTCGCTCCAGGCGTTCCACTGCCATTCGCCCCAGTTGATCGCGACGATCCGCTGATCCCGCCCGGAGCGCACGAACGCGTCCAGGTAGGCGTTGGCCGCGCAGTAGTCGACCTGGCCGGGCCCGCCGCCGGTGACCGAGGCGATCGAGGAGAACAGGGCGACGAAGTCCGGTCGCTGCTCGTGCTCGTCGAGGCAGGCCAGCAACGCCTCCGTGCCGTCGACCTTGGGCCGCAGCGCGGTTCCCAGCGCCTCGTCGGTGCGCATCTGGAGCAACCCGATGCCCGGGACACCGGCGGCGTGGATCACGCCGTCGATGCGGCCGAACCGCTCGTGCGCATCCGCGATCACACCGCGAAGCGCCTCGCGATCGGCGACGTCCACCGCGTGGGTCACCACAGCGGTCGCCTTCGCGCGCAGGTCCTGGAGGCTGTCGGGCTCCGCGGGGGTCCGGCCGAGCAGCACCAGGCGGGCGGACACCGTCTCCGCCAGCCGCTGCGCCATGGCCAGGCCGATCCCGCCGAGACCGCCGGTGATCACGTACACACCGCCGTCGCGCAACGGGTTCGACTCCGCGAGCTTCACCGGCTCGAACGCGGGCACCCACCGCCGTCCGCCGCGCCAGGCGACGATGTCCTCGCCGTCCTCCGCGAGGGCTTCACCGATCAGCTGGTCCACGCCGCGCGCCGGGTCGGCCAGGTCCACCAAGGTGCAGCGAATCCCCAGCTCGATCGGGAGGAGCTTGGCGGGCCCGACCGCCGTCGCACGGCCTGGCTCGACCGGATCGGTGCCGGTGACGTCGAACGCCTTGGTAGTAGCCAGAACCAGCCGCGCGTTGGTCAGCGTCTTCGCCAGCCGGATCGGCTCGTAGTAGCTGTTCTCCAGCGACGGACCGTCCAGTCCGCGCAGATCGAGCACGTACCGCGGCGATGCTTCGACGATCTCCGCGCCCAGCTCCGTCAGCCTGCGCCGCACGGCCTCACCGATGCCGCCGTCACCGAGCACCATCCACTTGTCCACAGTGGACGGGAGCGGGGAAGGCGCGGTCTGCCGCCACGTCGGCAGGCAGAACCAGTCGGCGGGATCGAGCCGGGGCAGCGCGGCGAGGGTCGACCGCGCGTCGGTGTTGATCCAGTACCGCTGCCGCTCAAAAGGATAGGTGGGCAGGGGAATCCGGCGACGGGTCTCGTCCTGGTGGTAGGCCGCCCAGTCCACCCGCGCGCCGAGCAGCCACATCCTGCCGACCGCCTCGTGCACGGTCGCCGAAGCCGTCGTCTTGTCGTACCGGGCGGGCAACGTGGCCAGCACCGGGCAGTCCTTGTACTGCCGCACAAACGTTCCGAGCGAACGACCGGGGGCGACCTCCACGAGCAGCCGATCCGGCTCGTCGAGCAGTTTCTCGACGGCATCGGCGAAGCGCACCGTGCCGCACATGTGCCGCGCCCAGTACCCGGGATCAGTGACGTCCCCCGCCCTGGCCCACGTGCCGGTGACACCGGAGACGTAGCGCAACCTCGGCGGCGACAGGGTGATCTCCGAGCGGACCCACTCGGTCAGCTCGGCGGCGATGCCCTCCAGCATCGTGGAGTGGAAGGCGTGCGTGGTGTCGAGCCTGCGGTGCGCGATCCCCACGTCGGCGAGGACGCGCTCCAGCTCGGCCACCGCCTCGACCGGTCCACTTGCGACAGTCAGCTCAGGGGCATTGATCGCGGCGAGGCTGACATCCTTGCCCAGCAACGGCGTCAGCGTCTCCGCGGAGGCCGACACGCCGACCATCGCGCCCTTTTCCAGACCGTCGATCAACCGGGCGCGGTGCGCGACGAGGCGCAGGGCGTCCGGCAGCGACAGGACTCCGGCGACGGTGGCCGCCACGTACTCGCCGATGCTGTGCCCGGCCATGGCATCCGGCTGGACTCCCCACGACCGCAGCAGCTCCGCCACGGCGTAGCCGATCACGAACACGCCCGGCTGGGCGAGCACGGTCGCGCTCAGCGCCTGTTGCTCCGCCGCGGGAGCGCGGCCCATGAGCACTGCCAGGTCCAGGTCCGGCGTGCTGTCCTCCGCGAACAGGACAGTCCGCAAGTCCGTTCCCAGCAAGGGTTCCAGCACCGAACAGCACTCGTCGACGACCTCGCGGAAGACCCGCTCCTCGCGGTAGAGATCGGCGGCGAGCCCCGGGTACTGCTCCCCAACGCCGCCGAAGATCAGCCCGATCGGCCGCTCCGTGTGCGCGGTGGTGTGGCCGAGCACCCGCCCCGGGTCCCGCCCCTCCAGCGCCGCGATCGTCTGGTCCCGGTCCACCGCGGGTACCAGCATCCGGTGCTCGAAGGTGCGGCGGCCGACCTGCAACGTGTGGGCGGCGTCGGCGAGGTCGGCGCCCGGGTAGGCGCGCAGGTGCTCGGCCAGGTTCGCGGCGGCCTTGGCCAGCGCGGTCTCGGTCCGCGCGGACAACGTGATCAGCTGGTGTTCCCGGCCCGGGGTGGTCGGACGGGGCTCGGGCGCCTCCTCCAGGACCACGTGCGCGTTGGTACCGCCCATGCCCAGCGAGTTCAGCCCGGCCCGGCGCGGGCTCGCGGCCCACTCGCGCAGCTCGGTGATCACGGTGAACGGGCTGTGCTCGAAGTCGATCTCCGGGTTCGGTTCGGTGAAGTTCAGGCTCGGCGGGATTCGCTTGTGCTCCAACGCCAGCGCGACCTTGATCAGCCCCGAGGTACCCGCGGCGCGGTCCAGGTGGCCCACGTTGGTCTTGACCGAGCCGATCGCGCAGGAGCCGCGCGCGGGCGCGTCGCCGAACGCCTTGGTCAGCGAGGCCACTTCGATCGGGTCGCCGAGCGAGGTCCCGGTACCGTGCGCCTCGACGTAGGAGATCGTCTCCGGCGCCACCCCGGCATCGCGCAGCGCGGCACGGACCACCTCGGCCTGACCGCTCACGCTCGGCGCGGTGAAGCCGACCTTGCCGGAGCCGTCGTTGTTCACCGCGGAGCCCTTGATCACCGCGTGCACGTGGTCCCCGTCGGCGAGCGCGTCGGCCAGCCGCTTCAGCGCGACGACACCGACCCCGTCACCGAACATCGAGCCCCGCGCCGCCGCGTCGAAGGTGCGCACGTGCCCGTCCGGCGACTCCATGCCGCCCTCCTGGTGGCGGTGGCCGACCCGGTCCGGCACGCGCACGGACACGCCGCCCGCCAGCGCGATGTCGCACTCGCCGTCCCGCAGGCTCCGCACGGCCATGTGCGTCGCCACCAGGGAGGTCGAGCAGAACGTCTGCACCGCCATGCTCGGCCCGCGCAGGTTCAGCTTGTAGGAGACGGTCGTGGTCAACGAGTCCTTGTCGTTGCCGATCACCGCCTCGTAGTCGTTGATCTCGCCGTCCCACAGCTCGGCGAGCCGCATCAGGTAGGTGCTCAGGTTGCAGCCGCCGAAGACGCCGACCCGGCCGCTGTAGTCGGGGGTGGCGTAGCCCGCGCGCTCCAACGCGGTCCAGGACGTCTCCAGGAACAGCCGGTGCTGGGGATCGGTCAGCTCCGCCTCGCGCGGGCTGAAACCGAAGAACGCCGCGTCAAAAGTGTCCACTTCGGACAGAACGGCGCGAGCGGGCACGTAGTCCGGGGAATCCGCGACGGCCGCGGGAACTCCGGAGGCGATCAGTTCCTCGCGGGAGAAGAAGCTGATCGACTCGACGCCGTCGCACAGGTTGCGCCAGAAGCCGTCCACGTCGTCGGCGCCGGGGAAACGCCCGGCCAGCCCGATGATCGCGATCTCCCCGCCCGCAGCGACCCGCGGTCGTTCTGGCACTGACTCCGACTCCATCGACGGTTCGAGGTAGCGCACCATCGCCCGCACCGTGGGCGCCTCGAACAGCGCGGCGGCGGGCAGCATCCGGCCGAACTCCGTGCCGATCCGCTTGACCAGCTGCAATCCCATGAGCGAGTTGCCGCCGGAGTCGAAGAAGTTGTCCTCCAGGCCGAGTTCGTCGACGCCGAGCACCTGCCGCCACAGCGCGCTCATCCGCCGTTCCAGCTCGGCACGGTCGCTGGGCAGGCCCTGTACCGGCCCAGCGACCGTGCCGAGGTCCCGGACCCACTGGTCCAGACGTTCCTCAAGCGCGCCAAGGGCGATCAGGACCTGCGGCGCGGGGTTGGCGAGCACCGACTCCAGGGCGCGCAGACCCTCGTCCGAGGACATCGACAGCTCGCGCATCGAGTCACCGATGCCGCTGTCGGCCAGCGTTTCCCGCCAGCTGTCCCAGTTGACGCTGATCCACCCGCGCCGCGACTGCGCGAAGGAGTCGAGGAACGCGTTGGCCCCCGCGTAAGCGGCGAAGCCCAGGCCGCCCAGCACCGCCGAGATCGACGACTGGAGCACGCAGAAGTCCAGCTCTTCCCCGTCGAGCGCCCGATCGAGCGCGAGCAGGCTGTGGATCTTCGCGGTGAAGTGCGCCTCGGCGTTCTCCCGCGTCATCGTCTCGATGGGGTGGAACTCCTCGGGCGCGGTCAGGCCGATCCCGTGCACCACACCGTTGATCGCGCCGAACCGCTCCCGCGTGGCGCGCACGACGTTCGCCATCGCGTCCGGATCGGCGGCGTCGGCCGCGAGCACCAGGACCTCGGCACCCGCGTCCTCCAGCTCCCGGAGGTCGTCGGCCACCCCGCGCCGCCCGGTGAGCACCAGCTTCGGCGAGCTCAGCCGACGCGCGAAGTCCGCCGCGATCCGCCTGCCGACCTTCCCGAGGCCACCGGTGAGGATGTAGACACCGTTGTCCTTCAAGGGAATCGGGTTGTTCAGCACGGGCGCTGCCACGAACCGCTGCACCAGCCGCCGACCGTGCCGCAGCGCGATGCGGGTGTCGGTGCCCGCCCACCCCAGCTCCGCGACCAGGTCCTCCACCGAACACCGCACGTCGATCGTCCGGCAGCTCAACCCGGGATACTCCTGCGGCACAACCAGGGCCGGACCGAGCACAGCCGCTTTGCCGGGGCTCACCGGGTCCGCGGGGTCCACGCGGTGCAGACCGTCCGCGACGACGGCCAGCCGCGCGCTGCCCCGACCGGACAACGCCTTGGCCAGCGTGATCACGCTGTGGAAGCCGTAGCGCAGCTGCTGGTCGACGGTGTCCTCGACGCCCGTGACGCCCCACAGGTGCACGATGGTCCGCGGCATGGCGGGCAGCGAATCGAGCAGCCGGACGTAGTCGTCGAGCTCGTCGGGTCGCAGGCTGCACTCGTCTTCGCCGCGGTTCGTGCAGTGCCCGTCCGGCCACACCTTGAGCACGTCTCCGTGCGGCGCGAGGGCATCGGCCAGCTCCTCGCCCAGACCGGTCCGATCGCAGAAGATCAGGAACGGGCCCTCGGGAGCCGCGGGGTTGCGGACCGGCGCGGGATCGAAGCGGGGCACACGCAGCCAGTCGGCCGGGTTCCGCGCACTACCAGGCGAGTCGACCCAGTGCCGCTCGCGCTGGAACGGATACGTGGGCAGCGGGATCAGCGAACCGTCCACACTGTACTCAACCTGTTCGCCCGCCAGCCACGACTTGACGAGCCCCGAGCCTCCGGCACCGCGAACGCGGTCCGGATCTTCAAGCGCGGCAACGGCATCAGCAACATCGGTGGCGACAACGGCCCGGCGGTGCTCGAACTCCGCCCGCCCATCGCGCAGCGTCCTGGCGACGTCGGCCAGGTCCACTCCGGGCGAGTTTCGCAGGTACGAAGCCAGTTGTGCCGCCCGCTCGTCCACGGCGGCCTCGGAACGCGCCGACAGCAGCAGCACGTGCGGGCCCGGCCGCGGCGGCAGCACCGGGCGCGACGGCGCCTGCTCCAGCACGACGTGGGCGTTGGTGCCACCGATGCCGAACGCGCTGACCCCGGCGCGGCGCGGCTGCGCCTGCCACGTCCCCAGCTCCCGCTGGACCTCGAACGGACCGAGATCGACCCGCGACTCGGTGAAGTGCAGGCTCGGCGGGATCACCCCGTGCTCGACGGCGAGCGCCGCCTTGATCAGCCCGGTCACGCCCGCGGCCCGGTCGAGGTGGCCGAGGTTGGTCTTCGCGGACCCGATCGCGCAACGCTCGATCGGGCCGAAAGCCTTGGTGAGAGCGGCGATCTCGGCCGCGTCGCCGAGCGCGGTCCCGGTGCCGTGCGCCTCGACGTAGCCGATCGTCGCGGGGTCCACCCCGGCGTTGGCGATCGCCTCGGCGATCACGGCGGCCTGGCCGCGCACGCCCGGAGCCGTGTAGCCCGCCTTGAGCGCGCCGTCGTTGTTGACCGCCCAGCCCCGGATCACCGCGTGCACGTGATCACCGTCGGCGAGCGCGTCGGCCAGCCGCTTCAGCACCACGACGGCCGCGCCGTTGCCGGTCGGCGTGCCCTCGGCGGTGCGGTCGAACGCGCGGCAACTGCCGTCCGGCGAGGAGATCCCGCCTTCCTGGAACTGGTAACCGACGCGGTGCGGCACGGAGATCGCGACGCCGCCCGCCAGCGCCACATCGCACTCCCCGCCGAGCAGGCTCGAAGCCGCCTGGGACACCGCGACCAGCGAGGTCGAGCAGTAGCTCTGCACCGAGTAGCTCGGGCCGCGCAGGTCGAAGGCGTGCGCCACCCTCGTGCTCAGCGAGTCCTTGTCGTTGGCCAGCACGACCTGGGTGAGGCTGGCCCACCGCTCCAGGTCGGGATCGGTGAGCAGCCGGTCGATCAGGTAGGTGCTCATCGCCGCGCCCGCGAAAACCCCGATGGCGCCCGGGAACCGCCCGGGATCGCAGCCCGCCGCCTCCAGCGCGGACCACGCGACCTCCAGGAACACCCGTTGCTGCGGGTCCATCAGCTTGGCCTCGGTCGGCGCGATCCCGAAGAAGCCCGCGTCGAACAGCTCGATGTCGTCGAGCACCGGATTGGCCTTGACATAACCCGGATCGGCCAGTTCCTGCGGCGTCACCCCGGCGGCCAGCAGCTCCTCATCGGTGAACCGCGTGATCGACTCCACGCCGTCGCAGAGGTTGCGCCACAGCTGCCCGACGTCGCGTGCGCCGGGGAACCGCCCCGCCATGCCGACGATCGCGATGCCGTCATCGAGCTGTTCGTTCCCCGCGTGTTCAGTCACCGACGCCTCCTTCGCCCGGCCGCTGCCATCTGACGGCGGCGTTCCCCGCGCGAGGCGTCCACCTCGGGCTCGGCCTCGCCCTCCAGGCGCCGCGCGAGCAGGGCCGCGAGGGTGGCCGGGGTCGGTGCCTCGAACAGATCGGCCGCAGTGAGGGGGGCGCCGACCTCCTTCTTGATCGCGCCGACGATGGTCAGGCCGATCAACGAGTTCCCGCCGAGGTCGAAGAAGGCGTCGTCCACCCCCACCTCGTCCACCCCCAGATACCGTTGCCACACCTCGGTGATCTGCCGCTCCAGCGGGGTCCTCGGCGCGACGAACGGGCTGCGCAGGGCGGGCCGGGGGAAGCTCTGGAGCACCGGGGCCGCCTCGCCCGAGCCGGTGACCGTCGCCCACTCCTCGGTCAGCTCGGCCAGATCCCGCGGCACCACCATCACCTCGGGCAGACCGCTGGCCAGCACGCGGGTCAGCAGGTCGAAGCCCTCCTCCTCGGTGATGCCGTGCCGGTCGCGCAGCTCCCGCATGTGCAGCCGCAGATCGGGTGCCGAGGCCAGCCGTTCGGATTGCCAGCTGTCGTGCCGCCACGGACCCCAATCCACCGCTGTGGCGGGGAAACCACGGCGCCGCGCCTGCTGGGCGAAGGAGCCGAGGAAGGAGTTCGCCGCGCTGTAGTCGCTCTCCCCCAGTCCGCCCATCGCCACGACCGACGACGAGTACAACACCAGGAAGTCCAACGGCGCGTCACGCAGAACCTCGTGCAGCGCAAGGGTTCCCGCGACCTTGGGGCGCAGCACCCGCTCCGCGTCCGACCACTCCGTGAGCTGGATCAGCCCGCTGGCCGGAACACCCGCCGTGTGCACGACACCGTGCAGCTCGCCGAATCGTTCCCGCACCTGGCCGACCGCTGCCTCCAGCGCCGCGACATCGGCCACATCGCATTGCAGGACAAGCACTTCGGCACCCAGAGACTCCAGCTCCCGCACGCGCTCGTCATCAGGACGCGCAGACCTGCCGAGCAGGGTCAGGCGGGGCTTGTACGGCGCGAGCTGGCGCGCGAGGCCGAAGCCGAGCCCACCGAGACCACCGGTGATCAGGTAGCTGCCGCCTTGGCGCCACGGACCGTCCGCCGGGCCGATGGGCAGCTTGGACCAGTCGCGAACCCACCGCGTTCCGTTGCGGTAGGCCACGCAGTCGGCCGGGTTGCTCGCGTGCAGCTCGGCCAGCAGCGACTCCAGCGCACCGGTCTCGGGCAAGTCGATCACGCGGCAGGTGAGCGCGGGGAACTCCGGCTCGACCGTGCGGCACACACCGGCCAGCACAGCCTCCTCCGGCGTGGTGCCGTCTCCGCCGACCACCTCGAAGGCACCCGACGTCAGCGCGAAGACACCGACCGGCTCGGAAACGGTCCGGCCAAGGGCGCGCACGACGTCGAGCAGTCCCCGGAAACCCGTGTTCCAGCCGTAGACAACACGCGTACACCCCGTCGAATCGAGCTGTTCTCCTTGCCGCACAACGGTGACAGCCGCTCCGTCCGTGCGAAGCCGCTCCGCGAGCTCCGCCGCGGGGCCGCTTTCGTCAGCGAGGACGAGCCACGTGTGCTGCCGTCCACCGGGCAGCGCCGGGATCTGCGTCCACACCGGCACGTGGCACCAGTCGTCCCGGCTCGGCAGCTTGTCGGGCTGGCTCGCCCGGACCACCTTGCCGGTGCCTTCCGGCCAGAACCTGACGTGCTCGAAGGGATACGTCGGCAGCGGCACCAGAGCGCGGGTGCCCCGGTGGACGGCGCGCCAGTCGATCTCGACGCCCCTGCTCCACATCCGCCCGGCGGTCCGCAGCAGGAACTCGCGATCGGACCCGTCGTCGAAGGCGGGCCGCAGCGTCGGCACGCAGAGCATGCGCGCGCCCCGGTTCGCGCCGAGGATCTGCGTCGCCAGGCTGGACAGCTGACCTGGACCGGCCTCGAGCAGCACGCCCTCGCGCAGTTCCTCAAGGCCCGGCGCGAAGCGCACCGTCTGGCACATGTGGTTCGCCCAGTAGCGCGGATCACCCGCCTGCTCCTCGGTGATCCACGTGCCGGTCACGTTGGAGATGAAGGGAATCCGCAGTGCTCCGGGCTTCACGGACGCCAGCAGCTCGATCACCTTGTCGCGCAGCGGTTCGAGCATCGCCGAGTGCATCGCGTGGCTGGTCGGCACGCGGCGGCAGGCCACGTCCTCCCGCGCCAGCCGCTCCTCCAGGGCCGCGACGAGGTCGGCGGGGCCGGACACCACGGACGTGTGCGGGCCGTTGACCGCGGCGAGCGAGAGCCCGCCGAGCCGGGGCCGCACCTGGTCCTCCGGCAGCGCGACGGCCAGCATCACGCCGGTCGGTGCCGCCTGGATGATCTTCGCCCGGCACACCACCAACCGCAGCGCGTCCGCCAGCGAGAACACCCCGGCCAGGCACGCGGCCACGTACTCGCCGAGGCTGTACCCGAGCAGCGCGGTGGGCGTGACACCCCAGTGCTGCCACAGTTTCGCGCAGGCGTAGTCCACTGTGAACACAGCGGCGTGCGCCACGTCCAGCGACTCGGTCGGCTGGCGCGAGGCACCGAAGAAGCCCGACCGCTGCGCCGGAGCCGTCACCATCGACCGGACCTGCTCGCGCAGGGGTCCCTCCAGCAGGCCGACGCATTCGTCGACCGCGTCGCGGAAGGCCGGTTCGCTCTCGTACAACCCGAAACCCATGCCCGGGTAGTGATCCCCGGTTCCCGGCAGCAGGAACGACACCGGGGTCGCGCCTCCGCGCCGCACGCGGTCGGCGGGCGGCCGGGCGGCGATCCGCCGCAGCTCCCCGAGCGCGTGCGCGCGATCCGGGCTGACCACCGCGGCCCGGCAGTCCATCGCCTGGCGCCCGGTCTGCGTCGTGAACGCGACATCGGAAAGGTCGAGTTCCTTGCGCTCGTGCAGGTGCTCGCGCATCCGGTCGGCCGCCTCGCCGAGCGCGCTGGGCGTGGCCGCGGACAGCAACAGCAGGTGCGGCCCGGCGTCTTCCGACGTGTCCACAGTGGACGGCGGCTGTTCGACGACGACGTGAGCATTGGTTCCCGACCAGCCGAAGGAGCTGACACCCGCTCTGCGGGGCCCCTCGATCTCCGGCCAGTACATCGGTGCCTCGGGCAGCTCGACCGGGCACCGGTCCCAGCTGATCGTCGGGTTGCGCTCGGCCAGGTGCAGGTTGGGCGGCACAACGCCTTCGTGCACCGCGAACACCGCCTTGATCAACCCCGCGATCCCCGCCGCGCCGAGGAGATGACCGATGTTGGTCTTCACCGCGCCGACCACCAGGGACTGCGCGCGCGAGCCGAACACGCTCTGGATGCTCTGCATCTCAATGGAGTCGCCGAGCAGCGTGCCCGAACCGTGCGCCTCCACGTAGCCGACGCTGTCCGGCGCCACCCCGGCCCGGCTCAGCGCCTCGCCGATCACCGCGACCTGCGCGCCGCCGTTGGGGGCGGTGAGCCCGTTGCTGGCGCCGTCCTGGTTGACCGCCGACCCGCGCAGCACCGCGAGCACCCGGTGCCCGTTCGCCCGCGCCCGGCTCAGTCGTTCCAGAACCACGACCCCACAGCCCTCGCCCATCCGGAAGCCGTCGGCCGCCGCGTCGAAGGTCTTGCACCGTCCATCCCTGGCGAGCATGTGCATTTTGCATGCCTGTCGAACGCTTTCCGGGTGCACCGTGGCACTGACCCCACCGACAACAGCGAGCTCGCACTCACCCGCCAGCACGCCGCGCACCGCCATGTGCACGGCAACCAGCGAAGAGGAACATGCGGTGTCCACCACCACAGCCGGGCCGCGCAGGTCAAGCAGATAGGCCAGCCGCCCCGCCGCGACGCTGGCCGCGGAACCGAGGCCCAGATACGGATCGTCAAGGCAGTCCGCGCCCTCCGCGTCCAGCTGCACGCTCTCGTACTGGCTGCTCGCCAGCTTGCCCACGTAGACACCGACCTGCTTGCCGCGCAAGCGGTCCACCGGGATACCCGCGTCCTCGATCGCCTCCCATGCGACCTCGATCAGCAGCCGGTGCTCGGGGTCCATCCGCAGCGCCTCGCGCGGCGGGATGTCGAAGAACGAGGCGTCGAAACCGGCGAGGTCGTCCACGAAGCCGCCGAGCTTGGTGTAGGACTTGCCGGGCGCGCCGGGATCGGCCGAGTAGTGCGCGTCCGCGTCCCACCGGTCAGCAGGGACCTCCGAGACCGCGTCCCGGCCGTCGAGGAGGTTGCGCCAGAACGACTCCGGCGAGTTCGAGCCACCGGGGAACCGGCAGCCCATCCCGACCACGCACACCGGGTCGTTCTCGTCATCGCCCGCGACGAGGGCCTCTGGCGCCGAATCCTCTTGTCCGCCAAGGAAAGCGGCGAGCTTGGCGATCGTGGGGTACCGGTAGAGCAGCGTCGGCGCCAGCTCCACCTCCAGCCACTCCTCCAGCTCGCCCGCCACGCTGACCGCCTCGGTGGAGGTCAGCCCGTAAGCGTCGAAGGCGACGGCCGGGTCGACGGAGTCCGGGTCGATGCCCGCGGCCACCGCCACCCGCTGCGTCAGCCAGGCGCCGATCTCGGGAGTGCTCGTCATGACCACACCGCCGAAGGCAGGTCGCCGCGTTCGTAGCGCTGCACGCACTCCCGCCGCTGGAGCTTGCCGCTGCTGGTGAACGGCAGCGATCCGGTCGGCAGCAGCACCACCTCGTGCACCGCGACGCCGTGCTCGGCGGTGATCGCCTTGCGCACGACGCCGCGGACGTCCTCGACCGCGTGCATCCGATCGCCGCCTTCGCCGGTCTCGTTCACCCGGTGCCCGCTCGCCAGTTCGGCCAGCACCACCAGGCGCTCCTGCTCGCCGTCGTCGACGGAGAACGCGCAGCAGAACTCCGGCCGCAGGGCGGGGTGCGCCGTGGTGGCGGTGGACTCGATGTCGTGCGGGTAGTGGTTGTGGCCGTCGAGGATGATGACGTCCTTGAGCCTGCCCGTGATGAACAGCTGTCCATTGTGGACGAACCCGAGGTCGCCGGTGCGCAGGAACTCCCGATCGCCCTCGCCGGGGACCTTCGCGCCGAAGGTCCGGCCGGTCTGCTCGGGCGCGTTCCAGTAGCCCCTGCCGATGCTCGGCCCGGAGACCAGGATCTCGCCGACCGCGTCGGGCTCGGCGGGCTCCCCGGTCGCCGGGTCCGCAACGACCAACCGGATCGAGGAGTGCACCTGCCCGCAGCCGACCAGCCGCCGCGCCCGCGCCCCCGGCTCGGCCTCCTTGACCCGGCCCAGCTCCAGCGCCTGCGCGTCCGCGCTCAGGATCACCGGCTCGCGCCACGCGGGTCCACCGCTGACCATCACGGTGGACTCGGCCAGGCCGTAGCAGGGGAACAGCGCCTTGCGCTGGAAACCGCACGGTTCGAAGGCGGCGCAGAAGCGGTCCAGGGTCTCGGCGCGGATCGGCTCCGCGCCCAGCGCGACCATCCGCAGCCCGCTCAGGTCCAGCTCCTCGCGCTGCCGGTCGGTGACCCGCCGCACGCACAGGTCGAGCGCGAAGTTCGGCGCCGCGCTGATCGCCTCGCCCAGCTTGGTGATCACCCGCAGCCAGCTCACCGGCCGCTGCACGAACCCGAACGGCGACATCAGGACCACGTCGTAGCCCTCGTAGGTCGGCTGGAGCACGCCGTTGACCAGGCCCATGTCGTGGAACAGCGGCAGCCACTGCACCGACGGCGGCACGTGGTCGTCGCCCTCGATCGTGCCGTTGGACCGGATCAGCGCGAGATTGGTGATCACGTTGGAGTGGGTCAGCTCCACCCCCTTCGGCTCCCCCGTCGACCCGGAGGAGTACTGGAGGTAGGCGAGGGAGTCCGCGTCGATCTCCGGCGGCAGCCAGGACTCGGCGAGATCGGTGCCCACCTCGTCGGTGGCGATCGCCGGCGCGTCGATCCCGCTCTCGCGCAACCACTCCACGGCGCGCTCGTGCCCGGAGGCCGCGCACAGCACCGCCTCGGCCCCGCTGCTGCGCGCGATCGCCGAGACGCGGCGGTTCCTGGTCTCACCACGACCGGACTCCAGCGCCGGAACCGGCACCGCGACCACCCCCGCGTGCAGGCAGCCGACGAAAGCGGTCACGAAGTCCAGCCCCGCCTGGTAGGTCAGCAGCGCGCGCCCGCCGACCGGGACGTCCGCGCGCAGCCGCACCGCGATCGCACGGGCCCTCCGGTCCAGTTCGCGCAGCGTCAGCGCGCCCGTCTCGACGAGCGTGGAGTCCAGGAAGGTGAACGCGAGGCGGTCCGGCTCGGCGTCGGCGCGCGAGCGGAACATGTCGGACAACGTGTGCCATGCCGAGGGATCCGCGCTTTCTGCGCTCTTCATACACACTCCCCGATGCGGGTCACGAATGTGCCGGAAGATTAGGGAGGAAAGAATGCGCAAGACCATCGGCCACCGGTACCGTGGCGGTTGCCCCGATCAGCCCGGACGACTGCGACCAAAGTAGGACCGGCCCCTGACACCCGAGGATGATCCGACGATTTCCACATTCGGATAGCCTGCATGTCATTCGGCCAGCGCGGTTGCGGGGTAGAAAAAACACCCCTATTTCGGGTCCGGGCGAGCGGAAGGAGTGGAAATTATGGCGCCACGCAAGATCTCCACGATGCTCGTCGACGGAGAGGAGCTGGTCCGGCAGGGCTTCGCGCTCGCGCTCGGCGGGGCGCCGGAGGTCCACCTCGCCGCCGAGGCCGGTACCGCCCAGCAGGCCCTTGAGCTGCTCGATCAGCACGAGCTGGACCTGGTGATCACCGATGTGCGGCTACCGGGGATGGACGGGATCGAGGCGCTGCGGCTGTTCCTGCGCCGGGTGCCGCACGTGATCGTCCTGACGAACTCCGACTCGTCCGAACACCTGTTCCGGGCGCTCAAAGCCGGGGTCAGCGGATACCTGCTCAAGGACGTCGGCAGGATTGAGCTGATCGGCGCGGTCACCAGCGTCGCGGCCGGTAATGCGGTCATCAGCCCGGCGATGACGAGAAGCCTGCTGGACTCATTCGAACTCGTCCCGCTGGCCAGCACCGCACTGTACGAGCAGGTCCTCTCCGCGCTCAGCGCGCGCGAGATCGAGGTGTTGCGCAAAATAGCCCAGGGCGGTTCCAACCAGGAAATCGCGAACGCGCTCCACCTGACCCCGGCCACCGTGAAGTCGCACGTGTCGCGGGTGCTCGCGAAGCTGCGGCTGCGGGACCGGGTGCAGGCGGCGCTGCTGGCCCACCAGATCGGCCTGGTCCGACTCCGCGAGCCGGAGGCGTTCTGGGGCAGACCCCCAGGGGAGGAGCCCACCTCATGGCGACCACACGTCCGGAACCGCCCGGCGCACCGGAGATCGTTCCAGGCAGGCTGAAGTGGCCCCGGTGGGTGTTCGTCGTCTGGTTCGGCGCGGCCAACCTCGGCCTGCACATGGCGCTCACCACCCCGGCCAGCGTGACCCTCGCGCTGCGGATCGCCGAGATCGACCCGGAGGGCAAGGTCACCTCGCTGGCCACCGTGCTGGCGATCGGCTCCCTCTTCGGCTTCGCCGCCAACCCCCTCTTCGGCAGGCTCAGCGACCGCACCACCGGCCGGTGGGGCATGCGCAAGCCGTGGCTGCTCGCCGGCCTCGCCGTCGCCACCGTGACCACCGTCGTGATGGCCTCGGCGACATCCCTGCTGCTCATCACGATCAGCTGGGCCGCGACGAAACTGGCGCTCAACGCCGCGGGCTCCCCGCTCGCCGCGGTCGTGCCCGACCAGTTCCCCGACCGCCAGCGCGCGCGGATCTCCGGTTTCGTCGGCGCGCTGCAACAGGCCAGCCCCGCCGTCGGCGCGTTCTTCGTCCAGGGGGTCGGCGAATCCTCGTTCTGGATGTTCATGGTGCCCGCCCTGGTGGCGCTGGCGACCGTGGTCGTCTTCGTGCTCATCCTGCCGGACCGGCGACTGGACCGCGCCGATGTCCAACCGCTGACCTTCCGCGAGGTCATCGGCAGCTACTGGTTCGACGTGCGCGCCCACCCCAACTTCGCGTGGGTGTGGCTGTGCCGCTTCCTGATCTGGATGGCCATCGCCAGCGCCATGTCCTACCAGCCGTACTTCCTCTCCGACCGCCTCGGCATGGCCGACGAGGAGCTCGCCGACGCCGTCTTCGAGACCATGCTCGTGCTCAGCGGCGGGCTGATCGTCTTCGGCAACGTCTTCGGCTACATCTCCGACCGCGTCGGCAAACGCCGCGTCTTCGTGCTGGCATCGGGATTCGGCATCGTCTGCGGCCTGCTGATGATCGCCTTCAGCGGGGACTACGCGCAGTTCCTCATCGGTGCCACGGTCATCGGCATCTCCGGCGGCATCTTCATCCCGACGGACGTGGCGCTCGCGATCGAGACGATGCCCGACGAACGGCGCGAAGCCGGGCACGGGATGGGAATACTGAACCTCTCGACCGCCGTGCCGAACTCACTCGCGCCCGCGGTGGCGCCGCTCGCGTTGGGGATCGGGTCGGACGGGTACCAGAACTACACGGCGTTGTTCGTCGCCGCCGCGGTCAGTGCGGCTGTTGGGGCGGCGCTGATCTTCTTCGTGCGTAACGTGAAGTAGGGGTTTCTGGGCTGCTGGGCTTCCAGCGTGGGGTCGGCTTGACCTGGGGACCCCTTGCGCGTGCCCTTGGGCCTCTCAGGGGCACGGGATGAAACCCCGGCCCTCGCGATGAGCGTATGGCACGCGCACCCCAGGTAAAGCCGACCGTTCCAGCTTTACCTTGCGGTAGCTGGGAATTGGCTTTGCTCGGCGCCTGGCTTTCGCTGGAATCGTTGGGGGGCTTGGGAAGTTCACTCCTTAGAGCCATGATCACCCATCCTGACCAGCTAAAATGGGAGTATGCCCCCTGTCGATATCGAAGACCAAATCCTCGACTCCTACATCGGAATCGGTGCTGCGATCGCGAAGTTCGACGAACTCGTGGCCGCCTTCTTCCAACAGCTCAGTCCGCATGATCAGCAGTACGCGGCCGACATTCTGATGCCCCTGCTGCACATCACGCAGGTGAAAGGCAACCGACTCCTCGGCCGAGCCCTCGACCTGGTCGCGCGGCCCGGTGTGTTGGAAGCGTTGGCCGATGGTCGCCTCGACGAAGGCAAAGCATTGATGATCGTCGACCAACTCAGCGTCCTCTCGGCAGTCGACGTGACCACTGCCGAACCCGCCCTGATCGCGCACGCCGCCGTCAACAACCACCCCGCCACCCAACGGTATGCCAAGCGCTACATCCACAAACTCGACGCCGAAGCCGCCCTCCGCCGCCACCAGGAGAAGCGCAAGCAGCGGTTGGTGGAGAAATTCGTCCTCGACGACGGCATGGCGAGTTTGCGCCTGGTCATGTCCGCTGTTGACGCGGCGTTGGCCTTCGACCGTATCGACCGGATCGCGCGGGCGTTGCCCAAAGACGATCGCACCCTGGACCAGAAACGCGCCGACGTCGCCACAGACCTCGTACTGGGCAACGAAACCGCTACACCGCAAGGTGAGGTGCGTGTGCACATCACCATGCCCCTCACCACCGCACTCGGCCTCACCGACGACCCCGCTGAACTCGCCGGATACGGACCCATCCCCGCCGAAGTCGCACGCACGGCTGCCGCCAACGGTGTCTGGAAATGGATCAAGACCGACCCGATGACCGGCATCGCCGAACAGATCGGCAAGACCACCTACAGGCCCACCGCACAGATGCGTGAACTCCTCCAGGCCCGCTACCCCACCTGCACCGCAGTCGGCTGCAACCAGCCGTCACACCGTTGCGACATCGACCACTGTTGTCCCTTCGATGGGACCAACACCACGGTCGACAACCTCCGCCCGAAGTGCCGCCACCACCACAGGATGAAGCACGAATCCAACTGGAAGTGCGAAAACCTGGACGACGGACGACACAGGTGGACCACACCCAGGGGCAAGACCTACGAAACCGAGATCCAACCCATCGCCGAACCCGCACCCTTCTAAGTCACTCCAGGGCGATGACGGCCTCGCCGCGAACAGTGGTGGTCCCATCGGACAAGCGCACGGTCAGCACCACACGAGCCCGCCGCTCTCCGTCCACATCGGACACATCGGCGATCCGGCCGGTGCACGTGGGTTGAGCACCGATCGGCGTGGGGGCGACGAAGCGGGCGCGCAGGGACCGCAGGCGGTGCTGGGGCATCCACGTGGTGACGACCCTTGCCAGATAAGCCATCGACAGCATCCCGTGCGCGATGACGTCGTCCAGCCCGGCCGCCACGGCGACGTGCGGGTCGAGGTGGATGGGGTTGTCGTCCCCGGAAGCCGCCGCGTACAACGCCAGGGTCTCCCGGGAGATGGGCGCGACGGTCAGCGAGGGGATGGTGTCCGTGGTGGTCAAGAAGCGTCCCCGATCGCCAGCACGTGGCGGAATTCCACCACGACAACGCCGTCCCGGGCGACCGAGGTGTCCTGCACGACGAAGTCCATCGAGACCGCCTTCCGGTTGTACACGTCGGTGATCACGGAGGAGAAGACGAGCTCCTCCTCCGCGAACACGTCGGCGTGGTAGGTGAACCGCTGCTCGGTGTGCAGCGCCCGATTGGGGTCGTACCCCATCGCCTCCAGCACCTCATCACCCCGGTGCTCCACCTCGATGCCGAACAGCATCGTCGGCGGCAGCGGCAGGTCGGGGTAACCGGCGGCGCGGGCGGCGGCGACGTCGACGTGGCTGGGCCGCTGCTCCCCGACGGCCAACGCGAAGCGCCGCACCCGGTCCCGCCCCACCCGGGTGGTGAACGGGGCCAGCCGCAAGCCTTTCACGACTGCCAGCGCCGCAGCACGACCACCGCGTTGTGGCCGCCGAAGCCGAAGGAGTTGCTCATCACCACGTCCACGGCGTGCTCCTGGGCCTGGTGCGCGACGAAGTTCACCCTGGGGTCGATCGGCCGGTGGCAGTTGATGGTGGGCGGGACGACACCGTGGTTGATCACCAGGCCGCCGACCATCGCCTCAACGGCACCGGCCGCGCCGATCATGTGGCCGGTCATCGACTTGGTCGAGCTGATCGGGATCTCCGCGGTCCGATCGCCGAAGACGGCCCAGATCGAGTCGAGCTCGGCGCGGTCGTTGAACACGGTGCTGGTGCCGTGCGCGTTGATGTAGTCCACATCGGACGGTTCCACCCGCGCGTCGGCCAGCGCGCCCCGCATCGCCGCGCGGGTGCCCCGGCCCTCCGGGTGCGGAGCGGTCCAGTGGTAGGCGTCCGAAGTGGACGCGTAACCGGCCACCTCGGCCAGCACCACCGCTCCCCTGGCCAGCGCGTGCCGCTCGGACTCCAGCACCATCACCCCGGCGCCCGCGCTCATCACGAAGCCGTCGCGGTCCTCGTCGAACGGCCTGCACGCCTCGGTGGGCGCGTCCATCCTGCTGGACAACGCCTTCGCGTTCCCGCTGGCCGCCATGTCCATCCTGGTGAGGATGTGCTCGGCGCCACCGGTGATCACCACGTCGACCACGCCCGCGCGGATCCACCGCAGCGCCTCGCCGAGCGCGTCCGTTCCCGACGCGCACGCGCTGCTCATCGCCCTCGTCGGGCCGCGAACCCCGTAGGCGAGGCTGATCTCGCCCGGGGCGCTGTCGATCGCGCACATGACCGGGACGAGCGGGCTCACCTTGCGCGCGCCCTGCTCGTGCAGCATCAGGGTGTGCGCGGACATCGACGCCATCGGCCCGTAACCGCTGCCGAGCAGCACCCCGACGCGTTCGGAGTTCGCGTCGTCGATGTCCAGCTTCGCCATCCGCAACGCCTCGGTGGCGGCGGCGAAACCGTACTGCGCGAACGGGTCCATCCGGCGGATCTGCTTGTGCTCCAGGTACTTCTTCGGTTCGAAGCCCTTGACCTCCCCAGCGAGGTCGGTGGGCAGGCCGGTGGTGTCGATGCGGTCGATCCGGCCGATCCCGCTGGTCCCGGCGAGCAGCGCCTGCCAGGTCTCGTCCACGGTGAGCCCGACCGGCGTCACCGCGCCCCACCCGGTGATCACGGCCCGCGTGTCCTGTGTTGACATCGTCGGCTCCTCTTCCGGACCGGTCTCAGGCCGGTCCTGGCTGATCGGGGAAGTCACCACCCGCGCCGAACAGCGCGTCCTCCCTGCGCACCGGGACGTTGAGCACGACGACGCGGCCCGCCTCGCACTGCTTCCACGCCTCGGTCACATCGGCGATCAACTCCGTCTTGTCCGTCACGGTGATCTGGTGCAGCCCCGGCAGATCCGGCGCGGCGCTCCCGGCCGACGCCGGTTCGGCGAAGGTGAACCCGGGCAGCGCGGGCGTCTTCTGGTCCAGCTGTGCCTGGAGCCAGCCGTAGCCGCCGTTGCGCAGCACCACGTACAACAGCCCACCCCCGTGGGCGATCGCGGTCGTCAGGTCGGAGTCGACCATGTCGAAGGCACCGTCTCCGACGAACGCGACCACCGGACGGTCCATCGCCGCCCTGCGCACCCCGAGCGCCGCCGCGGCGCCGAAGCCCAGACTGGTCTGCTCCGAGGGGACGATCGAACCGGCTCCCCCCGAGCAGCGGTACATCGGGAACCGGTAGGACCACATGTCCTGCAAACCGTTCTCCTGCACCAGGATTCGCTCAGCGGGCAGCACCGCGTCGAGTGCGTCGAGCACCTCCGCGATGTGCAGCTCCGGCAGCGCGCGCTGTGTCCGCAGCAACGCCTGGTGCGCGCCGAGGATGTCTTGGTGCACTTGAAGAACCCGCCCCAGCCAGTCCGAGGCGCGCGGCTCGACGGGCCCGTGGGCGAGGAAGGCGCGCAGCACCTCGCGGCCGTCCGCGAGCACCTTCGGACCCCCGTAGCCGGTCGCGAACTCGGCGGCGTCGGTGTTGACCTGGATGACCGGAACCTCGGCACCGATGCGGTGCGGCCACTGGAAAACCGCGGTCTCCTCAAGCCTGCTGCCGAGCGTGATCACGCAGTCGGCGTCGGCGAGCAGCGACGTGGCTTCCGTCGGCAGGTACAGCCCGGACAGCCCGCAGAACAGCGGGAAGGACTCGTCCACCGCGCCGCGTCCGCTGGCCGTGCACAGCACCGCGGCACCGAAGGTCTGCGCGAACCGCTCCACGAGCGCACCCCGGTTGCGGTGCCGCATTCCCCCGCCCACAAGGACGATCGGCTTGGTGGCCGCGCGAAGCGCTCGCAGCGCGGGGGAATCCTCGGCGACGGTGACGGAGTCGGGGTGTTCGACCCCCGAGATCTCCTCCGGCCGCACCGGGATGTCCTCGGCCAGCAGGTGATCCGGCAGTTCGAGGTAGACCGGCGCACCCGTGCGGGCGACCAGGATCGCCCGCCGCAGCATCGGGACCAGCCGCGCGGGGTGGTCGACCCTGGCCGCCCACTTCACCATCGGCCGGACGATCGAGAGCTGGTCGAGCTCCTGGAACGCGCCGCTGCCCCGGTGTTCGACGGGCGTGCCACCGGAGAGCAGCAGCACCGGGGCGGCCGAGCACGCGGCCTCCAGCAGGCCGGTGATCGTGTTGGTGACCGCGGGCCCCTTGCCCACCAACGCGACCCCGAGCCCGCCGGACTGCATCGCGTAGCCGGTCGCCATGAACACGGCGTTGCGCTGGTCGCGGCACAGCAGGAACCGGATCTCCGACTCCGCGATCGCCTCCAGGGCGGCGAGGTCGTCCCCGGGGAGCCCGAAGATCTCGCTCACCCCGGCCTCGCCGAGCACCGCGACCGCGGCCCGCCAGGAGCCCTTCACCGAACCCGTCATCGAAGCCGTCACGCCGTCCGCCCGGTGGTGGTCACCGGCGCCGACAGGTGGTCCGCGACCGCCTTGCTGAGCAGCAGCGGCTCCGCGTAGCGCCGCTTGCCGAGCGCGGCGTAGTTCGCCCGCATCCCCAGCCCGCCGAAGGGCGCGTTGCCGTTCTCGATCTCGATCAGGGTCTCGTCGACGCTCACCGCGTGCCTGCGCCGCAACAGTTCCACCGTCTCGGGCAGTGCGCCGAAGACCGTCGCCGCGAGGGCGCGCTCGGCGTAGTACGGGTGCTCGATCATCGAGTGCAGCCATTCCTGCGTGGTGAACGGCACCACGTTGAAGATCGGCGCGAACAGCTCGGGCGGCACGATCCTGGTGTCGGCCGGGTGGATCAGCACGGTGGGCCGCAGGCAGTCGTCGACGAGGTTCACCTCCCCGCCCGCCGCGAGGTACTCGCGGTTGCGGCGCAGGTACTCCAGGGAGGCGTCGAGCGCGTCCAGGTAGAACATGCGGCCGTAGTCGGCGGTCGGGTCGTCGAACTGGCCGAAGCGCAACGCGTCCACGCGGCGGCACAGCAGGTTGCAGAACTGCGCGCTGACCGAGGCGTGCACGAACACCACGTCCGGGCCGAAGCAGTCCTGGCCGGAGTTGAGCATCCGCACCCGCAGCAGGCCGTCGACCGCCTTCGGGATGTCGACGCCGGGCCCGACGACGAACGGGTTGACGCCCTGTCCGAAGTAGAGGAACAGCTGGTCGGAGCGCAGCCCGGTGCGGATCTTCTCGGCGTTCTCGTAGGCGCCGGTGAACACCAGCACGTCGGACTTGGCGCCGTCGCCGTCCAGGAACTCGCGCTGGTCCAGGTCGTTGAGCACGATCGGCAGGTCGTGCACGCCGCCGAGCAGCTCGTGCAGCTTGCGGGTCAGGTCAGCGATCCGCCGCGACGGCCGGAAGACCAGGCGCCTGCAGTAGAGGCTGGGCACGACCAGGTAGAGCACGTAGCCGTAGAGCGGGATGTTCGACGGCATGAGCACGCTGATCTGCTCCACCTGGGGCGGCGCGTGCTGGGAGACCTCGGCGGCGGCCCCCTCCAGTGCGGCGATCGACGCGTCGATCTCGGAGTAGGCGGTCTTGTAGTTGCTCACCTCCGTGAGCAGCTCCATGACCTCGGAACGCCGTTCCCGCAACAGGTTCACCACGAGCGAGAGCTGTTCGAGGCGCTCGGGGAACGGGATGGCCGAGGTGTCGACGGCGGACTGGGCGTGCCCGCCGCTGACCGGCAGCACACCCTTCACGCCCTCCAGCGCGACCGCCGCGGCGGCCACGTCCTGCAGCGCGCGCCGGTCGACTTTTCCGTTGCTGGTGAGCGGGAACCCGTCGAGCACGACCACCCGGTTGGGCTGCTCGTACTCCGCGACGTACTTGTTGATGACCCGCCGCCAGTGCGCCGAGGGACGGCCGCCGGGGTCGGCGACGACGAAGACCAGCTGGGTGCTGCGCACGCCGTCGGCCACCGGGAACACCTGGACCGGGACGCCGCAGGCGCCCGCCTTCTCGGCGATGGCGTCCGGGTAGAGGGTGTGGCCGAAGCGGTGCACCGCCCACTTGCGGCCGAGCACCCGCAGGTTGCCGTGCTCGTCGAGGGTGCCGACGTCCTGGGTGTGGTGCACGGTCCGCCCGAGCGGCCGGACCCGCCCGCCCGGTTCGAGCACGCCCGCCATCATGTCCGGCGTCCTGACCACGATCTCGCCGATCACGCCCGGCGGGACCGGGCTGCCGTCCTCGCCGAGGACCTCGATCCCGACCCCGGCCAGCGGCTGTCCACAGTGGACCGGGTTCTCCGGCGAGGCCAGGGCGATGTTGCCGACCTCGCTGCTGCCGTAGCCGTCCAGCAGCGGTTTGCCGACCCGCTCGGCGAACTGCTGCCGCAGCTGCTCGCTCAGCGGTTCGCCGCCGACGCACCACATCCGCACCGAGTCCAGGCGCGCGAGGGTCGACGGGCGGCTGTCGACGATCCGCAGCAGCGTGTAGTAGAGCGCGGGCACCGCGTCGACCACGGTGACCGCGTGCCGGGCGATCAGCTCGACGGCCAGGTCGATGCGCCTGCTCGGCGCGATCACCAGGTCCGCCCGCGCCCGCCACCACAGCAGCAGCATGGACAGCCCGTACTGGTGGGTGAACGGCAGCAGCGGCAGCAGGCGGCTGGACTCGGTGTAGCGCATGCGTTCCTGGCTGCGCTCGACGTTGTCCAGCACCGACGCCCCGGACCGGACGATCCCCTTGGGCGCCCCGGTGCTGCCGGAGCTCCAGACGATCAGCCCGTCCTTGCGGGCCGCCCAGCGGCCGAAGTCCAGCTCCGCGTCCTCGTGCGCCGCGGTCGCGGCCGTCGCGGTGAGGTCGCCGAGCCGGATCCAGCCGACCCGGACCCGGTCGAAGCAGTCGTCGAGCTCCTCGTGGTCGGAGAGGAACCAGCGGGCCCCGGACTCCGCGACCAGTTCCGCGCAGGCGGCCTGCGGGAGCCTCCGGTCGACCAGGGCGATCGAGACGCCCATGTCGATCAGGGCGAGCAGCGCGTGCACCAGGTCGCCGGAATTGCGCGCCGACAGCACGACCCGGTCCTTTTCCGACACACCCTGCCCGCGCAGCGCCTCGGCGAGCGCGCGGCAGTGTCCGCCGACCTCGGCGCGGGAGCTCTTCCGGTCGTGTTCGTCGACAAGCATGTTTACCGGCCCCACTCTCCGTGAAAATGGAAGGACACTTTCCGAGATGAGCACAAGAAGAAGGTGGTCACACAATGTGGCCGAGCACCGGGGAGAGTAAGCACCACCGGAAGCGGGTGTCAATGTCGAATACGAAGGATCTACCAGCGGTCACATTTCGATAATGATTACTGTTGGAAAAGGTACTAGTACGGGGAATGACCCGTCAGCGCACCGAGGCGACCGACTCGACCACCGCACGCGTCCGGGCGTCGGCCGGGACGTAGAACAGCACGTACGCGTCACCGCCGAAGCTGCGCAACAGGTTGAAGTGAAAATCCAGCCGGCCGACCGCCGAGTGCCGGAAACGCATCACCGACGCCGAACGGCCGTCCACGACGCACTCTCCCCACCAGTGATCGAATTCTTCCGACGACGCCCGTAACTGAGCGACCAACTCCACGAACTCACCGTCATGGGGACACAGCGCGTAGGAGGAGCGGAACCGTGCCACCAACCCCCGTGAAACCTCTCGCCAATTCAACATCTGGGACCTCACGCTGGCATTCAGGAATAGTAACCTCATTACATTTCGCTCGGTTCCGCCGCTTCCGGTGAGCCAGTCGGCGGCCGCGTTGGAGGTGAGCACGTTCCACCTCAGGTCGGTCACGCAGGCGGGCACCCCGATGCCGGCGCCCAGTGCCTCCAGCTCGGCGACGGCCGCCACCCCGCTGGGCGCGCCCGCCCCGGCCACCGCCGGGCGCCCCAGCTGGAACACGTAGTCCCGCTCGGCCGGGCTCAGCCGCAGCGCCTCGCTGACCGAGGCGAGCACCTTCTCCGAGGCGCGCACGTCCCGCCCTTGCTCCAGCCACGTGTACCAGGTGAGCGAGACCCGGGCGAGGGCGGAGACCTCCTCCCGGCGCAACCCGGGCGTGCGGCGGCGCCTGCCCGAGGCGGTCTCGGCGGCCGGGCTCACCCGTCGTCTGGCCATCCGCAGGAAAGCTCCGAGCTCGCTGCGGCGCTGCTCCGTGCTCGGTGACATCGATTCCACCAACCCTCGCCGAATGTGCCACAAGGCATCTGTAGACAACTTCACAGCGGAGATCCGAACAAGCACTGGATTGATCAGTAGTTGCACCGCCAACCAGACCCGGAAACGCCAACGAACCGCGCTCACGCGCGGTTAATAATCGCCTCATGATTGTAGTCAGGCGGTGAAAATTCCCGGGTCACCGAGCAGCGGACGATTCCTGTTCCGATACTCGCGGGGCGACATGGCGTGGGTGCCGGAAAACCGGCGGGAAAAGTAAGAGATGTTTCCGAAGCCGCACTCGACGGCGATGGAGGCAATGGCCAGGTCGCTGGTGAGCAGCAGCAGCCTGGCCCGCCGCATGCGCCGCTGCTCCACCCACTGCGAGGGGGTGACGCCGAAGAACCGGCGCATGCTCCGGTCCAGGTGCTCGTGGCTGACCGAGGACAGCTCGACCAGCAGGCCGACGCCCTGGTTCCAGCAGTCCCGGCGCCGGTCGAACTCCGCGCAGGCCGCGGTGAGCCAGTCCGGCACCGTCGCGGCCAACCGATTGCTCGCCAGCAGCGGGAAGATCGTCGCGGCGAAACGCAGCAGGTCGACGCCGCTGGGGGTGCGTTCGTAGGCCTGCGCCAGGCGCAGGCACTCGCCCTCGACCGCGCCCGCCTGGTCCGGCGGGACCCGGCGCCGCGCCCAGCCCGCGGGGTGGCGCATCGCCGCGGCCACGCCCGCGGCGTCGAGCAGGGACTCCCAGGTCGCCGAGGGCAGCGCGATGTTGACGAAGCGCACCGGCTCCCGCCCGCTGGACTCGATCGCGTGCGGGATACCGGGCAGCAGCAGGTAGAGCAGCCCGGGCGTGAGCGGATCGCGCTGGTCGGCGAAATAGTGCCGGCCGCTGCCGGCCAGCACGTACATGATTTCCACGAAACCTTCGCGGTCGTGCCTGGTGGAACGGAATCCTGGAGAGTCGACGACCACGGCGTGATAGGGCTTGACCGGTCCCAACTCGCCGTAGCCAATGGTCTGCAAGGTCTGCTCCCGTGGGCGGCTCGCAAGGGGCGACAACGTGCTTGACGGAATCCTATGTCGAAAATCCGATCCGTTGAATGCAAATCAAACATCCACATACAAGTATTGCCGCACAGCAGAAAACGATCAAATGAGGACAAGTGTCAGTCAAGTCCGGAGGAGAACTTTCCCTCGGCCGTCTGCAGGCAGCGGGCCGGCGGCCCGCCGCGACCCTGTCCGTCCACAGTGGACCACACAGGCGTTGGGAAGCACCATCACCAGGTCCGACCCCGCGCGGGGACCACGCCGGTGACGGCGCTCGCGGCACTGGGCCGAACGGAGGTCGTAGTGAAATGAAGAAGCTGATGCGCGGTGCAGGATCGAGAAAGTGATCCGTGCCGACGTTTGCGGGCCGTTCGGACCCCGACCTTCCGCCGGACCATCCACAGTGGAGGGCTAGTAGGCCACCGCGACCGTGCCGTACCGGCGCCCGGGACCGTGCACACAGGACAGCATCGCCTCGGCCATGTCGGCGCGCGAGATCATCACCCCGCCCAGCGGCGGCCTGCGCTTGGCGAAGCGGTAGTTGCCCGTCGCCGGGCCGTCGGTGAGCTTGGGAGCGCGAACAATCACCCAGTCGAGGGTGCTCTCGGTGATGGCCTCCTCCATCCCCCGGACGTCCTTGAGGACCTGGCGGTGGGCCATGGCGGAGGTCAGCGCCATCGGGTTCACGCCGGGCTCCACCGCGGCGACCGAGGCGGCGGCGAGCATGCCCGCCCCCTGCCGCTCCATCGCGTCGACCACGTTGCGGCAGCCGAGGGAGCGCACCACGCTCGGCCCGTTGCCCGGCGACCCGAGCGCCGATACGACCGCGTCCACCTCGATGAACAGGCCTTCCAGGGACGCCGGGTCCAGGACGTCACCGACGACGACCGACAGTCCGGCGCTCGGCGGCCCCAAGGCGGCGCCGTCCCGGACGAAGGCCGTGACCGAGTGCCCGTCGAGCAGGGCGAGTTCGACGACCGCCCGGCCGAGCCCGCCGCTCGCCCCCAGAACGACCAGCCTCATTCCACGCTCCTGTTCCCGGTGCCCGCGATTCGTCCCAATGACGCGCACCGACTCCGGGACCTTCTCATACCGGACCAGGAGGAATGTGTCGCACATACCGGTGGGACAGGCGAACGGGGAGCGTTCGGAGAACTTCGGCCGAACGGTCGAACGAAGCCGGACGAGCCGGCTGCGCCGGAGGGCTCAGCTCAGGAGGAGTGCCTGGTGGCGGTGGCCGCCCTGCGGTCGAGGCGGTCGGCGAACTCCCGCCAGGAGGAGGCGGCCGCGCGGGCGAGGCCGGCGACGGCGACGGCGCAGTGCGGCGGCACGTTGTCGATCACCCTGGCGAGCTCGCCCTGCCGCTGCGGCCCGGAGTCCAGCCAGCGCAGCAGCAGCCGCCCGACCTCGCTGAAGCGCAGCGACGGGTCCCGGCGCAGGTTCTGCAGCACCGGCTCCCAGTCCACGACGGGGGGCGCGGCCTCGACCGGTTCCGGGCGGCGGGCCCGGTTCTGCAGCCGGTCCGGCAGCACGTCCTGCCCGGCCCGCATCCGCTCGCGCACGTCCAGCACGGTGGACGGGGCGATCCCGGCCGCCTTGGCGATCTCGCGCAGGCTGGCCTCCGGCCGCTCGGTGAGCAGTTCCCGCGCCAGCAACCGCCCCTCGGAGCTGTTGATCGGCCGGATCCGCCCGTCGCGCCCGACGCGCGCCTCGGCGCGCGCCGACCCCGACTCCGTGCGCTTCCTCAGAGAGGACACCGTTCCCGGGGCCACGCCGACCACGGCGGCGATCCGCCGGTCCGACCACTGCGGATGCGAGGCGATGATCCGCGCGGCGGCGCCCGAGCGCTCCGCGACGGTCAACGGCAGGCCGTGCGCGATGTTCGCGCGGACGGCGAGCACGAACGCGTCGTGGTCGCTGCCGTCGAAGTAGGTGACGGCGATGTGGTCCTGGCCGCGGGCCTTGGTCGCCCGTAACCTGTGCATGCCATCGATGACGCGCTTGGTCTGCCGGTGCACCAGGATCGGCGGCAGCGCGGCCCCCGACTCGGCGAGGGCACGGACATGGTCCAGGTTCTCCCCGGCCGCCCGGGGCGACTCCACGCACGGACGCAGCTCGTCGACCGCGACCAGCGACACGACGGCCTTCCGGGAACCGAACTCGCGCTCCATCAAACGTTCCTCACCCTTGCGGTTGTCCTGCTGGGCGAGAAACTAGGACCCCGGGCTTGCACGCGACTCACACCTGACTTGCACGGCTGCGCGGGCCTGCGGCCGGGGGGATGATCGGGGGGTGCCGGTGCTCGTCCACCTCCCACCCGAACCGCTGCGGCCGTTCGTCTCGTCCGCGCACGGCTACCACGTGCCCGCCAACCCGACCGGGTTGCACCGCGGCCTGCCGTCGCGGCACCTGACGCTGGTGGTGGATCTGCACGAACCGTTGCGAGTGGACGGACTGGTCAGCCCGGCGGCGGCGCACGGCCTCGTCGGCGGCCTGCACACCAGACCGGCGCTGATCGACGCGTCCCGCCCGCAGGAGGGCTTGCAGTACGGGCTCACACCGTTGGGTTCCAGCACGCTACTCGGTCTGCCCGCCGGTGAGCTGTTCGACCGGATCATCGATCTCGGCCAGGTGTTCGGCCCCGGCGCGATGCTGCTCGTCGAAAGGCTGCGCGAGACCCCCGCGTGGGCCGACCGCTTCGCCCTGCTCGACGAGGCGCTGCTGCGCAGGCTCGGCGACCGGGGCGGGGCGCTGCCGCCCGAGGTGACCGAGGCGTGGCGGGTGATCTTCGGCGGCGGCGGGCGGGTCCGGGTGGACTCGCTGGCCGAGCACGTGGGGTGGAGCCGCCGCCACCTCGCCGGGCGGTTCCGCGTCGCCACCGGGCTCACCCCGAAGCAGGCCGCGCGCATCGCCCGGTTCGAGGCCGCGCGGGGGCTGCTCACCTCCCCGAGCCCGCCCCAGCTCGCCGACATCGCCTTCCGGTGCGGTTTCGCCGACCAGTCCCACCTGGCCAGGGAGTGGCGCGCGCTAGCGGGGTGCAGCGTCGGGCAGTGGATGCTCGACGAGTTCCCATTCCTTCAAGACGAGCCCGCCCGGAGCGCGGCAGGATCACCGGCATGAGTACTCCCAACCCTCCCACCGTCTGGCCCAGCGTCGGCTTCACCGACGTGGACGCCGGTGTCCACCTGCTCACCGAGGTCTTCGGCTTCACCGTGACCGTGCTGCACCGCGACGACTCCGGTGTGGTCGTGCACGCCGAGGCCCGCTGGCCCGACGGCGGCGGCGTCATGTTCGGCAGCCGCGGCAAGAGCGGGGACTGGGGCTCGCTCGGCCCGCAGGGCGTGTACGTGGTCGCCGCCGAGGCCGCCACCATCGACCGGGTGTGGGAGCGGGCCGAGGCCACCGAGGGCGTCGAGGTGCTGCGCAAGCCCTACGACACCGACTACGGCTCGCACACCTTCGACCTCCGCGACCGCGACGGCAACCTCTGGTCGTTCGGCACCTACCGCGGCAGCTGACCGCGGCGTTCGACCGCGCGCACCACGGGTGACGAATCCCGTTGGCTTGGCTAGCTTCCGCAGCCTGCCAAGTTCGGGAAAGGCGTCCTCGTGAGTTCCAACGCGCTCCGGACGGCAGCGCCGCACCGCCCGCGCACCGCGCCGGGCGGTGCGGCGCTCGCCGCCGTCTCCGCGCTGACCGGCATCGTCACCGCCCTGATGATCCTGACGATCGGCAGGCGCCTGGTGACCTCCGCCGACTACCCGGCCCTGTGGGACCGGGCGGTGCACTGGCTCGTCATCGCCGCGGTCTACCTCGCGCTCGTGCCGTCCCTGCGCACCGCGCGGCCCTGGGCCAGGATCGTGTTCCCGCTGTGCGTGCTCGCCGCGGGCACCCTGCTCGTCCTCGACGTGATCGGCTCCGCCGTGCCGCTCTTCCAGGTGCTCCACCTGCTCAACATCGGTTTCGCCGTCACCTCGGTCGTGCTGCTCTGGCTGCCGAGCGGCACTGATCGTCCACAGTGGACGTCTACTATGGACAGAGTAGGAGACGCCTGATGTTGTTCAGGGGCGCCGTTTTCCTGTTGCTGTTGCTCGTCGTCGCCTGCGCGGAGCCCGCCCCGTCCGGGACCGGCCATGGCACGCCGTTCGACGAGCACTTCACCATCAAGACCGCCGGGTTCACCGATCTGGCCCCGTCGGAGGACGGGCTCCCGCCCGACGACGGGAAGCACTACGTCGGGGTGCGGGTGGAGATCGCGAACCGGGCGAGCACCACCGAGCAGTTCTCCGCCCTGCTCCAGCTGGAGCTGCGCGATCCCTCCGGCCGGACCCACCCGCCGACCCCGCTCAGCGGGCACCGCCCCGACACCCCGGACGGCCCGATCCAGCCCGGCGCCACCGCCTCCGGCCTCGCCGTCTTCGAGATCCCTGTCGCTCACAGCGCCGGAACCGCCGGTTTCGCGCTCCTCGCGCGCGGGGCCCCCGGCGCGGACGCCGATGCCACCGTCACCCTCGGCTGAGCCGCTCCGCGACCAGCCTGCCCAGCACGTACGTGCACGCGGCGTCCTTGTCCGGGAGGTCGGCGGAGAAGGCGGGCGCGCCACTGGCGTCCAGGTAGCGGACCAGCCACCGCGATCCCGCCTGCTCGACGTGCCAGCGGTTCGCCGCCTTCTGGGTGGGGTCGAACGGCTCGATGCCCAGCCGGACCAGGTTCCGCTCGAACAGCACCGCCTTCACCGGCCCGCTCCCGTCCCGCGCCCCAGTTCCCCGCGCCACACCTGGTCCGCCGCCAGTTCCCCGTAGAGGTACCAGCAGGCCGTCGCCTCCTCGGTGAAGGCCCGCCACCGCCCCGGCCGCCCGTTGAGGTCGATGAAGCCGACCGCCCACGTCCCCGACTCCGGGTCCTGGGCGATGCACAGCCGGTCGTGGACCAGCGTCCCCGCCCCGATGGCGTCCTCGGCCAGCCCCAGCTCGGGGAGGCGACGCACCAGCTCCGGCACGTTCACGGCGCGATCTCCTTGAGCTAGCCCGGTTCGTCAGGTGTGCGGCAGATTGAACCGCACCGTCCCGCCGTCTCACTCCGCGCCCCTGCCGTGCAGGGTCCACATCAAGTAGGCGGCGAGCGTCGGCCCGTCGGTGATCACCCCGCCGCGCACCATGCGCTCCACTTCCGCGCGGGGGAACCACTGCTGGCGCATGTCCTGTTCGGTGGCTTCCCGGTTCGGCTCTCCCCCGGTCAGGTCCGTCGCCAGGAACACGTGGGCGCCGACCCCGGACATCCCGTTCGCGCAGTGGAGGTAGCCCAGTTCCTCCATCCGCCCCGCCACCAGCCCCGTCTCCTCGGCCAGCTCCGCCACCGCCATGTCCTCCGGTGCGCCGGTGATCCCCGGCGGGAAGGACCCGGAGGGAAACTCCCACGACCGCCTCCGAACCGGGTACCGATACTGCTCCACGAGGTGAAACCCGTTGTCTTCCAACGGGATGACCACCGCGAAGTCCGGCTTGTCGACCACCGAGTAGAGGCCGTCCGACCCGTCGAGGTGTTCGATGCGGTCTTCGCGCAGCGACAGCCACGGGTTCTCGTACACGACTCTGGATGACACCGTCCTGATGCTCACGCCACCGATTGTCCGCGCCTTAGAACGGCGCGGGTTCAGCGATCGGCTCCAGTTCCGTCTCGTAGCCGTCCCCGCTCGGTGTGGTCCACATATGGCGCCCGTCCGGCAGGTTCTCGCAGCGCCAGGTGGACTCGTGCTTCATCCGGTGGTGGTGCCTGCACTTCGGCCGCAGGTTCTTCACCGTGGTGTTCGTGCCGTCGTAGCGGCAGCAGTGGTCGAGGTCGCAGCGGTGTGCGGGCTGCTGGCAGCCGACCGCGGTGCACCTGGG
>NZ_JANAVO010000025.1 GCF_024213555.1 Allokutzneria sp. A3M-2-11 16 | reverse complement strand
CCACACACGCCACACCGCGGGCATCACCCCATGAGGCAACGACCCACCCACGCGGGCATATTTGATGAGTCAACGCGCGGCTTTACCTGGGGAGCGCGTGCCATACGCTCGGCCGCGGGGGCCGGGGTTTCATCCCGTGCCCCCGTGAGGCCCAAGGGCACGCGCAAGGGGCCCCAGGTCAAGCCGACCCCCAGCTGGAACCGGCGCAAGCTGGAAGCACAGCCCCGCTGGAAGCCCCAGCCCACGAACGCTGAAAGCCCAGCCACGCAAGCAGGAAGCCCAGCCCCACGAAGCCCAGCGCCCCACCCAGCAAACCCGACCAACTACCCTCACCCCCATGACACTCCGCCCGGTCGACCTGGCGAGAGCGGCGGGTATCTCGACCCAGCAGGTTCGCAACTACGCGGACGCGGGCGTGCTCCCGCCGACTCCGCGCACCGACTCCGGGTACCGGTGCTTCGAGGACCGGCACCTGCGGGCGTTGCTCACCTACCGGGCCCTCGCACGGGGATTCGGCGCGGACACGGCGCAACAGGTCATGCACGCGGTGCACGACGACGATGTGCCGAGCGCTCTGGCGATGATCGACGCGGGGCACGCGGAGCTGCACGAGCAGCGCAGGTCGCTCCAGGAGATCAGCGACGCGCTCGAAGTGATCGCCGACCAGGACCTGGACGCGGCGAATGCGCCGAGCAGCCTGCGGATCGGGGAGCTGGCGGCGCACCTGGGCATTCGCACATCGGCACTGCGCGTCTGGGAGGCGGCAGAATTGCTTGCGCCGCAACGTGATCGGGCCACGAAGTACCGGACGTACAGCACGGCCGACATCCGGGACGCGCGGATGATCCGCATGCTCCGGCAGGGGCGGTACCCGCTGGACCAGATCCGCCCGGTGCTGGAGGGTCTGCGCGAGTCGGGCAACGGTGACGCGCTCCGGGAGGCCATCGCGCAGCGCCGGACGCAGCTCACGTGGCGGGCGACGGCGATGTTGGAAGCGGCGGCGCACCTGCACCGGTATGTCTCATGAGGACGGTCCTCGCCAACGCGCTGGTCTTCGACCCGGACAGTGGAACCGCGCACCGCAACGACATTCGGCTCGTCGAAGACCGTATCGAGGCGGTCGGACAGGGGCTGGACGGCGACGAGCGGATCGACTGCGGCGGCGGGTTGCTGTTGCCGGGGTTGATCGACTGCCACGCGCACGTCGCTTTCCCGCGCGCGGAGTCGCTACCGCGCAGCGCGAGAATCCTTGAAGCGGTCCCGGTTCTGCGTCGCCTGCTCGATCGCGGGGTGACGACGGTGCGCGATGCGTGGGGCGCGGACGCGGGGTTCAAACACGCGCTCGGCGAGGGCTGGATCACCGGGCCGGACCTGATCATCAGCCTGCGCCAGCTCTCCCCAACGGGCGGGCTCGGCGACGCATGGGAGCCGGACCTGGGGCGCCGCGACAGGCTCGGCGATCCCTCGCTGCCGGACCCGGTGTTCGACGGCCCGGACTCGGCGAGGGCGGCCGTGCGGCGGATGGTCCAGGCCGGAGCGGACTGGATCAAGCTCGGCGCGAGCGGATCGCTCCGGTCTGTCCAAACAGGACGCGACATCACAGCAACCGACGAGGAACTGCGCGCCGTGGTCGACGAAGCCAGGCGCTGCGGCCGCGACGTGATGGCCCACGCGCACAGTGCGAAAGCCGCCACTGCGGCCGCGCGCGCCGGGGTCCGCAGCATCGAGCACGGCGTGTTCCTGGACGAGGAAGCCGTGAACGCGATGCGCGACTGCTGGTACGTCCCAACCCTCGCGCCGATCCACAACAACGAAGCCCACAAGAACTCCGTGCGCCTGGCGATGAAAGCGGGAGTGCGTATCGCGGCGGGCTCGGACATGGCCATGCGCCCGCACCTGGACCTGCTGGAGGAACTGCGCCTGCTCAAGGAGGCGGGGCTCGGCGACGAGGGCGCGGTGAAGGCAGCTACATCAGAGGCGGCCCGCCTGCTCCGGCTCGACGACGACCGTGGCCGCGTCGAGCCGGGCTTGCGGGCGGACCTGCTCCTGCTGCGCGACGCCACCCTCGACGTCGCCGCGTTGCCGGACCGCGTTCACTCGGTCTGGCACAACGGGATCAGAACGCGATCTGCACCTTGAGCGCCTCGCGGGCGGCCATCGCCCGGTAGCCGTCGGGAACCTCGGAAATGCCGATCGTGCGGTCGAAAACGCGGCCGGGGTCGACCTTGCCCTCCATGACGTCCGGCAGCAGCTGCGGGATGTAGTGCCGAGCCGGGGCGACGCCGCCGGTCACCGTCACGTTGCGGCCGAACTGGAGGCCGCCGATGGGCCCGTCCTGGTACTGCGGCACGCCGACCCGGCTGACCGAGCCGCCCGCGCGGACCACGCGCATGGCCGTCTCGAAGGCGGGGAGCGTGCCGACGCACTCCAGCACCGTGTGCGTGCCGCGGCCACCGGCGGTCAGCTCGCGGATCTTCGCGGTGCCTTCCTTGCCGCGCTCGGCGACCACGTCGGTGGCACCGAACGAGCGGCCGAGGTCGGTGCGCGCCTCGTGCCTGCCCATCAGGATGATCTGCTCGGCGCCGAGCCGCTTGGCCGCGAGGACCGCGCACAGGCCCACCGCGCCGTCGCCGATCACGGTGACGCTGGTGCGCTCGTTGACGCCCGCCTTGAGCGCCGCGTGGTGGCCGGTCGAGAAGACGTCGGAGAGCGTGAGCAGCGACGGCAGCAGCGCCGGGTCGTTCGCCGAGGCCGGGAGCTTCACCAGGGTGCCGTCCGCCTGCGGCACGCGCACCGCCTCGCCCTGCCCCGCGTCGACCTGCTCATCGCCCCAGAAGCCGCCGTGCAGGCACGAGGTGTGCAGGCCCTCGACGCAGAACTCGCACGTGTTGTCCGAGTACACGAACGGCGCCACGACGAGGTCGCCGCGCTGGAGGCCGTGCACGTCGGAGCCGGTCTCCTCGACGACGCCGAGGAACTCGTGCCCGATGCGCCGTCCCTCCGGGGTCGCCTCCATCGAGGAGTAGGGCCAGAGGTCGCTGCCGCAGATGCACGAGCGGACCACGCGCACGACCGCGTCCGTGGATTCGATGATCTTCGGGTCGGGCACGTGTTCCACTCGCACGTCACCGGCGCCGTAAATGACTGTTGCCTGCATGAGGTCACACACTGCCACTATCCGTAGGGTGAGCGCATGACGGCTGCACCGGTACGGCTGGGCATCATCGGTCTGGGCGCGATGGGCACGCGCGTGCTCGGCATCGCCGCGCAGCACCCGGACTTCGAGGTCCGCCGCGTGAGCGACCCCAGCCGCCAGGCAGCCGACTTCCCCGGGTTGGCCTTCTCGACCGACAGCATGGACCTCACCGAGGCCGACGACCTGGACGCGGTGTACATCGCGACCCCGCCCGCGCTGCACGAGCGTTTCGCCCTCGCCGCACTGGCTTCCGGCAAGGCCGTGTTCTGTGAGAAGCCGCTCGCGGTCGACCTCGCCGAGGGGCGGCGGATGGCGGAGGCGGCCGAGCGCGCGGGCGTGGCGACCGCGGTGAACTTCGCCCTGTCCGACCAGCCCTCGGTCGCCGAGGTCGAACGCGCCGATGTCGGTGACGTGCTCGGGGTGGACATCCGGCTGCACTTCCCCCGGTGGCCGCGGCCCTTCCAGGCGGACGCGCGCTGGCTCGACGAGCGCGAGCAGGGCGGCTTCGTCCGCGAAGTGCTGTCCCACTTCGTGTACCTGACCGACCGCATCCTGGGACCGCTGGGCGTGGAGGTCGCCGGAGTGGACTACGCGCCCGGTGCCAGCGAGGTCGCGGCGCACGCCCTGCTCCGCGCGGGCGAGGTGCCCGTGCACGTGTCCGGGCGCACCGGCATGGCGGGCGCCGAGCGCTACGAGTGGATCTTGTGGGGTTCGCGGCGGTCCTACCTGTTGCGCGACTGGAGCGAGCTGTCCGTCTCCGAGGGCGGCGACTGGAAGCCGGTGGAGCTGGCCGGTGGTTCGCAGGCGGAGCGCCTGTCGCTGTTCGCCGCGGCGGTGCGCGGTGGCGACGCCGGGCCGGGTCTCGCGGACTTCGCGGCCGCGCTGCGCGTGCAGGAGATCGTCGAGGCATTCCACGGCGTGGGCTGAACTCCGCTTCAGCCCACTGGTTTTTCGCTGGTGCCGCGATGGTTTCCGCGGACGCGAAAAGGAGTGCGCGGAACGGGGACGCGTTGTCAGGGTGAGGCGTACGCCACACACCCTGCCGACACCAATGGGGCGTCCCATGCACAAGCTCGCCGCGGCCCTCGCCGTAGTCGCACTGCCCATCACCGCGATCCCCGCCTCCGCGCAGGCACTGCCCGCCGCCGCTCCAGCCTGTTCGTCCAGCGCCAACCCTGCACTCGCGCAGAAGCTCGCCGCTGACATCGCGACGGCGCTCAAGGGACGCCAGGGCACGGCCGCGGTCAGCCTGCGCTATCCCGGCGCCGGGCTCAGCTGCACGCTCAACGCGGGCCGCCAGTTCCAGTCCGCCAGCGTCATCAAGGTGACGATCCTGGCCGCCGTGCTGAAGAAGGCGCAGGACGCGGGAAGGGCGTTGACCGCGCAGGAGAAGCAGTGGGCCAGCGCGATGATCACCAAGTCGGACAACGACTCCGCGACCGCGCTGTGGGACTCGGTGACCGCGGCCGGGATGAAGAAGTTCATGGCGCTGGCCGGGATGCGCGGCACCACCATCGACTCCAGCGGCTGGTGGGGCAAGACGCACATCACCGCCACCGACCAGAGCGCCATGCTGACGTTGTTGACCACCAACAACTCCGTGCTCACCGCGGCCTCGCGCGCCTACGTGCTCGACCTGATGGGCAAGGTCGTCGCCGGGCAGCGCTGGGGCACCCCGGTCGGCGCGCCCGCGGGCACCGCGGTGCGGGTGAAGAACGGCTGGGTGGACCGGGGCGACGGCGTCGGCTGGCGGATCAACAGCCTCGGCGTGTTCTCCGGCAAGGGCAAGGACTACCAGATCGTGGTGCTGACCGAGGGGAACTCCTCGGAGGTCTACGGCCACACCACCATCGAGGGCGTCGCCAAAGCGATCCACAAGGACCTCAACTCATGATGTCCGTGTTCTCCACGAATCCAACCCTGCACAAGGAGAAGAGGAGACAGTCATGTCAAGGAAGAGCGTTGTGATGCTCGCGCTGGCGATGGGCCTGTCGGTGGGTGCTGTCGCACCGGCCGCCGCCGAGCCCGCCGCGCCCGCCGAGTCTCCCACCCAGGTCAGCGCCACCGACCCCGGAATCGAGGCCACCACCAGGGCGGCGGCGATCGCCAGGGCGCGGACCTGGCTCACCGCCAACGGCGGCAGGCCCATCCCGTACAGCATGTCCAAGTACTTCCAGGGCTGGCGTACGGACTGCTCCGGCTACGCGTCGATGGTGTGGAACGTCCGCACCGCGAGCGGGAAAGCGGTCAACCACAACACCGACAGCATGCTGCGCGGTGGCTACGGCACCCCCGGTGCCGTGGTGCGGGCGATCTCCTGGGACCAGATCCGCCAGGGCGACGCGATCGGCAAGCTCGGGGCGGGCAGCCTCGGCAGCGCCGGTCACGTGATGATCTTCGACAAGTGGGCCAACGCGGCGAAGACCAGCTACTGGGTCTACGAGCAGGCCAGCAGCTCCGGCGGCACCGCGCACCGGACGCACGCGAGGACCTACAACGGTTACAAGCCCTACGCGTACACCGGTTTCAGCGACTGACAGGAAACGCTAGACCCGCCGCCAAGCCGTGAAGAAGTACAGGGCGGCGGCGACAGCGAGCACGACAACGCCGTTGGCGAAAGCCCAGACAACGGCGTTGTCGTGCACCTGCGCGGAAGTCGCCGCCGCATCACGGAAAACCGGGTTCACCCGGGTCACCAGCACAACCTTGATCGCGAGCCCGACCGCGAGCGCGCCGAGGCCGAGGTTCCACGCCCGCCGCACTCCTGCCGGAACCGCCGCGCCGAACCGCACGCGCAGCGCCGCAGCGGCGATGAACGTGATCGGCACCCAGGGGAGGTAGTAGAAAACCGGGCTCCCCCAGGCCAGTTCACCGACGAGAGAACCGGGTCTCGGGTCGGCGAGCAGCTGCGGGTTCCACACGATCTGCTCGTACAGGTTGCCGAAGAACCACATTCCCAGCAGCGCCGTCAGCGCCACCGAGAGCTTCCGCGTGCGACGCAGGACCTCGATCTCCACCACGGCATCATTTAACCGCGCAACGCCTCCGCGGTGTGGGTACTCGCCGAGAGCAACTCCGCCGGAGTGCCCTCGAACACGACCCGCCCGCCGTGCGCGCCCGCCTCCGGCCCCAGGTCGACCACCCAGTCGGCATTGCGGACCACGTCGAGGTTGTGCTCGATCACCACCACCGTGCCGCCCTTGTCCACCAAGCGTTCCAGCACTCCCAGCAGGTGCGCGACGTCCGACATGTGCAGGCCGGTCGTCGGCTCGTCCAGCACGTACGTGGCCCCGGAGCGGTGCAGCTGTGTCGCCAGCTTGATGCGCTGGCACTCACCGCCGGACAGCGTGCTCAGCGGCTGCCCGAGGGTCAGGTAGTCCAGGCCGACATCGGCGAGCGCGCGCAGCACGCGGGTGAGCTTGTCCTCGGTGAAGAACTCCACCGCCTCCGCGACGCTCATCCCGAGCACGTCCGCGATCGACGCGCCACGAAGGGTTTTCGCCAGCACCTCGGGCGTGAACCGCCTGCCCTGGCACTGCTCGCACACCGATTTGAGCCCTTCGAGGAACGCGAGGTCGGTGTAGACCACACCGAGCCCCTGGCAGTTCCCGCACGCCCCTGCCGAGTTGAAGCTGAACAACGACGCGCTGACCTTGTTGGCGCGCGCGAACAACTTGCGGATCTCGTCCATCATGCCGGTGTAGGTCGCCGGAGTGGAGCGGATCGACGTGGCCACCGCCGTCTGGTCGATCGTGATCGCGTCCGGGCAGGCCGCGCGGAAACCTTCGTTGATCAGCGTGCTCTTGCCCGAGCCCGCCACCCCCGTGACGACGGTCAGCACTCCGGTCGGCACGTCAACGGAAAGGCCCTTGACGTTGTGCGAGCTGAAGTCCGTGATCGCGATCCGCCCGATCGGCTTCCGAACCTCTTTCTTCGACTGAAGTTGTTGCCGCATATGGGTTCCGGTGAGCGTTCCGGCCTCTTTGAGACCAGCGACCGAGCCTTCGAAGACGACCGTTCCACCGCGTGTGCCCGCATGCGGGCCCATGTCCACCACGTGGTCGGCCACCTCGATGACGTCGGGGTCGTGCTCGACGACGAGTACCGTGTTCCCCTTGTTCCGCAACTGGATCAGCAGTTCGTTGAGCCGCCGCACATCGCGTGGGTGCAGGCCGACGCTCGGCTCGTCCAGGATGTAGATCATGTCCGTGAGGCTGCTGTTGAGGTGCCGCACCATCTTCACGCGCTGCGCCTCACCCCCGGAGAGCGTGCCCGTGGGCCGGTCCAGGCTGAGGTAGCCCAGCCCGATGCCGATCAGCCGCCGCACACGATCACGCAGGCTGTCCCGAACAGGTGTGACTGTTTCGTCATGGAATTCCTCAAGCACCGCAGCGAGTTCGGTCGCCTCCATAGCACTCAGCTGAACGATGGTGTAGCCGTTGAACTCGCACTCCAGCGCGGCTCGCGTCAGCCGTCCGCCTTCGCACAGCGTGCAGGTCGCCGTCTTCACGAAGCGTTGGAACACAGCGCGATTGCGTTCCGACATCTCCCCGGCGTCCTTCTTGATGTACAGCCGGGTGAACTTCTCGACCAGCCCCTCATATGCGGAGTTGATCTCACCACCTTGCCAGGCGAGCGCGACCTTCGCGTCCGCTCCGTGCAGCAGGACCTGCCATTCCTGCTCGCTGTACTCGGAAAGCGGCTTGTCCAGGTCGAAAAGCCCCGACGCCGCATAGGTTTTCCAGTACCACCCGCCGACCGCGAAGTTCGGGTGCAGCAGCGCGCCGTCGTTGAGCGACCTCGATCGGTCCAGGAATTTGTCCAGGTCCAGCCGCACCGCCTCGCCGAGCCCGTCGCACTCCGGGCACATGCCCGCGGGATCGTTGAAGGAGAACGCGTTGGAATAGCCGACGAACGGCTTGCCCGCGCGAGAGAACAGCAGGCGCAGCAACGAGTAGATCTCCGTCGCAGTGCCCACTGTGGACCGTGAGCTGCCGCGCAGCGGCTTCTGGTCGATCACGATCGCCGCCGAGATGTTCTCGATCGCGTCCACGTCCGGCTGACCGTAGCCCGGCAGCAGGTTGCGGATGAAGGTGGAGAACGTCTCGCCCAGCTGCCGCTGCGCCTCCGCCGCGATCGTGTCGAAGACCAGTGAGGACTTGCCGGAGCCGGAAACGCCGGTGAACACGGTGATCGCGTGTTTGGGGATGCGCAGCGACACGTCCTTGAGGTTGTTCTCCCGCGCGCCGGTGATCTCGATGTGCAACAAGGCTCCTAGTGGCTCAAAGCGCGGTAGCGGCGCACGGACAAGGGGAGGAAGATCACCACGAGCAGGATCGGCCACACGACGGCGAAAACGGCCGCGTTCTCCGCCGCCCAGGACGTCCCGACGCCGGGGTTGCCGAACAAGGTCCGGGTCGCCGCGACCGTCGCGGAGAGCGGGTTCCACTCCGCGACGGTGCCCAGCCAGCCCGGCATGGTGTCCGGCGAGACGAACGCGCTCGACAGGAAACCCAAGGGCCACACCAGGATCTGCGCCGCGGCGAGGGCTTCGGGGCCGTTCATCAGCAACCCGAGGTAGATGCCGACCCAGATCAGTGCGAACCTCAGCAGCAACAACAGCGCGAACGCCAGCACCGTCGCCCCGAAGCTCCCGTTCGACCGCCAGCCGACGAGCAGGCCGCAGACGACGAGCACGACGAGCCCCACGGCGGCGTTGAGCATGTCCGCGCAGCTGCGGCCGAGCAGCACCGCCGAGGACGCCATCGGCATCGACCGGAACCGGTCGGTGACCCCGCGCTGGGCGTCGGTGACCACGGCCGCCATGGTCGACTCCATGCTGAAGACCATCGTGAGCGCGAACATCCCCGGCATCAGGAACTCGCGGTAGTTCCCGCCGCCGGGCACGGAAAGCGCGCCGCCGAAGAGAAACCCGAACATCAGCACGGTCATCACCGGGAACAGCAGCCCGATGACCACCGGCGTCGGCTGGGCGACCCAGTGCCGCAGATCGCGCTGGGTCAACGTCCACGTGTCGGCCGCGAGCCTGTTCACGCGGCCTCCTTCCCGGTCAGGTGCAGGAAAACCTCGTCGAGGGTCGGACGGCGCAGCGTCACGTCCTCGACGTCGATGCCCGCGTCGTGCAGCGCGTTGACCGTCCGCGTGAGCGTGCGGACCCGATCGTCCACCGGTGCGCCGATCATGCGGGTGTCGTTGTCCACCAAGGGTTCTTCGCCGGTCGTGGCGGCGATCACCGCCTGCGCCCGCGCGAGGTCCGCCGCCTCGTGCAGCACCACCTCGATCCGGTCGCCGCCCAGGTCCGCCTTGAGCGCGGCCGGGCTGCCCTCCGCGATCACCCGGCCCGCCGCCATCACCGCGATGTGGTCGGCGAGCTGGTCGGCCTCCTCCAGGTACTGCGTGGTGAGCAGCACCGAGGTGCCCGCCGCGACCAGCGCGCGCACCTCCGCCCACACCTCGGCGCGGCTGTGCGGGTCCAGGCCCGTGGTCGGCTCGTCGAGGAAGAGCACCTTCGGTGTGCACACCAGGCTCGCGGCCAGGTCGAGCCGCCGCCGCATCCCGCCCGAGTACTTGCCGACCGGCCGCTTCGCCGCGTCACCGAGCCGGAAGCGCTCCAGCAGCTCGTTCGCCCGTGCACGCGCCGCACTCGGACGCAACCCGTGCAGCCGGGCGAACATGACCAGGTTGTCGCGGCCGTTGAGCACCTCGTCCACCGCCGCGTGCTGGCCGACCAGCCCGATGCTCGCCCGCACCCGCCGCGCCTCGGTGGCGACGTCGAAGCCCGCCACCTCCGCGCGGCCGGAGTCGGCCTTGAGCAGCGTGGTCAGCACCCGCGCGGTCGTGGTCTTGCCCGCGCCGTTCTGCCCGAGCAGCCCGAGCACCCGACCTCGCTCCAGACGCAGGTCCACGCCGTCGAGCACGGTCGTGCCGCCGTAGCGCTTGGTCAGTCCCTCGGCGCGCACCGCCGTCTCCGAACCCATCGGTCTCCCTTCACCGCGCTTGCCCGTACGTTGTACCGTACAACGTACCGAGAAGCTACGATGACCTAGTCGTCGGCAGAGCGGAAGGCGTTACATGGCCGAATACAGCGGTACGGGAGACCCGGCCCGGAGCCTCGCGCTGCTGTGGCGCACCGCGGAACGCAGCGCCAGGAAGGGCAGGACGGACCTCAGCGTCGACGGCATCGTGCGGGCCGCGATCGAGGTCGCCGACCGCGAAGGGCTCGGCGCGCTGTCCATGCGCCGCGTGGCCGAGCAGCTCGGCGTCGGGACGATGTCGCTCTACACCCACGTCCCCGGCAAGGGCGAGCTGTTCGACGTCATGCAGGACATGGTGTGCGGCGAGACCGCGCGCCCCGACCTCGGCGGCGAACCGTGGCGCGTCCGGCTGGAGCAGGTGGCCAGGGAGAACCACAAGCTCTACCTGCGGCACCCGTGGCTGCTCCAGGTCGCGGCGAACCGGCCGGTGCTCGGGCCGAACATGATCGCGAAGTACGACTACGAGCTGCGCGCGGTCGACGGCATCGGGCTGACCATGGTGGAGATGGACTCGGTGATCACCCTGGTGCTCGGCTTCGTCCACGGCGCGGCCCGCACGAGCGTGGACACCGCGCAGGCCGAGCAGCACACGGGCATGACCGACGAGAAGTGGTGGCAGGCGCACCAACCGTTCCTGGCCCGCATGTCCGACCCGGAGACCTACCCGCTGGCCGCGGCGGTCGGCGTGGCCGCGGGCGAGGCGCACAACGCCGCCGTCAACCCCGACCACGCCTTCGAGTTCGGCCTCGCCCGCATCCTCGACGGCATCGAATCCCTGGTGAACCGCCGTTAGCCCGTCTTCAAGTCCTACCGACCCCCCTTGTCACGACCGAAAACCGCCCCCAACCCCTGGAGTCCGTCGCCGGGGTTGGGGGCGGTTTGCGACTGCCGCGGAGGGGGTCGGGGGTACTTGAAGACGCCCCTACCCGGCTGGGACTAGAGGTTCTCGCCCCAGCCGCCCTGGATCATCGTCTGGAACAGCCACCTGTCGTCGACCTTGACCAGGACGTCGGCGTAGCGGACGTCCTGGGCCCCTTCGGCCGTCGTGAAGGTCGCCTCGGTGATGACGACGACCAGCTTGCCGGTCAGGAAGATCGGCTTCCGGACCGACTCCATCTTCACCTCGCCCGCGCCGCCGACGACGTGCTTCATCGACTCGACGAAGCCCGCGCGCGCCCACTGCGCGGCCGCGCCGTTGCCCTCCGGCGAGTCGCTGACCACGTTCAGCGGGTACATCGCCATATCGGCCATCTTCTCCACGTCACCGGCGGCGGCGTGGGCGTCGTACTCGGCGAACCACGCGTGCACGCTCGCCACGTCCTGTTCGCTCGGCTGGAACGCGCCACTGTCCGCGACCGACTCCGGCACACCTGACATCTGCTCTCCTCCTCGTTCGCCGTACACCATACCGTACATCATACGACAAGTGCGGAGAGTGCTAAGTTCCCGGATCGGGTTCCATGGATGTGATTGCGTCTCACGCGGTCGAGGGATGGCGTGCAACCATGTGTGCTGCCTCGTGTTCGGTTCGCACCCATCTGGAGGAGCGTTTCGTGGTCCCGCCGACGGTGAGCAGCGCTCCGCAGAGCACGGCCCGCTGACGACGTCCCGGGAAGGCCAGGAGATGCGCGAGCGACTCGGATTCGACATCGAGGTCTCGCACAACGAGCACCTGCCGCCGGGCACCCGCGAGCTCGACGCGGTGCTCTCGGTCCGCGCCACCCCGCTCCCCGCCGCGCCCTCGGAACCGCCCCCGGCCGCCGAAGTGATCATCTTCGACGGCTCGGCCCACCTGAAGCAGGCCGTCATGGCCGCCGTCGACGCCCTCCCGGACGGGGTCGCCTTCGCCGTGCTCGCCGGGTCCCGGATGGCCTTCCCGGTCGGTCGCCAGCTGTGCCCGGCGACCCCGGAGAACCGCGCCGTCGCCAAGGCCGCCGTGTCCATCGTGACGCCCGGCAGCGGTTCGGCCACGATGCGCGACTGGCTGGCGCTGGCGGATCGACTGTTCGTCGAACACGAGGGTGCCGTTCGCCACGCCCTGCTGGTCACGGCGCGTGACAGCGGTGAGGACGAGCGGGAGCTCGCGCGGGCCGCCGAGGCGTGCGCCGGGCACTTCGTCTGCGACTGCGTCGCGGTCGGCGAGAACAGCGACGTCGGCGGGCTGCGCACGATCGCGGGCAGGCTGGGCGGCTCGGTCGAACTGGTCGCCGACCCCGCGCGGCTGCCCACCAACCTGGTCAGCGCGGTCGCCGGGATGATGACCAAGTCGGTCAGCGACACCGCGCTGCGCCTGTGGCTGCCCAAGGGCGCCCGCGTCCGCCTGCTGGAACAGGTCCACCCCGTGCACGTGGACCTGACGCAGCGCCGTGGCAGGCTCGGCTACCGCACCGACGCGTGGGGGGCCGAGCGGCGCGAGTACCACCTGCGCGTCGAACTGGAACCCTCCGGCTCCGGCCAGTCCGTGATCGCGACCAGGGCGCGGCTGGTCCGGCCCGCCACGGCGGGAGAACCGGGCGAGTTCGTCCCGCTCGCCGCGGGCCTGGTCACCGCGAGCTGGAGTGAGGAGATCGGCCGCACCCTGCCGCTCGACCCGATGGTCGCGGCGGTGCTGGGCAAGTCCGACCTGGCCAGGGCGGTGCGCGCCGCGCTGACCGCCCGCGCTGAAGGGAACATGGTGTCCGCGAACGAACAGTTCAGCGAGGCCGTGCGGCACGCGGCCGAGGCCGGTGACACCGAGATGCTGAACCAGCTGGACCGGGTCGTGGAGTCCGACCCGGTGACCGGCGCGGTCCGGCTCAAGGAGCAGCCCGCGGCCAACGGCATGTCCGTGGTGCCCAAGGCCCCGAAGCCCGCTCGCAGACGGCGCGCCGTCGTGCAGGCGATCGAGTCCACGCTCAGCACGCCGAGCCCCCGGCCGCGCGGCAGGCACCGCCGCGCCGAGGACGAGATCCTCGACGTGCCCTGGGATTCCGCCTTCCCCGAACCGCTCGCGCCCACCGAGCCCCCCGCCGACGTTCCTGTCGAGACGGCCACCGGGCGCGCGGCCAGGGCTGCCGCCGAGCCGCCACTGCCCCGCGTCGAAACCCCGCCGCCCTCGGATTCCCTGTCGTCCGGTGAGTTCCTGCCGCCCGGTGAAAGCCTGCCTCGCGTCGAGGCCCTGCCTGCCGTCGAACCTTCGCTTTCCACCGAGACGCCGCCTTCTGTCGATTCCCTGCCCCGCGTCGAGGCTCTGCCTCTCGTTGAACCGCTGCCTCCCGTTGAACCTCAGCCTCCGGTTGAGCCGCGGTCGGCCGTTGAACCGCAGCCGTCCGGCGAGGCGTTGCCGTCCATCACGGCGCTGCCGCCCGGCGAGTCCCTGCCTCGTATCGAAGCCCCGCCGTCCGTCGAACCACTGCCTTCGGTGGAAACGCTGCCTTCGGTGGAAAGGCTGCCTTCGGCGGAAACGCCGTCGCCCGCGGAACCGCTGCCTCGCGTCGAAGCGCCGCCCCGTGTCGAGGAACGGTCTCCTGTCGAGCAGCCACCCCCTGTGAAGGCACGGTCGCGCGTCGCGAGGCCATCCCGGCCAGCGACCCCGCCGCCTTCGGAGACACCGCTGCCTCGCGTCGAGGCTCCACCCAGCTTCGAGCCGACGCCCAGTGCCGAGGTGTCGCGTGGCGATGCCTTGCGCGACACCGAAGCGCGGCCCGCGGCATCTCACGCCGAGAACACCGAGGAACCCGAACCGTCCACTGTGGACGCATCGACGGGCTCGTGGGGCGGCTGGCCGTCGATGGCGACGAGCCCGAACGGCACCACCCCCCAGCAACCGTCCACCGCTGAGACCACGGTGCTCAAGCGCGCGCGGCGCAAGCACGCCCTGCCGACCGGGGAGACGCCGCGCATCAAGAAGCTGCTCTCCCAGGTCTCCGCTCCAGAACCGCAGAAGACAACGGTCCTCAAGCGTGAACCCGCCGCGACCGTCGCACTCTCGCGTTCCGAGAACCCGCCGCCCGCCGAAGCAGCCCCGACCACGGTCGTGGCCCAACCGACCATGATCGCAAAGGCGCCCGCGACAGCAAACGGCGCGGCGAACGGCGCCTCCCCGGCGATCGCGGCACCGACGGTGGTCGCACCGGCGCCGTGGGCGACCGCGTCATCCCCTGTGATGTCGTCGCCCGTGATGTCGTCGCCCGCGATCCCGGTGCCCGCGATGCACCCGGCGCACCCCGCGCAGGCTTCGCGCCCCGCGATCCCCCGGCCCGCATCGCCGCAACTCTCCGCACCGCACCCGATCCCGACGAGCGGTGGCCGGACGAGCGGGCCCTGGCCCGCGCAGGTCACCACCGTGCGCACGGGGCTCGCGCTGCCCGCCGATCCGCGCAAGGACCTCGACGCCGGACTTGGTGTGCCCGCCGCGCAGAACTTCTGGTTCTGGGTGGAGATCCAGGCTCCACCGCCCGTCACCGGAGCGGAGGACGCGGTGCTGTCGGTGGCGCTGTTCGAGTTCCCCGGCGAGTTCGCGATCAAGCAGGACGCGGCGCTCGGCCAGATCCGGTTGGGCGCGGACGGCAGCTCCACGGTGCTCCGGCAGCCGTCCATCGTCCAGGACGGGACGCGGCTGTGCTTCCCGGTCACCTCGCCGTACACGCTCGGCCCCGCACGGGTGCGCTGCAACGTCTACTGGCGGCAGACCCTCGTGCAGTCGATCCTCGTGCACGTCCAGATCACCGCGAAACCCGTGCCCTGCCCCAATGCCATGACGTCCACAGTGGACTACCGGGTGGCCGACCCGGCGGAGACGCTCAGCATGCCCCAGGTCCCCGAGCACTCGGGAAGCCTGTTGCTCACCGGGGACGGCAGGGGGAGCCAGTCCGTCCGGCTGGTCGCCTCCGACGGCAGGGAGACGCTGCGCGCGGAGACCTCGCTCGGCGAACACCAGCTCGCCGAGGAGATCCGGCTCGCGCGCGGCGCGCTGAACCGGGTCGCGTGGGCCAGCGCCGAACCGTGGCGCGCCGGACTGGAGTACCGCTACGCCAAACCGCCCACCGTCGAGCAGTTCACCCTCGACCTCGGCCTGCTCGCCACGCACGGCCGTCGCCTGTACCAGCTCCTGATGAGCGGGGTGCCCGAGCACGTCGGCGCCGCGTTCGCCAAGCCGGGGTTCGTGCAGATCCCGCTCGCCCCGTCGAGCCGCCACGTGCTGCCGACCGCGCTGATCTACGACCTGCCGCTGGACATCGGCTCGCCGGTGCTGCGGCTGTGCGCGGACTTCCTCGCCGCCGTGCAGCGCGGCGGCCTGTACGGCAGTCCGTGTTTCCTGCGCACCTGCGCCCACGCGCGCCAGCCCGATCCGACGACGGTGTGCCCCGGTGGGTTCTGGGGTTTCCGGCACGCGCTCGGCCTGCCGGTCTCGGTCGGGCTCGGGCCGTCGCTGCCGCCGACGCTGCCCTCCGGCAACGGTGTCGGCCTGGCGGGCGGCGTCTACCGCGGCTTCGCCTCCGCCGAGGAGCACAGCGCGGCGCTGCGCAGGATGCTGCCGTGGCGCGGGTTCCAGCTCGGCGAGACCCACGAGCGCACACTGTCCGAATTGGACAGTGACCCGCAGGTCGTCTACTTCTACTCGCACGGCGGGGTCGACGGCGACACCCCGTTCCTGCGCGTCGGCACCGACTCCGAGGAACCGCTCACCCCGGCCGACCTCCGGCAGCGCAGGCTGCGCTGGCAGCGGAGCAGGCCGCTGGTGTTCCTCAACACCAGCAAGGTCACCGGGATGCGGCCGGAGCGGGCGATGGGTCTGGTCGGCTACTTCGTCAACGAGGCGCTCGCCAGCGGCGTGATCGGCACTGAGACCACCGTGTTCGAGGAGCTGGCCGACGAGTTCGGCCAGGAGGTGCTGCGCTCCTTCGTGATCAACCGGGACGCGATCGGGGTCGCGGTGATGCGCGCCCGGATCGCGTTGCTGGCGAAGGGGAATCCGCTGGGGCTGGCGTACGTGCCGTTCGTCTCACCGTCGATCGGCCTCGCCGCGGGGTAGTCTCCGCCGGTGCGGCAGCAGGCCATCGGAACCCTCATCGGAGCAACTGGCGGGACGGCGTTCGTCCTCGCGAACGCGGGCGCGCCGCTGGGCAGCGCCTTGACGACGGCGGCGCGGGTCCTCGCCGTCGTGCTGCTGGCGGCGGTCCTCGTCGTAACGTTTCGGCAGACAGGGAAACCCGCGGCGGACAAGGCGACCGGCGGCTTCACCAAGGGCTACTGGTTCGTGGTCCTCGCCGAGGTCGTCGCGCTCTTCGGCGGCTTCCAGGTGCTGCGCGCCCTCGAAGCCCCGGTGCAGGCGAACATCGCCTGGATCGCGGTCGTCGTCGGCATCCACTTCGTCGCCTTCGTCCCGGTGTGGAAGACCTGGACGATCGCCGTCCCCGGCGTGGTCATGACGATCCTCGGCGGCATCGGCCTGGCCATGGTGTGGACGTCCGCGGTCGCCTGGGTGCCGATCGTCAGCGGTGTGCTGTCCGGGCTGACGCTGTTGCTGTGCGGGCTCTTCTTCACCGCGCGGCGGGCTTGACCCGAGCGTGCAGATGGGCGTCGTGCCAGCCGTCCGCGTGCAGGTAGGCGCTCTTCTTCGTGCCCTCCAAGGGAAATCCGAGCCGTCGTGCCACCGCGCAGGACGCCGTGTTGCGCACCGAGTGCCCGATCTCCAGCCGGTGCAGCCCGACCACGTCGAACGCCCAGTCGGCAAGGGCTTCGGTGGCGCGCGCCGCAACGCCCTGACCACGCGCCTCGGGAAGCACCCAGTAGGACAGTTCCGCGTACCCTTCGGCGAGGTCCACTCCGCGTAGCCCGACCTGTCCGAGCACCTGCGCCCCAAGGGTGATCGCCCAGCTGGCCGCTTCCTCCGCCGCCCAACGCAGCACCCAGCTCGTGACCCACTCCTCGGCCTCGGCGACGGACTCCAGCGACAACCGGTGCCACAGTTGGATGTCAGGTTCCGCGAAGGCGGTGAGCAGGGTTGGGCGATCTTCGGTGCGCCATGGTCGCAGGGTCAGGCTCGCCAAGGGGATCGCGGGCTGTGGGGAGTTCGCGAGACTTCCGGGCGCGCAGACCGGCGAAACGAGCTTCGGCATGTCGGTCAACCTTGCTTGAGCTTCGCCGCGAAGAGGGTGAGGACCCGGATGACCGGGCTCATCGACCAGGTCGACCGTCAGCACCGAGTGCGCGCTTTTCGGCGATCGGCGTGGACGGAGGCGAACCGTTCGAAGCCTTGCACTGCGGTGTCTCTTCCTGGGTTCGGCGTGGGGATCACCGGCTCACGGCGCAGGGACCGCCAGGGGTTGCTCCAGTGCGGCGCGCTGCTCCGGGAGGCCGACCGCACCCGCCACCATGGACAGGTCGCCGTCGGTGATCGGGACGCGCAGGACGTCCTCGGGCAGCTCGAAGGCCGCGAGGAGGAGGTCCACGTGCGGGGTCAGCTCCTCGCACAGCTCGTTGAGGCGCTGCGGGATCGCACGGACCTGGGCCGGGGTCAACAGGCCCTCGCACAGGTACCACGCCGCCGACGAGTTGATCTCGGTCAGCGCGTACAGGGCGCAGAGCGGGCGCAGTGCCGCTGCGGCCTCGGGCGAGTCCACAGTGGACGCAGAGGACACAGAGGCCAACAGGCTCTCCAGGATCAGGCGGCTGCCGTGTGCCTCGGCGAACTCCACGGCCTCGGTGAGGGAGTCCTGGGACTTCAAGGCCCTGTGGAGTTCGCGTTCGCGGGTCCTGGCGAGGTTGAGCCACATGTCGCGATCGAGCAGGTCGGAGGTCGGCGGGGTGTACCGCACCTCGGCGACCATTGATCGCGCGGCGTCCAGGCACAGGAGGAAGTTGTCGCCGCCCGCGGCTTCGCTGACGATCGCCAAGCCTTGGTAGTCCAGCAGGCGGTTGACCGTGAACACCCCGCGCGCGCCGCACCGTTGCCTGCACTCGGCGGTCAGGCGCTCGGTCTTCCAGGTGGTGATCGCCTTGGTCAGCGACAGGGTTCGCGCCAGCGGGTCCAAAGTGGACGGTGGGACGGGGCGGTTGGCGGAGTTGCAGGTCATCGCGGTGGCCTTGGCGGTCTTCGCGCGGTTGGCGTGGCAGGTCAGGGCGTAGGCGGTGGCCAGGGCCGTGTAGAGCGAGCGTTGCTGCGTGCGGTGGCGGATCACGGGAACCCACGGGCTGTCCGGCTCCATGGCGGGACGGCGCATCGAGTAACGCAAAGCGATCTGGGCGCTGGCCCGAGCGACCGAAGCGAGCGCGGCGGTCTGGGCGGTGCGCACGCTCTGGGCGACGGTGAGCGACCGCACCAGGCGCAGCTTCTGGTCCTCGACGGGATCGTGGAAGCCACCCTCCTCGGTGATCGAAGCGCTGTCGTGCAGGAGGGAGCTCAACGGAATCCGCACCTGGTCGAAGGAGATCACCGCGTAGTCCATGGGCACCTGGGTCGCCTCGGGCAGCTGGGTGATCGACACTCCGGGAAGCGGGCCGTCGGTGTCACGGAGGCGCACGACGAACAGGAACACGCCACGATCCTCACCGCGGATGTTGAGCTGCGCGGCGACCGTCGCGAGCTTGGGCACTCCGGGGAGGCCGACGTTGGGCATGAACTTGCGCGCGGCCTCGTCAGGGCTGTGCAGCACGAAGTCCCGGCGCTCGTGGTCATAGGTCGCCCGCGTGCGCATCGACACGTGGCTGTTGCCGTAACCCAGCTCGGTGATCAGCAGTGCGCCCGTCGCGGTCATCTTCTCCAAAGCGGTGATGTACTCGTCGAGGTCGTCGCGTCCCGCACCGAGTTCGCGGATCGCCGCCAAGGCGCCGCAGTAGTGCGTCACCATCGCGACGAACAGGGACGGGCTCACCACGGCGGACCACTCCAGCAACGCGAACAGCCGGTGCGGGTGCTCGACGAGTTCGTCAGCGCTGACGTGGTCGTTGGCGAAGCGCATTCGCTCGTAGGTCAGCCGCAGCTCCTCCTGGTAGGTGAGGCCCTCACGCGGCGCGAACAGCTCGTCGCGGAAGATCTTCCGCAGCTCCTCGCGGAACTCCGGCTCACAGTCACCGTGTACGAGCCGCGCCAGCGCTTGCAGGCTCTGATCGCTCACTGGGTTCTCCCTGTCTTGTCCGCACTCCGGAAACCACGGCGAGCACGTCTCCGGCCACACTCGCCACAGCGGAGCCGGAGGTGTCGGTGGCGAGCACGATCTCATTGCCATAACGGGAAAGCAGCTCTACATCGTTGAGGTCGGTGCGCAGTTCGATCCGGCCGATGCGCACTGGAATCGCAGTGCGCGGCAGCAACAGGAGCTGCACCAGAGCATCGACGAGCAGCACGGGGATGCGGAATGAGGCGAAGTCCCACTCTCCCAACGACGGTGCGAACACCGCCGACCCGCCCGCGTCGGAAGTACGGACATCGCGGAGCGAGGCGAAGGGACCGCTGAGCTCGACCTCGCCTCCCGGCCCGTAGAAGGGCGGTGTGATCGGTGAGCCTGGAACGCGTTCCACCACGGGAGAACCGGACGATCCTTTGTGGATGGTGTACGTCATGTGCACGCGATCGGCCTTGAGCAGAGCGCCGTTCGGCGCGATGAGATCGCTCAGGACGCGATCGCCGGTCACCCGGTAGTCCGAGCCCGGCAGGACCGGCGCGTGGAACTCCAGGTCGGTGACCACCTCCCCGGGACGCGCGACCAGGTCGACGAGCATCGCGGCGGGTACGACGGCGCGACCACGGACGCGGTGGTGTTCCAGGAAGCCCGCGGAGGGACACCAGCGCGGTGAGATCAGGGCACGCTCCGCCGGACCGAGGTAGGTGACCTCAGGAGCACTGTCCACACTGGACAACTCGGCCGCGAACAGCGCGCAGCCGTCACGGTCGGAGAGCCCGGTGAGCGCGTTCTGCCGGAGCAGGTGGTCTCGGATCACCGGTTGGGCGGCGAAACCCGACTCCCGCCACAGCGCCCAGGACAGCGTCGTCTCGTGGGTGCCGCCGAAATGCCGTTGCCAGGTGGCCGCCGCGTTCAGGATGTCGTTGCCGGAGCAGTAGTCCGCCTCCCCCGGCCAGCCCAGCACCGCGAGCAGCGAGCCGAAGTTGACCCACCGCGCGGGTTCCCGGCCCGCGAAGGCGCGGCGGAGGTTGAGGTAGCCGAGCAGCTTGGTGTCCCGAACGGCACGTGCCCGCTCCAGCGGCACCGACCGGACCTCACCCCCGTTGTGCAGCCCGGCGGCGTTGATCAGCAGGTCCACGCGCGGGGGAACCTGGTCGATCGCGGCCATGACAGCGGCCGAATCGGTGATGTCACAGGGAATGTGGCGCACCTTCCCCGGACCGCACAGACCGGTGAGCAGGTCGAGCTCACGCCGTGCCCGCGCACCCGCCAGCAGTCGGTCGAACTCCGTCGAGGCCTCCTGGACTGTCCACTGTGGATTGGCGGCGATGAACGACTGGCGCGTACCGACATCGGTTCGCTCTCCAGGGGAGGTCCGGCTCAGCACGTAGATCTCCGGCCGGTGCGCACGGGCCAGGTCGGCGAGCAGCCGTGCGGTCAGCCCGCGCGCTCCACCGACCGCGACGACGACCTCAAGCCGTTGCGGAGGGCCGGGATGGACAGGCGCCGCGAACAGGACGTGCTCCATCCGCGTGCCGCCGGAGTACACCGCGACGGCCAGTTCACGCGCCAGAGCCGACTCCGTGGCGAGGAGGTCCGGCCGGACATCCTTCGAGTCGGTGAGGACGGCGAAGGCGAACCTCTCCCTGGCGAGGCTCTTCACCAAGCCGGTGAACGGCGCGGTGGCGGGGTGGACGACCCCGTCGCGCAGGGCGTCGACCATCAGCACCGCGAACGAACCGCCGTCCTCCCACCGCTGCACCGCGAGGTAGGCCAGGTCGTGCACCTTTCGCAGGCGCAGCAAGGCAGAGAGGTCATCCGGAGCGGTCCGGGAAGCCCCGACGTCGACGATCACGCGGATGTGCCTGGCGTTCGGCACGTCCTCGGTCTCCTCCGTGATCACCAGTGCGCCGTCGGGAACCGCGGGCAGCTCCGCTCGGACGACACGTGCGGGCACCGGCACGAGGCGGCGCTCCATCCGCTCGACAGCGGCACGCGTTGGGGAGACGATGATCCGCGGGCCCCACGTCTCGGCCGCACCGATCGTGCACTCGCGTTCGGCGGCCAAGGCCGCGGTCATGGCCAGAATCGGGTCCGCGCCGAGATAGGTGCGGCCGAGCCCGGCCAGCGGGCGGAGCGCTTGCGGCCTGGACGAAGGATCAACCGCGGCCAGCTCGGTGCGGAGCGTGCCGAGAACGGGGAGGCCGTGCCGCGACGCCGTGGCACGGCGGGTCAGGACCACCATGAACGCGCCCTCCGCGACGGGCGGTTGGTCAGCGAGCACCGAGGCGAGCTCCGGGCCGCTGTTGCCGCTGATACCGGCCACCACGGCCACGTCGAGGTCACCGTGCCGGAGATACCGCTCCGCACAACGCACCGCGTCGATCCCGGCGGAGAGTCCCGTGTCCACGGTGAGGTTCAGCCCGTGCCAGTCGGCCAACGCCGACAGCCGGGCCGGGATCAGGTTGGGCATGATCCCGGGAAAGGCGTCCTCCGTGCTGGGCGGCACCGCCGCACGCACCTCCCGCTCCAGCTCGTCGAACCCGGGGTCCTCGCCGACGCGGCGGCGTAGATCGCCCAGGTAGCACCGAAGCGCGTACTGCACGGCGCGCCTCGTCGGCCCGGTGTGACCGACCACGACGCCGGTGGTGTCCTTGAGTTCTTCGCACACCGCCCGCACCCGGGGATCGAGCTGACCGGCCGCGCGCAGGATCATGATCTGGCCGCGGTCCATCGTGCGCAGCGTCGCCGGGGGAAGCCGGACCTCGGCGAAGTCCGGCAGCGGGTAGTCGGCGCCGAAGTCCGGGTCCGGGGCGGCGCGCTCACCGCGGAACCAAGCCGATGTCTCGGCGGCGTCGAACCCGGGCAGGTGGGCTGACCAGCCGACGACGACCAGCTCGTCAGCGGAGATAGTGCCTTCGTGAGCTGACGGCGCGTCGGTGAGCAGGAGGTGCGCGTTGGTGCCGCCGAACCCGAACGACGACACGGCGACGCGGCGGGGTCGCTTCGCTGGCAAAGGAGTTGCCGTGGTCATCGGCCGGAACCTGCTGCTGTCCAGGATCGGGATGGGTTGCCGCAGATACCGTTGCGCGGGCACCGATCCACGCTGCAGGCCGGACAACGCCTGCACCAGCGAGACGATGCCCGCGCTCCATCCGGTGTGCCCGACGATCGGCTTGTTCGACGACAACAGCGCGGGCGGGCCGGAACCCGCGACGCGGTGCAAGGCGGCCAGTTCCGTGCTGTCCCCCGCCTGTGTGCCCGTCGCGTGGCCGATCACCCAGTGGACCGAGGCGGGGTCCGTTCCCGTGCGCTCATAAGCCCGGCGGAGCGCGAGTACCTGGCCCGCCTCGTTGGGCGCGTAGATCGCCTTGCCACGCCCGTCGCAGGACAGGCCGACGCCCTCGATCACGCCGAGGACCCGATCACCGTCCGCACGGGCCTTGTCGAGCAGTTTGAGCACCACGACTCCGGCACCGTCGGAGAACAGCACACCGTCCGCGGCCCGGTCGAAGGACCGCACCCGGCCCGACCTGGACAACCCGGAGAGCTTCGAGAAGAGCACCAGATTCCGTGCACTGTAAGCAAACGTTCCGCCGCAGACGGCGACCTCGCACGAGCCTTCTCGCAGCGCCTTCATGCCGAGGTCCACCGCGTAGAGCGAGGACGAGCACGCCGTGTCCACCATCACCAGTTCGGTCTTGTCCGGTAGCAGCCCATCGATCGCGTTGCGGCCGACGCGATGTGGCAGGTACTCCGAGGGATTCACCTCACGCACGTACCGGTCGCGGAGAGTGCCGTTGTCTCCCAAATGCTTCCGGGCTCCGGCGTAGACCAGGTACTCCTCCAGTTCCTGGCTGCCGTCCACGGTCGCGCCGAACGCGGCGAAACACCGGTCGCCGACGGTGACGCCGTCGAGTGCGGTGAGCAGGCTGTGCCGCAGCCAAAGGGTGCTCCGCTCCACAACCGGCTGTAGTCGGGGATGCGGAACGAAGGAGGTGATGAAGCCGGATCGTGGCGTGTACGAGCGGTCCTCGGCGGCCGGGTCCGTCGAGTGGAAGGAGGAGATGTCGAAGCACTCCGGCTCCACGAAGACGTTGTCCTCACCGGACAACACCTTCCACAGCTCGTCCGGGTTGTTGGCGCCCGGAGTGACCACACCCATCCCGACCACGGCGACCGCGCCAGGAACCGGCTCAGGCACCGGCTCGGGCACCGAAGGCTTGGGGGACAACGACATCGAGCCCAGGGAGAGCCCGCCATCGGCCACCACGGTCTGGCCGGTGATCCAGGACGCCGCAGGGGAGGCGAGGAAGACCACCAGCTCGGCCAGCTCCCGCTCGGTGCCGAGGCGGTTGCCCAGCGGCGTGGCCGCCCTGACCTGGTCCGCGAGGGCTTGAGCGTCGGGGAACATCCCGGCGATCGCGTTGTCCAGCAGGCCACCCGACGCGGTGTTCACCCGGATTCCGCGCCCGGCGTACTCGACGGCGAGGTAACGGGTCAGCGCCTCGACCGCGGCCTTCGTCGTGCCCACCGTGGCGTAGTCGCTGATCACCAGGCTGCTGCCGAGCGAGGACAGGTTGACGATCGCCGGGTGCTCCCCCGTCATCAGCTCCGCCGCCCTGCGCGCGCACCACAGGCTGCCGCGCAGGTTGGTGTCGAAGGCCCGCTGCCAGTGCGATTCGTCCACTTCGGACAGTGGGAGCAACGCGCCGGACGCCGCGTTGTTCACCAGCACGTCCAAGCGCCCGTGGCGGGCCGCGATCTCGTCGAACATCGCATCGACCTGCCCGCGGTCGGCCACCGAAGCCCTGATCAGCTCGACCAGGCGGCCCCGCGCCGCCAGCTCGGCCTCGAAGGCGACCGCCTCCTCCCGCGCGTGGAAGTAGTTGGCGATCACCCGGTCGCCGTGCCCGGCGAACGCGAGCGAGATGGCCCGGCCCAGCCCCCGGACTCCGCCCGTGACAAGGACAACCCGTTCGCTCATGACCGAACCCGCTCCGCGCCCAGCACGTGGTCGGCGATCGCCCCGAGCGACGGCAGCTCCCACACTCGCAGCTCACCGGGCCGGTCGGGCAGGCCGAACTCCTCGACCACCCGCGACAGCAACGCGGTCTGCTTCAACGAGTCCACGCCGAGTTCGGCTTCGAGCAGGGCCCGTTCGGTGAGCACGTCCTCCGGGTACTCCAGCGCCGCCGCGTACAGCGCGCGCAGCTTCGCCAGCACGGTGTCCTTGTCCGGCACCGCGGAGCTGCCAAGCTCGGGCTCGCGCGCCGCGGGAATCTCCACGGGCGCGACGACCGCCGAAGCGGTGTCGGTGCGCGGCGGACGCACATCGGACTCACCGGTGAGCACGCGCCGGAGCCCCCCTGTTTCGTCCGAGGAGTCCAGCAGCGGCGCGACCGTCCGCACTCCGGGAACCGTCAGCTCGACGCAGCGCGTGAGCGCGTTCAGCGCACCGGACTCCACGAAGACCGTCGCGCCGGAGGAGTGCAGGTCGCGGACCGCGTCGGTGAAGCGCACCGGCAGCACCATGCACTCCGCGATGGCGAACTTCAGGTCGTCGGCGTCGCTGTACCAACGACCGTGCACTGGCGAATACACCTTGTGCTCCAAGGGTTTCTGCTCGATCCCGTCCATCAGCCCGAGGAACCTGCCGACCGCGGGCCGCGCGCTCGGGTGGTGCGAGGCGTACGGCAGGTGCAGCTTGGCGTAGAACAGGTCCAGCGCCTTCGCCACCCGCCCGGCCCGGTCGATCGCCTCAACGGGGCCGCTGATCACCGTCTGCCGCGGCGCGTTGAGGCACCCGACCGCGAGGTCCGGCTCGTCCATCGCGCCGATCAGGTGCAGCGTCACCGCCTCGTTGGCGCCGATCGCGGCCATCGCCCCCCTGCCCTCCCACTCGGCGAGGGCTTCGGCACGGGCGCACACCAGGCGGACCCCGTCGTCGAGCGTGAACGCCCCGGCGGCGACGAGCGCGGCCATCTCGCCGAAACTGTGGCCCAGCAACGCATAGGGCCGCAGTCCCGCAGCGGCCAGCACCCGGTGCGTGACCACGGAGGCGCCGAAGATCGCCAGCTGGAGCACCTCGGTCGGCAACGCCAGCATCTCCCGGATCGGCCGCGGCTCCTCGTGCAGCACCACACGGGCGACCGAGGGGACACCGTGGCGGGCGGCGGCGCGGTCGATCCCGGCGAAGGTCTCCGCGACCTCCGGGTGCTCACCCGCGGCCTGCCGCAGCATGCCCGTGGAGTACGCCCCGAGCCCGGGGAACAGCAGAACGGTCCTGGCGCTCATACCGGAATCCGCCCCATCTCCAGCATGTCGATCAGCGTGGGACCGCCGATCGTGCTGGTCATGCCGCCATCCAGGGTCAGACAGGAGCCGGTGGTCAGCTTCGCCGCGTCACCGGCCAGGTAGACCACCGCGCCCGCGACGTCCTCCGGATCGCCCCACCGCCGGGCGGGCACGGCGCGCAGCAGCCCCTCGGAGACCTCCTCCTGCCCGGACATCGCCCTGGTCAGCTCGGTGGTGATCCAGCCGGGCACCACGCAGTTGACCCGGACGCCGCTCGCGGCCCACTCCGCCGCCAGCGACCTGGTCAGCGAGACCACCGCCGCCTTCACCGCCGCGTAGTGCGAGAGCATCGGCACCCCGCCGACCCCGGACACCGAACCGATGTTGATCAGCGAACCGGAGCGCTGGCGCACCATGACCCGGCCGGCCGCACGGCAGAAGTGGACGACGGAGTCCAGGTTGAGCCGGATCGCATCGGCCCAGTCCCGCGCGGTCAGCTCCAGGAACGGCCCGGCGAAGCCGAATCCGCCCGCGTTGTTGACCAGCACGTCGAGCCTGCCGAACTGCGCGACGGTGTCCGCGACGGCCGCGCGCACCTGGTCCTCGTCACCGGCGTCGCAGGTCAGCACGAGGGCGCGGCGGCCGAGCTTCTCGACGATCTCGGCGACCTCGCGCAGCGCGTCGGTGCCGCGCGCCAGCAGCGCCACGTCGGCGCCCACCTCGGCGCAGGCCAGCGCGATCGCCCTGCCGATACCCCTGGAGGCACCGGTGACCAGCACCGTTCTTCCTTCGAGACCGAACATGGCTGCCCCTCAGACCGCGCCGAAGAGCAGGTTTCCCGGTGACCCGGGATCGTCGCTGAGGTAGAAGTCGCAGAGCGCGTCGAGGATCTCGGCGACGGAGAGCATGCCATCGCGGTTGGTGTCCAGCCGGTCGAAGATCCGTTCGGCCGAGGGCAGCGCAACGGCGTTGAACAGGCCGAGCAGCCGGGCGAACTCCGGCCGGTCCAGCAGTCCGTCCCCGTCCGCGTCGCACAGCTGGAGGTTGGTGCGCGCCAACGGTTCGATCATCCGGGAGAACCCGGCCCGGTCCCCGGCCACGCGCGCCATCCCGGCGACGAACTCCCGCTGGGAGATCCGGCCGTCGCCGTCAGTGTCGATCTCCCTGATCAGCGCCGCGTACAGGTCCTGGTAGCCCTCCCGCACGCGCTGGGCCGTCGCCGAGTCCGGGACCGCCCCCAGCCCCTCGATCAGCCGATTCGCCAGCTCGGTGAAGTCCCCCGCCTCCAGGTACCCGTCCCCGTCCACGTCGAACATCGCGAACCGCCTCGCGTACTTGCGGTCGAGCAGGCTGGTGGCCGAAGTGGTCATCACGAACACATCCCATCGTTTACGGGCGCGCGAGAGCGACTGAAAAGAATGCGGAAAGAATGACGCGACCACGGTCATCAACTCGACAGGCCGGGTCGTTAATCGACGTTAGCCGCGACCAAAGGGGCGCGTAAGTCGCACGTTCGGGAATCATCCTTCACGCAGGTGGAGCGGCTCAGCGATTACGCAGAGTCCCGCCAAACCAATCCGATCGTGGAATGATCTGGAGAACTCCATGATCGCTTTCATATAGCACGGCAAAACAGCGATTAGTGCGCGTTAAGCGCGGCTCCCTACGCTGCACGACGTGAGATTCCGGGTGCTCGGCGCATTGGACGTCCGTGACGCGGGCGGCGCACCGGTCGTGTTGAACCGCCGCAAGCAGCGGGTCGCGCTGGCGATCCTGCTGTCGCGGGCGAACCGGCCGGTCCGGACCGCCGAGCTGGTCGGGCAGCTGTGGGGGGACGAGCCGCCGCCGTCGGCCGCCGCGAACCTCCAGTCGTACCTGGCGGGGCTGCGCAAGGTGCTGGAGGACGGCGGGGCGCCCAGGCTGCCCGCGAGCCGGGGTGGGTACCTGCTCCGGGTGGAGCCCGGTGAGCTGGACGCGGAGCGCTTCGAGCGGCTGGCCGCCGAGGGCGGGGCGGCGCTGGCCGCTGGCGAGGCCGGGCTGGCGCTGGACCGGCTGACCCGGGCGCTGGAGCTGTGGCGCGGCGCCGTGCTGGAGGACCTGCCGCTGCCCCCGGCGCTGGAGGCGGAGGCGGCCCGGCTCACGCAGCTGCGGCTGGACGCGACCGAGGACCGCTTCTCGGCGCTGCTCGCGCTGGGCAGGCACGACGTCGCCGCCGCCGAACTGCCGCCGGTGACGAGCGCGCACCCGCTGCGGGAACGGCTGTGGGAGCTGGAGATGCGGGCGCTGCACCGCTGCGGGCGGCAGGGCGACGCGCTGGCCACCTACCGCAGGGCCGAGGTGCTGCTGCGCGAGGAGCTCGGCGTCGAACCGGGCGCGGCGCTGCGGGAGCTGCGGCGCCGGATCCTGGACGGCGACCTGTCGTTGAACCCGGCGCGGGCGAGCGCGGTGCTGCCGCGCCAGCTGCCGCTCGCGGTGCCGGACTTCCTTGGGAGAGAAGAGGAACTGGCCCGGCTGGACGCCGAACCCGGGCCGATCGTCGTGATCACCGGCGCGGCCGGGATCGGCAAGACCGCGCTCGCGCTGCACTGGGCGCACCGCGCGGCGGAGCGCTTCCCGGACGGGCAGCTGCACGTGGACCTGCGCGGCGGTGCCGCCCCGCTGGACGTGCTGACGGCTTTCCTGGTGTCGCTGGGGGTTCCGGTGACCGAGGTGCCCGCGAGCGTGGACGCCGCCGCCGCGCTGTTCCGGTCCGCGCTGGCCGACCGCCGGATGCTGATCATGGTCGACGACGCCGACAGCGCGGACCAGATCCGGCCGCTGCTGCCCGGGACCGCGCCGTGCACGGTGGTGGTGACCAGCCGGAACCGGCTCAGCGGGCTGGTCGCGGTGCAGGGCGCCTCCCGGGTGGAGCTGGGGCCGCTGCCCTCGGCGGACTCGATCGCGCTGCTCGGCCGGGTCACCGGGGAGGCGCTGGTGATGACGGAGTACGGGGCGGCCGAGGAGATCGTGCGGCTGTGCGGCGGGAACCCGCTGGCGGTGCGGATCGCCGGGGCCAACCGGTGCGGTCAGTCGCTGCGCGAGCACGCCCGCGATCTGTCCACTGAGGACTTCTTCGCCGCGCTGGTCGTCCCTGGTGACGAGGCGGCATCCCTGCCGGCCGCCTTCGCCCGCACCCAGGAACGGCTTTCCTTTCCCGCACAACGGTTGCTGGCGCTGCTGGGGCTGCTGCCGCACTCGTCGTTCACCCTCGGCGACGCGGCGGGCCTGCTCCGGACCTCGACCACGAGCGTGCGGCGGCCGCTGGGCGAGCTGGTCGCGTGGCACCTCGTCCGGTCCACAATGGACGGATTCACCATCGACCCGCTGACCCGACGGCTCGCCGCGGTGCTCGGGGCCGGGACGCCCGCCCCGGCCCCCGCGCCGACGCTCAGCCCCGGGCGGCCTTGACGACCAGGTCGACCACGGCGCCGGGGTGGGAGACCCCGACCGCGTGCGAGCCCCCGGTGATCTCGACGACGGCGCGCGCCCCGGCGCGCCCGGCCATGAACCGCTGAGCCGCGATCGTGATGCTCTGGTCCGCCCCGGCCAGCAGGAACCACGAGGGCACGGTCTTCCACGCGGGCGCGCCGGACTTCTCGGCCAGCGCCACGTCGCGGACCGGCCGCTGCGTCGCGGCCATCACCCGCGCCTCGGCGGCGGGCACGTCCGCGGCGAAGTGGTCCCAGAACCGGTCCTGACGGATGTAGAGGTCGTTGCTGCCGTCGCCGAGCGGCATCTTCTCCACGACCTCGTCGAAGGTGCCGCCGGGGAACCGCTTGGCGATGTCCGCCCCGCTCTCCCCCTGCTCCGGCGCGAACGCCGCGACGAACACCAGGCCCTTCACGTTGGGGTTTCCCCTGGCGGCGTTGGTGATCACCGAACCGCCGTAGGAGTGCCCGGCGAGCACGACCGGCCCCTTGACGCTGCGGATCACCCGGGAGACGTGCTCGGCGTCGCCGGCCAGGCCGCGCAGCGGATTCGCGGCGGCGATCACCGGATAGCCCCGTTCGCGCAGCCTGGTGATCACCCCGGCCCAGCTCGCGGACTCGGCGAAGGCACCGTGCACGAGCACCACGGTGGGCCGGGCCCCGGCGGGGGCCTCAGGAGTCCCGGCCACGGCCGATCCAGCGGTGACGAGCAGGGCCGCGGCGGCAAGGGCGGCTAAAACACGCATGACACACTCCCATCGAGGGCAACTACCTTGGGAGCGATGTAAGCGGACACGGGCCGTCTTGGCAACACGCGTCAGCGGCAGCTGAATCCCTCAGAGCACCTCGGGCAGGCCGAACGCCGCGTAGAGCGAGGTGTCGAGGAAGACGGCCGCATGGCTCACGCCCGCGGGCCCGATCGTCAGCACCTGCACGTTGAAGGCGCGGAACACGCCGTCCTCCGTGCGCAGGTAGTTGGCGAAGGCGGGCTGGCCGTTGGCGCTGACCGGGATGAGGCGCTGCCCACCGGGCACGGCCGGGCACCGCTGCCTGAGGTGCCGCGCGATGTCCGCCCGCCCCTGGTACCACGCGGTGAACGGCGGCATCTCCCACACCGCGTCGGCGGTGAACAGTTCGACGATCGCGGCGACGTCCTTGGCCTCGAACGCGCGCACGTAGCGGTCGAGCAGAGCCCGCTGCTCCGGCTGCTCGATGAGCTGGTCTTCTTGTGGCGCAACGGTTTCCAGTTGCGCGCGGGCGCGTTGCAGCAGGCTGTTCACCGCGGCGGCCGAGACGTCGAGCGCCTCCGCCACCTCGGCCGCCCGCCACTGGAGCACATCGCGCAGCACGAGCACGGCGCGCTGGCGCGGCGGCAGGTGCTGCAACGCCGCGACCAGCGCCAGGCGCAGGCTCTCCCGGCCCGCGACGATCGACGCCGGGTCGTCGTCGCGGTCCGGGAAGGGCTCCAGCCAGGTGATCTCCGGCGGCCGCACGAGATCGTCACCGGGATCGCAGCGCTGTCCCCCGAGGCCGGTCGGCAGCGGCCGCCTCCCCCGCCCTTCGAGCGCCGTCAGGCACACGCGGGTGGCGATGCGGTAGAGCCAGGTCCGCACCGACGAGCGCTGCTCGAACTTGTCGTACGCCCGCCACGCGCGCAGGTAGGTCTCCTGCACCAGGTCCTCGGCGTCGTGCACCGAGCCGACCATCCGGTAGCAGTGCGCGAGCAGCTCCCGCCGGAACGGGTCGGCGACCGCGGGGAAGGCGTTCATGGCGCATGACGGTAGCCCGCGCCCCCGACACTCAGGAGAAGTTCGAGTGGAGCCACGCCTTCCACGCCTCGGTGTACGCGCCGGTGTCGATCGGGCGGTAGACGTGGTGGCCCACCGCGACCGGCATGCCCAGGGGCACCCTGCAGTGGAAGCGAACGAGCGAGTCCTGGGTGCGGATACCCACGAAGCCCGGACGGATGATGTCCACGACACCGTCCTGGCTCGGCAGACCCGCCACGGACAGGGAGACCTCGTCCCCGGCCTCCGCCACGCCCAGCCGCTCGACGAACCGGTTCCACGCGTCCCACTCCGTCGACGACGCCGGGCCGTCGGCCTCCACGTAGACGGCGGGGCGGCCACCGAAGTGGACCAGGTACTCGCGCAGCGAGTGGAGGTAGCAGTCCCAGCCCATCTCGGTCATGTCCACGTACTCGTCCGGCCAGGCGTCGCCCGACATTCCACTGTGGACGAACCGGAGCACCGCACTGCCCTCGCGGCCCTCGATCAGGTACTCGAACGCGTGGAAGGAACCGTCCTCACCGGGCGGGGTCTTGATGACGAGGTGCTTGGGCGGGTCCCAGACCTCGGCGCCGTCCGGCCCGATCTCCTCGGCGGTCATGAACCAGGCGGCCTGGCCCTCCGGTGTCGCGACCGCCGCCCAGACCTCCTCCGGACTCACGGGGAGGACGACTTCCTTGCGCAGCTCGAACTCGCGGCCCACGTCAGCTCCCCTCGAACTGCGTGTCGAGCCACGCTTTCCACGCCGCGGTGTACGCGTCGGCGTCGATCGGGCTGTACGCGTGCTGGCTCACCGCGACGGCCATGGACATGTGCTTGCGGCTGTGGAAGCGCACGAGCGAGTCCTCGGTGCGGAAGCCCACGAAGGCCTCGTTGATGATGTCCACGACGCCGTCCTGGCTCGGCACTCCGGGCAGCGACACCGAGATCCTGTCGCCGACCGCGGACACGCCCAGCGCCGCGACGAACCGGTCCCACGCCGCCGCCTCCGCTGACGCGGCCGGGCCCTCGGCCTCCACGTAGACGGTGGAGCGGCCGGGGAAGTGGGTCAGGTACTCCACGAGCGAGTGGAGGTAGAAGTCCCACCCGTACGAGGTCATCGTCTCGTACTGCTCGGGCCAGCCCGCGCCGGTCAGTCCACTGTGGACGAATCGCAGCACGGTGCCGTCCTCGCGGCCCTCGACCAGGTACTCGAACGCGTGGAAGGAACCGTCCTCGCCCGGCGGCAGCTTGATGACCAGGCGCTTGGGCGGGTCCCAGACCTCGGCGCCGCCCGGCCCGATCTCCTCACCGGGCATGAACCAACCGGCCTGGCCGTTCGGTGTCGCGACCGCCGACCAGACCTCCTCCGGGCTCACCGGCAGGACGACTTCCTTGCGCAGCTCGAACTCGCGGCCCATCTCAGCTCCCCTCGAACTGCGCGTCCAGCCACGCCTTCCACGCCGCGGTGTACGCCTCGGCATCGATCGGGCTGTACGCGTGCTGGCTCACCGCTATGGACATGCCCAGGCGCATCCGGCCGTGGAAGCGCACGAGCGAGTCCTCGGTGCGGAAGCCGACGAAGTTGTCGTTGATGATGTCCACGACGCCCTGCTGGCGAGGCAGCCCGGGCACGTCCAGGGAGACCTCGTCACCGACGGCGGACGCACCCAGCGTCGCGAGGAGCTGGTCCCACGCCTGCTGCCTCGCCGAGGACTCCGGACCGTCCGCCTCCACGTAGACGTTGGGGCGGCCGCGGAAGTGGGTCAGGTACTCGCGCATCGTGTGCAGGTAGAAGGCCCAGCCGATCGTGGTGATCTCCTCGTACTCCTCCGACCAACCGGCACCGGTTACTCCACTGTGGACGAACGTGAGCGCGGTGCCGTCCTCCTGGCCCTCGATCAGGTACTCGAAGGCGTGGAAGGAGCCGTCATCCGCCGAGGGCGTCCTGAAGACCAGGCGCTTGGGCGGGTCCCAGACCTCGGCGCCGTCCGGCCCGATCTCCTCGCCCGGCATGAACCAGGCGGCCTGGCCCTCCGGCGTCGCGACGAGGGTCCAGACCTCCTCCGGGGTGGCGGGCAGGACGACTTCCAGGCGCAGTTCGAACTCGCGGCCCATCTCAACTCTCCTTAACGCTGGGGTGCAGCGCGACGACGACGCGGTGCGGACGGCCGCCCTCGGCGGACTCGTCGTGGTACTTGGCGACCAGGGACCTGACGGTGACCCCCAGTTCCTCGGCGAAGGCGGCCCGGTCGGCGGCGGAGGCGAAGCGGATCTCGCCGTCGACCGCGAACGTGGCCAGCCGCTTGCGGGCCTTGGTGGCCCCGGTGATCAGCGCGCCCACGTCGCGGACCAGCCGGGCCGCCACCGCCAGCAACCAGCGTGCCGACAGGTGGTCCGGCGCGCGACTCGGATCGGGCTGGACCGGGGCCAGCGCCGCCGGGGAGATCACGTACGAGGCGGCGGTCGCCCGCAGCACGCGCTCGGTGAAGTTGCCCCTCGGCCGCTCCTGCACCAGCTCGACCAGGCCGTGCGATTCCAGCGACCGCAGGTGGTAGTTCACCTTCTGCCTGGTCAGCCCGACCTTCGCGGCCAGCGTGGTCGCCGAGCCGGGCTCGGCCAGCTCGGCGAGCAGGCGGGCGCGCACCGGGTCCAGGCAGACCTCGGCCGCGGCCGGGTCCTCGATCACCGCTACCTCGAGCATGACGACAACGCTGACACTGACAAATTTATTTGTCAAGGCGAGGTTCACCTCGACGCGGCCCCGTGAGAGCGCTTACCATCCGATGCGGCAACACAATCGCGGATGGCAACAAGCCGCCGGTTCCCTCCGCTCATTCGAAGGGACCCGCATGGTCAAGCGTCTGCTCGCCCTGTTCGCCGCCCTCCTGTTCCTCGCGGCCCTGCCCGCGCAGGCGGCGCCGCGGTTCAAGGTCCTCGCGCTCTACAGCGGGACCTGGGACGCCGCGCACATCAGCTTCGTCAAGGAGGCCAACGAGCGCTTCCCGCAGCTCGCCGCGCAGCACGAGTTCTCCTACACCGCCTCGACGGACTGGAACCTGCTCACCTCGCCGGGGCTGAGCCAGTACCAGGTGGTGATGTTCCTGGACAACCTGCCGCAGACCGCCGCGCAGCGCTCCGGGTTCCAGCGGTACATGGACAACGGCGGCGGCTGGCTGGGCTTCCACGTCTCGGCGTTCACCACGGAGCCGGGCAACTGGCCCTGGTACCACAACACGTTCCTCGCGTTCCGCTCCAACACGTGGGGCCCGACGACGGCCGTGCTCAGGACCGAGGACCGGGCCCACCCGTCGACCACGCGGCTGCCCGCGACGTGGACCTCGGCGGTGAGCGAGTGGTACAGCTGGAACAACGACCTGCGCCGCAACCCGGACATCACGATCCTGGCCTCGGTCGACCCGTCGAGCTTCCCGCTGGGCACCGACCCGAACCAGAGCTGGTACAGCGGCTACTACCCGATCATGTGGAGCAACGAGAACTACCGGATGCTCTACGCCAACTTCGGGCACAACGCCATGGACTACCCGAACAACCGGCCGCTGTCCTCGACCTTCGCCAGCGAGGTGCAGAACCGGTTCCTGGTCGACGGGCTGGGCTGGCTGGGCAGGCGCTGATCCTTCACAGGATCTGCACAACTCGGCCGCGTGAGCACCACAACCGGTGCTTAGAGTCGGGTCCATGCAGCAGCGCGTGCTGGTCGTCGAGGACGATCTGACCATCGCCACCTCGGTGGCCGACCGGCTGCGGGCCGAGGGGTTCGCGGTGGAGCTGGCGCACGACGGCCCCACCGCGGTCCGCGTCGCCGAGGAGACCGAGCCCGACCTCGTGGTGCTGGACGTGATGCTGCCGGGCTTCGACGGGCTGGAGGTGTGCAGGCGCGTCCAGGCCCGGCGGCCGGTCCCGGTGCTCATGCTGACCGCTCGCGACGACGAGACGGACCTGCTCGTCGGGCTCGCGGTGGGCGCCGACGACTACCTCACCAAACCGTTCTCCATCCGGGAGCTGGCCGCCCGGGTCCGGGTGCTGCTGCGCCGGGTGAACCGGGCGGCGGTCCCCGACCTGGGCGACCTGCGGATCGACGCGACCGAACGGCGCGTGCACCGGGCCGGTGTGGAGGTGCACCTCACCCCCACCGAGTTCGACCTGCTGGCCTGCCTCGCCGACCGCCCGCGCGCCGTGCTGCCCCGCGAACAGCTGCTCCGCGCCGTGTGGGGGTGGAACGACGCCGGGGGCAGCCGCACCGTCGACAGTCACGTGAAAGCCTTGCGCCGCAAGCTCGGCGCCGATCTGATCCGCACCGTGCACGGCGTCGGCTACGCGCTGGAGGTGCCCCGGTGATCCGCGCCTGGCTGGACCGGGTGCCACGGCCCCTCGACCCGGTGCCGTCGATCAAGTTCAAGCTCGGTCTCGTCGTGGTCGCCTCGCTCACCGCGTCGCTGCTGTTCTTCTGGAACCAGATCGGGTGGCTCCCGCCGCGCACCGCGGCCACCGCCGTGCTGATCGCCCTGGTCGCCTCGCAGGTGCTGGCGCACGGGATGACCAGGCCGCTGCGCGAGATGACCTCCGCCGCGAAGTCCATGGCGCGCGGCGACTACGACCGCCGCGTCCGCGCCACCGCCCGGGACGAGGTCGGCCAGCTCGCCACGGCGTTCAACCAGATGGCCGGTGACCTGGGCGCGGCCGACCAGCAGCGGCGGGACCTCATCGCCAACGTCTCGCACGAGCTGCGAACACCGATCAGCGCTCTGCGAGCGGTCCTGGAGAACGTCGTGGACGGCGTGACCCCGCCCGACTCCGCGACCATGCGCACCGCGCTCGCGCAGACCGAACGGCTCGGGACCCTGGTCGCGGAGTTGCTCGACCTCTCGCGCATCGACGCGGGCGCGCACCGCCTGGACCGCTCGGTCTTCCCCGTCGGCCCGCTGCTGGAGTCCGTCGTCGCCGAGGCCCAGGTCATGGCGCCTTCCGCCCGCTTCGTTCTCCGCGTGCCTCCCGGCGCCACCGTCTACGCCGACCGGGCGCGGCTGCACCAGGTCGTGGTGAACCTGCTCGACAACGCCGCCCGCCACGGCCCTCCCGGCGGCGAAGTGCGGCTGATCGCGCTCGTCCGCGGCGCCGACCTGGTCATCGAGGTGCACGACGAGGGGCCCGGCATCCCGCCCGAGGACCGCGACCGCGTCTTCGAACGCTTCACCCGCGGCGAGCGCGCCGGGGGCGGCGGGACCGGCCTCGGCCTGGCCATCGCGCGCTGGGTGGTCGACCTGCACGGCGGCACCATCGCCGCCCTGGGCAGCCACATCACCGTCACCCTCCCCGCCACCCGCCCCCAACCCCACTCCCCTCACGCATCCTCAAGATCAACGCCTCATTTGGGGCGCTCAGTTCCCTGAACGAGTCGTTCAGGGAACCCAACGCCCCAAACAAGGCATTCGCACCCCAACGCCCTGACCAGCCCATTCACCACGCTTAACGCCCTGAACGAGTCATTGACGCACGTGCGATCTCCCTGAACGAGTCATTGGGGGCCGCCAACTCCCCCAATGACTCATTCAGGGCAAAAACCCCTGCCCGAAAAGGAGTGTCCACAGTGGACAGAGCGATGCCCCCTGTGCTGGCCGCGGTCGCCGCGAGCGGTCTCGTGGCCGCACTCGCGCTGAGCCCGGTACGACCCGGGCTCGGCTGGATGATCACAGCGCTGGCCATGGCCGCCGCGGTGGTGGTAGCGGCGCGCAGCACGGAAACCAGTGTGCGGAAACGAAATCCGGGCTGGGCGGTCCTCGCGTTGGCCCTGGTCGCGGTCGGCGTCTTCCGCGATTCCCGATGGCTGTTCACCCTGTGCGCGCTCACCGCGATCGTCGCCGCCTCACTCGCGGTGGCGGGCACTTCCCTGCGCGGCGCGATCGAAGCTCCGATCAACGCGCTGACCCGGCTGCACTGGCTGAGGCGGGGCGTGCGCGAGATCCGTCCACGCGGCAACACCAGAACACTGCTCGCGGTCGCCGTCTCGGGAGTGCTGCTCATCGTGTTCGGCGGACTGCTCGTCAGCGCCGATCCGGCTTTCGAAGCCCTCGTGCGCTCACTAGTGCCCACAGTGGACAGTTCCTCGACGTTCACCTCGGTCACGATGTTCGTCGTGGCGGCCCTGTTCGCGACGGGCCTTTGCTGGGCGTTGACCCAGCCTCAGCCGGAGTTTTCCTTGGAGCTGCCGCAGATCAGCCTCCGCCGGATCGAATGGGTTCTGCCGATCAGCGTGCTCGTGCTGCTGTTCGCGGCCTTCGTCTCCGTGCAGCTCCCCGCCTTGTTCAGCGTCGTCGGTGATCTGTCCTACGCGGAGTACGCACGGCGCGGCTTCTGGCAGCTGCTGGTGGTCACGGCTCTTACCCTCGGCGTGATCGGGCTCGCTTCTCGTTTAGCACCACGGGAAACCAGCGGTGACCGAACCTGGCTGCGCGTGCTGCTCGGCGCGTTGTCAGTGCTGTCACTGGTGATCGTCGCCGGAGCGGCCGTGCGCATGTGGATCTACCAAGAGGAGTACGGGTTCACCGTGCTGCGCATCCTCGTGCTCGCGTGCGAACTGTGGCTGGGCCTGGTCTACCTGCTCGTCATCGCGGCGGGGGTCCGGCTGCGCGGGCCGTGGCTGCCCGGCGCGGTCGTCGCGACCGGCATGGTGGCGCTGCTCGGCCTCGCCGTGCTGAACCCGGAGCGGCTGATCGCGGACGGCAACATCAGCCGCCTGGAGAGCACCGGGAAAATCGACTACATCTACCTCACCAAGCTGTCCGTCGACGCGGTGCCCGCGCTCCAGCGGCTGCCCGAGCCGCAGCGGGCCTGCGTGCTGTACTGGCCGACCATCGAGCTGGAGGAGGCACCCGACAGCTGGCGGGAGTGGAACCTGGCCCGCTCGCAGGCGCGGAGCCAGCTGGTGAAGCGACACGCGCCGTGCGCGAACGTCTCGCTCCGAAATTGAGTGGCGGCTCGTGCGACCATCGGCCCATGCACGTCTTCCTGGAGACAGAGCGCCTGGTGCTGCGGCGGTTCACCGAGTCCGATGTGGACAACCTCGTCGAACTGGACAGCGATCCCGAGGTCATGCGCTACCTCGACGCGGCGGCGACTCCGCGCTCCGAGGTGGAGCACGACATCCTGCCGCGTTTCCTCTGGTACTACGAGAACTTCCCGCACTACGGCTTCTGGGCGGCGGAGGACCGGGAGGGCCGTTTCCTCGGCTGGTTCCACTTCCGCCCCAACGAGGGCGCTCCGGATGGCGAGGTCGAACTGGGCTACCGGTTGCGGAAGTCCGCGTGGGGCAAGGGATACGCCACCGAGGGTTCGCTCGCGCTGATCGAGCTGGGCTTTCGCGAGGCAGCGGTCCGGCGGGTCACCGCGAGCACCATGTTCGTCAACTCCGGCTCGCGGCGGGTGATGGAGAAGTGCGGGCTGCGACACGTCCGCACCTACCACGAGGAGCACGAGAACCCGTTGCCCGGCACCGAACACGGCGAGGTCGAGTACGCGCTTACCAAGGAGGAGTGGCTGCTCACTTCAGCAGCAGGTGGATGATCGCGGCCACGCCGACCACGACGATCACCGCGCGCAGCACGGTCGGCGACAGCTTCCTGCCGATCTTCGCGCCGAGCACGCCGCCGAGCACCGAGCCCGCGGCAAGCAGGCCGACCACCGGCCAGCTCACCGGCGCGACGAAGGCGTAGATCACGCCCGCGACCACGTTCACCACGGCGGAGAGCACGTTCTTGATGCCGTTGAGGCGTTGCAGCGGTTCGGCGAGCAACATGCCCATGACCGCCACCAGCATCACGCCCTGCGCGGCGGTGAAGTACCCGCCGTAGATGCCGATCAGGAAGATCAGGAACAGCAGCACGGCGCCGCCGCTGGCCGCCGGGGTTGCCTTGCGCGAGGCCACCCACTTCGACACCCGCGGCTGGATGATCACCAGCACCACGGCGAGGCCGACGAGCACGGGCACGATGGTCTCGAAGGCGTCCTTGGGCAGCGACAGCAACAACACCGTGCCGCCGACCGCGCCGAGCAGCGAGGCGATGCCGAAGCGGAGCAACCGCGACCCCTGCCCGCGCAGCTCCTCGCGGTAGCCGATGGCGCCGCTGATCGTGCCGGGTGCCAGGCCGATCGCGTTCGAGGTGGTCGCGGTGACCGGCGGGTAGCCGAGCGCCACGAGCACGGGGAAGGTCACCAGCGTGCCGGAGCCGACCACCGTGTTGATCGTGCCCGCCCACACCCCGGCGACGAAGATGACGACCGCGTGCCACCAGATCACCGTGCAATCCTTAGCATGCTGAGTGCCCTCCGCGCGGTGGGGGCGCGAGCAGGATCACAGGGGAATGCTTCGCGACGCCTCCGCGTTGGGCAGGGAGAAGCACGGTGTAGTCAGGTACCTGGGAGGCAGCGGTGGGACTGGATCCGGAGCAGTTGGTCGAGGTGGACTCGGACGTCCCCGACCTCGACGGCACCGTTCTGCTGCACAACCTCGACGGGTTCATGGACGCGGGCGGCGCGGGGCGGGTCCTCGCCGACCACCTGGTGGACTCCCTGGAGAGCCGGGTGATCGCGCGCTTCGACGTGGACACCCTGATCGACTACCGCTCGCGCAGACCCGCGATGACCTACGCCACCGACCACTGGGCGGACTACGACGCCCCCGAGCTGGTGATCCGGCTGGTGCACGACACCGCGGGCACGCCGTTCCTGCTGCTCACCGGTCCCGAGCCGGACAACCAGTGGGAACGCTTCATCGCGGCGGTGCGCGGGCTGGTCGAGCGCTGGGGCGTCCGGCTCACGGTCGGCTTCCACGGCATCCCGATGGGCGCCCCGCACACCCGCCCGCTCGGCGTCACCGCGCACGCCACGCGCGGCGAACTGGTCGCGGACTACCCGCAGGTCTTCAACCGCATCCAGGTCCCCGGCAGCGCTTCGGCCCTGCTGGAGCTGCGGCTCGGCGAGGCGGGCCACGACGCGATCGGCTACGCCGCGCACGTTCCGCACTACCTCGCGCAGTCGGTCTACCCCGAGGCGGGCCTGCGCCTGCTCGGTGCGGTGGGCTCGGTGGCCGCGCTTGAGCTGCCCGAGCGCGGCCTGCGCGAGGCCGCCGCCCGCACCAACGAGGAGATCGAGCGCCAGGTCTCGGAGTCCGACGAGGTGGCCGAGGTCGTGCGCGGCCTCGAGCGCCAGTACGACGCGTTCACCGAGGCGGTCGGCGAGCGCAGCCTCCTCGCGGAGTCCAACGAGCGCATGCCCACCGCCGACGAGCTCGGCGAGGAGTTCGAGCGCTTCCTCGCCGAACAGGCCGACGGCAAGTAGGGCCTGTCTGGTAGGTCTCGTTCGATGAGAGTCTGCCCCGGCCGTAGGCCGAAGTCTGGCCACAGCGGCCCGGCTATCGCGAACACGGACCTGCCAGACAGGCCCTCTCACCAGCCGGGCATGGGCGGGGTTTTGGCGTCGTAGAGCCAGGACCTGAGGAAGGCCGTCAGGTCGGTGCCCGCTTCCCGTGAGGCGAGCGCGATGAAGTCGGCCGTGCTCGCCGCCTTGTCCCGGTACTGGGCGACCCACGCGCGCTGGATCTTCTCGAACGCCGCCGCGCCGACCTTCTGCCGCAGCGCGTAGATCACCAGCGCGGAGCCGTCGTAGACCATGCGGCTGAACAGCTTCGGCTCGGTCGGCTTGGCGGGCGGGCCGTAGGTCGAGCGCCAGGAGTCGTGCTGCGCGTAGATCTCGCGCATCTTCTGGTCCAGGTTCTCCCAGCCCTTCTCCGCCGCGTACACGCGCTCGTAGAACCGCGCGTGGCCTTCGGAGAGCCACAGGTCCGACCACTGGCGGACGGTCACGCTGTTGCCGAACCACTGGTGTGCCAGCTCGTGGACCATGTCCTTCTCGGCCGCGACCTCGGAACCGGTGAGGTCGCCCTCGGGGAACATCGACAGCGTCTGCGTCTCCAGTGCCACACCGAGATCCGTGTGCGCCACAACGATTCCGTAGTTGTCGAAGGGGTACCTGCCGACCCGCTTCTCCATCCATTCCAGGTGGCCAGGGGTCCGGGTGCGGTACTTCTCGACCTTCTGCACCAGGTCGGTCGGCACGGCGTCGCGCAGCGGCAGGCCGTTCGGCCCGGTCCCGTTGGTGATGCTGAACTTGCCGATCGCGAGGCCGACGAGCTGCGTCGCCACCGGCTGCGGGGAGTCGTAGGACCAGCGCACGCGGTTCCCGGCGATCTCCGTGCGGGACTTGAGGGTTCCGGTGGCCACGGCGGTGATGTCGGCGGGCGTGGAGGCCGTGATCGCGATCGGCGCCTTCTGGCTCGGGTGGTCGTTGTTCGGGAAGATCAGCCGCGCGCCGTTGGGCTGCGGGTAGACGACAGTGCCGTCCGTGGTGGGAATCCAGCCGTAGACGCTGATCGCGTCGCTGCGCCTGCGTTGGAGCGTGGGATCGGCCGTGTAGCGGATGTTCGCGGTGAACCGCTGCTTCGCCGCGAGGGCCTTCGCCGGGGTGACGGTGAGCTTGTCGCCCGTGCGCTTGGTGGTCGCCGCGGCTCCGTCCACTGTGACCTCACGCAGCTGGTTGCCCGCGAAGTCCAGGGTGAAGCTCGACAGCGCCTGCGTGGCCTCCGCTTCGACCGTCGTGGTGGCGTCGAATGGCTTTTTCGGGGCTTGCCAGGCGAAATCCAGCGCGTAGCGGGTGACGCGGTAACCGGTGTTGCCGTCCGCGGGGAAGATCGGGTCGCCGAGTCCGGCGGCGAACGCTGGCGGCGCGCTCAGCACCAGCGCCAGCATCAGTGTGACGAGGAGACGAAGTTGCTTCACGCCCCTTCTACGCCGTCCGGGTGACGCGCGGTTGTCAGCGATCGAACATTCGACCTGAGCCGAACCGAGGTTGTCGGCGGCTCCCGATATGTTCCGGCCGTGCTCAAGCAGTGGGACAGCGCCAGTTGAATGACACGAGCCAGTTGACGACACGAGCCGGCTAGCTCGCCTTCCGAGATCCGAGGACCCGGTGCGCGCCAACGGTGATCCGTCCAGCGCCCGGGTCCGCCACCTCGTCCTGCACCACGTCCGCGACCACGCAGGTGATGTTGTCGGGACCGCCCGCACGCACGGCCAAGGTGATCAGCCAGTGCACCGCGTCGGCCGGTTCGCCCGCCGTGGCCAGGGCCTCGCGCACCGCGTGATCACCGACGACGTCGGTCAGCCCGTCCGAGCACACCAGGAACCGGTCGCCGCGCCGGGCCTCGACCCGGAACAGGTCCGGCTCGAAGGCGTTGCCCGCCTGGAGGGTGCGCATCAGCACTGACCGGCGCGGATGCCGCTCGGCCTCCTCGGCGGTGATCCGCCCGGCGTCCACAAGGGACTGGACCATCGTGTGGTCGTGGGTGAGCTGGCCGAGCAGGCCGTCCCTGAGCAGGTAAGCGCGGGAGTCGCCGACGTGGGCCACCGCGAAGCCGGTGCCGTCCCAGAGCAACGCGGTGACCGTCGTGCCCATCCCCCGCAGCTCCGGCTCGGCGTCCGTCAGCGCGTCCAGCCTGCGCGCCGCCTCGGCCACCCCGTCCCGGACGAGCGCCAGCGTGTCGTGTTCGCGCAGGTCGACGCCGGTGGCCCAGGCATCGAGATCGACAAACGCACCGATCGTGGCCGAGCTCGCCACCTCGCCGTACACGTGGCCGCCCATCCCATCCGCCACCGCGAGCGAACAGGGGCTGACCAGCGCGGAGTCCTCGTTCTCCGCCCGGTTCGGCCCGGGATCAGAGCCGATGGCGACGCGCAAGCTGTTTGTCATGACACCAGTAGAGCACCTGTGAAGTCAGTTCACAAGCAATCAGCCTGTGCATGGTCGCTGCTACCGTGATGCCCATGAACCAAGACGCCACCGTCAACGCGGGTGAAATCGCGCGCCTGGTCGACGTGGGCCGGGCCGCGGTGAGCAACTGGCGGCGCCGCCACGACGATTTCCCGCAGCCGGTCGGCGGTACCGCGAGCAGCCCGCTGTTCTCGCTGCGCGAGGTCGAGGAGTGGTTGCGCCGCAACGGCAAGGTCTACCGGCTGTCCTGGGCCGACCGGGCCTGGCAGCGGTTGCGCGCGGAGGGCGACGACCTCCGGCTCGGCGAGCTGGTCGCTTCGGCCGCCGTCCTCCTGTTGCGCGACAACGGTTTCTTCGTATCCGGTGAGGAGCCCGCCGATACCGAGGCGCTCCTCGAACTGGCCAAGGAGCACGGCCCTGCCCAGGCGCTCGACCTGATCTGCGAACGTTACGTCGAGGCGCATTCGCGGCGGCTCACGGTCACCGCACCCGATGTCGCCGAGCTGATGATTCGCTTGGCGGGCGCGAACTCCGGGACGGTGCTGGACCCCGCGTGCGGGCTCGGCACGTTGTTGCTCGGCGGTTCCCCCGCTCGCGCGCTCGGCCAGGACATCGACCCCTCGTTCGCGAAGATCGCGTCCGCCAGGCTGGTCCTGCGCGGGCTCGAAGCGGAGGTCGTCTGCGCGGATTCCTTGCAGCAGAACGGTTTTCCCGACGTGCAGGCCGACGCCGTAGTGTGCGAGCCACCGTTCAACGAGCGCGCGTGGGGCTACGCGGAGCTGACCGGCGACCCTCGGTGGGAGTACGGCCTGCCGCCGCGCGGAGAGCCGGAGCTGGCGTGGGTGCAGCACTGCCTCGCGCACGTGCGCCCCGGCGGCCGGGTGGCGATCCTGCTGCCCAGCGCCGCCGCGAGCCGCCGTCCGGGCCGACGCATCCGCGGCAACCTGCTGCGGGCGGGCGCGCTGCGGGCGGTCATCACGCTCCCCGGCACCGGCTCGGACCTGTGGTTGCTGCGCAGGCCGGAACCGCAGGACCGGCCGCCGTCGCAGCTGGTCCTGATGGAGGCGGGCCCGGATCTGTCCACAGTGGACCTCGAAGCCGGGGAGGGGGTGCGGATCATCGACCTGCTCGACGACGACGTCGACATCAGCCCGGCGCGGCACCGCGGCGGCGGGGATCGCGACCTCGGCCGCGAGTTCTCCTCTGCGCTGGACCGCTTCCGCGCTCTTGCCCCGGCTGCCGTGCCCGCGCTGGACGTGTTCGCGCAGCGCCGGTCGCTGCCGACCACGACGCTCGGCGAGCTGGTCAAGGCCGGGCTGGTCTCGGTCCGTCACTCCCCCACCAGGATGAGCGAGGGCGACCGCCCGGTGCTGACCGTGGACGACCTCGCCGAGGGCCGCGCGCCCACTGGCCGTGCGGGCGGCCCTGACCTGGTCACGGCGGAGCCGGGTGACGTGATCGCTTCCCCTCTTGGCGTGGCCCGGGTGGCGACCACGACCGTGACGCTGGGCGCGCACCTCGCGGCCTATCGCGTCGATCCCGAGCGGATGGACGCGGATTTCCTGGCCGGGGCGCTGCGCGCCGGTGACCACCGCGCCCACCTGGGTTCCAGCCGGGTGGATGCGCGCCGCACCCAGCTCCCCCGGCTCTCCCTCGCCGAGCAGCGCGCGTACGGCGCCGCGTTCCGCCGCCTCGCCGAGCTGGCCGACACCCTGCGCGAGACCGCCGCCGCCGGGCAGGCGCTGGTCCGGCTAGGCTTCGACGGACTCGTCGATGGCAGCTTGGGACCGAGGGGCTAGTGGATGCTCGTCGCCGACCGCTATCTGCTCGAAGACCTGCCGCTGGGGCGCGGCGGGATGGGCGCGGTGTACCGGGGGCACGACAAGCACCTGGATCGCAGGGTCGCGGTGAAGTTCCTCCAGTTGCCCGGTGGCCCCGACGACGAGTTGGAGCGCCGCTTCGTCCGTGAGGCGCGCATCCTGGCTCGGCTGGAGCATCCCGGCGCGCCCGTGCTCTACGACTTCGGCACGGTGGATCATCGGCTGTTCCAGGTCATGCAGTTCATTGAGGGCGTCACCGTCTCCGACCTCGTCGGCGAGTCCGGCCCCGTCCCCGTCCCGTGGGCCGCGTCGATCGCCGCCCAGGCTTGCGCGGTCCTCGCGGCGGCGCACGCTTTGGCCATCTGCCACCGCGATCTCAAGCCCACCAACCTGATGCTCTGTCCTGATGGCAGCGTGAAGGTCCTCGACTTCGGCCTCGCTGTGTTGCGCGAGAGCGATGTCGCCCAGTTCACCCGCGCGGGCCAGCTCCTCGGCACCCCGTCGTACATGGCTCCCGAGCAGATCCAGCGCGGCGTCGCGGGCCCACCGAGTGACCTGTACGCGCTCGGCTGCGTCCTGCACGAAATGCTGACGGGGCAACAACTCTTCACCGGCCCCACCGCCTACGCGATCTTCGAGAAGCAGGTCAAGGAACGCCCGCCCCCCGTCCTCGGAGTGCCGCAGGAGCTCAACGCACTCGTGCACCAGTTGCTGGAGAAGGAACCCGAGCACCGCCCCGCCGACGCCACCGAGCTGTACGAGCGCCTGCGCCCGTTCGCGGTGAATCTCCCGCCCCTGCCCGGTTTCCTGAGCCCACCGAGCACGCCGAGCCCTGGCCGGATGTATGCACGCATGGTCGGCCAGGCACAGCCCGCTCACCCCTAGAAGGGCGCCGGTTCCGCAATCGGTTCCGCTTCCGTCTCCTGCGTCTTCCCGTTCGGCGTCGTCCACACGTGCCGCCCGTCGGGGAGGTTTTCGCACTTCCAGTTGGATTCGTGCTTCATCCGGTGGTGCCGTCTGCACTTCGGCCGCAGATTGTCGATGGTGGTGTTGGTGCCGTCGAAGGGGCAGCAGTGATCGAGATCGCAACGGTGTGCGGGTCGGTTGCAGCCGATGGCGGTGCAGGTGGGGTAGCGGGCGTGGATCAACTCCCGCTGCTTCGCTGAGGGCCGATACGTCGTCACGTCCTCGGCGATCCCGGTGACCGGGTCGGTCAGGATGCGCTTCCAGATCCCTCCCGCAGCGACATCCCGGGCGATCTTCGCGGGCAGTGGTCCGTAGCCGTGGAGCATGGCGGGTTCGTTGTCGAGGCCGAGGAAGGAGCCCATGGGCATGGTGAGGTAGACGGTGACCTGGCCTTGGGGTGCACCGGTTTCCTTGCCCATCAACAGATCCATGGTGACATCGGCCCGCTTCTGATCCAACGTCCGGTGATCCTTCGGAAGGGCTCTGGCGATGCGGTCGATCCGGTCGTAGATCAGAGAGGCTTGCAGGGCGGGGAAGAACATCCTCAGCAGGCACATGCCGTCGTCTTGGGGGATCTTCTCCACCAACCTGGCCTTGCGCTTCTCCTTGTGACGGCGTTCGGCGGCCTTGGGGTCGAGTTTGGTGATGAACCGGACCGCATGCCTGCGAGTCGCGGTGTAGTTGTGGGTTTCGGCGAAGGCGAGGAAGTCCTGCTCGGCGATCGCGGCGTG
>NZ_JANAVO010000024.1 GCF_024213555.1 Allokutzneria sp. A3M-2-11 16 | reverse complement strand
CGCACAGGAGTGGGTGATCATCTTCGAGCACGGGATACCGAGCTTCATCCCGCCGAAATGGATCGATCCTGATCAGGTGCCGTTGCGGAACATCAGGGTGGATTGCCCACTGATGTTATAACCCGGGACGTCCACAGTGGACGGACGTCCCGGTATGGGCTGGAAGGTAAGGGCGCAACGGATCGGAGGCTTTATCTGGGGTGCGCGTGCCATACGCTCGCGTGCGAGGGCCGGGTTCCTCCCGTGCCCGCCCGGCAGGCCCTCGGCACGCGCGAGGGGCCTCAGGTCAAGCCGACCCCACGCAGGACATCAGGGCTTGGGGGAGTCCAGGCCCGGTCGGGGCTCGCGCCAGCGGCCGCGCGTGAAGTCGGGGAACGGCATGGGCATTCCGTTGCGCTTCAAGGACTCCCCGCTCAACGCTACGGGGGCGCTCCACGCGGCCGAGTCGTAGACGTCGACGTCGGGGACCAGACCGAGGCGGATGGTCTGGATGGTGCGGTACAGCATCAGGTAGTCCATGCCGCCGTGCCCACCGGGACCCGGGCCGATGTCCTTCCACAGCCAGTGGTCATAGGACTTGTAGTCGTTGAAGGAACCCCACTTGTGGCCGCTGGACTTGGGCTCCAGGTAGACGCGCGCGGGATAGTCCTCGAAGACGCCCTTGGTACCGGCGAGCTGGTTGAGGCGGCTGTAGGGGTACGGGTTGGACACGTTGTGCTGAAGGCGGATGAGCCTGCCCTTCTCGGTCTGGATCATGCTCATCGTGGTGTCGCCCTTGACGTAGCGCTCGCGCCACGACGGGTCGGCGGGGTCCTCGTGGGACTTGCGGTAGTCGGCGAGACCCAGGGCCGCCGTCGCCATCGAAGTGATCCGCACCATCCGGTCGCCGCGGTTGATGCCCATGTAGGCGGCGATCGGGCCGAGGCCGTGCGTGGGGTAGTGGTCGGCGTTCAGCTTGGTGTGCCAGGCACGCCGCCACTCGTTGGCGTAGTAGGTGTCGGAGAACAGGAGATCGCGCAGATCGTGGATGTAGGCGCCAGCGCCGTGCAGCAGCTCGCCGAACAAACCCGCGTTGGCCATCCGCAGCACGCGCAGCTCGTTCTGGCCGTAGCAGCAGTTCTCCAGCTGGATGCAGTGCATCCGCGTCCGTTCGGAGGTATCGACGAGCTCCCACAGCTCGGAAATCGTGACGGCGAGCGGACATTCGACACCTACGTGCTTGCCGTTGCGCATCGACGAGATGGCCATGGGCACGTGCCACTCCCACGGCGTGGCCACGTAGACGAAGTCGACGTCATCGCGGCGCAACAGGTTCTCGTAGTCGCGGTCGGACTTGCCGTAGCGCGCGGGGTCGGGCTGACCGGCGGCGCGCACGACCTTGACGGCGCTCTCGACGGTCTCGGGGCGAGTGTCGCAGACAGCGGTGATCTTGACGCCGGGTACCGCGAGGAACAGCGGGAGCATGCCCGCGCCGCGGTTGCCCAGGCCGATGATGCCGATCCGCACGGTCTGCCTCGGCTCGAACGGAACGCCGATCATGCTGCGCCCCTGCGGTTTCGGCCACGAGTCTGCCGTGGCCTCCGCGGTTCCCAAGGCTGCCAGGCCGAGCCCCGCGGCGGTCCCGCCGAGCATCGACCGCCTGGACACCCCGTGCTGTTCCATCGCAACTCCTGAGTGAAGATGAGCGGAATGAGCGTCTTTCGAGCAGATTTGCACACGTGCTGCCGTGATCGCCAGGGGCTGTTGGGCGGAATCGGTAAATATTTTCGGCTGCTACAGCGCTTTCCTCGCGAGAGGCAGGCTTGCGCGAAGCTGCTCGTAGGCATTGACGTCAAAGCCGCCCGCCACCGGATGGAGCACAGCGGCGGCCGAAAGGGCGACAGCCTCCCGCAGGATCGCGGGCCAAGCCGCTGCGGTGTGCAGCCCGGCGGCGATCCCGGCGACGCACGCATCACCTGCACCCGTTGGGTTTCCGGCAAGCGCGCCGGGTGGGGCGAGTCGCCACGACTCGTGCTCCGTCACGGCCAGAAGTCCCTCAGGGCCGAGCGAGGCGACCACGGCTCGCGCACCGCCGCGCAGCAGTGCGGAGGCGCCAGCCTGAGGTGAACTGTGCCCTGTCGCCTCGCGGAGTTCGTCCGCGTTCGGCTTGACCACGTCGGGCCGAGCGGCGATGGCGTGCTCCAGCGCTACGCCCGACGTGTCCACGATCGTCTTGCAGTCCACAATGGACACGAGATGGGCGTAGCCGTCCGGAGGAACACCCGGAGGCATGCTTCCCGAGAGGACGACCACGGTTGCCTCGCGGGCAAGGGAGCGGAAGTGGTCGACGAACGCCTGCCACTCCGCCGCGCTCACCTCCGGACCTGGTTCGTTGAACAGGGTCGCCTCGCCGTCGCCCACCACCGTGACGGTACGCCGCGACTCGTTGCTGATCGGGCTGAAGGAGTGCGGGACCGCGAGGCCGTCGAGCACCGCGCCACCGGCCAAACCCGTTGCCAGCACTGGATGGCCGAGTGCGTGCAGCACCCTGGCGACGTTGATCCCCTTGCCGCCCGCGCGCTGCGAGACACCGAGCACCCGGTGAGCAGCGCCGGGGACCAGCGACGGGACGGTGTAGGTGATGTCCAGCGCCGCGTTGAGAGTGACCGTGAGGATCACGGAGCCGCGCCGAGCACGCCCAGCAGCTTCTCCGTCTCTGCGGCGACAGCTTCCCGGCCCGCGGCGAAGTACTTCCGTGTGTCCACAGTGGAGGGATTGGCCGACAGGTGGGCCCGGACCGCCGCGGTGAACGCCTTGTTCAGGTGGGTGGCGATGTTGACCTTCGTCATGCCGTGCTCGACCGCCGTGGTGAGGTCCTTCTCCGGAACGCCGGAAGACCCGTGCAGCACAAGGGGAACGGGAACGGCGTCGCGTAATCGCGAGATCAGCTCGAAGTCCAGCGCCGCGTCCCTGGTGAGCATCGCGTGCGAGCTGCCGACCGCGACGGCGAGCGCGTCCACGCCGGTCGCCTCGACGAACGAGCGCGCTTCGTCGGGATCGGTGCGCGCGCCGGGGGCGTGCACGCCGTCCTTGCCGCCGACCTCACCCAGCTCGGCCTCCACGAACACGCCGTGCTCGTGGCAGAAACTCGCCACCTCGGCGGTCGCGGCCACGTTGTCCCGGTAGTCGAGCGCGGAGGCGTCGAACATGACGCTGGAGAAACCGAGCGCGACCGCCTCCCGCACCAGCGCCAGCTCCTCGGCGTGGTCCAGGTGCACCGCGACCGGCACGCTCGCCCGTCGCGCCAGGGCGAGCGTCGCCGCACCGATGGGCTCCAGCGCGCCGTGGTAGCGCACGCAGTTCTGGCTGATCTGGAGGATCACCGGAGCGCGGGCGCGTTCGGCGCCGGTGATCAGCGCCTCGGCGTGTTCGAGCTGGATGACGTTGAACGCGCCGACTCCGCGTCCGGCGCGGGCCGCGGGCTCGACGATGGGACCGGTCGGCGAGAGCGGCATCTCAGCTCGCCGCCTTCTGGCCCAGGATGACCGAGCGGGTCAGGTGGCGCGGGTTGTCCGGGTCCAGCCCCTGGGCCTGGGCGAGCGCGACGGCCAGCCGCTGGATCTTGATCAGCTCGGCCATCGGGTCGCCGTCGGAGGTCAGGAACAGCCCGCCCGTCGCGGCGACGTCGTCGGCCAGCCCGGCGGGTGGTTCGCCGAGCATCCACGCGACGCGCTTCGGCCCGGTGATGCTGATCGGGCCGTGCCGGTACTCCATCGCCGGGTACGCCTCGGTCCACGCGCACGCGGCCTCGCGCATCTTCAGCCCGGCCTCCTGGGCGAGGCCGCAGGTCCAGCCGCGGCCGAGGAAGGTGAACTGCTCCGCCTGCACCAGCTCCGCGGGCAGCGGGAACTCCAGCGCGCGTTCGGCATCGACGACGGCGGACTCCAGCGACTCGCCAAGGCTGGCGCGCAACAGGGCCAGCGCCGTGGTGGCGAACCGGGTCTGCACCACCGAGCGCTCGTCGGCGAAGTCCAGCACCACAACGGAATCGGCCAGTTTCATCACCGGGGTCGCCGGGTCCGCGGTGATCGCCACCGTCGGGGTCGTCACGCGGGCGAGCAGGTCGAGCACCTCGGTGGTGGTGCCGGACCTGGTGATCGCCACGACGCGGTCGTAGTCGCGGCCGGCCGGGAACTCCGAAGCCGCGAACGCGTCGGTGAGCCCGTGCCCGGCCGTCTCGCGCAGGACCGCGTACGCCTGGGCGATGAACCACGAGGTGCCGCAGCCCACGACCGCGACCCGCTCGGTGCGCGCGGGCAGGTCCCCGGTGAACAGCTGGGCGGCGCGGCGCCAGCAGTCGGGCTGGCTGGCGATCTCGGACACGACGAAGGGCTGCTCCACCACGTGCGGCCTCCGGGCGGTATGCGCATTAGTGCGCGAAAGTCGGTCTATTCAAGCACCATAGTGCACGACCGGGCGACTACCGTCGAGAGCGGAATGCGCGATCATGTCCCGCGTGAACCGGTATGAGCGGCTGAACGCCCTGCTCGAACTCCTCGCCGAGCGCGGGCGGATCGAGGTCGATGAGATCGCGGAGGAGCTGTCCGCCTCCGCCGCCACCATCCGCCGCGACCTGGACCACCTGGCCGGACAGCAGCTACTGACCAGGACGCGGGGTGGTGCCGTCGCGCACGCGGTGTCCTACGACCTGCCGCTGCGCTACAAGTCCGTGCGGCACGCCGACGAGAAGCAGCGCATCGGTGCGCGCGCGGCGGGGCTGGCCACGCGCGGCTCGGTGGTCGGGCTCAACGGCGGCACGACCGCGACCGAGGTGGCCCGCGCGCTCGCCACGCGCCCCGATCTGCACGAGACGGGCTCCGAGACGGCGCTGACCGTGGTCACCAACGCGCTCAACATCGCCAACGAGCTGGCCGTGCGACCGCAGGTCAAGCTCGTGGTGACCGGCGGGGTGGCGCGGCCGCAGTCCTACGAGCTGATCGGCCCGCTCGCCACGTTGATCCTCGACGAGCTGACCGTCGACGTGACCTTCCTCGGCGTGGACGGGATCGACCCGGTGTCCGGCGCCGCCGCCCACCACGAGGGCGAGGCCAGCATCAACAGGTTGCTCGCGGAGCGGGCGCGCAAGGTCGTGGTGGTGGCCGACTCCTCGAAGATCGGGGCGCGCGCCTTCGCCAGGATCTGCGCGGTGGAGGAACTGAACGTGCTGGTCACCGACGTGGGCGCGGCCATGGAGGACGTGCGGCGGTTCGAGGAGCGGGGCATCGAGGTCATCCGCGTCTGAGTGATCGAAGCTGCTCGAAGTGGCCTCGAAGGGTGTTGACTAGTGCGTGGTTCGCCGCGAATATGAGCGAAATTGCGCAGCCTTCCGCGCAGTCAACCTCCGGGAGCGACGATGGCCCTGCGTGCTTCGACATCCCCGCGCCGCCTTCTCGCGGCCCTGGTGACCAGCGCGCTGGCGCTGACCGTCGCCGGGTGCGGCGGCGGTTCCTCAGGAGGTGGGGGCCTCACGTACTGGTCGATGTGGAAGGAGAGCGAGCCGCAGGCCAAGGTGCTGGCCGACGCGGTGCGCGCCTTCGAGGCCGAGACCGGCGTCAAGGTCAGCGTGCAGTGGCAGGGCCGCGAGGTGCTGAAGAAGGTCACCCCGGCGCTGCGCGGCGGTGACGTGCCGGATCTGGTGGACCAGGAGGAGAACCCGATCCGCGCCACGCTCGTCCAGGCCGACGCGTTCCGCGACCTCAGCGGCGTTTTCGCGGCCGAGGTTCCGGGCAGCGCCAAGTTGGTCTCGCAGGTCGTCTCGGACAAGTACCTCGGCACGCTCAAGAAGGACGGCAAGCCGTTCCTGGTGCCGTACGAGGTGATCGGCCACGGCCTGTGGTTCGACAGCGCGGCGCACGCGGGGGTCGCGGCGAGCCCGCCGAAGACGTGGCAGGACTTCACCGCCTTGCTGGCGAAGAGCAAGTCCGAGGGCCGCAGCCCGATCGCGCTGGACGGCGATATCCCTTACTACAACGCCTATTGGACGATCGGAGCGTTGCAGAACGCGCTCGGTCCGGGCCGGGTTTCCGAGCTGGCGAAGGACCCGACGGGCAAGGCGTGGGACACCCCCGAGGTGCGCGCGGTGCTCGCGTCGGTGCGTGACCTGTCACGACAGGGCTACTTCGCCCCGGGCTTCGACGGCAGCAAATGGCCTGCGGTGCAAGAGAAGTGGGCGCAGGGGCAGGCCGACTTCCTGCTGATGGGCAGCTGGGCGCCGAGTGAGACCGGGGCCAAGGCCAAGTCGGGCATCAGCTACCAGTTCCTGCCGCTGCCCGGCGCTCGGCAGAGCGTCCCGGTCGGCTCGCTCGGGTTCACCATTCCCAAGCGCGCCAAGAACCCCGGGGCCGCCGAGCGGTTCATCGCGTACTTCATGAAGGACCAGCACCTCGGCCGGATCGCGACCGAGGCGAAGAACCTCACGCCGAACCCGGCCCTGCCCGCGCCGCCGGAGCTGGCCGGGCTGGCCAAGGCCACCGCGGAGCTGCCGATCTCGCGCCCGCTGGACGGGCTCGAGGCGGACTACCCCGGCTACGTCGACGAGGTGTTCTACCCCGCCAACGACCTGCTGGTGAAGGGGAAGTCCGAAGTGGACGGTTTCCTGGCGCAGCTGGCCGAGCGGCAGGCCAACTACTGGAAGAAGCACCGCTAGTGGCCGTCACGGCGATCCCGGTCGTCCGGCCCCGCAAGGCCGTGGCGGGCGGCGGCGCGCTGGCCCGGCGGCGCCGCAGGACGTTCTGGCCGTTCCTGTTGCCCGCGCTCGTGATCTACCTGGCGTTCTTCATCGGCCCGGCGCTCGCGTCGCTGTGGATCAGCTTCCACAAGTGGGACGGCGTCGGCGAGATGGAGCCCCGGGGCCTGCAGAACTACGAGATCCTGTTCAGCGACGACACGTTCCTCGCGGCGTTCGGGAACACCCTGCTGATCCTCGTGGTCGTCGGCGCGGCCACGTTCGCGGTGAGCTTCGGGCTGACGATGGTGCTGCGGGACATGCGCGGCAAGCGGTTCGTGCGGGCGGTGCTGTTCTTCCCGTACATCATCTCGCCGCTGGTGCTGTCGGTGCTGTGGGGCTTCCTGTTCCGCACGCCGGAGGGCCTGGTGAACTCCGCGTGGGCCGCGCTGACCGGTGGCACCGGGGTGAACTGGCTCGGCGACCACCTGTTCGGCGTGATCATGATCGGGTTGATCTGGGTGAACACCGGCTTCTACACCACGGTGATCATGGCGGGTGTCGATCGCATTCCGCCGGACCTCTACGAGGACTGCGCGCTGGCGGGAGCCACTGCGTGGCAACGGTTCCGGCACGTCACGTTGCCGCTGTCGTGGGACGTGGTGGCCACGGCGGCGGTGATCTGGACGATCTCCTCGCTGAAGATCTTCGAGTTCATCTACGCGTTCGGCGGCAACACCAACGACATGCCGACGGTGACCGTGTGGAACAGCGCGCTGTTCGTGTACGGGGCGACCTTCGGCGGGCGGACGCCGCAGTACCAGTTCGGCTACGCGTCCGCCTCGGCCGTGGTCACCCTCGCGGTGATCACCGTGCTCGTGGTGCTCCTGCGCAGGCTCCTCCGTCGCGAGGCGGTGGCCTTCTGATGCGGCGGTTCGGGATCGGCGCGGTGTGGGCGCTCGTGGTGTTCAACCTCGGGGTGCTCGGGTGGATGGGTGTGTCCGCGTTGCGCGAGCACACGGCGATCTTCGACACGCCCTGGGGACTGGAGACGTTCGGGCAGATCGAGAACTTCGTGCGCGCGTGGTCGGAGAGCAACTTCGGGCGCGCGGCGCTGAACACCGTGGTGCTTGTCGTGGCTGCTTCGGTTGTCGTCGTGGTGGTGTCGGCGCCTGCGGCGTACGCGTTGGCGAAGAGTCGTACGAGGCTTTCCGGTGCCATGGCGGTGTTCTTCGCGTTGGGCATCGGGATTCCGGTGCAGGTCATCGTGATCCCGCTGTTCGTGCTCATGCAGGACGCCGGGTTGGTGAACAGCCTGTCCGGGTTGTTCGTCCTCTACGTCGCGTTGTCGTTGCCGTTCACCGTGTTCCTGCTGACCGGGTTCTTCGGATCGCTGCCGGAGGAGGTCGAGGAAGCGGCGGAGATCGACGGCGCCGGACCCATCAGAACCTTCGTCCAGATCGTGCTGCCGTTGGCGCGCAACGGTTTGGTGACGGCATTGCTGCTCAACCTGATCGGCCTGTGGAACGAGACGTTCATCGCACTGGTGTTCATCCAGGACAGCGAGAAGCAGACGTTGTCGTTGTCACTGCTCGGTTTCCTCCAGACGCAGCAGTACTCCGGCTCCGACTACGGTGCCCTGCTCGCGGGCGTGTGCATTCTCGTGCTGCCGATGCTCGCGGTCTACGTGTGGCTGGGCAGACGCATCATCGAAGGGCTGACCGTTGGCGCGGTGAAGTAGTGCTGCGGCGCGGGCGGTTGGAACTCCTGGTGACACCACTGGGCGAGGCGGGCGGGATCCACGACCGAAGCACGACAGCGCTACGAGCGATCCCTCGAACTCCGGCGGACCGCGTGGGCATCGCGAGCGCGGACGCCTGTGGCTGGCGAGGAGGCCGCTTCGCTGCTGAAAGCCGGGATCGAGGTGCCTGACCTGCGAGAAGGCGAGGTCAGCCTGGATCGGCTGTGGGCGCGGGCGTGTCCGGGGGAGCCGGTGCCCGCGCGCTACGACTTCCGGATGCGCCGCGGGTAGCGAAACGGATTCAGTTGCTGTTGCCTCTTGACGGGTGACGCGGACCACTGCATCGTGAGAGCGCTCTCGCACCGGTGTCAGTGGGCGGCGACCGAGATCGCGGAGCACGTCGAGGAGGACGGGATGCGCAACAGGACGGTAAGGGTGGCGGTGGCCGCGTGCGCGGCGGCGCTGGTGGGCACGGGGCTCGCCGCGTGCGGCGGGGGATCCGGTTCGGGGCAGACGAGGATCACCATCGCCACCTTCGCCGACTTCGGCTACGAGGACCTCTTCGCCGAGTACGAGAAGGCGCATCCCGGGGTCAAGCTGGAGAACCGCAAGCTGGAGTTCGACGCGCACCACTCGCAGCTGGCGACGCAGCTCGCCGGGGGCAAGGGCGCCGCGGACGTGGTCGCGGTCGAGGAGGGCTGGCTGCCGAAGTTCCGCACCTCCAAGGACAAGTTCGTCAACCTGGCCGAGCACGGCGCGAAGGACCTCGCCGGGCAGTGGCTGGACTGGAAGTGGAACCAGGGCGTCACCGACAACGGTTCCTACGTGCTCGGTGTCGGCACCGACGTGGGCAGCCTCGCGGTCTGCTACCGCAAGGACCTCTTCCAGCAGGCCGGGCTGCCGACCGAGCGCGCCGAGGTGAGCAAGCTCTGGCCGACTTGGGAGGACTACGCCAGGACCGCGGATCGCTTCGCCGAGAAGAAGCCGGACGTCAAGTTCGTCAGCGCCGCCGAGCAGATCTTCCTCGCCATGATCAACCAGGCCGGTGAGGGTTTCTTCGCCAAGGCCGACGACTCGTTCGTCGCCGACACCAATCCCAAGGTGCGCGCGGCCTTCGACCTCTCGGCGGGCCTGGCCGCCAAGGGCCGGACCTCCGGTGTGAAGCCGTTCAGCCAACAGTGGACCGTCGGGCTCAAGCAGGGCGGCTTCGCCACCGAGGTGTGCCCGGCGTGGGCGCTCGCGCAGATCGCCGAGGGCGCGGGCGAGGGCGCCAAGGGCAAGTGGGACGTGGCCTCGGTGCCCGGCGACGGCGGCAACTGGGGCGGCTCGTTCCTGATGGTTCCCAAGCAGGGCAAGAACATCAAGGAAGCGGCCGAGGTCGCCAAGTGGCTCACCGCGCCCGAGCAGCAGAAGAAGATCTTCGACAAGACCGGCAACCTGCCCAGCCAGCCGTCGGTGCTGCGGGACCCCGCCGTGCAGGGCAAGACCAACGAGTACTTCTCCGGCGCGCCGGTCGGCCAGATCTTCGCCGCCTCCGCCGAGAGCCTGAAGCCGAACTACCGCGGCACCCAGGACTCCTTGGTGCGGCCCAAGTTCCAGGAGGCCCTGCTCCGCGTCGAGCAGGGCAAGCAGCAACCGCAGGACGCGCTCACCCAGGCGCTGACCCAGTCCCGCGCTGAGTTGAAGTGATGTTTTCCCGCTGGGACATCCGAATCACGCCGTACCTGCTGATCGCACCGTTCTTCCTGGTGTTCGGCGTGTTCGGGTTGTTCCCGTTGCTCTACACCGCGTGGGTGTCGCTGCACGACTGGCAGCTCGCGGACGGCAACCAGGGCTTCGTCGGGTTCGACAACTACGCGGCGCTGTTGGCGGACCCGTTGTTCTACAACGCGTTGTTCAACACCGTCAGCCTGTTCCTGATCTCAACGGTGCCGCAGCTGCTCGCGGCGCTCGGCCTGGCGGCGCTGCTGGACCGGAGCCTGAAGGCGAAGACCTTGTGGCGCGCGGGAATTCTCCTGCCGAACGTGGTGTCCGTGGTCGCGGTCGCGCTGGTGTTCACCCAGATCTTCGACCGCGACTTCGGCATGGTGAACTGGCTGCTCGGGCTCGTCGGCGTCGACCGGATCGACTGGCAGGCCGGGGTTTTCTCCTCGCACGTCGCGGTGAGCGCCATGGTGATGTGGCGGTGGACCGGCTACAACGCGCTGCTCTACCTCGCGGCCATGCAGTCGGTCCCGCGTGAGCAGTACGAGGCGGCGGAGCTGGACGGGGCCTCGCGCTGGCGGGCGTTCTGGTCGATCACCGTGCCGAGCATCCGGCCGACGATCCTCTACACCGTGGTCGTCTCCACCATCGCCGGGCTCCAGCTGTTCGTCGAGCCCGCGTTGTTCGACCCGAAGGGGACTGCTGGCGTCGGCGGCAGCGACCGGCAGTACCAGACGTTGACGATGTACTTGTACGAGAAGGGTTTCCGGGTGTTCGACGCCGGATACGCCTCGGCCATCGCGTGGATGCTGTTCGTGGTCGTGCTGGTGTTCGCGCTGGCCAACTTCATGGTCACCCGGCGTTCGGTGCGTGACTCGTGAGGCGCCCCGGGGTGTTCGTCTACGGCGGGCTCGCCGCGATCCTGCTCGCCTCGGTGTTCCCGCTCTACTGGTCCTTCGTCGTCGCCAGCAAGGACAACTCGGCGCTCGGCGAGGCCACGCCGCCGCTGGTGCCCGGCGGCAACCTGTTCGCCAACATCGCCAGGGTCTTCGACACGGTGGACTTCTGGGCGGCGGTGCAGAACTCGTTGATCGTGGCGGGCTCGGTGACGGTGTCCAACGTGCTGCTCTCCTCGTTGGCGGGCTTCGCTTTCGCGCGTCTGCGTTTTCGCGGTCGCAACACGCTCTTCCTCGTTGTCGTTGGCACGGCGATGGTTCCGACGCAGCTCGGGGTCATCCCGCTGTACCTGATGATGGCCGAGCTCGACTGGTACGGGCAGCTCCAGGCGGTGATCTTCCCGGCACTGGTCAGCGCGCTCGGGGTCTTCCTGATGCGCCAGGCGTGCGAGGAGGCCGTGCCGCCGGAGCTGGTCGAGGCGGCCCGGATGGACGGCTGCTCGGTGCTCAGCACGTTCTGGCACGTCGGCCTGCCAGCGATCCGGCCACAGGCCGCGGTGCTGGCGATGCTGACGTTCATGACCGCGTGGAACGACTTCTTCTGGCCGCTGATCGTGCTGGACCCCAACGACAGCCCGACCGTCCAGGTCGCGGTGTCCACGTTGGCCAGCGGCCACTTCACCGACTACGCGCTGATGCTGGCGGGCACCTCGATCGGGGTGCTGCCGGTCATCGCACTGTTCCTCCTGCTCGCGCGGCAGGTGGTCGGCGGGATCATGCAGGGTGCGGTAAAGGGATGAGGGGATCACCATGACCACGACCGATCCGGTCCGGGTGGAGACGTCGGAACTGCGTTTCCCCACCGGTTTCCTCTGGGGGAGCGCGACCTCGTCCTACCAGATCGAAGGCGCGTCCACAGTGGACGGTCGGGGACCGTCCATCTGGGACACCTTCGCGGCGACTCCGGGGAAGGTGCTCGGCGGGGACACCGGCGACGTCGCGTGCGACCACTACCACCGCTACCCCGAGGACATCGCGCTGATGCGCGAGCTCGGCCTGCCCGCGTACCGGTTCTCCATCGCGTGGCCGCGGGTGCAGCCCACCGGCTCCAGCGCGATCAACCGCGCGGGGCTCGCCTTCTACGACCGGCTCGTGGACGCGCTGCTCGAGGCAGGCATCCAGCCGCTACCCACGCTCTACCACTGGGACCTGCCACAAGCCTTGCAGGACAACGGTGGTTGGACGGTCCGCGACACGGCTTCGCGATTCGCCGACTACGCGGCGGTTGTGCACTCCCACCTCGGTGATCGCGTCGCCGAATGGACCACGCTGAACGAGCCGTTCTGCTCCGCCTACCTCGGCTACTTCAGCGGTGTGCACGCGCCGGGCGAGACAGACCCGGTCCAGGCGCTGCGAGCACTGCACCACCTGCTGCTCGGGCACGGGCTCGCGACCCAGGCGATGCGCGCGCAGGCGCCCGCCGACCACAAGTTCTCCTTGGTGCTCAACTTCTCCCCGGTGCGCATCGACCACGACGACGAAGCCCACCGCGAGGCGCAGCGCAAGGCTGACGGCCTGCAGAACCGGATCTTCCTCGATCCGGTGGTGCGCGGCGAGTACCCGGCGGACGTGCTCGCCGACATCGCGCACCTCGGCGCACTGGACGCGGTGATCCAGAAGGGCGACCTGGAGGCCATCTCCGCGCCGCTGGACTGGCTGGGCGTGAACTACTACAGCCCGACGCGCGTGGCTCCGGCGTCGCCGGAGTACGTTCCGGAGAGCCACCTGCCCGGGCTGCGCGGCGTCGAGATGCTGCCGCCCCGGGGGGCGCTGACCGGGATCGGGTGGGAGCAGGAGCCCGCCGCGTTGCGGGACCTGTTGGTGTGGCTGAGCGAACAGGCTCCGGGACTGCCGCTGCTGGTGACCGAGAACGGCTCGGCCTTCGACGACGTGGTGACGTCGGAGGGGCGCGTCCACGACACCGGCCGCCGCACGTACCTCGTCGAGCACCTGCGCGCCGTGCACTCGGCCGTGGCCGCGGGTGCGAACGTGCGGGGCTACCTGGCGTGGTCGTTGCTGGACAACTTCGAGTGGGCCTTCGGCTACCGCCAGCGCTTCGGCCTGGTGCACGTGGACTTCGAGACGCAGAAGCGCACCCTCAAGGACTCCGCACGCCTGTTCGCCGACATCGTCCGCACCAACTCCGTGCCCTCCGCCTGACCCTCCACGTCGCCCCCTCACCAATGCCGCGTTTGGGGCGTTAGATTCCCTGAACGACCCGTTCAGGGCATAACGGCGGTGGGGTCGCTCGAACGAGTGGGGGGTGTGCTCGAAGCGGTGTTCCGGGAGGTGGGGGGCGGGGAGTGCGCCTAAGCTCCCGACGCTGTGCAGCCTGCTCCCTCCCTGCGAGCCCTGGTGGGGGCCGCGCTGATGCTGGTGGCCACCGGATGTGCCACCGCGTCCAGCGCGCCCTCCGCCACCGCCGCCCTCGTGCGGGTCCCCGCCGACGCTCCCACGATCTCCCAGGCCGTCACCGCCGTGCGCGAGGGCGGCCTGGTGCTCGTCTCCCCGGGGATCTACCGGGAGAGCGTGCTGATCCGCACGCCGAGGGTCACCCTGCGCGGCACCGACCGCAACGAGGTGGTCATCGACGGCGAGGTGCGCAGGGCCAACGGCGTGGTGGTGACCGCGCCCGGGGTGACCGTGCAGAACCTCACCGTGCGGGACCACACCCTCAACGGCGTGCTGGTCACCGGCATGTCGGACGAGGCGGGCGGGGTGGCGCGCGGCAGCACCGGTTACACCCGCCTGGACACCGCGAAGTTCCCGCCGCTCAACGGTTTCCACATCTCGCACGTCACCGCGAGCAACAACGCACTGTACGGGATCTACGCGTTCAACTCGCGCGCGGGAGTGATCGAGCAGAGTTACGCCTCCGGCAGCGCGGACTCCGGGATCTACGTGGGGCAGTGCAAGCCCTGCGACATCGTGGTGCGCGAGAACGTGGCCGAGCGCAACGCTGTCGGCTACGAGGGCACCAACGCCTCCGGCGGGATGTACGTGCTGGGCAACCGCTTCGTCGGCAACCGGGTCGGACTGACGTCCAATTCGGACTACCTGGAAGCCCTTGTGCCGCAAGAGGACGCCGTGATCATGGGCAACCTGGTCGGCTACAACGCGGAGTCGGCGAGCCCGGCGCAGGCGGACGGCGGGTTCGGGCTGGGCATCGGCATCGCAGGCGGCACCCGCAACCGCGTCGCGCACAACCGCGTCGTCGGCAACCCTGCCGCCGGGATCGTGCTCTCCTCGTCGGAGGACCTGCCGCCGATCGACAACACGGTCACCGGGAACGTCATGGAGGACAACGGTTTCGACTTCGTCTACGCCGCGACCGAGCGGGCGAAGGGGCGGGGCAACTGCGTGCGGGAGAACACGCTGACCACGATCCGCCCGGAGCCCGCCGAGTGCTTCGAAGGTGCCGGGGCGCCGATGCCGCGCATGTCGGCGCCGCGCGGGATGGCCTTCCGCGCCGTGGCCCGGCCACTGAGCCAGCCCAACATGGCCGACCCGCCCGTGCTGAGGGCCGGTCCGGGCGACCTCGCGAGCTACGGCGTTCCCCCGCTGAACCTGTTCCTCGACCGCGCGGGGGTGCGGCCATGAGGCGCGGCGCCCTGGTTCTCGTCGTGGCCGCGGCGCTCCTCGCGGGGTGCGCCGCCGAGCCCCGCCCACTGTCCACTGTGGAGGCCGAGCGGCTGGCGATGATCCGCTACACCGCCTACGAGTCGAAGGTCCTCGGCCTGCGGGCCCGGGTGCCGACGCCCGGCGGTGCCCTGGTGCTGGACGGGCGGGTGGACGTCGCCGAGCACGTCGGCTACGCCACGCTGCGCACCGAGGGCCGCGATGACGACGCCTCCGCCGGGCTGCTCCAGTGGAGCCTGGGCAAGGTGGCGTTCAACGGCAAGCGCTCCGCCGCGCCCATCGACCCGCCCCCGCTCGAAGGCTGGCAGCTGCGGCCGATGCAGACCAGCGGGTCCGAACTCGACGGTGTGCTGCGGCTGCTGCTCAACCTCGGCTCCGACCGGCCGGAGAACGCCCAGCTGCTCCAGCAGAGCACGGCGCGCTGGACGGGCTCGGAGGACGTCCGCGGCAAGCGGGTGGACGTCTTCGAGGGGCCGAGGACGTCGGGCGGCGAGTCGCGGCTGAAGTACTGGGTGGACGGTGACGGCAGGCTGCACCGGGTGCAGGCGCGGATGGGCGAGGGCCAGGAACCCGCGGTCGTCGACCTGGTGCCGGGCGGGGCGCCGATCATCGTCCTTCCGCCGCTGAGCGGCTAGCCCTCTTTCCCTGATTCCCCTTTTCGGGGATTCGCCGCGACAAATACATCGCCGCCATGAATGCTGGCGTGGTTGGGTCTAGCGAAAGGGTGGCTGTGGCTCTGTGTGCACTCCATCTGGACAGGACTGGCCGAAAGAGGGTTCGCGTCGCGCTCTCGGTGACGATTACCGCGCTCCTCGTGCCATTGGCATTCGGTTCCGCGCGGTCGCACCAGGCCCCCGAGCCGTCGCGCCCGGTTTCCGAGGCGTACGCGTTGCTCGGCACGCTCCGTGACCTCAGCACGCCGGACTCGGACGATGTCAGCCAGCAGCTCGTCGACGCGCTGCGGACCGGCCCCGACCTGACCGAGACCGCGACCGCCACCGCGCTCTGGGAGGACGCGCCCTACGACCCGGCCAGGGACATCGGGTACGGCATCCCCGGCCCGGTGCTCGACGCCTACCTCCGCGCCGACCGCGCGCTCGCCAAGACCATGCCCAAATGTGGGCTGCACTGGTCCTACCTGGCGGGCATCGGCAAGGTCGAGTCCAACCACGCGCGGGGCCGCGTCGACGCGCACGGCACCACCCCGACCCCGATCCTCGGCCCGGTGCTGGCCGGGGGGCCCGGCATGGCGGCGATCGCCGACACCGACGGCGGCAGGCTCGACGGCGACCCGGTGTGGGACCGCGCGGTCGGGCCGATGCAGTTCATCCCCGGCACCTGGGCCCGCTACGGCGTCGACGGCAACTCCGACGGGGTCGTCGATCCGCACAACATCTACGACGCCGCGCTCTCCGCGGGCCGCTACCTCTGTTCTGGTGGCCTTGACCTGCGCGAACCCGATCAGCTCGTGACCGCGGTGTTCCGCTACAACCACTCCAACGCCTACGTCAGCAAGGTGCTCGGCCTGGCCGTGGGGTACTCGCTGGGCATCGCCCCGCTGCCCGACCTGCCGCCGCTGGTGCAGCGCGTCCGGCCCGCGGCTCCCGCGCCGGCGCCCGCCCCGACGACCACCAGCGCGCCCCCGGCGCCGCTGCCGCCGTGTCCCGTCCCGGCGACCAGCGGTCCACGGCGGCCGACGACCACCACGCCGACGTCCACCACCACCCCCGCGCCGACCACGACATCCGCTCCGTGCACCCCGGTCACCTCCACCACGACCCCGTCGCCGAGCCCTTCGCCGACCACCTCGACCGGGCCGATCCGGCGCCCGCCGCTGCCGTCGCGCACCACCACCCCGATTCCCCCGACCACGTCGCCCACCCCCTCGTCCTCACCCGTCAGGGGCTCCATGCCGAGCACGGCGTCCCGTTCGGGAACGGTCCCGCCCGGCGCCCCCTGAGCCCTTCACGCTCCGTGTCCGGCTCACCCGAACCGCGCGGCGGACCCGGGTGGCGAACCCGGGTGAACCGCTCGCAATTCCGTGTCGAAAACGCCGGGAATGAATCGCCTGAAGGTGTGGTTTCACGTCCGGCGGAAACCGATCTCACTATGCATAATCGTGGCGTCCATTAAGGACTGTCGTATCCGGGATAAGCAGGCCGGGAGATGCGCGTGAAACGGTCGACACTGATAGCCCTGGTATTCGCCATAGTCGCGAGTAGTGCCGTGGGGCTGGTGAACGCGCCACCGGGTCAAGCCGGGGCCGGGGACGGAACGCTCAACGTCCGAGTCGTCCGCGACGTGAACGGGAATGGTTCCTACGAGGCCGCGCTCGAAGTCGGCGTCGCCGGGATCCCGGTCACCGTCACCGCCCCGAACGGCACCACGGCCAAGGGCACCACGGCGGCCAACGGCACCGTCGCGGTCAACCTCGGCGCGGTCTCCGGCGGCAAGTACCGGGTCGAGGCGGAGATCCCCGCCGCCATGTCCTACCTCCAGCCCGCGCCCGCGGGCGGGAACCTGTCCAGCCTGACGGAGTTCGTCGACGTCTCCGGCGGCAAGAACGTCTCGCTGACCATGGGTGTGTGGAACCCGGCGGACTACTGCCAGGCCAACCCCACGATGGTCACCGCCTGCCAGCGCAACATCCGGTCCGTCGCCAACGACGCGGCGGCCAGGTCGCTGATCACCTTCCCGGCGACCGCGCGCGGCGACAAGACCGACCCGAAGAAGCTGTCCACCCAGGGCACGACGGGAACGGTCTTCGGCCTGGCCTACCAGCGCGACACCAAGCGCGTGTTCTCCAGCGCCATGGCCAAGCGGCTCACGCCCTACGGCCCGGCGGGCGCCGGTGGTATCTACGTGACCGACTCGGCGACCGGGGCGACCAAGACCTTCGCCACGGTGCCGAGCGCGGGCTCCACCACACACGCGATGAACTCCAATCACGACGGCCCGTTCTTCGACGTCGTGGGCAAACAGAGCCTTGGTGGGCTTGAACTGTCCGAGGACGACACCGAGCTGTACGTGGTCAACCTGAGCGACCGCAAGCTCTACGTCTACGACGCCACCCAAGCGACTGCGAGCGCCCCCAAGGGGTCCTACGCGATCCCGAACCCCGGCTGTGCGGCTGCCGGAGACTGGCGGCCGTTCGGCCTCGGTGTGCGCGACGGCGTTGTGTACGTCGGTGGTGTCTGCAGCGGACAGTCGTCCAACAAGCAGGCCGACCTGAAGGCCGTCGTGCAGACGTTCAAGGGCGGCACGTTCGCCACGGTGCTGACCAAGGCGCTGACCTTCGAACGCGGCACCGCCTACACCAGCCACCCGGGCAGCAACAAGTGGTACCCGTGGATGGGCAGCTGGGCGCCGCGCGACGGCTTCATCACCAACGCCGCCGCGGACGGGGTCTCGAACACCACGAACCCGTCGCCGATGTTGACCGACATCGACATCGAGGCAGACGGCGACCTGGTGCTGGCCTTCCGCGACCGCTGGGGTGACCAGACGGGAACCGAGGCGTCCGCGCCCGACGGTTCGACCAAGCCGACGAAGCTGTTCAACGGCATGTCGGGTGGTGACCTCAACCGCGCTTGCAAGAGCGGCAACGGTTACGTCTGGGAGGGCGGCACCGGCTGCAAGAACAACAACTCCGGTGGCGCGGTCAGCGGCAACGAGCCGACCTCGGTGGTCGAGTACTACCCGGGTGAGTACTTCCGGCTCAACGAGAACCGCGTCTCGCACAGCGAGACCTCGCAGGGCGCGACCGCGCTGCTGCTGCAGAACCAGCGCATGCCCGTGGTCGTGATGGACCCGCTGCGGGTGAACACTGGCGGCATCGGCTGGTTCGACCGGACCAACGGCACGATGGAGAACTACCCGAACCACAGCAACGGCTACGAGATCGGCAACAACGACTCCGAGGGCTTCGGCAAGTCCAACGGCCTCGCCGACCTGGAAGCGCTGTGCGACCTGGCTCCGGTGCAGATCGGCAACCGCGTCTGGTTCGACACCGACAGCGACGGCGTCCAGGAGGGCGGCGAGCCCGCGCTCCCCGGCGTGAAGGTGCAGCTGGTGCCTTGCGCGGGTGGCGCGGCGCTGGCCACGAAGACCACGAACGCCAAGGGCGAGTACTACTTCAACGCAGCGGACGGGGTGAAGCCCAACACCTGCTACACGCTGAAGTTCGACTACTCCGGCGTGAACACCGGCAGCCTGCCGGGCAAACCACCCGTCTCCTCGTTGGCGTGGACCGCGAAGGAGGCCGGGCCGAGCCGCAGCGTCGACTCGGACGTCGACCCGGCCGGTACCGCCAAGGTCGAGCTGGGCAAGGCGGGCTCGGTCGTCAACACCGTCGACGCCGGTGTGGTCGGCAGTCCGCCGAACTCGGTCGGTGACCTGGTGTGGGCCGACACCAACCGCAACGGCGTCCAGGACGAGGGCGAGCCCGGTGTGCCCGGGGTGAAGGTCACCGCGCAGCGCCCGGACGGCACGCCGCTCGGGACTCCGGCCACGACCGGACCGGACGGCAAGTACCGCATCACGCCACTGCCCGACGGCCCGGTGAAGGTCTGCTTCGACCTCAGCGCGCTCGCCGGACAGTACGCGGGGTACCAGCTGACGAAGGCCAACGCGGGCGACGACGGCAAGGACTCCGACGCCGATCCTGCGACGAAGTGTTCTGCCCCAACGACTTTGGGACCGGACAAGCGTGAGGACCTGACACTGGACGCGGGTCTGCGTCCGCCGAACAGGCTCGGTGACTTCGTCTGGAACGACACCAACAAGAACGGTTTGCAGGACCCGGGTGAGCCGGGTGTGCCGAACGTTCCGGTGACGGTGAAGGACGACAAGGGCACCGAGGTCGGCAAGACGACCACGGACGCCAACGGCAAGTACCTGTTCGACAAGTTGCCGGACGGCACGTTCACGGTCTGCTTCACGGCGCCTGGTGATCTCCAGTTCACCAAGCCCGCCGCGGGTGACGCGGGGATGGACTCCAATGCCGATCCGGGCACTGGGTGTTCCACGCCGGTGACGCTCAACGCCGACAAGCCCGAGGACCTGACCGTCGACGCGGGTCTTTCCCCGCCGGTGAACCGCATTGGTGACCTGGTGTGGGCTGACACCAACAAGAACGGCCTTCAGGACGAGGGTGAGAAGGGCGTTCCGGGCGTTTCCGTGACGCTGCAGAAGGCGGACGGTGCGGAGGTCTCCAAGACCACGACGGACGGAGGAGGCAAGTACCTCTTCGAAGGTATGCCGGACGGTTCCTACAAGGTCTGCTTCGCGCTGAGCGCGCTTCCGGCCGACTACGCCGGATACACGCCGACCACCGCGAACGCCGGTGACGACGCGAAGGACTCCGACGCCGACCCGGCGACCGGGTGCTCCGCGCCGGTGACGGTCGGTCCGGGCGCGCGGTCGAACCTGACCGTGGACGCGGGCATCGTGAGCCCACCGAACAAGCTCGGTGACCTCGTCTGGAACGACACCAACAAGAACGGCCTCCAGGACCCGGGCGAGCCCGGCATCCCCGGTGTGACCGTGACGGTGAAGGACGACAAGGGCACCGAGGTCGGCAAGACGACCACGGACGCCAACGGCAAGTACCTGTTCGACAAGTTGCCGGACGGCACCTTCACGGTGTGCTTCGCGGCGCCGGGTGATCTCCAGGTCACCAAGCCGAACGCGGGTGATGCGGCGAAGGACTCCAACATCGACCCGGCGACCGGATGCTCTCCGGCCGTGCCGCTGGGCGCGGGCAAGCGGGAAGACCTCACGGTCGACGCCGGTTTCGCGCCTCCGGTGAACCGGGTCGGTGACCTGGTGTGGTTGGACCGCAACAAGAACGGCCTCCAGGACGACGGTGAGCCGGGCGTGCCCGGGGTGCCGGTGTCCGTGCAGAAGGAGGACGGGACCGAGGTCGGCAAGGCCACGACGGGACCCGACGGCAAGTACCTCGTCGAGGGCGTGCCGGACGGTTCGTACAAGGTCTGCTTCGCGCTGAAGTCGCTCACCGGTGACTACGCGGGTTACCAGGCCACCAAGGCCAACGCGGGTGACGAAGCGAAGGACTCCGACGCCGATCCGGCGACGGGGTGCACGACTCCGGTGACGGTCGGTCCGGGTGCGCGGGAGAACTTGACCGTGGACGCGGGCATCGTGAGTCCGCCGAACAAGCTCGGTGACCTCGTCTGGAACGACACCAACAGGAACGGTTTGCAGGACCCGGGTGAGCCGGGTGTGCCGAACGTTCCGGTGACGGTCAAGGACGACAAGGGAACCGAGGTCGGCAAGACCACGACCGGCCCGGACGGCAAGTACGTCGTGGACAACCTGCCGGACGGCACGTTCACCGTGTGCTTCGCGGTCACCGGCGATCTCCAGTTCACCAAGCCGAACGCGGGCGACGCCGGGATGAACTCCGACGCCGACCCGGCGACCGGGTGCTCGACGCCGGTCACGCTCGGCCCGGGCAAGCGGGAGAACCTCACCGTCGACGCGGGCCTGGTCCCGCCGGTCAACCGCATCGGTGACCTGGTGTGGAGCGACACCAACAAGAACGGCCTTCAGGACGACGGCGAGCCGGGTGTCCCCGGGATCGTCGTGACGCTCCAGAAGCCGGACGGCACGGCTGTCGGCAGGGACGTCACGGGTTCGGACGGCAAGTACCTCTTCGAGGGCATGCCGGACGGTTCCTACAAGGTCTGCTTCGACCTGAAGGCGCTCCCGGCCGACTACGCGGGCTCCACGGCGACGACGCCCAACGCGGGTGACGACGGCCGTGACTCCGACGCGGACCCGGTGACCGGGTGCACCACGCCGATCACGGTCGGCCCGGGTGCGCGGGAGAACCTGACTGTTGACGCGGGCATCGTGAGCCCGCCCAACAAGCTGGGTGACCTGGTGTGGAACGACACCAACCGCAATGGCGTCCAGGATCCGGGCGAGCCGGGTGTTCCCGGTGTGACCGTCACGGTGAAGGACGACAAGGGAACCGAGGTCGGCAAGACCACGACGGGTCCGGACGGCAAGTACTTGTTCGACAAGTTGCCGGACGGCACGTTCACGGTCTGCTTCGCGGCCACGGGTGATCTCCAGCTGACGAAGGCCAACGCGGGCGACGCGGGCAAGGACTCGGACGCCGACCCGGCGACCGGGTGCACCGAGCCGGTCACCCTCGGCCCCGGCAAGCGGGAGGACCTGACGGTCGACGCGGGCTTCGCGCCTCCGGTGAACCGCATCGGTGACCTGGTGTGGATCGACACGAACAAGGACGGTCTCCAGAACGACGAGGAGCCCGGCGTGGCCGGTGTTTCCGTGTCGCTGCAAAAGGAGGACGGCACCGAGGTCGCCAAGACCACGACCGACAAGAACGGCAAGTACCTCTTCGAGGGCATGCCGGACGGCTCCTACAAGGTCTGCTTCACGGCTACCGCGGGCTTGGCGTTCACCAAGTCCAAGGCGGGTGCCGCGGGGACCGACTCCGACGCCGACTCGGCGACCGGGTGCACCACGCCGGTCACCGTGGGTCCGGGCAAGCGCCAGGACCTGACGCTGGACGCCGGTCTGGTCACTCCGCCGAACAAGCTGGGTGACCTGGTGTGGAACGACACCAACCGCAACGGTGTCCAGGACCCGGGCGAGCCCGGCGTCCCGAACGTCACCGTGGTCGTGAAGGACGACAAGGGAACCGAGGTCGGCAAGACCACTACGGGTCCGGACGGCAAGTACTCGTTCGACAAGTTGCCGGACGGCACGTTCACGGTCTGCTTCACCGCCACCGGTGACCTCCAGTTCACCAAGCCGACCGCGGGCGACGCCGCGACGGACTCCGACGCCGACCCGGCGACCGGGTGCTCCAAGCCGGTCAAGCTCGGCGGCGACAAGCGGGAGGACCTGACCGTCGACGCCGGTCTCGCGCCTCCGGTGAACCGCATCGGTGACCTGGTGTGGAACGACACCAACAAGAACGGCCTCCAGGACGACGGCGAGCCCGGCGTTCCCGGAGTGACCGTGACGGTGAAGGACGACAAGGGCGCCGAGGTCGCGAAGACCACGACGGGACCCGATGGCAAGTACCTCGTCGAGGGAGTGCCGGACGGCTCGTACACGGTCTGCTTCGGCACCTCCGCGGACATGGTCCTGACCAAGTCCAAGGCCGGGGACACCGCGAAGGACTCCGACGCCGACTCCGCGACCGGGTGCAGTGCGCCGGTCACCGTGGGGCCGGGCAAGCGGGAGAACCTGACGGTGGACGCCGGTCTGGTCGCCCCGCCGAACAAGATCGGTGACTTCGTCTGGGTCGACACCAACCGCAACGGCGTTCAGGACCCGGGCGAGCCCGGTGTCCCGGACGTGCCGGTGGTGCTGCGCGACCCGAACGGCAAGGAGGTCACGGTGAAGACCGGGCCGGACGGCAAGTACGTCTTCACGGACGTGCCGGACGGCGAGTACGAGGTGTGCGTCGACCTGAAGTCGTTGCCCACCAAGTACTCCGGCTACATGCTGACCAAGCCGTCGACCGGTGACGAGGCGAAGGACTCCGACGCCGACCCCGCGACCGGGTGCGCCCCGGTCACCGTGGGGCCGGGCAAGCGGGAGAACCTGAACATCGACATCGGCATCGTTGAGCCGGGCAACCGGATCGGCGACACCGTGTGGGTCGACCGCAACCGCAACGGCGTTCAGGACTCGGGCGAGCCCGGTGCGCCTGACGTGCCCGTGGCGCTGAAGGACGCAGGAGGCAAGGAGATCGCGAAGGTCACCACGGACGCTGACGGCAAGTACCTCTTCGACGGGGTGCGCGACGGCAGCTACACGGTGTGCTTCGCGGCGGGCACGCTGCCCGCGGCGCTGACCGGGCACAAGTTCACCAAGCCCTGGGTCGGCGACCCGGCGACCGACTCCGACGCGGACCAGTCCACGGGCTGCTCCAAGCCGGTGGCGGTCGGCCCGGCCAACCGCGAGGTGCTGACGGTGGACGCGGGCCTCACCCCGCCGCCCGGCACTTCCCCGTCGGGTTCGGGGAGCACGCCGGTGAAGACCGGCAAGCTCGCCGACACCGGTGTGGACACGGGCTGGCTGCTGGTCCTCGGCCTGCTCTCGCTGGCCGGTGGCGGTCTGCTGCTGCTCTTCGCTAGGAGGTGCAGGCGGGAGAGCTAGCTAGCTTTTCCAGGACCGGGGGCGCGAATCGCGCCCCCGGTTCTTTTTATGAGAAGAAGCGGTCGAGGGGGAGACCGGGCAGCACCAGGAAGGTGCCGGAGGCCGTGGTGGTGGAGAAGCTCATCAGTCGGTCGCCTTCGTCCAGGCGGTGCTGCGTCGCCACGAAGGTGCGCAGCTCGCGCTGGAACGAGATGAAGAGCAGGCCGCGGTCGTCCGGGCCGTCGTCGAAGCTGTAGGAGCGGCGCAGCATGACCCCCGAGCCGCTGGTGAGCGGGTGCGCCCGGCGCACGTGCGAGTCGGCGGGAACCCGGTACTGGCCGTCCGCGGTCTTCGCGCCCAGGTCCACCTCGGCGTCCGGGCCACCGCCGGAGAGCGGCTCCGCCGAATCGCGGCGGCGGCCGAAGACCCGCTCCTGCTCGGCGACCGGGAGGGCGAGGAAGGCGTTCGCGTCCAGCCGCATCCGCCGCACCACCGCGATCGTGCCCCCGCGAACTCTTTCCGGACCGTCAAGCCAGACCTCGCGGTCCAGCTCCCGGTCACCGCGCGGGACCACGATCCCGTCCATGAAGCCGAGCATGTTGCGGGCCGCCCCGTCCGGCCGCGACGCGCCGCGGAAAGCCGTCTGCCGCCAGCGCGGACGCAGTGCCCCGACCCTGCTCAGCTCGCCGACCGCGAGCGACACCACGAGCGGGTCGCTCCCGCAGACCTGGAGCATCAGGTCGCCGCCGCGGTGCTTCAGCCGTTCGTTGGCGAAGGTCGGCAGGTCCTGCGCTCCCGGCAGCTTCGGGTCGACCGCCGCGACCAGGCGGGGACCGATGCCGACCGTGACGGTCAGCGCGCTCGGGGCGAGCCCGGCCAGCGCGGGGGCCGCACCCGTCGCCAGCGCGGCGATCAGCTCGCTCCAGCGCTTGAGCAGTTGCCGTGCGTCTCCTTGGGTGTCCCATATGGACAGATCGCAGTGGCGTTGGGCGATGGGCGGATCGGCGATGCCCGCCTGGCGGGGGCCGTCGGCGCGGACCGCGTCCAGCGGCTCGGTCGCGGTGGTGGGGGCCGGGGGGCGCTGAGGAGCGGAGCAGGCGGCCAGCGCTCCCAGGGCACCCGCGCCCGCGCCGAGCAACAGCGTGCGCCGGTCGGGCCGGGGTCGGGGGAAAGACACGGCGGCATTCTGCCCAGCCGCCCCGCTTTGCCCGGCGGACGCGCACGACCCACCCCCGCGAAGCCCCCAAACCGGTGAACCCCCACGTTGTGCCCTGAACGGGTCGTTGAGGGCTCCCAACGCCCCGAACGACCCGTTCAGGGCCCCCAACGCCCCAAATGAGTCATTGGGGTACTTCAGCGCCCCCAATGACTCATTCAGGGCATCGTGACGCCCAGGGTTCGCCAGTCTTCAAGTACCACCAACCCCCACCCCAGCGGTCTTTAACCACCCCCAACCCCCACGCACCCGCCAACGCCAGTGCCCTGAACGAGTCGTTCAGGGCACTGAGGGCCCCGAACGACCCGTTCAGGGAATCCAACGCCCCGAACGAGCCGTTCGCGGCGCGGCGGTTTGGCGCGCTGGGGTGTCCGTGATCCTGGGCGTCGAGTGCGGGAACACGCGTCCGACCGCCCGCTGCGCGCGCCGGACGGCCGCGCCGAGTGGGCGGAGCTCCTCGCCGAGCAGGCGGCGGGTACCCTGCTCCGACCATCGCAGGCCCCTGGGGAGGGAACGCGCGTGCCGGAACCCGTCGTGCCACGGCCGAGGAAGGTCCCGCTGAGCGACCCCGATCGGCAGCGGGAGATCTTCGGCGCGACGCTGGCGGTGCTCGCCGAGGTCGGCTACGAGCGCTTCAACATGGACCTGATCGCCAAGCGGGTCCGCGCCAGCAAGGCGACGCTGTACCAGTACTGGCCGGTCAAGGCGGCGCTGATCCTGGACGCGCTCAAGGTCAACGAGGTGCCGCACGTCGACCCGGACACCGGGTCGCTGGTGCAGGACATCCGGGCGCTGCTGCGGTCCTGGGTGAGCGCGCAGACCCCGTACACGCGGGGCATCCTGCTCGGGCTGATGGAGGGCGGGCGCCGGGACGAGGAGATGGCCCGGATGTACGCCGAGCGCATCGCCCAGCAGCAGGAACCCATGCTGCACATCATCCTGGCCCGCGCGGTGCAGCGCGGCGAGGTGCCGGAGGGGGTCGACGTGGGCCTGCTCGCCGACCTCCCCGCGGCGATCTTCCTGCTCCGCCTGATGACCACCAACGACGAGGTGGACGACGTCCTGGTGGACCGCATGGTCGACGGCCTGATCATCCCGCTGCTGCGCCGCGGCTGACGGGTCAGAGGGTCCGTTCCGGGCCGCTCGCCCTGATGCTGAAGCTGCCGTCGGGGTTCGCCGTGCCGATCTTGGAGGAGAAGCGCAGCTTCTTGCCTGCCTTCACGTTCAGGACGTAGACGGTGTAGGGCTTGCCGGGGCCGAGGGATTCTCGTACCCGGCATAGCCGGGCTCCCAGGTGGACATGCCCATGTCGTACTTCTTGTTGTATTTCGTGAGCTTGCAGGCGTAACTGTGCTCTTTCTGCGCCGAACCGTTTCGTTCGCAGGTGACCCTGGCCTCCAGCTCGCATATTTTCGGGTGCCGCCGAATCATCGCGTCGGAAGTGTGATCGCCGACGGGTGTTCGGGCGAGTGGAACACTTCTTGGTCGGCGGGGAACAGGGTCCGCGCGACGGCGTGGTGCTCGCCGCTGCCGGTATTGCGGGCGAAGCGGGGATGAGCACCGCTGGACACCTGCACCCGCACCCGATGACCGCGCGCGAAGCGATAGGCGATCGGGGACAGCGGGACCGACACCTGGGTCACGCCGTCCGGCTTCACGTTGACGAGCCCGTCGCAGACGTTCACCGATCGCCCGCGTGAGTCCACATCGCACAGTCGCACGAACACGCCGGTGTCCGGACGGCTCGACCGCAGCCAGATCCGCGCGCCGACCTCGCCGATGATCTCCAGGTCCGCGGTCAGCGGCGAACAGGTGAAGGTCAACACGTCCGAGCGCGCTTCGAGGGCGCGGTTGTCCTTGCGCCCAGCGCCGCGCGGGGTGAGCAGCGGACCGCCCACGGACGGCGTCGGATCGGCGGGGTCGTAGCGGTACCGCGAAGGCTCGCTCGCGGCAGGAACAGCCGTGCGCAGACCGCCGTCGCCGTGCAAGTGCCAGTCCCGCGGCGCGTAGCCCTCGGGCGGCCAGGTCTCGTAGTGGCGCCATTCCCCGGCTCCCACAACGAAAAGGCGGACCGGAGCGCGACGCGGTGGCTCCTCGCCACGGCAGTGCGCGCCCGCCCACTCCACGGTTTCCCTTACCGCTACCCCGAATCCGGCCAATGACGCGTGCTGCCAGGGGCCGATGATCAAGCGCGGTCGCCTGCCCGCTCGTTGCAGCGCGGTGAAATCGGCGATCTGGTCGCTGAGGAAGATGTCCTCCCAGCCCGCGACGAGGCTCGTCGGCACGGTGATCGCGGAGACGGAAGTGCTGTGGTCCCAGTCCTTCCAGAAGCTGTCCTCGTTGTCGTGGTGCACGCAGTCCTGGTAGAACGGCCACCGCTCACCGAGCACGCGCAGATCGGCATCGGCCATCGGCAGGCTGTTCATCGCCTGGCGCACGGCGTTTTCCCGATAGCCCTTGAACCGCCGCTCCTGCCTCGCCGTCTGCACCGACCAGCGCAGTGACGTGTCGAGGCCGAAACCGCCGCGCGGCAGGAAAGCCAGCGCCAGCCGCGACGATGACACGTGCGGCACCATCGCCTTCACCTCCGGCGGCGCGTCGGCGGCGACGGCCCACTGCGTGTAGCCGAGGTAGCTCGGCCCGGCCAACGCGAGCGTGCCGTCGAACCACGGCTGCCGGGTGACCCACTCAATCGTCGCGAGACCGTCCTCGCGTTCGTGGCGCATCGCCCTGAAGTCGCCGTGCGAGCCGAAAGTGCCGCGCACACTGGTGTTCACGACCTGGAAGCCGCGCTCGGCGTAGATCCGGGCGAGCACACCGCCCCAGTTCCCGCGCCCGTACGGGGTGCGGATCAGCATCGTCGGCAGCGCCGCGCCGGAAGGCCGCCAGTGGTCGGCGAGCAGCACCCCGCCGTCCGGCATGGTGATCGGTATGTCCCTGGTGACCTTGACTTTCCGCGTGATCGGACGGGGTAGCCGGAGCAGACGCTGCGCCAGATGGCTCACCAGGTACATACGATGAACCGTACGGTCAGGGTTGGTTTTCGACCACTGGACGATTAGGCGTTTCGGGTTGCCCTTGCTTGGGAACCGGCCCGGCGAGGTACTCGGGGGCATGGCCTGCGACCCTGCGTACGAGGTGCCGATCTGTCCGGAGGGGACGGATCACGCGGCGCTGCGCGCGGAGATCGCACTCAAACTGGCCGAGATCCTGCAGACCGTTCGTGAGGCGCGCGCCTACCTTTTGGCCGTGCGAAGGCTGATCGAGCACGCCGACGATGCGCTGGAGGACCTGGTCAGCCTGCTCGCCGCGGACGGCAGACGGGACCTGGCCGCGTGCGTGCAGCTGGAGGTCATCGAGGAGAACTTCGTCGCCGAGCGCTGGGTGACCCGGCTCATCGAGGAGTTCGACCGCAACTACTACGCGGCGTTCCGGCGCATGGAGGAGAACATCCCGGCGGAGATCGGCCACGTGAGCGGGGCCGAGGTGCTGGACGCGGTGCTCCGCAGTGTCATCGATCCTAGGGTCATCGATCCCTAGCGTCGTCGAGGCCGCGGGCGTCGAGCGCCTCCGCGATGTGGTCGGCCATCCGCAGCACCTTCACCAGCAGCGGCAACAACAGCGCGAGCGAGGAGCGCTCCACGCCGCGGGCGCGCTGGGCCGCCCGGATCTCGTCGGCCTTCTCCTTGATCAGCGGGATGAAGCGCAGGGTCAGCGACAGCACGAACGCGATGCGGTGCGGGCGCAGACCGAAGACCCGCAACGGACTCGCCGCGCGTTCCAGCGCGCTGATCATGTCCTCGGTGCGGCTGGTCATCGTCACCAGCGTGGCCAGCAGGATCAGCGTGATCAGCCGCAGCAGCACGGCGAACGCCGAAGCCCAGCCCAGCAGCAGCACCTGGGCGACGCCGAGCAGGGTCAGCACGAGCAGGAGCGGGCGCAGCTGCCGGAGCAGCTCCAGCAGCGGAATGCCCGCGAGGCACCACAGTCCGACCACGACGAGCAGGGTTCCGCCCAGCACGAACGGGTTGGTGACGAAGAACAGCCCGATTCCGCTCAGCAGCAACACGATCAGCTTCGCCCCGACCGGAAGGCGGTGCAGCGCCGACGTTCCCGGGCGGTACAGGCTCAGCATGGCGCCATCAGGTCGAGGTAGGCCGGGATCGCCCGCGCGGGCGCGGAGTCCTCGACGATCCGGCCCCCGTCGAAGACCAGCACGCGGTCGAAGTCCGACAGCAGGTCCAGGTCGTGAGAGACGACGACCACTTGGTGCGGCAGTTCCGCGATCACCTTGGTGGTGCGCCGCTTGTTGCGCAGGTCCAGCATCGTGGTCGGCTCGTCGAAGACTACGCACTCCGGTTCCAGCGCCAGCACCGCCGCGATCGCCAGGCGCTGCTTCTCGCCGCCGCTGAGCAGGTGCGCGGGCCGGTCGCGCAGCTCGGTGAGCCCGTGCTCGGCCAGCACCCCGGCCACCCGCGCCGCGATGTCCTTTTTGGACAGACCACGGTGCTTGAGGCCGAACGCGACATCCTCGGCCACGGTGGGCATGACGATCTGCACGTCCGGGTCCTGGAAGACGAAGCCGACCTTGCGGCGCACGGCCCTGCCCTCGGTGCGCGTGTCAAGGCCGTCGACGAGCACCCGCCCCGCGGTCGGCACCTGGAGCCCGTTGAGCAGGCGCGCGAAAGTGCTCTTGCCGGAGCCGTTCGCGCCGATCACCGCGATCCGCCGCTCGGTCAGCTCCACCGAGATCCCGTGCAGCACCCGCCGCTCGTCGTAGCCGTGCTCGACGTCCTCGAACAGGAACATCAGGGCGCCTTGACCAACGGGTAGGCGCGGCGCATGGTCACTCCGGCGATCGAGGCGAGCACCACCTTGACCGCGTCACCGGGGACGAAGGCCAGCGAGCCGGTCAGCGCGGTCCCCAGGTCGAGCCCGCCCGCGACCGCGAGGAACGGCACGCCGATCAGGTAGGACACCACGATCCCGCCCGCCGCGTTGCACAGCAGCGCCCACGCGAGGTTGTAGCGGTTCCACACCCGCTCGGTCAGCCAGCCGATCACGAACGCGGCGATCGGCCAGCTCAGGACGAAGCCGCCGGAGGGGCGCAGCAGCGCCGCGAGGCCACCCGCGCCGCTGGACAGGACGGGCAGGCCCACCGCGACCAGCGCGACGAACACCAGCAGCGCCAGCCCGCCCTTGCGCGCGCCCAGGATCGAACCGGCGAGCATGACGCCCAGCGACTGCGCGGTGATCGGCACCGGCACGAAAGGCAGCGGGACCGCCGGGAACAGCGCCAGCACCACCACGATCGCGGCGAACAACGCCACGTGCACCAGATCCTTCGTCCGCATGAGGACATCTTGCTTCGTGGGGCGCCGCCAACCAACTCGGCGAACTCGGCGTCAAAGCCGCATGTGAGAGCACAGCATCGGGTGTTGTTGGTGGTCGCGGCGCTCGCCACCAGCGTTGTACCCGCCAACGCTTCACCCGCGCCGCTGTCCCCCGCCTCGGTGGTGACCCTGGTCACCGGCGACCGCGTGGACGTCCAACACGGGCGGGTGGCCGTCCACGCCGCTCCCGGGCGCAAGCACATCCGGTTCCTGCACCGCACGGACGAGCGCGGTGACCGGGTGGTCGTGCCGATGGACGCGGCCGAGGCGGTCCGGACCGGACGGCTCGACCGGCGTCTGTTCAACGTGACGCGCTTGATCGCGATGGGGTTCGGCGACCGCGCGCGGCCCGATCTCCCGCTCATCGTGGAGCAGGCGGCAGCCCGTGCGCTGCCGAAGGCGGAGCGTGAGCTGCCCAGTATCGGCGGGGTCGCCGTGCGCTCGTCGAAGGCGACCGCCGCGCGCACGTGGTCAGGGCTGGCGCATGCGCGGGTGTGGCTGGACGCGCCCGTGCGGGCAGCGCTGGACCGCAGCACCGTCCAGGTGGGAGCTCCGGCCGCGTGGCGAGCGGGGCACACGGGCAAGGGCGTCACCATCGCCGTGCTCGACACCGGGGTCGATGCCACGCACCCAGCCCTCCCGCGTGTCGTCGCGGCCAAGGACTTCACGGGCTCCGGGACTGACGATCGGCAGGGGCACGGTACGCACGTCGCGTCGATCGCTGCACGTGTCGCGCCGGATGCGGTGCTGCTCAACGGAAAGGTGCTCGACGACGGAGGCGGCGGCAGCGAGTCCGCGATCATCGCCGGGATGGAGTGGGCCGTCGGGCAGGGCGCCAAGGTGGTCAACATGAGCCTCGGCGGCCCGGCGACCGACGGCAAGGACCCGATGTCCCTCGCGGTGAACCGGCTGACCGAGCGCACCGGCGCGCTTTTCGTGGCCGCCACGGGCAACCTCGGCCAGGCCGAAGCCGTGATGAGTCCGGCGGTCGCGGACACCGCGCTCGCGGTCGGCGCTGTGGATTCGAACGACGCGCTGGCCGGGTTCTCCAACCGAGGTCCGCGCGCGGGCGACGACGGCTTGAAGCCTGACATCACCGCGCCCGGCGTCGGGATCGTCGCGGCCAAGGCGCGCAACAGCACGCCCGAGGAGCCGGTGGGCGACCGGCACGCGCGCATGTCCGGCACGTCGATGGCCGCGCCGCACGTGGCCGGTGCGGCGGCGATCCTGGCCGCTCAGCACCCGGACTGGCGCGCCGACCGGCTGAAGGCCGCGCTCATGGGCACCGCTCGGCCGAACCCCGCGCTCGGCGTGCACGACCAAGGGGCCGGGCGGCTCGACATCGCGAGGGCCAGTGCGCAGACCGTGCACGCCATGCCCGCGAGCATCCACAACGGCATCGCCAAGTGGCCGCACGGCGACGACGAGCCAGTCAAGACCACGGTGACCTACCACAACTCCGGAGCCGCGCCGGTAGTGCTCGATCTGACTCCGGATGTGCGGGCGCCCTCAGGCATGTTCACCGTCCACCCTGGACAGATCACCGTGCCCGCACGCGGCTCGGCGAGCGCTGTTCTCACAACGGACACGCGGGTCGCCGCGAGCGACGGCCGATACGGCGGAGCGCTCACCGCGACCGGCGGAGATGTGTCCGTGCGGACGCCGATCGGGGTGACACGAGAGGCGGAGAGCTACGACTTGAAGCTCAGTATCCTTGACCGGCAAGGAAAACCGGCCGCGAACGCGTCTCTTCAGCTCGACTCGCTCGATCGTGTCGCCATGTACCAGTCTGAACCCGGCGTCGTCCGGCTGCCCAAGGGACGGTACTTCCTCCAGGCTTCCACGTGGGGCGACGAGTCGACCTTCTTCGCCGAGCCGACCCTGTTGCTGGACAAGGACACCGAACTCGTCCTCGACGCCAGGGACGGCAAACCGGTCGGATCCACAGTGGACAAACCAACGGCGAGGGAGTTCCAGGCCCAGGTCGAAGTCCGGCGAGTGACGCCTTCGCACATGGTCGTGGGTGGTGTGTCAGGGGAAAGCCTCGCCAGGACATTCGTCCGCCCGTCCCGCACAACCGCCTCGCCAGGCGAGTTCACCTTCGCCGCCGAGCAACGCCTCGCGGAACCGGACGGGAAGGGCGGATTCGCCGGTAGCCCCTACCTGTACAACGTGCGCATCGTTCGCGACGGCGTGGTCCCTTCGGACCTGACCCGCCGGGTCACCGACAGTTCCCTCGTCGCCGTCCAGGGTTCGCACGCCGCGACAGGATCAGGTCAGGTCGGCGTCCGCGAGGGCGTCATCAAGACTCCGTTGCCCTTCACCTTGAACGAGTTCTACACCCCTGGTATCCCGTGGACCAGTTCATTCGAAGCTGGGACAACGAAGATCTCGGCGGTTCCCCGGGTCTTCACGAAGCCCACCGTGGAGCGCTGGAACACCGCCGTCCTCGGCCCCGCCTTCCCGAAAGACCAGCCCGGCCAGCACGCCGGGCGCGAAGGCGATGTGATCGAGATGCGCATTCCCTTGTTCAGCGGGCAGAACGAGCACCAGTTCGGCTTCATCGAGGACACTCCGGGCACAACGAAGCTCTTCCGTGACGATGTGTTGCTCGCTTCGAGTCCGCATCCCGGCTGGGCCGAGTTCTCGGTGCCCGCTTCTCCTTCTGCTTACCGGCTTGAGGTTTCGTCTCCTCGGGTTAGTGCACAGTGGACGTTCCGGTCTGGGCACGGTTCTTGCGACCTGCCGCTGCTGGGCGTGCGGTTCGCGCCTGACGTCGATGTTCACAACGTCGCGCGTGCCGGGGCGGTCTCGATTTCTGTTTCTGTGCACCGGAATGGGGGTGGTTCGGTGGTTGCCGTGCCTTCGGTTGAGGTGTCGTTCGATGATGGTGGGCGGTGGGAACCTGCTCGGGTCGTTGATGGGGCGGTGTCGGTGGTGAATCCCGCTGGTGGGTTTGTGTCGTTGCGGGCTCGGGTGGGGGATGGGGAGGGGAATACCGTTGTGCAGACTGTGATTCGGGCTTATGCGGTTGGTGGTTGAGCTTGGTTGGGCTTCTAGCTTGGCTGGGGCTTCCAGCGGGGGTGGGCTTCCGGCGGGGGGCGGCTGAACTTCCAGCTTGTGTGGGCTGGGCTTCCAGCGTTCGCGGGCTGGGGCTTCCAGCGGGGGAACGGCTGGACTTCCAGCTCGCACCGGTACCAGCGTGGGTCGGCTTGACCTGGGGCCCCTTGCGCGTGCCCTTGGGCCTTTCAGGGGCACGGGATGAAACCCCGGCCCTCGCGGGGGAGCGTATGGCACGCGCACCCCAGGTAAAGCCGACCGGTTTCGTTCGCGACTTACCCTTGCTGGGGCTTGCTTTTCTTGTCTTGTGGTCAGTGAAACCGTTGGTGCGCCTGGGAAATTCACTCCTTAGAGCCATGATCACCTATCCTGACCAGCTAAAATAGAGACATGCCCCCTGCCGACATCGAAGACCAAATCCTCACCTCCTACATCGGAATCGGGGCCGCGATCGCAAAATTCGACGAACTCGTGGCCGCCTTCTTCCACCAACTCAGCCCACATGATCAGCAGTACGCCGCTGACATCCTGATGCCGCTGTTGCGCATCACGCAGGTGAAAGGCAACCGCCTGCTCGGCAGGGCCCTGGACCTCGTCGCCCGCCCGGCCGTGCTGGAAGCCTTGGCCGATGGACGCCTCGATGAGGGCAAGGCGTTGATGATCGTCGACCAACTCAGCGTCCTCACCGCAGTCGACGCCACCACCGCCGAACCCGCCCTGATCGCCCACGCCGCCGTCAACAACCACCCCGCCACCCAGCGGTATGCCAAACGCTACATCGCCAAACTCGACGCCGAAGCGGCGTTGCGCCGCCACCACGAGAAACGCAAACAGCGACTGGTCGAGAAATTCGTTCTGGATGACGGCATGTGCAGTCTGCGTCTGGTCATGTCCGCCGTCGACGCAGCGTTGGCCTTCGATCGCATCGACCGGATCGCGCGGGCGTTGCCGAAAGACGACCGTACTCTGGATCAGAAGCGGGCGGACGTCGCCGGAGACCTGTTCCTGGGCAAGGAAACCAGCGCACCGCAAGGTGAGGTGCGGGTCCACATCGCCATGCCCCTCACCACCGTCCTGGGTTTGACCAACGACCCCGCTGAACTCGCCGGATACGGACCCATCCCCGCCGAAACCGCACGCACCGCCGCCGCCAACGGCATCTGGAAATGGATCAAAACCGACCCGGCGACCGGCATCGCCGAACAGATCGGCAAGACCACCTACCGCCCCTCCGCACAGATGCGCGAACTACTCCAGGCGAGGTATCCCACCTGCACGGCTATCGGCTGCAACCAGCCGTCACACCGCTGCGACATCGACCACTGCTGTCCCTTCGACGGCACCAACACCATCCTCGACAACCTCCGGCCGAAATGCCGCCACCACCACCGTATGAAGCACGAATCCACCTGGCACTGCGAAAACCTGGACGACGGACGACACATGTGGACCACACCCAGAGGCAGGACCTACGAAACCGAGATCCAACCCATCGCCGACCCCGTCCCCTTCTAGCGGTCGGCACCGACACATCTCATCAAGTTGTCCATTGTGGACGAATGGTGTCGGCGGACGCGCGAAGATCCGGATAGGCGGACATCGCGCTCCGGGTTGACGGACTTGGTTGTTGGGCGCGACACGCCCTTGTTGATCAATGCGGGGAAGGGCCCTGCCCGGCGGGTTGGCTCTGGCTTGCGAAGCGTTCGACCTCACACGCTGCGCTCACTCACGCTCGGGACCTCACCGCGGCCATTATGAAATCCAAAGTGGACGGATCGATCGCCCGGACCATCGCCCGCATCTGCGGCATCGACCTCATCGTGGTCGATGATATCGGGCTGCTCCCGGTCGCAGCCGAGTCCGCCGAAGCTCTCTGCCGGGTTGCCGATGCCGCATACGAGCGGCGGTCGATCGGCTCCTGCGCCACGCTCACCTTCGCCACCAAGGGCGATAGCCACCGCCTCGCCGAAGCCCTCACCGGTAAGGGAGTGATCTCGCTGCACTCCGACACCACCGAGTGACCCATACGTCCGCCCACCCGGAGATCATGACGACCGTTGACGAATGGTGGAATCAGCGGCCCAACCAGGCGGCTGACTTCTCCGCCGTCTCCAGCATCCGGAGCGCGGTGTCGCGGTCGGACATCGGGTAGTGGACGCTCAGCTCCAGGTTGGTGACAGCGGACGTGCCGGTGAAGTGGTAGGTCGCCTCGATCTCCTCACCATCGCGGAGATAGCGGTAGACGACCTCCAGGTTGGCGTCGCCGAACGAACTCCTCGGCAAGGGGCGCTCGGAGAGCAGGCGGTAGCCCGGATTGCCGCGAACCCGCCCCAGGTGGCGGTCGGCCATGGCGCGGGCGCCGAGCAGCGGGGCGCGGCCGAAGACACCGGTGATGTCGACGCGCAGGCGGATCCGCTTCGACGGGTCGGTGAAATCGGACCAGAACGCGCCACCGACCCGCTCGGGCCACCCGGCGGGCACGGCCATCACGAGGGTGGACGGGGTGGCCTCGGCGACCCAGTTCCGCTGGGCGTAGCCGGGCGCGGGGGAGGACGTGACGCCCGGGGTGGGAGCGGGGAGCATCGGAACCGCGGGGCCGCCGACCTCGACGGGGCCGCCGCAGCCGGTCAACGCCAGCGCGAAGACGGCGAACACCGCTCCGCGCGAGACGCCCCCGACCATGAACCGGCATGATACGGGCCATGCCGGTGCCCGGACGGATAGGCCGATTCGAGGTGGTCGAGCGCATCGGAGGCGGTGCGTTCGCCTCGGTGTGGCGGGCCAAGGACGACGCCCTCGACTCCACGGTGGCGATCAAGGTGCTGTCCGCGGACTGGCTCGACTCGGCCGACGTGCACTCGCGGTTCCTCGCCGAAGCGCGAATGCTGCGGCGCGCGGAGTCGGACCGGGTGGTCCGGGTGCACGACATCGGCGAACTGCCGGACGGGCGGCCCTACCTGGTGATGACCTACGGGGATCGGGGCACGCTCGAAGAGCGGATCGCGGCGGGGCCGCTGCCGTGGCGCGAAGCGGTCGACATCGCCGTGGAGATCGGGCTGGCCCTGCAATCGCTGCACGCGGACGGCGTGCTGCACCGGGACGTGAAACCATCGAACGTGCTGTTCCGCTCCGGACCGGACGGGAAAGACCGGGTACTGCTGGGCGACCTCGGTCTCGGCAAGCTCCTCAGCGAAGCCTCGACGCTGACCATGATCGGTGGAACTCCGGCCTACATGGCACCGGAGCAGGCGGGCGCGGACGAGCCGGTCAGCGTCCGCACGGACGTCTACGGACTCGGCGCGCTGCTCTACCGGACGGTGACAGGCCGCCAGCCCTACGAGAACAACGAGATCACCGATATCGCGGAGCGCGACGCGCCGCCGCGAGTGCGAGACGTGCCCGCCGGGCTGGACGCGGCACTGCTGCGGGCACTGGCACCCAAACCCGCGGACAGGTACGGCGACATCGCCGAGTTCGTCGCGGACCTCCGGAAGCTGCTCGTTCCCAAGCGGCGCCGGTGGCCGATTCCCGTTGCCCTGCTTGCACTCGCGGGCATCGCGGCGGGGGCCTGGTACGTCAGCCGCCCCGAACAGGTGGAGGTCGGCGACGGCACCAGAACGGTGAGCCTGCGCGTACCGAGGGCCTGGGCGGGCGAGCTGGCCGGGGCCGGCTGGGACCCGGTGGTACTCGGTCTCACTCCCGGGCGCTGGCCTGGCCTGGTCGTGGCGGAGTCGGTGGCGGCCTTCCCCGCGCCCGCCGATCCGCGGGCAGGCGTGTTCGCCGGGGTGCTGCCACCGATGTCGGCGCTGTCACCGAAGGACTTCGAGGCCAGGACCGGCAAACCGGGCTGCGTCGCCGTCCCGGCGGCTCCTCCCGCCGTCACCGGCCTGCGCGCGGCGCACACCCGGCGGTGCGGCGTCGCCTTCGTCGCGGACGCGCTGCTGGAGCTGTCCGGGCAGCAGGTCTGGGTCCAGGTCAAACAGTCCGCCGACGATGCGACAGCGTTCCGCGAGGTACTGAGTTCCGTGGCGCTCGGGCGGCGCTGAGGTGCGGCGGTACGCGGTGATCGGCGCGGGCCCCGGCGGGCTCGTCGCGGCCAAGGAGCTGCTGGCCCTCGGCGCGGAGCCGGTGATCTTCGAACGCGCGGCGGAGATCGGCGGCGTCTGGCGCGCGGGCGGTCTGGCGTGGCCCGGGATGTCGACGAACCTGTCCAAGCACAGCTGCTGCTTCTCCGACTTCCCGTGGCCGCACGACGCGCCCGACTTTCCCCGCCGCGACGACATGCGCGCCTACCTGCACCGGTACGCGGAGCGGTTCGGGCTGACGCCGCGTCTGCGGCTCGGCGAGGCCGTGACCACCGTGCGAGGCAAGATCGTCAACGGCGAGCCGTTCGACGGCGTGGTCTTCGCGTCCGGGGTCTTCGGCCCAACTGGTACTGGGTACCACGGGCCGGAGTGCTATCGGGGCAAGCGTGTCGTGGTGGTGGGCGCCGCGTTCTCCGGTGCCGAGATCGCCGCCGAACTCGCCGCGGCCGGGGTCGCGGTCACGGCCGTGGCGAGCAGGCCGATGTGGTTGCTGCCGCGCTATCTCGACGGCGTGCCATGGGATCTCGCCAGCTACCGGCGCGGTCGGCCGAGGCTGTCCCGGGTGGAGTCGAACCGCCGCTTCTCGCGCATCGCGGTGAACCCGGGGGAGTTCGACGAGCGGCTGCGCCTGGAGCCGGACGGTGATGGGCCACCGTACCTGGTGGTATCCGATCTCGTTCCGGAGGTGCTGCGTGCGGGCGCCCTCCGGATGGAGCCGGGCCGAGCCGTGCGGCGCGAGCCGGGCGCGGTCGTCCTGGACTCGGGTGTCCGCCTGCCCTGCGACGAGGTCGTCGAGTGCACCGGTCACCGCCTCGAACTGCCCTACCTGAGCCAGGACCAGCGCGCCGCGCTCGGCCACGACCCGGCGGACCTGCTGCAGCCGCTGCTGCTGCACGAGTGCACCTTCCACCCGGACTTCCCGGACGCGGCGTTCGTCGGCCTCTACCGCGGGCCGTACTTCGGCGTGCTGGAGCTGCAAGCGCGGTGGGCGGCGGCCGTGCTGACCGGAGCTTTGCCCACGCCGACCGGGATGAGCGCCGGACTCGGGCGGCAGCGGGAGATCCGCGAGCTGGACCCGCGTCCGCAGTTCCCGCACGGCGACTACGTCGACATGGCCGATCGCCTCGCGGCCGAGATCGGCGTCCTCCCCGATCCGCCGCCGGACGGGCCGCTGCTGCCCGCGCACTACCGGCTGCGCGGTCCCGGCAGCGCCCCGGACGTGGCGGCGGCCGAGATAGCATTCGTGGCGCGACGAACCGCCGGGAGCCAGCCATGACCCAAGATCCGCTTGCGGGGTCGAGTACCGCTACCGACACGGCTGAGGGCCGCCTTTTCCTTTCCCTGCCCGGGAAATGGGGTTTGGCGCGGGCGATTCCCGGTACCGGCTCGGTGTCCGGGGTCGCCGAGTTCCGCCCGCTGCGGCCGGACCTGTTGCTCTACCGCGAGGAGGGCACACTGGAACTCGGTACCGGACAGACCCACGACGTGAGCCGCGAGTACCACTACCTGTTGGAGGACAACCAGATCCGGGTCTGTTTCGTGGAGCCGCCGGAGTTCGGCCGCACGATGCACGTCCTGCGGCTGGACGGTGCCGAGGCCACCGACGAGCACCTGTGCGACCAGGACCTCTACACCGGCCGCTACCGGTTCGAGGGGCCCGACCGCTTCACCGTCGAGATGCGCGTGCGCGGCCCGAAGAAGGACTACTCGATGCACACCACCTACGACCGCCTGCGCTAGCCACGCGCGGGGGGTTGGGTGCGGTTGGAGACGGTTTCAGCGGGGGTTCGGGGTACTTGAAGACGCCCCTACCCGAGGATGTGTCGGCGGACTTCCTCCAAGCGGGGGTGGCCGAGCTCCTCCAGGATCGCCACGGCCTCCCGCCAGTGGTCCTGGGCGCGCCCGGCCTCGCCGGTCTCGTCGTGGACCTGCGCCAGCAGTTCGAGCACCTCGGCCTCGTAGAGCCGGAAGTGCTTGTCGCGGTAGACCTCCAGGCACTCCACCAGCAGCGGCCGCGCCTCGCCGTGCCTGCCGACGCGCAGCAGGGCCTCGCCGAGGTTGTGCAGCACGGCGACCAGGCCGACCACGTCGCCGAGCGACCGCGCCGGGACCAGCGCCGTCTCCAGCGACAGGATCGCGTCGTCCACGTCGCCGCTCTTCATCTGCGCCCGGCCGAGGTTGCTCAGCGTGCGGATCTCCAGGTGGTGGTTGCCCATGCGCCTGCTCAGCTCCAACGCCTGCTTCAGGAAGCCGGTCGCGTCCTCGAAATCGCCGCGGTTGGTGTGCGCGACACCGAGGTTGCCGAGCGTGCGCGCCTCTCCCGTCACGTCACCGACGGCACGGCGGAGCGCGAGCGAGTCGGTGAAGTACTCGATGCAGACGTCGATCTCGCCGAGCTGGCCGTGCGCCACGCCGAGCAGGCTGCGGACCATCGCCTCGGCCTGCCGGTCACCGATCCGCTGCGCGGCCTTCAGCGCGTCGCGGCCGGTGGTGATCCAGTCCTTGTAGTTGCTCAGCCGTTCGAAATAGTGCTTGAGCACCAACGGCAACTGCCACGCGAGGGGGTGCATGCCCTCCGTCGTCAGAGCCACGCCGACGGCCGCGACGAGCGTGGCGTGTTCGTCGGCCAGCCACTGGAACGCGTCCTCGTCGCTGGCGTGCTCTGGCAGGTGCTCCGGCCGCGCCACCGGGTCCAGCTCGATGTCGACGAAGTGCGGGAAAAGCCGCTCCCGCGCGGCATCCGCCGCGTAGAGGTACCAGGTCAGCACCCGCTCGACGGCCGCGTGCCGCTCCTGTTCCCCGGCGTGCTCGGCGGCGTACTCGCGGAGCAGGTCGTGCAGCCGGTAGCGCCGCGCGGTCACCATCGTGAGCAGGTGCTCGTCGACGAGCTCGTCGAGCCGCCGCCGCGCGGTCGCCGGATCGGTCCCGGTGAGCGCGGCGGCGGACTCGGCCGTCGCGTCGTCGCCGGGATGCACGCCCAGCAAACGGAAGAACCGCTGCGCCTCCGGTGCGAGCGCGCGGTAGGACAGGTCGAAGACGGCGCGCAGCCCCCGCGTTCCGGAACTCAGTTCCCCGAGCCTGCCGCTGGAGGTCCGCAACCGGTCGGCCAGATCGCCGAGTGTCCACAAAGGACGGTTCTGGAGCCTGCGCGCGGCGAGGGCGACGGCGAGCGGCAACCGCCCGCACAGCGCGGTGACCTGGTCGGCGCCCGCGGCGTCGACGCGGTGGCCGCCCGCGATCGTGGCCAGCAGCGCCGCGGCGTCCTCGGGAGCGAACAGGTCCAGCGCGAGGGTGTTCGCTCCGTCGAGCGCGAGGTGCCGCCTGCTGGTGACCAGCACGAGGTTGTCGGGGCTGGCCGGGAGCAACGGCTGCACCTGGCGCTCGTCGGCGGCGTTGTCCAGGATCACCAGCGCCCGCTTGCCGTGCAGCCGGTCCCGGTACAGCGCGGCCCGCGAATCCAGGTCCCTCGGCACCTGCGCGCCCGGGACACCGAGCAGGCTCAGGAACGAGGCGAGCACCACCGCCGGATCGGCGGGCGGCTGGTCGGAATGCGCGCGCAGGTCGACGTAGAGCTGGATGTCGCCGTAGCGCCCGGCCGCCACCAGCTGGTGCGCGAAGTGCACGGCCAGCCGCGTCTTGCCCAGCCCGGCCATGCCCTCGATCGCCACGATCGGCAGCGCGGTCCTGGAATGCCGCAGTTGGGCCAGCCACCGCAGTTCCGCGCCGCGACCGGTGAAGTCGCCGATGTCGGGCGGCAGCTGCCGGTGCGCGCTCGCCGACGCCGAGATCGGCAGGCTCACCCGGTTGTGCAGCACCCGCTGGTGCGCGTCGGCCAGTTTGGGCCCGGGGTCGACGCCGAGCTCGTCGGCGAACCTGCGGCGGACCTCGTCGAAGGCGGTCAGCGCCGCCGCCTGCCGCCCGCTCGCGGCGAGGGTGAGCACCAGCCGCGCCTGCACCGCCTCGTCCAGCGGCTCGGCCGCGGCCAGCCTGCGCAGCGGCGCCAGCGCGCGCTCGTCCTCGCCCAGTTCGGCGGCCAGCTCGGCGAACTCCAGCACGAGCGCCTGCCAGTCCTGCCTGATCTCCGCGACGCCCGCGTGGTCGTGGAAGGCCGGGAGATCGGACAGCGGCGCGTCCCGCCACAGCGCCAGCGCCCGCAGGCACGCCTGGGCCGCGTCCGCCAGGTCGACCCGCTCCCGCGCGGCGCGGGCCTCGGCGGCCAACCCGCGGAAGGCGAGCAGGTCGAGCTGATCCGCGGTGGCGTTGAGCTGGTAGCCGGTGGCGGTGGCGGTGAGCTGCGGGCCCTCCGGGGTGAGCCGCCGCCGCAGCCGGGAGATGTGCGTTTGCAGGATCTCCACGACGTTCGTGGGCGGGCGGTGCCCCCAGACCGCCTCGATCAGCGCGTCGCGGGAGACGGGTGCGTTGGGGCTCAGCGCGAGCGCGCCGAGCAGGGTCCGCTGCGGCGCGGACCCGAGGTCGATCACCTCATCGCCGGTGCGGAGCACGAGCGGGCCGAGGACGCCGACGCTGATCCCGGTGGCGGTGCCGTTGTCCCGCACCAACTCCGCGGTCTCGGCGGCGGAGAGGCCGAACGCGTCGGCGAGCCTGCGCAGCGTGGCGGGCCGGGGCCGGACGATGCGGCCCTGCTCCAGGTCGCGCAGCCCGGCGACGCTGATCCCCGCCGCGGTCGCCGCCTCGGTCTGCGTGAATCCCGCTCGTGTTCTCCAGAGCCTGATCCTGGGGCCCAACGAACTCCGCGCAGCCCGATCCACTCGCACAGCGTAGAGGCATCAGCACGCGCGAGCGGGCTCCGGGCTCGCCTCGAACCGCACCTCTTCCGGGTTGTACTTGGCCAGCAGGTGCACGTAGCGGCCCGCGGCGACCACGTTCTCGGCGGAGCCGAGCCCGCGGTCCAGCGCGGCCAACTCCAGCTGCCGCACAGGCACTCCCCAACGCCGAGCGGTGTCCTCGGTGATCCGCTTCTCCGCGATCAGGTCGACGTGGAAGGAGTGGTCCCGCTCGGCCAGCTTCGTGTTGACGGCGGTGGCGTAGGCGGCGAGCCTCCTGGCCCGCGCGAACGCCGGAGTGCCCCGCAGCGCGTTCAACGCCAGCTCGTCCCAGGTCAGCGATGGAGCGATGCGGAAGCTGCGCACCAGGAACAGGGCCAGTTGCTGGCGCGGCGTCAACCCGCGCTCGGCCTCCGTGAGCCATTCGTCGAGGAACACCTCGTGCACCGCCGAGTCGACTCGGTAGAGACCCCAGTGCTCACCGTGGTCTACCGCCACTTCAGCCGATGAACGACCCGCCTGCGGCAAGCGGCATTCCTGGCGGCACTGATCGGCCAGCCAGTCCAGCACCAGGTTCCGGTGCAGCAGCGGGTAGTCGGTGGCCAGCAGCTGGCAGACCCGCAGCGCCGCGAGGTCGCTGATCCAGGTCGAGGTGCTGGCCTCCACCTCGCCCCGGTTCTCCAGCTCCCACCCGTGCACGAACAGCGTCCGGCTCAGCCGCAGCGACGGGAGCTGCTGGCGCGGCAGGTCCGGTTCGCGCAGCGCGTCGAGCAGCAGCAACGCGTCCTCGCGCTTCTGGTCCACCGCGCCGCCGTCGACGAAGCTGGCCAGCTGGAGCAGCTCCTCCTCGTTGACGCCGAGGTCGCGGCCCACCGCCCACATCGCCCGGTAGCAGCGCGCGGCATAGGGCCGCTCGGCCATCGCGCCGATCAGCAGCTCGCGGGTGGCGGGGGAGCAGTAGCCCTGCCGTTCGGCGGCGGCCAGGGTGGCGCGCATGTTCACCAGCGGCTCCGACAGCGGCCGGTAGTCGTGCTCCGGCAGGCCGTGCAGCAACGTCACCTCGTCGTCGGCCTCCAGCAGGCCCGCCGTGTAGTCGGCGTAGATCTCGCCGATCCCGGTCATGCCGAGGGTGTCCAGCTCCGCGGCGCGCAGCGCGCCCATGCTGGCGGCCCCCAGCACGCGCACACCCCGGTTGATCATCACCAGGATCTCCTTGTGGGTGATCGACCGCGAGTGGTGGAAGTAGCCGTCCACGATGCCGATGACGTCACCGGGACCGGGGTCGAGCCGGAGGAGGTCGTACGCGGCGATCGGCGGCAGCACCTGGACATTGCTGTCCGCCAACAACTTCGCGGCGTCCGGCAAGGTCGGGCCGACGAACAGGAAACGCTCGGGCACGGCTGTCTCCCTTGATCGGATGTGGGCTCAAAGGTGTTGGGGGAACAGCAATCTGGGCGCGACCACCCTGGCGACCGGGACCTCCAGGTCGGCCCTGGTGAGGTCGACGACGAACGGGCAGACCCCGGTCGCGGCCAGCACCCGCTCCACCATCAGTGCGTTGTCCTCGGTCGGGCTGCGCACCGGAAGTGGCTTCACAGAACCGAAATCCCGTTCATCACCGGAGGCGGCCTCGGCGGCGGCGGACTCCCGGTCGCGCAGCACGGCGAAGGGTCCGGTCTGCCGGTAGGCGGGCTTGCCGACGTCGTCGCGGGTGCCCGCGATGTAGGTGACCCGGGACTGCGCCGCCTCGGTGAGCGCGCGGCACAGCGCGGTCTGCGGGTCGAGGTGGCAGCCGTAACCGCGGCTGTACACCGGGAACGCCTCGCTGAAGATCCGGGCGCCGAAGCACGGGACGCCGCACGGGCCGTCCAGGACCTCGACGAGGACCTCGACCTCGGCGTCGGCGAAGCGCGCCAGCAGCCCGGCCGCCGGACCGTCCACAGTGTCCAGTCGCAGCCGCGGCGGGCGCAGCCCGGAGCGCTGGTGCCGGGCGACGGCGTCGCGCTCGATCACCTCGGTGAGCCCGTGCCTGATCGCCTCGTCGAGGGTGTTGCCACTGGCCAACCCGTTGGTGGTGCCCGCGAACACCGGTGGCGTCCACTCCGGGCGGACCCGCCCGTCCAGGCGCAGGCAGGCGGTGGGCACCCGGGTCTCGCCGGAGCCGTCCAGCCGCCGCGCGCGGTTCCAGCGCAGCCGCAGCGCCGGGTTGAGGCAGGTGCGCGGGGAGCGGTCCAGGTCGCGCATGCGGTAGCCGAGGCCGGGGGCGGCGGCCCCGGCCTCGGCCTCGGGGAGGTCCGGTTCGACGCGCTCGGCGTGCCACAGCTCGATGGCCTCCATCGCCGCGCCCACCTTGGCCGCCGCCCTGGTGAGACCCTTGCCCTGGGAGACCGACAACAACCAGGCGTTCGGGCGAACGGCCTGGTAGACGGGAATGCCGATCTCGTCGAGCCAGGTCAGGTCGGCGAGACGGGTGATGCCGACCGTGCGCAGCCTGGGGGCGAGCCAGGCCAGCGTCTGCTCTGGGGAGCGCAGCCGCTGCTCGACCGGACCCGTGGTCGCGGTGGTGCTGCGAAGCGGGCCGGTGACGCCACCGGCCCGCCCCTCGGTGTTCACCAACCCAGGTACTCGGAGGCCGCGGACTCGTTCCGCACGGTCCACGTGACGGCCGAGTACTCGCGCACCTCCTGGCGCTGGGCGAGTTCGCCCGCCAGTTCCTGCGCGTTCGGGACAGCGATGCGGTCCATCTTCACTCCTGGGGTTCGCACTGACTTGCCCGACCAGGATGGCAGCGGCGACTGGCACGGCGCTGACAACACAAGGTTCTTTCGGGTTGCTGTTTTCGCTGCTCAGAGCCCCATTCGCGAGATCATCGGGGCCCGCTACGGCCGGACTACGGTTCCGGTTCCCCAGCAGGTGTCCGTCCTGGGTGATCCCATTCGTCGGTAGGTCGGACACCCGTGACGAGGAGGACGCGTGCACTACATGTTGTTGATCTGCGGGGACGAGTCGGCGGCCGAGCACGCCCAGGACGGCTGCGGCGGCTGGTCGGAGGAGATGGTGGCAAGGGACGTCATCCGGGGTGGTGGTGGGCTGCACCCACCGAGCGACGCGACCACCGTGCGGGTGCGGGACGAGCGGCTGCTGCTCTCCGACGGGCCGTTCGCCGAGACCAAGGAGCAGATCGGCGGCTTCTGCCTGATCGAGTGCGCCGATCTGGACGAGGCCATCGAGATCGCCTCGAAGCACCCGGCGGCGAGCTACGGCACGATCGAGATCCGGCCGCTGCTCCAGTTCCCGTGACCGTGCCGAACCCGGAGAACTCGGAGAACTCAGCGATCTCGGCTGTCCTCGCGCGGGCGTTCCGCGACGAGTGGGGCCAGGTCGTGGCGACCCTGATCCGCGTGACGGGGGACTGGGACCTGGCCGAGGAGTGCGCGCAGGACGCGTTCGCCCTCGCGCTGCAACGCTGGCCGCGGGACGGAGTACCGCGCAAACCCGGCGCGTGGCTGACCACGGCCGCGCGCAACCGGGCAACCGACCGGCTCCGCCGCGACGCGGTCGGCGCCCTGAAACTGCGGGAGGTAGCCGCGATGGCGCACGAGCCTGATTTGCTCGATGACGAGGAGATCCCCGACGACCGGCTGCGGCTGATGTTCACCTGCTGCCACCCGGCGCTGGCACCGGACGCGCGGGTCGCGCTGACGCTGCGCACCCTGGCGGGACTGAGTACCACGGAGATCGCCAGGGCGTTCCTGGTCGGCGAGCAGGCCATGTCCAAGCGCCTGACCAGGGCGAAGCAGAAGATCAAGAATGCCGGTATCCCGTACCGGGTGCCACCGGCGCACCTGCTCCCGGAGCGCACGCCCGCCGTGCTCGCGGTGCTCTACCTGCTGTTCAACGAGGGCTATTCGGCGAGCGCGGGTGCCGACCTGCTGCGGCCCGACCTGGCGGGCGAGGCGATCCGGCTGGCCAGGGTGCTCGCCGAGCTGATGCCGGACGAGCCGGAGGCGGTGGGGCTGCTGGCTTTGATGCTGCTGCACCACGCCCGCCGGGATGCCCGTGTCGGCCCGGACGGCGAGCTGATCACCTTGGAGGAGCAGGACCGCACGCGGTGGGACCGGGCGGCGATCGGGGAAGGCGTCGCGCTGCTCGACTCCGCGCTGCGGCGCCGCAGTCCCGGCCCGTACCAGGTCCAGGCCGCGATCGCCGCCTGCCACGGGACCGCCGCTTCGGCCGGGGACACCGACTGGCCGCAGATCGCCGCGCTGTACGGGCGCCTCGCCCTGCTGACGCCTTCGGCGGTGGTGGAGCTCAACCGCGCCGTCGCCGTCGGCATGGCCGATGGTCCCGCCGTCGGGCTCCGCCTGGTGGAAGCGTTGCAGGCCAAGGGAGAGCTCGCCGGGTACCACCTGCTTCCCGCGACCCGCGCGGATCTGCTCCGCCGCCTGAACCGCCACGCCGAGGCGGCCGTCGCCTACCGCGAAGCCCTGGAGCTGACCACAACCGACACCGAACGCCGCTACCTCGCGCGGCGGCTCGAAGAAGTAGGGGGTTCCCGGTGACCGACGTCCGCGCCGCCATCGCCGCCGAGCGCGCCGAGCTCGCTTCGCTGTTGACGGATCTGCCCGCGCCCCAATGGGATCCGCCCTCCCTCTGCGAGGGCTGGCGGGTCCGCGAGGTGGTCGCGCACATCACCATGGCCTACCGCTACTCGCTCCCGCGCTTCCTCGGCAACCTGGCGAGGTCCGGCGGGAACTTCAACCGCATGTCCGACCGCTGCGCCAAACGCGACGCCGCAGTTCTGTCCACAGAGGACTTGCTGGTTTCGTTGCGGGACAACGTGAACCACCCGTGGAAGCCCCCGGGCGGCGGCTACGAGGGCGCGCTGTCGCACGACGTCATCCACGGCCTCGACATCACCGTGCCCCTCGGCGTCGACCGCCGCGTACCGCTCGATCGGCTGCGGATGGTGCTCGACGGGATGACCGAGAAGAACGTGAAGTACTTCGGTGTCAACCTCGACGGCGTCCAGCTCCGCGCGACCGACATGGACTGGACGCTCGGTTCTGGCACCCCGAAGTCGGCGCCAGCCCAGGACCTGTTGCTTTTCGTCTGCGGCCGCACAATCTAAGGAGATGGTCATGTTCATCGTCAGCCTCCCGATCGAGGACCGCGCCCGCTCGCACGGTTTCTACCGCGCCATCGGCCTCCACCCCGTGGGCCCGCTGGCCGAGGACGGTTTGCCGGAGCCGCTCCAGTTCGACCTCGCCGAGGGCGCCCGCCTGATGCTGATCCCGCAGGGTGGTTTCGGCTGGGTGACCGGCGGCCGACCTCTCGCGCCGCGCGGCAGTACCGAGTGCCTCCTGAGCCTCAGTGCCACTTCCGAGGAGGCCCTGCAAGACCTGGTGCGCCGCGCGCAGGAAGCGGGCGCGGAACTGATCTCCAAGCCCGAGCACCAGCCTTGGGGCTACACGGCCGTTTTCGCCGACCCGGACGGTCACGCCTGGATGATCACCGTCGCTCCCTAGAACGGGGCCGGTTCGGCGATCGGCTCGACTTCCGATTCGTAGGTCTTGCCCTCCGGCGTGATCCACACATGCCGTCCGTCTTCGAGGTTCTGGCACTGCCAGCTGGTTTCGTGCTTCATCCGGTGGTGCCGCCGACACTTCGGCCGAAGGTTGTCGACTGTCGTGTTCGTTCCGTCGAACGGGCAGCAGTGGTCCAAGTCGCAGCGGTGGACGGGCTGGCGGCATCCGATCATGGTGCAGTGGGGGTAGCGGGCGGCGATGAGTTCTCGCTGCTTGGTGGTGGGTCGGTAGGTGGTGACGTCTTCGGCGATGCCGGTGGCGGGGTCGGTGAGGATGCGCTTCCAGATCCCGTTCGCTGCGACATCGCGTGCGATGTTGATCGGCAGGGGTCCGTGGCCTTGGAGGATGGCGGGGTCGTCGTCCATGCCGATGAGTGAGCTGATGGCCATGGTGAGGTTGACCGTCACCTTGCCTTGCGGGGCACCGGTTTTCTTGCCCAGCAACAAGTCCAGGGCCACATCGACGCGCTTCTGGTCCAGGGTGCGGCCGTCCTTCGGTAGGCCGCGTGCGATGGCGTCGATGTGGTCGAAGGCTAGGGCGGTGTCCAGCGCGGGCATGATCAACCGCAGTGATGCCATGCCGTCCTCAAGGTTGGTCTTCTCCACTCTGCGCTGCTTGCGTCCCTCCTGGTGGCGGCGTTCGACGGCCTTCGGGTCGAGCCGGTCGATGTAGCGGCGCGCGTACTGACGGGTCGCGGAGTAGGCGTTCCTCTCCGCATGCGCCAACAGAACCTGCTCAGCCGTCGCCGCCTGCACCGCCGAGAGAGGCTGAAGCAGTTCGACGATCATCAACGCTTTGCCCTCGTCGACGCGGCCTTCGGCCAGCGCCCGGAGAACCACGGGGCGCGCGGTGAGATCAGCGGCTTTGGCCAGCAGTCGGGATGCTTTCTCCTTCGAGATCCGCAACAGTGGCATCAGTAGCTCTTCGGCGTACTCACGTTCAGCGGGCCGGAGCTGAGCGACGTACTCCATCAACGCCACCAGAAATGCAACGACTGCTGTACCGATGCCGGTGAAGGTTGCCTTGACTTTCGCATCAGTGATATCGAGGGTCATGCCTCCATTTTATCGCACAATAATAGTCGATCATGGCTCTAAAGGATGAATTGCCAGGCGCCCGAAAAGCCCGAAACGC
>NZ_JANAVO010000023.1 GCF_024213555.1 Allokutzneria sp. A3M-2-11 16 | reverse complement strand
CACCACCATCAGCAACCTCCGGCCGAAGTGCCGCAGGCACCACCGGATGAAGCACGAATCCAACTGGAAGTGCGAAAGCCTCCCCGACGGTCGGCACGTGTGGACCACACCCAACGGGAAGACCGCCGAGACAGAAGCGGAACCGATCGCGGAACCGGCGCCGTTCTGACGGGAAGGCACGGGAGGCCCGCCACCCGTGAGGGGTGGACGGGCTGGGACCGGTGCGGTGCTACAGGCCCTCCATGAGGTCGGTCTCGGTGATGCCGGGGCCTTGGCCCTCGCGGATGAACCACTCGGTGCCGAAGGCGTAGGCGAAGCCCTCGTCCGGCATGGCGAGGAAGAACGAGTCCTCGCCGATCTGGCTGGCGTGGGCGCGCATCGCGGCCCGCTTCGCCTCCAGGTACTTGGTGACGTCGACGGCGGCGGTGATCTCCGACTCGGGCTTGCCGAACTGGCCCTCGGACTCGACGTCGGGCATGTCCACGTTCTCGGCCTGAGCGGCCATGGCTTCCATGCCGCGGCGCATGTGGTCCTGGTTCATGGTGTTCTGGTAGACGCGGGGCGTGCCCGCGATCTCGGCGGCCCGCTTGCCGACGCGGTGGACCTGGATGTGGTCGGGATGGCCGTAGCCGCCGTTGTCGTCGTAGATGGTCAGGACGTCCGCGTTCTCCTCCTGGAGGATGGTCGCGAGCCGCCGCGCCGCCTCCTCGACGTCGGCGGTCCAAAAAGAACCGGGGAGGTCGTTGGTGGGCTCGCCGATCATGCCGGAGTCCCGGTAGCCGAGGAACTCCACGCGCTCGGCCCCCAGGATCTCGGCGGCGGCGTGGGTCTCGGTGACCCGGCGCTCCCACAACTGCTCCCCCTCGGCGAGGAAACCGTCAGGCACCTCGCCGACCTCACCGCGGGTGGCGACCACCAGCACGACGCGGTGACCTTCCTCGTGAGCCTTGCGCATGACGCCGCCGCACCCGATGCACTCGTCGTCCGGGTGGGCGTGAAACGACACCAAAGTGGCCATGCGTTGACGCTACGCGATCTTCCTACCGGTTTTCTCCCTGGTCTCCGCCTGTTCGTGTAGTGGTCGGTCCTCCGGCCCTGGAACTACCTTCGAGCTATCCCCTGCCGAGCCGACGAAGGGCCCTCTTTCTTGCTGCTGCAAAGCGTCCTGGTGGTCGGCGGCACAGTGCTCGTCAGCGTGCTCGCCGCGTACGTGGTCACCAGGCTCGTCCCCTTCACGTCCCGCGCCAAGTACAACGAGGTCTCGGGGCACTTCTTCGCGGCGTGCGGCGCCTTCTACGCCATCCTGGTGGCCTTCGTCGTGGTCGCGGTGTGGGAGGACCTCGGCGCGGCGCGGGCGAACACCTACACCGAGGCGAACGCGTTGCCGGGCCTCTACTTCGCCTCGACCGCCTTCTCCGACAAGGACAAAGCCGCCTTCCAGGACATCGCGGTCTCCTACGCGAAGGCGGTCATCGTCGACGAGTGGCCGTTGCTGGCCCAGGGCAAGGGCAGCCCGAAGGTCGAGGAGGTCGCCAAGAGGATGCGCAGGGCGATCGTGCAGATCGAGGTCGAGGGCTCCCGCCAGGAAGCGCTCTACAGCGCCATGATCGAGCGGGTCAACACGATCGGCAGCGCGCGCCGCGACCGGCTCAACGAGGCGGTGCCGTCGATCCCGGGCTTCTTCTGGATCGGGCTGCTCATCGGCGGCGGGCTGCTGATCGGCTTCGCCCTGTTCTTCGGCACCGAGCGCTTCCTGCCGCACGCGCTGATGGTGGGCGTGCTGGCCATGCTCGTATCGGCGTCGTTGTTGTTCACACACCTCATGGACCACCCGTTCACCGGAGCCGCCGCGGTCTCCCCCGAGGCGTTCCGCATCGCGTTGTCGCAGATGGGGCAAACACCGCCCCTTCCGTAAACCGTTCGAGGAGAAGGCACATGTCCTGGAAACGACTGCTCGGCCTCACCGCGGCCGTCGCGATGCTCCCGGTGCTCACCGCGAGCGCCGCCCCGGCGGCGCCCGCCGACGAGACGATCATCGTGACCGCCAAGCGGTCCGTGCTCAGCCTGCCCGCCGTGCCCACCGTGGGCCTGTCCTTCCTCGGCGGCGGCGAACTGTACGACGAGGCGGGCGCGAAGGTCGGTGAGGGCTACTCCACCTGCACGGTGGCCAGGCTCGCGCCACCGGAACTGACCTCGCACTGCACCAGCGCCTTCCGGCTGGCCAAGGGCGAGATCCACCTGTCCAGCCTGCGCACTTACACGATCGGCGGGACCAGCAGCTTCAAGGACTCGACGATGGCGGTGATCGGCGGAACCGGCGCGTACAAGGACGCGCGAGGCGAAGCCAAGACCGCGAAGCAGGGCGGCGCGCTGCTCGACCCGGCCGCGCCGGTGTCCTACAAGTTCACCATCACGATCAGTTCCTGACACCGAGCACGAGGTCCCCGTCGCACACCGCGGCGGGGACCTTGTCGTTGTCCACCACGCGAAGCACGCCGTTCTGCCACTGACCCGCGGCGAGCGGAAGCGTCGCCACGCACGGCACCGGGCCGCTCGTCCAGTCCAGCCGCCCGGCGATCGTGTCCACAGTGGTCTTCGCGAGCACGTCCGCGACGGCGGAGCGGTCCTCCCCTGCCGTAACCGCGTGCACCGCGACCTCAAGCAACGCGTGCGCGAGGCCGAGCAACGGCAGCCACGGCCGACCGGTCTCGCGGAGGTAGTCGTCACCCAGGTGCTCAGCCGAAGTGCCGTCCACACTGGACGAATACCGGTGCTGCGGAGCCCAGGCGACCACTGTGGCGACGCGATCCAACGACGGGTGATCAGCGCCGAACGGATAAGCGAGCCAGCGGGAACACGTCACGAGATTCGGCCGAAAGCCCGCTCCCTGAGCACGGGAGAGGAACCGGATCAGGTCACCGGTGGTCGCCGCACTGCTGACAATGTCCACATCGGACTGTCGCAGCACCTCGACCTGCCGGGCGAAGTCGGATTCCGACTCGCGGTAGGCACCGGCGTCCACCACTGCGTGGGATGTCACCGGCAGGAAGCCGAGATCGGGATCGCGCAGCGCTCTTCCCTGTGGGCCGTCGTTCCACAGCAGACCGACCGAGTCACCCGCGTGACGCCACAGGTCGGCGAAGGTCGCGGCGATGTCGTCGAGCCCCCAGCAGAAGTGGTAGGTCCAGTCGAAGCCGCGATCCCTGCCGTAGCGGTAGACCTGCCAGGGCAGTGCCGTGGACACGCACGGGGTCCGCAGCTGCTCGCAGGTCTCGGTGATCGCAGGCAGCACGCTCGTCCCGCCGAGGCAGGCGACCAGGCGGACGCCGTCGCGCTCGACCAGCCGCCGCGTCGCGGCCCGCGCGCCCTCCACAGTGGACTCGCTGTCGGCGATGACGAAGTCCAGCCAGGGGAACAGGGCTCGGAAGCGGTGCACGACGTAGTCCAGCGGATCGCCGAGCAGGGCGAGCCTGCCGGTCCGGGCCAGGACGACGCCGATCCTGCCGCGGTGGGACACACGAACTCCTCAAGGCCAGTGAACTCCAACGGGGCAGTCCCCCACCTGCTGGCGGGGGACTGCCCGTCGAACGCGCGCAGGGCGCTTCTCAGTGATCGCGGGTGACCACCAGTGTGCCCAACGATCGGAGTTCCGCCGCGGGACGCGCCGCAGGAGTGACCGCGGCGAGTTCGGCGAACGCGCGGTTGGTCAACTGCTCGGCCTGGTCGCGGGCCCACTCCCGGCCGCCAGCCAGGTCGATCAGCTCGGCGGCGCGGGCCCGTTCGGGTTCGGTGAGGGGATCGTCCCTGAGGTAGAGCCCGGCCAGCTCGCGCGCGGCCGGGGTGCCGGAGCTCAACGCCGCCACCACCGGCAGCGACTTCTTCCCGTTGGTCAGATCGGAGTGCACGGGCTTGCCGGTGCGCCGGGGGTCGCCCCAGATCCCGAGCAGGTCGTCGGCGAGCTGGAAGGCCAGCCCGAGGTGGTCGCCGAACCGGCGCAGCGACCGCACCCGCTCCGGCGTCCCACCTCCGAACAACGCGCCCAGCTGGGCCGCACAACCCAGCAGCGCGCCCGTTTTCCGCTCGGCCATGGCCACGCACTCGGCCAGGTCGACGTCGGCGCGCTCCTCGAACGAGAGGTCCTTGCTCTGCCCGTCTATCAGGTCCATCACCGCCGCGGCGAGCACGCCGAGACCCGGCTGCGCCGCGTTGTGCCCGCTCTTCGCGAGCACCGCGAACGCCGCCGTGAGCAACGCGTCACCGGCCAGGATCGCCGCGTTGGAGCCGAAAACCCGGTTCGCGGTCGGCCGGTGCCGCCTGACCAGGTCACCGTCGAGGACGTCGTCGTGCAGCAGCGAGAAGTTGTGCACCAGCTCCACCGCCGCCGCGGCCGGGAGCGCCGCCTGGACGCACTCGTACTCGCCGTAGGCGTCGCTGGTGACCGCCGCCGCGGACAGCAGCACCAGCGCCGGGCGCAGCGCCTTGCCGCCGTCCGCGCTCGTCGGTCTCCCGTGCTCGTCCCACCACCCGAAGTGGTACCCGGCGATCAGCGCCATCGACGGCGGCATCGCCTCGACCACCTCGCGCAGGACGGGGTCCACCATGTTGCGGCTCCAGGCAAGCACGTCACGTGCCGACCTGCCCGCGGTCATCGCCTCGACCGTGGCCATGTCGTCGCCCGCCCCCCGCCCTCAGCGGCCGATCTCGACGTTTTCCAGCACCCCGAGGGCGTCCGGCACCAGCACCGCAGCCGAGTAGTAGGCGCTGACGAGGTAGGAGATGATCGCCTTCTCGTTGACGCCCATGAACCGCACGGACAGGCCGGGCTCGTACTCGTCCGGCAGCCCGGTCTGGCGCAGGCCGATCACGCCCTGGTCGTCCTCGCCGGTGCGCAGCACCAGGATCGAGGACGTGCGGGCCTCGGTGATCGGGATCTTGTCGCAGGGCAGCAGCGGCACGCCGCGCCACGCCATCACCTGCCTGCCGTCGACCACGGTGCCCTCCGGGTAGAGGCCGCGCTTGTTGCACTCCCTGCCGAAGGCCGCGATCGTCTTGGGGTGGGCCAGGAAGTACCGCGACTTGCGCCTGCGGCAGAGCAGCTCGTCGAGGTCGTCCGGGGTCGGCGGGCCGCCCTGGGTGGTGATGCGCTGCTTGAGGTCGGCGTTGTGCAGCAGCCCGAACTGGCGGTTGTTGATCAGCTCGTGTTCCTGGAGCTCCTTCAACGCCTCCACGGTGAGCCGCAACTGCTGCTCGGTCTGGTTCATCGGCTCGTTGTACAGATCGGCCACGCGCGAGTGCACCCGCAGCACCGTCTGCGCCACGCTCAGCTCGTACTCGCGGGGCTTGAGCTCGTAGTCCACGAACGTGCCGGGCAGCTCGTACTCGCCGTCCTGGCCCGCGGCCAGGTCGATCGCGGCCTCGCCCTTCTTGTTCTGCGGCCGCTTCGGCGTGTTGACGTAGCGCTCGACCTGTTCCCGCAACGAGTCCGACTGCGATGCCAGGCGCTCGAACTCCTGCGCGGACAGGGTGAGCACGGTGCACGCGGTGACCGCCTTCACCGTGTAGGACCACGGCGAACTGTCACCGGTGAGCACCTGGTCGCCGAAGTGGTCACCGTCGACCAGGGTGCCGATCACGATCGGGTCGCCGTACTTGCCGGACGCGACCTGGTTCACTTTTCCGTGCGCCACAAGGAAGATCTCGCCCGCTGACTCACCGGCGCGGACCAGGGTGTCCCCGGCGGCGAACTCCTGCTGCCGGAACCGGTCGGCCAGTGCGTTGAGCACCTCCTCGTCCTCGTACCCGCGCAGCAGCGGCAGCTCGCACAGCTCCGGCGGGACCACGCGGACGTCGGTGCCGGTGTTGCTGAAGGACAACCGCCCGTCGCCGACCGCGAAGGTGAGCCTGCGGTTGACCCGGTACGCACCGCCCTTCGCCTCCACCCACGGCAGCACCCGCAGCAGCCACCGCGGCGTGATGCCCTGCATCTGCGGGACCGACTTGGTCGTCGTCGCGAGGTTGCGCGCCGCCGCCGTGCCGAGGCTGAGCTGCGGGGTCTGCGGTGTGCCGCCGATGTCCGTCTGTGTCACTGAAAAACACCACCGATTTCTGTCCGCGCCGTCAAAGCCGTTGCTAGGTCAGGGAAAATCCCCGCCGCCTTGGGGACGGGCGGCGGGGACCATGGCTCAGTTGAACCGGCCGAGCTCGACGTTCTCCAGGATGCCGAGCGCGTCCGGCACCAGGACGGCCGCCGAGTAGTAGGTGCTGACGAGGTAGGAGATGATCGCCTTCTCGTTGACGCCCATGAACCGGACGGACAGGCCGGGCTCGTACTCGTCGGGGATCTCGGTCTGGTGCAGGCCGATGACGCCCTGGTTCTGCTCTCCGGTGCGCATCAGCATGATCGAGGACGTGCCGCTCTGGCTGATCGGGATCTTGTTGCACGGCAGGATCGGGATGCCGCGCCACGAGGGCACCTTGTTCCCGCCGATGTCCACCGCGTGCGGGTAGAGGCCGCGGCTGTTGCACTCCCTGGCGAAGGCCGCGATCGCCTTGGGGTGGGCCAGGAAGACATTGGGTTCCTTCCACACCGCGGACAGCAGCTCGTCCATGTCGTCCGGCGTCGGCGGCCCGGAGCGGGTGTGCATCCGCTGCTTCAGGTCGGCGTTGTGCAGCAGGCCGAAGTCGCGGTTGTTGACCAGCTCGTGCTCCTGGCGTTCGCGCAGGGCCTCGACGGTGAGCCGCAACTGCTGCTCGGTCTGGTTCATCGGCTCGTTGTAGAGGTCCGCGACGCGGGAGTGCACCCGCAGCACGGTCTGCGCGACGCTGAGCTCGTACTCGCGCGGCTTCAGCTCGTAGTCGACGAAGGTGCTCGGCAGGTCGTACTCGCCGTCCTGGCCCGAGGCGAGGTCTATCGCCGCCTCGCCGTGGTCGTTGTGCGGCTGGCCGAGCCGCTCGCGGAACGCGGCCACGTGCGCCTGAAGGTCCTCGGACTGCTCGACGATCTGGTCGAAGGCGCTCTGCGGCAGCATCAGCACGGTGCAGGCGGTCTTCGCCTTGACCGTGTACTCCCAGATGTCGCCGTCGGCGGCCAGGGTCTCGTCGCCGAAGTGGTCGCCGTCGGCGAGGGTGTCCAGCACGGTCTCGTCGCCGTACGCGCCGGGGCCGATCTTGGCCACCTTGCCGTGCGCGATCAGGAAAGCCTGGTCGGAGCGGTTGCCGAACTCGACGATCACGTCACCCGGCTGGTACTCCTGCTGCACGAACCGGTCCGCGAGGGCGGTCAGCACCTCCTCGTCGTCGAACCCGCGCAGCAGCGGCAGCTCGCACAGCTCCGGCGGGATGACGCGGATGGTCGCCCCGGTGTTGGTGAAGGTGACCCGACCGTCCCCGACCGCGTAGCTGAGCCGGCGGTTGACGCGGTAGGCCCCACCGGCGGCGCGGACCCACGGCAGCACCTTGAGCAGCCAGCGCGAGGAGATGCCCTGCATCTGCGGGACCGACTTGGTCGTCGTCGCGAGGTTCCGCGCGGCGGCCGTCGCGAGGCTCTGCTGCGCGCTCGCGCCGTTGACCTCCCGGTCCGCCTGCACCGACTCGGTCACAACCGACACCACCAATCTCGATTACTGGAACACGGCGAAGAAGCCGGGGAATCCGGCAGGGTCGTAAATCGGGAATCTGTCAGCACCGAATGCGTGCGAAAATACGACGTGCTGACGGGACCGAAGTTAGCATCGGACTTTCAAATCCGTACAGTCACCCGTGTCAGTGACTCGCGAACGCACGTCACAATACGGTTATCCGGTGCACAACCACTCGTTCGACTGGCCCCGCCGCCGGGCGCTCCGGCGGGGATCACGGACAGCGACCACGGCGTTAGGACATGCGGGTGGACGGGCGCTGACCGTCGACTCCGCCGAGCGGGTAAGCGCTGGTCCGAGTGGGGGAACAGCGGTCACGGGGTGGCAACCGGCACCCCGGAGCCGCGGAGCAGTTCCAGGGCGCGGTGGGTGATCCGGCGCATGTTCGACCGGCCCCCGCTCTCCACCCAGGTGCGCACGGACACCTCGATCACGGTCATCGTATTGGCGGATGCCAAAGTCGCGGCCAGCTCGGCGGAACGCCCGCCCATTCGCCGCGCGATTTCGGTTGCCAATTCACCGCGCCAGCGCGAGGTGTTGTCGGAGAGCTGGGCGCGGGCCGACGGGGTCCGCCACGCTAGCTCGTACACGGCGATAATGCGATCACCGGATTCGGCGACGGTGCGCAGAACGTAGTCAAGGAGTTTGTACAACGCCTCCGGAACGGGCATATCGGGCGGTTGCGCCCGCAGCACGTCCAGCGCCTCGTCGAGCCGCTGTTCGACGAAGGTCAACAGCAGCGCTTCCTTGGTCGCGTAGTAGCGGTAGAGCGTGCGCGGGCCGACCTCGGCCGCGGCGGCGATCTGCTCCATCGTGGTCGCGGCGAAGCCCTGGGCGGTGAACAGCTCGAAGGCCGTGTCGGCGAGGAGCTGCCGGGTGCGCTCCATCTTGGTCTCGCGAAGCCCCACCGCCGCCTCCTCCTGCCCCGGGGCGGGCAGGTTACCAGCGTTGCCAAGGAGTCCGCGCGCTGGCAGTCTTGGCCATGTGGCAGTGGCTGCCACTTCGCGAGAGGAGTCGGCGATGACCGCGACCAGGGGCGCCTTCCCCGTCGACCGCGATCCGGCCCGGCCGCTCGACCCGGCCCCCGGCTACCGGGAACTGGGCGAGCGGGCGGCGCCGGTGTCCTGCCCGATGGGGGTGGAGGCGAGGGTGTTCACCCGGCACTCCGACATCCGGGCCGCGCTCGCCGACCGCAGGCTCAGCTCGCGCGGCGCGCCGTCCAACCACGTCGTGCCCGGCGCCGACCCGGACGAGCCGGTGTCCCCCGGAGTGCTGCTACGGCTGGACGGCCCCGAGCACGCGCGGCTGCGCAAACTGCTCATCCCGGAGTTCACCGTGCGGCGGATCGAGGCGCTGCGACCGGCGATCGCCCGGCTGGTCGACGAGCACATCGACGCGATGCTGGCGAGCACCGAGCCCGTCGACCTGTACCGCAACTTCGCGTTGCCGATCCCGTCGCTGGTGATCTGCGAGCTGCTCGGTGTTCCCTACGCCGACCGAGATTCCTTCCAGCACCAGAGCACGCTGCTGGTCGGCGTCGGCGGGGACCCCGGCGCGACCGCCGTGGCCGCGATGGAGGTGCAGCAGTTCATGGCGCAGCTCGTGCTGTCCAAAATGGAACGTCCGACGGATGACCTGCTGGGCAGGCTGATCCGGCGCGCGGCGGAGACCGGTCAGCCGCTGACCGTGGAGGAGCTGGTCTCGCTCGGGGTGACCCTGCTCGTCGCCGGGCACGAGACCACGGCGAACATGATCGCGCTGAGCACGCTGGCCCTGCTGCGGTCACCGGACCAGCTGGCCGCGCTCCGCTCGGACCCCGCCATCGCGCCGAGCGCCGCCGAGGAGCTGTTGCGCTACCTCTCCATCGTCCACTTCGGACTCTTCCGTTACGCCACCGAGGACGTGGAGATCGGCGACGAGACCGTTCGGGCGGGCGAGTGGCTGGTCGCCGCGCTGTCCGCGGGCAACCGCGAGGAGTCGGTGTTCCCCGACCCGGACCGGCTCGACCTGACCCGCAACGCGCGCGCCCACCTGGCGTTCGGGCACGGGGTGCACCAGTGCCTCGGCCAGCAGCTGGCCCGGGTCGAGCTCCAGGAGGTATTCACCCGGCTCTACTCGCGTCTCCCGGGGCTGCGGCTGGCGGTGCCGTTCGAGGAGATCCGGTTCAAGCACGACGCGCTGGTCTACGGCGTGCGGTCACTCCCGGCCGCCTGGGACTAGCCGAAGAAAGGCTTCCAGGACAGGGGAAATCCGGTCGGGGCGCCAAGCCGCCGACATGCGGGCTGGAGTGGTGGTGCCGGTCAGCGGGAGGAAGCGGACCTCGGCGGCGTGCAGGCGCTGCGCGGAGGACGGGACCACCGCCACCCCGATGCCGCCCGCGACCAGGCCGACGATCGTCTGCATCAGCCAGACCTCGCGCTGCACCACGCGCGGCGTGAAACCGTTGGCGGCACAGGACTCCGTGATGATCGCGTGCAGGCCGGGCATGCGGTGGCGGGTGGGCAGGACGAACTGCTCCTCCGCCAGCTCCTTCATGTCCACTGTGGACTCCTCGGCCAGCCGGTGCGCGGCGGGGACCGCGAGCACGAGCGGGTCCTCCGCGACGCAGCGCGTCCGCAGCGCGGGATCGGTGAAGCCGCGCGAGAGGTAGCACAGGCCGATGTCGATGCGCTGCTCGTGCAACGAGTCGAGCACCTCGTCCGGCCGCATCTCGTTGAGGTACAAGGTGATCTCGGGGTGGCTCGCCTTGAACTCGCGGAGGATCGGCGGCAGTACCTCCAGTGCGGCCGAGGGCACGAAGCCCAGGGCCAGCCGCCCCACGGTACCGGTGCCGACGGAGCGGACGAGCTGGCTCGCCTGGTCGACCGAACCGAGGATGCGGCGGGCCTCGTCGTAGAGCAGAGCGCCCGCGTCGGTGAGCCGGACCCCGCGCGAGGACCGGTCCAGAAGGCGCACGCCGAGCTCCTTCTCCAGCTTGCGCAGCTGCACGCTCAGCGGTGGTTGGGCCATGCACAGCCGCTCGGCCGCCCTGGTCAGGTTCAGCTCCTCGGCGACGACGACGAAGTACCGCAGGTGCCGCAGTTCCATACGCGCAGAGTATGACAACGGCGGCAGGTCGGTATTGGACATCGGGCTCGGTGCGACGCAGGCTGGGTTCATGCGCGCGTTCCGCTACGAGTCCCTGCCCGGCCGTGTCGTGTTCGGCGTGGACAGCGCGCTCACCGTCGCGGAAGAGATCAGTGGGCAGCGGGTCCTCGTGCTCGCCACTCCGCGTGGACTTCCCCTCGCCCGCAGCCTGGCGGAGCCCCTCGGTGATCGCGTCGCCGGTGAGTTCACGTCGGTGCGCGAACACGTTCCGGTCGCCGTCGCTTCACAGGCCGTCGAGGTCGCGCGTTCGGTCGGGGCGGACTGCCTGCTAGCGATCGGCGGTGGGTCCACTGTGGGCACTGCCAAGGCGATCGCGTTGGAGCTGCGGCTGCCCATCGTCGCGGTGCCGACGACGTACGCGGGCTCGGAGATGACTCCGGTGTGGGGCATGACTTCCCCGTCCGGCAAGCGCACCGGCCGGAGCCTGGACGTGCTGCCCGCGGTCGTGGTCTACGACCCGTCGCTGACCGTTGGCCTGCCGCGCACGCTCACCGTGACCAGTGCGATGAACGCCATGGCGCACAGCGTCGAAGGCGTCTACGCGGCGGGGGCGAACCCGATCAGCTCGCTGATGGCCGAGGAGAGCGTTCGCGCCCTGGCAAAGGGTTTGGTGGCGGCAGACGATGTGGAGGCGCGCACGTCGCTGCTTTACGGGGCGTACCTGGCCGGCGCGGTGTTCGCCGTGGCGGGATCGGGGCTGCACCACAAGATCTGTCATGTGCTCGGCGGCGCGTACGACCTGCCGCACGCGGCGACGCACACCGTGGTGCTACCTCACGTCGCCGAGTTCATGGACGGCCCCGCGCTCGCCCCGATCGCGTCCGCCCTCAACGCTCCCACCGCCGCGGACGGCCTGCGCGCACTGGCCCGGCGGGTCGACGCCCCCACTTCCTTGGCGGACATCGGTTTCACTCCCGCGAACCTGTCGGAGGCCGCCGCCCTCGTCGCCGCTCAGGTGGACGTCCCCGAACCCCGCGTTCGCGCCCTGCTCGCCTCAGCCCTGTGACTTGATGCGGGTCAGAACGGCTTCGCAGGCCTCGCCGAAGATCTTCAGCTGCTCCGGGGTGAGCGCGTCGATGAACAGCTCGCGCACGTTGGCCACGTGCTGCGGCGCGGCACCGACGATCGCGGCGCGGCCCGCCTCGGTGAGCACCACGTCGGAGTAGCGGCTGTCCTCGGAGCACTGCTGCCGCTCGACGAGCCCGCGCTGCGCCATCCTGCTGAGCTGGTGGGAGATGCGGCTCTTCTCCCACTGCGTCGCCTCCCCCAGCTCGAAGGCGCGCATCCGCCCGTCCGGCGCCTCGGAGAGCTCGACCAGGATCCGGTAGTCGGCCGGGGACAGCCCGAAGTCGCGCTGGAGGCTCGCGCCGAGGCGGGAGTTGAGCATCGTCTCCATCGCCTTGAAGGAGCGCCACGCGCGGTGCTGCTCCTCGGTCAGCCATACGGGTTCGGTCACGGGCGCAGCCTACTCCCCGGGTTGACGCGTCACCCTCACGCTCGCTACGTTCAGGTTGACACATCAATCCGAGGTGCGGAGCACGGACATGAGCGAGCAGAAGATCATCGCGGTCACCGGGGCCACCGGGGCGCAGGGCGGCGGCATCGCCAGGGCGATCCTGGCCGACCCGGGCTCCGGCTTCACCGTGCGCGCGCTGACCAGGGACCCGGAGTCGGCCCCCGCCAAGGAACTGGCCGCGCTCGGCGCCGAGGTGGTGCGCGCCGACTTCTACGACGAGGCCAGCGTGCGCCGCGCGTTCGAGGGCGCCTACGGGGCCTACCTGGTGACGAACTTCTGGGCGCACGGCTCCGCGGACAAGGAGCGCGAGGAGGTCGAGGTCCTGGTCCGCACCGCGAAGGCCGCGGATCTCCAGCACGTGGTCTGGTCGACCCTGGAGGACACCCGCGAACTGCTGCCGCTGGAGGACCCGCGGATGCCGGTGCTCCAGGACAGCTACAACGTGCCGCACTTCGACGTGAAGGGCGCGGCCAACGAGCTGTTCGTCGAGGCGGGCGTCCCGACGACCTTCCTCAACACCACCTACTACTTTCAGTCGTTCGTCTCCTTCTTCGCGCCGAAGCGCGGCGAGGACGGCGTGCTCGTGCTGGGCCTGCCGTTGGCGGACGGCAAGCTGCTCGCCGGGATCGACTCCGAGGACATCGGGCGCACCGCGTTCGGAATCTTCAAGCGGGGCAAGGGTTTCATCGGCCGCACGGTCAGCATCGCGGGCGCGCACCTGACCGGCGCGCAGTACGCGGAGAAGTTCTCGGCGGCCCTCGGGGAGCCGGTCAGGTTCCAGTCGATCCCCTACGACGTGTTCCGCACGTTCGACTTCCCGGGCGCGGTGGAGATCGCCAACATGTTCCAGTACTACGGCGACTTCGACGCGGAGTTCACCGGGGCGCGCGACCTCGACGCGGTGCGCGAGCTGAACCCGGCGCTGAAGGACTTCGACGCCTGGCTGGCCGCGAACGCCGCGGAGTTCCGGGAGTCCTGAGCGGATCGACGTTTTTGATCTTCACGTGCGGCGGGCGGGCGGGAACGCTTCTCTTATGGATGTCCGTTATGCCCGATATATCCCGGAGGAGTCTTCCGTGCGTTCCGCCGCCCTGACCAGTCTCGCCCTCGCCGCCACCGTGGTGCTCGCCCCCGCCGCCACGGCCGCCGCCCCGACGTCCCTGACCACCTCGGCCAGCCTGGCGCGGGACGCCTCGCAGCCGCTGTGGCAGGCGGCGGTCACCCTGACCGGCACGCTCACCGGGGTCGGGACGGGCGCGAAGATCACCTTCACCACGAAGTGGGACAACGGCCCGCTGTGCGAGGCGGTCACCGACGCGCGGGGCGTCGCGCGCTGCACCGCCGGGATCACGTCCGAGGTGACGCTCGTCCGCATCCAGTTCAGCGGGGAGAACGGCTACCTGGCCACCTTCGCGGGCTCGGCGGGCCACCCCGCCGCCCAGACCCCCGGCTCCGCGAAGTGGGCCACCCGCTAGCCGAGGTACGGGCGTCTTCAAGTACCACCAACCCCCTCTCCAGAAGTCTTCAACCGCCCCCAACCCCGGGATGCCAGCGGGGTTGGGGGCGGTTTAAGACGGTGACGGGCCGGGTTCGTGGTACTTGAAGACGCACCCACTACGGCGGGGGGGGCGTTGCGGGTCAGGGGATGCTGAGATCGACGATGAGGGCCGGGTGGTCGGTAGTGCCAGCCATGCTCATCGTGCTGCTCTTGGCGAAGGCAAGCTTCGTCGAGGCGAACACGTGCTGTAGAGCGCCGTCGCCCTTGCGGTAGAAGCCCGTTCGGTTGCAGCTCTGCGCGTCCGGATTGCCCTTGTAGCGCAGGTTCATGTCGCCGGAGAACAGCGCGGGCGCGGTCCGCGCGTAGCCCTCGACGCGGGACATCAGCTCCTTGCACTGCGCCAGCGCGACGTTGCCGTCCCTGGCCGACAGATGCGTGGTGCAGGCGCTGACCCGCCCTCCGGGCAGGCATCCCCAGCTGCGCTTCTCCGAGCCCGCGTCCTGGTTCTGGTAGATGCCGCCCGCTCCCGCCGACGAGCCCGCGAGCGCGGAGGCCACCAGGATCGCGTTGCCGTAGTCCTGGCCGTTCTTGCACTTCACCGGGTTGCCGTTGCTGCGCGCGGCCACGAACAACGACTTCACCTGGCCCATCGCGGCGCCGAGCGGGGCGACGTCACCGGAGCAGATCTCGTTGAGCGACAACACCTGCGGCTTGACGGAGGTGATCACTTCCTTGGCCTTGGCCATCACCCGGTCACCGGTGTAGCACCCGGCGAGGCCGCTGTGGCAGAGGTTGAGCTGGAGGACCTTCACGGCTGTCGCCGCGGCCGCCGCCGGGGCGAGCGACACGCCCGCCGCGAGAGTGACCGCGAGGACGCTCAGGACCTGCCGAGTGCGCATGGGACCTCCTGCGTGAAGTGGTGACCGGGATGGTCTCCCGAACGTGAATCGTTGGCAACATCGCGACATGTGCTGGTAGAACTCCCCGGTGAGCTGGACCATGCGCGCACTGGACCTCGGCGACGACCGAACGGCGGAAGCCGTGCACCGGATCGGGCTACTCGCCTACCGCGTGGAGGCGGACCTGATCGGCTTCGACGGAATCCCCGCGCTGCACGAGACGCTGGCGGAGATGCGCGCCGAACCGCTGCGCTGGCTGGGCGCGGTCACCCCGGACGGCGAGCCGGTCGCGTTCCTGGCGTGGCAGCGCACTCCCGAGGGCGAGGTCGACATCGACCGCCTCTGCGTCGATCCCGCCTGGTTCCGCAAGGGCCTGGCCAGCGCCCTGGTCGACGAGGTGCTGCGGGAGGACGGACCGGTGGTCGTCTCCACCGGGGCCGCCAACACGCCCGCGATCACCCTCTACGAGCGCAAGGGTTTCGCGCGCACCGGCACGATCAGCCCGGCGCCCGGACTCGACCTCGCCACGTTCCGGCTCGACCGCGCTTGACCCTGCCGTTGGCGGCAGGGTCGGACGATCACCGCCATGAGCAGAACAGTCCTGATCACCGGGGCCGGAACGGGAATCGGCCGGGCCACCGCGCTCTTGTTCGCCGAGCGGGGCGACAACGTCGTGATCGTCGGCAGGCGGGCCGAGCCGCTCGCCGAGGTTGCCGTGCACGACGGGGCCATCCACGCCATCGCCACCGACATCACCGGCCCCGGCGCCCCGGAGCGGATCGTCGCCGAGGCGGTCGAGCGCTTCGGCGGGCTCGACGTGCTGGTGAACAACGCCGGTATCGTCCGCGACGAACCGATGGGCGGGATCACCCCGGATGCGGTCTCCGCGCAGCTGGCCACGAACTTCACCGCCCCGGTCCTGCTGACGCAGGCCGCCGTGCCGCACCTGCGGCGGGACAACGGCGTCGTGGTCAACGTGTCCACCGCGGTCGCCCTGCGGGGCTGGCCGACGAGTTCGGTCTACGCGGCGACGAAGGCCGCGGTGGACACCTTCACGCGGAGCTGGGCGGTGGAACTGGCGCCCTTGGGCGTCCGCGTGGTCGCCGTGGCGCCCGGCGCGATCGACACGCCGATCGCCGAGCACCAGGGGCTCTCCCCAGAACAACGCGCGGCGACGCGGGCCTGGCAGATGGAGCACACCCCGCTCAAGCGCGTCGGCTCCGCCGAGGAAGTAGCGTGGGCGATCACCGGGCTGGCCTCGCCGAGTGCGGGCTTCGTGACCGGCGTCGTGCTGCCGGTCGACGGCGGTGCCGTGGTGGCGTGAAAGCGGGGGTGCGATGAGGATCGGCGAGCTGGCCGGGGCGACCGGGGTCACGCCCCGCGCCCTGCGGCACTACGAACAGGCCGGGCTGATCACCTCGCACCGGCTCGCCAACGGCTACCGCGACTACCCGGAGTCCACTGTGGACCGCGTGCGCAACATCCGCCTCCTGCTCGATCTGGGGCTCACGCTGGAGGACGCCGGGTTCTTCAAGGACTGCCTGGACGGCGACCTGTTGGCCGGGCCGCCGTCCGAAGCGGCGCTGGGCGTGGTGCGACGGCGGCTGGGCGTGCTGGAGCGGCGGATCGATGCCCAGCTCGCCCAGCGCGACCGGCTGCGCGGCGCCTTGGAGCGGTTCAGCCCAGGGTCGGGAACCACTCGCCGTGGAAGCCCGCGGGAACCCGAACCGGAAGGTGCACAACGGCAACCGGCTCGGCGCTGAGCGTGCCCGCGTCCAGCACGACCAGGTCCGTCCGATCGCGCTCGGCGTCGTGGACCAGGCTCAGCAGCCACCCGTCGTCCTCGGCGGAATCCCGTGCGCGCGGCACGAAGACGGCTTCACCGGCGTAGCGCGCGGCTCCGAAGTCGTGCACCTGCGTGGTCTTAGAGACTCGGTCGTGCTTGGCGATCCCGCGTCCGGCGAGGTTGCCGACCTCGCCGTGGTGCAGCGCGACCCCGTAGCTGTAGCGGTGTTCCGCGCCGATGAGCCGCTCGTCGATCCTCGGGAACTCACCGGCGACGTCGTCGACCTGTCCACTGTGGACCGTTCCGGTGGCGAGGTCGAAGGTCCAGCGCCACAGCACCGGCGGCACCTCGATCGGCTTCCACCACGCGGAGTCGAACACGCGCTCGTGCCGGAACGCTTCCAGCACAACGCGATCGCCGTCCTCGTAGGCGTTGGCCGTGTGGTAGACGTAGCACGGCTCGATCTCGAACCAGCGGATGTCGGCGTTCGTGCCGTAGCGCGGCATCAGCCCGATCCTGGCCCGGCGCCCGTTTTCCCAGACGTAGGGGTAGTGGCCCTGTTGGGCGGCCGCCATGGAAAAGGTCACCGGCAGGTCGTAGACGATCACGTGGTTCACCGTGAGCGCGGTGTCGTGGATCATCGGCCTGTCGTCGATCTCGATGCGCTCGATCCCGGTGATCACACCGTCCGCGCCGACCACGACGAGCTGCCCGCCTGTCCCGGCGGCCGAGTAGGTGACCGCGAACAGCTCCCCCGTCTTCGGATCGCGCTTGCTGTGCGCGGCGAACCCGTGCGGCAGCTTGCCCTCGAAGTCGTTGTAGGACACCGTCGCCAGCTGATCGTCCAGCACGACCGGGAGCGCGCCCGCCTCCGACACCGCCATCAGCTTGCCCGCGTGGCGGATGACATGGGTGTTCGCCGTGTCGTGGGTCGCCGTGGTCGCGCCGAGCACCGGTGCCTCGCCGAGCAGCCCGGTCACGCTCGGCGTGCGCACCCAGCGGTTGCGGTACCACTGCGCGGCCCCGTCCCGCAGGCGGATGCCGTGCACCATCCCCGCGCCCATGAACGGGTGGTAGTGCACCGGGTCCTGCTCGCCGATCGCGTTGGGCCCGATCCGGAGGTACCTGCCGTCCAGCTCCTCCGGCAGCGCTCCGGTGATCTCCAGGTCGTACGCCGTGGTCTCGACGTCCACCGGCGCCTGGTTCCCGGCGAGGTAGGGGTTCTCCACTGGGGCAAGGGTCATCACAACCTCCGTAACACTGTTTTGAATGAACCGTAACAGCGTTTCGGCCCCCCGGCAACCACGCCCCTTCTTCGCGCGCACCCGCCTTCGCCAACTAAACTGGGTTCGACACTTCACCCCCTTCGCGATTCAGCGCGCCCAAAAAACCCCGTTTCGTACTCTTGGCCGCGTTTTGGAGCGCTCCAAAAGCCGTTATGAGTACGAAACGGGATACCCCGGGTGGGTTTGGGGTGTGTTCAGGGGTTGGCGCGGGGGGCGTAGGGCTTGGTGGCGCGGGTGGTGGAGGCTGCGGCGAAGGCGTAGGCCAGCATCTCGTTCTCGTACTCCACTTTCGCCCTGGTCAGCGGGATGCGCCTGCGAACGACGTCGATCAGGCGGTGCCGCAGGACGGCCGCGTCGCGGAGCGCGACGTTGGCGCCCTCGCCCCGCCCGGGCGGCACGGTGTGCACGGCGTCGCCGAGCAGGGTCACGTTGCCGACGCTCCACCGCTCGATCGGGCGAGCCAGCCGCATCGGCGTGCCCACGGTCTCGACGGGGTCCGCCTCGGCGACGATCCGGCGCAGCGCGGGGTGCCAGTCGGCGACGAGGTCGCGGGCGGCCCAGTGCGGGGACAGCCCACCGGGATCACCGTGCAGCGAGATCGACCAGGACAGGTAGTCCGGGACGGCGGTCAGCCCGGGGACGCGGCGCACCCGGCAGGTGGCGACCGACATCGAGATGCCGTCCGGGCCGAGCACCCGCGAGACGGTGTCCACCAGGATCTCCGGCAGCCAGGAGGCGAAGTCCGGGCGCAGCATGGTCCGCCCGCGCAGCGAGTAGCCGACCGCGTCGAACTCCGCGTCGGGCACCGCCTGCCCGCGCACCACCGAATCCGTGCCGTCCGCGCCGACGAGCAGGTCCCCGACCGCGGTGAGCCCGTCGGCGAACTGGGCCCGGACCCGCCCGCCGGAGACCTGGTCGTAGCCGGTCAGCGTGCGGCCGAACTGCACCCGGTCGCCCAGGCCCGCGAGCAGGATCTCGCGCAGTGTCAGCCGGTTGAGCACGTAGCCGGAGTCGGCCCTCGGCAGCGGCTTGGCGAACTTCGGCTCCAGGTCGGTGGTCAGGAAGGTCATCAGCGTTGCCGGGGCGATCGAGGAGCGCTCGCACAGCTCGACCAGCGCACCCGGAAGGCAGTCCCGCAGCGCGCGTTCGCCGTCGGCGTTGACGACCATTCGGTAGCCCTGGTCACCGTCGCGCGCGTGCGCGTCGCGCTCGAAGACGGTCACCCCGATACCGGACTTGGCCAGGCCCTGGGCCAGGCACAACCCACCGATCCCGGCCCCCGCGACGAGCACGTGCAACTGCCGGGGCTGGCTCTCGGCCGGTTGCGTCGTCGCCGGTGGCTGTGTGGCCGGTGGCTGCATCACGGACACCTCTCTTGCGGGAATGGCAAACCATAGCGAGATCGGCGTAACACGCGTGGGTGAGCACGCCGCCCGGTCGACCAGATGCGACGACCGGTTCCACCCCACTTCACGGGGTTGCGGACGCTATCGAACGAGTGGCGAGCCCTGAACTCAGGGTGACCGGATCGGCCCGATCGTGGCCCGAAAAGTTGCCTGGGTGGGGAAAAAACGACGGCCTCACGGCCGGGCCGGGCCGCCCGCCGGACCGGTTCGGGCACCCGCTCGCCGACCTGCGCGTTCAGATGCCTGATCAGGCCTGGTCGCGCTCTCACGAACCGGGCAGAATTCGGGCATCACCGAAGCGGGTGTGGCACTGGCCACACCTCGTGCGCGGTGTTAGACCTGTTCCCAGCCCGAACGGGCGGGGCTGAAGTCCGAACGGTCATGTGGGCGGAGGGGTCTTGCTGATGCAAGCCGAGGAGCGCAAGCGCCGAATCCTGGCCAAGGCCCGCGCCGACGGCAAGGTCGACGTCATGGAGGTGGCCGCCGAGCTGGCGGTGGCCCCGGAGACGGTGCGCAGGGACCTGCGCGCGCTCGGCGAGCACGGCCTGGTCCGGCGCACCCACGGCGGCGCGTTCCCGGTGGAGAGCGCGGGCTTCGAGACCGGGCTGGAGTTCCGCTCCGCCTCGATGGTCCCGGAGAAGCGCCGGATCGCCCGCGCCGCGGCGGACCGGCTCGACGACGCCGAGACCGTCTTCATCGACGAGGGCTTCACCCCGCAGCTCATCGCCGAGGCGCTGCCGACGACGCGGCCGCTGACCGTGATCACCGCGTCGCTGCCGACCGCGGCGGCGCTGTCCACCTCGCCGTCGACGACGGTGCTGCTGCTCGGCGGCCGGGTCCGGGGCCGCACCCTGGCAACGGTCGACCACTGGGCGCTGCGGATGCTCGCCGACATGGTCATCGACCTGGCCTACCTCGGCGCCAACGGCATCTCCAGGGAACACGGGCTGACCACCCCGGACCCGGTGGTCAGCGCGGTGAAGGCGCAGGCGGCCCAGGTGTCGCGGCGGCGGATCTTCGTCGGCGTGCACACCAAGTTCGGCGTCGCCAGCTTCAGCCGCTTCGCCGCCGTCTCCGACTTCGAGGCGATCATCACCGACACCACGCTCACCCCGGCCGAGGCGCACCGCTACGCCGCGCTCGGGCCGAAGGTGCTCAGGACCTAGCGGCCCCGTCCGTCGCGTGGGGCCGCCGTGCGCGGTGGCCCCTGTTCCGCGCTGCCGGAAGGAAAGACCCCGCCGGAAGGAAAGACAATGACGTCATTCACGCGGTTGTCCGCCACTCTCGCCGTGCTGCTGGGCGCGACGGCGTGCGCGGGCGCCGGGGGCATCGGCGACCCGGACGACCCCGAGTCGATCAACGTGCTCATGGTCAACAACCCGCAGATGCTGGACATCCAGAAGCTGACCGCGGAGCACTTCACCAGGCGCACCGGGGTGAAGGTGAACTACACCGTGCTGCCGGAGAACGACGTGCGGGACAAGATCAGCCAGGACTTCACCAGCCAGGCCGGCCAGTACGACGTGGCGACGCTGAGCAACTACGAGGTCCCGATCTACGCGAAGAACGGCTGGCTGGAACCGCTGGACGGCTACCTCGCCGCCGATCCCGGCTTCGACCAGCAGGACGTCCTGGAGCCGATCTGGCAGTCGCTGACCGCCGCCGACGGCAAGGTCTACGCGCAGCCGTTCTACGGCGAGTCCTCGTTCCTCATGTACCGCAAGGACATCTTCGCCGCGAAGGGCATCACGCTGCCGGAGCGGCCGACCTGGCGGCAGGTCGCCGAGGCCGCGGCGAAGGTCGACGGCGCGCAGCCGGGCATGAAGGGGATCTGCCTGCGCGGCCAGCCCGGCTGGGGTCAGCTGATGGCGCCGCTGACCACCGTGGTCAACACCTTCGGCGGCACCTGGTTCACCAAGGACTGGCAGGCGAAGGTGGACGCGCCGGAGTTCGTCGAGGCCACCAGGTTCTACGTGGACCTGGTGCGCGAGCACGGCGAGGCCGGTGCCCCGCAGGCCGGGTTCTCCGAGTGCCTCAACAACATGACGCAGGGCAAGGTCGCCATGTGGTACGACGCGACCTCCGCGGCGGGGCTGCTGGAGGCGGCGGACTCGCCGGTGCGCGGCAAGCTCGGGTTCGCGCAGGCGCCCGTGGTGAAGACCAGGAGTTCGGGCTGGCTCTACACCTGGGCCTTCGCCGTGCAGAAGGCCAGCAAGAAGCACCAGGCGGCGTGGAAGTTCCTGTCCTGGGCCGCGGGCAAGGACTACGAGCGGGTGGTCGGCGAGGCGAAGGGCTGGTCGAGCATCCCGGACGGCAAGCGCGCCTCCACCTACGCGCGCCCGGAGTACCTGAAGGAGACCGGCTCCTTCGCGGAGCAGACCAGGATCGCGATCTCCTCGGCGAACCCGCGCGATCCCGGCGTGCAACCCAGGCCCGCCAACGGGATCCAGTTCGTCGGCATCCCCGAGTTCACCAACCTCGGCACGCAGGTCTCCCAGGAGGTCAGCGCGGCCATCGCCGGGCGCGGCTCGGTCGAGGACGCCCTGCGCGCGGCGCAGCGGCTGGCCGACAAGGTCGCGGCGAAATACCGGAAGGGCTGATCCGATGCCAACCCAAGCCCCACCAAAGGGAATCGGCGCCGCGGCGCGCTGGGCCCGGCGGGCTCCGCTGCTGCCAGCGCTGATCTTCACCATCGCCGTGACGCAGCTGCCGTTCGTGGCGACGCTGATCATCTCGTTCCTCCAGTGGAACTCGCTGGCCCCGGAGAACCGCGGCTTCGCCGGGCTGGACAACTACATCGCGGTGATCACCGATCCGAACCTGCGGTCCTCGGTGCTGACCACGGTGCTGCTGACCGCGAGCGTGGTGCTGATCAGCCTGCTGCTCGGCCTGGGCATCGCGCTGTTGCTGGACCGGAAGTTCCGCGGCCGCGGCCTGGTGCGCACCATGATGATCGCGCCGTTCCTGGTGGTGCCGGTCGCCGCGGCGCTGCTGTGGAAGCACGCGCTCTACAACCCGGAGTACGGTCTGTTCAACGGCGTGCTGAAGTGGATCTTCGGTGAGTCCGCCGCGCAACCCGACTGGATCAGCACGATGCCGCTGACCGCGGTGATCGCCGCGCTGGTCTGGCAGTGGACCCCGTTCATGATGCTGATCCTGTTGGCAGGACTGCAAAGCCGCCCGCAGGACGCGGTGGAGGCGGCCTTCATCGACGGCGCAACCGGCTTCCAGGTCTTCCGCTACCTGACGTTGCCGCACCTGCGCCAGTACCTGGAGCTGGGCGGGCTGCTCGGCTCGATCTACATCGTGCAGAACTTCGACGCGGTCTTCACGATCACCTCGGGTGGCCTGGGCACCGCGAACCTGCCGTACACGATCTACCAGACCTTCTACCAGGCGCACGACTACGGCCAGGCCTCCGCCGCGGGGGTCGTCGTGGTGATCGGCTCGATCCTGATCGCCAGCTTCGCCCTGCGCGCGGTGTCCTCCCTGCTCCGAGACGAGGTCAAGTGATGAGAAGAGCTTGGAAGCCTTGGGGCGCTTTGGCTTGGCTGTCCGGCATCCTGTTCGTGCTGCCGGTGCTGTGGATGGTGCTGACCTCCTTCCACACCGAGTCCGACGCGGCCACCAACCCGCCGTCGTTGTTCGCGGGCCTGTCGTTGCAGGGCTACGAGGAGTTCTTCGGCGCGAGCACCGGGCAGAGCCCGTGGCCACCGCTGATCAACTCGGTGAGCGCGAGCGTGGGTTCGACTGTGCTCGTTCTGCTGTTGGCCATTCCCGCCGCGTACGCGCTGTCCATCCGGCCGGTGAAGAAGACCTCGGATGTGCTGTTCTTCTTCCTCACCACCAAGATGCTGCCGGTGGTGGCCGGGCTGCTGCCGATCTACCTGATCGCCCAGTACAGCGGCCTGCTGGACAACATCTCGTTCCTGGTGGTGCTCTACACCTCGATGAACCTGCCGATCGCGGTGTGGCTGATGCGCTCCTTCCTCGCCGAGATCCCGAAGGAGATGCTGGAGGCGGCCGCGCTGGACGGGGCCGGACTGGTCACCACGCTGCGCCGGGTCGTCGCGCCGGTCGCGGTCCCCGGGATCGCCGCGACCGCGCTGATCTGCTTCATCTTCAGCTGGAACGAGCTGCTGTTCGCCCGTGTGCTGACCGGTGTCGTCGCCGGGACCGCGCCGGTCTTCCTCACCGGTTTCGTCACGAGCCAGGGCCTGTTCCTGGCCAAGATGTGCGCGGCGGCGACGATCGTGTCGCTGCCCGTACTGGTCGCCGGATTCGCCGCCCAGGACAAGCTCGTCCAGGGCCTCTCGCTAGGAGCCGTGAAGTAATGAGAGCCGCCGTCATCACCGCGCCCGGCGAGGTCGAGGTCACCGAGGTGCCCGACCCCGCGCCCGGCGCGCGGCAGGTCGTCGTGAAGGTCTCGGCCTGCGGGCTGTGCGGCACGGATCTGCATATCCTGCAAGGAGAATTCGCCCCGACGCTGCCCGTGGTGCCCGGCCACGAGTTCGCCGGTGAGGTCGTGGAGATCGGCAGCGCGGTCACCGAGCTCGCGATCGGCGACCGCGTCGCGGTGGACCCGTCGCTGTACTGCTACGAATGCCGCTACTGCCGCGCGGGCCGCAACAACCTGTGCGAGCGGTGGGCCGCGATCGGCGTCACCACCGCGGGCGGCGCCGCGGAGTACGCCGTCGCTCCGGTGGCCAACTGCGTGAAGCTCCCCGACCACGTGCGCACCGAGGACGCCGCGCTGATCGAACCGCTGTCCTGCGCCGTCCGCGGCTACGACATCCTCCGCGCGCAACTGGCCAGCCGGGTGGTGATCTACGGTTCCGGCACGATGGGGCTGATGATGCTGGAGCTGGGCAAGCTCACCGGCGCGGCCAGCATCGAGGTGATCGACATCAACCCCGACCGGCTGGCCACCGCGCGGCGGCTGGGCTGCACCGCCGCGGCCACCAGCGCCGACGAGCTGGACCGGCCGGAGGGCTGGGACGTGGTGATCGACGCGACCGGCAACGAGAAGGCCATCCAGGACGGTCTCGGCCGCGTCGCCAAGGGCGGAACTTTCCTGCAGTTCGGGGTGTCCGACTACGCCGCGCGTGCGACCATCGAGCCGTACAAGATCTACAATCAGGAGATCACGATCACCGGTTCGATGGCCGTGCTGCACTCCTACGAGCGGGCCGCCGACCTGTTCGCGGCGGGCGCGCTCGACCCGGAGATCTTCATCAGCCACCGGCTGCCGCTGAGCGAGTACGCGTCCGCGCTGGAGGCGTTCAAGCGCGGCGAAGGCCGCAAGATCCAGGTCCGGCCGGGGGCGTGAGCACCCGGCCTTCACGGAAGGGGCTCGCGGTCCGACTTACCCCCAGGAGTCGGCCGCGGGCCCTTTCCCTTACGGCCGAACAACATTCACCACGGAGTAGGGCCCTGTCCCACGAGTCCGCCCCGCCCGCGCACCCTCGCATCCTGCGCTGAGGTGGCTAGAGATCTTCCGTTTCGTACTCTTAGCGGGATTTGGGAGCGCTCTTTTTCCCGTTATGAGTACGAAACGGGGTTCTCTAGTCCACGCCCGCCATGGGTGGGGTGTGGGGGCGGTTGTGGCGCATGGGCACAGTTTACGTGAGGTTCGGGGCACCTGGTCCTGGTCCTCCTCGAAGGGGCCTGCGGTCCGCCTCCAGGGTGAACGTGCCGTTGGGATTGGCGGACACCTGCGAGGTCTCCGTGCGCTTGTCGAGCACTTCGACACGCTTGCCGCCCCTCCGCGCAGGAATCGCCTTTATGGGCAGCGCCCAACTGTTGTTCAGCGCAATCAGATTGTAGAAAGCGAGTATCGCGGGTCGTTAGCGTCACGGGCCTGGGGTTTTCCAGTGAAAGGACTGCCGTTGTGTCCCTGTCACGCATCTCGAAACTGCTGACCGTCGTCGCACTGGCCGGAGCGTTCGCGACCCCCGGTGCTCCTTGGGTGGCCATGGACAACCAGTCGAAGGAGCACGGCAAGTCCCCGTCCGGGATCGACTTCGACTCGGCGAGCAGCGGATGGGTCGTCGGTGATCACACCGACCACGCCAGCGGGAAGATGACCGCGCACATCAAGCGGTGGGACGGCGCGAAGTGGTCGGACTCGGCCATCGGCGATCTCGCGGGCAAGGACGTGACGCTGACCCAGGTCGCCGCGGTCAGCGGGACCGACGCCTGGGCCGCGGGCGTGCCCATCTCCGTGGCGCAGCTGCGGAAGGCGACGCGCTCGCCGCGGCCCGCCTCGGCCCTGCCGTTCCGCGATCGGCAGCGCGGCCTCCAGGCCGGACTGGTGTCGGCGGTGGGCACGCCCTACGCCCTGACTCGCTGGGACGGGCAGAAGTGGGCCACCGTCGCGGCACCGCAGCCCGGCGCTGACAAGGACGCGCTCGTCTCGGACCTGGAGCGGGTCGGTGACCACGCGCTCGCGGTCGGCCTCGAGCGCAAGATCGACCCGCAGACCGGTGTCCCCTCCGAGCAGGTGGGCTTCCTCGATCGCTACGCCGGTGGCGCGGTGCAGCGGCTGGCGTTGCCCACGGAGCTGACCGCCAAGCCCAGCGCGGTGTTCAGCGTGACGGGCGCTGGCGCCAACGACGTCTGGATCTCCGGCGCGTTCGTCACGCCGGAGAAGGACACCCCGTACGCCGCGCACTGGAACGGCACGACGTGGACGGTGCACGAGCTGCCGGTCACCGCGACGTTCCCCAACGGCTGGAACGCCGACCAGATCGTCACCATGGGCGGCACCGTCTACGTGTCCGGCCGTTCCCTCTACGAGGACGGCACGCTGACCACGGGCTACCGCTTTGACGGCAAGGCGTGGACGGAGTGGACCGGCCGCGGCCTCGCGGAGATCAACGACCTGTCGGTGCGCTCGGACAACCGCGCCTTGGTCGCGGGCGGCTGGCCGACCCTGACGAGCAACATCAGCCAGTACGCCACCTTCGACGGCACGGCGTGGACCAGTCACGAGCAGCCCGCCGCCCTCGCGGGCAAGGACGGCCAGGTGCTCGGCGTCGCCTACCTGCCGGGCACCGACCGGGCCATGGGCGTGGGCTACACCAACGACGACAGCGAGTGGGGCGGCGCCTACTACGTCACCGCCAGCAGGTCCTGATCCTCGCCGCGGCGGCGCCCCGACCGCCGCCGCCGCGGCCTACTGCATGCCCTTGCTGAGCCGGACCAGCTTCGGCCCGCCGGGGCCCAGCTCGATCAGCCCGTCCTTGTGGCCGCCCAGCGCGGAGGCGATCTCCGCGAGCAGGGCGGTCATCATCTGTTCTGCGGTCTCCTGGCTCTCCGCGCGGCCGACGACGTACTCCTCGGCCGGATCGCCGAGCAGCCGGGCCAGCACGGTGAACCGGTGCGCGGCCAGCACCGTCGTCCCGGCGGGCGGGTGCTCCTTGGCCACCCGCAGCGCCATCACCAGGTCCGCGCGCACCACGCCCCGGTCCTCCGCGGCCAACCACACCTGCGGCATGCCCGGCGACGACATCTCACGCCAGCTCATACCCTGACGGTAGCCGTCAGGCGTCCGGCACGCGCGCGTCCACCTCGATCTCGATCTTCATCCGCGGGTCGGCCAGCCCGCACACCAGCATGCTCGCGGCGGGCCGGACCGCCTCGAAGCGGCGGCGCAGCGAGGGCCAGCACGGTTCGAAGTCGGCCCGGTCAGGCAGCAGGTACCGGACGCGGACGACGTCGGCGAACGTGCAGCCCGCCTCGGCGAGCGCGGCCCCGATGTTGTCCAGGCACCGCTCGGCCTGCTCGACGACGTCCTCGGAGATCGTCATCGTCGCGTAGTCGAACCCGGTGGTCCCGGAGACGTGCACCCAGCCGTCCACGACCACCGCGCGGGCGTAGCCGATCTCGTCCTCGAACCGCGCCGAACTGCGGATCACTCGTCGTTGCCTCACCCGTGGAACGCTAAGTGACCAGTACTGATACGTCCAATACGCACATGTGCCACCTGTGATATCCCTTGAGATATGGACCGTCCCGAGCTGGCCCTCCACCAGCTGCACGCGTTCGTGGTGCTCGCCGAGCTGCGCCACTTCGGCCACGCCGCCGACCGGCTGGGCATCGCGCAACCGCCGCTGAGCCAGCAGATCCGCAGACTGGAGGAGAAGGTCGGGTTCCCGCTGTTCACCAGGGCACCCGGGCGGGTCGAGCTCACCCCCGCGGGCGCCGAGCTGCTGCCCGCCGCGCGGCGGGCCCTCGACGCCACCGAGTCCGGCCTCGTCGCGGCCCGGCGGGCAGGCGGGGGCGAGGTGGGGCGGCTGCGGATCGGCTTCGCCGCGTCGCTGGCGCTGACCATCCTCCCCGGGCTCGTGCGCGCCTACCGCGAACGGTTTCCCGCCGTGGAGACCGAAATCCACGAGATGACCACCGCGCCCCAGATCACCGCGCTGCGCGAGCGAGCGATCGACGTCGGCTTCGTCCGCGAGGTCGTCGCCGAACCCGGGCTGGCGTGCGAGCCGGTCCTGTCCGAGGGCTTCGTCGCCGTCCTGCCGACCGGGCACCCGCTCGCCGACCTCCGCGCCGTCCCGATCACCGCGCTGGCCGGGGAGGAACTGGTGCTGCTCCCCCGCTCGGCCGGGGCGGGCGTGCACGACCGCATCGTGAACCTGTTCCGGGACAACGGTGTCGAGCCGACCATCGGGCAACGGGCGGTGGAGTGGCAGACCGCTTGCGCGTTCGTGGCGGCCGGGATGGGCGTCTCCGTCGCACCGGCGAGCGTCCGGCGGACGCGGCTCAGCGGCGTGGTCTACCGGCGGCTCGACCCCGACACGGCGCGCACCGTCGTCGCCGTCTGCTGGCGCTCCACCGACCAGAACCCGTTGGTGGATCAGTTCGTGGCGCTCACCACGAAGTAGTCGGCCAGCCCGGCGCGGTACGCCTTGAGCCAGTTCCGGCCCCAGCTGTCGTGGTACTGCGTCTGCGCCACCCAGGTGTCGAAGCCGAACCAGACGTTCTCGCCGATGCTCTCGATCCGGACGTCGGTGAAACCCGCCGCGGCGAGGTCGGCGCGGAAGCGCTCGATCGGCACCGCGAAGTCGATCTCGTCGTCGATGGTCTCGATCAGCGAGCGGAGTTCGCCCGGCGCCTCGTCGGTGGTGGCGAAGAACGTCGCCAGGCTGAGCTTCCCGCCGGGGCGGAGCACGCGGTGGGCCTCGGCGGCGAAGGCGGCGAGATCCTCGAAGTGCTGGGCCACCTCGACGGTGTAGAGCTTGTCGAAGCTGTTGTCCTCGAAGGGCATGTCCAGCGCGTCGCCCTGCCGGAGGTCGAGCTGCTCCTCGTTGCGGGCGCGGGCGCGTTCGAGCTGCGCCTCGGAGAAGTCCAGGCCGACGAGCGCGCCCGGCCGGAACTCGCGGAGGGTCAGCGCCGCGCCGACCCCGATGCCGCAGCCGACCTCCAGCACCGCGTCCGAGCCCGTGACGCCGAGCCCGCCGACGACCTTGCGGTAGAGCGCGGCCTGGCTCTCGGTGCGCTCCTCCAGGGTGATCGGGCGGCCGTCCGGCACCGACTCCCAGTAGCCGTAGTTGATGAAGTTGCCGGAGAACAGCTCGAACGAGCCGAGATCCACATCCCCGTACATCGCCGCCCGCTTCGCGGCCGCACCGCTGTCTGACACCGTGACCTCCCCGAGTCGTTCCCAACCTAGCGGAGAACGGGCGGAGCGCCGCCCCGTTGAGGTTGCCTCCGCGCGACACCGTGGGCATGGTGGGCCGATGGCCAGTGAAGAGGTGCGCGACGAGGTCAAGCTGACCAATCTCGACCAGCCGCTGTTCGAGGGCGCCGAGGCGACGAAGCGGGATCTCGTCGACTACCTCGACGGCGTGCGCGAGCGCCTGCTGCCGCACGTGAACGACCGCCCGCTGTCGGTGGTCCGCGTGCTGCGCGGCCAGAAACCGTTCATGCAGAAGAACGTCCCGAAGTACACGCCGCCGTGGGTGCGGACCACGCAGATGTGGGCGGAGGCGTCCAAGCGGCGGATCTCCTACGCGCTGTGCGACGACCGGCGGACGCTGTTGTGGTTCGCCAACCAACGCGCCGTCGAGTACCACCCGACGCTCGGTTTCTCCGCCGACATCTATCGGCCGACACACCTGGTGCTCGACCTGGACCCGCCGGAGGGCGGTGATTTCCGGCTCGTGGTCGAGGCCGCGCTGCTGATCCGCCAGGCGTTGGCCGACTCCGGGCTCTCCGGCGCGGTGAAAACCAGTGGCTCCAAGGGAGTTCACGTGTTCGTACCCGTCGACGACCACGCTCCGGTCGACGACGTCGCCGCCGCGACGAGGGCGGTCGCCGCGCGGGCGGAGCGCATCGACCCGGTGCTCGCGACCACGGCGTTCATCCGCGAGGACCGCGCGGGCAAGGTGTTCCTCGACTCGACCAGGGCGGGCGGCGCCACCGTGGTCGCGGCCTACAGCCCACGCGTGCGACCGGGGACCACGGTGTCCTTTCCCTTGTCCTGGAACGATCTCGACCAGGTCACGCCCGCGGAGTTCACCATGCGGTCGGTGCTCGGATCACTGGGCGTGCGCGATCCGTGGGACGACGAACTGCCGAAGCCGCAACGCCTTCCTGACGACCTCATCGCGGAGGGTCACACCATCCCGGTCGCCCGCGTCCAGGCGATGCAGGAGGGCAAGCGCCGCGCCAAGGCCCGCTCAGCCGCCCAGGACGCGGATGGTTAGCCGGTTCGGGTCGACGATCACGTCGTAACCGGTGACCCGATCTCCCTCGACGGTGACCGCGAGCGCGAGCAGCAGTCGCCCGTGCGGAGCGACGACCGCGCCGACCTGCCCGTTCACCAACGCGACTTCGGCGAAGCGCGCCCGGCGACCGAAGATCCGCGTCTCCTCCGCCACGTCGCGAGCACCCCGGACCTCCACCGGCAGGCCCGTCTCCGGGGCGACCCGGCGGACCACGCCGGGGGCCAGCACCGCGAGCAGCGCGTCGATGTCGCCGCCGCGAGCCGCCTCCAGGAACGCTTCGACCACGTGCCGGTTGCGGGCGAGGTCGGGGGCGGACAGCTCGGGTGTCCCATGAACGCGTGACCGCGCGCGGCTGGCGAGCTTCTTCGCCGCGGCCGGTGAGCGCTCCAGGGTCGACGCGATCTGGTCGAACGGCACCGCGAAAAGGTCGTGCAGCACGAACGCGATCCGCTCCGCGGGGCTCAGGGTGTCGAGCACCACGAGCATGGCCCGGCCGACCGAGTCGACCAGTACCGCGTCGTGTTCCGGCGTGTTCGGGTCGGCCAGCTCCGGCGGGTGGCCGGTGGGGTCCTCGCGGCGGTTCTTGCGGGCGCGCAACATGTCCAGGCACACCCGGGACACCACCGTGCGCAGCCAGGCCGCGAGGTTGTCGATGCCGTCCGTCCGGCTCAGCCGCAGCCAGGCTTCTTGTACGGCGTCCTCCGCCTCGGCCGGGGACCCGAGCATCCGATAGGCGACCCCGTGCAGGTGTGCGCGCTGCGCCTCGAACCGCGCGGCGAGCTCGTCACGATCGTTCACATCCCCATGACGAGGCCGGGCCCCGGTGTGTGACACCTGGGTATGTGGAACAACCGGGAGAGCGGTACTGTTGACCTCGGCAGTAGTTGAACTTTCTACTACCTGTTCGAGTCCCAGGGAGCTGTCATGCAGTTCGGCCTCTTCACCGTCGGCGACGTCACCACCGACCCCACCACCGGGCGGACCCCGTCCGAGGCCGAGCGGATCAAGTCGATGGTGGCCATCGCGTTCAAGGCCGAGGAGGTCGGGCTCGACGTCTTCGCCACCGGCGAGCACCACAACCCGCCGTTCGTGCCGTCCTCGCCGACCACGATGCTGGGCTACATCGCCGCGCGCACCGAGAAGCTGATCCTGTCCACCGCGACCACGCTGATCACCACGAACGACCCGGTGAAGATCGCCGAGGACTTCGCGATGCTGCAGCACCTCGCCGACGGCCGGGTGGACCTGATGCTGGGGAGGGGCAACACCGGCCCGGTCTACCCCTGGTTCGGCAAGGACATCCGCGACGGCATCGACCTGGCGATCGAGAACTACCACCTGCTGCACCGGCTGTGGCGGGAGGACGTGGTCGACTGGGAAGGGCGGTTCCGCACGCCGCTGCACTCCTTCACCTCCACCCCGCGCCCGCTGGACGGCAAGCCGCCGTTCGTCTGGCACGGCTCCATCCGCAGCCCGGAGATCGCCGAACAGGCCGCCCACTACGGCGACGGCTTCTTCGCGAACAACATCTTCTGGCCCAAGGAGCACTTCCAGCGCTTGATCGAGCTGTACCGGCAGCGGTTCGAGCACTACGGCCACGGCAGCGCCGACCAGGCCATCGTCGGGCTCGGCGGGCACGTGTTCATGCGGAAGAACTCGCAGGACGCGGTCCGGGAGTTCCGGCCGTACTTCGACAAGGCCCCGGTGTACGGGCACGGTCCGTCGCTGGAGGAGTTCACCGAGCAGACCCCGCTGACGGTCGGCAGCCCGCAGGAGGTCATCGACAAGACGCTGACCTTCCGCGAGTACTTCGGCGACTACCAGCGCCAGCTGTTCCTGCTGGACCACGCCGGACTGCCGCTGAAGACGGTCCTGGAACAGCTGGACATCCTCGGCGAGGAGGTCCTTCCCGTGCTGCGCAGGGAGTTCGCCGCACTCCGCCCCGCGCACGTTCCCGCGGGCCCGGTCCGATGACCACGATCGCGGTGGTGTCCGCCGGCCTGAGCGAGCGCTCCTCCACGCGGCTGCTCGCGGGCAAGCTCGCGTCCGCCGTCCAGGACTCGTTGCCGCACAAGGCTTCCGTCGAGATGGTCGACCTGCGCGAGCATGCCCACGACGTGATCAACGCCCTGCTCACCGGCGTGCCGACCGGCGCGCTCGGCGGGCTGGTGCGCACCGTCGCCGACGCCGACGCGCTGATCGCCGTCACGCCGGTCTTCAACGCCTCCTACAGTGGCCTGTTCAAGTCGTTCTTCGACATCCTGGAGACTGATTCCCTTGCGGGGAAACATGTTCTTATGGGTGCGACCGGCGGGACCGAGCGGCATTCACTGGTGCTGGAGCACGCGCTGCGGCCGATGTTCGCCTACCTCAGGGCCGTCGTGGTGCCCACAGCCGTGTACGCGGCCACCTCCGACTGGGGTGGCGCTTCCGGCTTGGAGAAGCGGATCGCGTTGGCGGGCAAGGAACTCGCCGACCTGCTCGCGCACCGCGCCCCGTCCGCGAAGCCCGACCGCTACGCGAACGTGACCCCTTTCGCGGAACTCCTCGGCGGACTGCGAAAGTGATGCCCGTCGTGTCATGGAGTTCAGTCCGCGTGCGGGAGCGTGGCTCAGGCGACAAGGGAGTGCTTGTCGCACAAGGCAAGGATGAGATCGCCGCTCTCGCGCACCTGCTCGAAGTGGACGACACCGCCGAGGCGTTCCTCTGCATGTGCTGGGGCGACTTGGAGTTCGTCGTTCACGGCCCGTCGACGGAGACCCTGGTCCTCCACCTCGACGGTTCCCTCGCTTCCAGGCAGGGCGATCAGCTCCCGCTCGTCCGTAGCGCGGAACTGGTGCAGTGGCTGATCTCCCGACGCTTCTTGTCGCCCACCGGCTCGCCGCTCGCCCGCGCGTTCTGGGGTCTCGCCCCGAACGTCGACTTCGCCCTGTCCGGCCCCGATCTCACCCAGATCGCAGGCAGGTTCGCCCGTGCTTACTGGTCTGTCCGAAGCGTGTCCCCTACGTCGTACGAGATCACCGGCGAGTGGGCGCATCTTGCCGTTTCCTCTCGCGACAACGACTACGTCCTGTCCGGTGTGGCCGTTCCCGAGAAGCTGCCGCGCCTGCGGGAGGTTCTGGTCGAGCTGAACCTGCTGCCCAGTTAGGCCTGTCCTGTAAGTCCTCAAGCACTCCGCACACCACGTAAACTGAACCCATGCACCCCACGCGCCCGGCCACCCCATCCCCCGCGCGCGCCGTCTAGAGAACCCCGTTTCGTACTCATAACGGGAAAAAGAGCGCTCCCATAGCCCGTTTTGAGTACGAAACGGGAATTTGGGCTGCGGTGGCGATGTTTGGGACGGCGAGCACGGGGGCGTGACGGTTGCTGGGGACCACTTGCAGGACACGGACTAGGGAGCTTTGGCGCACGACTCCGGATGACGTCGTCCGCGTCAGAAGGGTGCGGGTTCGGCGATCGGTTCCGTTTCGTGGACCCTGCCGCTGGGCGTGGTCCACACGTGCCGTCCGTCGTCGAGGTTTTCGCAGCGTCAGCTGGACTCATGCTTCATCAAGCAAATCACCATGGGGCATAACCACATTCCATGGTGGATGAATAGTCGATCATGGCTCTAAAGGATGAATTCCCAGGCGCCCCAAGGCATTCGCAAGCCAAGCGCAACGCAAGCCAAACAACCCAACCCATCCAGGCTGCCCCGTCCAAAGCCAAACGCGACCCCGGTCCAACCGCAAGAAAAAGCGGCTAGCCTGCGACGCATGACACCGATCGCAGCCGACCTCCAGCGCTACCTCCAAGCCTCCCGCGACTCCTTGCTCCGCTCGCTCGACGGCCTTTCCGAGTACGACATCCGGCGCCCGGTGATGCCCAGCGGTACCAACCTGCTCGGCCTCGTCAAGCACCTCGTCGGCATCGAGCTCGGCTACCTCGGCGACTCGGTCGGCCGCCCGGCGCCGGTGGCGCTGCCGTGGAACGAGGACGGATCGGTGTGGGAGAACGGCGACATGTGGGCGAAGGCCGACGAGAGCCGCGAGTACCTGACCGACTTGTACCGGACGGCGTGGCGGCACGCGGACGAGTCGATCAGCACTCTCCCCCTCGACGCGCCGGCGAGCGTGCCGTGGTGGCCGGAGGAGCGCAGGCAGACCACGTTCGGGCACCTGCTGGTCCGCGTTGTCGCCGAGACGGCGCAGCACGCGGGGCACGCCGACATCGTCCGCGAGACGATCGACGGGCGCGGCGGGCGGGACCAGGACGGCGTCGGCGGCGAGGACTGGTGGAACGGCTACGTCGAGCGCGTCCAGCGCGCGGCGGACGAACACCGCGCCAGCGAATAGTATCCGCGTGTGAGCATGGAGATCTGGATCAACCCGGCGTGTTCCAAGTGCCGCTCCGCGCTGTCCCTGCTGGACGCCGAGGGCGCGGACTACACCGTGCGCTACTACCTCCAGGACCCGCCGACCGTGGCGGAGCTGGAGCGCGTGCTGGACCGGCTCGGCCTGGAGCCGTGGGACGTCGCGCGCCTCGGTGAGCCGGTCGCGGCGGAGCTGGGCATGAAGTCGTGGGAGCGGACTCCCGAGGCGCGGGCGCGGTGGGTCGAGGCGATGGCCGCGAACCCGAAGCTGATCCAACGCCCGATCATCACCGCCGAGGACGGCACGGCCAGCGTCGCCCGCACCCCCGAGGCGGTCCGGGCGGTGCTGGACCTCAGCTGAATGGCGGCAGTGGCTCGCACGACTCCAGCCACTCCCGCGGCACGTAGTCGAGGCCGGTGCGGGCCGCGACGACCCCGCCCACGATCGCGCAGGTCGTGTCGACGTCACCCCCGGCCGCCGCGGTGGCCCACAAGGCTTCCACGAGGTTGTCGAGGTGTCTGGCCGCGCACCACAGGGCGAACGGCACCGTGTCCACAGCGGAGATCCGGCGTCCGGTGCCGAGCGTTCCGCCCGCGTTGCGGGAGTCCGTGTCGAACCGGATGCGCCCCGCTCGCACGAGCCCGGCGCGCACCTCGCTCTCCGGCAACCGTGAGACCACCTCACCGAGCAGGTCCACCCCAGCCACTCCGCGCACGCCCAGTGCCGTCGCGACGGCGACCGCGACCGCGCCGGTGATCGCTTCCGAGTGCGCGTGCGTCACTCCGGCCGATTTTCCCGCCTGCACAACGAGTTCGTCGAGGTCGTCGGCGAACCACGCGCCCAGCGGGGCCACCCGCATGGCCGCCCCGTTGCCCCACGAGCCCTGGCCGTCGAACTGCCGCCGGGCCACGTCCCGCCATGACTGTCCACTGTGGATAGCCGCGAGGACGTCGTGCATCGTGGCGCCGTAGCCGCGGTGCGGTTCGGCCGTGTAGGTCGCGGCGAACTCGGCCGCGAGCGCGTCCTGGTTGACCGCGCCGTGCTCGCGCAGCACCCGGAACAGGGCGAGCGCCATCGCCGTGTCATCCGTCCACGGCCAGGGTGCGGGCGCGACCCGGCGCCGCCGGAGGTCGCCCTCCGGCGCGAACCACGTCTGCCCGAACGCGTCGCCCAGCGCCAGGCCGCGCAACGAGGACTCACTCCGGGACATGCCCCGATCGTGCCTGCTGGAGCCGCGGAACTCACGAACTTTCTCGTCACGGCGCCCAGTCCAGCACCGGCGCCATGGAACGGGAGAAGCTCGACCGCGGCAGCATCCGCAGCACCGTGTTCCTGACCCCGACCAGCGCGGGTGCCGCCCAGTGCGCGATCACGCCGAGCCGGTGCGAGCGGCGCACCACCATCTGCGTGCGCGGCCTGCGGAGCCGGTCGTACTCCGCGAGCCCGTCCGCTGCCGCGAGCACCACGGCGTCTTCGAGTGCCTGGCACGCGCCCTGCCCGAGGTTCGGCGTCATGGCGTGCGCGGCGTCCCCGACCAGGGCGGCCTTGCCCGCCACGTAGGAGCTCAGGTTCGGCAGCTCGTAGGTGTCGTGCCGCAGCAAGGCCGTCCCCTCCACCGCGTTGACCAGCGCCGGAATCGGATCGTGCCAGTGCGCGAAGCGGCGGCGCAGCTCGTCGGCACCGCCCTCTTCGCCTTCCGGCGCGTTGACCACCGCGTAGAAGTAGGTCCGCCCGTCCGGCAGCGGCGAGTACCCGAACCGCTCGCCCCGCCCCCACGTCTCGACGGACTCCCGGACCGGCACGTTCGAGATCGCCCGCCAAGTGCTGTAGCCCGCGTAGCGCGGCGCCGGTGCCTCGCCCCAGACCGAGCGCCGGGTGATGCTGCGGATGCCGTCCGCGCCGACCACAAGGTCCCCGGTCGATGTGCCGCCCGAGTGCAGCACCGTGCCGTCGCGCCGTACCTCGTGCACGTCCACGCCGGGGCGCAGTGCGTCGGCCGGGATCGCCGCGTGCAGGATTTCCAGCAGGTCAGCGCGGTGCACCATGGCCCATTGCCCGTAGCGCCGCCGGAGCTCACCGGGGTCCGTGCGGGAGAGCCAGCGCCCGGAGGGAGCCCGGATTCCCGCGGGCGCCTCGGTGGAGGCGCGCTCGCGGACCGCGTCGCCGAGCCCGAGCGCGTCCAGCGCACGCAGCGCGTTCGGCTGTACCGCCAGGCCCGCGCCCACCTCGCCGAACTCCGCCGCGCGCTCCAGCACCTCGACCTGCCACCCGCTCCTGGTCAGCGCCACCGCGCTGGCCAGCCCGCCGATCCCACCGCCGACCACGACCGCCCTCATGTGTCCCCTTAGAGCCTCTAGGTTTCCTTAGGGCTATTAAGCAAACATAGACCGCCTAAGATGTCAACGTGACCACGAGCAGGCGGGACCGCGTCCGCAAGGCGACCCTTGACGAGATCCACGACGCCGCGCGCAGGCTGCTCACCACGAAGGGCCCCGCAGCCGTGACGATCAACGCCGTCGGGCGCGAGGTCGGCATCAGCGGGCCCGCGCTCTACCACTACTTCTCCGGCCACGACGAGCTGGTGAACGCGATGACCGTGGCCTTCCTCGACGAGCTGACCGACGAGCTGCGGACCGCGGACGGGTTCCTGAACACCTGCCGCGCGCTGCGCGACTGGGCGGTGGCGCATCCCGCGGAGTTCGGGTGGATCTTCACGAGACCGGTCGTGGCGGGTGCCGCGCGCTACGCCGCGGGCATGCGCTTCGAGCAGGTCATCCGGGACCAGGTGGTCGCGCTGTGGCGGGAGAAACCGTTCCCCGTCCCCGATCTCGCCGACCTGGCGCCCGGCCTGCGCGAGCAGCTGGTCAGCTACTCCGAGGTGATCGGCGGCGAGCTTCCCCCCGCGGCCGTGCACGTCGTCCTGACCTGCTGGAGCGGCCTCTACGGGTTGGTGTGCATGGAAGTCCTGCACCAGCTGGACTTCGCCTACTCCGACATGGCGCCCGTCTTCGAGGAACACCTGCGGGGACTGGCATCGCGGCTCGGCATCGCCTACAGCTCGGCAGGCTCGACGCCGAGGTGACGGTGTAGTTCGTCGAGGCCGAGCGGGGTCACGCGCACGGCGCGTTGGGAGCCGATGCGCACAGCCCACCCGCGCTCCAACACGGCGCGGCACAGGTGCGCGGCGGCGGGACCGGCGAGGTGGTCGCGGCGCTCGGTCCAGTCCAGGCAGGATCTGACGAGTGGCCGTTTCTCCTTGCTGGGCAAGGAGATCTCCAGGACGGCGAACCAGTCCAGCCCGGCGCCGGTGAGCGCGAAGCCGGTGTCGCGGCGCAGCAGTCCGCGCGCGGACATCGCGTCGGTGATGGCCACGCCCAGCCGACCGGCGAGGTGGTCGTAGCAGGTTCGCCCCCTGGCCAGCGCGGCGCTCGCCCGGTGCTGGCGGAGTCCGGAAACCGGAGCGGGCCGCACGTGCGCGGACATCGTCTCGATCAAGCGCGCCACGTCGTCGTCGGCGAGGCGGACGTAGCGATGCCGCCCTTGACGGCGCTCGTCAAGGAGCTTTCCGGCGACGAGCTTGGAGATGTGCTCGCTCGCGGTCGACCGCGCGACCCCGCAGAGCTGGGCCAACTCGCCCGCGGTCCACGCGCGCTTGTCGAGCAGGGCCAGGCACATGGCTGCTCGCGTCTCGTCGGCGAGCAGCCCGGCCAAAGCCGCCAGTTCCGGTCCCACACCGGTCATAGTCCCAGCATCTCCACGACGTCGCCGTAGCCGGGGACGCCGGGCGCCACCGGCCGTTCGTCCCGCACGGCGAGCGCGGTGGCCACGGTCGCGTGCACGGCGGCGCGGAACAGCAGCGAGCCGGTGCTGATCCGGCTCACCCCGAGCGCGGCGAGTTCGGCGACGGTGTGCTTGCCCGGCAGGAAAAGCAGGTTCAAGGGAGCGTCCACCTGCTCGACCACGGTGGCGATCTCGTCGGGATCGGTCATGCCCGGCACGAAGATCCCGTCAGCTCCGGCGTCCACATAGGACTCAGCGCGCACCAGGGTCTCGTCGAGCGAGGAGTCGCCGAGCCAGTAGGTGTCCGTGCGCGCGTTGACGAAGAGCCCGGGGACGCTGTGCTTGATCGCCTCGATCAGGCCGCACAGGATCTCCGGCGCCATCATCGCGTCCTCCAGGTTCACCCCGACCGCGCCCGCGTCGGACAGGCGCACCGCCAGCTCGGCGACCTGGGCCGGATCGGAGCTGAACCCCGACTCGATGTCCACCGTGACCATGCCCAGGCCAGCGATCAGCTCGGTCAGCGCGATCGTCTCGGCACGCGCCGCACCCGTCGCATCGGGCAGGCCGTGCACCGCGGCCACGCCGAGGCTCGTGGTGCCCACCACCGGAAAACCCGCGTCGAACAGCGCGGCGGCCGACGCGTAGTCCCACGCGTTGGGCAGCAACAGCGGCGCACCGCGGCGGTGCAGGTCGGCGAACGCGCTCATCGGGAACTCCCTTCCAGGACACCGGCGGCGATCGCCAGCGCGTGGTTGTCACCGGGGCAGGGCCGCAACCCCACGCCGAAGGTCAGGTGCCGCTTGTTGCTCGGACGACGGACGTCGAAGGTCGAAGGATCGGCGAACACCGTCGGATCTCGGTTCGCCGCAACGAGATCCAGCTCGACAAGCGTGCCGTCCGGGCGCTGTCTCCGCAGCACGGGAATCGGCGGCGAATGCCGAAGCGTCTCCGCCAACACCGCTTCGGGTTCACCGAAGTCCTTGTACGGCAACGCATTCCTGATGAGTCCCGCTGTCGACGCGCAGGCTTGGACGAGCAGGCAGGCGCGCGCGGCGGTGGGCTCGTCGCGGACCCCGCCCAGCGCCGCGAGGAGAGCCGCGACCGCCGCGTCGTCGGCGGGAGTCGGTTCGACCGGCGGCAGGTAGGCGCGCGCCGCCGCGACGACGACCGCCGGGTCGACGATGACGCTGAGCGCTTCGGCCAGCACCTCCACGGCCGCGGTCTCCGGGGCGCGCCCGCGAGCGCTGCGCCGGAGAGCGTCCGGCGAGAGCGCGCGGAGCGGCGCCTCGACCAGGGCGCGACGGCGGGAGTGCGCGGCCCCGGAGCTGAAGCGGCACACGGCGGAGCGCAGCCAGCCGAGCGCGGAGTCGCGTCCGGGAGGCGGCGGTACGGTCAGGCGGTCATCCGCCAAAGCGGCGCTGACCTGGTCGTATGTCCTCAGAACGAGCATGTGGAGACAGTAGGCCGGAAACGGTTCGGTGGCCGCCGAACGTACGGTGTGCACATGGCGATCGCCGAGCCCGCGCACTACTGGCGGCATCCGAGCGTGCCCGAGTTGGACCTGCTGGCCGCTCGGTTCGTCCGGCACGCCTTCACCAGGCACAGCCACGACACCTACGCGATCGGCGTCGTGCAGAGCGGGGTCGAACTGCTGCTGGTCGGGTCCGGGACTCGGCGGATCGGTGCGGGCGGGATCACCTGCATCAACCCCGGCGAGGTGCACGGCGGCCACGCCGCCGACGCGAGCGGGTGGGCCTACCGCGTGCTCTACCCGACCGTCGAGCTGGTGTCAGGGGTCGTGCGGGAGCTCGGTGGTCCGGCGGGAACTCCCGCGTTCACCGGCGAGACGAGCTATGACCGCACCGTGGGCGAGGCGTTCCTGAGCGCGCACCGGGCGGCCGAGCATGATGACCACCTCACCTCGGAAACCCTGCTGTACCAAGCGATTCAGCTGCTGTGGCGAAGCCGCGGCACCCAGGCCCGCGCAGCTTCGCAGAGCCGCCCCGGCAACCGAGTACTTGACTGTGCCCGTCAAGTACTGATGGACCGCATGGCCGCCCCACCGAGCCTGGACGAGCTGGCCGCCGAAGTGGGGCTCGGCCGGTTCGCGCTGCTCCGAGGCTTCCGCGAACGCTTCGGCCTGCCCCCGCACGCGTACCTCAACCAGGAGCGCGTCCGCCGCACCCGCGCGCTGCTCGACTCCGGCCGCCGCCCCGCCGAAGCCGCGACCGAGGTCGGTTTCGTCGACCAGGCCCACCTGTCCCGCCACTTCCGCCGCATCCTGGGCGTGGCTCCCGGCGCCTACCTCCGCGGCCGCTGAGCTCACATGAGCCCGACGTAGTTCTCCGCGAACCAAGCAGCCGAAGTGGCGGAACTGAACAGGTTCTCCAGCCGGATGCGCGCCGTCCGGTCCCCGAACGTGTCCCCGGTGCCGTGGATCGCCGTGGTCATCCACTGCGAGAACTCCTGGCACCGCCACACCCGGCGCAGACAGGTCTCCGAGTACCCGGCCAGGCCCGAGTCATCTCCTTGGTAGTGCTGGACCAACGCCCCCGCGAGCACCTCTGCGTCGTGCAGCGCCAGGTTCATCCCCTTCGCCCCCACCGGGGTGATCACGTGCGCGGCGTCGCCGAGCAGGTACAGCCGCCCGTAGGCCATCGGCTCCGTCACGTGGCCGCGCATGTCGACCACGCCCTTCTCGATGATCCGCCCCTCGGTGAGCGCCCAGTCGGAGCCGGGCACGGCGAACCGCTCGTGCAGCTCCGCCCAGACCCGTTCGTCGGGCCACGCCGCCGCGCTGTCGTCGGCGGGGCACTGGAGGAAGAAGCGGCTGATGGTGGGGCTGCGCAGCATGTGTCCGGCGAAACCCTTGGGGTGCAACGAATAGATGACGTGCTCCGTCGACGGCGGCACCTCCGCCAGCACTCCCAGCCACGCGATCCCGGGCTGATGCGAGAACTCCCGGATGCCCCCGGCGGGAATGCTCGACCTGGACACCCCGCGGAAGCCGTCGCAGCCCGCGATGAACTCGCAGCCGAGCCGGTGCTGTTCGCCGTCTGCGTCGGTCCACGTCACCGACGGGTTCGGTCCGGCGATGTCGTGCGGGGCAACGTCCTTGGCCTCGAACCGGATGTCGCCGCCACTGTCCACAAAGGCCGCGATCAGGTCCTTGACCAGCTCCTGCTGGGGATAGACGTAGTGCGTGCGCCCTTCGTAGAGATCGCTGTACGGCAGGGTGAAGCGCTTTCCGTCGATCCGGAACTCGCAGACACCGTGCGGCGCACCGAGTTCCAGCAACCGATCCGCGAGGCCGTGGCGCCGGAGTGCCTCCACGGCGCGGTACTCCAACAGCCCGGCCCGAGCCCGGTTCTCCACGTAGTGGCGGGACTGCCTTTCCAGCACGACACAGCGAACACCGGTGCCGCGCAACAGGTTCGCGAGCGCGAGTCCGGCCGGTCCGGCACCGATGATCACGATGTCCGTAGCGACGGTATCCGCCTGGACGGAATGGTACTGAGCCAACATCCACTCCCGTGCTCGGACCCGGTATAAATGCGCGAATTGAGCTTAGCCCGCTGGAGGCCAGCGACCAAGCAAATGCGACTGGCATCTTATCGGGAGAGTATCCACTATGCTTGGACGACGTGGTCGTCTTGCCCTCGGCCTGGCGGGCACCATCGCCTTGCTCGGTTCGATTTCCGGCTGCGGACTGCTTGCCGGGACAACACACTCGCCCGAGGACGGCACCGCGAAGGTCGAGAAGCCCGTAATCACGGTCGGCCTGATGCCGATCATCGATGTGGCCCCGGTGCACATCGCGCTGAAGAAAGGGTATTTCGCCCAGGAGGGCCTGACCATCGAGAGCAGGACCATCCAGGGCGGCGCGGCCGGTATTCCGGGGCTGGCCGGTGGCAGTCTCGATTTCTCCATCGGCAACTGGGTGTCCTTCTTCCTCGCCCAGTCGAAGGGGATCGACCTCAGGCTGGTCTCCGACGGCTACCAGGCGCGGCACCGGATGTTCATGATCATGACCGTGCCCGGTTCCCCGGTCAGGGTGCCCGCGGACCTGGCGGGCAAGCGGATCGCCCTGAACACCATGGCCAACATCACCGAGCTGACCGCCCGCTCGACGCTGGACGCGTACGGGGTCGACCCGAAATCGGTCACGTTCAAGGAGTTCCCGTATCCGGACATGCACGCCCAGCTGGTCAGGAAAAACATTGACGCGGCGCTCATGATCGAGCCGTTCATCACCCAGGCCGAACGGAGCATCGGCGCGGTTCCGGTGGTCGACACCGCGGCGGGACCGACCCAGGACATTCCGGTCGCGGGATATGCCACCAACGCGAAGTTCGCCAAGGAAAACCCGAAGACGGTGGCCGCATTCCAACGCGCGCTGCTGAAGGGGCAGGCGGACGCGAACCGCCGCGCGGAAGTGGAGGCCGTTCTTCCGCACTACGCGAAAATCGATCCGCAGACGGCGAGTCTGGTGCATTTCGGCAGCTACCCCATGAACCTCGAACAGAGTCGGCTCCAGCGGGTGGTCGAACTCATGAAGATCTTCGGCATGCTCAGCCAGAACCAGCAGTTCGACATCAAGTCGATGATCGTCGAGTATCCCCGGTAATCCGGCCGCGCAATAACGTACAAGACGGCGGGCGCGCGGGGTTCCTAGCCTCGCGGGCATGATCTTCGAGTCCTGGGACCCGGACCGCGCCGAGCTGGCCGCGATGATGGCGGGCGTCGGTGAGCTCGCCGCCGACTTCCTCGAAGGGCTGCCCAGCGCGCCCGCGTCGAACCTTCGGCCCCGCACGAAACCGTTCGACCCGCCGAGCGAGAAACCGGGCGAGTTCGCCGAGCTGCTGGAGATCTTCAAACAGGCGGCGGGCAACGCGGTGGAGACGGCGGGGCCCGGGTACCTCGCGTACTTCCCGGTGGGCGGGCTGGTCTCCTCGGCGCTCGGCGAGTTCTTGTCGTTGCTGGTCAACAGGTTTACCGGCGTGGCGTCGATGGCCCCGGACCTGGTGGCGATGGAGGACAGCGTCGTCGACTGGCTCTGCCGGGAGTTCGCGCTCCCGGCGAGCGCGGGCGGGTTCATCACGACGGGCGGCTCCCTGGCCACGCTCTCGGCGGTCGTGGCGGCGCGGCAAAGCAGGCTGGGGGAACAGCACGGCACCGGAACGATCTACGTCACCGAGCACACCCACCTGTGCGTCGCGAAGGCCGCGCGGATCGCCGGGCTGCGCCCCGACCAGCTGCGGGTGGTGCCGGTGACGGAGGACCACCGCATGGACCCCGAAGCCGCCGAGGACATGATCGCGAAGGACCCCGCGCCGTTCCTGCTGGTCGGCACGGCGGGCAGCACGAGCACGGGCACCGTCGACCCGCTGGACGAGCTCGCCGCGATCGCGGAGCGGCACGGCATGTGGTTCCACGTCGACGGTGCCTACGGCGGCGGTTTCCAGCTGACGGAGCGCGGGCGGGCGAAACTGCGGGGAATCGAGCGCGCGGACTCGATCACGATCGACCCGCACAAGACGATGTTCCTGCCCTACGGCACCGGAGTGCTGCTCGTGCGCGATCAGGAGACCCTGCGCGCCGCGCACACGGCCGACGCGAGCTATCTCCAAGACCTCCAACGTGATCCGTGGCCGCCGGACTACTGCGACTTCGGCCCGGAGCTGACGCGGGAGTTCCGCGGACTGCGCATGTGGTTGCCGTTGCACCTGCACGGAGTAGCCGCGTTCCGCCGTGCGCTGGATCAGAAGCTGGACCTCGCCCAGGTGGTGCACCGCGAACTCAGCGCACTGTCCGAAGTGGACGTCCCAGTGCACCCGGACCTCACCGTCAACGTCTTCCGGTTGCGCGAGGGCGGCGACGAGGAGAACCGGCGACTGCTTGAGCAGATCAATGCCACGGAAAGGGTTTTCCTGTCCAGCACCCGTTTGCGTGGTGAGTACCTGCTCCGGCTGTGCGTGCTCAGCCATCGCACCGAACCGGAGCGCGTGGCCGAGGCGTTGTCGATCGTTCGGTCGTTGGTTCGGTAGCCACCAACGAGGTTCGGCGGCTAATCTCCCCACTACGAGCCAGCCCCGGCGTGATGCCGCCGCGCCGGGTATGCGCTCCTCATCCCCTGCTACATGAGGAGCATCATGAAGCGGCACGTTCTCCTTGGCATGTCCGTACTGGCCGTGACGTCCGTGATGACCGTCCCGGCCAACGCACAGGAACTCTCCCCCGGCCTGGTCCCGGCGATGCAGCGCGACCTCGGGCTCACCGAATTCCAAGCCCGGCAACGCATCCGCCAAGAAGCTCAGATCCGCGCGATCGACACCAACGCGGAACGAGCCGCCGGAGCCGCGTTCGGCGGTTCCTGGTTCGACGCGGCGAAGGGCAAGCTCGTCGTCGGCGTGACCGACGAGAAAGCGGCGAACGCGGTGCGCGCCACGGGTGCCGAGGCGACGAAGGTGGGCCGGACCGCCGCGGAACTCAATGCCGCACAAGGCAAAGTCGACGCGGCCGCGAGAAGCAGGAAAGCCCCCGACGCGGTGCACAGCTGGCACCCGGACCCGAAGTCGGGCAGCGTCGTAGTGACCGTGAGCGCCGAAACGCCGGAGGTCGAGTCGTTCCTCACCGAAGCCCGCAAGGCCGGGCCGGTCACGGTGCGCAGAACGACCGCGCCGCAACCGAAAACCTATGCGGCGGGCACGGTCGGCGGCGATCCGTACTACGTGCCGGTGTCCGGCGGGTATGTCCGCTGCTCGATCGGATTCTCCGTGCACGGCGGTTTCGTGACCGCGGGCCACTGCGCGGGCGCGGGCGCCAACACGCAGGGCTGGGACTGGTCGACCCAGGGTCAGTTCGCCGGATCTTCCTTCCCTGGCAACGATTACGCCTTCGTCCGCACCGGCCACGGCTGGTGGACGGTGCCGGTCGTGCTCGGCTGGGGCGCGGTGTCCGACGTCCTGGTGCGCGGCCAGTGGGAAGCGCCGGTGGGCAGCTCCACCTGCCGCTCCGGTTCGACGACGCACTGGCGCTGCGGGCAGGTGCTGGGCAAGAACGAGACCGTCAACTACGGCAACGGCCAGCTGGTGCACCAGCTGATCAAGACGAGCGCATGCGCCCAGGGCGGCGACTCCGGCGGCTCGTTCGTCACCGGCGACCAGGCCCAGGGCATGACCTCCGGCGGCTGGGGCGACTGCAACTCCGGCGGGGAGACCTGGTTCCAGCCGCTGACCGAGGTGCTCAACGCCTATGGGCTGAGGCTGCATACGGCGTGACCTGGACGGCCGTCGTCTCGGACCCCGTACAGTCTTTGCGGCAGGTACGGGATTCGAGACGACGGTAAGTGGTTATGACGACGGCGGACGTGGAGACGGTGGGCATCGACCCGGCGAGGCTTGAGGACTGCCTCAAGGTCCTGGCGGAGGCGGACGACCTGCCGCCGGATCACCCGGACGTCGTCCGGCTCCAACGCGCGACATCGCGGCTCTACAAGGGCGTCAAGAAGCGCAAGCGCACCGTCCGGCGCGATGCCGTGACCGCCGCGGACAACGCGGTGACCGCCGCGACCGCGACCGGCTCCCCCACGCGCATCGACGACGAGACCGAGGGCATTCCGCTGGTCTCCAACGCCACCGGGGCGACCGCGGGCACCCTGCTGCGCGCCCGCGCCTGCTACACGTGCAAGAACCGCTACCACGAGGTGGACGCGTTCTACCACCAGCTCTGCCCGCCGTGCGCGAAGCTCAACCGCGACCGCCGCGACGCGCGGACCGACCTCACCGGGCGCCGCGCGCTGCTCACCGGCGGGCGGGCGAAGATCGGCATGTACATCGCGCTGCGGCTGCTGCGGGACGGCGCGCACACCACGATCACCACGCGCTTCCCCAACGACGCCGTGCGCCGCTTCGCCGCGATGCCCGACAGCGCGGACTGGCTGCACCGGCTGCGCATCGTCGGCATCGACCTCCGCGACCCCGCGCAGGTGGTGGCGCTGGCCGACTCGGTGGCCGAGCAGGGCCCGCTGGACATCCTGATCAACAACGCCGCGCAGACCGTGCGCCGCTCCCCCGGCTCCTACGCCCCGCTCGTGGCGGCCGAGTCCGACCCGCTGCCCGCGGGCGAACTGCCGGAGATGATCGCCTTCGGCCACATCAGCGACGCGCACCCGTTGGCGCTGACCGAACTCACCAGCAGGAGCCACCTGGACGTGACGAGCCTGGCGCTGCGCGCGGGTTCGGCCTCCCTGGAGCGGATCGCCGACAACACCGCGATCGACGCGGGCGGGCTGGTCCCGGACCTGCACGAGGTCAACAGCTGGACGCAGAAGGTGGAGCAGGTCGAGCCGCTGGAGATGCTCGAAGTCCAGCTGTGCAACGCCACCGCGCCGTTCATCCTGGTCAGCAGGCTGCGCCCGGCGATGGCCGCCTCGACCGCGCGGCGCAAGTACGTCGTCAACGTCTCCGCGATGGAGGGCCAGTTCAGCCGCGCCTACAAGGGGCCGGGCCACCCGCACACGAACATGGCCAAGGCCGCGCTGAACATGCTCACCAGGACCAGCGCGCAGGAGATGCTGGACAACGACGGCATCCTGATGACCGCGGTGGACACCGGCTGGATCACCGACGAACGCCCGCACCCCACCAAGATCCGCCTCGCCACGGAGGGCTTCCACGCGCCGCTGGACCTGGTGGACGGCGCCGCGCGGGTCTACGACCCCATCGTGCGCGGTGAGGCGGGCGAGGACATCTACGGCTGCTTCATGAAGGACTACGAGCCCTCGGCCTGGTAGGCCAGCTCCGCGACCACGGCGCGGTGGTCCGTCCCGGGCAGCGTGTGCTCGGAGGCGGACACCGCGCGCAGCGCCCGCCCGTGCAGCACGTGGTCGATCTGGATCACCGGTCGATCCGCGGGCCACGTCGGCGCCCACCCCCGCCCGAGTTCGGCGTGCGCGTCGACGAGACCCGCCGCGAGCAGCTCGCGCATGGGCGTGTGGTCCAAGGTGGCGTTGAAGTCGCCCAGCATCACCACGTTCGGCCCGGCCTCGGCGCGCAGCGCGCGGAGATCAGCCGTCCAGGCCGCGGGTTTCTCCACGGGCCAGAGCGTGTGCACGCCGATGATCCGCACCGGGTGCCCGCCGACCACGACCGTCGCGGTGGTCTGCGGCCAGGTCGTCGGCTGGTTCACCAGACCGCCCGCGGTGAGCGGCAGCCGCGAGTAGATCGACGTGTCGATGTCCGGGTGCAGCTCGCGGTGCGGCATCAGCTCACGCATCCCCGCGTCGTCCAGCATGCCGACGCCCTTCGGCCCGAGTTCTTGCACCGCAAGGACATCCACCTTCTGCGCGCGCACCAGCTCGACCAAGGCGCGCATGTCCACGTTGCTGCGCAGGGCGTTGCTGGTGGCCACTCGGAGCCGGGGCGCGTCGGCGGCGATCTCCGCGCCGTTGGCCACGAACCGCGGTGCGAGCCAGAAGACCTGGAGCGCGACCAGGGCCGCCGCGGCGAGGGTGAGCCACCGGGCGCGCACCGCCAGCACCGCGGGGAAGACGATCAAGGTTCCGACCGCCGCGTAGGGCAGGCCGGAGACGGGCAGGGCCAGCGAGGTGCCCGCGTCCAGCCCGGCGATCCGTACCATGACCAGCGCGAACACGGCGACGAGCGCCACCGCGCAGACCACGACGACAACCTTGCGAGTCTTGGATTCCACGATCAGTGGACGTCGCCGGGGGTTCGGGGTTGGCGGTAACGTGACCCAGGCCATAGTGCACGCGGCTCAGCACACCCTAACTTCGTGATGTCCGGTTTCCCCTGCTCCAGATCGGTCGACAAACACACATGGCTGAGATCGTCTACCCCCCGGTGATCACACTGGCGAAGACCCTGTTCCGCGTGCTCGACCTGCGGATCAAGGTCGAGGGCGCGGAGCACGTCCCCAACGAGGGCGCCGCGGTGCTGGCGAGCAACCACGTGAGCTACCTGGACTTCATCTTCTGCGGCCTGGGCGCCCAACCGGCGAACCGGCTGGTCCGCTTCATGGCGAAGAAGGAGGTCTTCGACAACGTCGTGGCCGGGCCGCTGATGCGCGGGATGCACCACATCCCGGTCGACCGCAAGGCCGGCGAGGCCGCCTACGACCAGGCCCTGGCCGCGCTGCGCTCCGGCGAGGTGATCGGCGTCTTCCCGGAGGCCACGATCAGCCGCTCGTTCACCGTGAAGGAGATCAAGTCCGGCGCGGTCCGGATGGCCGCCGCCTCGGGCGCCCCGCTGATCCCGATGGCGGTCTGGGGCACCCAGCGGATGTGGACCAAGGGCCGCCCGCGCGCGCTGGGCACGCGGCACCTGCCGATCACCATCCTGATCGGCGAGCCGCTGCACCCGACCCCGGAGCAGGACCCGAACGAGGTCACCGCCGAACTGCGCGCGCGCATGGCGGAGCTGCTGGACAGGGCGCAGCGCGGCTACCCCGAAACCCCCGCGCCGGACCAGACGTGGTGGCAGCCCGCGCACCTCGGCGGCTCCGCGCCGACCCCGGAGGAAGCGGCCGAGCTGGACGCCCGCTAGCCGCGCAGCTCGGGCAGCGGCGTCGCGCCTTCCGGGCGCAGCCCGTCGAGGAGCAACCCGAGGTAGCGGCGCCAATCCCAGTCCGGCGCGCGCACGATGCGCAGCGCGCCGAGCAGCATGTAGGCGATGGGCGGCAGGTCCTCCGGCGTGAGATCGGCGCGGACGGCACCGGCCGCCTGGGCGCGCGCGACGATCTTGGTGAAGTTGGCGAAGTAGTGGTCCTGGATGCCGTCGGCGAGGTTGTGCATGCTCTTCGCCGCGAGGAACGTGCACTGCTCCTCGCAGGCCAGGCCCATCGCCGCCTCCAGCGAGGACACCACTCCCCGCCACGGGTCCGGGTCCACCAGCGCGGTCTCCAGCACCGGGGCGACCCGCTCTTCGTAGCGCCACAGCAGCACCGCGCGCACGAGGTCGTCCTTGCTCGGGAAGCGGCGGTAGAGCGTGGCCACGCCGACCCCGGCCCGGCGCGCGATCTCCTCCAGCGAGACCTCCGGCCCGTCCTCGGCGAAGGCCTGCCGCGCCGCCAGCACCAGGCGTTCCGCGTTGCGCAGGGCGTCCGCGCGGAGGGGGCGCTGACCTGGGTCGTTCATGCGCGGCACGGTATCAGATGAGAGCTGGCTATCAGTTGTGCTAGCTTCGGGGAGGAGCTAACCGAGAGTTCCATATCGGATTAGCGGTTGACCCCTCCACACGAACGGGACCGCGATGACCGAGAGCACCATGTCCGCCATGACCGAAGCGCCCGTGCACATCCGGCGCGACGCCTTCGACCCCGTCCCCGAGCTGGCCGAGCTGCGGGAGAAGAGCCCGGTCAGCAAGATCCGCACCCTGTGGGGCGGCGAAGCGTGGCTGGTCACCCGATACGACCTGATCCGGGAGGCGCTCGGCGACGCGGCCCGGTTCGCCAACAACGCCCGCCACGCCGTCGAGGTTCCGCCCTTCGTGCAGCCGGAGAGCTCCGCGGGCATGCTGCTCAACTACGACCCGCCGGAGCACACCAGCCTGCGCAGGCTGCTCACCCCGGAGTTCACCGTGCGGCGCATCCGCAGGCTCCAGCCGCGGATCGAGGCGATCGTCGAGGAGCACCTCGACGCGATGGAGCAGGCCGGGCCGCCCGTGGACCTGGTGCAGGCGTTCGCGCTGCCCATTCCCTCGTTGGTGATCTGCGAGCTGCTGGGCGTGCCCTACGAGGACCGCGACGACTTCCAGCGGCTGAGCGGCCTGCGGCTGGACATGTCACTGCCGATGGAGGAGCGGATCGCCGCGACCAGGGCTTCGCTGGCCTACATGGCGAAGCTGGTCGAGGGGCAGCGGTCGGCGCCGGGCGAGGACATGATCGGCATGCTGATCCGCGAGCACGCCGACAAGGTCACCGACGCCGAGCTGGTGGGCGTCGCCGATCTGCTGCTGCTCGCCGGGCACGAGACCACGTCGAACATGCTCGGCCTCGGCACGCTCAAGCTGCTCCAGCACCCGGACCAGCGCGCGCTGGCCGAGTCCGACGAGCACATCGAGGCGGCCGTCGAGGAGCTGCTGCGCTACATGTCGATCACCCATTCCATCGCTCCGCGCTGGGCGGTCGAGGACACCGAGCTGGGCGGCGAGCGGATCGCCAAGGGTGACCTGGTGGTGTTCTCGATCCCGGCGGGCAACCGCGATCCGGCGATCGGCGAGAACCTGGACGCCCTGGACATCGGCCGCAAGACCGCTCCGCACCTGGCGTTCGGCCACGGCGTGCACCACTGCCTCGGCGCGCCGCTGGCCCGGATGGAGATGCGCGTCGCCTACCCCGCGCTGCTGCGGCGCTTCCCGAAGCTGCGTCCCGCCGTGCCCGTGGACGAGGTGGAGTTCCGCACGTTCTCGATCGTCTACGGCCTCGCGTCGCTGCCGGTCACCTGGTAGCTCGGGTCACGTCGTTCCTCGGTCGAGCCGGTCCAGCGCCGCCCGCAGGAACGCGTCCCGCCGGGCGGTCAGCGTCGCGCCGTCAAGGTCGTCGCGCCCCTGGTCCTGGATCGTCGATTCCCAGTCGATCAGGTCCGGGGGCGTGGCCAGCGCCGCCACCACGTCCCAGTAGGGCTCGTCCGCCGGGGGCAAGCCCGGCCCGCTCCCGCCACCCCGCCGACACGACCTCCGCCGCTCCGCTGCCGAACATCAGTTCCACGTCGCACCGCAGTGACCCCAGGTCCACCCCGGGATGCCCGGCTCCCGCACAGTCCCAGTCCACAATGGACGTAAGATCCCCGTGCACGAACACCCGCGCCGACGCTGGTTCGCGAAGCCCCTCCACCGCCGGAATCCGGCTGCTACCCGCCACCACCGTCAGCAGCATCAGCCCTTCGCCGACCGCGATGAGCCTCGGCGCCAGGATCTCCGTTCTCTTCCGCCAACCGCAGCGCCGCCACTTCGGTGTCGAACCCGTCCCCGCCGCGCAGCACCGCTTCCGCGCCGTCGTCGAACCGCAGCAACCACGGCGCACCGCCTTCACGGAGACCTCGCGAATCCACCACCCGCTGGCCGACCGCGCTTTCCGCCCACGCCAACGCCGCTTCCATGTCCGCAGCCTATTGAGGCCCTAGAAGGGGGCGGGTTCCGCGATCGGTTCCGCTTCGGTCTCGGCGGTCTTCCCGTTGGGTGTGGTCCACACGTGCCGTCCGTCTTCGAGGTTTTCGCACTTCCAGTTGGATTCGTGCTTCATCCGGTGGTGCCTGCGGCACTTCGGCCGGAGGTTGCTGATGGTGGTG
>NZ_JANAVO010000022.1 GCF_024213555.1 Allokutzneria sp. A3M-2-11 16 | reverse complement strand
TCAAGGATCTACTCGCCGCGCAGCTGGCGGCCAACGACTCCTACCAGTTGCCCGAGAACGACCACCTGGAGTTCCTGTCGGAGTTGGAGACGATCGGCAGGCTCCTGACCGCCGTGCAAACCGACGCCAACACTCAGGCCGATGAACGTGTACTGCACGCCACCTACGGGTGCAGGGACTTGGCGATGTTGTTGTGCACCAAGCTGCAGATCCATCCGGGTGAGGCGAAGCGGCGCACCAGGTTGGTGCGGGAGTTGCCGAGTCTCCCGAATACCCGGGAGGCGGTGTATGCCGGGGAGATCAGTGGTGAACACGCGTTGGTGATCTCGGATGCGATCAAGCGTCTCCCGTCGGAGCATGTGGAGGGTGCGGAGCGGGTGTTGGCGGATGTGGCGCCGACGTTGGACCCGGAGTTCCTGAAGCGCGCGGGGAAGTATGTGCGGACGGTGGTTGACCCTGATGGTGTCTATCGGGATGAGCGGGAGGCGGTGGAGCGGCGTGCGGCGCGGATGTCCCGTGGCAAGGACGGGAGCGTGCGCCTCAGTGCCACGATGGGTCCGCTCGAGGGTGAGAAGGTCTCCAACTTCCTGCTCGCCATGGCCAAACCCCGGTCCGTGGACGGGGAGAAAGACCCGCGTACCTTCGAGCAGCGGTTGGCCGACGCGTTCATTGAGGCGATGACGATCGCGATGGCCCACCACGACATCCCGGGCTTGCCGCGTTCCCTGCTGGTCATGACCATGGACGCGGACAACCTGAAGGACAAGACCGGGTGTGCTCGGACTGACACCGGGCAGCCGGTGTCCCCGGACCTGGCCCAGCACATGGCCTGTGATGCCGATATCGCTGAGATCGTGCTCGGGGAGAAGGGTGAACCCCTCGCCTACGGACGCGGACGACGACTGGCCTCACTCGCCCAACGACGAGCACTCGCGGTGCGGGACAAGGGATGCGCCTTCCCGGGCTGTGATCGGCCTCCGGCATGGACGGAAGCTCATCATGTGGTGCATTGGATCGACGGAGGGCCGACCGACCTCGACAACCTCGTCCTGCTCTGCGTGTATCACCATCATGTGATCCACGCACAAGACTGGGTGATCATCTTCGAGCATGGGATACCGAGCTTCACCCCTCCAAAGTGGATCGACCCTGACCAGGTGCCGCAACGCAACATCAGGGTGGACTGCCCACTGATGTTATAACCCCGGGTGCGGCGTGACGCTGGAACGTGAGGGTTCCAGCGTGGTGCAGGCGTGGGCTGAAAAGGTAAGGGGCGCAACGGATCGGAGGCTTTACCTGGGGTGCGCGTGCCATACGCTCGCGCGCGAGGGCCGGGTTCCTCCCGTGCCGGCCCGGCAGGCCCCGGCACGCGCGAGGGGCCCCAGGTCAAGCCGACCCCACGCTGGAAAAGTGTCAGAGAGCGTGGCCGCCCGCGACCTGGAGGACCTGGCCGGTGACCCACCTTGCTTGGTGGGCGGCCAGGAAAACGACCGCGTCGGCGATGTCCTCGGGGTCACCGAACCGTCCTAAGGGGACAAGAGAACGGATCTGGTCGGCGACGTCGTTGGTGATCCAGCCGGTCTGGACGGGACCCCGGGGCGACGGCGTTGACGCGGTAGTGGCGTTCCAGGCCGTCGAAGGTCAGGGTGTCGACGGTGTCGGGGCTCTCGCAGTGGGCGGCGTTGTTGACCAGGACCTCGACCGGGCCTAGGTGGTGCTCGGCGGCGTCGAACAAGCGGGCCGCCGCGTTGGGGCTGGAGAGGTCGGCGGGCAGGGCAACCGCGTCGCCGAGGTCGGTGGCGAGTTGTTCGGCGGCGTGGGCGGCTGGGGTCCGGTGGTCCCAACGGACTCCGGGCGGGGCAGTGGGATCGGTGTCCAGGTAGTGGACGACCACTCGGGCGCCTTCGGCGGCGAAAGCCCTGGCGATGGCGCCGCCGATGCCGGCGCTCGCGCCGGTCACCAGGACGACCTTGCCGCGGAGGCGGATGTCAATCATGGGCGCAGTCCGCCAGAAATTGCGTTCGGGCTCATCGTCATTGCAATGAGATGAGAAAATAAGCTGCTATAAACGTTGAGAGAAGTAGAAACGCTACGTGGAGGAGTATCCGTGCTGAAGCCGATGATCTATCCCGACGGGCATTCGGGGTGGGAGACGCGGGACTACGCGACGGCGCGGGCGGTGCTGGCGGATCCGCGGTTCAGCGCGCGGCCGGAACTCATGCACCTCGCGCCGGACGGGTCGGAGCTGCCGCCCGCCGAACCCGGTGCGTTCCTCGACATGGACGCGCCGGAGCACACGCGCTACCGGCGGCTGCTCACCGGGAAGTTCACGGTGCGGCGGATGCGGGTGCTGTCCGAGATGGTGGAACGCATCGCGGCGGAACACCTTGACGCGATGGAGGAAAACGGGCCGCCGGTCGACCTGGTGGAGGCGTACGCGCAGCCGGTGCCCGCGCAGATGATCTGCGAAATGCTGGGCGTGTCGTACGAGGAGCGCGACCACTTCCAGCAGCACGCGATGGTGGTGACGGGCTCGGGGGACGGGGACGCGGTCGTGACGTCGTTCGCGGCGCTCCAGGATTTCCTGCGCGGGCTGGTGAAAGCCAAGCGGGCCAAGCCGACCGATGACCTGCTGAGCGATCTGGCGACCACGGAGCTGACCGACGAGGAGCTGACGAACATCGGCGTCGTGCTGCTCGGCGCGGGGTTGGACACGACGGCGAACATGCTCGCGCTGGGGACGCTGACGCTGCTCGGGCAACCCGATGGGCTCGCGGCGATGCGCGCGGAGCCGGAGCCCGCGGTGGAGGAACTGTTGCGGCACCTCACGGTCATCCCGTTCCTGGTGCGGGCGGCGCTGGAGGACGTGGAACTGGACGGGCAGCTGATCAGGGCGGGGGACGCGGTCACCCTGCAACTCGGGGCGGCCAACCGGGATCCGCGGTGGTTCGACGAACCCGACCGGGTCGACCTGGGGCGGAAAGGCAAGGGGCACTTGGCTTTCGGGCACGGGGTGCACCAGTGCCTCGGGCAGCAGCTGGCGCGGGTGCAGCTGCGCGTCGGGTTGCCCGCGCTGGCGAGCAGGTTCCCGGGACTGCGGCTGGTGGAGCAGGAGGTGGCGATGCGGGACGACGCGTTCATCCGAGGAGTGCACGAACTGCGGGTCGCGTGGTGACACGCGAAACGGCCCCGCCGGGGTGGCGGGGCCGTGTGCGCGCGGGTCAGCCGACCGGCGGGGCCATCACGAACCAGTTGAAGTTCTCGATCATCTGGCGGGTGCTGCCGATGTACTGCGGGCCGGTGAGCTCCCAGCGGGTCACGGTGCGGTAGGTGCCCGGCTGCAGGCTCTCGTCCTCGGCGGTCTCCTCGTTGTCGCTGACCGGGATGTACTCCTTGATCGACTTCTTGGTCAGGGTGACGTCCAGCAGCTGGTAGTCCGACTGCGTCTTGAGGTAGTCGCCGTCGCCGTGGTCACCGGCGCGGCCCGGGTCGGACAGCTTCAGCTGCACGGTGCTGCCGTTGAACGAACCCTTCGCCGCGACCACGGTGACGATGTGCCCGCCGCTGCGCTGGAGGCTGCCCGACTCCGGACCGGCCTTGTAGCGGCCGTAGGCGATCTGCAGCGGACCCTGGTTCAGCCGCTTCGCCAGCTCCCCGGAGAAGTCCGGCGAGGTCGCGGTGCTGACGTTGCCGACACCGGTGGACCAGTTCGCGTCGCGGGCGGGCTTGGTCGCGATGTTCCACGCGGTCTGAAGGTTGCTGAGCTTGGTGCCGCCGTCGTACTTCGCGTCGACGCCGATCCGGCCGATCGAGTTGGTGATCACGTTGTAGTCGGCGGGGTCCTTCGGGTCCAGGTTGCCGACCTTGGTGGTGAGCCAGCCGACCGGGGCCTTCTTCACGTGCCCCCAGTAGTGCAGCACGTTGTACAGCGAGGCGGGCCCGCAGTAGGCGTTGCCGTTGTTCTCCAGCCCGGCCCGGAACTGGTCGACGTCGCTGACCCCGCACTGCTTCACGTCGAAGTCGGGGCCGGTGACGTCGCTGAGCTTCACGCAGGGCTGCGGCGTCCCGATGACGTCGTCGGCGAACGCGGTGCCCGGGGCCGACACGGCGGCGGTGGCGGCAGCGGCGATGATCAGGGTGCTGGCCTTGCGAAACATGGTTTCTACCTCCTGTGTGAGCCACCCTCCGTGGCGATGACACAAGAGTCGCGGGGCGGACCCCCCAAGGGCATGAGGGGCGATCCCTCACATCCGCGCGTGGGGGATCGGGGGTCCCCTCAGGCCAGCGCGCGGGCCAGCTCGCGGCGGCCGTTGATGCCGAGCTTGGTGTAGATCCGGCCCAGGTGGTTCTCGACCGTCTTCGGCGTCACGAACAGCTCTCGGGCGATCTCGCGGTTCGCCCGCCCGCTCGCGGCCAGGTCGGCCACGCGGCGCTCGCTCGCGGTCAGCGACTCCCGCCCGACGAGCACCAGCCTGCGCGGCCGGTCGCCGAGCGCCTCCAGGGCCTCCACCGCGCGGCGGCGCAGCACGATCGAGCCGCACTCCGTGGCCAGGTCGATGCCCCGGTGCAGGGGATCGCGGGCGTCGCTGCGCCGCCGCGCAACCCGCAGCGCCTCGCCGAGATCGACCAGCGAGCGCGCCAGCTGCAACCGCGCGGGAGAGGTCTCCAGCACCGCGACGGACTCGGCGAGCACGTCGAGCCGGTTGTCCACGTCGGCGTGCGCGAACAACCGCAGCGCGGCACCGACTTCCGTTGCGGCGCCCCATTTTCTGGCCAGCGCTAGCTGTTCGCGCGCGAGGACGAGAGCTTCCGCCTCCGCGCCGAGCAGCATGCACGCGCGCACCGCCGGATCCCGCCACGGGATGGTCGGCGGGTCGAGCCCGGCCGCGAGGGAGGCGTCGCGTTGCAGCAGGGCCTCTTCCTTGGCCAGCACGGGATCGCCGGACGCGAGCGCGATGAGCGCCCTCGGCTCGTGCAGCCACAGCGTCGGCATCATCTTCGGCCCGTCCGCGTGCTCCACGTCGAACCGGGCCAGCGCGGCAGCGGCCCCGTTGACGTCGCCGCGTTCGAGGGCCGCGTAGGCGGTGAAGTGCGTCGCGGTCGCTCGCAGCGCGATGACCTGCGGCAACGCGTCTTCGAGGGCGACGGCGGCGAGCGCGCCCTCGGACTCCGCGTCGACGGAGGTGACGTTGCCCAGCCGCCAGTCCAGGAACAGCGTGGCGTTGGCGACCATGGAGAACTCGATCGGCGAGCCGTGCGCGCACACCCGCCGACGCGCCCGCTCGACCTCGCGCCGCGCATCGGCCACCCCGTCGGCGGAGACCAGCGCGAGCACGGCGACCAGCCACGCCACCATCGCGTCGATGCTGCCGGTGGCGTCGTCGAGGTAGGCGCCGTGGGCGAGGGCCCGCCGCGCGACGGCCGCGACCTCCGCGGAGTCCCGGACCTCGTAGCGCCCCATCTGCGCGAGCAACCCGAGCAGGGTCCGCTCGTCCGGCGTGCCGCCGGGCAGCGTGGCGTAGCCGCTCAGGTGCTTCGACGCCACCTCGCGCTGGTGCGGCAGGAACGAGCGGATCACCGCGAGCCGGGCCTCCAAGTGCATCCGACCCGCGTCCCTCGGCCCGCCGGGGCGGTTGTCGATCGCTTCGGTCAGCTCGGCGATCGCGGCCTCGGGCCCGTCGACGGCCATGGTCGCCGACGCCGCCGCGGCGACGAGTTCCGCGTCGGGCAAGCCGTCCGCCGCGGCCCGGAGGTGGTCGCGCGCCTCCTCGGCCCGCCCACCCCGCATCAGCGCCCGGCCCAACTCCGCCCGCAGCGCCGCGTCGTCCGGGTTCTCCTCGATGGCGCGGGCCAGATGTGCCGCGGCGGTGCGGGAATCACCCGCCGCGAGCAAGGCCGTCGCCGCCTTGCGCAGCACCTCCGCCGCATTCGGCAACGTCCCCCTCGGCGCCTGCGCGAGGTGCGCCGCGATGCGATCGGCCGGGGCCTTCACCGCCCACAGCTCCCGCGCGGCGCGTGCGTGCAGCCCGGCGCGCGCGACCGCCCCGAGGTCGGCGAGAACCGCTTCGCGCACAACGGGATGCACGAACACGAGATGGTCGGACTCGCCCGTCAGCACGTTCGCCGCGACCAGCGACTCGACCGCGACGGACAGCTCCATCGCGTCGAGGTCGGCGAGCGCGCCCGCCTGCCACGGATCGCTGCCGATGCCGAGCACGGCCGCGGCCCCGGCCAGGCGCACGGAGTTCGCGGGCAGCCTGCCCAGCGCCGCCCGGAACACGGTGCTCGGACCGAGCCTGCCCACCCGCTCGGCGGTCTCCGGCTGGTCCAACGGCAGTCCGAGCGCGGCCATCTCGTCGACCAGAACCCTTGCGAGGAAAGGGTTTCCGCCGCTCGCGGAGTGCATCGCGGTGACCACCTCCGGTGCCGCGCGCACACCGCTGGCCGCGACCGAGGTGGCGAGCGCGGACGGGCTCAGCGGCCGTGGCAGCAGCCGCTCCGCCTGCCGCGAGACGCTCAGCTGCGCCAGCGGCCCGGTGTTCTCCGCGGGCGGGCGGGTCGCCACGACGAGCGCGATCGGCAGGTCGGCGATCCGCCGCGACAGGTACACCAGGAACTGCGCCGAGGACAGGTCCGCCCAGTGCGCGTCGTCCACGGTGATCAGCAGCGGTCGCGTGGAGGAGAGGTCAACGGCCACCCACCACAGCGCGTGCAGCGTCCTGGCCAGCTCGGCCTCGCTCGGATCGGCCTCGGCCGCGTCCAGCGCGGCGAAGGCGTCCCCGGACGGGCCCGCCAGGATGCGCTCCCGGACCTCGCCGTTGTAGCGGGAGACCGAGCGCTCCACCATCTGCCGGACCACGCCCCACGCCATGGCGCTCTCCAGGGCGTCGCCGACCGCCTGGAGCCTGCCGAAGCCGCGCTCCTTGGCCAGCGCCCTGGTGTCCTGCACCAGCCGGGTCTTGCCGATGCCCGCGCGCCCCTCGATGACCAGCACGTGGCCCTTGCCCCGGGCCGCCGAGTCCAGGCACGCGGCGATGCGGCCGAGCTCCCCCTCGCGTTCCAGGGTCGGCTCGTCCCGGCTCATCGGAGCAGGCGCGCGAGCCGGTCGGGCTCCTCGCGCAGCGGCTTGCCGTGGCCGAAGAGCACCAGGCGCGGGCGCAGCGCGGCCAGCCTGCGCATCGACTCGCGGTTGAGCTCGCGGTCCCAGGTCAGGAAGTCCGGCGGCGCGCCGACGCGCAGCAGCGCGAGGAACACGTCACCGCAGAGCAGCACGCCGTCGCTCTCCCGCCACAGCGCGATGTGGCCGGGGGAGTGACCGGGCACCTCCAGGACGGTGAACCCGGCGACCTCGTCGCCCTCGCCCAGGTGCTGCGCGACCGGGCACGGCGGAGGCATCGGCGTCCGCGCCAGCAGCGCGGGGAGCCTGCCGGGCGCCCGCGCGGGCGTCGCGGTCTCGATGGCCTCGGCGTCCTTGGCCCCGGCCCAGAGCGGGATGCCGAACTCCTCGCACACCGCGCGGCTGGAGCCGAAGTGGTCCGGGTGCGCGTGCGTCACCACGTGCGCCGAGAGCGGCGTCCCGCGCAGCTGCCGGAAGATCCGCCCGGCCGCCCTCGGGGTGCCCGAATCCACGAGCACGTCCTCCACCAGGTACACGTTCATCAGGTGGCGGGGTCGGCCCTGAAGCAGGCGCACTCCGGGTGCCAGTTGGCGCACTGTCCGATCGTAACGGCGATCTTGGCCACGACGGGGTCACGATCGAGCGTCACGATCGAGCGCTCTATTCGGTTGTATTCATGGCTTCAGTGTCGAATGAAATCAACCCCTTCCCACACAGAGAACAACCACGCCAGGACGGACGGAGGTCACCGCTTCGGCCAGTGCCACGCCGGGCGGTCCAGCCGTTCCTGCCCGGCGAGCACGGTCGCGCCGAAGTCCTTCTCCAACTCCAGCAGCGCCGCGTCCTCGTCGATCACCTCCAGCGCGCGCACCAGCGGCCGAGCGTGCGAGACCACCACCACCTGGGCCTTCTTCGCGGCGGTGGCGATCAGCGCCGCCAGTGCGGGCAGCAGGTCCGGGTGCAGGCTGGTCTCCGGCTCGTTGAGCACCAGCAGCTCCGGCGGGCGGGGGCTGAGCAGCGCCGCCACCCACAGCAGGTAGCGCAGCGTCCCGTCCGAGAGCTCCGCGGCGCCCAGCGGCCGCAGCAGTCCGTGCTGCCGGAACCGCAGCTCGAACCGCCCGTCCTCGCCGGTCACCTCCACCCTGATCCGCGATCCGGGGAAGGCGTCGTCGATCGCCGCGGCCAGCGCGTCGGCGTCACCGATCTCCGTGATCGTCTGGAGCGCGGCGGCCAGGTCCGCGCCCTCGTGGTCGAGCACCGGCGTGCGCGTGCCCACCCTGGCCTGCCGGGCGGGCGCGCCCGCGTCCGTGCGGAAGTGGTCGTAGAAGCGCCACGAGCGGATCTTTTCCCGTAGCACCAACACTTCCGGGGACGCCCGGGGATCGGCGAACTCGCTCAGCATGCTGTCGGTGAGCCCGATCCTGTGGTGCTCCTCGCCCCACGCCCCGCTGGCTCCGCGCGCCCGCACCACCGGACCGGCGCGGTCGGCCAGCAGCGCGGAGGTGCGCAGCACCGGACCGCTCCAGATGCTCTCGCGCTTGATCTCCGGATCGCGGTTGAACACGGTGGGACCGGGGACCGGCAGTCCGAGGTCGAGCGCGTAACCGAACTCGTCCCCGGCGAAGCCGAGCCGCAACCCCACCGGCTTCGTCCGCACCGTGCCCTGGACCGGCGCGCGGCCCTCGCGCACCGCCCGCCCCACCGTCTCCGGGCCCGCCCACAGCGTCGACGGCAGGCCGCCCTCCCGGGCCAGCGCGGCCACGGCGCCGTTGCGCGCGGCGTCGGCGAGCAGCCGCATCGCGCGGTAGAGGCTGGACTTCCCGCTCCCGTTGGCCCCGGTCACCACGGTCAACCGGGACAGCGGGAGCACGAGGTCGCGCAGGGAGCGGTAGTTCTCGACGGCGAGGGTTGTGAGCACGGGACCGAAGCTAGCTCGCATCCCCGACAGCGGCCGCCGGGTGTGCGCTCAGCCCGGCGCCGGGTTGAGCGGGTTGGGGGCGGTTTGAGACCGCTGGGAGGGGGGTTGGGGGTACTTGAAGACGCCCCTACCCCTGCCACCACCACTCGATGGAGGGGATGTTCGGTGGGCCGACGGCGGAGGGGGTGGGGGAGACGGAGCCCAGCGTGCGGATCGCGCCGGGGTGCGCGCCGTCCGGGTTGGAGTAGCGGCCGGTCTCCAGGCCCCACTCGAAGTTGCCGCGCAGGGTGCACGTCAGGTTGTGCAGGTACCGGGCGAGCGCGGGCGACGCGGTTGGCAGGACCTCGTTGCGCAGCTCGAAGAACCTGACCACGATCCGGTCCCGCAGCGCGACGCGGTCGGTCAGCTCCAGGCCGACGCCGACGAGGTCGGGTTGGGTCTGCCGCCCCCAGAGTTCCTTGCCGTGCGAGTACAGGTCGTTGTCGATCGCCGCGACCGTGCCCGCCATCTCGGTCAGCGCCCGCACGCGGGGAGCGCTGATCTCGCGCTCCGGCACGACAGTCGGTTCGGAGAGCTGGAACCAGGTGAAGGTCGGCTCGGCGCCCGCGTACATGACCCGGGCGGTCAGGTAGTCGTTGATCTCCGGCCGGTACCGCGCCGCGGCGATTTCCCATGCGGCGCCGAGCAACCACTTCGTGTGGCTGTCGACCAGCCGCCGCACGTGCTCGGGGGCGCAGGCGCGGTGCACCCGCGTCGCGAGGTCCACGATCGGCGCGGTGAACGGGTTGTCGGGCGGCAGGACCTTCGCGTCGGGAACTTCGAGGGTCCGGACGATGCGCACCGCGAGGTCCAGCGCTGTGAAGCCGTCGTTGTCCACGTCGTCGAAGACGAACATCAGGTAGCCCCAGTCGACCGCGGCCTGCAACCGGTCCGCGTCGGCTCTGGGGCACAGGTAACCGAAGAAGTGCGCGGAACGGCTGTCCCGGACGCGCGTCGCCTGCACCGGGTCGGAGCAGAACCCGTGGCGCGCCATCCACGCCAGGCCCCGTTCCTCCAGCAGGTCGATCTGCGGGTGCACCTTCAGCGCCGTGGGGAAGTACATCGGCGGCAACTGCACGGTGATGGTCGGTGACTCGGTCCGAGTGGTCACGCCGCTCCTCGACGGTTCAGCCGCAACCGCAGGTGCCGGGGGTGCAGCACGGCCCTGGCCTTCGGGCGCTTCCGCCGTCCGGGCACCGGCCGCAGTTCCCACCGCCGCACGAGCCCGGCCGCCACGACCATCAGCTGCGTCAGGGCGAAGGTGTCGCCCGCGCACTTGCGCGCTCCGTCACCGAAGGTCAGGAAGGAGCCGGGGCACCCGGTCGCCGCGCTCAGCCACCGGTCGGGGTCGAAGCGGTCCGGTTCCGGGTACTGCCGCGGTCGCCGCTGGATCAGGTAAGGGCTGTAGATCACGTTCATCCCGGCGGGGAGCACGTGCCCGCCCAGCGTCGTCCTGCTCGTGGTCACGCGGGCGAGCAGCCACGCGGGCGGGTAGAGCCGCAGCGCCTCGGTCACCACGGCGCGGGTGTACGGCAGGTGGATCAGGTCCTCGTAGGCGGGAACGCGGTCGCCCAGCACCGACTCGGTCTCGCGCCGCAGCCGTTCCTGCGCGTCCGGGTGTTCGGCGAGCAGGTGCATCACCCAGCTCACGCTCGCGCTCGTGGTCTCGGTCCCGGCCAGGAACAGGCCGGTGACGAGCGCCGCCATCTCCTCGTCGTCGGGCGTTCCGGTCTCGTCGCGCTCGGCGGCGAGCAGCACGGCCATCATGTCGTCGCGCTCCCCGCCCGCCCGGTAGCCGGCGATCAGGCGGGCGGCGCTGTCCTGGAGTTGCTTGCGCGCCTTGGTGAACGCGCGGTTGGCCGGGGTCGGGAGCCAGTTCAGCGGGCTGAGCATCCGCCGGAACACCCCGGCCACGAGGTCGGGCAGCGCGGCGCGGATGCCCGCGACGGCCTCCGGGTCGGCCGATTCGGAGAACATGACGCGGGCGGTGGTCTCGGAGGTGAACCGCAACGCGAACGCGGACACCGGCACGACCTGCCCGTCCTGCCACGCGGCGGTCTCGTCGGCGAGCACCTCGGTCATGATCGTGGCGTAGTGCGGCATCCGGGCCCGGTGGAAGGCCGGTTGCACCATGCGGCGGCGCCTGCGGTGCCTGGCGCGCGCCGTGGTGATCAGGCCGTCGCCCTCCACCTCGCGGGCGCGGCGCCACAGCGGGCCCTCCTTGTCGAAGACCCGTTCGTTGGTGATCACCTGGTGGGAGAGCTCCGGATCGCACACCACGACCGCGCGCAGCGGCCCGAACCGGACGTGGACGAGGTCTCCGTGCGCGGGCAGCGACCCGATGAACCGCAGGGGATCGCGCAGCAGTGTGGCCGCGTGCCCCAGCAGTGGAAGTGCCCCGGGAGCCGTGCCCATGACGGCGACTCCCGTGCCCTGTTGTCGGCTCCCCATCGGTGCGTCTCCCGTCCTGATCCCCACATCAGGGTGGCGATGGTTGCCCACTCAACGAGATTGTCGGGACTGGCTCCGATGGGGTTCACCCAAACGAGTGCATCGGTATCTAGGTCAGGAACTGGCCTACAGGGCTCGTAGCTTTCTCCTCGCCGCCCCACGCCGAAGGAGAAACGCGATGAGCCAGGTCGACCACAACCAGCCGCTCGGCACGCCCACCTGGATCGACCTCCCGGTGGCGGATGTCGCCGCGGCGCAGGCCTTCTACGGGGCCGTCTTCGGCTGGACCTTCGGCGAGACCGGGGTCTGCCTGCTGCGCGGGCTGCCGGTCGCCGGACTGCGCCAGGGGGAGGGGCGGGGCTGGGACGTCCACCTCGCGACGGACGACTGCGACGGCACGGCCAAGCGCGTCGTCGCGGCGGGCGGCACGCTGCTCACCCCGCCGCACGACGTCGCCGATCTGGGCCGCGCCGCCTTCGCGCTCGATCCCGCCGGTGGCCGGTTCGGCCTGTGGCAGGGCCGGACCTCGCCGGGCTGCCGCGTGGTGAACGAGCCGGACGCGCTGGTCCGCAACGACCTCGTCACCGCCCGGCCGGAGGCAGCACGTGCTTTCTACGCAACGGTTTTCGACTTCACCCTTGACGGCAACGAGGACATGCCGGGCGTCGACTTCACCTTCCTCCGCCGCCCGGACGGCCACGAGGTCGGCGGCATCCACGGTGAGCCCGGCGCGCCAGCGACGGCGTGGGTGACGATGATGGAGGTCGCCGACACGGACGCGACGTTGGCGCGGGCGGCCGCCGCGGGCGGAACTTCGTCCACTGTGGACGAAACCCCGTACGGGCGGTCGGCCGCCCTCACCGACCCGTTCGGCAACGAGCTGTGGGTGATCGCCCGCTACTGAGCCGGAGCCTGCTCGGGCGGCAGCGCGTGGGAGCAGGTCGGCGCGCCCCCCGCCCGGGCCTTCCGCTGCGCGAGGTAGTCACCGGCGATCTGCTCGCGGGGCACGCCGTCCAGGGCGAGCACGTTGTCCCCGGCCACGAGCACCTGCTCGCGCATGCGGGCGTGGTCGACCGCGTCCGCGCCGAAGGAGGGCGCCCACAACGACCACGGCCCGGAGATCGTCGCGATCGTGGGGATCAGGTGGCTCTGGTAGTGCGTGCCGAGGCCGCCGAAGGAGCAGTGCGGCGGGACGCGCGCCGGATCGGGGCGGTCGATCCCGGGCAGGACGAAGCTGCGCTGCACGGCGCGTCGCTTGATCGACTGGTTCGCGGTCTCGGCGAGCAACGGGTTCCCGGCGAACCACGCGGACTGCTCGACGGCTCCGGAGAAGCGCAGTTCCCGCCCGGGGCCGTTGGTCCGGGGAACCGGCAGGAGCTCCCGCGTACCAAGGTGTTCGAGCGTCATGGCGAACGCGATGGTGCCCTCGTCGTAGTCCTTGTCCAGCGTCCGCGCGCGGTGCTCGGTGCCCTCGACGGAGCGGTGCAGGTGGCCCGTGGCGAGCACGAACTCGAGCGTGCGCGGACGGCACCGCTTCGGCAGCCGGGCGAAGTAGTCGGCCAGCGCCAGCATCGCGACGGTCCCGTTCTCCTGCACCCACGTGTTGCCGTCGGTGTTGGTGCCCAGGACGATGCGTTCCTCGCTCTGGCCGGGCAACGTGGCGATCAGCGTCCGCGTGCTCGCCGGGTCGATCCTGGCGTTGACCGCGATCTTCACCGGTGCGCCCGCGGCCCGCTTGAGCCGCTCGGCCTCGTCGACGCCGACGAAGACGCCGGGAACGCGGTAGTGCGTCCCGGTGTGCGGGTCCCAGTAACCCTTGACCTGCTCGTGCGGGAGGTCGAACGCGATCACCAGCCCGGCCGCCCCGGCCAGCCCCGCGTCGATGAGGTCGCGGTCGAGCTCGGCTTCGGCCGTGTGCCCCCGGTCCACGGCGGGGAAATCGCGCAGGACGACTTTGCCGCCCGCGTTGGCCGCGGTGATCCGTTCGGTCCTCGGCACGGTGGCGAGAGCGCCCTCGCGGGTGGCGGGCAGCGAGTAGGGGATCGCCCCCGCCACGGTCACCGGCCGGTCGGCCGCGGTCAGCGATCCGGCTGTCGCGAGGTCGCCGCCCCTAGGTCGCCACCGCAGGATTCGCAGCTCCTGCGAGGCCGTCTTGACGCCCGGAGTCCGCCGCAGCCGCTGTTCCAGCCAGTCGACGAGCCGTTCGTGCGCGGTGCTACCGGTCGACCGCAGCCCGAAGCTCGCGACCTTCGCGTTCAGCTCCCGCAGCGCCTTCGCACTGGTGAAGAGCCGCTCGTCGACGACATCGGGACACCGCCCGGTGCCCCTCGCGTCGGCCATGGGCACCTGGGCGGTGCCGATCACCAGCAACCCGCACAGGCCGGCCAGCAGACGTCGCCTCATCTGTCCTCCTAGTTCGGTGCGCGAGCGCGCACCGAACTAGTGCGTCACTCGCTTGGCTTGACGACGCAATTGGAGGATTCGGGCTGCGCCGACCAGGGCCACGAGCACCGCGCCGGCGATCGCGGCGAACAACAACGAGACGCCGAGGGGCCAGGTGAAGGACGCGCCGAGGAAGTGGATCGTCACGTCGGTCAGGTTCTGGAGGATGAACACCAGCAGGAAGATCAGTACGACGATAGCCACGAGGATGGCGACCCAGGTACCGCTGATCCGGGTCGGCCGCGGCTTGCCAGCGGGCTCCGTCGTCCCCGGACCCGGCACCGGAGGGGGTGCGGCGGGACCCGGGATGGGTTGGGTCGGGGGTGGGAGGTCGACGCGATCGTCACGGGGAGTGCTCACGCGAGTCAGTATCGGCGCACCCCAGCACGTTCGCATGTCAGCGCCGCGGGTGGGCGACCTCCAGCAGGCTGGGCAGCGCAGCGGGGGTCGAGGACAGCGCGACCGGCGGGCAGTCCGCCCCGCCAGGACAGATTCCCTTGTCCCGCAACCATTCTGAGTAGTTCGGCGGAACGATGTGCTGTGTGTGTCGACGCGGTTCGCGGCGTGTCTTCCGCACAGGGAGATGAGGGACGCACCGCGATCGCCGTGCTATCTGCCCGCGGAACAGCTGCGAACGTTTGCAGACACCCGCGCGGGGTAGTCAGGAAACACAGCCATCGCTCGAGACCCCGGCGGCGGAGACCAGATCACCGCACGTTTCGGAGGCACGACCGCATGAGTCAGATGGTGTCCGCACGGCCTCGCACCACCGAGCCGGTTCTCGCCGGTCAGAAGTCCACGGGCGAGTTGCTGCTGGTGAAGTTGTTCGTCCTGGTCCCCGCCCTCGCCCTGTGCGCGGCGGTCCCGTTCGCATGGGGATGGGGGCTTGGCTGGGTGGACGTCGGCCTCGCCGTGGCCTTCTACGCTCTGACCTGCCTCGGCGTCACGGTCGGCTTCCACCGCTACTTCACCCACGGGGCGTTCACCGCCAACCGCGGTCTGCGGATCGCACTCGCCGCCGTGGGGAGCATGGCGCTCCAGGGGCCGGTCATTGCGTGGGTCGCCGATCACCGCCGTCATCACGCCTTCGCCGACCGTGAGGGTGATCCGCATTCGCCGTGGCGCTTCGGCTCCTCGGCGGGCGCGTTGGCCAAGGGGTTCTGGCACGCGCACATGGGCTGGCTCTTCGAGCGGGACCACACCAACGCCGTGCGGTTCGCGCCGGACCTGCTCGCCGACGCCGACCTCCGGCGGATCAACCGGTGGTTCCCGGCCCTGAGCGCGCTGACCCTGTTCGCCCCCGCCGTGGCCGGTGGGCTCATCACGTGGAGCTGGTGGGGAGCGGTGACCGCGTTCTTCTGGGCGGGCCTGGTGCGCGTCGCGGTGCTGCACCACGTGACCTGGTCGGTGAACTCGATCTGCCACCTGATCGGTGACCGCCCCTTCGAGGCCAGGGACCGCTCCGCCAACTTCTGGCCGCTGGCCATCGTGTCCATGGGCGAGTCCTGGCACAACTCGCACCACGCCGATCCCACGTGTGCCCGGCACGGCGTCCGCAGGGGCCAGGTGGACATCTCGGCCCGGGTGATCTGGGCGCTGGAGAAGGCGGGCTGGGCGACCAGGGTCCGGTGGCCGAGGCCGCAACGCCTGGCGCGCAAGCTCAGGTCGCGCGCGGCCTGAGGCGTTCCCCTTCTCTCCCAGGGGAGAGCTGGTCGCGGCGGATGGCTGCCGAGGACGCCAGGGTGTGGGCGTCGATGGTCCTGTCGACGACCGCGGTGCAGAGTTCGGCCAGTTTCAGGTTGTGCGCCCGCGCGTAGCGGCGCAGGACGGTGAAGGCGCTGTCCATGTCCATGTTCAGGCGGTGGGCGAGGAACCCCTTCGCCTGTTCGATGACGACCCGGCTGTTCAACGCGATCTGCAGTTGCTCGGTCAGGATCTCCTGGTTCCGGATGGACCGTTCCTGGAGCAACCCGATGGTGGCCACGTCGACCAGTGCCCGCGCGGTGCTCAGTGCGGTGCCGGGCAGGTCACCCGTACCGGAGCGGAACAGGTTGAGCGCGCCGATCACCTGTCCGCGCAGGCGCATGGGCAGGGCGTCCACCGCGACGAACCCGCTTTCGAGCGCGGCGACGGTGAAGCGCGGCCAGCGCTCGCCCGCGGTGCGCAGGTCCGGGTGACCGACGTGGTCGCCGGCGGCGAAGGCCTCCAGGCACGGGCCCTCGTCGTTCTGCAGCTGCACCAGCTCCAGCCACCGCACCTGGGCGTCGGAGCTCGCGATCAGTCGCAGGTGGCCGCGCTGGTCGGCCAGGAGCAGCCCGGCGGCGTCGATGTCGAGGAGCTCGACACACCGTTCCACCAGCAGGTGCATGAAGTCGATCACGTCGAAGTCGTCGATCAGCGTGTCCGCCAGCTCGACGAACGTCGCCAGGAGCCGGTCATCACCCACCGCGCTCACCTCCACCGGCTCCCCCAGAGTAGGGCAGCGATGCCGATGACGGTCATGTCGCCTCCTCGGATGGGTCGAAAGTGACGCGACGGGCCACGACGTCGGCCGCCAGGTCCGCGAGCGGTCGCCGGGTCGCGAACGCGTGGGCGCGCAGGCGGGACAGTGCCTCGTCGATCCCCGTGTCCAGCTGCGCGGCGATCATCCCGGTCGCCTGGTGCAGCTGCGGGTCGTGCAGCGGGAGGCAGTCGGCGCCGTCCTCCACCGCTCCCGCGTGCCCGTCCAGCAGGAACCGCAGAGCGAGCTCGGTGAAGGTCAGCGCGTCCGCCAGCTGTCCTCCGCTCAGCGCGCCCGCCACCGCCCGGTGCAGCACGAGCGTGCCGCCCCGGATCGAGCCGACCCGCAGCGGCAACGCGAACAGCGCGCTCACCCCCGCCTCCGTCGCGAGCGGCGCGAACAGCGGCCAGCGACGCTGGCAGGAAAGGGAGCCCAGGTCCGAGACGAGCACCGGCCCGCCCGTCCGCGTCGCGTCCAGGCACGGGCCCTCGCCAACGGTGACCTGGAGTTCCACCAACCGCCGTGCCATGTCGCCCGTCGAATACCGGGTCTCCGCCCACCCCCGGGACGTCTCCACCGTCACCGCGGCGCCGCCCATTCCCAACCGCAGGGACGCGGTCTCGCACAGTGCCGCCAGCGACACGGCCGAATCGGCTCCGCCGGACTGCGCCTCGATCCAAGCCCGCACCCGGGCATAGCGGTCAGCGCCGTCGGGCGAGAGCGTCATGGCAGTCGCCCATCCCTCCGGCACGGCACCGCGGCGTTGTCGGTCTTCGTCCGGTCATTCCGGAGCGGAGGGCGGAGCTGTTTCCCGCGCCGGGATCCGGCCGAGTTCGGAGTACACGTCGATCACGGAGAGCATGCCGGTGATCCGCAGTGGGTTCACCACCGTCTCGGAGCTGGCGATCACGGAGAACCGGATTCCCGCCGCACCCGCGTGGCGCAGGGTGATCGCCAGGACGGTGATGCCGGCAGCACCGAAGAAGACCAACCCGGTGAGGTCGGCGACCAGGTTCGGACCGTGGGGACGGATCTCCTCGTGGAGGCACGTCCGCAGCAGTGGAGCGCTGGACATGTCGACCTCGCCCACCGCGGCGACCACGACCGTCCTCGGCGGCATCGCGCGGCTGGTCACGCGGAGATGCGTGACGGCGTGGGCGGGTCGGGGGGATCGCTTGGACGGAAACTGTGAAGACCGGATCGTGGTGTTCACGGAGACTCTCCTCGCCAAGCCGTGACGTCCGCTGGGACCAGGCGGGCGGAAGAAGTGGAACACTCACCGTAGTCGCCTTTGAGCACCGGGCACAAGGACGTCACCGCACGAGCTCAAGTCCCTTCGCGATGCCGGTGGAGGTGATCGCGCCGTAGCCGAAGACCAGGCCGGGGGCTGCCGACTCGCTCCTGGAGCACTCGGCCAGCGTCATGATCGCCACCCCGGCGGCACGCATCCGGGTGACCGCCGGGGCGGGGTCGTCCTTGGCGAGCGCGGTCACGTGCAGCCCGGCCGCGCAGGGGACGAGGGTGAGCCAGCTCGGGAGGTTGGTGGTGAGGAGTTCGTGCCGCGCTTGGTACTCCCGCCTCATCCGGCGGATGTGCCGGGCCAGCAGGCCCTCGTCGATGAAGCGGGCCAGCGCGGCCTGCGTGCCCATCGGACTGGCCCAGTCGCTGACGTACTTGGCCGCCCGCAACGCCTGCCGCAGCGGCGCGGGCGCGACCAGGAAACCGATGCGCAGCGACGGCAGCATGGTCTTGGAGAACGAGCCCACGTAGACCACGTGCCCGGAGCTGTCCAGGTTCTGCAAGGGCTCGATCGGCCTGCCACCAAAGCGAAATTCGGTGTCGTAGTCGTCCTCGATCACCAGCGCTTCGTGCCGCCGCGCCCAGTCGAGCAGTGCCGTGCGCCGCCGCAACGACATCGGCACGCCGAGCGGGAACTGGTGCGACGGCGTCACGTAGACGATGCGAGCGTTGGGCGGCAAGGCATCCACGCACAGTCCCTCGTCGTCGACGGGAACGCGCACGACGTCCGCGCCCAGCGACCGGAACAGCAGATGGGCGGGAGGGTAGCCGGGATCTTCGACGGCGACGCGGTCCCCGGGTTCGAGCATCACCCGGCAGATCAGGTCCAGCGCCTGCTGGATGCCGCTGGTGATCACGATGTCGCCGGGGCCGGTCCGGACCGCGCGGGAGACTCCGATGTGCCGGGCGATCGCCGCCCGCAATCCCTTGTGCCCCACGGGATTTCCGTAGCCGTGCTGTTCGCTCCCGAGCATCCGCCGCCAGGTCGCGTGCGGGAACAGCCCGGTGTCCGGCACGCCCACGCGGAAGTCGTAGGTGACCGGAGCCGTGTCCTGGGAAGGCCACGGGGCGATGGAGTCCCAGACCGGTCGTGGCCGCAGCGCTGAACCTTGGGTGACCGCGTGCGCGGGTGTCCCGGCTTCGCTGACGAACGTGCCGGAGCCGACGCGGCCGGTCAGGTAGCCCTCGCCCATCAGACGGTCGTAGGCGACACTCACCGTGTTGCGCGCGACGTCGAGGCGGCGGGCCAGTTCGCGCGTCGGCGGCAGCGCGTCGTCCGGCCGCAACCGGCCGTCGCGGATCGCTGCGCGGAGCTGCCGGTAGATCTGGCCGGACAGGTCACGGCGCCCGTCGAGGCTGATGTGCACGTCCATATTGGCCCAATGTACTTCGTGAATATTGGATCTCGTACTGAGCCGATTCTGTTCCTAGGCTCCTCGGCATGGACATCCGGGAACTCGACCGCCGCGCCCTCGCGCTGACCGGGGAGATCATCAAGCACGTTCGGTCCGACCAGTTGGCGCTGCCCACGCCGTGCCCGGACTGGACGCTGTACGGCCTGCTCCGCCACCTCGTCTGCCAGAACGAGGGGTTCTCGGCCGCCGCGCGCGGGCAGGGCGGGCCGCTGATGACCTGGCGCCGTGGCGACCTCGGTGACGACCCGTACGGCGCCTACACGGCATCGGCGGAGGCGGTCACCGCGGCGTTCGCCGAGGACGGCGTGCTCGAACGGCCGTTCACCCTGCCCGAGGTGCGCGAGGACATGACCTTCCCGGGGCGCGTCGCGATGTCCTTCCACTTCGTCGACTTCGTCGCCCATGCGTGGGACGTCGCTACAACCATTGGTGTGGCTTGGGAACCCGACGACGAGATGGTCGCGGCCGGGCTGCGCGTCGCCGCGAAGGTCCCGGCCGACGACCGCGGTCCCGGAACGGGATTCGGCCAGGTGATCGGCATTCCCGAGGGCGCTTCGCCGTCGCACCGCCTGCTGGCCCTGCTCGGCAGGCGGCCCGCGTGAGGACGAGCTGGACTCCCGGGCCCGCTGACGAAGCGGGTCGGCTCGGTGGCGGTGTGGTCCGACGAGCGGGCCGTGCAGGGGTTCATCCGGCTGCCCGCGCACGTCGCGATCATGCGGAAGCACCGCCGCCGGGGCGTCACGCGGGTGACGAGGTGGTGGACGACCGTTCACGATCAGGCTGACATTTGGCCGGAAGCCCGACGGTGGCTGACCGCCGCGGTCCGCTCGCCCTAGTCTTGATCAATGGCCACGTGGGTTGACCTGGTGCGGTATGTGAAGGCTGCGTATCGAGTGATCAGCGAGGAGGACGGGGAGATCCGGATCCTCTACCGCTTCGAGTCGCAGTTCGAGGAGCTGGGCGAGGAGCGCGAGCAGGTCGTCGTCATCCACCGCGAGATCCTCGACGGCAAGCACGAGTGGGTGCAGATCGTCTCGCCCTGCGGCCTGGTCTCGGAGATCGACCTCCAGCGCTTCCTCGAAGAGGTCGGGCACACCACCGTCGCGGGCGGCGCGGCGATCATCGGTGATCACGTCGTCGTGCGGCACTCGCTCCCGCTGGTCAACCTGGACCCCAACGAGTTCGACGATCCGCTCGAACTGGTCGTCGGCACGGCCGACCAGCTGGAGGAGAAGTTCGTCGGCGGCGACGAGTACTGAACCGGGTCACAGGTCCACCAGTTCCACTGGTCACCGCCGCGCGTCAGGCGGGGATGACCAGGAAGCGTTGGTTGCCACCGCCGTGCCAGTCGAACTGGACCAGCTTCGCGCCGATGTCCGTCGAGACCCCGAGCACGTCGAGGCACCGGCCGCTGTGCAGGCTCACGATCCGGTAGGTGCCGTCGCCGAGGTCGACGAACTCGAACCTCTGGTTGGCGCCGCCGTGCCAGTCGCACTGGATGATCGGAGTCCCGTTGTCCTTGCGCGCGTGGAGCACGTCGAGCACCAGGCCGCTGTGCTTGGCCACGATCCGATAGGCCGCACCGGCTCGCACCGGTGGGTTCGGCCGTGCGACCAGGTTCGCCCGCGCTGCCACCAGTGAGAAGACTCCGACGATCAAGCTCAGCGCGCCCACCGGCAGCGCCAGCACGTTGGCGATCCCCGCGCCGTCGTCGTCGGCGGTCTTGCTCAGCAACCACGCGGTCAGCCATCCCACGCCGGTGCCGAGCAGGACCGCCCCGACGACCACGAGCCCCTTGCGCGACATACACCACATGATCACCGAAGGATCGGCCCGCCGTCACGGCTTGGAAAATCGGACCACGGTCCGTATTGTTCGCTGTAGCGGACTGGAGTCCGGTTAAGTGGAGGTAGTGCCATGACAGCGCTGATCTCGCGCGAGGAACTGAGGGCCGCCATCGAGGACGGCACCGTCACGGTCGTCGACACGCTCGGCGGCGAGTACTACGCCAAGCAGCACCTGCCCGGCGCCGTGCCGCTGGTGCTGTCGGAGGTCGAGGACGGCGCGGCCGCGCTGCTGCCCGACCGCGACGCCCCGATCGTCACCTACTGCACGGGACCGACCTGCCCGAACAGCGGACAGGTGGCGGAGCGGCTGACCGCGTTGGGCTACACCGACGTCCGGAAGTACCGCGAGGGCATCCAGGACTGGGTGGCCGCGGGTCTGCCGACCGAGACGGGCGTCAGGTCTTCCCGCTGAGGACGAGCCGGACGAGCTGTTCCAGACCGTGGCGGGCGCGCTCGGCGGACAACGACCGGGTGGCCTGCCACAGGTCCGCGGCCAGGGGCGCCAGCAACGCGTGGGCCATGTGCTCGGCGTCGAGCTCGGGGCGCGCCTCGGCCAGCAGCAGCCGGACGTGCTGGTGCCAGAACGCGTAGGCGCCGATGCGGTAGCGGGCGCCAGGGCTCGCGGTCTCCGACAGGTGCACCAGGTCCAGGTTGTCGTCCAGGAACCCGGCGTAGGCGGAGACGAACGCGACCAGGCGATCTCCGGGAAGCGCTCCGGGCCCCAACGGCGGGGGACCCGACAGGATCGCCTCCTGGAGGTCGCGTTCGCGCGCGTCGAGCAGGGCGGCGGCGAGCCCGGCCTTGTCGCCGAAGCGCCGGAACAGGGTTCCCTTGCCCACCTTGGCCTCGGTGGCGATCTGGTCCATCGACACCCCGGCGACGCCGTGCTCGGCGAACAGCCGCGCCGTCGCGTCGAGGATCTTCAGCCGGTTGCGCGCCGCGTCGGCCCGTTCCCTCGGCGGTTCGCCGAAGCGCGGCAGGGTCCCTTCGTCCACAGCGTCAGGACTGTAGTCAGGGGAGCAGGCGGGCCGCGAGCGGCAACAGCCCGTTCGTGGCGAGCAGAGCCGACGGGTCGGGCGCGTCGGCGGCGCGGCGGTACTGCCCCGGCGGCAGGTGGTACGCCCGGCGGAAGCGGTGGGAGAAGTGGCCGGGATCGGCGAAACCACAGGATCTGGCGACCGCCGCGAGCGGAAGATCGCTCTCCGTCAGCAGCGTCGCCGCCCGCGCGAGCCGGAGCAGCTCGATCGCCGTGATGGGCCCGACGCCGAAGTGGTCGCGGAAGACCCTGGACAGGTGACCGGTGGACACCGCGGCGGCCGACGCCAGTTCGCGCAGGCTCAGCGCACGCGCGATCCCGGACGGCGTCCAGGCCCGGTAGACGTGCTCGATGACCGCGTCCACGGCCGCGGGCGAGTTCGGATCGTGCACACCCGCGCGATGGGTGAACAGCACGAGCGCGCACCGGACGAGCTCCGCCGCGACGATCTTGTCGCTGTCCTGTCGCAGCAGGTAGCGCAGGACGGAGCGCAGCGGATCGTCCCCGTCCGTCGACCGGAGCACGGGCCAGCCGGATTCGGGGCTGGGGCGCCATGATCCGGTGAAGTCGAAGTACGCGTAGCCGTGCGTGGTCGGCTCGTGCCGGTCCCACAGCCAGAAGTCCGGCGTGCCCGGACGGACGAGCAGCAGCTGACCGGGCCGCAGTTCCGTTGTCCCGCTCGGGGACCGCCACCGCGCGCTGCCGCGCAGAATCCACACGAACTGGAACTCGGTGAGCCTTCGCGGGCCCACCGTCGCCCCGGGCAGGTAGACGGCCGAGCCGACCTTGCCCACCGCGATTCCTGTCACGATCAGACAATCCCACGTGCGGCTCGCCCATGGAACCGTTCGCGTCGCCGGGCGAGAGTCATCGCATGACGAATGTGGACCTGGATCAGTACGCCGAACAAGGATATGTCGTTCTGCGCAACGCTTTCAGCGCGGAGGACGTGCAGGGCCTGCTCGCCGAGACCGCCACGATCTGCCGGGGTGAGCGGGGCGCGGTCGGTGGTCTTGAACCGGCCAGCCCTGATCTGTCCGACGAGGAGGCGATGCGCCGCTACGTCGCGATCAACTTCCCGCACAAGATCTCAAAGGTCCTGCGCGACGCGATGCGGCAACCGAGCGTCGTCTCCGCGCTGACCCGGGTGATCGGGCCGAACGTGAAGGCGATGCAGTCGATGCTGTACATGAAGTCGGAGGGCAAGGCGGGCCAGGCGTGGCACCAGGACGAGCACTTCATCCCGACCCGCGACCGCTCGCTGACCGGCGTGTGGATCGCGCTCGACGACGCCGCCGTGGACAACGGGTGCCTGTGGGTGCTGCCCGGCTCGCACCGAGCGGGCGTGCTCTACCCGGACCGGGAACACGACGACCCGCGGTTCGACTGCGCGATCGAGGCGTACGACTTCCCCTACTCCCAGAATGACGCGGTCCCCGTGGAGCTCGACGCCGGATCAGTGGTGGTGTTCAACGGATATCTGCTGCACCTGTCACTGCCGAACACCCGCCCGGGTGGCTTCCGGCGGGCGCTGGTCAACCACTACATGAGCGCGGAGTCCCTGCTGCCCTGGCGCGGTCCGCTCCCGGAAGGCGTCCACATCGGGAAGTACGACCACCGCGACATCATGCTCGTCGCGGGCCACGATCCCTACGCCTACAAGGGAACGCCGGACATCGTGCACCCCTATCTGCGCAAGGACCGCGACGGCGGATGCGACCGGTGACTCAACCCTTGGTGATCTGCTCGCGCAGGATGTCCGCGTGGCCGCAGTGCTGCGCCAGCTCCCGGAGCACGTGCAGGTAGACCCAGCTGAGCGGGAGCGGTCCGCGCCGGTTGCCCAGCAGCATGTAGTCGAGCTGGAGATTCGCGGTCGCGCGGCGGGATTCCTCGCACGCTTCGCGGTGGGCTTCGCGGATGGTCTCGATCGTGTCCTCGTCGGTCAGGATGAACGACTCGTCCGGAGTGGCCGGGAGGCCGAGTTCCGTGCGGGGGCGGCACGTGATCCCCTCGTTGAACCAGACCTTCTCGACGAACGTGGCGTGCTTGACGAGGCCGAGCAACGTCGTGCGCGAGGCGACGAGTGAGCGCCGCGCCTGTTCTTCGGTCAGCCCGTCCAGGCAGGCGTTGAGCAGTGCGCGGTGCTCGTCGATGAACGCTTCGATCTCGGTCTTCACCCGCCGAGTATTTCACTCGGATTTCAGCGGGGGTGGCTACGGTCGCGCAGCGCCCTAGGAGGTTCACGTTGAGCAGTCGGAGAAACCTGTTGAAGGCCGCGGGTGGCCTCGCCGCGGCGATGGCCCTCGGCGGAGCCGGCACGGCCGCCGCCGCGCCCGGCCTGCGCGTCACCCAGCGCGATGAGCGCGACCCGCGGATGTGGTACTACCGCTTCGCCACCGACGCGATCGGCTGGGAGCCCGCGGTCAACGTGCTGCTGCCCGACGGCTACCACAACAGCGGCCGCCGGTACCCCGTGCTCTACCTGTTCCACGGCGGCGGCCACGACCAGGACTTCATCACCTTCGACCGGCTCGGCGTCCGCAGGTGGACCGCGGGCAAGCCGATCATCGTGGTGATGCCGGACGGCGGGCACGCCGGGTGGTACTCCAACCCGGTCAGCTCCAACACCGGGCCGCGCAACTGGGAGACATTCCACATTGGACAGTTGTTGCCGTGGATCGACTCGACCTTCCGCACCTTCGCCGAGTACAACGGCCGCGCGGTCGCCGGGTTCTCCATGGGCGGGTTCGGCGCGCTGAAGTACGCCGCCAAGTACTTCGGGCACTTTGCGTCGGTCAGCTCCCACTCCGGCCCGGCCAGCATGCGCCGCGACGGCGGGCTCGTCACCCACTGGGCGAACCTGTCCTCGGCCGCGGTCGACCTCGGCGGCGGCACGGTCTACGGCGCCCCGCTGTGGGACGAGGCCAGGGTCAACGCCGACAACCCGTGCCAGCGCGTGGAGAGCTACCGCAACAAGCGGGTTTTCCTGGTGGCGGGGACCAGTCCCGACCCGGTCAACTGGTTCGACACCGTCAACGAGACCCAGGTGCTCGCCGGGCAGCGGGAGTTCCGTTCCCTGTTGCACAACGCGGGCATCCAGCACGAGTGGTACGAGGAGCCCGGCGGCCACTTCGTCCGCGAGCACCTGATGATCCGCGACCTCGACGGGATCATCGCGCGGCTGCGCAAGTCCTGAAAGCCGGTCGAGGTCATCGCGGCGGGCTAGCCCGGGCCGGTCCGGCGGGTGCTGCCGGACCGGCCCCTGGCTCAGCGCTTGAGGGTGAAGGTGAAGTCGCCGGAGAGCTTGCCGCTCAGCCGGACCGCCGACACGAGTTTCCCTTCTGTGATCAGCCTTTCCACCTCCGCCCGTGAAAGACCGCACCCTTCGGCGATCAGTCGCACCGGCCGGACCGGAATCCGCGCCGCGAAGCGGACTTCGACGTCGACCACCTCGCCGTCCAGGTGATCCGCTCCGCCGGTGTCCAGCCGCCAGGCGTTGTCCCAGTCGAGGGCGATGCGGTTGCGGCGCTGCAACACCGGGTCCTGGAGCAGCTCCGTCACCAGCCCAGGATCGTTGTCGTGCAACCGATCCAGCAGTTCGGGTCGTACGGAGCGCACGTTCACCCGCTCCAGGACCGTGAGCTTCGCCGTTTCCCCGCAAGCGATGCAGAGCACGAGCAGCCAGGCGTCGAGGAGCTTGTGGTGCGCGTTGACGCGAAATTTCCCGGATGCCCGGAAGCGCTCGGACCCGCACGTGTGGCACCGGCGGAGAACGAGCGGAAGACAGGTGGGTACGACCACCCAGATTTTGAGCACAGAAGTACACCGATTTCTGTGAGAAGTCCGCAGCAAGAAGAAGCGCGGCCCACACGGGCGACGCGCGACGAATCAGCGCTCGGGAGGTCTCACTAGGCGTACAACGGCACGTCCCTGACTAGACGACTGGGCTCGGCGGCACGGTAACGGCGCACAGTGGTGCCGTACCACTGGTTTTCGCGCGCCTCACCGCCAGGCGTGTCAGAAGGGTGCGGGTTCGGCGATGGGCTTCATTTCCGTCTCGTAGGTCTTGCCTCGTGGTGTGGTCCACATGTGTCGTCCGTCGTCCAGGTTTTCGCACTGCCAGTTGGATTCGTGCTTCATCCTGTGGTGGTGGCGGCACTTCGGTCGAAGGTTCTGCATCGTGGTGTTGGTCCCGTCAAAGGGACAACAGTGGTCGATGTCGCAGCGGTGCGACGGCTGGTTGCATCCGACTGCGGTGCAGGTGGGGTAGCGGGCCTGGAGTAGTTCACGCATCTGTGCGGTGGGCTTGTAGGTGGTTTTGCCGATCTGTTCGGCGATGCCGGTCATCGGGTCGGTCTTGATCCATTTCCAGATGCCGTTGGCGGCGGTGGTGCGTGCGAGTTCGGCGGGGATGGGTCCGTATCCGGCGAGTTCGACGGGGTCGTTGGTCAAGCCCAAGGCTGTGGTGAGGGGCATGGTCAAGTGCACGCGGACCTCGCCTTGGGGTGCGGCGGTTTCTTTGCCTAGAAACAGGTCCGTCGCTACGTCGGCGCGTTTCTGGTCGAGGGTGCGGTCGTCTTTGGGCAGTGCCCGGGCGATCCTGTCGATGCGGTCGAAGGCCAACGCTGCGTCGACGGCGGACAGCACCAGACGCAGACTGCACATACCGTCATCGAGGACGAACTTCTCCACCAACCGCCGTTTGCGTTTCTCCTGGTGGCGGCGCAGGGCTGCCTCGGTGTCGAGTTTGGCGATGTAGCGCTTGGCATAGCGTTGGGTGGCGGGGTGGTTGTTGACGGCGGCGTGGGCGATCAGGGCGGGTTCGGCGGTGGTGGCGTCGACTGCGGTGAGGACGCTGAGTTGGTCGACGATCATCAACGCCTTGCCCTCGTCGAGACGTCCATCGGCCAACGCTTCCAGCACGGCCGGTCGGGCGACGAGGTCCAAGGCCCGGTCCAGCAGACGGTTGCCTTTGACTTGGGTGACGCGCAGCAGCGGCATGAGGATGTCGGCCGCGTACTGCTGATCACGCGGACTGAGTTGGTGGAAGAAGGCGGCCACGAGTTCGTCGAACTTCGCGATGGCGGCGCCGATTCCGATGTAGGAGGCGAGGATGTGGTCTTCGATGTCGACAGGGGGCATGTCTCTATTTTAGCTGGTCAGGATAGGTGATCATGGCTCTAAGGGGTGAACTTCCCAAGCCCCACAACGGTTTCACCACCCAGGAGCCAAGAAAAGCAAGTCCCAGCAACAGAAATCCGCCAACGAAACCGGTCGGCTTTACCTGGGGTGCGCGTGCCATACGCTTGTCGCGAGGGCCGGGGTTTCATCCCCGTGCCCCTGAGAGGCCCAAGGGCACGCGCAAGGGGCCCCAGGTCAAGCCGACCCCCGCTGGTACCGGCGCGAGCTGGAAGCCCAGCCCCGCTGGAAGCCCAGCCACACAAGCCGGAAGCCCAGCCCACTCATGCCGAAAACCCAGCTGACCCCTCAAAAACCACCGACTCCACCCCAGGCATCAAAAGCCCTTCCGCCGCAACAGAATCCCAGTCCAACCCCCGATAAGGCCGAACGGAAAGCACCCCCTCCGACAACGACCACTCAGCCGCGCTGAAGCCATCCACCAACACCACCTGCGGTGCGAAGTTCCGACGCGGGCGCTCCTGCCGGTAGAAGTCCTCCGTCAACACCCGGCTCCGATCAGCGTGCGACAGCAGCACATTGTCGAAGTCGTACAGGAACCGCACCGGCGCAGGGGTTTCCGGGTCAGGGCGGCAAGAAGAGGGTAGATCGAACAGCTCGCGGCCGGAAGAGTCGCGGAACACCATCAGCTGGGGCCGAAGCTCATCCATGACGGAGCTGAGCCGGGTCAGGCCGCACCACTTCTGCACGTCGAGGACCGATGCCGGGCCGAACGCGCCGAGGTACCGCAACACCAAGGAAGGCAAGGACAACGTCCCCGAAGCAGTCAGGACGCGGTGCGCGATCGGACCGCTGCGGCCCCACAGACCACGCGGGGGGACCTGAATCAGGGGGAGCAGGTTGCGGATGGCGTAGGCGAGGGAAGCGGGCGGGCACGATGGGAAGTGGGGCGACAAGGCCGAACCGAGCTGCTTCGCGGTCATGGCCGAAGACGCGAGCAGGGACTCCCCAACGGCGGCCAACGAGGAGAAGTCCAAGCCCGCCAACGGTTTGCTGTGCAGGGTGTTCGTGGCGAGGTCGCGATCGAGCACGGGCTGCACCAGAGGGCGCAACGCGGCGGCGTCGATCGGTGTGACGAGGTGGATCGTGCCGCGCATCAGCACGATGCGCACCAGGGAACCGGATTCCAGCAACGCGGAAGCGTCCGAGGGCTGGAAACCGGCCAGGCGCGACCAGAGCCCGAGGTACCACGTGTGCGGGGTCTGGGCCTGCATGCCGACGAGGTGCTCGACCGCCGCGGTGACGGAGATCTGCGTGCGCCGCAACAACATCTGCCGCTCCAGGGTGGCGCGGTTGAGCGCGCGGCGGCCGAGCACCGGGGTCATGCGAGCTTCCCGAAGAACGCGCGGATGTCCTCGACGAGCAGGTCCGGCGCGTCCTGGGTGGCCCAGTGCCCGCCGCGGTCGTACTCGTTCCAGGACACGATGTTGCTGTGGTCGCGCTCCGCGAACCGGCGCAGTGGCGTGAAGTCGTGGGCGAAGCTCGCCAAGCCGGTGGGCGCGGTGGTCGGCGCCGTGGGGTGCGAGGCGTGGTGGTCCTCGTAGTAGAACCGCGCCGACGACGCCGAGGTGTTGGTCAGCCAGTACAGGGTCGCGTTGGTGAGCACGTGGTCGTCGCTGGTCGACGCGAGCAACTGCGCGCTCCACGCCAGCTGGCCGGTGGGGGAGTCGGCCAGAGCGTGCGCGAGGTTCTGCGGAGCGGTCTGCTGGAGCTTGGCGTAGCCGGACATGTTGTCGTTGAACTGCGAGAGGAACTGCACGTACGCCAACTCCTTCTCCGACAAGCCTTCCAGGTCGCCTGAGGGGAACGAGAACAGCTGCGTGACGTGCACGCCGATCACGTTGGAAGAGGCAATCCGGCCCAGCTCGGGCGTCACGAAGGAACCGGCGTCGTTGCCGTGCGCGCCGTACCGCGTGTAGTCGAGGCGCTGCATCAACGAAGCCCAGGCACGAGCGGTGCGATGGCGGTTCCACCCGCGCGAGCGCGTCGGCCCGGAGAAACCGAAACCGGGCAGCGACGGGATCACCAGGTGGAAGTCCTCGCGAAGCGGCTCGATCACGTCGAGGTACTCGAACACGGAGTTCGGCCAGCCGTGGGTGAGGATCAGCGGCGTGGCGTCCGGCCGCGCCGAGCGCACGTGCAGGAAGTGGATGTTCTGCCCGTCGATCTCGGTGGTGAACTGCGGGTGCGCGTTCAACGCACCCTCCCACTGCCGCCAGTCGTAGCCGTCGCGCCAGTAGCGGACGAGGCGCTGCACGTACTCGCCGGGCACGCCGTACTCCCAGCCGGGCGCGACGGGACCGCGCTGGACGCCGTCGGTGACCTCCTCGCGGGGCAGTTCCTCCGCCCACCGGACGCGGGCGAGCCGGTCGGCCAGGTCGTCGAGGGCGGTCTGGGGGATCTCGGAGCGGAAGGGCTTGATCTCGGTCATCTTGGTCTCGGTCATGAGGAGGACACTAAGCACCCATTAGGAACATCCGGTTCCTAATGGGCTGCCAGACTGGAAAAATGTTGGAGACCTCGGCACGACTGCTGCGCCTGCTCTCCCTGTTGCAGGCGCCCCGCGAGTGGACCGGGACGGAGCTGGCCGACCGCTTGGAGGTCAGCACCAGGACCGTGCGCAACGACGTCGAACGCCTGCGCGCGCTGGGCTACCCGGTCAACGCCACGCGCGGCTCGGCGGGCGGGTACCGGCTCGGCGCGGGTGCGCAGCTGCCGCCGTTGCTGCTCGACGACGAGGAAGCGGTCGCGGTGACCATCGGCCTGCGCACCGCCGCGGGCGGGACGATCGCAGGCGTGGAGGAGACCGCGCTGCGTGCCCTCGCCAAGGTCGAGCAGGTGCTTCCCACGAGGCTGAGGCGCCGCGTGAGCGCGTTGCAGGACTACACCGTGGCCGTGCCGAGGGACGAGCCCGGACCGCGCGTGGACTCCGAGATCCTGGTGACCCTGACCGCCGCGTGCCGGGACGGCGAACGACTTCGCTTCCGCTATCAAGGCCACGGCGGAGAACCGAGCGCACGCCTCGTCGAGCCGTATCAGCTGGTGAACTGGGGGCGCCGGTGGTACCTCGTCGCGTGGGATGCCAAGCGCGAGGACTGGCGGACCTTCCGGGTGGACCGGCTGACCGAGCCCTTCGCGACCGGTGCCCGCTTCGCGCGGCGTGAGCTGCCGGAGGACGTGGTGGACCGCGTGCGCCGCGGCGTGTCCGGCGCGGCTTGGCAGCACACCGCGAAGGTCACCGTGCACGCCGCCGCCGAGGTCGTCGCGGCGAAGATCAACCCGGCGGTCGGCACCGTGCGCGCGGTCGACGCGGACACCTGCGAGCTGCACACCGGCTCGGACAGCCTGCACAGCCTCGCCGTGCACCTCGGCCTGCTGGACCTGAACTTCACCGTCACCGAGCCGCCGGAGCTGGTCGAGCTGGTGCGGCGGTTGTCCGACCGCTACCGGCGGGCCGTCCACCCGTGAGCCCTGGTCGATTCCCCAGTCCTTCGATTCGTAGTCGCTGATGCCGCGTACGGTGCGAGAACGGATTGTGGTAGACCATGCGGGAAACGACGGCCGTGCGGGATCATCCGGGTCTTTTTTGTAGGTGGCCCACAACGCAGCGGCTCCGGCATGCGCCATGCGGGACATAGGTGTACCCGGCGGTAATCAAGCAGGGTGTACCTCAGGTGCAGGCGGCGCTCCGGAACCCGGACGTCGCCTTCTGCTTGCTGGTACTTGGGAGGCTCAGCCGGTGTTCAGACGTGTCGCCATCGTCAATCGTGGAGAGGCCGCGATGCGGCTCATCCACGCGGTCCGGGATCTTTCGGCCGAAACCGGAACGCGAATCGAGACGGTAGCGCTTTACACCGACGCAGACCGGAACTCGACGTTCGTCCGCGAGGCCGACCTCACCTACTCGCTCGGCCCCGCGTCGGCCCGCCCGTACCTCGACCTCGCGGTCCTGGAGCGCGCGCTGGTGGAGACCGGGGCCGATGCCGCGTGGGTCGGCTGGGGCTTCGTCGCCGAGGACCCCGCGTTCGCGGAGCTGTGCGACCGGATCGGCGTCACCTTCGTCGGGCCGAGCGCGGACGCGATGCGCAAGCTCGGCGACAAGATCGGCGCGAAGCTGATCGCCGAGGAGGTCGGCGTCCCGGTCGCGCCGTGGAGCCGCGGCGAGGTCGCGACCCTGGAGGACGCGCTGCGCGCGGGCGCCGAGATCGGCTACCCGCTGATGCTCAAGGCCACCGCGGGCGGCGGCGGGCGCGGTATCCGCAAGGTCACCTCCGGTGAGGACCTGGCGGAGGCGTACGAGCGCACGAGCCAGGAAGCCTTGCGCGCCTTCGGTTCCGGCATCGTCTTCCTGGAGCGCCTTGTCACCGGCGCCCGGCACGTCGAGGTCCAGGTGATCGCCGACGGCCAGGGCACCGCGTGGGCGCTTGGCGTGCGCGACTGCTCGGTGCAGCGGCGCAACCAGAAGATCATCGAGGAGTCGGCCTCCCCGGTGCTGGGCCCGGAGCAGACCGCCGAGCTGAAGTCCTCCGCCGAGCGGCTGGCCGTCAAGGTCGGCTACCGCGGCGCGTGCACCGTGGAGTTCCTGTACCACCCGGGCGAGAAGATGTTCGCGTTCCTGGAGGTCAACACCCGTCTCCAGGTCGAGCACCCGATCACCGAGATCACCACCGGCACGGACCTGGTCAAGCTCCAGCTGCACGTGGCGGGCGGTGGCAGGCTCGAAGGCGAGCAGCCCCGGGAGCTCGGCCACGCCGTCGAGGCCCGGCTCAACGCCGAGGACCCCGACCGCGACTTCGCCCCCTCGCCCGGCCGCATCGCGCGGCTGGTCCTGCCCGCGGGCCCCGGCATCCGGGTGGACACCGGCGTCAGCGAGGGCGACACCATCCCCGCCGACTTCGACTCGATGATCGCCAAGATCATCGCCTACGGCCGCGACCGCGACGAGGCCCTTGGCAGGCTGCGCCGCGCCATGGCCGAGACGACCGTGATCATCGACGGCGGCGCGACCAACAAGAGCTTCGTGCTCGACCTGCTCGACCAGCCCGAGGTGATCGACGCCAGCGCCGACACCGGCTGGATCGACCGCGTGCGCGCCGAGGGCCGCCTGGTCACCCACCGGCACTCCGCGGTCGCCCTCGCCGCCGCCGCGATCGAGGCGTACCAGGACGAGGAGCAGGTCAGCCGCAACCGGCTGCTGTCCACCGCGCACGGCGGCCGTCCGCAGGTGCAGCACGAGAGCGGCCGTCCGCTGGACCTCAAGCTCCGCGGCGTCGGCTACCGGGTCAGCGTGGCCCGCGTCGGCCAGAACCGTTTCCGCGTCGGGATTTCCGGCGGCGGTGACGTGCACCCGGCCGACGTCGAGGTCAACCGCTTCGACGCGCATACCGGCCAGATCGTGGTCAACGGCCGCCGTTTCCGGCTGATCTCCGCCACGCACGGGCCGATCCACCTGGTCGAGGTCGACGGGGTGACGCACCGGATCAGCCGCGACGAGGGCGGTGTCGTCCGCTCGCCCGCGCCCGCGCTGGTCGTGGCCACGCCGCTGGCGGTCGGCGACGAGGTGGACGCGGACGCGCCGATCCTCGTGCTGGAGAGCATGAAGATGGAGACGGTGCTGCGCGCGCCGTTCCGCGCCCGGGTCCGCGAGTGCCCGGTTTCGGTGGGCAGCCAGGTCGAGACCGGCGCGCCGCTGATGCGCCTGGAGCCGCTGGCCGATGGAGACGCGGAGGAGGAGGCCGAGGGCACGGGCGAGACGGTCGAGATCGACCTGCCCGAGCAGGCGGACCTGCCCGCGGCCGAGCGCGTCGAGCGCGGCCTTCAGGACCTGCGCAGCCTGTTGCTGGGCTTCGACGTCGACCCGCAGGACCGCAAGCGCCTGCTCACCGGGTACGTCGCCGCGCGCGCCGAGCTGGACGCCCGTCCCACGCCGGGCGAGCTGGAGCTGTTCACGGTCTTCGCCGATCTGCTGGAGCTGAGCCGGAACAAGCCCAACAACGAGCTGGAGGTCGAGCCGGGCAGCCCCGTGCACAGCCCGCGCGAGTACCTGCACAGCTACCTGCAGAGCCTCGACGTCGAGCGCGCCGGGTTGCCGGAAGGCTTCCAGGACAAGCTGAAGCGCGTGCTGGCGCACTACGGCGTCGCCGAGCTGGACCGCACGCCCGAGCTGGAGTCCGCGGTTTTCCGGATTTTCCTTGCGCACCAACGGATGTCGACCGATGTCGCGGTCGTGTCGGAGCTGCTGCGGCAGTGGCTGGCGGGCTCGCCGCCGGTGGAGTCGATGCGCGAGCGCGTCGGCCTGACGCTGGAGCACCTGGTGCAGGCGACGCAGATCCGCTTCCCCGCGGTCTCCGACCTGGCGCGCGGTGTGGTGTTCCGCTGGTACGCCCAGCCGCTGCTGCGCCGCGCTCGCGCCAAGGTCTACGCCGCCGTGCGAAACGACCTGCGCTACCTCGACCGCAACCCGGACGCGCCGGACCGCGCCGACCGCATCCAGGCGATGGTGGCCAGCGCGGAACCGTTGGTGCGGCTCATCGGCCAGCGGATCGGCCGGGCGGGCTGCGACCACGCGCCGCTGCTTGAGGTCGTGACCCGCCGCTACTACGGCAACCGCGGCCTGTCCGAGGTGACCGCGCTCGACGCGTCCGGCTGCCGTTTCGTCACCGCCCAGCACACCACCTCCGACCGCGTGACTCGCGTGGTGACCACCGCTGTCGACATCGCGGCGCTGTCCGACGCCATCGGCGCGGTCGGCACCTTCGCGGCCGACGTGGCGGAGGACGGGCTGGTCGCCGACCTCTACCTGACGTGGGAGGACCAGCCGGACGCCGACGCGATGGCGGTGCGGCTCGGGGAAATGCTCGCCGGGCACGCGCTGCCGGTGGGCGTCCGCCGGATCACCGCGACCGTCGCGGGCACCAGCGGCGCGGTGATGCACCACCACTTCACCTTCCAGCGGGCCGGTGAGGAGGACCGCCTCATCCGCGGCCTGCACCCGCAGATCGCGCAGCGCCTCCAGCTGGAGCGGTTGCGCGAGTTCGACCTCACCCGCCTGCCGTCCTCCGACGAGGAGATCTACCTCTTCAAGGCGGTGGCGAAGAGCAACCCGGCCGACGAGCGGCTGTTCGCGCTCGGCCAGGTCCGCGACCTGACGCCGCTGCGCGAGACAGACGGCCGCCTGGTCGCGCTGCCCGCGGTGGAGGACGCGATCAACGCGGGCCTCGACGCGATCCGCAACATCCAGGCGCAGCGCCCGCAGAACAAGCGCTTCGACACCAACCGGATCATGATGTACGTCTGGCCGGCCACCGAGCTGACCACCGACGAGCTGGACACGCTGGTGCGGCGCATCCTGCCGACGACCTCCGGCGCCGGACTGGAGGAGCTCCAGTTCATCGCGCGCAGGCGCACCTCCACCGGCGAGCTGACCGAGGTCGCCGCGCGGGTCACCCTCGACCCGGGCAACGGCGCCACCCTGCACGTGGGGGAGCCGGTGACGGAGCCGGTGCGGCCGCTGGACGACTACCGGCAGAAGGTGCTGCGCGCGGCGCGGCGCGGCAACGTCTACCCGTACGAGCTGACCGACATGCTCGGCAGCTTCGTCGAGCACGACCTCAACGAGGACAGCGTTCTCGTGCCGGTGGACCGCCCGAAGGGCAAGAACACCGCGGCGATCGTGGCGGGTGTCGTCACGACGGTGACCGAGCGGCATCCCGAGGGCGTGACCCGGGTGATCCTGCTCGGCGACCCGACCAAGGCGCTCGGCGCGCTGTCGGAGCCGGAGTGCGCGCGGATCATCGCCGCGCTCGACCTGGCCGAGAAGATGCAGGTGCCGCTGGAGTGGTTCGCGCTCTCGGCGGGCGCGCGGATCTCGATGAGCTCGGGCACCGAGAACATGGACTGGGTCGCGGCCGCGCTCAAGCGGATCGTCACGTTCACCCAGGATGGCGGCGAGATCAACATCGTGGTCGCGGGGATCACCGTGGGCGCCCAGCCGTACTGGAACGCCGAAGCCACGATGCTCATGCACACCAAGGGAATCCTGGTGATGACGCCGGACTCCGCCATGGTGCTCACCGGCAAGCAGTCGCTGGACTTCTCCGGTGGCGTCTCGGCCGAGGACAACTTCGGCATCGGCGGCTACGACCGGGTGATGGGCCCCAACGGCCAGGCGCAGTACTGGGCGCCGAACCTGGCGGGCGCCCGCGACGTGCTGATGTCGCACTACGACCACACCTACGTCGTCCCCGGGGAGACGGCGCCGCGCAAGGCCGAGACGAACGACCCGGTCACCCGCGACGTCTCCGACTTCCCGCACGCGATCGTCGGTAGCGACTTCGCCACCGTGGGCCAGATCTTCTCGGCCGAGCACAACCCCGACCGCAAGAAGCCGTTCGACATCCGCACGGTGATGCGCGCGCTGTCCGACCAGGACCACCCGGTGCTGGAGCGCTGGGCGGGCATGGCCGACGCGGACACCTCCGCGGTGCAGGACGTGCACATCGGCGGCTGGCCGGTCTGCCTGATCGGCATCGAGTCGAAGTCCGTGCCGCGCCGTGGTTTCCCTCCCACGGACGGCCCGGACACCTACACCGCGGGCACGCTGTTCCCGCAGTCGTCGAAGAAGACCGCGCGGGCGATCAACTCCGCGTCCGGCAACCGGCCGCTGGTGGTGCTGGCGAACCTGTCCGGGTTCGACGGCTCACCGGAGTCGATGCGCAAGCTCCAGCTGGAGTACGGCGCGGAGATCGGCCGCGCGATCGTCAACTTCGACGGGCCGATCGTGTTCTGCGTGATCTCCCGCTACCACGGCGGCGCGTTCGTGGTGTTCTCCAAGGCGCTCAACCCGAACATGACGGTGCTGGCGCTGGAGGGCTCGTTCGCCTCGGTGCTCGGCGGCGCCCCGGCCGCGGCCGTGGTGTTCTCCGGCGAGGTGAACAACCGCACCGCCACCGACCCGCGGGTGACCGAACTGCAGGCCCGCGTGTCGGCGGCCAGCGGTGCCGAGCGGGCCGCGCTCACCGCGCAGCTCGCCGAGGTCCAGTCCTCGGTCCGGGCCGAGAAGCTCGGTGAGGTGGCGTCGGAGTTCGACCGCGTGCACAGCATCCAGCGCGCGGTCGAGGTCGGCTCCGTCGACGCCATCATCAGCGCCGCCGAGCTGCGGCCGCGGATCATCGAGGCGATCGAGCACGGCATGAAGATCTGACGCCTGCTTTCCCACGGAACCGGCTGTGCTCCCAAGGGCAGCCGGTTTCGTGCTTTTCTGGGGACATGTTGTCGCTGCGCGAGATCACCGATGCCAACCGCGACGAGGTGTGCGCCGTGCGCGTGCACCCCGGCCAGGAGAAGTTCGTCGACTCGGTCGCGAAGTCTTTGCGGGACGCGGCCTCCACGCCCGAGGCGGCGCCCTGGTACCGGGCCGTGTACTCCGGGGACTCGCCGGTCGGTTTCGTGATGCTCAGCTGGAATGTGCTGCCGCGGCCGGGAATCCTGGGGCCGTACTTCCTGTGGCGGCTGATCATCGGCGCGGAGCACCAGGGACGCGGGTACGGCTCGGAGGTGCTCAAGCTGATCGTCGAGCTGATCCGCGCGGACGGCGCCACCGAGCTGCTCACGAGTTACCAGCCGGGTGACGGCGAACCGTGGCCGTTCTACCAACGATTCGGTTTCGAACCCACCGGTGAGGTCGACGGGGACGAGATCGTGCTGCGCCTGCGGTTGTGAACGTTTATCCGGGGCGGCGCATGTGGGACGGCCGCTCGCGGTGGGGCGTTGATCCGGGTGCTTCAGCTTCTGAGCGCGATGATCTCGGAAATGACCGTGCCCGCGCGGAGGAGAGCGAGGGCACGGTGCGCGATGGAGTCGATTCTCGATGCCAGTGCGTCGAGAGTTTCGCCGACGTCCTGAAGATCGCGGATGGCGGTGATCGCCCTCTGCACGTCGGGAATCCGGTAACCGGCCGCCCTGAGCGCGGCGGTGATGCGGGCCTCGCGGATCGCCGGGAGGGGATAGCGCCGAGCCGCGCCCGCCATCGTGATGACTCGCTCGGGTGAGACGAGCCCGGCCTTCTCCCAGAATCGCAGTGCCGAGGTGCGGACGCCGAGCGCACCGGCGAGTTCGGTGATCGTCATCGCGTCCTCGGTGGTCGGCTCGGCGTCGACCGCTGCCTCGGCGCGGATGGCGCGGAGCGCGTGCTGCGCGGCCAGCGCCTCGTCCCGTTCCCGGTTGAGCGCGGTGTGGAAGGAGCACACCAGCGCAGCCGCCTCGGCGAGCGGCAGCGAGCGGATCTCGCGCATCGCCCGGCGGGCCAGGACGGGTCCCACGGCAGCGGCAAGATCGCGGTAGGCGCGGAGGTCGCGCACGTGGTGTGCGGAGAACTGGCGGTATCCGTTGGCCGCGCGGGAGGCGGGAGCGATGACCTCCAGGGCCTCCAGGTTCCGGATCTGCTGCACGGAGTAGCCCGTGATCGCTGAGACAGCGCTCGTACTGAGCCGGTCACCCGCTGCGTCGGCGTGGACCATCGGCGAACCCTCCACAAGCACTTCAACCTCACACTTCAAGCATGAGTATGGAGCAGATCCTCGACACGGTGCGCGGCTTCGACGGCGTCCTCGAACTCGCCCCCGCCGAAGGCAGCGAGTTCCCGGAAATCGCGTGGGGCGACCACTTCTTCTACTACGCCCCGGACGGACAGGTCCCGCAGCGGACACAGCCCTACGCCACCATCGTCACGAAGAACTACCCGGACGACGCCCTGTCCGACCTCGACCCGCCGGGGCGGTGGCGGCTGAACATCCACGTCGGCAGGGCCGCGTTCATGAGGCTCACCGGTGAGGACCCGAAGCGCGTGGCGTCGCGGCCGGACTTCAGCGCCGCCGACGTCGTCCTTCGGCACCCCGTCTACTCGACCCAGGGCTGGATCGCCATCGTGAACCCGGGCGACCACACGACACCGCTCGCGGTCGAGCTCCTTCGCGAAGCCCACGAGAACGCCCGCCGCCGAGCCGACTAGCGGAAATCCGTACTGACGGTAAACAGAGTCTGTTACCGTCAGTCTGTGGAGTACCCCATCCTCGGCACCGAGCCCCTGCCGGTCGAGTTCGCCAACACCCTCTATGGCGGGCTCGACTGCCTCGGCACGCCCGAACTGGCGGCCGGGTGGTTCGCCGCGATGGAGCTGGAGGCGGCAGAGCCGGACCGCGCCCGAGAACTGCGGGACGCCGTCTACCGGCTGCTGACCGAGCAGTCCGAACTCGACCCGGACGCCGTGCAGACGCTCAACGCGTTCGCCGCCGAAGTTCCGAGCGTGCTGCGGCTCGACAGCGACGGGAAAGCGCGCTGGGTCACCACGACGAGCGCGGTGCTGGGACGCATCGCCACCTGTGCGATCGAACTGCTCGTGGACGGCGTCGTGCCACGGCGGTGCGCGGCGCCGGACTGCGGAGTGCTGTTCGTGGCGCAGCACGGCCGTCGCCGGTTCTGCCATCCCTCGTGCAGCGGGCGGATGCGCCAGGCGCGCTACTACAGACGACACCTCAAGGAGCAAGCATGATCACGTGGCGCAGGCTCACCGCGGAAGACTTCCCCCTCGTGGCCCGCTGGCTCGCCACCCCGCACGTGCACCGGTGGTGGTACCACGAGTTCACCCCCGAAGCCGTCGAGCGCGACTTCGGTGCCTCGGCGCGCGGCGAGGAGCCGGGGGAGGACTGGCTGGTCTCCGTCGACGGCGAACCCGTTGCCCTGATGCAGCGTTCGCGGATCGCGGACTACCAGGAGGACCTCGACGCGCTGTCCGCGGTCGTGCCCGTGCCCGACGACGCGGTCACCCTCGACTACCTCATCGGCGACCTCGGCCAGGTCGGGCGCGGCCTCGGCTCGCGGCTCATCCGCTGGGCCGTGGAACGGACCTGGGCCGACCACCCGCGAGCGCCCGCGATCATCATCCCGGTGGTGGCGGCCAACATCGCGTCCTGGCGCGCGCTGGAGAAGGCCGGGGCGAGGCGGATCGCCGAGGCCGACCTCGAACCGGAGAACCCGATCGACGAGGCGGCGCACTACGTCTACCGGTTCGATCGTCCACCAGGATGAGGTAGAACCGTGCGCCCGGTCAGCGCTCCAGCTCGGCAATCGTTCGCGCTCTACGCGGTCCTGGCGTTACGGTCGGGCTGTGGAGGACGGATACTTCGGGGAAAGCGTCGCCGAAACCTACGACGAGTCGTCGGCGGAGATGTTCGCGCCGGGCGCGGTGAATCCTGCCGTCGACTTCTTGGCCGCGCTCGCCGGCGACGGTCGCGCACTGGAACTCGGCATCGGCACCGGCCGCATCGCCTTGCCTTTGGCGCAGCGCGGTATTCCTGTGCACGGAATCGAGCTGTCCCGCGCGATGGCCTCCCGGTTGCGCGCCAAACCCGGCGCCAATGCCATCGGTGTGACGATCGGCGATTTCTCGACAACACGTGTGGCCGGGACTTTTTCCTTGGCGTACCTGGTCTTCAACACCATCATGAACCTGACTTCGCAGTCCGCCCAGGTTGAGTGTTTCCGCAACGTGGCCGCTCACCTCGAACCCGGCGGCTGCTTCGTCATCGAGGTCGGCGTTCCCGCCCTGCGAAGCCTGCCTCCCGGCCAGAACGTGCTCCCGTTCCACGTCAGTTCCACCCGGTGGGCTTACGACGTCTACGACTTCGCCACGCAGGCCATGAGTTCCAACTACGTGCGGGCGGGCGGCGAGTTCCGCTCCATCCCGTTCCGCTACGCGTGGCCCGCCGAACTCGACCTGATGGCCCAATTGGCCGGGCTACGGCTACGCGAACGGTGGGAAGACTGGACGCGCCGCCCGTTCACCGGCGAGAGCACCAATCACGTCTCCGTCTGGGAGAAACCCACCTAGCCCCCGCCCGCAATCCCTCAAGCACTCCGCACACCACGTAAACTGAACCCATGCATCCCACCCGCCCCCGCACCCAACGCCCGGCGGCCGCAACCTAGAGATCTCCCGTTTCGTACTCATAGCGGGAAAGAGAGCGCTCCCAAATCCCGGCAAGAGTACGAAACGGAAGAACTTGGCCACCTCAGCGCAGGATGAGGGTGCGCCTGGGTGGAGCCTGGGTGCGAGGAGTCCGATGGTCGGCAGGGCGAGCGGGTTGCAGTGGCCCTGCTTGGCGCTTCCGGGTCGTTCGGGCCCGCGAGTTCATCACGGCGTCGAGGAGCGTCCTGGTTCGGCGTCTTCCTGCCAGGCGATACAACTCGGTCGACCACCTGTCGCAACAAGCTCGTGAACGGCTTCGCAGATATCCGCCAGGGGAAGTTCGGCGTTGGCGGGAATCTGGCGCTGGTGTCCCATGTAGTCGTAGTCAACCGGCTCGCGGTCGGTTCCGCCGTTGCAGCTGGTGACCGATCCGACCGGGTCCGCGTAGGTCATGAACCCGGTTCCGCGCCGGGGATCCAGACCGACGTGGGCGACGAGCCACCCGTCCGGGCTCTGGCGGGACAACTCGGCCAGCGGCGGCACGTCGAAGCCCCGGCCATCGGCGACCATGCGATCCAACAGGACATCGAGATCGGCGCTCCCCTGGATCAGGGTTGGCTCGTCATCCTCGCTGTCGTACCAGGCTTCTAGCGCCACCACGGCTTGGCTCCTCCCGGAATGCGCTTGTGGTAGTTCGGGGCGTGAATCGTCAGGGAGTACCCCTCGGGAAGCATGATCCCGATCAGGGTCGCGCACCCCAGGATTCCGCGACAGGGCCGGTTGTTGATCACCAGCGTGAAGTGTCGCCACTCGGGGTCATCGGCGCCCTTCTCGCGCATCAACGCGACCAGCTTCATCTCGACATCCGCGGCCGTGGCGATCGGGACCCTGGGGCAACCCATGCTTCGCAAGGTGTCGTTGATCTGTGGTGTCCGCTCATCCTCGCCGCTGACGATCGTGCGTACGCCTCCGTCCGGTCCGATCCATCGGCCGTGCGTCTTCTGCCTCCTGCCCCGGGCCACAGGTGGGGGCAGTTCGGCCCGGAGCTGTTCGATCCGCTCACGAGTCGGGGTGCCCTGCGGCCTCCGACCGCGCTGCCCCGATGCCCGCGAATCCGGTGAGGTAGCCCTGTACTCGTTGCCCCAGGGCCACGAAGCCGCGATAGGCGTCGTTCAGGTCAGCCATGCTGCGAGTCAGCAGCCCCAGCGCTTCGTCGGCGCCAGGATCGTGGGCGCCGCCCACCGCACGGGCGTCTTGGGTGCTGGCGGCTTCCAACAGAATGCCAGTGGGGGAGGGCTCAGGTGAGTCGGGAGGTGAGGAGGGGGACGCCGGGGCCGGTCAGCTCGGGGAGGGCGGCGCAGCGGCCGGCGATGGCCATGAGGAGCGCCTCGCCGGGGCCGCGCACCTCGGGGCCGGAGCCGTGTGACCACTCCACGTCGGTCGCGGTGAGGGTCAGGCCGCGGACCTGCTTGCCCGCGCCGAGCGGCGGGGCGAACAACGCGAACCGGAGCGCGACCAGCAGGCGGTCGTGCGGGATCTCCCGCGGCAGGCCCAGGGGGCGGCGGATGTCCTGCTGGTGGATCATCCCGTCCACCAAGGCGATCCGGCCACCGAACGCGGTGGTGAGACCGCGCGGGCGCGCGTAGGTGCGGAAGAGGGCGACGAGGTCGGTGTCGGCGTACTCGGCGACGCCGATGGCGTTGGCCCTGTGGAGGCTGAACCGGCCGCGGGCCAACCGGCCGAACGCTCCGCGCCAGCCGATGACGTCGTAGCTGATCACGTGGGCGACCACCTCGCGGACGGTCCAGCCCGCGCACAGCGTCGGCAGGTCCCACTGCTCGGGCGCGAGCTTGTCGAGGAAGTCGGCGAAGTCGGCCCGTTCCCGCACGGCCAGGGTCATGGTGCTGCTCATCCGGCGACCTCCGCGAAGGCGGTCAGGGTGCCGGTCCAGCCACCGGGCGAGTCGAAGACCGCGTACATGGTCTGCGCCTGGCCGCCGTAGCGCTCCAGGTGCCGGTGCCGCAGCTCCACCAGCGTGCCCCCGGAGTCGGCCTCGGTGAAGGTCACCTCGACCTCGGTCTCCAGTTCCGGGTCGAACTTCCAGTCGGCGCCGAGCTGCCACAGCAGCACCACGCGGTGCGGCGGGCCCCAGTCGCCGACCCGGCCCCAGTCGCATTCGCTGCCGTCGATTCCCTTTTCGTACCAACGCCCGCCGAGCCGGGGTTCGACGACGACGCGGTCGAGCGGCGAGGAGCCGATGGAGTGCTCGCGCGGCCAGAACTCGGTCATCCGCGTGGTGAACAGGGCGAAGGCCTTGTCCGGTGACAACGGCACGCTCACCGAGCGGTGGACCTGGATTTCGGTGCTCATCTCAGCTGTCTCCCTTGGTGGCCTCGGCCTCGGCCAGCGCCGCGAAATTGTCCATTGTGGTCGCCCAGAACCGGTCGAAGTACTCCCGGACGACGGTCAGCCCGGCCGGGTTGACGCGGTACAGGCGGCGCGTGCCGACCACGGACACCACCACCAGCCCGGCTTCCTTGAGCACCCGCAGGTGCTGCGACACGGCCGGGCGCGAGATCGGCAACTGGTCGGCCAGGACGCCGACGGGCACCGGACCGGTGACCAGTCGTTCCAGGATCAACCGGCGGTTGCCGTCACCCAGGGCGTCCAACACTGTCGCGGCGGAAGCAGGCACTCGGTAAGTCTCTGCTAACGGTAAGCCGATGTCAACTGTTCGTCTGCGCTTACCGATGGTGCTGCGGACGAACGGGGACAAGCCGGTCACCGCCACGCGAACACCACAAGGCTTTGGGACATCTCCACGCCGCGTGCGCCGAAGCCGGTCGCCGCGCGGATGACCGGCCCGTCAGAGCGCGCGGATGACCCGCGCGGGGTTGCCCGCGACGAAGGTGCGTTCCGGGACGTCGCGGATGACCACGCTGCCCGCCCCGACGACGGCGTTCGCGCCGATGGTGACGCCGGGGCAGACGATCACGCCACCGCCGAACCAGGCGTTGTCGCCGACGGTGATCGGCAGGGGCCGTTCCCAGCCCTCGCGGCGCATCTCGTGGTCCTCCAAGGGGTGCAGCGCGGTCAGCAACTGGACGCGCGGCCCGATCCGGACGTCATCCCCGATCGTGATCCTGGCGTCGTCCATGAAGTACGCGTCGTTGTTGACGAAGCTGTTCGCGCCGATCGTGGTCAACGAGCCGTAGCTGCAAAGGAAACGCGGGAGGACGCGGGTCCCGGGGCCGATGCCGCCGAGCAGCTCGGTGAGGATCTCGAAGCGCTCGGCGTCCTCGTCGGTCACGGTCGCGTTGAACCGGTCGAGCAGGCGCCCGCACCGCCGCCGCTCTTCGGCCAGCTCAGGTTCGTCGAGGTACCACTCGCCGCGCAGCATGCGCTCTTTCTGCTCACCCACGCCATCCGATCATGCCATCGTCGCGAGCCGGGTCACCGTCCACACCACGATCGTCTCCGGCACGCCGTCGATCACGACCTCGTCTGGGAGCCGGTGGGACAGCCGGAATCCGCACTTCCTGGCCACACGGGCGGATGCCGTGTTCCGTTCCCCGTGGCCGTAGCCGATCTCCAGCAGACCGAGCTCGTCGAACCCGAAACGCGTTGCCGCGCCAACGGCCGCCACGGCCAGGCCACGACCACGAGCCCGCGGCAGGGTCCAGCACTCCAGGCGCGCGGTGCGACCGGTCCAGTCGAGGTTCTTCAGGGCGACCTCGCCGAGGAGCTCGTCCGTGGCCGGGTCGGCGAGGGCCCAGGAGTAGCGCTCGGCTCGCGCCCATTCCCGCGCGCGCAACGCCAGGTAGGCGCTCGCCGCGTCCAGGTCCGGCAGGCGGGTGGGCAACCACCGCCGGATCTCCGGGTCGGCGAAGGCTTCCACGAGCACCGGCCGGTCGTCCGGGGACAGCCGCCGGAGCAGGCACGCGCCCGCGTCGATCGCGTTCGGTTCCATTCGTCGAGCCCCCTCACGGCCCGTCGCCGAAGTCGAACGCGTGCGGCCGCAGACGTGTCGCCACAGTGTGGGAGAACCAGGCGAAAAAGTCACTTTCCTGGTCGAACGCCGCCTCGACGTACCTGTTCAGCTCCGGCGTCTGACGACCGAGGTGATCGACGTGCGCGGCGAGGATGCCAGCCGGTACGACCGGGGGCAAGCTCGTACTGTCGGGTCCGGAGGGAGGGATGACCGCTGATCACGCAGGTGCAGGGGCAGACCGAGGCCGGTTCGTGGGAGGTGTTCTCCCGCCCGCCCGCCGCCGGGCTGCGGGGTTTCGTGGCGCGGTACCTGGGCTACCGCGAGCACGCGTTGCTGCCCGTGCGAAGGCGCGAGGTCCCGACCGGCCGGGTCGCGCTGATCCTGAGCTTCGGTCCGACCATCCGCGTTGTCGGCGGGCCGGGGGAGCTGGGCAGTTTCGTCGCGGTCGTGGGCAATCGGTGGGCGGAGACCGAGTACGTCGGTGAGCAGTACGGCGTGCAGGTCGACGTCACGCCGCTCGCGGCCGGGATGGTCCTGGGAACGCGCCTCGGTGAGTTCACCGGGGTCGCGGTCGACCTCGTCGACGTTCTCGGTGCCACTGGCCGCAGGCTCGTGGAACAGCTCGCGGACGCGCCCGGCTGGGCGGAACGGTTCGACCTGCTGGACGCGTTCCTGTTGGCGCGCTTGAGCGGTGCGCACAGCCCGTCACCCGCGGCGGCGTGGGCCTGGACGCGGTTGCGCGAGACGAACGGGCAGGCATCGGTCGCCTCGCTGGCCGACCAGTTCGGGTGCAGCACCAGGTACCTGTCCGCCCAGGTGCTCGCGCACGTTGGTGTGCCGCCGAAACAGCTGGCGCGGGTGCTGCGCGTGCAGCACGCGATCCAGCTCCTCGGCACCGGAGCCGCGGCCCTGGCCACGACCGCGTCCGTCTGCGGATACGCCGACCAGCCGCACTTCGGCAGGGACTTCCTCGACATCACCGGAACCACGCCCGGGGCTTGGGCCGCACATCCCGCCAGCCTGCCCTTGGCGTAGCGCGCGCCCGGCGAGCCGTCCACGTAAACTGTGCCCATGCGCCACAACCGCCCGTCCACCCCATCCAGGGCGCGCGCCGTCTAGAGAACCCCGTTTCGTACTCATAACGGGAAAAAGAGCGCTCCAAAATCCCGACAAGAGTACGAAACGGGGATTTGGGCTGCGCTGGTGATGTTCTGGCGAAGGGGGAGATCGCGGGGAGTGAGGAGCGGTCGTTCCGATTCGTTCCATACGGTGGGCGGTGGGCGGTCGTATGGTTCGGGTGTGAACATGGCGACTGCGGACCTCGTGATCGTCGGCGCGGGCACGGCGGGATGCGTGCTGGCCGCGCGGCTGTCCGAAGATCCGTCGCGCACCGTCGTGCTGCTGGAGGCGGGTCCCGACTTCGCCGACCTGCCGACCGCCCTCACCACGGGCAACGGCGAAGGGTTCGACTGGGGCCTTTCCGCGATCGTGACCGGGGGACGCCGCGCCGCACTGCCCAAGGGCAAGGTTGTCGGGGGATCGGCGCAGATCAACGGAAGAGGCGCGGTGCGGGCCCTCCCAGCCGACTACGACGCGTGGGCGGCGAAGGGCTTTCCCGCGTGGTCGTGGGAGAAAGTGCTGCCCGCCTACTGCCGTGCCGAGTCCGACAAGGACTTCCCCGGCAGCACCTACCACGGCGCCAACGGGCCCGTGCCCATCGTCCGGCCGGACCCTGCTCGTCTGACGCCGCCGATGGCCGGATTCCTCGACGCCGCAATGGATTTCGGTCATCCCTACCAAGACGACATGAACGCGCCGGGTGCCGTGGGCATCGGCCCCTATCCGCACAACCAGTACCCCGACGGTGCGCGGGCGTCCACCGCGTCGACCTACCTCGCTCCGGCCCGAGCCCGCGACAACCTCACCGTCCACGCCGACATCCATGTGGATCGGATCGTCATCCGGGACGGGCGCGTGCGCGGGGTCGAGGTCGCCGGAGAGACGATCACCGCCCGCGAGGTCGTCCTCGCCTGCGGGTCACCGCAAACACCCTTGCTGTTGCTGCGATCCGGCGTCGACCTGCCTGGCGTCGGGCGGGACCTCTACGACCAGCCGGGCGCTGTCGTCCCCGCCATCCCGGTCCCCGGCGCGGTCACCGAGCGGTCGCCGCTGACCGAGCTCTTCGGCCGCCTCGCCGGGATTCCCGGTCACACCAACGATCAGGGCTTCTACCTGACCCTGTTCACCGGTCCACCGCCGGGCGGGACGGAGCCGTCCATCGCGCTCATGGTCGGCGACCTCAACCCCGTGTCCCGCGGCGGCGTCACCCTCGACGGCATCGACCTCGGCTTCTACCGGGCGGACGGCGATCTGGCCCGGATGCGCGCGGCCTACCGGCACGCGTGGGAGCTCTGCGCCCATCCCGCGCTCGCCAGGCACATCGCCGGATTCGCCATGATCGACGATGAGGTCGTCGGTGATGACGAACGCCTCGACGACGCGTTGCGCGCCATGACCTTCAGCAGGTGCGCCGTTCTCGGCGGGGCCGCGATGGGTGCGGTGGTCGACCAGGAATGCCGAGTCCTCGGCGTTGACGGCCTTCGCGTCGTCGATCTCTCGATCGTCCCGGTGCCCCTGCGCGCGCCCACCGCTCTCGACGCCATCGCGATCGCCGAACACGCGGTCACGCTGATGTGACGCCCGGACCCGCGGACGGGCCCGGGACGTCAGGCAGTCGGTCAGGGCTTGCCGCCGGGCTTGGGGCCCTTGTAGCCCGGCATGGAGGACTTGTCGATGCCGACCTCGTACTTGATGCCGGGGCTGACCTTGTTGCCGCTCACGGTGGCGTTGGTGGACTTGATCGCCAGGCCGATGGCCTTCGTCGGTGACGCGGCGAACTCGTTGTTCTCGATGGTGGCGTGCTGGATGTCCTCGAACATCAGCGTCTGCGAGGCTTTGAGCGTCTCGCAGAAGTTGCCGCGGAGGGTGAAGTGGGAGCTGTGGCCCTTGCCGCTGCCCTCGCCCTCGTTCGGCCCCTCGGCCATCAGGCACATGTTGTCGATCTTCTGACAGCGGTTGCCCTCGATCAGGACGTGGTTGCTGCCAGGGGTGTTCGTCGCATAGGTCTGCATGCAGTCGGCGTGGCCGTACTTGTTGCTCGTGCCGCTGATCGTGTTGCGCAGGATCTTGATGTTGTCGCCGAAGAAGCGGATGCCGTCGCCGTCACCGTTGACGGGGTTGGTGATGGTGTTGGCCTCGAGGGTGATGTTGTTGCCGAGCGCGCGGATTCCCGGTGCGGAGGGGCGGTTCATCGTGAAGTTGCGGACGATGACGTGGCTGGCCCTGATGTCGATGCCGTCGACGGTCTTGCCGGTGCCGTCGTAGACGCGCGGGTTCTCCGCCGTGCCGCCCTGGTTGATCGTCAGCCGTGACGCGCCGTCAGCGGGGGCCGAACCGACGACCATGAACAGCGCGGCGGTGATGCCGATGAGAGATTTGCCGAGCACAGGGGGACTCCTGCCTGTGGAGTGGTGATGATGTGCCGTCACCAGCCCTTCTCGTTGGTGGTCGAAGGAGCGGGGCGGCGGAGGCGGACAGTACGGGTCCCGTCCTGGGAGGGGTCCCCAACGCCGTGAGCAGCAAGGCGCCCGGCGGCGTCGAGTGGGCACTGGGGCGACGCCGCCGGGCTGGTCCACGCGGTCAGGGCAGCGCGGCGTTGATCCCGGGGCCGGGGGTGAGGATGCGCGCCGGGTCGTGGATCTTCTTCGTCCGCACCACCTCGTCCCACGTGTCCCCGTAGTGGTGCCGCCAGTCCTCAGGGGTGAAGACCTGGCTCCCGACCGGATAGGCGAAACCACCGGCGCGCCGCGCGGCGTTGAGCCAGTTCTGGTTGCGCCGCAACATCTTTTCCGTGAACAAGGGGTCAGGGTCCGGCTGTGAGGAGGTGAGCACGTCGAACAGCCACACCCAGTCGTCCGGGCCCTGCTGCGGCAGCCGCAGGCGGGACCGGCGGAACACCCCGGCACGATGGGGCATCAGCAGCACGAAGCCCTTCCCGTGCGGGAGGGACCAGTCCTCGGCGGTCATCTGGCCGAGGACGTCGCCGACGAAGGAGTCGATCACGGCATCGGCGTGCCAGACGTCGAACCACGGCTTGACGCAGTCGTCCCAGCGCTCCTCGCGCTGCCACCGCTCCATGATCGCCGAGTACTTGGTGACGTGGGAGACGTAGTCGGTCCGCTCCTCCTGGACCGGACCCCGCGGGTACAGGCCGTCGACGAAACCCTCGCGCGGCGCGCCCGCCCCGTCCTCGTAGTGGGCGAGGTGCAGGAGGAACGTCGGGACCGGGGCCAAAGTGCCCGGCGGCGCGACCACGCAGAAGACCTCGTCGAGGGTTCCCCGGTCGAGGAGCTCGCGCATCACGGCGAAGGCCGCGACCTGGTCGGTGTAGGGCAGCACCCAGGAACGCACACCGGTCGGCAGCGCGGTCACCTTGAGCACGGCCCTGGTGATGACGCCGACCTGGCCGATCCCGCCGAGCGCGGCGTTGAACAGGGTCGGGTGCTCGCGCTCGGAGGCCCACACGATGTCGCCGCTCCCGGTGACGATCTGGATCCGCTCGACGAAGTCGATCTGCGCGCCGTTGTGGCAGTCGGGGCCGACCCCGCCCGCGCTGAGGGTGCCGCCGACGCTGACGGGCAGGTAACCGGTCAGCCCGCCCGCGAACCGCCTCCCGGCCGCCGCCAGGGTCCGCACCAGGTCCGACCACAGCACCCCGGCGTCCACGTCCACCCAGCCGGGGCCGTGCCCGCGAATGGTGCGCAGCGCGGTGACGTCGACGGCGACCCCGGCCTCCACCAGCCGCTGCCCCTGCGTCATGTGGCCGGTTCCCTGCGGCGCCAAGGGAACCCGGTGGTCGTGGCAGAACCTGACGACCTTCGCGACGTCCTCGGCGGTCCGCGGCCGGAGCACCGCGTGCGGGCGCCGGTCGACCACCCGGCCGAAATCGCGCGAGGCTTCCCGCACGGCGTCGCCGGTGACGAACAGATCCCCGGTGAGCACCGACGCGGCCACGGCGGACTCGGTCACCGCGCTCGCCCAGTCTTGGCCGGGGCGGCGCCAGTACAGGGCTTGATCGGTCATCAGGTCTCCTGAGATCGCCGTGGGTTCACGGCGAATCGTGGTGCGATGACCGGGCCCGCGCGTCGGTGATGACCGCACGCTTCGGGAGCCGCGCACGTACGAGTGCGGACCCCGCACGTACGTATCGGGGCGCGGCGGTGGGTAGGGTCCGGGCTTGTGGAACTAGCAGGGGTAGCGCTGACCAGCCTGGTCGGCCGGGACGACCTGTTGGGCTCGTTGGCCGGGGCGGTGCGGCGGGGGACCCGGTTGATCAGTCTGTCCGGCGCGGGCGGGGTCGGCAAGACCCGGCTCGCCCTGGAGCTGGTGCACCACGTGGCCGACGAGTTCGACCTCTCGGCCGTGGTGTACCTGGCCGACCTCAACCCCGGCGAGGACGCCACGACCGCGATCGGGCAGTCCATCGTCACCGCGCTCGGCGTCACCGACCACCAGTCCCGGCGCGGCGCGGTCGAGGTGCTGCTCGACCACCTCCAGGGCAAGCGGGTGCTGCTGGTCCTGGACAACGCCGAGCACCTCCTCGACCCGGTCGCCGACATGGTGATCGCCCTGTTGACGGAGGTGCCCCAGCTCAGCGTGGTCACCACGACGCGGCACCGGCTGGACCTCCCGCCGGAGCGCGTGGTCGCCGTCCCCCCGGTGACCATCCCCGAGGCCAACGCGACCCCGGAGCAGGCCCGCGGCAGCCAGGCCGTCGAGCTGCTGCTGGACCGCGCCGCCGCCACCGGCAGCCCGGCGATCCCGGAGAGCGGCGCCGCGTGGGACGCCGTCGTTGAACTGGCCAGGTGGTCCGGCGGACTGCCGCTGGTGATCGAGCTGATCGCCGCGCAGATGAGCGTGCTCGGGCCGGAGAAGACGTTGCAGCGCTTGGACGGCGGCCGGTTGCTGGCGACCAGGACGCGCCGCGCGCAGCCGCACCACCGCACGCTCACCCGGGCACTGGACGTCTCGTGGGACCTGTGCAGCCCGGAGCAGCGCCGCCTGTGGGCCCGGCTGGCGGTGTTCTCCGGCGGCTTCGACCTGGAGGCCGCCGAGGAGGTCTGCGGTGACGGGGGCGGCGACGAGGTGCTGGCCCTGCTCGCCGACCTGGTGCGGCACTCCGTCGTCGTTGTCGGCGGCGACGGTCGTTATCAACAGCTGCAACCGTTGCGCGGCTACGGTTTGCGCCACCTCGACGCGTTCGGCGAGACCGACGCGCTGCGCGAGAAGCACTGCCACTGGGTGCGGCGGCTCGTCGCGACCTGCGCGGTGGAGTGGTTCGGCCCGGACGAGCTGACCTGGCTGGCCCGCATCCACCGGGAGCTGCCCAACATCCGCGCCGCGGTGAACTGGTGCGTGGCCACCAGGACCGTGCAGATCGGGCTGGGCATCGTCGCCGACGTCGTCCGCACCCGCGTGCACTTCTTCGCCGCGTTGCAGAGCACCGTCCGCGCCTGGGCGGACGACCTGCTCTCGGTCGAGCCCGCCGAGCCGACCCAGCCCAGGATGGCCGCGCACGCGGCGCTCGCCTTCACCCTGATCGCCATCGGTGACAAGGAAAGGGGCGACTACCACCTCGACCAGTGCCGCGCGGTCGCCCAGCGGCTGGGCATCGAGTCCGCGCCGCCGGTGCTCTTCGCCGAGGGGCTGCACCTCGTGCTCAGCCGGGGCGATACCGCGGGGCTGGCGCTGCTGCGACAGGCCCGCGACGGGTTCCGCGCGATCGGCGCGCCCGGTGACGGCCAGATGGCCGCGCTGCTGCTGTCCGTCGGCGCGGGCCTGCTCGGGGCGACCGAGATCGCGGACGCGGCCTCCGCCGACTGCCTGGCCGACGCCGAGCGGCACAACTCTCCGTGGGCCCGCACCTGGGCGCTGTGGACCCACGGGCTGCCCGCGCTGAGCCAGCCGAAGTACGTGCTCCACGAGTGCCTGCCCGCCCTGATCGAGATGGGCGACCGGTGGGGGTGCACGTGGACGATCGAGGCCAGCGCGTGGTGGCGGGCCCGGATCGGCGAGCCCGAGGACGCGGCCCGGCTCCTCGGCGGCTGCATCGGACTGCACCAGCGGCACGGTGTCGGCCTCAGCGGGCTGGTTCCCTTTCAGCGCCAACGCGAACAGGCGGAGCGGCGCATCGTCGCCGCGATCGGCGAGGCCGCGTTCCGCGCCGCGTACACCGACGGCACCCGGCTCGCCACGGAAGAGGTCTACGACCTGGCGCTGCGCCCCTTCGACACCTCCGAGTCCGAGGACGTCCGGACCGGCGTCATCGCCTCACCGCTGACCGCGGCCGAGCGGAAGGTGGCGGAGCTCGTCGCCGCCGGGCTGAGCAACGGCCGGATCGCCGAGGAGCTGTACGTGTCGAAGCGCACCGTCGAGACGCACGTGGGCCGGATGCTGGCCAAGCTCCACTTCACCAACCGCACGCAACTCGCCACGTGGTACGGCAACCGGGGCTCGTCTCACCGCTGACGCCCGAGCCGCGCGCCGAGATCACGCGCGCTCCGCAGGGCGTGTCCGTACTCGTTCTCGGCGCGGTCGACCTTGGCCAAGGTCAGGCTGGTGGTGATCACGCTGACCGCCATCCCCATCTCTTCTCCCAGAATCAGTTGCAGCACAGGGGTTGCGTGGTCCCGGCCCTCGTTCACAGTTCCGTCGTCGTAGTCCCCGCCCCGCGTCGCGACCAGCACGGCCGGGCGTCCGGCCAGCGGAGCGCCGGAGATCGCCGACGGCGCCGTCAGTCCCGGGACGTGGACGTGGTCGAGCCACGCTTTGAGGCTGGAGGGCAGCGAGTAGTTGTACAGCGGGACGCCGATCAGGAGCACGTCCGCGCTCAGCAGCTCGGCGACGAGCCGTCGCTGGAGGTCCTCGGCGGCCGGGTCCGGGCTCGCGTCCGCCTCCCGCAGGCCCGCCGCCCAGTGCAGGCTCGGGTCGGGCAGGTGGGGGAGCGGTTCGGTGTGCAGGTCGCGGTGGACCACCACGTTCCCCGGTGCCGCGTCGCTGAAGGCCGAGGCGAAAGCCGCGGTGATGGCCCGCGACCGCGAGTTCGAGCGCCCGGCGGAGGAGTCCAGGTGGAGCAGCTTCGGGCGGGGCAGTTCCGGCAGCGCGCCCGCGGCGGCGTCCCGAATCGCGGGGAGCGCGTGGTCCAGGTGGGCGATGAGCACCGGTCGGACCGCCGGATCACGCGTGGAGGCCAGGATGTCGAGAACGTATTCGAGCAACTCCGGTGTGAGCGACGGCATGCGTCGCACGAGCGGCATGACCAAGTGCGACGGCAGGATGCGGCGGTAGGCCCCTTCGCTGATCGCGTGCAGCGCCTCTTCGATGATCACCGGGTCGTCGTCGCCAAGGGCGAGGTTCACCAGTCCGGTGATGACCACCTCGACGCCGGTGGCGTCCAAGGCGTTGCCGCGCAAGAGATCTCCGAGTTCCGCCGCGGCCAGCTCACGCTGTCTGGGGTCCGGGTGGGCGAGGCGGCTGACGGCGTCGGTGGTCACAAGGCGCCAGCTTAGGCCGCGCGCGGTGCTTGACCATGCCGTGACGGCACGGTTTCTACTCGGCGAGGACAGGCCCACGGCCTGCACTCGTTGACCGCGGCGCCTTTGCGCCGCACAGGAGGGGAACCATGCGGAAAGCCTTGCCCATCGCCGTCGTTCTCGCCGTCGTGGCGACCGCGGCCCCGGGGCTCGCACAGGGGGCGACACCGCTCCAGTGGGGCGCGTGCCCGCAGGGGGTGCACGCGCCCGGCATGCAGTGCGCGAACCTCGATGTGCCGCTGGACCACCGGAAGCCGGACGGACGGAAGATCCAGATCGCGATCTCCCGCCTGGCGAGCAAGAACCCCGCGAAGCGCCGGGGCGTGCTGCTGACCAACTCCGGCGGGCCGGGCGGCTTCGGCCTGGACTTCCCGGCGCTGCTCGCCGCCCTGGGACTGCCGCGGAGCGTGCTGGACAGCTACGACATCATCGGCTTCGACCCGCGCGGCGTGGGCCGCAGCACCCCGGTGACGTGCGACCTGACCGAGGAACAGCAGTTGCGGGGCAACGTCCCGCCCTACGCGCGTGACGCGGCCGAAGTCGCGAAGCACGCCGAGAGGTCGAAGGCCGTCGCCGAGCAGTGCGCCCGGTCCAGGACGGCGTTCATGTTGCCGCACACCACGACCGCGAACACCGCGCGCGATATGGACCGCATCCGGGAAGCGTTGGGGGAGAAGAAGATCTCCTTCCTGGGCTATTCCTACGGCACGCATCTCGGCGCGGTCTACGCGACGTTGTTCCCGCACCGCGGTGACCGCCTCGTGCTCGACAGCAGCCTGGTCCCGGCCGGTCTGGACGCCGAGGGCGGGCGCCTGTTCGCCCGCGGCCTTGAGGACCGCTTCCCGGACTTCGCCAAGTTCGCCGCCGCCCGTCCCGAGTACGGGCTCGGCACCACGGCGGAGCAGGTGCGCGCGAAGTTCTTCGACCTCGCAGCCCGCCTTGACCGTGCGCCCGTGCAAGGTGTCGACGGCGCCGCGTTCCGCCTGATGACCTTCGCCTTCACCTACGCCGACAGGCAGCTGCCCCTGCTCGCCGAGTCCTGGCGGGCGCTCGACACGAACAAGCCGCTGCCGCCCATGCCCGCCCCGCAGGACCTGGACAACAAGGTGTCCAGCCACCTCTACGTGATCTGCAACGACGCCCGCTGGTCGAAGTCGGTGGAGTCCTACCAGCGCGATGTCGCCGTCGACCGGGTCCGCTACCCGATGTTCGGCGCGGCCGCGGCCAACATCCGGCCGTGCGCGTTCTGGCGGTCCGAGCCCGCCGAGCCGCCGGTCCAGGTCGGCGACCGGGGACCGTCGAACGTGTTGGTGGCGCAGAACACCCGCGACCCGGCCACCCCGCTGACCGGTGCCCGGCAGATGCGCCGGGCCCTCGGTGACCGGGCTCGGATGGTGACCGCCGACCAGGGCGGCCACGGTGTCTACGTGCTCGCCCCGAACAAGTGCGCCAACGATGCCGTCACGGCGTTCCTGATCACGGGCGAGCACCCGGCGCGCGACGTCACGTGCGCGGCGGAACCGAGCTGACGAGAGCGGATTCGGGCTGGAGATAGGGATTCACGTTGCGCATGGCTCGCGCGACGTACTCCTCCTTCTCCCCGACCGGGGCCACGTAGTGCAGCGCGTCCGCGGCGGCTTCGGGACCGGCCAGCCTGGCGATGACCCAGGCGGCCAGGTAGTGCGATGCGAGGCAGCCACCCGCCGTCGCCACGTTGTCCTTGGCGTAGAAGGGCTGGTTCAGGACCTCGATCCCGGCCGCGACGACCCACGGCCTGGTCGTGAGGTCGGTGCAGGCGGGAACACCGCGCAGCAAACCGAGCTCGGCCAGCAGGAACGTTCCGGAACACTGCGCGGCGAGCAGCTGGCGGGCGGGGTCGAGGTTCCGCAGCACGTCCATGACGGCGGGGTCGGCCGCCACCTCGCGGGTCCGCACCCCGCTCCCCACGACGACCGCGTCCGCGGCGCAGGCCTGTTCCAGGTCCGCCATCGACTCGATCACCACGCCGTTCATCGAACGGACCGTGGGGGTGGGGCTGGCGATCGACACCCGCCAGCCGGGCCGCTTGACCCGGTTGAGCACGCCGAGCGCGATGAGCGAGTCCAGTTCGTTGTACCCCTCGAAGGTCAGGATCGCGATGTGCATGGAGCGCAGCCTAGGAGCCGTATCCATGACAGTCGAAAAATTGTCATGGATACAATCGCGCCGTGCGCACTCCTCGGTACAAGCGCGTGGTGGACGCGCTGGCGGCGGAGCTCCGTTCGGGGCGCTGGCCCGTGGGGACCCGCCTGCCCACCCATCGCGAGCTCGCCGCCCGCGAGGGCATCGCGCTGGTCACCGCCTCCCGCGTCTACGCCGAACTGGAGGCGATGGGCCTGGTGAGCGGCGAACAGGGCCGGGGCACGTTCGTCCGCGACACCGCGCTGCTGTCCGGTCAGGGCATCGACCAGCGGTCGGTGGCGGTCGACGCGGTCGACCTCAGCTTCAACTACCCCTCCGTGCCAGGGCAGGCGGACCTGTTGCGCCGCGCCCTGCGGGAGCTGGCGACCGCGGGCGACCTGGACTCCCTTCTGCACTACCAACCCCACCGAGGGCGGGCCAAGGACAGGGCGGCGGTCGCCGGCCACCTCCGGCGCCGCGGCCTGACCGTGCGCGCGGAACAGGTCCTCATCGCCAGCGGAGCCCAGCACGGGCTCGCGGCGACCGCCACGGCCGTGCTCCGCCACGGCGACGTGGTGGCGGTGGACGCGCTCACCTATCCGGGCTTCAAGGTGCTGGCGCACGCACAGGGACTGGAACTGACGACGTTGCCGGTCACCCGGACTGGACCAGACCTCGACGCGCTCGAACGACTCTGCGCCCAGCGCCCGGTTCGCGCGGTCTACGCCATGCCGACGCTGCACAACCCGCTGGGCTGGGTGATGGCTCGGCCCGCCCGCGATCGCCTGGTCGCGATCGCGCGCCGCCACGGGCTGATCATCATCGAGGACGCCGCCTACGCCTACCTGGTCGAGGACTGCCCGCCGCCGCTCGCGGTCCTGGCACCGGAGAGCACGATCTACGTCTCCAGCCTGTCCAAGAACGTCGCCACCGGCCTGCGTTTCGGTTTCGTCGCGGCGCCCGAGGCGCGGGTCGCCGCGATCGAGCGCGCGATCCGGGCGACGACCTGGAGCACGGCCGCGCTCGGCGCCGAGATCGCGTGCCGCTGGCTGGAGGACGGCACCGTCGACCGGCTGGAGACCCAGAAGCGCGACGACGCCCTCACCCGGCAGGCCATCGCCCGCGACGCCCTCGGCGGGCTGCCCTTCGTGAGCCACCCGGCGTCGTACTTCCTCTGGCTGCCCCTGGCCGAGAGCTCACGGGCGGACCGAGTCGCGGCATCGCTGGCGCGCCAACGCATCTCCGTCTCCACCGCCGAGCCGTTCGCCGCCACCGACCCTGTGCCACAAGCACTTCGGCTGGCCCTGGGCTCGATCGGGCTCGACGAGCTGCGCCGGACGCTGAACGTCGTCAGACAGGTGGTCGACGACGACGCGCACCGCTGAGGATGTCAGCGCTTCAGCCGAGGAGATCCCGGTCGTGGGACAGTGCGCCGTGCTTTCCCGCCGGGAACAGATGAACCAGGCGCGGCGGATCTCGGTGCGCGCGCTGACCGAATATCCGTTCTTCGGCGACACCCTGCAGTACGGCGGGATCAACGCCGCCCAGGTCTGGGACCTGCTGCCGGACGATCTGCGGCGAGCCTTCGATCGGGTGGCCGCGGCAGCGCGCCAATCCATGGCGGAGCCGACCGCTGTCGCGGGCCCACCTCGGCTACCTGGACACGTTCGTCGCCATCCGCGAGGTCGCGTTCGGACTGTGGTTCGTCGGCACCGCGCAGGCCAACGAGGTCTTCCGAGATCGGCTGCCTCGCGCGCTCGACGGCATCAGGAAGTCGTTGAAGGTCCTGGACTGCTGACCGGGGCTGTCGTAAAGCGCGTCCACTGTGGATGGTTGGTTGGTTTCGGTCATCTGGACTTCCTTGTGTGGCTGGGTTTCCAGCGGGGTCGGGCTTCCAGCTCGCGTCGGTGCCTGCGTGGGGTCGGCTTGACCTGGGGCCCCTTGCGCGTGCCCTTGGGCCTCACGGGGGCACGGGATGAAACCCCGGCCCTCGCGACAAGCGTATGGCACGCGCACCCCAGGTAAAGCCAACCGTTCCAGCCGCGCCTGACAGATGGTCGACGCCTGGGTTTTTCCTTGTGTGGCACCGATTTGACACCACGAGAAGTTGTGATTGAGTGGAAGTATCCACACAGGAGAGGAGGTGTGATCATGTTGGATACCAAGGCAACCAAGGATCTACTCGCCGCGCAGCTGGCGGCCAACGACTCCTACCAACTCCCCGAAAACGACCACCTCGAATTCCTTCACGAGTTGGAGACGATCAGCAGGCTCCTGACCGCTGTGAAAACCGACGCCAACACTCAGGCGGACGAGCGTGTGCTGCACTCGACCTATGGGTGCAAGGACCTGTCGATGTTGTTGTGCACCAAGCTGCAGATCCATCCCGGTGAGGCCAAGCGACGCGCTCGGTTGGTGCGGGAGTTGCCGGGACTGCCCCATACCCGGGAGGCGGTGTATGCCGGGGAGATCAGTGGTGAACACGCGCTGGTGATCTCCGATGCCATCAAGCGTCTCCCGTCGGAGCATGTGGAGGGTGCTGAACGTGTGCTGGCGGATGTCGCTCCGACGTTGGACCCGGAGTTCCTGAAGCGCGCGGGGAAGTATGTGCGGACGGTGGTTGACCCGGATGGTGTCTACCGGGATGAGCGGGAGGCGGTGGAGCGGCGGGCGGCTCGGATGTCCCGGGGCAAGGACGGGAGCGTGCGCCTCAGTGCCACGATGGGTCCGCTCGAGGGTGAGAAGGTCTCCAACTTCCTGCTCGGGATGGCCAAACCCAGGAGTGTGGACGGGGAGAAAGACCCGCGTACCTTCGAGCAGCGGTTGGCCGACGCGTTCATCGAGGCCATGACGATCGCGATGGCCCACCACGACATCCCCGGACTGCCCCGCTCCCTGCTGGTCATGACGATGAACGCCGACAACCTCAAGGACAAGACCGGGTGTGCTCGGACTGACACCGGTCAGCCGGTGTCCCCGGACCTGGCCCAGCACATGGCCTGTGACGCCGACATCGCCCATGTCGTCCTCGGGGAGAAGGGTGAACCCCTCGCCTACGGACGCGGACGACGCCTCGCCTCACTCGCCCAGAGACGCGCCCTCGCCGTGCGGGACAAGGGATGTGCCTTCCCGGGCTGCGATCGGCCCCCCGCATGGACAGAAGCTCATCACGTGGTGCATTGGATCGACGGAGGACCGACCGACCTCGACAACCTCGTCCTGCTGTGCGTGTATCACCATCATGTGAT
>NZ_JANAVO010000021.1 GCF_024213555.1 Allokutzneria sp. A3M-2-11 16 | reverse complement strand
TCTTTTTCCCGTTATGAGTACGAAACGGGGTTCTCTAGACGGCGCCCGCGGGGGTTGGGGTGTGCGGGCGGGTGTGGCGCATGGGCACAGTTTACTTGGTGTGCGGAGCGCGTGGATGAGCTGCATGATGCGGCCTAGCTCAACGTATAGCGGACCGGGGGGCTTGCGGCAAGACCCGGGTGGTGCCGCAGAATTCGTCGGCCGAGTGTCGGGACCTGGGGAAATGGGTGATTGAGAAGTGCGTGTCTTGTTGACGACGGTGGGCTCACGCGGCGATGTCGAGCCGGTGGCCGGGCTCGCGGCGGCCTTGCGGGATCTGGGCGCGGAGGTGCGGGTGTGCGCGCCGCCGGACGAGGACTTCGAGAAGCTGCTGGCGCGGGTCGGTGCGCCGCTGGTGCCGCTCGGTCCGAAGGTGCGCTCGGTGGTCGGCGGCGAGAAACCACCGACCGCGGAAGACGCGTTGCGGTTTGCGCGCGAGTTGGTGGCCGCGCGGTTCACGACGCTCGCCACGGCGGCTGAGGGATGTGACGCGCTGCTGGCAACCGGCCTCATGCCCGCGGGCGCACGGGAAGTGGCCGAGAGACTCGGCATCCGTTACGTGTACGCGTTCTTCCAGCCATTCGGGCACATTCCGCGCTCGGAGCAGGCGGCTCAGCGGGTGAACGCCCTGTACCGCGATGTGCTCAACAGCCATCGGGCGGAGAGCGGCCTGCCGCCCGTGGAGGACGTCTCGGACCACGTCTTCACCGACAAGCCGTGGTTTGCCGCGGACCCGACGCTGTGCCCGACGGATCTCGACGTTGTGCAGACGGGTGCTTGGGTTCTGCCTGATGATCGTCCGCTCCCGGACGGTCTGGAGGCGTTCCTGGGAGCTGGTACGCCGCCGGTGTACGTGGGCTTCGGCAGCATGGCTTCGTACGTGTCGAAGGACATCGCCCGGGTGTCGATCGAGGCGGTTCGCGCGCAGGGCCGCCGCGTCGTGCTCGCACGTGGTTGGGCCGGTCTGACCACGATCGACGACGCCGAGGACTGTTTCGTCGTCGGCGAGGTCAACCAGCAGGCCCTGTTCCGCAGGGTGGCCGCGGTGGTGCACCACGGCGGCGCGGGCACCACTACGACGGCCGCCCGCGCTGGTGCGCCCCAAGTTGTGGTGCCGCAGATCGGGGACCAGCCGGACTGGGCCGCTCGGGTCGCGGAGCTGGGCATCGGTGTGGCGCACGACGGCCCGACGCCGACCGTCGAGTCCTTGTCCGCCGCGCTCGCCACGGCGCTGACTCCCCATACTCGTGGACACTCGATCGCCGTGGCCAGCACGATCCGGTCCGATGGGGCGGTGGTGGCCGCGAAACTGCTGATCGACGGCAGTTAGTGTTCGATTGGCGGGCTTGGCTTCACGTGTTCCGTCGGTGAGACTGGCGGACCGTTCGCGATGCGAGAAGCAGAGGTCTTCGTGCGATGAAGGTTTCCCTCGGGCTGGCGATCACCTTGGTGCTGACGTCGGTGACGCCCGCCTCCGCCGACGTGACGGTGACCGCCTTGGGGGTGCCCGCGAACAGCCGCACCGCGAGCGCCGAGGCGGTCAACAACGACGGTGTGATCGTCGGCCGCTACTGGGGCGGGGCCGGTGACCTGACGCTTCCGCTGGTGTGGCGGGACGCGGGCCGCCCGGCCGCCGTGCTCCAGGGTTTGCCGGATTCCGTTGGTGGGGAAGCGAATGCGGTCAGCTCCGCGGGCACCGTGGCGGGAATGTCCTGGACGGCGGACGGAAATCGCTTCCAGGCCGTGCGGTGGGATCGCAACGACAAGGTCACCGCGCTCGACAGCGGCAACGGCTCGGGGGAGCAGTTCCACACCTCCGCGAGTGGCGTCAACAGCCTGGGAACCGTTGTCGGCACGCTGCACTACCCCGATCTCACCGTGGCCGCCGTTCGCTGGTCCAGCACCGGCGTGCGCACCGAGCTGCCGTGTCTGCCGGGACACCGAAGTGGCCGTGCCGAGGCCGTGAACGACGGCGGCACCATCGCCGGTATCTGCATCAACGACGACTCGAACCCTTGGCACGCCGTGCGATGGGCGCCCGATGGCACGGTCACCAAGCTGGCGACGTTGCCCCCGAGCAGCAGCTACAGCGAGGTCCGGGCCATCAACCGGTCGGGGACGATCGTGGGGTCGAGCACGTCGAACACCGGAGCCGACTCCCGGCGCAGAGCCGTGCGGTGGGACGCGAACGGCGCCGTCACCGAGCTACCCGCCCCGTCTGGCAGCAGGTCCACCTGGGCGGACGGGATCAGCGACGACGGCGTCATCGTCGGCGGTTTCGAAACGCCCGAGGGGCAGGCGCGGCCGGTGCGGTGGGCTCCAGACGGCCGGATCACCGAGCTGGTCGGCTTGGGGCCCAACAAGTTCGGCTTCGCTCACGCCGTCAACACCAAGGGGATGATCGTGGGGTCCTCCGGCACCGCCGTCCGGTGGTCACATTAGGTCGGGAGCGGGCTTTCCGCCGGTCATGGACAGGGCGCCCCGGACGCACCTGAGCAGGAGCAGCCAGTTGGCGGGCTTCTTCAGGTCCAGGCCGCCGATGAGCTGCCGGAGCAGGGTGAGCGAGTCGAAGTAGATCCGCTCGCAGACCAGCGTCTCGTGCTCGTCGAAGACGAAGTACGCGGTCATCCGGACGCGGAACCCCTTGCCCGTGGGCGGGATGGCGCCGAGCGGGCCGAGGTGGGTGCCGATCAGCCAGAACTCGACGACGACGGCGTCGTCGGTGTGGCGCAACGCGATGATCTCGTGGTGCTGGTCGGGGAACGCGACGCGGGTCTGGTGGTAGTAACCCCGGACCGCGGCGTCGCCGTCGTGGACGGTCATGGTCGGGATGATCTCGTAGCGCGGGTGCGGGAACGTGGACAGGACGTCGTCCCAGCGGTGCTCGACCTCGTCGTGGAAGTGGTCGAGGACCAGCTTCTCGCGGGCCGCGCGGATCTCTTCGGTGATCATGTGTTTCCCCTCAGCCGGAGTGCGTGAGCGTCTTGTGGGTGAACGTCGGCCCGGTCCCCGGGTTGGTCCAGGCGGCGCTCAGCTCGCTGGAGGGGAAGAACTGCGGGAAGCGGGGATCGGCCTGGCTGCGGTCGACGATCGACTTCTCCAGGATGATCGAGTTGTACTGGTCGGCCGTGGTCTCCAGGGTGTTGGCGTTGAGCACGACCTCCTGCCGCCAGGCGCGGGACCAGCGGGCCAGCCCGGGAATCCGGCTGTGCTCCGGGGTCAGGCACTCCGCGGCGACGGCGTTCTCGCTGCTGGCCCAGATCCCGGTGGAGGTGTTGAGCACCAGGGTCTGGTTGCCGAAGACGTGGCCGGGAGTGGCGATGACCGCGACACCGGGGCCGAGCAGCAGACCCCCGTCCGCGGCGAGGAACGCCTCGGCGGGCACGTCGTCGAACGCGTCGACCTGGTACCAGGGGCGTTGCAGCGGGTGCAGGTTCGCCATGCCCGCCAGCTCGTCGCGCTGCACGATCACCTTGGCGTTGGGGAAGTACGCGTCCCGGGTGCCGGTGCCGACCCAGCGGCGCAGGTCCTGGGTGTGCAGGTGGTCGAACATGAGGTAGTCGACGTCCTCGGGCCGGATGCCGAGGCGGGACAGGTGGTTCTCGACGGTGCCGTGCCGCCGCACCGCGAGCTTTTCCACGAAGTTCGGGATGCGCGCCTTGAGCGCGGCGAAGTACGGGGTGTTCTCGCCGCGCTCCACGTCGCTCGGCTCGAAGAGCAGAATCCGTTGCCGCCCATGGGTTTCCCGCCAGCGGATGACGAGCATCCGGTTGGTGATGGACAGGAACGGCGCGATCGCGCGACCGGCCCGGAACAGGCCGAACCGGGTCGGGTAGGGCAGCGTCACCAGGTCGCACGTCACGACGCTGTCCGGGGTGCCGGTCGCGGAGAACTCGCGGCGGAAGTCGGCCGCGCGGGTGCGCGCCCAGTCGAGCTTGGCGCCGTATCCGCCCTCGACGGCGGCCTGACCGGCGAGCACGTCGACCGCTGAGCCGAGGGTGGGCAGGCCGGTGATGGCCGCGGGGTCGAACACGGGGACCTCCGGGATACTTACGGTGTAAGTCCAAGGGAAGCACTTACGCTGTAAGTACGTCAACCGAGAGGCGCGTCCCGATGAAGCTGACCCGCGAGAAGGTGCTGGCCGCCGCCCTGGTCCTGGTCGAGGAGAACGGCGTCCAGGGGCTGAGCATGCGCAAGCTCGCGGCCGCGGTCGGCGTCGAGGCGATGTCGCTCTACAACCACGTGCCCAACAAGGACGCCGTCATCGACGGCATCGCCGAGCTGGTCATCCGGCGCATGGCCCTGCCGGAGCCCACCGGGGACTGGAAAGCCGACCTCCGCCAGCTCGCCAACGCCTTCCGGGCCGCCGCCACCCGCTACCCGCACGCGGCGGGCCTGGTGCTGACCCGTCAGCTCGGCTCCAACGCCAGCCTCGCCGGTACGAACGCGGCCTTGTCCGCGCTCCGGGGTGCGGGCTTCGACGCGGAGGAGGCGGTACACGCCTTGCGCGCAGTTCTGGCTTTCCTGGTCGGCACCGTGCTGCGCGAGGTCGAGTCCGGCCCCGCATTCGACGGCGCCGATCCGGTGGGCGTGGCGCAACGCGAGGCCGAACTGCTCGCGAGCCCGTTCCCGGCGGTCGCCGAGTCGGCGCCGTTCCTGGCCTCGTGCGAGCACGATCGCGAGTACGAGTTCGGGCTCGACCTCCTCCTTGCCGCACTGGAGTTCCGCAGAACCGGGAGCGGTCCCGGGCGAAGTTCCTAACTTGGTCCGCATGGCCACTCCGCGCATCACGGCGCTGTTCGCCGTCGCCGCTGTGTTCACCGTTCTCGCCGGGTGCGCTTCGGCGGCCGAAGCCCTGCGAGACGACGCGAACGAGATCTGCGGGACCGTGCGGCACGGCGTCAGCAAGCTGCCGAAAACCGGCCCGGACGACTCCAGGAAGCAGGTCGTGCCGAGGCTGGACACCCAGCTCTCGCTCGCCCGCACCGCCGAGAAACAACTCGGCGAGCTGCGGGCCGAGGGGGATGACCAGTGGCGGCTCGCGGAGGTGCGGGCCAGCTGGCGTGGCACGGTGGCCGCGCTCCAGGAGCTCCGCGACACCTGGGAGGACCCCTACCGCGCGGGGTCTGGCAGCGAGGCGATCCCGCGTCGCCCCGGCTCGGACACGCTTGTCGCCCTGACGATCTCGATGGTGCGTTCGAGGGCCGAGGCGGCGGTCGACAAGCTTGCCGTGGCCGCGGACACCGCCGGATTCACGGAATGCGGCGAGCGGATCACCTGGCGCCTCTGAGGTCCGCCTCAGCCGGTGTGGAAGAAGTCGACGACCACACGGGTGGGCGCGGTGAGCTTGCTGATCTCGTAGCGCAGCTTCCGCGTGAGGCCGATGCCGAAGCTGAGGTCGCCCTCGAAGTCCCCGGCGGAGGCGATCTCGGCGACCACGTCGGCCTGCGGGGTGATGCGCTGGGGGCCCTTGTAGGTGCGGAGCTGCCCGGGGTCGGTGACGTGCATCTGGTTGTCGGTGGTAGCGCCGCGGATGGTCAGCTGGAGGAACGCGCTGCCGCGCAGCGGGACGGGGAAGCCGGACCCGTCCTGGGTGACCTGGTCGACGTAGGAGGCGTTGTGGTCGGCCACCGCGGCGTCGAAGGTGAACACGACGCGGTCGTAGCCGGGGTGCTTGCCGACGTTGATGGAGCTCAGGACTCCGGGCCCTTGGAGCTCGCTGACCGCCTGCGGAGGCGGCGCGCTCGGTCGCGGCGCCGGGACCGTCGAGTGGTTCTGGTGGGGAGCGCCGCAGGCCAGGGTGCTCATCAGCAGGACTGCGGCCAGCCATAACGTCTTCACCCCTGCGGGATTCCCCTTGTGGCGCCGTCGAACCCCGCGAAGGTGCCGCCGGGCTTCGTCGCGCCCGCAAGCCAGTGGGTGCCCTCGGTGTAGAGCAGTTCGACCGCGGGGCCGCGGAGTCCGGGGAGGCCGTTCAGCACTTGGTGGCCGAGGCAGGACTGGAGGTAGGCCAGATGGCGGTAGCCCTCGGGGTAGGCCGCCAGCCGATCGACGTCGAGCGCGGGAGCCGTCGCCGGGCGGACCGGATCAAGGCGGTCGGTCTCGTAGATCGGCTGTCTGCGCACGATGCCCCAGCGGCCGTCGCGCCGTTCCAGGAAGTCGTAGAAGCGGCCGGTGCAGGTGACGTCCACGGTGACGCCGTGGACCTCGGCCCGCTGGGTGATCGTCATCTTCGTCTGGGCCACCGCCCGGTCACCGCGGCCGCGCGAGGTGTGGCCGCCGAGGAAGTGCAGGATGCGGACGCCGGAGTCGAACGCCTGCCTGCTGGCCGCGATGAAGTCGGCGGCGGCGCCCTGGAACCAGGTCGCGGTCATCCAGCCGTCGTCGTGCCAGACGTCGGCGAAGGACTCCCAGTCCCCGGCGTCCCGGAACAGCGCCCAGTCCTCGACCAGACGGCGTACTTCGGCGCGATCGCTGTCGCTGTAGGACACACGTTCTCCTTGCCTGACGGGGTCGACGAGGGAACATGTTGTGGGGCAAGCGGATGCGCGGGCCAGCATCGGCTTCCGCCCGGCGGAAGAGGCTCTACAGTGGTGCGAATGAGCGGAAACGCGCGCGAGTCCGGGCGCTCCACGACCAGCAGGGTCCTGGCGTTGCTGGCCGCGTTCTCGCGGCGCCGCCCGGAACTGACCCTCACCGAGCTGGCCGCGCTGAGCGGGCTTCCCCCGGCCACGACGCACCGGCTGGCCGCGGAACTGCTGGACTGGGGCGCGCTGGAGCGCGCGGCGGACGGGCGGTTCCAGGTCGGGCTGCGGCTGTGGGAGATCGGTGCCCTCACGCCCGCTCACCGAGAACTGCGGTCGGCCGCCATCCCGTTCATGGAGGACCTCTACGAGGCGACCCACGAGAACGTCCAGCTGGCCGTGCGGGACGGGCTGGAGGTGCTGTTCGTTGACAAGATCTCCGGCGACTCCTCGGTCGTGACCCTGACCGACGTCGGCGGTCGCGCGCCGCTGCACGCCACCGCGGTCGGCAAGATCATCCTGGCGTTCTCCGAGCCGGAGCTCTTCGCCGAGGTGGCCGGGCGGGAGCTGCCGCGCAGCACGCCGCACACGATCACGTTGCCCAGCGTCCTCGCGCAGGCGCTGCGGGCGGCACGCCGGGACCAGGTGGCGTACTCGCTGGAGGAGCGCTCTCTCGGCGCGTCCTCGGTCGCCGCGCCGGTGCGCCAGGCCGATGGCACGCTCGTCGCCGCGCTCTCCGTGGTCGCCCGCTCCTCCAAGAACGTGCGCGGCCTCGCGTTCGCCGTCCGCACGGCGGCTCTCGGCCTGAGCAGGCGGCTGGCCGGTCAGGGCTCGGCGTAGGGCGGGAGTTCGGGTTCGCGGGGGAGCCAGGGCTGTGTCAGCAGTGTGCCGGTGACGAGGCTGACGACGGAGGTCAGCAGCCGCGGCGCCTTCACGATGTCGACGTGCGGCATGAGCGGTGTCCCGCACAGGCGGCGGTCGGGCAGTCGCGCGGCGCCGGGACCGCGCAGCGCGTCCATCACCAGGGCGTGGCCGACGGAGTCCGCGAGCAACCCGAAGTGGCCGACCAGCCTGCCGGGGCAGATCTCATCCACGGCGATGTTGCGTGCGCCGGGCAGCGTGCTTCCTTGTGGCTGTGGGAAAAGGAGCTCGTCGGTGCGGCTGTGGATCGAGGTGTACGACGGGCCGGGTGGTCGTGGTGCTTCCCGAACCGCCCGCAGCAGGCGGGACCCGACGGCGAGCTGCCAGAGCACGGCCGAGCACCGTCCGGCGACGCAGCCGAGGTTGCTCACGGCGGTCCCGCCGAACACCCCGGCCAGCGTGATGACGTCGGTGGTGCCTGCCGCGACGTCCGGCCAGAACGTGGTCGCCCACACGGCGAGCGTGCCGCCCTGGCTGTGGCCGATCATCGCGATCGGGCCGCCGGACCGGTGCCGGGCGTGGCGCGCGGCGTGCACGACGTACTGCGCCGACACGGTCAGGTCGGTCGTGCCGCGGTCGGGCAACGCGACGGTGCAGACGCCGAATCCCGCGTGTGGCAAGGCGGACTGGTAGTTCCAGCTCCAGTAACTCGACGGGGAGCCCCCGGTGCCGTGGATGAGCAGCACCGTGCGCTTGCCCGGCGCGACCCCGGCGTCGCAGCGAACGGCCTTCGCGAGCTGGTGCGCCGGAACGGTCAGCGGAGGTCCCGCACTGGCGAGTGCGGGGACTGGAGCCAGCGCTGTCACCGCGATCACCGTCAATCGGGTCAGCACAGCCAGGTTCCGCATTCGCCACTCCCACGCTCGCTCGGACCGGAGAAGATCTTGGCGACGGCGTGGGAGGGCGTCAACGATCCCGCGCGAACAGTCCACTGTGGACCCTGTTCGACCGCGTGCGGCCTGATGGACGAACACGGCCCGGCCGCACAGGGCGACCGGGCCGGAGTTGTTCCTCTGCTAGCCGAACATCACGCTGCGGGGGATGGGGTCGGAGAAGGCGCGGTGTTCTCCGGGGGCCATCGTGCCGGCGGGCTCTTCACAACCCCGGTCGAAGTACAACGTGACCCGGGTGTTCGTGTGGTTCGTCGCGCGGTCGGCGCCCTGGAGGAGCAGCCGGCACTCACCGTTGTCCGGGTTGTCGAACTCCAGGTCTCCCGACTCGGGCGAGTGGTAGAAGAAGGTCCCGGTGGCGGCGTGGGCTTCGCCGATCGCCACCGTGCCGAAGAGCGCGAGGGCGGAACCGGCGATCAGCGCGGCACGGCCGAGGCGCGAAGCGGACGCGGTGGTCGGAGTATTCGTCGTCACCTGTGCGACAGTTCCAGACCGGGACGACCACACCAAGCGACGCAGCCCCTTGGGGCAGCCCGGACGTCCTTTTGGGAGGGTGCCGTGGGAAACGAGAAAATGTTACGTGTCAACGGGATCGAGCTCTGCGCCGAGACCTTCGGCGATCCGGTCGATCCGGCGATCCTGCTGATCGGCGGGGCCACCTCGTCGATGGACTGGTGGGCGGAGGAGTTCTGCGCGCGGCTCTCCGGCGCCGGGCGGCTGGTCATCCGCTACGACCACCGCGACACGGGTCGCTCGACCAGCGAGGAGCCCGGTCGTCCGTCGTACACCGGTGACGCCCTGACCGAGGACGCGCTCGGCCTGCTCGACGCGCTGGGGGTGGCCCGCGCGCACCTGGCCGGGCTGTCCATGGGCGGCTGCGTCGCGCAGGAGCTCGCGGTGCGCCATCCGGACCGGGTCGCCTCGCTCACCGCGATGTCGACCACCTTCCACGCGCCCGGCGGGCCTGACCTGCCGCCGATGACGCCCGAGCTCAAGGCCGGGTTCGACGCCGCTCCCGGGGCGCCGGACTGGGCGGACCGGGCCGCGGTGATCGACTACCTGGTCGCGGACTGGCTGCCGTACTCCGGGCCGGCCGGTGCCACCGAGGCGGAGCTGCGCGAGCTCGCCGGGCGGGTCGTCGACCGCTCCGTCCGCATCGCCTCCAGCGGCAACCACTGGCTCGTCGGGAGCGGGGGCGAACCCGAGCCGGAGCACCGGCTCGGCGAGGTCTCGGTGCCCGCGCTGGTGATCCACGGAACGGCCGACCCGCTGTTCCCCTTCCCGCACGGCGAGGCACTGGCCGCGGCGATCCCCGGCGCGAGGCTGGTGGCGCTGCACGGCGTCGGGCACGAGGTGCCCCCGCCCTCGACCTGGGACACCGTCGTCCCGGCGATCGTCGAGGTCACGGCGCGTGGTCAGTACAGCTGGCCGCGGTGAAGGACTTTCCCGTCCGAGGTGTCGGCCGTGCGCGCACTGGTCAAGGGGCACGCCGCCCACGTCGCGCGCAACGCCCGCAGGACTGGCTTCGGCGCTTGATCCGCGCACTGGAGACGGCTGTCGGGTGAGCCGGTGGAGCATGGTCTGCCGCGTCGCGGGCATTCCACCTGTGACGGCGCATCTGGAGGTCGACGATGACCCAAGCCAAACGTCCCGTGAACGCGGTGCTGGCCGGGCCGTACGGGCATCCTTTCCACCCGATCCTGGTCACGGTGCCCATCGGGGCCTGGGTGGCGGGATTCGTCTTCGACGTGGCATCCCGGCTGGTCGACGACCCCGGCTTCCTGACAAGGGGCTCGCTCTGGCTGATCGGCATCGGCGTGGTCGGCGCGCTGGCGGCGGCGCTGGTCGGTCTGCTGGACCTGTTCGCCATCCCGCGCCGGACGCGGGCGTTCCAGACCGCTCTGGTCCACATGGGACTGAACCTGACGGTGACCTTCGCCTATGTCGGGAACTTCCTGTGGCGCCAGTCCGGCGGGGACGTGAACGGCCCGGTCGCGCTCGGCCCGTTGCTGCTCTCGGCGGCCAGCCTGGTCGTGCTGGCCGTGGCAGGCCACCTCGGCGGCAAGCTCGCCTACCACTACGGCGTGCGAGTGGCCGACGAAGCCACCCAGGCCGAAGGTTTCCGCGACTGAGGTTGCGGTGGCCCACTTCTCCGGACGCTATGTGGTCCTGGTGACCGCATCCGCGCTCGGGGCAGCGTGGAGCCATGACCGCACACCACGTCGTCGCCTTCGACCGGTGGCTCCGCGCGGATTTCCTCCGGCTCAACACCGAGCTGGAGCAGGCGTACTTCGGCGAAGGGCAGGAGATCGTGCGCGGGCGAGGAGAGCTGGACCGCCTTGCCCGGGAGGTCCTCGCCGGGGGAGCCGCCCGCATCGCGCCGATCACGGAGTCCGGCGCCCTGCCCGAGACGACCGGAGCCCGGTACCGGTTGCTGGGCGCGGTCGGCATCTACCTGGCTGCCTGCCGACGGCACGAGGTCGACGGGCCGAGCAGCCGCGATCTCCTCGCCCCGGCGTGGTCCTTGGCGACCAGGTTGGGCGCCTCGCTCGGGGTCGCCCCGCGGTTCGTCTTCGCCCACCTGTCCGTGCACAATCAGTCCATTCAGGACGGTCTTCCGGCTTTTACCGCGCTGGCGGACGAAAAGCGCTTTATCGTCCACAATGGACTAGCGGTGCTGGCCTATGGTCGCGCCGCGGAGGCACTGCGTGCGATCCCGGCGATGGGCGTGGCCAGTCCGCTGACCGCGCACCTGCTGGAGAACGCGCGCGCGGCACTCGGTGACGTACTGCGGTTCAACCGGGAACTCGCCGATTCCCTTGACGCGCGGCGGTTCTTCCTCAACGTCCGGCCCTACTTCAAGTCGCACCTGGTCGGCGGCACGGAGTACCGCGGCGCCAACGCCGGGGATTTCGCCGCCATCAACGAGATCGACCTGCTGCTCGGCCTGTGCTCAGCGGCGGACCCCTTCTACCAAGGCATCCTGACGGAGAAGTACCCGTACGTGCCGCCCGAGGACCAAGCCAGGCTCCGGGCCTGTGCCGCCGCCGAGTCCCTGCTGGAGGCATTCCTTGTCGCGTCGGGGGATTCGCCGCACCTGCGCGCCAACGCCGAGCAGTTCTTCGAGGTCTGCACGGCGCACGCGGCCGCCTACGCGTTCCACCACCACCGGCTCGTGCTGCCGTTCCTGGTCGAGCCCGCCCGGGACGTTCCCCCGGACAGGCTCGACACGGTCACCGCGAGCGGTCCACCACTGGAGGTGGTGATCGGCCAGCTGGCCCGGCTGGCCGACCTCCGCGCCGCGCGCGACCGTCCGGGCCTGACCACGGCGCGCGCCGAACTCGGCCGCTTGCGCGCCCGGATCACTCCGGGATGAGCTCACCGAGGCGGTCCAGGGTGTAGACCTCCGAACCGTCCGGCAGGTCCGGCGCCTCGACGCCGATGAACGTCACGGGCTCGTCCGGCACGCGGCCGTCCCAGAGCCGCACCTCGGTTCGCCCGCGCCACAGGTCGACCAGGTAGGACATGGTCAGGTAGCGCCGTTCCACCACCGCCCGCACCTGGGCGGCCGTGGTGACCCTGTTGTCCTCCACCCGGTTGAACGCCGGCCAGCCCCGCAGGTACAGGTGCAGCCACACCGCCTGCCAACCGTCCTCCTGCTTGGCGAACACCATCGGCAGCGCCACCCGGCCCTGGCCGCGCAGCTGCGAACGCGACCGCACGGTCCGCGCGTCGAACGGCGCGCCCCGCTGGCCGGGATCGCGGGTCTGGTACCCGAACATCGACTCGGCGACCTCGTCGAACGACTCGCCCGCGTACACGTAGACCTGGGGCACCACGTAGTGGCCCTTGGTCGCGAGGGGCACGTCGATGAACTCGGTCGCGCCGGTCTTCGCGTTGGTGATGTCACCGGAGTGCACGATGCCGCCGTGGCGGTAGTTCGTCCACGACACCTGGCCCGCCGCGTGGAACCGCTCGTCGAGCAGCAGCACCGACAGGTCGTAGTCGGTCCGGCGCCGCGTCTGCCGCCAGTACATGAAGAAGCGCAGCAGCTCGCCGGAGATCGACGTGCGCGAACCCCTCGGCAGCACCGCGAACCCGCCCTCGGCCGCCTTGCCGGACAACGGGAGCGCGACGCCGAGCACGGCCGGGTCCACCAGCAGCGGGTGCTCGAACTCCGCCAGCCGACCGGCGATCTCCGCGTCCAGCCGTGCCGACAGCTCGGCCACCAGCTCGCTCGGCAGCGGAGGGCGCTCGTCCCGCCCGATCCACGCGCGCCGCGATCGGCCCGCATACATCCGGGCGGACGCGGGCGCCAGCCGGTTGTCGAAGTGCTCGCGCAGTGAGCAGAGCACGCGGCCCGACGCGTCGCCGAGCGCACCCGTGACCGCGTCCACCACGGCGTCCCGATCACCGGCGGATGCCTGCCGCAGCAGCCGGTCCGCGGACCGCAGCAGCAGTCCCGGCGCGGCTGAGAGCACGGACGCCGCCGCGCCGACGTTCCCGCCGCGGATCGCCGTCTCGGCGCGGCCCGCGAGGCCGTGCACCTTGCGCTCCCGCCGCGCGACCGCGAACACCTCCCGCGCGTGCGGCCACTGGGCGTACTCGTGCGGGTGCAGCCGCTCGCCGAGCCGCTTCCATGGTTCGGCGTGGCGCGCGACATCGCCGAGCTTGGCCGGGTTCGCGCCGACGACGTCGTTCAGCGCGGCCAGCAGGATTCGCCGTTCCCTGCGCCGGAAGGCACGGAACCGGGTCGCCGACGCGAGCGAGGCGTCCCCGCCGGAGACCTGGCAGGCCAGGCGCAGCACGTCGGTCGTGGTGTCCACGGCGACCAGGGGCCGGTCGAGCACCAGCCGGATCCCGTTGAGCACGGCGCGGTTCTCCCGCACGGGAATCCGGTCGGGCTGAGGGCCGTCCGCGCAGAGGATCGCGAGGTCGGTGAGGACCGCCAGGTCCGCCTCGCCGAGCGGCGTCGAGCCACCGGCCAGGGCGAGGTAGAGCCGCGTCGCCTCCGCCTCGGCGGTGTCCCCGAGGCGCAGCACGGTGACCCGGTCCCCGGCCGAGGCGATCAGGTCGTCGTGCGCGGCCAGGAAATCGGCGTAGGTGTGCTGGTAGGTGCCGTAACCCGGCAGGTCGAGCAGGTTGAGCCGGGCGAGGTCCACGCTCGCGGCCTCGCCGCCTCCGGCGAGCACGGCCGCGTGCACCCGCTCCAGCCAGAACTCGACCGTGTCGGGGACGCCGTCCGGGAAGCCGATGAAGTAGGCGTTGTGCTGGACGTGGTCGCCGACCAGCTCGCGCACGGCGGACACGACGGTGGACGCGAGGTCCAGCGCCGGTCCGGTCGCCAGCCCGCCGACGTGCTCCAGCAGCGCCCGCGACGCGGAGAACCCGACGTCCAGCAGCGCCACGTCCAGCTGCCGGGCGACCGCCGTGCCGTCGCCCGTCGCTCCCGTGCTCGCCGGTACGCGCAGCGTCCTCTGGATGAGCAGCTTGTCGAGCACGGAGTTCCCCCTTCGCGCGGCCGTGACCCTCCACAATGGACGGATGCCTGTCGGTGCCCTCCTCCGCTGGGGCGGTGGAAGCCCGCACCGCAGGGGGTCTGGGGGACTCGGTCCCCCAACATCATGGCGGCCGACCCGGTGAAGTCGCTTGCGACGAGCAGGGGTCGGCCGAGGTCGCGGGCCGCCGGGGACTCGAACCCCGAACCTGTCGATTAACGACGAGAGAAGGAAGCGCCCCCATGACCGCGGATGCGGAGAGCGAACGCGCTACTTCTGTCGACTGCTCTACCAATTGAGCTAGCGACCCCAGTTGCCGGTAAGACCGACGTGAGTGATCCTGGCCGATGCCGCTCGCCGCCGTCAACGGCATTTGCTCGCACGGTGACCGTCCGTTGTAGACGTTCGCCGACCGTGGTCCACTGGGCGGCATGAAAGCATTCGGGCGCATCGCGAGGGACCTGATCACGTCACCGCGGAGTTTCACCAAGCCCAGGGCCGTCGACACGGCGGAGGCGCCGGTGGTGGGCGGAGTCGCTCCGCCGTTGCCGATGCTCGACGGCGAGCGCGCCATCGTCGCCTTCCTGCGCCACGTCGGCTGTCCGTTCGCGGAGAAAACCTTGCGAGAGCTGGCCCGGCTCGGCGAACTCCATCCGTCGACCGCGTTCATCGCGGTCACGCACAGCCCGCACGAGCCGACGCGTGCCTGGTGTGCCGCGTTCGGCGGGGCCGGGGTGGTGCGCCTGGTGGCTGACCCGGACCGCGCGCACTACGGCGCCTGGGGTGTGGGTGTCGGCGACCGCGCACACTTCGGGGGCCGGGAGTCGATGGCGTCGCTCCGCGTGCTGGCCGCAGAGGGCATCCACAACCGCCGAGCCAGCGGGAGCCGGTGGCAGACCGCGGCGACGTTCGCGGTGGCCGACGGAGTGATCGTCTGGCGTCACCTCCCCGCGCACGCCGGTGACCTGCCTCCGCTCAACGCCGCCATCACCGCGCTCCAACCCCGATGACGAGTCGCCGGGTATCCCCAACCCCCGTCGCAAGTCCTCCAAGCACTCCGCGCACCAAGTAAACTCTGTCCCATGCCCCACACGCGCCCGTCCACCCCATCCCCCGCGGGCGCCGTCTAGAGAACCCCGTTTCGTACTCATAACGGGAAAAAGAGCGCTCCAAAATCCCGACAAGAGTACGAAACGGGTTCTTCGGCGACCTCAGGGGAGGAGGTGGGGGCCGGGTGGGGCTTTCTGGGACGACGCTAGGGACAGCGGTCGCCACGCTGAGGCCGGTCTCAAGGGCGCGTCAAGATTGCGGGGTCGGACGTTCTGAACTCGCAAGGGCGCTGTGCCGGGTCGCGGTGGCGGCGTGCACTGGGCGCATGCGTATCCCAGCACCGGTTCTGCCCGGGGCGTTCGCGTTCCCGGCTGGTGTGGTCGCGGGCGTGGGAGCGACCGCGCTCCTGGTGGCCAGCGGCGCGACGGGCCAGCCGGTGCTGTCGTTGCTCGCGATGGTCGCGGTTGTCGACACCGTCGCGATGATGTCGACAGTGCGTGCCACGGCGGCGACAGCGGTGGTGTGCTGGGCCTTGCATGCGGGATTTGTGTTGGGGCACCACGGAGAGCTGGCGTTCACCGCGCGAGCCGGTACCGACGCGATCGCCCTCGTGCTGTGCGCCGTGACCGCGCTGGCGTTCGCGGCGGCGCTGCGCCTGGCCCGCACACCGCTGCACGAACGTGCGCCGGGGCCGGGGACACCGGTCGTTCCCGCACAACGGCGTCCCGGCCCTCGCGCGCACAGCCACGCGTGAACTACGCTGCGCGTGGCGCTTGGAGGGCGCCTCCCGGTCCGCGGAAAGGACAGAGTCCACCTCCGGCGTTGCGCTGACCGTTGTTCGTGACGACCTCTTCTGCCCTGGCCGCGGACCGCCGGTGGGTGAAGGAGACGTCGTGCTGAAACTTCCCTCGCGCCCCGATCTGGCCCAGTTGCGCCGTCAAGCGAAGGATCTGCTGCGCGCCGCGAAGAACGGCGATCACCTTGCGGCGGCCCGGATTCGCGCGGTGTCGAGCGAGCTGACCCTCTCAGCGGCACAGCTGGCCGTCGCGGGCGCGTACGGGTTCACGAACTGGGCCGAGCTCAAGGCCGAGGTCGAGCGGCGCGAGATCCTCACCGACCGGGACCTCGACCGGCTCGCCGCGCTGCTCGCCGAGAACCCCGGAGCGGCCACCGCCGAGATGAGGCACTGGTGCGATCACCCGCTGGGGCCGACTCCGCTGAGCTACGTGGCGATGCTGCGCTACGACACCGGGCGGGGTGTGTGGCGGGACGTGCCCGGCACCGGCGCGATGGTCCGGGCGCTGCTGCGCGCGGGGGCGCCGGTGGACGGCGAGCCCGGCGACTCGGAGACCCCGTTGATCACCGCGGCCAGCTACGGCGACGCCGCTGTCGCGCGGGAGCTGATCGAGGCCGGGGCCGCTCTCGACGCCACCGCGACCGCCGACGCGGGTGGTGTTCCCGGTGGGACGGCGCTGCGGCACGCGGCGGTGTTCGGGATGACCGAGGTCGTCGACGTGCTGATCGCGGCGGGCGCCCGGGTCCTGAGCATCGCCGAGGCCGCCGCGGCCGGTGATGTCACCGGCTGGCTGCGCGGCGACACACCGGAGCAGGATCGCGTCCGGGCGCTGGTGATGGCAGCCGATCACCAACGCCTGGACGTCATCGACCAGCTCCTCGACGCGGGGACACCGATCGACGCCGTGGACCCGTGGGACCGGCAGCCGTTGCGCCTGGCCTCCAGGAACGGCCGGGCGGCCAGCGTCGAGCACCTGCTCGCCCGCGGTGCCGACCCCGCCTTCCTGGACGCCGTCGAGCGCTAGGCGGGCATGCCCGCGAGTGCGGCCGCGAGGCGCTCGGGCACCTGGGAGCGCCAGCCCTCACCCATGATCCGCCGCGACATCATCTGGGCCGGGTCGTCGGGGTCGAAGCCCTCGTGGCGGAGGAACAGCCGGGTGCCGCGGCCTTCTGCCTCCAGGGTCCAGGTGATGGTCCAGTCGACGTCGCTGGCGGGGTCCTCGTCCTGCCAGCGCACGCTGAGCGTGCGCCCGGTGTCGAAGGACAGGACCTCGGCGACGGTGGTGCCCGAGTAGTTGGCGTTGGGCCGCGGCACCGAGGTCATCGTGTAGCGGTGGCCGACCTCCAGGCGGAAGTCGCAGGGCATCATCCACTGCGAGACCAGCTCGGGTTCGGTCAGCGCCCGCCACACCTTCGCGGGCGGGTGCGGGAAGAACTGGTCGACGTGGATCACGGTCAGGTCTTCTGTGGTGCTCATGTCTCACCTTCCGGCATGGAGTCCAGCACGTCGCCGAGCCCCTTGAGCCTGTCGCGCCAGAACCGCTCGTACGGGTGCAGCCAGTCCTGCACCTGTTCCAGCGGCGTGGCCAGCAGGCAGTAGATGCGTTGTCGTCCTTGTCGCTGCTCGGCGACCAAACCGGCCTCCCGCAGCACTTTCAGGTGTTCCGACAGGCTCGGCCTGCGCATCGCGAAGTGGTCCGCGAGCGCCTGTACCGGCTGCGGACCCCGCTCGCGGAGGAGCCTGAGCACCTCGCGGCGCGTCGCGTTGGCCAGTGCGCCGAAGACCCGGTCCTCGTCAGTGCCCGCGGTGACCACGACGATCAGTTCTCCTTCCGCGGCTGTGCGTGATGGTCGTGGCCGCCACGATAGGTAGGAATTTCCCTACGTGTCAAGCGTAGGAATTGTCCTACGTGTTTTGGCCGGGGGTGGTCTGGTTCGCGCGGCGTTCGACTGCGCTGTCGCGCACCGCGTGATCCCGCCGGCGCCGGGCATTCGCGACCGTTCGGTCCACAGTGGACTCCTGGTGGCGCCTATGTGCTTGTTCCTTGTCCAGCAAGGGGAGTAGCCACGTGGATCACCTGTGGCACCTGTTCGACCGCAGAGTTCTCTAGTTAGATTTGATCTTAGATGGTTGCGCTACTCTCCGCGCTGCGCTGTCCCCTCACGCCACGTTTCTCCCGCGGAGTCATCGATGCCCCTTGTCCGGGCGCACAGCACGTCCACGAAGGTCGCGAGCGTGCTCGCCGAGAACCGGCTGGGCATCCCCGCGGTGGCCTACTTCGCCCTCGCCATGGGTGCCCCGCTGACGATCCTGGTCGGCGCGGTGAGCCCCGCCTACGCCAACGCCCGGCAACTCGGGATCCCGCTGGCGTTCGTGCTCATGGGCACCGTGCTCGGCCTGTTCAGCGTGGGGTACGTGGCCATGGCCTCCCGCGTGCCCAACGCGGGCGCGTTCAACGCCTACGTCAGCAAGGGCCTCGGCAGGCCCCTCGGTGTCGCGGTCGGCTGGATCTCCGTCGTGGCCTACGGCGCACTGCAGATCGGGTTCTTCGGCGCCCTCGGTGACGCGGCCCAGCCGGTGTTCCGCGCGTGGTTCGGCCTCGACCTGGCGTGGTGGGTCTACTCGCTGGCCGGGTGGGTCGTCGTCGCCTGCCTCGGCTTGCAGTACATCGACCTCAACGGCAAGGTGCTCGCCCTGCTGCTGATCGCCGAGTGCCTGGTGATCGTGGTGTACAGCGCCGCGAACCTGGCCAACCCCGCCCGGGGCACCGCCTTCGCGGACGGTCTCGCCGTGGAAAGCCTCTTCGCGCCCGGAGCCGGAACGCTGTTCGCCATCGCGATCCTGGGGTTCGTCGGCTTCGAGACCACCGCGGTCTTCGGTGAGGAGACCCGGTCGGCGCGGCGGACGGTCCCCATCGCCACCTTCCTGTCGCTGGGCGTGCTGGTGCTGCTCTATGTGCTGGGCTCCTGGTCGATGAGCGTGGCGGTCGGGCCGGACCGGATCGCCGACGTGGCGCGCGGTCAGGGCACGAACCTGATGTTCGACCTCGCGGCGGCGAACCTGGGCGGCTGGGCCGCCGAGGTCGGCAGGCTGCTCTACATCACCGGAGTGCTGGCGGCGCTGATCGCCTTCCACAACACCGCGGCCCGCTACGCCTTCTCCCTCGGCCGCGAACGCCTCCTGCCCGCGTTCCTGGGGCGGACGTCCCAGCGCACCAACTCGCCCCGCAACGGTTCTCTCGCGCAGAGCGCCGTCTCGGGCCTGGTGATCGGTGGTTACGCCGTTGCCGGTGGAGACCCGGTGCGCGACCTGTTCTTCATCTGGAGCACCACGGGCAGCATCGGCGTCCTGCTGCTCATCGCCACCACGGCGATCGCCGTCGTCGTGTTCTTCGCCCGCGTCCCTTCCCGGCGGCGCGCGCGGCCGGGTGTCGTCGTCCCGGTCCTCGCCTGCCTCGGTTGCCTGCTCGCGCTGGTGCTCGTGTTGTCCACATTGGACAGTCTGCTCGAGGTGGACGGCGATTCCCCGCTGCGATGGGGGATTCCGGCCTTCTACCTCGGTATCGCCGTCCTCGGAGTGGGCTGGGGCCTGGTGCTGCGCCGGAGGCGGCCCGCCGTCTACGCCATGATCGGCCTGGGCACGATGAGCGCCTCGGGCACCGGTCTCGGGCAGGTCGGCCACGACGACGAGACCCGGCCCCGGCGGCGGTACGCGGGGCTTTCGCAACCGTTGGGTTGACAACGATCGGCTCCCGTCCTACGTTGGTATTCAACCGCTGGGTTGAATAAGGACGGGATGCACCATGAGCGTGATCAGGCACGAGACCGAGATCGCGGCGGACGCGAAGGTCCCGACGATCGAGATCGTCCGTGAGTTCGACGCCGCTCCCGCGCGGGTGTTCCGCGCCCACGTCGACCCCGAGCTCTACGCGCGGTGGGTCGGGCCGCGCTCGGTCACCACCCGGATCACCACGTGGGACGCCCGCACCGGCGGCGAGTGGGCCTTCGCCAACGACCGCGACGGCGAGGAGATCGCCTCCTTCCACGGCTGCTTCCACGAGGTGCGGGAGAACGAGCGGATCGTGTGGACCTTCACCTACGAGGGCGAGCCCGACGGAGTCGCGCTGGAGACGCTGACCCTTGAGGCGATCGAGGGCGGCCGCACGCGGCTGCGGGTGGTCAGCGTGGTGGCGGACTTCGAGACCCGGGACGGCATGCTGTCCAGCGGCATGGACATCGGCGTCAACGTGGGCTATGACAAGCTCGACGAGCTGCTCGCGGAGGAGCCCGACAGCACGCCGAAGAGCCCGGCGCAGCAGCACGCGCTTGACGCGGCCCGGTTCACCGAGCTGGTCGAGTCCGCCTCGTCCGGTGACTGGGGACGGCCCAGCCCGGTCGCCGAGTGGACCGCCCTGGACGTCGTGAAGCACCTGGTCGACTGGTCCCGCGGTTTCCTCAAGGGGGCCGGTGTGCAGCTCCCCGCGCTCGACGTCGAGGCCGACCCGGTCGCCGCGTGGAAGCGGCACGTCGCCGACATCCAGGCCATCCTCGACGACCCCGCCGGGCGGGTGCTGAGCAACCCGCACACCGGCGACAGGCCCGTGGACGAGGCGATCGACCAGTTCTACACCGCCGATGTCTGGATGCACCGGTGGGACCTGGCCAAGGCGCTCGGTCGCGAGCCCGACCTGGGTGAGCAGCGCTGCGCGGACGCGTTGGCGGGCATGGCTTCCGTGGAGCAGATGCTGCGCGACAGCGGGCAGTTCGGTTCCGCCGTGCCCGTCGCGCACGACGCGCCCGCGCAGGATCGGCTGATGGCGTTCATCGGCCGCGATCCCGCCTGGCGGCCCTCGGCCTGACATCGTGAACGTATTGGGGGTGGAGGTCGCGGCCGACCTGTTCCAGCGTTGGCGGGACTGGTTCGCACCACGGCTCCAGCCGTTCCGGGCCACCGAAGCGGTGCCGGGCCGTCGATCGCGGTCCAGCGCGGAGGTCCGCGACACCTTCCACATGTACGGCGGCAGCTGGATTTGGCTGCAGGAAACGGAATTCGCCCAGCTGCCGCTGGAGGAGCGCAGAGCGCTCGTCCGTGGGCGGGAGGCCACGGGGCGGTTGAGCCGGTTGCCGGAACCTGTCCGAAACCTGGTCACCCGTCACTGGACGGATTCCCGCATCGTCTGGTGGCCATCGATCCTGCGGGAAGTCGGCGACGGCCCGCTGGTGGACTACGTCGAGGACGGAGTCCGGCCCAGCCGCCACCGCGAAGTGCGGAGTCTGAATGGATATTCCAGGAACCGTTCGAGCAGTGGCTGGCCTCGCACGCGACACCGATTCGCGGCACTTCCCGAGATCACGGTCCGGGCGTCGTCCTCGTCTGTGCAGTCCGCGTCTGGTGTGGACGGTGCGGGAAACCATTGCCGCCGCTCGGTTTCGTGGCCTCACACTCAGCCGCTGGTCCTCGCCGCGCGGCCCTGAGGCGGCCGTCACGGTGGCTCGAACATGGGGTTGGCGGTGGCGGCCGCCCAGTCCGCGTAGAACAGGCCGATGCCGACCAGGCAGCACACCGCGGCCAGCAGCCACAGCCGGATGATGACCGTGGTCTCGGCCCAGCCGCCGAGCTCGAAGTGGTGGTGGAACGGGGCCATCCGGAACACCCGCCTGCGCCTCGTGCGGAACACCAGGACCTGGATGCCGACCGACAGCGCCTCGACCACGAACACGCCGCCGATGATGACCATGAGGAGCTCGGTGCGCGTCGTCATGGACACCCCGGCCAGCAACCCGCCGAGCGCCAGCGAACCGGTGTCGCCCATGAAGATCTTCGCCGGTGCGGCGTTCCACCACAGGAACCCGACGCAGGCGGCCATCCCGGCGGCGACGACCAGGGCCAGGTCGTGGGGATCGCGCACGGTGTAGCAACCCGCGGCCGCGTCGGGGAAGCAGTCGTGCAGGCCCTGCCACAGCGTGATCACCACGTAGCTGCCCAGGACCATGGCCGCGACGCCGCTGGCCAGGCCGTCCTGGCCATCGGTCAGGTTGACCGCGTTCGACCACGCGGAGACCAGTACGAAGCAGAAGACGACGAACCCGATGGCGCCGAAGCTGATCGGAACGGCCGCGTCGCGCAGGAACGACAGCCCATCGCCCGCCGGGGTCACGGACCGGGCGTCCGGGAAGCGCAGCGCCAGCACCCCGAAACCGATGGCCGCCACGGACTGACCGACCAGCTTGGCGGTCTTGGTCAGGCCGAGGTTGCGCCGCCGACGGATCTTGATCGCGTCGTCGAGGAGGCCGACCAGTCCCAGGCACGAGGTCAACGCCAGCACCAGCAGACCCGACACCGAGAACGGGACGACGCCGGTGAGGTGGGCGGCGAAGTACCCCGCGTGCAGCGCGACCAGGACGGCCACCCCGCCCATGGTCGGGGTGCCCCGCTTCACCTGGTGGCTCGCGGGTCCCTCCGCGCGGATCTCCTGCCCGAAGCCCCTCCGCGCGAAGAGCTTGATCAAATAGGGGGTCAGCAGCACGGACACGGCGAACGCGACACCGCCCGCGACGGCCACCGCTCCCAGTACCGGCACCGTCTCGGCCATCGCCCCGCTTCCGTGGAATTCGCCTTGTCCAGCACCGAATTCTTCGTGGAAGCGGGCGCATTGGCAATCGGTGTTCGTCCCCGCGGAAGGGCGGGGACGAACACCGCGATCACGGCGCGCGCCAGTCCTGGGCGGTGATCCAGGTGCTCAGCGGCGTCAGGGGAACACCGAAGGCCGCCTCGACCGCGCTGGGGTCGCTCGCGTACAGGTCGGCGTGCTGGGGAGCGGCGATGTGCCGGTACAGGCCGGCGATCCCGGCTGCGGTCGCCCCGTCGAACTCCTGGGCCAGTCCCTTCTCGAAGTCGTCGGCGTCGACGGGCACGTAGCCGATGTCGTGGCCGAGGGCCTGGCTGAAGGCGGCCGCCAGCTCCGGGCCGGTCACCACGTCTCGGCCGCCCACGTCGATCGTGGAGCCCACCAGGTCGTCCCGGCTCGCGGCGGCGACGAGCAGGGCGGCCAGGTCGTCGTGGCTCAGCCACGCGACGCGGTGACCGGCCGGGATCGGATAGGGGAGGACGCCACCGGCGAGCGCGCTCCTGGCCCACGGGGCGGCCAGGTTGTCCAGGAAGATCGGCGGGCGCAACACCACGGTGGGGACGCCGGAATCGAGCAGCACCTGCTCGGCGCGGCTCTTGACGTCGAACGCCGGAACGCCCGTGCGGTGCGGAATCCTCCGGTTGCCAGTGTTGAACACCAGGCGCCGCAACCCGGCTTTCTGCGCTGCGGTGACGATGTTGGCGACGTATCCGTCCACAATGGACTCGTCGAAGTTCAGTGGGATCGTCAGGAATGCCTGGGAGACACCATCAAATGCCTCGAACACCGCGTCGGCATCGGCGAGATCACCGTGTACCCATTCCATGTCGACCGGTGACGCGTCAGGGGTGGACAGGCCGCGGCGCAGTCCCCGGACCCGGTGCCCGCCGTCGAGCAGCCGTCGCGCGATCGCGGCCCCCTGCTGGCCACCCGCGCCGATCACAAGATGTGTTTCGCTCATGCCGGTGAGCCTGCCGTCCCCGGGCAGTACTGTCGTTTGACGGAAGTCCGCAAACTCTTATGGATCGTCCATGGACATCACGGTGCAAGACGCGCCCGCCGCCCGAGGCGACCTGTTGGGCGAGTTGTTGGAGCCCCTGCGGCTGCGCGGTGTGTTCGCGGCGCACTGGACGGCCCAGGCCCCGTGGGGGATGCGCGGAAACCAGGAGCAGAACGCGATCCTGCACTACGTGCGCTCCGGCGAGGCAGCCGTGACAGCGCCCGGCGCATCGGTGGTGTTGCGCCAAGGAGATCTGGCGGTGTTCCCGCACGGCACCGCGCACGACCTGGCGGACCGGCCGGGGCGCTCCGCTACCTCCCTCGACGTGCTGATCCCGGTGCGGGCGGCGGGAACGACCACGCGGGTGCGGGTCAAGGGCTCCGGGCCGACGACCGAGATCCTGTGCGGCGGGCTCCACTACGACGAGGCCGCGGTCTCGCCGCTTTACCGCGCCCTCCCCGAGATCCTGGTGCTGGACGCGGAGATGCTGGCCGGGGAACCCCTGCTGGCGGGGACGCTGCACCGGCTGGCCGAGGGGGCGCGACCGGAGGCGCCCGGCAGCAGGCTGGTGTCGCTGCGGGCCTACGAGCTGGCGTTCGTGCTCTCGCTGCGCGTCGCGCTGGAACGCCTGAGCGACACGGTTCCCGCGCTGCGGGCGCTGAACCACCCGCAGATCAGCCGCGTGTTGCTGGCGATCCAGGCGCGCTACGCTGAACCCTGGACGCTGCACACGCTCGCCCGCGAAGCGGCCATGTCGCGATCAGCCTTGGCGGCCACGTTCCACCGACTCGTCGGCCAGACGCCGATCCGCTACCTGACCGAGCGCAGGATGCAGGTCGCCGCGCAGCTCCTCGCCGACACCCGGGTACCGCTGACCGTTGTCGCCGACCGCGTCGGTTACCGGTCGCCCGTCGGGTTCCACCTGGCCTTCCGCCGCTTCTTCAGGCGCACACCGGGCGAGCACCGGCGGGCCGCCCGAGCCCAGGTCCTCCCACCCGCACCGCACACCACGTAAACTGTGCCCATGCGCCACATCCGCCCGTCGACCTCATCCACGGCGCGCGCGGTCTAGAGATCTCCCGTTTCGTACTCATAACGGGAAAAAGAGCGCTCCACAATCCCGGTAAGAGTACGAAACGGGTTCTTCGGCGAGCGCGGGTTCAGGTTCAGCTCGAGCATGGTCGGTAGCGCGGCCCGCAGCTCGTCCAGTGCGCGCTGGTGTTCTCCTTGCGCCGCAAGGGCTTGGCCGAGGTGGAAGCCCGTGGCGGCCAGCCCGCGCCGGTCACCGAGGAGCGCGGAGGTCTTCCTGGCGCGCACCGCCCAGTCCACCGCCTCGGTGAGCCGTCCCTCGGCGAAGTTGATCCGGGACAGCAGCAGGTCGGCGTAGCTCCCGCCGTACTGCCCGTCGCAGCGGCCCAGGAGTTCGGCGGCGAGCCCGGCCTCGTGCCTGGCCCGGACGAGGTCCCCGGCGTCCAGCAGCAGCTGCCCGAGGCCGCGGCGGAGCCTGCCTTCGGAGACGATCCCGCTGACCTCGTTGAAGGAACACCGCGCGATGACCTCCAGTGCCCTGTCGAACAGCGCCAACGAGCGCGGGAGGTCACCGAGCTTGCCCACCCTCGTCGCGAACAGGCGCAGGCAGAAGGCCAGCACCCGCGGGTCGCCCGCTTCCTCGGCCAGGTCGACCGACAGCTTCGACGCGGCGAACGCGTCCTGGCTCCTGCCCTGCTCCTGGTAGCAGAAGGACAGTGCCGCAAGGCAACGAGCGCGTAGGGCGTGCAGCGAGGTCGTCGCCAGCTCCTCGACGCACGCCTCGAAGGCGGTGGCACAGGAGACCATGTCACCGCCCACCGTGGCGGTGGTGATCCGATGGGCCTCGGCCCGCAACGCGGCCTCCCGGTCCCCGGCGCGCCGCGCGAGGTCGCGGATGGCCGCGTGCGCCTGGGCGAGCCGTTCCCAGTTGCCGTTGGCGTACTCCGTCGACGAGACCCGGATGAGGAGCAGCTGCGCCTCGGCGAAGCAGCCGGCGGCGGCCGCTTGGCGGGAGAGGTCCAGGAGGTTCTCGCGTTCGGCGCGGAACCACGCCTCGGCATCCGAGCCCACCCGCTCGACGAGCTCCTCGGGGATCGCGACGGGATGCCGCCACGGAGGACTCGGGATGTCGTCGGTGGTCAGGACGACCATGTCCGCCATGGCGCGTTCGCTGAGCAGCGTGTAGCCGTCCAGCACCAGGCGCAGAGCCGCGTGCTGTTCGGTCGCGGGGTCCTCTTCCCGAAGCTCCTCCCCGTACACGGACAACAGCGTGTGCAGGTGGTACCGGGGTTCGCCGGTGTCGTCGGTCCCGGCGGGGACGAGCATGCCGTGGTCGAGCAGCTGCTCCACGACGCGGTCGCCGTCGCTGTCCTCGCCGAGCAGACCGGCGGCCCACGAGGCGAACGGACGGTCCCCGAACACGCTCAGGCGGCGGAACGTCCGGCGCAGCGCGGCGGGCATCGACGAGTAGCCGAGCGCGAGGCTGGATCGGACCTGGTGGTCAGTGGTGGCCAGCTGGTCAAGGCGCGCCTTGGTGTTGCGCAGCAGCGGCAGGACCGCGGTGAGTCGACGGTGCGGCAGGGCGGCCAGGCGCGAGCCGAACACCCGTAGCGCCAACGGGTGTCCGCCGCACCGCGCGACGATCTCCTGTGCGGCGTCCGGTTCCTCGGCGATCCGCGACCGGCCGATGATCCGCTCCAGCAGCGCGACGCCTTCGGACAGCGCGAACTCCGCGAGCCCGACATGGCGGACGCGCCCGCCGATGGAGCGCAGCGCGTGGTACCCGGTGATGATGAACGCGCAGTCGCCCGACGCCGGGAGCAGCTGGTTCACCTGCGCCGAGTCGGTCGCGTCGTCGAGCACCACGAGGACGCGCTTGCCCTTCAACCGGTTGCGGTAGAGCGATTCCCGGGCAACGGGCGTCGCAGGGACACGGCCCGCCGCGACACCGGACAGGTGGAGGAGATCGCCCATGAGGTCGTGGGCCTGCGCCGCGGCGTCAGTGCCGTGCCGCATCCGGATCCAGTGCTGGCCATCGGGGAAACGTGGGCGGAGCGCGTGGGCGAGGCGCGCCGCGAGGGCGCTCTTGCCCATGCCCGACAACCCGTGGATCACGACCACGGCGGGACTGCTCGCCCCCGCCGTGTCCTCGGTGAGCCAGCCGACGACGTCGCGGACCACGTGCGACCGCCCGACGAAGTCGACGACCTCCGGGGGCAAGGACGACACCGTCACCCACGGGGGCTCCCATGCGCGGTCGTCGCCGCACTGCGCGGGCGTGGCCTGGGGCGGGGAACCGGCGCCCCGGAGGACGGCCTGGTGAGTGTCGCGCAGCGCCTGCCCGGGCTCGACGCCGATGTTCTCGGCCAGCAGGGTGCGGATTGTGCGGTACGCCTCCAGCGCCTCGGCCTGGCGCCCGCCGTGCAGCAGCGCGGTCATCAGGTAGCGCCACAGCTCCTCGCGCAGTGGATACCGCCGGACCATGGTCTGGAGCTCACCGACGAGGCCCGCGTGCCTGCCGAGGGCGAGCTCCAGGTCGATCCGCAGCTCGACGGCGCGCAGGCGCTCCTCGTCCAGCGTGTCCGCGACCTCGCGGCGCAGCACGGTGGAGTCCACGTCGACCAGGGCCGGGCCGCGCCACAGCGCGAGCGCGCCCCGCAGCAGCTCCACGGCCCCGGTGAGGTCGCCCTCGGCGCGACGGAGCTCGGCGCCCCGGGCCATGGCGTGGAACCGGCCGAGGTCCACCGAGTCGGGGGAGAGGTCGGCCAGGTAGCCGCCGGGGGTGGTCTGGATCAGCACGGCCCCGGTCGGGCAGTCCGCGAGGGCCTTGCGGAGCCGGTTGACGCAGGTGTGCAGGCGGGATGACCAGCCGGGCGCGTCGGGGGAGTCGTCGAGGTACTCCGCGAGGTGAGCGGCGGTGACCACGCGCCGCGGCCGCAGCAGCAGTGCCGCGAGCAGCGTTCGCGCCTTGCCCGCCGGGATGCGCAGCTGCCGGCCCTGGCACCACGCTTCCACCGGGCCCAGGAGTCCGATCTCGCAGCACTCCGTCACGCGTGAGCAACCCCGATCCGTTGTCCGGATCCGCTCGTCCCGGACGTCGGCCGTTGACCTTAGCAACGCTCGCGCGGCTCAGCCGACGAGCAGTCCCGTCAGGAACGCTCCCAGCTGGTGCGGTGACGCGTTCCCGGCGCCCGCGCACTCCTGGATGACCGCGGTCGGGCAGCCGAGCGCGGCGATGAGCCCGCCCGCGGCGGCGAGGCCGCTGCGGGTGACGCGGACCCGCCCGGTGAGATCGGTGGCCGCGGTGTCCAGGCCGAGCGAGACCACGACCGCGCTCGGCCGGAACCGGCTGGCCTGCCGGACGATCTCGGTCAGCGCGGCGAGGTACTCGCGATCACCGGCCGCCTCGCCCAGCGCCACCGTGCGCGCGGTGGTGCCCGTCGTCGGCTCGCCGTGCACGGAACCGACGAAAACGGTGCGGCGGTCGCGGAAGATGTCCTGGGTGCCGTGCCCGTGGTGGAGGTCGATGTCGATGACCGCGACCGGGCCGCGCTTGCTCAGCGCGTCCGCGGCGAGCGCGGCGTTGTTCAGGCTGCGGGGATCGCCGAGCTTCGTCCGGCTCGTGCGGTTGCCGGGAGCGTGGCACGGCGCGTAGGCGACGCGGGACTCGAAGCCGACGAGCTGCGCGGCGGTGACGGCGAGCGCCGCGGAGCGGTGTGCCGCGTCGGTCGCGGCACCCAGCGCGGCGAGCACGGTGCCGTCGTGCACGGACAGCACGTCCTTCGCGGGGAGCCGGCCGGGCCGCACCACCGCCGAGCCGAGCGCGGTGGCCCCGTCCAGCAGGGCGGCGGTGTCCGGACTCGCCGGTGACGCCTGGTCGTGCACGGTGATCAGGTCGCGCATGCGCTGTCCACCGGCACCGATATGTGGTTCTGCCGCGACATTGTGTCAGGCCGCCTTTCGTCGTTCCGCAGCGCATTCATGAGGAATCTTCTGATAAGTGGGAATTCCTCTTCTTGGTGCGGGCGATCCTGGCACGGAATGTCATGCACGGTGACTGTTCGAGCGACGGGGACTCCCATATGTGAGGTGGCATATGAATGGGAGGCGCTGTGCTACGGCGCGGGGTGTCCCGGGTCCGGGTCGTCCTCGGGTGTCGCGGTGATCCACCGCGACCAGGCGGTGAGTTCCCTGGCCCTGGCCGCGGCGGCGACGCGGCACGCCCCGGTCGTGGCGCAGGTCTGCAGTGCCGAGACGTCGGCGGACCGCGCCGTCGCCTCGACCTCGTCGAGCACCACGCGCAGCCAGCGCGGCTCGAACTCCGCGGACATCCGCAGCGAGAGCGCCCGGTGCTGGTCGCAGCCGTCCCAGTTGCCCGCGAAGGTCAGCTCGACCACCAGGTCGTCGGCGTGGTCGGAATGCAGGGCGCAGCTGGGCAGCTGGGGTTGCAGCAGGCCGGTGTCGTCGAGCTCGGCCCAGGCGGGCAGGGCGGGGTGGGCCCAGAGCACGCCCGGTTCGGAGAGCTCGGTGAGCGGGTCGGGCACCTCCTCGCCGAGCTTGGACCAGCCGCGGCCGAGCAGTTCGGTGTGCAGGCGGGCGTAGATCCGGAGCGCGTGCCGCTCCGCCGCCGAGTGCTCCAGCGCGGGAGCCCGCTTCAGGAATTCCAGGCTGCACGAGCAGAGCTGGTCCGGGCGGTGCGCGTGGTCCGGGGCTGGCCACTCGCGGAAATCGTGACTGGACATTCGACCCTCACCGTGATGGTCCTGGTGGTGCGACCGGCTCGGCGATTCTTGCATTTTTCACAACGAAATCCACTGTTCGGTGCGCGTGAAAAAAGTGTTCGACTACGGCAAAAGGCCACAGACGAACGCATCAGAATCCTTTGCGGAGCTCGGACGCGTTTTCCTTCGCGAGCCGCCGCCGCTCGGACAACATATGTTCATGCCCTCCATTCGAATTGCGGTCGCGTCCCTTCTCGCGGTCATTTCCGCGGCTGCCCTCGCGGTGGGACTGCGCACCTGGGCGGTTGAGGAGGGGGTCATCGGGCCCGCGCGCGTGTCGGTGCACTCGCAGGAACCCGCGCCGAGCCGCCTCATGATCAAGTGTTTCCGCGCGGACCAGTAGGCTCCGTGTGGGCGCGGGAAGCGGGGCATCGCAGATGGACGCGGAGTTCGAGTTCGGGCTGCTGGGCCCGCTGGACGTCCGCTGCGGCGAGCGCCGGATCACCGTCCCCACGGGCAAGCTCCGGATCGTGCTCGCCGCGCTCCTGCTGGCACCGGGGACGATCGTCACCGCCGACCGGTTCGCGCACTGGCTCGACGACGATCCGCACAGCGAGGGCTGGCCGGCCCGCATGCAGAGCTACATCGGGCGGCTGCGCGAGATCCTGGCGCCCTACCCCGGCGGGCGCGAGGCGATCAGGACCCTCGCCGGGGGTTACCTGCTCGACGTCCGTCCGTCCACCGTGGACCACCTCCGGTTCCGCGAGCTGACCCGCCGTGCCGAGGGGGTCGCGGCGGAGGAGGCCGTGCGAACACTCGGGGAGGCGCTGGCGCTGTGGCGCGGACCCGCGCTGGCCGGGATCAGCTCGGCCTCGTTGCGGCGCGAGGTCGGCGACGGGCTCGAAGAGGACTACCTGACCGCGCTGGAGAAGCGGATCGAGGGCGAGCTCGCCCTGCACCGGCACGCCTTCCTCATCGGGGAACTGCAGACCCTGGTGCGGCGCCACCCGCTCCGCGAGGGCCTGTGGCGCTCACTGATGCTGGCACTGCAGGGCACCGGCAGGCAGGCCGAGGCGCTGGATGCCTATCAGACGGTCCAGCGCCACCTGGCCGAGACGCTGGGCATCGACCCCGGTCCCGCGTTGCGCAAGGTCCACCGGCTCATCCTCGGCGGGGGTGAGGCGGAGGAGGTCCCGGAGACCAGCGCGCGGGAGCTGGCGGAGAGCCTGGCCGAGCACGCGGTGACGGCTCCGTGGGTGAGCGCGTGCGCGCTGCCGCCGGATGTGACGGACCTGGTGGGCCGGGAGAAGGAGCTCGACGAGATCGCGTCCTGGCTCACCGCCGAGGACGAAGCGCCGGGCGGGCCGAGGGTCGCGGTGATCCACGGCCTGTCCGGGATCGGCAAGAGCTCCCTCGCGCTGCGCCTGGCGCACCTGCTCCGCGACCGTTTCCCGGACGGGCAGCACTGGCTGCGGCCCGGGGCCACCGCGGAGGCGTCGCGGCAGGCGTTCGCCGTGATGGGGGACGTCCTCTTCGCCACGGGGGTCGCGGTGAAGTCGATTCCCAGCGCGCCGAGGGTGCGCGAGTCGGTGTACCGCGCCCGCTTGGAGGGCAGGCGCGTGCTGGTGGTGCTCGACGACGCCACCGACGCCGGGCAGGTCGACGCGGTGATCACCGGTTCCGGGCGGTGCGCGTTCGTGGTGACCGCGAAGCAGGCGCTGCGGTCGTTGTCCGGGCGGGTCACCAACTTCCGGGTCGACGAGCTCAGCCACGCCGAGGGTTTCGACCTCCTGGTGCGCATGATCGGCTCGGACCGCGTGCGCGATGAGGAGGACGCCGTCCACGAGATCGTCGACCACTGCGGCGGGCATCCGTTGGCGCTACGGGTGATCGCCGCCAGAACGAACGCGTTGCCCGCCCGGCGGATCGGGGCGGTCGTGCCGCGGCTGCGCGACGCCCGCAGGCGGCTCGACCAGTTCGCCTCGTCGGACCAGCAGGTCCGGTCGAGCTTCGCGCTCGGCTACGCCTCGATGCCGGAGTGGTTGCAGCGCGCGTTCCGCGGGTTGAGCCTGCTCGGCGAGCACACGTTCGCCTCGTGGGCGGTCGGCCTGCTGGCCGCGCACGGCGACGGCGACCGGGTCGTCGCCGCGCTGGTCGACCGGGGGATGCTCACGCCGGTCGGGGTCGACGAGGCCGGTGAACCGCGCTACCAGCTGCACAGCCTGCTGGCCCTCTACGCCGGGGAGCTGGCCGCCGAGGACCCCGCGGAGCGCCACGCAGCCCTGCGCCGCCTCGTCGACGGGTACCTGGTGTTCAGCGAGCGGGCCAACGCCGGGATGATCGTGATCATCACCGACATCTCCGTCCATCCGGGGCTGCGCGAGGCGATCGGGCTCCCCGCGGACGAGGTCGAGCGCGTCACCGCGGACGCCCAGACGTGGTTCCGCTCCGAGCGGCACAACCTGACCGGCCTCGCGGTGCGCGCGGCGCGGGCGGGGTTCTCCGCCGACGCCGAGGTGTTGCTCGACCGCGTCGCCCCCACCGAGGAGAACGACGGGAACTGGCGGCGCGTGGCCGAGCTCTACGCGGCCCTGCGGGACGCGGCGCGGGAGCACGGTGACGAGAACGCGGCCCTGACCGCAGAGGCGGCCAGGATCAACACGGTCATGATCGGCGGCGATCCCGGGCAGCTGATCGCCGACTACACGAAATGCCTTCCAGCGTTGGAGAAATCGCCCTTCACCTCCGATCACGCCCGGTGCCTGGCGAACCTGGCCCTCTGCCACTACGGCCAGGGCGACTACGCCACGGCCGAGAAAATCGCGCAGCGCGCGGCCGACGCCGCTCGGGCCGCGTCGAACGAGCGGGTGCTGGCGTACTGCCTGCGCGTGTGCGGATCGACCGCGAGCATGCTGGGCGATTACGGCAAGGCCGTCGTCCATTTCGAGAGCGCGCTCGCGACCGTCGAGAGGAGCGCTTTCAACGACGCCAGCCGCAAGATCAGCGAAGCGAACGTCCGCTTCGCCCTGGCCACCAGCGCGTTGCGACACGGTGATCCGCAACGAGCCCGTGCGGAGGCGGAGACCGTCCTGGCGTTGGTCGAAGGCTCCAACCGGCAGCTCACGAGGGGCTACACCGCGATGTTGCTCTCCCGGCTGCACGCCGCGGGCGAGGACTGGACGCAGGCGGAGGTGTGGGCGGCCCGCGCGGTGCGCGTCCTGGTGGCCATGGGCGACGAACGCGGGCAGGCGTACTCCCGGCACCAGCTGGCCCGGGTCCTGGTCGCCCAGGACCGGCACGAGAGCGCGATCGCCGAGCTCCGGGTGGCGCTGCCGATCATGGAGGAGATGAGCCTCGCCGAGCGGACCGAGGCGGCGGAACTACTCGCGCGCATCACGGCTTCGCACGGACAAAGCTGAACAACGCGTTCGTCTGCCCGTCGTGTACAGGTGATCGGGAAGCGGGATCTGGTTGGCTTTCCGATCATGCGGCGAGTGATGGTGATCAGCACGGTCCTGCTGGCGGTGGCGGCGGTCGCGACTCCGGTCGCGGGCGCCCGAGTCGTCGATCCGAGTGCCTTTCCCGACGTGCTCGACCGTCGAGGCACCCCGGCCGCCTCCCAGCCGCCGGAACACGATCCGATCAACGTCTTTGCCGACCACGGCTCGTGGCACGGCTACGCGCTGCCCGACGCCGCGAGCTACGGCGCGTTCACCGGGCCGATGTACATCGCTCAGGAATTCCCTTGGTACCTGGGCAAAGCCTTCACCCGTCTCGGGCTGACCGATCAGGCGACCGGGAAGCGGATCGACCTGGCCGACGACCCCGCTCCCGAGATACGCAGCTATCCCGGCTCGCTTTCCCAGCGGTACCGCGTGGACGGCTTGACGCTGACCATCGACCTGCGGTTCGTGACGGAGCGCAGCGCTCTGCTGCGAGCACGCGTGGACAACTCCGGCGACCGGCCCCGCACGCTCGGCGTGGACTGGAGCGGTGCCCTGCTCCGCCCGGCGCGGGAGCCGATGCGCTCGGCGCCCAGTCTCTCCGCCGCCGCTGACGGTGTCCAGGTGGACTTCGCCGAAGTGCGTGTGCCCGACGAGTACATGACCAGCGGCACCGAACGCTTCCACGTGACCCACGCGGACGCGGTTTCCACGACGGTGCAAGGTGATTCCTACGTCACCGCGCGGCAGGCGCCCTTGCGCGTCGGCCCCGGTTCGGGCCAGGAGGTGCACTGGGCCGAGACCTACACCTTCACCCAGGCCGAGCGGACCGCCGATGCCACGGAGGTGCGCCGCGCGCTCGCCCAGCCCCAGCAGGCGATTCGGCGGTCCGAAGCCCGCTGGCGCGGATACCTGGCCGGTGCACTGCGCGGGGTGGCGCCGCAGTACCGGCGGCTCGCCGTGAAGTCGGTCGAGACGTTGACCGGGAACTGGCGCGGTGCCGCGGGCAGGCTGCGGCACGCGGGCATCACCCCGTCGACGACGTTCAGGTGGTTCGTCGGCGGCTACTGGCCTTGGGACAGCTTCAAAGCGGCGGTGGGCACGGCCCGGTTCGCCCCCGAGCTGGCCGAGTCGGCGATCCGCGCCCAGTTCGACCACCAGCTCACCGGTGACTCGCCGGACGCCGGGATGCTGCCCGATGTCGTGGCCTACAACAACATCGCCGAGGGCGGGCGGCACTGGAACGAGCGCAACACCAAACCGCCACTGGCGGCATGGGCCGTCTGGGAGACCTTCAAGGCGGGCGGGCGTGCCGGGTTCCTGCGGGAGATGTATCCCAGGCTGATCGCCCAGCACGACTGGTGGTACCGCAACCGGGACGTCGATCACGACGGGTTGGCCGAGTACGGCGCGACCGCGCACCCGGACAACGCGAAACCGGGCGGAGCGCTCACCGCTGCGGCGTGGGAGAGCGGAATGGACGACGCGCCGCGCTTCGACCCCGACACCGGCATCAGGGTGCTGGAGAACCGTGACCGGTCCGGCAGGCTGATCGGGTACTCGCTGGACCAGGAGTCGGTGGACCTCAACGCCTACCTCGTCGCCGACAAGCGCCACCTCGCCGAGATCGCCCGGACGCTGGGCCACCACGCCGACGCCCGCGGCTTCGACCGCCAGGCCGAGTCGGTCGCCGGGGCGATCCGCGAGCGCATGTACGACGCGAAGACCGGCTTCTTCTACGATTCGGCCATCGACTCCGGTGCCCCGCTTGTCAAGCGCGGCAAGGGAATGGAGGGTGTCATTCCACTGTGGACCGGAGTCGCCGCCCCGGAACAGGCTGCGGCCGTGCGAGCGTCGCTGGTGGACCCGGACCAGTTCGGCACGGCCGTCCCTTTCCCGACCGTGCCGAAGAACTCGCCCGATTTCGACCCCAACGGGTACTGGCGTGGCACGACCTGGGTGGACCAGGTGTACTTCGGCACAGCGGCTCTCGACCGCTACGGCTACCGCGCCGACGCCGACCGGCTCCGTGCGCGGTTTCTCGGCAACGCCCAAGGGCTCACGGGTGCCGCGCCCATCAGGGAGAACTACAACCCGCTGACCGGTGCGGGCACGTTCGCCACCAACTTCAGCTGGTCGGCGTCGCTGCTGCTGGTGATGTCCGGCCGCGGCTGATTCAGTCGAACACTTCCGCGCCGGTCGCGGTCCTCGTAGGGCACGCCGAGCACCTGCTGGGTGTGCTGGTGGGCCGCGCGCGATGAGCTGGAACTCCAGATGGCTGTCGGCACGATGCTGAGGCGGCTGCCGCGCCTGGAGCTGGCCGTGCCGCGGCAGGAGATCTCCTTCGACAACACCCGCCTCTTCCGCAGTGTGACCTCTCTGCCGGTCACCTGGTGACGGGTCCGGTCGCGATCAGGGCGTCACCGAGCGGTGTGCGGTGGTAGAGCACGGAACGGCCCGCGCGGCTCCCCGCAACCAGCCCGCTTCTGCGCAGGACAGAGAGGTGGTCGCCAACCGCCCCGGGAGCCAGGGCGAGGGTCGCGGCGAGTTGCGTGGTGCTGGCCGGGGACTCAAGTTCGACCAGCAGACGGGCACGGGACTTGCCGAGCAGGTCCGCGAGCGCGTCCGGCTCGGCGGGGATCTCCTTTTCCCACAAGGCGTTGACGCCGCGGGCGGCGTAGATCAGCGACTTGGGCCACGGGGGATCGGTGTGCACGGCCGCGCCCGGCCAGACGAAGACCGACGGGATCAGCAGCAGGCCCGCTCCGTCGAGTTCGACGGTTTCCTTGTGCGCTGAACGAAATCGGACCTCGATGGCCCCGTCGCGCCACCGCGTTCTCGGGTCGAGGCCGTCGATGGCCGCCGCCCAGCCCGCGCGTGCGAGCAGCCCGGCGCGGTGGACCACGTCTCGTTCGCACAAGGCGCGCAGGCGGGGCCAGTCGGGGGCGAGCAGTTCGTGCCAGGCGATCTCCAGGGCGTTCGCGAGCCGGGCCACCACATCGCGCCCCTGGAGAACCGACAGCGCCCTGGCGTCGCCGCAGGCGTGAACGCGCAAGCACTCGGTGATCTCCGCGCGTGCTCGGCACGTCGGGGTCGCCCGCATGGTCGCGAGGTCGTCCTCAACCGTCTGGGCCAGCCCCCGTGGCGGTGGGGCGGTGAACGTCGCGCCACTGCGGGGCGCCAGCAGCGCGAGCACGGCGTCGAGTTCGGTGTCCTCGCGGAGCTGCCGGAACTTCGGGCGCAGCCGGTCGGACCAACCCGAGGGCAGAGGTCCCCTGCTGCGCCCCGAAAGCTTGCGCAGCAGGCCGTCCAGCTCGAACAGGGGAGCGACGGCGAAGCGGCTCGCCGCGATGTCCTCGGTTCCCGCACGAAAGCGCAACATCTCTCGACCTTACGTCCACCGACGTAACAGTGGTGGCGGCACCGCGGCGCGCCGGAGCCTGACCGCATGGTTTCTCCGAGTCGCGTGACCTTCGGGCACGTTCTTACCCGGCCCGTGTTCCGGGAGCTGTTCCTCGCCCGCGTGGTCACCATCGCCAGCGACGTGCTGCGCACGGTCGCGTTGTCCACGGCCGTTTTCCACGGCACCGGATCGGCGTGGCTGGCAGCGCTCACGTTCGGGTTGGCGTTCCTGCCGCAAGCATTCACCGGCGTGCTGCTCGGCCCGCTCGCCGACCGCGTCCGGCCGCGGGTGTTGATCGCGGGCGAGTACCTGGTCACCGGGATCGCCACCGCGCTGCTGGGCTGGGTGCCGATGCCGCCGTGGGTGAGCCTCGGTGTGATCACCGTGCTCGGCTGCCTCGCCCCGGCGTTCAGCGGCGCTGCCGGGCGCCTGCTCGCCGAGACCCTCGACGGTGAGGCGTACGTGCTCGCCCGGTCCTTGATGTCGATGGCCGTGTCCTTCGCCCAGATCGTCGGACTGGCCCTCGGCGGGATCGCGGTGGCCGTGCTCGGCCCGGCCACCGCTTTGTCGATCAGCGCGGCGTGCGCGCTGGCCTCGGCGGCCGCGATCTGGCTGCTGTTGCCGGACTCCGCTCCGCCAAAGGCAACGGAGTCCCTTGTGCGGCAAGGAATCCGTGGCACCCGCCAGCTCCTGGCCGACCGGCGGGTCCGCGCGCTGCTGATCGTGCAGTGGTTGCCGCCCGCCTTCGTGGCCGGTGCCGAGGGACTGCTCGTGCCGTTCGCGCTCTCCAGCGGCCTGAGCACCGGCGCGGCCGGAATGATGATCGCTTCCCTGCCCGTGGGGATGCTCGTCGGCGAGCTCGCCGTCGTCAAGCTGCTGTCCGCGCGGGCGCGGGAACGCTCAACACCCGCCCTGATCGCGCTGATGGGCTTGCCCCTGCTCGGTTTCGCACTCGCTCCGTCAGTGGTTCCCGCCTGCGCGTTGCTGGTGGCCAGCGGCGCTGGGTTCGGCTACGTGCTCGGCGTCGCCGCGCCATTTCGCGAGGCCGTGCCCGAACCTCTGCTCGGGCAGGCGTTCACGCTGCTGTCCGCCGGGCTGATGACCGCGCAAGGACTGGGACCCGTGCTGTGGGGCGCGCTCGCCGAACACGTCTCGGTCGGGAACGCCATCGCGGTCGCGGGGGCGGTGACGCTCAGTATCGCGTGGGCGTATCGCGAATCGCCTGAACCACGGCGTCCGGCCGGAGCCAGGCGATGCCCGAGTGCCCGGCATCGTCGAGGCGGCGGACCTCGGTCCGGGGCCGCGTCGTAGCCAGGTGGGTGTAGAGCCGGTGCTTGGTCCGGTTGGACTCGGCCAGTCGAATTGCGCAGCTGCTGCGCCTTCTCCGCCGACAGGTAGTCGACGATGTCCTCGTGGTCGGGTCGAGCAGGACCAGACCCGTTACCTCGCTGGGGAAACGCTTGGCGTAGAGCCGCGCGTACAGGCCGCCGAGCGAATGCCCCACCAGGACGTACGGGCCGGGTCCACCACGTCGTTCCAGCCCGTGCCCAGCCGGTCGTAGACCACGCTCGTGGCGAACTCCGCGACGAGGTTGTGCACGTTCCAGTAGCACAGGCTTGCCAGAACTCGGTGGAGAACCTTCGCGTCGCGCCCTAGCCTGTCCGCCATGACGCAGCAGTTCTTCTTCGGTCTCGGCTGACTCGGGTCCCAAGCCATTTCTGGTCATTCCTGAAGGAGAACCGTGCTGTTGCTCGTTTGCGGCGCCTCCGGTGTCGGCAAGTCCACCGCGCGCGTGCACGCGCGTCGCCTGCTCGACGACACCTACGAGACCGCCGAACTCATCACGTTCGGCCGGATTCCGGCTGTGCCAACCCTTTCCTGGCGACAGGAAAGGGTAGAAGCCGCGGTCCTGCGCGCGATCACCCTTGAAGCCGAAGGCAAACATCTGCTCTTCGCGGGTGATCCGGTGCCGCTCGGCGAGGCGCTGGCCGCCCCGAGCGCCGACCGGATCGACATCGCCGCGTGCCTGCTCGACCTCGACGACGAGGCCCATCTCGCTCGGCTCGCTCGGCGCGCCGAGCCCGCGGAGCTGATCCCGTTCCAGCAGGGCTTCGCCGCGTGGCTGCGCGCGCACGCCACCGATCCCGGCCACGTGACAGAGGTGATCACCACCGACGCGTGGTCGGAGATGCGCTGGGAGCGCTGGCTCGGTCGCACACCCGCGCCGGAGTGGGCGATGACGGTGCTGGACACCTCACGGCTCACCCCCGAACAGGTGGGCGCCGAGATCGCCGACTGGTGCGGGCGCGCGGTGGCCGGTGACGCTCCCGTCTTCCGGGCGGGCTGGTTCCGCCGAAAAGGAATTGACCCTCCCGGCGGCGCCGACGATCCTTGAGAAGCTCACGTGGTCCAGCGGAATGGATACCGGGTTCTCAGCCCGGAGACGCGGGTTCGATCTCGCACGCGTTACGCGGCTCTTTAGCTCAACTGGCAGAGCACCGGGGTGAAGACCCGGGTGTCGGGGTTCGAGTCCCTGGAGAGCCACCACTACTCGGTGGAACAGGCCCCGCCAATCGTCCGACTGTCACATCAACCAGGCCGCGCCCCACAAGTGGCCACCAACGCCCGCAACGCCCCCTCGTGCTCTCCCCCGAAACATCAGCTGGGCAGCCCAAACTCCCGTTTCGTACTCAAAACGGGTTTTTGGAGCGCTCTTTTTCCCGTTATGAGTACGAAACGGGGTTCTCTAGACGGCGCCCGCGGGGGTTGGGGTGGACGGGCGCGTGGAGTGCATGGGCTGAGTTTACTTGGTGTGCGGAGTGCTTGAGGACTTGCAGGACGCGGCCTGGGCCACGCGCGTGAACCAGGCTGAAGCCGCCGATTTCGCTGCTCTTCGGCTGTAGCGTCCTTGGCTGCGACAAATCGTCTACGGCTGCTGGCGAGAACCGGGGGACTTCTACGTGAACGGGAGTGTCGGTGAACTGCTCGCTCAGCTGCTTCAGCTCATCGAGCAGCTGCCCGCCGCAGTAGTCCTTCAGAACAAGAGCGATGCCCTCGCCGCAGCCGACGAGCTGGCCGAAGCCTGGCGCTCCACGGGCGATGCAAGCGCCACCGAGGTCGTGGGGTTCATCCACCAAGCCGTGGACCAGCTAGAGGACATCGTGGAGCGACTTGCCGGTGCCGGGGACCTGGTGTCCGTCTACATCCAGCGCATCTTGGCATTCAGGGTGGCGAACGTCGGTGAAGTGGCCCAGCGGCTTCGCGCCGCGCTGCACGGCATCCGCCCCGAGGAGCTGATGACCACCGCGGCGCGGTTACGCGAGGACCTCGTTGTTCTCCGCGCGGCCGCAGTCGAAAGCAATCAGCCTGACCTACAGGAGGCTTTCGAGCTGCTGGCGAACGTGCCCGATGAACTCGAAGCTGCCGCCGTGCTGTACATACAGGCTCGCAGCGGAACCGAGCACTACATCCGGCGACACAGCCGGGCGGGCGTTCTTCCCGACGCCGCGAAGCCCAGCGGTACCAAGGCGTCGCCACGCACGGGCGAGCCCGCCAGGTTCGGTTGGACGACTTCCACCAACTACCGCAAGACCTTCTTCGACGCCCACCCCCACACCGAGGGCAAGGTCGTCGTGCACCACGCCGTCGAGCAACAGGTGCTCCAGCGATACCCCGACGTGGTTCAGCCAGAAGAAATGCACTCGCTGGAGAACCTGCGGGGAATCCCCAGGGGAGAAACCAACAACAAGGTGCACCTCAGCGCGCTGCGTCGAGCGTGGAACGCCTTCTATCTCCCTTTCACCATCAACAACGCCGCGCCCACGGCGCAACAACTCCTTGACTTCGCTACCATGCTGGACGACCAGTACGGCAGCTCGTTCAACCCGAACATCCGCGAGAAGTGAGATTCATGGGATTCTTCATCGTTGAGCCAGAAGTTGCCGGTGAACTCGGCCCGCGCACGGTCTTTGACCGCGCTGGCCACACGCTCGCAGTGACGCGACTGGAATACCAGTTCTTTGGATGGCTCGGCGATCCCATTGTGGAAAGCACCCCGTGTTTCATAGTCACTGAGGAACTGTCCGCCGCGATCACTGCCGCGGGGCTCACCGGCGCGACGTTCGACGAGGTGGAGGTCAGCGTCTCCCCGGAGGGTGAAGAGTTCATCGAAGGGCCGCTCCCACCGTGGAAGTGGCTTCGCTTCACCGGCGAGGCCAGCCACGATGACCTCGGCCTCAACGACGGGTTGCGCCTGGTTGTGTCCGAGCGGGCGCTTGGAGTGCTTCGCGAGCATGGCCTCAGCAACGCGGAGGTCGCAGAAGCGTCCGGATAGACCGCTTCGCTGCAGGCCAGCCGTTCTGCAGTGAGTCGCTGCGCGACGCTTGGAATGAGACATCCGGTGAAGCGTCCAGCATCAGTGTCGAACCGGCGGTGGTGACGCGCCTTGAGTACCGCGCCGCAGACTGGCTCGGCGACGCCATTCTGGAGTGCACGCCGTGCTTCGTCGTCACCGAGGAACTGGGGGCGACGATCACCGCCGCAGGGGGCACCGGTGTCGAGCTCGAGGACTTCATGCTCGTGGTGTCGGATCGTGCTTTGGGCTCGGGCGTACGGACGGCGAGGGCCGACTGTTCGACCGGCGCACTCGAAACGATCTCTGCGAGCGGTGCCTCGGCCACTAACGTCGAAGCGGTGCCACACCCCACAACGGCGACTGATCACGTCGATCCCTGGTTCGTCATGCTCAGCCCGACCGAACCGGTGCGGGGCGAGGTGGCTCGGCTGTCCGGGCTCGACCGGGCCCCGGAGGTGGTGGCGGAGCTGGACTACGGGGCCCTGCGGGAGGGGACGATCGCCGAGACGGAGCGGTTCGTCGGCGGCCGCTGGCCCGCGCTGTCCAAAGTGGACGATCCGTCGCTGCGGGTCTTCGAGCTGATGGCCGCGGGCCGGTACCGGGCGGGAAGCGCCGAGCGCACGCGGTTCGCCGGGAACTGGGAGCTGAGGCGGGACACCCCGCACCGGCACGTCGGATCAGTTGCACACCGTTCAGAAGCACATCATGTCGCGCGCGGACGAGTCGGCCTTCTGCTTCACGCTGTGCCTCTACACGTTGCGGGTGACCGACATGGTCGGCCCGGCACTACCCGGACTCGATCCGCGGCACGGTGCACCCCAAGCCGGGGCAGTGGGGAATCCACCTGGTGAACAAGCACACCAGCGTGTTCCCCTGGCAGGGCGTCGCCGTGCGGAAGGCCAGCGGGGTGTGGCGGGTGCGGGGCGAGGTCACCGCTCGTCTTCGCGGCGCGGTGCCAGTACACCTGCCGGACGATCCGTATCCGTTCTGCTACAAGGAAATCCCGAGCTGAGGTCGCGACGCCGTGGCTTCCCAGGCGAACCCGTCCGGGTCGGTGAACGTCCCGGCGCCGCCGATCGTGATCCGGTGCGATCCCGTGCCTTCCGGGGAGACACCGGCGGCCTTGGCGAGGGCACGACGGCGGTACAACCCCAGGGTGATCGGGCTCGACCCGGTGGCGAACTCGACGTAGGTGCGGCCGAAGCTCTTCGCGACGGTGAGCCCCTGGTCGAGGTAGAACCGCTTGCTGGCGGCCACGTCCTCGGCGCCGAGCAGGAGCACGATGTCGTCGACCTCCCGGGTCGCGGGACCGGTGTTCTTCTTCGCCGAGGTCGCGACCTTCCAGATCGTCCCGTCCGGGGCGCGCACGACTCCGCCGTAGCCCCAGAACGACTTCGAGACCGGCTTCAGCGTCGTGGCACCGGCGTCGAGGGCGGAGGCGACCAGGTTGTCGACGGTGCCGGGCTGGGACACCGTGAGCGACAGCGTGAAGCCGCGGAAACCGGTCGTCGGCGCCTCCGACGCTCGCAGGCGGATCGGTGTGTCCAAGCCGAAAGCGTTGCTGTAGAAGCGCTTCGCGGCCGGGAGGTCGGCCACGTCGAGGGTGATGGTGTCGATGAGTGCCATGGCGAAGACGCTAGGTGCGGCGTGCCGGGCGGCGCTTCTCGATTCCTGATCGGTGCGGCCACAGGAGCCGGGCGGCGTCGAGCGCGGCGCGGTGATAGGTCGGTAGTCGCTCGTCGGCCGCGAAAACCTCGACAAGGCCGTTGCCCGCCCGGTGTTGCGAATGCAGGAACGCGACGTCCTCGCCGGGGGCGACTTCGATCAGGTAGACCCACGTCTCCGCGGGCAAGGCATCGGGTGAAGCGGGCCTGCGGTAGGCCGCGAAGAGCCGCTTGCCCGGGGTCATCGTGTCGAGAAGCTCGGCGGACGTCGGCCCGTCGTCGCTGAACCGGTAGCTGGGCAGGTCCGCTCGCAGGGCGAGGAGATCCTCCACGGCCCGCGGCCCGTTCTTCCCGAAGAACCAGGAGATCGCGGCCCGCTCGGCGTCGGTGATCGACTCGTCGCGCAGGCGGCCCACGAGTCCGCGCAGCAGCCGAGTCATCGCGGAGCTTTCCGCGTCGCCGAACACGCGGTCGTCGCCGGGGTCGAACTCGATCCACATACCGCCCTCCACGCGATCAGCCGAGGTCGGCGATCTTGCGCCGCAACACCGCCCGCTCCCGTTCGTTGCCGCACAGCCGCACGGCGCGCTCCAGTTCGGCGCGCGCCTCGTCGGGGCGCCCCAGGCGGGTGAGCAACTCCCCGCGAACGCTGGGCAGCAGGTGCGAGTTCGCGAGCGCCTTGGCGGCCACCAGGTCGTCGACGATCTTCAGCCCCGCGGCGGGTCCCCGTGCCATCGAGACGGCGGCGGCCTTGTTGAGGTCGACCACCGGTGACGGGGCGAGCCGGCCGAGCGCCTCGTAGAGGAGAACGACGCGCTCCCAGTTCGTCTCCTCGACCGAGGCGGCCACGGCGTGGCATTCGGCGATCGCGGCTTGCAGACCGTAAGCGCCCAGGCCCCGGCCGACCCGCGTCGCGTGGTCGAGGGCGGCGCGTCCCCGGCGGATCGCGGCGCGGTCCCAGCGGCGGCGGTCCTGCTGCTCGAGCAACACCGGCTCACCGTCCGGACCCGTGCGGGCGGGAAAGCGCGCCGCGGTCAGTTCGAGCAGCGCCAGCAGGCTGTGCACCTCGGGCTCCCGCGGCATCAGGCGGGCCAGCACCCGCGCGAGCCGCTGCGCCTCACCGGCGAGGTCGAACCGGATCAGCTCGGCGCCCGAACTGGCGGAGGACCCCTCGGTGAAGATCAGGTAGACGACGCTGAGCACCGAGCCGAGCCGTTGGGCGCGCTCCTGCGCCTGCGGCAGCTCGAACGGCACCCGGGCCTCCGCGAGCGTCTTCTTCGCGCGCGTGATGCGGGCCTGCACGGTGGCGGTCGGGACGAGGAACGCCTTGGCGATCTGGTCGCTGGTGAGGCCGCCGACCACGCGCAGGGTGAGTGCCACCCGTGCTTCCCGCGACAGCACGGGATGGCAGGAGATGAACATCAGCGCGAGCACGTCGTCGTCGATCTGCTCCGGGTCCCACGGCGCGTCCTGGTCGACCGGGCTGCCCGAGAAGGCACCGCCCTCGCCCAGGTCGCGGGCGAGGGCGGCGTACCTCTCGTCGAGCGCGGAGCGCCTGCGGAAGGCGTCGATCGCGCGGCGCCTGCCGACGGCGAGCAGCCACCCCGCGGGGGTGCGCGGCACACCCTCGCGCGGCCAGGTCACCAGCGCCTCGGCCAGCGCCTCCTGGGCGAGGTCCTCGGCCAGCGCGAAGTCGCCGGTGTACCGGGCGAGCGCGCCGACGATCCGCGCGGACTCGATCCGCCAGACGGCGGCGACGGCCTCGCGGCCGGTGTGCTCAGCCATCGCCCGCCGTCCCGGTCAGAGCTGGCCGGTGGCCTCGCGCCACTCCCGCTCCTTCTTGATCCACTCGTTGTCCTGCGGGAACTCGTCGATCGTGGCGACCCGGCGGATCTCGCACTTGCTGCCCGGCCCGGCCATCGGAGCGCGCCGCGCCCACGCCACGGCCTCCTCCCTCGACGCCACGTTCAGGATCCAGAAGCCGCCGAAGAGCTCCTTGGTCTCGCCGTAGGGGCCGTCGGTGACCACGGGCGGCTCGCTGGAGTAGTCGACGACGACACCCTCCTCCGCGCTGTCCAGCCCCTCCGCGGCGACCAGCACACCGGCCCGGATCAGCTCGTCGTTGAATCGGCCCATCGAGTCCATGACCTCGGCGAGGTCAGCGTCCTGGAACGCCTCGAGCGTCTCGTCGGTGGCGCGCATGATCAGCATGTACTTCACGGCTGTGTCTCCTCGGGTCATCGGGGTCCCACTGTGGACCCTCGCACCCCTAGGTCGAACGGGCAAAGCCACGGATCGACAACCGCGCCCGACTTTTTCGAAAGTTTTCCTGGAGTGATCGGGCGCGCTGGCGGGAACCGGCTCAGGGCACGATGAGCGCCTTCACGGTCCGCTGGGCCGCCACGTCGTCGAGGGCTCGCTGGGTCTGCGAGAGGTCGTACTCGGCGCTGATCAGCTCGGTCCACGGGAACTGGCGCGCGTACCGCGCGATCACCTGCACCGACCGGTACACGTGCCCGGTGTCGCTGCCCCAGCAGCCCTGGACGTCCAGGTGCTTCTGGTTGAGGTCCAGGTGCGGGTTGAGCGAGGCGTCCCCGGCGTTGGTGTACTGGCCGACCACGACGTAGCGCCCGGCGTCGCGGGTCAGCCGCATGCCTTCGGGGACGGCGGAGGGCACGCCGGTGGCTTCGACGGTGACGTCGGCGCCCCGGCCCCCGGTGAGGTCGCGGATCGCTTCGACGCGTTCGGTTTCCGTGGTCGAGGCGATGTCGATGACCGCGTCGGCGCCGAAGCGGCGTGCCGCGTCAAGGCGCACGTCGGGGCCGCCGACGACGACCACCTGACCGGCTCCGCGCAGTTGGGCGAGCGCGGCGGCGCTCAGCCCCACCGGACCGGCTCCCTGCACGACGACGGTGTCGCCGAAGGCCACGTTTCCGAGCGTCATCGCGTGCAGCGCGGTCGGCATGCCGCACCCGACAGCCAGGAACGCGCGCCAGTCGAGCCCTTCGGGCAGCGGGACGATGTGCACGCCGGGACGCAGGTGGACGTGCTCCGACCAGCCGCCGTACAGGCCGTCGGCGCAGGACATCGTGACGCCGTAGACCTTGCGGTACGGGCACCGCGTGCTCGCGTGGGCGATCGTGCAGAACCAGCAGCGGCCGCAGGTGCCGTAGACGTCCAGGTAGGTCACCACCTGCCCGATCTCGACCGGGGCGCCGGACACGTCGAGCACCGGATCGCTCCCGCCGATCTCCTCGACGCGCCCGACGGCCACGTGCCCCGGGATGATCGGGTAGGGGACACCCGCGAGCTGCCCCCTCTGCAGGTGGGTGTCGGTGCCGCAGACCTCGCTGCCCAGCGTCCGCAGCAGGACCGCGCCGGGTTCGAGCCGGGGGCGGTCGAACGTGCGCAGCTCCATGGGCGCGTGGGGCGCGGGCATGACCGATGCGGTGACCACGAGATCTCCTCTATCTGCCAGGGACATCAGGACTCGGCGCCGAACACTGGCAGATGGTCCCGGACGGGGTAGAGCCGGGCCATCGCGTGGACCGTGCCGGTCATGTGCGCGAGGAGCTCGGCGGGCGTGAGCACCTGGACGTCCGCGCCGAGGCGGAGCAGCCCGGCGGCGGCGTGGGACACGCTTTCCAGGGGGATGGTGGCGCGTCTCCAGCCGTCGGGGTCCGTGGGCGCGAGGGTGCGCAGCGCCGACTGGGCGGCCCTCGGGCCGAGCACGTCGGTCAGGGCGGCGACGCCGTTGGGGGACAGGCGTATCTCGGCGACTCCGGCGGACTCGGCGCTCTCGTACCGATCGACCTGCGTCCGCCAGAACTCGGCAAGGTCGAAGTCGGCCGGGCGGGTGAACGCGGTCGGCAGCGGCTCGGCGTCCTCGATGGAGGAGACCCGGTAGGTGCGGGGCCCGCCGCCGCCTCCGGTGGCGACCAGGTACCAGACCCCGGCCTTGAGGACCAGGCCCAGCGGGTCGAGGCGCCGGGTGACCACACCGGGGTTCGGTGCCCAGCGGCGGTACCGGACCTCGATCCGCCGGTCCTGCCACAGCGCCTCCGCGACGGTGAGCAGGTGCGGAACCGCGTCCGGCTCCCGGTACCAGCCCGGCACGTCGAGGTGGAAGCGTTGCCGGATCCGCGTGGACGCCTCCCGGTAGGGGGTGGGCAGCGCCGCCGTCAGCTTCAGTTCGGCGGCGGCCACCTGGGCGCCGAGCCCCAGCTCCGCCGCGGGCCGCGGCAGGCCGGTCAGGAACAGCGACCCGGCCTCCTCGGCGGTCAGCCCGGTCAGCCGCGTGCGGTAGCCCTCCATGAGCCGGTAGCCCCCGGCCGGGCCCTGCTCGGCGTAGATCGGCACGCCCGCCGCGGCCAGGGCCTCGACGTCGCGGTAGACGGTCCGGGCGGTGACACCCAGCTCCGCGGCGAGGTGCGCCGCGCTCATCAGCCCGCGGTTCTGGAGCAACAGCAGCAGGGACAGCAGGCGGCTCGCACGCACGGTGGAAGTATGTCCGCGGCCACTGACAGAAGATGTCAGGGGTAGCCGGGCAGGCTCGTCGACATGAACGACTTCGACTTCTTCATCGGCTCCTGGAACGTGGTCAACCGGCGCCTGGCGACGCTCTTCGCCGGCAGCGACGACTGGAACGAGTTCCCGGGCGCCTCGATCTGCCGGTCGATCTTCGACGGCGGCGGCAACACCGAGGAGATCATCTTCCCGACCCTGGGAAGCCGCGGCTTCACCCTGCGGCTGTTCGACGTCGAACGAGAGCAGTGGTCGATCTACTGGGCCAACAGCCGCTCCGGCGTCCTCTTCCCGCCGGTGGTGGGCACGTTCGTCGACGGCCGCGGCGACTTCTACGGCGACGACACGCACGAGGGCAGGCCGATCAGGGCGCACTTCATCTGGTCGGAGATCACCCCCACCTCCGCGCGGTGGGAACAGGAGTTCTCCGCCGACGGCGGGCGGACCTGGGAGTCCAACTGGATCATGGAGTTCACCCGCGCGGTCACGTGACGTCGAGGCGCATGGACACGTACGCCTCGAATCCCACCCGTGCGGTGTGCTTCTGCGGGCGCCGCCGGTACTCGGTGAAGCCGAGTTTGCGGTAGAGCCCGAGTGCCGGTTCGTTGGTGTCCTTGATTTCCTCGAGCACGAAGGCGCGCGGACCCGGCTGCGCGACGAGGTGTCGCAGGAGGGCGGTAGCCACGCCGCGTCCCTGGTGCTCGGGCGCGGTGGTGACGAAGCCGATCTCCGCGACGTCCTCGGCCGCGCCTTCGGAGACGGCCATGAACTGGTTGCGGATCACGTGGTAGCAGACGGTTCCGCGCACCCATCCCAGGTGCTTGCGGAACGGTCCCCACCTCGGCGCGAAGCACTGTTGGGTCCCGGAGGTCAGCGTCGCGACCGCCGCGGGCTCGCCGTCGACGCACGCCACGTGGAACCGGTCGAGCAGCAGCATGTGCGCGAAAGCGTCGGCGAGGGCGCGGGAATCCTTGGAGAAGAAGGAGAAATCCTGGGCGAAGCCCCGCACGAGCACGTCGGCGATGCGCATCCGGGAACGCTCCCCGAGCTCGTCACCCCTGGCCATGGTGATCATCGGCCGCCTCCGTTCAGCAGGTGCAGGACCATCGTGGGCGGGGGTACGGCGCTGGGCCCCAGGCACATCCGCATCGTCACGGCCCCGGACAGCAGCGACAGGAGCACCACGGTCAGGGCCGCGGGGTCACCGGTCGGGCAGTGCCCGTCCCGCTGGGCGCGCGAGATCGCCGTTTCGAGCGCCTGCCGGAAGTCGAGGTGGCTGGCGAAGAGGCGTTCCCGCGCGCCGGGTGGTTCGTCGCTGAGGAACGCCTGGTTGGCCACGACCGAGAACTCGGCCGCGCCGTCGATGTCGGCGACCCCGCCGAGGTAGAGCTCCAGGAAGCGGGTGAGGGCCACGTACCCGTCGTCGGCGGCGGCGATCTCGCGGGCGGCGTCGTCGAGTCCGGCGGCCGCGCGGCCGAGCACGTCGGCGAACAGCTCTTCCTTCGTGGCGTAGTGCCGGTAGATGAGCCCGACGCTGATCCCGGCCTCGTTGGCGACATCGCGCATGCTCGTGGCCGCGTAGCCGCGCCGGGCGAAGATCCGCACGGCGTGGGTGAAAACGGTTTCCCTGCTCGCGGTGCGCAGGGCCTCGTTCTGCGCGGCCGTCCTCGGCACAGTGCCTCCACATTTTTGAATGAACTGATGTTCACTTTATAGCACCGCCCGGTGTGGTGATCAAGTAGGCTGCGCACATGGACGCGGGGTTCGAGTTCCGGCTGCTCGGTCCTTTCGAGGCGCGGTGCGGTGACCGCCGCCTCGCCGTCCCGGCCGGCAAGCTCCGCACCGTCCTCGCCGCGCTCCTGCTGACCCCGGGGACGGTCGTCACCCCGGAGCGGTTCGCGCACTGGCTCGGCGACGACCTGGACCGCAAGGGCTGGACGGCCCGCATGCAGAGCTACGTCTGGCGGCTGCGCGAGATCCTGGCGCCGCACCCCGGCGGGCGCGAGCTGGTCCGGACCCTCGCCGGGGGCTACCTGCTCGACGTCGATCCGTCCACAGTGGACTACTACCGGTTCCGGGAGCTGGTCCGTTCGACCGAGGCCGTCGAGCCCGCCGCCGCCGTGCCCGCGCTCACCGAGGCGTTGGCGTTGTGGCGGGGACCGGCGCTGACCGGGATCAGCTCATCCGCGTTGCACGAGGAGATCGGCGCGGTGCTCGACGAGGACCGGCTTTCCGCCCTGGAGCGGCGGATCGAGGGCGAGCTGGTCCTGGGCGGGCACGCGGCCCTCGTCGGCGAGCTCCAGTCGCTGGTGCACCGGTACCCGCTGCGCGAGGGCCTGTGGCGTTCGCTGATGCTGGCGTTGCACGGAAGCGGCAGGCAGGCCGAGGCGTTGGCGGCCTACGAGCGGGTGCGGAGCCATCTCGTGGAGACGCTGGGCATCGATCCCAGTCCCGCGCTCCGCGGTGTGCACCGGCTGGTCCTCGGTGCGGACGGTGCCCCGGCCGCCGAGGAGGCCAGTGCGCGTGAGCTGGCGGAGAGCCTGGCCGAGCACGCGGCGACGGCTCCGTGGGTGAGCGCGTGCGCGCTGCCGCCGGACGTGGTGAACCTGGTGGGCCGCGAGAAGGAGCTCGACGAGATCGCGGAGTGGCTGACCGCCGATTCCTTGGCGGGCCCGGGTGTCGCGGTGGTCCACGGCCTGTCCGGGATCGGCAAGAGCGCGATCGCGGTGCGCCTGGCCCACCGGCTCCGCGACCGCTTTCCGGACGGGCAGCACTGGCTGCGGCTGGGGGCGACGGCGGAGGTGCCGCAGCAGGCGTTCGCGGCCATGGGCGATCTCCTCTACGCCACCGGGGTCAGGGCGAAGTCGATCCCCAGCGCGCCGGGAGCCCGTGAGTCGGCCTATCGCACCCGGCTGAACGGAAGGCGGCTGCTGGTCGTGCTCGACGACGCCACCGACGCCGGGCAGGTGGACGCGGTGATCACCGGCTCCGAGCGATGTGCCTTCGTGGTGACCGGGAAACAGGCGCTGCGCTCGTTGTCCGGGCGGGTCCGCAACTTCCGGGTCGAGGAGCTGAGCCACGAGCACGGCTTCGACCTGCTCGTGCGCATGATCGGCGCCGGTCGCGTTGGCGAGGAGGAGGACGCCGTCCACGAGATCGTCGACCACTGCGGCGGGCATCCGTTGGCGCTGCGGGTGATCGCGGCCAGGATCGGCGCGCTCCCCGGGCGGCGGATCGGGTCGGTCGTGCCGCGGCTGCGCGACGCCCGCAGGCGGCTCGACCAGTTCGTCACGCCGGACCAGCAGGTCCGGTCGAGCTTCGCGCTCGGCTACGCCTCGATGCCGGAGTGGTTGCAGCGCACATTCCGCGGGTTGAGCCTGCTCGGCGAGCACACGTTCGCCTCGTGGGTGGCCGGTCTGCTCGCCGGTGACGATGACGGTGACCGCGTCGTCGCCGAGCTCGTCGACCGCGGGATGCTCACGCCGGGCGGGCTCGACGAGACCGGTGAACCGCGCTACCAGCTGCACAGCCTGCTGGCCCTCTACGCCGAGGAGCAGGCCGTCGCTCACCCCGACGAGCGTCACGCCGCGGTGCGCCGCCTCGTCGACGGCTACCTCGTGTTCAGCGAGAAGGCCAACGCGGAGTCGGTCGTGCTCATCGCGGAAATGGTCAGCCACCCGGGGCTGCCGAAGATCTCCGCCGAGGAGGTGGAAGGGATCACGGCGGACGCCCAGGGGTGGTTCCGCGCGGAGCGGCACAACCTGGCCGGGCTCGCGGTGCACGCGGCTCGGGCCGGATTTTCCAGTGATGCCAAGCTCTTGGTCGACCGGATCTCCTCCACCGAGGAGAACGACGGGAACTGGCGGCGGCTCGTCGAGCTCTACGCGACCGTGCGGGACGCGGCGCGGGAGCACGGTGACGAGAGCGCCGCCCTGCGCGCCGAGGTCGCGCGGATCAACATGGCCACGACCGGCGGGGACGTGGCTCAGCTGATCGCCGACTACACGGAATGCCTTCCCGCGCTGGAGAAATCGCCGTTCGTCGCCGAGCACGCCCAGTCCCTGGCGAACCTGGCCGTCTGCCACCGCGAACAGAACAACCAAGCCGGGGCGAGGGAAGCCGCCGAGCGCGCCGTGGACCTCGCGAGGACAGCGCCGAACGGGCTTGTCCTGGCCTACTGTCTCCGCGTGCTCGGCGGGGTCATGAGCCAGTTCGGTGACTACGAGAAGGCCCTCGTCCTTTTCGAGAGCGCGCTCGACACCGCCGCGAAGAACGCCGTCAACGACGTCAGCAACAGGATCGGCGAGGCGACCATCCGCTTCGGCGTGGCGGCCAGCGCGGTGCGTCACGGCGATCTGCCGCGAGCGCAAGCCGAAGCGGAGACCGTCCTGACGTTGCTCGCCGGATCCAACCGCCACCTGACCATGGGCCACGCCGCGATGATGTTGTCCCGCTTGCACTCCGGGAAGGAGAACTGGGCGGAGGCCCGGACGTGGGCGGCCCGCGCCGTGCGCGTCCTGGTGGCCATGGGCGACGAACGCGGGCAAGCCCACGCCCGGCACCACCTGGCGACGGTGCTCGCCGCCCAGGAGCAGTACGACAGCGCGATCGCCGAACTCCGCGTCGCGCTGCCGATCATGGAGAAGGCGAACCTCGCCGCACGCGAGGAGGCAGCGAACTTGTTGGCACGCATATCCGACTCACGGTCCTAGCCCCCTCCTGCAAGCCCCCCGCACTCCGCGCACCAAGTAAACTCCGTCCCATGCACTCCACGCGCCCGTCCACCCCAACCCCCGCGGGCGCCGTCTAGAGAACCCCGTTTCGTACTCATAACGGGAAAAAGAGCGCTCCAAAATCCCGACAAGAGTACGAAACGGGATTTTGGGCTGCCCAGCTGATGTTTCGGGGGAGAGCACGAGGGGGCGTTGCGGGCGTTGGTGGCCACTTGAAGGTCGCGGCCTAGACCCTGTCCTGCACGCCTTCCCCGGCCACCCACGCCCGCCGCGTTTTCCCGTTTCGTACTCATAGCGGGATTTGGAGCGCTCTAATACACGGAACTGAACTCACTCACGCCGGAAGCGGATCGCGGTGCCGCCACCGGCGACGAGCCGCAGGGTCAAGACGCTGGAGGACCGCACGGTCTTGGTCTCGACGTCGATGGGCAGCGGATTGTGCTGCCAGCTGGTGTCCGCGGCGTCGCGGTAGATCTCGGCGCTGTACCGCCCCGAGCCCAGGAACCGCAGCGGCACCCGCAGCGTCCGGTCCTGCTCGTCGGTGATCGCGCCGAGGTACCAGACGTCGCCCTTCCGGCGCGCGGCGACCGCGTGGTCACCGATCACGCAGTCCAGGAACCGCGTCTCGTCCCAGCTGGCTGGCATGTCCTTGAGGTAGGCGAATCCGGGGTGGGAACGGTAGTTCTCCGGAGTGTCGGCCAGCATCTGCAACGGGCTGAAGAACACCGAGTACAGCGCGAGCTGCGCCGCTGAGGTCGTCTGCACCCGGGTACCGAGCCGAGCCGGGTCCCAGGTCACGTTGAGCACGCCGGGGGTGTAGTCGGCCGGACCGCCCATGAACCTGGTGAACGGCAGGATCGTGGCCTGCTCCGGCGGGTTCCCGAGCGGCCCCATGTAGTGGTGCTGCTCCATCCCGGCGACGCCCTCGCCGGTCATCAGGTTCGGGTAGGTGCGCGCCAGCCCGGTCGGTTTGATCGCCTCGTGCGCGATGATCATGATCCGGTGCCGGGCCGCGGCGTCGACCACCCGCTGGTAGTGCCGCACGGCCTCCTGGTCGAAGTGGCTGCGGTTCGCCCCGCCCAGCTCGAACCTGATGGCGTAGCCGGTCTTGATCGCGTGGATGCCGAGTTGGGCGTAGCGCGCGAAGATCGTGTCCAGGTGCTGCTCGTAGTAGTCGACGAAGCCGCGGGTCTCGTTGTGCGCGGTGAACCCGATGTCGTTGGCGCGCGCGTAGCGCAACACCTCGGCCAGGTCGAAATCAGGTTGGGGTGTAAGGAAGTCCTGGCCGCTCCACTGACCGCCCGCGTTGGTGTTCCACCCCTCGGCGAGCACGTGGCGCGCGCCCGCCTCCTTGGCGAGGTCGATGTACTGCTTGGCGCGCTCGGTGGTCGCCCCGTGCCGCGGCCCCGCGGTCCAGGTCGTGTGCCGTCGTTGCAGCTCCCACCACACGCCGACGTACGTGCCCGGGGTGATCCACGACGTGTCGGCGAGCGCGCACGGCTCGTTCAGGTTCTCGATCAGATGTGATTCCGCGAGATCACCTGGGCGGTCGCCGATGGTCAGCGTGCGCCACGGCGTGGAGAACTCGCCCGACAGCCGGGCCTTCGTGCCATCGGGGAGGCTGATCAGCTCGCTCGCGAAGGTGCCGGGGCGGGTGGCTGCCAGCGTCATGCTCGGGTAGTCGATCAACGCGGCTTCGTGCACCACGACGTGCTGACCGTCCGAAGTGGCCAGGGTGAGCGGGGTCTGCGCGGTGCGCACGTCGGACAGGGGCGCCTGCCGGTAGTGCCGCTCGTCGGCGTTCCAGTCGGTTCCCGCCGCCAGTGACCAGCTCGTGGCGGTCGGCGGCAACGCGAACTCCGTGCGCTCGGCCGTGACGGTGTACGCGTCGAGCCCGGCCTGTGCGGGCAGGTGGTAGCGGAAACCGACACCGTCGTCGAAGACGCGGACGACCAGGTTCAGCCGCAACCCGCTCGACGGCTGCACGGTCCGCAGCACGCACTCCCTGGCGTGGTTGCGCACGAGCGCGTCGGAGCCCCACACCGGGCGCCACGTCTCGTCGATCGTCCTGCGCTCAACGGATTCCACGACAAGACCGCTGGTCAGCGACGGCCGTCCGGCCAGGTCGAGCCCGAGCCCGGAGGAGGCCACCAGGACGCGGCCGCGGCGCTTGACCTCGTAGCGGAGGCGTCCGTTCACCACCCTGACCGCCACCCGCAGCAAGCTGTTCGGCGAGCGGACGGTGACGTGGCCGGACGTCGCGGCGACAGTGGTGGCGAGGACGGCACCGAGGGCGGTGCCCAGAACAGCGCGGCGGTTCGGTTTGCCGACCACTCCACCCTCCATCAAGGGTCTTGGATGGACCCGGCCCATCCTGTCGCCGATCATGGCCACGCGGCAAGAGCCGAGCGGAGCGGAGGAGCCCATGTCCCGAGTGCTGAGGCAGCTGGCGTTGGTCTGTGCGGCGCTGATCGGCCTGAGTCCCGTCGCGCAGGCGTCGGCCGGTCCGGTGATCGGCCCGGCCCGCGGCGACGCGCTGCACGTCATGTCGTTCAACCTGCGCTACGCCTCGACCACCGAGCCGAACTCGTGGGCCGCCCGGCGCCCGGTCCTGGCGGAGCTGTTGCGCCGCGAGCAACCGACCGTGCTCGGCACCCAGGAGGGGTTGTACGGGCAGCTCAAGGACATCCAGCACGACCTGTCGCGGCACTACGACTGGATCGGCGTCGGCCGGGCCGGGGGCAGCCGCGACGAGTTCATGGCGATCTACTACGACACGCGGCGGCTGGAGCCGCTGGAGTTCGACCACTACTGGCTCTCCGACACGCCGAACGTGATCGGCTCGAAGTCCTGGGGCAACAACGTGATCCGCATGGTCACGTGGGTCCGGTTCGCCGACAAGCGCACCGGCACCGAGTTCGTCGTGGTCAACACCCACTTCGACCACGAGTCGGAGAACTCCCGCCAGCGCAGCGCCGAGCTCGTGCGGGACCGGATCAACGCGCTCGCCCCCGGCCTCCCCGTGGTGCTCACCGGCGACTTCAACACCGCAGCCCCGGGCACCCCGACCTACGACATCCTGATGAACGGCGCGGGCATGACCGACACCTGGCCCGCCGCGACCGAACGCCGCACCCCGCTGCACGGCACCTTCCACGGCTACCGCCCGCTGGTGCCCAACGGTTCGCGCATCGACTGGATCCTCACCCGAGGCGCGAAGTCCGTTGCGGCGGCGGCGATCAACACCTATTCGCGAAGCGGCCAGTTCCCCTCCGACCACCTGCCCGTCCAGGCGTTGGTGACGCTGTGAATCACGCGGGACACGTGGTGCCGCGCGCCGGGACGGCCCTGTCGACGAAGTACCGGTCGACCAGGCTCTGCATGCACTCGCTGCGCCGATAGGCACCGTGACCCGCGCCCTCGTAGGTCACCAGCACCGCGCTGCGCAGCTGAGAAGCCACGCTGACCGCGGACTCGTGCGGGGTCGACGGGTCGTGCCTGGAGTTGGTCACCAGGATCGGCGGGGCGTCCGGCGCGTGCGTCCGGTGGTTCGGGTTGGTCGTCTTGCCAGGCCAGTCCAGGCACAACGTCGTCGGGCCGTAAGCACCCCGGCCGACGTCCGGCGCGACCGCCGCGGCCCGCCCGCGCGCGGCGGTCAGCTGCTGGAAGGACCTGATGCCGTATTCGTTGTCGGCGCAGGAGATCGCGATGGCCAGCGGGGAGATCGCGGGCGGGGGAGAGTCGGCCGGAGCGGGGCCGGGTTTGCCGATACCGGCCAGGGAAGCGATTCGCTGCGCGGTCACGTTCCTGCGCGGGATCGACAGCGGCGTGATGATGCTGTGGATCAGCCTGTCCGGCTCGACCTTGGTGGTGGTGCCGGGCTCGACGAGGGTTCCCTTCGCGGCCTTGTCCCGCAGTTCGGCGAGCATGGCTCGGACGTCGCGGCCGTGCAGTGCGCACTCGGTTTCGCGGGCGCACCACGCGACGAACTCGTTGAAGGAGTCCTGTGCCCCGCGAGCCGAGACGACCAAGTCCTGTTCGGTGTTCGTGCTGTGGTCGACGTTGGCGTCCAAGACCATCGTGCGGATGCGCTTCGGGAACAGCTCCGCGTACATCTGGCCGAGAACCGTTCCGTAGGACAGGCCGTAGAGGTTGATCGTCGCTTCGCCGAGCGCCTCGCGCAGCGCGTCGACGTCCCGGGCCATGTCCGTGCTGGCGATGTGGTCGAACAGCGGCCCCGTGCGGGCGCGGCAGTCGTTGCCGAGCACGGCGTTCGCGGCTCGGCGCGCGTCGAAACCCGCCTGGTCCCACGGAGTGCGCTGATCGGCGAAGAGCTTTCCGTCGCACACCACCGGATGACTGCGCCGCACACCCCGTGGGTCGAGGCTGACCACGTCGAACCTCGCCGCGATCTCGGCGGTGAACATCATGGAGAACTGCTGGTCCTGTGCGATCGCGTCGACCCCGGAGCTCCCGGGGCCCGCTGGCGCGTAGACGAGCACGCCGACGCGCCGCGCCGGATCGGCGGCCTTCCGTCGCACCACGGCAATGTCCACTGTGGACTCTTTCCGTTTCGTCCAGTCGACGGGAACGGTCAGCGTGGTGCACTCGGCTGCGGCGTTTTCCGCGCAGGGAAGCCAAGGCAGCGACTGCGGGTTCGTCGTGGCGGCGCAGCCCGCGGCGACCGTGCTCGCGGCCAGCAGCAGCGCGGTGAGTTTCATCGGCACAGGATCGTGTCTACCGGGCGGGTCGGCTCGCGGACTCCTCCTTCAGGCCGGAGTCACCGCCCTATCGGATGACCCTGGTGTTCGACCACGTCCGGCTCTACGGACGAACTCGCAGTGCCTTGATCATGACCGACGGCGCGAACAAGGTCGCCGGAGGCGCGAGCAGGTGCTGGACCTTCCAGAACGCGCGCCGTACCCGGACATCGGAGTTCGCGGCGATCTGGAGCCGCCGGGAGTAGGCGTTGAGCAGGTCGACGCCGAACGGCCGCGGGCCGGACGTCTCCGGGTAGCCGAAGTCGGCCCCCACGGCGAAGCTCCACGGCACCGCGATGATCTTCGCCGCCGCGCGGTAGTAGTCGCGCGCCAAGTCCGCCGACACGCCGCTGTGGCGGTTCAGTGCGCGACCGAGCGCGAGCGCTTCCATTGCCGCGCAAGTGATTCCCTGGCCGTACACGGGATTGAAGCTGCACATCGTGTCGCCCATCGCGAGGTAGCCCGCGGGCAGCTCGCGCACCCGGTGGAACTGCCGCCAGCGACTGGACGGGAACTGGTGGGGGACGATGTCGGTGAGCGGTTCCGCGTCGGCGATGAGATCGGCCACGCCGGGATGCGGCAGCTCGCGCGCGAAGCGGAGGAAGCCGTCGTCGTCGGTGGGCGCCGTGTCGCCGTGCCAGCCGCCGAGCGTGACGATCCACCGGTCGTCCTCGATCGGCAGGACGCTGGCCGCCCGCGTCTGCTCCGGCGGAGCGGGCAGGACGGCCAGGCCCAGTGCGTCATCGGCCAGGTCGCCGGGCTTGCGGCGGTAGAGCCGGGTCGCGTAGCTGACGCCGATCTTCACGTCGAGCGCGGTGGGACCCGGCAGGCCGAGCGGGGCCAGCCAGCGGTCGGACCGGCTGCCGCGCCCCGAGCAGTCCACGACGAGGTCGGCGGGCAGGACCTCGCCGTCGTCGAGGGTCACCCCGGTGACGCGGTGGCCTTCGTTGGTCACTCCGGCGACCGAGACCTCATCGCGCAAAGTGACGTTCGGCAGCGCGCTGACCCGCCGCCGCAGCGTCAGCTCCAGCAGCGGTCTGCTCATCGACACCAGGTGCAGCCCGAGCGGCTCCGGCGGCCACGTCACGCCGTACCGGTGGAAGGCGAGGCGGGCTCCGGCGTCGAACGGCGTCGCGCCCGCCCGCACCAGCTCGTCGTGCAGGCCGGGGAAGAGCTCTTCGAGGTCGCGCTGACCGGCCGCCAGCAGCACGTGGGCGTGGTAGGACTGCCCGGCCCCGCGCCTGGGCGAAGCGGTGCCGGGCAGGCTGTCGCGATCGAGGATCACCACGCGCTCGAACCGGTCGGCGAGCACCCGGCCCGCGCTGAGCCCGGCGATTCCCGCGCCGATGACGACGGCGGCCGAACCCATGGTCATTCGCATGCGGCCGGACTGTAGGAGCGACGCCACCTGATTCGCGATCACGGCGCCCGCCACTCGAACACCGGACGGGCTCCCGGGCGCACTCGAACGAACGTGAAGTTGTTTACCGGAAGCGGTGTTCCCGGCTAAACTGAGCGCCCCTGTAATCCCTGTTAACCAGGGTGGATGTTCGGTTTCCCTGCCGTAGCATGCTGATCATCCGGAGGTTCGAGATGTTACGTCGATTATTGGCGTTGACCTCGGTTTTGGCTTTATTGATGACAACGAACGCGGTGGCCACCGCCTCGTCTCCCGAGTCGACTGGGGACGTTGGCGCGCAGGCCACCGGGAAGCTTCTGCGTGACGGCACCGGGCTCTATCCGCGTGCCATTCGGCTGAGCAACGGAACGATCGTCGCCAGCGTTGTCGACTTCGATGCCCGCGGTGGTGTCGGGGTCATCTACCACAGCACCGACAACGGGGCGAATTTCCGCCAGGTCGGCGCGATCCACGACCAGGCCGCCTCCGGTGGCCTGTGCTGCACGAGCCTGTTCGAACTGCCCCACCAGATCGGCACCATGCCCGCGGGGACGCTGCTGTGGGCCGCCTCGATCGGCCAGAACGCGCCCAACCGGCGGATGACCATCAGCCTGTGGCGCAGCCCCGACCGCGGTGTCTCCTGGTCGTACCTCTCGGTGTGCCGCGTGGCGCACAACACCGGCGGGCTCTGGGAGCCGGAGCTGTCGGTGAACGCGGCGGGCGAGCTGGTGTGCCACTACTCCGACGAGACCCGGCAGCCCCAGTTCAGCCAGCTCCTGGTCGAGACCTACTCCAGGGACGGCATCCACTGGGGGACCATCTACAACACCGTCGCGTCGCGGACCCCCGGCCACCGGCCGGGCATGCCGGTCGTGCGCCGGTTGAACAACGGGACCTGGTACATGTCGTACGAGATCTGCGGCACCGGGAACCAATTCGACTGCGCGGCGTACTACCGCACTTCCCGTGATGGCGGGAACTGGGGTGATCCGGCCCTTCTCGGCACGATGGTCAGAAGCCGCACGAATCAGTACTTCACCCACGCGCCGACGATAGCCGCGGTCGGCGGGCGGCTGGTGATGGTCGGCCAGCAGCTCCGCGAGGCCAATGGCGCCATATCCGGCGGAAGCGGGCGCACCGTCATGGTGAACGACCAGGGCGGGGGTGGCGGGTGGAACTCCATCGGTTCCCCGGTGGCCGTTCCCTCGCCGCCCAACAATTACTGTCCCAACTACAGCTCCGCATTGCTGCCGTCCGTGGACGGCAGGAGTCTGCTCGAAATAGCGACAGACTATGACCGCAATGTGTGCAAGCCCTATTACGCCACTGGGCCCATGTAGGGATCGGCCGGTACCGCCGTCATCGGCGGTACCGGCTTTCGGGTTTCCCTCCGCCGCTGAGGAGGAGGGCGCTGGCCCTGGCCTTGACCTCGTCGCGGGTGCGGCCGGGGTGGTCGGCGGCGAGGAAGTGGTTGCCGATGGCCATGCAGAAGGCGAGCAGGCTGCGGGCCTCCACCTCGTCCGGGTCGGCGCAGAAGGTGCCGATCGCGTCGCGGAGCAGCTGCATGCGCCGGTTGTCCACGCGGCGGAGCCGGTCGGCGACCTGCGGGTCACGGCGGGCCCAGTCGCGGACAGCCAGGTCGATGGGGAGCAGGCGGTCACCGGTGAAGGTGAGCTGCCCGGCCAGCCTGACCTTGTCCAGCGCGTCGCCGCCCTCGTGCTCGATCCGGTCGAGGACGGTGTCGACGCTCTCCCGCTCCCAGGTGTCCAGCATTTCGGCCAGCAGTTCGCCGCGGTCGGCGAAGTAGCCGTAGAACCCGCCCTTCGTCACGCCGAGCGCCTTCGCCAGGGCTTCGACGCGCACGGCGTCCACCCCGCCGGTGGCCAGTGCCCGCAGGCCCTCCTCGACCCACTTCTCGCGTGGTGTGCGCAATGCGCCCATGCCGTGGCCCACCTCACCCTTCCGCCGGTTGTACGGACCCGTATAACGGGTTTAGCCTCACCTTGTACGCCAGCGTATAACGCCGAGGGGGAACTGACATGATCAAGTGGGCCGGTTGGCTGATGGTGCTGCTCTCGGCCGGGCACCTGCTCAGCGGTCTGGTGCTGACGGCGCCCGAGCACGCGGGCGCGTGGTTCACCGGGGCGTTGTGGGGTGAGGACCTCTCCGCGATGAGCCCGGCCAACGGAGCGTTCTGGCTGACCTTGGGTGGTTTCGGGGTGTCGCAGATCCTGCTCGGGGCCATGGTGCTGTGGCTGGACCGCCGGGGGATCACGCCGCCGCAGTTCATCCCGTGGACGCTGTTGGTGATGTCGTTGGTCGGCGCCGTCATCTGGCAGCCCGCGCCGTGGCCGGTCGACTGGCTCTCCATCGGCCTGCTGCTGGTGGGCATCCGCCGCGCGCGTCGGGCCGAAACCATGACACAAGGTGTCAGTGTTGGCGGGGGAGCATGACCGCATGCGCGAAACGCCGGAAGACCTCAAGGAGCTCCAGGCTCTCCTCGACGCCTCGCTCGCCCGCTCCACCTCGCACCTCCGCTCGATCATCACCGCCGAGAGCACGCTGACCGCCGAGCGGCTCACCGGGATCTTGACGGGCATGTGCACTCTCGCTCTGTCCACCGTGACCGCGAAGGGGGAGCCGCGGATCAGCGGTGTCGATGGGCATTTCCTGCGCGGCAAGTGGCATTTCGGCACCGCGCGTACCGCCGCCAAGGCTCGCCACCTGAGCGCGCGCCCCGCTGTCAGTGCCGCCCACATGCGGGGTGAGGAGCTAGGCGTGTTCACGCACGGCACCGCCGAGGTCCTCAATCCCGAAGGCGGCGAGCAGTCCGCTGACTGGCCGGAGCTGCTCGCGTACTTGAAGGACTTCTACGGCGAGGATGGCTTCGACTGGGAGAAGGACGTCGTCTACTTCCGCCTGCACCCGCACTGGATGACCGTCTACGCCACCCAGGTTTGAGGGTTTCCACGGCACCGTCCTGTAGTTGGCGCGGAGAAGTATCAACCGATTCTTCAACGATACTGTTCAACTCTATGACTGCTGCCGACGAGAACTTCACGATCGAGCTCAGCATGGAGGAGCTGCGCGAGGTCACGCGCTTCTCCGTGGCCTGCGCCGAGCCCGCGCTGACGATCTTCGAACGCACGTGCCCTTCGGACCCGCGCCCGCGAGCCGCGATCGACGCCGCCCGCGCCTTCGCGGACGGAGCCAAGCGGTCCAAGGTGATCCGCGATGCCGCATGGGCCGCGCAACGCGCATATCAGGTGACTCGCGATGCGGGTCAGTCCGCCGCGAGCGACGCCGCGCGTGCCGCTGTAGCCGCCGCCAGTGCCGCGTATCTGCATCCGCTGGCCAAGGCCACTCAGATGCTGCACATCCTCGGCGCCGCTGCCCACGCCGCGCGCGCGTTCGAACTCGATGCCGGTGACGATCGTGCTGTGGGCGCTGACCACATCGGGAAGACACTCATTCTGGCCAGTCCCGTTGTGGTGGGCGTCCTGTTGCGATTCCCCGCCGCTCCGAACGGTCGCGGCCGAGTCGGAGAACTGGTGCGGACCCTGGACGTGTCGTTGCGCCGGTCGACCACCGCTTAGAACGGCGCCGGTTCGCCGATGGGTTCGACTTCGCTCTCGTAGGTCTTGCCCTCCGGCGTGATCCAGACATGGCGTCCGTCGTCAAGGTTGTGGCATTGCCAGCTGGTTTCGTGCTTCATGCGGTGGTGCCTGCGGCATTTCGGCCGGAGGTTGTCGACGGTGGTGTTGGTGCCGTCGAAGGGGCAGCAGTGGTCGAGGTCGCAGCGGTGGACGGGTTGTCGGCATCCGATCATCGTGCAGTGCGGGTACCGGGCGGCGATGAGTTCTCGCTGCTTCGCGGTGGGCCGGTAGGTGGTGACATCCTCCGCGATTCCGGTGGCGGGGTCGGTGAGGATGCGCTTCCAGATCCCTCCTGCGGCGACATCCCGGGCGATGTTGATCGGCAGGGGTCCGTGACCTTGCAGGATGGCGGGGTCGTCGTCCATGCCGATGAGTGAGCTGATGGCCATGGTGAGGTTGACCGTCACCTGACCCTGTGGGGCACCGGTTTCCTTGCCCAGCAACAGGTCCAGGGCTACATCGACGCGTTTCTGGTCCAGGGTACGGCCGTCCTTCGGTAGGCCGCGTGCGATGGCGTCGATGTGGTCGAAGGCCAACGCGGTGTCCAGGGCGGGCAAGATCAGCCGGAGTGATGCGATGCCGTCATCAAGGTTGGTCTTCTCCACCTTGCGCTGCTCACGTTTCTCCTGATGACGGTGTTCGGCGGCCTTCGGGTCGAGCCGGTCGATGTAGCGGCGGGCGTACTGGCGTGTCGCGGAGTAGGCGTTCTTCTCCGCGTGCGCCAACAACGCCTGCTCGGCGGTGGCGGCCTGCACGGCGGAGAGGGGCTGAAGGAGTTCGACGATCATCAACGCTTTGCCCTCGTCCACGCGGCCTTCGGCCAGCGCCTGCAACACCACGGGACGAGCGGTCAAATCGGAGGCTTTCGCCAGCAGTCGGGATGCTTTCTCCTTCGAGATCCGCAACAACGGCATCAACAACTCCTCGGCATACTCACGCTCAGCGGGCCGGAGCTGAGCGACGTACTCCATCAACGCCACCAGAAATGCAACAACCGCAGTACCGATACCGGTGAACGTTGACTTGACTTTCGCATCTGTCACATCGAGGGCCATGTCTCCATTTTATCGCACAATAATAGTGGATCATGGCTCTACAGGGTGAATTGCCAGGCGCCCGAAAAGCCCGAAACGCAACCCCAGTGAAACAGCGAGCCGCGAACGAGAATGGGTCGGCTTTACCTGGGGTGCGCGTGCCATACGCTTGTCGCGAGGGCCGGGGTTTCATCCCGTGCCCCCGTGAGGCCCAAGGGCACGCGCAAGGGGCCCCCAGGTCAAGCCGACCCCGCCGCTGGTACCGACGCGAGCTGGAAGCCCAGCCAACTCCGCTGGAAGCCCAGCCCACGCAAGCTGGAAGCCCATCACGCCAAAGGAACATCCACAACCCGATAAGGCCGCAAGAACACAGGCCCCAACAGCCCAGACAAAACAACCTGCCCCCGCACATTAGCCCCAGTATTAGTAACCCGAACACGCACCTCATTCCACCCCCGACGCAACACGTCAGTCACCTCAAAAGAATAAGGCGCCCAAAGCCGAGCCCCAACCGCAACGCCATTCACCACGACCTCAGCCACCTCGTGAACCCTGCCAAGATCCAGCACCCATCGCCCGTCCGACACATCGAAAGCCCGCGAGTACCAGCCAGATCCGGAGTAAGCGCTGTCCACATCCGTCCACGACCCCAACGGCCGAGTAAGAGTCGGCGCGCCAGGCCGATCGAAGCGGAATCGCCAGTCACCGCCGAGCGGAACCGCGGTCAATGCATCGGACACGCTCAGCGAGCCCCGATACCGGCGTCGGCCATCGGTGGCGACGACGGTGACCAATCCGGGGTCGGACACCCGCACATGAGCTCTCGCGCCGTGCGCGTCGATGCGCACGCGTTCCACGGGGGCCGACGCGGACACGGCATGCGCGACATTGCGTCCGGGCTTGAAGACCACGAGCAGCGTCGCTTTCGGCTCGATCCGCATCGACACCTCGGTGCCCCCGGGAAAGGTGTCCCACACGCCCGCGGGCGTTGCGGCGCCGGTGTCGGGGTCCCAGATCTCCGGAGCACCAGTCGCCGGGAACGAAGCGGTGACCTCCGTGACGGCATCGCGTTCGTTCATCACCACGAATGCACTTTCGCCGTCTCGTTCCAGGCGGAGCACGCGAACCTGTTGCAGCGCAGGCTGAAGCACCGCCGCAGCGCCACCGGCCGCAACCACGGCCCGAGCCGCCGAAACGGGATCGGGCACGCGGACGGCCGACAGCTGGTCCAGCGCTCGACGCAAGCCGACATGATCACCGCCTGCCTCCATGGTCGGCAGATCGCCGATCACGACAACTGTTCCGCCGCCGCGGACGAACTGGATCAGCGTGTGCACGGAGCCGACAGCGAGCATGGGCGTCCGCGGCACCACGACGATCCGGTACTCCTGTCGCCCCACCGCCAAACGGCCTCCGCGAGGTCGTGCGTGCACTCGCAGCGCGGGGTCCGCGTCGAGCGCGCCCTCGTCGAGGAAGTCGAAGTCGACCTGAACGTCTTCGAGCGAGTGCGCGGCCGCGATGAGCGCGGTGTCGATCCCGGCCAGGTCGGAGGTGCCTTGGTAGGACTCGGCGGCGCGTTGCGGCTGGAGCAGCGCGGTCCGCGCCGGAGCCGACGCGCGGCACGCCTCCATCAACCGCCCGATCCACTCGTTGAGCGGCGAGGACACGTTCCACCACGGATTGACCGGTTGGAACGGCGGCGGGTAGACGATCTTGTCGGAGTCGGTGAAGGCCGCGTGCAGCATGGTGTGGTTGATCCCGCGCACCGCGAACGCGCCGATGACCTCGCGGGTCAGCGCCGGGGTGGCCGCCCAGCCGGTCGCCCCCATCGCCTCCAGGTAGACGCGCTCCAGCCCGAGTTGGTGCGCGGTGCTGGCGGGCCACCGCGACAGGACGCGGTGGAAGCCGCGCTGGTACTGGTCGAAGACGAGGTCGGTGCCGGGCACCTGCGTCCACTGGTTGGCCGTGTTGAGGTTGCCGGTGCCCTGGATCTGTTTGCCCGGCCCGAACTCGTCCCACATGGGGTTGGAGACGAACTCGATCCCGTTGCGCGCCATCCACTCGCCCTGGCCCCGGTAGTACGCGGACGCGTGGCGGTTGGAGACCGCGCGCCAGAACGCTCCGCGCAGCCGCAGGCCCTCCGGCCCGAGGTCGTCGTGCACGGCGGTCAGCGCTATGCCCGGTTTCACCTTGAGCCGGGCCAGTTCGGCGTCCAGCGAGGGGGACCAGGGCGCGGTGCCCGAAGGACCGTAGTCCCGGGTGGAGGCGAAATACGGCTCGTCGTCGGCGAAACCCCGCAGGACCGTGCCGACGGCCCACGGGAACCGGCGCAGGTACTCGCCGGGCACGACGTCGAGGAACCGCGCGACCGCCGTGTCGTCGAGCACGTCGAGGTAACCGCGTCCGGCGCCGGAGGCGGCGGTGAGCTGACGGACGGTGAACAGGTCCAGCCGCCAGTTCCCGGCCGGTGCGTTCCACGTGCCGTTGCCGCGGGCGATCTCGGTCAGGTCGATGATCGAACCGGGATCGGAGCTGCCAACCGGCCGAGCCGACGCGGCGGCCAGCGGTACGGAAGTCGTTGGCAGATCAAAGGAATCGAGCGCGGCCGAGGTGTCGAAGCGTTCCGTGTAGAGCACCTGCCCGCCCGGGTCGAGAACGGTCAGGCTGTCCCACGACGACTTCTGCGTGGCGACCGCGCGCACTCCGACGCGGCCCGCCGTGTGCGTGCCGTCATCGGCCGGGGGCTGAGCGATTCCGTCCACCGAGACGGTGATCCGCGCTCCGCGTACTCCGACGCGCAGCTCGTGGTAGGCCGCAGGATCGAACCCGCCGACCGGTTTTCCCGAGCGCACAAGGGTGTAGGTGTCGCCGTGCAGCCGCCAGATGTCCACGGCGCCATCGGTGCGCAGATCCGCCAGGAGGCCGTGCGCCTCGTCAGCCGCGCGCACGATCAAGCCCGCCGTGTGGCGGTTCACGCGCACCCGCGCGACGACGTCGTAGTCCTGCCACTGCGCCCCCGCGCGGAGCAACGTGACGCCGTTCCGGACGGCGGCGTCGACCTCAAGCTTCCCGTCCCACACCGAAAGTCCGCGTGCCGCCACCTTCACCGGCGCGCCACCGGTGACCATCGTGGGCTGGTGGCCGATGCCCTTCATGCCCAGCTCGGGCCGCGGCGGGTAGACGCGGTTGCCCACCCTGCCGCCGTTGACGACGAACCCACCGCCACGTCCGCTGGGGAAGTAGTCGTCATTGAACAGCCACAGGCGCATCCCGTGGCGTTGCGCCTCGCGCAGGGTGAACTCGATGAGCGCGAACCACTCCTCGGAGAAGAAGGCGGGCTGCAAAGCCTTGGTCTCAAAGGGAAACACCAGCACCTCGTGCACGCCCTTGCTACGGATGTCCGCGAGCTGGGCGGTCACGAGGTCCTTCGTGACGGTGCCGTTCCAGAACCACAGCAGGCTGGGTCGGCTGTCGGGCCGCGGAGCGGGGAACCCCGTGCTCGGCGCCGCCCCGCCGAACGCGGGCGACACTGCAGCCAGCGCGCTGAGCGCGAGCACCGCTCGCCGGGACACCAAGTGGACCGGGTTCATCGCCCCTCCGAATGCCGGTTTGAAACGATTCAAACGGCGAGGCTAGGGTGCGGACGCCCGACCCGTCAAAAGGTTCGAGTGCGCTGACTATTGATCATGGTCAGTACCGCAGCCGAAACTCCGGAATGAGTTCGGCGTGGTCGCGCCTGCCGTAGGTTTCCCATTCCCGGCGCCGCACCGTGACGAATGCGTGGTGCAGTTCCGGCCCGAGCGCTTTCACCGCCATCTCGCTCCTGGCCAGCAGGTCGGTGGCCTTGCCGAGATCCGAAGGCAGGCGCGCGATACCGGCCTTCGCCCGCTCCGCCTTGGACAGCGTGTGCGGATCGCGCTGCACCGGCCTCGGCAGCTCGGCGCGCCGGTCGAGGCCGTCGAGCGCGGCCGAGAGCAGGACCCCCAGCGCCAGGTAGGGATTGGCGGACCCGTCGAGCGTCTTGATCTCGACGTTGGCCGAGGAGGCCCGGGACGAGACGGTTCCCGGCACCAGGCGCAGCGCCGCCTCGCGGTTCTCCACGCCCCAGCAGGCGTAGGCGCCCGCCCACTTCTGCGGCTGGAGGCGGGCGTAGCTCAGCACGCTCGGCGCGAGGACCGCCAGCACCTCGGGCAGGGCGTGGAGCATCCCGGCGACCATGGCCGCGCCGTCGCCGGAGAGCCCGCCGACCGCATCGTCACCGCCCTGCATCAGGTTGACCCCGTCGCGCCACGCGCTGAGGTGGAGGTGGCAGCCGTTGCCCAGCGCGCCGGGGTGGACGCTCGGCGCGAAGCTGACGGCGAGGCCGTGCGCCCGCGCGACCTTGCGCGCCACGATCCGGCTCAGGGCCAGCTGATCGGCCGCCCCCACCGGATCGCGGGGAGCGCAGGAGAACTCGACCTGGCCCGGCGCGTACTCGGGGTGCAGCTGCTCGACCTCGATGCCGTGCCCGGCGAGCGCGTCCATCAGGTCGAGGGCGAACGGCTCGACCTCCAGCAGCGCCGAAGCGCTGTAGCCCGGCCCGTGGTGCCCGGGGTCGCCGTCCTCGCCCAGCAGCGACATCTCGACCTCGAACGCCGCCTTGAACTCGATGCCGAGCTCCCGGCCCCGCTCCACCGCCCCGCGCAGCATCGATCGCTGGCAGCACGGGGAGACGTCGAGTTCCTGGGTGTACTGGTCGGCGGGGACCCACACGAGCCGGGGGCCGCCGGTGATCCGGCTCAGTGCGTCGAAGTCCGGGAACAGGCGCAGATCACCGGCGGGTGTGTCGAACGGCGCGGACAGGGCGAAGCTGTCGTCGGCGCCCGCGACGGCCCACACGACCGAGAACCCGATCCCGCCGCGCAGGGCGCTCGCCAGCCGCTGCACCGGGACGACCTTCACCCGGGTGACGCCGCCGTTGTCGACGACGGTCAACGCGATCGCGCGTACGCCGTCGGCCCGGAGCCGCTCGATGAGCTCGGCGTTCGCGTCCGGATCGGCATGGAGCACCCGGTGGCGGAGTTCCACCGCGGTCCCGGCCGAGCCGTTGGTGATCTGCATGATCGAATTCTCCATGCGCGAGGCGGGTTGTCAATCGTGAAGAACATTTCTCTCAGTATGGAGGAAATCGTCTGATAAATACGGTTTTCGCGGCCGAATTGCGCATGCCGGTCATTCGGCGGACCGGTGAACGCGCTCCAAGATCGTCATGCGATCATCTACGCCCCCGGGAGCCGCGAGGAGCCACACATGAACGCTGGGCCGCCTACCGACGACGTCCGCGCACGCATCCTGGGCGCGGTCGACGCCCTCCGCGACGAGATGGTCACCTCGCTGCGGAGCCTCGTGCGGATTCCATCGGTCAACCCGAAGTACCCGGGCGTCGAGTACCGGGACCACGTCGGCAAGGAGGGCGAGGGGAGCGCGTTGCTCGCCGAGCTCTACCAGCGGGCGGGCGCCTCCGTCGACGTGTTCGCCGTCGAGCCGGGCCGCGAGAACGCGGTCGGCCGCCTCGGCGGCGGCAACGGCCGCTCGCTGATCTTCAACGGCCACGTCGACGTCGTCCCCGGGGGAGACCCGGCCGAGTGGCGCGTGGCACCGCCGTTCTCCGGCGAGGTCGTCGGCTCGCGGATGTACGGCCGGGGCACCACCGACCAGAAGTCCGGCCTCATCGGGCAGGCATACGCCGTCATCGCGCTGCGCCGCGCGGGCGTCCAGCTCGCCGGGGACCTGCTGCTGCAGTGCGCGGTCGGCGAGGAGACCGTGGACTACACCTGCGGTACCGGCGCGATCATCGAACGCGGCTACACCGCGGACGCGGCCGTGGTCTCCGAGCCGAGCGCGCCGCCGACGCCGGTGTCGCTGGCCGTCGTGAGCCCCGGGCTGCTGTGGTTCTCGGTCACCGTCGAAGGCATCAAGGTGCACTGCTCGATGCGCGGCGAGACGATCCACCCGCACCGGGCGGGCGCGGAGCTCGGGGTGAACGCGATCGACAAGGTCTTCACCATCTACCAGGCGTTGCGCGGCCTGGAGCAGGAGTGGGTGCAGACCCAGCGGCACGACCTGTTCTACGACGGGCACTTCTCGTTGCTGCCCGGCGTGATCCGCGGCGCGCCCGGCGACCTGGCGGTGCCCTTCGCGCTGTCGGACTCCGCGACGATCGAGTACACCGTCATGTACCACCCGCAGCGCGACGGCGAGGACGTGCGCGCGGAGATCGAGGGCGTCATCGACCGCGCCGCGGACTCGGACCCGTGGCTGCGCAAGCACCGCCCGGTCTGCGAGTGGAAGCTCCAGTGGGACCCGTACTCGATCGAGCCCGACGCGGACATCAACCAGGCGCTCGCCGCGGCCTACCGGCGGGCGGCGGTCGGCACGGGCTTCGCGCCGGAGCCGACCCTGACCGGGTTCTACGGCGGGTGCGACGCCACCGTCCTGAAGAAACTCGGCATCCCGTCCGTCGTCCTCGGCCCCGGTGACCTGCGCGTGGCCCACGGCAACGACGAGTACGTCGACCTCGACGAGATGTGGCTGGCGGCCCGCACCTACGCGCTGCTCGCCGCCGACTGGTGCGGCATCGCGTAAACTGGCCCCATGCGCCCCAACCGCCCCCAGACCCAACGTGAGGCGGCCTCAACCTAGAGATCTCCCGTTTCGTACTCTTAACGGGGAAGAGAGCGCTCCCAAATCCCGACAAGAGTACGAAACGGGAGTTCTTGGCGGTCTCAGCGCGGGTTGAGGCCGTACACGCGGCGGGCGTTACCCGCGAGCAGCAACTCTGAGTACCGTCTCGCGTCGGCCTCGCCGATCGCGTCGGCGGCGAGCCATTCGCCGAGGACGCGGGCCAGCGCGAGACGGTGCACTCGGGCTCCGACCAGGTAGAGCTCGGGCAGCCCGAACGCGTCGGTGGAGAACAGGACCTTGGTGAACGGGGCGATCTCCAACGACTGCCGCACGATCGCGGTCGCCGACGCGCCGGAGAACCCCGCTGCCAACCCGGTGTCGAGGTAGACGTGGGGGTAGACGTGGGCGAGGTAGCCCGCCTCGCGCACGAACGGGTAGTTGTGCAGCAGCATGATCGGCGTGCCGCTGCTGACCGTCGCCCTCAGGAACTCCGTCATCCGCGTCGGATCGCAGCGGTGCAGGACGATGTCCGAGTCACCGAAACCCACGTGCATCTGGATGGGACGACCGGCGTCGACCGCCGCCCACAGCAGCGCCCGCAGCACCACCGGATCGGTGAGCCGCGGTTCGCCGGAGCGCAGCCACTGGTCGACCGCCGAACGGATCTCGGGCTCGGTCGGGCGCGCCGGGTCGAAGTCGAGCCCGTACCGGTACGCCATGATCGACTTGACGCCGACCGCGGTGCGCAGCGCGGACTCCAGCTCGCCGCGGAAGGTCGCGGAGAACCCGCTCGCCGTGCAGCCGGAGCGCGCCAGCCGCTCGGCGAGTGATTCGAGCCGGACGATCTCGAACGCCTCGCCGCCGGAGTACCCGGCCAGCTCAGCGGGCGTCGTGATGTCGTCGCTGCCGTACCCGGTGTCGACGAGGTAGGTCGAGATGTTCGCCGCGGACAGCAGGCGCCGCGTCACCTCCCGCGGACCGAGTTCGGCGCGCGCACCGAGGTAGCTCGCGCCGTCGACGTGGCGCGGCAGGCCCAGCAGCGGCGCGCACTCCGCCCGGATCGCCACGCCGACCGGGCTGTCGAACGCGTCGGCGGTCTGGGGCAGGTCCGACTCGGTGGCCAGGCTCTGGAACCGGTCGGCGTCGATGGCGTCCTCGATGACTCCGTGGCAGTGGTGATCCACGGCGGAGATCGTGCTCAGCATGTCGATCAACGCGTCAGGCTTGTCCACCGCTCGACCTTACGCGCCCGCTCATTCCTTCCAGCGCAGCGGAAGCGTCCTGAGGCCGACCTGGAAGAAGGCCCGCCCGGTGACCACCGCGTCGTCGGGGACGTGGTACTCGGGGATCAGGCGATGCCACTCTTCGAGCGCGATGCGCAGCTGCTGGCGCGCCAGGTGCGCGCCGACGCAACGGTGCGTGCCCATGCCGAAGGCCACGTGCCGGTTGGGGCTGCGGTCGAGCACGACCTCGTCCGCGCGGTCGAACTCGGCCGGGTCCCGGTTGGCGGCGGGGGCGAGCAGCAGCACGGCGTCGCCCTTCCGCATCGGGCATCCCGCCACCTCGGCGTCGCGGGTCACCCGCCGGCCGTCGAGGATGATCGAGTAGTAGCGCAGCAGCTCCTCCACGGCGCTGGGGAGCAGGTCCGGGTTCGCGGTCACCCGTCGCCGGTCGGCGGGGTGGGTGGCCATGTGCCACAACGAGAAGGAGAGCACGGAGGTCACCGTGTCCTGGCCCGCGGCGAAGAGCGTGTACAGGACGTTGACGATCTCGTCCCCGGTCGGGGCCCGCCCGTCCACGTCCCAGGCGAACGCCCGGCTGATCAGGTCGTCACCGGGCTGCGCGGCGCGCTTCTCCACGAGTTCGGCGAGGTAGCCGACGATCTCGGCCTCCAGCGCGATCTGCTTCGCCTGGTAGTCCTCCTCGGTGACGTCGGGGTGCAGGAGACCGTTCTGCCAGCCCAGGAACCGGTCCAGCTCGGTGTCGGGCAGGCCGAGGGTGCCGAGGAAGACCAGGGTCGGCAGGGGAGCGGTGAACTCGGCGACGGCGTCGCAGGAACCCTTGGCGCGCAAGCGTTCGATCAGCTCGGTGCACCGCGATCGGATCAGCGGCGCCATGGCCTTGGCCCGGGAGCTGGAGTACTCCGACATCAGCGAGCGGCGCCAGGCGCCGTGCTCGGGCGGGTCCAGCATCATCGGGATCATGCGCGCCTCGGGCTCCGGCCCCGGGAACAGCGCCAGCAGGCCGGAGTTGGAGAACGTCGCGGTGTCGGCGTAGATCTCGCGGAGCTGCGCCATCCTGGTGAACACCCAGTGCCCGTCCTGGTAGGTGCTCCGGAAGACCGGGCATTCCTCTCGCGCCTCGTCGAAGCGCCGGTGGTGGCCGCCGGGTGGTTGTGACCAGTTCGGATAATCGAAGTATTTTTCGGGAACGGTCATGCGGAGAACGTATGAGCGGTTCTTATCCGACGTCCACCCTGCTGGTCCGACTGCGCCAGGGACCCTTTCCGGCACTCCGGAAATTTGATGCGTCTTGTCGTGGTTTGACGCGCGATCGGACTTCTTTGACGGCGGGGCCACGAGGCGTGCATGCCCAAACGGCCCCACCACAGCAGTCGAGTATTCCGCCGGGAGCGGAACCGCGGCGCGCGGATGCCGGACCGGTACCAGGATGACGGTATGGCGGACATCCTCCCTTTCGCTCAGAAGCACGCCCCCCAGCCGTTGTGGCGCGAGGCGCTCGGCCGGAGCCTGCGCGCGACCAGGGAGGAACAGGGCGGTCGCCTCGTCGACATCGCCGAGCGGGCAGGCATCTCGCCGCAGTACCTGTCGGAGATCGAGCGCGGTCGCAAGGAACCGTCGAGCGAGATGATCGCCGCGGTCACCGGCGCGCTGGGGGTCGAGCTGGACGAGCTGCTTGCCGGGATCGCGGTCGAGGTCCGACGGCGCCGCGGCACGCGTCCCGCAGTCGGGCGCCGTCCTGCGGGACTCGTGCTCATGGCCGCGTGAAACCGTTGGGGCTCAAGGTTTGTGGTCCAGAACGCGATCGGCGAGCCCGTAGGCGACGGCGCCCGCCGCGTCGAACACGCGGTCCCGGTCGGTGTCGTGGCGGAGGTCCGTGACATCGCGACCGGTGTGCGCCGAAAGGATCTCCTCCAGCTGCGTGCGCACCCGCACCACCTCGTCGGCTTGCAGGATGAGGTCCGGGATCGTGCCGCGGCCCTGTGCGGCGGGTTGGTGCAGCACGACCCGGGCGTGCGGCAGCACGGAGCGGAGTCCGGCCTCGCCCGCGGCCAGCAGCACCGCGCCGGCCGCGACCGCCTGGCCCACGCACGTCGTGGCCACCGGCGACTTGATGTGGTGCATGGTGTCGTACAGCGCGAGCATCGCGGACGGGTCACCGCCCTCGCAATTGATGTAGAGGTTGATCTCCTGGTCCGGGTTGTCCGACTCCAGGTGCAGCAGCTGGGCGATCAACGCGTTCGCCACGCCGGAGTCGATCGCGGTGCCCAGGTAGACGATGCGCCCCGCCAGCAGGTGCGAGTAGACGTCCATGATCCGTTCGCCGCGCGCGTCCCGCGTGATCACATTGGGGATGCTGTAGGTGCTCATGCGCGGGCTCCCGTCGTAGAGCGCAAGCCCAGTCCGTGCGCGCGCTGGGGCAGAACCTGGCCGAAGTCGTTCACGATGTGGTCGATGAAGCCGTACTCGCGCGCCTGCTCGGCGGTGAACCAGCGGTCGTGCAGCGAGTCGGTGAAGATCCGCTCGACCGGCTGACCGGTGTCCTCCGCGATGATCTTGAGCACCGTGTCCCTGGTGTGCCGCAGGTCGTCGGCCTGCACCTCCACCTCCACCGCGGAGCCGCCGATCCCCGCCGAACCCTGGTGCATCAGGATGCGCGCGTGCGGCAGCGCGAAACGCTTGCCCGGTGTGCCCGCGGACAGCAGGAACTGCCCCGCGCTGCACGCCAGCCCCAGCGCGAGCGTGGCCACCTCGCACGGCACGAGCCGCATCACGTCGCGGATGGCCAGCATCGCCGGGACCGAGCCGCCCGGCGAGTGGATCCACAACGCGATGTCCTTCCCGGGGTCCTCGCTCGCCAGGGACAGCAGCTGGGTGGCGAGCACCGTCCCGTTGTCGTCGTCGAGCGGGCCGTCGAGGACGAGGACCCGCTGGCTGAAGAACCGTTCTCGGAGCCGGTGGTCGAACAGCGGCCGCTTCTCGTTGTCCGTCATGCCCCGACCATGCCGCCGTCACGCCGCCGCCCGCCGGTTGTGCTGCTGTGAGCAGATCAGCCGTGGGCGGACCGCTCCCGCGCTAAGCCATCTCGGACAAGCCCCGCCCGCACTCCGCACACCAAGTAAACTCTGCCCGTGCACTCCACCCGCCCGTCCACCCCATCCCCGGCGCGCGTGGTCTAGAGAACCCCGTTTCGTACTCATAACGGGAAAAAGAGCGCTCTAAAAACCCGTTTTGAGTACGAAACGGGAGTTTGGGCTGCGGTGAGGATGTTTCGGGGGGCGTCACGATCGCTGGTGACCGCTTGCAGGACGCGGCTAGGGCTTCGGGACGGCGATCACACCGACGTCGAGCACCCGGTGCGCTCCGGGCTCGACCATGAAGATCTCGCTCTGCCCGTTGCGGTGCCAGAAATCCTCGGTGGTGGGCACGATGTCGGAGTCGACGGCGTCGCCTCCCGCGTTGGGCGTGGTGAACTTCCAGGAGGACTTGGACAGCTGCACCTCGGCCTGGAACCGCTTGGCGGCCAGCTCCTCCCAGTAGGTGCCGTCAACGGTGTTGGAGAAACCGTCCAGGTCCTCGTCGTCCACCGAGCGGAGGCTGAGGCCGATGCTGTTGACGGTGGGTTCACCCTGCTCGCGCACGCCGTTGGCGTTGAGGTCGTGCCAGATCCGCCCCTTGACGACGCCCGTGCCGACGAAGCGGATCGACTTCTCCGAGCGGTTGTTGCCGGTGATCGACTCCGGTGAGCTCGTCGTGACGGACGCGGTCGCGGAGACCGAGGTGCCGATCGGCGCCTGGTAGCTGACACCGGCGCTGAACCGGAAGTGGAACGGGGTCGCACCCGGCCGCAACGGCCCGATGTGCAGACAGGTCGCGGTCGCGCCCTGGCGCTCGCAGTTCCATTCCGACGACGTCTCGGTGCTGTTGACCTCCAGGTGCTGCGGCAACGCGAAGGTGAACCGGACGTTCTCCGCCGCCACCGCACCGATGTTGCGGACGTTGGCCGCCACCGAGGTCCCGCCGCCCGGCGCCAGGATGTTCCGCGGCGCGGAGACCTCGATGGTCACATCCGCCTCGGCTTCCTGAGCCACTGCTGTCCCCGTCGTCGCCAGTGCGAGCGACATGATCATCACGACGGCCTTCACCGTGTACCTCCGCGAGTTGGTGGAGGCTGATGCTAGGGAGCTGGGCTTCCAGCTCGCGTGGCTGGGCTTCCGGCTCGCGTGGCTGGGCTTCCAGCGGGGGGCGCTGGGCTTCCAGCCTGGGGTCGGCTTGACCTGGGGGCCCCTTGCGCGTGCCCTTGGGCCTCTCGGGGGCACGGGATGAAACCCCGGCCCTC
>NZ_JANAVO010000020.1 GCF_024213555.1 Allokutzneria sp. A3M-2-11 16 | reverse complement strand
ATCCTGCAAGGGCACGGGCCGCTGCCGATCAAGATCGCCCGGGATGTCGCCGCAGGAGGGATCTGGAAGCGCATCCTCACCGACCCGGTCACCGGAATCGCCGAAGACGTCACCACGTATCGGCCGACAGCGAAGCAGCGGGAACTGATCGCCGCCCGGTACCCGCACTGCACGATGATCGGATGCCGACAGCCCGTCCACCGCTGCGACTTGGACCACTGCTGCCCCTTCGACGGAAGCAACACCACCGTCGACAACCTTCGGCCGAAGTGTCGGCGGCACCACCGGATGAAGCACGAAACCAGCTGGCAGTGCCAGAACCTCGAAGATGGGCGTCATGTCTGGAAAACCCCGGAAGGGCGGGTCTACGAATCCGAAATGGAACCCATCGCCGAACCTGCCCCGATTCCGGAGCCTGCACCGTTCTAGAAAACCCCGAGCCTCATCGTGGCACCTGGCTAGCCTTAGTTTGCCAGTAGTCAACTGTCGAAGGAGGTCTGGTGGCGAACGAGACCGCTGTCGTCCGTGCGCTCAGTCACGACTCGTTGCCGTGCACGCGGGTGATCGTCACGCACCGGGTCGGCGGCATCCGCGACGTCGACAGCGCCGACTTGCGGATCTCGTCATGACGCACACGCAGGGGGAGTCGGAGTGGATCACCACGTCCGATGGGCGGCGGCTGCACGCGATGGTGCTGCCAGGTCCGGGTGACGCGCCGACGGTGGTGTTCGAGGCCGGGGCCGCCGCGTCCCGGTCGTCGTGGGCCAAGGTGCAACCCGGGGTCGCTCGGCACGCCCGCGCGATCGTCTACGACCGATCCGGGCTCGGCCGCAGCGCAGCCGATCCGAACGGACGCACCCTCCCGCGCATGGCCGACGACCTCAACACCGTGCTCGACCACTTCGGTCCGGGACCGTTCGTCCTAGTTGGACACAGCGCGGGCGGGCCGATCGTCCGGCTTGCCGCCGCCACGCGACCCAAACGGATTGCGGGCCTGGTCCTGGTCGATCCCACGGACGAAGCCGCAGAAGTCCTGTTCGGCCGCGGTTTCCGCACCATCGAGCGCATCATGATCAACTCTGGGGCCGTCCTCGCGCGGTTCGGGCTGTTGAAGGCGGTCTTCGGGATGTTGCTGCGCGACGGTCCCGACGACGTCCGCCGGGACCTCGAGCGAGAGGGCTTCCACCCCGGCGTGGTCCGCACCCAGCGCGAACAGGCTCGCACGTTCCTCGACGAACTCTCCACGTGGCGCGGGAACTCACCGGACCTCGGCGCCATCCCGGTCACGGTCATCTCCGGCGCGCTCAGCGGCGGCATGACCGCCGCGACGCGCGCGGCGGCGATCGCCTCCCACACCCGCCGTGCCGCCACATCGCCGAGCGGCCGTCACGTCATCGCCAGGAAGTCCGGGCACTACCTCCCTGTCACCGAACCGCACGTGATCATCGACGAGATCACCGCCGTTCTCCCGGCGTCGGGGTGAGGGTGGTCAGTCCGCGGCGAGCCGGACGCCGAGGCCGATGAAGATCCCGCCGGTGGCCACGTCGATGCGGCGCTTGGCGGTGCGGCGCCGCCGCAGCCAGCCGCCGATCCGCCCGGCCAGCACCCCGACCGTGCCGTCGACCAGGAACTCCAGCGTGATCAGCACCGCGCCTAGGATCGCGAACTGCAACCACACCTGGCCCAACTCCGGGCTGATGAACTGCGGCAGGAACGCGATGGTGAAGGTGACCATCTTCGGGTTGATCAGGTTGGTGAACAGCCCGTTCAGGAACGCCTTGCGCGCCGTCATGCCGCCGCCGGACTCGTCGACGTCGGGGTTGTCGGCGCCGCGGTGCCGGATCATCTGCACACCGAGGTAGATCAGGTAGACCGCGCCGACGATCCGCACGACGGTGAACGCGGTCGGCGCGGCCTCGAACAGCGCGGCCAGGCCGACCGCGGCGAGCGCGACGTGCACGGCCTCGCTCACCGCCACCCCGGCGGTGGCGAACAGCCCGGCGCGCGGGCCGCCCTTGATGCCGCACCCGAGCACGAACAGCATGTCCGGCCCGGGCGTCAGCATCGCGACCATCGTCGTCAGCGTGAACAACGCGAGAAGGTGCAGGTCAACCGGCATGGCCGGATCATGTCACGGCCGTGTGGCCGCATCACCGGAATTCCCGCTGACTGGACGCCTACGCGGTGAGCGGGGCGAGCCTGCGCAGCGTCTCCTCCTGCCCGATCGCCTGGGTGATGGCGTGCAGGTCGGGGCTGCGGGTGGAACCGGTGATCGCGATCCGGATGATCTGCGAGGCCTCGCGGATCGAACCGGGGAAGTTCTCCGGGTCCTTCTTGTACTCCTTGGCGTTGCGGGCGAACCCGTGCTTCGCGGCCAGGCCGCGGATCTGGTCGAACCACTCCGACCCGTCGGCGAGCTGCTGGTAGCCGTCGACGAAGTCCCGCACCAGCGCCCGCACAACCGCCGCGTCCACGCCGAGGGCGGTGATCCGCTCGTCCTCGACGCCGGTGACGGCCTCGTGCAGCTGCGGGAAGAAGAAGCCGTACGCCTCGCGGAACTCGCTCCACTTCCGCAGGTCCTTGCGCGGGTTCTCCACGCCGTCGCGCTCCACCGCCAGGCCGCGCAGGGCCAGCTCGGGCTCGGCGTCGAGGACCTTGCGCAGGTCCTGGTCGAACCGGTCGGCCCAGACGAGCATCGCGTCCAGGATCTCCTGGCCGGACAGCGTCGCGATGTGGTCGGCGGAGAGCGCGTCCAGCTTCACCAGGTCCACGAGGGGCCCGGCGACACCGCAGTTGGCGAGCTGGATGGGCTCGGTGAGCGCCTGCTCCAGCGGCAGCTCGGCGAGGCGGCCGTTGGCCAGGCCGCGCAGGTAGTACAGGACGGCGGCGGCGGGGTATCCGGCCTCGATGTAGAAGTCGACACCGGCCTCGGGGTCCTTGCGCTTGGACAGCTTGCGCTTGCTGCTGCCCTCCTGCTTCATCAGCGGCGCGATGTGCGCGTAGGTGATCGGCTCGAACCCGAGCGCCTCGAACAGCTGCTGGTGCACGGGCACCGAGGAGATCCACTCATCGCCCCGGATGACCAGGTTAATACGCATCAAGTGGTCGTCGACGGCGTGCGCGAAGTGGTAGGTGGGCAGCCGGGGCGACTGCTCGGAGCTCTTCAGGACGACGACGTCGTTGCGGTTGGCCTCGGCCTCGATCTCGCCGCGGATGGCGTCGGTGAACCGGGCCCGCCTGCGCGCGTCGTCGGGAGCGCGGAACCGCACGACGTAGGGCTCACCGGCGTCCAGCTTCGCCTGCACCTGCTCGGCGGTGGCGTTGCGCCACAACGACCAGCGGCCGTAGTAGCCGGGCGCGACCTTCTGCGCCTGCTGGCGCTTGGTGATGTCGGACAACTCGTCCTTCGTCGCGAAGTCGAGGTAGGCGCGGCCCTGGCGCAGCAGCTCCCGCACGTAGGTGAGGTAGATCCGCTCCCGCGCCGACTGCGCGTACGGGCCGTAGTCGCCGCCGCGGTCCACGTCCTCGTCCGCGGCGAGGCCGAAGTAGTCGAAGGCGCGGCCGAACTGCTCAAGCGCCCCGGCGACCTCGCGCGACTGGTCGGTGTCCTCGATCCGCACCAGGTAGCGGCCACCGGTGCGGCGCGAGAGGTCCTGGTCGATCGTGGCGACGTAGATCCCGCCGATGTGCACGAACCCGGTCGGCGAGGGGCCGAACCTGGTGACCAGGGCGCCCTCGGGCAGCTCGCGTGCCGGGTACTGCTGTTCCCAGTGCTGCGGCTCGGGGAGGTCTGCGGGGAACAGCGCGTCGATGACAGCTCGGTCCAGCATCGGGGGTCAGGTCTCCTGGCGTTTGTAGGTGGTCGACACGGTAACGCAGTCACCGGATGAGCAGTGGGACCAGCTGTTCCTGTGCGGTGAGGGACCCGTGTTGGCCGAGGAAGCCGCCGATGTGCGGTTCGCTCGCCGAGCGGATCATGGACAGGGAGTCCTTGGCGGCCACGACGAGATCACCGATGCGCTCGCGCACCCGGTCGCTCACGCGGGGGCCGAACCAGCCGTTGTCCGCGGCTTCCTCGCGGGTCGCGATCCAGGCCCGGTCGCCGAGCACGGCCGTCCAGTTCGCGCGCACGTCCTCGACGGCCCCGTCGAGGGTGTAGACGTGGCGGACGCGGGCCTCACCGCCGAGCAGCCGCACGCCCTCGCGAAGCCGCTCCTCGGCGTCGATGTCGATCTTGTCGGTGGCGGCGACCATGCCGTGGTCGGCGGTCACCACCAACGTGCTGTCCGGCGGCAGGTCACCGGCGAGGGAGGCCGCGAGGTGGTCGACGAACCTGAGCTGCCACCGCCACGCGTCGCTCCCCGGGCCGTAGACGTGGCCGATCGCGTCGAGGTCCGCGTGGTAGGCGTAGCAGAACACCCGCCCCGGCTCCCGCATCGCGTCGACCGCGCGGCTGACGAGGTCCCCGAGCGCGTGGGTGCCGCGGAAGTGCCCTCCGCGCAGCACCGCGCGGGAGAGCCCGCTTCGTTCGTGAACACGGGGGACGACAAGGCGCACCGCCACCCCGGCGGCTTCGGCGCGCTGCCACACAGTCGGGTTCGGCTGCACCTCCTCCGGGATCAGGATCGGCCGCAGGTCGACGTGCTCGGCCACGCCGTGGCGGTGCCACCGCAGGGCGTTCAGCAACTCGTCCCCGGCGGCGAAGGAGTAGCCGACCACCCCGTGCTCCCCGGCGGGCGTCCCGGTGCCGAGCGAGGCGAGACTGGTCGCGGTCGTCGCCGGGAAACCACAGGTGATCGCGCGGTTGGCCGCGGCGAGGGAAGCCAGGAACGGCGCGTCGGCGGCGTGATCGTTGAGCAGCTGCCAGCCCAGGCCGTCCACCAGCAGCAGGCACACCTTGCGCGTCGGCGCGAACCCGAGCACGTCGACCGTGCCGGGCACGCCGAGCGCGGCCAGCAACGACGGCGCCACGTCGGCGAGCGAACCGGCCCCGTACGCGGGCACCATTGGTTCCACCCACCGAATCCTAAGCCACCCCCGTTTTCCCCGTTTCGTACTCATAACGGGATTTGGAGCGCTCTAATACACGGAATTGAGTACGAAACGGGGTTCTCTAGTCCACTGATGTGGCGTGGCTCTTGCGTAGTCTACCGGCAACGCGGGGTTGAGGAGATGGCGATCATGGACGTGCTCGGTGCCGCCCACGACGACTTCGACTCCGTTGTCGGCTTGACCCGTGAGTTGATCGCGCTGCCCAGTCGTGGCGGCGTCGACCCTTATGAGCCGGTGCTTGACGCGGTGCGGGATTGGCTGCGCGCGCGTGGGCTCAGTGCCACCGTGCTCACCGACGACACCGGCGAACCTGTCGGGCTGACCTGCGCGATCCAAGGCGCGCGACCGGGACCGCGTTGGGTTCTCGACGCCTGCCTCGACACGGCGCCTTTCGGTGATGAGGCAGCCTGGACGCATCCGCCGGCCTCGGCGATTGTCCACAATGGATGGTTGTACGGCCGGGGTAGTGCCGACTCCAAGTCCGGTGTCGCGATCTTCTGCCACATCGCCGTCCGCCTGGCCGCGATGGCGGATCGCTTGCGCGGCAGTGTGGAACTCCTCTTCGACGTCGATGAGCACACGGGCCGCTTCGGTGGGGCGAAACGCTACTTCCAGGGCGATTTCGCGGGGGTGATCATCGGGTATCCGGGGCTCGACAAGCTCGTGGTGGGCGGACGTGGCGTCTACCGCGCGAAGCTCGACGTTCACGGCACGAGCTCGCATTCCGGCGGCAGCTCGGTGACGCCCAGTGCGATCGAGAAGGCGGCGCGTCTCGTCCGCGCCCTGTCCACAGTGGACTTCCCGGATGGCGGGCCGGAGTTTCCCTTGCCTGGCAAGCTAACCGTGACTGCGATCAGTGGCGGCCACGGTTTCTCGGTCACTCCGGACCTGTGCGCGCTCAACGTCGACATCCGCACCACGCCGACCTTCGACGCTCAGCAGGCCGAGGATGTCCTGCGGCGGACGGTGGCCGCCGTTGACGCCGACTGGCCGGGTACCCGTCCTACGCACATCGAGGTCGACACCTGTTGGCCCGCCTACGCCCTCGCCGCTGATTCGCCGCTGCGCGAGGCCATGCTCGGCGCCGCGCGGCAGTTCGGGCTCGCCGTGGACCCCAAGATCGCCGGGCCGTCGAACATCGGCAACTACCTCGCCGGTCTCGGCATCCCCGCCACGGCGGGTTTCGGTGTGACCTATGTCGGCCTGCACGGGGCCGACGAGCGCATCAAGCTCGACACGATCCCGATCGTCCAGGCCGTGCACCACGCGGCCGTGCTCACCCTGCTCGGAGTCCCGGTCCTGTGGTGAGCGCCGGAGGCCGCTCGGCTCAGAGGTTTTCCGCGGCTTCGGCGAGCCTTCGCAGCTCCTTCCGGACGGGCCACGGCGTTGCGAATGAGCACCCGAGAAGGGTAACCGATCGGTTACGCGAATGCCGGATCGTCACTCGGACACCGGGCGAGGGGCGCTAGCGTTTCCCGTTGTCCTGCAAGAGATAGCGGATGCACGGCGCGAGGTAGCGGGCGATGGTCGCGGTGTCGGCGTCGCGCAGCTGCGGAAGCCTCGCCATGTCCCGCAGTACGGTCAGCCCCACCAGCTGCGCCTGGACGAGCAGGGCGCGCAGTTCCGCGTCGGGACCCGCCGGGACCGGCACGAGTTCGGCGTGCTCGCGGAGCAAGAACGCGGCCAGCTCGTCGGCTCCCGTCGCCGTGGTGACCGACCGCAGCAGCATGAGGAGTTCGTCGCGCAGCTTGTCCCGGTCCGCGCCACCCGCGGTCCGAGCCTGGATGTGGACAAGGGCGTGGCCCCAGGAGCCCGCGGGCTGGTCGAGCAGTGAGTACGCGGCGGCGTCCCCGAGCGTTCCGGTTCGGACCACGCTGTCGAACAGTGCTCGTTTCCCGCCGAAGTAGCGGCTGACGAGGGCCGGGTTGCAGGCCGCGCGCGTGGCGATGGCGCGCACCGTGGTCCGCTCGTAGCCCAGTTCGACGAAGAGCCCCTGTGCGGCCCGCAGGATCGCCGCCCTGGTCGACTGCCCATCGCTGCGGGGTTTCCGCTTCCGCGTGCTCAAGGTAAACGCCGTCTTCCGACTCGTCGCGGTGACCTGCTCCGACTCCGCAACAGTAAACGGAACGGGACGGCGCGCGCACCGCTTCCTACCCTCGCTCGCACAGCGACGAGAGGAGTCCACTGTGGACGGAAGGACCTACGGGGAGCTGGTCGACCAGGAGACCGGGGTGATCGCCCGCGCGGTCTTCGACTCGCCCCAGGTCTACGAGGTGGAACAGCGCAAGGTGTTCGCGCGGAGCTGGTTGTTCGTGGCGCACGCGAGCCAGCTCCGGCGGGCGGGTGACTTCGTGGTGTCGCGGATGGGCGAGGACTCGGTGATCGTCAGCAGGCAGTCCGACGGCGGGATCGCGGTGCTGCTCAACGTGTGCAGGCACAAGGGGATGCGGGTGTGCCGGGCCGACGAGGGCAGCGCGACGCGGTTCACCTGCGCCTACCACGGCTGGTCCTACAACGGCGCGGGCGCGCTGGTCGACGTGCCGCACGAGGCCGACGGGTACCGCGGCCGGTTGGACAAGGCGCGGTGGTCACTGCTGCGGGTGCCGCGCGTCGAATCGTTCCTGGGGCTCGTCTTCGCCTGCTGGGACCTGGACGCCCCGTCGCTGGCCGACTGGCTCGGACCGGCCGTGGACCTGGTGCGGGGCGCCTTCGACCGGTCCGCCGCGGGCACGGAGGTGCTCGGCGGTGTGCAGAAGTGGCGGTTGCGGGGGAACTGGAAGCTGGCCGCCGAGCAGTTCACCGGCGACAACTACCACGCGGAGACCACGCACTCCTCGGCTTTCACCGCGCAGATCGCCGCGCGCGCCTTCGACGAGGAAGTGTTCCAACGCCTCGCCGACGTCGGGCGGGAGGGCTCCGGCATGGTCAACGTCGGCTTCCCGCACGGGCACGGGGCCACCGTGATCACCGGCGGTGAGGAGGCGTTCCGCGCCTTCCACACGGCCGCGCTGCCGCCCGAGCTGCACTCGACGGTCGACCCGGCACGGGCGCACGAACGGCTCGGTGAGCTCGCGTTCGGGCCCGGCACGATGGTCAACCTGGTGTGCCCGAACCTCGCCTGGCTCGGCAACCAACGCACGCTGCGCGTCTTCCACCCGCACGGCCCGGACGCCATGGAGATCTGGTCCTGGGTCTACGTCGACGCGGACTGGCCGGAGGAGACCAAACAGGCCTACCGCAGGCACAGCACGCGATCGTTCTCCACCACCGGGATCTTCGAGGTGGACGACTCCGAGAACTGGGCGGAGATCAACGCGGTGGGCGCGGGCCACGTGACGGCGCGCGTGCCGCTGAACTACCAGATGGGGCTCGGCCGGGACACCGGCGGCGTCAACTCGGCCTACAGCGACACCAGCGCGCTCAACTTCCACCGGCGGTGGGTGGAGCTGATGGACGGGCCCGACCCGAGGCTGCCGGACCTGAGCCCCGCGCCGCTGCTGCCGGAGCCGGAGGATGGCTGAGCGGCGGCACGTGTGCGCCCTGGACGAACTCGGCCTCGGCCGCACGCACACCGCGCAAACGTCGCGAGGTCCAGTCGTGGTCGTCCGGACGCGCAGCGGGGTGTACGCGCTGACCGATGCGTGCACCCACGCCGATATCGCGCTCTCCCAAGGGTTCGTCGACATCGACAACGACACGATCGAATGTCCCGGCCACTTCGCCGAGTTCTGCCTGCGGACCGGGCGCGCGCTCACCATGCCCGCGACCGAGGACGTGCGGGCGCACACCGTGCACCTCGTCGACGGCCAGATCCACCTCATTCAGGAGTGAAGCACATGCCCTTCTCCCAGCAGGCTTTCCGCCCGCGCGCCGCCGACGCGGCCCCGGTCACCCCGCCCACCCCGGTCTCCCCGGCCGAGCACCACGCCATCGAGCAGTTCCTCAGCTTCGAGGCGCAACTGCTGGACGAGGCGCGCTACGACGACTGGCTCGACCTCCTGGCCGACGACCTCCACTACTTCATGCCTTTGCGCCGCAACACCCTGCACCGGGACCTGGACCGGGAGACCACCGCGCCCGGCGAGCTGGCGCACTACGACGACACCCGCGCCGAGCTGGCCGTTCGCATCCTGCGGGTCCAGCAACCCACGGCGTGGTCGGACAATCCTCCTCCGCGCACCGTTCGACTGATCAGCAACGTCCAAGCGCGCGCAGCGGACAAGTCGGGGGAGTACCAAGTAAGGTCGGTATTTCACTTGTACCGCAACAGGCTTCAGGACGACACCGACTCCTTCGCGGGGCACCGCGACGACTTGCTCCGCCGGGACGGCGCGACCGGGTTCCGGATCGTGCGGCGCACCGTCCACATCGAACAGTCCGTGGTGCTCGCCAAGAATCTCGGGGTGCTCTTCTGACCCACGAAGCCGTTCACCACGAGGACACCTGCCGTGCGAACCCCTGAGATCGACGTGCTGAGCAGCCACGTCTACGCCACCGGTGTGCCGTACGCGCAGCTGGCCCACCTGCGGTGCTACGCCCCGGTTTTCCGCCAGGAGATCCCCGATCCGCAGCTGCTGGACGAGGCGTGGGTGATCACCAGGGCCGCCGACGTCCGGACGATCAGCATGCGGCCGGAGATCTTCTCGTCCTCCTCAGGGGTCGCCCTCCGCCGCTACCGGACCGCGGAGGGCAAACGGCTGGACGTGGGGAACTTCATCAACCTCGACGACCCGGAACACCGGCTCCTGCGGAACCTGGTCGGCAAGGGGTTCACCCCGCGCATCATCCGCCGCTTCGAGCAGGACTACCGCGGGCTCGCCGAGACCATCGTCGCGGACGCGTTGCGGCAGAACACCTTCGACTTCGTCACCGAGATCTCCGCGGAGCTGCCGCTGCTCGCGATCTGCAAGCTGCTCGGCGTCCCCGAGGCGGATCGGGAGAAGTTCTTCCGCTGGAGCAACGTGCTGCTCGGCGCCGAGGACCCGGAGTACACGCTCTCCCCGACCGAGCTCGCCGACATCGTGGTCGAGTTCCGGGAGTACGTGCTGGAGCTGGTCCAGGCCCGCCGCGCACACCCGCGCGAGGACATCCTCTCCGTGCTCGCAACGGCCACACCGGGGGAGGCGCTGACCGATGACGAGATCGCCGGTTTCGCCCTGCTGCTCATGCTCGCCGGGAACGAGACGACCCGGAACAACATCTCGCACGGGCTCATCGCCCTGATGGAGAACCCGGAGCAGTGGCACGCGCTGCGGGGCGACCCACGGCTCCTGGACAGCGCCGTCGAGGAGATCATCCGCTGGGCCGCACCGGTGAACTACATGGTGCGCACGGTCATGCGGGACACGGAACTGCACGGGGTCAAGCTCCGCGAGGGCGAACGCGTCGCGATGATGTACGCCTCGGCCAACCGCGACGAGGACCTGTACACCGACGGTGACGCCTTCGACATCACCCGCCCCGACCAGCGGCACCTGTCCTTCGGGATCGGACCGCACTTCTGCCTCGGCGCGCACCTCGCGCGGATCGAGACGAAGGTGGTCTTCGCCGAACTCCTCAAGCGCGTCGACCGCTTCCACCTCGCCGGTCCGATCCGCAGGCTGGAGTCCAGCTTCATCCACGGCATCAAGCACCTTCCCGTTACGGCGCAACGGTTCTAGCTCAGGTACCGGAGTCCGCGCGCTTGTAGAGGTCGAGGGCGACCTTGCCCATCAGCGCGCCGCTCAACTGGTTCGAGCCCACCGTGGAGTTCGTCGACACCAGGTAGCCGACGCCCCTCGCGTCGTCGAAGCGGGTGTACCACGGCCCGCCGGAGCACCCCGGGGTCATGCCGCACGGGATGGTGATGGTGTTGTTGCGGTTGGCCGTCCACGTCGGCGACGAGCACGTGCGCATCGTCGTCCCGTCGAACGGGGCCGCCGTGGGGTAGCCCAGCGAGCGGATGCTCTCCGCCGTCGCGTCGAAGGCGATGCCCTGCCCGCCCAGCGCGTCGCGGATGTTCTTGCCGCCCAACGGGCGCATGCGCAGGAAGGAGATGTCGTAGGACCACCCCTCGCCGATGGTGCCCCCGCGCTCGTTGATCTTCGCCTTCTGCTGGAACTGCACCGGCGCGTACATCATCTCCGCGGTCCACCGGCCGTGCGGCGCCTGCCCGTTGGTGTCGCCGGGGATGAACATGACGTTGTCCGCCCAGTCCCCGCCCTTCGTGCCCGAGTAGTCCCAGATGCAGTGCGCCGCGGTGGCCACCAGAACACCGGACGTCGAGTTCACCACCGACGCCGAGCACACGTACCCGCTGCGCCCCTGGTGCGTCATGTACAACCGCCCCGCGGTGGTCGCGGTCAGCCCCGCCCTCGACCACACCGAACCGTCGTCGTCCCGCGGCAGCGGACTGGTCGCGCCGACCGGGCCGGAGGTCGGGTGGATCACCACGCCGGTGGGCTCGTCCTTGGGCACGTCGGTGTTCTGGCCCGGCTGCGGTTGGTGCGGCTTCGCGTTGCGCATCCGCTCGGGCGACCAGTAGTCGTTGACCTGCTGGGGGCTGCTGGTGAACACCTTGCGGAGGTCGCTCGGCTTGGTGTCGCTCAGCTCCTCTTCGATGTTCCGCGTCGACGGACCCGCCTTGGGGGTGCCGGGCAGGGCGCTCGTACACGCGCTGAGCGCGACGATCAGCACGATCGTGGTGCGCAGGTGTCGCATCGACTTCTCCCGCTGAGGTGGTCGTTGGTGCGGGGAAGTGTAGGGGCTTCCGGTGGGTCCGGCCCGCAGATCAACAAGCAGGTCCCTGATTCGAGGGGCTGTTGCCGTCGTAGTAGTGCACCATGCCGTCAGCGTCGACAACGCTGTCGATCACCTCTGCCGACGGCAGGCGCTCGCGCGCCGGTCCAGGATCTCGATCACAAGGTGGAGGATGGTCAGCGCCCCGCTCACGCGGCGGGGAGATCGCGCTCGGCGTAGAGCCGGTGCTCCCACTCCTCGTTGAGGACGATCCGGAGGCACGTCTTGAGCGGAAACCCTTCCAGCTGAGGCCATCCCGGCTCGGTACGCGTCACGGTGGAGGCCAGCTGCTCATCGGTGAGCGACTCCATGACGGAGCGGACCATCGCCTGGCGTTCCCGCCGGACCACGAGCACCTCCTCCAGCGAAGGGCGAGCCTCGCGGTCCCACGGGATGCCGTCCCACCCTGGCGCCTCGTCCCACGGCAGATCCAAGGCGTGCCAAGGGGAAGCGTTGCCGAGGATCATCCGCCCCACCCACGCGGCGCTGGCGAAGTTGAGGTGTCGCAACGTCTGGATGAAGGACCACTCGTCGCCGGCCTCGCGGTGCAGCTCCGCTTCGGGGAGCTCGCGGGCGCGGGCGAGGGTGCCCTCCCACAACCGTTCCAGGATCGCCCACGCCGCGCGGAAACCCTCGGCGTCCTCGGCGCGCATCTTGGCGCGGTCGGGCATGCGGCGGTTCAGCTCGGCCTCGACCAGCGGCGCGATGTCGACGCCGTTCACCACGACGTCGCGCACCTCGCCGCTGATCTCCACGCCGACCAGCTCGACGCCGCGCATCCGCGTCCCGTGGAAGTCGACCGCGCGCAGGTCGGCTCCGGTGAGGGACACGTGGTTGAAGACGGCGCCCCGGAGGTTCGTGCGCTCGAAGCGCGCTCCGGACAGGTCCTGCTCGCGGAACTCGGTCATGCGCGGAACGTTAGGGCCAGTCCCGGACGATCGGCTACCGCAACCGGGCCTCGACGATCTGGAACATCGCCCGGGTGTGGGTGACGCCGACGTGGTCGAGCCCGGCCCGGCGGAACAGGTCGGCGAACTGCGCCTCGGTGCGCTCCCGCCCGCCTTCGACGAGCAGCATGAGCAGGTCCAGCAGGACCGGGAAGGGGTTGTCGGGCTGGTCGGAGAGCACCTGTTCGATGACGAACACCCGGGCGCCCGGCGCGGCGGCGTCGCGGATGTTGCGCAGCACCTTGACGCAGGCCTCGTCGTCCAACATGTGCAGGACGGTGCGCAGGACGTAGGTGTCCGCGCCCGCCGGGACCGAGTCGAGCGCGCTGCCGGGGACCAGTTCGCAGCGCTCGGCCAGCGGTGACCGCCGCAGCTCCGGTGCCGCCTCGGCGATCGCGGGCTCGAAGTCGAACAGGATTCCGCGCAGCCCGGGGTTGTGCTCCAGCAGGTCCCGGACGAGCGTGCCCTGCCCGCCGCCCACGTCGACGACGGTCTTCGCGTCGCTGAGGTCGATGGCGTCCACGTAGACGTGGTTCATCGACCCGGGCAGCAGCGTCATCGCGTCGTTGAACACCTTGTTCGCCGCCGGGTCGTCCGCCAGGTGCTCGAAGAACGCCTTGCCGTACAGCTGCTGGAACGGGCTCGACCCGGTGCGGACGGCGGTGGTCAGCCCGCCCCACGCGCCCCACATCCAGTCCGCGGTGAGGAACCCCGCGAGCGTGGCTCCGGCTTCCTCGCGCAGCGGAGCGGAGAGTTCGGTGTGCTCGTACGCGTCCTCACCCGCACGGCGGAAGAAACCGAAGGCGCACAACGCGTTCAGCAGCCGCCGCAACGCGTCCGGGTCCGTTCCGGTCCGGTTCGCGAGGTCGTCGGCGGTCACCGGCCGCTGCCCGATCTCGGTCGGCAGTCGCAGCTCGACGGCGGTCTTCAGCAGCTGTCCGAAGGCCATCTGGACGAAGGGCGGCGCCATCTGCTGCGCGATCGGCGGCAGCGCGGCGAACGGGTTCTGCGTGCTCGTGTGTGTCATCGCTGATCCCTCCGAGCGGTAAATCATCGGCTGTTGAATTATTCGCCCGCAGCGCCACGCGCGTCAACAGCCGGATCGGGGTCACGCCTGGGCGGAGGGCCACCACGACGCGGCCTCGACCATGACCGGGGCGGGCGCGGGCACCCGGTGCATCACCGGGACGGGGGAGAAGCGCACGGGCAGCGCGGTCAGGCCGCGGATGAACGGGCCCGGCCGCCAGCGCAGCTCCCCGGCGGGGACGGCCAGCTCCATGTCGGGGAGCCGGTCCAGCAGCACGTCGATGGCGACCTCGCCGATGATCCACGACGCGTCCTGGGCCGGGCACGCGTGCGGTCCCGCGCTGAACGCGAGGTGCGCGCTGTTGGCGGCGCGCTGGTCCCGGGTGGTCGGCAGGCCCGGGTCGAGGTTCGCCGCCGCGTGGCTGATCACCACCGGCTCCCCGGCGGGGATCACGAACTGCTTGCCGGTGGCGCGGTCGCGCAGCGGGTAGTCCTGGATCGCGTAGACGAAGGAGTAGTTGGAGTGCGGCGGGTTGAGCCACAGCACCTCGTTGAGCGCGTCCAGCACGGTGAGGCTGCCGCCGGTGACACCGCTGCCGAAGCGGTCGTCGGAGAGCAGCATCATCGTCGCGGTGGAGATCCACGCGATGTGCGGGACCTGCCCGGCGCCGGTGATCACCACCAGCTGGTCGACCAGCTCCTCGTGCGAGACCCCGGCGGAGTGCCGCAGCAGCCGGGAGATCACGTCGTCCCCGGGCTCCCGGCGCTTGATCTCGATCAGCTCGGACAGGCAGCGCACCAGGTCGGCGAGCCCGCGCCGGGCGGCCTCCGGTTCGGCGGCGTTGACCATGGCGTGGAAGGCCGAGGCGATCGCGTCGCGCAGGTGGTCGGGGCAGCCGAAGAGCTGGGCGAGCACCATCAGCGGGATCGGGCCCGCGTACTGGGCGACCAGGTCGGCGCGGCCGTGCTCGCGGAAGCGGTCGATCAGCTCGTTGGCGCTGCGCTCCACGCAGGCCCGCAGCAGCGTCGGGTTGATGCCGCGCAGCGCGTGCTCCACCGGCGTGCGCAGGCGCAGGTGCTCCTGGCCGTCGGCGAACCACAGGCTCCGCCGCCAGCCCATGATCGGCAGGACCGGGCTGTCGGCGGGCACGCGGCCCTCGCCGAGCGCCTTCCACCGCCGCGCGTCCTTGCTGAAGTACGGGCTGCGCAGGATTTCCAGCGCGGCGTGGTAGCCGATCACCAGCAGGGCCCGCACGCCCGGCGCGAGCTCAACCGGCTGCACGGGGCCGCCGCGGGCTCGCAGCGCGTCGTAGGTGGCCTCGGGATCGGCGGCGAACTCCGGCCCGTAGAGCCGAGGCGGCGTGGTCACTGGTGCTCCCGGTAGGCGTCGTGGAGGTGTCGGACGAGTTCGATGAGCGCGTTCTTGGCGGACTCGCGGTCCTGGGCCCGGCAGGTGATCAGCGGCGTGGCGGCGGCCAGGTCGAGCGCCTCGCGCAGCTCCGCCGCCGAGTACCCCGGGGTGTCCGGGAACGCGTTGACGGCGACGACGTAGGGCAGCCCGAGCGTCTCCACCAGGCCCAGTGCCTCGAAGGAGGTGTCCAGGGACCGGGTGTCCACCAGCACCAGCGCCCCGTACGCGCCGCGGGCGACGTCGCGCCAGATCTGGATGAACCGCGGCTGCCCCGGCGTGCCGAACAGGTACAGGACGATGTCCTCGCCGAGGGTGATCCGGCCGAAGTCCAGCGCGACCGTCGTCGTGTTCTTCCCCGGCAGCCCGCGCAGGTCGTCGACGATCTCCCCGGCCCGGGTCAGCAGCTGCTCGGTGCGCAGCGGCTCGATCTCGCTGACCGCGCCGATCAGGGTGGTCTTGCCGACCCCGAACGGCCCCACGACCAGGAGCTTGACCGCGATCTGCACGGAGTCCCGGACGTAGACGCCGTCAGAGAGCCTGGAGGCCATGCAGCATCCTCTCCAGGATGGCGATGCGGTCGGCGCCGTTGTCGGGCGTCGCGGCCTTGAGGTGGCCGGAGGCGAGCAGGTCCCCGATGAGCACGCGGGCGATGCCCAGCGGCTGGCCGATCGCGGCCGCCAGCTCCACCACCGACAGGTAGCGGCCCGCGCACTGCTCCAGCAGCGCCAGCGACTCGGGCTGCACCGGCGGTGCGGGCACGCCGGGCACCGCGGTCACCATCGCGGCCACGTCCAGCACCGGAGCCCCTGGCGCGGAGCGGGCGCGGCCGCCGGTGAGCACGAAGGGCCGCACCAGGTCCTCGCGCCGGTGGGGGGTCATACCCCGCTGCCAAGGTCCTGCCGGAGCTCGGTGCCCATCTCCCGCCCGAGCTGGGCGACGACCTCGTGCATCCGGAAGGCGACCTGCCCGACGTCGGCGGCCCCGGACGTGGCCACCGACAGCAACGTCGAGTCGTGCGCGCGGATCGTCACCACGAACCCGCCGTCGAACTCGACCAGGCTCTGCCGCCACGAGTCGGTGTCGGAGCGGCAGAACACGGCGGTGGCGCGGCCCGCGGCCTGCACCCCGGACAGCGCGGCGGCGATGGCGTCCGCGTGGTCCTGGGACAGGCCCGGCGAGAACGCGCGCACCAGCCCGTCCGCGGAGACCAGCACGGCGTCGTAGACCTCCGGCTGGTCCAGCACCTGCCGCAGCATCCAGGCATCACGGTTGGCGGTCACGGGGTCTGGCTCCCTTCGGTGGGCGCTCCCGCGCCCTCGGTCGCCTTCCGGCTCGCCCGCTGGAACGCGCTCAGCGGGGCGGCGGCCTGGCCGGGAGGACGGGCGATGGCGGGGGCGTGCTGCCGGACTCGCTTGGGCAGCCCGTTGGCGGTGGTCGTCGGCTGCGGTCGCGGTGGCGCTTCGGCGACCGCGACCAGCGGCCTGCCCGCACCGGGTTCGGTCAGCAACGGGCCCGGCACGTGCACGACGGCCCTCGCCCCGCCGAACGCCGAACCCGAGTCCACCCACACCGTGAAGCCGTACCTGCGGGCCAGCGCGCCGCAGGTGGCCAGCCCGAAGCACGGCGGGTTGCCCAGGTCGGACATGCCGAGGGAAGCGTCGCCGAGCAGCCGCACGACCTTCTCCCGCTCCGTCCCGCCGAGGCCGACACCCGCGTCTTCGACCACGAACGCGACGCCGGTGTGGGTGAGCTGGACGTGCACCTGCACGGGGGTGCTGGGGTGCGAGGACCGCGTGGCGTTCTCCAGCAGCTCCGCGAGCGTCATCACCAGGGGTTCGACCACGCGCCCCAGCACGCGGCGGGTGTCCTCGATCCGCACGACGTGCACGCGCTGGTAGTCCAGGATTCTGCTCATCGCGCCGCGCACCACGTCGTGCAGCTCGGTCGCGGAGTGCTGGCGGCCCGGCCACGCCCGGCAGAACACCGCCATGCCCACCGCCCTGCGCAGGATCTGGGCGTTGGTGTGGTCGATCCGCATCAGGTCCTCGAGGAAGGCCGGGTCGTCGTGCCGCCCGACCATCTCGGTGAGCTTCAGCTGCTGGTTGTTGGCCAGGCCCTGGAGCTTGCGCGCCACGGCCAGCACCACCTCGCGCGCCGCCTGGTCGGCGTTCTCGCGGGCCGCGGCGACGATGTCGTCGATGGTGCCGCGGACCAGGTCCAGCACTGCCCCGTGCAACTCGTGGTGCAGCGGGCCGGGGACCTCGGTGTCGACGCCGCGCACGGCACCGTGGACCAGTGCCGGGAGCCGCCGTTCGACGAGGTGGGTGAGCTCCTCGTCCCGCGCCCGGACCGTCCGGTCGAGCACGGCGATCCGCTCGGCGTTGGCGTCGGCGATGCGGCGGTACCGCAAGGCGATCCACCCGGCCACGAGCGCGAGCAGCACGCCGAGGGCGAACAGAATCCACGGAACGGTTTCGGGCATGCCTGCTTCAATCCTCGAAGAAGTGTTTCCGGCCCGCGGCACGGTGCGCAGGGCTCGCCAAGAAAATCACGGCGGGGTTCGTTCGTGTTGACGTTCGACTGTGCGCGAACACCGCTCGCTCACTGTCCACAATGGACTCGATGTCACGGCGCGCGAACTGGGGCGGACAGCGGTATGACTGGTCAGCCGTGCGTGTTTGCATGGCGGCAGCGTCATGAGCGCGAGGAGGACAGATGAAGCAGCGCCATTGGCTCCTACCCGTTCTTTCCGTGACGGCAACCGTGTTGACCACCGGAGTGGGCGCCGCCCAACCGGACGCAGTGCGGACCGTCGTCACGAAACTGGCCGCGCCGTGGGGCGTCGCCTTCCTGCCGGACGGCAGCGCCCTGGTGACCGAACGCGACTCCACCAGGGTGCTGTCCGTGCGCGGCACCACCGCCACCGAGGTCGCCAGGATCACCGAGGCGCGCCCCAGCGGCGAGGGCGGCCTGCTCGGCATCGCGGTCTCGCCCCGGTACGCCACCGACGGACTGGTCTTCGTCTACTACACGGCGGCCTCGGACAACCGGATCGCCCGGTTCAAGCTGGGCGAGCGCCCGCAGCCGCTGGTGACCGGGATTCCCAAGGCCGGGGTGCACAACGGCGGGCGGCTGGCGTTCGGCCCGGACGGCCTGCTCTACGCCAGCACCGGCGACGCCGGGCGGACCAGCCTCTCGCAGGACCGCGGCTCGCTCGGCGGGAAGATCCTCCGGATGACCGCGGACGGCGCACCCGCGCCCGGCAACCCGTTCGGCTCGCTGGTGTACTCGCTCGGGCACCGCAACGTGCAGGGAATGGCCTGGGACACCCGGGGTCGCATGTACGCGTCGGAGTTCGGGCAGAACCGCCTCGACGAACTGAACCGGATCGAGTCCGGGAAGAACTACGGCTGGCCGCAATGCGAGGGCACCTGCGCCGATCCCGCGTTCACCAACCCGCTCCGGACATGGTCGACCACGGAGGCCTCGCCCAGCGGAATCGCGGTGTACAAGGACAACGTGTACCTGGCGGCGTTGCGCGGTCAGGCGTTGTGGCAGGTGCCGCTCAACCCGGACGGCTCGACCGGCACGCCCAGGGCGCTGTTCAGGGGCGAGTACGGCCGGTTGCGGGACACCGCCGTCGCGCCGGACGGCACGCTGTGGGTGCTCACGTCCAACCGCGACGGCCGCGGCGACCCCGGCCCGGACGACGACCGGATCTTGAGCACGGACGGCTGACCCCACGCTCGGTTTTCCCGCTGTGACCGAGCCTGTCGTGGACACGGAATCGGGTCGCGTGCGCGGATGCCGACACGGTGATGTGTTGTCGTTCAAGGGGATTCCGTTCGTGGCAGCGCCAGTCGAGCCGCCGCCGCGCGCGCCCGAGCGGGCGGTCGCACCTGGCTGTACGACCTCACGTGGCGCAGCCCGTTGTTCGGCGCAGCGCACGGCGTGGACATCTCGCCGCCTTCGTCACCACCGGCGACCCGGGTGACCGAGTTGCGACCTGCGGTGACGTCTCACGCGGATTCATCAGCGGTTCTCGGCGTATCTGGGAGTGAACCGCACCGTCCACAACGGACACTCTTGGCGATGACGCCGTCCTGATCAGAAGGGGGCGGGTTCGGCGATGGGTTCCAGTTCGGTTTCGTAGACGTCCCCGCTGGGCGTGGTCCACACGTGCCGTCCATCTGGGAAGTTCTCGCAGCGCCAGGTGGATTCGTGCTTCATGCGGTGGTGGTGGCGGCACTTCGGCCGCAGGTTCTTGACGGTGGTGTTGGTGCCATCAAACCGGCAGCAGTGGTCCAGGTCACAACGGTGTGCGGGCTGTTGGCATCCGATCGCGGTGCACCTGGGGTAGCGGGCGGCGATCAACTCCCGCTGCTTCGCGGTGGGCCGGTAGACATCGCTGACTTCTTCGGCCATGCCGGTGACGGGGTCGGTGAGGATGCGCTTCCAGATCCCACCAGCGATGACGTCGCGGGCGATCTCGGCGGGCAGGGGTCCGTATCCGTGGAGGATGGCGGGGTCGTCGTTCATCCCGATGACACTGGTGACCGGCATGGTCAGGTACACCCGCACCTCACCCTGGGGCGCGCCGGTGTCCTTGCCCAGCAACACATCCATCACCACATCGGCGCGCTTCTGGTCCAACGTCCGGTCATCCTTGGGCAACGCTCGGGCGATCCTGTCGATCCGGTCATAGATCAACACACCCTCCAGGGCAGGCACGAGGAACCGCAACGAGGACATGCCGTCATCGAGGTTCCGCTTCTCCACCACCCGTTCCTTGGTCGCCTTCTTGTGCCGACGCAGAGCGGCATCAGGGTCCAGCTTGTGGATCACCGTCTGCGCATGCCGACGCACCGAGGTGTAGGTGCGGGTCTGGGCGTAGTCCAAGAGGTCTTCTTCGACGATCGCCTTGTGGATCTCGGAGAGGACGCTGATCTGGTCCAGGATCAGCAGGGCCTTGCCTTCGTCGACTCGGCCTTCGGCCATCGCCTGCAAGACAGCGGGACGCTCGGTCAACTCGAACCCACGCGAGAGCATCCGGTCGGCTTTCCGACGGGACATCGCCAACCGGGGACCGACCTCTGAACCCATGTACTGGTAGTCCCACTCCGGCACCTGATCCATGTACTTCCGGCACGCGGAGGCGAGAGCGGCCTGGGCCTGTGTCAGGGTGCGAGCGGCATCTTCGACCTCATCGAGATATTTACCAAGGGGCATAACCACATTCTATCGCAAACAAATAGTCGATCATGCCTCGAAAGCGTGAATTCCCAGGCGCCCCAAGCGAATCCGCAAGCCGAGCGCAACGCAGGAAAGACAACCCAACCAAACCAGGCTGCTCCCGTCCAAAGCCAAAACGCCAGCACCGCCACACCGTCAGCCGGAGAACCACATGTCGTGCAACGGTATCGCCTCGACCGAGGAGGTGCCGGTGAGGAAGCCCGCCGCGCTGATCTCCGCCACCGTCCGTTGGTAGAGCGATGACTCCTCCAGGCGTCGCACCGCTTCCGCGTTCTCCCACAACGTGATCACCACGCACTCGGTGCCCTCGCGGGCGAACAGGACACCGATGAGGCCGTCGTGTTCACGGAACATCGGGAGCGACCGCTCGCGGGCGAAGCGCTCGTACTCGTCCGCCCTGGCCTCGTCGACGTGGGTGCGCCACTGCCGGAGCACGGGGTGACCGCTCATCGCGCTGCCCTGGCGGCGCGCTCGATCTCGTGGAACGCGCCGCCGGGCTGAGCACCGACGAGCTGTTCGTGGAGGATGTCGGCGTGCCCGGCGTGCCGGTTGGTCTCGGTGAGCATGTGCACCATGACGTTGAACAGCGTCACGTCCGGGCGCGGCCACCACGGCACGTGGCCGGGGGCGTCGATGGCGAGGGTGTCGATCGTCGCGTCGGCGTGCTCCCACACCCGGCGGTAGCGGTCGACGATCTCGGCGCGCGTCTCGTGCTCGGTCGCCCACAGATCGGTCCCGCGCGCGGACTCGTCGTCCCACCGGGGCAGGTGTTCGGGGTACGGGCGCCCGAACACCTCGCCGAAGTAGCGGGCCTCCCAGGTCGAGAGGTGTTTGACCAGGCCGAGGAGGTTGGTCCCGGAGCCGGTCAGCGGGCGACGGGCGTCGTACTCGGAGAGCCCGTCCAGCTTCCCGAGCACCGCCTCGCGGACCTCGCGCAGATCCCCGTGCAGGTATTCCTTCGCGACATCGATCACGGGCACGAGGTTGCCAAGCCTTCCCGAAGCGTTCAACCGGGACCTCCTCGAACGAGCGGTGACTGGTCCAATGACGACAGGGCGGCAGCGAGCGGAGGAGGACGGATCGTGGTGGCGAAATCGCTGGAGGACCGCGCCAAGGGCTGCCTGGTCGGGGCCGCTGTCGGTGACGCGCTCGGTGGACCCGCCGAGGGCTGGACACCGGAGGACCTGGTCGAGCGCTACGGCGGCCGCATCCGAGGGATCGTGCCGCCCTTCTACGAGAACTGGCGCGAAGCGCGGCCGATCGCGCCGTTTCACAACGGCGACGGCTACATCACCGACGACACCTTGATGACCCACGCGCTGGTCCGGGTCTACACCAAGGTCCGCGACCACATCGACGCGCACTCGATCGCCGATCACCTGGTGCCGGAACTGATCGGGAACAAGGTGTGGGTTCCGGAGCTCGAAGCCGAGGCGCTGCCGTTCCAGCGGCTGTTCCTGGCCGAGAAGTGGATCGTCGCGCGCCTGCACTACGGCAACATCGATCCGCGTGAGGCCGGGGTCGGCAACATCGTCAACTGCGGCGCCGCGATGTACATGGCGCCGGTCGGCGTGATCAACGCGGGCAATCCGGACGCCGCGTACGCCGAGGCCGTCGAGATCGCGGGCGCACACCAGTCCAGCTACGGCAGGGAGGCCGCCGCGGTCTTCGCGGCCGCGGTGGCTTCGGCGTTCCACCCGGAGTCCACTGTGGACAGAGTCGTCGAGGATTGCCTGCGGCTGGCCAAGGACGGGACGCGCGCGGCGATCGCGGCGGTGTGCGAGGTCGCGTCCGGGTACGACGACTGGGAGGCCGCGATCCCGGTGCTGCGCAACGCCGTTGAGCCCTTCGACACCGTCGGGCCGGAGTACACCAAGCCCGGCCTCGGTGCCCGCACGCCCAGTCGCCTGCACTCGATCGAGGAGCTGCCGATCGCGCTGGGCATGCTCGTGGTCTCGCGCGGGGACACCCGCGGCACGATCCTCGGCAGCGTCAACTACGGCCGTGACTGCGACTCCATCGCCAGCATGGGCGGCGCGATCTCCGGAGCGCTCAACGGACTCGACGACGTGCCAGCGGACTGGCGGGAGCGCGTGGCGGAGGCCAGCAAGCTCGACCTGGAGGCTCCGGCTGTCGCGCTCGCGGACGTGGCCCGCGAAGTCTTCGAACGGGATACCCGTCGTCGCAGGGAGCACGAGGACGCGTTCCGCGCGCTCCTCCCCGGACGGGCGTAGCCATTCGACCGAATCCGGGCAGGCGGTTGGACGCGTGCCGGGGTCCGGCGGGCGAGCCGGACCCCGGCACGGATGAGGCTCACACGGGGTCGAAGTGCCAGCGCTGGCACGCTTCCCCGTGGTAGGGCCACAGGTGGACGTCGGCGCCCGGCGCGGGCGAGCACTGCGCCACGTCGAGCGACTTCCCGCTGCCGACGCCGATCACGCTGTAGCTGGTGCCGCTCGGTTCGATCCGCCACTGCTGGCAGGCCCCGCCGTAGTACGGCCACAGGTGGACCACGGCGCCGTTGGCGGTGGAGCAGCCCGCCACGTCCAGCGCCTTGCCGCTGTTGCCGTCCACGATCTTGAAGGTGCTGCCGCCGACGCTGGTGACCTGCCAGCGCTGGCAGGGGCTGCTCGCGATCCGGTACCAGATGCGCACGTCGGCGCCGTCGTTGGTCCGGCACTCGAAGACGTCCAGGTCGTGCCCGCCGATCTCGGCCCTGATCCGGTAGGTGCCATCGCGCAGCGGCCCGTTCACGCAGTTGCGGCTCGTGTGCTGGCGGGTGGCCTGGCTGTAGGGCAGGGCGACGCCGTCGATGACGATCCGCACCCGCACGCCGTCGGCGATCTGCTCGTAGTGCAGGTGCGGGCCCGTGGAGTTCCCGGTCGAGCCGACCTTGCCGAGTTCCTGGCCGCGCGCGACCTGCTGGCCCAGGCCCACCGAGAACCGGCTGAGGTGGGCGACCCGGCTCGACCAGCCGCCACCGTGGTCGACCACCACCTCGTTGCCGTAGCCGCCGTTCACCCGCGCGGAGACGACGCGTCCCGGTGCGGAGGCGAGCGCGGGCGTCCCCAGGTCGGCGGTGCCCGCGATGTTGAAGTCGAGCGCGTTGCTGACCTCGGTGGCGTGGTGGTAGTAGTCGCGCACCTGGTTGCAGGGCCACGGCGCGGCGAACGCCGGGCGGGGTCCGGCCAGCGGAACGGCGGAGGGCGTTTCGTGCGCCGCGTCCCGGACGTCGCCGTATTCCGTGATTGGCGAGACCAGGGAAAGAATGAATACCGAAGCGATCGTCAATAATCGTCTCGTATGTGACATGGCAAACCTCTCAGCGGGCCGTTGCAGGGGGTGTACGGCCCTGTGCTGAAATTAAGACGCCCCTGGTAGGGGGTCAAGATTGCTTCTGTCGCAACGAATTCCCGCATAAGGGCGCAGGTGCCGCCGTTCGCCTGCGTCCACAAGGATTGTTCGACTGACAGCAGTGCGGTCGAACAACCGGGCGGGGGTCCGTGTGGTTCGCATATGGGCCGGATGTGGTGGGCGCGCTTATGTTCTGCGACCTCATTACCGGGTGTTCGCACCTGAACAACTTTCGAAATTTCCTAGGGGATTTACATGCGCTCCATCCATGTTCTCGGGCTCGTTGTCACCGCCTTCGCCGCGGTCGGCTGTGCGGGTGGTGGCTCCGGGAACTCCGAGTCCTCCTCGGACACCCTCACCGTGGTCTACGAGGCCACCGGCACCGGCAAGGCTTCGTCGATCACCTACAACGAGAGCGGCTCGGTGGTGCCGAAGAGCGTGGCCAACGTGCAGCTGCCGTGGAAGAAGGAAGTGAAGGTCGACAAGGACGTCCGCACCTCCTTCTCGGTCACCGCGGAATCGGCCGTCGACGACGAGGGCAACATCACCCGGCAGGAGGTCAGCTGCAAGCTGACCGTCGACGGCAAGGCAGCCGCCACCAAGACCGACCCGATCATCGCCACCTGCGAGCGGATGCCTTCCTGATGTCCCGCGTCCTGAACCCCGTTCGTCCACTGAACTCCGAGAGGCAATCCGTGCGTTCGTCGATCGCGGCCCGTATCACCGTCAGCGCCCTTCTCGCCGCCGGGCTCGCCGCCTGCGGCGGTGGTGGCGGTGGCGTCGTCAACCAGTCGGCTGTGGTGGCCAAGATGAAGACCGAGGCCGAGTCCAAGGACCTGCCCCAGGCGGCCCTGGAGTGCGTCGCGGACGTGATGATCAAGCACTACAGCAAGGACGACATCCAGGCCTGGCTCGACGGCAGGAAGAAGTCCGGCGAGATCAAGGGGACCAAGGAGGTCGAGGCCGCGGCCACCAAGGAGCTGGAGGAGAAGTGCTCCGGCAAGATCGCCCAGCGGTGACGCGGGACTGAGCGGAAAAAGTCTCGGAGGGATGTCGAGAACCCGGGTGCGGCTCCGTCCCAGGGGCGGAGGCGGCCACAATGGGCCGCGACGCACCTAGGAGACCACGATGGCCAAGTACCTGTTGCTCAAGCACTACCGCGGCGCTCCGGCATCGGTCAACGACGCCCCGATGGACCAGTGGACCCCCGAGGAGGTCTCGGCCCACATCCAGTACATGCGGGACTTCGCTGCTCGGTTGGAGGGCACCGGCGAGTTCGTCGACAGCCAGGCGCTGTCCCCGGAGGGCACCTTCGTCCGCTACGACGGCGAAGGGCGCCCGCCGGTCACCGACGGCCCGTTCGCGGAGACCAAGGACGTGATCGCCGGGTGGATGGTGATCGACGTGGAGAGCCACGAGCGGGCGCTGGAGCTGGCGGGGGAGCTGTCCGCGGCCCCGGGCGCGGGCGGCAAGCCGATCCACGAGTGGCTGGAGGTGCGGCCGTTCCTGACCGCGCCCCCGACGATCACCGAGTGACGCACGGTGGATGAGGCCCTGGTCCGGGCCCTCACGCCCGCCGTGATCGGGGTCCTCGTCCGCCGCGGAGCAGACTTCGCGGCGGCCGAGGACGCCGTGCAGGACGCCCTGGTCGAAGCCCTGCGCGGGTGGCGGGACGATCCGCCGCGGGACCCCAAGGGCTGGCTGGTCACCGTGGCCTGGCGCAAGTTCCTCGACGCCGCCCGCGCCGAGACCTCCCGGCGGCGGCGCGAGGAGCTCGTCGACGCCGAGCCGGAGCCCGGCCCGGGTGCGGCGGTGGACGACACGCTCCAGCTGTACTTCCTGTGCGCGCACCCGTCCCTGACGCCGAGTTCGGCGGTCGCGCTGACGCTGCGCGCGGTCGGCGGCCTGACGACGAGGCAGATCGCGCAGGCGTACCTCGTGCCCGAGGCGACCATGGCCCAGCGGATCAGCCGGGCCAAGCGGACCGTCTCGGACATCCGGTTCACCCAGCCCGGCGACGTCGGCACCGTGCTGCGCGTGCTCTACCTGGTCTTCAACGAGGGCTACTCCGGTGACGTCGACCTCGCCGCCGAGGCGATCCGGCTCGCCCGCCAGCTGGCGGACAGGATCAAGCACGAGGAGGTGGCGGGCCTGCTCGCGCTGATGCTGCTGCACCACGCGCGGCGCCCGGCCCGGACCCGCGCCGACGGCAGCCTCGTGCCGCTCGCCGAGCAGGACCGCGATCTGTGGGACACCCGGCTGATCACCGAAGGCGTCGCCGTGCTCCAGGCGGCGCTCGCCCGCGACCGGCTGGGGGAGTTCCAGGCGCAGGCCGCGATCGCCGCGCTGCACGCCGACGCCCCGACAGCCGAGGAGACCGACTGGCCGCAGATCGTCGAGTGGTACGACGAACTGTCGCGTCTCACCGACAACCCGGTGGTCCGCCTCAACCGCGCGGTCGCGGTCGGCGAGGCGGACGGTCCGCGAGCCGGTTTGGCCGCCCTGGCAGGACTCGACCCCGACCTGCCCCGCCACGCCGCGGCCGTGGCGTACCTGCACGAGCGCGACGGTGACCTGGTGACCGCGGCCCGGTTCTACGCCGACGCCGCCCGGTCGGCGCCGAACCTCCCCGAACGGGAGCACCTCACGCGGCAGGCCGCGCGGCTCAACGCTCAGCTTCGCCGACCTGGAGGGCGCTGATCATGCTGAACCACGAGGACGTGTTCGAGCGGGCGTGGGCCGAGCCCGGCAACACCCGCTTCACCCTGCCCTCCCTGGACGTCAACCGGGTGCTCGCCGAGCGGTACCGGCTCGACGAGCCGCTGGTGTTCACCCGGACCATGTTGTGGGACAACGAGGTGCGGAAAGCGCGGCGGCCGGATCTGTTCATCCCGTTCGTGGTTGAAGCCGGAAGCGCGGCGGCCTGGGGCGGTGACGACGTGTTCGTCCGGCGCTCGCGGCAACGCCGCTGGCTGAACCCGGACAGCTACGGGCTGGTGCTGGAGCGGACCGCACTCGACCACGTTCGCCAGGCGGTCACCTTCATCGGGACCGCCGAGTGCGACGACGAGCACGGTCGGCAGTTGCACGCCGATGCCGATCAGCCGATCTTCCACGTCGAGCACGCGGTGTCCGGGGAGGAAGACCGGCCGGTGAACCTCTGGCGCATCGTCCACCTGACCAGCGCGCCGGACGAACGCCTCACCGAGGTCTTCGGGAGGATCGCCGAATCGCCGTGGTTGCCGGAGTTCGTCGAGATCTACATCCGTGACGTCCTCGGCCGAAATCTCGATCGGAAGTTGAACACCGCCGACACGCGGTAGCTTCACCGGATGTGGAGCGGGCGCTGGAGCGCTTCGGGCTTCGGTACGCGGCGGTGGCGCGGATCGCGGTCGTGTTCGTCTGCGCGCCGCTCGCGGTGCTCGCCGTGCCGCCGGACATGCGACTGAGCACGGCCGCGGTAGCAGTTCTACTGGTGCTGTGGACCAGCGCCTACGTGTTCCTGCTGAGACACCCTGGCGTCGATCTCGTTGTCATCATTGGGCTTTGCGTGACGCAGCCGTGGACCGTGTTCGGCTCGGCGGTGTACGACGGCACCAGTTGGACGCTCGTCGTGAGCACGATCGCGGCGGCTGCTTATCAATGGCACACGAGCCTGACGTTCGGGTTGGTGGCGACGGCGCTTCTCGTTGGCGCACATGTGGCCGGGACGGTGATCGCCGCTCCGATGGAGTGGTCGGCAGGGCTCCCGTTGTGCGTCTGGATCGTGGCGACGGCGGGGTTGTCCCGCGGGCTCTTCGGCATCCTCAGGCGTGCTGCGCGCACGACGGATCAGTTGCACGCGCAGGAGGAACGCGAGCGGCGTGAGGCGGCTGTCGCGGCCGCGCGGCGAGCCGACCATCGCGAGTTCCTCGCCCTGCTGCACGATACGACCGCGACGACGTTGCTGATGGTCGGAATGGGGACTGTGCCGCGCCGCGAGATGTGGTTGTGCGAGCAGGCCGACAGGGACCTCGAGGTGCTCACCGAGGCACCACTGACCACAGTGGACAGTGTTGACCTGCCTGCGTTGTTGGACGGTGCCGCCCGGGAAAGCCGCCTGAACGTCCGGCAAGAGATGAGCGGGTCGGTCGCGCTGCCCTCGGCCGCGGCGATCGCGTTGTTCCTCGCCACGCGGGAGGCGTTGACCAATGCGTGGCGCCACGCCGGAGTCAGCGAAGTGGTGCTGCGCCTGGTCGGGCACCAGGACAGGGCCGTGGTCGAGGTCGTCGACGAAGGGCGCGGATTCGATCCCGCGCGGGTTTCTCCGGGAGCGCACGGGCTGTCGGGCTCTATCGTGGGTCGCCTGGCACGGGCTGGAGGTCGGGCGATCGTCGAGTCCCGCGACGGCCGGGGGACCACCGTGCGGCTGGAGTGGCCCCGTGGTTGAGGGCGCGACAGCACGACTGCTCGATGGAATGCGGTTGGCCACCCTGGTGATCACGGTGACCGTCCTTTTCGGACTCTACTTGCCGATGCTCGTCACCAACACGTGGATGTACCGGTCGCCCGCCGTCGAAGCGGTGGTGTTCGTGGTCCTCGCCGGTGTCACCGCGGTGATCGGTGCCACGAACCGGACCAGTCGCGTCCTGTTGGTCGTGGTGTTCGTCGGAGCGGTGGTGGCCACCGCGGCGGTGGAACCGCGACATCTGGTGGGGTCGCCGCACGGCGCCGACGATCTGTCAGCCTGGCTCGGCGTGCTGTTGTTGTGGGGCCGCCCGATCCACGTGCTCGTGGGCTACCTCGCCGCCGGTTATGCAGTAGCACCACTGCAATTGTGGTCCGCTGGGCTGGCCGAGCCGGAAGCGCTGGCCCGGCTCGCGATCTCGAACTTCAGCGTTTTCGGTCTCCCGTTCGCGGTCGGTGTCGCGGTGTCCGCGTTGCGCCGCATGGTCGTCACGGCGACGCGGATCGCCGACGAGCAGGAGCGGCATCGCACCGCGGAGGTCATGGCGGAGCAGTTGCACGCCGACCGTCAGCAGCGCTACGCGGGGCTCACGGCGACCACCGTGCCGCTGCTCGCCGGGCTGTCCGGTGGGGGACTGGACCCGGCCGACGACGGTGTGCGGCAGCGCTGCGCGGCGGAGGCCGCCAGGATGCGGAGGTTGCTGGCCGAGCACGACGACACCCCCGATCCGCTGCTGCACGAGCTGCGAGCCTGCATCGAGGTCGCGGAAAGACGCGGCCTGGTGGTGCGGTTCGCCGTCATGGGCGCGTGCTCCGTCCCACCGCTCGGTGCGCGGCGGGCGTTGACCGAGCCGGTGCTGGCCGTGCTGAGCGCGGCACGGTCGTCCGCCCGGGTAACGGTCGCCCGGCGCGCTTCGACAGTCACGGTGAGCGTGGTGGCGGACGCTCCCGCGTCGGCCGCCCCGAACGAGGGGAAGGGGTTGGTCAGCGTCACGCGGCTGCCGTGCGCCGACCGGCTGGGGGTTCGAGCGATATGGCATCACACAGGGGAACCAGCGTAATCATCGTCGACGACCATCCGGCGATCCTGGCCGGGGTGTCCGCCTGGTGCGCGGCGGCGGATCCGCCGATCAGCGTGCTCGGCCGGGGGCCCGACGCCGGGGCCGCGTGGCACGATCCCGGCCGCGCGGCGGACGTGGTCGTGCTGGACCTGTACCTGACCGGACCCGGTCCGGGGTACGGGGATCTGCGCAGGCTCGCCGACTCCGGGCGGCCGGTCGTCGTCTACACCATGCGCGAGGACCAGGACATCGCGTTGACCTGCCTCGAACTCGGCGCGGCCACCTACCTCACCAAGGCCGAGGGCGAGGCGCACCTGATCGAGGCGATCCGGGCGGCGGCGCGGCACGTTCCTTACGTACCACCGATCCTCGCCGGCGCGATGGGCACCGACAGCCGCTCCGGCCGCCCGAGGCTGACCCCGCGCGAGGTCGACGTGCTGCTGGAGTGGTTCCAGTGCGAGTCGAAGGACACGGTCAGCAAGGTGCTGAACCTGTCCGTCAACACCATCAACTGCTACCTCGACCGGGTGCGGATCAAGTACGCCAACGCCGGTCGGCCCGCGCGGACGAAGGCGACCCTCGTGGCGCGCGCGATCCAGGACGGCCTGGTGTCGCTGGACGAACTCTGAGGCGTTTGTGGGTTGTTCGGGTGGCCACGCCGCCCCGCGATCCCCCCGACGATGAAGTGGCTTTCTTCAGCGATACGAGGAGGGAACGCGTGAAGAAGACACTCTGTGTCGGGATGGCCGCGATCGCACTGCTCGCCGGGGCCCCGTCGGCGACCGCATCCGGGGGCGGCGTCGAGGCGTGCCAGTTCGGCATGACCGCGCCCGCGAAGTCCGGCAACACCATCACCGTGAAGGGGCAGTCGCTGGGGTGCCCGTCCACGTCGCGGTGGCGCGGGGTCCTGCAGTGGCACGTGATCGGCAACATCTGGCAGAACAAGGCAACGGCGCACTGGACGGGCAACCGCACCGTGCCGATCACCTTCGACTGCACCGGCACCGGCAGGCACACGTACCGGGGGATCATCGACGCGCTGAGCGAGGGCGGCTCGAAGACGACCGAGTCGAGAACGTTCACCTGCTAGGCGACGCGGAATCGGTCTCTTCCTTCGGGAGAGACCGATTTCCCCGCTCCGCCGCCCTGGGGGTGCGGCAGGATGGGGCGCCATGGTGGAGATCAGCTTCGTGACCGCTTCCGACCGCGCCGACTGGGAAGTGCTGGCCCGTGGTCACCACTCGTTCTTCGGCACCGAGGTCAGCGACGAAGGCTACGAGCAGACCTGGGGGCGTTTGCTCGACGGCGGGCAGGTGCGCGGGATCTTGGCCCGGCTGGACGGCAAGGCGGTCGGCGTGGCGCACTACGTGTTCCACGCGAGCATCTGGGGTGCTGGGAGGTGCTACATGGCCGATCTGTTCGTGGCCCCGGAGGTCCGGCGTCGGGGTGTCGCGTCGGCCATGATCGAGTGGGTGGCGCGGGACGCCGAGGAGCACGGCGCCCCGCGCCTGTACTGGAACACCCTGGAGGACGCCGAGGCCCGCGCGCTCTACGACAAGGTCGCCAGCTTCAAGGACGGGCTCATGCAGTACTTCTACCGGCGCGAAACGACCTCCGTCGGCTGATCAAATCAGGCGAATGCCGTCACGGACGTGGCGTCGATGATCATCAGTGCGGGATCGTCGCGGTCATGACGGTCGAGATGGTGTTCCGCGTCCTCGGCGTGGCGCTGGCACCCCTGATCACCTTGCTGCTCTTCCTCGCGCAGGAGGGCCGCAAGCGGACGCGCGAGACGAAGCAGCTCAAGGCGGTAGGTGAACTCGTCGAACTCACTCCAACCGGCAGTCGCGTGCGCGGCGATCTGCTGTCCCACTTCGAGAACCTGACGGACAGGTTCCTGGACAACGAACGCCGCCGCCTCCGCAGGGACTGGGGCGCCTTGCGATCAGCCGTCCTGTTGGCGTTGGCCGCTGGTTGGCTGTGGACTCTCGTCTGGGCGGGCTACTCGGCTCCGCGGGACCGGGCGAGCTGGACGGAGTGGCTGTTCCAGGGGACTGAGAGCGGTGGACTGCTCGCCGTCGTCCTCTTGATGATCGTGGTGCCGGTGACCATGGAGTCCTTCTCGCGGGCGTTCCGGTTCGGCCGGAGCTTCAAGCGACCGCCCTCATTCCGTGGCAGAGCGGGGCGCCGCAGTTGAGGTGCGCACGGCACGGGACGTGAGCAGTCGGGCGTCATGCGCTTGCCACGTGGTCCGATCGGCGGGAGCCGGAGAGTTCTTTCGGCGGTGAGCCCGTGTCTTTCGTCGTCGGCGACAACACCGGCATTCCCGGCTGGCACGGGAGGAACCCGGCCCTCGCGCGCGAGCGTATGGCACGCGCACCCCAGGTAAAGCCTCGATTCCCTTGCGCCCCTTACTTTTCAGCCCACGCCCGCACCACGCTGGAACCCTCACGTTCCAGCGCTGCGCCGTTCCTGGGGTTATAGCGTCAGTGGGCAATCCACCCTGATGTTCCGTAACGGTGCCTGGTCAGGGTCGATCCACTTCAGCGGGATGAACGCCGGTATCCCCTGCTCGAAGATGATCACCCAATCCTGTTCGTGCATCACATGATGGTGATACACACAGAGCAGGACGAGGTTGTCGAGGTCGGTCGGCCCGCCGTCGATCCAGTGCACCACATGATGAGCTTCCGTCCATGCCGGGGGCCGATCGCAGCCGGGGAAGGCGCATCCCTTGTCCCGCACCGCGAGTGCTCTCCGCTGAGCCGGTGAGGCGAGTCGTCGTGTGCGTCCGTAGGCGAGGGGTTCCCCTTCGCTTCCGAGGACGATGTGGGCGATGTCGGCGTCACAGGCGGTGTGCTGGGCCAGTCCCGGGGACACCGGCTGCCCAGTGTCAGTCCGGGCGCACCCGGTCTTGTCCTTCAGGTTGTCGGCGTCCATCGTGACGACCAGTAGGGAGCGCGGGAGTCCGGGGAGGTCGCGGGCGGTCATCGCGATCGTCATCGCTTCGACGAAGGCATCGGCCAACCGCTGTTCGAAGGTACGGGGGTCTTTCTCCCCGTCCACGCTCCTGGGTTTGGACAACGCCATCAGGAAGTTGAAGATCTTCTCGCCATCGAGCGGACCCACCGTGGCACTGAAAGACAGGCTTCCGTCCTTGTCCCGGAACATCCGCGCCGCACGCCGCGCAATCGCGTCCTTCTCATCGCGGTAGACACCATCGGGGTCGACCACGGTCCGCACGTATTTTCCGGCGCGCATGAGGAACTGCGGGTCCAACGTCGACGCCACATCAGCCAACACCCGATCCGCATCCGCCACATACTCCGACGGGAGACGCTTGATGGCATCCGAGATCACCAACGCATGCTCGCCACTGATCTCCCCGGCATACATCGCGTCGCGGGTGTGGGGGAGATTCGGCAACTCCCGCACCAACCTCGTGCGCCGCTTCGCCTCACTCGGGTGGATCTTCAGCTTGCCGCACAACAGCATCGCCAGGTCTTTACACCCGTAGGTGGCGTGCAGGACACGGTCATCAGCCTGAGTGTTGGCGTCGGTTTTCACCGCGGTCAGGAGCCTGCCGATCGTCTCCAACTCCAGCAGGAACTCCAGGTGGTCGTTCTCGGGCAACTGGTAGGAGTCGTTGGCCGCCAGCTGCGCGGCGAGTAGATCCTTGATTGCCTTGGTATCCAACATGATCACACCTCCCTCCAGTGCGGATACCTCCACTCAATCACAACTTTTCAGTATGTCAAATCGGTGCCACACAAGGAAAAACCCAGGCTCTGCCCCACCGCAGGCCGCCCACGAAACGGTCGGCTTTACCTGGGGAGCGCGTGCCATACGCTCATCGCGAGGGCCGGGGTTCCATCCCGTGCCCCTGAGAGGCCCAAGGGCACGCGCAAGGGGCCCCAGGTCAAGCCGACCCCCACGCTGGAAGCCCAGCGCCCCACGCTGGAAGTCCAGCCGACTCCGCTGGAAGTTCAGCCCGCGAACGCTGGAAGTCCAGCCCGCGCAAGCAGGAAGCCCAGCCACAAACGCTGGAACCCCAGCCCATGCAAGGAAGCCCCACCGCAAGCCCAAATCACGCCGCACAAGGCGTCGCAGCAGCAGCGTGCACAGCGCGAGACAGCGACCCATCGCGCACGAGCGCGGTGGCGGCCTCGACGTCCGGCGTCATGTACCGATCGTCAGCAAGCTGCTGAATGCGTTGACGCACAAGAGAATAAATCGCCGAAGTACCGCCACCCGGTTGCAGAGAAGCCATTTTCGGCCGGACCAGGTCGATTCCCTGTGCGCCGAGCATGACCTGCACGCCGAGCACCGTGTCGAGGCGGTCGAGGTTCGCGGCGAGGCCGCGCATGGACGCCATGGCCATGGTGTTGTGGTCCTCCTGGCCGCCCTTGACGGGCCGGGACAACGTGCCCGCCGGGTTGGCGGCGAGCTGCATCTCCGGTACCAGCGCGGAGGCGACGGTCACCACCTGCACCATGCCCGAGTTGAGGCCGATGGGACCGCCCGCCAGGTTCGCTGGCAGGCCGTAGCTCCACTTCGGCGCGATCAGTCTGCCGGACAGGTTCTCCGACAGCACACCGAGATCGGCCACCTGCGCGTTGAGCGAGTCGATCTCGTGGCCGATCCGCGCGGCGGCCCAGTTGCCGCCCATGACGAACTCGTAGCCGCCGCCGGGTTTGGCGAACAGCAACGGGTTGGAGGTGGACGCGTTCGCCTCCCGCGTCACGGTTTCCTTCGCGGTGTGCAGGGTTTGGCGGAACGCGCCGAGGATGTGCGGGGCGGCGCGCACCGAGGTGGCGTCCTGGACGCGCGGGTCGGGCTCCCCGGAGACGCGGCGTCCCTCGTCGGTCATCCACCGCGTTCCGCACACCAGCGAGCGGATCTGCCGCGCGGCGTCGACCTCCTCGGGGATGCGCCGCTCGACGTGGGTTCGCTCGTCGAAAGCGCCCTGTTCCGCGCGTGTCGCTTCGAGGAACAGCGCGAACCCGGCGGTGAAGCTGTCGAGGGCGCGCCCGGACCGGTCGATCGCGTCGATGTAGCGCGCGGTGAGCACGCTGCCGCCGCTGACGACCGGCAGCGCTTCTCCTGCCTCCAACGGGAACTGCTGCGGAAGCCCGGCCGTGCGCAACGCCGTCTTGGCGGGCATCTGCTTGCCACGGTAGGAAACCGGGACGTCCTCGCCCATCATGGCGAGGCCCGCCGCCGCCATCGGCTGGAGGTCGCCGGTGCCGAGCGAGCCGATCTCGGGCATCACGGGAACCACGCCGTTGTTGACCATGCCGAGCATCCGGTCCACCAGTTCGGGCCGGACGCCCATGGCCGCGCGCGCCATTGCGTTGGCCCGCAACACCAAAGCCAGTCGCGCGAGGAGGAAGGGCAGCGCGGGGCCGACACCGGCGGCGTGCGAGCGCAGCACGCGTCGCTGGAACTCGCGTTGCTCATCCGGGCCGAGCGGGCGGTCCTTCAACGGGCCCAAAGCCTGGTTCCAGCCGTAGACCCGTTGCCCCGCCTCAACTGTGGCCAACGCGCCACGGCGGCTCTCGATCATCTTTTGCCGCGTCGGGTCCGCCAGGCGGACGGACACCCGATCGGCGTGCAGGAGCCGGATCATCGTCGGCCAGTCGAGGTGGTCCCCGTCCAGCTGCACCGTCACTGGCGCGGGCAACCCCGCGGCCGAGGCGGGCACGACGAAAGCGACCAGGAGGACGACGAGTGCGGCCGACCAGTTACGCATGGGATGCCTCCGCCGTTTCGGCAGCGTCAACGGCAGCGATGTGCCGGAACAGCGCGGGAAGTGAGACCAGGCAGGCGACGACGCCGAGCGTCACCCAGAGCGCGGGCGCGTACACGGTGAACCGCGCGGTGGCCCACGTCAGCAGTGCCGGGGTGAACCCGGCGAAGAAGATCGCGGCGACGTTGTAGCTCAGCGCGAGCCCGGTCGTGCGCACCGCGGCGGGGAAGACGCGGGGCATCGTGGACGGAGCGACGCCGACGAAGGCCGCGACGTTCGCGCACAGCACAGAATGCACCACCAGCAGCACCGGAACGCTCGGCGCCGCGTGCAACAAAAGCAGGCACAGCAACGGAATCACGAGCAGCCCGCTCGCACCCAAGGTGAGTACCCGTCGCGCTCCGTACCGGTCGGCGGACCGCCCGGCGACGATGCAGCCGATCACCAGGACGACGTTGCCGACCAGCGAAGCGAGGAACGACTGCTGCGAGGTGAAGCCCAACCCGGCGGCCGGATCGCGGTAGTAGGTCGGCAGGTAGATGACGAACGCGTAGACGCAGACGGTCCACAGCACGGAGAACAGGAACCCGGTCAGCAGCTGCTTCGGGTACTCGGTGAGCAGTCGCTTGAGCGGGCTGGGTCCACCCTCCTGTTCGGTCCGGTTCCGTTCGAACACCTCGGTCTCCGGCAGGCTGCGCCGGATGTAGACGCCGACCGGGATGATCAGCAGGCCGACGATGAACGGGATGCGCCAGGCCCAGTCCTGCACGGCGGAGTCGGGCAGCCAGGTGGTGATGGTGACCCCGACGATCGCGGAGATCAGGTTCGAGATCCCCATCGAGGCCTGGAGCCACGCGGCATACCGGCCGCGCCGCCCCGGGGGAGCGTGTTCGACGAGGAACGCGGCGGCCCCGCCGATCTCCCCGCCCGCGGAGAAGCCTTGCAGCAGCCGCCCGATCAGCAGCAGGATCGGCGCGCCGATTCCGATCACCGCGGCGGGCGGGGTGGCGGCGAGCACGATGGTGCCGAGGCCCATCGTGGCGATGGACAGCATCAGGGCGGCCTTGCGCCCCTTGCGATCGCCGTAGATCCCGATCACCACCGCGCCCAGCGGCCGGGCCACGAACCCGACGCCGAAGACGATGAAGGTGTTGATCAGCGCGGTGGTCGCGTCGCCGCCGGTGAAGAAGTCCCGGGCGACGTAGCCCGCGAAGAACGCGTAGACGGAGAAGTCGTACCACTCCAACGCGTTGCCCACCGAGGCGGCGACGACCGCGCGCCGCGCCACTGTGGCCTGCTCAGGGGTTTGTAACGGACTGGCAGTCAAGGTCGGCCCTCCGCCTCTACGCGTGGCGCACTTCTTCGCGCCGGTCAAGGGTGATCAGGGTGCTGGCCAGGACGTGCGCGCCGCGGGCGATGTCCTCGGCCGCGGTCAGCTCCTCCGGGCAGTGGCTGCGCCCGCCGACGGACGGCACGAAGATCATGCCCATCGGTCCGAGCCGGGAGAGGTGGGCGGCGTCGTGCCCGGCCCCGGACGGCACCGCCTTCCAGGAGTCGCCGAGGTGATCGGCGGCCTGCGCGATCACGTCCTGCACCAGCCCGGACGTGGGCACGGGGTCCTGGTCGGTGAGCCAGTCCACGTCGATGTCCACGCCGCGGGCGCGGGTCTCGGCGGTGATCTCGTCGACGATCTGCTTGCGCGCCCCGTGCAGCCACGTCCGGTCCACGCTGCGGATCTCCGCCCACAGCCGGGCTTCGTCGGTGATCACGCCCATGGAGCCGGGGGAGGACTCGATGTGCCCGGAGGTGGCGACCCCGTGCACCGGCGCGCCGCAGCCGACCCGCTCCACGGTGAGCACCGCCGCCGCGGCCGACACGAGCGCGTCGCGCCGGTCCGCCATCGGGGTCGTGCCCGCGTGCCCCGCGAGCCCGGCGAAGTGCACGAGCAGCCGGTCGATCCCGGCGATCGCGGTCACCACACCGATCGCGGTCCCGCTCTGCTCCAGCAACGGTCCCTGTTCCACGTGCAGTTCGACGTAGGCGTGCACGTCCCCGGATTTCCAGCCCTGGCGCAACGCCGCGTCCGGGTCGAGCCCGAATCCGGCCAGCGCGTCGCCGAGCCGCAGCCCGGTGCCGTCGGTCCGGTCGAGGTGGTCCGGCCGCAGCACTCCGGCGATCGCGCGGGAACCCATGCAGGAGATGCCGAAGTCGTTGGCCTCCTCGCCGAGGAAGTCCACCACCACGAGGTCGTGCTCCAGCTGGACGCCGGTCTCGCGCAACCGCCGCGCCACCTCAATCCCGGCCATCACGCCGACGATGCCGTCGAAACGCCCGCCTTGGCGGACGGTGTCGGTGTGCGAGCCGGTGACCAGTGCGGGACCTCCGCCGCGGCGACCGGGCAGCCTGCCGACGATGTTGCCCGCCGCGTCGATCACGACGTCCAGCCCGGCGTCGGCCATCTGCTCGCGCACCCACTGCCGCGACGCGCGGTAGGGCTCGGAGAACACCTCCCGGCTCCACCCGGGGAACGTGGAGTCGTGGAACCCGGCCAGCTCCGCGATCCGGGCAGAGAGCCGTTCTGTGTTGGGCGCCAACAGGTCCAGGTCCGTCATGACGGCAGGTACTCCAGGAACGGGATGCCCATGATCTGCTCGCACTCGCCGACCGCAACCGGGTCGATCGCCGACGTGGACAGCGGAAGACTGCGCGAGTCCGCGACGATGAGCACGACCTCCATGCCCTCGTGCGCCTCGGAAACCGCGAGCGGGAAACCGTCCTCCGCGCGCAGGATCGCGATCGTGTCCGGGTAGGTCGCCACGCGCTCGCCGTCGCGGTCGACCGCCATGTACTCGTTGAGGTACGGCACCGTGCAGTCCCCGATGCGGAACGTGCCGTGGTCCCAACCCCCGCGGGTGACCAGCTCCACCTCGTTGCCGAGCGGGCCCCGCGCGAGCACCTTGCCGTTGATCGTCGAGCACACCACGTCCACGACGGCGTCTCCGCGCCCGCCCGCCGCCTCCATCGCCGCGCCGAGTTCGAGCGCGAGGGAGATCGAGCCGAGCGCCGCGTGCTGCTTCACCCAGGACAGCTCGACGGGATTGCGCGCCGAGGCGATGAAACCGCCTGTGCGCACGGAAATATCGCGCAACACGTCGTCACAGGTCTCCACGCTGCCCTGGTTGACCGACACGAAATGCCCGTGCAGTTCCCGGTTTCCGCCGGAAACGACCTGTGTGGACACATAGCCCGGCCGCGTGGTCAGCCCCATCGAGCCGAGCTTGCCGGTGGGGTGCGCGCGCACGTCGCCCGCCGCGTCGAGCACCTTCACGCCGAGGACCGCGGACTGGATCCAGCCGTTGTGCGTTGTGGAGTAACCGTTCTGCGCGGTCATCACCGCGCTGATCGGGTGCTCGCACACCTCCATCAACCGCTGCAACGCGTGCACGTAGTCGACCGGCTTGATCTCCCAGTTCTTCGCGGCGGGCGCGCCGATCGCGGTCACGGTCGCCACCCACGAGTCCGCCGGTAGCTCGTCCACAGTGGACAGAACGGGGCTGCCGATCGAGGTGGCCAGCCCGCCCATCAGCTCGCCGTGGTGCCGCCAACCCCCGCCGCCACAGGCGAAAACGCCTCCGCCGAGCACGCCGTGGCGGGCGTCGTCACTGGTCAGTACCCGCATCACTGGTTCTCCTCCTGCTTGATGTCGATCCATCGCAGCGGCGCGGCGCCGGTGTCGGCGGCGGCCGAGTTCGCGATCGCCTCCTCGGCCTCCGGGTAACCGGCGGTGGCGTGGCGCAGCACGCCAAGACCCGAGTCCAGGTCGAGCGCGAGCCGCAGCCGGGAAGCGGCGCCGATGCTGCCGTCGGCCACCACCGACACCCCGGCCGACTGCATCCAGCCCGCGTACCCGGCGCCTCCGGAGTGCACGGCGACCAGATCGGCGCCACCGGTGGCGAGCAGCATCGCGTCCAGCAGCGGCCAGTCGGTCACGCCGTCCGAGCCGTCCCGCATGCCCTCGGTGCCGATCCGCGGGTGCGTCATCCCCGCCGAGTCCAGGTGATCGCGGCTGAAGAGCACCGGCGCGCTGATCCGTCCGGAGCGCACCGCGTCGTTGACCGCGACCGCGAGCTGGGAGCGCTCGCCGTAGCCCAGCCAGCACGACCGAGCTGGAAGTCCTTGCGGCGGAACGTGTTCCCGGGCCAGTGCGATCCACTCGGCCACCTCGGGGCGACTCGGGAACATCCCGGCGGCGAGTTCGTCCACTATGGACAGATCGGTCTCGTCCCCGGACAGCGCCACCCAGCGGAACGGCCCGATCCCATGGCAGAACAACGGCCGCAAGTAGCCCTCCATGAACCCGGGAATGGCCAGAACTTGTTCCGCCTGAACGGAATCCAGCACCGAAGCGGCCTGCACGCGCAGGTTGTTCCCGTTCTCGAAGACGACCGCGCCACGAGAAGCCAGGTCGAGCATCGCCAACGCCTGCTTGGCCATGCCGAGCTTCGCGCGCCGTTCGACGTCCTGCGGATCGGCTTCGCGCGCAGCCTGCCATTCCCGCACGTCGAGCCCCTCGGGGGCGTAGCCGTGCCGGGCATCGTGCGCGGCGGTCTGGTCCGTCACGATGTCGGGCAGCACGTCACCGCGCGCGGCGATCTCCGCGAACACCGTCGCCGCGTTCCCGAGCAGGCCCACCGCGACCGGGGCTTGGTGACTGACAAGGGAAAGCGCCGTGTCCAGGTCGTCGGTGACGTGGTCCAGCCCGCCCGCGGCGCGCAGCTTCTCGATCTTCGTCGGGTCGATCTCGACGACCAGCGAGCTCAAGCCCAGCATCCGCGCGCTGATCGGCTGCGCCGAGCCCATCCCGCCCATGCCCGCGGTCAGCATCCAGTTCGGCGGACGATCGGCGAAGTGCCGGCGCATCACCGCCCGCAGCAGTTCGTAGGTCCCGCCGAGCACGCCCTGGCGCCCGATGTACTGCCACGCCGCCGCGGTCAGGCCACCCCAGATCGTCTGCCCCGCCTCGACCCGGCGGTAGTACACCTCTTCGGTCGCCCAGTTGCCCACGGTGTTGTTGACCGCCGAGACCACCATCGGCGCGGCCACATGGGTCCGCAGCACGCCGACCGGGCGACCGGACTGCAACACGAGCGTCTGGTCCTCGTCCAGCTCGGTCAGCGCGTGCACGATCGCGTGGTAGGCGGGCCAATCACGGGCCGCTTTGCCTTGCGCCGCATAGACAACGAGGTCGTCAGGACGCTCGCCGACCTCCAGCACGTTCTCCAACATGCGCAGCAACGCCTCGGCCCGCCAGGAACGGCAGCGCAGCGTGGTCCCACGCGCGGCGGCGATCATCGGTACTGCCCTTCGTCGTCGGGGGAGCTCCACTGCGGCAGGCTCTTGCTGAGTTCGTCGACTGCTTCGCGCAGCAGGGCCACGGCGTCGGACACATCGGTCAGCTCGCCGTCCCGGCCGATCAGCGACAACGCGCACATGCACGACCCGGCCACGACCACCGCCATCCCGACCGCGGTCATGCCAGGCGTGAGCCAGCCGCGCGATACGTGGTAGCCGCGCTCGGTGGCTGCGGCCAGTTCGACGCGCAGCGCCGCGGCGTCCGGTGTGGCCGCGGTGAACCGCTGGAGCTTGCCGCGCAACACCTGCTGCTGGACCACCTGCGGGGCGGCCGCGAGCAACGGCGTCGCGCTGGCCCCCGCGTGCAGCATCAAGATCTCGCCGGGGCGGAACGCCACGCTCCCGGTGCCGGTGCGGCGCGTGTCCAGGCACAGGGCGGCGGTGTGCACGCGGACTGTGAGCGCCACGTTCAGACCGGAGCGGCGGCGCAGCATGGTCAGCAGCGGGCGGGCGGTGTCGATCAGGTGCTCGGAGCGGTGCTCCGAGGAGTCGGCGAGCCGCTCGCTCGGCATCAGCTTGCCGTCGACCTCGGCGAGGAAACCGGCGTTGCGCAGCAACCGCACGTACCGGTAGGCGGACGAGGACGGGATGTCCAGGCCCGCGATGATCTCCGCCGTGTCGACCTGGCCGTGGTCCTGGACGAACGCGAGGATCTGCAGCCCGCGTTCCAATGAGGACAGTTCCGTTGACGCTTTGCGCACCAAGGTCAGGTTCACCTCCGAAGCACCTGCCTGCCACGGCCCGGGGCGGCCGTCAGACCGGCCGCGGCGTCCCAGACGACGTCGCCGCGGCTGACGGTGAGTGTGACGCGTGCTCCGGGAAGGTGTTCGTTATACGGGCTCCACCCGGCGTTCGAGTGCAGCGCCGAGCCGTCGATCCGCCAGTCCTCGGTCGGGGTGAGCACGGTGACGTCGGCGTCGTAGCCGGGTGCGAGCTTGCCCTTGCGGTGGCCGATGCCGTAGCGGTCGGCCGGGGCCGAGGTGAGCGCTTCGACGGTCCTGGCCAGCTCCGGACCCGCGCCGTAGCGGCGCAGGCAGGCGCCGAGCGTGGTCGCCACCATGGTCTCCGTGCCGGGAACGCCGGAGTGGTTGTCGAGGATGCGCTCGTGGTCCTTGAGGTCGGCGGGCCACGGCGCGTGGTCGGAGGAGATCACCGTCGCCAGGCCGGTGGTCACGGCCCGCCACATCGCCTCCTGGTTGGTGGCTTCCCGCAGCGGCGGGTTGATCTTGAGGCGGCCCCCGGCCGCGACCATGTCCTCCTCGGTGAGCAGGAGGTAGTGCGGGCAGGTCTCGAAGGTGATGTCCACGCCCTGGCCCTGGTACCACGACACCAGCTCCGTCGAGCGGCCCAGCGACAGGTGGCACAGGTGCAACGCGGTGCCCTGGTGTGCGGCGATCTCCATCGCGGTGAGCACGCCCAGCGTCTCCGAGACCGGCGGGCGGGTCGCCGCGTGCACCCGGGGATCGGTCGAGGTCCGCCGCCGCTCGTCGGCGAGCAGCGCCTTGATGATCTCGTTGTTCTCCGCGTGGGTGCACAGGGTGGAACCGTTGTCGGCGACGGCTTTCATGACGTCGAGCAGCTCGGCGTCGGTGATCCGCGGGAACCGGATCGGGTCGGTGTCGAACAGCGACACCTTGAAGCCGACGACGCCCGCGCCGACCAGCTCCTCCGCCCGGCGCCAGCCACCACCGGGCTCCAGGGTGCCGAGCAGGGCGACGTCGACCACCGCCTCATCGGCGACCTTGTGCAGCTTCGCCTTCAACCGCTCCACGTTGTTGATCGGCCCGGTGGCGTCGAACGGCATCTCCACGATCGTCGTGACGCCGCCCGCCGCCGCGGCCGAGGTCGACGCGCGCAGGCCCTCACCGGCGTGGGAGTAGGAGTGCACGTGGGCGTCCACGACACCGGGCAGCACGTAGGACTCGCCGACGTCGATCAGGCGCGCGCTCCCGGTGTCGGACAGGGCTCCGGTGCGCACTTCGGTGATCACGCCGTCGCGGATGAACACCGCGCCGCGCTCGAAGGAACCCTTCGCCGTGTGGACCACTCCGGCGATCACGGTGTCGGCTGTCGTTCCCATGGCGGGAAGCTAGACAGCGCGCCGAATCGCGGCCTATCCCATTCCCGTGGATCGGGAAATCAGCGGCCCGCGAACACCCAGAACAGCTCCGCCGGGGTGTCGCCGACGTTGAAGATGCGGTGCGGGAGCTGGGGGTCCAGCGTGATCGTGTCCCCGGGCCCGAGCACGTAGGTCTCGGCGTCGACGGTGACACCGAGGTGCCCGGCGTGCACGTAGCCGTACTCGCTGCCGCCGTGGCACATGGGGTTGTCCTCGGCTCCCGACTCCGCACCCACCTCGAAGCGGATCCGGAGGAAGCGGAGCGCGCGGTCGTTGTCGCCGCCGAGGAGGGTGTAGGTGACGCCATCGCCCAGCGGCAGCACCTCGTGCTCGCCGTCGCGCCGCACGGTGGCGGGCTCGGCCGGGGTGGCGGGGGTGAACAGGCCGTCCAGCGTCACGCCGAGCTCGTTGGTGATCGCGTACAGGGTGCTGATCGACGGGCGGCTGATCCCCTTCTCGATCTGGCTGATCATGCTGCCGCTCACGCCGACCCGGCGGCCCAGCTCGCGCACGCCCAGCCCGGCGGTGGCGCGAGCGGTGCGCAGCCGCTCGCCGAGCGGGGCGGGATCGGGTGGGGACACGCCGCGACGGTACCCGGCGCCAGTGTTAAGTGCTACTTGACACCCCGGGCTAGGCTGGGCCGATGGACTTCACCGCAGAGAAGTCGGCCGAGATCGTCAGCGCCAGCTTCGACGCCGCCCGGGACCCTCGCGCCCGCGAGGTGCTGCAAGCCCTGACCCGGCACCTGCACGCCTTCGTGCGCGAGATCCGCCCGAGCATGGCCGAGTGGGAGCAGGCGATCGACTTCCTCACCCGCACCGGCCGGACGTGCACCGACACCCGCCAGGAGTTCATCCTGCTCTCCGACGTGCTCGGCGTGTCGATGCTGGTCGAGACGCTGGAAGCGGAGCACACGACTATCGGTGCCACCCCGGCGACGGTCCTCGGCCCGTTCCACATGGTGGCCAGTCCGCCGCGCGAACTCGGCGACTCCATCGACCTCGTCGCGGACGGCACGCCCTGCGTCATCGAAGGGCGGATCACCGACACCCACGGCAATCCACTGCCCGGGGCGAGCGTGGACGTGTGGCAGGCCGACGACAAGGGCTTCTACGACGTGCAGCAGCCCGGAACCCTGCCCGAGGGCAACGGCCGCGGCCTGTTCACCGCGGACGAGGAGGGCCGCTACCGGTTCCGCACGGTGCGCCCCGCGCCCTACCCGATTCCCGTCGACGGCCCCGTCGGCGAGCTGCTCGACGTCGCCGGACGGCATCCCTATCGGCCCGCCCACGTGCACTTCATCGTTGCGGCAGAAGGACATCACCCGGTCACCACGCACGCGTTCGCCGCCGACAGCGCCTACATCGACTCCGACACCGTGTTCGCCGTGAAGCGCGACCTGATCGTAGATTTCGTGACCGTAGACGACCCCGCCGAGGCCGCCCGCCACGGCGTCACCGCCCCATTCCGCCACGCGCGCTTCGACATCGCCCTAGCACCCGCAAACCCCCCAAGCACTCCGCACACCAAGTAAACTCAGCCCATGCACTCCACCCGCCCGTCCATCCCATCCTCGGCGGGTGCCGTCTAGAGATCTCCCGTTTCGTACTCATAACGGGAAAAAGAGCGCTCCCAAAACCCGTTAAGAGTACGAAACGGGTTCCTGAGGCTTCGCGGGTGATGTGGCGGGGGAGGCGTCACGATGGGGGCTGGGCGCTTACGAGGGCGCGAGCTTGGCGTCGTGCGAGTAGGTAGTGGGTGCCCGCGCCCAGTACGGCGCCGAGGACCGGAGCAGTGAGGTAGATCCACAGATCGCCGCCGAGCCCGGAGGCGAACAGGGCGGGGCCCCACTGCCGCGCCGGGTTGGCCGATCCACCGCTGAGCGGACCGAACACGGTGATCACGAACGTCACCACGACGCCGATCGCGTAGGGCATCAGTCGCGTGCGCGACGGGCGCGCCAGCAGGTACCCGACGAGCACGACCACCGCGATCACGATGCCGGTCTCCGCCAGGAACACCGAGGAGGCATCCCAGCCCGGCGCCGCGCGCACGGCAGCGAAACCGATGTACTCCGTGGCCTCGCCCCAGGTCAGGTAGGCGAGACCCACGCCGACCACGGAACCGGCGAACTGTGCGGCCACATAGGGCAGGACTTGCCGCCCTGGAAACACTTCCAGCAGCCACACCGCGATGGTGATCGCCGGGTTCATGTGGCCGCCGCAGCGCTTGCCCGGCGGGGACAGGATCAGTCCGGCTACGACCAGGCCGCTGAACACCCCGAGGACGGCGAGGGCCAGCCCGAGATCGGGGACGTGCAGGGGCGACGCGGGATCGAGGACCCACCGGCTGGAGCTGACGACCAGGAACAACAGGACGCAGGTGAGCCCGAACTCCTCGACCGCCCTGCGGGTCGCGGTGCTGCCGGTGCGGCTCGGCTGCCGGATCTCCTGCGTCACCTCGGTCACCCGCGACACGATGCGCGCCCCGCTCCCCGGGTGGCAAGCAATGCTTAACAGTCTCTATGTGGGTAGCTTCGGGCACATGCCGAAGTCTTTATGGGTGGCCGCGTTCGCGTTGGCCACGGTCGTGCTGACCGGAGTGGTGCTCGAAGCCAGGGTGTTGCTGGGTTTCGACAGCGTGCTCTGGGTCGTGCTCCTGCTGGCGGTGGCCGCGCTCTGGGTGGTGGCCGTGGTGCGGCTGAGAGTGCGCCGCGCGGTCGTCGTGCTGGCGGTCGTCCTCGCGCCGGTGCTCGTCGTCACGGGCGGCGGGGGTTGGCTGGTGGCGCAGAACCTGGCTTCGGCGGAGCGGGCGAGCGGCACGGACGCGCTGTGGATGGGCCATGCCTGGGTGGACGGACGGCGGTCACAGTCCGATGTGGACGGACTGGTGGCGCGGGTGCGCGAGGCGAAGTTCCGTGACCTGTATGTGCATTCGGGGCCGCTGTCCGACGACGGGTCGCTGGATCCCGCGCTGCGCCCCTCCGCGCGGTGGCTGGTCGACGCGCTGCACAGGGCTTTGCCCGGAGTCAGGGTGCAGGCGTGGCTGGGCAACGTTGTCGACGAAGGCCGGTTGAACCTCGGCGATCCCGCGTCCCGCGCACGCATCGTGGACAGCGGACGACAGGTGCTCGACGACGGATTCGACGGTGTGCACTACAACTTCGAGCCGGTTCCCGAGGGAGATCGCAATCTGCTCGAAGTCCTGTCCACGGCGCGGGAAATGACGCGTGCGCGGGGGAAGGTGCTGTCGGTCTCGGCGAACCAGATCGAGCCGGTGCGCGGGACGAACTTCCTCGGCCAGACGTTGCGCGGCAAACCGCATTGGTGGTCGGCGACCTACATCGGCGAGGTCGCCCGGAGGGTGGACCAGATCGCGGTGATGTCCTACGACTCCGGCATTCCCGTCGAGGCCGCGTACACCGGCTACCTCCGCGCCCAAACCCGCCTGGCGCTTCAGGTCGTGCCGCCGGAGGTCGACGTGCTGATCGGCGTCCCGGCCTACCACGACGGCCCCATGCACACCCGCGCCGAAACCGTGGCCGCGGCCGTCCGCGGCATTCGCCTCGGCGTAACGCCAGGCCGACGACTAGGAGCGGCGGTCTACGTCGACTTCGCCGCCACCCCCGAAGACTGGGCCCACTACCTATCCGGCTGGGTCCACTAGTTCCCCCGTCTTCAAGTACACCCGACCCCCCTCCCCGCAGTCGCAAACCGCCCCCAACCCTCGAACGCGCCGGAGGTTGGGGGCGGTTAGCGGTGATCGTTTGCGGGGGTTCGGGGTACTTGAAGACGCACCAACCGCGGCTGGGTCAGAATGTGCCGAGCCAACGGAAGCGGGGCCAGAGCTGGGACCACGGCTGCACGGGGTCGCGGCAGACGAGGATGTCCCTGCCGCGGTCGGTCACCGGCAGCTCGTGGCGGAACTGACCAGCCACCTCGCACTTCGCGAACAGCGGCGTGAGCTTGCCCTGCTCCGCGCCGAACGCGATCACCACCGTCTTGTCGTCGGCGGGCCGGGCGAAGTCCGCGTACGAATTGTGTCCACTGTAGACAGACGGGAGTCCCAGGCCCGGTCCGTAGCGGTCCACGGCGCCCGCCTGCGCGTAGTTCTCCCCGTAGATCACCGCGCGGGCGCGGTCGGCGGCGGGCAGCGCGTGGTAGACCTCGCCGATCTGCGCGGTCAGCTCCGGCCAGCCGACCTGGCCCAGCTGCGGTTCGCCGAAGCCGCCGAGCGGGGAGTCCTCGCCGAACGCCTCGATCGGCAGCACGGGCAGCGACAGCACCGCCGCGATCGCCGTGTTGCCGACGACCGCCGCGCCGATCAGCACCGAGCGCGAGAGCTTCGACGCCCACTCCGCCACGACCACGCAGCCCATCGCCAGGAACACCGTCAGCAGGCCCTCGGTGTAGCGGGCCTGGGCGCCGAGCACCGCGAGCAACGCGAAGATCAGCAGGTAGGCCACGCCGAACGCGCGGTAAGGCCGCCACTGCGGCCTGCGGAACACCGCGACCAGGCCGATCACCCACACCGGGGTGAGCAGCGGGCCGATCATCAGCACCGAACCGATCAGCAGGCCGATCACGCTCTCCACGCCGAACGGGCTGGACAGCTCCGAGGCCATGCCGAACTGCGGCCAGCCGTTGAGCGCCTGCCAGACCAGGGTGGGCGCTGCCAGCAGGACACCGATCCCCGCCCCGGCGGCGAAACGACCGTCGAAGCGGCGCGGGCCGACCAGCAGCAGCGCCGCGCCCAGCCCGAAGACCAGCAGCAGCACCAGGTACTTCGCCAGCAGGCCGACGCCGACCACCGCGCCGACCGCGAGCCAGAGCCGGGTGTCGGAGGTGCGGATCAGCCGGATCACCAGCCAGCACACGGTGATCCACGCGACGTGGTCGACCGCGGTCGGGTGCAGCACGTGCCCGGCGACGAGCGAGGCCAGCGATCCGGCGGTGGCCACGGCGGTGAGCAGCTGCGCCCGGTGCGAACCGCCCAGCTCCCGCGAGATCAGCGCGGTCACCAGCACCGTGACCCCGGCCAACAGCGCCGGGATGATCCGCAACGCGAACACGCTGTCGCCGAACAGCGTCACCTGCACCTTGGCCAGCAGCGCCACCAGCGGCGGCTGGTCGGCGTAGCCCCAGTCGAGGTGCCCGCCGGAGACCCGGAAGTACAGCTCGTCCATGTAGTAGCCGTAGCGCCCCGCGACCGCGAGCAGCCCCGCCACCAGCGCGGCGCACACGCCGATCAGCGGCAGCCAGCGCACCGGCTCCGGCGGGTCCTGTTTCACCGCCGGTCGTTCTGATACATCCGAGAGTGTTGACACGGGCCGGAACCTCGCATTCTTTTCCGGGCCCGAAATGGCCACTCCGGGCGCTCACTGGTCGAATACCGTGCTCGTCGCCCACTCCCGTGGTCAAAGGCTTGATTTGTGGGCGAAACGCCCAGGTCGCTCACTTCCCGAGCTTGTCACCAGCGGCAACGGCTCCCTACGGTCGCGGTGTCGGTGCAGGGGATCGGGGAGTGCGTGAATACGAAGCGGCACGTGCGCACGAGAACGGCCGAATTCGGATGAGCATGGCGATCGGTGGCGCCGGCCCCCTGTCGCACCGAAGGTGGTGGCGTGCCGGAACGGTTCAGGACGTCGCCCCGCCGGAAATCCTCGACCTCGGCCCCGGTTATCTGGACCCGTCCCTGCTGCCGGTGGACCTGCTGCGCGAGTCCTATTCGGTGGCGCTCGCCGAGTTCGGCTCGGCCGCACTGGCCAACGGCGCCGACCGGGGCGCGCTCGCGCTGCGCAAGGCGCTGGCCGTGCGGGCGGCGCGGGCGGACGGCGTGGCCTGCGAACCGGACCAGGTCATGATCACCTCCGGGGTCTCGGCCGCGCTGCACCTGCTCGCGACGACCCTGGCCGGGCCGGGCGAGGTGGTCCTGGTCGACCAGGTCGGCTACGACCACGCCAAGCGCGTCCTCGCCGACGCCGGGCTGCGGGTGCGCGAGGTGCCCGCCGACGGCGACGGCATGGACCCCGCCGCGCTGGACGCGGCGATCACCGCCGAGGGCGGCCGGATCGCTTTCGCCTACCTCAACCCGACCTTCCAGAACCCGACCGGCCTGGTGATGCCCGTCCAGCGGCGCAAGGAGATCGTCGAGGTGGCCGCGCGGCACGGCCTGATGCTGGTGGAGGACTGCGCCTACGCCGATCTCGGCCTCGGACCCCGGCGCCCGCCCTGCTCGCTCGGCGGGCTGACCAGGCAGCGCGGCGTGATCCGGCTCGGCAGCTTCGCCAAGACCCTCGCGGCCGGGTTGCGGCTGGGCTGGTTGATCGCCGAGCGCGAGGTCGTCGACCGGCTCACCGGGACCGGGGTGGTGGCCGCTGGCGGTTCGCTGAACCACCTCGCCTCGCTGGCCGTCGCCGTGCTGATGCGCGACGGCGGTTATGACAGCCACCTGATGTGGTTGCGCGCGCAGCTGGTGCACCGCAGGGACACCCTCGCCGAGGGGCTGCGCGACCGTTTCGGCGACCGGTTCGCCCTCGCCGTGCCCGAAGGCGGGTTCTACCTCTGGATCCAGTCCACTGTAGACGATCGAGAGGAGGAGCTGGTGTCCTCGGCGATGAGCCACGGCGTCCGCGTCCTCGCCGGGAGCCGCTTCGGCCCCGTGGAGCGGCCGAGCGTTCGACTGACCTACGCGCTGCTGCCGCCGGGGGAGCTGGTCACCGCCGCGAACCGGCTGGAGCTGGCCTGGTCGTGATCGGGCATGCTGGGGACATGCCTTGGTTCAGCGCGTCCGCGCGGTACGCCTCGACGGTCGAGTGCGACGGCCTGAGCACGGTCAGCCGCTCCGTCTGGGTCTTCGAGGTGCCCGACTCCGGCGCCCGGCTGTGGGAGGACGCCCAGGCCAGAGCGCTGGAGATCGCCCGCCGCGACGAGCACGGCTACCTCAACGGCTACGGCCGCCGGGTCGAGTGGAAGCTGATCGACGTCGCGACGCTGGACCTGCTCGGCGACACCGTCGAGGACGGCCGCGAGGTGTACTCGGAGCTCCGCGATCCCACCGACGCGGAGCTGCGCCGGTGGCCCGCGCGGACCCTGTTCGATCCAGAGAACACGCCTCCGCATCAGACCGGGATCTGACGGCCCTGATCGGCTTACACTCCCGGGCGTGACCCAGACCGGGCGTTCTCGCGAGCTCGGCGCTCTCCTGCGCACCGGCCCCTTCCACGCGGCGCTGCGGCTGGCCATCAAGGAACGCGGGCTGACCCTGGAGCGGTTGCGCGCGCACCTGCGCAGGCACGGCGTCTCGATCGGGCTCTCCAGCCTCAGCAACTGGCAGCACGGCCACAGCCGCCCCGGCCGCGCCGATTCCGAGCACGTGGTCCGCGCGCTGGAGGAGGTGCTGTTCCTGCCCCAGCTGTCGCTGGTGACCCTGCTCGCCCGCGCCACGCCGCAGCGGTTGAGCGAGCACGTCGGCCCGCTCGGCGAGCTGCTGTCGGAGATCGACGACACCCAGCCCGAGCACCTCGCCGTGCTCAACCGCTACAACCGCGTCGTCATCGACGAGCACGGCTGCTTCGCGCATTACCTGTGCCGCACCGCGATCCGCGCCCGCCGCGACGGCGTCGACCGTTTCCTGGTCCGCTACTTCGGCGGCGAGGAGACCGTGATCGACAAGGTCGGCGTGCAGGCGCTGGAGAACTGCGAGATCGGCCGCGTCCGCAGGCACCCCGGCTCCCCGGTGATGGTCGCCGAGCTGTTGTTCGGCCACACCCTCCGCGCCGGTGACACATGGGTTTTCGAGTACCGGGGCGTCAACAGCCATCCCGTTCGCAGCACCGAGTTCGCCCACGCGTTCCGCTACCACGAGAAGCAGTACGTGATGGAGGTCCGCTTCCACCCGGACCGCCGCCCCACCCGCTGCCAGTCCTACGAGCGCGGTGACCTCTACAGCCCGAAGCGGATCACCGGCGAGCTGAAGCTCAACGAGCGCAACGGCGTCCACGTCCTCGTCGCGGACGGCACCTCCGGCGTCGTCGGCATCCAATGGGAGTGGGACGACTAGCCCACGCGTCCCACAAGCGCTCCCCAACGATCGTGACCGCTCGCCCCGAACCATCCCCAGCGCAGCCCAAATTCCCGTTTCGTACTCAAAACGGGTTTTTGGAGCGCTCTTTTTCCCGTTATGAGTACGAAACGGGGTTCTCTAGACGGCGCCTGCGGGGGTTGGGGTGTGCGGGCGGGTGTGGGGCATGGGACGGAGTTTACTTGGTGGGCGGAGTGCGGGCGGGGGCTTGCAGGACACGGGCTAAGCCCACACCGAAACCAAGCCCCCAGGAACTGCACCCGCACCCCACCCGCGCCAGACTGCGATCATGACTCACGACCCGCCCGACCCCCGCCGCTGGAAAGCCCTGGCCGTCAGCCTCAGCGCCGGGTTCATGGGCCTGCTCGACGTCAGCATCGTCAACGTCGCCCTGCCGTCGATGCAGTCCGGCCTCCAAGCCTCGCCGGGCGCCGTCCAGTGGGTCGTCTCCGGGTACGCGCTCGCCTTCGGCCTGACCCTGGTCGCGGGCGGTCGGCTCGGGGACGCGCTGGGCCGCCGGACGATGTTCCTGCTCGCCCTCGGTGGCTTCGTGCTGACGAGCGCCCTGGCGGGGATGGCGACGGACACGACCACGCTGGTCGTGGCGAGGTTGCTCCAGGGTGCCTCGGCCGGGTTGCTCACCCCGCAGAACACCGGGCTGATCCAGGACCTGTTCCGCGGCCCGGAGCGCGGACGCGCGTTCGGCCTGTTCGGTGCCTGCGCGGGGGTGTCCACGGCAGTCGGCCCGGTCCTCGGCGGACTGATCATCGCGGCGTTCGGGGTGGAGCACGGGTGGCGCTGGGTGTTCTTCGTGAACCTGCCGATCGGGGTGCTGGCGCTGGTGTTCGCGGTGCGGTTGCTGCCGGTCGACCGCCGTCGCCCCGCGCGGATCCGCGATGAGATCGACTTCCTCGGCGCGCTGCTGCTCGGTCTCGCGGTGCTCTGCGTGCTGCTCCCCCTGGTGCTGTTCGAGGACGGGGTCTGGTGGCCGCTCCCGTTCGCGGCGGTCTTCGGCTGGGCGTTCGTCCGGTGGGAGCGCTACACCGTCCGAAGTGGACGGTCGCCGTTGCTGGACACCCGGCTGTTCACCGACACCGCCGGGTACTCCTCGGGAGCGGCGATCGGCGCGGCCTACTTCTGCGGCTTCACCGGGGTTTTCGTGGTGGTGTCGATGTTCTTCCAGTCGGGGGAGGGCTACACCGCGCTGGAGTCCGGCCTCGTGGTGACGCCGTTCGCCCTCGCCTCCGCGGTGTCCGCCCCGCTCGCGGGCCGTCGGGTGGCCGATTTCGGGCGCCGCCTGACGATCGTCGGCCTGTGCCTGGTGGCGGCCGGGTTCGCCGTCGCCGGGGCACTCGTGCTGACCGTGCCGCCGCAGGGCCTGGGCCTGTCGGTGACGCTGGCGCTCGCGGTCGCCGGGCTCGGCGGCGGCATGGTGATCTCCCCGAACACCACGATGACCTTGGAGAACGTGCGCGGCGAGATGGCGGGGGTGGCGGGCGCGGTGCTCCAGACCGGTCAGCGGATCGGCACCGCGATCGGCGCGGCCCTGCTCGTCGCCGCGCTGCACGTGGTCGCGGCGGAGGCGGGGGACCGGGCCGGGCTCGCGGCGGCCCTGGGCTGCGCGGTGCTCCTGGTCCTGGTGGCGCTCGGGCTCGCGGTCCGGGAGCGCCGAGGTTGACATGCAGCCAAACAGCTGCCTATATTTCAGGCAGCCGGAAGGCTGCATATTGGGAGACGCGATGGACGAGGTGTTCAAGGCGCTCGGCGACGCCAGCAGGCGGCGCCTGCTGGACAGCCTGAACGCGCGCAACGGGCAGACGCTGCGCGAGCTGTGCTCCGGGCTGGACATGGCCCGGCAGTCGGTCAGCAAGCACCTGGCGCTGCTGGAGGCGGCGGGCCTGGTGGTCACCGCGCGCAGGGGGCGGGAGAAGTTGCACTACCTCAACGCCGAGCCGATCAACGCCATCGCCGATCGCTGGATCGGCCAGTACGCCAGGGCCCGTGTGCGAGCGCTGGCCGATCTCAAGACCGCATTGGAGCAGGAAACCATGAGCGACACCGAGTTCAGCTACACCACCTACATCAAGACCACGCCGGAGCGCCTGTGGCAGGCGCTCACCGATCCCGCCTTCACCAGCCGGTACTGGGGCGTCACCTTCGAGACGGACTGGGCGAAGGGTTCGCGGGTGACCTGGGTGATGGGCGACGTGCGGATGTCCGGCCCGGAGCAGGTGGTGCTGGAGTCCGATCCGTACCGCAGGCTGTCCTACACCTGGCACAGCTTCACGCCGGAGTTCGTCGCCGAGCAGAAGATCGACGCCGAGACGGCCGCGGCGCTCAACGCCGAACCGCGCTCCAAGGTGAGCTTCGACCTGGAGCCCGCCGGCGAGCTGGTCAAGCTCACCGTGTTGCACGACGGCTTCGGGCCGGACAGCACCCTGCTCGGCATGGTGAGCGAGGGCTGGCTGCCGCTGCTGTCGAGCCTCAAGACGCTGCTGGAGACCGGCGAACCGCTGCCAGAGCCGAAGTGACCGCCGCCGCACCGTCCTCTGTGGACAATCGCGTGGCGATCGCCTCGCGCCGACGGCCAGGACGAGCGCGACCAGCTCGCGCGGTGGCGTCCAGTCCTCCCGGGTGGGCGGCCACCAGAACCCGGCCGCCGGAAGTGGCACCACGGACGGGCTGAAACCGTGCAGCACCAACGGTTCCGGCGCGTTTCCGGGCCGCAGCCCGAGCTTGCCGCGCAGTTCGCCGACCACGCCGCCGAACGCCTTCCGCACCACGACACCGAGCGCCTTCGCGCTCGCGATGTTGAGCGCGGGCCCCAGGTCCAGCCCACCCAGGGTGGTCGGGGCGAAGCGGCTGGAGCCCAGGCCCAGCAGCACGCCTTTGCTGACGCCGATCCGCTTCGCGATCAGGGACAGCGAGGTCTTGCCGTAGCCGTGCTCGGCGATGCACGCGGCGGCGCCCGCCAGGACCTGCGCGCGCCGCTGCCGCTCGATGAAGGTAGGTTCTGACCGCACGGTCAGAGAATGGACCGCGCGGTCAGAACCTGTCGGGCGCTCAGGGGCGCGGCGGGAGCTGCAGCTTCTGGCAGGGCCACGGGGTGCCCTGTTCCGAGCCGGTCTTGTGCATGCCGGAGGCGCAGACGGAGAGGTCGCCCTTGACCGCGTCCGGGATCTTGTACAGGCCGAGCGTCACGTAGGCGGTGTTCGGCTTGATCTGCGCGTCGACGCTGTGCGAGGAGTGGAAGACCTCCTTGGCCCAGTCGCCGGCGAGCGGGGCCAGGTTCGTGGTGCCCATCTCGGTCTCCACGTGGCAGTACCCCGTGACGAAGATGGGGTTGTACGCACCGGTGGGGCACTGGACGGACGGCGCCTGCGAGGTGGCCCACCGCGCGTTCAGGTCGCGCGGGCCGAAGTCCTCGACCTCCACGGCCGGGTCGGCCGAGGCGACCGCGAAGTACACCTTGAGGAAGGTGGACCCGGCGGGCGCGGGCTTGATGTGGCCGGTGTAGTCGTCCGTCCACTCCGTCTTGAGGACCTTGACCGAGACCTTGGCCTTGTTGACCCCCCTGCGCGAGCTCCCCTGGAAGGTGAGCGCCTCGCCCGGTAGGTCGGCGAAGGTCTGCGGCTTCTTCGTCGTCTCCGGGGCGGTCGCACCGTCGTTGCCGCCGGGCCCGGCGGGAGTGGTGGAGCCCCCGCCGCCCCCGCCGCACGCGGTGCCCGCCAGTGCCAGTGCGGCCGCGACCGCGACCAGTCGGATCGTTCTCATGGTGCGCTTTCCTACCAGGACGCCGCCCGCAGCCTGATGTCGCCCGCGCTGTGACCCACCAAAATGTCGAACGGACCGGGCTCCCGCTCCCACTTATCGTCAGCCCAGTGCTGGAAGGCGCGGTCCGGAAGGTCCACGACGGCCTCGGCGGTCACGCCCGGTGCGGCCGTCACGGCGGCGAAACCGGCCAGCCACCGCACTGGTCGCGTGATCTTCGAGGACGGCCGCGCGAGATAGACCTGCACGACCTCGCGTCCGGCCCGCGACCCGGTGTTGGTCAGCCGTACGCGCACGCGATTTCCTTCCTCCACAAGGACTTCTTCGTACTCCCACGACGTGTAGCCCAGCCCGTGCCCGAACCAGTACGCGGGCTCGGCGCCGTCCCGGAGCCACCCGCGGTGACCGATGTCCAGGCCCTCGGAGTACTCCAGCCTGCCGTCCACCGGCGTGACCGACTCGGCCGAGACGTCCTCGGCGGGCCAGGTCGTCGGCAACCGCCCGCCGGGTTCCGCCGCGCCGAGCAGCACGTCGGCCAGCCCCGCGCCCGCCTCCTGGCCGGGCAGCCAGCTCAGCACGATCGCGGGCACGTCCTCGCGCCACGGCAGCAGCACCGGGGCTCCGGAGTTCACCACGACCACCGTCCTGGGGTTCGCCGCGCACACGGCGCGCACCAGCTCGTCCTGCCTGCCGGGCAACGCGAGCGTGGACCGGTCCGACCCCTCGCTCTCCGACTCGTCGGTGGTGCCGACCACGACCACCGCGACGTCACTCGTGCGCGCCAGTTCCACGGCCTCGGCGAACTCGTGGTCGCCGTGCGGGGCGTCGGCGGAGAGCACGGAGGCGCGGCTGGAGTCGGGGGAGAGCTGGCGGCGGGCCACGATGTGCGCGGGCTTACCGGCTTCCAGGGGGACGGTGACCGTGCGCCAGGTCGGGTCGAGGAAGAGCGTCGCGGGATCGTCCGTGTCGACCTCGATCACCTCGTCGACGAGCGTTTTCCCGTCCACCACAAGGGAAACCGGGCCCCACGCGCCGAAGGAGACCTGCCAGTCGCCGGAGACGTCGGGGTGCAGCACGGCCTGGATCTCGACGGTTTCCTCACCCGTGGCGCGGCTGGGTTCCGGCAGCCTGCCGGTGAGCCGGTGTTCGGTGAGCAGCTCCGCGTCATCGGCGCCCAGCACGCGCACGAGCAGTCCGGGCTCGCCCGTGACCGGGTGGGTGGAGTTGCCCCGGTGCAGCGGAGTCGGCTTGGTGGTCGTGCGGACGCCGGGGGAGTGCACGACCTCGGCGACGCCGTCGAGCGCGGCGCGCAGGCCGTCCACAGGGGACACGACGGCGGTCGGGTAGACCTCCGCGCTGCCGCCGCCCTGGAAGCGCACGGCCGCCGAATTGGGGCCGATCACCGCGACTCGCTCCACAGTGGACAGTGGAAGCAGGTTGCCTTCGTTGCGCAGCAACACCGTGCTGGCCGTCACCGCCGAGCGAAGCAGCTCGCGATCGTCGCCGGGCTCCACGGTCGAGGGGCCGCTGACCCGCGAGGCGAGCCGCAGCAGACGACGGATCTTCTCGTCCAGCGCCGATTCGGGCACCTCGCCGGACCGGACCCCTTCGGCCAGCCCGAGGCTCCAGTGGCTGCGCGGACCGGGCATCACCAGGTCCTGCGGCGCGTTCGCGGACGCGGCGACCGAGCGCACCGCGCCCCAGTCCGAGACCACCACGCCGTCGAAACCCCACTCGCCCTTCAACGGCTCGGCGAGCAACGGGTTCTCGGTCATCGTCGTGCCGTTGACCGCGTTGTACGCCGCCATCACCACCCACACACCCGCCTCGACCGCCGCTTCGAACGGCGCGAGGTACAGCTCGCGCAGCGTGCGCTCGTCCACGCGGGCGTCCAGCGTCATCCGGTCGGTCTCGGAGTCGTTGGCCACGTAGTGCTTCGCGCACGCCGCGACCCCGCCGGACTGCACGCCCCGGATGTAGGCCGCGCCGATCCGCGCGGTCAGGAACGGATCTTCGGAGAAGCACTCGAAGTGCCGCCCGGTCACCGGCGAACGGTGCAGGTTGATCGTGGGCGCGAGCAGGACGTCCACGCCCTTGCGGCGGGCCTGCGCGGCAAGCGCCACGGCGAGCCCGTGCACCAGCTCGGCGTCCCAGGTGGCCGCGAGCGCGCTGGGGGAGGGCAGCGCCAGCGAGTGGTCGCGCTCGTCCCACTTCTCGCCGCGCACCCCGATCGGGCCGTCCGACATCACCAGCTCGCGCAGGCCGATGGCGGGCTCGGCATGCGTGCGCCACATGGTTTTCCCGGTCAGCAACCGGACTTTGCGCTCGATCGGCAGGCCAGCGAGATCATCGTCCACCGGCCCACCGTAGCGGGGCCGGTCAGGGCCGCCAGTGGGCGAGCCGGTCGAGGGCGGCGGCCGTCCCGGTGAACCCGTCCTCGCCGAGCAGCTCGCGCATCTCGGCGTTGAACCGCTCGATCTCCGGTCGCGCGGCGCTGATCGCGGCGGCACCGTCCGCGGTCAGCTCCAGCACGACGGCGCGGTACTCGCGCGGGTGCGTGCCCTTGGTGACCAGCCCGGCCGCGGTGAGCCTGCCGACCAGCGCGGTGACCGCGGACTCGCGCAACCCGAGCGCCGCGGCGAGCTGTTGCTGGGTGACGCCCGGCCGCTCGCGCACCGCGAACAGCGCGCCGAGCTGCGCCGTGGTGATCCCGGCCGCGGCGACGCAGCGCCGGTCGGCCACCGTGCGCAACTGGTGCGCCGCCCGCTGGAGCAGGAAGAACAGGCGCTGATCGGGCTCGGGCATGCGTCGATCTTGACAGACACCCACGCGCTCGCAATGCTCACTTCACTATCAAAGTGAGGTGGCTCGTGCACGACATCCCCGATCTGGAGACCGCGCGGCGCGTCCTGGCGGCCCAGCCGTTCAGCGCGCTGCTCGGCTCCCGGCTCACGGCCTTCGGCGAGGGCGCCGCGACCCTGGAGCTCGACATCCGCGACGAGCTGCGCCAGCAGAACGGCGTCCTGCACGGCGGCGTGCTCGGCTACGCGGCCGACAACGCGCTGACCTTCGCCGCGGGCGCCGCGGCCGGGGCGCGCGTGATGACCTCCGGCTTCACCATCGACTACCTGCGCCCGGCCGACGGCGTCCTGCTGCGCGCGCACGCTTCGGTGGTCCGTGCGGGGCGCACCCGCGTCGTCTGCCGCTGTGACCTGTCCACCGTGGACAGCTCCGGCGTTTCGACGCTGTGCGCGGTCGCCCAGGGCACGGTCGCCCGCCTCGATGACGGAGCGTGATCGCGGTGGTGCGGCTACCCATGATCCGGTGGCCGCTCGTCCAGGATGGGTGATCATCGCGCCGCGCTGCCCCCGGTGCTCGTGCGCCCGCCCCTAGGATCGCCAGGGTGGTAACGAACGACGCACTTCAAGCCCTGACGGGGGCGGTCGAACGCGCGCTGACCGGGCTGGAGCGCCTCCCGACCGAACCGCTGCCGTTCGCCGCTGCCGCGCTGATCGCGGTCGAGTTCGAGGCGGTGGCCGCGCAGACCGAGTCGCGACTCTCCGTCACTCCGGACTCCGATCCCGTGGCGACCGCCCTGCGCGCCGCGCGCGCGTCCCTGGCCGCAGACGGCTTCGACCCGCAGAACGCCCACGACCGGTTCCTCGAACTGCTCGGCAGCGTCCAGGAACACCGCCAGGCCGACCAGTCGCGGCGAACCGTCTCCGCCCTGTGGCAGGACGCCATCCCCGAACAACTCGCCCGCCCATCCCGCCGCTCCCGCCACCGCGCCCCCGACCCCCGCGCCGTCTAACCCCCTCCCCGCGCTTACGTGCTGAATGAGTCATTGAGGGCGCTCAAGTACCTCAACGAGTCATTCAGGCACTTGAGCGCCCTGAACGGGTCGTTCGGGGCCGCTAACGCCCTGAACGGGTCGTTCGGGGAACCCAACGCCCCAAACGCGTCGTTCGGGGCAATCCGGATGCGGAGATCGAGAGCTGAAGAAGCGTGGGCTGACCAAAGAATGCCTGTTCAACCAGGGTCTACGGGGGGCAGGGTGAGCGCGCGATCCAGAAGCCTGCCCAGCCTCAACGAGGCACTTCGCCAATGACGCGTTGGCGAGGTCTCATTTGCTGTCATAACCTCGTCACATGGGCAGTAAACGCGATGTTAGCGCAGGTCAGGGTGGCGATCGGCCGTTGGTGCTGGACTCCTACGGCCGGTTGTCGCGGGTGCCGGAGACGGGTGAACTGGAGAAGATCGACACGCAGTGGGCCGACAACCGGAAGGTGATCGAGCGGATCGGCGCGAGCCTGGGCGAGCAGTTGAAGGACGGCTTGTCAGCGTGGAAGCGCAGCGTCCGGCGACCGGGGTGGGAGCGGCTGCTTGAGCGTGTGGAGTCGGGCGAGTCGGACGGCATCGTGGTCTGGCACACCGACCGGTTGTTCCGGCAGCCGCGCGACTTGGAGAAGTTGATCGAACTCGGGGAACGCGGGTTCAAGATCTACTCGGCGCATGGTGAGCGGGATCTGTCGAGGGCGGACGACCGGTTCATTCTGCGGATCGAGGTCGCCCAAGCATGCAAGTCCTCGGATGACACGTCGCGGAGGATCAAGCGACGGTTCGCCACCAAGAGGGAACAGGGCGCCGGGTACCTCGGTGGCCCGCGCCGGTTCGGGTGGCCAGGCAAGGACCTGGCATGGGTCCCTGGGCCGGAGGAGACGGACAAGGACCGCCCCGACGTCACGGCCGATCAGGTCGAGCGGGAGCGGACGGCCCTGCGGGAGGGCACCGATGCCCAGTTGGCGGGGATCGGCCAAGGCACGATCGCCAACGAGTGGAACGCGGCTGGGCTGCGCACGGCGTTGGGGCGTGAGTGGATCGCCGTCACAGTGAAGTCTGTGTTGTCGCGGCCGATGAATGCCGGGTTGATCGAGCATGACGGGAAGCTGGTCGGTCGGATGGAAGGCGATCCGATCGTGGACCCGGAGGATTTCGAGCGGCTACGGGCGATCTACGCCGCGCGGCGACGCGGTCGGGTGGTCGGCGAACGCTATATCGGCACCGGGATTCTGCGGTGCTGGCTGTGCAGGATGAAGTTGTCAGCGGCCCCCAAAGACACCGTGTACAAGGACACCGGGGAGCGGCGCGCGGTGTACTTCTGTAACAAGCAGCGGCGCGGGTGCGGCAAGGTCTACGGCGACCGGCGCGCGATTGATCATGAGTTGCGGCTGTTGGTGATCGCGCGGCAGTCCGATTCCCGGCACGCCTCGGCCGTGGCCGCTGCTCGGGCACGGGTAGCCGATCGGCTTGCCGATCTCCGTGCGGAGATCGGCGAGTGTGAACAGCTTCAGGAGGCGTTGTCGGAACGCCTCGGGCTACGTGAGATCCGCTTGGATGCCTTCGACCGGGCGAACAAGCCTCTGGCCGCTGATCTGGCGCGGTTGCGTGCGGAACGGGATCAACTTTCCGGCGGCAACGCTGATGGCCCTGTGGAGGCCCAGCCGCCGGAGGAGGTCGCGCGGCAGTGGGACGACGGTGACGTCAGCGAGAGGCGGACGATGCTGACATCGGCGTTGGAGAAGAACGTGCTGTACCTGAAGCCAGCCGCGCGGACCGGTGCACGGGTCTTCGACCGCGAGCGGCTGACGTTCGACGACCCCGAAGACCCCAGCGGCACCGCTGAGTAGAGACACGACACAGAGAAGGGGACCTCCACGGGCGTGGAGGTCCCCTTCTCTGTGTCGTCCTTTACTGGGTGCGGCGTCTCTGGTCGATCCTGCGGAGGACAACGGCAAGCCGCTCGATCGCCTCGGCCGTCATGGGCGGCATGGTGGCGCACGCCCGACGCCAGTACTCCAGTCCCTCACCATCGATCGGCTCAGCCAGTCCATCATGATCTTCCTTCGCGGGGAGTGCGGGTGCGGTCTGTTCATCCGTGCATCTGGCTCGGTTAGCCGCCATCGGCACCCCCGATCTCCTCATCGGGGAGGCTGCCGGGTTGGGTCGGGATACCGCGTTTCTGGGGGGTTTGCGGTGGTGTCTCTCCGGTGCGGGTTTGCCTCCCCCTGCCACGTTTCGCCTGGTCAGGTGGGGGAGTTTGGCGGGGGAGCCGGGTGGGGAGAACTCCCCCGCTCCCCACTGCCTCCCCCGGTGTCTCCCCACCTGTTTCGCTCTCGCGTCGGGTGATCGCGCGGGAGACCTCGTTGGCGATGACGTACATGTGTCCGCGAATCTTGCGCGGCCGTTCGCCGTGCGTGGCCAGTTCGGCTTTCAGGTCGGAGAAGCTCCAGTTGTCGTAGACCTCGGGGTTGTGCGCGGCGAGCCTTCCGAGCACCGCCTGAGTCCTCGCGCGGGTGTCACCGCCGAGAACGTGCGCGATGTCGGCCAGATGATCGACCGGCGCGGCCTCGATCTCCAACCGGCCTGACGCCGTGATCTCACGCCCGGCTTGTTCCATTGTGGACAGTGCGCGGGCGATCACCGGGGACACCATGTCGGTCCCGTCCTCGAACGGGATATAGAAGGTCCGCACCAACTCAAACACGTTGTCCGTCAAGCCAACCGCGACGGCGGTCCCGCGATCCTTGCCCATCCTCAACTCAGTCGCGCGGATACCCGCCGCGTACTTGCCGGACCCCAACAACCCATCGTTGGCGACCTGATCGGCGACGCTGAACGCCATGCCGCACATGACGTTGCGGGTCACCTCACGGGGGATGCTGTCCTTGGTCGGTGACTGGGTCGCCAGCAGCAGGATGATCCCGTACTTGCGTCCGCGCTTGATCAACCGAACAGCGAGTGCCGCCGCTTCCTTGCCGTATTTCTCGTGTTGGAACAGTTCGTGACACTCGTCAATCGCCATGATCAGCGGATGCAGCCCGAGTGAGCGCCGGTCGGCGAGCTTGCGGGAGACCTTCGGCGGACGGCCCAGCTGCTCACCGAGCACCTTGCCGCGTCGTTCCATCTCCTCCAACAGGTCCGACAGGGCTTTCACGGCGGCTTCGGCCACCGAGTCGTCCATGCCCATGTGGTAGCGGGCCAGGCGCGGTGTGAACGGGTCGAAATCCGGAGACTCGCCCATCACGAACACCCACAACTCCACAGTCGGATCGAGTGCCGCACCGAGCAGCAGCGTCCGCAGGGCGGCGGACTTGCCCTGTCCGGGTCGGCCACCGACCAACCAGTTCGCGCCGATCAACGGCGCGTTGATGACCAGCCCACGCTGGGACAGGCCGAACGGGACACCGTCGAAGACATCCACCGTGCCGTCGTGCTGCAACGGCCATTCCCCGGCACCACTGGACAACGCGCCCTTGTCGCCGATCCACAGATCGAGGATGCAGGCTTCATCGCCCATGGTCGGCCACACCTCCAGCGTGGCCCGTCCGATGTTCGCGGCCAGCCGGTCCCGCCGGTCCGCGACGTGATCGGCGGTGACTCCGACCGCTGGTAGGCGGATTTGCATTGCGGTGCCGTCCCCGTCCTTGCGGGCGGCGATCGTGTAATGCAGCGCTCCGCCGCCTTTGAAGAACTGGGTCAGTGGCGCGATTCCCAAGTGTGCCAACGCTTTCGACACCATCCGCTCGTCCACCCACGAATCCGCGTCCTCACGCTCGGGCCGCACCAACCAGCCCGCACCCGGAGACGTGTCCCTGCCTTCCCAGGTCGCGGCGACAAGCACCCCGACTACTCCGGCCACGGTCAGCCAGGGGCCGGTGGTGGCGGTGATCAGCCACAGGGTGTCGATCACCTCGTAGACGGTCGCGAGCCAGTCCCACATGTCCGCGCGATCGAGGAACGAGGCGATCAACCACAACAACCCACCCAACACGGCCAGGACAGCGACCGTGATCATGCTGCGCTGCAACACAATCCCGAACCGTGCCCACCGCGCTTTCGCGTCGGCACGAATCAACTCCTGAGCCTGCCGCCGTGCCTCAGGATCACCAGCGACACGGGCAGTACGGGCGTCCGCGCGAAGGTCGCCGTAGGTGAACCACGTCCACGCCTTCACGACCCACCGCCCGGTACCCCGCAGGGCGAACCACACCAGCCGCAAGGAATCCACCGGTGCCTTCTGCACCCGATAAGCCATCACCGCACGCATGTGGCGGGCTCTGTCCGACGTGGACACCGCGCGGACCGCTCGCTTCCACCGCGCGGCCAGCCACGCCCACATCGCTCGAACCGGCCGCGCCCGAACCGGCTCACCCAGCTCGTCCGGCTCACCGTTCACGGTGTCGCGGACGAGTTCGGCTTCGAACACCTTGGGCACCAACGCGTTCACGTCGCCGTTCACGGCCTCGTTGTCATCAGGGGTGTTCACGGCGCACCCCCGGCGACTTCGGCTGCCAGGGCGGCAGCCAGGCGGGGCGAAAGCCCTCGTGAGCAGTCCGTCACCGAACGCACCCACGCCGGGGTGACCTCGATGCCCGGTGTCCACGCCTGCCGCGCCTGGTTGAGGTAGTCGGCAAACGACGCCCGTCGAGCTGGTCGTTCACGACGGGGCGCGGCCGGTTCATGAACGCCCGTCCGGTTCACGGCATCGGTGAACGCGACATGCACGGCTTCGGTGAGCTTGTCGCGCACGTCGGTGACCGCTTCGGCGGCCACGAACACCACCAGCGGCGGCACCGAATGCAGCACCACCCCAGCCACAGACCCAACCGCCCACGACGACCACGTGTTCATGACATAGGTCGCGGCGAGGGTGAACCACTTCGCGCGACGCACCCACGGCCCCGTCGCCACCTGGTACCGGGCGGTCACCTGCTCCGCTCGCAGAATCGCCAGCAGCACAAGGGACACCGTCGGATCAAGCAACCACGCCGCCAACCACGGCAGCGACCAGGACGCCGATCCAGCGGCGGCGAAGTGCTGAACGTTGGACATCGTGAACGCCAAACCCAGCACGATCCCCGACCAACACAACCGATCCACCTGAGCACGGATACGTTCCACCCGCAGAGCGATAACATCCGGGTGGGTCTGGTAGGCGCGAAGCCGGGCGGCCTCCGCCGCGTCCGCGACCAGCTTCTCTACCCGTGACAGCGGTACAGCCTGGCTCTGTCCCGTGTGGACAGACCGAACGTTGGAGGTCATCGGCGACCACCCCGCCGGTCATCCAGCGCGGTGACGGTCAACGCCCGAACCAACACGAACGCAGCCAGCAACGCGGGCAACCCCAACGCAGCGACCACAGTCCAGAAATTCCGCCCCGGATGCGTGATCACCACCCACTGAACCGCCACAATCAACGCCGCCGTGAAGAACACCCGCCCCGCCAACGACAACAGCCGGACACTCGAACGAGCCGCCTCCCGTGCCGCACGAGCCTTGCGCACCACGGTCAACCACAACACGAACAACGCGACCAACACCACGCCAGCGGCAACCAGCTGAGATGTCGTGACACTCATCGACGTCACTGCCGCTCACCCCCGCCCCGACGCTGCGACCAGGACAGGAACACCCGACGCCGATCCTCCGCGTCGAGCACACCCCATATCCCGGCAGTGGCGTAGCCAGCGGTGCGCAACTCCCACTCCAGACACTCGGCGGCAACCGGGCACCCCGCACAGATCCGCGCCGCTCTCAGCCGGTCCGCCCGGTCGTCGCCGGACCAATCCGGCGCATCCCCGGACGTGTAGAGCCACTGACACAACCCGTCCCGCGACACCACATCCCACAGCTCGCCGGTAGACGTGTCGGCGAACCGATCCAAATCGGCCGCCACCTTGTCGGAGAACTCCTCGTCGTTGTCGGTCATCGCGCACCCCTGTCGAGCACCCGCCGCAACTCGGCGGCGGGGATCACGAGCCGCGAACGGCGCAGGACGGTACGCACGACGCCGACCCGGATCGCGCGATTGAGCTGCTTGCGGTGGACGCCGAGAATCCACGCCGCGTCGGCCACCGTGTAGAACGCCGGACCACCGGCGTCGGGCATTTTCTTCTGCATTGGATAAGTCCTTAAGTCGACTCGCTGATTTCAGCGAGAAAAACAAGCTGATTTAGTCGCGCGAATGCGCAGAGGGGTCCAAATGCGCGACGCATGCCTGATTGGGGCGCCGCGGAATCGCGTCAAGCGCTAATCTCGGCGCTGAGGCGGACCACGGAGGAATGGGTGTCGGAAGACTGGGCGGCGGTCGCGAAGACCATCAACGAGCGCGTCCTTGAGCTCGGTTGGAAACAACGCGAACTGGCCGAGCGCTCGCAGGTCTCCCAGGCGATCGTCCGCGAGATCCAGAACCACACGGTGGAGCGCAAGCGCAGTGACCGCACCCTTGAGGCGCTGTCCGTGGCCCTCGGGCTGCACCCTCAACACCTGGCGGCCGTGCTGCACGGGCGCATCCCGCCAAGCCTGGGACAGCCGCGCGAAGACATGGAGGACGCCGTGTCGGCCCGCCTGGCCGTGATCGAGCGTCGGCTGTCGGAGATCACCGAACAGCTTGTCGACCTTCAGACAGATATCACCGGACTGGTGCGGCGTGACGGGAATCGCGGCGCTTAGCCGAAACCCCATTTCCCGTTCGGCCTCATTGGCCGTTCGGAGTTCGTTGCTTTCGTGTGCCATGCCTCAACGAAACGGCATCTTCGCGCCTGCCGGGAGCTGGCAGCGGTTGACACATCCCGTGTTAACTCGTGTTATTTCCGCAGATGGATGCCGTTATCAGGACCGGTCATCATGACTGCGGCAACGCCCTTGCAGGCCGCACGAGTCGAGCTTGGCTGGGGTCAAGAGAAACTCGCACGGGCGATCAACGACCGCGCCCTTGCGCATGGATTGGCCGTGCGCTCCATCGCGAGCCGGAAGACCGACATATCCCGATGGGAGAACGGGCACGTCACGCCGGAGGCGCCGATGCGCGCCGTCCTGCGCGAGATCTACGGCCGCACGGACACCGATCTTGGCTTCCCGTCCGATGACACCGCGTTCGGCGAGGAGTTGACCGAACGGCTGATCATCGCCAAGCGTGTCGATGCCCGAACCATCACGCTGTTCCGTCAGGAGGTCGATAGCGTCCGACATGCCGACCGCCGGTTCGGATCAGCTGTCCGGCTCGATCGGCTGCGCGGCCACATCACCGAGGTGGAAGACCTGTTGCGGCATACGTTGTTGCGGCGCGATCGTGCGCCGCTGGCGGCGGTGCTTGTCGAAGCGTCCACATTGGCCGGATGGACCTCACTCGATATCGGCTCGCTCAATCAGGCGTGGACACACTACGAGCGCGCAAAATCCGCTGCACTGGAGTCCGGATCGGCAGCTCTGCTAGCCCACGCCACCGCTGAACAGGCGTATGTGCTGATCGACGCGGGCAACATCGACGACGCGCTTGCGCTGTTCGCGGAAGCACGGTCGATCAGTGAGCACGCGCCGCGCCTGTTGCGCACGTGGCTCGCTGCCGCAGAGGGAGAAGCCCACGCAATCGCCGGGCACCGTGATGGAGCGTTGCGCGCGTTCGACGAAGCCGATGCGCTGCTACCAACCGAGGTTACTCACCCCGAACTACCGTTTCTCTTCCTCGGCGGTACTCACCTCGAACGCTGGCGCGGCAACGCGCTCGTTCACCTTGGTGCGCCAGAAGCGATTGGCCACCTCGAAGGACTGATTGCAGACACCCAACCGTCGTTCGTCCGTGCAAGCGCCGCGATCTACGTCGATCTCGCCACCGCCTATAGCGCCGCTGGCGACCGGGAAGCCGCCCGGACCTACGCACAGCAGGCCCGACGGATCATCTCCCAGGTCGGCTCCGTGAGGCTCCGGCACCGGCTCGAACGGCTTGTGCTGCCAGGCGATTCACGCTCGGCGTGAATTCAGGTAGTAGAGCAGGGACACCAGCGTGCCGGAGCCAAGTAGCTGTTGGCGCTGCGCGAGTTCGTTCACGCGGGACAGCGACACCCACTCGACCCGCCCGACTTCCTCGGTGTCGGTTGGCTCGCCGACATGCTCAGCCGCGCGCCACAGATAGACATCGACCGGCGCCGTGACCTGTCCCGGCAGCGGTTCGAAGCTCACAAGGTGCTCGGGTGCGCCGACCGGCTTCCAGCCGCTCTCTTCGGCGGCTTCCCGCGCGGCCGTCCCTGCTGAGTCGTCCCCGTCGTCGACCATGCCGCCGAGCAGTTCGTACCCCCACTGCTCGGTGGCGAACCGGTAGCGCCACAACATCAGCGCTTCATCCTGGTCGTTCACGATCAGCGCAATAGCGATCCGCGCGAGGTGCACCACGTGGTACTCCCAGCGCTCCCCGTTCGGCGCCTGAACGTCTGTCAACCCAACCTTGACCCACCGGTTGTCATAGACCAGCCGCTCACCGAACGTCTTCCACGACCCATGCTCGTCAGACACAGGGCGCAGCCTACGGCCTGAGTAGGTCGCCAGGAGTTTCTGTTGGCGAACTGCGACGTCCGCCGCAGAGTGGCGCCCTAGATCCTTGCGGCAATTGGCCATATCCAACTTGATTCGCCGCAACGACTACGAAAGATCTCCTATATCCTCCTCAAGTTCAGCGATCGCCTTTCCGGCAAGCCGGTTGAATTGAAACTCAACTTCCTTATCGGAAAGAAGCTCAATATTGCGATAGGCAAAAGCTTCTGAAAGAATCACCCTCATCTCATCGATACTAATAAGATCAAAGTTCGGCACGTATGAATTCCCGGAAAGGGCATGTTGCCCTGACCGTATTTGCCAGTACGTCCGCATGAAGGTCTTGACTTTGAGGGTATCCGGCAAGTTGAACCGTGCTGCAAATCTCTTCACTGTCATGTCAAGATTTTTTAGAACTGTCAGGTCGTTCACCTGCCGAAAATAGAACACCCATCCGCGAGCCGTATTCTTGTATATGCATCCCGTGATAATTAGGTTAGCTTTCCATTGGCACCGGGCGAGCGCAACCCTCTCAGACTCTCCTGATGAAGACTTAGCGTACCTTGTAAAAGCGCGCGCCAATGATGACTCGACTTTATGTACGCTCGCAAAACGCACTGAAATCTTGGTGCCGAAAAATCGATACCCTAAGTACTCGAAGCCTTCGGAAATCGATCCCGCACCAGATTTCCCGCCTCGCTCATTCGGATCATGTACTTCTAGGTGCTCCTTCTGAAATAGTCTGCCCGCCTTTTTCTTGAGGCTATCCACATCGCTGCTGTGGCACAGAATCAGCACATCATCGACAAAACGTACATAAAAACAGCGCTCGTCTGCTTGCATTTTGACATCGATTGGCCTCGCTACAAGCTCTGCTAGGATGTTCGATATTGCCAATCCTTGCGGCACGCCAGAGCCTTGAAGCTCAACCTTCTTTTTCGCACGATCAGGAACAGTGGGCGTCTTGATAGCTTTCAAAATCAGCGAAAGTAATTCCTTCTTTCGCACTCGCCAACGCAGGCGCGCAATCACTCTTTCGTGAGAAATATTGGGATAGAACTCTTTGACGTCTAGCCGGATAAATGAATCATAAGTACCCAGTTCGAGGGCCTCTTTTACAAGCTGAACTTTAGCTTGCGGAATAGATCCTTTGAATTCCGGATAAACGCGGCCTAGAACCTCTGCCACCGCACGTAGGGCTACACGATCGCGAACCGTGGGAACCGAAACGACTCGCGGCGGCTTGCCAGCCCCCTTGGACTTAAGCAACTCGCGATACTGAGTAAATTCATGCTCTCCCGACCGCAGTTTTCGCGAAAGCTCTTCGCAGGAGAAATTTAGATTCTCCCTAAACAGCGCAGGAGACACCCCGTCTCGACCACGTGCCGACTTCTTTTCGACTTGCTCTGAAAAGGTCGACATCAAACTCTCTTGACTGGTCAGTCTCTTGAATAGAGAGGAAGCGGTTTCAGAGTCCATTGAAGAACCAGCCAATAAATGGGATCAACAGGAGAACGGGGATTGAGAGGGTGAGATACGGGAGAACGTCTAGGAAGAAGTTCTTAATAGTGTCTTTTGTCAGCGTCCCGGTTGCGCGATCGTGGTCGCCTTTAGCATGGTTCTCTGAGGATTCTATGGCGATCTCGTACTCTTTTTGGAGTTCAATGTAGCGCTGCGCCAGATTCTCTGCGACTGCGATCACAGGTAGGCGCTCCGCCATGAGTGAGATTTGCTGGATGCGCTTATAGCTAGCTTCCATTGATCGTGCCCGAGCTCCGTAATTTACGCTGGACACCACCAATGAGACAACCAGAGAGAAAACTGACAAAACGACCATCAGGGCGTTCCCGCCGTTGCCATACATCTTGGGTTCAACCAGCTGGCCGGTCGATGCGATGGTCGTTGACGTAGCTAGGGCAATTAGTGAAGTGTTCCATGAAGCGTTAAGTCTGACTATCCTCTTGTGCGCCTGCACTCTTGCCAAATATGTGGCAAATGATCTGTTCTCCAACTTCTTGATGGCTTCCAATAAGGGCGGTTCGGCCACCAACCTATTGCGGTTGTAAATAAACATCAAAGACACCACCCGCATGCGAGTCTCACCGAAGTGAACGGCCGAAGCCGACAATTATCACTGCTGCCCAACTCCTAGAGCTGAGCTAGTGACCGAACCGCTGGACGCTTTTAGCATCCTCTTTTGGTTTACCCGACCGGCATGGGGCAGTCAAGTAAACTTGGTCACGATTTGGCGTCTCCGGTCAAACGTTTTGACCACCTTGCTCGAAGTTTTCTCCAGTCCAAGAAAATGGCTAATGGCTGATTCGGATGGCAGGAAGTCGACGGCGGGGATCGATATTCAATTCTCTTGGAGAAGTAATTCTTTTTCGTCCTGCGGCTAGAAACAGAGCGTTGCTTGCCATAGACAATCAGTCGATGGCTAGCTCGCCAGTTCGCGGAGCTGGGCAATCCGCCGTTGCTGGCGCACCGATCCGATCTCGGCTGCCAACGTACGCGCACGAGCCGCGTGTGCGCGGCCTTGTTCGCGCTCGCCCATGGCCAGGAAAGCTGTTGCCAAGTCGACCCGCAGTCCCGCCTCAGCTCGGGTGAACGTAGGGTCAAGGCAATTCAGTGCAGATGAAAGAACGTCGACCGCTTCCGGTTCGCCGATGCGCGCGAGGGCATGCCCGCGCCATCGCGCGAGATGTACAGGGTCGAGCACCACAAATGGCCCGTCCATTGTGGATACATCTGTCGGCAGTAGCGTCGATGCGCGGTCGAAAGCACGCAAGCTTGCCGATCGCTTTCCGTCTGCCGCGAGTGCTTCGCCGTGCGCGGCTGCAAGCCAGGATTGGAGCAGGGGGCTGATGACACGTTGGCCGCGCCGCTCGGCGTTGTGCAGCAGCTCAACGGCGGACGCTGCCTCGTTGACCTCGATTAAAACGAAGGCTTGTTCGGCGGCACTGTGTACTTCGAATGCCACATCTTCGGTTTCGCGGGCTGCGTCTCTAGCTTGTTCGTAGAACTGCCACGCGTTAGCCACGGAGCCCATATCAAGCGCCTGCCACCCAGCAAGCGTGCCGAACTCGGCAAGCAGTGCCGCGAGTCGTTCACGAATTCTCGGAGTCAGGCTATGTGACCGTAGGCGCATGAGCTGCCGAATCTTGATCGCTACCTCATCGTGCGCCGTGGTTGCGCCCAACTGTCGATCAAGGTGACGAACGGTGTTGAGTTGGTCGTGTATCAAGGTCAGGATTTCGGCATTCACTCGGCGGGCAGCGCTCAACTGCTGCTTTAGCTCCACGTCCCCAGTGTCGGCCCGCCGTAGCGTGTCGGGCGGAGATAGCAGCTCATCAATGGTGAGGTCCAGCATTCGTTCAAGCAGCCGCACCGTGGCCGGACGAGGCCGACCGACCGGAGAACCGTCCGACTTGCATCCAGCGATCAAGCGCTTCAAGTGCCGCTCGCTGATCGAACCCGGTTCTCCGAAGGTGCGTGCGAACTCTTCGGCGGCCGTGGCGAACTCCGCAAGTGTCTGATTTCGCTGGCGGATCTTTAGCTCAAGAACCGTACGCGGAGAGCCCTCGCGTTGATCACTGGCTGTCATCTCACCGCCCCTTCCCAACTGCCTGGCCTCGGAGTGTCCCCAACGTGTCCCCGGCGCGACCTGGCGACGAAATGAGCGCCTGAGACACGCTGATTTTAGTCGAGCATGACCCGTCTTGGCACGGATGCCCGACCGTGTCCGACGGCCGATGGCTCCGAACTCCCCTATGGCGCCGCCTGGACATCCACTCTGCGAGGGGCTGCGATGACGCAAGAAGGATGGTGGGCGTTGGCCCCGCTGGCGCTCGTCACGCTCGCAACCGGTACGTGGACTCTCATCGACCTAGTTCGCGCGATCCCGACCCGGCAGCGCTTGTTGGCTTCCAGGCCGCTGGAGCCGCAGAAGCGGATCTATGCCAACGCGATCACATGCGGGTACGACGGGCGGGAGCACCACGTCACCGACACGTCGTTCCACAAGGGCCAGCCCGCCGGGCGCTATGTCGCCCTGTGCGGGCACATTGTCGAACCATTGCCCATGTCAGCACCGTCCGGCCGACCGTGCGTTGGCTGCCTCGGCGTTCTGCGCAACTTCCCAGAGGGTGCGCGATGAACAGCCATCCACTCGACAAGCCGAGCACGCAGAGCCGACTCGCTGAGCCAGTGATCGACTGCCAGGATAGCGCCGCCCGCGCACTGTTCGCGTTGTTCATGTCCAATGTGGACGCCGGAGACGATTCGGCAAATGATGTGCTGATCGAGTTCATGGACCAACGCCGCTATCGCGCTCCTGGCCACTCGGCGCCAGGTACTGCACCCGGAACGGCTGAAGCCTGAAGGAAGAAGGCATGCGGCTGCCATATGAGCCTGATGATGACATCACAGCCGAAGAGCTGATCGGCATCGAACTACGGTCGCCGGACGTCACCCGCTGGCGGGCCATGATCACTGACGAACGCGTCATCCAGACCCATCGCGTCTTGAAGTCGATCTATCGCACGATCGAGATCACCTTTGCCCACCGCAACGCTGAACTTCGCGAGGTCCGAGCAGCCTTCCAGGCTGGTGTGATCACCGAGCGGCAACGGTGTGATGCCGTCGCTGAATACGAGCGCTGGAAGGGGCGTGCGTTGACGTTTCGGTCGCGGGTCGTCCTACGCCTCGAACAGATCGTGCACCGCGTACGCCAACTTACGGGGGATCTCACGTTCGAAGGTGCCCAGTCGGCCCTGCTGCGACTCGCCACCGCTGTGGCTGATCACCAGATCACGGTGGAACGGCAGGGCGAGGCAACAGCCGCTGATCGGCTGCTGTGGGCTCGGCTGACGACGCTGACCTACCCCGTGACGCGTAACGAGGACGTTGCGCCAGTGGCCTTGGCCGATGCAGTCAGCCAAGCTCGTCCGCCTCAGAAGTGAAGAACGGCCGACGTGCGCAACCCAGCTCCTGGCGACATCCGCGCGGCGTCTGAAGCAGGTCACAGTTATGCAACCAAATGAGACTTCGCCTTTGGGGCGTTAGATGCCCCGAACGACCCGTTCAGGGACCTCAACGCCCCGAACGACCCGTTCAGGGAATAAGCGCGGCGGAGTGCGAGGGTTACTGGACCGAGCGTTCCAGAGTTGCTACAGTCTGCGTCATGGGCAGGACCAAGGAGTTCGACCCCGATGTGGCGCTGCGGGCGGCGATGGAGCTGTTCTGGCGGCGGGGCTACGAGGCCACCTCGATGCAGGACCTCGTCGACCACCTGGGCATCGGCCGGGCCAGCATCTACGCCACGTTCGGCAGCAAGCACGAGCTGTACCTGAGCGCCCTCGACCGCTACTGCGAGGGCATGGACGGCACCACGCTCGCCGCGCTGTCCCAGTCGGGGCCCGCGCTGCCCGCGGTCCGCGCGGTGCTGCGGTCCTTCGTGGAGAACGCCCTCGCCGACGAGGAACGCAAGGGCTGCATGGTCACCAACACGGCGGTCGAGTGCCTGCCGCACGACCAGCAGGCCGCGCGCCGCGTCGACGCCAGTCACGACGCGATCGAGACGGCGCTCACCGGCGGGCTGATCCGGGCGCAGAGCCAGGGCGAGCTGGCCGGGGACCGCGATCCGCGAGCCATCGCCCGGTTCCTGGTGACCTTCCTGCAGGGCCTCCAGGTGATCGCCAGGACCGGCAACCGGCGCCGGTTGACCGACGCGGTCGAGCAGGCGCTGACGCTGCTCAACTGATACTCCGGGCGTCCTTTGTGCTGCCCTTTTTCTGGAACGATCGATCTATTAAAGGAGTCGGTATGGGCTGGTCCTTACGCCTCAAGGCCGGAGTCGTCGCGGCCGTGCTGGTGCTCAGCACCGGTGCGGGCACGCCGGACGCGTTGTCGGACGGCGCGCTCGCCCGCTCGCTGCCCGGGGACTTCCGAAGCGAGCACGCGGACGTCAACGGCACGCGGCTGCACTACGTCGTCGGCGGGCGGGGGGAACCGCTCGTCCTGCTGCCGGGGTGGCCGCAGACCTGGTGGCAGTACCGCAAGGTGATGCCGGAGCTGGCGAAGAACTACCGGGTGATCGCGGTGGACCTGCGCGGCATGGGCGGCTCGGCCAAGCCGCGGGTCGGGTACGACAAGAAGACCATGGCCGCCGACATCCACGCGCTGATCGGCAGGCTCGGCCACGACAAGGTCAACCTGGCCGGGCACGACATCGGCGCGATGGTGGCCCACAGCCTCGCCGCGAACCACCCGGCCGCGGTGCGCAGGCTCGCGCTGCTCGACGTGCCGCACCCGGACGAGAGCCTGCGGCAGCTGACGCTGCTGCCGGACCCCAAGGGCGCCGCGCACCTGTGGTGGTTCGCCTTCAACCAGGTCGAGGGGCTGCCGGAGCAGCTGGTGAGCGGCCGGTCCCGGGAGATGCTGGACTGGATGCTCGGCCGGATGCTCGTGGACCAGGCCAGCGTGGACGAACGGGCGCGGCAGGTGTTCGCGCGGGCCTACGCCACCCCGGACGCGATCCGCGGCGGCAACGGCTGGTACCAGACGTTCAACCAGGACATCGAGGACGTGAAGGGCTATCCCAAGGTGTCCGTCCCACTGCTCGGCCTGGTCAATGGCAGCCTCGGCCACGATGGCCTGAGTCAGGTCCTGCCGAAACAGGCGACGGACTTCCGGGTGGTCAAGGTCGCGGGCAGCGGTCACTACCTCGCGGAGGAACAGCCGCGCGCGGTCCTCGACGAACTGCGCAGGTTCTTCGGCTGAGGCGTTATGCCGCGCTGTTGCGATTGCGGGGCCGCCCGCAATCGCGACAAGGTGACATAACGTGAGACGGGGTCGGGGTCCGGCGCGCCCGCCGCGCTAATCAATTGAGGGATTTCCTCCACATTTCGATCAGGGCCGACGCCCAGCCGGTGCGCAACGCCGTGACCACGGGGTTGACCCCGGACGACGGTCCAGGGCGGGTGCCGTGTCCGTGAATGCGACGGTGGCGCCCGGCGCAAAAGCGGGACGGGCTATGTCGAACCCCGCGCGGGTTATTTGCTACTGTCGCGCCCAACGGGGCGACATAACCGGCCAAACCCGACCTGACCACACCTTCACGGGGGCACATCATGGCTCAGCTCACCATCGTCCAGCTCATTGATGACCTGGACGGAACCAGTAGCGAGGACATCTCGCGCGTCGAGTTCGCCATTGACGGCGTCGCTTACGAGATCGACCTGAACGAGGAGAACTCGGCGAAGCTGCGGGACGCGTTCGCGCAGTACGTCGACGCCGCGCGCCGGGTCGGCGGCCGGGCGAAGCGGGGCACCGCGCCGGGCCGGGCCGGTTCGACCCGCAGCAAGGACGAGACCCGCGCGATCCGCGACTGGGCCAAGGCGAACGGGCACGAGGTCTCCGACCGGGGCCGTATCCCGAGCAACGTCATCCAGGCTTTCGAGGCGTCCAAGAACTAGGCGAACACCCAGTCCTCGCAACGGGGGCACCACCGCGGGTCGCGCGGTGGTGCCCCCGTTGCGCGTGTGCGCGGCCGCACAAACGTGCAGAGACTGCAACTGTGCAGAGACTGCAAGATTTTTGCTAGCGTGGTCGCATGTCACCGACCGACCAGGGGATGGGCCTGCGCGCCCGCAAGAAGCTGGAGACGCACCGGGCACTGGCCAAGGCCGCCCTGCGCCTGGTGGCCGAGCGCGGGCTGGACAACGTCACCGCCGAGGACATCAGCGCCGAGGCGGGCGTCTCGCCGAGGACGTTCTTCAACTACTTCCCGTCCAAAGAGGACGCGATCCTGGTCGCCTACCCGGAGTCCGAACAGCGCGGTGAGCAGCTCGTCCGGCGGTTCCTGGACGCGCCCGCCGACCTCGGCCCACTCGACGCCCTGCTGTGGATGATGTCCGAGGAACTGGTCCTCTTCGACGAGAACCGCGAGGAGTGGCTGAGCCGCTTCGCCATCGTCGACAGGCACCCGGCCCTGATGGCGCGGGTCGTCTCCGGCCAGCTCAGCGGCGAGCGGAAGATGATCGACGCGATCGCCGAGCGCACCGGCCTCCACGGCACCGAGGACCTCTACCCCGCGCTGCTGTTCGCCGCCTTCGGCGCGGCGGTCAAGTCCGCGATCAAGCTCTGGGCGCACCACGGCGGACGGCGACCGGCCGCCGAGCTGATCCGCGCCGCCATCGACTCGCTCGGCGCCGGGCTGCCCGTGCCCGCGCACAGACCAACCAGGGGGAACTCATGACCAGCACCGCGACCGCGCCACCACCGGCGCCCCGGCAGGAGCACCGGGAGCCCGGCCGCCGCGTCGTGCTCCAGGCGCTGTCCGGGCTGATGATGGGCATGTTCGTGTCCATCCTCGCCTCCACCGTGGTGGCCAACGCGCTGCCCAGGATCATCTCCGACCTGGGCGGTTCGCAGTCGGCCTACACCTGGGTGGTGACCACCGAGCTGCTGGCCATGACGGCCACGGTTCCCTTGTGGGGCAAGCTCTCCGACCTCTACAGCAAGAAGCTGCTCGTCCAGCTCTCGCTCGGGCTGTTCCTGGTCGGCTCGCTGGTCGCGGGCCTGTCCCAGGGCATCGACGTGCTGCTGGTCAGCCGGATCGTGCAGGGCGTCGGCGCGGGCGGGCTCACCGCGCTCGCCCCAGTCATCCTGGCCACGATCGTCTCGCCGCGGGAGCTGGGCAGGTACTCCGGCATCCTCGGCGCGGTGTTCGCGGTCGGCACGGTCGCCGGACCGCTGATCGGTGGCGTGCTCGTGGACACCCCGTGGCTCGGCTGGCGCTGGTGCTTCTTCATCGGCGTCCCGTTGACCGCGGTCGCGATCGTGCTGCTGCAGCGCACGCTCAACCTGCCGACCACGCGCAAGGAGGTGCGCGTGGACTACCTCGGCGCCGCCCTGCTGATGACCGGGGTCTCCACGTTGCTGGTGTGGTCCTCGTTGGCGGGCAACCAGTTCCCGTGGGGTTCGTGGTGGACGGTGGTCCTCGTCGGCGGCGGCCTGCTGATCCTGGTCGCGGCGCTGGTCGTGGAGTCCCGCGTGCCGGAGCCGGTCCTGCCGCTGAGCCTGTTCCGCATCCGCACGGTGACGCTGTCGATCACCGCGAGCTTCCTGGTCGGCGTCGCGATGTTCGGCGGAACGGTGTTCCTGTCCCAGTACTTCCAGCTCTCGCTGGGCAAGACCCCCACCCAGGCCGGGCTGCTCAGCCTGCCGATGATCTTCGCGATGCTGATCTCGTCCACCGTCTCCGGGCAGCTGATCAGCCGCACCGGCAAGTGGAAGTCGCACCTGGTGCTCGGCGGCGTGCTGCTCATCGCCGGACTCGGCCTGCTCGGCACGATCAGCGCGACCACCCCGGTGGTGCTGCTCGGCTGCTTCATGGCGGTCCTCGGGTTCGGCGTCGGCCTGCTCATGCAGAACCTGGTCCTGGTGGCGCAGAACGACGTGCCGCCGAGAGACCTCGGCGCAGCGACCTCGTCGATCTCCTTCTTCCGCAGCCTCGGCGGTTCCATCGGCGTGAGCGTGCTCGGCGCGGTGCTGGCGAACCGCGTCGGCACTTTGACGGCTGAAGGTTTCGCCGCGGCGGGAATTCCGGTGTCGGGACATGGAGTGGTGCCGAATTTGTCGCAGCTGCCGGAGGGGGTGGCTGGGGTGGTGCGCAGTGCTTATGGGGTTGCTACTAGTGAGCTGTTTTTGATTGGTGTGCCTATGGCGGTGTTGGCGTTGGTGGCTATTTTGTTCATCAAGCAGATTCCGTTGAAGACGCAGAGTGCGGGGGAGAGGTTGGCTGAGTCTTAGGGGTTTGGCTTCCAGTCGGGCTGGGCTTCCAGCTTTCGTGGGCTGGGCTTCCAGCGTGGGGCGCTGGGCTTCCAGCCTGGGGGTCGGCTTGACCTGGGGGCCCCTTGCGCGTGCCCTTGGGCCTCTCGGGGGCACGGGATGAAACCCCGGCCCT